>JASGKX010000001.1:0-2769496 GCA_049840475.1 Rhodocyclaceae bacterium
CCAAATGAGGCACCCAGCCGACATACGCGGCGGCTGGAAACGCTATCTGGCAAAAAATGCACAGGGCCGGCAAGAAGGGAGGAGATCAGCGGATGAGCAAACCGCGCGACGGGGCGCTGGCCTAGGACGGGTTACCGCGTGACCTGGCAAGAGAGGATTCTCCCCGTGCCCAACCTGCCCGCCATCAGCCTGGTGAACGCCGCTGGGAAGGACGACGTGCTCATCGTCGGCCTGGCGACCACCGCTGGCTCCGAGGTGCTCGTCGGCCTGCCGGACGACACCGCCACCGCGCTGGCCAAGACCTTCGGCCGTCCGCTGCTTGAGGTCGTCCGGGATCTCGGCGGTTCGGCGAAGAACGCCACCACGGTGCTGCTGCCCGGTCTGGGCGGCCAGCGTCTGATCGTGGTCGGGTTGGGCGATATTGACGTCTCGCCCGAGCAGGTCCGGCGGGCCGCCGGCGCCGCGCTCCGGGCCGCTTCTGGCCTGACCGCGCAGCGCGGATTGTCGGTCAGCCTCAGCCTGGACGCGATCGAGCCCCAGGTGGTCAAGGGCGCTGTCGAGGGCGCCCTGCTGGGCAGCTACCGCTACCGCGAGGCCGAGGGCAAGCCCGGCGTCGCTTCGATCGGCGTGGTCACCACCAATGCCCGCAAGCCGGAGGTCCGGCTCGCCCTCGAACTGGGAGTCACCACCGCCACCGCGGTCGCTCGCGCCCGCACCTGGGTGAACCAGCCGGCCAACCAGCTGTACCCGGAGACCTTCGCCGACGAGATCGTCAAGGTCGCCAAGGCGGCCAAGCTGAGCGTCGACGTGTGGGACGAGAAGGGCCTGGAGAAAGACGGCTTCGGCGGCATCCTGGCGGTCGGCGGCGGATCCGTCCGCAAGCCCCGGCTGGTGAAGGTGGGCTACGCCCGCGCGGAGCGAAGTTCCACCTGGCGCTGATCGGCAAGGGCATCACCTTCGACAGCGGCGGCCTCGACCTCAAGACCGCTGAGGGCATGTACACCATGAAGACCGACATGTCGGGTGCCGCAGCGGTGGTCTCCGCCATCGCGGCGATCGCCGAGAGCGGGGTGAAGATCAAGGTCACCGGCTACGCCGCGTTGGCCGAGAACATGCCTTCCGGCAGACTCCTTCCGTCCCTCGGATGTGCTGACCATGTACGGCGGCACCACGGTCGAGAACTCCAACACCGACGCCGAGGGTCGACTGGTGATGGCCGACGCGCTGGCCAAGGCATCGGAGGAACGACCCGACCTGGTGATCGACATCGCCACCCTGACCGGAGCCTGCATGGTCGCCCTGGGCGAGCGGGTGGCCGGCCTGATGGCCCGGGACGACGAGACCGCCGACCTGATCCTGGACGCCGCCGAGGCGGCCGGCGAGCTGTTCTGGCAGCTGCCGATCCCCGAGGAGGCCCGCGGCAAGCTGGATTCCAAGGTGGCCGACCTGAAGTCCACCGGCGACCGGTACGGCGGCGCGTTGACCGCGGCGTCCTTCCTGTCGCAGTTCGTGCCCGAGCCGATCGCGTGGGCACACCTGGACATCGCCGGGCCGGCATTCAACCCCCACGAGCCCTACCACTACGTCCCCGCCGGCGGCACCGGCATGGCGGTGCGGACGCTGGTAGCGCTGGCGCACGCGGTGGCCAACTGATGGAGACCTTCCGGACCGACCTGGTCGTGGTCGGCGGCGGTGCCGCCGGCCTGCTGGCCGCCGTCGCGGCCCGCCGGCTCGGTCATGACGTGCTGGTGATCGAGGCCAGCCCGCTGTTGGGCGGCGCCACCGCGGTGAGCGACGGACGGATCTGGCTGCCCGCCAACCACCTGATCGAGAAGGCCGGGGTCGGCGACTCCGAGATCGAGGCCGCCGAATACCTGGACGCCATCCTCGGCGCACCCTCCGTTGCGTCAGCGCTGAGCGCCGGGCGGCCTTCGTCGAGACGGCTCCCAAGCTGGCCCACTGGCTGACCTCGTCCAAGCTGTCGCTGGTGGTGGACGGGGACGCGGCGGACAGCCACCGTCAGGCGCCGGGCGCCAAGCCTTCCGGGCGGGTGCTGCGCAGCCAGGCCTTCGACCGCCGGGCGCTGGGCGAGTGGACCAGCGCGCTGCGCTCGCTGAACCCCGATCAGGGTCGCTGCCTGGGGTCCTTTCGGCCGGGCCGCACGGACCTGCCGGGACGGCGAGGCGCTGGTCGCCGGGCTGCTGCACCGGGCCGCCAGCAATGGGGTCGAACTGTGGCTGGACGCCCAGATCACCGAGTTGGTCACCGAAGCGGACGGCATCAGCGGCGTGGTCGTCCGGCGTCGGATCCACGGCACTGAGACCGAGGCCGGTGTCACCGTGCTGGCCCGGGCTGGTGTGCTGCTGGCCGCCGGGGGCTTCGAGGGCAACCAGGAACTGCGCGAGGAACATCTGCCGCTGCCGACCGACGCCGCCTGGACCGCCGCTCCGCTACCCGGCGACGGGCGGGCGATCACCCTGGCGGTCGCCCACGGTGCCGCAACCGCGGCGATGGACGAGGCCTGGTGGACGCCGGTGATGCTGGCCGACGGCACCGCCCGTCCGATCGACGCCGAACGCTCTCGGCCTCACAGCATGATCGTGGATCAGACCGGCAGCCGGTTCTTCGATGAATCCGCACCCGCCGACGAGGCCGGTCGGCTGCTCTACGAGCGTGCCAGAGGGGTGGGGTCGATCCCGTTCCACCTGATCGTCGACAACCGCTACCGGCGGGAGTATCCGCTGGGGCCGTGGCCAGCCGGCGCCTACCCCGCGGTCGGCGCTGGACGCCGAGGAGCTGGTCAAGGCCAGCGGACTGCCCGAACTCGCCCAGGCGCTGGGAATCGATCGGGCCGGGCTGCTGGGTACCGCCGTCCGGCTGAACGGGTTCGCCCGTAAGGGCCGCGATCAGGATTTCGAACGGGGCGAACGGCAGGCCACCGCCAGCGGTGGGCGCCGCCGGAACCCGTCCCTGGGCAAGGTGGACAAACCGCCGTTCTGGGCAGTCGCGGTGTACCCCGGTGATCTGGGCACCAAGGGCGGCCTCGTGGTGGACGCCGACGCGCGGGTGTTGCGCGAGGATGGCACGCCGATCCCAGGCCTCTACGCCTGTAGCGGAACCGCTGCTTCGTTGATGGGACGTACTTCCCCGGCTCCCGGCGCCGCCCTGGCCGAGGCTCTGGTGGGAGCCTTCCGCGCGGTGCTGCGACTCTCAGAGCAGCCTGCCGACTGAGCCGAAGCGGCGCTGAAAAGGACAAAGACCCCCGGGAACGCACCGAGTGCGTCCGGGGATCCGTCCTCGCCCCCGGCCCTATTACTGGTAGTTCGCCGTCGCCCTGCTGGCGCCGGAGCCCGCCAGCGGATCGGGAATGACCCACGGCGGGAAAAGCTTCCTTACGCGACGAAACCGTAGCGGCGAACTGGTCGGACCAGAATGTTTCCCCCGGTTTTCTTAGCCGCTCCTTGGGATACCCGCGGACTTGCCAGGAAACCCTCAGAAAGCGCGACCTTGGCCGAGCAGGTCAGCGGGAACGGCGTTGCCGGGCGTTGTAGTCACGCATCCGCTGCGGGTAGCCGACCACGCCCGCGTCATAGGCGGGCAGTCCGTGCCGGGCGGCGAACCCACGGGCCCATTCCACCGACTCCACGCTGCGACGGGTCCATTCGCCGTCGTAGGCGATCAGCAACAGGGTGGCCCGGGTGACCGTGGTCGGCAGCTTGATGAAGGCCTCCACACCACGGCGGGAGGCCAGGAACCCCTCCAGGTGCGCGACCACTGCCGCCTCGGCTTGCCGCGCCTCGGTCTTGGCCTGACGGCGCCTGGAGAACCAACCCACGCGTCCATTATTCAGCACCCCGCCCAGGGCGCCGCTTCGCGTCCTCAACTCCCCCCGCCCCATCAAGGCCAGCCCCCTCCGTACTCTCGTCGACCGCTCCCCTTGTTGCCGAGCGCCACCCCCAGGGGGCAGGCGGATCGGCGTTTAGGCAAGCGGTCGATGGTTTTGGGGGGAACGGAGCGGGGCGACTGGAGGTGGGATGGGACGGCCATGCGCGGCTGGCGGCGTGCACATCGTGGCCGCAGGGTGGGCGCTGGTGGCGCAGCGGGATAGTCTGATCCGCAGACCACCGCGGATGTTCGAAGGAGCCCACATCATGTCCACTCCCGTCCCACTGCCTGCGCTCGGCGAGAGCGTCACCGAGGGAACCGTCTCCCGGTGGCTTAAGCGGGTTGGCGACACCGTCGAGGTGGACGAGGCCCTGGTCGAGGTCTCCACCGACAAGGTCGACACCGAGATCCCCTCCCCGGTCGCCGGGGTGGTGCTGGAGATCCTGGTGCCCGAGGACGCCACCGCTGAGGTCGGTGCGGTGCTCGCGGTGATCGGTGACCCGGCTGAATCCGGTGCCCCGGCCACGCCCGCTGCCCCGGCCGCTCCGGAAGCGGCGCCCACTCCGGAGCCGGAGCCTGAGTCCGCCCGGAACCCGAACCTGCTGCCGCCCCCGAACCCGTGGCCGCCCCGGCCGCTGCCGACGCGGTGGACGTGAACCTGCCGCAGCTGGGCGAATCGGTCACCGAGGGGACGATCTCCCGCTGGCTGAAGCGGGTCGGCGACACCGTCGAGGTGGACGAACCACTGGTCGAGGTCTCCACCGACAAGGTCGACACCGAGATCCCGTCTCCGGCGGCCGGCACCGTGCTGGAGATCCTGGTTGCCGAGGACGCCACCGCCCCGTCGGCGCCGTCCTGGCCCGGATCGGCACCCCGGCAGCTGCCCCGGCCCCGGCCGCTCCGCCCGCGCCTGCGGCTCCGACCCCGCCGCCTGCCCCGGCTGCACCCCCTGCTCCGGCCGCGCCCGCAGCAGCTCCGCAGCCCCCAGCACCGGCTCCCGCTGCTCCGCCTGCGCCGCCGGCACCGGCACCGGCTGAACCCGCCCCGGCTCGCCGGGCCGCAGCCGAACCGACCGAGCCGGTCTACGTCACCCCGGTGGTGCGCAAGATCGCCGCCGCCGATGACATCGATCTGGCCACCCTGGCCGGTACCGGCGTCGGCGGCCGAATCCGCAAGCAGGACGTGCTGGACGCTGTCGAGGCCCGCAAGGCTGCCGAGGCTGCCGCAGCTCAGGCGGCTGCCGCTCCGGCTGCTGCCGCCCCCGCGACCCCGTCCGCACCGGCTGCGGCTGCCGCTCCGTCCGCGGACGCCGCCAAGCGCGGGACCACCGACTGTTCGATGTACTCGCGACTGGGAAGGGGGTTGTCGTACTTTTGGGACTCGCGCTCGAAGAACGGGTCTGCCTTGCGAATGCGAGATGTCCTAGGTTTTTTTGTTTTATGCATTGACTAAGTCGATCCTTAATATATAATGCGCGTCTCAGTTGCAGCGATGCAGCAGTGCCCAGGTGGCGAAATTGGTAAACGCGCTAGTTTCAGGTACTAGTGCCGCAAGGTGTGGAGGTTCGAGTCCTCTCCTGGGCACCAAGAATTCGCTAAAAAAGCCGACCGAAAGGTCGGCTTTTTTTATTCCTGCTTCGGTTCTTGAAGCAACATTTGCCGGCCAAACCAAGGCGCTGGCAACAACGCCTCGACATTCAGCGCAGGCAGCGGCGCTCCGTGACAACACGGAATCCGCTTTTGCACTCTTCGCGCAACGCACGTCGTCGTGCGCACGCAACATGCCAATCGCAACAGGAAAGTCGCTTGCGCTGCGACGGGAAGATACCACCGTCTGCCAATCACCCGGCAAAACGGTTCGCGCAAGGGGCGCATCGCCGTGCCGACACTGCTGCGTCGGCACGCCTGACTGAACGAAAAAAGTCGGTCTGGTTGCGATGCGGTCCTCGATCAATTGAACGGGTGGCGCAGGACGATCGTCTCTTCGCGGTCCGGACCGGTCGAAATCATGTCAACCGGCGCTTCGCACAGCGCCTCCAGGCGCTTGAGGTATGCGCGAGCATTGGCCGGCAGCTCGTCGTAATGCTTAATGCCGACCGTGCTTTCGGTCCAGCCCGGCATCGTTTCAAATACCGGCTCGCATGCGGCCACACTCTCTGCGCCCACCGGCAGCAGATCGACAGCCTTGCCATCGACCCTGTAGCCCGTGCAAATCTTGAGCTCTTCGATGCCATCCAGCACATCGAGCTTGGTGATGCACAGACCCGTTACGCCGTTGATCTGCACGGAGCGACGCAGTGCAGCCGCGTCGAACCAGCCGCAACGACGCACGCGCCCCGTGACCGTACCGCGCTCCTTACCAACCGTGGAAAGGTGGTAACCCACCGAACCTTCTTCCTCGATCGACAGTTCGCTCGGGAACGGACCTGCGCCGACACGCGTGGTGTATGCCTTGGTAATGCCCAGCACGTAATGCAGCATGCCGGGGCCGACACCGGCGCCCGCAGCGGCGGCGCCCGCCACGCAATTGCTGGACGTGACGTACGGATAGGTGCCGTGGTCGATGTCCAGCAGCGTGCCCTGTGCACCTTCGAACAGAAGGTTCTGACCTGCCTTGTTGGCGCGATGCAGGGCGGCGGAGACATCCGTCACCAGCGGCAGGATGCGCGGCACAATGGCCTGCACTTCCGCCAACACACGGGCGAAATCGACAGCTTCGGTGTTGAGGTACTTCGTCAGCACGAAGTTGTGGAAATCGAGCAGGCCGCGCAGCTTGTCTTCGAACTGCCCCATGTGGAACAGATCGAACACGCGCAGCGCACGGCGACCAACCTTGTCTTCATAGGCCGGGCCGATACCCTTGCCCGTCGTACCGATGGCGGCACCACCACGCGCCACTTCGCGGGCGATGTCGACCGCGCTATGGAACGGCAGAATCAGCGGGCAAGCTTCGGAAATTTTCAGGCGCGACTGGACTTCGATGCCGCCGGCTTCGAGCTTGTCGATCTCGGACAACAGATGCGAAGGCGACAGTACGACACCGTTGCCGACGTAGCACGCCACGCCATCACGCATGATGCCCGACGGGATCAGATTGAGCGCGTACTTCTGGCCCTTGATGACCAGCGTATGGCCGGCATTGTGACCGCCCTGGAAACGCACTACGCCTTGCGCGTGATCGGTCAGCCAGTTGACGACCTTGCCTTTGCCTTCGTCGCCCCACTGGGTACCGACAACCACCACATTCTTCGCCATTGCGCCTTACTCTCCGTTACAGCGGGACAACATGCCACGCGCCATTCTGCATGATCAATCGCCGGTCGCAGCCGGCCTCCTGCCAGGCGCCATCGTGGCCCGGCAACTCAAGCATGACGATCTCGCCACGGGCGCGCAGCGCCGCGACGACTTCGCCGAGATTTTCATCGCCAGCCAGCGGCGCCAGGATCGCCCCCTGCTGCGTGGCCGTGCCCACCGTAGCGGCCAGCGCACGCAAGTCCAGACTAAAGCCGGTTGCGGGCCGAGCGCGTCCGAAGGACTGCCCAACATTGTTATAGCGCCCACCCAACGCCACCGCTGCGGACAACGATCCACAGTACGCGGCAAACACCAGCCCGGTGTGGTAGTGGTAGCCGCGCAGATCCGCTAGGTCGAACGACAATGGCTGGTCGGCAAGACGACGCGCCAAGTGCAGCAATTCTTCAAGCGCCGTGCGCACACCCGGAATATCGGGCAGCTCGTTCATCGCACGGATCAGGACATTCGCGTCGCCATAAAGATTGGGCAACGCCATCAGCGCAGCGCGCGGCTCAGCCGACAGATTGGCCGTGAAATCGCGCAAGGCCGGGACATCCTTCGTCTGAAGGATCGCGAACAGCGCTTCTTCACCCTGCTGATCTAGCCCTGCGTAAGCCGACAACGCCCGGAAAAGACCAAGGTGACCAAGGTCGACGCGGCGCGTCGCAATGCCAGCAAGATCGAGCACGCGGGTAAGCAGACGCAGAATTTCCTCGTCCGCCTCAATGCCGCCATGGCCGAACAACTCGGCACCGACCTGCACCTGTTCACGTGCCGAATTGAGCGCGCGAGGCACAGTCTGGACCACGCTGCCGCAATAGCACAGACGGGTGACCCCCTGACGATTGAGCAAGTGAGCATCAATGCGCGTGACCTGCGGCGTGATGTCCGCACGCAGACCCAGGGTGCGACCAGAAAGCTGGTCGATCAGCGTAAACGTGCTCGCCGCCATATCGCGCCCGGCACCCGAAATGAGCGAGTCGAAATGCTCGACCATCGGCGGAACCACCAACTGGTAGCCGTTGACGCGGAATTCGTCGAGTACGCGACGGCGCAGAGTTTCCAGCGCCGCAGCCTCGACAGGCAGCACATCTTCAAAGTGTTCGGGCAGCGCCCAGCGTGGCAAAGCCATGACGATTGACTATTTGACGAAAAACAGCAGCACGACGCCGACAAGCATCGAGGCCAGGCCGACGAATCGGACCTGACCATTTGCCAGCCGGGTCAGTCGCTGAAAGGTCTCGCGCCACGCGGCAGGCGCAAGAAAAGGGAAAATGCCTTCGAGCACAAGCATGAGCGCGAAGGCGGTCAACAAATACCGCAGCATTTTACCTCGCTTCGCGCGTGGCGCCGCTTCCCTTGAAGTATTTGAAGAAATCGGTGTTCGGATCGACGACCAGAACATCACTCTTGCTGCGGAAGCTAGCCTTGTAGGCATCCAGGCTACGGTAGAACCGGTAGAACTCCGGATTCTTGCCAAAGGCTTCGGCGTAGATGGACGCTGCCTTCGCGTCGCCCTGCCCCTGCACACGCTGGGCGTCGCGATAGGCTTCGGCAACGATCACTTCGCGCTGCTTGTCGGCATCCGCCTTGATCTTTTCAGCCTCAGCCGAACCCGTGGCACGCAGCTCATTGGCAACGCGCTTGCGCTCGGCTTCCATGCGGCGGTAAACCGACTCGCTTACTTCAGTAGGCAGGTCAACGCGCTTCACGCGCACATCAACGATCTGCATGCCAAAGCGGCTGGCATCCTCTTCTGCACGCTTGCGCATGCGCTCCATGATCTGGGCGCGCTCCCCCGAGACCACGTCATGCACCGTGCGACGGCCGAATTCCTCACGCAGACCCGACGTCACTGTCTGCTCAAGGCGGTTGCGGGCCTTGGCTTCTTCGCCACCGAAACTCCGGTAGTACAGACCCGGATCGGCGATACGCCACTTCACGAACAGATCAACCAGCACGTTTTTCTTCTCGGACGTCTGGAACAGCTCGGGCTCAGCCGTATCGAGCGTCAGGATGCGACGGTCGAAGTAACGCACGTTCTGAATCAGCGGCCACTTAAGCTTGATGCCCGGCTCGGTCACCACGCGCTTGATTTCACCGAGCTGGAACACCAGTGCGTATTGGCGTTGGTCAACGGTGTAGACGGACATGGACAGCACGACCACGACGAACAGGACGAGGCCGGCAATCAGCGGCAAACGATCACGCATGACGGCTCCCCTTAGCGATCGCGCGAACGCATGGCGTCGCGACTACGGTAATCGACACCCGCCGCCGCTGCCGCGGCAGACGGCGCTGGCTCTGCAGCAGACGTCGACGTACTGTCGGGCACGGGAGCGCTGCTCGCCCCAGTGCTTTGGATGATCTTGTCCAGCGGCAGGTACAACAGGTTACCGCTGCCCTTGGTATCCACAAGGATCTTGCTGGTATTAGCAAAAATCTGCTGCATGGTGTCGAGGTACATGCGGTTGCGCGTAACCTCCGGCGCCTTGGCATACTCGGTTTGGATCTGCGAGAAGCGACTCGCGTCACCTTCTGCGCGCGAAACGACGCGAGCGGCGTAACCCTCGGCTTCTTCCGTCAATCGCGCGGCGGCACCACGGGCCTTCGGAACAACGTCATTGGCGTAGGCCTCACCTTCGTTCTTGAGGCGCTCACGATCCTGGCCCGCCTTGACGGCATCGTTGAACGCGTCCTGCACCTGTTCTGGCGGCTGTGCGTTCTGCATCGTGACCTTGTTGATCTGGATGCCCGTCTGATAGCGGTTGAGAATTTCCTGAATCAGACGTGAAGCGTTGTTAGCGACTTCTTCACGACCTTGGTACAGGACAAAGTCCATCTGGCTCTTGCCGACGATCTCGCGCATGGCGGTTTCGGCAGCCTGCTTGACCGCTTCCTCAGGGTTGCGGTTGTTGAACAGGAAAGCCTCAGGGTCAGCCACCGTGTATTGCACGGCAAACTGAATGTTGATGATGTTCTCGTCATCGGTGAGCATCAGCGCTTCGCGCAGATCCTTCGCGCGCTCCGACCCCCGATAGCCCACTTCAACAGTGCGCACCTGGCTCACGTTGACCAGTTCATGTGTTTCCAGCGGATACGGCAAGCGCCAGTTAAGGCCTTCGCCGGTCACTTCTTTGAACTTGCCAAAGCGCAGCACCACACCGCGCTCAGAGGCATCGACGGTGTAGAAGCCGCTCGCCAGCCATAGCACGACCAGCACGGCTACCACGAGGCCGATGCCTCCGCCGAACTGCCGGCGGGTTGTTTCCGGCGGCGGACCGCCACCATCATTGCCGCGCTGACCTCCGCCCTTGCGGTTAAACGCACCCGCAAGGCGGCGATTGAGGTCGCGCCAGATTTCTTCGAGGTCGGGAGGGCTCGGCTCGTTCCCCCGACGGTCATCACCCTGGTTGTTGTTGCCCCAGCGTGGATCGTTCAGTGACATGAGTAGTCCAGTGATCACGTTGATATCAAGCCTGTCTGATCGTCTTCAGAATGAGGTTCGGGCGGCGGGAACAAATGCGTAGCCAAGGCCGACCGGAGCAAATCAAGCCCCGCCCCGGTCCGGGCGCTGACCAGGACGCGCCCGATCTTACCATAGGCATCATGCTCGACGCCCGGCTGCCCGTGCGTCGCATCGATCTTGTTCCAGACAACGATCTGGGGAACGTCCCCCGCGCCGATTTCCCTCAGCACTTGGTTAACAACGTCGATCTGCGCTTCGCGATCAGCCGAAGAGGCATCGACCACGTGTAACAACAGATCGGCACTGGCCGTCTCTTCCAGCGTGGCATGAAAAGCCGCCACGACCGAGTGAGGCAGGTCTCGAATAAAACCCACCGTATCGGACAGTACGATATTGGCATTCGCTTCGCGCAGATAAACCCGGCGCGAAGTCGTATCCAGCGTCGCGAACAACTGGTCCGCGGCGTAAGTGCCCGCCTTTGTCAGCGCATTGAAGAGCGTTGATTTTCCGGCGTTCGTGTAACCGACCAGTGAGACCGTGGGCACCGCAGTGCGTTCCCTCTGTCGGCGACGAACACGACGTTGCTTCTCAAGTTGCGAGAGACGCTCCTTAAGAAGCTTGACGCGCCCACCAAGCAATCGGCGGTCGGTTTCGAGCTGTGTTTCGCCCGGGCCACGCAGACCAATACCGCCTTTCTGACGCTCAAGGTGGGTCCAGCCTCGCACAAGCCGGGTAGCCATGTGCTCAAGCTGGGCAAGCTCCACCTGCAACTTGCCTTCGTGACTCTTAGCACGCAGGGCAAAGATATCGAGGATCAGGGAGTTGCGGTCCACCACCCGCCGCTGCAGCACGCGTTCAAGATTGCGCTGCTGCCCTGCGGTCAGCTCGTGATTGAAGATGACAAGATCGGCGTTGTGACCCGCGACGAGATCGGCGATCTCCTGCGCCTTGCCCTTACCAACGAACAGGGCCGGATCCGGAGATTGGCGCTTGGCCTGGACGACGGCAAGCGTCTCGGCTCCTGCCGAGCCCGCGAGGAGCTCAAGTTCGGCTACGCGCTCGGCAAGACCTCCGTCGCCAAAATCCAATTGAACGAGTACGGCGCGGTTGCCGGCAGCCGGGCGCTCAAACATGGATCAGTGCAGAGGAAAGTGGGCACAAGGCCCACCAGATGCAGGACAACAGAGACTTACTCTTTGGTGGCGTCGCCAGCGTTTTCGTGCGGGATGGACACAGCACGCGCCGGTACAACCGTCGAAATGGCGTGCTTGTACACCATTTGGGTGACCGTATTCTTGAGCAGGACGACGTATTGGTCGAACGACTCGATGTGCCCCTGCAACTTGATGCCATTGACCAGATAGATCGACACCGGAACATGTTCGCGGCGCAGGATGTTCAGAAACGGATCTTGCAGAAGCTGGCCTTTATTGCTCATGGTTGGCCCTCGGTATTGTTATGAATGTATGTTATCGCGCTACGGGCAAAAGCTGCCAGTCTATCAATTGTACCCGACCGACTTTTGATTTCCCCGAAGAGTCGGCTGAGCTGCGTCAATCTTCGCCTGCGAAGGGGTTGCGCGTACTCTTAAATTGAATCCGGAGCGGCGTGCCCTGCAGTTTGAACGCCTCGACGAACGAATGTTCCAGATAGCGCTGATACGAGGCAGGAACATGTTCGAGGGCGTTTCCGTGAATCACCACCACAGGCGGATTCTGACCACCTTGGTGAGCATAACGCAATTTCGGTCGGAAAATACCGTGGCGAGGCGGCACCTGCTTCGACACAGCCAACTGCAAGACACGCGTCAGACGTGGCGTCAACAGCTTGGCCATCGCCGCGCCGTAAGCGCCGTCCACAGATTTGAGTAGCGGACCGATACCGGTGGCCTGCAATGCCGAGATGTAGTGAAAGCGCGCGAACGACAGAAACTGCAGTTTGCGGGCGATATCGACCTTGATGCGCTCTCGCCGATATTCGTCAACGTCGTCCCACTTGTTCACAGCCACCACGAGCGCGCGGCCTGTTTCCAGCACGAACCCGCCGATGTGGGCATCCTGATCGGAAATATCCTGGCTCGCATCAAGCACCAACACGACAACGTTGGCTTCTTCAACAGCCTGCAGCGTCTTGATGACAGAGAACTTCTCGATCGCCTCGAAGACCTTCCCCTTGCGACGCAGTCCAGCGGTGTCGATCAGCGTGTATTCGCGCCCGTTCCGCTCAAACGGCACCGAGATGGCGTCGCGAGTGGTACCCGGCATATCGAAGGCAATCAGCCGATCTTCACCCAGCAAGGCGTTGATCAGTGTCGATTTGCCGACGTTGGGACGACCAACGATGGCTACACGCGGGCCATGAGAAGCATCCTGCTCGGTTTCGGCCTGCGGAAAGCGCTCGAGGATGAGATCCATCAGCGCCTTGACGCCGTCGCCGTGGGCAGCAGAAATAACCAGCGGATCGCCAAAACCGAGTTCATGGAATTCAGCGGCCACGACCGGCCGATTCATCCCTTCCGCTTTGTTTACGACCAGATAGAGCGGTCGCCCACTACGGCGCAGGCGATCGGCGATCTGCTTGTCATGCGGCGTAAGACCAGCGCGGCCGTCGACGATGAACAGCAGCGCGTCGGCCTCTGCGATGGCGGCTTCCGCCTGACGGGCCATTTCAGCCACGATGCCTTCTTTGGCAGTCGGCTCGAACCCGCCTGTATCGACCAGCAGATAGGGCTTGTCGCCCACCCGACCGATACCGTAGTGACGGTCGCGCGTCAGCCCGGGCATATCGGCCACCAAGGCATCGCGCGTACGCGTGAGCCGGTTGAACAAGGTCGATTTGCCGACGTTGGGGCGGCCGACGAGAACGAGAGTGGGTCTCACAAAACCATTACCAGAAACAAGGCTGTCAGCGGACAGACAGCATGAAAACCGCGCCATCCTTCGTCTGAGCGACGAAGCTATCGGCGTACTTCACCAGCGGTGCCAAAACACCGGAGCTATCGAGCTGCGTGCGCGCAACGAAATGGCCGTCACTGCGATCGAGCACATGGACCCAGCCCTGCGAATCAGCGACTGCAACATATTGGTTGCCGATCGCCAGGGGACGGCCAACGCCACGATACATCAGCTTGTCTTGCTTCCAGGCCGATGCTCCGGTGCGCACGTCCAGCGCGTACACCGCACCAGCTTCATCCGTTACATAAACGAATCGGTCATCAGAGCTCACGCCCGAGACAGACGGGATGTCGCGCGTCCACTGGACCACGCCGCTACGTGCCACGACGCAGCCAACCCGCCCCTGGAACGAGGCCACGCAGGCAGAGTCCCCAGTGAGAGCCGGATTGCCGACGATGTCAACCATGCGTTCGAGTTCGTTGGACCCCTTAGGCTGCGTAACCGAAGCCTCCCAGCGCGGGAAGCCCGAACCAGCCGAGAGCGCGACCAACTTGCCTCCCGGGAAGCCTGCCAGCACGGAATCGCCTTGGCGCGTCAAACCCGTATAGGTCCGAAGCGACAGCGGAGCCTGCGCGCGCTGGTACACCCAGCGACGCTTACCGTCCTTGACATCGTAGGCCAGCAGTTGATTGTCACCCACCCGCACGACGACAAGACCGTCTGCAACCAGCGGTTCGGAGGTCAGTTCGCCTGCCAGCGGAATACGCCACAACAGGTCTCCCTTATCCGCTCCAAAGGCAAACAGCTCACCCGTGATGCCGCCTGCAACAACCACCTTACCGTCAGAACCGACACCAGACACCAACTTGCTTGGTGCGCGAATGCGCCAGCTTTCTTGCCCGTTGTCGATGCGGACGACGTTTCCATTCCGGGCGGCAGCGAACACCGAAGTGCCGGAGACCGCCGGGCGCAGCAATGTATCTTCCAGGTCACCAACGCTATTGCGCCAACCCGTGCGCAGTTCCGCGCTCTGCTGGAACGCGACCAGCGGCGTGGGCTTCGGCGCCTTATCCGACTTGGACCACAGGAAGCAGCCGCCCAACATGGGGACGACAGCCGCGACGAGAACAGCACTGCGCAGGGCCCGCATGATCAGACCCCCCCGAGGGCGTCGAGCTTGCTCTGCACCAGCGGCTTAAGCGGGCTTTGCTCGGTGCTCTTGTTGATTTCGTCGATGGCCGACTGGTAGGTCGCACGCGCATCAGTCAGGGCACCCTTGGCCACCTGGATGTCACCACGCAGATCGAGGAAGCGGACGAGGAAGGCAGGCTCCGGGGTGGCTTCAAGCGTCTTGAGCGCGAGGTCGTAGGCCTTTTCATCAGCCTGCAACGCAGCCAGACGCAGGCGGGCCGTATCGCGCAGGAGCGCGTCCTTGGACTTGTCAACCACAAACTGCAACTGCACTTTGGCAGCGGCCGTGTCGTTGGCGTCGAGTGCGGCCTTGGCAGCGAGCAACGCACCAAGATCCGCCTGCGCCGTGCCGGCGTAGTCGGATTCGAGCTTGGCGGAAATGCTCTTGATCGCGTTGGCGTCTTTCTTCTGGATCGCGTCGGTCAGCGATGCGTAGGCCACACTGGCATCACCGGCACGGCTATCCTGGTACATGCCCCAACCACGCCAGCCGATGACAACCACGGCACACACCACCAGCACGCCGGTGATGATGTTGCCCCACTTCTCCCACCATGCCTTGATCGAGGCAAGTTGCTCTTGTTCTTCGAGATCGTAAGCCGCCATGTTTGTCTCTTGTCCGTATTGCTAAAAATTCCGGTTACTCTTCCGAGCCGTAGATCCGCTCGGCCAATTCATCAGCCAACGCATCGACTGCAATGCGCTCTTGCTCGCCCTCGCCGCGCAAGGGTTTGAGCGACACTGATTGCGCTGCAACCTCATCCTCGCCGATGACGACCGCGTAAGTCGCGCCCGAGGCGTCGGCCTTCTTCATCTGCGACTTGAAGTTGCCGCCGCCGCAGTGGAAAACCACCGAAAACCCTGCTGCGCGCAGTTCTTCGCCGATGCGAAACCCCAGCCGCTGAGCGGCATCGCCCTGATACACGACATAGGCATCGATGCGCGAGACAGGGCCAGGCTCCTGCCCGTCCATCCACATCATCATCACGCGCTCCATGCCCATGGCGAACCCAGCCGCCGGGGCTGGTTTCCCGCCAAGGCTCTCAATCAGAGAGTCGTAGCGACCGCCGGCACAGATGGTAGCCTGAGCCCCCAGGCGCGTGGTGACCCATTCGAAAACAGTGCGGTTGTAGTAGTCCAACCCTCGAACGAGGCGCGGATTCACGCGGTACGGCACGGCCGCTTCGCGCAACAGCGCAGTGACGCCCTCGAAGTGCTTGAGCGACTCTTCGCCGAGGAAGTCCATCAGCTTGGGCGCGCCTTCAATCATTTCCTGCATGGCAGGGTTCTTGGAATCCAGCACGCGCAGCGGATTGCTATGCAGACGACGCTTGCCGTCGTCATCCAGCACGTCCTGGTGCTGCTCCAGATAAGCAATCAGCGCCTGACGATGCTGCGCGCGCTCGGCGGCGTCACCCAGCGAGTTGATCTCCAGCGTGACATCTTCCAGCCCAAGGTCGTCCCACAGGCGGCGGCACATGACGATAAGCTCGGCGTCCACATCCGGCCCGGCGAAGCCCAGCGCCTCGACGCCCACCTGATGGAACTGGCGATACCGACCCTTCTGCGGGCGCTCATGACGGAACATGGGGCCCATGTAATACAGACGCTGCGAAGCACCGTACAGCAGATTGTGCTCAGTGACGGCGCGTACGCAGGCCGCCGTCCCTTCGGGGCGCATGGTCAATTGTTCGCCATTGAGGCGGTCTTCGAAGGAGTACATCTCCTTCTCGACGATGTCCGTATGCTCGCCCACCCCACGGATAAACAATGCCGTCGGTTCCAGGATCGGGGTGCGGATCGGTCGATAGCCGTAGCTCTTGAGCCAGTCGCGGACGATCTCTTCGAACGCCTCCCAACGCTCCGCCTCATCGGGGAGCAGGTCGTTCATGCCGCGAATGCCTTGCAGTTTCTGTTGTGCCATATGTTGTCGTGCGCCGAAGAAAAGCGGCCGGCGCCTTGTGTTCTTAGCTTGCCTTGCGGACGTACTTGGTTGCGACGTAATTGTCGAGAATGCCGCGGAACTCCTCGGCTATGTTGTCGCCACGCAAGGTCATGGCCTTCTCGCCGTCGATAAACACTGGTGCGGCGGGCGTTTCACCCGTTCCGGGCAGCGAGATGCCGATGTTGGCGTGCTTGCTCTCTCCCGGCCCATTCACTACGCAGCCCATCACAGCCAATGTCAGATTTTCAACGCCGTCGTACTGATTGCGCCAAGTCGGCATCATGTCACGGACATACGTCTGCACCGATTGCGCGAGTTCCTGGAAGAACGTGCTGGTTGTCCGCCCACAACCGGGGCACGCGGTCACCATCGGTGTAAAAGCACGTAAGCCCATGCTTTGCAGGATCTCTTGCGCAACAACGACTTCTTGCGTGCGGCTGCCGTTGGGCTCGGGCGTGAGCGAAATACGAATGGTGTCGCCAATGCCTTCTTGCAACAACACTGCCAGAGCCGCCGTCAACGCCACGATGCCTTTGCTGCCCATGCCGGCTTCTGTCAGCCCCAGATGCAGCGGGTATTCGCTACGACGCGACAGTTCGCGGTAGGTGGCGATCAGGTCCTGAACGCTGGAAACCTTGCATGACAGGATGATGCGGTCGGCGGACAGGCCGACGTCCTTGGCCTGGGCTGCCGACTCAAGCGCGGACACCACCAGCGCTTCGCGCATCACGGCCCCGGCGTCCCACGGCTCGGACCGCTTGGCATTGTCATCCATCATGCGCGCCAACACGGCCTGATCCAGGCTGCCCCAGTTCACGCCAATGCGCACGGGCTTGTCATAGCGACAAGCCATCTCAACGATTTGGGCAAACTGCGTACCGCGCTTGGCGCCCTTGCCGACGTTACCCGGGTTGATGCGGTATTTGTCGAGCACTTCGGCGCAGGCCGGATTGTCGGCCAACAGCGTATGCCCGTTGTAATGGAAGTCACCGATCAGTGGGACATCCACGTTCATCTTGAGCAATTGCTCGCGAATCTTCGGAACCGCCTTCGCAGATTCGTCGTTATTGACGGTGATGCGCACCATCTCCGAGCCAGCGCGGGCCAACTGAGCCACCTGCATCGCCGTGCTGATGTGGTCGGCTGTGTCGGTGTTGGTCATCGACTGCACGACAATCGGCGCCTCACCGCCTACACGCACCTTGCCAATGGCGACCTGACGCGTCGCGCGGCGCGCGCTGGCACCGGCGGCCTGGGGAGCGGAGTTGGTTTTCTGATCCATGATGCGGCCTACTGCAATTTGAAACGAGCGACTGTCTTGCCGGCGGCAATGAAAGGCTGAATGTTGAATGCCTTGCCATTGACCGTCGCTGTCACCTGCGCGGCGTTTCCAATCGTGATCGACAGCGGCCCGGCGCCCTGGACCTCGGTTTCCGACCCGGCCGGATTCAGGCGCGAGAAAATCACCTTGCCGCCGTTGTCCCGCACCTCGACCCACGAATCGCCGGAGAAATTGAAGCGCACGCGCTGCTCGCCTGCGGCCAACGGAGCCGACACAGCGGCCTGCGGCGCAGATTGCGCAATGGTGGCCGGCTGCACCGCCGGCGCACTGGCGGCGATGGGCTCGCTGACAGCTGCCACCGGTGCCGACACCACACTGGCGGCGACAGGTGCGGATGCAAGCACTGCAGAAGCGTCGCCCCCCGTCGCGGCACGCGCCTCGGACTGCGCAACGACGTCTGCCAACGAAGCCTCTTCGCGCGGCTCGAACCAGCCGAAATACCAGCCGCACACCACGAGCACCAGCAACGCCAGCGTCAGCGCCGCCGCCGGCAATGCCGGATAACGTCCGATCGCGCTGCCGCCGGGCAAGCGACCCAGGTCTTCCATCGGCGAATCAAGCGACTGCGGGCTCACCTGCACCGGCTCAAGAGCACCGAGGTATCGCGCGGGGTCCAGATCGAGCAGGCGTGCATAGTTGCGCACGAATCCACGCGCAAAAGCCAAACCAGGGAGCTGTTCAATGGCGCCCTCTTCCATGGCCTGCACCTGTCGCACGGTCAGCTTCAGGTGGCTTGCCACTTCCTGCACAGACCAACCGCGCGCTTCGCGGGCTTCAGCCAGACTGCGCCACACAGGCGCCTCGGTCACGGCCGGCGCGGGCACGACCTGCCCATCGGCCATCGCCCCACCTTCGGGATGGGTATCGGCAAGACGATCCGTCACTCGTATTTCCCTTGCATGAAAGCCTGGTATTCGTCGGAGGTCGCGAAGTCGCGGCGCAATTGCATGGCATAGGTGGACTCAGCCCGAGCGATTGCCCAGCTGGCGCTCGATGCGCAGGCCCAACCACAGGGTTTCTGCCGTACTCGCCGGCATTTGCCGTTGCAGCATCGCCAACCACTGTTTTGCCCGGTCGTACTTGCCGGCGCGGTAAGAAATGGCAGCCAACTGGAACAACGCCACTCGATTGCCCTGGTCAAGCTGATAGGCGCGCGTAAATTGCTGCTCGGCGCTGGCCTCGTCCTTCATCCGCAAATAGCAGAGGCCGGCGTTGGTATATGCCTTGCCGGGCGCGTTGTAATACGGATTGCGCGCGGCCTGCAGCAGGCGTTGCAGGCCTTCGCTCTCGCGGCCCCGCGAACACAGGAACCAGCCGTACGAGTTATTGACCTCGGGGTCGCCTGGCGCGAGACGCGCGGCGGTTTCGAATTCCGGCTGAGCCAGCTCGTATTGTTCGAGGTAACTGTAGACGGACGCCAGCAGCAGATGCGCAGGCGCATAGCTGTAGTCGTAGCCCAGCGCGGCCTTGGCTTCATCCAGCGCCACCGAGAAACGGGCGCCTTCGAGGTAGGCCGTCCCCAGCTCGACGTGAATCTTGGCCTTGGAGCGGGCGTCCGAGGTGCTGGCCTGCTCGGACTCGGGCCGTGCTATCGATCCGGCCGACGGCCCGGCAGGATTGTTCGTTGCGCACGCCGCAAGCAGCACTGCGCACCCGGCAATCACCAACTTCCTCATTCACGCACCTCGCTGATCGGTACCACTCGGTTTCGGGTTCTGCGGGTCTTGTCCTGCACCTGACCAGCCAGCTGTCCGCAGGCGGCATCCACGTCGTCCCCGCGCGTCTTGCGGATGGTGGTGACGATACCGGCGTCCATCAGGATCTGCGCGAAACGGCGGATGGCAGGCGTGCTCGAGCGACGAAAGCCCGAATTGGGGAACGGGTTGAACGGAATGAGGTTGTACTTGCACGGCACTTGGCGGGCGATCGCCACCAGTTGGCGGGCGTGCTCCTCGGAATCGTTCACGCCGTCAAGCATGACGTATTCGAAAGTGATGAAATCGCGCGGCGCCCGCTCCAGGTAACGGTTACAGGCAGCCAGCAGCTCCTTCAGCGGGTATTTCTTGTTGATCGGCACCAGGACGTCGCGCAGCGCGTCGTTCGGCGCGTGCAGCGACACCGCCAGCGCCACCGGGCAAGCCTCGCGCAGGCGATCAATCGCGGGCACGATGCCCGAGGTCGACACCGTCACGCGACGACGCGACAAACCGTAGGCATTGTCGTCGAGCATCAGGTTAAGCGCGGAGACGACGTTGTCGAAATTCGCCAGCGGCTCGCCCATACCCATCATGACCACGTTGCTCACCACGCGCTCGCCCGCCTTATCGGCACCGAGCAGGCGGTTGGCAAGCCATAGCTGGCCGATGATCTCGGCCGCGCTCAAATTGCGGTTGAAACCCTGCTTGCCCGTCGAGCAGAAGGCGCAATCGAGCGCGCAGCCTGCCTGCGACGAGACGCACAGCGTGCCGCGGTTGGTTTCGGGGATGAACACCGTTTCCACCGCGTTGCCATTGCCGACATCCAGCAGCCATTTGCGGGTGCCGTCGGACGAAATCGAGTCGCGCACTGGCGTGGGCGAAACCACGCAAGCACGATCCTTGAGCTGTGCGCGCAAGGATTTGGCCACGTCGGTCATGGCGTCGAAATCGGATTCGCCGAACCGATGCACCCAGCGCAACACTTGGCGCGCACGGAAGGGCTTCTCGCCCATTTCGGCGAACCATGCGGTCAGGCTGTTGGCATCGAGATCGAGAAGGTTCTGCATGTGCTTCTGCGGGGCGACGCCTGATGGCAACCGCCCCCTATCCTGTCTTAGCGGCTGAAAACGTTCATCGCGGGGAAGAAAAAGGCGACTTCCGCGGCGGCGGTTTCAGGCGCATCGGAACCGTGCACGGCGTTGGCGTCGATGCTATCGGCGAAATCGGCGCGGATCGTGCCCTTGTCGGCCTTCTTCGGATCGGTCGCGCCCATCAGTTCGCGGTTCTTGGCGATGGCGCTTTCACCTTCCAGCACCTGGATCATCACCGGGCCGGAGGTCATGAAGCTGACCAGGTCCTTGAAGAAGGGGCGCTCCTTGTGGACAGCATAGAACTGGCCGGCTTCCTGCTCGGACAGATAGGCCATGCGAGCGGCCACGACCTTCAGGCCGGCGTCTTCGAAACGCTGGTAGATCTTGCCGATCACGTTCTTGGCGACGGCGTCAGGCTTGATGATCGACAGCGTACGTTCGATTGCCATAAGAGTTTCTCCAGGGACTTTGGGGTTGGTTGGTATAAAAATTAACCCGCTATTTTATCAGGACCACCCTTTGTCCGGTAAGAAATAGCGTTACGAGTCAAGGCCCAGCGCGCCGTGCGCATCAGGCGAAGGCTCCCACCGCACAATCCAGCCCGAGAGTCCGTCAGCGGCAGCGCTATCAACACTCGCCCCCAGCCCGCCAACCCATACGACGACGCCCGCCGGATCACGCAACACCGGAAGGCGGTCGCGCCACCACGGTGGAATGCCGCCTTCCTGGCACAACAATCGGAACGACCGGGACGGCCCGCCAGCATGGGGCCGCAGCCGGTCCCGGCCATTGGCCATACCTAACGAACAGCCCGGCGCCAGCGCCAACCCGCCAGCCTGCCCCTCAGCAAAGCGAATCCACCCGCCTGCCCAAGGCAGGGCCGACTCGCCCTGCCAAACCACCGGCCGCGCCGGTGCCACGCTGTGTTCGAGCCAGATACGATCGCGATAGGCGCACAACCAGGCCGCATCCATCGGCAACCGCACGGCGGCGTCGCTGCGCAACTGGCGCAAAGCATCATCCAAACGCGCAGAGTCCGGCATTCGCGCGCCGGTTTGGGCAAGCATGTGGCGCAGTAGGTTCCGCGACCGCGAATCGGACAGCAGCCGCATCCGCTCGCGCGACCCAGGCCGCGTCGGCTGGACAGATTCCGCATCGATTGCCGCCAGCTCATCGAGCAACTGCGCACCTTCCCCAAAATGGCGGGCGGCACGCGCCAGATTGCCTTCGGCACCACCAAAATGCGCTGCTAGCAGCGGAAGAATCTCGTGACGCAGCCGATTGCGGGTAAAAGAGACATCCGCATTGCTGTCGTCCTCGATCCAAGTCAGCCCGTGCGACTGCGCCCACGCCAGCAGCACGCTCCGTGGCTCATCGAGCAAGGGGCGCCACAGGCGTCGGGCCCTGTCCTGGTCGCGCATGGCGCCTGCGCCGTGCACACCCGCGCCCCGCAACAACCGATGTAGTAGCGTTTCGGCCTGATCACCACGGTGGTGCGCGAGCACGATCCAGTCACAGGGAATTGCCGCCAACGCGGCATGGCGCGCCTCGCGTGCCGCCGCCTCCAACCCCTTGCCGGAGGCTGTGACAGCCACTCGGCATTCGTGCAGGCGCACACCAAGTGCGGCGCAGACGTGGCGGCAATGAGCCAGCCAGTCGTCTGCATGAGAATTCAGGCCGTGGTGAACGTGCGCGGCCTCCAGCGCAAATCCGGCATCGAGACTGATACGTGCGAGCAGGTGCAGCAGCACGATTGAATCAAGCCCGCCACTCAGGCCAACGAGCAGACGCCGCCCACGCACGGGCAAGGCTTCTGCCCGCGCCGTCAGGCGACCTAACAACAGATCAGGAATGGAATCGACCGCTGGCACCCAAAGCTCCGCGATCACTGGGTGCCATGCGCAGGCACCCGTCTTGAGAAAAGCGCGTCGGCGCGTCGCCGACGCGGATGTCAGGCTGCGACTTCTTTGAACTTGCCGTAGCCCATCAAGCGCTCGTAGCGCTTTTCGAGCAGCGCTTCGGTCGACAGATCGGTCAGGCCGCGCAGGGCATCCTGCAGCGCACGCTTGAGCGTTTGCGACACAGCGCGATGGTCTCGATGAGCACCGCCGACGGGCTCATTGACGATCTTGTCGATCAGGCCCAGCGACTTGAGGCGGGCCGAGGTGATGCCCATGGTCTCGGCAGCCTCGGCCGCCTTGTCAGCGCTCTTCCACAGAATCGACGCACACCCTTCGGGGGAGATCACCGAATAGGTGGAGAACTGCATCATCAGCACTTGGTCGGCCACCGCAATGGCGAGCGCGCCGCCGGAGCCGCCTTCGCCGATGATGGTGGTGACGACCGGCACACGCAGTTCGGCCATCACGGCCAGATTGCGGCCAATGGCTTCTGACTGGCCGCGCTCTTCGGCGTCGATACCGGGATAGGCGCCCGGGGTATCAACAAAGGTAAAGACCGGGACACCGAATTTTTCGGCCAGGCGCATCAGACGCAGCGCCTTGCGATAACCCTCGGGGCGCGGCATGCCGAAGTTGCGACGGATCTTTTCCTTGGTGTCGCGGCCTTTCTGATGGCCAATCACCACGCAGCTCTGGCCGTTGAAGCGAGCCAGTCCGCCAACGATGGCCTTGTCGTCCGAAAAGGCGCGGTCGCCGTGAAGCTCTTCGAAATCGGTGAAGATGTGCTGAACGTAATCCAGCGTGTACGGGCGCTGCGGATGGCGCGCGACTTGCGCGATCTGCCATGGCGTCAGCTTGCCGTAAATGTCCTTGGTGAGCGCCTGGCGCTTGACCTCAAGGCGCGCGATCTCTTCGGAGATATCGACAGCAGAATCATCCTGAACAAACCGGAGTTCTTCTATCTTGGTCTCAAGATCGGCGATCGGCTGCTCAAAGTCGAGAAAAGTGGTCTTCACAGGTCGCCGGAAAACTGAACAAAACGCGGATTGTACCCGATCCCGCCGCCACGTCAGGGGGCAACGCAACACGACACGATGTGTGGCCGGTACAATGACCGCCCCGCTTCGCAATCACCCCCTTTCGCCCCATGCGTCAGTACCACGAACTCATGCGCCACGTGCTCGAGCACGGGCACCGCAAGGCCGACCGAACAGGCACTGGCACGCTGTCGGTCTTTGGCTGGCAGATGCGTTTTGATCTGGCAGAAGGCTTCCCGATGGTCACGACCAAGAAGCTGCATCTGCGCTCGATCATCCATGAGCTGCTGTGGTTCCTGCAGGGCGACACCAACATCAAGTACCTCAAGGACAACGGGGTCTCGATCTGGGACGAGTGGGCCGACGAGAATGGCGAACTGGGTCCGGTCTACGGCAAGCAATGGCGTCGCTGGGAAGGCGGCAACGGCCGCGTCGTCGACCAGATCACGCAGTTGGTCGAAGGGCTCAAGAAGAATCCCGATTCGCGCCGCCATATCGTCAGCGCGTGGAATCCGGCAGAAGTTGACAAGATGGCGCTGCCGCCCTGCCATGCGCTGTTTCAGTTCTACGTGGCCGACGGCAAGCTGTCGTGCCAGCTCTACCAACGCAGCGCAGACATTTTCCTTGGCGTGCCTTTCAACATCGCCAGCTATGCCCTGCTCACGCACATGATTGCGCAGGTCTGCGGGCTGAAGGCCGGCGACTTCGTGCACACGCTGGGCGACGCGCACATCTACCTGAACCACATCGAACAAGCCAAACTGCAGCTTTCGCGCGAAGCGCGCCCGCTGCCGCGCTTGGTCATGAACCCGGACGTGCACGACATCTTCTCGTTCAAGTTCGAGGACTTCGCGATCGAAGGCTACGACCCGCACCCGCACATCTCGGCGCCCGTCGCGGTATGAGCACTCCCCGCATTGCATTGATCGCGGCCGTCGCCGACAACGGCGTCATTGGCCGCGATAACACCCTACCCTGGCGGCTATCGGACGACCTCAAGCGCTTCAAGGCGCTGACCCTGGGACATCCGATCATCATGGGCCGCAAAACGTGGGACTCGCTCGGACGCCCGCTCCCCGGTCGACACAACATCGTCATCACCCGTCAAGCCGGGCTGAGACTGGAAGGCGCGACCGTCGTACATTCGCTGGACGAAGCGATGCTCGCCGCAGGCGACGTGCCGCAGGTGTTTGTCATAGGTGGCGCGCAGCTCTATGCCGCAGCCCTCCCGCATGCGAACACCCTGCACATCACCGAAGTGCACGCCACCGTTGAAGGCGACGCGCACTTCCCGCCCATCACAGGCTTTGCCGAAACGCATCGAGAATCGCACGCGGCGAATGATCGCAATGAGCACGCGTTCGATTTCGTTGATTACGCGCGGGCCTGATCGCCCGGCAGCCAGCGGAACGCAGCCACACCCAGCGTTACACAGGCCAAGCCGATGCCGGTGAATGTGGCGACCAACCCAAAGACGTCACCCGCATGGCCGATGAGGATCGTGCCGATCGGCGCAAAGAGAATCGTCAGAAAACGCATGCTGGTCACCATGCGGCCCAACAGCGCATCGGGTGTCACCCGCTGACGCAGGCTGAGGTAATTGACGACATAAATGGCCGAGCCGCAATCGACAACCAACAATGCGGCGCCTGCGGCCCAGGCGGTGTAACTGCCACCGGCCTGCGGCAGCAGATAAAGCAGATAGCCGCAGCCGGCCGCCATGATGCCGAGCGGCAACGCACGCCTGATATGCAAGCGTCGCTCCAGCGGATGCGCAAGCGCCGCCCCAAGCAAACCACCCAGAGCCCCCATCGTGTTGAGAATGGCGATATCACCCGCCGGCAGACCCAATTCGCGCGAAGCAAAAAGCACGTAGAGCGCCTTGAAACTGTCTTCGAGCGTGATCCACACGAACACCACCGCCACCAGGGCACGCAGCATCGGCGTGCGCCAGACCAGAACCAGCCCCTCTTTGACCTCGGCCCAGAAATCACCACTGTGAATCGACGGCACTTCATCGAAGCGCGTGCGCGACAGCAAGAATGCTGAAACAAGAAAGCTCGCCGCATCAGCAATGATCGCCAGCGGCGCGCCGGCCAATGCCACTAGTGCGGCAGCCAACGCCGGCCCCGCCACCATCGAAGCCGACGATGCGCCGGACAAACGACTATTGGCCAGCACAAGCCGCTCTCGGCCGACCAGCTTCGTCACAAAGACCTGCAATGCCGAACCGCCAATGGCTTCGGTCGTAGACACCATGGCCGCCACCACATACAGAATCGGCATCGACAGCATGCCCAACTCATAAGCGAGCGGAATCACCAACAGTCCGCCCGCCGCGAACAGGTCGAAAGCGATCGCCATGTGGCGCTTGCGAGAGCGATCGATCCAGGCGCCCGCAGGCAGGCCGAGAATGAACGGCAACAACCGGCAGGCCGCCAGCACGCCCATGTCGGACGCGTTGGCGTTGAGCATTTGAATGGCCGTGAGCGGCAGTGCCATCTGTGTGACGGCAGTGCCGAGCACCGACAAGGTCGTCGCCCAGAAAACACACATAAAATTGCCGTCGCGCCACAGACTTTCTGGCGAGGCAAAACGATCGAGCAAGGAAGAACGCGGTTGCATGGTCAGGTCGGCGGAGACACCGCCGGACACAAAAGGAAACGCGCCCAAGGCGGGCGCGCGGAGCCGAAGTGTCCCCATCGCACGGCAAATGGTCAAGCAAACAGGCACATTCGTTTGCGCCAGTTGACTTCTCCAGCCTCTTGGACCATTGCCTGAGCAGTGGTCTAATTGGGGATTACCCCGTGCACCGAGCGGTTCGCCTCACCATGGACATCAAAGAATATATGCAGCAGGTCGGGCGCCAGGCCCGAGCCGCCTCGCGCCAGATGGCAGCAGCCTCGACGGCGGCCAAGAACAAGGCTCTCGTCGAAATGGCTGCCCTCATTCGCCAGCGCGCACCGCAACTTCTCGACGCCAATGCGCGCGATCTGGCCCAGGCTCGTGCCGACGGCCTGGAGCCTGCGATGATCGACAGGCTGACGCTAACGCCAAAGAGCATCGAGAGCATGGCTCAGGGGCTGGAGCAGATCGCCGCCCTGCCCGACCCCATCGGCGAGATCACCAACGTCAAACGCCGCCCCTCTGGCATTCAGGTCGGCCATATGCGCGTACCGCTGGGCGTTATTGGCATCATCTACGAAGCGCGCCCGAATGTGACGGCCGACGCCGCTGGCCTGTGCCTGAAAAGTGGCAACGCCGCGATTCTGCGTGGCGGCAAGGAAGCACTGCAATCGAACCAGGCGATCGCCGCATGCGTGCGCGCCGGACTGGCCGCGGCAGGCCTCCCCGAAGCAGGCGTTCAAGTTGTCGAAACAACCGACCGCGCGGCCGTGGGCGAGTTGATCACAATGCCGGAATTCGTTGACGTGATCGTCCCCCGTGGCGGCAAGGGCCTGATCGAACGCATTTCGCGCGAAGCTCGCGTGCCGGTTATCAAGCACCTGGATGGCAATTGCCACGTGTATATCGATATCGCAGCCGATCCGGCCAAGATCGTCCCCATCGTCGAGAACGCCAAGACCCAGCGTTACGGCACGTGCAACACGATCGAGTCATTGCTCGTGGCGCGCGCAGTGGCCAAGCAGTTCCTGCCAGACGTTGGTCGCATGCTCGCCAGCAAGTCGGTTGAAATGCGCGGCTGCCCCGAATCGCTGGCAATCCTTCGCGAAGCCGGTATCGACGGCAATCTGCTGAAGGCTGCGACCGAAGAAGACTGGCACACCGAATACACGGCGCCGATCATCGCGGTGCGCGTCGTCGATGGGCTGGACGCAGCAATCGCTCACATCAATACGTATAGCTCGCAGCACACAGACGCGATCATCACCGAGAACTACACGGACGCCATGCGCTTCCTGCGCGAAGTGGATTCCGCATCGGTAATGGTGAACGCCTCGACCCGTTTCGCGGATGGCTTCGAATACGGCCTCGGCGCCGAGATCGGCATTTCCACCGACAAGATCCATGCACGCGGCCCGGTCGGACTTGAAGGGCTGACCAGCCAGAAGTGGATCGTCTTCGGCAATGGAGAGGTGCGCGCATGAGCAACGGACAATTGGGTGCGTTGCTCGTCGTCGCAGGCATCGCCGTGGCACTGGCGGGCTGGGGTTTCTTCCGCTATCCGCAGTACAAGTTCTGGACGCTGGTGCCGGCCAACCGCGCGCACGAGTACATGCGCAAACCCGGCGTCGTGCTGTGCTGGATCGGAATCGCACTGGCGGGCTACGGCGTAATGAGTTGCTCGGCCTGAATGGCGGCCAATCGCAGTACTCAGGACAAACCCTCCTTCGCGGAGGGTTTGTTTTTGGTACGCTAATCCATACGTATCCGTATGGAACACCCAACAAGGAGAGATCATGTACGCACTGCGCGCAAGCGTATTGTCGTTGGCACTTGGCGCAATGGCAGCCATGCACATCGCCCAGGCCGCAGAAATCGGCGGCATTCCGTTTGAAGATCAGATCAGAGCCAACGACTCAACACTCGTGCTCAATGGCGGCGGCGTCCGCACCAAACTCGTTTTCAAGGTTTACGCGATGGGACTGTATTTGCCCCAAAAGGCAGACACCCCCGCGTCGATTTACCAGGGTTCCGGTCCGCGTCGTATTGAACTGGTCACGTTGCGTGAGCTGACAGCAGAACAACTCAGCGACGCACTCGTAGAGGGTTTGCACAAGAATCTAAGCAAAGCGGAATATGAAAAACTGGCTCCACGCATCGAATCGCTCAAAAGCACCATGTTGAGCATTGGCAAGGCGCCAGCCAAAACGCGGATATCACTTGATTTCACCGGTTCTGCTACTCGTGTAACGGTCAATCACGCGCAAAAGGGTGCAGATATCGCCGGCAAGGATTTTTTTGACGCGCTCCTGCGCATCTGGCTGGGCGACGATCCTGCTCAGGATGATTTGAAAGACCGGCTCCTCGGTCGATAATGGGCGCGTGACGACCACCAGCCCTTCATCCTCCCGACGGTTCAATGCTGTTCTCGCCGCACCGCGTTGCCGGATCGGCATAACCACGCGCCACGGCGAGAACATTGAAGAGATCTTCTTCCTGCCGCCAGACACAGCGTTGCAGGCGCCCGACAATGCGCTCGCGGCGGAAGCCTGCGCCCAGATCGAAGCATTTCTCTCCGATCCCGCAAATACTTTTTCGCTCCCGCTGACAACGCGCGGCAGCGCTTTCCAGCGCCGCGTTTGGCAGGCGATATCTGACGTCCCACGAGGCTCTGTCACAACGTACGGCGAGATATCCGCGAGCCTTGGCAGCGTTGCACGCGTGGTCGGTCAAGCCTGCGGCGCAAACCCGTTCCCGCTCGTCATTCCGTGCCATCGCGTCATTTCGCGCTCGGGGCTGGGAGGTTTTGCCCACGCCAGCGACGGTTGGCTGCTCGATACAAAACGCTGGCTACTCATGCATGAGGGCGCTTTGTGAGCGCACTAGAATCGAGCCTTTCGGCCATTGACGACTTTGTCGATACCGTATGGCTTCAGGATGGGCTGGCGCGTAATACGCTCGAAGCGTATCGCTCCGACCTGCGCCTGTTCGCCCAATGGCTCGGTCAGCGAGACCGCGATATTCAGACGGCAGACAAAAGCGTACTTGCCGATTATCTGGCGACGTTGAGCGGCAATTCAAAGCCCGCTACGCAACGCCGCGCGCTCGCCGCTTTGCGCCGCTATTACCGCGTTCAATTGGCGGAAAGCCGTATCGCCACAGACCCCACGCTGGATATCGACCCGCCCATAGCGGCCCAGCGATTCCCAAAAACCCTCAGTGAAGCTCAGATCGAAGCCCTGCTCGATGCGCCGGACACAAATAGCGTGTTCGGCCTGCGGGACAGGGCGATGATCGAAGTCATCTATGCCACGGGACTACGCGTGTCCGAACTGGTCGGCCTCAAGGTTTTCGAAGTCGATTTGTCGATGGGCGTCATTCGAGTGATGGGAAAAGGCAGCAAAGAAAGGCTTGTCCCGATGGGCGAATGGGCGCTGGACTGGTTAAGGCGCTACCTGACCGAGGGGCGCCCCGCCCTGGCGAAACTGCCAGACGAAGCGATATTTCTGACCCGGTTCGGCAGCGCTATGAGCCGGCAGATGTTCTGGAACATCATCAAGCGCTACGCCATTGACGCGGGGATTCGCCAAGAGATGATTTCCCCCCATACGCTGCGTCACGCCTTTGCCACTCATCTGCTGAACCACGGGGCCGATTTGCGCGTAGTCCAGCTCTTGCTCGGCCATGCCGACATTTCGACCACGCAGATATATACACATGTCGCCCGCGAGCGGCTGAAACAATTGCATCAAGTCCATCACCCGCGAGGTTGAGCATTTTCGATAGGCATGCCCTGGCACAGGAAAAGTGTGTCTCTAATTTCTGAATGTAAATCTCTTTGCATCGGCCGCATATTCAATGGCAGAATAAAACGTCCGCTCGGCTGCGATTTTCCTCACCGCACCGGCCACCAGCGAACGTCGAGACAAACTCTCCATCCAAAAAGGGCCCGACGACATGGAACTCAGCAAGCTCTCCCTGGGCGAACTCAAACGCCTCAAATCCCGTATCGAAACCGAAATCAGCCGTCGCACCGATACGACGAAGCGTGATCTTCTCAAGAAATTCCAAAAGATGACGGCCGAACTGGGCCTGTCGATTAACGACGTGATTGGCAAGCCGGCTGCTGCGGAAGGTCCGCGCGCCAAGCGCGGCCCGGCCAAGAAAGCCGCCACGACAAAAACCAAGGTCGCGCCAAAATATCGCAACCCCGGTGACGCCTCGCAAACCTGGACCGGACGTGGTCGCAAGCCCCAGTGGGTTTCGCAACAACTGGAACAAGGCAAGACGCTGGATGATTTGTTGATCAAATAAAGCGAATGGCGGGCAGCAATGTCGCCTCGAAAAAAAGGCCATGAAGGCGTTCGCCCCATGGCCTTTTTCTATTCGGCGCGAAATATTCGCCACCCGGTTGGAAAATTTTGCATCCGGTTTTGCAAAAACGACAATGCCACTCGCTGGAAGCAGGTGCCCACTAAGCGATCAACCAGCGCTAGACAATGCCGCTACCGCGCGCTGGCGGCACGCCAACACCCTCGCGGCCACGTTCTATATACACGCCGACTCGCCGGACGCCGCGCAGCACGCCCAACTTAACGATCGACACACGCACCCACGGTGCACCAAATTCGTCGAACATCAGGCCGACAAGAAATTCGCCGAGTGTTTCGAGCAAATTAAAGTGCCGCTCGGCGAGAACGGCGCGAATGCGTGAGACGACCTTGTCATAGTCAATGGTGTCGGCAATGTCGTCGTGGTCGGCAGCCGACTCCGGCACGCCGAACGTAAGGTTCATCTCTACAGCCTGCGGCGCGAGCTGTTCCCGCGGATAAATTCCCACCCGCGCATCAACCTGCAAACCTTCCACAAAGATAAAATCCATTTCCCTGTCTTTCAGGGCGCCCGGCGCCCGCATTGCATCCGCAACATAACAACATGACCGCCACAACCACCAGCATTCTAGCCTTGCTCGCCGCCTACCTCATCGGCTCCATTCCTTTCGCGGTGATCGTATCGCTGGGCCTCGGACTCTCAGACCCGCGCTCATATGGATCGGGCAATCCTGGCGCAACCAATGTGCTGCGTAGCGGCAACAAACTTGCCGCCCTGCTCACGCTACTGGGCGACGCAGGCAAAGGCTGGCTGGTCGTCTGGGGCGCGAAAGCACTCGTGGCGCACGGCGTACTTGCACTTTCGCCAAGCCTGCTCGCAGGCATGGCCGTTGCGGCTTTTCTTGGCCACGTGTTTTCGATATTCCTGCGCTTCAAGGGAGGGAAAGGCGTGGCGACCGCAGCCGGTGTCCTATTCGGCATCCATTGGCTCGTAGGCCTTGGGACGCTGGCAGTGTGGATCGTCGTCGCGGCCGTATCCCGCTATTCGTCGGCGGCCGCGCTGACGGCGGCAGTAGCAGCCCCTGCGCTTACACACTTTGTATTGGGAGAGCCGGTCTGGGTCGGCACGACCATCGTTCTCGCCGCTATCCTGATCTGGCGTCACGCAGAGAATATCCGACGGCTGCTTAACGGCACCGAGAGCAAGCTCGGGAAGAAAAAGAGGCGGTCAGCCGCTGATTTCAGCCAGGGGCCAGCGGGGACGTATGGCAAACGAGCCTCCCCGCTCAGAAGGCTGCTCTCCAGCCATGAGATGCATGGCACCGGCAAAGGCGATCATTGCGCCGTTGTCCGAACAGAACTCCAGCTCAGGGAAATACACCTGGCCACGTCGCCGCTCCAGCTCATCGCGCAATCGCTCGCGCAGACGGACATTCGCGCCAACCCCCCCTGCCACCACCAACTGCTTTAGCCCGGTCTGGCGAATAGCTGCGATCGCCTTGGCACACAGTACGTTCAACGACAGCCTCTTGAAACTCGGCAGCCAGATCCGCCTGTTGGTCTGGCGCGAATTCCGGCTGGCGAGCAGCCGTCAGCACGGCCGTCTTCAAGCCGCTGAAGCTGAAATTGAGGTCCCCGGAGTGAATCATCGGGCGCGGCAGCTTGAATCGCCCCGGCACGCCTTGAGTGGCAAGGCGTGCAAGAACAGGACCACCGGGATACGACAAACCGAGCAGTTTGGCCGTCTTGTCAAAAGCCTCGCCAGCCGCGTCGTCCACACTCTCGCCCAGCAACGCGTACTTGCCAACGCCGTCCACTCGCATCAATTGCGTGTGCCCGCCTGAAACCAGCAGCGCTACAAACGGAAAGTGTGGCGGCTCGCTGGCGAGCATGGGCGACAACAGATGCCCTTCCAGATGATGTACGGGCAAGGCCGGAATCGACAACGAAGTAGCCAGCGCTTCCGCCACGCTGGCGCCAACGAGCAACGCTCCCGCGAGCCCAGGCCCAGTCGTGTAGGCAACCGCGGTGACTTGCGACAGATGACGATCGCCTTTTGAAAGCGCCTCTCGAATCAAGGGAATGATGCGGCGCACGTGATCGCGCGACGCCAGCTCCGGCACCACGCCGCCATAGGCAGCATGCATGTCGATCTGCGAGAAGACAGTGTGGGCGAGCAGCCCTGCGTGGGAGTCATAGAGACCGATGCCGGTTTCGTCGCACGAGGATTCGATGCCGAGTACAAGGTGATTCATATGGTGTAGTGTACGCGACCCGCCGCCGCCCCGGGCAGGCAAAAGAGGGTCGGCACAAACAAACACGTTCACTTTCGGCTCGGCCCAGTGTATAGTCGCCGACTCACTCTCTTCAGAGCCAGCAAGGAAAACAGGAATGCCTGGAGTACGCCTCAAGGAAAACGAGCCGTTTGAAGTTGCTATCCGCCGCTTCAAGCGCACGATCGAAAAAGCCGGTCTGCTGACCGAACTGCGCGCTCGCGAGTTCTACGAAAAGCCGACCGCAGAACGCAAGCGCAAGAAGGCCGCTGCAGTCAAGCGCCTGCACAAGCGCCTGCGCAGCCAAACGCTGCCGCCCAAGCTGTACTGATTCCCATCTCCCGGCGCGCATCTGCGTCGGTCTGATGAGAGCAGGAAGACCCGGAACCGCCAGGTATCCGGGTTTTTGCGCTTTGCGGCAATCACCGCAAACACCCATCGAATTCGAAGGCCAACAATGTCGCTCAAAGAACAGATCAATGAAGACATGAAGGCGGCGATGCGCGCGCGCGAAACCGCGCGGCTCGGCGCCATCCGCCTACTCCTCGCCGCAGTCAAGCAGAAGGAAGTTGACGAACGCATTACGCTCGATGACGCCGCAGTCGTCGCCATCGTCGAGAAGCTCATCAAGCAACGTCGCGACTCGATCTCCCAGTACGAAGCGGCAAAACGCCAAGACCTGGTCGATGCTGAGCGATTGGAACTGGACGTTCTCTCCGCATACATGCCCGCCGCCCTTTCCGAAGGCGAAATTGATGCCGCCGTAGCGGCCTCCATCACCGAAACCGGCGCAGCCGGGCCGGCTGACATGGGCAAGGTCATGGGCCTGCTCAAAGGCCGTCTTGCTGGCCGCGCCGACATGCAGGCCGTATCAGCCAAGGTCAAGGCAGCGCTGAGCAAGTAAGGGGGCACAAGCTCCAGCCGCCATGCAGCAACCGGGGCCGCACATGCGGCCCACTTCGCGACACTCAATTACTGGACAAAACCGCAGTCGATGATCCCACCCTCATTCGTGGAACAACTGCTCGCGCGCGTTCGACATCGTTGACGTGATCGAGCGTTACGTCCCACTCAAAAAGGGGGGATCAAACTATTTGGCCTGCTGCCCGTTCCATAACGAAAAATCGCCGTCGTTCACCGTCAGCCCCAGCAAACAGTTCTATCACTGCTTTGGCTGCGGCGCGCACGGCACAGCCATCGGTTTCTTGATGGAATATGGCGGCATGTCGTTCCGCGACACCGTCAAGGACCTGGCCGGCCAGGTCGGCATGCAGATGCCGGACGAAGAGCGCTTCGACCATGCCGCGCACGCACGCAGCCAATCGCTAGCTGAAGTCATGGCAACCGCAGCGCGCTTCTACCGAAGCCAACTCAAGACGGCGCCCCAGGCCATCGAATACCTCAAGAAGCGAGGCCTCACTGGCGAAATCGCCGCACGATTCGGCATCGGCTATGCGGGTGACGATTGGCAGTCATTGCGAAGCGCATTTCCGGGCCACTATGACGACGCAGCACTCGTCGAAGCCGGGCTGGTCATCCAGAACGACGCCGGACGCCGCTACGATCGCTTCCGGGAGCGCGTAACGTTCCCGATCCTCGATCAGCGGGGCAATGTCATCGGCTTTGGCGGACGGATAATCGGCGCTGGCGAACCCAAGTACTTGAACTCGCCCGAAACACCGCTATTTGAGAAGGGACGAGAACTGTACGGGCTGTGGCAAGCACGACAAGCCATCCGCGAGAGCAGCACAGTCGTCGTCGTCGAAGGCTACATGGACGTCGTCGCACTCGCACAGTTCGGCTTTGGTGCGGCGGTTGCCACACTAGGCACTGCGACAACGCCCACGCACATCCAGAAGCTCTTCCGGCAGGCCGAGCGCATCGTGTTCTGCTTCGACGGCGACGCAGCAGGCCGCAAAGCAGCACGAAGAGCCCTCGACGCCAGCCTCGAACAACTATCGGACGACAAGACCGTCCGGTTCTTGTTTTTGCCGCCCGAGCACGATCCGGATAGCTACGTGCGCGAAAACGGCCTCGAAGCATTCCGCCGCGCGGTGAATGACGCCATGCCGCTGACCGAATTCCTGATGCGCGAACTGCGACAGGACAACGACCTGACCACCGGCGAAGGGCGGGCACGGCTTGTGCACGTCGCAAAGGACTTCGTGCCGCGCGTTGCGGCGCCGGTACTTCGCCTGCAACTGATTCGCGCCTTGGCCGAAGACAGTGGATTGCCCGAAACACAGATCGAAACCGCGCTAGGCCTGAAGACCGCATCCGGAAGATCGCGCAAAGCGCCGCCAAAACAGGCATCGCGCACAGGCCCGGTGAGTCCGCTGCGGCAACTTCTGCGCTTGCTGGCGGCATACCCGAATCTGTGCGGACATGTACCGTTCGAAGTTGCGCTTGATATGGAGGACTCTCCAGAAAAGTCTGCACTCCTCGCCCTGCTCGACGCTTTTGACGACGGAGCACTCGAGGAGCGCTCGCTGGCGATGTTCTACGAACGCTTCCGTGACACGCCTGTCGAGGCCGTTTTCGGCGACCTCCTCTCGGCGCTCGAAAACAATCATTACACGGAAGACACTGCCGCAACGGTGTTGTCCGATCTATTGTTGAAGCATCGTCTGCACACCGTCGAAACGCGCATCGCTGAGCTGAATCAACGCATGGCGTCGCGCGGCCCGAACCCGGAAGAGCTACAGCAACTGCAAACTCTTCTCAAGGAAAAACAGAAGCTTAAGTCTGGACAGGCAGACTGAGTCCACGCTAAAATTGTCGGTTTCCCCGATTTGTCGATCGAGGAAATCAGAGTTCCTGCCCGTGATCCGAGGATTGTAATGGCCAAAGCAAAAGAGACAGTTCGCAAAGACGTTCCCAAAGCGAAAGCCGTCCGGGCGAAAGACAAGAAAGAACTGCCGATCGATCCGCTGCCCTCCGAAAGCGCAGCCGACGCCGAAATTCGCCGCACCCGCCTGAAGTCGCTGATTGCCCTGGGCAAGGAGCGCGGCTATCTCACGTACGCCGAAGTCAATGACCACCTCCCCGATGAGATGGTCGATGCCGAGCAGATCGAAACGATCATCTCGACGTTCAATGACATGGGCATCAAGATCTTCGACGAAGCTCCGGCTGCCGAAGATCTGCTCATGTCCGACAGCGTGCCGACTGCCGTGGTCGACGAAGAAGTCGAGGAAGAAGCAGAACAAGCCCTGGCTTCGGTTGATTCCGAATTCGGCCGCACGACGGACCCGGTGCGCATGTATATGCGCGAAATGGGTACGGTCGAGCTACTGACCCGCGAAGGCGAAATCGAAATCGCCAAGCGCATTGAAGATGGCCTGAAGCATATGGTCATCGCGATTTCCGCCTGCCCAACCACCATCGCCGACATCCTGACCATGGCCGACAAGGTCAGCAAGGATGAGATGCGCATCGATGAGCTGGTTGACGGTCTGGTTGACCCGAACGCGGTCGAAGAAGAACAAGCCGCCGCATCGATGCCCGAGTCGGACGACGATGAAGAAGGCGACTCCGACGGCGGTGATGAGGAAGAAGACGAAGACGACGACGGCGGCAGTGGTGCCGTGTCGGCCTCGTTGCTGCAGCTCAAGGCCGACGCGCTGGAGCGCTTCGAAGTCATCCGTGGCCTGTACACGAAGATGATTCCCGCGCTGGCCAAGAAAGGCTCGCAGGACAAAACCTACGTCAAGCTGCACGACCAGATCAGCGGCGAGTTGATGAACATCCGCTTCACCGCGCGGATCACCGAAAGCCTGTGCGATTCGGTACGCCACATGGTGGAAGACGTGCGCAAGCACGAACGCAAGATTCTCGAGCTGTGCGTGGACCGCTCCGGTATGGCACGTCCGCACTTCATCAAATCCTTCCCGGGCAACGAGACCAACCTCGACTGGCTGAAGGGCGAAATCGCCACTGGCGCGCCTTATGTCGCGACGCTGATTCGCATGCAACCGGCGGTGCTGGAAGAGCAGCAAAAGCTGATCGACCTGCAAGAGCGCATCCAGATTTCGCTCAAGGACCTCAAGGACATCAACAAGCAGATGTCCACCGGTGAAGCGAAAATGCGCCGCGCCAAGCGTGAGATGACCGAGGCCAACCTGCGTCTGGTGATCTCGATTGCGAAGAAGTACACCAACCGCGGCCTGCAATTCCTGGATCTGATCCAGGAAGGCAACATTGGCCTGATGAAGGCGGTGGACAAGTTCGAATACCGTCGCGGTTACAAGTTTTCGACGTACGCCACGTGGTGGATCCGTCAGGCCATCACGCGTTCGATCGCCGACCAGGCCCGTACGATCCGTATCCCGGTTCACATGATCGAAACGATCAACAAGATGAACCGCATCTCGCGCCAGATCTTGCAAGAGACTGGGCAAGAACCGGATCCGGCAACGCTGGCGATCAAGATGGAGATGCCGGAAGACAAGATCCGCAAAATCCTGAAGATCTCCAAAGAGCCGATCTCGATGGAAACCCCCATCGGCGACGACGACGATTCGCACTTGGGCGACTTCATCGAAGATACCGCTACGCTGGCTCCGGCCGACGCTGCGATGTATTCGTCGCTCAAGGGTGTGACGGCCGAGATTCTCGATTCGCTCACGCCGCGCGAAGCCAAGGTTCTGCGCATGCGCTTCGGCATCGAAATGAATACCGACCATACGCTGGAAGAGGTTGGCAAGCAGTTCGACGTTACGCGTGAGCGCATCCGTCAGATTGAGGCCAAGGCTTTGCGCAAACTGCGCCATCCGTCGCGTTCCGAGAAGCTGCGCAGCTTCCTCGACGGCGAAGGCTGATACACTTTCCGCCCGGATCGGTTCGCCGATCCGGGTTTTTCATGACTCGGCCGCCGCATGCCGTCGTCATGAAGCAGTTCCAGGGCCTCTAGCTCATGCCTGGTTAGAGCAGCGGACTCATTCGCAGGGCACGACGCAATCCATTGCAAATGCCCATAAAGAGTGCCGTGCATGCGGAAACGATGCACGGGATGGTGTCAAATTCGGCGAACCCTAAGGTGCCCAAGCGGCATACGGCAACGCCGAGCCAAGCTTCAGCGCGTCAGCGCTGTTGAAGGTGTAGAGACTAGACGGCACCCACCTAAGGCTCGCGCTATGGTGAAGGCATAGTCCAGGGAGTGGCGAAAGTCACACAAACCGGAATCCGTTGGTGCCGAGTTCGACTCTCGGGGGGCCCACCAGACAACGGCGCGTCTGCGCTAAAAAAAGCCGCACTCTCTTACCGGGGGTGCGGCTTTTTCGTTGGAGCGAAGCTCCGCTCGCGTCGGTCAATGCACATCAGTGCAGCGATGTCATAAGATGCCACTTCCCCTATCCCCGTTGCGGAGAGACTCTGTGGCTCGAATCATTCCGGACGGCTGGCGCGAGCTAGCTGCTGTTGGCGCAGCGGCGCGTGAGATCGAAACGCTGACGCTGTTCGAGAAAAATCTACCTGCCACGTTCACGGTTTTCCATGGCGTGCACTGGACTCGGCTGCAACAAGGTGCCCTGATGGTGGGAGACGTTGACTTTGTCGTCGTCTCGCCAAGTGGGGATGCCCTTCTGATTGAGCAGAAGAATGGCTTCTTGCGCGAAGTGCCGGCGAGCAGCTCCGGCCCGTTCAACAAGACCGCCGTGTCACTCGCCTCCAACATGGCGCAGGCAGCCGATACGCTACGGCAGCGCCTGGCACACGAACTAGCCCCTGCTCGCCCAACGCGCGTAGATGCTTTGCTCTATTGCCCGGACTACACGATCCGCGATCCCGGCACCGTCGGCGTACTGCCTGAGAGAATCGTTGACGCCCCGAAGCGCGAGTTGCTGTGTCATATCGTCCTGCAGCTCTTGCAGGTGGAACACGCAAACCCAGACGGCGCCGCCAAGGTGTGCCGTTTCTTCAGCAATGAGCTATCACTCGCACCGGACGTACGTGCCTTCGTGAATCAGGCTGATCAGCTCTACACGCGACTGTCGGGCGGGCTCGCACACTGGGCGCGCCAGGTCGAGTGTCATCCGCATCGTTTGCATGTCGTCGGCACGGCCGGCTCAGGCAAGACCCAATTGGCACTGGCGGCGCTGGAAGACGGCGTACAGGCCGGTCGCCGCGTGCTCTACGTCTGCTACAACCGCCCGTTGGCCGATCACATTGCGACGGTGGTGCCGCCGGAGGCGACCGTTGCGACTTATCACCATCTCTGCAGCCGCGTCATGCGCAGCCTGGGCGTCACACCCGACTATTCCTCTTCAGATTCCTTTGACCGCATTGGAGCCCCCTTCCCTGCCGACGCAGATCTGTCGGCGTGGCAGTTCGACGAGTTGATCGTCGACGAAGGGCAGGATTTCGAACCGGGATGGTTCGACAACCTGATGCGTCTGTTGCGCCCCTCAGGGCGCGCCTGGTGGCTGGAAGATCCAATGCAGCGGCTCTACAAGCGCGAGAGCGTGGCGTTGGCGGATTGGGTGCGCATCCACTCCAACACCAACTACCGCACCCCGGGCGACATGCTGTCGCAGATTACCGAGCTGCTCGGCCTGAATCGCATTACGCACAGCGGTAGCCCACTGCGCAGCGGTGGCATGAGTGTGAAAACCTACGATGATGAAACGGGCCTGTCAGAAGCAACGCGCCGCGCGGTGACTGAATGCCTCGGCGCAGGCTTCCGACGCGACATGATCGCGATCATCAGCTTCAAGGGGCGTGACAAGTCGGCGCTCATGGCGCTCGACCAGCTCGGCTCCAATCGTCTGAAGAAATTTACCGGCCAATACGACATGCTGGGGAGTCCGGTGTTCAGCGACGGAGAATTGCTGCTGGAAACGGTTTACCGCTTTAAGGGCCAGAGCTGCCCATGCGTGATCCTGACCGAGATCGAGTTCGACACTGCTGACGAGATCAGCCTGCACAAGCTATTCGTCGGCGCCACACGCGCCACACAGAAATTGGTCCTGGTCATGTCCGAGCACTCGCGTCGAGCGCTTGAACAACACACCCAAAGCGCCGCTTGACTGCATAAATGCGGGCAACAAAAAAGGGCTGCGACTTCTCGCAGCCCTTTTTTATTGCATCAAGACCGATCAGGAACCGGCCAGTGCGTTCTTGCCGTTGACGATGTAGCGGTGACGGTTGACGATGCGCTTGTCGCGCGGGTGCGTACCCGGCACAGCCGAGATCAGCGCCTTGGTGTAGGGGTGTTCCGGGTTCGAGCAGATCTTCTCTGCCGGACCGGTTTCCACCACTTGGCCCTTGTACATCACAGCCACGCGGTCGCAGAAGTAACGGATCACGCCAATGTCGTGGCTGATGAAGATGAAGGAAAGCTTGAGCTTTTCCTGCAGGTCCAGCAGCAGATCCAGCACTTGCGAACGCAGCGTCACGTCCAGCGCGGAGGTCGGCTCGTCGGCGATGATCAGGCGCGGGTTCAGTGCCAGGGCACGTGCCACACCGATACGCTGACGCTGGCCGCCCGAGAACGCATGCGGGTAACGGTCCATCGCGAGCGACGGCATACCCACCATACCCAGCAGCTCGGCCACGCGATCACGCAGTGCCTTGCCCTTGTACAGACCGTTGACCAGCAGCGGCTCACCAACGATCTGACCGATCGTCATACGCGGATTCAGCGACGCGAACGGATCCTGGAAGACCATACGCATTTCGCGGTGAATGTGCTGCATTTCGTGCTTGCTCGACTTGGCCAGATCGATGACCTGACCCGAAGCGGCGTTGTAGTGCATCTCGCCACCCGAGGTTGACAACACGCGGATGATGCAGTTGCCCAACGTCGTCTTGCCCGAACCGGACTCTCCCACCACGCCCAGGTTTTCGCCTTCGTACAGGTCGATCGACACATTGTCGAGCGCCTTGAACGGAGCGCTGGTCGTGCCCTTGATGAAGGACTTGCGACCCGGATAGACCTTGGACAGGTTGCGGACTTCCAGCAGCTTGGTGGTCGTCACGGTGCTCTTGCGAGCCTTGCGTGCCGACGTTTCCAGCTTGCGCACGGAATCGATCAGCTGACCGGTGTACTCGTTCTGCGCGTTGTAGAAGATCTGCTCGGCCGGCCCGAATTCGAGCATCTTGCCGTTGCGCATCACGCCGATTTCGTCAGCGATTTCTGCCACCACGCCCATATCGTGCGTGATGAACAACACCGACATGCCGTAGGCCTGTTGCAGCTCCTTGATGAGCGCCAGGATTTCGGCCTGCGTCGTCACGTCCAGCGCGGTCGTCGGTTCGTCCGCGATCAGGATGTTCGGGTTGCAAGCCAGCGCCATGGCGATCATCGCGCGCTGACGCATACCGCCCGAGTATTCGAACGTGTACTTATCGATCGCGACGGCCGGGTTGGGGATCTCAACGCGGCGCAGCAGCTCGATCGCACGGGCACGCGCTTCGGCGTGGTCCACGTGTTGGTGCAGCAGAATCGCTTCAGTGATCTGGTTGCCGATGGTGTGGATCGGCGACAGCGAGGTCATCGGCTCCTGGAAGATCATCGCGATCTGGTGACCGCGAATGGAGCGGATTTCCTTGCCTCGCGGATGCAGCTTGGCCAGATCGACCACGCCCGAACCTTTTTCGCCCGGGTTGTAGATCATCTGGCCACCCATGATGCGGCCCGGATAGTTGACGATCTGCAGGATCGAGCGAGCAGCCACGGTCTTGCCAGAGCCCGACTCGCCCACAATGCAAAGCGTCTTGCCGCGCTTCATGGCGAAGCTGACGTCATCGACCGCGCGCACGGTGCCCTCGCCCGTACCGAAGTGCGTCTGGAGATTACGCACATCCAGGATGATGTCACTGGCGTTCGGCGCAGCGACGGTATTTACGTTATCAACCATTTTTAGACTCTGCGTAATGGATCAGTGGGCGTACGGGTCGGCAGCGTCACGCAGGCCGTCACCCATGAAGTTCAGCGCCAGCACGGAGATCACCACCGCCGCACCAGGCAACAGCAGCCACGGCATGCTGTCGAGCACGTTGATCTTCTGCGCGCTTTGCAGCAGAACGCCCCAGCTCATCGCCGGCGGTTGCAGACCCAGACCCAGGAAGCTGAGCGAGGTTTCCGCAATGATCATGTTCGGGATCGCCAGCGTCACGGCCGCAATAATGTGGCTCGCCAGCGACGGCAGCATGTGACGGAAGATCACGCGACCTTCACCACAGCCGTCGAGCTTTGCCGCGACCACGAACACCTCGGTACGCATTGCCAGGAAGCGACCACGCACCACGCGCGCCAGCGACGTCCAGCCGATCAGCGAGATGATCACCGTAATGGCGAAGTACTGAATATGTGGCGGCCAGTTCTTCGGCAGTGCAGCGGCCATACCCATCCAGATGGGAATGGTCGGCAACGAGATGATGAACTCGACCATACGCTGGATGGCCCAGTCGATCTTGCCGCCGTAGTAGCCCGAGATACCGCCGAAGACGATACCCAGCACCATGCTAAGGAACACGCCGAACAGACCCAGAGCCATCGTGAAACGGCCGCCGTACAGAATACGGGTCAGCAGGTCACGGCCGGACTCGTCGGCACCCAGCAGGTACATGCGGTCATGCGGGTTCGTCGGTCCGAAGAAGTGCAGATCCGATTCGATACCCAGCAGCTTGTACTTGTAGCCGCGGACAAAGAAACCGACGTTGACCTTCTTGAACGGCACGAACTTCAGTTCAAGCGTTTCCGGATCGCGATCTTGCTTGGCAAGAATCACATGCGGACGGAACGAGCCGTTGTCCCACAGGTGCAGCATCTGCGGCGGGTGCGCCGCAAAGTCTGCCGTGCGCATTTCGGATGCGACGTCGTCTGCTTGCCCTTCCGGATTGGTCGGAGCAAAGAACTCAGCGAACATCGTCACCAAATACACTAGCAGCACAACGATGGCGCTGATAAGGGCCAGGCGGTGCTTCTTGAAGCGATACCACATCAGCGTCCACTGCGAGGCGTACTCAATGCCGCCGCGCAGGTTGCTCATGTTGACCTGAGCGGTCGTAGCTGTCGTCTCAGTCATTTTTCAATCAATCCATCCGAATGCGGGGGTCAAGAATCGCCAGCAGAATGTCGGAGATCAGCGTACCGACCACGGTCAGCAAACAGATCAACAGCAACAGGGCGCCAGACAAATAAATATCCTGCACGAGCAGTGCGTTGTAGAGCATCTGGCCCGCGGTCGGCATCGACAGCACGATCGAAACCGTCGTACCACCGTTAACCAGCGTCGGCAGAACCGAACCCAGCGTACTGACAAAGGGGTTCAGCGCCACTCGCACCGGGTACTTGAACAGCAGGCGGCGTTCGGTCAGGCCCTTGGCGCGCGCGGTCACGACGTACGGCTGAGAAAGCTGGTCGATCAGGTTGGCGCGCATGATCCGGATCAGGCTGGCCGAAGCCGAGATACCGATGATGATCACGGGGATCACCAAGTGCTTGCACAGGTCGACGAACTTGCCGATCGACCACGGGACGTTCTGCCCCTGGAACTCTTCCGAGAACAGCCCCGACAGCACCTGGCCGGAGTACTCCTTGACCAAGTACATCAGCACCAGCGCCAGCAGGAACGGCGGAATCGCCAGACCCACGAAGCTGATCAGCGTGAAGGCATAGTCGCCGAACGAGTAGCGCTTGACTGCGGAATACACACCGATCGGCAGTGCGATCATCCACGACAGGAACAGCGAACCCACCGTCATGAGGACGGTGTAGCCCATGCTCTCGCCGATCAGTTCGGACACAGCCTGGTTCCACGTGAAGGAACGGCCGAAATCGCCATGCAGCACGATGTCCGAGATCCAGCGAACGTACTGAACAATCATCGGCTGATCGAGGCCGAGACGAGCACGCTCGTTGGCCATCATCACCGCATCAACGGTGGAGCCGGAAGCCGACATCTGTGCGGCCCAGCTGTCCACGTAGTCGCCCGGGGGCAACTGGATGATCACAAATACCGTCAGCGATACCAGGATGAAGAATGGAATGGCTGACAGAAAGCGCCTGAATATGAAAGAAAGCACGATTAAGCTCTCGCTAAGATTAAAGCCGATAAAAAATCTGACGGTGACCCAATTAAGTCCAGGAATGGTTGTAACGACTGCGGCAGGTCGCCACAGCGATTCCGGGACTTAACTACTGCGCCTCCCGTAACCCGTCCCCGGATCGCTCCGGGGACGGCGCCTCAAACAGCTAGGCTTTCGGTATTACTTGGAGAAGTACCACTGCTGCGGCAGCGACAGGCTCGGCGTGGCATACGGCCAGCCAAACGGCATCTTCTCGTTGACGTTCTGCAGCTTGAGGCTATGCAGCGACGAGATCACAGCCGGACGAACCGTGCCGATGACTTCGAACTCGTCCGCAGATATCTGCAGAATCTGCTTGAAGAGGCTCAGTGCTTGCGACTGAGTCTTGGCGGCGACGAACTGGTCGTACAGCGCCATACGCTTCTTCATGCTTTCGTTCGGCTCGATGCCTTGCTTGCCGCCCGACAGATACCACTTGGCCCATTCCAGGCTCATGCGGGACTCCAGCGGGTGAACCGCAACGTAAGCGCGCGGGTTCAGCGTGGCATCCAGACCGCCCGGGAAGACGTCGATGGAGATGTCGTAGTCGTTCGCGGTAGCGCGGTTGTAGAACAGCGAGCGTTCCGAACCCTTGATGACCAGCTCAACGCCAGCCTTCTGCCATTGACGGCGGATCAGTTCGAGCGTCTGAACCATGGCTTGACGGTCGATCATCACGATCGCGTCCAGCGACACGCGGCCGCCGTCCGGATACGTACGATAACCATCGGAGTCACGCTTGGTCAGGCCCAGGCGATCCAGGATCTGGTTGGCTTGTGCGAGGTCCAGCTTCAGGTACTGAGTGGCCAGCTTTTCGTTGTACCACTTCGATTCCTTGAACGGACCGCTCTGCCACGGTGCAGCTTGACCCAGCCAGGCCACCTTGTTGATCTCGTCACGGTCCATAGCCAGCGACAGAGCCTGACGGAAGTCGTGCTGCGTCATGTACTTGCGCAGCTTCTCGTTCTTGGTCGTCTGGTTCAGCCACAGGCCGGCGGCGTTGGCGTTGGCGCTAGTCTGGCCGAACACCTTGTAGCCACCCTTTTGCTGGTTCTTCAGCATCAGGGGACGGCTGGTCACGTCACTACCCAGCAGGCGGGCTTCGATGTCGTACTGACCATTGGTTGCAGCCAGAATGATGGCCTGCAGGTCGGACACCACCGCGTACTGGATGCGATCGACGTACGGCAGTTGCTTGCCGGTCGGGTCGACTTGCCAGTAGAACGGGTTACGTTCCATCACCACGCGGGTCACAGCGCCGCCGTACGGTTCCTTGATCAGCCACGGATCGATCGACGGACGCTCGGTCGAGCTCCAGCGCGAAGGCAGCTCGATGTCAGAGCACTTTGCGCGCATCAGCGACGGCCAATCCTTCACGTTCGCCTTGGTGAACTCGGCTTGGACGTTCTTGTTGTAGGCCGGATGGAATTGCGAGCAGTACTTCTTTTGGTACAGCGTCGGGTGTTGGCCCAGCGGCGTAGCCAGCGTTTCCGGGAAGGACAAGTTAGCGGCCGGGAATTCGAACTTGACGGTGTAATCGTCAACCTTCGAAACCTTGGGCGCCTTGCCACCGACGAGGTAAGCGCTCGGCGTCTGCGGGAACATTTCCTTGTTCAGCACGACGTCGTTCATGGCGAACACAATATCATCAGCGGTGAACGGCGTGCCGTCCGACCACTTCATGCCCTTGCGCAGCTTGAAGGTGTACTCCATGGCGTCCGGGCTGACGGTGTAGCTCTCAGCAACGTACGGCTCGACGGTCTGAATGTCTTGCGTCCAGTGCGTCAGGCCTTGCGGGCCGATCGTGCGCAGGATGCCGTTACCGTCGGCGTTGCCGCGCATAACAGTGCGAAGGGTCCCGCCGTACACGCCGTTGCTGGCGATCGGCTTGATAACCAGCGGCTTCTCCGGCAGGCGCTGGTCAACCGGCGGCAGCTGCTTGTTCTGTTCCAGCATCGGCGCTTGCGTGAAAGCAGCAGCGATCGCCGGCAGCATTGCTGCGACGGCAACTGACGCTGCTGTCACCGCAAACTTGCGAGAGTAAAACCTCATCTTGTCCTCCTAGGGATGAACTACGACTTCTGGCCAACGACTTACCGGTCACATCCGGCTTGTACAGGTAAACCAGAATAGCTGAGCCGATAGTACTACTCGGCGCCGCCATCATACAAGTGCATTATGCGATCATACAAGCGACTAATCAGAGAGCTGAAACCCTCTAGCCGCAAGGCTTTTGCCCTGTAGGAAAAAACCAGGGCGTCAGTTTCAACATTGCTGGTCGCTGTTCTGTTGAGCAAAGTCAATTCTGAAAATCCCGCACAACGCGCGGCAAGTAAGTATTGGTAGAACTGTAGGAAAAAGCGATGTGCAGAGCAGCAAAATGCTGTCTTAGATGAAAAGCTGCAAATTTCTGTGTCCGGGCGAACTTCTCCGATACAGGATTCGAAGAGCCCGGCACCATGGGCAGCGATAGCAGCAGCGGCCTGACGAGACCATAGGCGGCCGGTTACGAAAGTAGTTGGCACCAATAAGTATATCGGATTCAGGATAACCCATAGAGTAAACAACCCTTTTTCAGGCCGTGCAATCAAGACAATGAGTCGACCCCTTCATTTTCTGCGCCGCCTTCTGCCGGGGCGGCTGCACACGCAGCTTGCTGTCCTGTTCGGCCTTCTGTTTACGTTCTCAAGCATCTGTTTCGCACTCTACACGACGCACTACCAGGCAGAACGGGTAGACCAGCGTCTGCAATTCCAGGCGCAGGCGCTCAGCACTGGCATGGGAGCCGCGGTGACGCCCGCCCTGCGCATCCGCGATCTCCCTCAGATAGAAGATATCTTGCACAAGGCGGAGGTCTTTCCCGATGTCAGTGCGCTCGCGGTCATCACACCAACTGGCCACGTCCTGGCCCAGCTAGAACGCGAGCACGGCGGCCCGCTCCTCCCCCCGCCGGACTCCGCAGCAACCGAACTCGACCCTCCCGCCCAGGCCTACGGAATCGAAGCCATCACTCATCGGCGCCCCGGCATGCTGGAGGTATGGGCGCCAATCGGCGCTGGCGCAGATCTGGGCTGGTTGCGCGGCCGTTTTAATACCGAGGCACTGGAGGTCGCCCGCCACGAGCTATTGCTCGATAGCATTCTGGTCAGTTTGATGGCGTCAGCAGTCGCAACGCTGGCGGTATTTCTCTTTGCGCGGCGCCCGATGAAGCGGGTGCGTAGTGCCACCCGCTTTGCCGAGCACCTGGAGTTCAGCTACGGCGACGTGCTCACCACCGATTCTGGGACGCACGAAATAGACGCCCTGGCGCAGGCACTCAACAAGACCTCCGCGCGTCTGTACGAACAGCAGACTGCCCTCGCCCGGTCTGAGGCGCACTTCCGGACAGTGGTAGAGAGCCTTTCCGAACTCGTATTCGAAACTGATCGGGACGGTCGCTGGACTTATCTGAATCCTGCGTGGAAGGACATCACGCAGTACGACGTCGATGAGGGCATCGGCCAGCACGCGTTTGACTTTGTCCCTGCCGAAGAGCATGCACGCATCGTCCGCGCCTTTCGTCCGCTCATGCACGGCGACGTGGAGCAACTGCGCGAGCACTTTCGCTTCCGCACCAAGGACGGCAGCATCCGATGGCTCGAAGTCTTTGCGCGCGCGCGCCACGACGAGACCAGCAACCTCCTGGGCTACATGGGGTCGGTCACCGACATAACTGTCCGCAAACAAGCCGAAAGCGCGCTGCACGACCAGCTCCATTTCATGGAGTCGCTCATTGAGGCGATCCCCAACCCTATCTACGTGAAGGATCTCGGCGGACGGTACATCGCCTTCAATCGCGCCTACGAGCGCTTCTTCAACGTCAAGCGCGACGATTGGCTGGGCCGTACCACTGCAGACCTTTTCACAGATCCGCTCGTCTCGCGCCAGCACCACGACAAGGATATGGCGCTGCAGGCGACTGGCGGCATGCAGTCATTCGAGTCGCACATTTCCACGCGCACCGGCGTAGAGATCGACGCGCTGTACCAGAAGTCATTGTTCTTCCAGGCAGACGGTCGCGCGGCAGGCATCCTCGGCTGCATTACAGACATCTCCGAGCGCAAGCGCTTCGTGCAAGAGCTGTTGCAGGCCAAGGAATCGGCCGAGCTAGCCAACCAGGCCAAGAGCGATTTCCTGGCCAATATGAGCCACGAAATCCGTACGCCGATGAACGCCATCATCGGCATGACGCACCTGACGCTCGACACTGAGCTGACAGCCGAGCAGCGCGAATACCTGTCGCTGGTGCATAGCTCCGCCGAAGCGCTGCTGGCAATCATCAACGACGTGCTGGACTTCTCGAAGATCGAAGCCGGTCATATGCACTTCGAGCAACTGCCGTTCAATCTTGAAGACGGTTGTACTGCCACCGTGCACACGCTGCGCGCACGCGCGCAAGAGAAGAATCTCGACATGGATCTGAGCATCGCGCCCGAGATCCCTCAACTCATCAGCGGCGACCCCTATCGCTTGAGACAGGTGTTGCTCAACCTGCTCGCCAATGCACTCAAATTCACCGAGAGCGGTGAAGTCCACCTGTCGGTGGAAATGCTTGAGCATCGAACCGACGATGTGCTGCTCCGCTTTGCTGTCAGCGATACCGGGATCGGCATCCCCGCTGAAAAACAAGCCATCATCTTCGACGCATTCTCGCAAGCAGACAGCTCCACCACCCGCCGCTTCGGAGGCACCGGTCTTGGACTGGCAATCTGTGCGCGACTGGTGGGTGCGATGGGTGGGCGGATCTGGGTGGAGAGCGAACCGGGTCAGGGCAGTACGTTCTATTTCACCGCCCGCTTTGCCACCGTCAAGGGTTCAGCGGTTGTGACCGATACACCACCGCCGCGCATCAGCTTCAACACTGGACCGAGCGTGTCGCTATCCCTGCTGTTGGCCGAAGACAACCCGGTCAACCAAACACTGGCGCAGCGTATGCTCGGCAAGCTCGGGCACGAGGTCACGATTGTTGCCAACGGGCGCGATGCGGTTGACGCGCGGCGCGCGGGCCCGGCATACGATGCCATTCTCATGGATGTGCAAATGCCCATCATGAGCGGCATTGAGGCCACGCTTGCGATCCGCGAGCTGGAACACGACGAAGACATGGCGCACATGCCGATCATCGCAATGACCGCGCACGCCATGCACGGAGACCGCGAACGATGCATCGACGCCGGCATGGACGGCTACCTGGCTAAACCGATTCTGGTCGATCAACTCGCCGACGAATTAGCCCGCGTCGTACCACGCGCTGTGCGCACACCCTCAACGCACGTCAATCACGCTCCCGCACCGGCGGCGAATGACAGGCCATTTGACCGGGAGTGGATGCTGCAGCAAATCGGTGGCGACGTACGCCTCATGCATGAGGTCGCTGGCGTGTTCATCACCGACAGCGAGCGCATTGAAAGGACTTTGCGCCAAGCGCTGGCGGGAACGGACTTCGATACGCTCTACGCCACCGCGCACACAGCAAAGGGCGCTGTCGGGAATTTTGGTGCCCGCAGTACCGTCACAGCAGCAATTGCGCTGGAGCGCGCGGCCAAGGCGCATGACGCAGCGTCACTGGAGACACTTGTCACCACTCTCATCGAGCGGCTCGATCAGCTCACACAGGCTCTTCGTATCGAGACATCAGGTAGTTCAAACGCCTGACACAAAAACGCCCGGCATTGCCGGGCGTTTTTCTGATGTGTATCGGCTGCCCGCGAATCAGACCTTCGGGGCGGCAATCTCGCGTTGCAGCTCTTCAAGGCCAACGTGACGAACGTCGCGGCCGCGAACCTGGAAAATCACGTACTCGGCGATGTTCTTGGCATGGTCACCAACACGCTCCATCGCCTTCGCAGCGAAGAGAAGGTCAATGCCACGCGAAATCGTGCGCGGATCTTCCATCATGAACGTGATGAGCTGACGCATGACGGCCTTGAATTCGGCGTCAACTTCCTTGTCGAGCTTGCAGACCTCACCCGCCGCATCGATATCCAAACGAGCGAATGCGTCCAGCGAACGGCGCAGCAGGTCGATCGCCAGGCCGCCGATGTGGCGCAATTGCACGCGCGGGGTCGCGGCGACCGCTGCGGTTTCATACACCAGCTTGGCAACTTTGCTGATCTTCTTGGCCTCGTCGCCGATGCGCTCCAGATCAGTCACCACCTTGGACACTGACAAAATCGAGCGAAGGTCTCCCGCCGCCGGCTGACGCTTGGCAATGATCTGGGCGATCGCTTCGTCGAGTTCGACTTCGAGTTCATTGACGCGGTGGTCATTGCCAATCACGCGATCGATCACGTTGAGGTCACCCTCAAGCAAGCCTTCCAGCGCCTGGACGACTTGTTGTTCGACGTAGCCGCCCATCTGCAGCACGCGCGTGCGGATGTTGTCGAGCTCAATGTCGTACTGGCGGACAGTATGTTCGCTCATTTGTAGTGCTCCGGAATTTTCCATGGCTTTCGCACGAGGCGAGGTATTGGCAATGCTGGCAGTGTGCCTGTCTCACATGAAGGCAATATTTCAGCGCAGTGACAACGTCTGTACACCGCCCTCGCCACCCAGCAACAATACATCGGCCGGGCGCAGGGCAAAAATACCGTTGGTCACCACGCCTGGCATGTTGTTGATGCGCGCCTCAAGGTCGGCTGGTTGCGTAATCGACAAGCCATGCACGTCGATGATGACGTTGCCATTGTCGGTAATAACCCCCTCGCGCACCTTGGGGCGACCGCCGAGTTCGGCCAAACCTCGCGCGACGAGCTCACGCGCCATGGGGATGACCTCAACCGGCAGCGGAAAACGCCCCAGCACGTCAACACGCTTGGACGCATCGCAGATGCACACGAACTTGCGCGAAGCCGCGGCAACGATCTTCTCGCGGGTAAGCGCCGCGCCGCCGCCCTTGATCATGCAAAGACCACCATCGATTTCGTCAGCGCCGTCCACATACACCGACAGTCCATCGATATCGTTCAGGTCGAACAGCGGAATACCATGCACACGCAAACGCTGCGCGCTGGCTTCGGAACTGGCCACGGCGCCGCGGATACGGTCACGCATGCCGGCCAAGCCATCAATAAAGAAATTGGCGGTCGAACCCGTGCCAACACCGATGATTTCGCCTTCGGGCACATAGGCCAGCGCAGCCTGGGCTACGGCACGCTTGAGTTCGTTCTGATCCATGAAAACTCGCTTTTGTGGGGATATGGACTATATCGAGCATTCTAGAGGACGCGAGGCGAACTGACGCATCCCGATCAAGACGCCGGTGCGGATTCGCCCTCAAAGTGGCGTCCTCGGTGCAAACCACAGCCTTTCACACGTCACAGGAGGACTCTATGGGACTACTCGATCAACTTGGCTCCAGCGTACTGGGCAGCATGCTAGGCGGCCAGCAACAGGCGGGGGGCAGCGGGCAGCAGGGCGCCAGCCCAATCCTGCAGATCGCCATGCTGCTGCTGACGCAGTCGGGCGGCCTGTCCGGCCTGCTGAACAAATTGCAGGCAGGCGGCCTGGGTTCACAAGCCGCATCGTGGGTCGGCACAGGCAGCAACGAATCCGTCTCTCCCGACCATCTGGCCAGCGCGCTGGGACAAGACACCCTGTCCGACCTCGCGGGCCGCTTTGGTCTGAGCACCGACGCAGTCGCCAGCGGGCTCGCCTCCACGCTGCCAGCACTTATCGACCATGCGACCCCGAGCGGCAATGCCTCAGAGGGCGAAGATGTCCTCGCCCAAGGGCTGAGCGCGCTGCAGGGCATGTTTGGCAATCGCGCCTGAAGCAAAAAAAGGCGCGTGGAAACGCGCCTTTTTTGGTGTTGCGGCTGACGTTCAGCGTTCGACCGCCATGGCAACGCCCATCCCGCCGCCGATACACAGTGCTGCGAAGCCTTTGTGGACGTCGCGCTTTTGCATTTCGTGCAGCAGCGTAACCAAAATACGGCAGCCAGAAGCACCAATCGGATGGCCCAGGGCGATCGCCCCGCCATTCACGTTGATGCGAGACGTATCCCAGCCCACGTCCTTGTTCACCGCAATTGCCTGCGCAGCGAAGGCCTCGTTGATTTCCATGAGCTCGGGAGTGTCTGGCGTCCAGCCGATTTTTTTCATCGCGGCACGGCTCGCAGGCGCCGGGCCAATCCCCATGTACGCCGGATCAACGCCAGCCCATGCGTAGCTGGCGATGCTTGCAAGGATCGGCAGGCCTAGCGAACGTGCACGCGACTCTGTCATCACCATGACCGCCGCGGCGCCATCGTTGATGCCGGACGCATTGCCCGCCGTCACGGTGCCTGCTTTGTCGAACGCGGGACGCAGCCCCGCAAGTGCCTCGATGGTGGAGCCATGCTTGGGATATTCGTCGGTATCGAAGACGATATCGCCCTTCTTGGAGGGAATCACCACCGGCACGATTTCGTCCTTGAATCGCCCGGATTTCTGGGCGGCCTCGGCCTTCAGTTGCGAAGCCAGTGAGAACTCGTCCTGATCCTGACGAGTGATGTCAAAGCGCTTGGCCAGATTTTCGGCCGTCACGCCCATGTGGTAGTTGTTGTACACATCCCACAGGCCATCGTTGATCATGGTGTCGACCAACTTCGCGTCGCCCATGCGGAAGCCTTCGCGCGAACCATTCAGCACGTGCGGGCTGGCAGACATGTTCTCCTGACCACCGGCGACCACGATCTCGGCATCGCCGCTACGCACAGCCTGGGCCGCCAACATGACGGCCTTCAGGCCAGAGCCGCACACCATGTTGATGGTCATGCCCGATACCCCCACCGGCAGGCCCGCCTTGATGACAGCCTGCCGTGCGGGGTTCTGCCCTACACCGGCCGTCAGTACCTGCCCCATGATGACGTCGGACACGGCATCGGCCGGCAACCCGGTCCGCGCCAGAACGCCACGGATGACGACCGCACCCAGTTCAGCAGCAGGCACCTTGGTTAACGCCCCACCGAACTTACCGACTGCCGTACGTGCCGCCGCCACGATCACTACGTTTTCCATTGCAGACTCCTCAGTGCGCTGTCGGAGGCGCCATCCCCCGCGAGGCTGATGGCACCACAAATGAAAACGGGCACACCCCCTGCAACGTCATGCAAGGAATGCGCCCGGATACACAACGTCCCTTGCGAGGATGCGTAGTGCGAGTCTAGCCCGATTTACTTCTTTTTCATCGGGGGCAAGTCAGTACATGTACCTTCGAACACCTCTGCCGCCATGCCGATGGACTCGCCCAGCGTGGGGTGCGGGTGGATCGTCTTGCCGATATCGACCGGATCGCAGCCCATTTCAATGGCCAGGGCGATTTCACCGATCATGTCGCCCGCGTTCGGGCCGACGATGGCGCCGCCGATCACGCGGTGCGTCTCTTCATCGAAAATCAGCTTGGTAAAGCCATATTCGCAGCGATTGGCGATAGCACGACCAGAAGCCGCCCACGGGAATTTGCCCACGCCGATCTTGCGGCCACTGGCCTTGGCTTCGAGTTCAGTGACGCCAACCCACGCGACTTCCGGCTCTGTGTAAGCCACCGACGGGATCACCGAAGCATCAAAGTAGGACTTCTCGCCGGACGCGGCCTCGGCCGCCACATGGCCTTCATGCACGCCCTTATGGGCCAGCATCGGTTGCCCCACGATGTCACCAATGGCAAAGATGTGCGGCACGTTGGTGCGCTGCTGCTTGTCGACATTGATGAAGCCACGGTCAGTCACCGCCACGCCAGCGGCTTCGGCACCGATCTTCTTGCCGTTCGGGCTACGGCCCACGGCCACCAGCACGAGGTCGTACTTTTGCTCTTCGGCTGGGGCGCCCTCACCTTCGAACTTGACCAGGATGCCGTCAGAACGAACGGTGCAGCCCACCGTCTTGGTCTTGAGCATGACCTTGTCGAAACGATGCATGTTGAGCTTTTCCCAGACCTTCACGAGGTCACGGTCCGCACCCATCATGAGGTTGTCTGCCATTTCGACGACATCGATGCGGGCACCGAGCGACGAGTACACCGTGGCCATTTCGAGGCCGATAATGCCGCCGCCGACAACCAGCATGCGCTTGGGGATCTCGCGCAGTTCCAGCGCGCCGGTCGAATCGACAATGCGCGGGTCTTCCGGCATGAAAGGCAGCTTCACCGCCTGAGAACCGGCGGCGATGATGCACTTGGCGAACTTGATGACTTTCTTCTCGCCGGAACGGTCCTGGCCCGTACCGGTGGTCATTTCGACTTCGATGTGGTGCGGATCGATAAACTTGCCGTAGCCGCGCACGACATCGACCTTGCGTGCCTTGGCCATGCCGACCAGACCGGAAGTCAGCTTGCCGACGACCTTTTCCTTGTGGCCGCGCAGGCTTTCCAGATTGACCTTCGGCGAATCGAAAGCCACGCCAATGTCAGCAAAGTGCGACGCTTCGTCGATCACGGCAGCAACGTGCAGCAACGCCTTGGACGGGATGCAACCGACGTTCAGGCACACGCCGCCCAAAGTAGCGTAGCGCTCGACCAATATGGTCTTCATGCCCAGGTCGGCGGAGCGGAAAGCTGCCGAATAGCCGCCAGGCCCTGCGCCCAGCACGAGCATTTCGCATTCGATGTCGGCCGTGCCGCCAAAGCTGCCAGCGGCCGGAGCCGAAACCGGCGCAGCCGGGGCCGCTGCAGTTGCGGGCGCTGGTGCAGCCGCAGGGGCCGGAGCGGCCTTGGCCGGTGCTGCGGCAGCAGCTTCTGCCGCTTCAATGACCAGCAGCACAGCGCCTTCTGCAACACGGTCGCCCACCTTCACGCGGACTTCCTTGACCACGCCGGCCGTCGTCGAGGGCACATCCATGGTGGCCTTGTCGGATTCCAGCGTGACGATCGATTCGTCGACCTTGATCGTGTCGCCAGCCTTGACGAACACTTCAATCACCGGCACATCCGCGAAATCGCCGATGTCGGGGACTTTTACTTCAACGAGTTGGCTCATTTATTTTCCTCAAGCGAATGGCGCCTGCGATGGGCTGCGGCCTCGCCGCCTGCCCCACCTTCACGACTCATTCAACACGATGCTGTGTGAAACGATCGGCCCGCCACTGGCGGTATCGAATTCCACTCCGGCACGCACACCCAGACACGCCAGTTCTTCGGCACCCAGCGTCGAGTTGTAGGCGGCGAATATCGCCCCCAACGCGAAACTGCGGCCGGATCCGCCAGCCCAGAATCGCTCGAACTCGAACACTTCGCGATACGAATACACACCGTATATGCCGCTCGCATTGGCGATCAAACAGGCCAACTGCGACGACTCGTACGGATCGTCTTCCTCTTCCTTGGGGTTGAGGAAGGCGTGGTCCTTGAGCACCGGATGCAACCGGCGGAAGGTGTCATACACCTCGGCCCTGCTCCCCAGATGAATGTCACCCAGTTCGCGGAACGCACTCTCGAGCACCACATGGTGTGCCGAACTTCCACACACGGCGACCCACGAATCGGCCACCTGCAAAACCTTGTCCTGCACACTCTTGTACGGCCCCGGCAATCGCGTGTCGCCGAACGTAGTCAAGCCATCTGCGGCGATGGCCACGACGTTGTTCTTGCGGACGACGGCCAAGGTTGTCATGGATGCAGGCTGATGCGGGCCGTCACACGCAGGAGACGGCCCGGCATCGTGTTACAGCATCACGCGACGGAAGTCCGCCAGCACGGCCGCGAAGTACGCGTTAAAGCGCGCAGCAGCGGCACCGTCGATGACGCGGTGGTCCCACGACAATGACAGCGGCAGGATCAGGCGCGGCACGAATTGCTTGCCGTCCCACACCGGGCGCGTGGACGACTTGCACACGCCCATGATCGACACTTCCGGTGCGTTGATGATCGGCGTGAAGTACGTGCCGCCAATACCGCCCAGCGAGCTGATCGAGAAGCAACCGCCCTGCATCTGGTCAGGCTTGAGCTTGCCATCGCGGGCCAGCTTGGCCAGTTCGGACATTTCCTTGGCGATCTCGACCACACCCTTCTGGTCAGCATTCTTGATCACCGGAACGACCAGACCGTTCGGCGTATCGGCTGCGAAGCCGACGTTGTAGTACTTCTTCAAGACCAGATTGTCGCCGTCGAGCGAAGCGTTGAATTCGGGGAATTTCTTCAGCGCAGCAACCGCAGCCTTGATCATGAAGGCCAGCATGGTGACCTTCACGCCAGCCTTTTCGTATTCCTTGTTCAGCTGAACGCGGAAGGCTTCCAGATCGGTGATGTCCGCGTCTTCGTGGTTCGTGACGTGGGGGATCATCACCCAGTTGCGATGCAGGTTCGCGCCGGAAATCTTCTTGATACGCGACAGCGGCTGGGTATCGATTTCGCCGAACTTGCTGAAGTGAACCTTCGGCCACGGCAGCAGCGAAATGCCACCGACGCCGGCACCGGCTGCGGCACCACCCGCGGCGGGAACGCCACCGGCAGCGACCTGGGCCATGATGCCCTTGATGAAGTTCTGCACGTCTTGCTGCAGGATGCGGCCCTTCGGACCCGTACCCGGCACTTTGGCGACATCCACGCCCAGTTCGCGGGCGAAGCGGCGCACGGACGGGCTTGCGTGGGCCTTGCCTGCGGCAGCCGTCGCCACCGGCGAAGCGGCTGCGGGTGCAGCAGCGGGCGCCGGAGCGGCGGCAACAGCAGGCGCGGCGGCCTGAGCCGGTGCAGGGGCTGCGGCGGGTGCCGGTGCGGCTGCTGCGGCTGCCGGCGCACCAGCGCCTTCCACGATCACCAGCACGGCACCTTCGCCAACCTTGTCGCCAACCTTGACGCGCACTTCCTTGACCACCCCAGCAGCCGACGAAGGCACGTCCATGGTGGCCTTGTCCGACTCAAGCGTAGCGATGGAGTCATCAACCTTGATGGTGTCGCCGACCTTGACGTAGACCTCGATCACCGGGACTTCGTCGAAGTCGCCGATATCAGGCACCTTTACTTCGACCGGACCGCTGGAAGCAGCAGGCGCCACCGCCGGAGCAGCAGGCGCTGCGGCAGGTGCCGGAGCCGCTGCGGGAGCCGACGCGGCTGCGGGGGCAGCGGCAGGAGCGGGCGCTGCAGCCTGGCCGGCATCAGCGGTTTCCAGGAGCAGCACAACGGCGCCTTCGCCGATGCGGTCGCCGAGCTTGACCTTCACTTCTTTGACCGTGCCCGCGGCGGGCGACGGTACGTCCATCGTGGCCTTGTCGGACTCGAGCGTGATCAGCGATTCATCGGCCTTGACCGTATCGCCCGGTTTAACGAACACCTCGATCACCGGCACATCCGAGAAGTCGCCGATGTCGGGTACTTTAACTTCGATGAGTTGGCTCATTTTTATTCCTCTGGCGATCAGCGGCGAAGCGCGCGGGGCTCAGAGGCCCGTCGCGCTTCGCGCTTCACTTCTTAGGCATGCAGCGGGTTCGGCTTGTTCGGATCGAGTTCGTACTTGGTCAGCGCAGCGGCGACCTTTTCGCGATCGATCTTGCCTTCTTCGGCCAGCGCGGAGAGCGCAGCGACCGTGACCCAGCGACGATCCACTTCGAAGTGGTGACGCAGCTGTTCGCGCGTGTCGGAGCGACCGAAACCGTCGGTGCCCAGCACGACGTACTTGCCCGGCACATACGGACGAATCTGCTCGGCATACAGGCGGATATAGTCGGTTGCGACGATGACCGGACCTTGAGTGCCCTTGAGCTTTTGCTCGACGTGCGACGTACGCTGTTCTTCCAGCGGATGCAGCATGTTCCAGCGCTTGGCGGCCTGACCGTCACGCGCCAGTTCGTTGAAGCTGGGAGCACCCCAGATGTCGGCTTCGACGCCCCAGTCGTTCTTGAGCAGTTCGGCAGCGGCGATCACTTCACGGAAGATCGTGCCCGAGCCCATCAACTGAACGCGCGGCCCCTTCGACTTGCCACCGTCACGGAACTTGTACAGACCCTTGACGATGTCGCCTTCGGCACCTTCCGGCATCGCCGGGTGCTCGTAGTTCTCGTTCATCACCGTGATGTAGTAATAAACGTCTTCCTGCTCCTGGTACATGCGGCGCAGGCCGTCCTGCACGATGACGGCGACTTCATACGAGAAGGTCGGGTCATACGACACGCAGTTCGGGATGGTGTGCGTCAGCACCAGCGAGTGACCGTCTTCGTGCTGCAGACCTTCGCCGTTGAGCGTGGTGCGGCCAGCGGTACCGCCAACCAGGAAGCCACGGGCGCGCGAGTCGCCGGCTGCCCAGCACAGGTCCATCGTGCGTTGAGGCCCGAACATCGAATAGAAGATGTAGAACGGGATCATCGGCACGCCGTGCACCGAGTACGACGTCGCGGCGGCGATCCAGTCAGCCATGGCGCCGGCTTCGTTGATGCCGTCCTGCATGATCTGACCGTCAGTGCTTTCCTTGTAGAACATGAGCTGGTCATGATCTTGCGGAATGTACTGCTGGCCTTGCTGGTTCCAGATGCTGTACTGACGGAACATGCCTTCCATGCCGAAGGTGCGCGACTCATCGACAACGATGGGCACCACGTGGCGGGCAATGCTCTTGTCCTTGAGCAGGATGTTGAAGATGCGCACCATGGCCATGGTCGAGGAGAACTCGCGACCTTCGCCGGATGCCTTCAGCAGCGCATCGAATGCGGACAAAGCCGGCATCGGCAGCGCCTCGCTCTTCGGACGACGGGCCGGCAGGTAACCACCCAGGTCCATGCGACGCTTGCGCATGTATTCGAGTTCGGCCGAGCCTTCCTCGAACTTGATGTACGGCATGTCGTCGATCTGCTCGTCGGCGACGGGGATGCGGAAGCGATCGCGGAAACGCAGCAGCGAGTCGCGCGTCATCTTCTTCTGCTGGTGGCTGATGTTCTGGGCTTCGCCCGATTCGCCCATGCCGAAGCCCTTGATGGTCTTCGCCAGGATCAGCGTCGGTTGGCCCTTGTGCTCCACGGCCGCCTTGTAGGCCGAGAAGATCTTGAACATGTCGTGGCCGCCGCGGTTCAGCGCCCAGATGTCGTCGTCCGTCCAGTCGGCGACCAGCTCCTTCAGTTCCGGCGTGTTGAAGAAGTGCTCGCGAACGTAGGCACCGTTCTTCGACTTGAAGGTCTGATACTCGCCGTCGATGGCTTCCATCATGCGGGCCTTCAGGATGCCCTTGGTGTCGCGGGCGAACAGCGCATCCCAGCGCGTGCCCCACACCAGCTTGATGACGTTCCAGCCGGCGCCACGGAACTCGGCTTCGAGTTCCTGGATGATCTTGCCGTTGCCGCGCACCGGACCATCCAGGCGCTGCAGGTTACAGTTGATGATGAACACCAGATTGTCGAGCTTTTCACGACCGGCTACGCCGATTGCGCCGAGGGACTCGACTTCGTCCATCTCGCCGTCGCCCATGAATGCCCACACCTTGCGCTGCGCATTGGTTTCGAGACCACGCGCCTGCAGGTACTTCATGAAGCGGGCCTGATAGATAGCCTGCAGCGGGCCCAGGCCCATCGACACCGTCGGGAATTGCCAGAACTCAGGCATCAGCCAGGGGTGCGGGTAGGACGACAGGCCCTTGCCACCGACTTCCTGGCGGAAGTGATCAAGCTGCTCTTCAGTCAGACGGCCCAGCAGGAACGCACGAGCGTAGATGCCCGGGATCGAGTGACCCTGGAAGAAAACCAGATCGCCCTGGTGGTCGCCGTGTGGGGCATTCCAGAACCAGTTGAAGCCCACGTCATACAGCGTCGCGGAAGACGCGTAGGAAGCAATGTGACCACCGACGTTGGTATGCTTGTTGGCACGCACCACCATCGCCATCGCGTTCCAGCGCAGATAGGCTTGGATACGTTCTTCAATGGCGGGGTCGCCCGGATACTTGGGCTGCTTGTCGGTGGGGATGGTGTTGATGTACGCGGTATTAGCGCTGTACGGAATGTCAACGCCGGCTTCGCGGGCGGATTCGATCAGTCGCTCGATCAGGTAGTGGCCACGCTCGGGGCCTTCTTGCTTGAGCACCGCGTCGAGCGCTTCCAGCCATTCCTGAGTCTCCTGCGTATCCACGTCGGACTGCAGGGGAACGTTGGGCATTGCTGCCATGTTGCTTCTCCTCGCTAAGCGTTTTCAGAACCGGATCGAAGTCGCGAACTCCAACCGGCAAGGCGTGACATCCGGGGGAAGATGCCGGGCCGCGAGGCCATAAGGGCTCGCGGCGCCTCGAATCAGGCGTCCGCGTGGCACGCGCCACACGGCGATCGCGCGACCTTACCCGATTTTCCAGGGCAAGCCCACGCGCTGCATTTCACAATATAAAACAGTGCTTCACGCTGTGCAACAACAATACACGGTGCTGTGCAACATGATCGATCGCAATTTCACCTTAGAAATCATTATGTTGCGATGCACAAAACACAAACCGGAGCACCCACAAATACCAAAGGCATAGCACGCCCCACCGGCGCTTCGCCAAAGAGCGTGCCAAATAGGACGTTCGCCCCAACACGTAAGCGAGGGTTTGTTGCAATATGGTTAATTCGTCGTTTTGCCGCGCCTAGGGTTAGACCCAATGCGTGACCGGAACCGCGATGACAAAATCAATTCGGCCTTGCCCCCCAGACCAGGATTCCATTGATGGATCCCAACCTCCGCACGAATCGCTCGCACTTTTCCCTCTCGGCCTCTCCGTTGACCTACATCGGCATCGGTTTGATCGCCGTTCTGGTTTTCATCTGGTATCGCGAACTCCCGGCCGGCGTGCGCGCCGACATCATGCGCGTGCTGCCCAGCATGCTGCTTACGCTGCTGATCGGCCTCGGCCTGTGGTCGCTGTGGGTGTCGCGCGAGCGCAGCCTGCGCGTGGAAGCGGTCGAAAGCGAACGCGACCAGATATTCTCGCTATCGCTCGACATTCTGTGCGTGCTGACCATGGACGGCCGCTTCCGCCGCACGAACCCGGCCTTCCTGAACGTACTGGGACAACGCCCTGATCAGTTGCTGGAAAAAGCATTCACCGAAATTGTCCATCCGGACGACATGCACCTCGTGCTCGGCATTTTCAAGTCACTCGCGCTGGGACGGCAGGCAAGTTTCGAAATCCGCTGCCGCTGTGGAGACGGCAGCTACAACTGGCTGTCGTGGAGCGCCAATCCAATCCCGCACGAAGGGCTCATCTACGCCGCCGCGCACGATATCTCTGCGCGACGCAACGCCGAAGACGCACTGCGCGCCGAGACGGCCTTCCGCAAAGCCATGGAAGAATCGGTCTCTGCCGGCCTGCAAGCCATCGACCTGAAGGGCCGCATCATTTATGTGAACCGCGCCTTCTGCGAGATGGTTGATCGCCGCGCACAGGACCTGATCGGCACCGAGCCGCCGTTCCCGTACTGGCATGTCAGCGAGCTCGACCTGCAATGGCACAACCTTGCGCTGTGCCTGTCAGGCAAAACCCCGCGCGACGGCTTCGACGCCCGCGTGCTGCGCCGCGACGGCTCCGAAATCACCGTTCGCACGCAAGTCTCGCCATTGGTCGAACAGTCACGGTGTGCAGACCGGCTGGATGATGGCGATGACCGACATCACCGAATCGCGACGCGTGCGTGCCGAACTCGAAGCCGCGCACGAACGCTTCACGGCCGTGCTCGATGGCCTCGACGCAGCGGTGTTCGTAACCGACGCGCAGACGGACGAAGTGCTGTACGCCAACCGCGCATTCCGCAGCGACGAAGGCGGCGCCCGCGAGCTTTCCGCCCACCAGTGGCCGGTGCCGCGCCCTGAGCTGGGCGACTATTCGCTCGATCCGCGCAAAGTCGATTCAAGCATGCTGCCGTACGAGCTCTTCGACGGTGAACTGCAGCACCCAATCAGCGGGCATTGGTATCACCTGCGCGAACGCGCAACCCGCTGGGTAGACGGGCGCATCGTGCGTCTGGTGGTCGCCACGGACATCTCGGACATCAAGAAGGTCGAAGAATTCTCACGCGAGCAGGAGGCCCGGCTACAGCGGACCTCTCGCCTCGTGACCATGGGCGAGATGGCATCGACCCTTGCCCACGAGCTGAACCAGCCTCTATCGGCCATCGCCAACTACAGCAAGGGCTGTGTGAATCGCATCAAGAGCGGCGAATTCAAGACCGAGGACATCCTCGGTGCAATGGAAAAAGCCAATGCGCAGGCCGCCCGCGCAGGCCACATCATCCGCCGGGTGCGCGACTTCGTTCGCAAGAGCGAGCCCAAGCGCAGCGGTGTGAGCCTGATCGAAGTGGCGGAAGACGCCTTGGGCATCGCCGAAATCGAAGCCCAACGGCTGGGCGTGAAGATCGTCACCAGCATCCCGCCGGCGTTGCCGCGCGTGTATGCTGACCGCATCATGGTCGAGCAGGTTCTGCTCAACCTGATCAAGAACGGTGCAGAGGCTGAGGAGGGTCAGCCTCCCGAGCGCCGCATAGTCACCGTCGAAGCCCGCCAGACGTCGGAAATGGTCGAAGTGTCCGTGACCGACAACGGCTATGGCATCTCGCCGGAAAACCTGGAAAAGCTCTTCTCCGCGTTCTTCTCGACCAAGTCGGAAGGCATGGGCATGGGGCTCAACATCTGCCGTTCGATCATTGAATTCCACAATGGTCGGCTGTGGGTTTACCCGAACCCGACGGGTGGGAGTATCTTCCGCTTTACATTGCCGCTGGAGACAAGCATTGAGCACCAACCTGCCCACGCCTAACACGGCCCAGCCACAACAACTCGTACACATCATCGACGACGACGAGGCCCTGCGCGATTCGCTGGTCTGGTTGCTCGAATCGACCGGGCTGAAGGTCGCATCCTATCCATCCGCCGAAGCGTTCCTAAGGGCCTGGACGCCCGACATGAGCGGTTGCCTCGTGTTGGATATCCGCATGCCCGGCATGAGCGGGCTTGAGCTGCACGAAAAGCTCAACACGCTGCATTCGACGCTACCGGTGATCTTCATAACCGGCCACGGCGACGTGCCGATGGCGGTCACCGCGCTCAAGAAAGGTGCTTTTGATTTCATTGAAAAGCCCTTCCACGACCAGGACATGCTGCATTTGATCGAGCAATGCCTGGGCCGCGAACGCGTGGAACGCGAACAGCGGCGCCAGGGCGCCAATGCACAGCGTCGCATCGAGCAGCTCACGCCACGCGAGCGCGAAGTGCTCGATCTCATCGTCGCCGGTCGCTTGAATAAGCAGATCGCCGATGAACTGGGCATCAGCATCAAGACAGTGGAAGTCCACCGCGCGCGCGTCATGGAAAAGATGGGCGCCAACTCGCTCGCCGAACTCGTGCAGAACGTCCTCATGACGCAAGCGCCTCCGGCCTGATCGAACGCGGCAACGCAAAAACGGGATGGCTGGCCATCCCGTTTTCATTTGCAGCAAGACTCACACACCCATCCGTGACATTTCTCCTGCGCGGCGGATCGCGTGGGGCCTAACATCCGAACGACCTTACATTCCTCACAGGAGAGCGCCGTGCGTCGCTTCATCCCGCCTTTAGCCATTGCCGCCTCGTGCGTCTTCGTACTATCTGCGTGCGGGGGCGGCGGTGGAGGCAACGGCAACTCAAGTGGCAGTTCCAGCAGCAGTAGCTCCAGCGCAACGACGCAGAGTGTCGAAGGCCTGTGGTCGGGCACCGCAACCGACACCGGCAGCGGCACCTCCTTCAATGCCTATGGCGTCATCACTTCAGCCGGCCAGACATTGCTCGCCATATCCAGCAACGGTGCGTATTTCGGACTCGCTTCGGGCCTCCTGAGCGTCGCAGCATCCACAGTTACCTCGACAGACTTCGTTACGCTCGGCCTTGGCACGGGCGCGGCCACCGCCGGCACATTGTCGGGCGGCGTGACGAGCCGGTTCAGCATCATCGCCAAGGCGACCTACCCCAATAACGTCAATGACAATTACAACCTGTCATATGACAAACAGTATGAAACGGCGGCATCCGTTGCCACCGCCAAGGGCACTTACACGGTGCGCAATAGCCTGGGCGTTGCCACTGGCAGTTTCTCGGTGGATGACAACGGCGTGCTCTCGGGCACCAACGATAGTTGCCCATTCAGCGGCACGCTGAAACCTCACGGCGATGGCTCGCGCAATGTTCACGACATCACCGTGAACGCGACAGCGGGCACCAGTTGCACCACGCAGCTCGCCAACCTGTCCGGCCTGGCGACGTTGGCAGCGCTGTCCGGAACGGACACCACCAAGTCGCTGCTGCTCATGGCAACACGTCAGTCCGGATCGGTCTACTCGGTCTTTGTCGCCGCAGGTCGGCGCAACTGACATACGGGCCACGCAAATAGAAAGGGGCGCCGAGGCGCCCCTTTTTCCTTCGCCAAATTCGCCTCAGCCGCCAGTGCCGCCCACCGTCAGCCCGTCGATGCGCAACGTCGGTTGACCGACGCCCACCGGTACGCTCTGCCCTTCTTTCCCGCAGGTGCCAACGCCCGGATCGAGCGCCAGATCGTTGCCGATCATCGATACGCGCGTCAGCGAATCGGGGCCGTTGCCAATGAGCGTCGCCCCTTTCACCGGATAGGTAAGCTTGCCATCTTCGATGACATAGGCTTCGGCCGCCGAGAACACGAACTTGCCGCTCGTGATGTCGACCTGACCGCCGCCGAAGTTGGCCGCATAGATGCCCTTCTTGACCGAGCGGATGATCTCTTCCGGCGGCACCTCGCCAGCCATCATGATCGTATTGGTCATACGTGGCATCGGCAGATGCGCGAAGGACTCACGACGACCATTGCCAGTCGGCGCAACCCCCATCAAACGGGCGTTCATCATGTCCTGCATGTAACCGACCAGAATGCCGTCCTCGATCAGCACCGTACGATTGGTCGGATTGCCTTCATCGTCCACCGTCAGCGAACCACGACGCCCCGGCAGCGTGCCGTCATCCACCACCGTCACGCCCTTGGCTGCCACGCGCTGGCCCATCATGCCGGCGAAAGCTGAGCTGCCCTTGCGGTTGAAGTCGCCTTCCAGCCCGTGGCCGATGGCTTCGTGCAGAAGAATGCCAGGCCAGCCATTGCCCAGCACGACTGTCATGGTGCCGGCTGGCGCAGGGCGAGCCTGCATGTTGATGTCCGCCTGATGCACTGCGCGACGCGCGTAGTCCTTGAGCACCTCGTCGGTAAACATCGCGTAGTCCTGACGGCCACCGCCACCGGCCGAGCCCTGCTCGCGGCGGCCCTTGTCTTCCATCACCACCGACAGCGAAACACGTACCAGCGGGCGTACGTCGGCGGCCATGTGGCCGTCGGAGCGCGCGACCATCACGACCTCCCAGGTCGCGGCGAGATAAGCCATCACTTGCACGATGCGCGGATCGAGTGCGCGCGCGAAGCCCTCCAGGCGCTCAAGCAGGCGAACCTTCTCAACGTCTTCCAGCGAGGCGATCGGATCGCGTGCTGAATACAGCGCCAGAGGCTGTTCACGGCCAGCGACCTTGATACGGCGCTCATTGCCCGCGTCGGCAATGGCTCGCGTGGCTTTGGCCGTTTCGGCCAGTGCAGGCAGGCTGATGTCGTCGGAGTAAGCGAAGGCGGTTTTCTCGCCAGCAATGGCGCGCACGCCCACGCCTTGCTCGATATTGAAACTACCGGATTTGACGATGCCCTCTTCCAGGCTCCAACCTTCAGAACGCTGGTACTGGAAATAAATGTCGGCGTAGTTGACCTGATGCGACATGATCTGGCCGAACACCGAGTCAAGACTGGATGGCGTCAGGTCGTATGGCGCCAGCAGCGTATTTTCGGCCAGCGCCAGGGCGGACAGTTCTTTGGGGAGCGTGGCGTTCATTTCTTTTGCCTCGTCGGGTAATAGATGCATTGTCGCAGGCCGTACGACGCACAGCCAGCCAGCAAATGAAAACGGCGGGCTCGGCCCGCCGTCGTCGGCCGTGGAAACGGCCAGAGTTATTTCAGGCCCAGCACGTCCTGCATGTCGAAGAGCCCATTCTTCTTACCGCCTAGAAACACGGCGGCGCGCAGGGCGCCGGTCGCGTAAGGCATACGGCTGCCGGCTTTGTGAGAGATTTCCACACGCTCGCCCAAGCCCGCGAACATCACAGTGTGATCACCGACGATGTCGCCGCCGCGTACCGTGGCAAAACCGATGGTGTTCGCGTCGCGCTCCCCGGTGACGCCTTCGCGACCGTAAATGGCACATTCCTTCAGGTCGCGGCCCAACGTGCTGGCTACGACTTCACCCATGCGCAGCGCAGTACCGGAAGGTGCGTCGACCTTGAAGCGATGGTGCGCCTCGATCACCTCGATGTCGTAGCCGCTTGCCAGCATCTTTGCTGCCACTTCCAGCAATTTGAAGACGGCGTTGACACCCACGGCCATGTTGGCGGCAAACACGACGGGAATAGTCTTTGCTGCCTCGGCGATGCGGGCTTTTTCGTCGTCCTTGAAGCCAGTCGTACCGATCACCATGGCGCGGCCCGCACGCACAGCATGCTCAAGGTGCACCAGCGTGCCTTCGGGACGGGTGAAGTCGATCAGGCAGTCGGCCTTGGCGAATGCCGCTGCGATGTCGGACGAAATCGCCACACCGGTCACCACGCCGGCGTATTCGCCTGCGTCGCGGCCCAGTACCGGGCTGCCTTCACGCTCAAGTGCGGCCACCAGTTCGGCGTCTTTCGAGGCCAGCGTTGCTTCGATCAACATGCGGCCCATGCGGCCGGAGGCTCCGGCAATGGCAACTTTCACGGTCATGATGGCGGGTTCTCTGCAAGGCAACGCGGCCCGAACGGGCCGCGAGTGGTTCGATGAAAAGGTCTGCTACGCCGGGCGCTTATTTTTTGGGCGCTTCGATCTCGATCACGCGATTGGTGGCAACCGGCAGCGAGGCGCCTTCCTGCGTGGCGGGTGCGGCGGCGACGTCGCCATCGACGTGATCGAGCTTGCCGTCCTTGAAGAACAGCGAAATGTTTCGCGACTCCACGTCGCCGCGGCTGGGCGCGAAGCGATAGACATAGTCCCAGCGATCGCTGTGGAACGGGTCGATGAGCAGCGGCGAACCCAGGATGAAGCGCACCTGATCCTGCGTCATGCCAGGCTTCATCTGGCTGAGCATGTCCTGCGACACATAATTGCCCTGCCGCACGGGAATCCGGTATTCCTTGAGATACGAACACGCGGACAGCACGGCGGGCACCGCGAGCACCAGACCCAGGCTAACCAAACGACGACTCATGCGCGACATAAGGGATTGATTTCAATGCAAATGAATTAGCCCGGAATCGCCCGGCGGGGGCCGTGAGCGTTCCAAGCAAACGACGCAGACTATATCATAGGGATCTGTACCACCCGCTGACCGCGCCACCGGAGACATCATGGCTACGCCACAAAACCTCAAGAGCATGGGCCTCAAGGCCACCTTGCCCCGACTGAAGATCCTCGATCTGTTCCAGCGCGCGGAAGAACGTCACCTCACGGCGGAAGACGTCTATCGCATGCTGCTGGCCGAACAGCTCGACGTCGGGCTCGCCACCATCTATCGCGTACTCACACAATTCGAGCAAGCCGGACTGCTGCAACGCCACCACTTCGAATCCGGCAAGGCCGTGTTCGAGTTGAACGAAGGCAGCCACCACGATCACATCGTGTGTGTCGATTGCGGCCACGTCGAAGAGTTCTTCGACCCATCAATCGAAGAGCGTCAAAAGCAAATAGCGCTGGAGCGCGGCTTCAAGCTGCGCGACCACGCAATGCACATGTACGCCGAATGCACGAAGGAAAACTGCGCGCGCCGCAAGGCCGCCGAAAAGCTGGAAAAGTAACCAGCTTGCAGCGCACGTAAAAAAGGCGACCCACGGGTCGCCTTTTTTTGCTTTCGGCCGGCTTACTTCTTGATGCCGTCCAGCAAGGTCTGCAGTTCGCCCGACTGGAACATCTCTTTCATGATGTCGCTGCCGCCGATGAATTCCCCGCCCACATACAACTGCGGAATGGTCGGCCAGTTGGCGTATTCCTTGATGCCCTGGCGGATTTCCGGGTCTTGCAGCACGTTCACGGCCACGTACTCGGTCACGCCGCACAGCTTGAGCATCTGCGCCGCCGCCGACGAAAAGCCACACTGCGGGAATTGCGGCGTACCTTTCATGAAAAGCACGACGGGATTGCTGGTGACGGTTTCGCGGATGGTGTCCTGCACGCTCATGTTTTGCTCCGGTTCTTTGCATGCCCCGCAGGTGCGGAGCCCATTACCCGACTAATTTTATCGGAAATCATCCCGCCATGGGACAACGGTCTGTGGCAGCACAGGCACAAACGGCGCCAAGTCTGCGGCGGGCGCAACCTTCACGATACAATGCGCGTCTTTCTCACGCCCCGCCACGCATGAACCAGCCCCACACCCATTCCGTGTTTGCGCATCGCCACCCCAAGGCGCGCCGTATCCACCCGGCACGGGCAGTGGATTGGCTGGCAGCCGGCTGGCGCATGTTCATCGCGCGCCCGTTCACGTGGCTGCTGATGGCGCTCGTGGCGTTCGTAGTGATGGCATTGGTCTCCACGTTGGTCGTGCCTTTGCCAGTGGTCGGCCCGATGGCCGCCCCGATCCTGATGGTGCTCTTCATAGGCGGCATGCTGTCTGCCGCTGAACGCCAGGCACACGGCCAAGCCATCGGCTTCGAGAATCTCTTCGACGGCCTGCGTCGCCATCTGGGCAATCTGACACTGGTGGGTGTTTTCTATAGCATCCCGCTGGTGCTGATGTCGCTCGTTACCGTGCTGGCGCTGACCGGCGGTCTGCTCGCTGGCTTGCTTGGTACGGCCCTGGGCGGCGCGCTCAGCGGCCTGCTGTCTGGCGCCATGGCGTTGGTCTCGATGATCATGACGGGCTGGGTTTTCGTCGGCGTGTTCTTTGCACTGATGATCCTCGCGCTCATTTGCGCCCCGGCGCTGGTGATGTATCGCGGTACGCCGTCTTTCGATGCCATGCGACTGTCGCTTGGCGCCAGCGTGCGTAACCTGGGCGCCACGCTGCTGTTTGGCTTGATGATCTACACGCTGTTCCTGATCGCCCTGATTCCCGCCGGGCTAGGCATTCTGGTATTGATTCCCGTGGGCATCGGCGCGTTGCGCGAAGCCTACCTCGATATGTTTGGAGAGGACGACGACGTCCCGACCCTCTGACCCCGACCATGTCCCAAGAACCCCTGCAAGCCCATCGCCTGCCCGCGTCCCGCGGCTGGACGTGGCTCATCGACGGCATCCGCCTGTGGCGCCGCAACCCTCGCATGATCATGCTGCTTGCGCCGTGTTATTGGCTGCTGGCGTTTCTGGGCTGGATGGTGCCGATCGTCGGGCCGATCCTGAGCACGCTGCTCATGCTGCCAATGCAGATCTGGATTTACCTGCTGTGCCGCGCCGTAGACCAGAACGTCTCGCCGCCCAACGGCCCCCGTGCCCGCAAGATACGCATCCACGTAAAAGGGCTGATCCGCCTGTGGGTGTTCACGGTCATCGCAAGCATCGTGCTGGGGCTGCTGGCCGACGTGCTGGGCAATTTGCTTTTCGGCCCCTTGCCGGCCGACCTTGGCAATGTGACGGATGTGGACGCCGCCACCCAGATTGCAGCGGCAAATTCCGGCGTACTGCTGGGCCGCACCGCGGTCCTGCTGCTGGTGGGCGCGTTGCCCGTCCAGATGGCGTTGTGGTTTGCGCCGGTCCTGGTTGGTTTGTGCGACGTGCCGCCGGTCAAGTCGATGGTATTCAGCATCATTGCCTGCTGGCGGAACGTCGGCGCCTTCACAGTATTCACGGTCGCATCCGTCGTCGCCCTGCTGCTGCTCGCACAGGTCGTCGGCATTGCGACGATGGTGTCGCAGATACTCGGTGTGGTGCTGATGCTGGCCGTGCTCATGGTCGGCCTGTCGGTGATGCTCTGTTCGGTTTACTTCAGCATCAAGGAAATCTTCGGCGACCTGGGCGCCCGCGCCGAAGTTAATAACACCAATGTCTGACCGCGTTACCGGGCCGCTGGGTATCCTCGGCGGCACGTTCGACCCCATCCACTTTGGGCACCTGCGGCTTGCTGAAGAAGCACGCGATGCGCTGGGGCTGACCACGGTGCGCGTGATCCCCGCCGGCCAGCCGCCCCACCGCGAACAGCCCGGCACGGTGGCCGAAGACCGCCTGAACATGGCGCGTCTGGCTATCGCAGGCGTCCCCGGTTACGAACTGGACGACAGCGAGGTCGTCCGGCAATCGCCCAGTTATACGGTGCTCACGCTGAGACGCCTGCGCGCCGAACTGGGCACGGCCCGCCCATTGGTGCTGATCCTTGGCGCAGACGCATTCCTCGGTCTGCCTTCGTGGCATGAATGGGAAGAAATCCTGCCGCTTGCGCACATCGCCGTCGGCACGCGTCCCGGATTCGAACTGGACGCAGCGACCATGGGTCCGGTTCTTGCCGACCTGTTCAGTGCCGCACACGGCTTGCCAACTGACCCGGCCGCCCCGGCGGGGCGAATCGTTCCGTTCCACATGACGGCCCTGGACATTTCGGCCACTGGCATCCGCGCAGCACTGACGGCTGGGCGCAGCGCCCGGTTTTTGTTGCCGGATGCCGTACTCGACTATATTGAAACTCATCACCTCTACTGAATCGGAGCTGCACGCCCGCATGGATATCCGCAAACTGCAGAAGATCGTCGTCGACGCCCTGGAAGACATCAAGGCGCGCGACATTGAAGTCCTCAACACCACCAAGCTCACGTCGCTGTTCGACCGCGTGGTCATCGCCAGCGGCGACTCCAACCGACAGACGCGGGCCTTGGCGCGCAACGTACAAGAAAAGGTCAAGGAAGCCGGCGGCGAAGTCATCAGCGTCGAAGGCGAGGAGACCGGCGAATGGGTCCTGGTCGATCTGGGCGACATCGTCGTCCACGTCATGCAGCCCGCCGTACGCGCCTACTACAACCTTGAAGAACTGTGGGCCACCACGCCGGCACGCCGCCGCAAACTCCTGGCCGACGAAGAAGCCAGCATGGAATCAGCCTGAGAACGTGCTCAGAGTCTGTCGCGTGAGACGAACAGCTGCGCAGGGATCGGCATTCATGTGGATCAATGAGGATTCCCGGCAGCGCATGATCCGCGATCGCGGCCTCGCAACAAGACATACCTTCTGAGCACTGCCGGAGCATTCGCCGTGTGCCAACTGCTGGGCATGAATTGCGCCCAACCCACCGACGTTACCTTCTCGTTCACCGGTTTTGCCGCGCGCGGCGGTGGCACCGATCACCACGCCGACGGTTTCGGCGTGGCGTTTTTCGAAGACAAGGCCTGCCGGCTGTTCATCGACAACGCCTCGGCCGCATCATCCCCAATCGCCGAGCTGATCAAGCGCTACCCGATCAAATCCAAGAACGTGATCTCGCACATCCGCAAGGCCACCCAGGGGTCTGTGCTGCTCGAGAACTGCCATCCGTTCATGCGCGAGCTATGGGGACGGCATTGGATCTTTGCCCATAACGGTGACCTGAAGGCCTTTTCGCCAAACTTTGCGGGCGCTTACCAGCCCGTGGGCAGCACGGATTCCGAAGCCGCTTTCTGCCTGATCACGCAGCGCCTGCGCGAGCGCTACGCGCACCAGCCACCATTGACAGAGCTGTTCGCCGCACTGGCCGAGATCACCGCCGAAATCACGCAGTTCGGCGTGTTCAATTACCTGCTGTCCAACGGACAGGCGCTATTCGCGCACTGTTCGACCAACCTGTACACGCTGGTGCGGCAGTGGCCCTTCTCGACGGCGCACCTGATCGACGCTGACCTGACGATCGACTTCACCACGGTGACCACGCCAGATGACCGCGTGGCCGTGATCGCCACCGCGCCCCTCACCGACAACGAAAACTGGACACGACTGGCGCCGGGCGAACTGCTGATGTTCGAACACGGCCAGCGGGCACTACACGCCATGGTGCCGATCCCTGCCGCCGTCCAGACTGCCAACGCCACCAATCGCGCCTGCACATGAAGCTCATCATCGCCGCCGTCGGTACGCGCATGCCGGACTGGATCGAAACCGGCTACAAGGAATTCGCCAAACGCCTGCCCCGCGACTGTCCGATGGAACTGGTCGAGGTGAAAGCGGAGCCACGCACCTCCGGCAAGACCCCAGCCGCCATGATGGCCGCCGAAGCCGAACGCCTGCGCGGCGCATTGCCATCGCGCTGCCGGCTGGTGGTACTGGACGAGCGCGGAGACGATCTCACCACGCGCCAGCTCGCCGATCGCATGGGCCGCTGGATGCAGGAAGGCGATGACGTTGCCTTTGTCATCGGCGGGCCGGACGGCCTCGACCCGGCATTCAAATCGAGCGCTCACGAGAAGCTCCGTCTCTCCAGCCTGACGCTGCCCCACGCCATGGTGCGCGTACTGCTGTCGGAAGCGCTCTATCGAGCGTGGAGCCTGCTCAACAATCACCCCTATCACCGCGAATGACCGCCGACCTCTACCTCGCCTCGCAAAGCCCGCGACGCCGCGAATTGCTGCAGCAACTGGGCATCCGTTTCGAGCAATTGCGCTTTCGCGCCACCCCCGAGGAAGACGACAGCGACGTTGCCGAAGATGTCCTGCCGCATGAAGACGCGGTGACTTATGTACAGCGCATTGCACGTATCAAGGCCGAAGGCGGCATCCGTCGACTGGCGATGCGCGACCTGCCCCGCCTGCCGGTGATGTCGGCAGACACCACGCTTGAGGTCGACGGAGCAATCATCGGCAAACCGGACGACGCAGCGCATGCCGCTGCCATCCTCCGCCAATTGTCCGGGAGTACACATCGCGTGCTGACTGCCATCGCCATGGCCGACGGCAAGCAACTCGCAACGCGGTTGTCGGTCAGCACGGTCACCATGCGGACGCTGTCCGAGCAGGACATCGCGCATTACGTCGCCACCGGTGAACCCTTCGACAAAGCCGGCGCCTACGGCATCCAGGGACATGCAGCGGTGTTCATCTCCGAAATCCGCGGTTCGTATACCGGCATCATGGGTCTGCCCTTGTTTGAAACGGCAGAGCTGTTGGCCGAATTTGGCATCAGCGTCTGGCGCGCCCCGAGCAACTGAAACGAATCGTCACGGCGCACCGTTGGCAACACGCCGACACGCGCTGGCGCAAAGGGCATTCCGGAAAACACTGGCAATCTCGCAGGCTTTGTCTTGCACCCCGTTGCCATGAAGCGCCCACAACTCCTCAGCCCGGCCGGCTCGCTGCGCAGCCTGAACTACGCCCTCGCCTACGGCGCCGATGCCGTCTATGCGGGCCTGCCGCGCTACAGCCTGCGTGCACGCAACAACGAATTTCGCAACACGGGCTTTCTGCGTGAAGGCATCGAAGCCTGCAGGGCCGCCGGAAAGCGCTTCTACCTGACCGTCAACCTGATGGCGCACAACCGCAAGGTCAACACCTTTATCAACGACCTGCGCGGCGCGGTTGAACTCGGGCCGGACGCTCTCATCATGGCGGACCCGGGTTTGATAATGATGGTACGCGAGACGTGGCCAGAGGTGCCGGTTCACCTTTCCGTGCAGGCCAACACGGTCAACTACGCCAGCGTCCGCTTCTGGAATTCGATCGGCGTCTCGCGCGTGATCCTGTCGCGTGAGCTCTCGCTCGACGAAATCGCCGAGATCCGGCAACGCTGCCCCGACACCGAACTCGAAGTCTTCGTGCACGGCGCGTTGTGCATTGCCTACTCGGGGCGCTGCCTGCTGTCGGGTTACTTCAATCACCGCGACTCAAACCAGGGCACCTGCACCAACGCCTGCCGCTGGAGCTATCGCATGACCGAGTCCACGCTCACGCCGGAAGGCGAACACGTACCGCGCCATGCTGCGGCGGATCGCGTGTATCTGCTGGAAGAAGAGGAGCGCCGCAGCGGTGACTGGATGGAGTTGTCCGAAGACGAGCACGGCACGTATCTAATGAATTCGCGCGACCTGCGGGCGATCGAGCACGTGCAACGACTCGTCGACATCGGCGTCGATTGCCTGAAGATCGAAGGCCGCACCAAGTCGCACTATTACGTCGCCCGCACCGCCCAGCTCTATGCACGCGCCATCGACGATGCGATCGCCGGCAGGCCGTTCGACGCTGGCCTGGTCGGTCGTCTCGACGGCCTCGCCAATCGCGGCTATACCGACGGATTCCTGCAACGCCACCGCTCGGAGGACTACCAGAACTACGCCAGCGGCGCTTCGGGCAACGCACGGCAACAGTTCGTCGGTGAATGGCTGGCGTATGACGAGGCGAGTGGCCTGACGACGCTCGAAGTGAAGAACCGCTTCGCGGTCGGCGACCGTGTGGAGGTCGTCTCACCAAATGCAACGCGTGACGTCGTCATCGAACATGTCGAGAACATGGAGGGCACACGATGCGAGGTGGCGCCCGGTAGCGGGCACGTTGTGCGGGTCGCGCTAGGCCCGACCTCACAGCTGACACTTGTCGCCCGCTACGGCGACACGCCCACGGCATAGCCTGGCGTTCCGTCTTCTACAAAGAAAAACGGCCCCGTGCGATGTACGCGCGGGGCCGTTCTTTGTCGTCGAAGGCGTGTCGTCAGACGGTTTCGCCCTGCGGATCGAGACGCACCGCATTGGAATGCAGGCGGTTCAGCGCGTTGATGTACGCCTTGGCCGACGCGATGATGATGTCGGTATCCGCACCCTGGCCGTTGACCACGCGGTCGCCATGCGACAGGCGCACAGTCACTTCGCCCTGGGCATCGGTCCCCGTGGTGATGGCGTTCACCGAGTACAACAGGAGTTCGGATCCGCTCTTCGCCACTTGTTCGATGGCCTTGAATGCGGCGTTGACCGGGCCGGAGCCAGAGGACTCGACCTTCACCTCAGAGCCCCCGACCGACAACGTCAGCGCAGCCAGCGGGACTTCACCGGTTTCGGAATGCACGCGCGATGCAAGCAGCTTGTAGTGCTCATCGGCGGGCGTCACGGCTTCGTCGGACATCAGCGCGTGCAAGTCTTCGTCGAAGATCTCATGCTTCTTGTCCGCCAGTTCCTTGAAGCGCGCAAAGGCGTGATTGAGTTGCTCTTCGGACGCGATCTCGATGCCCAACTCCTGCAGGCGCGCACGGAACGCGTTGCGGCCCGAGAGCTTGCCGAGCACAAGTTTGTTGGCGCCCCAACCCACATCTTCGGCGCGCATGATCTCGTACGTTTCGCGATGCTTGAGCACGCCGTCCTGGTGGATGCCGGATTCATGGGCAAAGGCGTTGGCGCCGACGATGGCCTTGTTCGGCTGCACCGGATAGCCGGTAACCTGCGACACCAGCCGCGAAGCCGGCACGATCTGCGTCGCGTCGATATGGGTTTCGACCGGGAAGATGTCGGCGCGCGTGCGCACTGCCATCACGACTTCTTCCAGCGACGCATTGCCGGCGCGCTCGCCCAGTCCGTTGATGGTGCACTCCACCTGGCGCGCGCCCATGCGTACGGCGGCCAGCGAGTTAGCCACGGCAAGCCCGAGGTCATTGTGGCAATGCACTGACCACACCACTTTGTCGGAGCCGGGCACGCGTTCGATGAGCGTGCGGATCAGCGCGCCGAATTGTTCCGGCAGGTTGTAGCCCACGGTGTCCGGCACGTTGATGGTCTTGGCACCGGCCTTGATGACCTGTTCGAAGATGCGGCACAGGAAGTTGACTTCCGAGCGCCCGGCGTCTTCTGCCGAAAACTCCACATCGTCCGTGTACTCGCGTGCCCAGCCGATAGCCTTCACTGCCTGCTCGACGACCTGGTCAGGCGTCATGCGCAGCTTCTTCTCCATGTGGATCGGGCTGGTGGCGATGAAGGTGTGGATACGCCCTTGCGCTGCCGGTCGGATCGCTTCGCCAGCACGGCGGATATCGTTTTCGTTGGCACGGGCCAGCGAACACACCGTTGACTCGCGGATCGCATCGGCAATCGAGCGGATCGACTCGAAGTCACCGTTGGACGCCGCCGCAAAACCCGCCTCGATGACGTTGACGCGCATGCGTTCCAGTTGGCGCGCGATGCGCAACTTCTCTTCACGCGTCATGGAAGCGCCAGGGCTTTGTTCGCCGTCGCGCAAGGTGGTGTCGAAAATGACGAGGCGTTCTTTACTCATGATTTCACTGCTTTTCTGAATAACGGCCGGTGCGCGTGCCACGGCGGCGGAACCAGCGGATGGCGGTCATCACATAACCAGACAGCGCATAGCACACGAATACGCCGAACAGCACGCCAGGCGGATAGCTCGACACGGCGATCAGGATCAGCACGAACAGGATCGCAACGGCGAACGGCACCGTGCGGCGCAGGTTGATCTGCTTTCCACTATAGAAGAAGACGTTCGTCACCATCGAAATGCCGGCGAAGATCGTTACGCCGCAAGCCAGGAAGCGCACCGCGTCCGGGTCGACCTGGGTGTCGATCATCAGCCACACGAAACCGGTGACCAGCGCCGCCGCCGCCGGGCTGGGCAGCCCCTGGAAGAAGCGCTTGTCGATGATGGCGATGTTCGTGTTGAAGCGCGCCAACCGCAGTGCGGCGCACACGCAGTAGATGAAGGCGGCGATCCAGCCGAGCTTGCCCATGTCGCGCATGGCCCACTCGTAGATCACCAGCGACGGCGCCGCACCGAACGACACCATGTCGGCCAGCGAATCATATTCGGCGCCGAACGCGCTTTGCGTGTTGGTCATCCGTGCCACGCGTCCATCGAGACTGTCGAGGATCATGGCCACGAAGATCGCCACGCAGGCCTGTTCGTACATCCCGTTCATGGCCTGAACGATGGCGTAGAAGCCGGCAAACAACGCCGCGGTGGTGAACAGGTTGGGCAGGATGTAAATGCCGCGCCGGCGGCGCTCCGCTCCTACGATCGATCTTGATGTAGCCACGCTTTTGGTCCTTGGACGAGTCAATCTAAATCAGGGCAGCTCCGCCAGGCGCGTCGCCGAGGCGGACACCTTTTCGCCGATGGTGACCAGCACGCGCGAATCGCGCGGCAGGTACACATCGACGCGAGAGCCGAAGCGAATGAACCCGTAGCGCTGGCCACGCGCGAGTTTCGCCCCGGCATCCACGTAACAGAGGATGCGGCGCGCCACCAGCCCGGCGACCTGCACGCAGGTCACGTCGTGACCACCGACAGTACGGATCCACAGCGCATTGCGCTCGTTCTCGGTGGATGCCTTGGACAGCGCCGCGTTGACGAAAGCGCCCGGGTTGTACCACTTGCGGCGCACCTCGCCATCGACGGGGCTGCGGTTGGAGTGAACGTTGAACACGTTCATGAACACGCTGATCTTCAGCGCTTCGCGGTCGAGGTACGTGTCGTGCACCGGCTCGATGGCGACAATGCGGCCGTCGGCGGGTGAGTTAACCGTACGCGAATCGCCCGGAATGGGGCGTGCAGGGTCACGGAAGAACTGCACGACGAAAACGAACAGAATCCAGAACGGAATCGAAATCCACGCGTTGGCAAACCACGTGACAGCCAGCGCCACGATCAGCGCGATGGCAATGAACGGCCAGCCCTCGCGGGCAAGGATGGGGTGCGGATAGCTCGGCATCGGAATGTATGGTTATTGGGGCCGTAAAGAACGGGGCATCTTACCAGATGCCCGACAGGCCGTAGGACGCGGCCAGTGGGCGCAGCCCGGCGGCACGGGCCGGGAGGCTTCCCCCTCGCGGCGCCTTGAGCCTAGAATCCTTGCCCCACCCGTTGTATTGCAGATCGCTCTCGCCCTATGACCCCCGACCAGATTTCAGCCAGCCTCGGCCAGCTACTCGACCCCAACACCGGCAAGTCTTATGCCGCAGCCCGTGCCATCAAGTCCGTCACCGCGACCGATGGCGCGTTGGAGGTTGTCGTCGAACTCGGCTACCCCGCCCGCACCCAGCACGCGGCCATTGCCGCGCAGATCGAGCAAGCCGCCAAGGAGCTGGCAGGCGCACAGCCGGTCACGGTGAACGTGAGTTCGCGGGTCGTCCCGCACGCGGTGCAAGGCAACGTCAAGCTGCTGCCCGGCGTGCGCAACATCATCGCGGTCTCCAGCGGCAAAGGCGGCGTGGGCAAAAGCACCACGGCAGCCAATCTGGCATTGGCGCTGGCCGACGAAGGCGCCCGCGTCGGCATTCTGGACGCAGACATCTACGGCCCCTCGCAGCCCCAAATGCTGGGGCTCGCCGGACAGCAACCCACGTCTGACGACGGCAAGACCATGACGCCGCTCGCCGCGTACGGCCTGCAGGCCAACTCCATCGGCTTTCTGGTGGATGTCGAACAACCTATGGTCTGGCGTGGCCCGATGGCGACGCAAGCGCTGCGCCAACTGCTGACCGAAACCCGCTGGGACGATCTCGACTACCTGGTCATCGACATGCCGCCGGGTACGGGCGACATCCAGCTCACCCTGGCGCAGACAGTGCCAGTGACAGGCGCCGTAATCGTCACCACCCCTCAGGACATCGCCCTGCTCGACGCCCGCAAGGGGCTGAAGATGTTTGAAAAAGTGGGCATCCCGATCCTCGGCATCGTCGAGAACATGAGCATCCACGTTTGCTCCAACTGTGGTCACGCCGAGCATATTTTCGGCAGCGGCGGCGGCGAAAAGATGTGCGCCGACTATGGCGTGCCCTACCTGGGCGGCCTGCCCCTGGATATCCGCATCCGCGAGCAGACCGACGCCGGCAAGCCGACCGTGGCGGCCGACCCCACTGGCACGCTGGCCGATGCCTACCGTGCCATCGCGCGCAAGGTCGCCATCGCCATCGCCGAAAAGCAGCGCGACATGCGGGGCAAGTTCCCCAATATCGTGGTGCAGAACACCTGACGCCCACACGCAAAGGGCCGCCGATCGGCCCTTTGCGTGGAATCAAGCTCAGAAAACCAAGGTGGCAACAGGTTTCGCGCTAAAATCGCGCGGTTTCGCTTTCAAGGTCACGCAGACGTGAGCATCAAGTCAGACAAGTGGATCCGCCGCATGGCGGAGCAGCAGGGCATGATCGAGCCCTTCGCGCCGGAACTGGTGCGCAGCGTTGACGGACACCGCATCGTGTCGTACGGCACGTCGAGCTACGGCTACGACGTGCGTTGCGCCAACGAATTCAAAGTGTTCACGAACATCAACTCGACCATCGTCGACCCCAAGGCATTCGACGAGGGCACGTTCGTCAACATCACCAATGACGTGTGCATCATTCCGCCGAACTCGTTCGCGCTGGCGCGCACGGTCGAGTACTTCCGCATCCCGCGTTCGGTGCTGACCGTTTGCCTGGGCAAGAGCACCTACGCCCGCTGCGGCATCATCGTGAACGTGACTCCGCTCGAACCCGAATGGGAAGGCCACGTCACGCTGGAGTTTTCCAACACGACGCCGCTGCCCGCCAAGATCTACGCCAATGAAGGTGTGGCGCAGATGCTGTTCTTCGAGTCGGACGAGGTCTGTGAAACCTCGTATCGTGATCGCGGCGGCAAGTACCAGGGCCAGACCGGCGTCACCCTGCCGAAAATCTGAGCCCCAAGCCGTAGTGGATGAAATATAGAGCCCCGCCGGGTCATGCCCGGCGGGGCTTTGTTTTTGCGCCGCTGGCGCAAAACGCCGTCCGGCTATCAGGCTTGACACACCTTGGGCGGCGACGCATCTTTCAGCCTGCCGTCCGAGGGGATGGAACCTCTGCGCGATATCGGGCCCCTAAGGCCCAGGGTAGTCGGCATACCCCGCGCAGCACACCCAATCCCCGCAGGAAAAGAGGATCAAGAATGTTCAGCCGTACCGCGCCGGCGGCCCGCCTCAGCGCGCTCTGTATTGCCCTCCTGTTGGTCGGATGCACGACCGTAGGCCCCAACTACCGCACGCCGCAGCTCTCCGGCAAAGACGTGCCGGCGAACTGGACTTCGCCCGCTGCCAGCAACGACAAAACGCAGCCTGCCCCCACCGCCTGGTGGACCGAACTGACCGACCCGGCGCTCGATCAACTCATCGACACGGCCTTCCAGTACAGCCCGACACTGGAAGCGGCCATGGCCCGGCTCAATGAATCGCGTGCGTATCACACGCAAGCCAACGCGGCGGCCGGCCCCAGTTCGGACGCCAGCGCTGGCGGCGCACGCACCGATGCAAGCAAGACATCCGGCCCGACCAACAGCGGCTGGTTCTCGCTTGACTCATCGTGGGAGGTGGATTTGTTCGGTGCCGTCTCGCGCGGCAAAGAAGGCGCCGCCGCCCGCGAAGAAGCGCGTCTTGCGACGCTGGCAGACGCGCGGGTGAGCCTCGCGGCCGACGTGGCCGACGCCTACCTCAGCTATCGAGCCTGCCAGTCCGACCTGGCACTGAGCGAACAGGACGTGGATTCGCGGGAAGCCACCCGCAAGCTGACCGCCGAAAGCGTGGCCGCAGGTTTCACCGCCCCGTACCAGGCGATTCGCAGCACCGCCTCGGTCGCCGAAGCGCGCACCGGGCTGGCCAGCACCCGCGCCCAGTGCCAGCAACTCGAAAACCTCATCACCCGGCTCACAGGCATGGCGCGGCCGGAACTCGCCCGCCTGCTTGCGATTTCGCCGACCGGTCTGGATCGCCTGCCCGAGCCACGTCATTTTGACGTCAACATTCCGGCCCAAGCCGTCATGCAGCGCCCCGACGTGCGCGCGGCCGAGCGCACGCTGGCGGCAGCGTCGGCGGACATTGGGCTGGCAGAGGCGGATCGCTACCCACGTTTGTCGCTAAGCGGTTCGCTCGGCTATTCAGTCGCGGGCGGTAGCGGCGGCGGAGGTCTATCGCTGGGCACATGGTCCTTCGGCCCGTCACTCAGCCTGCCTATCTTCGACGGTGGTCGTCGCGAAGCCGCCGTCAAAGCGGCCCAGGCACGCTACGACGAGGCACTGGCCGACTACAAGGCCAAGGCGCGCGGTGCCATCCAGGACGTGGAAAATGCGCTTACCCGCTATGCCGCCGCACACGAACGCGCCGAAAACGCACGACTGGCCGCCAGCCAGTACCAGCAGTATTTCGTATCGGTGGAACATCGCTACCGCGAAGGCGCCACCAACCTGCTCGAACTGGAGGACGCACGCCGCGTGATGCTAAGCGCCCGGCAGACGCTGCTCGGCGTGCAGAAAGAACGCCTCCAGGCCTGGATCACCCTCAATCGCGCCACCGGGGGCGGTGCCCAGTATGAGCCGGATACACTTCACGCCCAGCCCGCGCCGACACCCGGCACCGCGACTCACGCCAACGCACACACCTCATGACACCCGCATCGTTCGCCTCTTCCTCAAACGCGCCACGCGGCACGCCCCGCCGGCTGCGCCTCGTGAGCGCGTTACTGCTCGTCGCCGCGGCAGGCTTCACCCAGGCCGGGCCCACGGTCGCCCAGGCGCCCGCCCCGACAAGCAGTGCGCCGGTTGCCGCGCCCGAGCCGCCGAAACCGCTGACCGTCAGCCTGATCCAGCCGCGCACCGAGACGTGGCCGGAGCGCCTCGAAGTGCAAGGCGACGTCATGCCGTGGCAGGAGATCCACATCAACGCCGAAATCGGCGGCCTGCGACTGACGAGCATGCAAGTCAGCGTTGGGGATTTCGTGCGCAAGGGACAAGTGCTGGCTTTGCTGGATACAGCCAGCGTCGAAGCCGAATTGGACACCGTCAACGCCCAACTCGTCGAAGCCGAAGCGGCGCAAGCCCAGTCCGAAGCCACGCTCGGCCGTGCCAAGCGTTTGGTAGCCTCTGGCGGAGTCAGCCAGCAAGAGCTGGCCGAGTACGAAACCCAGAAGCAGACCGCCACCGCCCGCCTCGCCGCTGCCCGTGCACGCCTCAAGGCGCAGCAACTCAAGCTGGACGCAGCCCGCCTACTCGCACCAGATGACGGACTCATCTCGTCGAGCAGCATCGGCGAAGGTGACATCGTGCGGGCGGGAACAGAGCTGTTCCGTCTGATCCGGCAAGGGCGCCTCGAATGGCGGGCCGAAGTGCCGGGTGAAGTTCTGCTGAAGCTGGAGCCTGGCCAGGAGGTCATCATCAGCAGCCCGCTGGGCGATGAGGTCAAGGGCCGCGTGCGGCTCCTCTCGCCCACGATCGATCTGCGTACCCGCGCGGGGCTGGCCTATGTCAACCTGCCCACGCAGTCACGCTTCAAAGCCGGGCTGCGTGTGACCGGCAAGCTTGTCACGCAGCGCAAGGCCTTGGTCCTGCCGGCACCAGCCATCCAGCACAGCGACGGCGGCGAACGTGTATTCACTGTCAACGCCGCCAACACACTGCGAGCGGTGAAGGTCGAGACGGGGCGCACGCAGGGCGACAAGGTGGAAATCACGACTGTGCTCGATCCGCGAGCCCGCGTCGTTGCCCGCGATGTGGGTGCGCTCAAGGCGGGTATCGCCGTGCAGGAAGCCGTCGCCAACGACACCAAGACGCAGGACATCGCCAACACGACGCGCCCTTGAAACATGCGCGGCCACAAGCCGCGAATTTTGCGGAACACAGCATGGAAAAGCCCTGGCGAAGCGCTCTTCGGCAGGGCTTTTTTGTTGTTGCGCCGTTGGCTCAAACCCGGTCTTGGCCGACCTCGCACAAATGCAGCAGCGGAAACGCTTGCCCTTGGGCGTCGGTAGACGAGCGCCCCGCGATGCTGAACCCATGCGCAAGATAGAAAGCAGCGGCGCGCGGATTCTGTTCGTTCACATCCACCTGCAGCGGCCCCTTGAGCTTTCTTGCGTGGTCCAGCATCAGCGTGCCGCCGCCCTGCCCGAACGATGACGGCGCGATGAACAAGGCCTCTACCTTGTTGCCGTCCAGCCCCATGAATCCAATCGGCACCGTCCCGTCAGAACACAGCACCCAGATCTCGAGATTTGGCAAAGCCATGTCGCGCACGATGGGCAAGAGAGACTGGATGTCTTGCTCGGATAGAAAGTCGTGAGACGCGCGGACAGATTGCTGCCAGATGTCCAGAAGAACCAAGTGGTCATGCTGCTGGGCGGGACGAATCTGCATGGCGTGTGCGTGACGCGGGAAAGCACCGTGTATAGCACACCACCCAGTCGAAGGCGCCTCGTACCAGCTTCAGCCGAGGCGCCTTCGATTCGCTTTGAAGGATGTCAGCACATGGAACACTCAACCCCGCCGGGCGGCTTCGATAGTTGCAATGTCGATCTTCCGCATCGGCATCATCGCGTCGAACACGCGCTTGGCTGCAGCGCGATCGGGGTCGGCAATGGCCTCCATGAGCACTCGCGGGGTGATCTGCCACGACAGACCCCATTTGTCCTTGCACCAGCCGCATTCACTTTCTTGGCCGCCATTGCCGACGATGGCATTCCACAAACGGTCGGTTTCCGCCTGATCTTCCGTCAACACCTGGAATGAAAATGCTTCGCTGTGCTTGAACTCCGGACCACCATTGAGCCCCAAGCAAGGAATGCCGATCACGGTGAACTCAACTACCAGGACATCGCCCTCCTTGCCTGCGGGATAGTCGCCGGGCGCGCGGGTGACGGCTTTGACCGCGCTATCCGGAAAAGTCTTGGCGTAGAACTCGGCGGCCTCCAGCGCGGTGCCGTCATACCACAGGCAAATCGTGTTCTTGCTGATCACATTCGTCTCCCCATCGATGACTGATACACGCGGGTCGCCATGCAGCCCTTCCGCCAGCAAGCGACGTTCCCCGATGCGAGTCCGTCGTGCCGCGCTTGCCCCGTCAAACGATAGTAGACCGCGTAGCTGTCGGCTCAGTCTTACAGCCTTGGCCACAGAGTTCTAACGCCGATCATTCCGCCTTTCTTGCCGCGCGACGTTCCCGGCGGCGGCGCAGAACACGCGCCAACAACCACACCACCGGCACCACGATCACCAGCCACGGCACAACCGCAGCGACAAAAATGATCAGCGACCCGACGCTGCTCAGAAAGACCTCTGCCACGTTGTTCCACGCCTCGCGCAGCGGAGAGACTTTGCCAGCATCGATGAAACGGCCGCGCGCGACGAACTGAAGGGAGACTTCGGTCTTGTCGGTTTCAGCCGCCAGCGCTTTGCGCACGCCGGCCAGCGAATCGATCTGCGATTGGGTTTCGGCGAGCTGACGCTCGACTTCAAGAACATCCTTGAGCGGACCTGCGCGGTTCTGCAGCATGGCGCGCAGGCGGTCACGGAGTTCGGTCATGTTGCGCATGCGCGCCTCAACGTCGACAACCTCGGCGGTCTTGTCCTCGCTCGTCATGGTAGAGGCCACGACCGCACCACTCTGCTCGGTGGCGCGCAGAAACTCATCGAGCTTGTCGGGCGCGATGCGCACTCTCAGCAAGCCCTGTGGCGAAGCGCCGTCGCGCCCGCGCGTGAATGAGCCCTCAAGAATGTCGCATTGCAGTTCACGACAGCGCGCGGAAACACTCTTCCAGCTTTGTTCCAGTGCATCGGGATCGTTCTCGACCGTCAGCGCGTATTTCAGTGCGATGTAACGGCGGGCCGGCGTTTCACTCCGCGCATCGCTGGCCGTCCTAGTGCCTGCCAATGCAGCCTCGGCCACTACCGGCGCCGGCATGGCGGGCGCTTCGTGGCGCTGCCCGCAAGCGGTCAGCGCGCTCAGCACAAGGGCGAGGCACAGGCTGCGATGCCCGCAGCGGAAAAGGAATGTCATGTGGAATCCCCTCGATTCTCGATACGGAAAACTCCAACCTGCGCTCGCGGCGGGCAAGCCGCACGAGTGCGCCGATGGAGGCCGTCTGACTATATCGAGGAGCCGGTGACGCCAGGCCGGCCGCCGTCAATCGGGGCGCGGGCCAGCCTGGGCGCGGTTGAGCCGGATGCAACAAAAATCAAACGCGCACGGCCCGGTGTGTGCGCTATCATGCGCGCTTCCTGCGGCGGCCCCTGTTGGCCGCGTTTTTCTTTTGTCTTGCCATTTGCGATTCGAGGCGAGCCGACATGCGTTTTCACTTCCCCATTTTCATCATCGACGAGGACTTCCGCTCGGAAAACGCCAGCGGATTCGGCATTCGGGCGCTGGCCAAAGCGATCGAAGACGAAGGCATGGAAGTCCTGGGCGTCACCAGCTACGGCGACCTGTCCTCTTTCGCCCAGCAGCAGTCACGCGCGTCGTGTTTCATCCTGTCGATCGACGATGAAGAGTTCACCTCCGACCAGGCCGAATCCACCATCGCCGAGTTGCGCGCCTTCGTGGAAGAGATCCGCTTCCGTAACGCCGAGATTCCCATCTTCCTGTATGGCGAGACACGCACTTCGCGCCACATCCCCAACGATGTGCTGCGCGAGCTGCATGGCTTCATCCACATGTTCGAGGACACGCCGGAATTCATCGCGCGCTACGTCGTGCGCGAAGCCAAGGCATACCTCGATTCGCTGCCGCCGCCGTTCTTTCGCGCGCTCACGCATTACGCATCCGACGGTTCGTACTCATGGCACTGCCCGGGGCACTCGGGCGGCGTGGCTTTCCTGAAGAGCCCGGTGGGCCACATGTTCCACCAGTTCTTTGGTGAGAACATGCTGCGTGCCGACGTCTGCAACGCGGTCGATGAACTCGGTCAGTTGCTGGACCACACCGGCCCGGTGGCAGCCAGCGAGCGCAACGCCGCACGCATCTTCCATTCAGACCACCTGTTCTTCGTCACCAACGGCACGTCCACGTCCAACAAGATCGTGTGGCACTCGACGGTGGCACCGGGCGACATCGTGGTGGTCAACCGCAACTGCCACAAGTCGATCCTGCACGCGATCATCATGACGGGCGCGATCCCGGTCTTCCTGATGCCCACGCGCAACCACTACGGCATCATCGGGCCGATCCCGAAGAGCGAGTTCAAGTGGGAGAACATCCAGAAGAAGATCGCCAAGAACCCGTTCGCCACCGACAAGAACGCCAAGCCGCGCGTGCTCACCATCACGCAGAGCACGTATGACGGCGTGGTGTACAACGTCGAAGAGATCAAGGAAGAACTCGACGGCAAGATCGACACGCTGCACTTCGACGAAGCCTGGTTGCCGCACGCCGCCTTCCACGATTTCTACGGCGACTACCACGCCATTGGCGAAGGCCGTCCGCGCTGCAAGGAATCGATGGTGTTCGCCACGCAATCCACCCACAAGCTGCTGGCCGGCCTGTCGCAGGCATCGCAGATCCTTGTGCAGGATTCGGAGACGCGTCACCTCGACATGCACGCCTTCAACGAGGCGTACCTGATGCACACCTCCACCAGCCCGCAGTACGCCATCATCGCTTCGTGCGACGTAGCGGCCGCGATGATGGAGTCGCCCGGAGGCACCGCGCTGGTCGAAGAGTCGATCCAGGAGGCCATGGAATTCCGCCGTGCCATGCGCAAGGTGGATGAAGAATGGGGCGCCGACTGGTGGTTCAAGGTGTGGGGCCCGGACTATCTTGCCGAAGACGGCATGGGCACGCGTGAGCACTGGACGCTCAAGGCCAACGAACGCTGGCATGGTTTCGGCAATCTAGCCGAAGGCTTCAATGTGCTCGATCCAATCAAGGCCACGATCATCACCCCGGGGCTGGACGTCGATGGCGACTTCGATGACAGCGGCATTCCCGCCGGTATCCTCACCAAGTATCTGGCCGAGCATGGCATCGTGGTCGAGAAGACCGGCCTGTATTCGTTCTTCATCATGTTCACGATCGGCATCACCAAGGGCCGCTGGAACACGCTGGTGACCGAGCTGCAACAGTTCAAGGACGACTACGACAAGAACCAACCGCTGTGGCGCATCATGCCGGAGTTCGTTGCCAAGTATCCGCGTTATGAACGCATCGGTCTGCGCGAGCTGTGCCAGCAGATCCATGACGTCTACAAGCAGCACGACGTGGCCCGTCTGACCACCGAGATGTACCTGTCGGACATGGTCCCGGCCATGCGTCCGGCCGACGCATGGAGCCGCATGGCGCACCGCCAGATCGAACGTGTTTCGATCGACGAACTGGAAGGCCGCATCACGGCGATGCTGGTGACGCCGTACCCACCGGGCATTCCGCTGCTCATCCCGGGCGAGTGCTTCAACAAGACGATCGTCGACTACCTGAAGTTCGCGCGCACGTTCAATGAACGCTTCCCTGGCTTCGAGACCGACATCCATGGCCTGGTGAAGGAAGTGCGCGACGATGGCACTGTGCGATATGGCGTGGATTGCGTGGTCGACAAGGCCTAGTGATTTTCGCCCGCCAGCACAAAAAAACGCGGCCCCCCGGGCCGCGTTTTTTTTGGAATGCTGAACTGACGCAATCGTCACGAGTGCGTATAGCCCAGCGCGCGCGAAATCTGCGACGCCGCGTCCGATACGCGCGCCGTCAATGTCGCCACGCGTGCCTTGTCGATATCGAGTACGGTTCCGACCGCACTGACTGCAGCCACCACAGTGCCACTGACATCGAACACCGGCGCTGCCACGCAGCGAATATTCACGATGTCTTCCTGATCATCGTAGGCCCATCCATTCTCGCGAACCCGTGCGAGATGCTTGCGGAACTCACCGGCTGAAGTGATGGTGTTCGGGCACTTCGCCTCCCACGTGCACTGCGCCAGCTTGGCCGTCAGTTCGTCTTCGCCCAGCCACGCCAGCAGCACCTTGCCCAGGGACGAACTGTGCAACGAGAGCCGCTTGCCCACCCACGTGTTAACGTGAATACGCGGGTTGCCTTCGATTTTCAGCAGGTAAACGGCGTCGCCCCCTTCCATGACACCCAAGTGGCAAGTGAGCTGAACGTCGTTTGCCAGCGCATCGAGGATCGGGAGAGCGGATTGTTCGATCCGCCGCTGCCCCGCCGCGATGGTGCCCAACTCCAACAACCGCAGCCCCAATAGATAAGTGCGGTCGGGCTGTTGCTGGAGCGCGCCGAGCTGGCACAGCGTGGTCACCAGATGATGGCAACTGCTGTTGGGCATTCCCAGTCGCGCGCGTATTGCAGCAAAGCCCAGACCAGGTTCGCGCGACACAAGGTCGAGAATGGCGAACCCCTTGCTCAACGCCGGAGCGACGGACTTCTCCTCTTGTGTGGCGGGTGCAGCAACCGCAGTAGCTCCTTGTGCCATGTCCCCCTCGTTTCTTTTCATGATTTGTCCTTTCCCTGTGTGTACCACCCCGATGGCATAACCGCCTCATTGGTAGGGGTAAACAGCAGTCTGTCTCTCTTGCGTTCCACCACTATACTTTCCTCATACGGAAATGCAATTCCATATATGGAAATAAGGAGACGCAAGGCATGGCGATCAAAAGATTCGCAGGAGTGATTCCTCCGGTCCCGACCATCCTCGATGAAGAGGGCAATTTCGACGCAGACGGCATGGGCGTATTGATTGATCGTCTGCTTGAGTCAGATGTCGATGCGTTCCTGTTCCTGGGCAGCGCGGGCGAGTTTGCACACCTGCCCATGGCGCAGCGCCAGCGCATCGCCGAGTTCTGCGTCCACCGCGTAGCGGGGCGACGCCCCGTCATCATCGGCACGGCCGCATGCTCGACCGATGAGGTCATCCTGCTCAGCCAGCACGCGGCCGTCATCGGCGCGGACGCCGTGATGGTAGTGAATCCGTACTACGCAGTGCTCACCGAAGAGCGCCTCTACCTCCACTACCGCCAGATTGCCGAAGCCAGCGAGCTGCCGGTGCTGCTCTACAACTTCCCCGCCCTCACCGGCCAGGACTTGTCCATCGAGCTGGTACAGCGGCTGGCGCTCGACTGCCCGAACATCATCGGCATCAAGGACACCGTCAACTGCATGAGCCACATCCGCCGGCTGATCCTCGAAGTGAAGGGCGCTCGCCCCGAGTTCATCGTGCTGTGCGGGTTCGACGAATACATGTTCGATACCTTGCTGCTCGGCGGCGACGGCGTGATTCCCGCCACATCGAATTTCGCGCCCGAGATCTGCTGCGGGGTCTATCGCGCCTACCGCGAAGGGGATCTCTCTACGGCGAGGACGCTCATGCGGCGCCTGGCCGCACTGTCGCGCATCTATTCCACTGACACTCCGTTTGCCGGCCTCATCAAGGAAGCACTGCTTCTGACCGGCGTTCCGGTGTCAACCGCGGTGGCCCGCCCGGCAACGAGACCCGACGCGCAGACGCGGGCTCGCCTGGTGGCCATTCTCGACAGCGCAGAGGTTGCGCATAGCTGATTGGCATAACCGCATACCCGCGAGGAGACACACGGTATGTACGAGAATAAAAAGCTGGGCTTCCTGTTCGTGTTGCCCTTTTTGCTCGGCGTTCTGCTCTTCAAGCTCTTTCCGTTCGTGACGAGCCTGGCGCTGAGCTTCACCGAGTACGACATCATCAATCCCCCCGTATACATCGGGGTGGAGAACTACCAGGAGCTGTTCCAGAACGATCCGCTCTTTCGCCAGTCGTTGGGCGTCACGCTCATGTTCGTGCTGATCGGCGTGCCTCTGCGCGTGGGCTTTGCACTGTTCATCGCGCATGTATTGAACTTCAAGCTTCGCGGCATCAACTTCTTCCGCTCGGCCTTCTACCTGCCGTCGATCCTCGGCGGGTCCATCGCAGCAGCGGTGATGTGGCGCTTCATCTTCTCGCAGCACGGGCTGGTGAACCTCGCGCTGGGCAAGATCGGCATCGCGCCGATTGCGTGGCTCGCCAACGAGCATTACTCGATCTGGACGATCATCCTGTTGTTCACTTGGCAGTTCGGTTCGGCCATGGTCATCTTCCTGGCAGCGCTGCAGAACGTATCGCCCTCGCTCTATGAGGCCGCCGAGATCGATGGCGCCAGCAAGTGGCAACAGTTCTTCCGCATCACGGTGCCGCTGATCACGCCGGTGATCTTCTTCAACCTCGTCATGCAGATGGTCCAGGCCTTCCAGGAATTCAACGGGCCTTACATGGTGACCGAGGGTGGGCCGCTGCACTCGACCTATCTGCTGTCCCTCTACATCTACGAGCAGAGCTTCAAGTTCTTCAATCTGGGGTACGGCAGCGCGCTGTCCTGGGTGTTGTTCGCCATCGTCGCGTTCCTGAGCGGAGCGGCGTTCCTGAGCTCGAAGTACTGGGTGTTCTACGCCGGCGAAAAGGACCACAAATGATGAATGCACCTCAGGAAGCCCGGCTGGTGAGCCAGTTGGAGGGCCGGGATACGGTCGCCTCCGACGCCGAAGCCGAACGCACGCGTCGCCGCGAACGCATCAACGCAGCCATCCGCTACACCGTGCTGATTGCCGTCGGCCTGCTCATGCTCTATCCGATGATCTGGCTGGTGGGCGCCTCGTTCAAGAGCAATACCGAGATCTTCAGCGAGATGGGCTTCATCCCTTCGCGCCTGGACTTCACCGCGTACGTGAAAGGCTGGCAGACCAGTACCGAGTACACCTTCGCCACGTATTTCCTGAACTCGTTCCTGATTACGATCCCGCGCATCTTCGTGACCGTGGTGTCGTGCGTGCTGGTGGCATATGCCTTCGCGCGCTTCGAGTTCTGGGGCAAGAAGATCATGTTCAGCATCATGGTCGGCACCATGATGCTGCCGCTGATCATTCTGCGCCTGCCGCAGTACCTCATGTTCAAAGAGGTGGGCTGGCTGGACACCTACCTGCCGATGATCGTGCCCTCGGCATTCGCCACCGACACGTTCTTCGTCTTCATGCTCGTGCAGTTCCTGCGAGGCATGCCGCGCGACATGGAAGAAGCGGCGCAGATCGATGGCTGCAATGCCCTGCAATTGCTCTGGCACATCATCGTGCCGCTACTCAAGCCGGCGATCATTTCCGTGATCGTCTTCCAGTTCATCTGGACCATGAACGACTTCATGGGCCCGCTGATTTACCTCTCCACCGTCGAAAAGTATCCCGTGTCGCTGGCACTGAAGATGAGCATCGGGGCCACGGAGGAAGTCGAGTGGGGAAGCGTGCTGGCCATATCCGTCGTGGCGTTGCTGCCGTCGGTGATGGTGTTCTTCATGGCGCAAAAACACTTCATCGAAGGTGCTGCGAGCAGCGGCATCAAGGGATAAGAGACATAGGCAGGAGACAGGAATGGCACAAGTCAGTCTGAGAAAAATCGAGAAGGTCTACGCCAACGGTTTCAAGGCCGTACATGGCGTGGATCTGGATGTGAATGACGGCGAATTCATGGTGTTCGTCGGGCCGTCCGGATGCGCAAAGAGCACCTTGCTGCGCATGGTGGCCGGCCTCGAGTCGATCACTGGCGGCGAGATGCGCATCGGCAATACCGTCGTCAACAACCTCGCCCCCAAGCAGCGCGGCATTGCGATGGTGTTCCAGAACTACGCGCTGTATCCGCACATGCGTGTCTACGACAACCTGGCCTTCGGCCTCAAGCTCGCCGGCACGCCCAAGGCCGAAGTGGACACGCGGGTTCGCGACGCAGCAAAACTGCTGGAGATGGATCACCTGCTGGAGCGCTACCCGAAGCAACTCTCCGGCGGACAGGCGCAACGCGTGGCCGTCGGCCGCGCCATCGTCAAGCGCCCCGAAGTGTTCCTGTTCGACGAGCCGCTGTCCAACCTCGACGCCAAATTGCGTGCGTCGATGCGTGTGCGTCTGACCGAGCTGCATCGCACCTTGCGCGAACAAGGGCGCCCCTCCACCGCTATCTACGTCACGCACGATCAGGTCGAGGCGATGACCATGGGCGAGCGCATCTGCGTGCTCAAGGACGGCACCATCCAACAAGTGGATGTGCCCACCGCGCTCTATCGCAACCCTGCCAATGTCTTCGTGGCGAGCTTCATCGGCTCGCCCGAGATGAACATCCGCCATGCCAATGTCGTCGAGATGGGATCGGGTCTTGGCGTCGAAGTCGGCGGTGTATGCCTGCCGCTGCCCGAAACCCACGCACGCAAGCTCGCCGCCTGGCGCGGCAAGCCGATCCGCTTCGGCTTGCGCCCTGAACACATCGTCAGCGGCGCCGCGGCCAGCCCGGACGCGCTATGCGTTACCGGCACGCTGCGCTTCGTCGAACACATGGGCAGCGAAGTATTCGTGCACTTCGACATCGGCAATGAACCCTTCAGCGCGCGGATTCCTGCGGACCAGACCGACGGGCTCGACATGAAATCGCGCGGCGACCTCCATCGCTTCGCGATCCAGATGGACAACAGCCACGCCTTCGCGCCGGACGACGAGGGCCGGAACATTCTTTTGTAGCAGCCAGACGATCAAGGACGCGTTCCTTTCAAGTGAGGAGACACAGAATGAACAGACGTAGCATGCTCAAGTCCGCCGCCGCGCTCAGTCTGGCGCTGGCAGCCCCGCTGGTGTGGTCGCAAGAGACCACACTGCGCTTTTCATGGTGGGGCGGCGCCGAGCGTCACGAAACCACACTCAAGGCCATTGCCGCTTTCGAAGCCAAGAACCCGGGCGTCAAGGTCAAGGGCGAATACATGGGCTTCAACGGCTACCAGGAGCGCCTGTCCACGCAGATCGCCGGGGGCAACGAACCCGACATCATGCAGATCAACTGGGCATGGATGTCCGCGTACTCCAAGCGCGGCGATGGCTTCCTCGACCTGAACAAGTACAAACAGGTCGTGGCGCTGAAAGAGTACTCACCCGAAGCGCTGCGCATGGGCACCATCAACGGCAAGCTCAACGGCCTGCCCGTCACCTACTCGGCGCGCATCTTCCAATGGAACAAGTCCGCCTTCGACAAGGCCGGCCTTACGCCGCCCAAGACCTGGGACGAGCTGTTCACCACCGGCAAGGCCTTCCGCGCCAAGCTCGGTGATCGCGCCTACATGCTCGACGGCGAACTCAACGACATGATCGTGCTCGCGCAGACCTACGTGGAGCAAAAGTACGGCACACAGTTCATCAGCCCGACCGAACCCAAGATCGCCATGAGCCAGCAAGCGCTGGTCGAGTGGTTCCGTTTCTACAAGCGGCTGACCGATGAACGCGTTGCGATTCCACTGCCTGACCGCGACAGCCTGGGCGGCGCCAGCAAGCCGACCGAGCAACAGCCGGACTGGTCGGCAGGCAACTGGGGCGGCAGCTACATCTGGGATTCAATGGTCCGCCTGCGTGAAGGCGCGTTGGGCAAGGATCAGAAGTACGAAATCGGCGAGATGCCGATCCTGCCGCAGGCGAAGAACTCGGGCCTCTTTGGTCGCCCCGGCATGATGTTCGTGGTCGGCAAGAACACCAAGCATGCAGAGCTTGCCGCCAAGTTCGTCAACTTCATGCTGACCGACCCTGAAGCCGCGCGCATCCTGGGGCTCTCGCGCGGCATGCCTGCCGCCAACAGCCAGTACAAGGTGTTGAGTACCGGCGATCAGGTCACGCCGAATGAGATCAAGGCCTTCGAGCTGATCCAGAAATACAAGGACTCCGGCAAGATCACCCTGCCCTCGCCACTCTACGAACACCCGCGCATGCAGCGCCTGATCCGCGAGGTCTTCGAGCAGGTGGCTTACGGAAAGATCAACGAAGAGCAGGCCGCCAAGCGTTTGCAGGACGAGGGCTCGACCCTGTTGCGCCGCCTTTGATGGCACACGGGCGGTTCGTGGCGTGCGTCCGCACAGGATGCACGCCACCGCCCATCACCAGGCCGCCACGCTGGCGGCCGACCCACTGAACATTTCGTCGACGCCCTGCGCGCCCTGCGCACCGTCACGCACTCTTGAGGGAATACGATGAGCACGCAAGACAACACCTCCGCCGCCAAGAACCTGAAGATCGCCTACATCGGCGGCGGCTCGCGCGGCTGGGCCTGGAAACTGATGAGTGACCTGGCGCTGGAGCCGCAGCTCGGTGGCGAGGTGCGTTTGTATGACATCAACCTTCAGGCCGCCCGCGACAACATGGTGGTCGGCGAACGCATTTCTGCGCTGCCCGAATCGCAGAGCCAATGGCGCTACGTGGCGTCCCCCACCCTGGCCGACGCGCTGACCGGTGCGGACTTCGTTGTGATATCGATCGTGCCGGGCACGTTCGAAGAGATGGCATCCGACGTGCACGCGCCGGAGCGGTACGCCATGTACCAGTCGGTCGGTGACACCGCCGGGCCCGGCGGACTGATGCGCGCGTTGCGGACCATCCCCATCTACGTCGGCTTTGCACACGCCATTCGCGACTATTGCCCCGAGGCGTGGGTCATCAATTACACCAACCCGATGGCGCTGTGCACGCGCACGCTATTCGCGGCGTTCCCCGGCATCAAAGCCTTCGGTTGCTGCCATGAAGTGTTCGGCACACAAAAACTGTTGGCCGCCGCCATCAACGACATGCTCGATGTCCCTGCGCCGCCGCGCGAGGACATCCGCATCAACGTGCTGGGCATCAACCACTTTACGTGGCTGGATCAAGCCAGTTGGCACGGCATGGACCTGCTCCCGCTGTACGAGCAGTTCGTGCAGAAGCACTACGCACAAGGGTGGAAAGACAAGCACCTCGAAAACTGGATGATGAAGGAAGCGTTCTTCCGCTCTGTCCACCGCGTAAAGTTCGACCTCTTCCAGAAATACGGCCTGATCGCCGCCGCAGGCGATCGCCACCTTGCCGAGTTCATGCCGGGCAGTTGGTATCTGCGCGATCCCGAAACGGTAGCGGCGTGGGGCTTTGGCCTGACGCCCGTGTCGTGGCGCGAGGGCAATCGCATCGAACTCGAAGCGCAGGCGGCACGCCTGGTGAGCGGCGAGGAAGCGCCCGTCCTGTCGCCCAGCGGCGAAGAAGGCGTTCGACAGATCAAAGCGTTGGTCGGGCTGGGCGACTTCGTCACCAATGTGAATCTGCCGAACGAAGGGCAACTCGAAGGCGCTCCGCTGGACGCCGTCGTCGAAACCAACGCTTTCTTCTCGCGTGACAGCGTGAGGCCGGTGTCGGCAGGTGCGCTGCCCAGCGGGCTGAGTACGCTGGTGAATCTGCACATCGGCAATCACGAGACGATCCTCGAAGCCGCGCTCACCTGCGACAAGGAACTGGCATTCCAGGCCTTCTGCAATGATCCGCAGGTACGCCTGTCGATGGACGACGCTCAGGCACTCTTCAGCCGCATGCTCCAGAACACTGCTGCCTACCTGCCTGGCTGGCAGCTCTGATCCGGAGACAACGATGGCCGGCATCTCGAAAGCTGAACTCGAACGAAAACTCGCCGCGCTCCACGACGGGGTGACGGCCATCCGCGAAGACGATGCCCTGCTGCGCGCCAGTGGCGCCTACGGGTCCGACATGTCCATCGAATTGTGGGACTGGGCACAGGGCGTCGGGTTGTACGGCATCTGGCGCCTGTACCGTGCGACGGGCGATGCGCATTACCTCGATTACCTCGAAGGGTGGTACGCACGACATCGGCATGAAGCCGCCGTCAAGAACGTCAACCATGTGGCGCCCATGCTCACATTGGCGTCGTTGTGGGAAATGCGCGGCGGCGATGAAGACCGCGACTTGATCGAGGACTACAGTGCCTGGATCGCCTCCGATCTGCTGCGCACCGAAATGGGCGGATACGCCCACACCACCGCCACGCGCAACAACGAAGAACAGTTGTGGGTCAACACGCTCTTCATGAGCGGACTCTTCCAGGCCAAGGCCGGCGCGCTGCTCGGCCGACCGTCGTACTGCGACGACGTGCTCTACCAGTTTCTGCTGCACGCGCACTTCCTGATCGATCGCGAGTCCGGACTGTGGCGCCATGGTTGGCACTTCGGCGAGCGGCATCATTTCTCCCGCGCGCTATGGGCGCGGGGTAACGGGTGGGCGGCCATCACTGCCGTCGAATTGATCGACCTGCTGCCGCCATCCGTCGGCGCCGCGGCGCTCAGATTTGCGCGAGAGGCGTTCCAGCGTCACTGCACGGCACTGCTCAAAGTACAAGCCGGCAACGGTATGTGGCACACGCTGCTCGACGAACCCACCAGCTACCAGGAGACCTCCGGCACGGCGGCTATCGCTTATGCCTTCCTGAAAGGCGTGCGGCTCGGCCTCCTCCCGCCCCCCTTCGAAGCTGCTGGCGCGCGCGCGATCCGCGCCGTGCTCGATCGCGTGGATACCGCGGGCGATGTTGCCGAAGTGTCCTCCGGCACACCGGTGTTCAATACCTTGCAGGAATACCGCGACGTCCCCATCAAGCAACGCTCCTACGGCCAGTCTTTGGCCATGCTTGCGCTGTCTGAATGCCTGCTTCACCCGGCGCTTCATGGCGCGCGGCCACACCAAAAGAGCCTCACGCAATGAGCATCGATTCCGTCATCAATCCCGAGTTCGCATCGCTTCGCGTCGTCGAGCGCACCAACATCTATCGCGACTGCATCCAGGGGCTGGCCAACGAGCCGATCACCGTGCGCGCATTGCTGCGCCGGGCGCAGGCTTTTCTCGCCCATGAAGACGGCTTCGCCGGGCTCGGCGACATCGATCAGGCGGCCATCGTCGAACGCCTCCATGAAAACCGCCCACGCGTGGTCATCATCCAAGGTTCGCCCGACCACCCCGCGCACCTGTTCGATCATGAGCACACCCTGCGCGCCGCTGCACGAATCTGGCAGAACGGAGGCGTGCCGTTCGTTTTCGGCATTCCGGTGATCTGCGACGGGACTGCGCAGAGCAACATCGGCCAGAGCTATTCGCTGGCATCGCGCAACCACACCGCGGCAGCGGTGAACATCAACTTCGAAGGGCATGGCTACCATGCCGCCTACGTGCTGGCGGGCTGCGACAAGTCACCGACCGGCATCCTGTCGGGCCTGGCGGCGGCAGATCGTGCGCGTCGCCGCCCTGAACGTGGAAATGCGCCCGCTTGGGCCATCTTCGTACCGTCGCACGTCTTGCAGGGCGGGCAGATCCCGGCCGAAACCATGACAAGACTCGACGCGCTGCGCCTGCGTGCCGTTCGACGCGGGGCATCCAGAGTTGGCCGATGACATCGAGGAGAACTGCCGCTACATCCTGCAGTGTTCTTCGGATGAAGCCTTCCTTGGCATTTTCCGCCGCGCCGTCAATCTGGCGTTGATGAGCCAGGCGGAGTCCGACCACCTGCTCAAGGCGCTGGCTGCAGCAACGTGCGAGGACGACGGCGGCATCTGCGCCTTCAACGGCACAGGCAACTCGTCGCGTACGCTGGTGAGCGCGCTCGGATTCGTGCCGCCCGCGTCAGAACTCCTGATGAGCACGCCGCCCTCGTCCATCGTCAACGAGAACGTCGATCACCTTTTCCGCCTCATCAACAAACCAGAATTCGCCATCTGCGAAGTGCTTGAACGCAACTACGCCAATGCGATCCGCATTCACTGCGCAACAGGCAGTTCGACCAACCTGATGCTGCACATGCCCTGTGTCATGCGTCACGCGGGGTTCGACGTCAGCTTGCAGGATTACGAAGACGTACGCCTGGCGCAAAAAATACCCGACGTGTTCGCTCACAGTCTCGTCGAGGGGCGCGACACCTACGTGCTGGCGCAACAGGCGCGCGACGGCATGCATCGTGGCGTCGAGAGCATCTACAAAGTGCTCGCCGATCTGGGCGTGCGCATGGACCTGGATGCGCCGACCATTACCGGGCGGAGCTGGTCCGCCCGCATCGCCGACATGCGTGAAGCCGTCTCGTCGCGCTTGCCGCAATCGCGCTCCGTCATCCGCATCGCCCCCGTGCGCGACATCTCTGGCACAGACATCATGCGCGGCAACTTCTTCTCGTCATGCACGCTCAAGGTGGCGGGCATGTCGAGCGACCAGTACGAGCGCTTCGATGGACGTGTCTTCGTCGTGCGTTACTACGAGAACGAGAACGATTGCAACGTGGACCTGCAGAGCGCGCATTTGATCGATCAGCTCGCGCAGCTCCCGGTATTCACGCCACAGCTTTGCGAACGACTCCGTGCCATCAATGGCGGACATGAGGCCAACGTCAAAGCCATGATCGAAAGCGGCAGCATCGCTTTCGCCTTTGTGATCGCTGGGCAGGGTCCGGTCGCCTTCGGCATGCCGGAAATGTTCGCCCCCAGCCAATACATGCGCCATCACAGCGTGCTGGAGCGCGGCTCCATCCTGATGACAGATGGACGCTATTCAGGTGTCACCAAAGGCGCCTGCGTCGGACACATCACGCCGGAAGCCTGGGACGGTGGCGGCATCGGAGCGCTCAAGGATGGCGACCTACTGTGGGTACGCCTGCGGGCACGACGCATCGATGTCATTGATGCGCACGCGTTCGTGGACGAGGGGAACCTGTTGGTGCCGGAGACTTTCAAGCCCGACGCCATGCGCGAGACGCAGGCCCTGCGCCGCCAGCGGATGGCCGAACGGCGGCTACAGATTGCCGCCTGCAATACGCTCAGCCACGTGACGGATGCCGAACGCGGCGTGGTGCCGGAAGAAGTTCGACATCCGGGCAACGCTGCCGTGGTCGCCCAAGTAAGGCGGCTCGCCATCTGCGAGCCGAGAATGATGCCTGTTCTACGCTGTGAACCTGCGATGGCGCAGCGCCGGCAGGCTCTCGCGCACGGCAGCGATACGCGCCGGATCGACCGCGCCAACGACCACGCCCGGTCCTTCTTCCAGCAACGCGACGACCTCGCCCCACGGGTCGATCAACATGCTGTGACCAAACGTCCGCCGCCCGTGCGGGTGCACGCCACCCTGCGCGCTGGCCAGCACGTAGCATTGGTTTTCAATGGCCCGCGCACGCAGCAATACCTCCCAGTGCGCCTGGCCGGTCGTGTGCGTGAAAGCGGCAGGCAGCACGATGAGGTTCACTTCGCCCATGCGGCGAAATTGTTCGGGAAAGCGCAGGTCGTAGCACACCGCCACGCCGGTCGGACCAACCGGCGATTCGAATGTCATCACCTCGGAGCCCGCTTCGATGGTGCGCGCTTCGTCGTAACTTTCCGTACCGCGCTGAAAGTTGAATAAGTGCACCTTGTCGTAGCGCGCAACACGTCGGCCCTGATCGTCAAAGACGAGGCTCGTGTTACGTACGTGTTCGGCGTCGGACGCCACCAACGGCAAAGTGCCGCCGATGATCCATACACCGTGCCGTCGCGCGGCGTCGGACAGTGATCGCTGGATCGGGCCATCACCTTCCACCTCGCGCATGTGCACCTTGGCGGTTTCGTCGGCGGACATGCAGGCGAAGTACTCCGGCAATGCCACCAGGCGCGCGCCGCGCTCTGCGGCTTCAGCAATGCGCGCGGTGGCTTCGTCGAGGTTGGCCTGAAGGTCCGGCCCGGAAATGGTCTGGATGGCAGCAACGATGACGGGGTCGTTCATGAGCATTCTCGGCAGGGGCGCATGCGCGCCCGACACCGGCAATGATGAACGTCTCGTCAGGGTTTGGCGAGCGGGCTCGATGCCTCGTCGCGCGGCTCCATGGCCAGCACGCGATCTACTTTCGGGTCGGCCCAGCTACCCGTCACGGTGTACTCAAAGCTGAAAATCTTCTCGACCGGGTCGCGCAGCGCTTTCTGCGCGAGGTAGGTCGCCAGCCCGACCACCGGGTTGATGATGCCGGTGACGGCAGCCGCACCCACAGCCACGGTCTCGGACAAGGTCGGCTGAACCATCACGCGCAGGTCGTGACGCTCGCGCGAAAGATCGGTGTTGCCCTCCAGCCTCACGCGGGCGGCGGGGCCGCGCATTTCGAGGTCGTCGGTGTTCATTACGCCGTTCTTGATTGCCAACGTGCCGCCGAGCGTGTCGAAGGCAAAGCCTTCAGAGAACACGTCGCGAAAATCAAGCGTCAGCCGGCGCGGTAGCGATTGCAGACTGAGGATGCCCAGCAGTCGCCCTGCTCCGGGGTTGAGTTTGTTGAACTGTCCCTTGTTGACCTGCAGATCGAGCGTCCCGTTGAGCGTAGGGAAGTCGATGCCGCCCGGCGAACCGCGCCAGCTGACCGACCCCTTCAATTCCGTCCTGCCGCCGCGCATCGAATCCGGATACCCCAGGCGTGCGAGGAATTTGCCGGCGTCTTCCGACTCGAGCGTGAATGTCATCATCATGACCCGTCGCGCGCCAAACGGGCGCCACACGCCAGTGCCATTCAGATGGTTGTCGGCGCTGTCCACCGACAGATGCTCCAGACGCCATTCATCGCCCGCGTTGTTGGCGCGCAGTTGCAGGCGCCCCAATGCCATGCCCTGCACGCTGAAGTCATCGGCGACGATGTCGAAGGCGGGCATCGATTTTTGCTCGACCATGGTCGACGTGGAGGCGGCGTCCCCCTTGACGGGCTGCAGCGCCAGGCGCGAGAAACGCGCCTGCATACGGCCCTGGCCCGCCCCTTGCCAAGTGATGTCGCCCGCGACGTCCGGCCCTTCGAGCCGCACGACGTAGTCGCCCGCCTGCCGCAGCACGCGGCCGGTCACTTTACGGAATACGTGCCCGGCGGCGACCAGTTCGTCAGCCTGGACGACGGCACCGGCAGCCAGCTCGGCACCCGCCGACGGGCCTTCCGTCGAGGCCGCCAGCACGATCGGCTTCCAAGCGTTCGACATCCAGTCGCTGGAAGCGCCCGGACAGACGAATGCCGCGTTCCGGCAGACTGGCTGAATCGCCAACGGCCACCGCGCCGCGCGACATGCGGCATCCGCCGTTCTGTGCGCAGGTTTCCTCCCACATCGCCTCGCCACGGTTGCCGATCTTGAAACGCCAGGACTGCTCGTCACCACCCGAAGGCACCGTATCGCCGATGCCTGCGTTACGCCACGTCAGCGTACTCGGCAAGGGTTCCGATGCGCCCTTGGCCAGCGGCGCTGGCAGTTTCGAACTCACGCCCACCAGAGAGCTGGTCACAGCCACTTCCGCGAGCCCCTTGCGGATCGTGACGCCAATCCGCGCGTCGAACGATCCGGACAAGTACTGCAGCATGTCGGTGTTAGCGATCTGGCGCAGGGCATCTACCGGCATCGTGCTGGTGCCGTCGAAGCGCAGGGTGCCGTCGCTGTCGGTCTCGCCGCGCGCTCGCAGGGGCGAGCCGATGAATTCGGCGCTCAGTTCGGGCATGGAAAGACCATGCTCCGTGAACGCCAGCCGCGCGTTGGCGTTGCGGAACTCGGGCAACGAAGGGAACAACTTGATCTGGTTGTTGATGAAGCGATACGAGCCCTTGACCTGCGTGTGAGCGCTGTCGTGCAAGGGCATCGCCAGATGCAGGTCGAGTTCGCCATTGCCAACGGCCGTGGTCTGTCGGCTGAAATGCCCGGACAGATCGGCAAGATGGCTGTTGGCAACGTAGTCGAGGAAGTCCTTGGTCGGGCCGGCTGCGCGGCCGTCGACCGTCAGCACTTGCTTGCCAACGTCTTCAAGGTCGGGGATTTCGACCTTCACGCCCGATACGCGCGCCGCACCGTAACGGCCCGTGTCGGCCTGAATCAGCATGCGCGTGCGATCGAACAACAAACTGCCGCGCACACCCTGTAGCCCCGGCCAGCCAGGCGCGAACTCAATACGCGCGTCGGCGATGTGACCCTGCACGGAGAACACGCCTTGCTTCGGGTCTTTGTGATACGGAAAGTGGTTCAGCTCGCCGGCCAGACGCAGCGTGATGTCGCGCACCTCGCCGCTGATCAGATGGCCGCGCAGCCAGTCGGTCACGCTGGTCGGCACTGAAATCGGCATGTAGCGCCACACGGCGGCCGCCTTCGCATGCGTAAAGCGGCCCGTCAGATCGATGGTGCCCGCATGCCCCGTGGCGAGCCACTCGCCCGACACGCTGCCGGCGGCATCCGGGTTGGCGATGCGCCCTTCGCGGACCTGAACGGCCAGCGTGTCGGCCCCCTTCACGTCGCGATGTAACCAGCCGCCGCGCAACGTGGCTTGCTCGAGCGGCAGGAAAGGCGTCTGCATCTCTGCCGGCAGATGCAGCCCGCCACGGATCGCAATGTCATAGCTGCCAGAGCGCTCATTTCCCTCGATGCTGCCGGACAGCCCTTCGACGCCGGGAATCGCGCCGCGCGGGCGCACGGTGATGTTCTCGAATCGGGCCTTGGTGGTGAAGCGCATCGGCGCCGATGAGGCGTCCTTGCCCGGCCCCTGCCAGTTGAAAGACAGCTCGGTCACGTGACCGGAGGGCGAGGCTTCTTCGAGCGTCAGGCGTTGGGCATCCGGAATGGGAACGTACGTTGACAGGCGATGCAGCGTGTCCAGGTCGATGTTGGCGGCGCTGGCTTCAACGCGCGACGGACGATCGTCCGTGGCGGCTACCGTACGCAGCGCCAGCTTTGCCGGCGCCATGCGGATACCGTCGGCGGTGGCGAGCTGCAGGCGCTCGGCCGAGAAAGACATGTCGCCCGCGCGCACCGCGCCGCGCACACGCCCCGAAAGCTCGGTCAGGTGCAATTCGGGCAGATCGGGCTGCGCGCGCAAGGTCACGTCGCGCAGCGCCACGTCAGCAGTCAGGCCCGCGACCTTGTTGCCTTCGAAATTGACCCACGCGTGCACGCCGCCTCTGCCAGCAGGCAGATCGACGGGGTAGTCGACCCACTGGCGCCAGACGGCGAGGTCAGCGCGGTCCAGCCCCACGTATACGGCACCGCGCCATGCACTCAGATCGGCAAAACTGCGCCCGCGCAGGTCGGCACGGATATCGAGCGGAGCAGCCATGGTGGCCGGCGGCGAAGCCCGCAGGGCGACCCGGTGACGAGCACCATTGTTGATCAGGCGCAGGCTGACTTCGTCGAGATCCAGTTGCGGCGCACCACGTTGCAAATCGAGCCACGACAAGCGCGCGCCCTGGATGTCGATGCGCTCCTGGCCCAGCACGAAGCGCGAAAAACCGTCGCCGCCCTTGTTTTCGCCACCGCTCACCTGCAATCCGGCGACGAAGATGCTGCCGTCCGCCTCGCGCCGGATCGCCAGATGCGTGCCGCCCAACGTCAGTCGTTGGGTGACAATCTGCTGGCGCCATAGCGAGGCCCAGGCAAGGGTTGCATCGACGGTTGGGAGCTCCAGCGCTGGCCGATCAGCGCGGTCGAAGATGCGCAGGCCACGGATGTGCAGCGCGGGGCGCAGCCCGGTCCACTCGGCGTGGAGTTCGGAAATCTGCACGCGCAGGCCCAACGCATGGGAAAGTGCCTCGGCGATATCGTCGCGATGCAGGCCGACCTGCGGCATGGCCACGTAGCGCACCAGCAGGAAAGTGATCGCCACGACGAAATACAGCACCAGCAAGCCGCGCCAGAGCGTTCGGGGCACAACCATGAGCGCCATCGCACCGACGGCGAGCGCGCGCCGCCACCGCGCCCAATGGCGCCTTGGCGAAGGCGCTGGCGACGGTGGAGAATACGGCGCTCCGGAGTCTGCTCGGTTGTCTGTCATCGATGGCGGCAATTATCGGCCTATTTTGTGGCTTGGCCTGGCAATGCCCACTCCGTCGGTCGCCCAGGGGCGGCAGGCGGAGAAACGCTGAAGACACTTGCAGGAGCCGGAATTTTAATGCTTGCTGCGATCCACTATGCCCGCCTTTGACGAACTCTTACATCAGACCGCTGCTTACAGTCGCTTTTTTGCCAGCCAGCTCATCGCCCACCCGTGGCTGGGCGAGCGGATCGGCGGTTGCCTCGACCGGCCATTGAGCAAGGGCGACATGCTCGCCTTTCTCGACGAGCAAGGCGCGCTGACCGAAGAAACCCTCGGCCCGCGCCTGCGTCATCTGCGCAGTTGGGTCTATGGGCACCTCATGGTGCGCGACCTGGCCGGGCTGGCGCCGCTGGCTGAAGTCACCTCGGCCATGACAATGCTCGCCGACGTGGCCGTGACGACTGCACAGCGGGTCATCGCCACCCGGCTCTCCGAGCGCTTCGGCCTGCCACGGCGGGCCGACGGCGGAGAACAGGAGATGGTCGTCATCGGCATGGGCAAGCTGGGCGGAGGCGAACTCAACGTTTCGTCAGACATCGACCTGATCTTTGCCTATCCGGAAGACGTAGACACCGACGGCGACCGTTCGATCGGCGCTTTCGAGTTCTACACAAAACTTGGCCGCGGGCTGATCAATGCGCTCGCCGAACGCACCGCCGATGGTTTTGTCTTCCGCGTTGACATGCGGCTGCGCCCCAACGGCGATTCGGGCCCGCTGGTGGCGAGCTTCGACATGTTGGAGAACTACTTCATCACGCAGGGCCGAGAGTGGGAACGCTATGCGTGGATCAAGGCACGGCCGATGACCGGTGGCGCCGACGAAGAACTGCTCTCGATTGCGCGCCCCTTCGTGTTCCGCAAGTACCTCGACTACGGCGCCATCAACGCCATGCGCGCGCTGCACGCGCAGATTCGCCAGGAAGTCGCGCGACGCGAGATGGCCGACAACATCAAGCTCGGCCCCGGCGGCATCCGCGAGATTGAGTTCATGGCGCAGGTCTTCCAGCTCATCCGGGGCGGGCGCGACCGCGAGCTGCAACAGCGCCCCACGCTGAAAGTGCTGTCGTTGTTGCCCGAGCGCGGCCTGATGCCCGAAACCACCGTACAGGAGCTGGCCGAGGCGTATGAATTCCTGCGCCGGCTGGAACACCGCATCCAGTACATGGACGACGCGCAGACGCACATGCTGCCCTCGTCCAGCGAAGACCGCGAACGCCTCGCCCACAGCATGGGTTTTGCCGATTACGCGGCGCTGGACGTCGTTCTGGAGGCCCATCGCGCCCGCGTCGCAGCGCACTTCGAGGCCGTGTTCTCCGACCCGGCCGCTGGCGAGCACGAACTGGATGAAGCCTGGTCGGGCGCTGGTGACACCGAACCGACCTGCGCCGTGCTCGAACGCCTCAACTACTCCGACGCCAGCGAACTGGCACAACGACTGCAAGGTTTCCGCCAGAGCCCGCGCTTCCGTGCGATGTCGGACGACAGCCGCCAGCGGCTGGCATCACTCATGCCGCGCGTGCTCGAACTATGCGCGCGCCAGCCCAACGCGCACGACACGCTCACGCGCATGCTCGATCTGCTGGAAGCGATCTGCCGTCGGGCCGCGTATCTCGCACTGCTGCAGCAATACCCGATGACGCTACAACGGGTCATCGAACTGACATCCGCATCGAGCTGGGCCGCACGCTTCCTCACCCGCCACCCGCTGCTGCTCGACGAACTGCTCGACGCCCGCGAACTGGGCATGGTGCCTGACTGGCAGGCCTTCGCGCAGGATCTGCGCGCTCGGCTCGACGAACATGGCGATGACGTCGAACAACAGATGGACCTGATGCGCGAGGCACACCACGCGCAAGTGTTCCGCCTGCTCAACCAGGACATTGCCGGTCAGCTCACGGTCGAGAAACTCTCCGACCACTTGTCCGCACTCGCCGACGTCGTGCTCGAAGAGACCCTGCACGTGTGCTGGCGCCACCTCGCCAAGCGGCATCGGGACGCCCCCAGCTTCATCGTCGTCGGCTACGGAAAACTCGGCGGTAAGGAACTCGGATACGCGTCGGACCTGGACATCGTGTTCCTGCACGACGACCCGCACCCGGACGCCCAGGCGACCTACGCACGGCTCGCGCAGCGCATCAATACATGGCTCTCAAGCCAGACACCCGCGGGCCTGCTCTTCGAGACCGACCTGCGGCTGCGCCCGAATGGCGACTCCGGTCTGCTGGTCAGCTCGATGGAAGCCTTCGAGAAATACCAGCGCGAATCGGCCTGGGTGTGGGAACACCAAGCCCTCACCCGCGCCCGCTTCTGCGCCGGCAAACCCGAACTCGGCACCGCCTTCGAGCGCATGCGCGGCGAACTCCTGAGCCAGCCACGCGACATGCCCAAGCTGCGCGAAGAAGTGCTCGCCATGCGCAAGAAAATGCGCGACGCATTCGCCAACAAGGGCGAAGGGTTCGAGCTGAAGCACGACGCGGGCGGGCTGATCGACGTGGAATTCGTGGTCCAGTTCCTGGTGCTCGCCTACGCGTCGCAGTGGCCGGAATTACTCGGCAACATCGGCAATATCGCGTTGTTGCGGCTGGCGGCGAATGTCGGCCTCATTCCGGCCGATACGGCCCACAACGCGGCGGACGCTTACCGCGATTTGCGCCGCGCACAGCATGCGTTGCGGCTGAATGAGAAGAAGAGTCGGATCTTTGACGATTCCATGGAGACACAGCGGGCGGCGGTGAATGCGCTGTGGCGGTGTGTGTTTGAGGTGATCTGACGGTCGCGACTGATTGAGTGCGTTGGTCGGCGGTTCTCTCTCCGCGAGGGGTGCGGCGCCTTGCTTGCCTGAACTCATCGCCGCCCGGGCTTTGGTCTATCGACGGTAGTCTCGACTGCTGATACTCGACGGCCGGGAGTTCGTCCCGACGGGCAAATGTCGGTCGTGATGCGACACGGGAAGGACTGCCCTTTCTTGCTTGGGCTTTCATCTATCAAGCGTGGTTGCGACTGCTAATGCCCGACGGCCGGGAGTTCGCCCCGGCGGGCGAGTAACTTCTTTGTTATCGACAAAGAAGTCACCAAGAAAGCGACCCCTGCATCGCCGCCAGCCTGCGGCTGGTCCCCTGCGCTACTCGTCAAATCAGGCGGCTGCGGAACTCGCCCTTCGGGCTCAGACAGTCCTCGCCGACCCGCTACGCGGGCAACCTGACTTGCCTGCGTTGCTCGGCGGCTCAAAAGGGGCCGGCCATAGCAAACACCTCGATATGCGTGGAACCAAGGCCTCTACATTGCGCGTGACGTGTTGTGCGTGTACCGCAAAGTGCATGCGACACGCGCAGCGAGGTTTCAGATGTTGCGAGTAGTGTGTAGAGCGGAGAAGCGATACGTCATCCGCCGTTTTTGAACCAACGATGCTTTTCGATCAGCTACGGCGCTTGATTGGCGAGCACATCAAAGCGATGCACGAATATCTGGAAACAGGGGCTTTTGCCGTTCGCCCGAACAACCATATTGCGTGGTGTGGGCACCCCATTCAGCGTCGCCGAGCAGCACAGGGCGGGAAGGTTGCGGCGTAGCCGTCGGCGAGGACTGTTTGAGCCCGAAGGGCGAGTTCCGCAGCCGCCTTCTCGACCGCGCAGCGCAGGGGATCGGCCAACGGCCGACGATGCTGTGGGGCCGCTTCTTTGGTGACTTTCTTGTCGGGGACAAGAAAGTTACTCGCCCGCCGGGGCGAACTCCCGGCCAACGTACTCAAGCAGTCGAGACCACGCCCGAACAACCAACTCAAAAGGCAAGAAAGGGCTTTTCAGTCCACCTACCCCCGCAGAAAACCGATGGCGGATGATGTCCCACTCTTCCGCCCCCACGGCACCGGTCTTTCTTGTTAGAGGCAAGAAAAAGCCTCTAGCCCCGCCCCAATACCAAAAGACCCCATCGGCAGATAACGCTTCGCTCTTCCGCCTCGCAACGGAGATCTAGCTTGTCGAACGCACCGCAGTGATTCCCCTCCAAAGACGAACCACAAAGCCCGCCCAGTCAATCGCCCAGCACGAGCAGAAAGCAAGAGCAGGCGGGCTTACACCGCCGCCAACCCCTCCTCTGCATCCTCCTGCTGTTGAAGCGCCCACATCTGCGCGTAGCCGCCCGACAACGCCAGCAACTCCGCATGCGTGCCACGCTCGACAACACGGCCGGCTTCCATGACAAGAATCTCGTCGGCGTTCATCACCGTTGACAAACGGTGCGCAATCACCAGCGCCGTACGCCCCACGGCAGCCGCTTCCAACTGCGCCTGAATGGCCTTTTCGGTTCGCGAATCGAGCGCCGAAGTCGCCTCATCAAAGATCAGAACGGATGGATTCTTGAGCAAGGCACGCGCAATCGCCACGCGTTGTTTTTCGCCGCCGGACAACTTCAGGCCGCGCTCGCCGACGCGCGTGGCATAGCCGTCCGGCAACTGCGCAACGAACTCATGCAGTTGCGCTGCGCGCGCGGCGGCAAAGACTTCTTCTTCGCTGGCGTCCGGCCGGCCGTAGTGGATGTTGTAGTAGAGCGTGTCGTTGAACAGCACGGTGTCCTGCGGAACGATGCCGATGGCGCGACGCAGGCTCGACTGGCGCAGATGGCGCAGGTCCACGCCATTGAGTGTGATGGACCCTTCCACGACGTCATAGAAGCGGAACAGCAAACGCGCCAGCGTCGACTTGCCGCCACCCGAATGCCCGACAACGGCCACCGTGCGGCCCGGCGCGACGGTGAAGCTCACGTCGTGCAGCACCGTCCGGCGCGGGTCGTAGGCAAAGCCAACGTGTTCAAAGGCCAATGTCACCGGCCCCGGCGGCACGTTGACCGCGTCCGGGGCGTCCTCGACTTCGCGTTGCGTGCCGAGCAGCCCAAACATGCGCTCGATGTCGATCAACGCCTGGCGGATTTCGCGATAGATGACGCCCAGAAAATTGAGCGGCACGTACAACTGGATCATGAATGCGTTGACCAGCACGATGTCGCCGATGGTCATCTCGCCGCTTGCCACGCCGCTTGCCGCGCGCCACATCATGGCCGCGATGCCGCAGGCGATGATCAGCGCCTGCCCGGCATTGAGGGCGGACAGCGAATACTGATTCCGCACCTGCGCGTGGATATACGCCCGCATCTGTTCGTCATAGCGGCGCGTTTCGAAGGCTTCGTTGTCGAAGTACTTGACCGTCTCGTAGTTGAGCAGGCTGTCGATCGCGCGCGAGTTGGCCGCTGAGTCAAGCTCGTTGGCCTGCCGCCGCAACACGCTGCGCCAGTTCGTCACCAGCACGGTGAACAAGATGTACAGCACCAGCGTCACGAAGGTGATGCCAGCAAACACCGGCTTGTAGTTGCGCAGCAGAATGCCCATCACAAGTGCGATCTCGACCAGCGTCGGCAGGATGCTGTAGATCGCAAAGCTGATCAGAGAACCAATGGAGCGCGTGCCGCGTTCAATATCGCGCGACAGGCCACCCGTCTGGCGTTCGAGGTGAAAGCGCAGGCTCAACGCATGCAGATGCTGGAATACCGCCAGCGCAATGGCGCGCACGGCTTCTTGCGTGACACGCGCGAAGAGGATTTCGCGCAGCTCGGCGAAGGCGGAACTGGCAAAGCGCAGTGCGCCATATGCCACCAGCAGCGCAGCCGGCACAACAACCACGGCCTGCTGCGGCGTCACGGTGAGCGCGTTGACCACGTGCTTGAAGACCACCGGCACGGTGACGTTGGCGACTTTGGCGGCAATCAGGCAGACAAACGCAAAGGCCACGCGGCCGCGCCAGCGCCACAGGTAGGGCAACAGGCTGCGCAGCGTCGACCACGGATGAAGCTCGCCCGCGACGGGCGACGGCAGGGAGGAATGACGTCTCATCCCTCCATTCTAGCGGTGCGCCCCACGCCGCATTCAGACAAGTGTTCGGATAATTCGCAGCACCCTTCACCCATCATCGGCACGACATTTGACGCACTCTCCTATGGCAAGTTGATCTTTCCGACACTGCACGCGACTGTGCTCTAAGACATGCGAGCGCAGTTGCCCAGCCTCAATGCCTGTCATCGCCCGCCCATACAGGCTTGCCGCCGAGTCTTAGCGGCTCGCCTCGAAAGCGCATCTCCGCGCATGCGGGGCTCCATATGACAGAAGGAAAAAACGCATGAAACTCACCACGAGAATGTTCGCCGAAGTGTTCGGCACGTTCTGGCTCGTCCTTGGCGGCTGCGGCAGCGCTGTGCTGGCCGCTGGCTTCCCGCAATTGGGCATCGGCTTTGTTGGCGTATCGCTGGCTTTTGGTCTGACGGTACTGACCATGGCCTACGCCATCGGCCATATCTCGGGTTGCCACCTCAACCCGGCGGTGACGGTCGGTCTGGCGACTTGCGGCCGCTTCAGTTGGCGCGACGTCATTCCCTACATTGCCGCGCAACTGGTCGGCGCCATTGCGGCTGCCGCCGTGCTGGCGTTCATCGCCAACGGTAAGGAAGGTTTCGATCTGGTCGCCAGTGGTTTTGCTGCCAACGGCTTTGGCGAACATTCGCCCGGCGGCTTTGCGATGAGTGCCGCCTTCGTCGCTGAACTGGTGCTGACCGGCATGTTCCTGTTCGTGATCCTGGGTGCCACCGATCGCCGTGCGCCGGCAGGCTTTGCACCGATCGCCATCGGCCTGTGCCTGACGCTGATCCACCTGATCAGCATTCCCGTCACCAATACCTCGGTGAACCCGGCCCGCTCCACCAGCCAGGCCGTCTTCGTGCACGGCTGGGCGCTCGACCAGTTGTGGTTGTTCTGGGTCGCTCCGCTGATCGGTGCGATGATCGCGGGGCTGATCTACAAGCGCTTCTTCGAAGCGCGTCAGTAACGTCTGCGTAACGCGCGCACGGATATGCGCACGGTGAGTTCAACTCAGCAAGCCGTGCCGTTCATGCCAGTCATGCAGTGACTCATGCGGCCACAGTGCGCAATGCCTGTGGCCGCGTCCTTTTGGCACATCCACCCACGGCGCGGCATACGCCAGCGCGGCTTCCACCACCTCCGGCGGCGTGGGCAGTGGCGTATCGATGGCCGACGCGTGTGGGTGCACCAGCTCTGGCCAGCGCGGGTCCCATAACCACAATGCGCTGCCGCATTTGAGACAGAAGTGGCGCTCCGCGCGCGAGCGGCGCGCACGTTGCCCCGTCTCTCTCAGCACTGCGTGATAGATGCCAATGTGCTTGCGCCCACGCACTTTGAGCGTGCGCGCGTCGCCGCCCAGGTTGATCGCGTAGCCGCCGCCACCTGCCGTCTTGCGGCAGATCGAGCAGTGACAATGCATGAATGGATAGGGCGAGTCCGATTCCAGAGAGAAACGGACGACACCACAGTGGCATGAGCCTTCCAGATGCATGTTGCAACCTCCAGCGTCAGGGCCGCTCGGCGACGGGTTCATCGACGATCCCCGCAAAGGGATCTTCTTCGCCGGTGGCGGCTTCTTCGTCGATGGGTGTTGGACGTGGCGTCTGGGCCACGGGCTCGTTGACGAGACCAGCGTAGGTGTCTTCCTCGCCTGTCGGCTCCGTCCATTCGCTTCCATCGAGCGGCCCGGCCGCGGCCATCACGCTGGCTCGCGCCTTGAGTGCCTCGACCGCGCCGTCGGGCGCAGTGCGGCGCCATGCACGCAGCACCTCCGCCACGCTCCAGGCTTGTGCGATGGTGCCGCGTGGCGTGAAGGGCGGATCGGCGTCGAAGATCTCGCTGATGCTGCCAATGCCCGCCTCGCCCAAATGTGTCGCCATCCTGGCCAGCATGTGGCGTGCCTCGGCGCGCGTGGCGGCAGAATCCCCGCGCACGGTCAGCCAGGCATCCACATAGGCGCCCAGCAGCCACGGCCATACGGTGCCCTGGTGGTAGGCCGAATCGCGCTCATGCAGTGTCCCTTCGTAGTGGCCGCGATAATCCGGGTCGTCGGGGGCCAGCGTGCGCAGGCCGAGGGGCGTCAGCAGCTCGCGCGTGACGGTTTCGAAGACAGCGTTCCAGCGCTCGGCGTCGAGCACGCTGTGCGGCAGGGACAGCGCAAATATCTGGTTTGGCCGCACACGCGACTCGTCACCCTCCGGGCCGTCGATCACATCCAGCAAACAGCCCGCCGACTCGTTCCAGAAGCGTTTGTTCAAGGAATCGCGCACGCGCTCTGCCGTCCCCCGGTAGTAACTCCCGTCACTCCCCATACGATCGGCCCATGCCGCCATGCAACACAGCGCGTTGTACCAGAGCGCCTGGATCTCAACGGGTTTGCCTCGACGCGGGGTGACGACTTCGTCGCCGACCTTGGCGTCCATCCAGGTGAGTTGATAGCCCTCCGCCGCAGCGCGCAGCAGACCGTCGTCAGGGTCCGCGCCAATGCCGAAATGCGTGCCACGCAGATGGTGGCCAATGATGGATTGCAGCACCGGGAATACCTCACTCAACAGGCGCATGTCGCGCGTGTAGGCAAGGTAGCGATCGATGGCGTGAAAGAACCACAGCGTGGCGTCCGCCGTGTGATAGCGCGCCTGCCGTTCGCCCTCCGGGAACAGGTTTGGCAGCAGGCCATCCTTCACGTAGCCGGCAAAGGTGCGCAGGATCGCGCGGGCTTCGCGCAGGCGACGCGTGCACAACGTGAGCCCCTCGAAGGAGATCATCGTGTCGCGGCCCCAGTCGTTGAACCAGTGGTAGCCAGCCATCACTGATCGCACATCGGCCCCGCCCGCCGTCGCGAGCAACGATTCGTCGCGCCGGCTGCCGGGGGTGACGATGAATTGATCGGCAGCCATCACCAGATGTTGTGCGAACACATCGTCGCCCACGCCTGCCAGGCTAACCAGTTGTGTCAGCCTTGCCTGTTCGGCCGCGAAAAGCGCCGAAGGCTGGATGGACATCGTCTCCCACGGCTCGGTGCTGAATAGCAACGATGCCTCGCGATCGACCGACAGTTCAAAGTCAAAATACCCAGGACTGTGTTGATGTTCGAAGTGGTCATAGCCGCGGTCGCGTTCGACGGCAAAGAGCACGTTGTAGTCGATCTGCCGCTCGGCGTGGAAAGCCGCCCCCTGACTTGGGGCGATGCGCACTGTCATGCCCGCCACGGTGCGCAGCTCAATGCGCTCGCCCGTCATGTGCAGCGCAAACGGCCAACTCTCGTCACGCGGAACGGGAGCATTGAGCCGGCGTGCGGCGCCGAACAGGCGAACGCGCAATGACACCGGCGGGCCGCCAAGCACGCGGTAACGCACGCAACTTGTGTTGAGCCCCTGTGGCATGACAATGGACTTTTCCAGCAGCGTATCGCCAAGTTCAAACAACCACACCGGCGTCATCGCATCGAGCCGGAACTCGCGCAGGAAATTCGCGGCATCGGACGTGGTGTGGCGATCCCTGAATTCGGCGCCGGAAAGGTCAGCGGTCAGCGTCTCCGTGCTGACCCTTTCGTCCAGGCGCGCAATGTACACGAAACGCCCCGTCGGCTCGGTGAGGTTGGGCACGAACATGCCGTGATAGTGCCGTGTCGGCACGCCCAGCAAGGAACCCGAGGCATACCCGCCCAACCCGTTGGTCGTCAGCCACTCGCGCTCACGCAGGGCCTGGGGCGCGGTGCCCGGGGTCCAGCGCAGGGTAATCGGTGAAAGTGCCATCGCCCCGCCTCCGCTCTCTGTTGTCGCCACATGCGCTGCGCGCGCGATGCGTGATCTTCAGAATAGGACGCGGAGGGCGAAAAGTTGTAGCCGAAACGATGACAGAAGGGTTACTTGCGCAACAGCCGCAAGCTGTTGCCCACCACGATGAGGCTGGCGCCGACGTCGGCGAATACAGCCATCCAGAGCGTGCCGACACCCGCCAGGGTCAGCGCCAGGAATACCACCTTGATGCCGATGGCGAAGGCGATGTTCTGCATCAGGATGCGGCGCGTCTCGCGCGCAAGGGTGAGGAAAGCAGGAATCTTGCGCAGATCGTTGTCCATCAGTGCAACGTCGGCGGTCTCGATTGCCGTGCCAGTGGCCGCGCCCATGGCGAAGCCGATGTCGGCGCTGGCCAAAGCGGGCGCATCGTTGATACCGTCGCCCACCATGCCCGTGATGCCTGCCTCGCGCAGCGCAGCAATGGCGGTGAGCTTGTCCTGCGGCAGCAATTCGCCGCGTGCGTCGTCGATCCCCACCTGGCGCGCCATGACCGTTACGGCACCTTTTGCATCGCCACTCAGCATGCAGGTGTGAATGCCCATCGCATGCAGCGAGGCAAGCGCCTCGCGTGCGCCGTCTCGCACGCGGTCGGCAATCGTGAATACGCCGAGCGCGGTGCGCTCATCGGCCAGCACAACGAACGAACCACCATCGGCCGGCAACGCCGCGATGTGTTCATCGAGGCCCTCGGAGCCCAGACCCAGTTCGTCGATAAGGCGAGCATTGCCGAGTCGATAGATGCGGCCATCAATGCGCCCTTCGACGCCGCGCCCGGGTAGCGCACGAAAATCGTCAACCTGGCCCAGCGCTACGCCCAACTCGCCAGCATGGCGCGCGATCGCCAACGAGACGGGGTGGTCCGAGCGCGCAGCGAGGCTCGCCGCAGTTGCTTGCACAAAGCTGGCATCGGCGTCGCCGAGTGTCACCAATGAAGTCTGCGCGGGCTCGCCGCGCGTAACGGTGCCCGTTTTGTCGAGCGCAAGCATACGCAGGCTCGCTGCGCGTTCGAGGTATGCCCCGCCCTTCACCAGCACGCCCTGCCGCGCGGCAGCGGTCAGCGCACTCACAATGCTCACGGGTGTGGAGATCACCAGCGCACACGGGCATGCGATGACCAGCAACACCAATGCGCGATACACCCAGTCGAGCCACGCGCCGCCCAGTATCAACGGCGGCACCACGGCCACAAGCAACGCCAGTGCGCATACTGCGGGCGTGTAGATCCGCGCGAAACGGTCGAACAAACCGCTGTGTAGGTGCGCGCTCGCTTTGCGCTTTTTCCACCGCGTGAATGATGCGCGCCAACGTTGTGTCGTCCGACAACGCGGTGGTGACGAACTCGAAGCCGCCATCGAGATTGACGGTGCCAGCGAACACGCCATCGCCCACGACCTTGTCAACCGGCAGGCTCTCGCCCGTGATCGGCGCCTGATTCACCGACGGACGCCCTTCCACCACCGTGCCATCGAGCGCAATACGCTCGCCCGGACGCACGCGCACACGGGCTCCGATGACAACCTCCGCCGCGCGCTGCTCCACCCACTGCCCGTCGGGGGACTGCACCGTCACGCGATCCGGCGCAAGCGCCACGAGGTCGCCAATGGCCCGGCGCGCGCGGTCGAGCGAACGTGCTTCGATGAGTTCGGCAATGGTGAACAGGACCATCACCATCGCGGCTTCCGGCCACTGACCGATCACCAACGCCCCGGTCACCGCAATACTCATCAGGGCATTGATGTTGAGAGCGCCGTGGCGCACCGCGATCCAACCCTTGCGGAACGTGCTGCTGCCGCAGGCGATGATGGCCGCGATGGCAAGACAGGCCGATATCCATTCGGGTGCGCCAAACCAATGCGTCGCCTCGGACGCGATTGCCAAAACCCCCGCAACCCATATCGCGCGCGAAGGGCGCGGAGGAGGCGGAGCCGTGTCGGTGATCGCATCGCCCGTCGTCGGCACGGGCGTAAAACCCAACTCCCGGATGGCAACGAGGATCGCGTCGAGCGCGTTGCCGTCGTGGCGCACCGTCAGCACGCGGGCAACCAGATTGAACGACAACCCGCGTACGCCGTGCATGCGACCAAGGCGATCGCGCAGCAATTGCTCTTCGACGGGGCAATCCATCTGGTCGATGCGCAGTGCCGTCTGCACGCCGCCTTCGCCTTCCGGCTCGGCGATGCTCATGGCCGACGGCGTCGCGCTACATCCGCAACCGCCACAACACGACGATGCGGGTTGCGCAGCGACGGGCTCGCCGTGCGCGTGATCGTGGGCATGCGCATGATCGTGATCGCGCACCGGTTCGGAACGTTCGAGATGAGGATGCGGGTGATTCATTTCTGGACCTGCCACTGTACGTATGCTGTAGTTAAAACCTTGGAGCAACTACAGGGTCAAGCCATCATGAAAATCGGAGAGCTCGCACGCGCCGCCCAGTGCACGGTCGACACCGTCCGCTACTACGAGCGCGAAGGACTCCTCCCCGAGCCCACCCGCTCCGACAGCAACTACCGGCAATACGGCCACGCCCACGTCGAGCGCCTGCGCTTCATCCGCAACTGCCGGGCGCTGGACATGGCGCACGAGGAAATCCGTGCGCTGTTGCAGTACTCGGATCAGGCGGGCAGCGATTGCCGTGGGGTGAATGCGCTGGTGGACGAGCACATCGCGCACGTGGATGTGCGCATTCAAGAGCTGGAACGGCTAAAGGGCGATCTCATCGCGCTGAGGGCGCGGTGCGCGCATGACAGCGATGTCAGCTCATGCGGGATCATTCAGGAACTGTCCCATCGCGAAACCGATGGGAAGCCGCCTAAACATACGCACCTGGGGTAAGCGTAGGGCCATCTTTGCAGCCTCTCTTTGCTTGAGCCTTCGCGATGACTGAGGCGGGGAGAACACTCTCGCCTTGTTTGGCGTGCCTCTGCTTGCGGGTGGTTGTGGCTGATCGCACCGTACGGTCGGTAATTCGTGCGGGCGGGCGAATCGCTTGGTCGTTTTCGCACTATTGAAGGGCGAGAGAGGGAGCGGAGCGTTGTCCGCCATCGGTTTTCTTCTGCGGGGGTGGGTGGACTGAAAAGCCCCTTCTTGCTTTTTGGGTTGGTTGTTCGAGCTTCGTCGCGACTGCTTGAGTACGTTGGCCGGGAGTTCGCCCCGGCGGGCGAGTAACTTTCTTGTCCCCGACAAGAAAGTCACCAAAGAAGCGGCCCCACAGCATCGTCGGCCGTTGGCCGATCCCCTGCGCTGCGCGGTCGAGAAGGCGGCTGCGGAACTCGCCCTTCGGGCTCAGACAGTCCTCGCCGACGGCTGCGCCGCAACCTTCTCGCCCTGTGCTGCTCGGCGACGCTGAATGGGGTGCCCACACCACGCAGCATGGTTGTTCGGGGGAAAGGCCAACACCCCTGTTTCTAGGTGCTTGTGCTGGCGCTCTCGCCAATCAAACGTCGTTGCCGATCGAACAACGTACCCGTTCGAAGAGCGGATGACGCTTCGCTTTTTTGCCCTACGCGCTACCCGCGACATCTGAAACCTCGCTGCGCGTGTTGCATGCGCTTTGCGGTGCGCGCACGGTGCGCCACACACGATGAAGAGGTTTTAGCTCCACGCATTTCGGGGTGTTTGCTATGGCCGGCCCCTTTTGAGCCGCCGAGCAACGCAGACAAGTCAGGTTGCCCGCGTAGCGGGTCGGCGAGGACTGTCTGAGCCCGAAGGGCGAGTTCCGCAGCCGCCTGATTTGACGAGTAGCGCAGGGGACCAGCCGCAGGCTGGCGGCGATGCAGGGGTCGCTTTCTTGGTGACTTCTTTGTCGATAACAAAGAAGTTACTCGCCCGCCGGGGCGAACTCCCGGCCAACGCACCCAAGCAGTCAAGACCACGGTTGATAGATGAAAGCCCAAGCAAGAAAGGGCAGTCCTTCCCGTGTCGCATCACGACCAACATTTGCCCATCGGGACGCCCCCCCGGCAAACGTAATCAAGCAGTCGAGACCAAGCCCGAAAGACCAAGCCCCAAGCAAGAAAGGGCTTTCGACAGCGCGCGACACCGCGCCCCTCTACCCCCTCTAGTTCGGCTTTTTCCCCGCCGAAAGTTCCGCCCGCCCCGCCCCTCGCTCGTATCCATCGTCCACCTCGTCGGGCGTCGCCACCGATGCAATATGCAGAGTCTGAGTAGGGAAGGCGAATTCGATATGCTCGGCGGCGAAGCGTTCGATGATGCTGAAGTTAATGTCCTGCTGGACATCCATGTACTGGTTGTAATCGCCGCTCATCACGTAATACACCACTTCATAAGCCAGCCCGCCCGAGCCGATGGCCTGAAAGTGCACGCGGTCGATCTTCACCCTTTCGCCGTGGTGCGCGATCGCGTCCCGCACGATCTCGGTAATGCGCCGCAGCTTGTCAACAGGTGTACTGAAGGCCACGCTGAAATTGAACACCACGCGACGCTGCTGCATGGCCTTGTAGTTGCGGATGCGGCTCTTGAGCAGATCAGCATTGGAAAAGATCAGCTCTTCGCCGAACAGGCTCTGTATGCGCGTGGTCTTCATGCCAATGTGCTTCACCGTCCCCATCATGTCGTCGACGATGATGAAGTCGCCCACCACGAACGGCTTGTCGAGCGCGATGGAGAGCGACGCGAACAGGTCCCCGAGAATGTTCTGCACCGCCAGCGCCACCGCTACGCCGCCGATGCCGAGGCTTGCCACCAGTGCGGTGATGTTGACACCCAGGTTATCGAGGATCATCAACAGCACCACCACCCACAGCAACAGGCGCAGACCGAAGGCGACGATGCCCAGATTCATCACGGTCTTGCCGTCTCGCGAGCCATCGCTGTGACTGAGCCGGTGATCCAGCCACGCAGCGACGGCCGCACTCCCCCAACGGCCTACCTGCAGCAGCAACACCAGCACCATCGCACGTTCGACAAAGGTGCCGGCGTTGTCCGGCATGTCGAGTGAGCGCAGGCCGATGAGCAACGAGATGGCGAAGATCGACACGCCGTGTGTGGCGCGCACGAGTTTGGCAAAGATGTCGTCCCACGTACGCGATGTGCGATCGGCCCAGGCTTGCAGGCGACGCGCGAGCAGACCGCGCACAGCGGTCAGCACAAGGTAGAGCACCAGCGTTACGCCGATTGCGACGAGCAATTGCTCGGCCGCGTTGTCGCGGTAGATCGGTGAGAGTGTTTTCCACATGGCGGAGTCCTTTCCTGTTGAAGCGGGCGGCCCGCCGCCCCGGTGTCGGGTGATCCGGTTATCGCATGGCGCGCTCGATGAACTGGATGACGCCAGCGACCTCGCTTTGCGAATTGAGGTAGAAGCGCGCCATTGAATCCTCGCGCCGCTCGATGCGGCAGGTCAGCCAGTCCGGGTGTGCATGACGGAAGACGACTTCATCGGTGTCGTCGTCCCCGAGGAACATGACGCCGCCCGCCTCCGCTCGCCGGGCCAGTTCAACCACCGCGTCGTACTTGTTCGGCGCCTCGGCGGGCAGCAGGTTGACCACGCATTTGCCGCCGATGATCTGGGGCACCGGGTTGAGCGTGCGCGACAGCTCCGTCAGCAAAGCCTGTGCCGCGTCGCGGTCGCTCGCCAGCCGGTAATGCAGGGTGATGGAGCGTCGCTTGTCTTCCACCAGCACGCCTGGCGGCAGGCGCCAGGTTTCGATCTGCAGATGCCACTGCGCCACTTGCCGTTCGATGGCGTGGCCCCATCCCCCAGTTTCTTCAGTCAGCCCTTCAGCGCCATGGTTCCCGACGATGTAGCCGGGCACGAATCCCAGCCGCGAGCGAACATCCGCCACCGCACGGCCAGTGACCACCGCCACCGGGGCCAGTCGCGAAAGACGGTTCATGGCAATGGCCACGGCCGTCGATGCATGCGCGTCGTCCGGCATCGGCACGATCGGTGCGAGCGTGCCGTCAAAATCGAACGCCAGCAGAGGCCGTCGCCTCAGCAACGCATACAGGGCCTCCTGGCCGGTGGGTGACAACAGGTAACGCACGGCGATTCCTCTCTCTTCTTGTGAGCCTGCCTCACTGTCGATCGCGGCCTTGCAGGCGTTGCTCGATACGGCCACGACGGCGGAATCGCGCCGCGTCGATGAGCATGCGCCCGGCCCAGCGATAGACGTTGTACTCGCGCACCACATAGCGCAGGCTGCGCATCCGCTCTGCCTGCTCGGCCGCCGGCATGGTCAGGGCGCGGTACAGGGCGTCGGCCGTCTCTTCGACGTGATAAGGATTGACGATGAGCGCTTCCAGGAGTTCATTGGCCGCGCCAGCGAACTGGCTCAACACCAGCACGCCCTGTTCGTCGTCGCGCGCAGCGATGAACTCTTTGGAAACAAGATTCATGCCGTCATGCAGGCTCGTTACCACGCAGGCGTCGGCCCCTCGGTAATAGCGCACCAATGTGTCGGGTTCGTGATGCGATGACAGCAGATGGATCGGCAGGTAGCGCCCGAAGCCGAATCGCGCATTGACCGCTTCGACCCGCGCCTGCAGACGCTCGCGGAAGATGCGGTATTCGTCGAGCGAGCTGCGTGTGGGCGCGGCGATCTGTACCAGCGAGAATCGACCGACCATCGAAGGGTGCTTTTCGAGCATGCGCTCGACGGCATTCACGCGTTCCAGAATGCCCTTGGTGTAGTCGAAGCGATCCACACCGATAGCAACGTAATGCTCCGGGCCCATGCCCAGCCGTTCGCGCAATTCTGCGCGGCATGCGGCGACGGGCGGCACCACGGCGGTTTCTTCCGGCGTCGGCCAATGGATGGAGATCGGGTAGCTCTTCACCAGCGTGTCGCGCCCGCCGTAGGTCACCGTGGTGTGCTCATGCTCGATGCGGGCTTCGAGGAAGCGATCCACCGTTTCGAGGAAGTTCTTGCAGTGATAGCGCGTATGGAAGCCCAGGATCGTGCTGCCCAGCATCCCTTCGAGCAGTTCATTGCGCCAGGGGCAAATGCCGAACGACTCCGGGTTTGGCCAAGGAATATGCCAAAAGGTGATGATCGTTGCGCGCGGCAGCCTCTCGCGCACCATCTTCGGCAGCAACGCAAAGTGGTAGTCCTGCACCAGCACCACCGGGTCATCGGTGCGCGCGGCGGCGACCACGGCGTCGGCAAAGCGCTGGTTGACCGCGCGATAGCGCTCCCAGTCGCCGATGCGGAATACCGGACGGACGTGCGCAACGTGGCACAGCGGCCACAGCCCTTCGTTCGCAAATCCGTAGTAATAGCCCGCCTCGTCGGCTTCGGTCAGCCACACACGCTTGAGTTTGTATGCCGGCTTGTCCGGCGGCACCGGCACGCAGTCCTGCCGGTCGACCACCTTACGGTCGGCCGAGCCGCTGCCATGCGCGATCCAGGTGCCGGAACACGCACGCATCACGGGCTCCACCGCTGTCACCAGTCCGCTGGCCGGACGACGCACGACAATGCCTTCGGGCGTGTCTTCGTGGATGTACGGCTCGCGATTGGACACGACGATCACCTCATCGCCGCGCAGTTCTTCATGCAGCAGCTTGCGCAGGCGCTGAGGTTGCCACTGGTTGTCGGAAAGCTCTTCGCGTGCGCGACGTTCGTCGTCCAGCTCGCGCAACATCATCCGCATGTCATGCGCCAGCGGGCGCAGCTCCGGCATCGGCGCTTCGATGGGACGCAACAGCCCCTCGCCACGCAAGATCGCCCGCGCCCCGGCCACCCAGCCTCGCCACGACAACTGCGCGATGATCATGGTGATCAGCGCGATCATCACGCCCAGCCCGATGAAGAGTCCGATGAAGTACTTGCGCGTGTCCTCGCTGCGCTTTTCTGCATAGCTCACGTCGTGCACCAGCACCAGGGTGCCGAGCGGCGGTGTCTGCCCGCCAACGGCGGTGGTCGTCACGTGGACAGAACCCCGCGGCAATTTCAGCAGATGTGCGGCGCGTGAAGTCGGGTCTGCGGGGTCGGGGCATTTCACCTCGTCGGGAAAGCTCTGCGTATGGACCACCAGCAAGCCGTTGCGATCGCACAGGCCCAGCGCAAGAATGCGTTCGTCCTGCAGCACGCGGGCGAACGATTGCTCCGCGCGCGGCAGATCGTTATACGCAAGTGAATCGACCAGCGTGTCGTCGAGCGTCGACGCGATCAGGTGCGAACGCGTGTCGAGGTCGCGCAATGACCAGCGCAGCGTGAGCCGGTTGACCAACGGCACGGTCACGTAGGCCGTGATCGCCAGCACGATCAACAGCGGAATGATGAATCGCAGTTGCAGCCGTAGCGTATTCATGCGCAGGCTCCTCGCGCCATCGGATGGCGGTGCGCGGAATGCACGCGCAACACAACTGACAAGCGGGGCGTCACGCGCCCGCAGGATCGAACATGGTTCATCGCAGATCGGCCCTCACGCGTCTCCGTGCGGGTGTCCGCGCGGCGCATTGTTCCCAAGGGATGTGCCTCACCGCATACCGATGCACATTGCGTGCAGCAGTTGACGACTCATCAGTCATCGATCAGAGCAGTGACCCTCGAGGCTTATTGGTGTTTGCCCGATTGTGAAGCAAACACCACACCAGAACTGTAGGACGAATGACCACAGCACTCCACGAAGAAAATCGCCTGCGGTACTCGGGGCATTCTGGATTCGAGTCCACGCCATGGCCGCCCATACGTCGGCGCATGAGCGGAGTCTTGCCTGCCCGGCGATATCACCGGGGCCCGGCACTTCAGGATCACGCTGGCCTGATCGCTGGATTGACGGTTGCTGCCAACAGACGAGCAAATCCGCCTTCCATGGACAAAGGGCCTCCATTCTGCGCAGAATTCGCACTCTCGGCTTGCCGCAGTGCGGCATGACGCGGCCTCGATATCATCGAGCGCGCTCGCCACATCAACGACCGGTTTCCAATGAGCTTGAATATCCTCGTCATCCGCCGTGACAACATCGGCGATCTGGTATGCACCTTGCCGATGATCGCCGCGCTCAGAGCCCATTACCCCGACGCCTGGATCGGCGCGCTCGTCACCCGTTACAACGCCGAAGTGCTTCATGCCAACCCGGACATCAATGAAGTCTTCAGCTACCAGAAGGCCAAGCACCTGGGCGCTGGCGAGAGCCTCATCAAAAACACCTTCGCCCGCATTCGGCAGCTTTGGTCGCTGCGTCGGCGCAAGCCCGACCTGATCCTGCTGCCGGCATCCGGCACGCAACGCAGCGCGCAGCAGATGGCGACTCTCATCGGCGCCAATCGCGTCATCAGCCAGGACGACGTGCCTGCCTCGTCCGAGGCACGACACGAAGTCGAGCGCACGGCCAACATTCTGCGTGCGCTGGGTGTTGCCACGCACCCCCTGCCGGCGGCGCATGTCGTGCCGCGCCCCGAATTCCGCGAAGCCCTGCGCGACCGGCTCACGCCGCGCGACGAAGGTCCGTTGCTCGGCGTGCACATCAGCTCGCGCAAGCCTTCGCAACGCTGGCCGGCGGAGCGCTTTATCGAACTCATGCGCACCATTCACGCGCGGCGCCCGCATGTGCGCTTTGCGCTGTTCTGGTCACCGGGTGAAGAAAACAATCCGCTGCACCCCGGTGACGACAACAAGGCCCGCACCATTTTCGAGACCTGTACCGATTTGCCGCTGGTGCCCTGCCCCACACATTCGCTGGCAGAACTGATCGCCGGGCTGTCGCTGACCGACGCCGTGGTGTGCTCCGATGGCGGCCACATGCATCTGGCCGCCGCGCTCGCCAAGCCGATCGTCGCCATGTTCGGCCAGTCCGACGTCGCACGCTGGCATCCGTGGGACGTGCCCTACCGCGTCATCCAGCCGGCCAGCCACACCGCCACCGACATTTCCGTCGCCGAAATCGTCGACGCCCTCGCCTCGCTCGACGCGCGACTGGCATGACAAGCATGCTCGATCTAACGGCCACGCCGCCGGTCGCTGCACGGCGCGACCGCAAACTGACGCAGCACGGGCATACGCGCATCGATCCGTATTACTGGATGCGGCGCGTCGATGACCCCGCCATGCGCGCTTACCTTGAAGACGAGAATGCGTACGCCGCCAGCGTGATGGCGCCGACGGTGCCGCTGCAGGAGTCGCTCTATCAGGAGATGCTGGCGCGCATCCAGGAAACCGATCTGTCGGTGCCCGTCAGGTTCGGGCCGTGGATGTACTACAGCCGCACCGAGACCGGCCAGCAATACGCCATCCACGCACGTCGCCGCATCACGCCGGAAGGCTGGGAATGCTCGCCCGAAGACATCCTGCTGGACGAGAACGCCGAAGCCCGAGGCCACACCTTTTACGAAGTCGGCGACTACGAAGTCAGCCCTTCAGGCATGCGACTGGCGTGGGGCGAAGACACACGCGGCAACCGTCACTATCGGCTGCGCGTACGTAACCTCGCCACCGGCCGCACCCAACGTTTTGCCATCAATCGCGTGGCGAGCATCGCCTGGGCGGCCAATGACGAAACGCTCTTCTACGTCACCGAAGACACGCGCACGCATCGCGCCAACCGTCTGTGGCGTCTGAACCTGAAGACACGCGAAAAGACGCTGATCTTCGAAGAGCGCGACGAGCGCTTCAACCTGCTCGTGGCCAAGACGCGCAGCCAGCAACAATTGCTGATGGTGTCCGCCAGCCACACCACGAGCGAGACGCGCATCCTGCCCGCCGATCAACCGCACGGACGCTGGCGCATGGTGCGCCGTCGCCGCGCCAACATCGAATACGAAGTTGACCACCACAGCGATCGACTGCTCATCCGCATCAACGACACGGGGCCGAACTTCCGTCTTGTCGAAGCACCGCTTGCCGATCCGGCTGAGGCGAACTGGGTGGAGCGTATCGCGCACGATGACAACGTCGTGCTCGAACAGATTGACCTCTATCAACGGTGGATGGTGGTGTCAGAGCGCGCTGCGGGCGTGCCGCAGTTGTCGATCACCGATCTGGAAAATGCCACGACGCATCGCGTCGCTTTCCAGGACCCGGCCTACGTGGTGGATATCGAAGACCTGCCGGAATGGGACAGCCCCACGCTGCGCTACACGTACGAGTCATTCACCACGCCCGACTCGATCTACGAATACGACCCGGCCACGCGGCAGGCGAGCCTGCTCAAGCGCCATCCAGTGCTGGGTGACTTCGACCCCACGCATTACGTGTCGGAACGCCTCCACGCCGTGGCAGAAGACGGCACGCAGGTGCCTGTCTCGCTGATCCGTCGGCGCGACACGCCGCTTGATGGCACCGCACCTGTGTGGCTGGACGGCTACGGTGCGTATGGCATGGCCAACGACGCATGGTTCTCCAGCACACGACTGTCGCTGCTCGATCGCGGATGGATTTTCGCGCTGGCGCATGTGCGCGGCGGAGGCGACCTCGGCCAGCGCTGGCACGACGGTGGCCGGCTTGCCAACAAGCGCAACAGCTTCACCGACTACATCGCCTGCGCACAGCGCCTGGTCGATGGCGGCTACACCTCGGCGGGACGCGTGCTCGCCCAGGGCGGCAGCGCGGGGGGGCTGCTGGTGGCGACGGTGCTCAACCTGCGTCCGGAACTCTTCGGCGCGGCCATTCTTGAAGTGCCGTTCGTGGACGTCGTCACGACCATGCTCGATCCGAGCCTGCCGCTGACGGTGGGTGAATACGAGGAATGGGGCGATCCTCAGCGTGCCACCGATTACCGCCGCATGCTGTCGTGGTCGCCCTATGACAACGTTGCCACGCAGGCCTACCCGCCGATGCTGATCGAAGCGGCACTCCATGACAGTCAGGTGATGGTGTGGGAACCGGCCAAATACGCGGCGCGGCTGCGTACCTGCAAGACCGACGCCAATCCGTTGCTGCTCGTCACCCACCTCGAAGCGGGTCACGGAGGCGCTTCCGGCCGCTACGAGCAATTGCGCGAACGCGCCCGGCAGGTGGCTTTTGCGCTGACTACGATGGCGTCACGCGGCGCCTGAGACGGCTCATCGCGGCCTGCGCGTTCAGCCGCAACAGCACGGGATCAAGCCACTCGGCCGAGCGCAATCGCAGGGTGTGGATCGCGCGCCGCGTACCGTTGTCGCTCTCGTCGAGCGCGCGTTGCAGTTGCGGCAGCCATGGCGCGCTCCACGCCACCTGCTGCATCTCGGCGATGTCGCGCCGCGCACGCTCACCCAGCAATCGGCCGAGACTTGTGTCGTCGTGCAGCCGCCGCATGGCCAGCGCCGCTTCGACCACATCGACGTCCGCCCACTGCGCCGCGCCACCGCAGAAAGCCGGCGAGTAATGCCACTCCGCGCCAGCGGTTGACACCATGCGATACGGCAACAGGATGGAGTTGTGTGAGTTCATGAAATCCATGTTGCCCGAGTAGCCCGTGGCAACCACCGGCAAGCCCAGCCACATTGCTTCCATCGCGCCCAGCCCGAGCCCTTCCGCGCGGTGAAATGACAGATACGCATCGCAGGCGCCGTACAGACTCATGACGTCGGCGTAGTCCAGCGTCTCGATGATCAGATGCACGCGCCCGTCATCCTCCACGCGTTGCAGCAGTCGCCGCATCAGTGGATCGGCCTGGGCAAGCGCCGGGTCGCCATTGCACTTGAGCACCATGCGCACGTCGCTTTGCTGCCGAGGGAATGCACGCGTAAAGGCTTCGATCAGCGCTTCCGGGTTCTTGCGGCGGACACCACTGAACAGGTCGAAACTCGCGCAGAAAAGATACGCATCCTGCGGCAACCCAAAGCGACGACGCGCGTCGGGCCGGGCTTCGATCTGCAATCCTCGCGGCAAGGCCTGCGTCATCAGCAGGCTGCGCGAGCCGCTCACCGACGTCTCGATGGCCTGCTTGGTGAACTGGCTGCCGGCCAGCGTCGCGTCGAACAGCGCGACCGCAGGGCGCAATGCGCGCGGGATGCCGGGCAACTCCCAGAACATGTACGCGGCATTGCGAAAGCGCGGATCGAGCACGCCCGACAATCGCCGCAACAAGATCGCCGGCAGCGTTTGCGCCGCCGTGCAGACAATGCTGTGGCGATAGGGCAACTTCTCTACGTCGTTGACCAACGGAATGTCGTGCGCCACACGCGAGCGCCGCACGCCCGCCAGCCCGTCAATGTCCAGGCCCACCACGTCCTGCCCGGCCTCGCGCAGCACCTGCGCCAGCATGCGCGTGCTCACGCCCAAGCCCATGGCTGCGCCAAGGTATCCGATGAGATTGAATCCGCCGGTGCGACTCATGCTGCCACCGATTCACGACGCTGCATGGCAGCCACCAGATTGGGGTCGAAAGTGACAATCTGGCCGTCGTAGTACAACCGCCCGATCACGTATTCCACGCATTGCCGGCCGAAGTCGCGCACCTGCTGTCGCAGGCCGTCGCCCGCACGCGCTGGCGCCCCGACGAACAGCAGGCGCATATCGGCCTGATCGGCAATCTGGCGCAGCATGCCGCTGCCGATGGCCGTGCGATGCGTGATGTCGCCACGCTGATAAATGCCCGACAACGGGCTGTCGCCGTTCGGCATGCGCACCAGCATCACGCCCTGCGGCGTCAGTCGGCAGCGGGCGTCAACGAAGAAAGGCACGAGATCGAGCACATCGATGTGCTCGCACACATCGAACGCCGTCACAAGGTCATAGGTCGCGTCCGGCACAGCGGCCAGATCATCGAAGGTGCTGACGCCGTTGCGCTGCGCCAGCTCGCGCAACACCGGGTTCAGCTCGACGCCGTCGCAGCGATGTCCGGCCTTGCGGGCCCAGCCGATGAAAGCGCCGTTGCCAAAGCCAACATCGAGCACGTGCAACGGGCGCGCCGGCAACGGCAAACGGGCCAGCTCGGCGGAAAACTGACGGGCGGTCGACGCCTGGCAGGTACCGAACTGCGCAGGCTCCCATCCCTTCCACGCGGCGTATCGTTCGCCGTAGGACTCCTCGGCCATCATGAAGGCTCTCCAGCCTGGGGGCGGCGCCCAAACCATAGAGCCACACGCCGGAACAGCATCGATTCGACACCTTCCGGTCGCCCGCAACGGTGCCACGAGACAGCCATCCACACGCCGTACGCGACGGCACCCAACATCATGCGCACGACCAGATCGACGAGTGCCGAAACACTCACGACCGGCATCCACCACAGCACGAGCGCCATCAGTGCGCATCCGGCAAGCGGACGCGCCACCTGACGCACCAGCTCGCCAAAACGCAGTCCATGGCGGTGCCCCAACAGAATCCACAGCATCACCATGGGCACGCTCGAGCACAATTTGGCGGCAGCCAGCCCTGGTACACCATGGATCGCCGAAAGCGGAATCGCAAAGGCGGCGAACAGGATCAGCTCGCACCATGACATTTTTGCGAGCACACGCGACTGCCCGGTTGCCATGAAGATTGTGTAGTACGGGCCGACGATGAAACGCACCGCGCCCAACAGCGCGAATACCTGCAGATACGGCACGGCCCCCGTCCATTGCGCGCCCAACAGCACCGCCACCGCAGGCTTCGCCACCAGCGCCAGGCCCACGCCGGCCGGCAAGGTGAGCGTATTGACGGCGGCAACGGTCTTCATCAGCGCGCGACGCATGCGCTCGGGTTCGCTCTGCATGGCCGCGAGCACCGGCAAGAGCGCGCGGTTGATGGGCGCACCCAGCTCGGTCGATACCATCGTGCCCAGCTCGCTCGACACGCGATACAAGCCCAGCTCCGCCGGAGTGCCGATGCGCCCCGCGGCGAACTCATCGATCTTGGTGGCGAAGTAATTGCCAATCCCCGACACCAGCAACCACTGCGAATACGACCACAACTCACGCACATGTTGCAGCGACCAGCGCGGTCGATAAGCATGCAGCACGTAACTGAGCACCGCGCCCGACAAGTGCCCGGTGAGCACGCCAATGACGAGCGCCCAGTAATTGCGCAGCCACCACGCACACGCCACGGTCACCACGAACGAGATGACCTTGGCGATCACGCCCAGGCGCACTTCGAGCGCGAAATTGAGTTCCTTGCGCGCCAACAGCGGCCCGACGCTGCCGCAGCCAGCGATCACGAACCCCAGGCTGAGTGCCCACATGACCGGCTCGACGCGAGGCTCCTTGAAGTACCACGCCGCGAGCGGCGCAATGGCCGCCACCGTCGCGGCGATGATGAGCGCCTCGATCACCTTCATGGTCCACGCTGAATCGGCATACTCGCGCGTGGCGTTCGGCTGGCGCAGCAGCGCGTTGTCCGCGCCGGAGGCAAGGAAGACCTCTACCAACCCGGTGACCAGCATCGCCATCGCCACCACGCCGTAATCGTCGGGCAGCAGCAAGCGCGCCAGCACGATGGTGCTGACCAGCCCGATGGCCCGCGTAAACCAGCGCAGGGCGAGCGACCAAAGCGTGCCGCGCATCAGCGCGCCGGTCATCTGCGGCGAAGTCATGTCCGCGCCTGCGATGCGAGTGTCGGCACCGCGCGGCGCGACAGCGTCGCAGCGATGGCGGCGTCGATGATCGCTGCGCTGCGTGCCGGCGCCAGCTCACGCGTCACCGTCGCATGTCCGGCACGGGCCAACGCCGCGCGGCGTTCCAGATTCCCGAGCAACTCAATGCAGGCACGTGCGAAGCCTTCAGCGTCGGCGGCCATAAGCACCTCGCGTCCCGATTCAAACAATCCACGAAAGCCCGCCAGACTGAACGGCGTAAGCACACACGTGCGGCCATGCGCCAACGCTTCTGGCACCTTGATGTTGCTCCCGCCGCCAAGGCGCGTCGGCGAGATCGCAAATGCGCTGTCCCGGTAGGCCTCGCTCAGATCATCCACAAAGCCTGGCGCCTGCACGCCATCGATCCGGTTCCAGCGCTGCCGCACCTCCGGCGAAGCCGCACCGACGATCAGCAGTCGCGCTTCGGGCACGGCGCGGCGCACCGTCGGCCACACGGCCGAGGTGAACCAGTCCATTGCGTCGGCATTGGGGCGATACCACAGCGCGCCGACAAACAGGATCTGCAGCGAGGGCCGCTCGAAATCCGGCATCGCAGCAACCGCGCGCGGTGCGTTGGGCAGAATGTCTCCTCGCAGATCCGGCTGGCGGTCGCGGTCGCGCTGCGACACGAAGAGATAGTGATCGAAGCGGTCCAGTTGCCGATTGGCCAGCGTGCGCCCCACCACCTGACGGGCAAGGTTGACCATCGCACGCGCATCGAATCGCCCGGACCACAGCAGCGGAGAAATGTCGTCCAGGTTGACCAGCGTCGGCACCTGCGGCGGACACGGCAGCTTGCACAGTGGATAAAGGTGGTGCCCCACCGCGAGGTCGTAGTCCGCCAGCGATCGACCAAGCGCCAATTGCACGGGTGCGACCAGCGCATGCGCCGGCACGAAACGGTTAACGCCTCCGGCACGCGGGCACCATTCCAGCGCGGCGTGTACACCCTCTTCGGGCGCCGCGACGACACCGTCGCGATCCGCTTCGCGCACCATCACCACGTTTACATCGCCATGGCGCTGCAAAGCGCGCAGCAGCAGCGCGGTGCGCTGTTGCCCGCCAAATGAATCGCCGAATGGCGAATGCGGTACCGCCATCAGTATCCGCATGGCCTCAGCCCGGTTGTGGCGCCGGCACGCGTTCGCCCGCGCACGATTGCGGATGGCGGCGCGACGACGCCAGGTTGCGCGCCATGCGCAGGCCGAAGCGCAGGCGTGTGTCGTCCCACGGCGTGAAGCGCGGCAGCTCGAATACGTCATCCCCCAGACGCGCAGCACCACGGGCTGTTCGACAACGCATACGCAAAGCCTTGCGCGCGCACCATGTTGACGTGCTCGCGAAGATAGTCCGTGTCCGGCTTGCCATTGGGATAGGCGAAACCTGTCACCGGCTCGCCGATGATTTCTTCGAGCGCGGTACGTCCCCGCGCGATCTCGTTGGCGGCATCGGCACGCGTCAAGCGTGCAAGGATCGGATGCGTGGCGGTATGGGCGCCAATCTCCATGCCGGCGCGGTGCAGCGTGCGCACGCCTTCGGGGTACATCATCAATGCCGGGGCAGCCCCCACACGGGCGCAGCGTTGTACTTCGTGCACGGCCTCTGCGCGCACCAACGGCGGCAGATACTTGATCTGCGCGATGAGCTGAGCGATCGCACGCCGACGCGCTTCGACGTCGCGCAGCGAATGACGTCCGAGCGGGCCAGCGTCCAGCTCATCGAGCGTGCTGGCACGCACAGCCTCGATGATCTCGTCATTCCACATGCAGCCGCCGCCGAGATAGTCGCTGGCGACGAAAAAGCTCGCCGGCATGCCATGGCGCTGGAGGATGGGCAGCGCGACCTCGACGTTGTCCGCGTAGCCGTCGTCGAAGGTGATCGCCAGCGCACGGGCAGGCAACTCCGCCGCCTGCAATCGCGCAATGGCATCGCGCAGCGGCAGCACGCGAAACCAGCGCGCCAGCCACGCGAGCGTGGCATCGAAACGTGCTGCGTGCATCTCGCCGGGGAACAGCGGATCGCGCTGCGGCGTGACGCGATGGAAGATGAGGATCGACAGGCGCGCATCACGCCCCGTCGGCGAGAGCGCCTGCAAGAGCGAATGCATCATGAGTGCACCGCCTGCGCGGGCCGCGCGAAGCCATCTTCGCCGCGCGGCGCGAGCTTTCCGTCGATTTCGTGCTCCCACGTGCGCGCTTCGAACCAACGGCGCGCCACCACGCCCAGCACCAGAATGTTGTACGGCAGATCGAAGTACGCGAGGCTCAGGAACGCGCCACCCACGGCATAGCCTGCCAGCGCCACCTGCCCCATCGCGCCGAGATCGCGTAACCATCGCGTCTCGGGCATGGCGCCGCCGCGTTTGCGCAGCCAGCCAAAGTTGAACCACGTGCACGCCCACATCAGCAGCATCAGCGTGAGCCCCATGAAGCCATGCTCGCCAAGTACCTGGAAATAAATGCTGTGCGCCGCGTGAATGTCGGCCGGGTCAGGCGCGTAGCGCGCAAAGATGTCCTGTTCGTAGACGGCAAACCCCCCACCCACGGGTATCCGGTCCACGGCCAGGTTCCACGCCATCGCCCAGGCATTCAGGCGCCCCATGGCGGAGCCGTCTTCCTGGTACTCCTCGATCGTGCCCATGCGCTGATACCACTCCGGCGGCATCAAGGCCAGCAGGGCGACGGCGACCACGGCAATCGATACGCCGACCATCACCTTGCGCTCGCTGCGCCACCAGAACACCACGCCCATCGCCACGATCGCCACCAATGCGCCACGACTGTGCGAGCCGATGGCGGCGAATGCAGAGAGCACCATGCAGGCGAGCAATGCGTTGCGCATCCAGCGTTTGGGCGCCTGCAAGCGCAGGAACTGCATGAGCGGAATGACGATGATCAGCGCCAGCGCGAGTTCATTGTTGCCTTCGATGAAAGACCCCGGAGGGCCCCAGACGCGATAGGTCCCCCCCGTGAGCAGCGTGAACAATCCGCCCTTGGTGCCGAACCAGCCGATGGAAAACACCACTGCGCATGCGAAGGCCATGATCTGCCGACGATCATGCAGCGCGTAGATCGCCACCAGCGTCATGAGGTTGATCTTCATGACGCGGTCCCACATCTCGTAGCTCTGATCCGGGTAGAAGGTGAACGCGAACATGAACGTCATCCACAACGAGAACAGCACCAGCAGCACCACTTCCGGCCGCCATGCCATGCCCTTGCGATCATGCGTGACCATCAGCCCCAGCAAGGTACACGCGGCCATCAACGCGGCCACCGGGTAGTTGGAGATGTGCCACAGGTAACGGTGTGGATTCATCATGCTGATGATGGTCCAGCCGATGATGCCCATCCACGGATGACGCAGCGCGTACACCGCCGTGACTGCCAGCAGGACCAGAAAGCCAAGATCACGCATGAATCACCTCTCCGTCGATAACGCGGCGGAATAGCGCGACTTGCGCGTCGGTGGTGTCCTGCCACGAGAAGCCTTCGGCGTAGCGGCGCACCGCCTGCCGTACGGGCGCGCGTTTCAATTGCATGGCAATGGCGCGCGCAAAGCTCGCCCCATCGCGCGCATCCACCAGCAGACCGGCGACCTCGCCCCTCACCACCTCGGGGGTGCCGCTCACGGCGGTGGCAACCACCGGCGTGCCGCAGGCCATGCTCTCGAGCAATACGTTGGCCCAGCCTTCGCGGCTGGAAGCAAGCACCAGCAGATCGGCAGCGCTGTACCAGTTGGCGAGTTCTTCGTTGCGCACCGCGCCCGCGAAATGCACGCGCGCCCCCACGTTCAGCCGTTGCGCTTGCGCGTGGAGCGCTTCGCGCAGCGGGCCTTCTCCGACAATCGCCAGGTGCGCCTCGGGCATCTCGGCCAGGGCCGCCAGCGCATCGATAACGACGTGGTGCCCCTTGCGCTCGATGAGGTGGCCGACCGACAGCAACAGCGGCGCATCGTCCGTCACACCCAGCACACGACGCAGCGGTTCGCGCGGCTGCGGAGAGAAGCGGTCAAGATCCACGCCATTGCGCATGACGTGCAATTTGGTGCGATCCGCACCCTGCGCCGCGAGCAGTTCCATGAGCGACGCGCTCACGCCGATCGAGGCGGCCGCACGCCGCGCCGTATCGCGAATCAGGCGACGCGGCCAGCGGAATTGCGGAATCAGACTCAGGTCGCTTCCGCGCGCCGTCACCACGAAAGGCTTGCCGAACCAGCGCGCCAGCATGCTGGCCGCAACGCCGTCCGGGTAATAGTAATGCGCGTCGATGAGGTCAAAGTCCCACCCGTCGCGGATCAATGCCGCGACCGTGCTGCGCGCGCCATGGGCCAGCGCCCACGGTGCAATGTTCATCCCCACGCGCGGTGGCAGCACGTAGCGCGGGTGATGTACTTCAATGCCACGTCGCACCTCGCGCGCTGGCGTGGCAGCCATGCGTCCCCAATCGCCGAAGCGTTCGCTGGTGCTCGGAAACCACGGCACGGGTGCGACCACGCGCGAGTCCACCTCGCCACTGTCGAGCAGATGGCGCAGCCGCGTTTCGACGAAGATGCCGTGGTGCGGTCGCGTACTCGACGGGTAAAGGGTCGAGAACAGCAGCGTACGGATGGGGCGCGTGCGTGGCGAGGTCATGCGCGCGCTCCGTGCGCGAGCCGTTCGTAGATCGGCTGATAGCGCGCCACACTGTTGGCCCAGGTGCGTTCGCGCTCAACAAAGGCGCGGCCATTGGCACGCAAACGCGGCCACGCGTCACGCGCGTCGAGCAGCCGCAAGACGGCCTGCGCAAGCGCATCGGCATCACCCGCGCGGAACAACACGCCGGTCTCGCCGTCACGGATCAGCTCTTTATGTCCGCCGACATCGGAGGCGACGAACAGGCGTTCCTGCGCCATTGCTTCCAGCGGCTTGAGCGGCGTGACCAATTCGGTCAGCCGCATCGGGTGACGCGGATAGGCAAGGATGTTGACCAGATCGTAGTAGCGCTGCACGTCGCCATGCGGCACGCGGCCGGCGAACACCACCGCATCGGCCACGCCCAGTTGTTGGGCGCGTGCGCGCAGCGCGGCTTCTTCCTGCCCGCCACCGACAAGCAGCACCTTCAGGCGCGGCTGGCTTTGCAGCATGCGCGGCAACGCATCGAGCAACAGGTCCAGCCCTTCATACGCATAGAACGATCCGATGAAGCCGATGACCACCGACCCTTCCAGGCCCAGCGAACGCGCAAGTGCCGCATCGGCAGTGCCGCCGGGCGAGAAGCTGTCGACGTCCACCGCGTTGGGGATGACGGTCACTTTTTCGGCCGAGATACCACGCGAGAGCATGTCTCGGCGCAGCCCTTCGCAGATGGTGGTGACCTGATCGGCATGACGCAGCGCCCAGGTTTCCAGCGCGCGCGTGGCGCGATAGCGCAGGCTGCCTTCTCGCGTGGTGCCATGATCGACGGCGGCATCCTCCCAGAAGGCGCGCACCTCATACACCACCGGAATGCCGTGGCGGCGGCCCACGCGCAGCGCGGGCAGCGCGTTGAGCACTGGCGAGTGCGCATGCAGAACGTCCGGCGACAACTGCGTGACCACGCGTTCAAGGCGCGCTTCGAGCGCACGCATCAATGCAAGTTCGCGCATCACGGGCATGCGCGTCATCGGCCCGGTGGGCGGCGTGGTGCGATAGAACTCCAGACCGTCGACCTCTTCCAGTCCACGCGAACATTGGCCCTGCTTGGGCGAAGTCAGGTGGAAGGTTTCCCACCCGCGCAGACGTTGCTCGCGCACGATGGCGGCAGTGCGAAAGGTGTAGCCGCTGTGCAAGGGCAGCGAATGGTCCATCACGTGCAGCACGCGCATCAGTGTCTCCCTGTCAGCGCGTATTCGTTTCGCATGCGGCGCAGCGCCAGCCAGTCGAACAGCGTGTCGGCCCCACGCCACGCGAGTCGCGGCGCGGTGTCGGCCAAGGTGGCGAGGTCTTCGACGCGTGACGGCATGGCCGTGAAACCTTTGGCCAGAAATACCTCGCGCAGCGCGAGGAACTGGTAGCGGCGCACGCTGTAGCGAATGCGACGGCGCCAGTACAGCGACACATCGCCCGGCACGGTCGGGTTGATCGAATCGAATGCGAAACCCGCTTCGGGAACGGGGCGCACGCGCGTGTCGTCCCAGCGCCCCGGCACCGGCAGGAGATCGAATTTGGCGAACGCACCGACCAGCGAATCTTCGCCCACGAGCCCGATGGGCATGCGGATGCCCGCGCGGCGGATGCGCTGCACGAAGTCACCGCGCAGCGCGTAGAGATTGCCCGCCAGTTCGCGGTCACGCGTCATGAGCGGACGCACCCGGCGCATGGAGCGCCCCGTCACCGGCAGCGCGGACGCCGCCTGGGCATGCGGGTCTATCTGGAAGGCTTCCACCAGCCGCAACACGGCATGTTCGGCGAAGTAGCAATCGCCATCGCAGAACACGTAGTGATCAGCTTCACCCGCCAACTGGTGCACGAACTCGTTCCACGCGTTGGCCTTGTCGCCACGCGCAATGTCGGCCACCCGCACGGTGACGCGGTCGGCGGCGCCTGTCGACCACGCGCGGGCGATGTCGGCCGTGTGGTCGCGGCAACCGTTGGCGAGCACCACGATGTGCACGCGCAGTCCTTTGGTGGCGTCGTGCAGACTATCCAGGCAGCGCTGGATGCGACGCGCCTCGTTGTGTGCGAATACGGCGATGCTCACGCGCATGGTCGGTCCCCGAAACTCAAGCAATCGCGGCCGCACCCTGGCGGCGCAGGAAAGATTCGAACATCAGCAGGCTCCAGATCGAGGCGCTGTAGTCTCGCCGCCCAGACTGGTGCGCATCGACCCACTCACGCAGGGTCGCTTCGTTGAACAGTCCGGTATCGGCAAGCACCGGCCCGAGCAGTGCATCGCGCACACGCTCGCGCAGCGGCCCGCGAAACCATCGCGCCAGCGGCACGGCAAAACCCATCTTGGGCCGGTACAGCACCTCATGCGGAAGCATGGGTTCGAGCGCGCGTTTGAAGACGTACTTGCCCTCGTTGCCGCGAATCTTCAGGTCGCTCGGGATACGTGCCAGCCACTCGACCAATTCGTGATCCATCAATGGCTCGCGCACTTCGAGCGAATGCGCCATCGACGCGCGGTCAACCTTGGTGTTGATGTCACCGACCAGATAGGTCTTGAGATCGAGGTACTGGATCAGCGCCAGCGCGTCGTCGGTGCCCGCACGCACGGCATGGCGGTTGAACACTTCGATCCCGTTGTAGCCGGCCAGACGCGAACGGAAGGCGTCGCTGTAGAGCTGCTGGCGTTGCTCGTCGCGCATCACCGATACGGTATGGAAATACGCCTCGACGGCGTTGCGGGTGAGCGCCTGAAAGCTTGTCTTGGCCCGGAACATGCGCGGTGCCCAATCGGCCTTCGGATACCAACGGCCCAGCACGCCAAACACCGGGCGGCGCACGCCCAACGGCAACGCACGGCGCATGCGTTCTTCCATCAAGTGCAGGCGGTGACGACGATAGCCGCCAAGACTTTCGTCCGCGCCATCGCCGGACAGCGCCACCGTCACGTGTCGCCGCGCAAGCTGGCACACTCGCCAGGTCGGGATGGCCGAACTGTCGGCATACGGTTCGTCGTACAACTCGGCCAGCGTATCGAGCAGATCGAAATCGTCGCTCGCCACTTGTTCGACGTGATGCGCCGTGCGGTAGCGCTCGGCCACCATCCCGGCGAATTGCGATTCGTTGAACGAGGGGTCGTCGAACGAAATCGAGCAGGTCACCACCGGCGAGGCCGACAATCCGGCCATGGTCGCAACCACCGCGCTCGAATCGACGCCACCCGACAGAAAAGCCCCCAGCGGCACGTCGGCAATCATGCGCAGGCGCACCGACTCCGTCAGTCGCTCGATGATCCCGCGCGCGGCTTCGGCTTCTTCGATGGCGGCGTCGGGCGCAAAGCGGACATCCCAGTATTCGCGTGGCGCCGGTACACGCTCACCCGCGCGCAGGGTCAGGGTGTGTGCCGGCGGCAGTTTGACGGCGGACGTGAAGATGGTGCGCGGCTCGGGCACGTAGCCCAGCGCGAAATACTCTTCCACGCATTGCGGATCGATGTTGCGCGACAGCCCCGGGTGTTGCATCAGCGCCTTCAACTCGGAGCCGAACAGCAGCATGCCGTCGGGCAGCACGGCGTAGAACAGCGGCTTGACGCCCAGACGGTCGCGGGCGAGGAAGAAGGTGCGGCGATTGCGGTCCCACAGCGCAAAGGCAAACATGCCGCGAAAACGCGTAACGCACGCTTCGCCCCAGGCTTCCCACGCGTGGACGATGACTTCCGTGTCGCTATGCGTGCGGAAGACGTGCCCGAGCGCTTCGAGCTCAGGCACCAGTTGCTGGAAGTTGTAGATTTCGCCGTTGAAGACGACGACCACCGATTCGTCTTCATTGAACAGGGGCTGGAAGCCGCCTTCGACATCGATGATCGACAGGCGACGATGGGCCAGCGCCACGCCGGGTTCGAAGTGAAAACCCGCGGAGTCGGGGCCGCGATGCGACAGTACGTTGCTCATCCGTTCGACCAGTCCGCGAGGGGCCTCGCGCGTACCGACGGTGTCGAACATGCCTGCTATGCCACACATGCCATCGCCTTCCAGTTTGAAGCCGGTTGATGCCACGCGCCGGACGTGAGGCGCTCGCTGTTGAGGTGTTGCCGTCGTCTGTGCCGACGATCTGTCTGGGTGTTCTTGTGCGGATTACAGCGCTTTTGCGTGGGGTCTGCCGTGCAATGCGCCTCGGTTGGTGTGATTCTCTGGCGCTTTGGCGCCTTTACAGGGCGCCTCTGCCCTTGCGGGCGGCTGGTCATTGGGTGTTTTGAGGGCCGTTGCGGCTGGTTTTCTTGGCAGCCACAGGGGGTTTACGGGGTTGGGCGAAGTACTTTCGCGCCATATCGATGTGGTTTCTGGGTGTTGGGGTGTGTTGTCTGCCGATGGGGTTCCTTTGGGGTTGGGGGCATCTGACAGCGTGGGCCGGTGCCGTAGGGCGGAAAAGCGGAGCGTTATCCGCCATGGCGGTTTCTTCGGGGTTGGGCTGATTGAAAAGCCCTTTCTTGCCTTTTGGCTGGTTGTTCGAGCTTGGTCTCGACTGCTTGAGTGCGTTGACGGGGAGTCCGCCCCGGCGGGTGAGTAACTTCTTTGTTGTCGGAATAGAAGCCCTTTCTTGCTTTCTGGTTGGTTGTTCTCGCTTGGTCGCGACTGCTTGAGTGCGTTGGCCGGGAGTTCGCCCCGGCGGGCGAGTAACTTCTTTGTTATCGAAATAGAAGCCCTTTCTTGCTTTCTGGCTGGTTGTTCTCGCTTGGTCGCGACTGCTTGATTACGTTGGCCGGGAAGTCGCCCCGGCGGGCGAGTAACTTTCTTGTCCCCGACAAGAAAGTCACCAAAGAAGCGGCCCCACAGCATCGTCGGCCGTTGGCCGATCCCCTGCGCTGCGCGGTCGAGAAGGCGGCTGCGGAACTCGCCCTTCGGGCTCAGACAGTCCTCGCCGACCCCGCTGCGCGGGGCAGCCTTCTCGCCCTGTGCTGCTCGGCGACGCTGAATGGGGTGCCCACACCACGCAACATGGTTGTTCGGGCGAAAGGCAAAAGCCCCGGCTTCTAGCTGCTCGTACTTCCGCTGACGCTTTCGCCAATCTGCCGTCATCGTTGATCAGGCAGCGTCGTCGGTTTGAGAACGGCGGATGACGCTTCGCTCTTTCCCTCTTGGTTACTCGTCATTAAGAACCTCGCTGCGCGTGTTGCACGCGCCACCTGGTACACGCATGACGTGTCACACGCAATGAAGAGGCTTTAGCTCCACGCACTTCGAGGTGTTTGCTATTGCTGGCCCCTTTTGAGCCGCCGAGCAACGCAGGCAAGTCAGGTTGCCCGCGCAGCGGGTCGGCGAGGACTGTCTGAGGAGCGCAGCGACGAGTTCCGCAGCCGCCTGACTTGACGAGTAGCGCAGGGGACCCACCGAAGGTGGGCGGCAATGCAGGGGTCGCTTTCTTGGTGACTTCTTTGTCGATAACAAAGAAGTTACTCGCCCGCCGGGGCGAACTCCCGGCCGTCGAGCTTCAGCAGTCGTCACTACCGTTGATAGATGAAAGCCCAAGCAAGAAAGGGCAGTCCTTCCCGTGTCGCATCACGACCAACATTTGCCCATCGGGACGAACCCCCGGCAAACGTAATCAAGCAGTCGAGACCAAGCCCGAAAGACCAGGCCCCAAGCAAGAAAGGGCTTTCGACAGCGTGCGACACCCGCGCTCCTCTACCCCCCTCCCATTAGCCGCTGATACAGCGCGTCATACCTCCCCACCATCGCATCAAGGCTGAACTCCTGCTCGATCCGCACCCGCGCAGCAATCCCCTGCCGCTCGCCCATTCCCCGCTGTCCGGCATAAGCGCCCATGCATCGAGCCAAGGCATCCCGATCAGCCGCGGGGACGAGCGCGCCGGTCACCCCCTCCTCCACCAATTCAGCGTTGCCCCCCACGCGTGTCGCAATCACGGGCAGGCCGCAGGCCATGGCTTCCAATACGGTGTTCGAGATGCCCTCGGCCAGCGACGGCAGGACGAAACAATCCATCCGGCGCATCAACGCCGGCACGTCTTCGCGTTCGCCCGGCAGCCACACCAGCCCTTCAAGGGAAGCCTCGCGCACGACTTGCTCGATCTCTGCGCGCAATGGGCCTTCGCCGATGATCATCAGCCGCGCATGTTGCATGTCGCCGCGAGCGCGCAACGCGGCGAAGGCGCGGATCAGGCCGACGTGGTCCTTGACGGCCTGCAACCGGCCGACCGTGCCGAAGACGTAGAGCGCCGGATCGTCGAAGGGGAAACCGTGCGGCGATGCTTCGTGCCGCGAGGGAGCGAAGCGTTCGGCGTTGACGCCATTGCAGATCAGCGAACGCCGCCGCTCCGCGACCTTGATCGGCCCTGCGAGATACGACTCCAGGTCCTGCGACAAGGCGATGTAGTGCGTCACGAACGGTTTGTAGGCGCGACGTACCCATTGGTAGGTGCGATTGCTGCCGTCCGGGTCGGACACGTCGCGGCCGTGCTCGCCGTGCACGCGCACCGGCACGCGCGCCGCCCACGCTGGGGCGTTCATTTCCAGCGCGGCAAGATTGCGGGTGTGGGTAATGGCGGGTTTGAGCTTGCCAAGCAGGCTATACATGCGCGGGAACAGGGCCGCACCATGGCCGGGCTTTTTGTTCAGTGCGATGTACTCGACGTCTGGCCGCGTGATGCGGGAGCAGAAGCTCTCATCGATATCGGTGAGCGAGACAATCGCGTGACGGTAGCGCGTAGCGGGCAGGCGGTTGATGAGGTTGACCATGCCGTTTTCCAGACCGCCCACGCGAAAGCTGTAGAACGATATGCGCGATCAATGCCGGGCTGGCGTTCACGGCCGGACTCCTGCAAGGGCGGTATCGATGCCGTCGCTGTGCGCACGCATGAAATCGCCAAGCGCCATGCGTGCCGCTGTCGATCCCTGCGCCATGTCGCTCACCACGAATACGGCCGCACCGTCATCTGGCTGGCGCAAGAGTCGATCGTGCAGCAGCGCCAGCTTGGCGCGCTGATCCGACAGCGTCGTTCTGCCATCGCCAAGCCACAGCCAATGCCAGGCCGCCGCACGTTGCGCACCGGCGATCTCGGTGTATTTCACCTGCAAGGGAGAGCCTGCCACGGGGATGGTTTCGATCTGCGAACCGACAATGCGCCAGGCATTGCTCTCGCTCGGGATGAGGCGGTTGCCCCACTGCACGAGTTCGTGGCCCGGCGCCTGCGCGGCGTAGTAATAAATGTGTAGCGTGATCAGTGCGTCGCCCTTGCGATACGACTGGATGAGATGCGCGCGTGCGCCTTCGTAGACCGGATGCCACGGCACGTTGTCATTCACGGCCTGCCAGCCGTCGCGCGCGGTCGGCGCCTGCAGCGACATCGGGACAGCCTCGCGCGGGGCGGCGAGCACAGCCTGGAGCGGCTGCCACACGCCGCTGACGGCGACCACCGCGACCAACATGGCCATGTTCATCTGCGCACTGGCCATACGGGGTGCGCGAACCGCCGCGTCACTCAGCGGTGCTGCGTCTTCGCGCCACCATGAGCCAACCCAGAACAGCAGGAAAATGACCACGCCGAAGAACAACCAGCCGTAGATAAGGTGATCCACGCCCGCGGCAATGCGGTTGTCCGAGAGGTAGCCCAGCATCACGATCATGTAGGCGCGCAACCAGTTGGCAATCAGCGGCACCGCGATGGCGGCGACGAAGAACAGCGCGCGCCGCAAGGTGCTCGTGTAGTTGAGATAGGCAAAGAGCGCGCCGACCATCGCCGACGCGATGAGATAGCGAATGCCGCTGCACGCTTCCACCACCGACCATGCGCCGTTGGGGATGATGAAATACAGCCCTTCGCGGTACACCGGCACGCCACTCGCGCGGATGGCCGCCACGGCGAAATCGGCCGTGTGCTGCATGAGCGTCGGCACGAGAAACTCGCCGAACGGCACGGCGAAGAACATGAACACCAGCGGAAACAATATCGCCCATGCCGCACGATGCCCCCAGCATGCCCATACCGCGCACGCCATCATGCCGACCACGCCGGCCTGCATGGCGGCGTTGACGTCGGCCGTGCGCCCGACAAGCCACAGCGCGCCACACAGCGCGAGCGGCACCAACGCGCTCCATGCCGGCGCGAAACCCGCCACGAACAGTCCGGCCCGCGCACGCCAGATGAGGAACAGGCTGATCGGCAACACCACGAACCCGTGCGCGAACGTGTCCGACCGATACCAGATGCCGACCATCGTGCTGATCGTCGGCGCATACACTGCCAGCACCCACGCCACAGCGGCGACCGCCAGCCACAGCGGCAGACGCGAGCGCGGCACATTCATGAGCGAAGTGGCTTGCTCGTCTGGCGCCATCAGATTGCGGCCTCCGCTGTTTGTCGGGACGCAATGGCCTCGCCTTCGATAAGGGCGTCGAAGCGCGCGAGGTTGGCCTCCCAGCTATAGGAAGCCAGGACGCGTTCGCGCGCGCGCTGCCCGATACCCGGCGCGCGACCTTCGAGCACGCGCTCGATCTGGCGCAACCAGCCCGATGCGTCGCTGGCAAGCAGCCATTCTTCGCCTTCACGCGCGTCGATGCCGATGGCGGCCTGCGGAGACACCACCACCGGCCGCGCCATGGCCATCGCCTCCAGCACTTTGTTCTGGATGCCGCGCGCCAATCGCAACGGCGCGACAGCAACAGCCGCATGGGCGACATAGGGCCGCACATCCGCCACGCGGCCAGTCACCACGATGCTGTCCCGCCCATCGAGCGCCTTCACACTTGCTGCGGGATTCATCCCGACGATGTAGAACGACAGGTCCTCGCGCTGCGCGCGCAGGCGCGGCCACACTTCACTGGCAAACCATTGCACGGCATCGATGTTGGGCCAGTAGTCCATGGCGCCGGTAAACACCACGGCGCATGTGCCAGGCTGATAGGGGTTAGGCAGTTGATGAGCCGGAGAAAAGAACTCGGCGTCGACGCCGTTGCTCACGCCGTGGATGCGCGCGCCCACATCGGGCGCGAGTGCGCGCAGCAGGTCGGCTTCGGCCTCCGATACCAGCACGCTGGCTTGCGCACGGCGCGCGGTGGCCTCTTCGTACGCAGCAAGGCGTCGCCCTTCGCGACGGTAAAGCCACGCCATGGCGCCACGGTGGTCGTCGGCATAGCGGCTCCACTTGGCCGAGTCGACATCGACAAAGTCGACCACGCAGCGCACGCCGTCGGTCTGCGGCGCGTACTGCGCCATCGACGACGAAAACACCACCACGCGATGGATGTCGTGCTCCGCCATGATGCGATTCACCCACGCCTGCAGACGTGCCGAACGATAGTAAGGCAGCGACAGCGCCTGGCCGTTGAGCAGGCCGGACAGCGAACGCAGGCGCGCCGCGCGCGGCGACAGGCCAACCACTTCCACTTCTTCGCACCATGCCTGCAACGCACCGACGTGCTGCCAGTCGTCGTCATCGTCAACGAAGGTGCCGAGGTAGACGCGGTAGTTGCGCGCAAGGTGGCGCAACAGGTTGCATGAACGCACCTTGTCGCCCTTGTTGGGCGGAAAGGGGATGCGATGCACGAGGTAGAGGAGTGCCGGTTTCATCCCAGATTGCGCACGATATGCGGCCCGAGCGTGTTCGCCACCGGCAACGGCAAACGTTGCCACAGCGCGATGAAGGCGCGGAACTTGGGGTTCATCGGATTGTTCTGCGGCACGCTGTCGCGGCGATAGAGCACGTATTCGTACGACAGCGGCTCCGGCGTGAAGCCCCAGTTTTTCTTGAAGTGATATGGCCCGGTGCCGAGTTTGCTGCGGCCGTAGTCGAACACCGTGCAACGGCGTTCGAGCGCCCGCCGCATGAGTTGCCAGTACTTGAAGTCGTTGGCGGCAAGGTCGCGCGCCGTGGTCATGTCGCCGGCGTAGTACGGCAGGATTTCGTTGCGAAAATAGAACGACAGGACGCTCGACACCGCCCTGCCCTGCGCATCGGTCACGGTCATCACTTCGCAGTCGTTGCCGAAGGTGTGCATGAGCGCTTCGAACCAGCGACGTGGCATGGCCGGCGTGCCGTGGCGACGGACATTGTCGGCGTAGACCGCGAAGAAACGGCGCGCATCGTCGTCGCGCGCTTCGCGCAATCCGTTGGCGATGCCTTTGCGTACCATCGCCCGTTGCTTGCGCGGAATGGCGAGCAGGTTGGCTTCTTCGTCGGCTTCCAGCGTCTTGCGGAAGGTGACGTACAGATCCTGGCTCGGCCAATCGGCGTGCGCGGCCTGCAGGTTGCGGTATTCGAGATGCTGCACGCCGCGTTCGCGAGCGAGCGCATCGGCGTGCGCTTCGAGCGCGGCGCGTGCGTCGGTGTCATCCGCCACGATGCCGCCGTAGGCTGCGAAGGGCATCGAGCTGAGTGCATGGCCGAACAGGCGACTCTTCACTTCCACCAGCGGCAGTACGCCGACGATGCGCCCACCGCGCTCGGCATACAGGTGGTGCACCGCGTGGCGGAAGACCGTGGCGATCAGCGTCCGCCAAGCGGACAGGTGGAAGAACGTGGCGGCCGGGTTGCCGCGCACGTAGGCGTCCCAACGCGCGTGGTCGCTGTCGTCGAGGGGGCGAACGCGCACTTCGGTGGTGGCTGCTTGCATGTTGGATGCGGAGTCAGTGTTTTGCTTCTACGAAGACCTCGTCGACACGCCCCCACTGGAAGTCGGTCAACAGGCGCGACAGCCGCGCCTCGGTCTTGTCGAGGTTAATGTAATGGCGGAATTTCGAACGCGCGTCGGCATCTGTCACACGTGGCTGCTCAGGATCGATCTCCCACGGATGAAAGTAGAAGATCGCGGGGCGGTCATCGTCCTCATTGACGCGCTGGATGCACCAGCGCGACATCGCGTAGGGCAACAGCCGGAAGTACCCGCCGCCGCCCGCCGGCCAGTTGCGCCCGAAGGCGCGCACCGTGCTGATGGGGATTTCGATGAGCCCGCTGTCGTGCACAAATGGAAAGCGTGGCGCATCCGGCTGGCCGTAATGGTCATGCCGCACCGGGTACACGCTTGAGCTGTAGCGATAGCCTGCTTCGCGCAGGCAGTCGTGCGCCCACGGATTGCGCGCCGAGAATGAGAAGCTCGGTGCGCGGTAGCCGCGCACCTCTACCCCGGCGATGTCTTCGAGCACGGCTTTTGCCAATTGCACGTCGGCGAGAAAAGCTTCGCGCGTCTGGTCCGATGCGCGTTCGTGCCCATAGCCATGGCTGGCGACTTCGTGCCCTTCCATGACGATCAGGCGAACCAGCTTGGGGTAACGCTCGGCCACCCAGCCCAGCGTGAAGAAGGTCGATTTGGCACCGTACTCATGCAGCAGCGCCAGGATGCGGTCGACGTTGCGTTCGACGCGGCACTCCTGGTCATCCCACTGCGCGCGCGGAAAATGCGGCGCCAATGCGGATACCTGGAAGTAGTCTTCGACGTCGATGGTCAGGGCGTTCGTTTTGGAACTCATATCGGGGCCGTCCTTTCGACGTGCGACAGCTTGCGCGCACGTGCATGAATGCAGACGCTTCTGGTGGCGTCCTGGATGCGATGCCGTCGCGCGGCATCGTTGCTTTCAGTCAGGCGCCGTTGGCGCTCTTTTTGTCAGCACCGGCAACCGGCTCGCGCACGGCGCCTGTTTCACGCAGCAGGCCCATGAAGGCCGCCAATGTCGATTCGAGCCGCGCGACACGCTCTTCGAGACGCGACGCCTGGAAGCCGGCGGCCATGTCGCCGAGCCGGCGAACGGTGTCGTCATCGCGGAACAGGGCGTCGAGGTCGAGCCCGTCGATGCTGATTTCCGGCAGGTCGTTGCGCGCGGAAGCAAATGGTGTCACCGACCCGACAGGCGCGAGAACAGTCGGTTGTTCTTCGCGGATTTCGCGGATCACTTCCTCGACCATCGCGTCGGTCAGCGTGTGCTGCTCGGAGAGAAAGCTCGCCAACAGGATGCGGTCGCACAGCGTATTGATGCGACGGGGAACGCCAGACGTGAAGCCGAAAATGGACGCATGCGCGCTCGGTTCCAGGCGCGGGTCCCCGCGCCAGCCGACATGACGCAGACGATGCTCGATGTACGCGCGCGTCTCTTCGGCATCCATCGGGCCGAGGTGGTACGAGGCGATCACGCGTTGCCGCAATTGCTGCATGTGCGGGCTCTGCATGGTCTCGCGGAATTCAGGCTGGCCGACAAGAAAGCTCTGCAATAGCGCGTGATCTTCGAGCTGGAAATTCGACAGCATGCGCAGCTCTTCCACTGCGCGCGGTGTCAGGTTCTGCGCTTCGTCGACGATCAGCAACGCGCGCTTGCCCGACGCCGTCACCGCCACCAGAAAGGCTTCGAGCGACAGCAACAGATCGGCTTTTTCGATCCCCTTGGACGGGATACCGAATGCGCCGGCCACCAGTCGCAGAATGTCATCGGCATCGATCTGCGTGCTCACCAGATGCGCGGCGACGACCTTGGATTCTTCAAGCTTCTGCAACAGGCTGCGGACCAGGGTGGTCTTGCCCGCGCCGATTTCGCCGGTGATGACGATGAAGCCTTCGTTCTGATGCAGGCCGTATTCCAGATACGCCATGGCACGGCGGTGCCCCCGGCTGCCGTAGTAAAAGCTCGGATCCGGGTTGAGCTGGAAGGGCTTGGCGGAGAATCCGTAGTACGACTCGTACATGGTGGTCTTGGCCCCTAGAAACGATGGAACAAGGTGGCGGCCACCACGTTCTCGGTATAGGCGCCCGTCCCGGTCTGCCGCGTATAGCGATAACTGAGCAGCACGTCGGTCTGGGGGCTCAGCTTGCGATCCAGCGTCAGTGCCGAACTCAGGGTCCGGCGCGAGGCGGTGTCGACGTCACCCGTGCCGCCTTCGCCGCGTGCACGCGAATAGTTGACCGAGGCGAACAGGGTCGACATCGGCGTCACGCGGCTGGACCACGTGACGTTGTAGGTGGTCTCGTCGGTGGCTTCGAAGAACGCCAGGTCGCCGCCGCTGTTGACCACGCCGCTCTCGTCCAGACGGCGACGGTTGTTGTGCGCCACGGTGAGCGTGATCATGTTGCGCGTGCCGCGCAGCACGCCAGACAGGTATTCACGCTTCTCCAGCGAATACTGATTGGACAGATACGATAACTGCATCAAGTCGTATGGCGTGACGCCGCGCGCGGCGAGCTGCCGCAGCACTTCGGCCGAGCGCTCGGTGGCGTCCGGAATGCTGGAGCGCAGCGCCGAATCCAGCGCCAGGAAGTCCGGCGAGAAGTTGTAGCCGTTAACAGTGCTCGACGACGACCAGTTGGTGACTTCACGCGAGGCGCCCGCCTCGAACGACGACATGCGCCAGCGCTTGGATAGCCGCAGGTGATAGCCCGTGCCGAAGAACCTGTGCGATACGTCGCCGTTGAACGCCATCGTCGGGCTGATCGCCCAGGTCAGCCCCAATCCATAGTTGGTGGTATTGACCGAATCGGCGCCCTGGTAGTTGTTGCGTTCCTGTCCGCCGAAGATCTGTGCGGTCGCCGTGTTCGTCAGCTTGTGCGACAGCCATACGCGATAGCTGTTATTGCTTACGTCGCGCGTGGCGGGGTCGCCGTCGGTGTTGTATTCGCCGTTGATCGACGCGCCCCAGCCTGTCTTGCCCCAGGCCGTTCCATTCATGACCGACGCGTCATAGCTCTGCGTGCTCTGCGTGGACAGCGCGGCGGAGTCCGAGTCCGAATACTGGTAGCGATAGCGCGCCTGTGCGTTGACGTCTTTTCCCAGATGCCAAATGCCATACGGGCTGACAGAGAGCGTGCGTACGTTGCTACGGTTGGTGTCGCTGTTGTAGCCGCGCGTGTTCTGCGCGCCGAACATCGAGGTGTTCTGCTGCGTCATGCCGGCATTGGCTTCGACCCACACACGCTTTTCGATGGCTTCGACCTTGCCGCGCGCATTGAGCAACAACGACGAGTTGTTGTCCTGCTGCTCGTCGGCGTGGATGTAGTTCTGCCACGAAGCCCACACGTCTGCGTCGGTGCGTGCGCCCTTGCCGTAGAAACGGATGCTGGGCGTGATCTCGGTGATCCAGTCCGATCGGGCGTCGGGCCCGAGGTTAACGTTGTCGGTCCAGGTCTCGCCCGCTCGCAACGTGGCCTCGCCATGCCAGTTCTCGACGGCCATGGCGGGAGTCATCACAAACGCGACCGAGACGGCCAGCGCAATGCGCCGTGGTGCGCAAGGTGGATGCGTCATCGTGTCAGCGACCGCTCTGCGCATATCCATAGGGTGCGTAGTAGCCGTAGTAGCCGCCGGGGCCAGGCTCACGCGTCTTGTTCATGAGCATCATCTTTACCGGGCAGGATTCGATGGTCGACAGCGCCTGCTTGACCATTGAATGCGTGGTGCGCCCGGCTTCGACCACCATCACCACCTGCCCCATGTGCGAGGCGAGCACGCGGGCTTCGGTGGTGACCAGCAGCGGCGGCGAGTCGAATACGATGATGCGGTCTGGGTAGCGGATGGCCATCTCTTCGAGCAACCGCGCCATTGAATCGGACGCCAGCAGTTCGGTCGCACGCTGGTGCGGCATGCCGGCGGGCAGGATCGCCAGTTTTTCGATGTTGGTGCGCAGGAGCACGTCAGGCAGTTCGATCTGCGGAGACAGCAGGACGTCCATGAGCCCAGGAGCAGGCGGCAGGCCGAGCAGATTCAGCACCGAAGGGCGCGAGACGTCGGCGTTGACCAGCAGCACGGTGTGGTCCAGCTCCATGGCGATCGACAGCGCCAGGTTGATGGAGGTGAAGCTCTTGCCCTCACCCGGCACGGAGCTCGACACCATGATCAGGTTGGGATTGCGCATGGCGCCACCGCGCCCGGCCACGTTGCGCAGGAGCGGACGCTTGATGACGCGGTATTCCTCGGCCAGCATGCTGCGCGGGCTGAGTGGCGAGATCATGCCCATCGACGTCAGGCGTTCGAGGTTGATGTCGATGCGACGGCTGCCCGGCACCGAGGTGGCCAGCGGTTCGTCGTCGTTCGTCGCAGGCGCGGCGATGGGCGCTTCCGGCTGCGCACGCGCCACGGTTGCGGTGTGCGCCACGACGGCCGGGGCAACGGCTGCAACCGGTTCTGTCAGCGGCGGCGTGGGCACGGTTTCGGCGGCTGCGACTTCCGGGGTGTCGACGGTCACGCCCGCGCGCTTGAGCTGGTCCAGGCGTTCGACTGCTTTTTCGATGATGCTCACGTCATCTCCCCTTTTTCGATCAACTGAGCACGGCGATGACGATCGTCAGCGCGCCGAAAGCCGCCACTAATGACCCCAGCGCGCCAGCAAAGGCGAAGTGGCTCTTGCGCTCCCGACTGATGCGTTCCGGGTTGGGCGTCAGCGAAACCGATCCAAGGATCGGCAAGCCGGTGAATTCGCGCAGCGCACGGGTATCGAAGAACGTCGGCCGCAGTTGCGAGACGAGCAACGCGAAGGCAATGCCGACCCCGATGGCCAGCAGCCCCACCAGCGGCATCAGCAGCGAACGGTTCGGCGCGGCCGGCTTGGTCGGCACCGAAGGCGGATCGATCAGGCGGAAGTCGGCCACGCCAGTGGTGGCTTCCATGTCGACCGAGATCGCTGCCGATTCGCGCCGCGATACGAGGGTGTCGTAGTTGCGCTTGTTGATGTCGTAGTCGCGGTTGAGCTGTGCGTATTCCTGCTCAACCTGCGGCCCGAGTTTCATGAAGTCACGCAGTTGCGCCACGCGCGCCTGGTATTCGGCCACGCGCGTGCGCAGTGCCGCCACGCCAGCTTCCGATTCATTGAGCGAGACCTTGAGCTGCTGATAGACCGGGTTGCCATTGACGTTGCCGATCTGCGAACCCGCCTTGCGACGGGCCTTGATTTCGTCGGCGCGCTGCGCTTCGAGCTGCGCGATCACACGACGCGTACCGATGACATCCGGGTGCGCCTCCGTGTAGACACGCAAGAGTTCATCAAGGCTCTTTTTGAGCGACTCGATACGCGTATCGATTTCGGGAATCGACACACCGGACGCGCTCGGGCTGTCGGGCAGCAACACGGTTTCTTCGCCCGCGAGCTGGCGCTTGATGGCGTCGCGCGAATTTTCGGCTTCGCGCAGTTCGAGTTCGGATGCGCGCAGCTTGGCCATGGTGTCGCCCATCTGGCCGAGCGCGTCCTTGCCGCCATCGCCCAGCACCGATAGGTTCTTGAGCTTGAATTCCTTCAGCCGCGATTCTGCTTCGTCGAGCTTTTGCGCGTAGTTCTTGATCTGCTCGTCAATGAAACGGCGGGCCGAATCGGTGTCCTTGCGCTTATCTCCGAGCCCGGACTCCACGAAGATCGACACCAGCGACTGCACGACCCGCTTGGCGCGCTCGGGGTTGGTGTCCATATAGGCGAGCGTGTACAGATTGTCGCGCCCGGTGCTCATGATGCGCACGCGGGAGGTGACACTTTCGACCAGCTCGTCACGCTGGCGCTTGGTGTTGGTCGCCAGATCGAGGTCCGCCATGCGGATGAGTTTTTCGATGTTGGGACGCGAGATCAAGGTGCGCGACAGGATGGCCACCTGCTGATTGACGTCCTGCGGAATCGCCAGTCCGGCCATCAACGGCGCCAGCACCGACTGCGTATCGACGAAGATGCGAGCGCTGGCTTCGTACTTGGGCGGAAGGGTGTAAACAAACACCGCGCCGACCACGCCGACCACCCATGCCACCGCCATGCCCCACCAGCGGTACGCCCAGGCGCCCCGCACGTATGCCCACAACTGCCGCAACAACTCGTCCATGTCGTTTCACCTGCATCGAGAAGGGGGCGCGACAGGTGTTTGCCCCTGCGCTCCGGTCACCGCCGCGCGACGCGGCGGTGCACTTCACAGACCTGTACGGTCAGAACCAGCTTTGCGGGATCACCAGCACGTCGCCCGGCTTGACCTCGACGTTGGCCGAGACGTCGCCGTTGCGCAGCAGATCGGACAGCCGCACGCTGTACTGTTTGTTGCCCTCGGAGGTGCGCAGGATGGTGGCGTGGTTGCCGTCGGCGAAATCGGTCATGCCACCCACGGCGATCATCACGTCAAGCAAGGACATCTTCTGGCGGTAGGCCAGCACTTGCGGCTTGGCGGCTTCGCCCACCACGCGGATCTGCTCGCTGTAGGGGCCGATGAAGCTGGTGACGATGACGGTCACCACCGGCTCGCGGATGTACTTGGCGAGCGACTTTTCGATATCGCGCGCGAGCGCGCTGGCGTCCTTGCCGGCTGCCGGCAGGTCTTCGACCAGCGGCGTGGTGATCTTGCCGTCCGGGCGCACCGGCACGGACGTTGACAGTTCGGGGTTGCGCCACACGGCGATGCTCACTTGATCGCCCGGGCCGATGATGTAGTTGTATTCCGGCGACGAAGCCGTGGCCGGCGCAGCCGGATAAGTCTGGGCACAGGCTGACAGCACGATGGCAGCCAGGGCCATGATCGCCATCCGCCAGGCTTTGACATACCCATTCAACGACGCAAACGACATCTCACACCTCCAGAATTTGGTAGTTCGGACCGTCCGATTCGATCGCGGATGTTACCCGCATGGGAAAAAGACCCGCGCGAAAAATCACACGCTTTCCCGCACGCATTGCGGCGCCGCCCCTGTGGGCAATACACCCCTCTTTGCGTCCGGCAGCGATCCGCAATCCGGCCGAACGCCAGCCAGCGCGCCATGCCGCCGCAGTCCCGCGACGCAACATCAGCACCGTTCTTATGGCAGACAAGGACAGACGACAAGCCCCTTGCCCGAGAGGACGAAGTCCCTCGACCCCGGCGCACTGTCGCCCTGCTTTACACATCACTGTCGGACGCTCAGAAAGACGCATGCAACCATATGATTTATTGATGTTTTTTATTCTGGCATGCGTTTCGCTCTACAGGGACCAGAACACTCGTCCGACACCTCGCCCGTGAGGTTTCGCCCTGAATGACTCTCTGAAGGAGAACTCTGATGAACCTGCCATCTGTTTCAAAGTGGGCCCGTGGCGCGCTGGTAGCGGCCACCATGTCGTTCGGCCTGGGCATGGCGACGCAAGCTGCCGCCGTCCCTGTATTTGAAGTGACGCCGGGTGCCTTTGGCAGCGCCCGCTCCCCGTTCGACGCTAACTTCACCAAGGGTGGCACCAACTCGCTGCTGACCTTCGCCGATCCCGGCGGTGGCACGGTGCAAGGCCAGGGCTTCCTGCAGCTGGAAGGCTTCTCGCTGAACAACCTGAACATTCTGCCGGGTGTGTCGGGCATCGGCATCGACTACCAACTGTGGGCTGAATTCAGCTACGTGACGCAGCTGGTGTCGGGCTCCTACGGCGCCGCGGGCAGCACGTACCAGATCGTGTCGCTGACTTTTACGCTCTACGGTGAATCGCTGAGCGGTCCGCTGAGCACCTTCACCACGGCAGTCGATTCGACCCCGCCGTCGGTGACGCACGGTGCGAACGCGAAGGAAATCGGTTCGGGCACGCTGATCCAGGGCGTGGCTTCGCTGAATGCGCTGGGCGGCACGGCCATCAACGCGCTGACCTCGTTCGACCTGACCGCCTTCGGCAAGACGTTCTTCACCGACCCGGATCCGTTCTACACGCTGGCCTTCTCGGAGTTCAACAACACCGCACAGGGCGTAACGCGCTACACCGATCCGAACACGGGCATCCTCTACATCTCGCTGGGTCAGACCTCCGGTGGTGTGGACTTCAACCTGGTGCCGGAACCGGCCAGCCTTGCGCTGCTGAGTCTGGGTCTCGGGGCCTTGGGTCTGGCCAGCCGTCGTCGCCGTCAAAAGACGCCGGCATAAATGCGTCAGCCACAGGGCTGAACACGGGCAATAAAGGCTGCTGCCGCAAGGCGGCAGCCTTATTTTTTCGGTCCCCATGCCACCACTGCGAACGCCAGAAGCTTTCTTTACCCGGCTCAGCAACGCCGGTATTCCATTCGACGCGGACCCGGATCGTCTGGCCCGCGCCACGCAGAACATCACCGCCCGCGAACAACCCCTGATCGGTCGCGTCACACCACGCACGGTTCAACGAAGTGCGCGCGCTCGTGCTTGCCGCATTCGACACCAACGTTCCGCTGTATCCGGTCTCCACCGGCTTCAACTGGGGTTACGGTTCGCGCTCGCCAGCGGCGGCGGGGTGCGTGCTGGTCGACCTGTCCGCCATGCGCGCCATACGCAACGCGGAAGATATCGGGCCCGACAACCCTGTCGCGATCATCGAACCCGGCGTCACACAGGGGCAACTGGCGGACTATCTCGCCGAACACGTGCCGTCGGTGTACTTCAACGTGACCGGCTCGGCGCGCGAGACCAGCGTGCTGGGCGCTTCACTGGACCGGGGCGTGGGCTACTTCGGCCCACGCCGCGACGACGTGTTCGGACTGGAAGTCATCACCGGCAAGGCAGAGCTCCTCTACACCGGCCTGCGGCGCCTCGGTGAAGACTCGCCCGTCGCCACCTGTCATCCCTACGGCCTGGGACCGCAGCTCGACGGTCTGTTCTTTCAGGGCAATTACGGCATCGTGACCAGCGCGTGCCTGCGCCTGCGCCCCAGGCAGGAGTGCCACGTCGCCGTGTCGATCGGCATTCCGCGCGAAGACGACCTGCCGGGCGTAATCGACACGCTCGCGCATCTGAAGCGCGGCGGTGCGCTGCCGGCCGTCACCCACATTGGCAATCGCGCACGCACGCATGCGACATTGCACGAGAGCGTGATGCGTTTTCTCGTCGACGAGTGTGGCGTGGCGCCCGCCAAAGCCCCTGCTGAAGCGGACGACGTGCTGCGGCGCGTGGCACCGCACCCGTGGACGGGGCTGGCGGGCATCGCCGGCACGCGGGCCCAGGTGCGTGCGGCGGTGCGCGCAATACGCGCAGCACTGGGCGGACGCGCGCAATTGCGAGTGGTGACGGACCGCTTGCTCGACACCGCCATTAGCCTGCGAGGCGTGCTCGGGCACATCGGGCCCTTGCGCCCATTCATCGCTGCTGCGGTGGCGACCAAGCCGCTGCATGGACTGGCGACCGGCATACCGTCGAGCATCGCCGTGCGCAATCTGATGCTGAAGTTCGGCAGCGCGCCGGATGCGCCCGTGGACGAGCTGGACGCCTCTCGCTGCGGGCTGATGTACATCTGCCCGGTGCTGCCCTTGCGCGGCATGGCATCGGTCGGCGTCCTGCGCCGGCTGCACGACGTGGCAGCGCGCTTTGGGCACACGCTGTACACGACACTGAACATCGAGACCGACTTGACGCTGGTAGCCGTGATCAATCTGCTGTTCGACCGCAGCGACCATGCTGCAACGACACGCGCACAGGAATGCGCCGATGCGCTGCTGGCCAGCATCGAAGCACAGGGTCTGTCGGTATATCGGTCCCGCGCCGACATGATGTCGTATATCGCCGCCGACACACGCGGGCATTCCGAGTCGTTCTGGCAACACGTGGCGGACTTGAAACAGGTGTTCGATCCGCGCGACATCATCGCCCCTGGGCGCTACAACCGCGTGTTGCGCGAGGACCTGCCGTGAGCCTCGTCCATGACGCCCAACTGGCCGCGCGCAACCTCACGCGCAGCCCTGGGCGCACCTCGCTCGCCGCAGTCACCATCGTGTGCGGCATCGCCGCCTATGTGCTGGCGGTGGGGTTTATCGACTGGATCTTCGTCGCCATGCGCGACAGCGTGATCTATTCCAACCTTGGGCATTTTCAGATCACGCGGGGCGCCTATCTCGAAAAGGGACTGGCCGACCCGTACCGTTACCTGATTGCGCCGGACGATAAGGCGCTCGACGGCGTACGCCGACAGCCCGGACTGGAAACGCTCGCGCCACGCCTGGCTGTCAGCGGGCTGATCTCGGTCGGCGAACAATCGGCGGGGTTTCTTGGCGAAGGGATTGACCCGGTTCGCGAAGCCTCCATCGGGCGCGAACTGAACATCCTGCAGGGCCGCAGGCTGACGCAGGCCAACGAGCCCGCAGTGATCGTCGGCGAAGGGCTCGCTGCCGCCATCGGCGCGCGTGTGGGGCAGCGCGTGGTGCTGCTGGCGCATACCGCGAGCGGCAGCCAGAACGCCGTCGAATGCACCGTGGTCGGAATTTTTTCGACGTCCACAAAAGCGTATGACGATGCCTATCTGCGTCTGCCGCTCGCCATTGCACAGCAACTAGTGCGCACGCAGGGCGCGACGAGCTACGTCGGGTTGCTCGACGATACCGATGCGACGGACGCATTCGTCGCGGCGTTGCGTACGCCACTGAAGGATGCCGGGCTGACCATCACGCCATGGCATGCACAAGCGGACTTTTATACCAAGACAGTGGCGCTTTTTTCACGGCAACTGGCGGTGATCCGCGCGATCATCGCGTTGATCATCCTGCTGTCGATTGCCAATACGCTGTCGATGAGCGTGGCTGAGCGCACATCGGAGATTGGCACCACGCTGGCTGTCGGCACCCGTCGTCGCGACGTGCTGCGGCTGTTTCTCGTAGAGGGCGTGTTGCTGGGCGTGGTCGGCGGCGTAGTCGGCATTGCACTGGCCGCAGCACTGGCAGCACTGCTGTCGCAGATCGGCATTCCCATGCCTCCCCCGCCGGGGATGGCACATGGTTTTATCGGACAGATACGGTTCTCGTGGGGCGTGGCATTGGATGCGTTACTACTGGCGATGCTGACGACTTTGATCGCGAGCGTGCTGCCGGCATGGCGAGCGTCGCGTATGAACATCGTCAACGCGCTGAGGGCCGGGCGATGACCTGGACGTTGGCGCTGCGCAACCTTCTGCGCCAGCCGGCGCGCTCGCTGACGACGCTGTTCGCGATCATCGTCGGCGTGGCAAGCCTGATCCTGTCGGCAGGCTTCGTGCGCGACATCGTCACGCAATTGGGCGAAGCGTTCATCAGTTCGCAGACGGGGCACATACAGATCGCCGTGCCGCAGTACTTTGCCAGCGCCAACCGCGCCACGGGCGACGTGTTGCTGCATGACGCCCCCGCATTGCGTCGCACGGTGGGTGCGGTGCCGGGGGTGGCCGACGTGATGGGCCGGCTGTCGTTTTCGGGCGTGCTCAACAATGGGCGCCGCGACTATTCGATCATCGGCTTCGGTGTTGAACCCGCCGCCGAAGCGCGGCTGGGAACGGGGCTGCATATCGTGGCGGGACGAGACCTGACGCCGAAGGATGAATTCGGCGTGCTGCTCGGCGAAGGACTGGCCACCGCGCTGGGGGCCAGCCCGGGCGAGCCACTGACGTTGCTGGCAAGCACGCCCGACGGTGCGATGAACACGATCGATGTCGAAGTGGTCGGCACCTTTCGCAGCTTTTCGAAGGACTTCGATGCACGTGCGTTGCGTGTGCCACTCACCGCAGCGCAGACGTTGCTCGATACCGACAGTGTGAATGTACTGGTCTTGCGGCTGGACGAGACCACGCAGACGGACGCCATCGCCCAACAGTTGCGCCAGCAGCTCGGCCCGCAACTGGCCGTGAGGGAATGGCACACCCTGTCCGATTTTTACGAAAAAACCGTGGCGCTGTATCAGCGCCAGTTCGGCGTGCTGCAACTGATCGTGCTGGCGATGGTGCTGCTCAGCGTGGCCAACAGCGTGAATATGAGCGCCTTCGAGCGCATTCCTGAATTCGGCACGTTGCGTGCATTGGGTACCCGCAATGGCGCGCTGCGCATGCTGATCCTGACCGAAACGCTTGTGCTGGGGCTGGTGGGCGCCGTGCTTGGCGCGCTGGTCGGCATGGGTGCTGCGGCGCTGATTTCGTTTGTGGGCATACCAATGCCACCTGCGCCGGGCTCAGACATCGGCTATATCGCGCATATCAGCCCGTCGCTGTCGGACATCGTCAGCGCGGCGGTGATCGGTCTTGGTGCCACGGTGCTGGCGGGCATACCGCCGGCCCTGCGCTGTGCGCGGTTGCCCATTACCGATGCGCTGCGGCGGGCCATTTGAAAGAACACGTAATCGATTCGGTGGCGCTCCGCTCCCTCCTTGCCGCCAGGACAACTCATAAGGGGCACACGATGCTTCCGGAAAACAGTCCCCAAGGATCACGGCTCGGCGAAGGATTCGCCAGTCGCTTCGAGATCGTCCCTGCACTCACTGAGGAAACGCGCGATGAGGTCTACTTCATCCGCCACGACGTCTATTGCCGAGAGCTTGGGTTCGAGCCCATCCGGCCCGACAGCCGAGAGAGCGATCAATACGACAAGCAAGCGGTGCACTGCCTGATGCGCACCACGGCCAGCAGCGGACATCGACTGGTCGGCTGCGCCCGCGTGGTGCTGACCGCGCCGGAGGATCGCAATCGCCCCCTGCCCTTTGAGCTGACCTGCCGCAACACGCTGTGGCGCGACACGATCGACCCCGAGCATTTGCAGCGCGATCGCATCGCCGAGGTTTCGAGGCTGGCGATCATGCATGACTTCCGCCGTCGTCGCGGCGAGGAATCACAGGGCGTCAGCCTCAAAGCCAGCGACTTTGGCTCGACGAGCCATCCGCGCTTTCCGTTCATTCCGGTGGGCCTGTATCTGGGGGCGGTGGCGATGGCCGACCGCTACGGCATCGAATACATCTTCACGCTGACCGAGCCGCGTCTGGCGCAGCACTTTGGCCGCCTGGGGGTGAATATCGCGCCCGTGGGCGGGCCGGTGGAACACCGCGGCATACGTATACCGTCGGTCATGCACGTGCCGGAAATCATCCAGCATATCCGCCCATCCATCCAACCGATGTGGCAAGCCGTGACGCAACAGATCGAAACGCACTACCGCCAGCGCCAGAACGAGGCGCGTGTCCGGCCCGCAGGATGAAGCGGATGCCGCGCTACTGAGCGACGCGCGCCACGCGGGGCAGTGAAAGCGAGAACACGCTGCCCTTGCCGGGCACCGAACGAACGGTCAGGCTGCCGTTCATGCGACGAGCGATGCGGAACGCCATGACCAGACCGAGCGCACGATCATTGAAGCGTTTGCCATAAGGCGAGAAGGGCTCGAAGAGATGGGCGAGCTGCGCTTCCGGAATACCCTCGCCCGTATCCCACACCTGGATCAGCACGCGCCCTTCGCGCGCACGGCACCCGACCAGCACGCCGCCGCCTTCTGACACCGCCACGGCATGCGCAATGAGTCGGTCAAGCGCGCGCGCCAGTTGCGCCTCGTCGGCCAATACGCGCAATCGGGTGTCAACATGGCGCAGATGCAGGCCGTGGTCGTGAGCGTCCTCCAGATGGTTGGCGACTGCCGCCGACAACAAGGCACGCAGGGAAACCGGGCGCTCGGCGAAATGTTCGCGGTCGGCGCTCAGGCGCGCCAGCGCCATGACTTCTTCAAACAGTGTCGACAAAGCCTCGGCCGAGGCTTCGAGGTTCTGGCCGATCTCGCGGGCAGGCGGTGGCAGATCATGCGTATTGAGCGTGGCGGCGAACAGCGAGATCGCCTGCAGGGGCTGACGCAGATCGTGCCCGGCGGCGGCGATGAACCGCATGCGCTCATCGGCTTCCTCGTCGGTCATCGGTATGCGGCCCGGTCCGGTGACTGTCGGCGCCGCGGGCAGCGATGCTGGCGGCATGGCAGGGTCAGCAACGCTGGCGGATTCCTGCGCATGCCACGCGGCGACGAACAGCCACGCCACGGCGACCCAGATCGCGATGACACACAGCCAGCCCCACCACGTCAGCGGTTCGACGGCAGCCAGCCCGACGCCGGCCACCGCCGCGACGGCCAATGCCACGCTTCCGCGCGGCAGGGCATCAGAACCTAAAACACGAGGTGGCGTCATGAGCGTTGGCACGTGAAGAAAGCAGGCACACGCCGAGGCGAAGCGCCTTGATCAGGAGCCATCGCGCCGGAGCGCCATGACGTTTCATCGAGCGCTGGGCGCTCAGGCGTCTTCCGCAGGCATCGAGAGGTTAAGCGTCTGCCCGACAAGGATCGCCTGCGAGCGGGTCGATACGCCCAGCACGTGATACACCGAGGTCAGGTGCATCTTTACCGTGCGCTCGGACAAATCGAGCTTCTTGGCAATTTCCTTGTTCGACAGGCCTTCCATCAGGCAGCACAGCACGCGCTCCTGCTTGGGCGACAGGCGCGGACGCGGGCGCGGCTCTCCGCCGGGCGTACGGTGGCGTTCGCCGTTGTCATCGAAGAAGCGGCGCCCCGCCAGCAAGGTACGCACGCCGTCAACGAGCGCGGCAGGCGCCATGGATTTGCTGATGAAGCCTTGAACGTCCGCTTCGCGCGCGAGCTGCCGGTAGATGGGCGCATCCTGTCCCGAAAATACGGCCACCGGCACGCCTGGCGCTTCTTTGCGCACCACGCCGAGAAGACGCAGGCCGTCGCTGTCGGGCAGCTTCAGGTCAAGCAGGACAAGATGGAACGGCGTGCCGCTGCGCAGCGCCGAAACGGCCTCCTGAGCAGAGGCGGCATGGTGGATCTGGCCCCCGGACAGCAAGGATTCGAGCATCGACGACAGCGCGTGCTGCAGGATTGCGTGGTCATCGACGAGCAGGATATTGCGGACGAATGGATTCATTGCAGCGACGCCAGTCCTTTTTCGATTTGGGTATGCGCGCAAGCGCCAGGCCTGGCCTTGTGCGCCAAACCCTTGGGGCTCACCACCCACGACTTTTCCCCCGGGGCGGTGGCGATATACCGACATCTATATCGGCAAGCTCCCACATTCTGACATCCGTATTGCCTTGATGCATCAGTGCACCGGCATATTCAGGATCATCCGCCCGTATAGCGGGGCTGCGATATTGCCGTCAAAGATGGCGGAATGTTTGCCACTGCCCGTCGGGACATGGCGACACGCGCGGTCAAACGTTTAACTGGCCAAGATATGCAAGCAGGTCGGGCTGTGGCGCGTGCGCTACACTTGCGACCTTCCACTGTCACTATTTGCGGTTACTTGGCCGCCCGCCCACGATGTCCGATCCGCACAACTACGCCCGCCCCGCCTTTGAAGCCAAGATCTGCCCGCCCGAAGATCTGGCCCAGCGTGTGGCCACATTGGCTCGCCCGCTGGTGTTTACCAACGGGGTATTCGACATCCTGCATCGCGGCCACGTAACGTATCTGGCCCAGGCTCGCGCGCTGGGTGCGGCAATGGTGCTGGCGCTCAATACCGACGCCTCGGTCAGACGTCTTGGCAAAGGCGATGATCGCCCCATCAATACGCTGGCCGACCGTGCAGCAGTGGCCGCTGCGCTGGACTGCGTAGATCTGGTGACGTGGTTCGACGAAGACACGCCGATCGAACGTATCCGCGCTTGCCGTCCGGACATTCTCGTCAAGGGGGGCGACTGGCCGGTGGAGAAGATCGTCGGCTACACGGAGGTGCTCGGCTGGGGCGGCAGCGTGCATTCGATTCCCTTCGAGCACGAGCGCTCGACGACCGCGCTGCTGGGTCGTATCCGGGCGAACTGAGCGCCCTGACCGGACGGCTTTCCGCGCGCGCCCCGTGACCGACAACTCGTTCACCTTGCAGATCGTGCTGCTGGCGGTGTTGCTGGCCGCATCGGGCTTCTTCTCGCTGGCCGAAACAGCGATGATGGCGGCCAACCGCTACCGGCTGAAGAATGCCGCCACGCACGGCGCACGCGGCGCCCAATTGGCGCTGACACTGCTGGCGCGCCCAGAACGACTCCTCGGCGTTGTGCTGCTGTTCAACAATCTGATCAACGCCGCCGCGGCCACCTTGGTCAGCGTGATCACGCTACGGATGTTCGGCGAAGAGAAGTGGGCGCTGGGCGTTGGCACGCTGGCGGTTACCTTCCTGATCCTGGTGTTTTCGGAGATCACACCGAAAGTGGTAGGCGCGAACCATGCCGACCGGCTGGCGCCCGCCGTGTCATACGTGCTCTCGCCCCTGCTGCGCGCCAGCTACGTGGTGGTGGCGTTCCTCAATCTGTTCGTGAGCGGCATCCTGCGTCTGCTGCGACTGCAGCGCTCGCCGACGCAGGCCCAGTTGTCTCCGCAGGAGATCCGCACGCTGGTGCTGGAAGCCAGCCCGTTCATTCCGCCCAAGCATCGTTCGATATTGGTGAACCTGTTCGATCTTGAAGAGGTGGCGGTGGAGGACGTCATGACGCCGCGCGGCTCGATGGAAGCGCTGGACCTCGCCGCCCCGATCGAAACACTGCAACAAGAGATCGCGACCAGTTATCACACTCGCCTGCCGGTGTACGAAGGCGAGCCGAACAACATCGTCGGCATCCTGCACCAGCGTCGGCTTCTGCCATCTTTGCTGGGCGGACGGCTGGATCATGCGCAATTGCGTGAAATGCTCGGCAGTGCGTACTTCATTCCCGCCCGCACGCCGATCTATTCCCAACTACAGTTCTTCCAGGAGAACCGCCAGCGTATGGGGCTGGTGGTGGATGAATACGGCGAAGTCCTCGGGCTGCTGACGCTGGAAGACATCGTCGAGGAGTTGATCGGCAAGTTCACGACCTCGACGCCCGGCTCAGCCGATGCACTCGCGTGGGACGAAAACGGCTCGGTGGTGGTGCACGGTGCGCGCTCGCTGCGTGACATCAACCGCCGTCTGGGACTTGATCTGCCCGTGGATGGACCGAAGACACTCAACGGGCTGGTGCTTGAATACTTGCAGGACATCCCCGAATCGGGCCTGTCGATCAAGGTCGGCGACGTGCCGATCGAAGTTCTGCATACGGAAGACCGCCGCATCAAGGCCGCGCGACTCTTCCGTCCGCGGCGTGGCTGACCACAAGGGTGAACGCCTACTACCCAAAAGGGCATATTGGATTCAAGGACGCCAGTGGCATGCCGTTTGCAGTGGAACGAAACCGATAATGGCCTCGTCACGCCTGAGAGCGGAAGGGACTCCAATGCGACCGGCGGTCCCCGACGAGAGCCGAATGCGTTGCCATGCTGGTCGATTCGCAGGCAACATCAAGTATCCAGCCCAAGTGTCTGATTTTATATAAGCGTCATGGCGGCCAACCCACAACTCGCCCTGTCAGGCCTCGCACGTGCACTCGTGCAGCATGGTCGGCTCAAGGAAGCCGATGCTGCCGCCTGCTCGGGCCCGACCAGCAATCCCGGCGGATTTGTCGGTGAACTGGTCCAGAAGGGCTTGATGCGCGCCCTTGAAGTGGCCATGTTCGGCGCCGAGACGTTCGGCTTTCCGATGCTCGACCTGGCAGCGCTCGACGATTCGCAGGTGCCGCGCGACGCGATCGACAACAAGCTGGCGCTCAAGCACCAAGTGTTGGCGCTGGGCAAGCGCAACAACCGCCTGATCGTGGCGCTGGCCGACCCGACCAACTTGCGCGCGCTCGACGAAATCCGCTTCCAGACAGGCCTGGCGGTGGACCCGATCGTGGTGGAAGTCGACAAGCTTGCGTCATTGCTCGGCAGGCTGACCGAGTCCACCAATACGGCGCTCAACAATTTGAGCACTGGCGACGACTTCGACCTTGAAGGCGTGGCCGACGGCATGGAGGCCGAGGAACAGGCCGCCGACGCGCAACTGGACATCGATGACGCACCCGTCGTGCGCTTCATCCAGAAAGTGTTGGTCAACGCCATCAATGAAGGCGCCTCGGACATCCACTTCGAGCCCTACGAAAAGTACTACCGCATCCGCTATCGCACCGACGGCATCCTGCGCGAAGTGGCCCAGCCGCCGCTGGCGCTGAAGGAGAAAATCTCGGCGCGGATCAAGGTCATCTCACGCCTGGATATTTCGGAGAAGCGCGTGCCGCAGGACGGCCGGATGAAGCTGGTGCTGTCCAAGACCAAGGCCATCGACTTCCGCGTATCCACCCTGCCGACGTTGCACGGCGAAAAGATCGTGATGCGTATTCTCGATCCCAGCTCCGCCATGCTGGGGATCGACGCTCTAGGCTATGAGCCCGACCAGCGCCGCGCCTTGCTCGACGCAGTGGAGCGCCCATACGGCATGGTGCTGGTGACCGGCCCGACCGGCTCGGGCAAAACGGTGTCGCTCTATACCTGCCTGAACATTCTCAACAAGGGCGGCGTGAATATCTCCACGGCCGAAGACCCCGCGGAAATCAACCTGCCGGGCATCAACCAGGTCACGATGAATGACAAAGCCGGCCTGAACTTCTCAGCGGCGCTGAAATCATTCCTGCGGCAGGACCCGGACGTGATCATGGTCGGTGAAATCCGCGACCTGGAAACCGCCGAAATTTCGATCAAGGCTGCACAGACCGGCCACCTTGTGCTGTCAACGCTGCACACGAACGACGCACCGACCACGCTGGAACGTCTGCGCAACATGGGCGTGGCACCCTTTAACATCGCCTCCAGCGTGATCCTGATTACCGCGCAGCGTCTGGCGCGGAGGCTGTGTTCGTGCAAGAAACCGATGGACATTCCGGTCGAGGCGCTGCTCGATGCCGGCTTTGCCGAAAGCGATCTGGACGGCTCATGGCTACCGTACGGCCCCACTGGGTGTGATCGCTGCAAAGGGACCGGCTATAAGGGCCGGGTGGGCATTTATCAGGTGATGCCCATCACGGAAGAAATCCAGCGCATCATCATGACCGGCGGCAACTCCATGGACGTTGCTGCACAGGCTCACCTCGAAGGCGTGAAGGATCTGCGCCAGTCGGGCCTTATAAAGGTCAAGCAAGGAGTGACTTCGCTGACCGAAGTCCTGGCCACAACTAACGAGTAAGAAACACGGACCGAGCAATGGCCACAGCAGCCCGCAACGTTCGCCGATCGGCGGAACAAAAGGAAATCCTCTTCACCTGGGAGGGCAAGGACAAGTCCGGCAAGATCGCCCGCGGTGAAATGCGGGCTCAGACCGAGAACGTCGTCCAGGCCACGCTGCGCCGCCAGGGCATCTCGGTGACCAAGGTGAAGAAGCGTTCCTTTGGGCGCGGCGCCAAGGTCAAGGACAAGGACGTGGCCATCTTCACGCGCCAGCTGGCCACGATGATGCGTGCCGGCGTGCCGTTGCTGCAGTCGTTCGACATCGCCATCAAGGGCGCCGGCAATCCGGCACTGGGCCGCCTGCTCAACGATATCCGCACCGACGTTGAGACCGGTACAAGCCTGTCAGGCGCACTGCGCAAGCATCCGAAACACTTCGACGCCCTCTATGCCAACCTTGTGGCGGCAGGCGAGCAGTCCGGCGCGCTGGAAAATCTGCTCGACCGACTGGCGACCTACAAAGAAAAAATCCTCGCCATCAAGAGCAAGATCAAGTCGGCCATGTTCTACCCGATCTCGGTGATCGTCGTAGCCTTGGCCGTTGTGTCAGTGATGATGCTGTTCGTCATTCCGGAATTCAAAAAGGTGTTCACCGGCTTTGGCGCCGATCTGCCGGCTCCGACTCTGATGGTGATCGCCATGTCCGACTTTTTCGTCGACCACGCTTTGCTCATCTTCGGCGCACTCGGTGCGGCCGTCGCCGGACTGATCTACGCGTACAAGCGTTCGCCTGCCATGCAGGCAACGCTGGACAAGATGATCCTGCAGGTGCCGGTCGTCGGCGACATCATCCGCAAGGCCACCATCGCGCGCTGGACTCGCACCTTGTCAACGATGTTTGCCGCGGGCGTACCGCTGGTCGAAGCCCTCGACTCCGTCGGGGGTGCCGCCGGCAATAACGTTTACAAAGTCGCCACCCGCGCCATCCAGAACGAAGTCGCCACCGGCACGAGCCTGACCGTCGCCATGCAGGGCGCCAATGTGTTCCCGCCGATGGTGGTACAGATGATCTCAATCGGTGAAGAGTCCGGCCAGCTCGACGGTATGTCGGGCAAGGTGGCGGACTTCTTCGAGCGCGAGGTTGACGACATGGTCGCGGGCCTGACCCAACTGATCGAACCGCTGATCATCGTTTTCCTTGGTGTCATCATCGGCGGCCTGGTGGTTGCCATGTATCTGCCGATCTTCAAGCTCGGTTCAGTGGTTTGAGTCACAATCCGGCATCTTTCGCACAACGGCGCCTGCGGGCGCCGTTGTTTTGTCACGCGCAGCCCATCACACCATGATCGAATATCTGCACGATCCCATCGTCTTTACCGTTGTCTGCGGCCTGCTCGGGCTGTGTGTCGGCAGCTTCCTCAACGTGGTGATCCACCGCCTGCCAAAGATGCTGGAGGCCCAGTGGCAGGCTGAAGCGGCCGAGATGCGCGGCGAAGAACCGCCGGCTGCACCCCGCTTTAATCTCGCCACGCCGCGCTCGCGCTGCCCCCACTGTGGACACGTGATCACCTCGCTCGAGAACATTCCGCTGGTCAGCTACATCGCGCTGGGCGGCAAATGCAGTCACTGCAAGGCTCGCATCAGCCCACGCTACCCGATTGTCGAACTTGTCACCGGCCTGCTGTCGGCGGCGGTGGCGTGGCATTTCGGCTACGGGCTGGCCGCCGCAGGCGGCATTGTGTTCGTGTGGGCCATGGTGGCGCTGACCTTTATCGATCTGGACACGTTCCTGCTGCCCGACAACATCACCCTACCCTTGCTCTGGCTGGGCCTGCTGCTGAATCTATGGACGACCTACGTGCCGCTGCAGACTGCGGTGGTCGGCGCAATGGCGGGCTATTTGTCGCTGTGGTCGATCTATTGGCTGTTCAAGATTGTCACCGGCAAGGAAGGCATGGGCTATGGCGACTTCAAGCTGCTCGGTGCCATCGGCGCGTGGCTGGGATGGCAAACGCTGCCGGTGGTGATTCTGCTGTCGTCGGTGGTCGGCGCACTGGTCGGCATCAGCCTGATCATCTTCCGCAAGCACGGGCGCGAAGTCCCCATCCCCTTCGGCCCCTATCTGGCCGCAGCGGGCGTGCTGGCGCTGCTCTTCGGCCGATTCCTGGCCCACATCTTCATCCCCGCTTGAAAATCGACGCGGCAAGCCTCATGTGGGGCTTGCCGCCAGCCTGACGCGCCAGGTCTTTTGTGCTTCTGCGGCAATGAGTTAGACTTGCGCAGCCTTTCTTTGCGCGGCGCACAATGGAAAGGCGCTTTTGTTTCTGTCGGAGGCTCCATGCCGATCTACGCCTATCGCTGCAACGACTGCAGCTTCGAAAAAGACCACCTGCAAAAGATGTCGGACGCCCCGATCGCGGCCTGCCCTTCCTGCGGGTCAACGCATTACGCCAAGCAGGTTTCGGCTGCGGGCTTTCAGCTCAAAGGTAGCGGCTGGTACGCCACCGACTTCAAGGGCAGCAGCAGCGGATCGTCAGCCAAGGCATCGGCATCCGACAGCGCCCCGGCGCCGTCTTGCGGCGGCGGTTGCGCCTGCCACTGACCCTTTTGCGGGCACCTTGCCCGCTGGTTTGGCCCGTCTCATGACCTGACAGGTCGGCTACCGGGCGCACAGGCCGGCCCAATTGGCCGGATGGCGACCCGCTCATTGCGGTGACTATGAAGAAATATCTCATTACCGGACTGCTGGTTTGGGTTCCGCTGGCAATCACGGTGTGGGTGCTGCAACTCGTGATCAGTACGCTGGACAGCACGCTGCTGTTGCTGCCGCGCGAGCTGCGTCCGACGCAATGGCTGGGCTTCCAGGTATGGGGGCTGGGCACGCTGATTTCGCTGGCGATCGTGCTGCTGACGGGCGTGGTCGCCTCCAACCTGCTTGGTCAGCGTCTGGTGCGGTTCTGGGAAGGACTGCTCTCGCGCATTCCCGTCGTCAAATCCATCTATTCCAGCGTCAAACAGGTATCGGACACGCTGCTGGGCCCGGGCGGGCAGGCATTCCGTCAGGCGCTGCTGGTCCAGTACCCGCGAGAAGGGAGCTGGACCATTGCTTTCCAGACCGGCACGCCGGGTGGCGAAGTGGCCGAAGCGCTGGGCGATGATCTGGTCAGCGTCTACGTGCCCACCACGCCCAACCCGACTTCAGGCTTTTTCCTGATGATGCCGCGCAATCAGGTCATCGAACTCGACATGTCGGTCGACGCGGCCCTCAAATACATCATTTCGATGGGTGTAGTGGTGCCGGAGCACCATAAACCGGTCCGTTTGCCGTCCGTAAGTGATATGTGAGGCAAATTCGGGCAAACTTACGCCCCATGAAAAATATCCACCTCGCCCATTCCGGCCTGCCGCGAAATCCTGCGGGCTGAACGCTTGGCACGCGCTCAGCCCTCGAACGTACGACACCTGTACGACTCAGCGCCTCAGACACATGACGGAATCAGCCCGGCCCCTGACTGCGGGCGGCATCCGGGCGATGCGGTTTCGCAATCAGATTCAAGAGCTACACGGAATTCTTCGGAGAAAACCATGCGCACCACCTATAGCGGCCTTGTCAACGCCGCTTACCTCGACCAGATCGTCACGCTGTACGGCTGGGCCCACCGTCGCCGCGACCACGGCGGCGTGATCTTCATCGATCTGCGCGACCGCGAAGGCCTCGTGCAGATCGTGTGTGACCCGGATCGCGCCGAGACCTTCAAGATCGCAGAAGGCGTGCGCAACGAGTTCTGCCTGAAGATCGTCGGCAAAGTGCGTCGCCGCCCCGAAGGCACCGTCAACAGCAACCTGATCTCGGGCGAGGTCGAAGTGCTGTGCCATGAGCTGGAAGTGCTCAACCCGTCGGTGACGCCCCCGTTCCAGCTCGACGACGAAAACCTGTCCGAAACCGTGCGCCTGACGCACCGCGTGCTCGACCTGCGCCGCGCGCCCATGCAGCGCAACATGATGCTGCGCTACAAAACGGCCCGCGCGTTCCGCCGCTTCCTGGACGACGCCGGCTTCATCGATATCGAAACCCCGATGCTCACCAAGAGCACGCCGGAAGGCGCACGCGACTATCTCGTGCCCTCGCGCGTGCACGACGGCCAGTTCTTCGCGCTGCCGCAGTCGCCGCAACTCTTCAAGCAGTTGCTGATGGTGTCGGGCTTCGACCGTTACTACCAGATCACCAAGTGCTTCCGCGACGAAGACCTGCGCGCCGATCGTCAGCCTGAATTCACCCAGGTCAACGTTGAGACTTCGTTCCTGACCGAAGGCGAGATCATTTCGCTGATGGAAGAGATGATCCGCACGGTGTTCAAGGAAGCGATCGACGCCGATCTGCCGAACCCGTTCCCGCGCATGGCCTATAGCGAAGCCATGGCGCGCTTCGGCTCTGACAAGCCGGATCTGCGCGTGACGCTGGAATTCACCGAGCTGACCGACGTCATGAAGAACGTCAACTTCAAGGTGTTCAACGCCGTGGCGAACAGTGAAGGCGGCCGCGTGGCCGGCCTGCGCATCCCGGGCGGCGCTGAACTGTCTCGCGGCGAAATCGACGCCTATACGCAGTTCGTGGCGATCTACGGCGCCAAAGGCTTGGCTTACATCAAGGTCAACGATGTGGCCGCTGGCCGTGACGGCCTGCAGTCGCCGATCGTCAAGAACCTGTCGGACGATGCGCTCAAGACCATCATCGAGCGCACCGGTGCTGCCAATGGCGACCTGATCTTCTTCGGTGCGGACAAGGCCAAGGTGGTCAACGATGCCCTGGGCGCGCTGCGTGTAAAGATCGGCCACGAGAAGAAGCATCTGGATGGCCGCAAGTGGGCGCCGGTGTGGATCGTCAACTTCCCGATGTTCGACTACGACGAAGAAGACAAGCGCTGGGTCGCCTGCCATCACCCGTTCACCAGCCCGAAGGACGAACACCTCGAGTTCCTCGAAACCGATCCGGGCAAGTGTCTGGCAAAGGCCTACGACTGCGCGCTGAACGGTTGGGAGATCGGCGGTGGCTCGGTGCGTATCAACCGCGCGGACGTGCAAGAGAAGGTCTTCAAGGCACTGGGCATCGGTGAAGAAGAAGCGCAACTCAAATTCGGCTTCCTGCTCGACGCACTCAAGTACGGCGCGCCCCCGCACGGCGGCGTGGCGTTCGGTCTGGACCGCATCGTCACCATGATGACGGGCGCCGAATCGATCCGCGACGTGATCGCCTTCCCGAAGACCCAACGCGCACAGGATCTGCTCACGCAGGCCCCGAGCCCGGTCGACGAGAAGCAGCTGCGCGAGCTGCACATCCGCCTGCGCAACCCGACCAAGGCCGAAGAAGCCTGATCACGCGCAGCCGATCTCAGGTCGGCGCCGATACAAAAAGCCACGGCAGATGCCGTGGCTTTTTTTTGCCTCCCACACCATCCGAACATATGACGGTTGGTCTTCTCCGCCGTGATTAATCGATTTCACTTTCCTTTTCTAAATCGATTTAGTATAACGATGTACTTTTACATCGAAGGCATCACCATGTTCAGCGATCTGAAGGGCAAGAGAATCCTCATCACCGGCTCGACCGAGGGTATCGGGATGGCCACGGCCATTGAGCTGGCACGCTATGGAGCCGTGGTCGGACTCAATTCACACGTGGATCCGGCCGATCCGGCGTTGCTACTCGGGAAGCTGCGCGAAGCGGGTGGCGACGGCGCCTTCTTCCGTGCCGACATCACCAAGACGGCGGAATGCCAACGTCTGGTCAGCGCATTCGTCGAACGCTTCGACGGCATCGACGTGCTGATCAACAACGCGGGCGGACTGGCTGGACGCAGCAACCTCGAGAACATCGACGACGCCTTCTACGACCGCGTCATGGACCTCAACGGCCGCTCGGTGCTGATGATGACCAAATTCGCCATCCCGCATCTGCGCGCGTCCGCCAAAGCCAGCGGCACGACCAGCGCGGTGATCAGTACGGGTTCTATCGCTGCGCGTGAAGGCGGCGGCATCGGCGCGGGCGTCTATGCGGCGTCCAAGGCCTGGCTGCACGACATCCACCGTAACTGGGTGAAGGAATTCACCAAGGACAGCATCCGCTTCAACATCGTGGCTCCCGGCACCGTGGACACCGCTTTCCATGCTGACAAGAGCGACGAACTCAAGACGCGCATCGCCAACAGCATTCCCATGGGCCGCTTCGGCACGGTGCAGGAACTCGCCCCGGCCTACGTGTTCTTCGCCTCCCACGCCGCCAGCGGCTACATCACCGGCCAGATCCTCGACGTCAACGGCGGCCAGATCTGCCCCTGAGCACGCACCGCCCCGCGCCATGACGACGGCACAGCAAACGCCGTTGTCATGAATGCGACATCCGCCCAAGTGTCTTTTGTGCCCGGGCCCACGCCAGTGCGACAATGCGCGGACGCCGGGTTTTCCGGCCCCCCATTTCCAACATCGCAACGGACACGGACAGTGCGACATCGCGGATCGACCATTCAAGACGTAGCCAAGGCCGCAGGCGTTTCCGCCTCCAGCGTCTCGAACTTCCTCAACGGGCGTCACGACCAGATGAGCCCGGACACGCGCGAGCGCATCGCGCAGGCCGTCCAGACGCTCGGCTTCACGCCCAACACCGCTGCACGGCAGCTCAAGACCGGCCATGCACCGCTGCTGGGGTTGCTCGTCCCCTCGGTCGCCAACCCATTCTTTGGCGAACTGGCGCTGGCCGTTGAACAGGCTGCCAACCGTCGCGGCTTCCGCGTCGTGTTGTGCAACACATTGCGCGATCCGCAGCGCGAACGCAGCTTCATGGAAGAACTGGTCGCCGGCGGTGTGCGCGGGCTGTTGGGGGCTTCGGCGCCAGCAGATGCCGCGACCATCGAATGGCTCCGCCAACGGGCCATCGCCTTCGCCGCCTTCGACATGCGGCACACGGACATCCACATGGACGACGTGGATATCGTCACCATCGACAACCAAGAAGCGATCGGCATGGCAGTCGAACCATCTGGTCGCCCTGGGTCACCGGTCGATCGCCTACGCCACGGCGCTGCCCTTGTCTCCCAGCCGTCAGGCGCGCTTGGCAGGCTATCGGGCCGCCATGTCGCGGCATGGGCTGCCGACCGTCGAAATCACCCGCGAACCCACCGCAAACCAATCGCCATATGGCGACACGGCGCTGGCCGACATCGGCCGCGCGGCGGCGGCCGAATACCTCGCGCTGTCTCCGCGACCGACTGGCATCGTGTGTTTGAACGATATGTTTGCCATGGGGATGGCGGCAGGACTACGTGCCGCAGGTCTGTCGATCCCGGGCGATGTTTCGCTGGTGGGCATCGACAACATCAGCCTGTGTGACGTGCTAAGCCCAGGCCTTACGAGTGTGGCGCAGCCATTCGACTTGATCGCCGAAGCCGCAGTCGAGCAGATCGTCGGGCGCATTCGTGACCCGCAACAGCAACCGCGCGAAACCGTGCTAACGCCTCGCCTCGTCGAACGTGGCTCAACCGCCGCGCCCCGCGCATAGAACCCGGTTCAGTTGCGCGGCGGCTTGCGCACCAAGGCGAGCGCCTCGAAGTCATCAAGTTCTTGTTCGCTGAAGCCCGCTTCGCGTCGTGCCTTCCGATTCATTGGCGGGCGCGGCGGGGCAACGCCGAACTCGTCCAATAGCTGACGGAACCTCGATACCGGATCGACGCCTGCCTGCGCGCAGGCGGCGCGAAACCAGCGGTCGCCTACCGCAACGTGCCCCACCTCATCACGCAAAATGATGTCGAGGATCGACAAGGTCTTGCGATCACCGATGTCACGAAGCTTGGCCTGGATCGGAGGCGTGGCATCCAGCCCGCGAGCTTCCAGCAGGCGCGGGACCAACGCCATGCGCGCAGTGAAGTCCGCATCTGTCTTCAGTGCCATTTCCCACAGCCCATTGTGGGCGGGAAAACTCCCGTAGAAAAACCCGAGTTCTTCAAGCCGTGCGGACAGCATGCTGAAGTGGTGCGCCTCTTCGTTCGCCACGCGCAACCAGTCATTCACGAACTCATCGCCCGCTGCACTGAATCGCGCAACGCAATCCAGCGCAAGATTGATTGCATTGAACTCGATATGCGCGATCGCATGAATGAGTGCCGCATGCCCTTCGCGCGTGTGCGGATTGCGTCGCGGCACGGTTTGCGGGTCGACCAGCTCGGGCTGCGCAGGCCGGCCGGGGACTTCGACATGCGGACATGCGTACGCATGGGCACGCTTAAGCGACGTCGCCAGCCACGCCTGATGGAGCGATTCCACCGCAGCGCACTTGGCAGACGGATCGCTTTCCAGCAAAGCTGACAATGCAGCATGCTGCACACTGATCGCTTCGTCGCTCGTCCGCATGTCAACCAAACAGCCTAGAGCAGCATGAAGGCCGCGATTGCCACGACCGTCGGCCCTATCGCGGCGGCCAGCAAGCCAAGCGGGCTGATCGCCTGATCCGGAAAGTAGTTCTTCAGCATCGCAAACCCGGCTGGATTAGGCGCATTGGCGATCACCGTGAGACCACCACCAGCCACGGCCCCCGCCACCAGAGCGTACTTAAAACCGTCTCCCACACCGTCGACCAAAGAGCCAAGGTAAGTCAGTGCCGCGTTATCCGTGATGGCGGTGAGCGCAGTGGCGCCGAAGAACAGCACGGTGTCGTTCATGCCCGAAAGCAGCGGTTGCAGCCACCATTTCTGCAGGCTGCCGAGAATGACGAGGCCTGCGAGGAACAGCGCAACCATGAGGCCTTCGCGCAGAATCAGGCGATCCTGAAACCGCCCATACGCCGTGGCAAAACCGAGGAAAAGCAGGAACAACATCATGAACACCACCGGGTGGTGCGCGAAGATGACGACGCCAGCAAGAAATGCCAGGTGGATGCAGACAACGGCCATTGGCATGCGGTCTGCCTGAGCCTTCTCGACCGACCCGTCCACCACACGCAGCTCACGCGAAAAGAGTGCTGTCAGCACGGCCGCATTGAAGATCACCGCGATCAACGCCTTCCAGCCAAAGTGCGTGAACATGAATGCGGCATCCCAGCCCCATGTGCCGGCCACCATGAGTACCGGAGGTGCAGCAAAGTGCGTGAGCGTACCGCCGATCGAGACATTGACGAACAGCACGCCCAGGGTCGCGTATTTGAGGCGCGCCGAAATCCCTCTGGAATAGAAGCGCTCGCGCAACATCAATGCAGCCAGCGTCATGGCGGCCGGCTCGGTCACGAATGACCCCATCAGCGGCACCAACGACAGCATGACGAAGAACAGGGAGAGGTTCGCTGGCAGTGGCAATACACGCGCAACGCCATTCACCAGCACGCGGCATAGATGAATCAGCGGCTTCGACGCGGCCACCACCATGATGGCAAAGACGAACATCGGCTCGGTGAAATTGAGCCCTTCGAGATAGGCCACCGCGTCGTTGGTGCCGACGGCAATCGCCATCGTCACAACCAGTACAAATGCCCATATGCCAAAAACGGCCTCGACCTCACCAAAGAAATGCCACAGGCCCGCATGGGCGGGCTGCGAATGCGCCAGATGTTCGAAGCGTGAGGCAAGGAAGGTATGCAGGATGGCCAGCGCGAACAGCGACGTGGCAACGATCTCAATGGTGTGCGTCATGTTTGGCTTTCTTCGGGGCGGCTGGTCGCGCGGTACGCGCCATGGCGAGCCCGGTGGACTGGCTGCAAAAGGCAGAGTTCCGGGCTAGGCGGGGTGTCGCGATGACAATTGACACCCCTCAACGCTCCTTTGTGCTTACAGCAATTGGAACGCGCAGACGGCGACGACCGTCGGCAGCGCCGCCGACAGAAACAGCAACGCCGGGCTGATCGTTTCGTTCGGGAAGTAACGCTTGAGGATCGAGTAACCGGCAGGGTTCGGCGCATTGGCGATCACCGTCAGGCCGCCGCCGGTCACGGCGCCGGCCACCAGCGCGTACTTGAAGGCGTCGTCCGTCCCTTGTACCAACGAACCGAGGTAGGTCAGCGCAGCGTTGTCGGTGATGGCCGTGAGCGCCGTCGCGCCAAAGTACAGCGTGAGGTTGTCCATGCCGGCGAGCAACGCTTGCAGCCACCACTTCTGCATGCCACCCAGTATCACGAGCCCAGCGAGGAACAGGGCCACCATCAGCCCTTCGCGCAGGATCAGTCGATCCTGAAACGCGCGGTAGGCTTCGGCGAACCCGAGGAAGATCAGGAAGATCATCATGAATACGGTCGCGTGATGCGAGAAGACCACCACGCCGACAAGGCATATCAGGTGGATGCAGATCACGGGCAAGGGAGACTCACGGTTCCAAGGCACCGCCACGGCGTCCAACGCACGCAGATGTCGCCAGAACAGCGCCGTCACACCGATTGCATTGACAAGGACTGCCGTCGCAGCCTTCCAGCCGAAGTGCGTGAACATGAAAGTCGTATCCCAACCCCACTTGCTGGCCACCATCAGCACCGGCGGTGCGGCATAACTGGTCAAGGTGCCGCCGATCGACACGTTCACGAACAACACGCCGATGGTGGCGTATCGCATCGAGGTCGGAATCTTGTTGGTATAAAAACGATCACGCAGCATGAGTGCCGCCAGCGTCATCGCAGCGGGCTCTGTAATGAATGAGCCCAGCAGGGGCACCACGGTGAGGACCACAAAATAGAACGCCACCGTCTCGGGCAACGGCAACACGCGCACGGCGCCGCGCACACCGCCCACGCATAGTTGCAGGATCGGCTTGGAAGCCGCGATCACCATGATGGCGAACACGAACATCGGCTCGGTGAAGTCGCGGCCATCGAGATATTCAATGGCAGGCTGGGCACCTTCGAAGATGGCGATGATCAGCAACAGCACCGTGGCCCAGATGCCGAAGACGGCTTCGACTTCGCCGAACAGATGCCACATGCCGGCGTTGGCGGTATCCCGGTGGGCTCGTCGCTCAAACCACGGCGTGATGAAGGTGTGCAGAACGGCCAGCGCGAAAATGAAGGTGGCCGCAATTTCCAATGTGTGATTCATCGGATTGTCTCGTGTGTTTTGTCATGGGCGTTCTGCGAGCCCCCACTCTTGAACGCGGCACCATACTAGCACGCAGGTTTTGGCCGCCAGGTCGATCCAGCTCAGCCCGCAAGCCTTGCATTTAGACGTGAGACGAGATTGGCGGTGCAGGTCCGAGCGCGGACAAGTAAAATCCTGCCCCATGACTTCCGCCGCACCCTCCCCCTCCGCTCTGCCGACCGATCCGATCTTCGTCCACCTGCGCATGCACACCGAGTTCTCGGTGGAAGACGGCATCGTGCGCACGGACGATGCCATTGCAGCGGCCAAGGCCGACAACATGCCCGCGCTGGGCGTCTCGGACCTGGCCAACCTCTTCGGCATGGTCAAGCACTACAAGGGTTGTCGCGGCAAAGGTATCAAACCGATCATCGCCGTCGACGCCTGGATCACCAACGACGACGACCGCGACAAACCCTATCGTGTCCTGCTGATCTGCAAGCACCGCGCGGGCTACGGCCAGTTGTGCGAGCTGATCTCCAAGGCGTTCCTCGAAAACAAATACCGTGGCCGGGCCGAAATCCGCCGCGACTGGCTGACCGCCGAATCCGCCTCGGGGCTGATCTGTGCCTCGGGAGCCATGCTGGGTGATGTCGGGCTGGCGATCGCGGCCGGTAACATCACCGCCGCCGAAAATGCCGCGCAGGACTGGGCCGCCCGCTTCCCGGGCAGCTTCTATATAGAACTACAGCGCGCCGGTCATCCTGGCGCGGAAGCCTACGTGCAGCAGGCCGTGCAACTGGCCGCCCGACTGTCGCTGCCGGTGGTCGCCACGCATCCGATCCAGTTCCTCAAGCGCGAAGACTTCAGGGCGCACGAGGCGCGCGTCTGTATCGCCCAGGGATACGTGCTGGCCGACAAGCGCCGCCAGCAGCAGTTCACGCCGGAGCAGTACTTCAAGACGCAGGCCGAAATGGCCCAACTCTTTGCCGACCTGCCCGAAGCGCTTGCCAACGCGGTAGAAATCGCCAAACGCTGCTCGCTGTCGGTCACGCTGGGCAAGAACTTCCTGCCGCAGTTCCCCACCGACGGCATGTCGCTGGACGACTTCCTCGTGCAGGAAGCCAAGAAGGGGCTAGAAGAACGCCTGGAGCACCTCTACCCGAACGTCGAGGAACGCGAACGCGAACGCCCGCGCTATTACGACCGCCTGAAGTTCGAGACCGACACCATCATCCAGATGGGCTTTCCGGGCTACTTCCTGATCGTGGCGGACTTCATCCAGTGGGCCAAGACCAACGGCGTACCGGTCGGCCCAGGGCGAGGCTCGGGTGCCGGTTCGCTGGTGGCCTACTCGCTGAAGATCACCGACCTTGACCCCACGGCTTACGCCCTGCTGTTCGAGCGCTTCCTGAACCCGGAGCGCGTGTCGATGCCCGACTTTGACATCGACTTCTGCCAGGACAATCGCTATCGCGTCATCGAATACGTACGCGACCGCTACGGCCGCGACGCCGTAAGCCAGATCGCCACCTTCGGTACGATGGCTTCCAAGGCGGTGGTGCGCGACGTCGGTCGCGTGCTGGATTTGTCGTATGGCCTGTGCGACCGCCTCTCCAAGCTCATTCCGGTGGTGCAGAACAAGCCGCTGGGGCTGGAAGACGCGCGCAAGGAAGAACCCGCCATCAACGAAATGATGGCCGATGAAGGCGACGGCGAGTCCATCCAGGAACTATGGGAACTCGCACTGCCGCTCGAAGGGCTGACGCGCAACATCGGCATGCACGCCGGGGGCGTGCTGATTGCGCCGGGCAAGATCACCGACTTTTGCCCGCTGTACATCGCCGACGGCGCAGACGCCTCGACCGTCTCGCAGTTCGACAAGGACGACGTTGAAGCCGTCGGCCTGGTGAAGTTCGACTTCTTGGGTCTGCGAAACCTCACCATTATCAAACTGGCGCTTGAATACATCGAACGCCTGACGGGCAAGAATATCGACCTCATGGCGCTGGGCTTCGAAGACCCGGCCGCCTACCAGATTCTGAAAGATGCCAACACGACGGCAATCTTCCAGGTGGAATCGGACGGGATGAAGAAGCTTCTCAAGAAGCTCGGCCCCGACCGTTTCGAAGACATCATCGCTGTGCTGGCGCTATACCGTCCGGGCCCGCTGGGATCGGGCATGGTGGACGACTTCATCCTGCGCAAGAAGGGCCAGCAGGAGATCGACTTCTTCCATCCCGACCTCAAGCCCTGCCTTGAGCCAACCTACGGCGTGATCGTGTATCAAGAGCAGGTGATGCAGATTTCGCAGATCATCGGCGGCTATACGCTGGGCGGCGCGGACATGCTGCGCCGGGCCATGGGCAAGAAAAAGCCCGAAGAAATGGCCAAGCACCGCGAGACCATCGCCGAGGGTGCCAAGAAAAAGGGCTATGACCCGCAGCTTGCCGAACACCTGTTCGACCTGATGACCAAGTTCGCGGAGTACGGCTTCAACAAGTCGCACACCGCTGCCTACGCGGTGGTCACCTACCACACGGCGTGGCTCAAGGCCCACCATTGCGCGGCCTTTATGGCCGCAACCATGTCTTCCGACATGGACAACACCGACACGGTCAAGATCTTCTTCGAAGACACGCTGGCCAACGGAATCAAGATCCTGCCGCCGGACATCAACGCCTCGAACTATCGCTTCGAGCCGACCGATGCCAAGACCATCCGCTACGGCCTGGGCGCCGTCAAAGGCGTCGGAGAACCCGCCGTCAACGCGATCCTCGCCGCGCGCGAAAAAGACGGCCCGTTCCGCGACCTCTTCGACTTCTGCAACCGCGTCGACCGCCGCCAGGTCAACCGCCGGACCATCGAAGCGCTCATCCGCGCCGGTGCGTTCGACACCACCGACGCCGCAGGACGGGACGCCCGATCCAAATTCATGGCCACTACCGGCATTGCCATGGAAGCGGCCGAACAAGCCGCCGCCAGCGCTGGCCAAGGCGGCTTGTTCGACATGCCGGGCGAGGCCTCGTCGATCGCGCCAGACTTCATCGAAGCCCGCGTGTGGACCGAACGTCAGCGCCTAACCGAAGAGAAGATCGCCATTGGCTTCTTCCTCTCCGGCCACCCGTACAACAGCTCGCGGGGCGAAGTCAGCCGCTTCGTGCGTCGCACGCTGTCGCGCGTCGAACCGCAGAAAGAACCGCAGATGATGGCCGGCGTGGTGAGCGCCTTCCGCACCAAGATCGGCAACCGCGGCAAGATGGCTTTTATCCAGTTGGACGACGGCACCGCGCAGCTTGAAGTCACCGCCTACGCCGAAGTGCTCGACGCCAACAAGGACAAGATCGTCGCCGACGAGGTTCTGATCGTCGAAGGCAAGGTCAGCAACGACGACTTCACCGGCGGTTATCGCATCATCGCCGAGCGCATGATGACGCTGGCCGAAGCACGTGGCCGCTACGCCCGGGCATTGAACGTGCGCATCAACGGCGAAGTTGCTGCGGCAGGCGGCGCACGCGCGGCGGCCGACAAACTGCAGGGACTGCTCGCCGGCTATCGCGGCACGCGGGACGAGGGGGCCTGCAATGTCCGGCTGCGCTACCGTAACGGGCAAGCGGAGGGCGATCTGCCCTTTGGCGAGAACTGGCGCGTCAAGCTGGACGAGCCGCTACTCGAAGCACTGCGCGAATGGCTCTCGCCGGAAAGCGTTGACATCAATTACGGTTGACCATCGATCAGTGTGTTTTTTGTGCAACATCAGGGCAAAAACCACACTCCATGCGGCTCGGCGGGAAAACGCCGGGCTTCGCGCTCCTTACCGTGGCTTCCGTCTGTCGTTCGGATACTCGCGTACAGCAAATCGTGAAAAACGACACTTGTTTTTGAGTCGGAGATTGCCGAAAGTAATCTCATGAAAAGTCTGACACGCTCCCTCATCGCCGCCGCACTCCTGCTCTCCGTCGCCCCGTGCTGGGCGCAAGCGGGTCTGCGTGTGACGCTGCCGTCGGGTGTCGTGTTGGGCGATTCGCCTGCGGCGGGCAACAGCAATCTCGTACTGCGGTTCTCCGACCCCGCTGGGAGCGCCACAGCAGCCGGCCCGGCGCTGGCGACGACACAGCCATTGCGTTTCTCCAATAGCAACGACGACAACTCGCCTGCGCGCACACCTACTGTGTGGGCGGACTGGCGGCCTTTCGACAATGGTCTGCGCACCTCCGCCGGCATGATGTGGCGCGACACACTCAGCGAGCGCTCGCCGACAGTTGAACACCATGTCGGCCGCCAACTTCGACGCCCGCGATCGCGTGTCGACCCCTTTCATCGGCTTCGGCTGGGTCAGCACCAAGTCGCGCACCTCGCGCTGGAGCCTGTCCGCAGAAATCGGCGCCTATGCCAGCGGCGCCGGTGAATGCCGCTCGGCCGCCTTGTCGTGTGCCGTATCGTCGGGCATGGGACTCAAGCCCAGTTCGAGCAACGACGGCATCCACTGGAACCCGTACCTCAGCTTCGGCGCCTCGTACTCGTACTGACGCCACTGGCTGCATCGGGGCAAACGCGAAATAATCGCGCCCCTTGCCCTGCGGTTCCCATTTTTCCGCCATGCCAGCCCCTCGATTTCTCGGTCGCGCACTGCTCGACGATCTCTGCGCGCAAGCCGCCGCATCGCCTCGCCTTCGTCGTAACCACAATCTGCACGCAACGACCGAGGATCCCGCCCAGCGCTTCTTCAACGCGTTGCAACCAGATTCGTACGTCCGCCCGCACCGCCACCTAGCCATCGGCAAGGAAGAAACGCTCATCGTGGTGCGCGGGCGCCTCGGCACGCTGTTCTTCGACGACCAAGGCAATGTGACGGAAACGCGCGTGCTCTGCCCGAGCGGTGAGGACTTCGGCCTGTTCATCCCGACCGGCCTTTGGCACAGCGTATTGGCGCTGGAGCTCACGGTGTTCTTCGAGGCCAAACGCGGCCCTTACCAGCCTCTGACAGAAGACGAATTCGCGTCGTGGGCGCCAGCGGAAGGAACCGGCGATGCGGTGGGCTATCTTGTGACAATGCGCGAGCACTTCGCCGGGCGCTGAGTCGAGCCCGGAAAGCGTCAGTCCACGCCTCAGATCCCGACCGCCCTTGCGGCCGCTCTCTGGGCAGGCATGGGCCGGTGATACACTCGCGCGGATTTTCTGATTCCCCCAACGCCGTACCCGTGAATCCCGACAGCATCTCTCCGGCCTCCACCAAGCGCGTCCTGGTGATCGACTACTCGCAAAGCGGACAACTTTCGTCCGTCACGGCGCGTATCGTCGGGCCTTTGCGCGAGCAGGCCGGCGTAACGGTTCACGTTGAGCACATCCGCCCGGAGCCGGCCTATCCGTTCCCGTGGGGTTTTTTCAGCTTTCTTGATGCGTTCCCGGAGTCGGCGCACCTCGTGCCACCAGCGCTGGCGCCGTTGTCGCTGACGGGCGAAGAGGACTTCGACCTCGTCATCCTGCCTTATCAGGTGTGGTTCCTCGCACCGTCGCCACCGATCGTGGCCTTTCTCAAAAGCCCCGTCGCCGCCCGCCTGCTGCGCGGCAAACCGGTGGTGACGGTGATTGCCTGCCGCAACATGTGGATGACGGCGCAAGAGCGCATGAAGGGCCTGCTCGCCAGTGTCGGGGCCAGGCTCGTCAACAACGCCGTGCTCGTCGACGCCGGGCCGACGCTCGCGACGTTCATTACCACCCCGCGCTGGTTGCTGACTGGCCGCAAGGGAGCCTTCCTCGGCATGCCGCCCGCCGGCGTGGCCGAGCGCGACATCCAACGGGCGCGCCGCTTTGGCCTTGCCCTGCGGGACGCCCTGGCGACGAACGCCGAAAAAGGTGCGGGGCCGCTATTGGCCGGCCTCGGTGCCGTATGTGCCGACCCGCGTCTGTATGTCAGCGAACGCGCCGGCACACGCAGTTTCCATGTCTGGGGGCTGCTGCTACGTGCCGTCGGGCCCGCGGGCGCGGCACGCCGCCGCCCATTCCTGCTGCTATACGTGGCCTTCCTCGTATGCGCCATCATTTGCATCGTCCCCGTGAGCCTCGCCCTGCAAGCGCTGCTACGCCCTTTCATGGCTCGGCGCCTCGCGATGCTGAAGGCGCGCTTCGAAGCGCCCTCCGGCTCGGGAACCGAACGTCTATCCCTGTATGAGCACTGAAGTCTTCATCACCCGCACTGCGTCCTTCCTGCCCTTCGAACCGGTCGGCAACGACGAGATCGAGTCCGTCCTCGGCATGATCGGCGGCAAGCCCTCGCGCGCGCGTCGCATCGTGCTGCGCTCGAACGGCATCCGCCAACGCCACTACGCCATCGACCGCAGCACCGGCGAACCGGCCATGAGCAACGCGCAGCTCACCGCCCGTGCAATACGCGGGCTGGGCGAAGTCGGCCACGTCGACGCGCTGGCCTGCGGCACGTCGCTGCCCGACCAGCTCATGCCGGGCCATGGTGTGATGGTGCATGGCGAACTCGGTTGGCCGCGCCTGGAAGTCACCTCATTCGCCGGCATCTGCCTGTCGGGCACCGCCGCGCTCAAGCACGCCTGGCTGTCGGTACGGGCTGGCGACGCCCAGCGCGCAGTCGCGACCGGCTCTGAGCTGGCGTCGCCAATTCTGCTGGCGCGCCACTTCGAGGCTGAATCCGAACACCAGGTAAACATGCTCGAAGCGCGCCCCGAGATCGCTTTCGAAAAAGACTTCCTGCGCTGGATGCTCTCCGATGGCGCTGGCGCCATGCTGCTGGAGCGCGAACCTCGCGGCCCGCTGTCGCTGCGCATCGAATGGATCGAACTATCGTCCGCCGCGCATGAACTGCCGGCGTGCATGTACGCCGGTGCCGACAAACGCGACGACGGGTCGCTCGTCGGGTGGCTGCATCACCCCGTCGCCGACTGGGCCAGCAAGTCGATCTTTGCCGTCAAGCAAGACGTACGGCTGCTCGACGAGAACATCGGCCGCGCCACGTTCGCCGAACCGTTGACGGCGCTGATCGCCAAGCGCGGTCTGCGCGCGCAAGACATCGATTGGTTCTTGCCGCATATGTCGTCGTGCTATTTCGCCGACCGGCTCGCTGCCACGCTGGAAGAAATCGGCCTGCCGATTCCGCGCGAACGCTGGTTCACAAACCTCACCACGCGTGGCAACACCGGCTCGGCCTCGCCCTACATCATGCTCGACGAACTGTTCCGCTCCGGGCGTATTACGCGCGGCCAGCGACTGCTCATGTACGTGCCGGAAAGCGGGCGCTTCTCCAGCGGCTTCGTCTGCCTGGAGGCCGTCTGATGGAAGTCGGCGCCGTCCCGCAGGAAGGCAATCGCACGCACGGCGGGCAACGCAAGGCGGTCTACGCGCGCGACGCACAAGGCCGCATCGTGAGCGTCGCATCACTCGGCTGGGAAGTCGAAGAAATCGTCACTTCGCAAGCTGTTGACGCATTGCGCGCACTGGCCGAAGACGCGCGCCAACGCGCACGCCAAGGGCTTGCCTCTCCGCTGGAATACTGGATGCATGACCGCCGCATGGACCTCGCGCTCCTCGCGCAAGCGACCGGCATCTGGCGCTGGCGGGTACGTCGCCATCTGCAGCCGACCATTTTTGCGCAACTGTCGCCACGCCTGCTGCAACGTTACGCCGATGCACTGGGGCTCGATGTCGCCACACTTCGGAGCGTGCCATGACGGCGCGCTTTGAACATCGCCACGCGGCGCACTGCGAAAGCGGTGCCATCTCTGCACTGCTGCGGCATCACGGCGCCGATGTCAGCGAAGCGATGGCCTTCGGCCTGTCGTCAGCGCTGTCATTCGCCTACCTGCCCTTCATCCGTCTGCAGGGCCTTCCGCTGGTGGCTTACCGCATGCCGCCGCGCGCCATCATCAAGGGATTGTCGCGGCCGTTCGGCGCGCGCTTTCGATTCGAAACCTTCCGCTCGCCGCAGGCCGGGGCGCAGCGTCTCGATGCGTTGCTCGACGAGGGCCGAGTGGTCGGCCTGCAGACGTCCGTATTCTGGCTGCCGTATTTTCCGCAGGACATGCGCTTTCACTTCAACGCGCACAACCTGCTGGTGTTCGGACGCAATGGCGATCAATACGACATCAGCGATCCGGTCTTCGAGACGCCGCAGACCTGCGCTGCCGCCGACCTGAGCCGCGCACGCTTCGCCAAAGGTCTGCTCGCGCCGCGAGGCATGCTCTACTACGCGGAAAGCATCGACCGCACGCAACCGAGCGCAGAAGACACATTGCGCGCGATCCGCAAAACCTGTCGCGGCATGCGTGCGCCCGTACCCATCGCCGGCGTGCGCGCCATGCGCATGCTGGCCCGCAAGCTGGCATCGCTCGACCCCACGCATGCCGCCACGGCCCCGTTCGTGGGCCATGTCGTACGTATGCAGGAAGAAATCGGCACAGGCGGAGCCGGTTTCCGCTTCATCTACGCCGCTTTCCTGCAAGAAGCCGCGCAATTGACGACACGCTCTGCACTCGATGAATTCGCCGACCGCCTGATGCGCATCGGCGACGACTGGCGCGCATTCGCGCTGCGCGCGGCCCGCATGCTGCGCGCGCGCGAGCCGATGGTGCCCGCTGAACTCGCGCGATTGCTGCACGCGCAGGCCGACGCCGAAGAGCAGTTCTTCCGCGACCTCGCACGCGCATGCTGAGCATCGAGAATCTCTCTTTCCAGTATGCGAGCGCCGCACGGCCGGCACTCGACGGCATTTCGCTCAGCGTTGCGCGGGGAGAAATCCTCGGCCTGCTTGGCCCCAATGGCGCAGGCAAGACCACGCTCATTTCGCACCTGGCCGGACGCCTGGCGATTCAGCGTGGCGCCATCAGCATGGACGGCACTGCACTGGACGCGCTGCGCCGCACCGCACCGACGCGCATCACGCTGGCGCCGCAGGACTACGCCTTCTACCCGATGCTGTCGGTGCGCGAAAACCTCAAGGTCTTTGCCGCCGCCTCACGACTCTCTGGCGCGCGGCTGCGCGAACGATGCGAGGCGTGCATGGCTTTCGCACAGCTCGAACGTTTTGCCCTGACGCGCGGAGAACAATTGTCGGGCGGCCTCAAGCGAAGGTTGAACCTTGCCATCGCGCTGCTGCCCGAGCCCGACCTGATCCTGCTCGACGAGCCTACCGTCGGCGTCGACCCGCAATCGCGTGCATTCATCCTCGACGCGGTGCGCTCACTGGCGCGCGCTGGCGCCGCGGTGATCTACACGTCGCATTACATGGACGAGATCGAAGCGATCGCTGACCGCATCGCCATCATCGATCACGGTCGCCTGCTTCGTGATGCCACGCTTTCGCAACTGCTGGCGGAAGGCGCTCGTTCCTTGCGCGTATCTGCAGACGGCGTCGCACCGCACGCACTCGCCACGTTGCTCGCGCCGTGGGGCATGACCACCGTCGATGGCAACACGGTCACACTGGCCTTGAATGACAACGCCAACCCCGTCGAGGCACTCGCGACGATCGTGGCCCATGGCGGCACGCTCACGCGCGCGCACTACGGCCACGACAATCTGGAGCAACTCTTCATGCGCCTGACCAAGCGCTCGCTGAGGGATTGACCATGCAGGCACGGAGCCTCAAATGCTGCGCGCACTGATGGCGAAGGAACTGCGCGCCCTGCTGCGCGATATCCACGGTCTGGGCGCACTGTTCGTCATGCCGCTGGTGTTCATCGTGATCATGTCGCTGGCGCTCAAGGACGTTCTACAACCCGCCCATCCAGCAGTACGCCTACGCCGTCGTCATGAACGACGACGGCCCCGCTGCACGCGAATTGGTTGACCGCTGGGCGGCACGACGCGGCACCGCACAGGCCGTTGACAACTGGCAGGCGGGGCTGGCCGACGCACGACTGCGTTACGTGCTGGTCATCGAGCGCGACTTCTCACGCGCACTGTCGTTGCCGGCCGCGCCCGACGGAGTCAAGGTCCGACTGATTGCCGAACCCGGTCTCGACCCAGGGCTATTCCGCAGCACTGGCGCGGAGCTCGCGGCGCTCGTCGGCGAACTGCGCGCGAATGCCCTGCTCGATCGCTTCCTCGGCATGGCGCCCGAGGGCGCTGCGTCGATCTCGCGCTTTGTCGCAGCCGAGCGACTCACGACTGGCGTGCATCCGACCGCCGTGCAGTACAGCGTACCGGCATGGCTGATCTTCGGCATGTTCTTCGTTGTGGCCGCCATGTCCAACCTGTTCGTGCAGGAACGCGACAGCGGCATCCTCGCGCGGCTCAACACCCTGAGCGTGCCACCGCGCATACAGGTTGCCGCCAAGGCGTTGCCGTACCTGGTCGTGAATCTCGTGCAAGCGGGCATGATGCTGGCCGTTGGCGCATGGCTGATGCCGCTGCTCGGCGGTGATGGCCTGTCATTCGCGGGCGTACACCCGAGCGCGCTGCTGGTGTCCGTGCTGGCAACAGGATGCGCCGCCGTCGCACTCGCACTCTTCGTGGCAAGCCTGGTGCGCACGCACGCGCAGGCCGGCGCGGTCGGGCCGATCATCAACGTCATCATGGCGGCCATCGGCGGCATCATGGTGCCGACCTTCGTCATGCCGCTGTTCATGCAGAAGCTGGCCAGCGCATCGCCGATGAATTGGGCGCTCGATGCGATGCTCAATGTGCTCGTACGCGGCGGCGACGTGAGCGCCATTCAACAGCCGGTGCTGCGCCTGCTGGCGTTCGCGCTCGTGATGTTCATCGCTGCCAGCCTGCTCTTTCACCGTCGCATCCGTCACTGAATCCATGACCGACATCGTCACCCTCATCGCGCAGATCAAGGCGCTCATTCTGGACGCCGCCGACAAGCCCGAACCTGCTGGCGGCATCGGTGACGATGAGGTGCTTTTCGGCCCGGAGGCTCGCCTTGCACTCGACTCGCTCGATGCCCTGCAGATTTCGATGGCGATCCAGCAGCGCTACGGCATCCGCATCACCGACAGCAAAGAAACGCGCCGCGCGCTGACCAGCGTCGCCACGCTCGCGGCCTATCTTGCCGAGCGGGGCGCATGAGTCTGTACCTCGCCGGCCGGGGGCTGGCCTGCGCGCTGGGCGGCGATCTCGCATCCTCAGTTGCCGCGCTTAACACTGACGTCGCCACGCGCTCGGTGGACCTTGGCGATTTCGGCCGCTTCCCGTATCGACCGATCCCCTTTGAGATGTCCGACTGGTATGCGCGCGCGCGCACGCTCATCGAACGCGTCGTCGCGGAATCGGGTGGCGACACCGCGCAGCACGCACCGCTGTTCGTGGCATCGTCATCCGTCGATGTGGGCGCCGCCGAAGGCAATCCGACCGACTTCATTCCCGACTGCACGGCTTTCGCATACCGCATCGCCGAATGGCTCGACTGGCGCGGGCCGGTATTCGCGATTGGGACAGCGTGCACCTCGTCGATCAACGCCATCCTGACGGCGCGCGACATGATCGACGCGGGGCTCGCCGACGACGCGCTCGTGCTGGGTGTGGAGCTTGCCAACACATTTACGCTGCGTGGCTTCGCTGCCATGCAGTTGCTCTCCCCCTCCCGCGCGCAGCCATTCGGGGCGACACGCAACGGACTGGTGCTGGGCGAAGCCGTCGCGGCGCTGCGCCTGTCTCGCAATCATTCGCGCTGGCGCGTTGCCGGCGGTGCCAACGTAGTCAACGGCAACGATCCGGCAGGCGCCAACCACCAGGCCGTCGCGACGATGGCGCAGCGCACGTTGGCGGACGCTGGCGTCGATGCGACATCGGTCAGACTCATCAAGGCGCAGGCCGCGGGCAGTCCTGGCAACGATGCGACCGAAGCCCATGCGTTGCGCAGCGTGTTCGGCTCAGATGTCGCGATGACTTCGTTCAAGCATGTAATAGGGCACACGCTCGGCGCCTCCGGCGCGGCGGAACTGGCGCTGCTCACCGCCGGCCTCGAAACCGGTGCGCTACCGCGCGCCGACTACACGTTCGACGATGCGCTCGACTGCACACTGGCAGACCACGCCGAACCATCGCGGTACGTGATGGCCGACATTCTCGGTTTCGGCGGAGGCCATGCTGCTGTGCTGCTCGAAGATTGCGAGACGCGCGATGCGTGAGTGCTCGCTGCGCATCATCGGCCGCCATCTTGACGCCACACCGCCTGACTGGCGTGATCGCCTCGCGGCGCGACTGGGCGAGCGCCCTCGCCGACTGGGTACGTGGACCGAACTGGCGCTCTACGGTGCACTGTGTTGCATCGATGATGCGGGTGAAACCCCACTGCCAGCCGATGCGACCCTGCGGCTATGCAGTCGGCGCGCCACGGCGTCGCCCACGCTGCAGGCGTTGATACAGGCGCAAACCGGCTTGCCGATGCCATTTACCTTTCTGCAGAGCCAGACCAGCCAGACATTGGCGGCGCTCGCCGGGCGCCTTGGATGGCAAGGCGACGCGGTCTTCATTGCATCGCAACATGCGGACGATATTTTCGCCGTGGCCTGCCACGCAGCCGGACCTGGCGGCGTGTTGTTCGGTGTCGTCGAGGAAGACGCGCTCCAGTCCCATTGGGTGAGACTCGCCCCCTGCGAATCCGCTATCGCAGATGTCGCAGGCAATGCGGCGGCCGTATCGGCCTGCTGGCGCAGATTGCGCTCGGCATAGTCCCGCGCTTCGCCATCCCGCCTTCTTGACGGGTTTTTACCCGTGTCGACACACAAATTCGCAATCGCGCCAGACCCCCGTTTGCGACCAAAAACCCTGATTCCTTAAGGCGTTCCGCCGAATGGCAGCAACGACCGTTTAGCGGCCTACGGCATCAAGATGCGAACGCCATGGCCGTTAACCGAGGCATTCGCAGCAGTGGCCACTACGCCGCGACGCTGCATGCCAAGGAAGAATGTTCGTGATGACCTCGTTGCGCGCCCGTGCGCCCGCCCTGCTGTTCGGCCTGATCAACCTTGTGGTCGTCGCCCTGCTCACGACCACGTGGTGGTACGGCGCCCTGTGGGGAGCCGTCATGCTGGCAGCCCTCGTCGTGCTCGGCCCGCGCAGTCAGTCGGCCCCCCCTGCAAGCGCCGCAGCCGCCATCGAACCAGAAGACACACCGACCACCTCGCCCGCACTCGCCTCTCTCGTGGCCGACGTGGTGCCGCTGTGGAGCGGTCACGTTGGCCTGGTGCAACAGCAGATCAAGGACGCCATCGATTCACTCAGTCAGCAGTTCGCCTCGCTTTCAGAGCGACTGGCCGCAGGCCATGAACGCGATCAGGCCGATGGCGACGCGCTGACCACCATCCGCACGGCCGAACAAGGTTTGCAGGAAATCATCGCCACGCTGAACCAGACGCAAGAATTCCGCGTGCGCCTGATGGAGCAGATCAGCGGGGTGGCTGCGTATGCCGACGATCTGCGCCGCATGGCCGACGAAGTGGCCAACATCGCCAAGCAAACCAACCTGCTGGCACTCAACGCCGCCATCGAAGCGGCGCGCGCAGGTGAGTCTGGTCGAGGCTTCGCAGTCGTCGCCGACGAAGTCCGCAAGCTGTCGAACGCAATCGGGAGAGACCGGCAAGCGCATCCAAGAAACGGTCAACACCGTGGGCGATGCGATCTCCACCGCACTGGAACAATCCGAGCAATTCGCCGCGCAGGAAAGCACCGCCGTGGCGCAAGCGCACGACGCCGCGCAACGTATCGTCACTGACTTCAATGCGACCGCTACGGGCATGCACGCGTCGGTCGAACGTCTGCGCGAAGAACGTCAGGCGCTTGAATCCGATATCGCCGGCGTGCTGGTGCATCTGCAGTTCCAGGACCGCGTGCATCAGGTGATCGACCACGTCACGCACGACATGGACCGCATGACGCAAGCCGCCGGAACACTGCGCGACGACACGCGCGCCGAAGTGCCGGATCCGATCCACTGGCGCGACACGCTGGCCGCCAGCTACACCATGCTTGAGCAGCGACAGGTGCACGGCATCCAGGCAGGCGGCACGACGGCGCAATCGTCGATCACATTTTTCTAATAACAACGGGACATACCCACCCACCATGAGCAAAACCATTCTCATCGTCGACGATTCGTTCAGTCTGCGTCAGACCCTGGTGATCGCGCTGCGCGGCGCAGGGTATGACATCGTCGAGGCGGTCGATGGCCGCGACGCGCTGACCAAGCTGGACGGCAAGCGCTTCAACCTGATCATCTCCGACGTGAACATGCCGAACATGGATGGCATCAGTTTCGTGAAAGCGGCCAAGGCGCTACCGGCCTACCGCTTTACGCCGGTGATCATGCTCACCACCGAAAGCGACCAGTCCAAGGTCATGGCGGGCAAGGAAGCCGGCGTGCGTGCGTGGGTGCTCAAGCCCTTCCAGCCGCCAGCGCTGCTCGACGCCGTCGCCAAGCTGATCGCGCCCTGAGCGCACACCCTCCCCCACGAGAGAACAACACGCCATGAATGATTTCACTGCGACCGAGACCGAGCCCGAGACGCTCGCACTCGCTGGCGAAGTCGGCATCTACAACGCCGATGCGGTCAAGCAGGCATTGATCGCGTTCGTCAGCGACACCGCGACGCCGCGCATCGACCTGTCCGCCGTCAGCGACCTGGACACCTGCGGCGTGCAGCTCATGCTGCTGGCACGCAATGAGGCGCAAGCGCGAGAGCGCTCGATCCACTGGAGCGGACACAGCCAGGCTGTGCTCGACGCACTGGAAACCTTCAACCTCGGCGCGCTGTTCGACGCACCCGCCACCTTGCTCACGAACTGAGGCAGGACACCAAACATGGATCTCTCCGCCGCACGCGATGCGCTGGTGCAGGAGGCGCGCGAACTGCTCGCCGCGCAGGAAGCCGCATTGCTCGACATCGAAACCTATGGCGCCGATGACGATCGCATCAACGCTATCTTCCGCGCTGCCCACACCATCAAAGGTTCAGCCGGCCTGTTCGCGCTCGACCTGATCGTCAGCTTCACCCACGTCATGGAAAGCGTGCTCGACCGCGTACGCAACGGCGTGCTGTCGCTGGACGGCGAGCTTGTGTTGACCCTGCTGGCCTGCGGCGATTACCTGGGCCGCCTGATCGAAGCCGTCGAAACCGGCACCGAAAGCGAAGACCCGGACTCCGAACGCCGCGCCCAACTGCTGGCATCGCTCGAAGCGCGTCTGGGCCGTTCGCCCAGCGCCGCACCCACTCCGGCGGCGGCGCTGGAACAGACTGCTGAATGGGAGGCCGAACACGGCTCCGTCGGCAACGAAAACTGGCACCTGTCGCTGCGCTTTGGCCCCGACACGTTGCGTCATGGCATGGACCCGCTGTCGTTCATCCGTTATCTCGGAGGTCTGGGCAAGCTAGTTAGCGTTCACACGCTGACCGAGGCGATCCCTCCCGCCGACTCGATGGACCCCGAGACCTGCTACCTCGGTTTCGAAATCGACCTGCAAAGCGACGCTAACAAGGAAACACTGGAGGCTGTCTTTGAATTCGTCCGCGAGGACAGTCGCATCCGCATCCTGCCGCCCCGCGCGCGTATCAGCGAATACGTGGCGCTGATCGAAGCGCAGGACGACAGCCAGCCGCGCCGCCTTGGCGAGTTGCTGGTGGCCGGCGGCACGCTGACGCAGACAGAACTCGCCGAGATGCTGGCGATGCAGGCCGGCGAGGCGCCAGGCACGCTGCTGGGCCAGCTCCTGGTGCAGGAAGACGTAGTGCAGCCGCCCGTGGTGGCTGCGGCACTCGCCCGTCAGAAGCAAACAGAAGAGCGCCGCTCGCACGAGCAGAAAGTCATCAAGGTCGAAGCCGCCAAGCTCGACCAACTCATCAACCTCGTCGGCGAACTGGTCATCGCCAGCGCCGGCGCGCGGCTGGTCGCCGATCGCGCCCGCCAGTCGGTACTGTCCGAAGCGCTGGGCGAAGTCGCGCAACTGGTCGAACAGATCCGCGATCGTGCGCTCAACCTGCGCATGATCCCCATCGGCGAAGTGTTCCAGCGGTTTCCGCGCGTGGTGCGCGACGTATCGCAGGAACTCGGCAAACGTATCGAGCTGACCATCACCGGCGCGGAAACCGAACTCGACAAGTCGATGGTCGAAAAACTCTCCGACCCGCTGATGCACATCGTGCGCAACGCGATGGACCACGGCATCGAACCCGTCGAAGCGCGCGAAGCCGCCGGCAAGCCGGGCGTTGGGCAACTGCGCCTGCATGCGTACCACGAGTCCGGCTGCATCGTGATCGAGGTCAGCGACGATGGCCGCGGGCTGGATGCCGCACGCATCCGCGAAAAGGCCATCGAAAAAGAACTGATTGCCGCCGACGCACAACTGACCGACGCGGAAATTCATCAGTTGATCTTCGCGCCCGGCTTCTCGACAGCCGCCAAGGTCACGAACCTTTCCGGCCGCGGCGTAGGCATGGACGTCGTCAAGCGCAACATCGAACAACTGCGCGGCGCCATCGAGATCGACACCGCACCGGGCTCCGGTACGACGATGCGCATCCGCCTGCCGCTCACGCTGGCGATCATCGATGGCTTCCAGGTTGCGGTGGGTGACGCGGTATTCGTCATTCCGCTCGACATGGTCGTCGAATGCGCCGACATGCAGGCCAGCTCCGGCGGCCAGCACATCCTCAATCTGCGCGGCGAGGCATTGCCATATGTACGCCTGCGCGAACTTTTCGATCTGCCACCTGCCGACGCCGGATCGCGCGAAAGCCTGGTGGTCGTGGAGTACGGACAACACCGCGCGGGGCTGGTCGTAGACCGACTGCTCGGCGAGTTCCAGGCGGTGATCAAGCCGCTGGGACAACTGTTCCGTGGTCTCAAGGGCCTGTCCGGATCGACGATCCTGGGCAACGGCTCGGTTGCACTGATTCTTGACGTACCCATGCTTGTTGCATCGGGCGTATCCCCCGAAGAGGCGGACGCGACCGGCACGTCGAATGCCGGCGTCATCCCACAGAAGTAACTCACCTGGAGTTGAACGAATGAACTGGTTTCTTCGCCTGAAGCTTGCCCAAAAGCTTCTTGTCACCTTTCTCGCCTGCTCGGTCATTACGGCCGCAGTCGGCATCTATGGTCTGACCCGTATCACCCATATCGGTGGTTTGCTGGACGACACGTATCGCAACAACATCTACTCGATCCAGATGCTGGCCGACGCGGCGGGTTGACAGGCGGCGCACTCGCGCGCCTATAGTCGTCTGCCCTCGCTGGAAGCAGACGCTGCCCGCGACACGGTGGAACGCGCACGCGCTCACTGGGATAAGTTCAACAAGGCGATGGCCGCTTACCGCGCCACCCCGCTTTCCGACAAGGAAAGCGCACTGGTCAAGCAACTCGACGCGCAGATCCCTGACTACATCGCGCAGAACGACAAGACGGCCGAACTGGTTACCGCCGGCAAGAAGGAAGAAGCCGCGCTGCTGTCCAACAGCACGGCGCGCAAGGCCACCAACGCCATCGAAGAAACGCTCGGTGCATTGATGGATGAGAACGGCGACCAAGCCAAGATCGCGAACGAATCCGGCATGGCAGCGGTGTCGAACGCACGCATGGTCATGATGGTGTTGATCGCTGTGTCGGTCGTGCTGGCAATCGTGCTCGGCCTGGCCGTCACCCGCATCATCACGCGTCAGTTGGGCGGTGAGCCCGACTACGCAGCCGAAGTGGTGCGCCGCGTTGCTGGCGGCGACATGACGGTGAAGGTCAACCTGCGCCAGGGCGATGAGACCAGCTTGCTGGCCGGCATGGGCCAGATGGTGGCGCGCCTGACCCGCGTGGTCGGCGACGTCCGCGGCGCAGCCGATGCACTGGCCTCCGCCAGCGAACAGTTGTCCTCGTCGGCGCAGGTGCTGAGCCAGAACGCATCCGAGCAGGCGGCCAGCGTCGAAGAGACCAGCGCGTCGATGGAAGAAATCTCCGCGACCGTTGCACAGAACACCGAAAATGCCCGCGTCACCGACGGCATCGCTTCGCGCTCGGCGAAGGATGCGGCCGAAGGTGGCCAGGCCGTGCGCCAGACCGTGGGCGCGATGAAGCAGATCGCCGAGAAGATCGGCATCATCGACGACATCGCTTACCAGACCAACCTGTTGGCCTTGAACGCCGCCATTGAAGCCGCACGTGCCGGCGAAGCGGGTCGAGGCTTTGCCGTGGTGGCCGCTGAAGTGCGCAAGCTCGCCGAGCGCGCGCAGGTTGCAGCGCAAGAGATCGGCTCGGTCGCGGGCAGCAGCGTGGAACAGGCCGAACGCGCCGGCACGCTGTTCAACGATCTGGAACCGTCGATCACGCGCACCGCCGACCTGGTACAAGAGATCGCCGCCGCCTCGCGCGAACAAAGCAGCGGGCTGGAGCAGATCAACGTGGCGATCAACCAGGTTTCGCAAACCACGCAAGCCAATGCGTCGGCGTCGGAAGAACTGTCTTCGACTGCGGAGGAGATGAGTTCGCAAGCGCTGCAACTGCAAGAGCTGATGCAGTTCTTCCGCACCGAGTCCGACAGCCTGCGCGCACCGCGTTCGAATCGCGCGACGGCAGCTCCGGCGCGTGCGGCGATGCGTTCGGCCAGCCATGGGTCGGACGTTGATGAATCGGCTTTCGAACGCTTCTGAGGGCATGCCCATGGAAGCGCCGAAACTAAGCGGGCCGGCCACATCGGCCGGCATGCAGCAGTACCTGACCTTTACCTCGGCCGATGAGCTGTTCGCCGTGCCGATTGCGCCGATCCGCGAGATCATCGAGTTCCCCGGGCTGACGCAGATTCCGCTCACGCCCGCATTCCTGCGCGGCGTGATCAATCTGCGCGGCGCCGTGGTGCCAGTGATCGACCTTGCTGTACGCTTCGGTCGCAGCGAAACGTCGATCGCACGACGCACCTGCATCGTGATCGTCGAAGTCGCGCTCGAAGACGGCGTGCATGCCATCGGCGTGATCGTAGACGCCGTCAATGAGGTGCTCGAAGTCGACCCCGCCAAGCTCGAAAAGCGGCCAGGCTTCGGCACCGGCCTGCGCAGCGATTTCGTGTCGTGCATGCTCAACCTGGATGACCGCTTCGTCGTCGTGCTGGACATGGAGCGCGTGCTGTCAACCGAGGAGCTGGAACAACTGGTCGCATCGACCGTCACGGCTCCGTCCGTGGCGAGCGCTGAAGTTTAAGGACGTTTGCCTGATGACGTCTGCGCTGAGCGAACGCGCGTTCCTGCAGCTCCAGCGCTTCTTTGCCGATGCCAGCGGAATCCAGCTGGCATCGGGCAAGCAGACGCTTGTCGCCTCACGGCTGCGCAAGCGCGTCGAGCTACTGGGCCTGCCCAGTTTCGATGCGTACTGCGACCACCTGTCCATGCCGGGCAACGAAGATGAGCGTCAGCGGGCCATCGATCTGCTGACGACCAACGAGACGTATTTCTTTCGCGAGCCGGCGCATTTCGAGATGCTCTCGCGCCTGCTGCGCGGACCGTTGTCAACCGGTGCGATACGCATCTGGTCGGCGGCATGTTCAACGGGCGAAGAGCCCTATTCCATCGCCATGTCGCTGGCCGACCTCCGCCCCGACGGCAATTGGGAAGTGGTTGCCAGCGACCTGTCGTCGCGTGCGCTCGACGCGGCGCGCAGTGGCATGTTTCGTATGCAGCGGCTGGAACTGATGCCAGCCGGATACTTGCAGCGATTCTGCCTGCGCGGCACAGGCAAGTACGCGGGCAATCTGCTTGTGCAACGGACCTTGCGACAGAAGGTGCGCGTACTGATGCACAACCTGCTCGACAGCGGCGCCATGCTGGGGCGCTTCGATGTCGTTTTTCTGCGCAATGCGCTGATCTATTTCGACGCGGCAAAGAAGCAGGCCATCCTCAGCCGCGTCATCGACCAGCTATTGCCGGGCGGGCTGCTCTTTGTCGGCCACTCGGAATCACTGCACGGTCACCGCCTGCCGCTGCAGCGCGTCGACAAGGCGGTGTATCGGAGAATATGAAAAAAATGCCCGCCATCCCCCAACAGCATGCACGGTGCGGCCCATGATCCGCGTGATGGTTGTTGACGACTCGGCGGTGGTTCGCCAGGTCGTGCAGGAAGTGCTGCGCCGTCATCCGGACATCCGCGTCATCGGTGCAGCATCGGACCCGATCTTCGCGCTCCAGCACATGCAGCGCGAATGGCCCGACGTGATCCTGCTCGACGTAGAAATGCCGCGCATGGACGGCGTGACCTTCCTCCGCCAGATCATGGAGCAACGCCCTACGCCGACGGTGATCTGCTCGTCGCTCACCGAGCAAGGCGCACAGATCACGCTCGATGCGCTGTCGGCCGGCGCGGCCGCCATCATCACCAAGCCGACGCTGGGCGTGTCGGACTTTCTGCGCGGACACGAGGACGAACTGGCCTCGGCCATCCGCGCCGCCGCTGCGGCCAATCCACGGCGCCTCGTCAACAAACTGGTCGCGCCCAAACTGTCGGCCGATGCGGTGCTGTCGGCGCCAACCGGCACGCGCTCGCTTGGCCGCACGACCGAGCGCTTTGTTGCGATGGGCGTATCGACCGGCGGCACGCAAGCACTCGAATTCGTTCTGCCCTCCCTGCCGCGCACGGCCCCCGGACTGGCGATCGTTCAGCACATGCCCGAGCGCTTCACCCGCAGTTTTGCAGAGCGGCTCAACAACCTGTGCGAGATCGAGGTAAAGGAAGCCGCCACCGGCGACCGCATCCTGCCGGGGCGAGCCCTGATCGCGCCGGGCGGGCGTCACATGCTGGTCAAACGCAACGGCGCGCAGTATTGCGTGGAGGTTGTCGACGGGCCGCTGGTGTCGCGTCACCGACCGTCTGTAGATGTCCTATTCCGTTCGGCGGCAAAGAGTGCAGGTGTCAACGCACTCGGGATAATCATGACCGGCATGGGCGATGACGGCGCGAGAGGACTGAAGGAAATGTTCGACGCCGGCGCCCGGACCGCTGCGCAGGACGAAGCCAGCTGCGTGGTGTACGGCATGCCGCGCGAAGCAGTCCGGCATGGCGGTGTCAAAGACGTGGTCAGCCTGGATCGCATTCCCGAACTCATCGTGCGTTATGGTCATTGAAACGTCGCTCGCACCCCGCATCGTCGATCACGGAGTATTGATCGTCAACGACAGCGACCTCCAGCGCACGCACACCGCGTATGCGCTGGAGACGCTCGGGGTCACGCGTGTGGCACATGCCAACGACGGCTTCGTAGCATTGCAGCGTCTGCAGACAATGTCGCCACCGCCAGCGGTCGCGATCATCGACCTCGAAATGCCGGGCATGGACGGCGTCGAGCTGATCCACAGCATCGCCCGCCTGCCCTCGCACCCCGTGCTGATCGTTTCGAGCGCCCGCGAGCCCGCGATCATCAGCGCCGTGGAAACCATGGTGCGCAACCTGGGCCTGCCGCTGCTCGGCGCCCTGCCCAAACCTGTTACGCGCGGCGCGCTCTCGCGCATGCTGGCAAGCTTTGATGAAGCCGCGCGCACTACCAAGCGCGATGCTTCGACGCAAGACTTTGGCGTCGACGCCGACGGACTGCGCAATGCGCTGGGCACCGGACATCTGCGCGCATGGTTTCAGCCCAAGGTCGATCTGGCCCGTGGGCGCGTCGAGGGCGTAGAGGCGCTGGCGCGATGGCTGCGCCCGGATGGCAGCGTCATTCCGCCAAGCTACTTCGTCCCGCTGGCCGAACGCAGCGGTCTCATGCCGCAACTGACGCTGACCATGCTCGATCAATCGATCGCAGCCATGCACAAATGGTCGCTCGCCGGCCATGGTCTGTCGGTGGCCATCAACCTGTCGGCCAGCGCCATCGGCGACATGCATCTGGCCGATGCCATCATCCTGCGCGCCCAGCGTGCCAACATCGCGTCGGAACGCTTGATCTTTGAAGTCACCGAGACGGCGATGATGGAAGACGCAGCCGCCATGGGCACGTTATTGCGGCTGCGCCTGCGCGGCTTCGGCCTATCGATCGATGACTACGGCACGGGCTTTTCGTCGATGCAACAACTGTCCCGACTGCCGTTCTCGGAAATCAAGATCGACCGCAGCTTCGTCACCGGCGCCAGCGCCCGCCCGCGCCTGCGCACGATCCTTGAATCCGCGCTGGACATGGGGCGCCGATTGGGAATGCGGACGGTGGCGGAAGGCATCGAGACCGCCGAGGACTGGGCGCTGGCCAACGCGCTCGGATGCGATTTTGCGCAGGGCTATTTCATCGCGCGACCGACGCCGGCTGATCTGCTGCCCGCGGCGATCGAGGAGCTGCATTTGCGGATGGGGTTGAAAGCACAGTAGCGAGACAGGTGCGCTTGTTTGGGCTGCCCTTTCTTGCTTGCGCTTTTTGTCTACCAAGCGTCGTCTCGACTGCTTAATTGCGTTGGCCCCTGGGTCGTTTTTATCGCCTGTTGCCCGACAAAAACTGTTGTCGCAATAGGGCGGAAGAGCACAGAGTCATCCACCATGAGTGACCCGTGCGGGCTGGAATGGAAGCCCTTTCTTGCTTGGGCTTTCATCTATCAACCGTGGTCGCGACTGCTTGATGACGTTGGCCGGGAGTTCGCCCCGGCGGGCGAGTAACTTCTTTGTTATCGACAAAGAAGTCACCAAGAAAGCGACCCCACAGCCTCGCCCGCCTTCGGCGGGTCCCCTGCGCTGCGCGGTCGAGAAGGCAGCTGCGGAACTCGCCCTTCGGGCTCAGACAGTCCTCGCCGACGGCTACGCCGCAACCTTCTCGCCCTGTGCTGCTCGGCGACGCTGAATGGGGAGCCCACACCACGCAACATGGTTGTTCGGGGCGAAAAGCAAAAGGCCTCTGTCTCTGAGAGCTTGTGTTTGTGCTGGCGCTCTCGCCAATCAAACGTCGTTGCCGATCGAACAACGTACCCGTTCGAAGAGCGGATGACGCTTCGCTTTTGCGCCCTACGCACTACCCGCGACATCTGGAACCTCGCTGCGCGTGTTGCATGCGCCGCTTGGTACGCGCACGACGTGTCACACGCAATGAAGAGGCCTTAGCTCCACGCGCATCGCGGTGTTTGCTATGGCCGACCCCTTTTGAGCCGCCGAGCAACGCAGGCAAGTCAGGTTGCCCGCGTAGCGGGTCGGCGAGGACTGTCTGAGGAGCGCAGCGACGAGTTCCGCAGCCGCCTGACTTGGCGAGTAGCGCAGGGGACCAGCCGCAGGCTGGCGGCGATGTAGGGGTCGCTTTCTTGGTGACTTCTTTGTCGATAACAAAGAAGTTACTCGCCCGCCGGGGCGAACTCCCGGCCAACGCACCCAAGCAGTCGAGACCACGGTTGATAGATGAAAGCCCAAGCAAGAAAGGGCAGTCCTTCCCGTGTCGCATCACGACCGACATTTGCCCATCGGGACGAACCCCCGGCAAACGTAATCAAGCAGTCGAGACCACGCCCGAAAGACTAAGCCCCAGGCAAGAAAGGGGCTCTCTCACCACCGTCAACAAGCCAAGGGCAACGCATCAGAGATTTGGCGAAAGTGCGCAGAGCCGAGCACCTCATGCGCCGCGCATACAAAGAACCTCAAGGCGCCATCCCCCGCCCCACATCCGACGCATTCGGAAACGCCGGACAATCCCCCACGGCATGCCCCATCCATCGACGCGCGAGCGCCGCGCACACCTCCCGCGTGAGCGCATCGCACCGCTCGTCCTCCGCCACGCAATCCAGATGGCATACCACCATCTGCGCCACAGCCAGGCGTGGAGACTCTGCATAGCGTGTCATCGCAAACAGGGCGGCGGCGAGTGCAGAGAAGCGCGCGGCTTCGCACAGCCCGCCTGCTTCATTAACGGATTGCGCCGACATGCTGACTCACTCCCGGGGTAATCGTCGCGTGACGCCAGCGCCGAGCGAGTGCGCGGCAGACTTCGCGCAGACGCTCGTCGCTGGTTGGATCGTTGGCGACGCATTCAAGGTGGCGCACAACCATGCCGGCTCGCTCGGCGCAGGGCGCTTCGGCAAAGCGTGTCATGGCAAACAGTGTGGCGCCGGCCAGCAGGATGGCGCTGTCAGGTTCGGTGGCGATTGAGGTCATGCACGAGCCTCCGGGATGGTGTGGCGGGTCTCGGAGATCGTATACATATTGCGAATGATTCGCAATAACAAGCCTTTTGGGGGTCGGGCCGCGCACTCGTGTCCAACTGTGTCACCCCTCTTGAAAGCCAGGCATCCAGTACCTACATCGGCTTCATGGGAGGAAAAGTCCTCCGCACTGACAGAGAAGGAGATGAGCATGAACCTGATTCACACCGACCCGTTCGACGATTTTTTCCGTGGATTTTTCGTGCGCCCGGTCGAGCTTGAAGGCGACCGCCAACGCGTCGCGAGCATCCGCGTCGATGTAAAGGAAAACGCCGACAGCTATGTCGTACAGGCCGAGCTGCCCGGGGTCGCCAAGAGTGACATCCAGGTCCAGATCGATGGCGGCCTGCTGACCATCAGCGCCGAGCGCAAGCAGGAAAAGCAGGTCAAGGAAGGCGAACGTACCCTGCGCACCGAACGCCATTACGGCAAGGTCGCTCGCAGCTTCCAGTTGGGGCAGGAAGTCGATGAAGCGCAGGCCAGCGCCCGCTTCACCGATGGCGTGCTGGAGCTGACGCTGCCGAAGAAGGCCGCGCCGCAGGCCAAGCGCCTGACCATCCAGTAACTACCGGAAATCTCCTCCGTTGGCACCGCGCCCACCCGGTCGCGGTGCCTTTTTTGTGTCCGTTTGCGACAACACGGGCGCCCACGGCCAAATCGGGGCCTCGCGGCCTTTGTCATCAGGGGGCAGCGTCAGTACACTCCACGCATCCGCGAATCCCCTGGATGTAAGAAAAATGGCTGACAAACCCCTCTCGACCATCGACCCGGCCATCAAGGCCGAGATCCTCGCCGAGGCGCTGCCGTACATCAAGCGCTTCAACGACAAGACCATCGTCATCAAGTACGGCGGCAACGCCATGGTTGAACGAGAAGCTGAAGGACAGCTTCGCGCGCGACGTGGTGCTGCTCAAGCTGGTCGGCCTGAACCCGGTGGTGGTGCACGGCGGCGGCCCACAGATCGACGATCTGCTGCGCCGTGTCGGCAAGCAGGGCAAGTTCATCCAGGGCATGCGCGTGACCGATGAAGAAACCATGGACATCGTTGAGATGGTCCTGGGCGGTCATGTGAACAAAGAGATCGTCAACCTGATTAACAAGCACGGCGGCAAGGCGGTCGGGCTGACGGGGCAGGACGGCGGATTCATCCGCGCCAAGAAGTTGCTCATGCCAAACAAGGACAAGCCCGAAGAGATGATCGACATCGGCTTGGTGGGCGAGATCACCAAGATCGATCCGACCATCATCAGCTTCCTGGATTCTGGCGACTTCATCCCGGTGATCGCGCCGATCGGCGTGGGTGAAGAAGGCGAGACGTACAACATCAACGCCGACGTGGTGGCAGGCAAGCTGGCCGAAGTGCTTAAGGCTGAAAAGCTAGTGCTGCTGACCAACACGCCGGGCGTGCTGGACAAGGAAGGCAAGCTGCTGACGGGGCTCACGCCGCGCCAGATCGACGAGCTCGTGGCCGATGGCACGCTGTCGGGCGGCATGCTGCCCAAGATCGCGTCGGCACTCGATGCTGCGCGCAACGGTGTGCGCTCGGTGCACATCATCGACGGCCGCGTCGAACACTGCCTGCTGCTGGAAATCCTTACGCATCACGGCGTGGGAACGATGATCAAGTCGCACTGAGCGACACTGTCACATCCCGAACGGGGCAGGCGCGACGCAAACGCCTGCCCCGTTGTCTTTTTTACGGCTTGGCAGCCGGTGGCGACGCGTCGGGCTTATCGAGCGGCGGCAGATCCTTCCACTTGCCCACCTTGACTAATCGATCGCGCAATCCCGGCAGCGGGAATCCCATTTCGTAAGCCATGTGCGCGAATTTGAGCGCGTCGTCGTAACGCCCAAGGTCCGAATAGGCCAGCCCCAGGTTGTACGCCTCATTGGGCCCCAGGTCGTGCGAGACCGCCGCGGCGTCGAGCTTCTGGGCAGCGTCATCCTTTTTGCCTATCCGCACGAGGAACGAGCCGTACAGCACTTTGACCATCGCGTCATCGGGCTGGAAACGCTCCGCGCGCTCGAACCAGCAGGTCACGGAATACCGTGAGTTGGGCGGCGGGTCGCGCTTTTCGCGGAACGACAGGTTCATCATCGCCAACAAGGCGCGGGGATGATTGGGGAAAGCGCGCAGCGTGTAATCGATGTCGCCGCCAATGTAGGTTTCCTGCCCGCCCTGGAGCAATTCCACCTTTTTGGTGAAGTGGTGGGACTCGACCAGATCGCGCACATTTTGCGGCGCCGAGCGATAGTCCATGGGGCCGTAACTGTTCTGCAGACTGCCGCAGACCTCCTGGGCGGCCGCCGGGATGGCAGCAAGTGTGGCCAGCATGGCGACACCAATCCGCCAGCTGCGCAGCCATCCGTATGTACGTCGATTCATAGTGCAGTCCTTGCGGGAATGCCCGCCTCTGGCGCAACCGACACGGGAATCGAACCCGGTTACAGCGCGCCGACGAAAGCGATGGTTGCGGCGGCAACGTTGTCGCGCCAGGCCGCACTCGAAAACGTGTGCGTCGCATCCGGCACCTCGTGCCAGCGGATCGACGCCGACTGCAACACCCCGGCCAACGGCGCATGCGCCGCCGCGAGGCGAAATTCATCTGCCACCAGATCGTTGCCCGAAAGCACGATCAACACTTGCCCGCGATATGCTCGCAGCGCTTGCGCCATGCGTTCGGGCAGCGGTCGCGAGCGTTGCCATAGCGAGCCGTCATCCGGCGTATGCGCCGCAGCCACCGCGCGCGCGGCAAACCAGTGCCCGGCAAATTCGCGCAGGCTCTTCCATACAGCCAGCTCCCCACGCAGCAACTTCTTCCACATGGCGGCGGACAGAAAACGGCGGCCGTAGTAACCATGAACCAGTGCGCCCGACTGGCCCTGCTCGGTGCGTATCCACGGGTTGGCCATCACCACCGCGGCCACGCGCGGATCACCGGCTGCAGCAAAGATCGACGCAGTCGCCCCGTCGCACAATCCCCACAGCACCACCTTCTGCACCGTTGGCATGGCGGCCTGAAAGGCATCGATGGCCGCGCCGATATCGTCACGGGTTTCTTCAAAGTCTTGCGCAGCGCCGCCTGCATCGCCCATGCCGCGATAGTCAAAACGCATGCACGGCGTCCCTGCAGCCGCCAGCGCTCGCGCCAGCAAGACGAATTGCCGATGGCTGCCAACTCTGTACTGAGGCCCGCCCACAACGATCAGCACACCGGTCTCGCCGGATGCGTCGAACCCTTCGATGATGGCAGGCAAGGTGGCTCCGGCGCATGCGAAATACGTCACGCTGCGGCGCATGAACCAGCTCCTTCAAAATGCGCACTCGCCTGAATCAATACTGGCGCCAGCTCGACTTCAACCGTCTGCCAGAAGGACGGGCCATCGACGACGGCGGAATCGACGGCGACGCCTCGCTCACGCAGGCGTTCGATAGCCGTGACAGAGGCTGGCGCGATCGCGCGGCCGACTTCCAGCCAGCGCACTGGGCCGCTCCAAACCGGCGGCAGATCGAAGACAGCAACTTCAAGACCGCGCGCCATGGCGGGGCTAAGCAGGTAACCTGCGACTTCCTGCGCTTCGCCATCTGCGAGCGCCTGCCGCACGGCGCGTGCGTCAACACGATCGCCTTCGCCCAGCCCGAGGCTGGCGGCGATCTTGAGACGGAGAAATTGTGCGAGCAGGGTCTTGCCGGAAAGCTGTGGCTGCCACAGCAGCAGACCGTCGTGGGACGCACCAGCGCGCAAGGCATCGGCCGCCAGCAACGCACCGGCGCGCACGCCCCACGCCCATTGCGGGCCAGGATGATGGGCTCCGAGCCATTCCCGAGCGCAAGCGAGGTCATCAAGCCATCCGGCCCAATCCGCCTCGCCGAAATCGCCCTCCGCGTCACCCGTGCCGAACAGGTCGACCTGCAACACCGCCCAGCCCTGCTCTGCCATGGCGTTGGCGGCCAGCGCCATCATGCGGCGGCACTTGTTCAGCTCTTCGGCAAACGGTGGATAGGCAAGGATGGCCCCGCGGACGGGCCCGCGAGGCAGTCGCAGCACGCAGAACAGTTCGCCTCGTGCTGCAGGAAGATAGAAACCGCGCTCCTCGATGGTATGCACGGTGAAAAGAGATTCAGCCGGCCAGCTTGTCTTCGACGAAACGACGCAGGCTGCCGAAGGTGGCAAAAGTCGCCCCGTCCAGTTCGTCGTCTTCGAGGAACACGCCGAAGCGTTCTTCGATGCTGGTAATAACAGCCACCACGGCCATGGAATCCAGTTCCGGCACGGCGCCCAGCAGCGGGGTGTCGTCCGTAAAGCCGGCGGCGCGCCCCTGCAGGCCCAGCACTTCATCCAGGATGGCCGTCAGTTCGCTCTTGATATCCAATCAACTTCTCCCATTAATCAACGCGGCGCAGAACAATCCTGTCACGGACGCCCCACGGCGAGCGCCGTATTATAGGTCGCTCTCGACGCTCGACCACGTGACTTAGTACGCCGAACATGATCAGCATACCCAGACGGTCAGCCCTGCCGGCCAACGCGAAATCAGCGGATTCCGCCCTCCCGGGCAGACTGTTTCCGGTCGGAGCGCCGACCGGCTGCGCATCATACGCCATCGATCACCTTCCGACCGGTTCGCGCGGTTGATCATGACGATAGCCCCGCGCGTCCTGATGGTCGCCTACCACTTTCCGCCACTGGCCGGCAGCAGCGGCATCCAGCGCACCCTACGCTTCGTCCAGCAATTGCCCGACTGCGGCTGGGAGCCCATCGTGCTGAGCGCCAACCCACGCGCCTTCGAGAAGGTTTCACAGGATCTGGCGGGCGAACTGGACGAAAGTCTGGTCGTAGAACGGGCGCTGGCGCTGGACAGCGCCCGGCATCTATCGGTGGGCGGCCGCTATCCCGGCGCGCTGGCGGTGCCTGACCGCTGGGTGAGCTGGTGGCCCCATGCCGTACTCAAGGGACTGGCAATGATCCGCCGCTACCGCCCCGCCGCGATCTGGAGCACCTACCCGATCGCAACGGCTCACATGATCGGTCACACGCTCTCGCGCCTGTCGGGCGTGCCGTGGATCGCTGACTTCCGCGACCCGATGGCGCAGGACGACTACCCAACCGATCCCGCCGTGCGCCGCAGCTTCGAACGCATCGAGCGCGCCGCACTGTCGCGCGCACGCGCGGCGGTCTTTACCACGCGGGGCGCGGCAGCGATCTATCGCGAACGTTATCCGGCCCATGCGGGCAAAGTGGCGCTGATCGAAAACGGCTTCGACGAAGAGAGCTTCACGGGACTGGCTCCGCAAACCAACACCACCCCACGCCCCTTCACGCTACTGCACAGCGGCGCGGTGTACCCGTCAGAACGCGATCCATCGCAGTTCTTCGACGCCCTCGGCGCTCTGGACCGCAGCGGGCAGATCACACCCGCAGCGTTGCGCGTACGGTTTCGCGCCGCGGTACATGACGGGCTGATCGGGGACATGGCCAAGCGCGCAGGTGTAGCGGCTTATGTCGAAATGGCGCCGCCCCTGCCGTACCGCGAAGCCCTGACCGAAATGCTCGGCGCCGATGCCCTGCTCGTACTGCAAGCAGCCAACTGCAATCAGCAGATTCCGGCAAAGGTGTACGAGTACCTACGCGCGCAGCGCCCCATTCTCGGGCTGACCGACCCCGCAGGCGACACGGGCGATCTGCTCACGCGCAGTGGTGTGCGCTGGATCGCGCCACTGGATGACGCGCAGGCCATCGCCCATATGCTGCCCGCATTCATCACCGCCGCCCGCGCAGGCGACGCAGGCGTGCCAGACGCCGGCCTGGTCGCCGCCCACTCACGCCGCGCCCGCACGGCTGCATTGGCCGACCTGCTTGCCGCCACGCGCTAACCACTGAAAGGCAGGTGGGCGTGAGCCTGCCGCCCCTTGGCCATTTCGGCCCACGCCTCTCACCTCACCCGAGAGAAACGACCGCGCACATCTTGCAGCCGGCCCTCAGCCGTATGCGGAAATTCTCTTTCTCCCCATATTGATCTGGCCCCAAATCTGCCCATGCAGATGACATTAACCTCGCGAAGCCGCAACGGCTCACACAGATCGGACGAATGACGGCGTGACGCGATGCGTCATCTCTCACGCCTCAAACGCGGTCAGCCCCATGCGGTTAGGCCGGCTTCGCCGGGCATCCCAATATCCCCGCCCTGCTGACAGGACGGCTGACCGTAGCAATACGCCTGATATGCATCTGCCTCGTTTCGACAACCCTGCCCTCTTGGCGTTGACCATTCTCGTGCTGGTTTTCGCGCTGATGCGCTTGGCGGCCTACGATCCGCCTACGGTGATCGGCGCAAGCATTCAGCTCGCCGATCAAGCGCCCACCGAACAAGCGTTGCCCTGGAAGCAGGACTACCAGGGCAACTATGTGGTTTCCGTCCGCGTGAAGAACCCGGAGGCAGGAATGCTGCGGCTGCATGTCTTCCCGGACGATGAACTCCTGTCGCTCACGGTCAATGGGCAGCCGTTCTCGCTGGACGGCATTTCTCAGAAAGCGCGACGGGACTACGCGCAGGGATTCTGGCTGACCATCCCTAAGGCACCGGCGCAGTCGATCACTTCACTTGCCTTTTCGCTCGCCAATCAGAGCGGCCCGGCGGGTTTCAACCTCAAACCGCATGCCACGCCCGTCACAAGGATCGTAGGAGCGTGGGGAGTACTCGCCGCACTGGCCGTGGTATTGATGCAAAAGCTGCCCATCGCGCGGGCCCAACTCGGACTGACACTCGCGAGTCTGATCATCTCGCTCGCATACCTGACAGTGACGCCCGCAGACCTGCGTACGTTCGACGTATTCGAGGGTGGCGGCCATCTCGACTACATCAATATGCTGTACAACGAACTTCGGTTCCCCGATCCCGGCCAAGGCTGGGAATACCACCAACCACCGCTGTACTACCTTCTGGCCGCAGGCGCGAAATGGATGGTGGGCGCGCCGGGCGACACCCTTCTATGGGGTCAGTTTTTTTCGCTCGCGCTGTGGACGACGTTCCTTGTCGCAGGCATGGCCACACTCAGACTCGGTTTGCGTCAGCATCCACTTGCGCTCACAACGGCCAGCGTCGCACTGGCGTTCTGGCCGGCAGGAATCATCCACAGCATCCGCATCGGCAACGACGTGAGCCTGTATGCGTTTTTTGCTCTGTCTCTCTATTTCGCCCTACGCTGGTGGTCGTCGCGCAGGTTCCGTGACCTCGCTTTCGCCAGCGGGTGGATGACGTGCGCAGTCATCTCAAAATCAAGCGGGCTCGCCGTCGCCGGCACCCTTTGCATACTGGTCGCGGCCGATGGTGCGCGTCAACTCTATCGGCGCAAAGAAAACCAACGGCATAGGGCGCTGCCGTGGCGAAATGTGTGGATCGTACTTGGTTGTCTCGCCGTCGGTCTGATCATCAACTTTGGCGACAACGTCATCTTCTACCTGCAAGGCAAGAGCAGCGACTGGCTGCTGTCCAACGTGGGGGCGACAATCAACAGCAACCTGCGCGTGGATAACACGCCGGGGCGCTACGTGGTGTTCGACGTTGCCACGTTCTTGCGCATGCCGTTCATGAACGCCTGGGAAGACCAGTACGGGCGGCAGTATTTCTGGAACTTCCTGCTCAGGTCCTCACTGTCGTCGGAGTTCGACTTCAGCGGCAGGCTGATGGCGGAATGGGCCGCCACCAACGGCATACTGCTGCTGAGCGCGCTACTCGCACTGCCAATCTATTTCCTGCAAAGCAGTGCCGTCAGCGGCTACCGCGCCATATTGATTCGCGGCCTCTGGAAGCGCCTGCCTTGGGTGCTGTGCGGCGGTCTATTGCTCGCGCTGCTGTTGGCCTATCGGATCAAGGCGCCTTACGCGTGCAATACCGATTTTCGCTACATCTATCCCGCACTGCTCTGCTTGCTCTATTTCTGCGCCCTTCCGCTCACGCGTCCGAGGCATTTCCCCATTGCAACCGTGTTGGCTGTCGCTCCCGCGCTGATTGGCGCAAGCACGATCGTCTGGATCGCTTCGCTATTCGCTTGATCTGCCACGGTCAAACAAGCGAGCCCCTCTGTAGCGCGGCACCCGGATTGGCATGTTTTTTCGCGAGATTTGTCAGGAGGCGCGACGCCGCTTTCGGCGTCGCGGGAGGGAACTACAGGTCGTTGGGCCAAGTGATCGCTGAGATCTGTGTGGCTGCGTCGGGCGTTGCCATATCGATGTTTGATAGGCGATCCTCCAACGCCTGTCTTGTGCCGATGACGCGGGCAGCATTGCGCGCGGCAACGTCAGCCTTTTCGATGACTTTCCGTGCAAGGACGTCCAGTGGAATGCCGCGAGCATCCGCGAGCGTCCGCAAAAAGGGGGCGGTGGCCGAGTCATCAACGACAAGCTGACGAGCTTCGGTTTCTTGCTTGGTCCAGCTCGTGACCTCGTCGGCAGGTACGTCCGCGCGGATAAGGTAGGTGCGCCGCTTGCATTCAGCGTTGATTGCCGCAAGGCGGGCGTCGCGCATAGCCTCTACGTCGATGATCCAGTTGTCACAAGTCTCGTCCCAACGGGGAAACTCGGCCGGCGGCGTGATCCGGGTTCGATCGTCCGGAAACGGCCCCAGTTCCAGGATTGGGGCATAGGCGCCATTGTGTTTGCTCCACGCTGGGCCGCGATTATCTTCGACGTAGTACCAGTCGCCGTCCACCCGTGTGACGCCTGTACCTTTCTGGCGTTCAAAGGGAGGCTGCGCCGGGCCTAGCGTTCCGGCGGGGATTTGCTTCGTTGCCATTCCAGTGTGTCCTCAGAAGATCGTTACGATAAGCGCGTAGCCATCGCCGCCGTTGCCGCCGGAGCCAGATGTGTGCCCTAGCATGGCCGCACCGCCTCCGCCGCCTCCACCGCCAAAAATGCCATTGCCACCGGAACCACCATCGCCGCCGACGCATGCGGCGCCGCCAGCACCGCCACCGCCCATGAATCCAAGTAGCAGATCAGAATTGGCTACGCCGTCCTGCCCGTGGATGCAGTCGGGGAGATCCCATTCGTATTCCATAGGACGACCTCCGCGACTCGTGCAGCGGGAAAAGTCGTAGTGCCAACGTCCCTCCACCTCGCCGGTCACCCCTGCACCAGCATCAGCGCCGTAGGCCTCGTAGTAGTACCGGAAATGGTCACCCCACTGCTCGCCTATGGCGCCCTTTGAGATTCCCCCTCCGCCGCCGCCACTACTTGCCCCGTTGATATACATGCGCCCAACCTCCGCAGACGTCAGGTATGTGTCGGACTGCCCGCTGTAGCACTCGATGTGGGCGCCCTTGCCGCCCGCCGCACCCACGCCGTTTCCGACAAATGGTGCAGACCGTCCATCACCAGCGCGCCCAGCTTCGCCGAGCCACCCGCCGTGGCCATTGTCAGCGTAGTAGGGGCCGAGATATGTCCGGTCGCCGGAGCCCGCATAGGATGAGTAGTCATCTTGCGATGTCATGGCGGAGCCTCCTCGACCGCCACTGCCCACATACACGGACATGACATCCGGAAGTTTGCTGGCATCAATTTCGGCATAGAAGGTCGAGCCGCTCGAGCCGCCGCCTCCGCCAACGGTCAAGTCGGAATGGGTGCCGACTGATCCAGCGCACCCGCCGCCACCGCCGCCGCGCAAAGCCACCTTGACGATGCGTGCACCGGCAGGCTTTGTCCATTCGTGGTAGCCAGACACGTTGTAGCAATCGATCTGGGAAGTGCGAACGCCATCGCCCGGCTGTCCTGCAGGCCCTGGCGGCCCCTCGCGCCCTTCGGGTCCAGGTTCGCCTTGCAGGCCTTGTGGGCCCGACGGCCCCGGCGAGGCGGGCACTGCAACACCCACAAAAGGCCAGCTTTCAGTAATTTGGTTCTCGATCATCGCGTGACATCCAGTTTGACTGAGACGCGGCCGCTGTGCGTCGTAACGACGTGCGGCGCATCACCGATGTCGGGTAAGGTCATCTGCAAATCCCATTGCGCCGCCGAGTACGGCCCTAGCTGAGCAGACTGTTCGGGGGACAACATCAGTTGCACCACAATGAGGTCGTCAGAGACGAGGGTGGTGATCGTAGGTTCGACAAGGATTTCGGCCGCGCCGCGCCACTCTCTGATCTGGGATGCGAATGCCGCATGATCCGAGATCACGTATCCAGACTGCGTCTTGCGCCGAATGACGACACCCCAGGCGCAAGAGTCGCCAGCACAGACCGAAATCGGCCATTGCTCGCATTTCATGCTGCAATCTCCACGGTCGGCAGGCTGGCAGTCAGTTCGGCAATGGTCGGTACTTCGCGACGCCCCGCCACTACCTCGTCAAGTACGTCGTAACAGTGCGCCCACACGGCCGATCGCCATGCACGCAGTGAGCGCGCCTCAATCTGAAAACGAGGAACGCTCGGCTCTTCGGCATAGCTCACGGCGGTCTTGATGTCGTCGTAGCCTAGTGCCTGGGCTCGCCGATCCAGATGGTCCTGGACCGCATCGACCATCGCGGCACGCAGTGCATTAGTCTTTACGGCTTCGTCAACGGTCCAGCTTTGCGTCGAGGTGTCCCATATAGCAAAGGGTGGTGGCTCCAGCGGAGTGACATCTGCCGGCAACGGCCCTAGTTCGTCGAATCTGGCCTCGGAGGCGTCGATGGTCAACCACGTGCGACTCAATCGATGATCCTCGACGTATTGCCACGCGCCGTCGCCGAAGACAACGGCGTAGCCTGCGCGAGGCGGCAGCGGTACGAGATCCGTGGAATTGGCGGGCAGCAGCCATTGCGTCGGTTCGACCAAGGCGGCCGCGGCATCGGCTTCTTTCATTGCCGCGTCGTAGGCTGCCTGCGCGGGACGTGCAACGCGTTCGTATGCTTCTTTCTGGGCCGTGTTCAGCGGAACCGGGTCGGGTTGGGCGCACAACCCGCCCACGAGTTCGCCCGTGTTCGGGTCAAAGGCGTAGACCTGCTTCTCGTTCATTGTCGGATCCTCTATCAGTATTTGATGCAGTAATTGACGCCGGATGCAGGCGACTTGGAGCGAAGATCGGGAATGACGAAGGCACTGACGCCGTCGCCCCCGAAATAGGAGCCGATTCGATTAAACAAGGCCGGATAGTCGTGCGGCGACAGCGACTGGCCTTCAAGCGGAAGCCAGCCCGACGGCACATACCCGGTTATCAGTTTGACGGAGCCGGGTAAATCCAGACCGGACGTGTCGCGGTTGCCGTCGTGCCACACCTGTCTCCAATACAAGCTGTACTGCTTGTCGAGGAAGGACAGGCCACGCTCGCTCACTTCAAGCTCTTGCAGAGGGTTCCCATCGCTTTCCACGCGCGCCAGCCGAACGGCATCCCCCGAGCGCTGCCAATAGAGGTTGCCGTGATTGCGCCCCATGTCGTCCTGAATCCAGAAATCGGCATTGCCCGTTGAGGGTGCACGATTGCGGATTGCCCCGGTAAATGCCGGTGCCACGGTCGTGGCATACGCGCTGAGATTGCCCGACGTGACTGCGGCGTTCCAGCGCACGCGGTCGGCCCACGATACGTGGATGCCCGTGTCATCCGCGTGCTCTGATAGATGCGCCTCGATTTGCGCGATTTGCGGTGAGTTTTCGCCGTTTTCCTGATACGCAGCCAACTCGTGGCCCACGCGACACGCCAGGGCGTGGACGCCGGCTGCGACGTTCTGAAGGTCGTCAGAGATAGACATTAGCGCTCCTCCTGATTCGATTCGGGCGGGAAACCGCCATCGGGTACAAGTTCGCCGATGCTGCAAGCCAGGTCAGTCACATCGATAACGTCATCGCACGCGATGTGCGGCAGTTCTTCCAATGCCGTGCCGACAATGCGATTAGTGACACGGCCGTCGATAACGATTGCGAATATGCGCATGGTCACCACCTCGCGACGAGCATGCCGGGCAGGCCGTTGCGGTCGCTGGATCCGCCGCTCACCGCCGGGCTGCCGCGCGTACCGAACGGGGCGATGAGCTGGCGATTCCCGCCCCGCCAGAAAACCTGCGTATCGGCGCCAGGCCCTCGATCGTACGTACCACCGCCAGCGAGTGTTAGCAGGTTGCCAAATAACGTATCGCCACCCCGCGTACTGTAGGTATCGGTCAGCTCGCCTCGCCCACGCCCGCCTGCTCCGATCACCACTTCGTACGATTGACCAACCACCGTCTCGACCTCGTAATCGATGACAAAGGCGCCAGACATGGTGTCTCTACCGATCGAATCAACAGCACCGCCCTGTCCGCCAGAAATGGCCGTAATCCAGGTGCGAGTGCTCTTTGCCAAAAACGTACCGCTGGACATAAAGACCTCGCTCCCGCTCGCAGCGCAAGGAGAAGAAATCTGCAGACTCATTCTTGTTCCTCCTCGATGACGACAGCGCGCACGGCCACATTGGCGCCGGTAGTTCTCACCCACAGACTTTCATTGGCAGCAAGCAGGAGATTGGTATCGCTGTACGAGCCGCCCGCACCCAGCGGAGTGTTCGTGGCAATGATGCGATGCCGTCCCTCTGGTGCGTTGCCTGCCCCGATGTATGCGCTGATCGCCGCAGCCGCGCCGTCGTTGGTCAGACGCAGGCTGGCGAGTGCCCAGGTACCGCCTGTCACGGTATGCAGTTTGCTCAGCGTATTGGCGGCCAGTACGTTGGATACCGTTGTCACGGTCTTGGTAGCCATGCGTTATTCCTCGTAAGTCATGTAGAAGTTGAGCAACCCGTCGCTCGTGAACGTCGCAGCGCTCGAGGCACCTGGGTCGATCGGACCGCTGCCCCCGGTCGCAGCGTGACCCAGCGCGCGCTCGAAGGTGCCGACAAAGTCCGTCGTAAAAGGAGCCCGGTGTACTCGCCGCCTGCGGCAGCGATCAGCCATTCCAGGCCGTCCTGCAACTGATTGAGCCACCATGCGGGAACGATGGTGCCCTCCTCCCCCGTGCGCTCGTCGCCGTCATGAAACAGGCGGTCTGGCGTATTTATTCGATTGAATTCCATTGCCATTTCCATTCGTAGATCACAATGCGGTGAGGCTCGGTGCCGGCGTCTCTTCGGGCTGCGCAGCGCTTGCCCAGCCTCGGGTGCTGTCGGACGCCAGAGCCATCGCAGCGAGGTCCGCCGGCGTAAAGCGCCAGCCCTCGGTCCATCGAAGCGCAGTAAGTACCGCCTCACTGCAGAACCAACGCGATGACGACTCGCCGAACGCAGGACACGCAAAGCGAACAACACCCGACCAGTCGTACGGCTCGCCCGCGTGCGCCATGAACCATGCATACGCCGCATCGGCATCGCCCACGATCTCAAAGAGGTCCCAACGATCAGCAGGCAAGTCCATACACTTGAGACGGATGCCTGTTGATTTGCACCGAAACCTGACCCCGGATTTGCATCCAAATCTGACCCACCCAAGGGTCAGTTGTTCAGGGTAGTAGAGGTTGGTTTCGAGGTGCGCTTCTCCTTCTTGGGTTGAACCGTACTGTTCCTGAATCGATAGCTGTCGTTGCCCGTCTCGACGATGTGGCAGTGATGCGTGAGGCGATCGAGCAGCGCCGTAGTCATCTTCGGATCACCAAAGACAGAGGACCACTCGCTGAAGCTCAGGTTGGTGGTGATGACGAGGCTGGTGCGCTCGTAGAGCTTGCTGATGAGGTGGAACAGCAAGGCACCACCGGCCTGACTGAAGGGTAGATAGCCCAGCTCATCAAGAATTACCAGATCTGCATACATCAGGCGGTTTGCCGTGTGCCCGGGTCTGCCTGCGGCTTTCTCCTGCTCGAGCATGTTGACCAGCTCCACCGTCGTAAAGAAGCGCACACGTCGGTGGTGGTGCTCGATGGCTTGCACGCCGATGGCTGTGCCCAGGTGCGTCTTGCCTGTGCCTGGCCCCCCGACGAGCACGATGTTGTGTGCGGACTCCAGAAAGTCGCACCGGTGCAACTGGCGCACGAGGGCTTCATTGACTTCGCTGCAGCCAAAGTCGAAGCCCGTCAGATCGCGGTACGCAGGGAACCTGGCGACCTTCATCTGGTAGGCCAGCGACCGTACCTCGCGCTCGGTCAGTTCTGCCTTGAGCAGGCGCGACAGAACGCTCACCGCGCCTTGATAGGCCGGGGAGTCCTGCTCGGCCAGCTCCTCCAGGGCTTGGGCCATGCCGTGCAGTTTGAGCGACCTGAGCATCTGAATCATGGCCTCATGCTGCATGATGGGTCTCCCTGAGCGCGTCATAGCGTCCCACATTGGCTTGCGGCTCCACGTGCAGGGCTAATGCCTGGGGGGCGTCAACGGGGGACACCGGCCCGCCTTCGAGGAGACGGCTGAGAATGTTCAGAACAGTCTGCTTGGAGGGCGCGCCGCTCTCGAGCGCCAACTCCACCGCAGCCAGTACGGCCTGTTCATCGTGTAGCAGAACAAGCGCTAGCACCTCCACCATCTCGCGATCACCCCCTGGGCGTTTGAGCAGCGTTCGTTGCAACTGCTTGAAGCCTTCGGGCAGTTCGCAGAAGGGCGCCCCGTTGCGTAATGCCCCCGGCTTGCGCTGGAGGACGGCCAGGTAGTGTCGCCAGTCGTAGATCGTCTGGCCCGTACTATGGCTGCGGCTGATCAGGCGGGCGTGTTCGGCGATGATCTGGCCTTCGGCGACGAACACCAGTCGTGCGGCATAGACACGCAAGCTCACCGCGCAGTTGGCGAAGGACGCCGGCACGCTGTAGCGATTGCGCTCGAAGTGCACGAGGCAGGTGGGCGAGACCCGCTTGAGGTGTTCGACGAATCCATCGAAGGGCTGGCCCACAGGCATCAGATGGGGGCGCTCTTGTGACCATGCTTCCCACACCGTCATGTCCAGTTCCGGGTGACGGACCTGCTGCCAGAGCAGCACGCACTGGTCCGCCAGCCAATCGTTGAGGGCCTCGAGCGACGTGAAGGATGGGATGCGCTGCCAGATGCGATGGCGGCTGTCCTGCACGTTCTTCTCGATCTGTCCCTTCTCCCAGCCTGAGGCCGGGTTGCAGAACTCGGCATCAAACAGGTAGTGACTGACCATCGCGCTGAAGCGCAGGTTGACCTCGCGGTGCTTACCCTGGCCGACGCGATCGACTGCCGTCTTCATATTGTCGTAGATGCCACGCCGGGGAATGCCGCCCCACGCCACGAAGGCGTGATGGTGGGCGTCGAAGAGCATCTCGTGGGTCTGCAGCGGATAGGCGCGCAGGAAGAACGCCCGACTATGGCTGAGCTTGAACTGCGCCACCTGCAGCTTCATGCGCTCGCCACCGATGACCGCCCAGTCCTCGCTCCAGTCGAACTGGAAGGCCTCCCCTTCGGCAAAGCGCAAGGGAATGAATGTTCCCCGGCCCGCCGTCCTGGCCTGTTGCTGCTGGTCCTGGCGCCAGCGCCGCGAGAACGCGGCCACCCGATCATAGGAGCCCGTAAAGCCCAGGACGCATAGGTCAGCGTGGATCTGCCGCAGCGTTCGTCGCTGCTTGCGTGGCTTGTTTGATTCAGTCTTAAGCCACGTATCGAGCTTGGCCGCGTAGCCGTCGAGCTTGCTCGGACTATGTCGTGCGGCGTAGGTCGGAACGGTTGTTTGGGCGCGCAGGTAGCGCCGAACCGTATTGCGGGAGATACCCAGGCGCCGGGCGATCTCGCGAAGCGGGATCTGGTCGCGCAGGTGCCAACGTCGAATGATGCTCAGGATGGCCACGTCGATCACTCCAAACTCCTGCTCGTTGCCGAGCAGGCAAGTGTTCTATACGTGGGTCAGAATTCGATGCAAATCACCCCATCAGGTGGGTCAGGTTTCGGTGCAAATCAACAGCCAAGCCGCCCCACTAGACCAACAGCCTCATCCGCCACAAGCGCATTGCGATATCCAGAGCCGTTATCAACGTAGAGGACAGCAGGTACGCCGCAACGCTCGACGCCATTCCGCAATGCGTCGATAACAGCAAAGGAAGACTCGGCCAGATCGATCGACCAGCCAACAATTCGCCGCGTCGCGACGTCCGCCACAGTGGTGATCTCGGGACGAAAGGGGCGCCCGGTTAGAGGGTGTTGCACTTCGGCGTCGAATGTGTGGCCGTCCGCCGTCCATACGTCGTTGGGCTCCAGGGCGGAAAAATCCCGACGTATAAAGGGTCTGACCGTTTTTAGCTCACGGCTTCCCATGCGGCCAGTGTGGCGTGCCACGTACCCGAGCTTGGTCAGCCAGCGACGGACCTGATGCACCGACGGGCGCTCGCCGATGGGCCATTGCGCACACGCCTTCTCATAGGCTCGTTCGATTGACGGCTTCTGGGGCACCTGCCAAGCAGACAGAAATATCGGGAGCCACGTCGGTATCCGCATATCTTTCTGCGGTACTCGCGGGGTCAGATCGGCAGCCGCAAGCCAGCGTTTGAGCGTGCGCAACGTCGGATAGCCACCATCCACGCCTTTGCGACCACGCCTGTCGCGTGCAAGACGCAGCATCTTGTCGTGCAACTCAGACAGATCACCTAGCTTCGCACGTGTTAATAGCGTCGTAAGCGCAGCTTCCTGTGAGCACTTACCACCAACTTGCATCTGCCGGACCAAAGCCACTACACCAATACGCGCATCGCGTTCGCGCCGCTGCTGATCTGTCGCATCCGCAATATGCACAACCAATTCGTGATAGCTCTGCTCCGACGGCATCACACTGCGTGGATTGATCTCTTCCAGCGCCTTGATGGTCAGCGCCGAACGCACATCGGCTGGGAGCCTCGTCACATCAAACACACGACGCAAACCACCGCGCGCGCGCTCCTCCGTGTGTGGCCAATGTTCGCGCAGGCATCGTTTGGTCGTCGCCTGTTTGCTGATACCGAGCGCCGTCGCTATCTGTTGCACGGTGCAGGTAGTCACAAACCACCTCCAATGCACCTGATCGATAGGAAAGCGCATCGGCGCGGGGCGTGCCGACCGTCCCGTGCATGCCCCAAGAAAACACTTCGCCGCGCCGGCAGGGCACGAGTCGCTTGCACGTTGTTACGTGCAAGCGACCAGCCAATCATGTCAGCCGGCACTGCAGTCGCTCGGGCAAAGTGGGCACGGTCATCGACAGTAATGATGGTCGGAAGAAAAACGTACATGGCTGACAGCACCATCAAGCCGTCTTCTGATCGTTGCCATTGAAATGGCAATCAACCGCGTTAGACTTCAACCCACGCACCCCTCGCGGCATCGGCTCGCCGTCGGGGTAATAGCGTGCGGCAAACATAACGTGAACCGGAATTCCCGCGGCCTCTGCAAGACGGCGTTCGCTGGCCGGATATGAGTGAAGCATGGCCTTCGAAAGCGTGGACGAATCCGACAACCCATAGCGAAGAGCAAGCGAACGGAGCGTAATGCCTTTCTTATGCAACGCCGCCAAGATATCGGCGGGATGCCAGTCCTGACGGCTGCACTCTTCATACATTGCTGCCATTCTTCAGACTCCGTGGTTGGTGATCAATGGATGGCATGACACACGTTTTTACGTGTATTTTCAATAAAAAATAATCGACACCCAACAATTATTGATGTTTGTCACGTTTTGCCGTGCATTCGATACACCCGCCGGATATTCACATGCCATTACCTCGCGCCCAGAAAGTTGCCAGTTCGGTTGCCGGTTCTCGTCAGGAAACCACCAACTGGAGTCCCACCGCAGTGGGCATACGTCTGAGACAAGCACGCAAGCAGCTTGGACTGACCCAAGCCAGCCTGGCAGCTTCAATCGGAGCCACTTCAAACCGGGGAATACAGGAGAACGAGGCCGGCAAGACCATGCCCGGTGGCCTGATCATCGGAGCACTTGTCCGCGCCGGAATCAACGCAAACTGGTTGCTGTCGGGCCAGGGCCCAATGCTAGGAACGGGCGAGTCCGTCGCAGCGCAGCTCGATCTCGGCCGCATGCAGCTCGCCATCGAGTCGACGGAAGAAGCCCTGGATGCCGCATGCAGCGAGATGCCCGCAAGCAAAAAAGCGCAGCTCATCCTGGCGGTCTACGAATTGCTGGACGAGCCGGGGATCTCTGCCGAAAAGGTGCAACGGTTGGTCAGACTCGCCGCCTGAGGCTGCGCAGCAGCTCTCGCAAAAAACCGCCGAAGAATCTCGCGTAACGCCACTGGACGGTCATGACAAAACGCTGATCAAAGAAGTCACGCCGGAGGAAGACGATTCCACTGCGCAAAAAAGGCACGACACCCTCGCCATCCATCCCGCGCAAACCCAAACAAGCCCCGCCAAGAACTCATTGCGGACATGCAAAAGCAAACGTCTCCTCACAACCGCCGGCACCGAGGCTGATACGATGCGGTTTTTGCGCTTCGACCGGCTGCATCCATGCCCGCTCAAACTTTCCTCTGGCACGACTACGAGACCTTCGGCGCCGAGCCGCGTCGTGATCGCCCGGCGCAATTCGCGGGCATCCGCACGGATTCCGACCTCAACGAGATCGGCGCGCCCGTCGAGTTTTTCTGCCAGCCCACCCCTGACTGGCTGCCCGATCCACAGTCTTGCCTGATCACCGGCATCACGCCGCAACAGTGCTTGGCGCGGGGAATGCCGGAATATCGCTTCGCGGCCGAAGTCGAACGCGCGCTGGCCGAGCCGGGCACCATCGGCGTGGGCTATAACTCGATCCGGTTCGACGATGAGGTCACGCGCTTTCTCTTCTGGCGCAACCTGATCGATCCGTACGCGCGTGAATGGCAAAACGAATGCGGGCGATGGGATTTGCTCGACACGGTGCGCACCGCCTTCGCCCTGCGCCCCGAAGGCATCGAATGGCCGGTCAACGATGAGGGGCGACATAGCTTCCGCCTTGAACATCTCACCGCCGCCAACGGACTCGCGCACGAGTCAGCGCACGATGCCGTGTCGGACGTGCGCGCCACCATTGCTCTCGCGCGCCTCATTCGTACGCGCCAGCCGCGACTGTTCGACTTCTGCGCCAGCCTGCGCAAAAAGGACCGCGTGCAAGCCGAAATCGGCTCGTCGCCACGCCCGCTGCTGCATGTTTCGGGCATGTACGGCGCAGAGCGAGGTCATCTGGCGGTGGTGTGGCCCTTGGCCTGGCACCCGACCAATCGCAACGAGCTGATCGTGTGGGACCTGGCGCACTCGCCGGAAGAACTCTTCGCGCTCGACGTCGACACCATCCGTCAGCGCATGTTCACAAGGGCAGCGGACCTGCCCGAAGGGGTAACGCGTCTGCCCATCAAGAGCATCCACATCAACAAGTCGCCGATCGTCATCAGCAACCTGCGCACGCTTGATCCGGCGCGTGCCGAGCGCTGGCAGATCGATCTCGAACAAAGCCAGCGGCATGCAGGCGCCTTTGCACATGCACCGCAACTGGATTGGGCTGCGATCTACGCGCGCCCGGCGATGGATATACCGGACGTGGATGAAGATCTCTACGGTGGCTTCATCGGCAACGGCGACCGCCGCACGCTCAACCGCCTGCGCGAAATGGACGGAACGGCGCTGGCGAGCGCCCGCCTGAACTTCGAGGATGAGCGACTGGAAGAACTCGTCTTCCGCTATCGCGCCCGCAACTTCCCCGAAACCCTGTCCGATGACGATACCGGCCGCTGGCAGCAGCTACGTCACGAACGCCTGATCGATGGCCGTGACGGCTACCGCAGCCTGGCCCAGCTGGCAGACCAGATCGACGTGCTGTCCGAAGACGCCAACGACCGCGCACTGGGCATCCTCGAAGCGCTGTACGACTACGCCGAGTCCATTGCGCCCGTGTAAGGCACGGGGCGTGCCGCATCGTGACCGATTGCGCAGGCAGCCTGCCACGCGCTGATAAAATCGGCAGGCCCGGCGCGGCGCATTGGCCCACGGCGCTATTGCGAGACCACGATGAGCACTCTGCTACACGAACTGATCCTGCACTCGGCCGAACGCGCGCCGACCGCCCCGGCGCTGACGCAAAGCGGTGAGACGCTCGATTACGCCGCGCTGGCCACCCGCGTCGAGCGATTCGCCGCGGGCATCGTGACGCTCGGCGTCGCGCGCGGCGAACGCATCGGTGTGTATCTCGACAAGCGCTTCGAGACGGTCGTCGCGAGCTTTGGCGCGGCGGCTGCCGGCGCGGTGTTCGTGCCCATCAATCCCTTGCTCAAACCCGAGCAGGTCGGTTACATCCTGCGCGACTGCAATGTGCGCGTGCTGGTCACGTCACCCGAGCGACACACGCTGCTCGAAGCCACGCTGCAGCAGTGCCACGATCTGCGCCACGTGGTGCTGACCGGCGACGCCAACGGCATGCCCTCAGGCTATTCGATCCACGGATGGGATGCCGTCAACACGCAGGCGACGATACGCGGCCACCGCGTCATCGACAGTGACATGCTTGCGATCCTGTATACATCAGGCAGCACCGGGCGCCCCAAAGGCGTGGTGCTGTCCCATCGCAACATGGTGGCTGGCGCCAAGAGCGTGGCTCACTACCTTGGCAACAATCCCGACGACACTCTGCTGGCAGCTTTGCCGTTGTCGTTCGACGCTGGCTTCTCGCAACTGACGACGGCTTTCCATTCCGGTGCGCGCGTGGTCCTGCTCAACTATCTGCTGCCGCGCGACGTGGTCCGTGCGCTCGAACGCGAACGCGTCACGGGACTGACCGCCGTACCTCCGTTGTGGATTCAGCTCACGCAAGTGCAGTGGCCGGAGAGCATTGCCGAGCATCTACGCTACATCGCGAACACGGGCGGGCGCATGCCCCTTGAGACGCTCAAGGCGCTGCGCGAACGTCTGCCCAAGACGCGACCGTTCCTCATGTACGGTCTGACCGAAGCGTTTCGCGCGACCTATCTCGACCCGTCGGAAGTTGACCGCCGACCGGACTCCATCGGCAAGTCGATCCCCAACTCCGAAGTAATGGTGCTGCGCGAAGACGGCACGCCGTGCGCACCGAATGAGCCGGGCGAGCTGGTACAGCGTGGCGCGCTGGTAGCAATGGGCTACTGGAACGATCCGGACAAAACGGCCGAGCGCTTCCGCCCCGTGCCCAGTGCCGTACGCGAAAGCGGTTTGGTGTTGACGGAAATCGCAGTGTTCTCGGGCGACACCGTGCGGGCCGATGAAGAAGGCTTCTTGTACTTCATCGGTCGCCGTGACGAAATGATCAAGACGTCGGGTTACCGTGTGAGCCCGACGGAAATCGAAGAGGTCGCCTACGCCACCCAGCTCGTCGGCGAATGTGCCGCGTTCGGCATTGAGCATGCCTCGCTCGGGCAAGCCATTGTGCTGGTGGCGACGCCGCGCGGCGCAGCGCCGCTGTCGGGCGAAGAACTGCTGGCGCACTTCAAGCGCGAATGCCCGGCCTATCAAGTGCCTGCACATATCGAAATCCAGCCGGGCCCGCTCCCGCGCAACCCCAACGGCAAGATCGACCGTAAACTGCTCGCCGGCGAATTCGCCGCACGCACCTCCGCCCAGTCATGACAGATCAAACCACCGGCGCTCCGCGCGCCATGCCTCGCCATACAGCGATGGACCAGTTCCCAAGCTCGGGCAACGAGCTGCTCATTGGGGGCATGTCGATTTCGCGCCTTGCTGCGCGCGTGGGGCAGACACCGTTCTATGCGTACGATCGGCGCCTGATCGGTACGCGCATCGCGGAATTGCGCGCCACGCTGCCGGAGGCCGTGCAATTGCACTTTGCGATGAAGGCCAATCCGATGCCGGCATTGGTGGCTTTCATGGCGGCGCGTGTTGACGGCCTGGATGTCGCCTCGGGCGCCGAGATGCGCGTGGCACTGGACGCAGGCGCCGACCCACGTCGCATGAGCTTTGCAGGCCCCGGCAAAAGCGAATCCGAACTGACGCAGGCAATCGCCGCTGGCGTGTTGTTGAACGTCGAATCCCTGCGCGAAGTACGCACCCTGGCGGATATCGCTGCGCGCACGGGCTGGAAGCCGCGCGTCGCCGTGCGTGTGAATCCGGATTTCGAACTCAAGTCATCCGGCATGAAGATGGGCGGAGGACCAAAGCAATTCGGTATCGACGCCGAGATCGTGCCCGACATGCTGCGAGAGATCGGCCGACTCGGTCTTTCGTTCGAAGGCTTCCATCTGTTTGCTGGCTCGCAGAATCTGCGCGCCGAAGCCATCATCGAAGCGCAACAGAAGAGTTTTGAGCTGGCATTGAGGCTTGCTGAACACGCCCCCGCACCAGTCCGTTCGCTCAACCTTGGCGGCGGCTTCGGCATCCCCTACTTCCCCGGCGAAACGCGGCTGGACATCACGCCCATCGGCGACAGTCTCGCGCAGCTCGCCGAGCGCGCGGAGCGCGAACTGGATGATGCCGAACTCATCGTCGAACTAGGCCGCTATCTGGTGGGCGAAGCTGGCGTGTATGTGGCCCGCGTGGTGGACAAGAAGATGTCGCGCGGCCACACCTATCTGGTCACCGACGGCGGGCTGCATCATCATCTGGCCGCATCCGGCAACTTCGGCCAGGTGATCCGCAAGAATTATCCCGTGGCCATCGGCAATCGCATGGCATCGCCGTCCGTCGAGCAGGTAACGGTGGTCGGCCCGCTGTGCACGCCGCTCGATCTGCTGGCCGAGCGCATGGAGCTGCCCGCTGCCGAAGTGGGTGATTTCGTGGTGGTATTCCAGTCGGGCGCCTACGGCTACACGGCCAGCCCGCGCGACTTCCTCAGCCATCCGCAGCCCGTCGAAGTGCTGGTATGACAATGCGGCCAGCAATGACGCTGGCCCTTGCCCAAGGAATCCACCACCCCATGATCCGTGGTTACATCGATTTTGCCGCGCTGAACCGACAGGCTCGCCTGGACGCCGCCACACTGCGCGAAGGCCGCCTGCAATGCGCAGGGCTTGACCTGACGTTCTCTGGCGCAGCGCTGCACCACAACGACACCCAACTGCTGCTCATCGTCGGCGACCCGCAGGCCCGTGAGTCTCGGCTGCTCAGCACGCTCCGGCATGAAGGCTGGCCGGCGATGCTGCCGTGGATCACGTCGTCGCCGCACAACATCGTGCCGCAGCTCGGCGGTCGTTTTGCACTGCTGTGGCTCGACATCGCGGCAGGCACGCTGGGGTTTGCGACGGATCGCTTTGCCACGCATCCACTCTGCTATGCAAAGGAAGGCGCCCGCCTCTCGTTTGCGGATCGCGCCGATCAGGTGCCTGCGCTGAGTCGCGGGTTGTCCGCACAAGGGTTGTTCGACTACCTGCACTTTCACGTCATCCCCGCACCGCGCACGGTGTTCGAAGGGGTGCATCGGCTCCCTCCTGCCAATCTGTTGATGACCAACGCGGACGAAACACGCACGCGCCGCTGGTGGCTGCCGCACTTTGAAGAACCCAAGAAGGGCAACGTCGCAACTGAAAAGGAAGCCTTCCGCAGCATTCTTGACGAAGCGGTGCGCCGCGCCGCCGAAGACGGCAACGTCGGTACGTTCTTGTCGGGTGGCACCGATAGCTCCACGGTCGCAGGTCTGTTGGCGGCGCAGCGTGGCGAGCCCATCAAGGCGTATTCCATTGGCTTCGACGCTGCGGGCTACGACGAAATCGAATACGCGCGCATCGCGGCTGCACGCTTCGGGCTGGACCACCACATTCACTACATAACGCCCGAAGAGATCGCGACGGGCGTGCCGGTCGTGGCAGCTCATTACGATCAGCCCTTCGGCAACTCGTCGGCTGTTCCTGCTTACTACTGTTCGCGCGCCGCCCATGCCGACGGCATCACACGAATTCTGGCCGGCGATGGCGGTGACGAACTCTTTGGTGGCAACACGCGCTACGCCGCGCAAAACGTCTTTGCGTTGCACGACCGTATGCCCGCACCATTGTGGCGGGCCAGCTTCGGCCCGCTGCTGCACAGCGCAGGCGCCCTTCCGGGCTTGGGCAAGCTGGCACGCTACGCGCACCTGGCAGAGAGTTCCGTGCCGGAGCGCTTCGACTCGTACAACCTCGTCGCGCGACTCGGTCACGCCAACGTCATGACGCCTGCGTTCATGCACGCCATCGACACAGCAGCACCGGCACAACTGCGCGACGCCGAGTGGCAACAGATCAGCGCCAACGCGCTGATCAATCGCATGCTGGCATTCGATTGGCGCTTTACGCTGGCCGACAACGATCTGCCGAAGGTGATCGGAACGACAGAACTTGCCGGCGTGGACGTTGCGTTCCCGCTGCTGGACGATGATCTCGTCGATTTCTCGATGACCTTGCCTCCGCGTTTCAAGCTGCGTGGCAAGCAACTGCGCTGGTTTTTCAAACGCGCGCTTGCGGACCTGCTGCCGCGCCAGATCATCCATAAGAAGAAGCACGGTTTCGGCCTGCCCTTTGGGCAATGGGCACTGAGCAATGACCAGTTGCGCGCCGTGGCGACCGACTCACTCGGCAGTCTCGGCACGCGCGGCATTCTGCGGGCGGAGTTTCTCGATTCGCTGATGCGCGATCGCGTCGCCGCACACCCAGGCTACTACGGTGAGATGGTGTGGATCGCGATGATGCTGGAGCAATGGCTGCGCGTACACGCGCCGGACTATCGCTTCACGGCGGACTGAAAACAAAACGGGCACCGCAAGGGCGCCCGTTTGGTAACGCACAGGTGGATCAGCGCCCAAGCACGCGGCGCACGAATCCATAGCAGATCGCCAGGAACACCACTAAACCGAGAATCTGCGCGACGGGAGCGAAACCCGCCCCCACCACGGCCAACGGCGCATCGCTGCCGCTTACGCCAATGATGGCGGCGATCAACACGCCAACGAGGCTTTCTCCGACGATCAGCCCCGAAGCGATCAACACACCGCGGCGTTCAGGCGCGGATGCGACCTCCCTGTACGTCTTGCCCTGCGCAGCCGCGCGACGATGCAGTTGGCGCTCGATGAACCACGCGATCACGGCACCGAACGCCAGCGGAACGGTCACCGTCGGCGGCAAGTAAATGCCCAGCCCCACGGCCAGCACCGGCAGGCGCGCCACGCCGCCACGGCGACGCAGCATCGCGTCGATGGCAATCAGCACGGCACCGAGAATGACGCCGGTGAGCAACATGTTCCAATCGAGCTTGTGGTTGAAGATGCCTGAGGCGATGGCCGTCATCAGCGTGGCCTGCGGAGCCGACAGCACTTGCGTGGGGTCCATGCCTTCGCGAGGCAGCGCGCCGGCAAAACCGTATGAGTGATACAGCAACTCCAGCACGGGCGAGATCACTGCAGCGCCCACCACACAGCCGATGAGCAGCGCGACCTGCTGGCGCCACGGCGTCGCACCCACCAACCAACCGGTTTTGAGATCCTGCAGGTTGTCGTTGGAGATGGTGGCCACGGCAACAACCGCGCCGGTAATGAACAGCGCCAGTGCAATGGCGAAGCTGCGCCCCTCTGGCGAGGCAGTCAGCCCGTCCGTTCCGCTCACCGCCAGGATCAGCAACGACACCAGCGTGACGCCGATGATGCCGATACCGGAAATCGGGCTCGACGACGACCCCACCAGACCGGCCATGTAACCGCAGGCTGCAGCGATCAGGAAACCAAAGACAAAGGTGAACACCAGCGCGCAGCCCACCAGCATCCAACGCGTGCCGGCGTCGGTCGGCGCGGTCGACAGGAAGGCAGCGAAGGTCACGCCCAGCACGGCGAGCATGACGACGGCGATGATGACGATCCAGCGCGACGACAAGTCTTGCTCGGTACGTGGCACGCCAGCGCCAGCGGGCCCTCCGGTAAGCGCGGCGAACGAGCGCTTGACGCCTTCGATGACCGGACCGATCAGCGTTATGAGCGTCCAGACTGCGGCCACGGCAATAACGCCCGCGCCGACGAATCGCACCTGTGTGCGCCAGATGGTGCCGCCAAAGTCGGCCAATGACTGCCCGGCCTGCATGGTTGCCTGCGCGCTCAGCAGCGGCACGCCAATGCCCCAGGCGATGAGCAGGCCGATGATGATCGCCACGCCGGCCACGATGCCGATCAGGTAACCCGCACCAATGAGCGCGAACGAAAAGCCGATTGGCAGTTGGAAGACGGCGCGCCCAACCGAAAACCAGTAGCCAGCGCTGTCGGCCAGCACGCGAAGACCGCTGGCGGCAAAACTGAACAGCGCCGCCGTCGCGCCGCCGACAGCGATCTCGCGCATGCCGCTCTTGGCGTCTGCAGCGCCGTCGTCGCCCCCGGTCTCACCGCTGCCCACCCGCAGGATTTCGGCGGCTGCCACACCTTCCGGGTATGGCAACGAACTCTGCACGACCATCGCGTGGCGCAACGGAATCGTAAACAGCACGCCGAGCATGCCGCCCGCCATGCAGATCGCCAGCGTCTGCCAGAACGGGAATCCCTGCCAGTGCCCGACCATGACGAGCGCCGGCAACACGAAGATGATCGACGACAGCGTGCCAGCCGCTGAAGCCTGCGTCTGCACCATGTTGTTCTCGAGGATGTTGGTACGCGAGAACAAGGACAGTACGGCCATCGAGATGACCGCTGCGGGAATCGACGACGAGAAGGTCAATCCGACCTTGAGCCCAAGGTAGACGTTGGATGCGGTGAAAACGATGGTGATGAGCGCGCCAAGGATGACGCCTCGCAACGTCAGCTCGGGCAACGACGCGCCAGCGTCGATGGCGGTTTCGCTACGGGTCTGCATGATGATGGCCTGCCCCCTTTTATTGGAGTTATGTGACAGAAAGTTCTGACGCGGCATTGGATATTAACAACGCCGCCCCGGCTTTGTGCCGGAACAGCCTGTCTGCGGATTGTGCGGAGCAGCCGACCAGTGGCGTTCCCATGGCAGAATGGCCCGCCCCGACCCTGCTCTGCCCCGCCGATGGAAAACGACCTCCGGGCATGTATCGCCCTGTACCTCAAGCATTTTCCCGAAGACGTGGAGCGTATCGCACCCTTGCAGGAACAGCTTGCCGAAGACGGCGACCGCATCCTCCTGCGATCGAACATGCGCGGCCACCTCACCAGCAGCGCACTGGTCCTGAATGCAGTTGGTACACACGTGCTGCTCATCCATCACCGCGTGTTCGATCGTTGGCTGCCGCCCGGTGGCCACTACGAAACGCCGGGCACACCGCGCGAATCGGCCTGGCGTGAAGTGGTGGAAGAAACCGGTCTGCCCGAAGCCGCGCTGAGCGCCCATCCGTCATGGGCGGTCGAGGCACCACTGGATATCGACACGCATCCGATTCCCGCACGCCCAACCAAGAACGAAGGCGACCACCGCCACCACGATCTGGCCTTTCTTGCCGTCGCCGATGACAACGTCGCACTGCGCCCGCAGGAAGATGAAGTCGCCGCCGCACGGTGGGTCTCGCTGGAAGAGGCAAGCGCGCTGCCGAGCCGGCGGATGCAGCGATTGCTGCATAGACTGCGCGCAGTGACGCAGGCATAAAAAAAGCGGGCCGCAGCCCGCTTTTTTGTGCTTGATCGGGACGCCGATCAGGCCGGCACGTTGACCAGATAGATCGCCGGTTCACCTTCGAAGTCGGAGGAGAACAGCACGCGCTTGTTGTCCGGCGTGAAGCCCGGATGCGGGTGCGTGACCTGACGGTCATTGCGGTAGACCTTCCACGACGAGTTGTGTTGGCAGATCTTCTTGGTTTCGCGGGTCTTCAGGTCGAACAGGTACATGAACGGATCGTTTTCGTGTTCATGCCCTTCGGTGTCCGAAACGGCAATGGCGGCGCCGTTGCCATCACCCACGGCCAGCGAGCCGTCGTAGTTGCTATAGAGGTGTTCGCACTGCGGGATCGACATGATGCGCTCGTTGGCGAGCGTGATCGGATCGGCCACGCACAGCCAGCGGTCCGCGTCGCCCTTTTTGTACGACACGTACATCATGCGCGAGCCGTCCGGCACGAAGAACTCATGCGTGCACGCTTCGCCCGGCTCCTGCTCCTTGAGCTGACGCTGGTTGGTGCCGTCTTCGTTGATCAGCCACATGCGCTGCACGAGGTCGTGCGGACCTTCGTGGCAGAAAGCGATGGTGTTGTCGTCGAACGGACGATAGATCGGGTGACCCAGCCAGCGCTTCTCGTCGATGATCGGGCGGCTCGTGCCGGAGGCCATGTCGATGACGATCAGACGGCAGCGCGGGTTCAGGAAGAACTGCTCGCGGAATTGCTCCCACGTCGTCAGCGGCAGCAGGTCGCCTTCGGCCACTTCGATGCCGACCATCTTGGTGCAGTCGGAATTGGCCACCCAGGTGCCATAACCCTTGAAGCCATCGGGCACGGTGTAGAAGACTTCTTCGGCCAGCGTCTCAAGGTTGAGACGGCGCATCTGCTTCGGGCCCTTGCGATAGATGAGGTACTTGTCATCCGGCGTCAGGAAGCAGCCGAAAGTGTTGTCTTCCTTGCCCTTGCCGTCAGTCAGTTGCGTGGCAACGCCGCTGGCGATGTCGAGCAGGTAGCAATTCCAGTTTTCGTTGTCGAACAGAGCACCAAACAGCAGTTTGCTGCCGTCGCTGGTAAAGCATTTCTGATAGAAGTAGTTGCGATGGCAAGTCACGTCCGTCGGGGTCAGGCGCGTAATGCGCGCACCGGTCGCCGGGTCATTGAATTCGTGATACTGCAACTGGATCTTGGTGCCTTTTGCCATTCGGGTTTCCTTCTCAATACCATTTGATACCGGTGCCATTGCGCCGGTGGAATTCTGTCGCGCTTGGCACCCACACCCAAGAAAAGCAGGGGAACCATAACCGCAGCCTAGCTCATCGGGACGGACCTCACCGAGGCTGGCCGATTGCACGTAAACGGTTGATTGTACCGCAAGGCCGCGACGCGGCTTTGGTCTCTTTGACCACATGGACACGGCCGGCACCAAACGTGCCAGCCGCGGCAATCGAGCGCCAAAACCCGTGCCAGAGCGGGAATGGCGACGATGGTGCTGCCTCGCATGATCTCTCTAGTTCTTTCGGACTAGTCCATAGCGTCCGGCTATGTTTGATTTATCACAACACTCGCCCGGGAGCCCCGCTACTAAGCTCAGGAGTTTCCTGAACCGGACAGCTTCCATGCGATCGCCTGAACTCGTCTGTCCCGCCGGCAGCCTCCCCGCCCTCAAGGTTGCCGTCGATCATGGCGCCGACGCCGTTTACATCGGCCTTAAAGACGCTACCAATGCCCGCAATTTTGCCGGACTGAATTTCGACGCCGCTGCCGCTCGCGAAGGCGTGCGCTATGCGCATTCGCGCGGTTAACGCGTGCTGATGGCCATTAACACCTACCCCCAGGCTGGTGACGAAAAGAAATGGCGCACTGCCGTCGACGCCGCAGCCGACCTGGGCGTCGACGCCGTCATCATGGCCGACATGGCGTTGTTGGACTACGCCGCCAAGACCCACCCTGGAATGCGCCGTCACTTGTCGGTGCAAGGGTCTGCCACCAATTACGAAGCCATCAACCTGTGCCGCGACTGGTTCGGTATTGAACGCGTGGTGCTGCCGCGCGTGCTCACCGTCGATCAAGTGGCCCACGTCATTGCAAACACTGAAGTGGAGGTCGAGGTCTTTGGCTTTGGCAGCCTTTGCGTGATGGTCGAAGGCCGCTGCCTGTTGTCGAGCTATGCCACGGGCGACTCGCCCAACACCGCCGGCGTCTGCTCGCCCGCACGCGCCGTACGCTGGCAGGAATCGCCCTCTGGCACGCAAGCACGGCTGTCGGGCATTCTCATCGACGAATACTCGCCAGACGAACCGGCCGGCTATCCGACACTATGCAAGGGGCGCTTTGCGGTGGCGTCCGAGACCTATTACGCGCTCGAAGAGCCGACCAGCCTGAACGTCATCGAACTGCTGCCCGAGTTGCTGCGAGTGGGCGTCTCCGCCATCAAGGTGGAAGGTCGCCAGCGCAGCCCGGCGTATGTCTCGGCGGTCACCAGCGCGTTGCGCGAAGCGATCGACAGCGCCGTCGCGGCCGGCGAAGGCCGCTTCCACGTCAAGCCGCAGTGGCAACAGGCCCTCGGCCGCGTGGCAGAAGGCCAGCAGGTCACGCTCGGAGCCTATAACCGACCCTGGAAGTAAACACCATGAAGCTATCCCTGGGGCCTCTGCTCTATTTCTGGGCGCGCGACGATGTGCGCGCTTTCTACGCCAGCGTAATGAAGTGGCCTGTCAACACGGTCTATCTGGGTGAGGTGGTTTGCAGCCGCCGCCAGCAATTGCGGCTGGATGACTGGGTGGCGATCGGGCGAGACCTGGCCGCCAGCGGCAAGGAAGTCATCCTGTCGGGCGCCGCGCTGCTCGAATCCGAAAGCGAACTGAAAACCCTGCGCCGTATCGCCGAAAACGGCGAGTTCCTGGTCGAGGCCAATGACCTGGGCGCGGTAAACCTGTTGCGCGGCACCCGCTGGATCGCCGGCCCGCACCTGAACATCTACAACGCCGCCACGCTGTCGCTCTTCGCCGCAGCAGGGGCAGTGCGCTGGGTGCCGCCAGTCGAAATGTCGCGCGAACGCCTACGCCAGCTCATGAGCGAAGCGCCTGCCAACGTCGAAACCGAGGTCTTTGCTTGGGGCCGATTGCCACTGGCATTTTCTGCGCGCTGCTTCACGGCACGTCATTTCAACCTCAAGAAGAGCGATTGCCAGTTCCGTTGCATGGAATTTCCGCAGGCGCTGGAGCTTGAAACCCGCGAAGGCCAGCCGTTCCTTGCCATCAATGGAACCCAGACCATGTCCGCGGCGACGCAATCGCTGGCGGCACACGTCGGGGAATTGCGCGACGACGGTGTCGCCATGCTGCGCCTGAGCCCGCAACCCCATGACATGGCCCGCGTGGTCGCAGCCTATCAAGCACTGCTGTCAGGCAATGTCGCCGAAGACCTCGCAGCCTGCGCCCCGCGCGGCCTGTGCGACGGTTACTGGAACGGCCTGCCCGGCATCCAGTACCACCCGGAGGAAAGCTCACATGCAAATTGAAACCATCCGTCCGCCCTTCAGCCTTCCGGCCAGTCTCGCCCGGATTGGTCAGCGGCTACCGCGCCGCCCCTTCGGCGATGCGCTGGCGCTGGCGCTCACCGTCATGCGTCGTACGGGCAACCTGCCGGGCGACCTGGACTTTCTCGATGGCAAGACCGTCTGCATCAAGGTCAGCGATCTGGGCATTGAAGCGCGTGTACAGGTGAGCGGCGATCGTTTCCGCGCCGCAGCATCGGGCAGCGAAGCCGATGTCAGCTTTCAGGCGTCGTCGCTCGACTACGCCCGCGTCGCGCTTCGCGAGGAAGACCCGGACACCCTGTTCTTCCAACGCCGCCTGCGTATCGAAGGCGACACCGAACTCGGCCTGGCGCTCAAGAATTTGCTCGACAGCATCGAACCGCCAGCCTGGCTGATGCGGGCAATGGCTGTCATTCGTCCGAACGCGCAACGTTAAGAGGAAAGCGGCATAGGGCGGCTTTCCGCCCCCGCCGGGGCCTATTCCCATAGGATTTCGAGAGGAATCGGACGACTGGCGCCTAGGAAATCTGGTATCGGTCCCAGAGGTGCGTTAGCATAATTAGGTTACGAGCAAATGCTCGTCCGATTGCTAATGCGCCTTTGGCGTTGCCACATCTGCCGCCACGATGAATGTTGACGTTTTTACCCGCCGCCTGGCTCGTCTGCGCATGGTGGCGCGGCACATCGACAAGCATTTGAGTTCGCAGCTCCGCCTGGACGAGCTGGCGGACATCGCACATATGTCGCGCTTTCACTTCGAGCGCGTATTCAAGGCCTATGCGGGCGAGTCGCCTCTGGGCCGCGTGCGCCGGCTGCGCCTGCTGGGGGCACGCCGCCGCATCGAAGAAGGGATAGGCGAATCCCTGCTGCAGCTGGCCCTCGATTCCGGTTACGCCTCCGCTGAAGCCTTTTCTCGTGCATTCCGCGCCGTGCACGGCATTTCCCCGTCGCAGTTGCAGCAACAAGCCCGCCAGATGCCCGAGGTGCGAATCGTAAAGCTCGACGGCGAAGAGATTCAGTACGTGCCTTTTGAAGGCGTACTCGACGACGCGCTGCATCCGTTCGAAGAACTCCGTGCCTATGCCATGCTGCGCGAGATTCCGCGCGAACGCCGCAAGGGCTGGTCAGTGTTGCTCGAAGGCGGTCGCGATGCATGGCGGGGCAGCGCACGATTGCAAGCCGGATTGATGTCGGACCCGCTTGGCGGCCGTATTCCCGGTCTTGAACTCGCACGCCTGCCAGGCGGCGAATACGCGGTGATCCGTATTGCCGGCAGCATGGATACGCCACCGATCGAGCAGTTGGCTGAAGTCGTCGGCACCCAGACTGACCGTAGTCTGCGCAGTGCGCCTATCCTGCGCTGCTTCCATAACTCCACGTATCTGCCCGCCGAGTCGGAGCGCTGCTTCGACGTCTACCTTCCGGTCGCCTGAGCACCCGCAGTAAGCGCTGCGCCATCACGCAGCGCGTAGCGTCGTCGCTCGCGCGACGTCATGCGAGCAGTTGCTCACACATATTTCTCCTACGCCCACCTCACCGAATGCTGACATTCGCTTGGTGGCAAATGGTTTTGGCGCGACGCTAAAGAGCAATTCCGATCAAGACAGCTGTCGCCCTGGCCCCTACATTTGCGTGGTCCCACAAGGACACACAAAAAAAAATACAGCCAGGAGACAACATGAAGCAACGCATTCTGTGCGCCGCCGTTGCGGCCGCACTGATTCCACTGCTGGCCGCTTGCGGCAGCGATGACAACGACAACAACAGCAGCACCTCGTCGAGCAGCTCCAGCACATCGAGCAGCACCAGCTCGTCGTCGAGCAAGTCTTCCAGCTCCTCGTCCAGTTCGAGCAGTAGTTCGGCTTCCGTCACCCTGAAGGGTGTTGCCGCCGCCGACGGCCGTGCACTGGCAAGTGCCAGCATCAAGGTATGCGACGCTACGGGTGCCTCGCGCACCGCCACCGCAGGCAGCGACGGTAGCTATACAGTTGACGCGACTGGCTTGGTCGCCCCCCTGCTGATCGCCGCGAGCAATGGCTCCGTGCAATATGCCGGACTGATCGGCACCGTCGCATCCGGTAGCAACACGGCCAATGTCTCGCCGCTGACCGACAGCATCGCCTCGGGCGTTGCCGGCACCATGGGCCTCGCAGGCACGGTGCAATTGATCTCGGGCTGCAACACCGCCAAAGCCACCGCAAGCGATATCGCCACCAAGACGGCCAATCTGCGCACGCTGATCGGCGCCGCGATCACTGACGCGGGCCTGGACGCCAGCACCTACGATCCGGTCACCACGCCAATGAAGATCGAGGACAGCGGCACCAACAAGATCCTCGCTGAAGTCCGCCACAACCGCGAAGGCTTCAGCAACAGCACCAGCGATCAGTACGGTTCCACCTATCTGTACGACCGCAACATGATGGAGATCCGCAGCAGCAACCTGCTCGATCCCAAGCTCAAGGCATGGTCTTCGTACGCCACCCGCATTTTCGTCGCGGGGGACTCCACCGCCAGCAACTACAACAAGGAAGTCCTGCCCCGCATGGGCTGGGGTCAGGTGCTCGATCGTCAGCTCAAGTCCACCACTGACGTGAAGGTGGTCAACGTTGCACAGTCGGGCCGCAGTTCGCGCAGCTTCATCACTGAAGGCTGGTTCGACGTGATCTCCAACGAGATCAAGTCCGGCGACTACCTGTTGGTGCAGTTCGGCCACAACGACGAGAAGTGCAACAGTGGCGACATCGACCTGACATTCCGTTGCACCTATCCGAACACGAGCGCGGGCGCGTTGCCCGGTAGCTCGAGCGACCTGTCGTTCCAGAAGACGCTCGAAAAGTACGTCAAGCTCGCCAAGGACAAGGGCGCGACGGTAGTGCTGATCACGCCGGTAACGCGCATCAACCAGGACAAGACCGTCACGGCCTATGTCGAAGGTGCCTTCCCGATCACCAAGAGCACGCACATCACGAGCAGCGGCGCCTATCCGGGCAACTACTCGCAGACCGTGATCGATACCGCCAAGGCCAACAGCGTTGCGTACGTGGACCTCGATGCAAAGAGCATTACGTTCATGAACAGCATTGGCGTTGGCACGGGCGGCGCGGATGCCACGGGCGGCTGGCGTGACTATCACCTTGCCGTAAAGGATTTCGTGACCTACCCGTACTACGCCAGCACCGGCACGACGGGTCACTACCTGAACGCCGACCGCACGCACTTCCAGGAAAACGGTGCCGTGAAGGTGTCGTCGATGATTGTTGAAGGCATCAAAGAGAACAGCAGCACGCTGTCGGGCCTGATTGCCTTGCTCAAATAGTTTGTCCTGCCCACAGGCCCCGTCGCGAGAGGCGGGGATCAGGTCGCCCCGCCTCGTGCGGGGCTTTTTTTTGCCTGCGGGGTCAGTCTTCGTGGCGTATGGACATCAGCCACTGGGCCAGTTCGACTGCGCTCTTCACCCCCAGCTTGTTGAAGATGCTGGCGCGGTGGACCTCCACCGTTCGCATGCTGATGCCCAGCTCATCCGCGACGACCTTGTTGAGCTTTCCTGCAAGGATGCGGCCCATGACCTCTTGCTCGCGGGGGCTGAGTGTAGCCAGACGCGCGTGCTTTTCGGCAGCCAGTTCCATGTGGCGCGCACGCTCGCGAGCCAGTCCGCAGGCTTCGACCACACGGTCGACAAGCCGATTGTCATTGAATGGTTTTTCGAAGAAATCGAACGCGCCTTTCTTCACCGCCTCCACCGCCATCGGCACGTCGCCGTGGCCGGTCAGGAAGATGACCGGCATGGTGGCGCCAGCATCCATCGCATGAAGCTGATCGAACAGTTCGATACCTGACATGCCCGGCATGCGCACATCCAGCAGCAAACAGCCCGGCGGGCGAGCATCGCCCTCCAGCCATGCGAGGAAAGACTCAGCGCCGTCAAAACCGTGACTGTCGATATTCCGGCTACGGAACAGCCATGCCAGCGCGTCACGCACCGACTCTTCGTCTTCAATGATGTAGACCGTGTTCATTGCAGCGTGAACCTGAATGTTGCGCCGCCGCCGGGCGTGGGCTCGAACCACAGGTGCCCCCGGTGAAACTCGATTGCCGTGCGGCAGATGTTGAGCCCCATGCCCATGCCTTCGGGCTTGGTGGTAAAGAACGGCGTGAAGAGCTGCTGGGCCAGTTGCTCGGGGATGCCCAGCCCATGATCGATGACAGCCACCTCGATGCCCTCACCCGCGCGCTGCGCAGAGAGCTGCAACAGCTTTCGCTCGGGCGGCATGGACGACATCGACTCAATACCGTTCCGCGTAAGGTTGAGCAGTACCTGTTCAAGCATCATCGCATCCGCCTCAACAGAGGGAAGGTCCTGCGCCACAGCGCATTCGACACGGATATGCCATTTGCGGGCCTGCAACTGGATCAACGGCAGCGTGGCGTCGAACACGTCCGCGATGCGGCACAGGCTCTTGCGCGGATCGCGTCGACGCACGAAGTCGTGCACGGCCCGGATAATCTGCCCCGCACGCTGCGCCTGCTGCTGGATCTTGCCAAGCGCATCGCGCAGGCTGCTTTCTTCGTCGCGCACCAGGTTCAAGCTACCCGCCGCGTAACTCATGATGGCGGACAGCGGCTGGTTGAGTTCATGCGACAGCGTGGTCGCGACTTCGCCCATTGTCACGAGGCGCGATGACGCCTGCAGTTTCTCTTGCTGCTGGCGACTCAACTCTTCGACCTTGCGGCGCTCGGTGATGTCGAGGATCGAACTCATCCAGCCAGTCTGCCGCCCTCTGGCGTCGAGCAGCGGCGTCTCATGGATCAGCACGTGTACGCGATGTCCGTCTTTGTGCACGAACTCCGTCTCGTGCCCTTGAGAGGTGATGGTGCCGGCCAGCATCTGTGCAAAGCGCTCGCGGATGGCTGGAATCTTCACCGGGTCGTAGAACGGCATGGGGTAACTGTGCCCGATCATCTCTTCGGGCTCAAAGCCAACCATGTTGCAGAAGCCTGGATTGACGTACGTGACCTTGCCGGTAAGGTCACGCGCGCGCAGCCCCGTTACCAGCGAATTTTCCATTGCCTGCCGGAACGCCAATTCTTCGGACAGGCGTGCCTCGGCCTGCGCACGGCGACGCATGTCGCGCCACAACAGTACAAGGCTACCGATGAGGGTAAGCGTGAGCGCCGCCACCATGCCGCTCATGACGTGCGGAAGAATGCGCGGCGTGTCCTGCACGGAATCGGTCATCAGCATCATGCCCGCGCCCGGCATGTCGATAGGTGTCTGGTGCGTGAAGTTGCCGCGTGCGGGCGAAGCCGCCGCATGCACCACTAGCGGCTCACCAAAGGCGTTGGCCAGCGTGACCTGGTTCTCACGCGCCAGCCACCACGGTACAAGTTCGTTGAGCAGCCCTTCGAGCGAATACGTCAGCACCAATGCGCCCGGGTGCTCACCAAAGATCGGCACCGCAAAGCGCAGTACTTGCGGATGATTGCTGACCGATACGTCACCGTAGAGCTCGCGGCGTCGCTGCAGGACATCGGCGGCCAAGGCGCGTTCGGCAGGTGCAAGCGTGGCTGTCGGGAAGGCGCCCTCGCTCATCCGCGCGCGACCGGCGTCGTCCAACCACACCACGCGCTCGATCTCATGATTGCTGGTGATGAGCGCTCTCAGCTTGGCGTTGAGATCGCCCGTCGCAATCTGCCCGCGCTCAATGCCCTGAGCCAGCCCCCGCAGGGTTTCGGCATGGCGCCGCAACTGGAATTCAATGCTCTGCTTGGCCCACAGCGTGTCGGTGATGACTTGTGCATTGCGGTCCGACATCTCATTGCGATAGCCCAGCCACAGCAACGACGCGAGCATGCCAAGCAGCAATACCGACACGACGAGCAACATGCTCCACGTGAAGGCGAACCGGTATGGGCGATGCATGGCAGTGACGTCGGACGTGCTCATGAAATGGACGGCGAAAAGGTAACACAGGGCTTGCCCGCATCATGCCGCAGCGCAATGGATGCCCGCCTCACTGATAACCCACATGTGGAAATCCGAGATGGCAGCGCGCCGAGGCGGCGCCAATAATTTCTTTTATCCGGCTCAGACCGGCAGTACACACCACAGAGGAGACGTACCGATGAAACCCATGCGTAGCATTGCCATGGCGATCGCACTGGCCGTCAGCGCGAGTGCGGCATTCGCCCAACAGCAACCGATCGTCATCAAGTTCAGCCACGTCGTCGCCCCCAATACGCCCAAGGGCCGGGCGGCAGACTACTTCAAGAAGAAAGCCGAGGAACTCACCAAGGGCCGCGTGCGAGTGGAGGTCTACCCGAACTCGCAGCTCTACAAGGACCAGGAAGAACTCGAAGCGTTGCAACTGGGTTCAGTGCAGATGCTGGCGCCCTCGCTGGCCAAGTTCGGCCCGCTGGGTGTGCGTGAGTTCGAAGTCTTCGACATTCCGTACATCTTCCCGAGCAAGGCCGTGCTGCAGCGCGTCGAGAACGGCCCGATCGGCCAGGGCCTGCTCAAGCTGCTCGAACCGAAGGGCATTATCGGGCTGGCATACTGGGACAACGGCTTCAAGATCATGAGCGCCAATAAGCCACTGAATGTGCCCTCCGACATGAAGGGCCTGAAGGTGCGCATCCAGTCGTCGAAGGTGCTCGACGCGCAGATGCGCCAAGTCGGCGCGATCCCGCAGGTGATGGCGTTCTCCGAGGCTTACCAGGCACTGCAGACCGGCGTGGTCGACGGCACTGAGAACCCGCCGTCGAACATGTACACGCAGAAGATGCATGAGGTACAGAAGTACGCCGTCGATACTTACCACGGTTACTTGGGCTATGCCGTCATCGTGAACAAGAAGTTCTGGGACGGGCTGCCTGCCGACATCCGCAATGAGCTGAACACGGCCATGGCGGACGCCACCAAGTATGCGAATGCCATCGCCCAACAGGACAACGACGAAGCGCTTGTCGCCATCGAGAAATCTGGCAAGACCAAGGTGCTGCACCTGACGCCAGCGCAACGCAAAGTCTGGCAGACGGCCTTCCAGCCAGTGCAGAAGCAGGTTGAAAGTCGCGTCGGCGCAGACCTGATCAAGGCCATCAACAAGGAAGCGGCAGCACTGGACAGCAAGTAAGACAGCCAAACCGCGGCTCGCACAGGTGACGTTGCATGCAGCGTCGCCTGTGCGGGCCGCATCCGTACGTGGCTCATTCCAGAAAGAACATTGCCATGTTCATGAAAATCCTCGATCGGCTGGAGGAAACGCTCATCAGCGTGCTGATGGCCGCCGCCACCCTGATCATCTTCGTGGCGGTGGTCCACCGCTACGTCTCCACGGTACCTGGCATCCAGGACTACACGATCGGCATCAACCTGTCGTGGGCGCAGGAGGCATGCATCTTCATGTTTGTGTGGATGGCCAAATTTGGCGCCGCCTACGGCGTGCGCACCGGCATCCACGTCGGCGTCAACGTGCTCATCAACCGGTTGCCAGAAAAGACGCGCGGCAAGTTCGTCATTTTTGGCCTGCTGGCCGGAGCGCTGTTCACCGGCATCATCGGGACGCTCGGTGCGGGCTTCGTGTGGGATCTGTCGCACACCGACCAAGTATCGGCGGACCTCGAACTGCCCAAGTGGATCGTCTACCTCGCCATCCCCTGTGGCTCGTATCTGATGTGCTTCCGCTTCCTGCAGGTTGCGTGGAACTTCGTGCGCACGGGTGAGTTGCCCTCGCACGATCATGCGCAGGTCGAGGGGCTGGAAGAAACCGACCTCATCGCCGACATCGCGCGCAGCGCCAATGCGCCAGGACATCACGGGGAGCCGCGTCGATGAATACCGCAATCATCTTCGGGCTGCTGCTGGCCCTCATGCTTACCGGCATGCCGATCTCGATTTCGCTCGGCCTGACGGTGCTGACCTTCCTCTTCACGATGACGCAGGTGCCTATCGAGGCCGTGGCGTTGAAGTTGTTCACGGGGATCGAGAACTTCGAGATCATGGCGATCCCGTTCTTCATCCTGGCGGGCAACTTTCTCACCCACGGCGGTGTTGCGCGCCGCATGATCGCCTTTGCCACGTCGCTGGTCGGGCACTGGCACGGTGGGCTGGGGCTCGCCGGCGTGCTGGCCTGCGCACTGTTCGCAGCGGTGTCGGGCTCCAGCCCGGCCACGGTGGTGGCGATCGGCTCGATCATCCTGCCGGCTATGGTGAAAGCCGGATTCCCGCGAAACTTCGGCGCCGGCATCATCACGACCTCGGGCGCGCTGGGCATATTGATTCCGCCTTCGATCGTGATGGTGATGTACTCGGTCGCAACCAATGTGTCGGTCGGCAAGCTGTTCATGGCGGGGGTCATCCCCGGCATCATGCTGGCCGCCGTCCTCGGACTGGTGACGTGGTTCATCGCCTGGCGCAAGGGCTATCCGCGCGTGAAGATCTTCCCCGATCGCACTGGCGGGCAGGCAACCATCGGCGGCTTCTTCGGGCTTTTCTATGCGTTCGTGTTCACCGTCGTGCCGGTGTGGGTGGTCGGCAAGCTGCTGGGCGACGCGATCGGTTCGGAGGGCGCAGGTTACGTGCTGGCGGGCATCGTGTGGCTCGCGCTCGCACCGTGGGCCACGCGCAACAAGGTGGTCACGCGTGTCGTCTATATCGCGCTGGTGGTGATCGGCTCGCCGCTCGCCTTGACGCTGGCGATGAGCGACGCCCTGACCAGTACGGCTACGCTGCTCGGTTTCTTCATCATCGCGTCGGTCATCTGGTTGGTCATCATCCAGGCCTGCGGGCGCTACACACGCATCTCGCCGACGTTCCGGTTCGAGCTGATGTGGGAATCGCTGGCGGTGTGGCGTTCGTACTGGAACAGCATCTGGGGGTTGCTGCTGATCCTGGTGGTGATGGGCGGCATCTACACGGGCGTTTTCACGCCGACCGAAGCAGCGGCGATGAGCGCGGTATATGCGTTCTTCGTGGCCGTATTCGTGTATCGCGACATGGGTCTGCGCGACGTGCCGAAGGTGCTGCTGGCATCGGCCAACATGAGTGCGATGCTGCTCTACATCATCACCAACGCGGTGTTGTTCTCGTTCCTCATGACACACGAGAACATTCCGCAGCGCATGGCCGAATGGATGTTCGCGCAACAACTGTCACCGTGGATGTTCCTGCTTGCTTGCAACATCATCCTGCTGGCGGCGGGCAACTTCATGGAGCCGTCGTCGATCGTGCTGATCATGGCGCCGATTCTGTTCCCGGTGGCCACGCGACTGGGCATCGACCCGATCGCGTTCGGCATCATGATGGTGGTGAACATGGAGGTCGGCATGTGCCACCCGCCTGTGGGGCTCAATTTGTACGTGGCCTCAGGCATCACAAAAATGGGGATCACCGATCTCACTGTAGCGGTCATGCCATGGCTGCTGTCGATGCTCGCCTTCTTGCTGTTGATCACGTACATCCCGATCATCAGCACGTGGCTGCCAAGCATTACGATGTAGCGCAGTCGAGCGCATCAACGAAAAAGGCCGGACATCACCGTCCGGCCTTTTTTGTGCCCGCGCCCTGCTGCGGGTAGCATCCGCCCATGCTTGAGATCCTGTATCGCGACGAATACCTCATCGCCGTTCACAAACCCGCCGGACTGCTCGTCCACCGCAGCGACCTTGACCGCCACGAAACACGCTTCGCCGTGCAGATCGTGCGCGACCAGATCGGCCAACCGGTCACGCCCGTACATCGACTAGACCGGGGCACGTCTGGCGTACTGCTGTTCGCGCTGCAGCGCGAGGCATTGATTGGCGCGAGTCGCGCGTTCGAACTCAACAAGGTCGACAAGACGTATCTGGCGGTCGTGCGAGGCTGGCCGGCCGAGGCTGGCACCATCGATCATGCGCTGGGTCGCCTGCGCGATGAGCGCGAATTTGTGCACGCGGATGCGTCTGCCGAGGCACAGGAAGCCATCACCGATTACCGCCGCCTGGCGACCATTGAATTTCCGATTCGCGTGGACGCCTACCCCAGCAGCCGTTACGCACTGGTGCGCCTGCATCCGCACACGGGAAGGCGCCATCAGTTGCGGCGGCACATGAAGCACATTTCACATCCGATCGTAGGCGACGCCACCTACGGCAAGGGTCGACACAACCGGATGTTTCAGGAGCAGTTCGACTGTCGCCGCATGCTGCTCGCATGTACGGACCTGGCGCTCGAACATCCGATCACGGGAGAGACCCTGCGCATCGCCGCGCGACCGGCGGACGACTTTGCCGATCTGCTTGAGCGATTCGATTGGCTCGATGCGTTGAGTGAATAGCCGGTCAGACCTCGGCCCACATGCGCAGGAGGTTGTGATAGTTCGAAGTCAGGCTGATGAGCGCCTCGACGTCGCCGATCTGCCCGCGCAACGTAGCGATGGCCATGTCCATTTCAAACAGCAACGCACGCTTGTTGTCGTCGCGCACCATGCTCTGCATCCACGTAAAACAGGCCAGCCGCTCGCCACGCGTCACCGGTTCGACGCGGTGCAGGCTGGTGCCGGGATAGACGATCATGTCGCCAGCCGGCAGCTTGACGGCATGCTCGCCGTACGTGTCCTGGATCACCAGTTCGCCACCGTCGTAGCTTTCGGGGTCAGCCAGGAACAGCGTTGCCGACACATCCGTACGCACCGGCGGAATGCCCGGCAGCACACGCACCGATTTGTCCACGTGGGCGCCGAAGTGCATGCCGTTACCGTAGCAATTGAACAGCGGCGGAAAGGTGCGAAAGGGCAGTGCGCCGGAGAACAGCAGCCCATTGCGCTCCATGGCCCGCAACACGATCTCGCGCGCAGCGGGCAACTCGGCCGAGCCCTCCGGTACCTGCATGTTGTACTTGACCTGCCCCGACTGGCTGCCGGCGGTAATGCGGCCGTCAGCCCATTGCGTACGCGACAGCAGCCCGCGCAGTTCGGCCAACTCTTCGGCGCTCAGGACATTGGGCACATGCAGCAACATCGTCGTTCTCCGCTTTGTTCGTCAATCAATGCCGGAGCTTAGCGCGCGCAACGGCCGCACGCATCCGGGGTTACTCCAAAGACAACGGCCCCGCGTCGGCGAGACGCGAGGCCGCATACGTCGCACGCTTTTCAGCGCGCGGCGCTCACCACTTGTATTCGCCCGTCAGCAGCACGGTGCGGGCCTGCCCCGGCACAGCGTGACCACGATAGAGCGCATCCCAGTAAACCTTGTTGGTCAGGTTCAGGATGTTGAGCTTGAGTGCGTAGTCCTGCTCGTCGTACTCGATGAGCGCGTCATAACGCGTGTAGGCCGGTGCGACGTTGGTATTGCCGCCCCACGTGCTCACGCCGGCGCCGACGACGTCGGGCGGCGTACGCTGGCTCATGCGCTCGACACCGCCACCGATCTTCCACTTCGGCGTGACCTTGTACGTCGTCCAGATATTGCCCGCGTAGATCGGCGTATTGCCGGGACGCTGGCCGACAGAAGCCGGCGCGTTGGAAGCGTCGATGCGTGCGCTCTGCAGCGTATAGGACAGGTACACCTGCCAGTCCGGCGTGATGTTGCCGGAGGCAGCGAGTTCAAGGCCGTTGGTATGACGCTTGCCCGACAGCAGATAGTTGGTCGAGGTCGTGTCCGGGTCGGTGTTGCGCTCGTTGAACTTCTCGGTGCGGAAGATCGCCGCCGACAGAGACAAGTCGCCGCCGAACAATTCCCACTTGCCGCCCAGCTCGTAGTTGCGGCTCTCTTCCGGCGGCGTGTTGGCGCCGCGTGCGTCGAACTGGTAGAGGTCGCCCGAGGTGTTGTACGAGTTGCCGATCGACACGTAGTACGACTGCGAATTGCTCGGCTGATAGATCAAACCACCGCGATAGCTCCACAGACGATCGGTACGACCATATTGCGTGCCGATGGCGTTCGGCGTGTTCGGCGGCGGCGAAATGTAATCGGCGTTGAAGTAGTCGTAGCGCAGGCCGAGCAGCAGCTTCCACTGCTTGGTCAGCTCCAGCGTGTCTTGGCCGAAGACGCCGATCGAGGTGTCCTTGTACTTGTTGGACTTGACCTTGTCGCCGCGCGGACCGATCTGCGCCATGGTGTCCGGGTCACCGAAGGTGGTGGCCGGCTTGGTCGCGCGCTGCGTATAGGTGAAGTTCTGCACGTCTTCGTTGCCGAAGTCGATACCGCCGACGAGCTGGTGGCCCATGCCCCAGAATTCAGCGCGCGTCACGTACGTGCTTTGCAGATAGACGTTGGTGTTCTCGCCCGCCGGATTGTTGGCCGGTTGCGTGCCACGGTTGACCGTGGTGTTGTCATTGATCGACGTCGTGCCATTGGCCAGCGTGGCCTGCGTGGCGAACAGATCACGCGTGTACTGGCCCACGCGCAGCGCGGTGGTCAGCGTGGTGTCTTTGTCGAACCGGTGCGTCCAGTTGGCCGTGGCCACGTCGGCCGAGTCCTTCTGGTAGTCGTAGTTGGCGAAGCCGTAGAACTTGTCGGCAGCCGCATCCACCGGCTTGCCCTGGAACCAGCCAAAACCCAGGTCGGGCGTGTTGTCGTAGTTCAGGTGGTAGTACGAAACCTGGAATTCGTCGCGCGTGCCGATCCCCCAGCGGAAGCTCGGCGCGAAGCCGTAACGCTTGCTGGTCACGCCTTCGCGGGCAGAGTCGGAGTCCTGCACCATGGCATTGAGGCGGAAGGCTGCGTCTTCGCCGGTGACCTTGTTCACATCGACCGTGGCACGGCCGTACGAGTACTGGCCTGCGGTCACCGCAATGCGGCCAGTGTCGATGAGCATCGGCGACTTGGACACCTGATTGATGACGGCGCCGGTTGAGCCACGACCAAACAGCATCGAGGCCGGGCCCTTGAGCACTTCGATACGCTCGTCATTGAAGATGTCGCGGCTGTACGTGCTGGCGTCACGCATGCCGTCCATGTAGAAGTCACCGCGCGCAGTGAAGCCCCGAATATTGATGTTATCGCCGCCCGGCGTACCGCCTTCGGCTGCGTTGAAAGTAATACCTGCAACCCCTGCCAGAGCCTGTTTCATCGAATCGACGCCACGATCGAGCAGCAGCGATTCGTTCATGATGTTCAGCGTCTGCGGCACATCGCGCGGCAGCGTGGGCACCTTGCCGATGGTAGTCACACCGGGTTGGTAGGTCTTCGGCTCGACTTCGGCCTGCCCCTTCACATTGATGGTGGGCAGAACCTTGTCGGCGGGCTCGGCTTGAGCGGTTTGCTGAGCTACCGGCGCATTGGCCGGCGTCTGCTGGGCATGAGCCATGGGGCTCGCCATCGCGGCCCCCGCCGCCATGGCCGTGAGCAGTCGCGAGGGCGCGAACTGCAGTACCTCGTGCGGGTATTTCATCTTCTCTCCGTGAGCAGTCGCCGACCGTAGCGAGCGACTATCGTTGTTAATTTTGATAATGCGAATTATTGCTATTTGTAATGTTATGCGTCAAACGCAAACAAACAGGTTGGAACCATTTGTTGCGGCCACACAACACCAAGGGGATTTTCGGTCGAAGACTGAGTGACCAGGCGAACGCCCGTCATCGGCGTCGATGTGCAAACTTGGGTGACAAGTCGCCTGTTCGCATGACAACCCTTGGCGTATACCCGGATAATCCTCGGCGCTCCCGACACCCCATTGTCATGATGTTCGAAATCGAATCGACCAGCTTCTGCCCTAGCGGCCTGGCGCCACGCTGGACTTGGTGGATACGCGGCATCGCCGGCAGCGCGCGATACGGCGTCGTCGGCACCGACGAACAGGGCCGCGGACTTTACCTGTACGAGTATCGCGGCGACGCCAACCCCACGCGCTCGGCGCTGCTGCCAGCAAACCTCTTCAACCTGCCTGGCGAACTTGCCAAACCCGAGGCCACGCGCCGACTCATCGCAGCACTGGTCCAGCTCGGCTGGGACAAACGCCAGCCTGCGCACAACTGAGCGATCGAACGCGCCCAGCGCGATTGGCGTGCCCGGAGCGGTCGCGCGACAATGCCCTGCCCTTCGAACTCCAGAGAGCACAGGCATGGCCAACCGACTTTCCCGCATTACGACGCGCACTGGTGACGACGGCAGCACCGGGCTGGGCGACGGCACACGTACACGCAAAAGCAGCGCGCGCATTCACGCACTCGGCGACGTCGACGAACTGAATTCGAGCATCGGGGTACTGCTGTGCGAAAGCCTGCCCGACGCCGCACGCGCAACGCTTGTGCGGATGCAGAACGAACTGTTCGATCTGGGCGGAGAAATCGCCGTACCCGGCTACACCATGGTCAGCGAGGCACACGTCGAACGGCTCGAAGCCGATGTGACGACATTCAACGCAGCACTTCCTCCGCTCAAGGAGTTCATCCTCCCCGGCGGATCACGTAGCGCTTCGCTCGCCCACATGGCGCGCACGGTCGCACGGCGAGCTGAGCGCGCGGTGGTCGAACTGTCGGAGAAAGAAGAAATCGGCGCGCCGGTGCGCCAGTATTTGAATCGCGCCTCGGACCTGTTGTTCGTCCTTGGCCGCTGGCTCAATCGCGAAGCAGGCGTTGCCGATGTGCTTTGGGAGCGTCGTTAGCCGTCGATCCGGCCAAGCAAGAAAGCGGCAGCCGAGCGGCCGCCGCCAATGCAGTCAATCAGTGGTGATGACCGTGCTCGCCATGGACGTGGCCATGCGCGATTTCTTCGGCGCTTGCCGCACGCACCGACACAACCTTCACGGCAAAGCGCAGCGTGTAGCCGGCCAGCGGATGATTGCCATCCAGCAGCACAACCGGCCCCTTGACCTTGACCACGTTATAGACGCGCTGGGCGCCATCCGGACCCGCGCGCTCGATCTGCCCGCCGACCTTCACGCCGGGAGGGAATTCCGCCTTGGGCATCATCGTTTCCAGTGCCGGATCGCGCGCGCCGAAAGCGTCTTCGGGCGTCAGCGTGAGCGTGGTTTGATAGCCGGCCTCTTGCCCCTCGAGGGCTTCTTCGATCTTGGGCAGCAGGTTGCCATAGCCGCCATGCAGGTAGGCGACAGGCTCACGGGTTTGTTCGATGGCCGAACCATTGGCATCGGCAACCTTGAAGGTGATGGTGACTGCAGTGTCCTTGGCGATTTTCATGCGCGGATCTCGGTCGGATTAAAGACAGGCGCGATTGTCGCGCAGGCAACGGGTTGAGGCACCGCCACCGTGACAAACCGCGAAAAGAAAAAGGCCGCTCAGTCTGAGCGGCCTTTTAACTTGTACTGCAAGGGAAACCTGGTCGGGGTGAGAGGATTCGAACCTCCGGCCTCTACGTCCCGAACGTAGCGCTCTACCAGGCTAAGCTACACCCCGTTTGTTGCGTCGCAAGCGTTAATAATCTCTCGCAACTGCAAAGTCGCATAATTGTAGCAGCGACTCTTTGAAAACGGAAGCAGGAAGTAAAGAAAGTGCGCGTTTTGCCTTCTCCGCTTCAGCGCGCGCATGATTGGCAGTCACAGCCAGCGCGTCGGTCGCGCGAATCGCATCCATGATGGCGGCAAACTCTTCACGACCACCGCCCTCAATCGCTCGGCGAACAGCGGTAGCCTGCTCCGGCGTGCCCGCCTGCATCGCATGGATCAGCGGCAGCGTCGGCTTGCCCTCGGCGAGATCGTCCCCCAAGTGCTTGCCTGTCGCGGCTTCGTCACCCGAGTAATCAAGCACATCGTCGATGAGCTGGAATGCAGTGCCAATGTGACGACCAAACACGGCCATGACTTCCTGCCCGGCCTCATCGGCGCCACCAAGAATGGCCCCCAGTCGCGTAGCCGCCTCGAACAGCATGGCTGTCTTATAGTGGATGACGCGCATGTAGTCTTCAACCGAAACATCCGCATTGTGGACGTTCAGCAGTTGCAGCACTTCGCCTTCGGCGATGACGTTGGTGGCGTGGGCCAGCACGCGCTGCACGCGCATATCGTCGACGCTCACCATCATCTGGAAGGAGCGCGAATACAGGAAGTCGCCCACCAACACTGCGGCCGAGTTGCCGAACATGGCGTTGGCGGTACTGCGGCCACGGCGCAACTCGGATTCGTCGACGACATCGTCGTGCAGCAATGTCGAGGTATGAATCAGCTCGATGACTGCGGCCAGTTCGTGATGATGTGTGCCGCGATAGCCCATCGCATTGGCGACGAACAGCAGGAGCGCCGGACGCAGGCGTTTGCCGCCAGCGCCAATGATGTATTCCGCCACCTGGCGGATGAGCACGACGTCCGAATGCAGACGGGCGCGAATGACGCCGTTGACGGCGCGCATATCGGCCTCAATGGGTGCGTAGAGCTGGTCGAGCGACAAAGCTTGAAGGCCGGTGAGGTTAATCAAAGAAGCGGAATGTTATGGGCGCGCGCGAGACAGCGTCAAGGTCGCGGCCTGAAGGCGGCTGCAAGTGCTTGAGTTGACACGGTGTAGTGCGCCTGCGATACTCGCGAGCTTCGCAGTGGAAGGCTTACGCTTTTGCCAGTGCGGTGAGCGCAGGGAATTGTTCTTGCGCGTCAGTCAATTATGGAGTCCAACATGTACGCGGTCATAAAAACCGGTGGCAAGCAGTATCGCGTTGCCGCTGGCGAAAAACTGAAAATAGAACAGATACCGGCAGACGTTGGCGCAGAAATCACCATCGACCAGGTTTTGCTGGTTGGTGAAGGCGAATCGGTGAAGATCGGCGCGCCCCTGGTTTCCGGCGCGACGGTGAAGGCAACCGTGCTTTCGCAAGGCCGTCACGACAAGGTCAAGATCTTCAAGATGCGCCGTCGCAAGCACTACCAGAAGCATCAGGGCCACCGTCAGAATTACACCGAAATCCGCATCGAAGCGATTTCGGCTTAAGCAGGAGCACATAGGCCATGGCACACAAAAAAGCTGGCGGCAGTTCGCGTAACGGCCGCGAATCGGAATCGAAACGACTTGGCGTGAAGCGCTACGGCGGTCAGGAAGTCCTCGCGGGCAACATCCTGGTGCGTCAGCGCGGCACGGAATACCACCCGGGCGAAAACGTCGGCATCGGCAAGGATCACACCCTGTTCGCGCTGATCGACGGCCGCGTGGAATTCCTGGTCAAGGGCGCGCAACGTCGCCGCACCGTGCGCATTGTGCCGGTTGAGCAGCAAGCTGCCTGATCTGCACCTGCCGCAACAAAAAGCCCTATCCTTGCGGTAGGGCTTTTTTGTTTGGAGCATCCCCCGAGCGCGTCGTCCGTCCGAGCATGTCGGACAGCACATTCCGGAGATGCCCCCAAAGCCCATTACGGGCAGCATCCGATCTACATATCCATCCAGGTTCTGCACCATGAAATTCTTCGACGAGGCCCGTATCGAGGTCATCGCAGGCGATGGCGGCAACGGCAACGCCTCGTTCAGACGTGAAAAGTTCATCCCCAGGGGCGGCCCCGACGGGGGCGATGGCGGCCGCGGAGGCAGCGTCTTCGCCGTCGCCGATCGCAACCTCAATACGTTGGTGGACTTCCGCTACACGCGCACTTTCCACGCACAGAACGGCGAAAAAGGCGGCAACAAGGACTGCTACGGCAAGGGCGGCGATGACAAGGTCCTGCGCATGCCGGTCGGCACCGTCGTACGCAACAAGGAAACCGGCGAACTCATCGGTGACCTCGACTACGACGGCAAGCAGATCACGCTCGCGCGCGGCGGCAGAGGCGGCCTGGGCAACATTCACTTCAAGTCCAGTACCAACCGCGCGCCGCGCCAGAAGACGCCGGGCGAACCGGGCGAACGCTTCACGCTGGCGCTGGAGCTGAAGGTACTGGCCGATGTCGGTCTGCTGGGCATGCCCAACGCGGGCAAGTCCACGTTCATCCGCTCCGTTTCGGCGGCCAAGCCGAAGGTGGCGGACTACCCCTTCACAACGCTGCAACCGAATCTGGGCGTGGTACGCACGGACGAAGGCCGCAGCTTCGTCATCGCCGACGTTCCCGGCCTGATCGAAGGCGCAGCGGAAGGGGCCGGCCTGGGCCACCGCTTTCTGCGCCACCTGCAGCGCACGCACCTGCTGCTGCATCTGGTCGATCTGGCGCCGTTCGATCCGTCGGTCAACCCTGTGCACGAGGCCCAGGCAATCGTCGACGAGCTTCGCAAGTACGACGAAAACCTCTGGAACAAGCCGCGCTGGCTGGTGCTCAACAAGATCGACCTGATCCCGGTCGAAGAGCGCGAGGAACGCATCCGTGCCTTCCTTGACGCCTACGGCGAACCGGAACGCTGGTTTGCCATTTCCGGCATGCAATCCGAAGGCGTGCGCGAACTGTGCTTCGCAGTGCAGGACCACCTTGATGCACAGCCGCGCATGACGGACGAAGAAAAACTCGCAGCTATCGCTGGCGGGCCCGCGGAAATTGCACCATCTGATGCGGACAGCGACGCCGACGAGGATGAAGACGACGATGACGACGATTTCGAAGGAGAAATCATCTATGCCCCTTGAGGCCAGCCGGAAAGACGTCGCCTCGGCGCGTCGACTGGTCATCAAGGTCGGCAGTGCGCTGGTCACCAATAATGGCGAAGGGCTAGACCTTGCCGCCATCCGCGACTGGGGTCGCCAGATCGCCCAATTGCGCGCCGAAGGCAGGGAAATCGTCTTTGTCTCCAGCGGCGCAATTGCCGCTGGCATCAAACGCCTGGGCTGGACGGCCCGCCCGAAAGAAACCCACGCACTGCAAGCCGCCGCCGCCGTCGGCCAGATGGGCCTGGCTCAGGCCTACGAAGGTATCTTCGCTGAGTTCGGCCTGACGACGGCACAGATTCTTCTGACTCACGCGGACCTGGCCGACCGCCTGCGTTATCTCAATGCGCGCAGCACGCTGGCGACACTCCTTGAACTCGGCGTCGTGCCGATCATCAACGAGAACGACACCGTCGTCACCGACGAAATCAAGTTTGGCGACAACGACACGCTCGGCGCACTCGTCGCCAATCTCGTCGAAGCTGAAGCGCTGATCATCCTGACCGACCAGCAGGGTTTGTACACAGCAGACCCTCGTAAAGACCCGGAAGCGCGGCTGATATCCAATGGCCATGCCGAAGACAGCGCTTACGAATCCATGGCCGGCGGTGCGGGCTCAGGCATTTCGCGTGGCGGCATGATCACCAAGGTCCGTGCAGCCCAACGCGCGGCCCGCAGCGGAGCGCACACGCTCATTGCCAGTGGTCGCGAGTCGGACGCCCTGCTCCGCGTGGCGCACGGCGAATCGCTCGGCACGCTACTCCATGCCACCAGCACACCGCTGGCCGCGCGCAAGCAATGGCTGGCCGATCACCTCCAGCTCGCCGGCACCCTTGTGCTGGACGATGGCGCCGCGCGCGCATTGCGCAATGGTGCGAGCGTTCTGCCGATTGGCGTCGTAGCCGTTGAAGGGGAATTCGAGCGCGGCGCAGTGGTCGCCTGCGTTGACCTGGAAGGCCGTGAAATCGCGCGCGGGCTCGTGAACTACCCCAGCTCGGAAGCACGTCGCATTGCGCGCCACTCGTCTCGCGATATCGAAGACATTCTCGGCTACGTGGACGAAGCCGAACTCATCCATCGCGACAATCTCTTCGCGCGGTAATCGCCATCACTGCAAAACAAAAGGCGCCCGAGGGCGCCTTTTTTGTCTCCACGCATCGCGCATCGCGACACGTGAACAAAAAACGGGCACCCGGAGGTGCCCGCTTCAAGCCATTCCTAAGCGCTTACGCGATTAGAACGTGTGGCGGATAGCCAGTTCGGTACCGAAGCTGTTGTCCTTGGCGGTTGCTTGGTTAGCATCCACGAAGCCACCCTTTTGACGCTCGTACGACAGGTTCGCCATCAGGATCGTGCGCTTGGACAGGTTGTACCAGTAGCCCAGAGCGTAGTGGCTCAGGGTTTCGCGCTTCACGCCAGCAGCGGTCGTTTCCTTGATCTGACCAGCGTTACCCATGATGGTGCCAGCGCCAACCGGGACGCGGAAGCCAGCTTGGTAAACCTTGTACTTGGCGTGGTCGTTTTGCAGACCGCCATCAACGTTGTAGCCCTTCGATTCGGTGTAGCCGCCGAAGATTTCAACAACCTTGAAGTTGTAGTTGGCGGTCACGAACCAGGTCTTCCACGGCGAAGCCGTTGCTGCCGAACCAGCGTTACCAGCGGTTTGAGCCGTATCGTTCAGGGTGTCCTTTTGATACAGGGCTTCAGCCTTGAAGTTGCCCAGGGTCAGCTGACCACCGATGCCGTAACGGTTTTCCTTGTTGGCCGGGTTGTTTTCGGCCAGACCGAAGGTACCCACAACCTTGAACACGCCACCGAAGTTCGGCGATTCGTACTTGGTTGCGTTATCCCAGTTGTCGGTGCGCTTACCACGACGATTCGGCATGGAGCCGATGGTGTCGCCGCCGAACGCTTCGAAGGAACCGCCGTACAGGGAGTAGGCTGCCGAAGCAACGCGACCGAACGACACAGCACCCAGGTTGTTGTGCTTCAGGCCAACCCAGGCCTTGTCCTTCCACTGACGGTTGGTGTTTTGGTTACCGTTGTCCAGATAGAAGCGGTTTTCCAACTGGAAGAAAGCCTTCAGGCCACCGCCCAGATCTTCTTCACCCTGGATGCCCCAGCGGTTGGAGGACTCTTCGTCTTCCAGCGTCGCCTTGCCGTCGTTGGTGAAGGTACGGTAGCCCATGTCAACGCGGCCATAGATCGTCACGTTGGATTGCGCAAAGGCCGGAACGGCGGCCAGGCCGGCGATGGCCATGGCGATGAGTTTTTTCTGCATAGGTTTCTCCTCACAGTTGAAGATCGAGCAGCGCAGCATGGTAGGTCGTCTGAACACTGACTCGTCCCACCTCTCGCAATCGAGAAGTCGGAGGTGATTTTGCAAAGTAGGATTTTTAGGAGCAAGCAAACCGCTGAGGAAGGTCAAAAATCGCCGCCACGATGTTGCATTGTTGCAACATCGTTTGTCGATTTGCACCACGAAAATGTCGCCTTTTGAACCTAACATAGCCCACGAAACCCGCATGGACACTGGGTTTCCGCGCAACCTGGCGAATTGATATATGTCTCCTTTGCTTACGCTTTTGTTTCACTGCTGCGCGCGACGCATGAAGGAAAAACAGGGCGACTTGATCGCCAAAACGCACAAAAGTCCCTCAGCGGATTCTTCGACGAGACGAAAAAAAGCCCGCTCGAAGCGGGCTTTTGGGAGCAAATTGATCCTGCGCAGGCTTATTCGAGCAGGCTGCGCAGCATCCACGCCGTCTTTTCGTGCAACTGGATGCGCTGCGTGAGCAGGTCGGCGGTCGCTTCGTCGCCAGCATCATCGACGACGTCGAACAACGAACGCGCCGTACGCACGACAGCTTCCTGGCCTTCGACCAGTTGCTTGATCATGTCTTGTGCAGCCGGAACACCATCGGGTTCGGCAATGGACGACAGCTTTGCATAGGCCGCGTAGGTGCCCGGCGCGTAGTGGCCCAGCGAGCGAATACGTTCGGCGATCGCATCGACAGCCAGCGCCAGTTCGGTGTACTGCGTCTCGAACATGAGATGCAGCGTATTGAACATGGGGCCCGTCACGTTCCAGTGGAAGTTGTGGGTCTTCAGATACAGCGTGTAGGTATCTGCCAACAGCTTGGAGAGCCCTTCCGCGATCTGCGCGCGGTCACTTTTTTCGATGCCGATATCGATATCCATATTCATTCTCCTGTTGTAACTGGATCTATGCGAGGACGATATCCCGAAATCCGCCGGGGGATCGTCGGAAATATCAGGACATAAGGGGAGATATGCTGCCACAGCCAGAGTTCCCAGCATGATGACAGTCGCTCTGCGAAATTGATATATGGCAAATGGACCGGAGACATCGACCGTATGCACCATGCTGGGAGCGCGACGCGCAAGCGCTGGCGCAGCCGCCTTGGCCCGAGCAAGCCCTGCCGTATAATGGCGGGTTCTACGCAAAACCCCAACGCCTGAGTCGCACATGGAACTAGCCAAGAGCTTCGAGCCTGCTGAAATTGAATCCCGCTGGTATGGACAATGGGAATCCGGCGGTTATTTCAAGGCGGGCCTGAACACGGCCAACCCTGAGGCCTTCTGTATTCTCCTGCCCCCGCCCAATGTCACCGGCACCTTGCACATGGGGCATGGATTCAATCAGACGATCATGGACGCGCTCACGCGCTACCACCGCATGCGTGGCGAGAACACGCTGTGGCAGCCGGGCACCGACCACGCCGGCATCGCAACGCAGATCGTGGTGGAGCGCCAGCTCGATGCACAAGGCGTGTCGCGCCACGACCTGGGCCGCGAGAAGTTCATTGAAAAGGTGTGGGAGTGGAAGGAGTACTCCGGCAGCACCATTACGCGCCAGATGCGCCGCCTGGGCACCTCGCCCGACTGGTCGCGCGAGCGCTTCACGATGGACGCTAGCCTGTCGAAGACAGTGACGGAAACCTTCGTGCGCCTGTATCGCGAAGGACTCATCTATCGCGGCAAGCGCCTGGTCAACTGGGACCCTGTGCTCGGCACCGCCGTGTCCGACCTCGAAGTGGTGTCGGAAGAAGAAAACGGCTACCTCTGGCACCTCAACTATCCGCTCGCCGACGGCTCGGGTCATCTGACCGTCGCCACCACCCGCCCGGAAACCATGCTCGGCGACACCGCCGTGATGGTGCATCCGGAAGACGAGCGTTATCAGCATCTCATCGGCAAGAAGATCGCCCTGCCCTTGACCGGCCGCGAGATTCCCATCATTGCCGACGAATACGTTGACCGCGAGTTCGGCACAGGCTGCGTGAAAGTCACCCCTGCGCACGACTTCAACGACTACGCGGTCGGTCAGCGCCATGGCCTGCCGACGATCAGCGTGCTCACGCTCGACGCCAAGATCAACGACAACGCACCCGAAAAATACCGCGGGCTGGACCGCTTCGAAGCGCGCAAGCAGATCGTGGCCGACTTTGAAGCGCTGGGCCTGCTCGACAGCGTCAAGCCGCACACGCTGCAAGTGCCGCGTGGCGACCGCACTGGCGTAGTCATCGAACCGATGCTGACTGACCAGTGGTTCGTGGCGGTGAACAAGGCTGGCCCGGACGGCGCCAGCATCGCGCAAAAGGCGCTCGAAGTCGTCGAAACCGGGCAGATCAAGTTCGTGCCCGAAAACTGGGTCAACACCTACTACGCCTGGATGCGCAACCTGCAGGACTGGTGCATCTCGCGCCAACTGTGGTGGGGCCATCAGATTCCGGCGTGGTACGCGGACAACGGCCAGTGCTGGGTCGCCCACGACGAAGCCGAAGCCAAGGCGCTGGCTGCGGCCGAGGGCTACACCGGCACGCTCACGCGCGACAATGACGTGCTCGACACGTGGTACTCGTCCGCACTGTGGCCGTTCTCCACGCTCGACTGGACGCCTGAATGGCCGGCCAAGAGCAACCCTGCGCTCGACCTGTACCTGCCCTCGACGGTGCTGGTCACGGGCTTCGACATCATCTTCTTCTGGGTGGCGCGCATGGTCATGATGACCTGTCACATCACCGGCAAGATTCCGTTCAAACACGTGTATGTGCACGGCCTGATCCGCGACGCGGAAGGCCAGAAGATGAGCAAGTCCAAGGGCAACGTGCTCGACCCGATCGACCTGATCGACGGCATCTCGCTCGACGACCTCGTCGCCAAGCGCACCACGGGCCTGATGAACCCCAAGCAGGCCGAGAGCATCGCCAAGAAAACACGCAGAGAATACCCCGAGGGCATTCCAGGCTTCGGCACCGACGCCCTGCGCTTTACCTTCGCTTCGCTCGCCAGCCCGGGCCGCGACATCAAGTTCGACATGCATCGTTGCGAGGGCTATCGCAACTTCTGCAACAAGCTGTGGAACGCCACGCGCTTTGTGCTGATGAACTGCGAAGGCAAGGACTGCGGCCTGGCGCCGGAGTCCGATCGCGAGTTCTCCTTTGCCGACCGCTGGATCGTCAGCCGCCTGCAACGCGCTGAAGCCGAAGTCGCACGCCACTTTGTCGAATACCGCCTCGATCTGGCCGCACGCACGATCTATGAACTGGTGTGGGACGAGTACTGCGACTGGTACCTCGAACTGGCAAAGGTGCAGATCAACGGCGGCAACGAAGCGCAACAACGCGGCACGCGCCGCACGTTGGTGCGTGTGCTCGAAGCGATCCTGCGCCTGGCACATCCGTTGATCCCGTTCATCACCGAAGAACTGTGGCAGACCGTCGCCACCGTGGCTGGCCGCAAGGACACCACTTCGATCAGCGTGGCGCCGTACCCGACCGCGCAAGAAGAACGCATCGACGCGGACGCCGAAGCGCGCGTGGCGCAACTGAAGGACATGATCAACGCCTGCCGCAGCCTGCGCGCCGAAATGAACCTGTCCCCGGCGCAGAAGGTGCCGCTGCTGGTGGCAGGCGACGAAGCCACCGTCACGCTCGTCGGCCCCTACGTGGCCGCACTCGGCAAGCTGTCGGAAGTCACCGCCACGGGCGCGGAGTTGCCCTCCTCGCCCGCACCGGTTCAGGTGGTCGGTGATTTCCGCCTGATGCTGAAAATCGAAGTCGACGTCGCCGCAGAACGCGAGCGGCTGGGCAAGGAAGTCGCGCGCATCGAAGGCGAGATCGCCAAGTGCAGCGCCAAGCTCGGCAATGAAGGTTTCGTCGCGCGAGCCCCGGCAGCGGTCGTGGAACAAGAGAAGAAGCGTCTGGCCGATTTCGAAGCCACACTCGGCAAGCTCAAGGAACAGCTCACTCGTCTGGGCTGATCACGCCAGAGTTTTGTCGGTCACAAGAACGGGGCGCCTTGCGCCCCGTTTTTCTTTACCCGCGTGCTCGCACCTCGCGGCATCGCCGGTCAGGTCAGGCAGCGTTCAGCCAGATAGGTAATCGGTTGGGGCGGTAGAACGCATGGTAGACATCGCTGAAACTATGGAAAGCCATCCCATGCCGACGCGCCAGAAGGGTCAATGACTCCGGAGTGTAGAAGGACACATGTCCATTGCGGGGCCCGCAATACCACCAGTTATGCAGACCACTCTCGACATATTCCTGTCTGCACAACACTGTGCTGAAAAAAACCGCGCCATCCTCGGCGACGAATGACATGACGTCGGCCACTAGCGTCTCGGGGTCAGTCGAATGTTCGAAAACCTCAAAGCTCGTCACCATGTTGAATACCCCCTCGGGGCGCTCTACATGCGTGAAAGGATCGAAGCTGGCCGTACGGGCGCAACCGCCTTCGCGCAACAGATCTGCCAGCATGCCCAGGCCAGAGCCATAGTCGAGAACTTGCAGGTTCTCGCGACACTGGCCAAAGCTGTTGAAAATGATATTTGCATTGTGGCGTGGCCGAGCGCCCAAGTAGCCCGGATCATAGCGAGGGCCATATTCGGCGTTGTAGATGTGGGTGGCAAAGTCATCGACCGACCACGTGTCGAAGTACGGCGTGAACGTGAAGCCGCACTTCTGACAACGGTAGTAATAGACCGGCTTTCCGACATAGGGCTCGACCTTCTTGCCGGCTTCAAGGTCGATACTGCTTTGCGAAGCGTCGATCAGCGCCACGATGCTTGAACTTCCGCGGCAAATCTTGCACTCACAAACGCGTGGCGCGGCGGGCAGTTCGTAAGGATTGGTGGAGATTTGCATTGATGTGTCCTCATGTCTGGCGCAGCCCGAGAAGGCGGCAACAAACAACGAGTATCCGGCTCCACTACAAACCGACAATTGCCCGGCCACAATCATTCATGACAACGTACTGACAGATATTGTCATCAATTTCATACGAAATAGTCACTCCACATAAATCGAAGTGCCCACACATCAGCGTCGCGACTTCATAACAAAAACGGGGCGTATACGCCCCGTCATTCTTCATCCGCCATCGGGCACGAAGACGTCAGATCACGATCGGCGCGTCCGGCAGTTCGTTAACGTTGTGTTCGTGTGCTGGAAAATGCTCAGCCAGCAATGTCGTGCATGCGTCGATGACAGCCAACACACCCTCCTCGCCATTGCCCTGCCGAAAGTGCGCGGTCGCGGTGCGTGCAATGTCGTCCCACACTGCGTCCGGCACGCGCGCATCGATACCCCTGTCGGCGATGATCTCGATACGGTGCTCCGCCAACAGCAAATAGATGAGTACGCCGCTATTGTCATCGGTGTCCCACACGCGCAGCTCCGAAAAAAACGCCAGTGCTCGTTGCCGTACGTCGATGCGACGCCAGGCGCCAGCCATTCCTGCGCCACCTTCGATGAGTATGCGCAGTTCGCCTCGATGCCGCCCTTCCGAACGAGCGACCGCTTGCTCGATGCGCTCCAGGGTCGTGGGAGGAAACAAGTTGCGGGCCTCGCGCTCGCCGCCCCATACATGCCTGTAGAACCGAGTCAGCCCATTCATCACCAGCTCCCCGAAGATCCACCGCCGCCAAAGCCGCCACCGCCGCCGCCCCAACCTCCGCCACCGCCAAAGCCGCCGCCACCTCCCCAGCCGCCACGACCGCGCCCGGCGTTGCGGGCAATGGAATCGAGAATGGCGCCTGTTGCGATGCCGCCCACCGTGCTGCCGCGCGAAGCGTAGTAACTGCTGCGACGACCGCCACGCAGGATGGATACGACAACGAAAAGGACAAAAAGCAGCAGCGGCCAGAACAGCGGCGACAGATCATCCCCCTGTCCGCGCTGCGCGGACGGAGGCGGTAGACCTTCTCCGCCGATCTGCGCGGCGATGCGCTCGATACCCGCCGCGATGCCGGCATGGAAATCACCGCGCTGCAATTTGGGCGCAATGGCCTCCGCAATGATGCGGTTTGCGATGGCATCGGGAATCGCGCCCTCCAGCCCGCGACCGACCTCGATGCGCAAGCGCCGATCGTCCTTGGCGAGGATCAGGATGACGCCATCGTCGACGTTCTTGCGCCCCACTTTCCACGCATCGGCCACGCGGATACCGTAGGCCGCGATGTCCTCCGGCTGCGTCGTCGGCACCATCAGCACAGCGACTTGACTACCGGTCTGCTGTTCGATGGTGACAAGACGCGACTCAAGCTCGACTCGTTCCGCCTCGCTCAACGTTCCGGTCGTATCGGTGAGGTGAGCCGTCAGTGGTGGAATCGCCGCAAGCTCCTGCGCCGCACACCACACGCTGGCCACACACAGGCACAGCGCCAGCAGCCAGCGCAATCCAATTGGCGTGACAGGGCCACGCGCCATCGCAGTCGCCATGATCGGCTTACTTGCCGCTGCCGCCGAAGTTGACCGTCGGCGCATCGGAGATGGCCTTTTCGTTCTCGACGGTGAAACTCGGCTTCACGTCATAGCCGAACATCTTGGCAGTCAGGTTGTTGGGAAAGCTACGCACGTACACGTTGTAGGACTCCACCGCCTTGATGTAGCGGTTGCGTGCCACGGTGATGCGATTCTCGGTGCCTTCAAGCTGCGCCTGCAGATCGCGGAAGCTCGCGTCGGCCTTCAGGTTGGGATAGTTCTCGGTCACCACCATCAGGCGCGACAGCGCGCTCGACAGTTCGCCCTGCGCCTGTTGAAAGCGCGCAAACGCCGCCGGGTCGTTCAGCACTTCGGGCGTGACCTGCATGCTGCCCACCTTGGCGCGCGCCTCCGTCACCTGGGTGAGCACTTCCTTTTCGTGGTCGGCATAACCCTTGACCACATTGACCAGGTTCGGCACCAGATCGGCCCGGCGCTTGTACTGATTGAGCACTTCAGCCCATGACGACTTGACCGCTTCGTCATTGGCCTGGATCTGGTTGTAGCCGCAGCCGGAGAGCATCGTCACCAACAACAGCAAGAAAGCGAACGTTTTTGCGCGCATGACAGTCCTTTCGGAGGGGTAGTCGGCTAGAGCCGGCTATTCTGTCACGCGCGAAAGACGCCCGGAAGTCAGTGCGCGCCTGCAGCCGCGTCAGAACCTCCCGCAGGCTTGCCCGGTCGGGCAAACCATACGACCACGATCAACACCACGAAAATGAAGCCCGAGAGCCAGAAAAACTCGGTTGCCGACAGCGTGGCGGCCTGCACGTCGATGAGCCGGTTGATCATCCCCAATGCCTGATCCTGCCCAAAGCCTTGTGCCACCAGTCCGTCGAGCGGCAATTGCGCAGCGGGCCGATACGGGTTGATGTGCTCGATCAGTTGCGCGTGGTGCAGCGTCGTGCGGTCTTCCCATAGCGTCGTGAAGAGCGACGCGCCAAACGCCCCCGCGGTAATCCGCACGAAGTTTGAAAGCCCGGTCGCCGCGGGCACATGCTGCGGATTCAGTCCGATCAGGGTAATGCTCGCGAGCGGCACGAAGAACGTGGCCATGGCGATGCCCTGGATGAACTGCGGAACCACCACGCTCATCACGCTGATCTCTGTCGAGAAGCGCGCGCGCATGAAAGCCGTCAGCGCGAACACCACAAAGGCCACCGTCGCCACCCGGCGAGGGTCCCAACGCGACATGTTCTTGCCGACGATGGGCGAGAGGATCAGCGCCAGAATGCCGACCGGCGCCGTGACCAAACCGGCGATGGTCGCGGTGTAGCCCATGTATTGCTGCAACCACAGCGGCATGATCACCACATTGCCGAAGAACACGCAGTACCCCAGCGACACCGCCGCCGTGCCGACCGTGAAATTGCGCAGCTTGAACAGGCGCAGATCGACGACCGGGTGTTTATCGGTGAGCTCCCACACTACAAAGAAGCAAAAGCCGATCAGCGCAATCACACCCAGCGCAACGATCTCGGAGGAATTGAACCAGTCCAGTTCCTTGCCCTTGTCGAGCATGACCTGGAAAGACCCCACCCACACCACCAGCAAAACCAGCCCGACGTAATCGATGGGCACCTTGCGGGTGGGCAGTTCGCGATGGCGCAACAGCGTCCATGTCAGCCATGCCGCCAGCAACCCGGTCGGCACATTGATGTAGAAGATCCACGGCCACGACATGTTGTCCGAAATCCAGCCGCCGAGAATCGGTCCCATCACGGGCGCGACCAATGTCGTCATGGCCCACGCAGCGAACGCTATGCCCGCCTTGGCGGGCGGATAGCACTGCAACAGCAGCGCTTGCGACAGCGGAATCATCGGCCCGGCAACCAGACCTTGCAGCACGCGGAAGCCGATCAACATCGGCAGGCTCGTTAACAAACCGCACAGCCACGATGCGACCACGAACAACAGCACCGACATGGTGAATACGCGCACCTGCCCGAAGCGCTGCGACATAAAGCCCGTCAGCGGCACCGAAATCGCATTGGCCACGGCAAACGACGTGATCACCCACGTGCCCTGACTGGGCGACACGCCCACGTCACCGGAGATCGCCGGAATCGACACGTTGGCAATGGTCGTGTCCAGCACGTTCATGAAGGTCGCCAACGCCAGCGCGACCGTCGCCAGCATGCGCGTACTGCCTTCGAGCGGCGGAAAAGGCAAAGGAGGAGCAGCTTGTGCCATCGAGGGGGTTCTCTGTGGATGCTTACGTCATGGCGGGCGTCACGCCCGCCGTCGTCATCACCTCGCCGGAGCGTTCCGCGCCCGGCGAGGTGCGACCCTGCTCATCACGTACTGTTACTTGCCGATGTTCTCGCGGATGATTTCCTTCGAGCGGGCGCGCGCCTGCTCGATGGCGTTGTCACCGCTGCCTGCGTTCTGCGAGTCCATTTCCTTGACACCCGTGAGCGGTTCGCCGCCGGCATGGCGTGTGTCGATCTCAACGTTCATCGACAGACCGATGCGTAGCGGGTGGTCCTGCAACTGCTTGGCATCCAGCGCGATACGCACCGGCACACGCTGCACCACCTTGATCCAGTTGCCCGTTGCGTTCTGCGCCGGCAGCAGCGCAAACGCCGCCCCCGTCCCCGCGCCAAGCCCGACCACGTGGCCGGTATACACAACCTTGCTGCCGTAGATGTCTGCCGTGATGCGCGCCTCTTGTCCGACGCGCATGTCGGAGAGCTGACCTTCCTTGAAGTTGGCGTCCACCCACAGGCTGTCGAGCGGCACCACCGCCATCAGCGGCGTGCCCGGCGCGACGCGCTGGCCCACCTGCACATTGCGACGGGCAATCTGGCCCGACACCGGCGCGACGACATTGGCGCGCGACCATGCCAGCCAGGCTTCCTCCAGCTTGGCGGCGGCGCGCTGCACCGTCGGGTACTTCTCAACCTGCGTGCCATCGGTCAGCACACGGTTGGCAGCGAGCTGCTCCTTGGCGGTGGCGAGGCCCGCTTCGGCCGCCCGCAGCGCGTCCTTGGCGTGGTCGATTTCTTCGAGCGCCACGGCGCCCGTGTTGGCGATGGCTTCGCGGCGGGCAATGTCCTGCCTATAGCGATCCACTTCCGCCTGCCGCACGCGAATCTGCGCGTCATACGTACTGTTGTTGGCGTACAGCGTCCGCACCTGGCGCACGGCTTCGGCGAGCGCGGCTTCAGCCTGATCCACCGCCACCTTGGCATCGGCACGATCGAGGTCGACCAGCGGCGCACCGGACTTCACCACATCGGTGTCCTCGACATGCACTGCCTGCACGGTGCCGCCAACCTGCGGCGTGATCTGGATGACATGGCCGGCCACGTAAGCGTCGTCGGTGGTCTCCAGATAGCGGCTGTGAATGAACCAGTAGATGCCGTACGCAATACCGGCCAGCAAGAAGATAACGACGAGGATGAGCATCCCGCGCTTGCGCTTGGTCGGGGCCAGTGCTTCATCCTGCGTTGGGTTCGCTTGACTCATAAGTGTTGTTCTCCGGAAGGCGCAGGGGACTTACTGCGCCGCGGTCTGCGTAAAGGGATTGTTGTCAGGAGTAAAACCGCCACCCAAAGCGCGCGACAGGCTGATGGCAGCGTCGAGGCGCCGTGCGTGCAAGTCGATATCGACGCGCTCATGCGTCAGGACCTGCATCTGCGCGCCGAGCAACTGAATGCGGCTCGACAAACGCTGACGCACACGGGCCTCGACGAGCGAAGCGCCATGACGAGCGGCCGCAACCGCTTCTTCCGCGCTCTTGCCCTGCTGCTCTGCGCCGTCCAGGCTGCGCGCCTGGTCGGTTACCTCGCGCAGAGCGTCAACGAGCGTGGCGTTGTATTGCTCGACGGCGGCATCGTAGTCAGCTTGCTTGACGCCCAGATCGGCGCGCAGGCGACCACCTTCGAAAATCGGAATGCGAATGGACGGTCCGATGCCATAGATGCGCGCGGCCGACTCGAACAGGTTCTCGATGCCGATCGACTGGAAGCCAAGGAACGCCTTCAGATTCACAGTCGGATAGAACGACGCGTGTGAAACATCCACGGCGCGCGCGGCGGCTTCCACGTGCAGACGGCTGAGCGTCACGTCCGGACGATTGGCCAGCAGATCGGACGGCAGTTCCGACGGCAGACCCGCGTCAAGGCGATCCGGCAATTGCGGACGCGTCAGTTTCGCTCCGCGTTCCGGCCCCTTGCCGGCCAACGCGGCAAGCAGGTCACGCTGCAGGCCGATGCGTTCTTCGATCTGCGCGCGCTCGGTCTTGAGCGCGGCGGTACCTTGCTGTTGCGCGTTGCGGTCGAACTCAGCGTCCAGCCCGGCCTTGATGCGAATGGCCTGCAGACGTTCAATGTCTTCGCGCGTGGCGATCATTCGGTTGATCTGGTCATGCTGGCGGAACAGGCGATCGAACTCGATCCACGCCCGCGCGATGCTCGTCGCGAGCGAAATGCGCGCAGCCTTAGCCTCGACCTCAGAAGCAGCCTGCTGCGCTTCGGCACCTTTCAGCGCAGCGCGGTACTTGCCCCACAGATCCAGCTCGAGACCGGCGTCCCACGCCACGCGGTTGTCGGTGCGATGCGCGCCCGCCAGCGGCGGCGGATAAATCCAGTTCTCGGACAAGCGCTGCTGCGTTGTGTCGGCGTCCAGGCCCAGCGTCGGCATGGTCGCGCTCTGTGCCACGCCGGTAATCGCCTGCGCGCGGCGGATGCGCGCATCGGCAATCCGCAACGAAGGCGAATCAGCCAGGGCTTCATCGATGAGCGCATTGAGCTGCGGATCGCCCAATGATCGCCAGAAGCCTTCGGCTGGTGCCGCATTGCCGCGAGCCGCCACCGGTGCCGCGCCCAGCGTGTCGGGCTGCGCCAGCTTGGCATGCGAGCTGATGCCGCCATCCGAGGCGCACGCCGCCAGCACAGCCACCATGCTGGCGAGCATGGCGAGGCGGAGGGGGGAGGATTTCATCGAGACTGACTCCATCGTCATCATCATTCTTGTCGGCTGCCGTTGGCGACGATCCGCTGCAGCAAGCCCTTGAGCACATCCACTTCTTCTTGCGAGAAGTCGCGCAGGTGGCAGTTAAGCGCCGCCGCGCCGATCTCGCGCAGCGCCGGCACCAGCGCCTCGCCGGCATCGGTCAACGCCAGTTGCACCACGCGGCGGTCTTCCGTGGAACGTTCCCGGTGGATGAAACCCTTTTCTTCCAGCCGGTCCAGCATGCGGGTCATCGACCCCGTGTCGTAACCGTTGTCGCGGCAAAGATCGGCCGCCGTACGCCCGCAGCCGTGCGCGATGCGCATCAGCATGACCCACTGCGCCCCGGTCAGATCGAGCTGACGGCGCTGCAATTCGGCGTCGACGAACACGCCCATGGCGTTCTTGGCGCGGCTGAGCAAGAAGCCGATGCTCTCCGGCGGGTTATAGGTTTCGGCGTTGAACAACATGGCAGACACGTTTGCATTGCAACAAAAGAAATGGTTGCCTCGGCATTTACTGCCTAGGCAGCTATTGAGAAGTGTGCAACATTCAATTGATAGACGTCAATTGTTTCGGATGAAAAGAAATTACCCGTACGTAAATCTGACCGAGGTCGCGCGACATCTGTCAGACGCCATACAGGCGACCAGCCACTTTCCGCCCCTTGGTTTCCGCCCCGTCCCTGCCCGCGTATACTGTTGGGTTTTCCTGAAAACCCCGGATTTGCCATGAGTGCACGCATCATCGACGGCAACGCGTTGTCGCAGAAGGTTCGCGAGGACATCGCACAAGGTGCGGCGGAACTGATCAAGCAAGGTATCCAGCCCTGCCTCGCCGTGATCCTCGTGGGTGACAACCCCGCCTCGGCGGTCTACGTCCGCAACAAGGTCAACGCCTGCGAGAAGGCCGGCTTCCGTTCGCTGAAGTTCACCTTCCCGGTCGACGTCGCGCCTGACGAGGTGTTCGACAAGATTGCCGAATTGAATGCCGACCCGGCCGTGCACGGCATCCTGGTGCAGCTGCCGCTGCCGCGCCAGTTCGACGAAAACAAGGTGCTCGAAGCCATTTCGCCCGAAAAGGACGTCGACGGTTTTCACGCCGAGAACTTCGGCCTGCTCCTGCAAGGCCGCAAGTCGTTCTATCCGTGCACGCCGTGGGGCGTGATGAAGATGCTCGAAGCCGAGAACGTACAGCTCGCGGGCATGGAGGCTGTCATCATCGGCCGCAGCAACATCGTCGGCAAACCCATGGCCGTGATGCTGCTGTCGCAAGGCGCGACCGTCACGGTGTGTCACTCCAAGACGCGCGACCTGAACTTCCACACCCGCCGCGCCGACCTCGTTGTGGCGGCCATCGGCAAGCCCAAGTTCGTCACCGGCGACATGCTCAAGCCGGGCGCGGTGGTCATTGACGTTGGCATCAACCGCCTGCCGGACGGCAAGCTGTGCGGCGACGTCGATTTCGAGTCAGCCAAGGAAGTCGCTGGCGCGATCACGCCGGTCCCCGGCGGCGTCGGCCCGATGACCATCACCATGCTGCTGGCCAATACGCTCGAATCCGCGCGTCGCGTCGCAGCGGCCAAGGCTTGAGGAACGGCACCATGAGCAACGCACCCGTCGTCGGCATCGTCATGGGCTCCAACTCCGATTGGCCCACCATGCAAGCCGCTGCACGCATCCTGCAAGAGTTCGGCGTGGCTTTCGAAGCACGCGTAGTGTCTGCGCACCGCACGCCCGACCTGATGTTCGAGTACGCCGAATCGGCCCGCTCGCGCGGCATCAAAGCCATCATCGCCGGCGCCGGCGGCGCAGCCCACCTGCCGGGCATGATCGCCGCCAAGACCACCGTGCCGGTGCTTGGCGTGCCGGTGCAGTCCAAAGCGCTGTCGGGGCTCGACTCCCTGTATTCCATCGTGCAGATGCCCAAGGGCATTCCGGTCGCGACCTTCGCCATTGGCGAAGCCGGTGCAGCCAACGCCGGCCTGTTCGCCGTCGCCATGCTGGCCAACGAGTCGGATGAACTCGCCGACAAGCTGGCAGCCTTCCGCCAGAAGCAGACCGACACGGTGCTGGCGATGACGCTCGACCTGCCGCAATGACCCCGATTCACCCAGATCTGCAAGGCAACGCAACCCCATGATCCAGGCACCCGCCACGCTCGGCATGCTCGGCGGCGGCCAATTGGGCCGCTTCTTCGTACTCGCCGCCCACGAAATGGGCTACAAGGTCTGGGTGCTCGACCCGGACGCCAACAGCCCGGCCGGTGTCGCGGCCGACCGTCACCTGCACGCGGCCTACGACGACTTCGCTGCGCTCGATGAAATGGCGCGCAATTGCGCGGCCATCACGACCGAGTTCGAAAACGTGCCGGCCGGCACGCTGGAATATCTGGCCAAGTTTGTGCCGGTGCACCCGTCGGCCGACGCCGTGGCGATCTGCCAGAACCGCGTGGCGGAGAAGTCCTTTCTGCGCAACAACGGCATTCCGCACGCGCCGTTCACCGCCATCAACACCGAAGCCGATCTGCGCGGTGTGCCGGACGAACTCTTCCCGGCCATTCTCAAGGTGGCGCGCTTCGGTTACGACGGCAAGGGCCAGGCTCGCGTCAAAACGCGCGAAGAAGCCATCGCTGCGTTCCAGTCCTTCCAGAACGAAGGCTGCGTGCTCGAAAAGATGCTGTCGCTCGACTATGAAGTATCGGTCGTGCTGGCTCGCACAGAAGAGGGCGATGTACGGAGCTTCGCCCCGTCCGAGAATCTGCACACCAACGGCATTCTCGATGTGTCGACTTCGCCGCTGCGTTCGGGCAATGCCAGCACGATCAACGAAGCGGTCGCGCTGGCGACGCGCATTGCCGAAAAACTCGGCTACGTCGGCACGCTTGGCGTGGAGTTCTTCGTGGCAGGCGACACGCTATACGTGAACGAGATGGCTCCGCGCCCGCACAACAGCGGCCACTTCACGCTGGACGCCTGTGTCACCGACCAGTTCGAGCAACAGGTCCGCGCACTCGCCGGCCTGCCGTTGGGCGATGCGCGCGCGCACAGTGCGTCGGTCATGGTGAACCTGCTTGGCGACGTGTGGTACGACCCGAGCCGCCCCGGCGCCGACGCACATGGCCTCTACCGCGAGCCCGACTGGTCACTGCTCACGCGTGAGCCGAACCTCAAGCTGCACCTCTACGGCAAGCACCACGCGCGCCCCGGTCGCAAAATGGGCCACTTCACGGTGGTCGACGCCGACCCACAGCGCGCCCATGACATCGCCATGGCGGCACGCCACGCTATCGGCATCCGCGACGACGAATAACCCCATGCGCGTCGCTCAGCTATTGACCGCCCTCGTGCTCGCCGCCTGCGCCATGGGTGCCAGCGCGGCACCAATGGTGCCGGTGACAATCCCGCCGGACGGGTTGTCATCGTCGCCAGAGCCGCTCAGAGCATTTCTGTTTACGCCTGACACACCGGGCCCGCACCCCGCGGTCGTGATGATGCACGGCTGTGGTGGTGCCTACGCCAGCGACGGCAAACTCAATGCACGCCACGCCATGTGGGGCGAATACCTTGCCTCACTCGGCTACGTTGCATTGATGGTCGATAGCTTCACGTCGCGCGGAGTCAAAGAACTCTGCACCATCCCGCTGGCGCAACGTCCGCTGAAAGAAGCAGACCGCACGGGCGACGCTTATGCGGCGCAAGCCTGGCTGCGCGAGCGCACGGACGTCGACACCGCGCACATCGCCGTGCTCGGCTGGTCACACGGCGGCGGCGTGGTCCTCGACACAGTCGCCCGCCTGCCAAAGGGTGCAAAGGACAAAGGCGTGACGCCCTTCGCTGCTGCGGTGGCGTTCTATCCTGGGTGCAGCGCTCGCGCGCGCCATGCCGATCGATTCCACCCCAACGCACCGCTGCTGGTGCTGATCGGAGAGTCCGACGACTGGACGCCAGCCGCGCCATGCGTGTCGCTGGCAGAAGCCGTGTCGTCGCGCCATGAGCCGATGCAGATCGTGACCTACCCCGACACGTACCACGACTTCGACAACCCGGGCATCAAGCGCAAGCGCGTGCGCACTGAAGTACCCAACGGCGTGAATCCGGGCCAAGGCGTCACCACGGCACCGAACCCGGTCGCACGCGAAGACGCCAAGCGGCGCGTGGCGGCCTACTTCACCGAGCTTCTGCCCGCCGGAACGCCGCGATGATCATCCGCCCGCCGACGCCTGAGAACATCCGCGAAGCCGCCGCCATGCTGCGCGCGGGCCAACTGGTGGCGCTGCCGACCGAAACCGTCTACGGGCTCGGTGCCGACGCCTCCAACCCAGAAGCCGCGACCCGCGTCTTCGCCGCCAAGAATCGCCCTGCCGATCACCCGCTGATCGTGCATCTGGCAGATGCCGAACAGATGACGGAATGGGCACGCGCCATTCCGAAAGAAGCAATCGCGCTTGCACGGGCTTTCTGGCCCGGCCCGCTGACGATGATCCTCCCGCGCGAAGCAGACGTGCCGGATGCCGTGACGGGCGGACAAGATACAGTCGGCCTGCGCGTGCCGGATCACCCGGTCGCGCTCGCCTTGCTGCGCGCTTTCGGTGGCGGTATCGCCGCCCCGTCGGCCAATCGTTTCGGACGCATCAGCCCGACCACCGCGCAGCACGTTGAGGAAGAAGTCGGCCCGCATCTGGCGATGATTCTCGACGGCGGCCCCTGCACGGTCGGCATCGAATCAACCATCCTCGATCTGTCGCGTGGCGAACCGGTGATATTGCGCCCCGGCATGATCGGTATCGACGCCATCGCAGCCGTCATCGGCCGCCGCCCGCGCCTGCGCGGCCACGCTGAAAATGCGCCACGCGTGTCGGGCTCGCTCGCCGCGCACTATGCGCCGCGCACGCCCATGACCATTGCAAGCGCCGCCGAGCTGCAGTCGACAAGCGCCGACTGCGCCGTGCTCGCACACAGCGTTGCGCCGCGATCGGGCACGTCCATGTGGATCACGGCGCCAGCCGATGCACACGGCTACGCGCACGATCTCTACGCCAACCTGCGTGCGCTCGATACCAGCGGTGCCACACGCATTCTTCTGGAAACGCTGCCGGACGGCAGCGATTGGGACGCCGTGCGCGACCGCGTGGGTCGCGCCGTGGTCGGCTCGGGCGACGAGCAGGACGAGACCTGATCGGCACGCGAGGCGAGCGCCACCGCGTGCGCTCGCCCGCTAAGACTTACTTCTTCGGCAACACCAACATGCCGGCATCGAAGCCGGCGCGCCGCAGTTGCGCCTGGGCGGCAACGGCTTCATCACGGTTCTTGAACGGGCCCAGTTCAACGCGCGTTTCCACCCGAGCCGTGATCCCCTTCTGCTTGAGTCGCCGCACCAATTGGTCGGCGTTGGCAGCACTCGAGAACACACCCAATTGAACGATGTACGTGCCTGCCGGCGCGGTCGCCGCAGTGCGTTCGTCGCGCAGCGCGGCGGGCGTGGCTGGACGTGGCTCGACGACAGTGACCGACGATGCCGACGTCGCAGCACGCGGCGCAGCGGACGACGGCGGCGCGATGGTCACGTCGGGCTTGCTCGACGCAGTGCCCGTGCTCGCCACGGGTGTTGGCGGCGCGGTCTCTTCCGGTTCGGGTTCGGCGGCGGGCTCCTGCACCACGATGGGTGCGGAGCCGATCGCTTGCGAAGTCTCGGCGGCCAATGCAGCGATGGCGCCCGACTGACCGTCAGAGAAACTCGGCCCGATCTGGGTCACCGTGCGCGCCGTCGCAGGCGGCTCGGGACGTTGATTGCGCTCGACCAAAAGCAGCACCGCCAGCAAGGCCACGATGAGGGCGGCCGCCACCACGCCGCGTGCGACGAGCTGGCGCTTGAGACGGCCCGGATCTTCGGTGTTTTCGCTGGCCTGTTCAGCCATCGGTCAATCTCCTTCCTGCGGGGATGCGGCCAGCGCGCGCACCAGTTGAGCTTCAGATACAGAAATGCCGCAGCGCTCTGCGATGGTCAGCGAATCGAGCCCGCTACGCGCGAGCCCCACGGCCTCGCCGTACTGCGGGGCGACATGTACAGGCGTGCGCGGCAGCGTCTCCAGCCGTTGGCGGAGCTGACCGACTTCGGCACGCAGCGTTTCAAGATCGTCGCGCAGGGCGTCATTTTCCACACGCTGCGCGTCGAGCATCTGACGCAACTGCCGCAATTCGAGCGCGGCTTCGAATCCGCCAGCCACCGGTGCAACAGCGGGGACACTCGCCGGGGCGATGGAGGGGCGGATCACTGGCGCGGGCGCAGGTTGCGCAGGCGGGCGGGAAGGATCGCGATAAAACGCGTCGAGAGAAGAACGCGGCGCGCTCAATCGCACCACGGCATCGTCGCCGTCTTCTTCGTCGTCTTCGATGTCATCCACGATATCGATGACAGGCTCGATCGGGCGCGACGGCATGGGGACTTCAGGCGGCGCGACATCGATCGGTTCGCGGCGGCCACGGCGTGCGCGAGCGTTCACGCGCTGCCAGCGCCAACCCAGCGCCAACAGATAGATCGCCAGCAACGCGATCAGACAAATGACGATTTCACGCACACCCACGTTTGTCTCCAAATATCGGGCTTTGCGCTGCCATGACGGATGCAACGCCCGCATTGCCACCGGCGCGATCATACTGCACAGTCCGCCAACCCCAACACCGGATTACAGGCGCCCAACGCCAGCATTTCACGCTCATGTACAGCTTGTTCCTGCTAAAGAAGATTCTGTCGGCCGTCCTGCTGCCGCCGATCATGCCGTTGCTGTTGATGGCGCTGGCGCTGGCTGTGCGTGAATGGCGCCCGCGCGCCGGCCGATGGTTGTCATGGATAGCGCTGATCGTGCTGATCGTGTTCTCGACACCGGCCACGGTCGATCTCATGACACGGCCGCTGGAGCGTTTTGAAGTTGCCAAGCCCGAGCAGATCCGCCAGACACAGGCCATCGTGATCCTGGCGGGCGGCAAGCGCGGTTACGCGCCTGAGTTCACCGGGTCGGCCCCCAGCCGGCTGACACTCGAACGCTTGCGCTACGGCGCCATGGTGGCGCGACGCAGTGGTTTGCCCGTGCTGGTCAGCGGCGGTGCTCCCACGGGGCAAAAGCCGGAATCCGTCCTGATGGCCGAGTCGCTGCGCGACGACTTCCATGTTCCGGTGAAGTGGATGGAGACCGACTCGCTCGACACGCACGACAACGCGGTCTACTCGGCAGAAATTCTCAAACGCGCAGGCGTTACCCGCGTCACGCTCGTGACGCACGCGGCGCACATGTGGCGTTCGGTGAACGAGTTCACCGCGCAAGGCATCGAAGTACTGCCGGCACCGACGGCATACCTCACGGGCGGCGCTTTCGGGGAGGAGTTCTTCCGCTACATTCCGAACATCACCAGCACCTACGCCGGCTGGTACGCCGCACATGAGTGGATGGGACTGTGGGCGCAGTGGCTGCGCGACAAGTTCTGATGTTCATTCCAGAGGCATACGCGGCACAAAGTCTGCGCCGCGTTCGCGCACAAGCTCGATAAAAGCGCGCAACCCCGGCGGCACATGACGGCGGCCGGGGTAGTACAGACACAAGCCAGGAGACGGCGGCGTCCAGTCTTCAAGCACGCGGATCAGACGCCCCGCCTCGATGTCCTCCCCCACATGCCATTCCGACATGTACGCGAGCCCCACCCCGGCCAGCGCCGCGTCACGGATCGAGGCCATGTCGTCGAGCGTGAGCATGCCCGGCACATCTACCGTGGCTGACTCGCCCCGCCGCGAGAACTCCCATCGATAGAGCTTGCCGCTCGGCAGACGCATCCGCACGGCCCGATGCTGAGCCAGATCGGCCGGAACGCGCGGCGGCCGATGCGCTGCGAAATACGCCGGAGAGCCGACCACCGCAAAGCGCACCTCGCTGCCGATCGGCACGGCGATCATGTCTTGCGGCACCGTCTCCGCCAGACGAATGCCAGCATCGAAACCCTCCGCCACGATGTCGACCAGACGACCATCGGTGACGACGTCCACTTGCATCTCGGGATAACGCCGCAGGTATTCGAGCACGAAGGGCGCGAAGATCATGCGCAGCGCTCCGGCCGCGCAGTTGATGCGCAGGGTGCCGCTGGGGTGTTGCCCACGCAGGCTCACCGACTCCGCTGCGCGGCGCAGGTCGGACAGGGCGGGCGCGATCTGCGCCACGAACGACTCGCCCGCCTCGGTGAGCGCCACGCTGCGCGTGGTTCGATGAAATAACCGCGTCCCCAGACGTGCCTCCACCGCCGCGATGGTGCTGGAAACGGCCGATGTGGACATGTCCAGTTCAGTCGCCGCCGCGCGAAAGCTGCGATGCCGGGCCACCGCCAACACCGCCTCGTATTCGATTAATCCTGATGTGCGCATTATCCCGCCTCACCGCATAACACATCCCGATTTATACACCTTATCCGCACAATCGGTACACCGTAGACTGGCCTCGTCGTCCTTTTCTGGAGAGCGCCATGGCGCAGATTGACCACCACTACATCGATGGCGCATTCGTGCCGTCACATGGCCGCGACACGGCAGACCTGATCAACCCCGCCACGGAGGACGTCATCGGAACGGTGCGTCTGGGCGATGCCGACGATGCACGCCGCGCTGTCGCCGCCGCCAAGCGTGCGCAAGTGGACTTCGCGCAGACGAGCAAGGAAGAGCGGTTGGTGCTGCTGCAGCGGTTGCACGAAGCCGTGGTGGCGCGCGAGGCAGACATGCTGACGGCCGTGGTCGACGAATATGGCGCGCCAGCGGCTCGCGCAGGATGGATGGTGCAGCACGCTATCGGCGCCTTCCGCGATGTCGCGACGGCGCTGACCGACTACCCGCTCACACGCAGCATTGGCCAGGCTCGTGCCGTCATGGCGCCGGTGGGTGTGTCGGCGCTCATCACGCCGTGGAACAGCAATGCTGGCTTCATTTGCAACAAGCTCGCCAGTGCCATTGCCGCTGGCTGCGCCACGGTCATCAAGCCCAGCGAAATGAGCGCCATGCAGACTCAGGTCGTGGTCGAAGCGTTACACGCGGCGGGACTCCCGCCGGGGTTGTTCAACGTGGTCAATGGGCGAGGGGATGTTGTCGGCGCCGAATTCGTTGCCCACCCCGACGTCGCCAAAGTGTCATTCACCGGCTCCACCGCCGTTGGCAAGGGAATCCTGCGCATGGCCGCAGAGACGATCAAGCGCGTGACGCTGGAGCTGGGCGGCAAGTCGCCGACATTGATTCTCGATGACGCAGAGCTTGCGTCAGCCATCGACATCGCAATCGAAGCGGGCTTCCAGAACAGCGGGCAGGCGTGCATCGCCGGCACGCGCATCCTGCTGCCGCGAACACGTCTCGACGAAGCCATCCCGCTTCTCCGGCAAGCGGTGGCGCGACACCCGGTTGGCGACCCGCACGATCAAGCCACGCGCATCGGTCCGATGGTCAGCCGCAAGCAGTGGGAACGTGTGCAAGGCTATATCAGGCTCGGCGTCGAAGAAGGCGCGCGGATCATCGTCGGCGGCGAAGGTCGGCCGCAGCACTTGTCACGCGGCCACTTCGTGCAGCCGACAGTGTTCGTGGATGTCCGCAATGACATGCGGATTGCGCAGGAGGAAATCTTCGGTCCTGTGCTGTCGGTCATCACCTACGACAGCGAAGAGGAAGCCATCGCAATCGCCAACGACACGCGCTACGGCTTGCAGGCCTACGTGGTGTCACCTGACGCCGCGCGCGCACAACGCGTGGCGGCGAGGCTCGAAGCGGGACGGGTGCTTATCAACGGACTGTCGCACGAGCCGCAAGCCCCCTTCGGCGGCTTCAAGCAATCCGGCATCGGGCGGGAATTCGGCGGCTTTGGCCTGGCCGCCTACCTGGAACCCAAGACGCTGCTGGGTGCCTAGCACCGGCTCTCAAGCCACGACATCCGGCTGCACTAGCGTCACGGCCCGCTGCGCGCGAACCTTGCGATGCGCGCGGCGGGCGTGCTTGACCCATCCGAGCCAACGCCAGCGCGAGTACATCATGGCGCCGCGCGTCCACTCATCGGCAGCAAAGGCGAGCCACACCCCAAGCAGCCCCCACCCCATGTGCACGCCGAGCAGCCAAGCCAGGCCGACACCGACGATGTACATGGAGAACACGCCACAACCGACAGGGAAGCGCGCATCGCCCGTCGCACGCAGTCCATTGATCACCACCAGATTGAAGGTGCGGCCCGGTTCGAGCAGCACCACGACCCACAGCAAGCGGGCGCCCATGTCGATGATCTGTGGGTCATCCGAGAAAAAGCCCATCACCGCGCGGCCGCACAACGCCACCAGCAGCGCAAAGCTCACCGCCACCATCAGCCCGATGCGCAGCGCTTTGCGCACCAGACGGTCGGCATCGCCCAGTTGCCCCGCGCCGATGTGGTGGCCCACCACGATCTCGGTCCCGAAGCCGATCGCCAGGCTCGACAACAGGATGAAGTACGTGATCTGCAGCATGTAGGTGTGCGTCGCCAGGGGCAGCGCGCCCATGCCGGCAACGAACGACAGGATGATGGTGAAGCTGGTGCGGTACGCGATCTGCTCGCCCGCGCCCGGCAGACCGATGTGCAGGATCTCGCCCAGCGATTGCCGGCGCACGCGCCACCAGTCCCCGGCGCGCGGCACGATCGACAGACGTCGCCGCCACAGCCACACATACATGCCCAACGCGGCCAGACGCGAGGCGATGAACGCCACGCCGATGCCAACCAGGCCGGCACGCGGCAAGCCCCACCAACCGAAGATCAGCGGTAGCCCGATCGACACGGCCACGATGTGCATGCACAGCATCAGGCGCATCGTGTCGCGCGTGAAGGTATAAGCGCGCAAGACCGACGCCATCGTCGTGTTGAGCGCCTCGAAAGCGAGCATCACACCGAGGATGACGAGATACGGCTGGGCCGAGTTCATCAGCTCTGCGGGCGTATCCATCAGCTCCAGCAGCGGCCGCGCGCCGAGCGCAACGATCACTGCGGCAATCACGCCCATCCACCATGCGGCGGCAAGGCTGGCACGAGAGATACGTTCCGCCCCCACGCCATCGCGCGCGCCGAGGTACTGCGTGATCACCACGCTGGCGCCCACGCCGACGAGTCGGAAGACGATCATGAAGAACATCATGATCTGGTTGGAAATACCAAAGGCCGCTGCGGTGGCGTCGGACACGCGCGCAGTGAGCCAGATGAACAGCAGGCCGACGGAGGCGTGCAGCAGGTGTTCAGACAGGATCGGCCAAGTGATCTGGAAAAGCCGTGGCCGTGGCGGCAGGGCGCGGGACATTTTCTGAGGTGCGTCAGCGGAATTCGCTATTGTAGGAAAACGCTTGCCTGCCGGCGGCAAAGAATGGTCACGCCATGACCGAGGACAGCCTTCTTGGCGGTGCGGCGGGCGGGATACAGCCGGATACATCCTGACGACCGGCGCAGGACACGCTGAGCGGCAAAATCCCGTATCCTTGGCGGGCTTTTCGTACCGTACCCCGTACAAGGAACCTCATGAAAACCCTGATTGCCGCAGTCACGCTTGCGCTTACCGTCCCCGCCGCCCTGGCTGCGGACATGACCGAAGACCAGAAGACGCTCTACGCCGTGGGCCTGTTCATGGGCCGCCAGGCCGCCATGTTCAACTTCACGCCCGCTGAAATGGAATTCGTGAAGAAGGGCCTGTCGGACTCCGTGGCAGGCGGCAAGCCGGCTGTGAACCTCGAAGAATACGGCCCCAAGATTCAGCAACTGGCCATGCAACGCCACCAGGCCATCGCCGACAAGGCCGCCGCTGACGGCAAGGTCCAACTGGAAAAGGCCGCCAAGGAAAAGGGCGCGGTCAAGACCGCTTCGGGTCTGGTCTATCTGTCGGTCAAGGAAGGCTCCGGCGCGCAGCCCAAGGCCAACGACACGGTCAAGGTGAACTACCGCGGCACGACGCCTGACGGCAAGGAATTCGACAGCTCGTACAAGCGCAATGAACCGGCCGAGTTCCCGCTCAATGGCGTGATCAAGTGCTGGACCGAAGGCGTAGCGAAGATGAAGGTTGGCGGCAAGGCCAAGCTGACCTGCCCGGCCGCACTGGCTTACGGCGAACAAAGCCCGAGCCCGGACATTCCCCCGAACTCGACGCTGACCTTCGACGTTGAACTGCTGAGCGTGACGCCGGCCCCGGCCCCCGCCAAGGCGCCTGCTGCACCCGCCGCGCCGGCAAAGAAGTAAGATTCAACTGCTTCACCGGCTGCGCGCGCCGCGGGACCTCACAGCCCGGCGCGCGCGCCACTCTCACGCACCACTCCGGTGCATACCGCCCTCAAGTGGTGCGCGCTGCCAAAAACGCAACACTCCTCATTGCCGACGGCGCATAACCGCCATCACGCAACCGCAACAAATCGCTCATTTCTGCACCACTTTCGCGTATTGAGCGCGGCGGGTGCCGATATATGCCGCATGCAAGCGCATGGCATATCCAGAACGACGCACCGCCACGACGCATTCTGTTTGGCGTATTTGCCATATTGCCAAAGGCATAGCACCCCTTTCCTAGAATCGGCTCGCTGCTGACGATTTCACGCGAGATTCGCACAGCGGAATTTCCACCGATCTCACAGAAGGGTTTTGTCATGACTTTCAAGAAAACGCTGTGCATTGCTGCGGCACTGGCGTCGGTTTCCACGGTTGCGTCGGCCGCCGACTGGAGCGATACATCGATCAGCTATCGCTACGGCAGCAAGTTCTCCGAGCCCGGCATCGACAAGGACGTGTCCAAGGACATCATTGGCCTGACGCACGTTGATGGCTTCAAGTACGGCAGCAACTTCTTCAATGTGGACGTCCTGATTTCCGACCACAACGACCCGCAGGCCGATGGCACCAGCGGTGCGCAGGAAATCTATCTGGTGTATGCCAATCAACTGCACTTCACCAAGGTCACCGGCAAGAAGCTCGACCTGGGCGTCGTCAAGGATTTTGCCTGGAGCACGGGCTTCGACCTCAGCTCGAAGAACACAGCCTTCGCGCCGAAGGTGCGTAAGTTCATCACCGGCCCGGTGGTCAAGTTCGGCTTTCCGTTTGGCTGGGCCGACCTTGGCCTGATGTACTACAAGGAGAAGAACCACAACGGTATCGTCGGTGTGAATGTGGACTTCCAGTCGACCTACCGCATCGCCGCCGCCTGGGGGTTCAACTTCCAGGCCGGCCCCGTGCCGCTGGAACTGAACGGCTTCTTCAACTACACCGGGGAGAAGGGCAAGGACGGTTTCGGCGTCGACACCAAGCCCGAAACGTGGACGGACATCTTCCTGATGGTCGACGTCGGCCAGATTGCAGGACTGGGCAAGCACACGCTGCTCGTCGGGCCGGGTTATGAGTACGTGAAGAACAAGTTCGGCTCCTCGCCGCCGACCGCCGGGACCAAGACCAGCACGGCCATGATCAAGGGTGAGTGGCACTTCTGACCGTCTCTGACGCTCTGATCGCGAAAGACAAGGGGCGCTCGGGCGCCCCTTGTCTTTCTCGCCGCTTGCGATGGACTGGCGCGCTCATTGCTTAGCGGATTGGTGCAAGAGGCTTGCATGTGGTCGCCCTGTGCGTCTGCAATATGCCCCTCAAGAAAAATACTGAACGAATATGTCCGCGCCGCTTCCGCACCCACTGCCCGCAGCCCCGGCCCAAACGCACGCCGAAGGCTGGCGCGCCCGTTTAACGCTGGACTTTGAACGACGCCAGTCACGCAGCGTCCTCGCGCGCCGCCTGCACGACGGCCCGCTGGTCGTGCAGAAACCCCTCTACCCCGAAGGCGACGACATCTGCCACGCGGTGCTGGTCCACCCACCGGGCGGCATCGTCAGCGGCGATCAATTGCGCATCGACATCACCGCGCGCTCGGGTGCCCACGCACTCATCACCACGCCGGGCGCGACCAAGTGGTATCGCAGCCTCGGCCCCACCTCATCGCAGACCGTGAACATCGCCGTCGACGCGGATGCCGTTGTCGAGTGGCTACCGCAGGAGAACATCGTTTTCGACGCCGCGCACGCAACAATGCGCACGCATCTAGCGCTGGCGGGGAACGCACGCTTGATGGGTTGGGAGATCACCTGCTTGGGACGGCAGGCATCAGGTGAGCGCTTCGCACGCGGCGAACTCGCGCAATCGATCGAGCTGAGTGTCGATGGCGAACTGGCCTGGCACGAACGCATGCGCTTGAGCGGCGACGACGCACTCATGCGTTCGCCAGCCGGACTTGCCGGCAGCACCGTATTTGGCACGATGTGGTTGGCCGGCTGCGCGCCGGATCGCAATTTGCTTGAACGCCTGCGCAAGCCGGTCTTCGCACATGGGGCCGCCGCCACAACCGCGTTGCCGCGCGTCACGCTGGTCCGCGCCATGTCGAATTCGAGCGAAGCGCTGCGCGCCTACTTCGCCACGCTGTGGGAGTGTGCCCGCCCCCATTGGCTGCAACGTGCCGCGCGCCGCCCCCGCATCTGGGCGACCTGAACACCCAATGACATTTGGATTGACCGCTGGAGAGACTGCATGGAACTGACACCACGCGAAAAAGACAAGCTGCTGATCTTCACCGCCGCCCTGCTCGCCGAACGGCGCCGCGCGCGTGGCCTCAAGCTCAACTACCCGGAAGCGGTGGCGTACATCACCGCCGCCATCATGGAAGGCGCGCGCGATGGTCGCCGCGTGGCCGACCTGATGAGCTACGGCACGACCCTGCTCACACGTGACGATGTCATGGATGGCGTGGCGGAGATGATCCCCGAGATCCAGGTTGAAGCCACCTTTCCCGATGGCACGAAGCTGGTCACCGTCCATCACCCCATTATCTGAACCTCGCCTGCAACACCGCGTGTCTGGCAGGCCCATCATCAGGAGAATCAATATGGCTTTCCCCCGTATCGGCAAGACCCTTCTTGGCACCGCCGCATTGGTGCTGCCCGGCCTGGCGCTGGCACACACCGGCGCCGACGGCGGCGCACATCACCTGGCGGGCTTCAGCGAAGGCTTCGCCCACCCGTTCACCGGCATGGACCACCTTGCCGCGATGGTGGCGGTCGGCATCTGGAGCGCGATGACCACGCGTCGCGTATGGGTCGCGCCATTGTCTTTCGCCAGCTTGCTGCTGGTCGGCGCGGTGATGGGCATCGCAGGCGTGGCACTGCCTGCCGTTGAACCGATGATTGCAGCTTCGCTACTGGTACTGGGCTTGCTCGTCGCCACTCGCGCCAGCCTGCCCGCGGGTGCGGGAGCATTGCTGGCGGGCGGCTTCGCGCTGTTCCATGGCCTGGCGCACGGCACGGAGCTGGCCGCCGCGCATAGCGTGGCCGGCGCGCTCGCCGGCATGGTGCTGGGCACCGCCCTGCTGCACGTCACGGGCATTGCCATCGGCCACACGATGATGCGTGCCAGTGCATGGTGGCCGCGCGTGCTGGGCGGCGGCGTAGCGCTGCTCGGTGCCGGCTTCCTCGCTGGCGTGATGTGAGGTCTGCTCCATGACACCCGGAGAAATCATCACCGATGACGGTGACATCGAGATCAACGTCGGTTATCGCACGTTGACGCTTACCGTCGAAAACGCAGGCGACCGCCCGATCCAGGTCGGTTCGCACTACCACTTTGCCGAAACCAACGAAGCGCTGCGCTTCGATCGCGAAGCCGCGCGCGGCATGCGGCTGAACATCGCATCCGGCACCGCCGTGCGCTTCGAGCCCGGCCAGAGCCGCACCGTTGAACTCGTCGACTATGCCGGCGACCGCGTGGTGTACGGCTTCCGTGGCCTTGTGCAAGGTCGTCTCTGAGAAAAGGCACAGTAATGGCAAACATTTCCAGACGCGCCTACGCCGAGATGTTCGGCCCGACAACGGGCGATCGCGTGCGCTTGGCCGACACCGGGCTGTTCGTGGAAGTCGAACGCGACTTCACGATCTACGGCGAAGAGGTCAAGTTCGGCGGCGGCAAGGTCATCCGCGACGGCATGGGGCAGAGCCAACGTGTTTCGGCCGAGGTTGCCGACACGGTCATCACCAACGCGCTGATCATCGACCACTGGGGCATCGTGAAAGCGGACATCGGCATCAAGGCCGGGCGCATCAGTGGCATCGGCAAGGCCGGCAACCCCGACGTGCAACCTGCCGTGACGATTCCCATTGGCGCGGGCACCGAAATCATTGCCGGCGAAGGCATGATCATCACCGCCGGCGGCATCGACACGCACATTCACTTCATCTGCCCGCAGCAGATCGAAGAAGCGCTCATGAGCGGCGTGACGACCATGATCGGCGGCGGCACGGGCCCGGCCACGGGCACCTTCGCCACGACATGCACGCCTGGCCCGTGGCACATCCACCGCATGCTGGAAGCAGCCGAAGCATTCCCGATGAATCTCGGCTTTCTCGGCAAAGGGAACGTCAGCCTGCCCGACCCGCTGCGCGAGCAATGCGAAGCCGGCGCCATCGGCCTGAAGCTGCATGAAGACTGGGGCTCGACGCCAGCGGCGATCGACAACTGCCTGTCGGTGGCCGAAGAGCATGACGTACAGGTCGCGATCCACACCGATACGCTCAATGAGTCGGGCTTTGTCGAAGCCACCATCGACGCCTTCAAGGGTCGCACGATTCATAGCTTTCACACCGAAGGCGCAGGCGGCGGGCACGCACCCGACATCCTGCGCGTGGTGGGCGAGGCCAACGTGCTGCCGTCGTCCACCAACCCGACGCGCCCCTACACCGTCAACACGCTCGACGAACACCTCGACATGCTGATGGTGTGCCACCACCTCGATCCGGCTATCGCAGAGGACATTGCGTTCGCCGAATCGCGCATCCGCCGCGAAACAATCGCCGCAGAAGACATCCTCCATGACCTCGGTGCGATCAGCATGTACTCGAGCGATTCGCAGGCCATGGGCCGCGTGGGCGAAGTGATCCTGCGTTGCTGGCAGACCGCGCACAAAATGAAGGCGCAGCGCGGCGCACTGCCGGGCGATACGGCTCGTGCGGACAATGCGCGCATCAAGCGCTACATCGCCAAGTACACGATCAATCCGGCCATCGCGCACGGCATCGGCCACGTGGTGGGATCGATCGAAGTCGGCAAGCTCGCCGACCTCGTGGTGTGGCGCCCGGCGTTCTTTGGCGTGAAGCCGTCGCTCATCATCAAGGGCGGCATGATCGCGGCCGCCGCGATGGGCGACGCGAACGCATCGATCCCGACGCCGCAGCCGGTACATTACCGTCCCATGTTCGGCTCTTTCGGCAAAGCGCTGAAGACATCCTTGACGTTCGTGTCGCAAGCCGCGTTGAAGAATCCGCAGGTCGCCGACCTTGGACTCACGCGACCGCTCGAAGCCGTACGCGACATCCGCAGCGTGAAGAAAGCGCACATGATCCACAACGACTACGCGCCGAAGCTGACCGTCGACCCCGAAACCTATGAAGTACGCGCCGACGGCGACCTGCTCACCTGCGAGCCTGCTGTCGAACTGCCCATGGCGCAGCGCTATTTCCTGTTCTGACCGGATACCACCAACGACATGCTTCTCATCGAAAAGCTCTACCACGGCGACGCTCCCGCCACCGACGCGTTGGTGCTCGATTTCGACGCGCGCACCAAGAGCCGGCTTCGCACCAGGCTGGCTTCCGGCGAAGAGGTCGGCCTGTTTCTGCCGCGCGGCACGATCTTGCGCGGTGGCGACAAACTCGAAGGGTCGGATGGTCGTATCGTGGCCGTACAGTCCGCGCCAGAACAGTTGCTCGAAGCGCGTTGTGCCGATGCGCGGGAACTCGCACGCGCGGCGTACCACCTTGGCAACCGCCACGTTGCGGTAGAGGTGGGCGACGGGTGGCTGCGCATCCAGGCCGACCACGTGCTCGAAACCATGCTGCGCGGGCTCAAGGCGAAGGTCGCAAATCTCTCTGCGCCTTTCGAGCCTGAAGCGGGCGCCTACGCGCCGGGCCATCATCACAGCGAGCGTGGCGCCACCGAGGCAAAGATCCATGTCATGGGCGGCAAGGGCTGACATGCCGACGCCATCGCTTGCGCTGTCGCGACTACTGCATCTGGCAAGCCCCGCGCTGCCGGTCGGAGCGTTCTCGTATTCGCAGGGACTGGAGTGGGCCGTCGAATGCGGACAAGTGAGCGATGCGGCGCAGGCCGAGCGCTGGATCGGTGACGTTCTCCGGCTGGTGATCGTACGTTGCGAGGGGCCTGCACTGGTGCAACTCATGCGCGCCTGGCGCGCGGGCAACCATGCAGACGTGCTGGCGCTCAACGCCGGCTTCATCGCCACGCGCGAGACGGCGGAGCTACGCGCAGAGACCGTTCAGATGGGGTATTCGCTGGCGCGGCTGCTACGCGACATCGGAGACATGCCGGACGCGGTGCGCGACACGCTGGCCGAGCCACGCGAAATGGCTTTCCCTACGGCGTGGGCTGCAGCCGCAGCGTGCTGGCGCCTTGATGAGGCAGACGCCGTCAACGCCTACCTGTGGGCCTGGCTGGAGAACCAGACCATGGCCGCCATCAAGTTGGTTCCGCTCGGACAGACAGCCGGCCAGAAGATGCTTCTGGCATTGTCCGAAGAACTGCCCGCACTGACCGGCGAGGTGCTTGACCGCGCGGAAGGCGAATGGGAGAACTTCGCGCCAGCACAGACAATCGCGTGCGGACTGCACGAAACCCAATACACCCGACTCTTCAGATCATGAACATGCAAACATCATCCCAACCCCTGCGCGTCGGCATCGGTGGCCCGGTCGGTTCGGGCAAGACGGCGCTCACGCTCGAACTGTGCCGCGCGCTGCGCGGCAAGTACAACATCGCCGTGGTCACCAACGACATCTACACGGCGGAAGACGCGCAGTTTCTGGTGCGCAACGAAGCACTGGAACCGGACCGCATTCTGGGCGTGGAAACCGGCGGCTGCCCGCACACGGCAATCCGCGAAGACGCCTCGATCAACCTCGAAGCGGTCGATCGCTTGAACCGTGCATTCCCGGGGCTGGAGATCATCTTCGTGGAGTCCGGCGGCGACAACCTTGCGGCGACCTTCTCACCCGAATTGTCAGACCTCACGCTGTACGTGATCGACGTATCGGCCGGCGACAAGATTCCACGCAAGGGCGGCCCCGGCATCACCAAAAGCGACCTGCTGGTCATCAACAAGATCGACCTTGCGCCGATGGTGGGGGCCTCGCTCGAAGTCATGGACCGCGACGCACGCAAGATGCGTGGCGAGCGCCCGTTTGTCTTCAGCAACCTCAAGACGGGCCAGGGGCTGGCCGAGATAATCGCCTTTATTGAAAAGCAAGGACTGATGCAAGGCTGACTGCCAAGGATCAAGCCCCCCACCCTGCAGGCTGACGACCCGCAGGCACTGGACTATGTTGAAAGCGCGACCGGTGGCGGCGCGCTGCGGCCAGAACGACGGCTGACAACCCAATGGTCCCGCGCTTAGCGCATTCCGCACCGCCTCCTCTCTCGGCCCCACACGCCACACACCGGCCGCTTTCATAACACTCTCCCGATCCTGGCGCGCCCCATGTGCGCCGGGATCGCCTTCCCCAAAAAGCGAGGAGACACCCATGAAGGCAATGGTCGTAGAGAAATTCGGTACACCACTCGTCCTGCGTGACATGCCTGAGCCGCAATTGCGCGGCCCGTACGACGTGATCGTCAAAATCCACGCCTGCGGCGTCTGCCACACCGACCTGCACGCCGCGCACGGCGACTGGCCCGTCAAGCCGAAACTGCCGCTGATCCCAGGACACGAAGGCGTGGGCGTGGTAGAGAAAGTCGGCGAACTGGTCACGCACCTTCAAGTGGGCGACCGCGTCGGCGTACCGTGGCTGCACTCAGCGTGCGGCCTGTGCGATCCTTGCCTGTCGGGTTGGGAGACACTTTGTGCGCACCAGCACATGACCGGCTACAGCGTTGACGGCAGCTATGCGGAAAAGGTCGTTGCCGACGGGCGCTTCGTCGGCAAGATCCCGGACGCGCTGGACTTCGCTGCCGTAAGCCCGCACTTCTGCGCCGGCGTGACGACCTACAAGGCTGTGAAAGTGGGCGGCGCAGCACCGGACAAGACCGTACTGATTTCGGGCCTGGGGGGACTTGGCCACATGGCGCTGCAATACGCAAAGGTCGCCGGGGCGACGACCTTTGCTGTCAACGTGCAGGAGCATTCGCTTGAATTGGCAAAGCGGCTTGGCGCTGATGAAGTCATCAACGCCGCGTCGCAAGATGTCGCCAAGACAGCGCACAAGCTCGGCGGCGCCGACATCGTGATTGCAACGGCCGTGTCGGCCAAGGCCTTCCGCGCGTCGTTCGACGCGCTCAAGCCGGGCGGTAAACTGGTCATCGTCGGTCTGCCACCAGAAGAAATGCCGATCCCTGTGTTCGAACTCGTACTGCAAGGGAAGAGCGTGATCGGCTCCATCGTCGGCACGCGCAAAGACCTTGAAGAGACCCTGGACCTTGCTGCTCGCGGACTGGTGACGTGCAATTACGCGGTCGAACCACTCGAAGCGGTCAATGACATTTTCGGCCGCATGCAGGCCGGCAAGATCGACGGCCGGATGGTGTTGCAGATCGCCTGAAGGACGTCAAAAAAAGAAAGCCGCGCACTCCGTAAAGAGGCGCGGCTTTTCTTTTGGATGCCACCAAACCGCTGCCCGTTACCAGTCCGTCAGTTGCAGCCCGATGCCAATCGAATTCTGCAGGACGTTGTAGTCGATCAGGCTCTCGCCGTAGCCGTAGAACCACTGTGCATAACCCTTGAAGTGGCTGAACAACGGGAAGCTCCAGCCAAGCTGGATGGCACCACGGTTTTGGCTGGGGCCGCGCAGGTTGTTGCGGATCATCATGTCGATGGTATGGCCGTTGCCGAAACGGTAGATGCCGGTGACATCGAAGTTGCCCATGTAGGCTTCGATGTCGGGGTTGTCGTCGTCGCTGGCTTTTTCCGGAACGCGCCACCAGGGACGGATGCCAAGGGCGAACTTTTCACCATAGTCGAGCGCAATCAAACCGAAGATACGGTTCCAGCTGCGCGAGAGGTCCCCGCCTCGACCGTTCGACTGGTGGTTGTAGCCCAACGCCACACTCCGCGCGCGCAGACCGAAGACGTTGAAGTCCACGCCTGTCGACAGCCAGGTTTCGGGTTCGTGGTTGGTTTCGCGGAACGGCGACGAGAGCTTCTTGTTGTAGACCTGCCAGAACGCGCGTTCGGTATAGGCGGCGTACCAGTCCACCTTGTTGTCGAACAGGCCCAGCGCCAGCGGCGCCTTCAGGCTGATCTGGAATTTGGTTTCAACCTTTTTGGCATCGCCATCCTGCGCGTCCACTGCCGAACCGAACACTTCTGAATTCGGGCGATGATCGCTGTATGACGCCACCAGCAGATAGTTGGGACGGTGCGCGGTGATGGCGTAGCGGTTGACGTTGGCCTGCGCTTCTTCTTTGCGGCGCTCAGTGATGAACGAGTCCTCCGCTGGCGACTGAGCCTGCTCGACCGGCGTGGCCGGCATGATCGTGGCGCCCGGCGTGGCCGCGGTCGGCGCGATTTCTTCGCAGGCTGCCTTGATCTGCGCCACCGTCACGCCTGGGTCCGCGCGATTGATTTTCTCGAGCAGGCATTTGTCGCGTGCCTCATCGGCCATCGCGGGGAATGCCGCAAATGCGGCGAGGAAAGCAAGGACCAGCAATGGAGCCTTGGGCATGCAGCGTTCTCCTGTCGCGCGCCTCCAGCGCGAGCGACACACGAATCTTTTTAGGGGATGTAGACGCCAAAGGGCGTCCGGACTATGCGTCCGGACGCCCTCCGGTGTGCGGGCGAATGTTAGCGCGAAACCCGCGTGAGGCGCTGTCAGCCGAAACGACCGGTGATGTAGTCCTCGGTCTCTTTGCGCGTGGGCTTCACGAACATCTTGTCGGTCTCGCCGAACTCGATCAGCTCGCCCAGATACATGTAGGTCGTGTAGTCGGAGATACGCGCAGCCTGCTGCATGTTGTGCGTCACGATGACGATGGTGAATTCCTGCTTGAGTTCATCGATCAGTTCTTCGATACGCATCGTCGAGATCGGGTCGAGCGCCGAGGTCGGCTCGTCGAGCAGCAGCACTTCGGGCTTGACCGCCACACCGCGCGCAATGCACAGGCGTTGTTGCTGGCCGCCCGACAGGCTGGTGCCGCTCTGGTGCAGTTTGTCCTTGACCTCGTCCCACAGCGCGGCCTTGCGCAGAGCCCATTCGACGCGCTCTTCCATTTCGGCGCCGGTCAGGCTTTCGTGCAGACGCACGCCAAAAGCGATGTTGTCGAAAATCGACATGGGGAACGGCGTCGGCTTCTGGAACACCATGCCGACCTTGGCGCGCAGCGTGGACACGTCGATGTCCGAGCCGAGGATGTTGCGGCCTTCCAGCAGCAACTGGCCTTCGGCGCGCTGTTCCGGGTACAGGTCGTACATGCGGTTGATCGTGCGCAGCAGGGTTGACTTGCCGCAGCCCGACGGGCCGATGAACGCCGTCACTTTGTGGTGAGCGATCGACAGGTTGATGTTCTTCAGCGCGTGGAACTTGCCGTAGAAGAAGTTGAAGTCGCGGAATTCGATTTGAGGTGCGAGCGAGGTCATGATTTCTCTTGGCCTTATGTCAGGCGTTGCCGCTCTGACGGAAGAACACGCGCGCAACGATGTTGAGCGCGAGCACCCCGACTGTGATGATCAGCACGCCGGCCCAGGCCAGCGTCTGCCACTCGGTGAAGGGGCTCATGGCGAAACGGAAAATGGTCACCGGCAGGTTGGCCGTCGGGCCAGACAGGTCGGTGCTCCAGAACTGGTTGGACAGCGCGGTGAACAGCAGCGGTGCCGTCTCGCCAGCGATACGGGCCACAGCCAGCAGCACGCCTGTCACCACACCGGCCTTGGCCGCGCGCAGCGTGACCATCATGATCACCGTGCGCTTGGGCGCGCCAAGTGCGTAGGCGGCTTCGCGCAGCGAGTTGGGCACCAGTTGCAGCATGTTCTCGGTGGTGCGAACAACCACCGGCACCACGATCAGCGCCAGCGCCACGATACCGGCCCAGCCAGAGAAGCGCCCCGTCTGGGCCACGACCATGGCATACACGAACAGGCCGATGACGATCGAGGGTGCGGACAGCAGCAGGTCGTTCACGTAACGCGTGACGTTGCCCAGCAGCGTGCTGCGCCCGTATTCGGCCAGATACACGCCAGCCAGGACACCGATGGGCGTGCCGACGAAAGTGGCGCCAGCAACCATCATCAAACTGCCGACGATGGCGTTGGCAAGACCGCCGCCTTCGGAGTTGGGCGGCGGCGTCATCTGCGTTAACAGATTCAGCGACAGACCCGTGACACCCAGTTGCAGCACGGTCCACAGAATCCACGCCAGCCAGAACAGGCCGAAGAGCATCGCGCCCATCGACAGGGCGAGCGCTGCGCGGTTGATCAGTTTTCGACGAGTAAGCAGTTGCATGGATGACCCGATCAGCTCTTGGTGCCTTCGTGGCGCGCCAGGCGGGCCAGGAATGCTTTGGAGATCACCAGCACGATCAGCGTGATGACGAACAGGATCAGGCCCAGTTCCATCAGCGCCGCGGTGTGCAAGCCGGGTGCGGCTTCGGCGAATTCGTTGGCCAGCGCCGACGTGATGCTGTTGCCCGGCATGAATAGCGACGCCGAATTCAAGAAATTGGTGTTGCCGATGACGAACGTCACCGCCATCGTCTCACCAAGCGCACGCCCCAGGCCCAGCATGACGCCACCGACGACGCCTGCCTTGGAATATGGCAGCACGACGTTCCAGACCACCTCCCAGGTGGTGCAACCCAGGCCGTATGCCGATTCCTTGAGCAGCGTGGGAGTGACTTCGAACACGTCGCGCATCACCGCAGCGATGAACGGGATGATCATGATGGCGAGGATGATGCCGGCCGTCAGCAGGCCAATGCCCATGCCCGGACCGGAGAACAACACGCCGAGCACCGGCACCTTGCCCAGCGTGGACGCCAGCAGCGGCTGCACGTGTTGCGCAAAGAACGGCGCAAACACCAGCAGGCCCCACATCCCGTACACGATACTGGGGATGGCGGCGAGCAATTCGATGGCGGTTCCCAGCGGGCGGCGCAGCCACTTGGGCGAGAGTTCGGTCAGAAACAGCGCAATGCCGAAGCTCACGGGCACGGCAATGACGAGTGCGATCAGCGAGGTCAGGATCGTGCCGTACATCGGCACCACCGCCCCGAAGCGCTCCATCGGAGGGTTCCATTCCGTCGAGAAGAGGAACTTGATGCCCAGCCCCTTGATGGCGGGCCAGGACGAATAAATCAGCGCAACGATGATGCCCAGCAGGCACAGCAATGCGAAGAAGGCGACCGAGCGCGTCAGCCCGGCAAAAAGGCGATCACCCAGATCGCGCTTCGGGCGATCGAGGCCCAGGTTCGAGTGCGTATTCAACAACGCAACCCCCGCGTGCGAGGCGACCGCCGCCCCGGTGGCACCCACCGAGGCAGCGGTCACGCTCCCGTTAGAATCAACGGAGACGGTCATGAAGGCTTACTTCGCAGCCGAAACGGTCTTGCCGGAAGCGTCCTTGATCTGTCCCCAGGACGAGTAGATCTGCTTCACGGTCGCGTCGGGCAGCGGCACGAAGTCCAGATCGGCCGCCATCTTGCCACCATTCTTGTAAGCCCACTCGAAGAACTTCAGGACTTCCTGAGCTTGCACCGGTTTGTCTTGCTGCTTGTGCATCAGGATGAACGTGGCGCTGGTGATGGGCCACGAATCCTTACCCGGTTGTTCCGTCAGGATTTCGTAGAAGGCCGAACCCCAGTTGGCACCAGCCGAAGCGGCGGCGAACGTGTCGTCCGACGGTTGCGGCCATTGCTTGTCCTTGTTCTGCACCAGCGCGTACGTCAGCTTGTTTTGCTTGGCGTAGGCGTATTCAACGTAGCCGATCGAACCCGGCAGGCGTTGCACGAAGGCCGACACGCCTTCGTTGCCCTTGCCGCCCAGGCCCACCGGCCATTGCGGGGCGGTGCCTTCGCCGACGGTCTTCTTCCATTCCGGCGAAACCTTCGACAGGTAGTTCGTGAACACGAACGAGGTGCCCGAACCGTCAGCGCGGCGAACGACGCCGATGGCTTGTTCCGGCAGCTTCACGCCCGGGTTCAGTTCAGCGATGGCCTTGTCGTTCCAGGTGGTGATCTTGCCCAGGAAGATGTCGGCCAGAACCGGGCCGGTCAGCTTCAGCTCGCCCGGCTTGATGCCGGCAACGTTCAGGACGGGCACCACACCGCCGATCACGGTCGGGAATTGCGTCAGGCCGTCCTTGGCCAGGTCTTCAGGCTTGAGCGGCATGTCGGACGCGCCGAAATCAACCGTCTTGGCCTGGATTTGCTTGATGCCGCCGCCGGAACCGATCGATTGATAGTTGATCTTGTTGCCGGTGGCCTTGTTGTACGCGTCGGCCCACTTGGAGTAGATCGGAGCCGGGAACGAGGCGCCTGCGCCGGTGATTTCGGCAGCGAAGGTCGCGGAAGACATCGCCGCCAGCACGGCAGCGAAAATCGTGTTCAGAGCAGTGTTGCGCATGGCGTTTCCTTGATTGGGAGGGTTACAACGCCGCACAGACTATTGCGGTTATGTTACGGCTGTATTGCAAGTCCGCCGGATGCCCCAAACAGGTGACGCCATTTGGCGTCACAAGCCCGGATCGCTCCCCTCGCCCGCCAATGAGGCATCGACCACGCGCCGAGTCAGGTGCGGAGCGAAAGATTCAATGAAGGCATAGACATAGCCGCGCAGCCAGGCATTGCGCGGCAGCCCGATTCGAGTGGTCGACGACTCAAACAGATGCGACGCGTCGACCGCGGCAAGCTGGCGGTCGATCATCGGATCGTAGGCCATGCTGGCAATCAGCCCGATGCCCAAATCCATGGCCACGTAAGTCTTGATCACGTCCGAGTCGATGGCCGTCAGCACCACTTTGGGCTTGAGGCCGCGTCCGACGAAAGCCTTGTTGATAAGGCTTCGACCGGCAAAGGCGAAGTCGTAAGTGATGATCGGATACTTGGCGATGGCTTCCAGCGTGAGCGGCTGCTCGCGCAGGATCGGGTGCCCCGGCTTGGCGATGACACTGCGGTTCCATTGGTAGCAAGGCATCATCACCAGATCGGGATAGTCGGCGATGGCCTCGGTCGCAATGGCCAGGTCGGCCTCGCCTGAAAGCACCATTTCGCAGATCTGCTGCGGGCTGCCCTGGTGGAGCGAGAGCTGCACCTTGGGATAGCGCCGCAAAAAATCCCCCACCACGCGCGGCAGGGCATAGCGCGCCTGTGTATGGGTGGTGGCGATCGACAGGCGCCCGGCGTCTTCGTTGTGATATTCCTCGCCGACCGCCCGCAGGTTGTCGGCCTCGCGCAGCATGCGCCCGGCCACTTCGATCACCTTCTGGCCGGGCTCGGTAACGGCAACCAGCCGCTTGCCATGGCGCACAAAGATCTCTACGCCGAGCTCCTCTTCCAGCAGCTTGATCTGCTTGGACACACCGGGCTGGGACGTAAACAGGGCATCGGCCGCCTCAGACACCGACAGGTTGCGGCGGGCGACCTCATATACATAGCGCAGTTGTTGCAGGTTCATGGAGACTCTTTCGCACGCCGGTCGGGTCGGCGCGGTTTTCAGCTTTCCACGTCGGCCAGACGGCGTTCGCTGACGCGGGGAGCCACGACGCCTTTGGCGGCAACGTGCTCGGGATGGTCTTGGTAGGCGTCCAGTGCGGCGCGGCCGTCGAATTCGGAATACAGCATGATGTCGGCCGAGGTGGCCTCACGCGAGAAGTCGGCACGGACCTCCAGCACGCGCATGCCATCGATGCGTCCATTGAGCGCTTCGAGCGCATCCCGGATAGCCTGGGTGTCGAGGGCACGCTGCTCGGCATCTTCTGCCTTGAGTCGCCACATGACGATGTGTCGGATCATCTGTCTCCCCTGTTCTTGCTGGTTTCTATGACCGGCCAATCCTGCGCCAGCCACACAGCGTTCTTATATTACTTTTTCTTCTAACAGTGTGAATCAAACCAGCAATGCGGCTCCGAGCACGGCGGATATGATCGCCACTCTGGATCAAACCCTTGCTGCTTCATGGACTTTGCCTATCCGTTTGCCGGTTTTGCCGTTGGCCTGATCGTCGGGATTACCGGTGTGGGAGGCGGTTCGCTGATGACGCCCCTGTTGGTGCTGCTGTTCGGCATCCACCCGTCCGTGGCCGTCGGAACGGACCTGCTTTATGCGTCCGTGACCAAGGCCGGCGGCACGCTGGCGCATAGCCTGAAAGGCACGGTCAACTGGACGATCACGCGCCGGCTGGCGGCAGGTTCGCTGCCGGCGGCGGCCATCACGCTGTTCGCCATGCATCAGTTCGCGCCGGGCGGCATCGGTGGCGCGGCCAAGTTGATTTCGGCGGCGCTTGGCGTGGCACTGGTGCTGACCGCGCTGTCGCTGGTCTTCCGCAGCCGCATCCAGGTGTTCGCGCAGCGCCATGCGGGGGAAAGCAGTGAAGCCCGTACGGCAACGCTCACCGTGGTGACAGGCGCGATCCTGGGCGTTCTGGTGTCGATCTCATCGGTCGGCGCAGGGGCGCTGGGCGTGACGGCTTTGTTTTTCCTGTACCCTGCGCTCCCCGCGCGGCGCATCGTCGGTTCGGACATCGCCCATGCGGTGCCGCTGACGCTGGTAGCCGGCCTCGGTCACTGGTGGCTGGGCAGTGTGGACTGGATGCTGCTGGGCAGTCTGTTGATCGGCTCGCTCCCCGGCATCTGGGTGGGCAGTCAGATTTCGACGCGACTGCCCGAACGCGCGCTGCGCCCCCTGCTGGCCTGCATGCTGGTGGTGGTCGGTGCAAAAATGATTTCACTTTGAGGCGCTTCCCCGCCCCAACGGTTAGAGAGAAACGCGATGTATCAATACGACGAATACGATCAGCGCATTGTGGATGAACGGGTCGCTCAGTTCCGCGACCAGACACGACGCTATCTTGCCGGCGAGCTGTCGGAAGACGAGTTCCGGCCGCTGCGCTTGCAGAACGGCCTGTATATCCAGCGCCACGCGCCGATGCTGCGCATCGCCACCCCCTACGGTCTGCTTGCCTCGCGCCAGTTGCGCAAACTCGCGCACATCGCCCGCACGTATGACCGTGGCTATGCACACTTTTCGACGCGCCAGAACACGCAGTTCAACTGGCCGGCAGTGGAACAGGTGCCTGACATCCTGGCCGAACTGGCCACGGTGCAGATGCACGCCATCCAGACCTCCGGCAACTGCATCCGCAACATCACCACTGACCGGTTTGCCGGCGTAGCACCGGACGAAATCGTCGATCCGCGCCCGATCGCCGAGATTATCCGCCAGTGGAGCACCTTCCATCCGGAGTTCGCGCTGCTGCCGCGCAAGTTCAAGATCGCGGTGAACGGCTGCAAGGATGACCGCGCCGTCATCAAGCTGCATGACATCGGGCTGGAATTCCTCCGCAACGACGCCGGCCAGATCGGCGTGCGCGTGTATGCCGGCGGCGGCATGGGCCGTACGCCGATCATCGGCGAACTGGTACGCGACTGGCTCGACTGGCAGCACGTGCTGACCTACTGCGAAGCGATCGTCCGCGTCTACAACCTGCACGGCCGCCGCGACAACTCGTACAAAGCCCGCATCAAGATTCTCGTCAAGGCGCTGGGCATCGAAGAATTCCGTCGTCAGGTCGAAGCCGAATGGGCGCACCTGAAAGATGGCCCCAACACCATCACGCAGGCCGAATTCGACCGCGTCGCGGCGCACTTCACCCCGCCGGCCTACGAAGCGCTGCCGGCTACCGACGCGGGCTTCGAAGACAAGCTCGGCAGCGATCGCGCGTTCGCCGCGTGGGTCAAGCGTTGCGTGCATCCGCATCGCGTGTCGGGCTATCGCGCCATTACGCTGTCGCTCAAGCCCACCGGCATCGCACCGGGGGACGCCACCGCCGAGCAGATGGATCTGGTGGCCGACCTGGCCGACGACTATAGCTTTGGCGAACTGCGTGTGTCGCACGAGCAGAATCTGATCCTGGCTGACGTGAAGCTGGGCGAGCTGTACGAAGTCTGGCAAAAGGCGCGCGCTGCCGGGCTGGCGACGCCGAACATCGGCCTGCTGACCGACATCATCTGCTGCCCGGGCGGCGACTTCTGCTCGCTCGCCAATGCCAAGAGCATTCCGATTGCCGAGTCCATCCAGCGCCAGTTCGACGACCTCGACTACCTGTATGACATTGGCGAAATGGAGCTGAACATTTCGGGCTGCATGAATTCCTGCGGCCACCACCACGTCGGCCACATCGGCATTCTCGGCGTCGATAAGGATGGCTCCGAGTGGTATCAGGTCTCCATCGGCGGCAAGCAAGGCAACGACACCAGCCTCGGTTCAGTGATCGGCCCGTCGTTCGCGGCCGACGAAGTGGCCGGTGTGGTGCAACGCCTGATCGATGTGTACATCGATAACCGCATCGAAGGCGAGCGCTTCATCGACGTGGCGCGCCGCCTTGGCGTGGCGCCTTTCAAGGAACGTGTTTACGCCGACCGCCAACCGGCCAAGCGTGAGGTTGCAAATGTCTAATTACATCCGTGGCAATGCTATCGCCGTCGATACATGGCAGACCGTGCAACTGCCTGCGGTAGAAGAAGCCGTGCGCAAGCAGGCTGGCAAGGTGGTGCTCTTCAAGCTCACGGGCGCGCCGAGCGCGACAGCAGAGCAGATCGCCGGCACCGAACTGCCCGCCGGCAAGATCATCGTGCCGCTGCCCGTGTGGCTGGCCCGCAAGGAAGAGCTCGCACAACGCGTGGCGGCCAGTGAGATCGGCGTGTGGATCGACACGCACGAACTGGTCGAAACGCTCGTCGAATCGCAGTCGGACCTCAACGCGCTGCCGGTGATCGGTGTGCACGTCGAACGTTTCGCCGACGGTCGCAACTTTTCGATCGCCACGTTGCTGCGTACGCGCTACGGCTACAAGAACGAACTGCGCGTGTTCGGCGATGTGCTTCGTGACCAGATGTTCTTCTACCAACGCTGCGGCTTCGATGCGTACGTCGTGCGCGCCGATCGCTCGGCGGAAGATGCGCTCCGTGGCCTGTCCGATTTCAGCGAACCCTATCAGGGCGCGGTGCACATCGATCAGCCGCTGTGGCGTCGCCACGCTCGCGTGTAAGGCGCTGGTCAAGGCATACACATGGATCAGACCGTTTCGTTTCTCAAGCCACGCGCGAGCAACCCCGCGACGCAGCCAGAGCTGACCGATGCCCTCGTGACGTCGGTAGCGGTCAAGCGTGCGCAGGCGCTCGAACTGTTGCATGGTGCCGTCGATGAATTTGGCGAAGTCACTTTTGCCAACAGCTTCGGCGCTGAAGACATGGTGCTCACGGACATCATCGCCACCGAACGCCTGCCGATCGAGATCTTCTCGCTCGACACGGGCCGTCTGCCCGCAGAGACGTACACGCTGATGGCCGAAACCGAAAAGCGCTATGACATGCGCTTCAAGGTGTTCTTCCCGCGGGCGGAAACGGTAGAAGAGTACGTACGCACGCATGGCATCAATGCGTTCTACGAGTCCATCGAATTGCGCAAGGCGTGCTGCCACATGCGCAAGGTTGAACCGCTCCAGCGTGCGCTGGCCGGCAAGCGCGCCTGGGTGACGGGCATGCGCGCCGCGCAGAGTGCGACACGCAGCGAACTGCCCGTACGTGAATTCGACGCCGGCAACAAGCTGGAGAAATTCAGCCCGCTGGCCGACTGGAGCGAGAAAGAAGTGTGGGCCTACATCCGCCTGCACACCGTGCCCTACAACGCGCTGCACGATCAGTTCTACCCGAGCATTGGTTGTGCACCATGCACGCGAGCCATCGCGCTGGGCGAAGACGTTCGCGCTGGGCGTTGGTGGTGGGAAGACCCGACATCGAAGGAATGCGGGCTCCACGCCAAGAAGTAAGCACACCGCCCCCACCCCAACAGAAACAACGGAGCGCCGCCCGTCACGCGGCGAGAGAAACAGCAGGTTAAGCAATGACGACCCTGACGAAGCAAACACTGTCGCACCTCGACTGGCTGGAAGCCGAGGCGATCCACATCATGCGCGAGGTGGCCGGCCAGACCGAGCGCCCCGTGCTGCTCTTCTCCGGCGGCAAGGATTCGATCTGCATGCTGCGCCTGGCCGAAAAGGCGTTCCGCCCGGGCAAGTTCCCGTTCCCGCTGATGCACATCGACACCGGCCACAACTACAAAGAAGTGGTCGAGTTCCGTGACAAGCGCGCGGCCGAACTGGGCGAGCGCCTGATCGTGCGCTCGGTGGAAGACTCCATGAAGCGCGGCACCGTCGTGCTCAAGTCGGCCGACGAGTCGCGCAACAAGCATCAATCGGTGACGCTGCTCGAAGCCATTGAAGAATTCGGCTTCGACTGCTGCATCGGCGGCGCCCGCCGCGACGAAGAAAAGGCCCGCGCCAAGGAACGCGTGATGAGCTTCCGCGACGAATTCGGCCAATGGGACCCGAAGAACCAGCGCCCCGAATTGTGGAACCTGTACAACGCCCGCGCGCACAAGGGTGAGAACATCCGCGCCTTCCCGATCAGCAACTGGACCGAGATGGACGTGTGGCAGTACATCGAGCGCGAACAACTCGAACTGCCATCGATCTACTTTGCGCACGACCGCCAGGCCGTGATGCGCGGCGGCGCGATCTTCCCGGTCAACGTACCGCTGGCCAATGGCGAGGTGATCAATGCGCCGCGCAGCGGCGAGGAAGTCATCGATCTGCGTGTGCGCTTCCGCACCGTGGGCGACATCACCTGCACGGCACCGGTCCTGTCGGACGCAGACTCGGTGGAAAAGATCGTGCTGGAAACGGCCACGACCACCATCACCGAACGGGGCGCAACACGTCTGGATGACCAGACGTCGGATGCGTCCATGGAGCAACGCAAGAAGGAAGGCTATTTCTGATCATGTCCGCACACGAACACATCCAGGACAACGGCCTGCTCCGATTCATGACCTGCGGCTCGGTCGACGATGGCAAGAGCACGCTGATCGGCCGTCTCCTGTACGACACCAAGGCGATCCTCGCCGACACGCTGACCGCCATTGAGCGCACCTCGCAGAAGCGCGGCATGGAAGCTGTCGACCTGTCGCTGCTGACCGATGGCCTGCAAGCCGAGCGTGAACAGGGCATCACGATCGACGTGGCGTACCGTTATTTCTCGACCGGCACGCGCAAGTACATCATTGCCGATGCCCCCGGCCACGAGCAGTACACTCGCAACATGGTCACGGCCGCATCGACGGCGAACCTCGCGATCATCCTCATCGATGCGCGCAAGGGCGTACTCACGCAGACCCGTCGCCACAGCTATATCGCGCACCTGCTGGGCATCCCCCATCTGGTGGTGGCGGTCAACAAGATGGACCTCGTCGACTACGATCAAGCCACCTACGACCGCATCGTCGCCGACTACAAGGCGTTCGCCGCCAAGATCGGCTTGGGCGATCGCGGCTGCGACCTGCGCTTCATCCCGATGTCGGCGCTCAATGGCGACAACATCGTCGATCGTTCGGAAACCATGAACTGGTATTCCGGCCCGACGCTGCTCGACGTGCTGGAATCCGCGCCGGGTGCGCACAGCGAACACGTTGAAGCCTTCCGCTTCCCCGTGCAGTTCGTGTGCCGTCCGCAGGATTCAGCCAACCCTGACCTGCATGATTACCGTGGTTTCATGGGGCGCGTGGAGTCGGGTTCGATCCGAGCGGGCGACGAAGTGACCGCACTCCCCTCCGGCCGTACCAGCCGCGTGAAGGCGGTACACGTAGGCGGCGAACCGATCGCCGAGGGCATCACCGAACAGTCGGTCACGCTGCTGCTGGAAGACGAAGTTGACATTTCGCGTGGCGACATGATCGTGAAGACTGCCGAGCTGCCGGAGGCCCGCAAGGAGCTGACGGCCACCGTGTGCTGGCTGTCCGAAACGCCGCTCTCGCCAGCGCGCACGTACCTGATCCGTCACACCACGCGGACGACCAAGGCCAAGCTTGCCGGCATCGCCTTCAAGGTGGATGTGAATTCGCAAGAGCATGTCGACGCCACCAGCCTCGCCATGAACGACATCGCCACGGTGACGTGGAAACTCGCGCAACCCGTGTTTGCGGACCCATACATCGAAAACCGCGCAACGGGGGCCTTCATCGTCATCGATGAGAGCACCAACAACACGGTCGGAGCCGGCATGGTGCTGTAAAGCGGCCCTGTCGCCCCCCAAAGGCTCCCTCGGGAGCCTTTTTTGTTGCACCCGTCACATCGGCAGCGACACCACTGCATGGCCTGGCAAGCGGCGCGTATACTCAACCGCTCGCTGCTGCTGCCGTTATTGACACATGCCACTGGCCCTCCGCCACACCGACCTCCGCATCCAGGCCGACAAAGTCTGGCTCGATGCATTGCAGTCGCACGCCCCCGACGTGCGCGGCCTGATCGTGCTGATCGCGCCATACCTGACGCGTCTGCGCGAATCGCGCGAGAACTACGTCGCCGCCGCCATGCGCGCAGCAGGCTATGGCACGCTCATCGTGTCGATGCTCAGCCCCTACGAGGACGCGCGCGATCCTGATGTGAAATATGACGTGGCGCTCCTGCAACGGCGCCTCGAAGCCGTACTCGACTGGCTCGACCAGCAACCCTCATGGAGCGCCATGCCGCGCGGCATTCTGGCTGTCGGCACGACCGCCGCCGCCTGCGTACGGCTTCTGTCGCGGACGCCGGAGCGCGCCTCGGCACTCGCCTGTCGCGCACCGCGAATCGATCTGGCCGGGGCAGAACCGCTGCGGCGCCTGAACGTACCCACGATGATGATGATTCCTGGCGCACAGGGCGATCTGCGAGCCCCCGCGGAACACGCCTATGCGTTCATTGGCGCACCGAAGGCCTGGCGCGAATTCAATGAGGCCAGTGCCGGCTTCATCGAACCGGGGGTGCTCGAACGCGCCTCAGCCGCCGCACGTGACTGGTTCATCGAACACCTTCCCGAAGCGCCGCCCGTCCAGATCGAAGCCCCCATCGCAGACCAATGACTGCGAGCGGCTTCGACGCGGTCGTCGGCACGGCGCCTGATGCGCCCGCCGTCGATGGCGTGCCGCTTTATCGCACTGTTCAGGCTGCGATCGATGCCGCGCCGCAGGTCGCCCAACATGAGTGGCGCATTCTCATCTGCGCAGGCGTCTACTTCGAGAAGGTCGTCGTCACGCGCCCGCGCATATCGCTCATCGGAGCAGGCCGCGACGCGACCGTGCTGCGATTCGACGCAAGTTCCGGCACGCCTTCGCCCGACGGCGAGCGGTGGACGACATGGGGCTGTGCGACGCTGATCGTGCGTGCGCCGGATTTCCATGCCGCGCATCTGACCATCGAAAACGGTTACGACTATCCGGCCAATCTCGCGCAAGAACTCGCTGGCAACGCATGCAATCCGCACCCACAAGCTGTGGCGTTCATGACAGATCGGGGCGCCGATCGCACGCGACTCGACGATGTGCGCCTCATCGGCTATCAGGACACGCTGTTCATCAACGCGGGGCGCGCATACTTCCGCCACGTCACGGTCAGCGGGCATATCGATTTCATCTTCGGCGCGGGTGTGGGAGTGTTTGAGGCGTGCGACATCATCTGCCGGACTCGCGACGACCAGACGCCGACCGGATGGATCGTCGCCCCAAGCACGCCGCGCGAGCAGGAATACGGAATGGTGTTCAGAGAATGCCGGCTGCTGCGCGAGCCGGAAGTGCCGGACAACTCATGCCCGCTGGGCCGCCCCTGGCACCCGACCACCGATTTCCCGGACGGGCGCTATGCCGACCCGGACGCCATCGGCGCGGCCGTGTTCGTTGACTGCTGGATGGACGCCCACATCGCCCGCGAGGGTTGGCACGCCATGCACGGCACTGCGCGCGATGGCGGTCGCATCTATTTTGAGCCCGATGACGCGAGATTCTTTGAATACCGGAGCATTGGGCCCGGAGCCCAGACCCACGCGCGGCGCCGCCAACTCGACCCCGCGACGGCTGCGCGTTTCGACACGCCAGCCGTGCTGAACGACTGGCGTCTCTGACCGCTGGCGTCAGACCGACATCGACCACCACCACAGCAGCCCCACGCCGATCAGCATTACCAGCGCGAGCCAACCGTATGCGCGCGGAATGGCCTCGGTGGCGTCCCCACGCTTGAAGCCAGAGAGCATTGCCGCAGCGAGGTTCTCGCGATGCGCCACGCTACCGACGATGACGCCCAGCAGATGCAGGCCGACCAGAATCAAGAAGGCCCAGGCCAGCGTTTCGTGCGTTTCGGCCGCCCAGTCGCCCGTCCATTCGTTGTAGGTGATCCAGCCGAAGATCGGCGTGACCAACCCGAGTACGACCATCAACGCGATGGCCCAGCCACCCGCCGGATTGTGCCCGGTAAAGTGTGCGGCAGGCCCGCGCACCAATGAGCGCACATACCCGACCGCGGCACCGGGACCGCGCAAGAAGGACGCAAAGCGCGCGTGGCGCGAGCCTGCGAGGCCCCACAACAGACGGAACACCATCAGTGCGAATATCGTGTAGCCGCAACTGACGTGGATGAGCAGGTAGCGGTCGCTGCCGGACGTGATCCACGAGCCGACGAAACACGCCACCAGCAGCCAATGAAATACGCGGGTGGGCCAGTCCCACACCAGGATTTTGTCTTTCATCTTCAGCACCGTCGTCGAAAAAAAGGGGCCGCTGCGGCCCCTGTGCGTGTGCGATTACTTCACGCTCAGCAGGTAGGTCAGAAAGTCGCCTTTCTCCTGCACCGTGCATTCTCGGCCCAGCACCTCACCGCACATGCGCTTGTAGAGGCGCGCCACCTTTTTCGGGATCGGTAAAACGCTCGGCATTGGCCGACGGCGCGATCGGCTTGATGGCGCGGCCGGTTGCGGCGTGCTTGCCTTCCTTGGTCGGGTCAGCGGTGTGGCAGCTCGCGCACGCCCATTCCTTGCCGTGCTTGGTGTTGTAGAACTCCTTGCCGCGGTCGGCAGAGAAATCGGTAAACGATGGGTCCGCCTGCTTGGCCTCGGCCTGCAGGCCGGACAGGATCTGCTGCGGCGTTTCGGCCACGGCCAGGCCACACAGGCCCGCCAGCGACAATGCGATCAACAGCTTCTTCATGGCTCTCTCTTTCTCTCTGGATGGCTGGGTTCGGGTTCTGGGCCCGATGACTGAACACTTGCTGCGCAAAACTATTCCACTTTGCCGCCGGCGACGGGCACCGTCCGTCGCATGCGTGCGAGCACCACGCGGCACAGGGGCGTACATACAACGGTCGTGACCACTGCCACGACGACAAAAAGCGCGTATTGCGACGCGTTGAGGATGCCTGCCTGAAGACCGATCCCCAATATGACAAGTTCCATCAGCCCGCGCGCGTTGAGCAGCAGTGCCAGCAGGCGGCCTTCATCCGACGACATTCCTCGATGGCGGGCGACCCAGTACAACGGCAGCAGTTTGGATGCCATCGACACGACGAGGAACGATAGTCCCCAGCCGAATTCGGCCCCCTCGAAAGAGCCGGACAGAATGTTCATGCCCGCCACGACGAAGTACAACGGGCAGAAAAAGCGATCCGTCACCCAGCCCATGTCGCGCTTCCAGTCACGAACGACTTCGCGCTGCGTGCCGAAGACCGTGCCCACAATGAACGCGCCAAAGACGACATGCAGACCGGCCATGTGCGTGATGCCCGACACCGCCAGCAGAATCACAAGGATCGTCTTGGTCGCGCCCGCTTGAGCCAACCGCGCGCCCACCAGACGGCGCAGCGCATGCAATCCGACGAACAGTAACAACACCAGCAAACCGCGCCCAGCAGCGAACACGGACGGTTGGCCATCCGAGTGGATCGCCAGCGCAGCGCCCACCAGCAACCAGCCGGCCACGTCCGTGATGCACGCAACGCGGAACGACAGCCGCCCCACGACCGTGCTGGCGATGTTCAGCTCGGCCAGGATGCGGGCCAGCACCGGCACCGCACTGATCGCCGTGGCGGTGGCCACGAGCAGGATGAATGCGGTCGACACCTGCAGGGCGTGGGCCGAGGCATACCACACAGCCCAGATACCGCCGCAGATAAACGCAGGCAACACGTTGAAGGCGCTTACTGTCAGATCCCCGCGCCAGTCGGTGGCGCGCTCGTCTTTCTCATGCAGCAAGGCGCCGAACACCAGAAAGACCAATCCAAAATTGCCCACGAGGGCGAGCGACGACGCGACCGTGCGCACGGACGCGCCTGGAATGGCGGCCAGCACCAGACCGATAAGCAGGCCGGAGAGAATTTCGCCCACCACCAGCGGCTGGCCCATCCAGCGTGAGATCGTCCGGAACGCCAATGTCGCCGCCAGCACGCCGGCAACGATGAGTTCGAGGGGAAGCGATTGGACGGCAATAGACATGAGCGGCCGGCGGGGGAAGTTGAATTGAGATACGCGGATTGCATTGTGCACGCGTTTTCCCGGTATGCGCCACGCGCGCCGCGTTACATGTCAACACAAGGCCATAACACCTTCGGCCCGGCCGGCGCGATACGGTGGGCGACATTGCTATCCGGGGCCCGTCCCCGACGCACAGACAGGAGCGACGCCATGAAAAGAAACGCCGTACTCATCGCCTTTGCGTCCGTACTCGCCACCACCGCAGCCGACTGGTCGGTGGCCGCAGACAACATCCCTACGCTACGCGACAACAATCGCGATGGCCGCGACCGCCGCGACGACGATGTGGCCGACAGCGACTGGCTCGAAGGCGAAATCCGCCAGGTAGACCGCGAGGCGCAACGCCTTGTGGTGCAAGCATCCGGCAGTCAGTTTCTGACCACGTTGCGCGTGGGTGACCGCGCCCTGCTGGCGTCAGCACACCACGGCCAGAACATCCGTTACCGGCTCGATCGGGCAGCAGTCGCCCCGACCGTGGCCGCATTGGAAATACTGCCGCTTCGGAGCTGAAGCCAACGGCACACGCCGTGCCGTGACCACCTTGGGTGTTGCAGGCATAATCGCGCGGACTCTGTCCGACAGGTTTCCATGCACCCCCGCAACCGACTCCGCTTCTTCTGGGCGGCATGCCTTGCCATGCTGGTCCAGGTGCTATTGCCGGTTGCGCATGCAGGCATGCCGATCCGCGCTGCGGCGCCGTCGAACGACATCTGCAGCGTTGACCACGCGGGCACGCGCGGTGACATGCCGACGCACGACGACACGCACGCGCCGAAATGCCCGTTGTGCACAGGCGTCAGTCACGCCCCGGCCCTGCCGACACAGACTGCATTCGTGTTGTCGGCGCAAAAGCCGCCGGAGCCGGCGCCTGCCGGGACGCAGGCGTCCGCACCCGCCGAAGCCTGGTCGCTGTTCGCTGCGCGCGCGCCGCCGTCTCTCTGATTCGTCCCGGTTCGGCACGCGCCCTGGCGTTGGCTAATGCCATCGCAGGCAAACAGGCCTGCTTGACAGGCACACCCGTAAATCAGAGAGAAGAACATCATGAATTTTTTCCGCATCTTGCTGGCTTCGGCCGCAACCGTTTTCGTCACGACCGCATCGGCCCATAGCTTTGACCTTGGCGCGATCCATATTGGCCACCCTTGGGCGCGTGAGACCGTGCCGGGCCAGCCCACCGCAGGCGCGTACCTGACGATCGAAAACAAGGGCGCAGCCGACCGCCTGGTAAGCGTGAGCACTCCGGCGGCCACATCGGCCGAGGTGCACTCGATGAGCATGGAAGGCACCACCATGCGCATGCGCAAGCTGGACACACTCGACGTACCGTCGGGCAAGACCGTCATGCTGACACCGGGAGGCTTCCACCTGATGCTGTTCGGCCTGAAGGCGCCGCTCAAGAATGGCGACCGCATTCCGCTGACGCTGCGCTTCGAGAAAGCTGGCGAAGTCACCGTCACGGTGAATGTGCAGGCCAACGATGCGGCGCAGGCCGAGCACGGCGACCACGCCGGCATGAAGCACTGACCAGCCGGAATACGGCGCGCCACCGGTGAGGGTTGGTGGCGCGCCTCTGCTAACATCCGCCCTCGTCGTATCGATTCCCCCGCTCACCATGTCTTCCGCCGCACTGGCTTACAGCCTGATCCTTTACTGCCGCCCTGGCTTCGAAAACGAATGCGCCGCCGAGGCGAGCGCGCTGGCTGGCCGCCGCGGCATTTCGGGCTTCGCCAAGACCACGCCGCAATCGGGCTACGTGCATTACGTGCTGCACGATGCGGTTAACTGGCTCGATCTGGCCGAAGCGCTGCCCTTCAATGACTGGGTGTTTCCGCGTCAGCGGGTGATCGGCGTCGGACGCGTTCGACGATCTGCCCGAGCGCGATCGCGTGACACCCATTGCCGATGCCGTGGCCGAACTCGGCCTGCGCGTCGGTCGCGTATGGGGCGAGACTGCCGACACGAACGATGCGAAGGAGTTGTCGGGCTTTATCCGCCGCTTTTCACCGCATCTGGAAAAGGCGCTCACCAAGCAAGGCTCGCTCAAACCCAAGCACGACGATTGGCCGACGCTGCATCTGTTCTTCCGTAGCGCATCGAGCGTGGACATCGGGCTCACGCTTCCGCACGACGCCTCGCCCTGGCCGATGGGCATTGCGCGCCTGCGCATGCCCCGCGCCGCGCCAAGCCGCTCAACGCTCAAGCTTGCCGAGGCTTTCATGGCGCTGATGTCGCGCGAGGAACAGCAATCCACGTTGCGCGCAGGTCTCAAGGCAGTTCGACCTGGGCGCTGCGCCCGGCGGCTGGACACTACAGTTTGCCGAACGCGGGCTGCACGTGACGGCCGTCGACAATGGCCCGATCGCAGATTCGGTTCTCGACACGGGCATGGTCGAACACGTACGCGCCGATGGGTTCGCGTGGCGCCCGCAGCGCCGCATGGAGTGGATGGTGTGCGACATGGTCGAACAACCGTCTCGTGTGGCCCAACTTGTCGCCGACTGGGTAGCAACCGGGCGATGCCAGCGCAGCATCTTCAACCTCAAGCTGCCCATGAAGAAGCGCTGGGAAGAGATCGAACGCTGTCGCAAGCTGATTGACCAACGCATGCGCCTGCACGATGACAAGTATGTGCTGCGCATGAAGCACCTCTACCACGATCGCGAAGAAATCACCGCGTATCTGGCCCGCGTCTAAAACCAACCAGCGGCCGCCCTACGGGGCGCTATTTCGCGCAAAACGCCACAAAACGGGGCGATTTTGGGTCTTTGTGTGACGGTTTGTCATGCAAATAGCGCGCCGGCACGCTCCGTGCCCTGTCAGGCGGGTATACTCGCGAGCTTTGCTAGTGACTGAGAATTGCGCGCATTGGCGCGCCTGACGACCATGAGTTTTGCCGATCTGGGCCTGATCCCCGAGCTTCTTCGCGCGGTAGACGATTCGGGCTACACCGAACCGACTCCCATCCAGCAACAGGCCATCCCCGTCGTGCTGGCCGGGCAGGACGTCATGGGCGGCGCGCAGACCGGCACGGGCAAGACGGCAAGCTTTACGCTCCCGCTGCTGCACAAGCTCTCACGCTGGGCCAATACCAGCGCATCGCCCGCACGCCACCCCGTGCGCGCGCTGATCCTCACGCCGACGCGCGAACTGGCCATGCAGGTATATGAGTCGGTGCAGGGTTACGGCAAGTATCTGCCGCTGCGCGCGAGCTGCATCTATGGCGGCGTGGACATGAATCCGCAGATCGCCGAGCTGCGCAATGGCGTGGAAATCGTCGTTGCGACGCCGGGTCGCCTGCTCGATCACGTGCAGCAGCGCACGATCAATCTGGGCCAGGTCGAAATGCTGGTGCTGGACGAAGCCGACCGCATGCTCGACATGGGCTTCATCCCGGACATCCGCCGCATCCTCGCCCTGTTGCCGGCACAACGTCAGAGCCTGCTGTTCTCGGCCACGTTCTCGGAAGAAATCAAGAAGCTCGCCGACACCATGCTGCGCAGCCCGCAGCTGATCGAGGTGGCTCGCCGCAACACGGTGTCCGAGACCATCAAGCACATGGTCCACCCCGTGCCCACCGCGGTGAAGCGCGAACTGCTCGCGCATCTGCTCACCAACGAAAACCTCAGCCAGGTGTTGGTATTTGTGAGCACCAAGTTCGGTTGTTCGCGACTGGCCCGCCACCTGGAACGCGAAGGCCTGACGGCCGACGCCATCCACGGTGACAAGAACCAACAGCAGCGCACCGAAGCGCTCGAGAAGTTCAAGAACGGCGACATCCGCGTACTGGTGGCGACTGACGTCGCAGCCCGCGGTCTGGACATCGACGATCTGCCCTGCGTGGTGAACTTCGAACTGCCGCCCAATCCCGAAGACTATGTGCACCGCATCGGTCGTACCGGCCGTGCCGGCAAGCAGGGTTATGCGATCTCGCTGGTTGCGCCGGAAGAATCGCAACGCCTGGGCGCGATCGAACGCATGATCAAGCTGAAGATCACGCAAGAGGTGGTGCCTGGCTTCGGTACCGACGCAACGCCCGAAACGCTCCGCCGTAACCGTCGTCCGCCGCGCAGTGAGAGCCGCAGTGAAGGCTCGCGTGCTCCGGCCCGCAACGTCGCACCGGACGGTTTCGACTTCGATCGCCCCTACGCCGCCTCTGCCGGCGACAAAGTGCCCGTTACTGGCGTGCTGACGGCGGCAGCGGCCGCAGCGCCCGCTCGCGGCAGCAAGCGCGCGGCGCCGTTGGCAGTCCTGCTTGGCGGCAGCGGTCGCTGATCCGCATTCATCCTTGACGCGCCCGCCCGCGCGTTCGCTACACTCGCACGATGACATGGGCCGCATCCCGGCGGCCCGGCATGTGCCTGCAACAACCATGAGCACCACCCGTACGATCCCCATCCTGCCGCGCCAGGCCCCTGCAGCGGAAGGCTATCGCCCACAACTAGCCAGCCCACCACCGCTGTCGCTGTACGTCCACTTTCCGTGGTGCGTGCGCAAGTGTCCCTATTGCGACTTCAATTCGCATGCGGTGCGCGACGCGGGCATTCCGGAAGAAGCCTACCTCGATGCGCTGTCGCGCGACCTGCAGGCGGCGCTGCCGGGCGTATGGGGACGGCGTGTCGTCAGCGTGTTCATCGGAGGTGGTACGCCGAGCCTGATGTCCGCCAAGGGGTTGGAGCGGCTGCTGGATGACGTGCGCCTCTATCTGCCGCTCGCGGCGGACGCAGAGATCACGCTTGAAGCGAATCCGGGGACGGTGGAGGCGGCGCGCTTTGCGGACTACCGCGCGGCGGGCGTGACGCGCGTGTCTCTCGGCATCCAGAGCTTCGACGATGCCCAGTTGCACCGATTGGGGCGCATCCACGACAGTTCGGAAGCGCGAGCGGCCATCGAATTGGCTGCGCGTCACTTCGATACCTGGAACATCGATCTGATGTATGCGTTGCCAGACCAAACGCTGGAAGGTGCGCGAGGTGACTTACGCACCGCGCTGTCGTACGCCCCACCGCATCTGTCGTGCTATCACCTTACGCTCGAACCCAACACGCTTTTTTATCGTGCGCCACCACCGCTGCCCGATGAAGACCTGTCCGCCGACATGCAGGACATGATCGAGCAGACGCTGGCCGACGCGGGCTACCAGCATTACGAGACATCCGCCTTTGCCAAGCCGGGGCACCGCGCGCGGCACAATCTGAATTACTGGACTTTCGGTGATTACCTTGGCATCGGGGCGGGCGCTCACGGCAAGCTGTCGCGTCACGACGGCATCGTCCGTGAAATGCGCCACAAGCATCCCGCCGCCTACATGGAAGGTGCCGCGCGTGGCGAGTTCGTGCAGGAGTCGCGACGCGTGAGCGCGCGCGAATTGCCTTTTGAATTCATGATGAATGCGCTGCGCTTGCTCGATGGTGTACCGCTGTCGCAGTTCACTGCCACAACAGGTTTGCCGCTGGATGCGGTCGAGGCGCGCCTCGTCGAAGCGCGGGACCGTGGCCTCTTGAGCATCGACGATGCACGCATCAAGCCGACGGAGTTGGGACGGCGCTTTCTCAACGACCTGATCGAGATTTTCCTGGATGAACGCGATGACTGACGCGAACACGTCGGACGACACCAACATGCCCAACGCGGACTTCGATACGCGAGACTATCGCGCGAGCGATGCGGAGGAAGTACGACAGGTGTTCCGCGCAGCGGTGCTTGAAACCGGCCTTGCCGCCTACACCCCGGAACAGGTTCAAGCCTGGGCGGCCCGCGCTGACGACTCCGCAGCGTTCGCCCAACAACGCGACGCGGGTTGGGTGCGGGTAGCGTTCGATGATAGCGGCATCATCGGCTTCGGGCAGATCGACATGCCGGGCCACGTGGCCATGTTGTTCACACATCCACGAGCTTCGCGACGCGGTGTTGCGCGTGCGCTGCTGGATGATCTCGTCATGCTGGCCGAGGCCATGGGTGCGCACAGCGTGACGGTAGATGCCAGCCGCGTTGCGCGCCCCTTCTTTGCCCGCCATGGGTTTGGTGAAGTCGGCAGCGAGCTTGTCACGCTCGGTGACCAACAGCTCGAACGCTTCCGCATGGAAGCATTGATCGGTAAGCCCGCCAAGAAAAAGTAACCAGCGCTGGCTGTGCGGATCGCACCAGCCCCTTACAACTGGATGGTGCGCAGGCGCGTCACGCGTGTCATGTCCCAGTGCGCCAAGGCCCAATCCCAGACTTCGCGCACATTGGCGGTCACGAGGTCGACCGGTGGATGCTGCCCGAGAAAACTCAACGCCGCTCGCAACGCTGGCGCGGGCAGTCGCACATCCAGTGCGTCCGCTTTCGTCTGCTTGGAGAGCTTTTCGTTCTGTTTGTTAACTGCCACCGGCAAGTGCGCGTAGTGCAGCAATGGGTAGCCCAATAGGCGCTGCAGGTATATCTGGCGCGCGGTCGAATCAAGTAGGTCAGCCCCGCGCACGACGTGAGTGATGCCCTGTGCGGCGTCATCGACGACCACAGCCAGTTGATAGGCAAATTGCCCATCGGCACGCAGCAGAACGAAATCCCCCGTGTCAGCGAATACGTCTTCGTGGCATGCACCCTGAATTGCGTTAACGAACGAAATTTCACTTGGTTCGGTGCGCAAACGCCACGCCCGGGGCTCGCGCCCAAAGGGCAGTCCCCCGCGGCATGTGCCCGCGTAGCGCCGCGAACCATCACGGGCGAATGGTGCGTCGGCCATTTCGGCGCGTGTGCATGCGCACGGATATGCTTGCCCACGGGCGATGAGGTCATCGAGCACTTCGCGGTATCGACTCAAGCGCGTGCTTTGATACACCACCGGACCGTCCCACTCGAAACCGAATGCCGCGAGCTGGCGCAGGATAGTGTCGGCTGCGCCACTGATGGTGCGTGGCGCGTCAACGTCTTCCATGCGTACGATCCATTGCCCTTTATGGCGTCGGGCTTCGAGGCACGAGCCCAACGCGGCGATCAGCGATCCAAAATGTAGTGGCCCAGTAGGCGAAGGGGCGAAGCGTCCAACGTACATCATGAAGACAGGCGGCAGTAGATGGCCGTTATTGTGCGGCAAGGCGGGTCGTCATGCCGAGGCGACAGCCAGCCACCGGCGCTTGTCGTTGATCGGCGATGCGCCGAACAAGCGGCTGTACTCTCGGCTGAATTGCGACGGGCTTTCATAGCCGACGCGATGCGCTGCCATCGATACGTCAGCCTCACCCAACAACATCAGACGACGAGCCTCCTGCAGCCGGAGTTGCTTCTGGTATTGCAGCGGACTCATTGCAGTAACGGCCTTGAAGTGATGATGCAGGGACGACACGCTCATGTGCACATCGCGTGCTAGCGACTCCACACGCAAGGGCTGGGCGTAGTTGTCGCGCAGCAGCCGGATCACTTTGGCTATGCGATGCGTGTGGCTGTCTTGCACAACCATCTGGCGAAGGCGTGCACCTTGCTCGTTGATCAGCAGGCGATAGAGGATTTCGCGGCGGATGAGCGGTGCGAGCACTGGAGCGTCCTCGGGCGTCAGCAATAGACGGAGCATTCGCAACACCGCGTCGAGCATCGGTAGATCGAGACGGCTGATATAGACGCCTCGTGGGTCTTCCGTCCGAATAACCGGCGGCAGCCCGTCGTGCCGGATCAGGGCCGCGATTTCGTCCACGTCGATATCCAGGCGCAAACCGAGATACGGCGCGCCGTCATCGGCCACCGCCACTCGACCAGCCACCGGTAGATCCACGGAGCTGACGAAGTAGTTGAAGGGATCGTATTCATACGCTTGGTCGCCCACGAGTACGCGCTTCGCCCCCTGTGCAATCAGGCAAAACGACGCTGCCTGCATCGCATGGTGCGGCCCCGTCGGATGTTGAATCCTATGCAGGTGTAGCCCGTCCAGAGGCGTGGCGATCGAACCTTCGACACCGACCGTCAAGGACGCCATCAATTCAAGCAATTCCCGCTGTGCAGCAGCCAGCAAGGGGTTGGAAAGATCGTTCACTTGGCGAGTTCCGGTTGTCAAATCAGGGTCATGCGTAAGGAAAAGGCAGCTTACATGCCCGCATGGCCCCGTAGCGCGAGACTAATGACCTTTTGCAGAATCAGGCAAGAAATGAGCAGAATCGTGCGCGCCCTCGTAGGCGTCAAAAGCCCATACTCTTAATGCCGTTCGATCCCCTCTTTTCCACTCACGCCGCCTGCGACCATGAACGCAAGTGATTCACGAGGAGCCTGACCCATGCGCTACAAAAAATTCGGTAATACCGGCCTGTTCGTTTCAGAACTCTGCCTTGGCACCATGACCTTCGGCGGCGAAGACGGCATGTGGAGCCAGATCGGTCGCCTTCAACAAGAGGACGCGGAACGCCTGATCGGTCGCTCACTCGATGCGGGCATCAATTTCATCGACACGGCCGACATTTACTCTGGCGGCCGCTCCGAGATCATCACGGGGCAGGCACTGAAAAATCTGCAAGTCCCACGCGACAAGGTCGTCATCGCGACCAAAGTTTTCGGCGAAACAGGTAGCAAAGGACCGAACTCGCGCGGGATGTCGCGTTATCACATCATGGACGGCGTGAAGGCGAGCCTCGCGCGCCTTCAACTGGAGCATATCGATCTCTACCAGATCCATGGTTTCGATCCTGCCACACCGATGGAAGAGGCGCTGCGAGCACTCGATACTCTGGTCCAGCAAGGACACGTGCGCTACATCGGCGTATCGAACTGGGCAGCGTGGCAAATCATGAAGGCCCTTGGGATCTCCGAACGCCTTGGGCTGGCACGCTTCGAATCGCTACAGGCGTACTACACCGTCGCCGGGCGCGACCTCGAACGCGAAATCGCACCATTGTTGGCAAGCGAGAATGTCGGGCTGATGGTGTGGAGCCCACTCGCCGGTGGCCTATTGAGCGGCAAGTATGGTCGCGATACCCAAGCCGAAGAAGGCAGCCGCCGCACCACGTTCGACTTCCCGCCCGTCAAGCTGGACCGCGCATACGACTGCATTGACGCCATGCGCGAAATCGGCGAGCGCAAGGGCGTGTCCGTCGCGCAGATCGCACTGGCCTGGTTGCTGCATCAGAAGGTGGTGACGAGTGTGATCATTGGCGCCAAGCGCGTCGATCAGTTGGACGACAACATCGCCGCCACGGGCGTGTCACTCAGTGCGGAAGAGCTTGCCACACTCGACAAGGTGAGCGCATTGCCCGCTGAGTATCCGGGCTGGATGCTCGAAAGGCTCGGGGTATATCGCCGACAGCAGTTGGCGGAGGCCTCCGCGAAGTAATGCTAAGCCCGGCTACACAGCCGGGCTTCTTTTCACAGCCGCCCGCGGCGCCGACATCCGGTTCGGGAATGCTCTGGAACGTGATTTGGGGTGCTGCGACGGTGCATGAGCGCGCATCGGAGCGCGGCGCAAGGCGGGAATTGGGGGGACGAGAAGTGCCGTCAGGCACGACCTGCGGCCCAGGAGGATGGTCGAGTGTGGGGGTCAGCGGTCAGGGGAGGTAGTGGAGATCTGTGAGGTAGAGGTCTAAATAACAAAGCCCCGATCAGCGTATTGCTGTCGGGGCTTTGAGGTGTAGGTAGTCTGACGATGACCTACTTTCGCACGGGCAATCCGCACTATCATCGGCGCGACTTCGTTTCACGGTCCTGTTCGGGATGGGAAGGGGTGGGACCGAAGCGCTATGGTCGTCAGACTATGACTTGTCGGCGCGCTGCTGCATGTGGAGCAACGCACCCAAACTGGAAGGTAAAGAACAGATCAACTGTATTGGTTGTGATTGCGGTGCGAGTGATTCGCGCACTGCTTTGGGTGGCACCTTCTGGTACCACTCAATGTTATAGGATCAAGCCTCACGGGCAATTAGTATCGGTTAGCTTAACGCATTACTGCGCTTCCACACCCGACCTATCAACGTCCTGGTCTCGAACGACCCTTCAGCAGGCTCAAGGCCTGAGGGAAGTCTCATCTTGAGGCGAGTTTCCCGCTTAGATGCTTTCAGCGGTTATCTCTTCCGCACTTAGCTACCCGGCGATGCGACTGGCGTCACAACCGGTACACCAGAGGTGCGTCCACTCCGGTCCTCTCGTACTAGGAGCAGGCCCCCTCAAACTTCCAACGCCCACGGCAGATAGGGACCAAACTGTCTCACGACGTTTTAAACCCAGCTCACGTACCACTTTAAATGGCGAACAGCCATACCCTTGGGACCGGCTACAGCCCCAGGATGTGATGAGCCGACATCGAGGTGCCAAACTCCGCCGTCGATGTGAACTCTTGGGCGGAATCAGCCTGTTATCCCCAGAGTACCTTTTATCCGTTGAGCGATGGCCCTTCCATACAGAACCACCGGATCACTATGTCCTGCTTTCGCACCTGCTCGACTTGTCGGTCTCGCAGTCAAGCCTCCTTTTGCCATTGCACTATCAGTACGATGTCCGACCGTACCTAGGAGACCTTCGAACTCCTCCGTTACCTTTTGGGAGGAGACCGCCCCAGTCAAACTGCCTACCATGCACGGTCCCCGATCAGGATTCACTGACCAAGGTTAGAACCTCAACGACACCAGGGTGGTATTTCAAGGACGGCTCCATGGCAACTAGCGTCACCACTTCAAAGCCTCCCACCTATCCTACACAAGTCCCGTCAAAGTCCAATGCAAAGCTACAGTAAAGGTTCATGGGGTCTTTCCGTCTAGCCGCGGGGAGATTGCATCTTCACAAACATTTCAACTTCGCTGAGTCTCGGGAGGAGACAGTGTGGCCATCGTTACGCCATTCGTGCAGGTCGGAACTTACCCGACAAGGAATTTCGCTACCTTAGGACCGTTATAGTTACGGCCGCCGTTTACCGGGGCTTCGATCAAGAGCTTGCACCCCATCACTTAACCTTCCGGCACCGGGCAGGCGTCACACCCTATACGTCCACTTTCGTGTTTGCAGAGTGCTGTGTTTTTATTAAACAGTCGCAGCCACCGATTCTCTGCGGCCCCATCGCCCTTCGGATGTACTCCTACAAGCTACCGGGGCATACCTTCTCCCGAAGTTACGGTATCAATTTGCCGAGTTCCTTCTCCCGAGTTCTCTCAAGCGCCTTAGAATTTTCTTCCTGCCCACCTGTGTCGGTTTGCGGTACGGTCAATCTTTAACTGAAGCTTAGAGGCTTTTCCTGGAAGCAGGGTATCAACCACTTCGTGAGCAAGCTCACTCGTCATCACACCTCAGCTAAGCCGCGCGGATTTGCCTACGCAGCACGCCTACATGCTTAAACCGGGACTTCCAACACCCGGCTGGCCTAACCTTCTCCGTCCCCCCATCGCATTAAAGATCGGTACAGGAATATTGACCTGTTTCCCATCGACTACGCATTTCTGCCTCGCCTTAGGGGCCGACTAACCCTACGCCGATGAACGTTGCGTAGGAAACCTTGGGCTTTCGGCGAGAGCGCTTTTCACGCTCTTTATCGCTACTCATGTCAGCATTCGCACTTGTGATACCTCCAGCAGGGTTCCCACCCCACCTTCGCAGGCTTACACAACGCTCCCCTACCACGCGTACAAAGTACGCATCCGCAGTTTCGGTTCATGGCTTGAGCCCCGTTACATCTTCCGCGCAGGACGACTCGACTAGTGAGCTATTACGCTTTCTTTAAAGGGTGGCTGCTTCTAAGCCAACCTCCTAGCTGTCTGGGCCTTCCCACTTCGTTTTCCACTTAGCCACGTATTTGGGACCTTAACTGGCGGTCTGGGTTGTTTCCCTCTTGACGATGGACGTTAGCACCCACCGTCTGTCTGCCGTATATCACTTTGCGGTATTCGGAGTTTGCTATCGCGGGGTAGATCGCAATGACCCCCCCAACGATTACAGTGCTCTACCCCCGCAAGTGTCCGTACGACGCACTACCTAAATAGTTTTCGGGGAGAACCAGCTATTTCCAGATTTGTTTAGCCTTTCACCCCTATCCACAGCTCATCCCCTAACTTTTCAACGTTAGTGGGTTCGGACCTCCAGCTGGTGTTACCCAACCTTCATCCTGGCCATGGATAGATCATCTGGTTTCGGGTTTACGCCGTGCGACTATTTCGCCCTTATCAGACTCGCTTTCGCTACGCCTCCCCTATTCGGTTAAGCTCGCCACACAACGTAAGTCGCTGACCCATTATACAAAAGGTACGCAGTCACCCCTTACGAGGCTCCCACTGTTTGTATGCACGCGGTTTCAGGATCTATTTCACTCCCCTCCCGGGGTTCTTTTCGCCTTTCCCTCACGGTACTGGTTCACTATCGGTCGATCACGAGTATTTAGCCTTGGAGGATGGTCCCCCCATGTTCAGACAGGGTTTCTCGTGCCCCGCCCTACTTGTCGTACGCTCAGTACCACCGAATCGTTTTCATATACGGGGCTATCACCCACTATGGCCAGCCTTTCCAGACTGTTCTATTAACGACTCGACTATCACGTACAGGCTGCTCCCAATTCGCTCGCCACTACTATGGGAATCTCGGTTGATTTCTTTTCCTCGAGCTACTTAGATGTTTCAGTTCGCTCGGTTCGCCTCCCACACCTATGGATTCAGTGTGGGATCCCTCTTGCGAGGGGGGTTTCCCCATTCGGATATCTACGGATCAAAGCTCCATTGCCAGCTCCCCGTAGCTTTTCGCAGGCTTGCACGTCCTTCATCGCCTGTGATCGCCAAGGCATCCACCACGTGCACTTAGTCGCTTGATCCTATAACGTTGAGTCCTGATGAATTACTCCATCAAGCCACCGCTACAGAGCTCGAAGTACACTCGTTTGAGTTGCACTGCCGCTGGTTCGCAAACAGTACAAATCGATGCAATCACAACCCATGTCAAACACACGAGGACATATTTGCCCTGGCATGCTTGCCATGATTGTCTTTACCTTCCACTTTGTTAAAGAGCAACAACCGATAAACCTTCTTGCGAAGATTCATTCGTCAAGACAGTGACACTTCACTGCGCTGACGAATGACGCTTTGCGTAACACTCGATTTCCAAGGATTGGTGGAGGATGACGGGATCGAACCGACGACCCCCTGCTTGCAAAGCAGGTGCTCTCCCAGCTGAGCTAATCCCCCGATACTGGTGGGTCAGGTAGGAATCGAACCTACGACCCCCGCCTTATCAAGACGGTGCTCTAACCGACTGAGCTACTGACCCTTATCGTTTTACGGTAAGGGCCGCTCCAGAATCATCACCAGCACAAACAAACTCATTGCCGTTCGCGCTGCGCGACCATCCGGGCTCCTCGCCCTTGTTGCTGCCAAACAACCGATAGGTTGTGGGTACTTGCGGCAAGCTGCGCTTGCTCTAGAAAGGAGGTGATCCAGCCGCACCTTCCGATACGGCTACCTTGTTACGACTTCACCCCAGTCATGAACCCTACCGTGGTAGGCGCCCTCCTTACGGTTAGGCTACCTGCTTCTGGTAGAACCCACTCCCATGGTGTGACGGGCGGTGTGTACAAGACCCGGGAACGTATTCACCGCGGCATGCTGATCCGCGATTACTAGCGATTCCGACTTCACGCAGTCGAGTTGCAGACTACGATCCGGACTACGATCGGCTTTCTGAGATTAGCTCCCCCTCGCGGGTTGGCAACCCTCTGTACCGACCATTGTATGACGTGTGAAGCCCTAGCCATAAGGGCCATGAGGACTTGACGTCATCCCCACCTTCCTCCGGTTTGTCACCGGCAGTATCACTAGAGTGCCCTTGCGTAGCAACTAGTGACAAGGGTTGCGCTCGTTGCGGGACTTAACCCAACATCTCACGACACGAGCTGACGACAGCCATGCAGCACCTGTGTCCTGGTTCCCGAAGGCACATCCGCATCTCTGCAGACTTCCAGGCATGTCAAGGCTAGGTAAGGTTTTTCGCGTTGCATCGAATTAATCCACATCATCCACCGCTTGTGCGGGTCCCCGTCAATTTCTTTGAGTTTTAACCTTGCGGCCGTACTCCCCAGGCGGTTGACTTCACGCGTTAGCTACGTTACTCAAGAAGTCACCTTCCCGAACAACTAGTTGACATCGTTTAGGGCGTGGACTACCAGGGTATCTAATCCTGTTTGCTCCCCACGCTTTCGTGCATGAGCGTCAGTACAGGCCCAGGGGGCTGCCTTCGCCATCGATGTTCCTCCTGATCTCTACGCATTTCACTGCTACACCAGGAATTCCACCCCCCTCTGCCGTACTCTAGTCGTGCAGTCACAAGCGCAGTTCCCAGGTTAAGCCCGGGGATTTCACACCTGTCTTGCACAACCGCCTGCGCACGCTTTACGCCCAGTAATTCCGATTAACGCTCGCACCCTACGTATTACCGCGGCTGCTGGCACGTAGTTAGCCGGTGCTTCTTCTGACGGTACCGTCATCGACCTCGATTATTCACCGAGACCTTTTCTTTCCGTCTGAAAGAGCTTTACAACCCGAAGGCCTTCTTCACTCACGCGGCATGGCTGGATCAGGGTTGCCCCCATTGTCCAAAATTCCCCACTGCTGCCTCCCGTAGGAGTCTGGGCCGTGTCTCAGTCCCAGTGTGGCTGATCATCCTCTCAGACCAGCTACGGATCGTCGCCTTGGTAGGCTTTTACCCTACCAACTAGCTAATCCGACATCGGCCGCTCCAATCGCGCGAGGTCCGAAGATCCCCCGCTTTCTCCCTTAGGACGTATGCGGTATTAGCGTAACTTTCGCTACGTTATCCCCCACGACTGGGTACGTTCCGATGCATTACTCACCCGTTCGCCACTAATCTTTGGAGCAAGCCCCAAAGACCCGTTCGACTTGCATGTGTAAGGCATGCCGCCAGCGTTCAATCTGAGCCAGAATCAAACTCTTAAGTTCAATACTTGGCCAAACTCTAAATTCACTGACGAATCTATGATTCAAAGTGTTGGCACTTCAATTACTTCGCTTTCGTGACACCGAAGTGCCACTTAATTTAGCGAGCCACCGAAGCACCCACACCTATCGGTTGTCTATTTTTTTAAAGAGCGAATCAGGAGACTTAACCACCTGATTTATTTCGCAGATTTCGCTGAATTGCTGCGTTGCGTTGTCTGCGAGAGGTGCGCATTCTACACACCTTATTTACTGCGTCAAGCCTGTTGAACAATCTTTTTTATTCGATCGTTCCGGCGATTTAGAAAGCGGCAAAAACACCCTGCACAACTTTTAAAACCGCCTGCGAAACTGTCGAGCCATTCACTACTGCGAACTGCTCAAGACCGCCTTCGCCGACTTGACCTGCTGCTTTCGCGTCTTTCGTTGCGTCAGCAGCAGAGAGGCGAGATTATGGACAACCAATCCCGCCCCGTCAAGAAGTTTGTCACAGAAATTTCACGAAACCAGCGTCACCCGTGCGAACTTACGCTTGCCAACCTGCAGCACCACAGTGACTCCCGCTTTAAAAATCAATGCCTTGTCGCTTACTTTCTCGCCATCGGCCTTGACGCCACCCTGATCGATCATGCGCAGCGCTTCAGACGTACTCGCGGTAAGTTGCGCCGATTTCAGGAGTGCCGGCGCACTGATGCCGTCCGCCGACACAGTCAACGTGACCTCCGGCATCTCGTCCGGGATGGCGCCGCGCTGGAAGCGGGCCTCGAAATCCTCGAGCGACTTGGTCGCAGCAGCCTGCCCGTGGAAACGGGCAACAAGCTCCTGTGCCAGCTCGACCTTGACGTCGCGAGGATTGCGCCCTTCGGCGACCTGTCGCTTTAGGGCTGCGATCTCGGCATTGCCACGGAACGACAGCAAATCGTAGTAGCGCCACATGAGTTCGTCCGAGACCGACATGAGTTTGCCGAAGATCTCTTGCGGCGCCTCGTTGATCCCCACGTAGTTACCGAGCGACTTGGACATCTTGTTAACGCCGTCCAGCCCTTCCAGCAGCGGCATCATCAAGACAACCTGCGGCGCCAGACCATAGTGTTTCTGGAGTTCACGACCGACCAACAGGTTGAATTTCTGATCTGTACCACCCAGCTCGACGTCTGCCTTCATCGCCACCGAGTCGTAGCCCTGGCACAGCGGGTACAAGAATTCGTGAATGGCGATCGGCTGGTTACCCGCGAAGCGCTTGGCGAAATCGTCGCGTTCGAGCATGCGCGCGACGGTGTGTTGAGCTGCCAGCTTGATCATGCCGGCGGCGCCAAGCTGGTTCATCCATGCGGAGTTGAAGCAGATCTCGGTCTTCTCCGGATCGAGAATCTTGAACACTTGCTCCTGATAAGTCAGTGCATTCTGCTGGATCTGCTCTGGCGTCAGCGGCGGGCGCGTGGTGTTCTTGCCGCTCGGATCCCCGATCTGGCCCGTAAAGTCGCCGATCAGGAACATGATGTGGTGGCCGAGGTCCTGAAAGTGCCGCATCTTATTGATGAGCACCGTATGTCCCAGGTGGAGATCCGGGGCGGTCGGGTCGAAACCAGCCTTGACGCGCAACGGACGCCCGGTCTTCAAACGTTCCACGAGTTCAGCTTCGATCAGCAGCTCGTCACTGCCTCGCTTGATCATTTCGAGCGCTTCGCTCGTCGCAAGGGTATCTACCATCTGTCGTTCCAGAGTAAAATTTCGCGCGATTCAGGCCGATGCTGGACTATGCGCTCAATAGACAAAGACGAAATTTTAGCTCAGCTACGTGGCCACGCCCCACGTCGTTTCCCGATCGCTCCCGTCGTTGCCCTGGCCGGCGTCATTCTTTCCGGCGCGGTGACCGCTGTGGCAGTGTCCATGCCGACACAGACAACCGCTCCGCAGGCGCAGGCGATCGAAGAAGAGCTGACGCTCCCTTCCTACGAATACGTAGACGCCACTGGCACCCCGTTCATGCATGAATGGGTCGTTCGCTCAGGGGACACTTTGCCAGCGATCCTGGCGAATCTCGGTGTGCAGGACCCGGAACTGAGCGGATTCCTGGCCTCTAGCGCTGCGGCTCGCCCGGTGGTGCAACTGCTCAAGACCGGCAATACGGTAATGGCGTTGACGACACGCCAGGGCCAGCTCTACACACTGAGCATCCCCAAAGCTGGTGGCGAAACAGCGATGCTGGTCACGCGCGAAGGCGGCCAACTGACGGTCAAGGAACAACCCATCGTCGCCGAGAAGCGTATTCATATGGCGAGCGGCACGATCCGCAGCTCACTGTTTGGCGCAACGGATGAGGCGGGCCTGCCGGACAGCGTTGCGACCTCGCTGGCGGACATTTTCGGTAGCGAAATCGACTTTCATCGCGATTTGCGCCGTGGAGACCGTTTCAGCGTTGTGTATGAAACGGCTTACTTCAATGGTGCCCCAGTGCGCACCGGGCGCATTCTGGCTGCGGAGTTCGTGAACGCTGGCCAGCGTCACAGCGCAATCTGGTACGGCACGCCGTCAGGGCGCGGCGAATACTACACCGCCGAGGGCCGCAGCCTGCGGCAAGGCTTCCTGCGCTCTCCGCTGGAGTTCTCCCGAGTGTCGTCGGGCTTCAGCATGCGCTTCCACCCGATCCTCAAGCAGTGGCGCAAGCATTCGGGCACCGATTTCGCCGCAGCAACGGGTACCAAAGTGCGCGCCACCGCAGACGGCGTGATCGACTTCTCCGGATGGCAGAATGGGTACGGCAACATCGTCGTACTACGTCATGATCGCGGCTATTCGACGGCCTACGCTCATCTCTCACGCTTCGCCGCCAACATGAAGAAGGGCGCGCGCATCGAACAGGGCGAGACCATTGGCTTTGTTGGCAGCACCGGCTGGGCAACAGGCCCACACCTGCACTACGAAGTTCGCGTGAATGGCGAGCCGAAGGACGCGATGAAGATCGCCCTGCCCGGCGCTGCACCGCTGAATGGCCAACAACTGGCAACCTTCCGTGCCAACACGGCGGGCCTGCTGCAACGCCTGGCCATCGCAGATCAAGCCAACGCGGTTGCACAGGCCAACTAAGTGACAAACAAGGCGCTGTTCGTCGGTCTCATGTCAGGCACCAGCCTGGATGGGGTGGACGCAGTCGTCGCAACGAATCTGGATTCACGCCCACGACTGGTCGCGAGCCATCACCTCCCCTTTCCGGCCCAGCTTCGCGAACAACTGCTAAGCCTCAATCGGCCACGCGAAGGAGAGCTTCAACTTGCCTGCGAGTTGTCCGTCGAACTGGCCGAACAGTACGCCCGAGCAACGCACGAGCTACTCGACGCCGCCTCGCTTTCGCGGTCGGACATCGCAGCCATCGGCTGCCATGGACAGACCGTACGGCATCGCCCAGAAAAAGGGTTCTCGCTTCAACTGAATCAACCGGCCCTGATCGCTGAGCGCTGCGGAATCGACGTAGTTGCCGACTTTCGCAATCGAGACATCGCTGCTGGTGGGCAAGGGGCGCCACTGGTGCCTGCGTTTCATCGCGAAGTGTTGGGGTGCGCGTCCGAGCACAGGGTTGTTCTGAATCTTGGAGGAATCGCCAACATCACGAATCTGCCTGAGGGCGAAGGCGCCGTAAACGGCTTCGACACCGGGCCTGCCAATGCCCTGCTGGATGGCTGGATTCAATCACACCGCGGCGATTCATTTGACGAAGACGGGGCCTGGGCCCGCACTGGGCGAGTCATCGATGCGCTGCTGCAGCGCATGCTCGCCCATCCGTTCTTCAGCGCACGCCCGCCCAAGAGTTGCGGACGTGAAGAGTTTTCGATCGAGTGGCTCCAATCCCTGCTGCGCGGAGACGAACGCCCCGAGGATGTGCAGGCCACCCTGCTAGAGCTAACTGCCCGATCCATCGCGGATGCCGTGGCTACCCATTGCGGCAACCCGGTGCGCCTGCTCGTATGTGGAGGCGGTGCGCGAAACACCTTTATGCAGGAAAGACTGGCTGCGCTCGTCGCACCCGCTGTCGTCGAATCGACGGACACCTATGGCGTCCCCGGCCAGTGGATGGAGGCGTTCGCCTTCGCATGGCTCGCCCACCACTGCGTGGCACGCCTGGCGGGCAATCTTCCTTCGGTCACCGGAGCAATCGGCCCGCGCATCCTTGGCGCGATCTATCCCGCCTGAAAGCGGCCGACCCAAACAAAAACAGGCGCTCAAAGCGCCTGTTTTTTCGAGTGAACCTTATCGCTCAGACCGAAAAACTCGAACCGCAACCGCAGGTGGTCGTTGCATTCGGATTCCGAATGACGAACTGCGAACCTTCGATGCCTTCGGAGTAGTCAATCTCCGCGCCAACCAGATACTGGTAGCTCATTGCATCGATCAACAGAGTCACACCATTTTTGGTCAGCACGGTGTCGTCTTCGTTGGTTTCTTCGTCGAAGGTGAATCCGTACTGGAAGCCGGAGCACCCACCACCGGACACGAAAACACGCAGCTTGAGCTCCGCGTTACCTTCTTCGTCGATCAACTCTTTGACCTTGTTGGCGGCGTTGTCGGTGAAAACGAGGGGATCAGCGGGCAGGTCGGTGACGGCGTTCATGATGGGGTACTCCTGATAACGATCGGTCAATTATCGAACTGAGGGCGGGTAGCGTCAAATTCAAGTCTGTGACAGCCTGATACGGCCTCGGTTCGCAGAAAGCAAAACGCCCCGGACAAGCCGGGGCGTTCGGGGTCTGAACCAGGAGGATCAGGCCTTGTTGGTGCGGAAAGTCAGCTTTTCCTTGATACGTGCCGACTTGCCGGAACGGCTGCGCAGGTAGTACAGCTTGGCGCGGCGGACATCGCCACGACGCTTCACTTCAACGCTGGCCACCAGCGGGGAATAGCTCTGGAACGTACGTTCCACGCCTTCGCCCGACGAGATCTTGCGAACGATGAAGGACGAGTTCAGGCCGCGGTTGCGCTTGGCGATGACCACACCTTCGTACGCCTGCAGACGCTCGCGGTTACCTTCCTTCACCTTCACTTGCACGATGACGGTGTCACCGGGTGCGAATTCGGGGATGGTCTTACCCAGGCGGGCGATCTCTTCCTGTTCGAGCTGATCGATCAAGTTCATTTGCGTAACTCCAATCAAGTAAACGATGGCCCGTGGACTCGAGCCTTGGACGCAGAGCAGGTCGCCACCTGATACGTCACTTTCTAGTTGCCCTCGTCTTGCGATGAGGACGCATGCTCCTGCTTGAAAGCTTCAAGCAAGGATTTCTCTTCGCGACTGAGCGCACGACCTTGCAACAGATCGGGGCGCTTCAGCCAAGTCCGGCCCAGCGACTGCTTCAGGCGCCAGCGCCGGATTTCGGCGTGGTTGCCACTGAGCAGCACCGACGGTACCGATTCAGCCTTGTATTGCTCCGGCCGCGTGTAATGCGGGCAGTCCAGCAAACCGGCAACGAACGAATCTTCGACTGCAGAATCCGCATCGTTCAAGGCGCCGGGCAGAAGCCTGACGACGGCATCAATGAGCATCATGGCTGGCAATTCACCACCAGACACCACGAAATCTCCAATGGAAATCTCTTCATCAACCCGGTCATCGATCAGACGCTGATCAACACCTTCGTACCGGCCACACAACAGCGTCAGCGCCGGCTCTTGGGCCAAGCGCATGACTGCATCGTGCGTCATCGGCGCACCCTGCGGCGACAGATACACCACTCGCCCGACCGCCCCACCGGATGCCTGGGCCTCACGGACAGCATCCAGAGAACGCTCAAGCGGCTCGGCCAGCATCACCATGCCGGGTCCGCCCCCGTAGGGACGGTCATCAACGGTGCGGTGAGCATCCGCGGTGAAATCGCGCGGATTCCAGCATTGCAACTGCCACAAGCCGCGTTCGACGGCCCGCCGGGAAATCCCGAAATCCCGCACAGCAGCGAACATCTCAGGAAAAATCGTCACGACATCGAAACGCATCGCAACGCCTACCAGTCAGCTTCCCACTGCACGTGCAGTTCGCCCGCGACTACGTTGACCTTGCCGACGTAAGCGCCAACGAAGGGGATCAGCCGAACGGCTTCGCCGTTGACGACCTCCAGCACATCGTGGGCGCCTGTTTCCATCAGGCTTCGCACAGTGCCTAGCGCTACGCCGCCGTTACCGACGACGCGCAGCCCGACCAGATCGCCCCAGTAGTATTCATTTTCCGCCGTCGCAGGCATGGCCTCGCGCGGGGCGGCAACGAACATTCCTTGAAGTGCTTCGGCCGCGTTGCGATCTACGCTCTCGGCCAGCTGGGCGACCAAGCCCTTTCCATGCGGGCGGCAGGCACGCAGATCGTACGCCACCCAATCAGCCGGATCCTGGGAATCCGGATTGCTACCAAGCCACCACTGCGGCATCTTTCCCAGCGTTTCGGGATCGTCGCCGAAAGGGTGAATTCTGATCCAGCCACGAACGCCATAGGGCTCGGTGATGCGGCCCAGCACGATCATGGCAGCCGAACCAGCGTTAATCAGGCGGCAACCTTGGCGTGTTGCTTGACCAGGCGCTCGACGGTGGGCGACAGTTGCGCGCCGTTTTGCTTCCAGTAAGCCAGACGTTCGGCGTTGATCGACAGACCGACTTCCGACTCAGCGGCGACCGGGTTGTAGTAGCCCACGCGCTCGATGAAGCGGCCATCGCGACGGTTACGCGAGTCGGCAGCGACGATGTTGAAGAACGGGCGCTTCTTGGCGCCACCGCGGGCAAGGCGGATTACGACCATGATGGTTATCCTGTGATCCAAATTTGGAAGAACTCGCGACTTTAAACCAGAAACGCAATGGATTCAAGCGCTTCAATTGAATACTCTGCAAACCCGTCGATACCCAGGCGGGCACGTCCGTCGCATGAATTCGGCATGTTCTGACAGATGCAATAAACTGTGTCATTCGCGTCCGGCAAGCCTGCTCCAGCGGGCTGTTCAGGACACTCAACCCGAACCGGACTCTGCCCCGCGCCATAATGACTGCCGGAACGACGACCGCGCCTGAAGCCATTCACGGCATCATCGACTGGCTCACTACGCAGCCTGCCGGCGACGTGGTGGAAGAGATCCGTGCGCTGTCGCGCCATTTCGCCTTGCTGGATGACCCAGCAATCACCAGTGCGCAATACCATCGCTGCATCGAACTGTTCCACACTCGCGCCCTGCGCCTGAGCACCGACTATCGCGCCCGCCTGCGCGAACAGGGCCGCCCGCTGAATGGGGCGCTGCGCGAGGCATCGGTTGCACTGTCCGCCATTCTTCTACGCATTGCCAAAGGTTTCGAGCGCGTGCTGGAAGACGCCCACCAAGGCGCCCTGCGCACCCTGCCCCGGCTGAACGATACCGTCGCGGCGCGAGCCCTTCGATTGCAGGCGGAGAACTTCCTCATCGTGCAGCAGGCCGGACTCGAAGCTCCTGCCGATTTCTGGTCCTGTGCCCATCGGATTTTCGCCCTCTCCCGCTATGAGGCCGATGCGCAGCAGCAGCCGGGCAGTCCGGCCGAATCCGCACTCGCCCATTACAAACGCCTGCTGTCGCTCGGCACGCTTGATACCCCCGGGCTTGCACCCGCAGAACTCGATTGGGCCGCTGAATATCTGCAACGGGCTTCCAATCAGCTCCATCTGCAGGAAGAGCGCCCAACCACGCCGGATACCACGTGGTACTGGCTCGACCCCGATCGTGGTGGCGAGCCCTATGCCTGGGTGCGGCGCGAACCACCGCGCGAAGGACGGCTGCTTTATTTTTCGACGGCTGTACTGGCGCGCCGAGCCGCCGAAGCGCTCACCCGCCACGATGCCGGTCGCAATCGCGTCGAGCTTTTCACTGATGAAAACGGCCGTGACGTACAGCCTGCTGCACTGCTGTCGCGCCTGCGCCAACGCTGGACCGCGCCTGCGCGCCGCGAACTGCCGCGGCGCGAACAGCACTATGCTGTTGATGCCTGTGTCGGACTGGCCGCGATCTGGAAGACGCTGCGTCACGGCAATTCCGACGACGTATCGCGCTGGGAAGTCCTCAATGAAAGCCCCGGCGGCTTCTCGATCATGCAACTGCGCTCGCTTGCCGCCGGCGTCTCGGCAGGCACCGCGATCGCATTGCGTCGTGAGCCGAATGAGGACTGGAGTATTTGTATCGTCCGCTGGCTACGCAGCGACGCCCCGGGACGTGTTGAGATCGGTTTGCAGATCGTGTCGCAGGGCGCGATACCTGTGCAGGTCGGTTTCCGTCAGGCAGAACGCCGCATGACACTGACAGAAGCCCTGGTACTGCCCGTGCTGCCCGCGTTACGGCAGCACCAAGCCATCCTCGCACCGTCCGGCACATACACATCTCGGCGCTTCGCGCTGTTGTCGGACGTGGATCGGCTCTATGTCGCGCAAGGCCGCTTGCTCAGCCTCGACATGCAGACCTCCAATATCGAACTGTTCCAGTTCGAGATCGACCCCTACCCTATCTAGCCTCGCGCACCGCCCTCTTCTGAGTCCAGCAAATGCGTGATGGGCGTATCGAGCGCCGCCTGCACCCGCGCCAGTACGGCGTCGATGACACGCTGATCGGCATCATTGAGTCGCGCAAATTTCGACTCCCCCGGCACCAGACCAATCGCCAGCGTCAGGATGATGTCGCCCAGCCGGAGTCGATCCGCCGCCATCGACAGCGACCAATCCCCCGCATCGGTACGCACCACCCAACCGGCAGCGCGCATGTCTTCGAGCATGTGTTCGGTGCGAGTCGGCGGCTGTCCGCTGCGACGCGCCAGTTGCGCTGGCGGCAACGCACGCCCGGCACGTTGCCCCTCGACCAGCGCCACAGTCATGCGCAAGGCAGCCTGAACACGACCACTCGTGGTGTCCGGCAGCACGCGGCGGCGCTCGATGAAGTCCGGCAAGACTGCGGCCACGATAGCGCCGAGCAGTACGGCAATCCACGACAGATACAGCCAGATCAGGAAGATCGGCACGACCGAAAACGCGCCATAGATCAGCGTAAAGTTCGGCAGCTTCGCCAGATACAACCCGAAGATTCGCTGAATCACCACGACGCCCAGGCCTGCTACAAGTCCGCCCACGGCGCTGTGCCACAACACCAGCCGACGGTTGGGCACGGTATGGAACAGGTAACCAAAGAAAAATGCCAACAGGATGGCGGGGAACAGGCGATAGATCACCCCACCGATCCAGCGAGGGTTGTCCACCAGGCCAAGCGACACGCTGATCAGTTCGCTGGTGGCGGCCACGCTAGCGGCAAAGATGATCGGGCCCAGCGTGATGGCAAGCCAGTACGTTGGCAGTCGCAGCCACCACGGCCGCAGACGACGCACATCCCAGATGTTGTTGAACGTGTGCTCCACCGTCTGCAGCAGCAGCACGGCGGTCACGATGAGCAACGCGGTGCCCACAATGGTCAGATTCGACGCTTTCTGGCTGAACTGAACAGCGTACGTGGCGATGACCTTGCCGGCCCGATCGGGCAGCAGGTTCTCAATGAGAAACGCGCGCATCGACACGCCCAGCCGCGCAAATTGCGAAAACTGGCTCATGACGGTCAACACCACGGTCACCAGTGGCACCAATGACAGTAGAGAGGTGTAGGTAAGGCTGCCGGCGACCTGCGCGACGCGAACTGCGGCGAAACGCGCCCGCACGAGCTGCACAAAATCCGCCGCTGCACTACCGTGCCAGCGCTGGAGCAAGTTCCGGGTCATCTATCGATGCTCGCTTCGTATAATGCCGGCATTCTACGATTGCCTCGTTCCATGAAAGAAATCCTCGTTCTGTATTACAGCCACCGTGGTTCCGTGCGGGCACTGGCCGCGCAGATCGCCAGAGGCATCGAATCCGTGCCGGGCGCCACGGCGCGTGTGCGTACGGTGCCGAAGGTATCCGCCGTCTGCGAGGCGGTGGAATCCGACCTGCCCGCCGACGGTCCGCCCTATGTCGAATTGCGCGACCTTGAAGAGTGCGTCGGTCTGGCGATGGGCTCGCCAACGCGCTTCGGCAACATGGCCGCGCCGCTTAAGTACTTTCTCGACGGCACGGCAGGCCCCTGGTTGTCCGGCGCTCTGTCGGGCAAACCGGCTTGCGTATTCACGTCTACCGCCAGCCTGCACGGCGGGCAGGAATCCACGTTGCTGTCCATGATGCTGCCGCTGTTCCACCACGGCATGCTGCTGATCGGACTGCCCTATAGCGAACCCGCCCTCAACGGCACGCGCGCGGGCGGCACGCCATATGGCGCCAGTCATCACGCCGGCATGGATGGCGATGCCACGCTGACCGAAGACGAAAAGCGTCTTGCCTTCGTACAAGGCGTGCGTCTTGCTGAAGCCGCGCTTCGACTGGCGGCTCGCTCATGAATCTGCGGACACTGCGCGTCGTATCCGTTGCCACGCTGCTCGCACTGATCGCGCTCAGCCTGGCGTGGGAGCTATGGTTGGCGCCGCTGCGACCGGGCGGGTCGTGGCTGGTGCTCAAGGCGCTGCCATTACTGCTACCGCTACGCGGACTGCTGCATGGACGGCGCTACACGTACCAGTGGGTCAGTCTGGCTGTGTGGCTGTATTTCATCGAAGGCACCGTGCGGGGCGGCTCAGACCACGGCCTGTCCGCAACACTGGGCTGGATTGAAGCGGCGCTGTGCGTGGTTCTTTTTGCCGCGTGTTGCGCCTATGCCCGGCTTAGCGCGCCTTCGCGCGTGCAAGCGTCGCGCTAGTCGCTCAGCGACACCAGCGCCGCTGTCGCGCGGCGGTGGAATTCCGTGCCGCTCTCAGGGCGGCATAGCGATACGCGGGTTGCATGCGCATAGGCCGGATCGCGCATGAGTTCGCCGAAATCGCGCTGATGGCGACGCCATGTCTTCAGCATCCACCAGATCACGGATTCCTTGTCGGCGAACGACATCCGCCATGACTCACGATTGCCGCTGAAGATCTCTTCACGCGTCCACGCGCGCCGCACAGTTCTGCCAACCAGGCGGCTGAATACGCGCGGAAAGCTGTAGTCGAGCCACACGATCGTCGTCGCTCTTGCCCACAGCACGTCGCGTACGCTGCGGTAGTTTCCATCGGCAACCCATTGATCGTCTGCGGCGCACGCTATCACGCGCTGCCGAAATATCTCTTTGTCGACCGCCGTCCAGTTGGCTTCCCAATACAGAGCATCAAGCTGCACATGGGGCACACTCAGACACGCCGCTAACTCGCCGGCAAAAGTCGTCTTGCCGGCGCCACTGCTGCCGATGACAACCACACGACGCAAGTCCAGCCGCTCAGCCATTCGGCGCCTCCGACAACGCATCAAGTTCAGCATTCGTGTGGCCCATGCCGGGGAACGCACGCCCAGCCTTTGCATACCAATAGCGAGCATTGCCTTCGTCGCCCTCGATGGTGTGCGCGATGCCATGCAACCAGTGGCCGCCCATCGACTCATCCGCCTGGGCGATCTTGTGAGCAAGATCCCACTCGCCGCGACGCAGCGCATCGAGCCCTCGACGCAATTCACTCTTCGATGACGGCATGGCACTCCTCCGGACGAACACCTGGCGCCCAATGCAAGACGCCCCTTGCGGGGCGTCTTGTTTGCTTAGTCGCATCAGCTTACGCCGACGGGCAAATCGATCAACCGCTGTTGCGCAGACCGGCCGCAACGCCGTTGATCGACAGATGGATGCCGCGACGCACGCGATCGTCCTCGTTGCCTTCGCGGAAGCGATGCAGCAACTCGACCTGCACGTGGTTGATCGGATTCAGATACGGGAAGCGGTTACGCATCGAACGCTTAAGCAGCGGGTTGGCGTCGAGCAGTTCCTTCTGACCAGAGATGTCGAGCAACCAGCGAATGGTGGTTTCCCATTCCTGCTTGATACGCGGGAAGATCGCGTCGCGCAGCGCCGGGTCCTTCACCAACTGCGCATAGCGCGAGGCGATGCCGATGTCGCTCTTGGCCAGCACCATGTCCATGTTCGACAACAGCGAGGCAAAGAACGGCCACTCCTTGTGCATCGACTGCAGCAGTTCCAGCCCCTTCTGTCCGTGCTTTTCAACGTACTGGGTGACTGCCGAGCCAAAGCCGAACCAGCCCGGCAGCATCAGGCGGCACTGCGCCCACGAGAAAACCCAGGGAATGGCGCGCAGATCTTCGATGGCCGTGCTCTTCTTGCGCGAAGCCGGGCGCGAACCGATGTTCAGGTGCGCGATTTCGGCAATCACGGTTGAACTCCCAGAAGTACTTCTCAAAGCCCTCGGTCTCATAGACCAGACCGCGGTAAGCCTTGAACGCCAGATCGGAAAGCTCGTCCATCGCGGCCAGATATTCGGCGCGCGGCGCGGCTTCTGGATGGGCCAGCAGGGTTGCTTCGAAAGTCGCAGCCGCCAGCACCTCCAGATTGCGACGACCGACGTCCGGGTTGGAGTACTTCGACGCGATCACTTCGCCCTGTTCAGTCAGACGGATTTGCGCCTGCACCGCGCCGCCCGGCTGCGCCAGGATGGCCTGATAGCTCGGGCCGCCGCCGCGGCCAACCGAACCGCCGCGGCCGTGGAACAGGCGCAAGCGCACGCCATGCTGGCGAAACACATCCACCAGTTGGATTTCTGCCTTGTAGAGCTCCCAGCCCGAGGTGAGGAAGCCGCCGTCCTTGTTGCTGTCGGAGTAGCCCAGCATGACTTCCTGCGTCGCGTTGCGCGAGGCCAGCAGCTGGCTGTATTGCGGGATCGACAGCAGGCGGTTCATCACGCGCGCCGAATCCTGCAAGTCGCCGATGGTTTCGAACAGCGGAATGATGTTCACATCCAACTGACGCTCATGCGGGCGCAGCAGGCCGACTTCCTTCAGCAACACGGCCAGTTCCAGCATGTCCGACACGCCCGTCGTCATCGAGATGATGGCATTGGGGACGCACGACGGGCCATACAGGCGATGCACGTCCGCAATCGCACGGAAGATCGCCAGTTCGCCTTCGGTCTCTTCGGAATACTCAAGGTATTGCGACGACAAGGGGCGCGGCGTGGCCAACTCTTCGAGCAACAGTGCAACGCGGGCGTCTTCGTCCAGGCGCAGGTAATCGATGCCGGGGCGAGCCTGCGCCAACAACTCGGCGACGGTACGCTCGTGCACAGCGGAATTCTGGCGCACGTCGATCGAAGCCAGGTGGAAGCCGAACACTCTCACCGCACGACGCAACTGACGCAGGCGACCGCGCGTGAGCGAGCCCGAGCCATGCGTGGCGAGCGAACGATGGATGATTTCGAGGTCGGCGAGGAATTCCTTGGCCGACGCATAGGGCTCGGCAGCAAAGAACGGCTCGCGGCCAACCGGTTGTCCGAGCAGATTTTCGGCGGTGGCGTACACACGCGCATAGATGCAGCGCAGCGCGCGGCGGTAGTACTCGTCCTCGGTATGGGCGCTCGAAGTCGGGCCGCACTCGGCCAGAGCCTTTACCTCGTCGGACATCTTTACCAGCATGCTCGACAGTGACATGCCGGAAGCCAGACGATTGATCTCGTCCAGATAGAAACTGAAGGCAACTTGCGACTGCATGCGCAGCCCTTGGCGCAGCACGTCGGCCGTCACGAACGGATTGCCGTCGCGGTCGCCGCCGATCCAGCTACCCATGCGCATGAAGTTCGCCAGCTCGACATTCTTGAAGCCATCGTCACGCTGGCTCAGGATGTCTTCGATACGCGCATACATGCGCGGCAGTTCGCGCAGGAAGGTGTAGTCGTAGTAGGACAGCCCGTTGGCCACTTCGTCGATGACCGACAGCTTGACCGGGCGCAGCATGCGCGTTTCCCACAGCACCAGCACGGAGCGACGCAGGTTCTCGTCGTTCTCGGCGAGCTCTTCGGGCGTCATCTGGATACGGTCGCGGGCATCCAGCAACTGCGCAATGCGCAACTGGCAATTCAGGATGCTCTTGCGCTGCACTTCGGTCGGGTGGGCCGTCAGCACCGGGCTGACCAGCGCATCATCGAAGAACTGGCGAATCTTGTCGTTCGACACCCCGGCCTCGTCGGCCAGATGCAGCGCGTGCTCAAGCGTGCCTTCGCGGGCAGCGGAGCCCGCGACAAGGTGGGCGCGCGAGCGGCGGATGTGGTGTTGGTCTTCTGCGATGTTCGCCAGTTGGTAGAAGTAGCTGAACGCACGCACCACATGATTGGTGTCTTCGCGCGAGAGCGCGTCGAGCATGGATTCGAGTTCGGCGCGGGCGGTCGCGTCGGCATCGCGGTGGAAGCGAATGGAGGTCTGGCGGATCTTCTCCACCACGTTGAACACGGCGTCACCTTCCTGCTGACGAACCGTATCGCCAAGGATACGGCCCAGCAGACGAGTGTCTTCACGCAGGGGGATGTCTTTATCTTGTTCGTTGTTCGTGCTCATCTCGAAATTCCGACCCGCTAAGAAATGCACGCCCGGGGATTGGCGCGACCAAAAGGATTGAAATATATCAGCCTGAGGCGCCACTTTGGAGCATAAGCGCGCGCGAACGCCCACCAATGGCGCAGCAGAAAAGCCCGAAACCCGCGTCTACGCTGCCTCGAAGGGTTGAGGTACGCGTGTTAACATCTTCCTTGTCGCGCACCGTGCAAAATCCATGCCCTGAGTGCGGTTTTTCTCTTTGCACACAAGCACATGTCCTCGACCCCGAACATTCCGACTCGCATTGTCATCGCCACCCGCGAAAGCCGTCTCGCCCTATGGCAGGCCGAGCACGTCAAGGCTCGGCTCGAAGCCGCCTGGCCGGGCTGCGCCGTCGAATTGCTTGGCATGACCACGCGCGGCGACCAGATACTGGACCGCACACTATCCAAGGTCGGCGGCAAGGGCCTGTTCGTGAAGGAACTCGAAGAAGCCTTGCTTGATGGCCGGGCCGATCTGGCCGTGCACTCAATGAAGGACGTGCCCGCCGAGCTGCCGCCCCAGTTCGCGCTGGTTGCCACGCTGGCGCGCGAACGCCCTCAGGACGCATTCGTCTCCAACGGATATGACAGTCTCGACGACATGCCGCCGGGCGCGGTGGTCGGTACGTCGAGTCTGCGGCGCGAAGCGCAGATCCACGCCCAATACCCGTACCTGGGCGTCCATCCGCTGCGCGGCAACCTCGACACCCGGCTGCGCAAGCTCGACGAAGGCCAGTTCGACGCCATCATCCTCGCGGCGGCAGGCCTGCGCCGGCTCGGGCTGGCTGACCGCATCCGCGCCGAACTGCCCACGGAAATTTCCCTGCCCGCCGCCGGGCAGGGCGCGCTTGGCATCGAAGCCCGAGCGGATCGCCCAGAAGTCGCGCAATGGCTGACACCCTTGATCGATCACGACACCACGGTCTGCGTCGCGGCCGAACGCGCCCTCACGCAAGCCCTGCAGGGCGGCTGCGATGTTCCCATCGGCGCGTTCTGCGAAGCGGGAGAGGACGGTCTTTCCATGCGCGCCTTTGTCGCGACGCCCGATGGTGCGCGTTTCGTTCGCGCCCAAGGGCAGGCGGCAACGGTCGATGTCGCCAACGCGCTGAACCTTGGCCGCCAGCTCGCGGACCAACTGCTCGCGGGCGGTGCTCGCGACATCCTCGCCGAGCTTCGCTGACATGCCCCTCGCCGGCCGCACCATCGCGATTACCCGGCCGCGCGAACAATCCGGCTGGCTTGCCGCGCTGCTGGAAGCCGAGGGTGCCCTGGCGTTCATCTTCCCCGTCATCGACATCGCCCCGCTCGAAGATGACGCCCCACTGCGCACGCTCGCGGGCAATCTGACTGACTACCAACTGGCATTCTTCGTCAGCCCCAACGCCGTCTCCCATGCATTCGCCAGCCTGCCGCGAAGCGGCTGGCCCAGCACGCTTGCCGTCGCAACGGTCGGCCCGTCCTCCGCACGGGCATTGCAGGCGCGGGGTTTTGACGACGTCATCGCTCCAACGAACGGTTTCGATTCGGAATCGGTCCTTGCGCTGCCCGCTTTCTCGGCCGATGCAGTGAGGAACAAGCGCGTGCTGATCCTGCGCGGCGACGGCGGCCGGGAGTTGATCGCCGAAACGCTGCGGGAGCGCGGCGCAACGGTGGATTTGGTGGGCTGTTACCGGCGCCAGAAAGCCGCCACCGATCCTGCCCCGCTCCTCGCCCTGCACGACGCCGGAGCGCTCGACGCACTGGTGTTTACAAGCAGCGAAGGGGCGCGCTTTTTCGCCGACATCGTCGGACCGCGCGCGGCCGACGTCCTGCAACGCACCCCGGTGTTTGTTTCCCACGCGCGCATAGCGAAATCGGTTTCCTTGCTCGGCGCACAACAGGTCAGCCTCGCCGCCCCCGGAGATGAGGGCATCGTCGGGGCTTTGCGCCAGCACTTTGGGTAGAATCACGGCATGACCGAACCCCTAGAACGCCCGGCCAACGAGCCCGCCGCCCCTCCCCGTACGCCTCGGGCTCCACGTGCATTCTCGTGGCGCCACCCCGTGCTCATCATCATGATGATCGCGCTCGCGCTGCTTGCCTGGCAGTGGGTGGACACCCGCAACGAATTGCGCCGCACGCAGAACGAATTCACGCGGCGCCTGGCGGATGGCGACACCGCTGCCAAAGAAGCGCGCGCCATCGCGCGACAAAACCAGGAAGCGCTCCAGACGCTGCAATCCAAGACCGCCGTGCTCGAGGCCGAACAGGCACAAGCCCAGGGGCAACAGGCAGCGCTCGATTCGCTCTACCAAGAGTTCTCCCGTGCGCGCGACGAGCGCACGCTGGCCCAGGCCACGCAAGCCGTCAACATCGCCTCGCAGCAGCTTCAACTGGCGAGCAACGTACCGGCCGCGCTGGCCGCGCTGCAAGCGGCTGACAACAGCCTCGCTTCGCTCGACCGCCCGCAATTGATTTCCGTGCGCAAGCTGCTGGCGCGCGACATGGACCGCCTGCGTGCATTGCCCCTGGCCGATGTCGACAGCATGAGCGTGACGCTCGACGCGATGCTGGGCCGCATCGACACCCTGCCGCTGGGCTTCGAACACACCCCGGCCAAAGCTGCGCTCGCGACACCACGCAACAATGTCGTTCGCAACACCCGCCGCCCGACCTCCACGCAAGCGAGTGCGCCCATTGCCACCAGTGCGCCGGTGGCCGACACGGCCGAAGCGCCGAGCTGGGTCGGCAGTCTCTTCAGCGATCTGTGGGACGAGTTCCGCGAACTCATACGCATCGAGCGGCTCGACCGCCCCGAACCCGCGTTGCTGTCACCGCAGCACGCCATTTATCTGCGCGAAAATCTGCGCCTGCGTCTGCTGTCGGCACGCTTGGCGTTGCTCCAGCGCGACGGCAAGGTGTTCAACGAAGACGTCATGCAGTCGCGTCGCTGGCTTGAGCGCTACTTCGACGTTGATGCCCGCCCGGTGGCCGGCATGGTCGCCGAACTCAAGCAGATCGAAGGCGCGCGCCTGTCGGTCAACCTGCCCTCCCTCAACGAGACCGAAGCGGCGCTACGCAGCGTCAAGCTCGGCTCGCGCTAAGGGAGAGACAGATCATGCGCACCCTGCTGTGGTTGCTGGCCCTGTTTGCCATCGCCGCGGGCCTGGCCGTCGCCGCGCGCTACAACACCTCCTACGCGTTGTTCGTGTGGCCGCCGTATCGCCTGCAAATTTCGATGAACCTGTTGGTGCTGCTGTGGGTCGCGGCATTCACCGTCATGTACGGGCTGATCCGCTTCATCTCGCGCACGCTGGCATTACCGACAGCAGTGGCCGCGTTCCGCGCGGCGAAGCAACGCGAACGTGCCGCCGCTGCGCTGCGCAGCGCTGAGCGTCTGTTCATGGAAGGCCGTTTCGGCCAGGCCTATCGCAACGCCGAGCAGGCTTTCGACGGCGGTGAGTCCTGCGGGCTATCGGCGCTCATGGCCGCTCGGTCCGCGCACGCCATGCGCGAGCCCACGCGCCGGCGCCAATGGATGGACAAGGCCAGCGCCTATGACACGGACATCCGCGCGGCGCGCCTCATGCTCGAAGCCGAGTTCGCCATCGCTGACCGCCGCTTCGATGAAGCCGTCATGCACCTCGAAACACTGCGTGCCAGCGGTCAGCGCCATATCGCGGCATTGCGGCTCACGCTGCAGGCCGAGCAAGCGCGCGGACGCTGGGAAGAAGTAGCGCGACTGGCCCGCCAACTGCGCAAGTACCACGCACTGACCGCAGAACAAGCAGCGCCGCTGCTGCGCCGTGCGCTGCTCGAACAACTGCGCGACGCCGATGGCGACCAGCAGAACATGCAGCGCGTATGGGCGAGCATTCCTGAAGAAGAGCGCCGCGACATAGGCTTCCTGTGCCGCGCCGTTCCGCACCTGATTGGCGCCAGCGCCGACCGCGATGCCATCGTCGCCATCGAAGAAGCCCTGCGCCGCGACTGGGAGCCCGAGTTGGCCGTACTCTACGGCCGCTGCAAGTCGCCAGAGCTACGCGACCAACTCGCCACCGCCGAGGGCTGGCTCAAGCATCATCCGGATGACGCTGGCCTGCTGCTCACACTGGGCCGCCTGTGCCTGCGCGGGCAATTGTGGGGCAAGGCTCAGAGCTATTTCGAAGCGTCTCTGTCGGTTTCGCCCAGCCGCGCTGCACACCTTGAGCTTGCGCGTCTTGCCGAGCAACTGGGCCGCGTCACCGAAGCGCAACAACACTTCCGTACGGCCGCGGAATTGGGCGCTTGAGTCAGTTCATTGCACAAAGAAAAAGGGCGCCTCGGCGCCCTTTTTTCTTGTCGTCGACAACCTGCAGCTATCGCGCCGCACTCCGAGAAGCAAGCGCCCCCTGTGCCGTCAGGTAGGCCAGCGCGAAGAAGGGCCACGAACTGGCGGCAACGGTGGTGAGGCCGTGAAAGTTAAGAAAGTTGCCCTGTTGAATGAGGCTGAGGTTGTCCCAGTCGAATGGATTCTCGGGCGCCAGATTGACCAGCGCTGTCGCGCATAACAGCGATACGCTCGCCAACGTGTGTTGAGCCCAGTTAGGCAAGCGCCATGTCAGCGCCAGCAGCGCAAAGCCGACCGCAATGCCGCGCAGCGCGCCAGGGCTGGCCCACTCCAGCGGCACGGGCGGGCGGACGAAAGCCGACGTCGCAATCATCTTTACGCACAGCCCGATCACGAACACGACAGCCAGCACACCGACTGCTGGCTCGCGCATGGTGCGACGGATGACAAGGCCGACAGCCAGCATCTGCGCCGCAACCACGGCGGCTTCGAGTACCACGTACCGCTTGACCGAGAACGCCAACGGCGCAGGCAAGTTGAAGATTGGCCGCAGGTCGCCGTTGCCGAACAGAATGTTGCTCGGCTCCAGCAGCGTCAGCCACCACAGCGCAATGAGCACCATTCCCAGCTCGCCGATATGGCCGCGATGAAAGCGCCGCTGTCGCCAGCCCTCGAGCGCGCCGTGCTCATCGAATACACGCCCCCAGCGCACACCCATCAATGCGCCGACGAATGCACCGAAGGTGTTGCAGGCCAGATCGATATTGGAGGCCACTCGTGTCGGCAGGTAGTTCTGCGCCGACTCGATGCAGAAGCTAAACAGTCCGCAGGCGAAGGTGACGATGAACACTGCGCGCCAACCTCGTTGATGCTGGCGTAGCGCCGAGGCGAAAACGAATCCCAAGGGGATGTAGCCGAGCACGTTGAAGATCGTGTCGGTCCAGGTGAACCAGCGCGGCCAGGGCAGCGTCAGAAATACGAACGGGCTGGTGCCGATATCGCGCCAGCCCGTGAACGGGAAGAGACAGGCATACACCGTGAGCAGCGCATAGGCGACGGTCAGGTGGGCCGGTAGTCTCCCCGTGCGGATCACCATTCCGTCACTAGACTCCGGCGCCCTTGCCTTCCGCAGCCACTTGCGGCGGCGAGGCGTGCAAAGCGTGGTGCACCACATGGCCCGGCACCGGAACGGGTGGTGTGCGGAGCTTCTGCGGCAATAGCGAGAACACGATGAAGCTCACCAACGACACCAGGAAGCCCACGAAGTGCGGCAGCCAAACCTCGGTCCACGCTGGTGCCGTCACTTCAAGCGAGACCCAGCTCACCAGGCCGAGCACCATCGATACGACCGCGCCTTGCGTCGTCGAGCGCTTCCAATAAACACCCAGCGCCAGCGGCACGAACGCCGCCACCAGCGTGACCTTGTAGGCATTTTCGACCAGACCGTAGATGGACAACGTGGTGTTCATGGCGATGTAGGTGACCACCGTGGTAAAGACCAGCACCACCGCTTGCATCCAGCGCAGGAATTGCTTGTCGGTCATCGCCGGCCACTTGCGCACCAGGATCGGGCGCAACAGGTTCTCGGCGAAGGTCACCGACGGCGCCAGCAGCGTAGCCGAAGCGCAGCTCTTGATCGCCGACAGCAGTGCACCGAAGAACATCACCTGCGCGAACAGCGGCGCCTTCTCCAGCAACAGCTTGGGCAGGATCAGTTGCGAATCGGTATCGATGTACTTGGCGACCAGATCCGGCGCGATGAGCGTGGCGCAGTAGGCCAGGAACATCGGGATGAAGGTGAAGCAGAAATACAGGATCGCGCCCAGTACGGTGGCGCGCACGGCGATGTTTTCATTGGCCGACGACTGCACGCGCTGGAACACGTCCTGCTGCGGCACGGATCCGAACATCATCGTCACCAGCGTGCCGGCGAACAGCACCATGGCATTCAGGTTGAAGTCAGGCCAGAAGTTGAACTTGCCTGCAGCATGCGCGTGCGCCACGACGGTTGTCACGCCGCCCGCCATGTTGCCCACGTCCCAGCCGAGGTAAACCAACCCTACGACGATCACGATCATCTGGATGAAGTCGGTGATAGCCACCGACCACATGCCGCCGAACAAGGTATAGATAAGAACCGACCCCGAACCCAGCGCCATGCCGAGTTCTTGCGACACGGCCCCGTCGGACAGCACGAAGAACACCAGCCCGAGCGCCTTGATCTGCGCAGCCACCCAGCCCAGGTACGAGATCACGATGCACATCGTCGTGATGGCCTCGACCGTACGGCCAAAGCGCAGGCGGTAATAGTCGCCCACCGTCAGCAGATTGAGCCGGTACAGCGGCTTGGCGAAGAACAGGCCGACGATCACCAGACACAACGACGAGCCGAACGGATCGGCGACGACGCCGCCCAGCCCTTCCTGCAGGAATGTGGCAGGAATGCCAAGCACGGCTTCCGAGCCGAACCAGGTCGCAAATACGGTCGCCACCACAATGTGGAATGGCAGCGCGCGGCTGGCCACCGCGAAGTCCTTCGTGTCATGTACGCGCAACGCGGCGTAAAGGCCGATGGCGATCGATACCAGCCAGTAGATGATGACAAAAGTCAAAAGCATGATGAGTGCAGGCGCAAGGCTCGAAAAAGGCCCTCCCCGGGGCCCCGTACCCAAGCAATTTTCGGGCACGCGATTGTATCGCCAACGGGCGGACGCGGGGGGCCTGCTGTCGTATTGCCAACAGACCGGCAGGCCTGTGGCAGAGGGGCTCTGGAGGCGCCGCCTGAGCGGCGACGGACGGTGTCAGCGCTTAAGTTCGCCAAGCAGTTCGGCGCTACGCTTTTGGAGTCCCTTGTAGGACTTCTCCCATTCGTCGTTGCGCGGTTGCACTGCGACGAACTGACGCACCAGCACCAACAAGCGATCCATCTCCGCCTGCAACGCGGCGTGGCGCTTTTCGAGCTGATCGTACTCTTCGGCATAGACGAAACTGACCTTGCGGTCCTGGCAGATCCCGACGCAATTCTGCGGACCATCGATCCGGCCGCAGCCAATGCACTGCCAGGCTTGCATATGTTCAACCATAGGTCTTTTCCTTCAGGACTTGCAGGGGGATGGCCATTCTAAGGTCAGAGAAAACTGTCAGGCAGAAGCACTACCGCTATCAAGCGTTTCCATGAGACACGTCAGATCGGAAATGGGCGCAAGGCAAGTATTGGCGCGGCATACCCATGCCGCCGATGGGGTCATGGGCTTGTCGAGCGCCGTCGGCAAGGCGTCCGATTGGGGCGACACGATCAGCGCATCCGCTTGTGCACGAGCCACCAACGCCGCATGCCACGCCTGGGCCGACGCACCACGCAGGACGACGATCGCGGGCGGAGCGACGTATTCACGCAGCGCCGAGAGCAGGCCGCTGTAACCGGCAGGGTTGGCCGCCATCGCCGGATAGAAAAGCGCCAGCGTGCGCGCGGCCGCATCGACGTAGCGCGGCTCGCCGACGAGATGGCCGTATCGCTGCAAAACGTACGCCGCCGTACCATTGCCGGCTGGCATGGCATTGTCATGTCCAGGCTTGGGGCGCAGGATCAGCGCTTCGTGATCGTGCCGGGTAAAGTGAAAACCGCCCTGATGCACGTCTTCAAATTCGTCGAGCAGCGCATCGGCCAATCGCCCCGCAAACGACAGATCCTCGACGCGAAAACCCGCTTGCAGCAATTCCAGCGCCGCGCCGAGCAGGTATGCGTGATCGTCGAGATAGGCATTCAGTTGCGCGTGCCCGTTGCGCCATGTAGCCAGCAGACGCCCCTCCCGCCACAGCGGCTGGCGTACAAAGTCCATCGCCCGCTGTGCCGAGTCGAGCCACGCCGGCTCACCCAACACGCCAGCCGCGTGCGCCATGCCCGCAATCATCAGCCCGTTCCAACTCGCTATGACCTTGTCATCACGCATGGGCGGCACCCGCTCACGACGATGGGCCAGCAAGCGCATGCGCGCCACGTCGATCCTTGCCTGCACATCGCGCTCGCTCAAACCGTGTCGTGCAGCAAGTTCGTCGGCAGATCGTGCAATGCGCAGATGCCATGCGGAGCCCTCGAAGTTCGGGCGCAGGTCGAGCCCGAAGTGCTCAAGCAGCAACTCACGCGAAACAGGATCTTCGATGAGCGCCGCGACCTCGTCGCGCTGCCACACGTAGTAGCGCCCCTCCTCGCCCTCGGAGTCCGCATCGAGCGCCGAGTAGTAGCCGCCTTCCGGCGCTTGCATGTATTCCATGACCCAGCGCGCCGTCTCGCTGGCTACTCGACGATAGAACTCGTCACCGCTCATCGCCCACGCATCGGCATACAGCGCGATCAACAAACCGTTGTCATAGAGCATTTTTTCGAAATGCGGAATCTCCCAGCGCTCATCGACGCTGTAGCGATAGAAGCCGCCGGCCAACTGGTCGTACAGACCGCCCTCGGCCATTCGGCGCAAGGTAAACAGAAACGCATGGCGCGCCTGGGGATCGCCTGTGCTGGCCACGTTGCGCAGCAGGGACAGATCGGCGGGATGCGGGAATTTCGGCGCGACGCCGAAGCCGCCGTGGCGCGTGTCGAAATTGGCGAGCAATGTGCGGATAGCGCTCGAGATCGGCGAAGCATCCATCGCCTGCGCAGCCTCTCCTCGCGGCAGCAAGCGCTGCAGCGCGCCACGCATGCTTTCGTTCTGCGAGGCAATGGCATCGCGCTGCTCGTGATATGCGGCGGCCACTCGCTCAAGCACATCGACAAAGGCCATCAGTCCGTGACTTGCTTCGCGCGGAAAATACGTGCCGCTGAAAAACGGCGTGCCGTCTGGCGACAGGAACATCGTGAGCGGCCACCCGCCACCGCGCTGAGCGAGCATCTGGTGTGCGGACTGATAGATCTGGTCGAGGTCCGGGCGCTCTTCTCGATCGACCTTGATATTCACAAACAGCGCGTTCATCAGTGCTGCCGTGCCCACGTCTTCGAAGGATTCATGTGCCATGACGTGGCACCAGTGGCAAGCGGAATAGCCGATCGACAACAGGATCGGCTTGTCCTGCGAGCGTGCGACCTCAAGCGCGGCTTCGCTCCACGGCCACCAGTCGACCGGGTTCGACGCATGTTGCAACAGGTAGGGAGACGTCTCAGCGGCGAGTCGGTTCATGGGCGCCCTCGTGCGACGCATAGCCAGGGGAATTCCCGCAGAAAGCCGGTTCTGCTTGGATCGCTGAACGCGATGTGGATTCCCGCCGAAACGGGCAGGTTCTCTCGGTGAGCCCGAACGGGCCGGAGGCTACTCGCGCGTCAGCGCAAGCTCAGCCAGACGGCGGTGCACCGCATGCGTTGCGTGCGGCAGCAGACCGGCAAGATCGTCCAGCTCGAATCGCTCCGGGTCGATCGACAGGCCGCTGGCAAAGGAAATCTGTACACAGCCGGGGCGCTGGCGAGCCATGCCCAGCAGCATGAGCATGGGAAGCGGATTGCCGATGCGCGGCGCGCTGCCGCGCAGGCTGTCCTGCGAGAGCAGGAAGAACGGTTGCGGTGTGCTGTGATGGCGCACGGTCCAGATGCGCTCGCGCGCATCCACGCGAGTGACGAATTGGGTGACCCCGCTCCAGCGTGCCAGCACGCGCTCTGCCACAGCTACCAATTCCGGCCACGGCAGGTTGCTGCGCCACATGAAGGTCTCAAGGCCCTGGCTCATCGCAAACGGATTGTCTCTCGTATTCGGGGCTCCTGGCGGAGCCCGGGAATGCAATTAACGGCCGTACCGACAGGACCTGAAGCCCCACACGGCGCACGTAACAGTGCGCAACAGTTGCGTCAGCGGAAGCGGTTGATGTCGTCGCGCGTTGCCGTGGCGACGGCACGGGCGGCAGTGGCGAAGTCTTCACCGCTGCTGGCGAACAGGATCGCACGCGAAGAGTTGATCATCAGCCCCGTGCCAACTGCCGTGCGCCCGGCCTTGACGGTGGCCTCCACATCGCCCCCTTGCGCCCCCACGCCCGGCACCAACAGCGGCATGTTGCCGACGAGCGAACGCACCTGCGCAAGTTCCTGCGGGAACGTCGCGCCCACGACCAGCGAACATTGGCCGTTGGCGTTCCACTTTTCCGCCACCATGGCCGCGACATGTTCGTAAAGCTTGCGGCCACCCGCCAGCTCCAGTGCCTGCAGGTCTGAGCCACCTGCGTTGCTCGTACGGCACAGCACGATCAGCCCACGGTCGGTGTACTCAAGATACGGCTGTACCGAATCGAAACCCATGTAGGGATTGACCGTGAGCGCATCGGCCTGGAAACGCTCGAACGCTTCGCGCGCGTATTGCGTCGCGGTGGCTCCGATGTCGCCGCGCTTGGCGTCGAGAATCACGGGGATGTCCGGATAGGTACGATGGATGTATGCCATCAGCGTCTGCAACTGGTCTTCTGCCGCCGCGCTGGCGAAATAGGCGATTTGCGGTTTGAAGGCGCAGACCAGATCCGCGGTGGCGTTGACGATTTCCTTGCAGAACTGGTAGATGCCATCCGGCAGCCCACGCAGATGCTCGGGCAAGCGGGTCTGGTCCGGGTCGAGGCCGACGCACAGCAGCGAGTTGTTGCGTTGCCAGGCTTGGGCAAGCCGTTCAGAGAAGTTCATGGTGCGTCCTTTGTGCAGTACGTCGAATGTCGTCGAGGCGGTCAGGCCGAGATGTTACCGGCAGGCGCGGCCAACATCACAGCTCGATGGGGTCTACATCCACATGCCAGCGCAGGTCGCGTGGCGTACGGGCGGCGTAGAGAAACGGCATCCAGGCCGCGAGCAACGCGTGTAGCTGCGGACGTGTGTCGGCTTCGATCACCAATTGCGCGCGTTCCAGACGTGCGCGACGCACAAGCCGCATCGGCACCGGATCGAACAAGCGCGCAGTCGTCACGAGCGACTCCGCATGCAGGCGCGCCTGCGCCAGAAAGGCCAATGCCATGGCGAGTTCAGGCGCCTCGGCCCGCAGCACGGCGTGAAAACTGTAGGGCGGGAACCCCGCCTGCTCGCGCTCTTCGAGTTGCAGCGCTGCGAAGCCAGCATAGTCCTGCCGTGCAAGATGACGATAGAGCGCGTGATCCGGAAACTCAGTCTGGATCAGCACTTCGCCCGGCAACTCGCCGCGTCCGCTGCGTCCCGCCACCTGCATCAACTGCTGGAAGAGACGTTCCGGCGCGCGGTAGTCCGCCGCGAACAATGAAGCATCCGCTCCCACCACGCCAACCAGCGTCAGGCGGGGAAAGTCGTGCCCCTTCGCCAACATCTGCGTCCCGACGAGCACATCGACTTCGCCGCGCGCAATCTGATTGCGCACAACCTCCCACTGGGCGGGCGAACGTACGGCGTCGCGATCCACCCGCAGAATGCGTGCCTGCGGAAAGTGCTCGCTCAGCCGCTCTTCCAGCCGCTGCGTGCCACGGCCGAAGGCGTGGATGTCTTGCGCGCCGCACTTGGGGCAGGCGCGCGGCGCACGACGCTCGGCGCCGCAATGATGGCAACGCAGCAGATTGTCCGCATGGTGGAACACCATGTTGGCTGAGCAGTGATCGCACGCGCTCACCCATCCGCACGCACCGCAACTCACGACAGGTGCGTAGCCACGACGGTTCAGGAAAATCAGGCTCTGCTCGCCCGCCGCTAACCGTGCTTCGACCGCTTGCAACATCGGGCCTGACAGCCCTTGGTCGAGTCGCGCGCGACGCGTATCGATAACGCGGATCGTCGGTGGATTGGCGGCCACCGCCGGTCGCGGCATGGCCAGGCGCGTATAACGCCCGGCGCGAGCGTGCAACCAGGTTTCCAGCGACGGCGTAGCCGACCCGAGCACGATCGGCACCGACTCGTTACGCGCCCGCCACACAGCCAGATCGCGCGCGGAATAGCGCAAGCCGTCCTGCTGCTTGAAAGAGGCATCGTGCTCTTCATCGATGACGATCAGACCCAGGCGCGGCAGCGGCACGAAGACCGACAGACGCGTGCCGAGCACAATGTCCGCCTCGCCTCGCAGAGCCTCGATAAAACCACGCGAGCGCGCACCATCGGCGAGCCCGCTATGCAGCGCCAACCAGCGCGCACCGGGAAAGCGTTCGGCGACACGCTCCAGCAACTGCGGTGTGAGGCCGATTTCTGGCACCAGCATCAAGGCTTGCTTGCCTTGTGCGAGCGCCGCAGCGATAAGCTGCAGGTAGACCTCGGTCTTGCCGCTGCCGGTCACTCCATGCAGCAGGAACGGAGCGAAGGCGCCCAACGCAGCACCGACCGTCTCGACAGCGGTCGATTGATCGGCATTGAGCGGCAACGAACCTGCCGGCCGGATGTCGGACGACGCAATGGCAACATCGACCCAACCGCGCTTGCGCGCCTCGCGGATGGCGGCACCAGCGGTGTCGCCCAGGGCAGCAAGCAAGACGGCGCGGCGCATCGGGCCGCGCGCTTCGAGCTCCGCGACGACCGACAGGGCTCGCGTCTGGCGGCTTGCAGCAACGCGGGCAGAAACGCCATCTGCTGTGGCGGCTAGCAATGGATCGTCTTCGCGCGGCAGGCGCACCGCCCGTTTGAGGCCAGGCGGCAAGGCCGTGGCGATGACCTCGCCCAGCGGATGCTGGTAGTAGCGGGCAGCAAAATCTGTCAGCGCCATCCACGACTGAGGCATAGGCGGCACATCCGCCAGAACCTCGCGAACCGTCTTCAGTTTGTCCACAGGAGGATGGTCCTGTGGATCGATTGCAACGATTACACCGGTCTTCTCACCTGCCCCGAAGGGCACGCGCGCGCATTGTCCGATTACCGGCGGACTTGTAGTTTCCGCAATGTAATCAAATAGTTGTGGCTTTGGGATTGGAAGGGCGATGCGGACAATGCGGGTCACGGCGCGCGATAAATTCTATTTTTTCTATTTTATTCAAAAAGTTGCACGTACTTTATGAAGTGCTTTGCGTGCGAATAAGGGCAAGCCCTTGGCCCGTCGTTCATTCAGCCATTTTCCACCGATGCCTGTGGATAAAAATGTGAGTAGCGCGTCAACGCACTCCCCGCACACATGCTCTTGCCGCCCGCTACGCTTTCGTGATAACAGCCCACAGCACAAATATTGTTATTAATTTTCAATGGCTTGACCCAAACCATCGAAATGTCTTATGTGCTGTCAAGACACTCCTCACCAAGGGGTCAGACTTGTGCATAAGTAGCAGGGCAAATGTGCCGTGGCGGCATCTTTAATGCATTTTGCATACCCCCAAAACCCTGACTGGAGCAGGCTTTGCGGCAGGGGGCGCTTCAAAAATGTGTCACAGTGTGTCGCCGCATGCACGAACGGCCCAAAAAACCGGGGACGTCCACCGCATTTCTACAAAAAGGCGTGAACGGTCCCGTTGTTGGGCATCACGAAGGCAACCAGAGACCTACGCCCCCCTCCCCATCTTCGTCACCGCCGTGTTCGTGCTCAGACGGCAACACCTGGGCCAGCATGGTGCGGCTGTATTCGTGGACGGCATCGACCAGTACGCGCACGTTGTCGTGCGGCGTGAACTGCGAGATGCCATGCCCCAGATTAAAGACATGACCATAGTGCGGACCATAGGCATCGAGCACACGGCGCGCTTCTGCGGCAACGTGCTCGGGCGAGCCCATCAGCACGCCCGGATCCAGATTGCCCTGCAGTGCAACTTGGTGCCCAACGCGCGCACGCGCCACGCCGATGTCAGTGGTCCAGTCCAGCCCGACGGCATCACAGCCAGTTGCGGCGATGTCCTCGATCCATTGCCCGCCCCCCTTCGTGAACAGCACGATGGGAACGTCTTCTCCCTCGTATTGGCGCTCCAGACCGTCGACGATCTGCTGCATATAACGGAGCGAAAACTCGCGATACGCGTCGGGCGCCAGCACGCCGCCCCAGGTATCGAAGATCATCAGCGCCTGCGCGCCGTGGGCAATCTGGGCGTTCAGATATTCGGTGACGGTGCGGGCGTTGATGTCGAGGATGTGATGCAGCAACTCGGGGCGGCTGTACATGAGCGCCTTGACGTTGCGGAAGTCGCTCGACGAGCCCCCTTCGACCATGTAGCAAGCCAGCGTGAAAGGGCTGCCCGAGAATCCGATCAGGGGCACGGAATCCTTGAGCGCGCGACGGATGGAGGCCACCGCATCGAACACATATTGCAGTGATTCCATCGGCGGCACGGCCAGCGCACGAATGGCATCGGCATCGCGCAACGGGCGCTCGAAGCGCGGCCCTTCGCCTTCGACGAACGTCAGGCCCAAGCCCATGGCGTCCGGCACGGTCAGGATGTCAGAGAACAGAATCGCCGCGTCCAGGGCATAGCGCTCGAGCGGCTGCAGCGTCACCTCGGTTGCAAACGAGGACGAGCGGCACAATTCCATGAAGCTGCCTGCATGCGCGCGCGTAGCGCGGTATTCCGGCAGGTAGCGGCCAGCCTGGCGCATCAACCAGACGGGGGTGTATTCGGTCGGCTGGCGCAGCAAGGCGCGCAGCAGTGTGTCGTTGCGCGGTCGGGTCATGACGGCCGGCACCTCGAAGAAGACAAAAGAGCCTGTAATTGTACCGCGCCCTATCGGCACGCACGCCCATCGCCCGGATCAGGTCCGCAGGATCGCGCGCCTTTTCGGCTAACATCGCTCCTTTGCCTGTGGAAAGCGCTCACCCGTGCGTCTGTTTCGCCTCGCCAAGATAGCTCGCGTCAGTCTGCGATTCGGTCTGGACCAGATGATCCTGGACCGCGCATCGACCACCCGGGTTGGCGAATGGTTGCGTCGCCTGCTTCCCCGCCGCCATTTCAACGAGCCGCGCGCCGTACGCCTGCGCCGTGCGCTGGAGTCGCTCGGCCCCATCTTCGTCAAGTTCGGCCAGATGCTGTCGACGCGCCGCGATCTGCTGCCGGCCGACATCGTCACCGAACTGTCGCGCCTGCAGGACCGCGTGCCGCCTTTCGACAGCGCGCTGGCTGTCGAACTCATCGAAGCCGAATTCGGCCAACCGGTCGACACCGTATTCCATCGTTTCGAACGCACGCCGGTCGCGTCAGCATCGATCGCACAGGTGCACTTCGGCGAGTTGCCGGATGGCACCGAGGTCGCCATCAAGGTCCTGCGGCCGGGCATCGATCGCGTCATCGACAACGACGTGGCCCTGATGGAAGTGGCCGCCACACTGATCGAAAAGCTGTGGGTGGAAGGCCGCCGACTCAAGCCGCGCGAAGTGGTGGCGGAATTCTCGCGCCACCTGCGCGACGAACTGGACCTGATGCGCGAGGCCGGCAATTGTTCCCAACTGCGCCGCAACTTCCGTGGTTCGCCTCTACTCGCTGTGCCCGAGGTGTACTGGGATTACTGCTCGCCGTCGGTGATGGTGATGGAGCGCATGTACGGCACACCTATCTCGCAGACCGAAACGCTGCGTGCGCAAGGCGTCAACATGTCGGCGCTGTCGCGCGCGGGCGTCGAGATTTTCTTCACGCAGGTGTTCCGCGATGGTTTCTTCCACGCCGACATGCACCCGGGCAACATCTTCGTGAAGATCGAAGGGCCGATGCGCGGCCAGTACATCGCGCTTGATTTCGGCATCATGGGCACGCTCAACGAGCGCGACAAACAATACCTGGCGACCAACTTCCTGGCGTTCTTCCAGCGCGATTATCGCCGCGTCGCACAGGCTCACGTGGACGCTGGCTGGGTGCCGGCGGATACGCGCGTAGATGACTTCGAAACCGCCATCCGCGCTGTGTGCGAACCGATCTTCGATCGTCCGTTGCGCGACATCTCCTTCGGCAAGACGCTGCTGCGGCTGTTCCAGACAGCGCGTCGCTTCAACATGGAAGTGCAGCCGCAATTGGTGATGCTGCAGAAGACGCTGCTCAACATCGAGGGCCTGGGGCGAGACCTCGACCCGGATCTTGATCTATGGAAGACCGCCAAGCCATTCCTTGAGCGTTGGATGAACGAGCAGGTTGGCTGGCGCGCGCTGATACGCCACGTCAAGGAAGAAGCCCCCGGCTGGGCCGTGGTGCTGCCGCAGATGCCGCGCCTCGTGCATCGCGCGCTACTCAATGAGTCGCGCGACCTGCTGCCCGAGCAGATCGCCGCCCTCGAACGGCAGCAGCGGCGGCAGACACGGGCGACATGGGCGCTCGCGGCACTGGTTGTCGTTGCGCTCGCGCTTCAGGCGTACGTCCTCTGGAGCTAGCCGCCGCCCGACACAAAAAAGGCCGCTCGAGCGGCCTCTTTTTATGTCTGGAACCAGGCAAGCATTCGATCAGAATGCGTACGACACACCAATGCCCAGCACCGGGTAGATTTTGACTTTGTCGAGGTCGTCGTTGAGCGTCTGCTCAGCCTGAGCGCGACTTTTTTCCAGCGTACCGGTCGTGTCATTGATACCCGACGTCGTCACCGTGCCCTTGGGATTCTGGAACAGCACACCCAGGCGCGCATTGAAAGCCCAGCCCGCAACGCCAGCCGGGTTCGACGTCCAGCCGATACCCAGGTACGGCGACCACTTGTCGTCATCCAGGCGTGCATCGTAGTGCGCGCTCGGGTTGGTACCCGTGTAGGTCTTGCCGTTGATGGTGATCGAATTGGTGCCAGCCGCGCTGTCACCCGTGAACTTGCTGCGGTTGTAGAGAATGCCGGCCGACAGAGCAAAACCATTGCCGAACGGATGGTAGTCGGCGAGCAGTTCGACCGAATTCATCTTGGCCTTGCCGTCGTAGTCGACACCGTCTTCAGTCACGGTGGCGTTGAGGCTGCCGCCGTTGTAGCCCAGGCGCATGCCCAACTTGTCGTTGAAGCTGTACTTGTAACCCACGCCAACACCCAGCGTGCTGATACCGGCATATACCCCGTGGTCTGCGGCTTGCGCCAGACCGCTCCCCAGCACGGCCAGGATTGCCGCGGCTGCGAGTTTCTTCATGTGATCTCTCCAGTGAATACTGTCGGCGTCTATGCGCCGACGAGCACTTAACGGAGCTGGGAAGAGGCTTCTTGAGGAAGGAGACCGCCGGGGCGACGCACGGCGGTCTGACAGATATGGCGCGACGACGGGAGCATGGCGTGCGTGCCACCGCCCCCTGCGCAATCAGCGAAAGACGACAGTCTTGTTGCCGTGAACCAGCACGCGATCTTCGAGGTGATAACGCAGGCCGCGCGCCAGCACGGTCTTTTCGATGTCCTTGCCGTAGCGGACCATGTCTTCAGGAGAGTCCGAGTGGTCAACGCGAATCACGTCCTGCTCGATGATCGGCCCCTGGTCGAGTTCTTCGGTCACGTAGTGGCAAGTCGCGCCGATCAGCTTCACGCCACGCTGGTAGGCCTGATGGTACGGCTTGGCACCGACAAAGCTGGGCAAGAAGCTGTGGTGGATATTGAGAATCCGCCCCGGATACGCCGCACACAATTCCGGCGACAGTATCTGCATGTAGCGCGCCAGCACCATCGTGTCGCCGCGCACGTCGTCAAAAATGCGCTTGACCTCGGCATACGCCCCGGCCTTGTTGTCTGCCGTCACCGGCACGTGATGGAACGGAATGCCATGCCACTCGACGAAGCCCCGGAAGGTGTCGTGATTGGAAATGATGCAAGGGATTTCGATGTCGAGTTCTTTGCTCTGCCAGCGCGCCAACAGGTCGTACAGGCAGTGTTCCTGCTTGCTGACCATCAGCACCACACGCTTCTTGACCGCACTGTCGTTGATCTTCCAGTCCATCTCGAACTCTTCGGCCAGCGGGCGGAAGCGGTCGCGGAACTCAGCCAGCAGGAAGGGCAGCGAATCGGCCTTGACCTCGATCCGCATGAAATAGCGATTGGCTTCGCGGTCGGCATGGAGGTTGGTTTCGAGAATCCAGCCGCCCAGTTCGGCAATGAAGGACGATACGCGGGCCACGATGCCCACGCGGTCGGGGCAGGAAGCAGTGAGGGTATAGAAACGTTGCGAAGGCATGGTGATCGGATCACAAAGTCAGGCGACGACCTTGGCGTAAGTGTCGCGGAGCAGTTCAAGCACCTCGACCGTGATTTGGGTACTCACACCGGGCAACGGACGATACTCCTGTCGCAAGGCGTCGCGCAGGCGCTTGGCGAGCGCCGCACGCTGGGACTCCGTGCGGCCAGGCAGGATGTGCAGGTGTGCGTGGATGAAGCCATGCCCCGCGTCGCGGTCACCGACGCGGAAATCCGCCAACGGCACAGCGCGCGACTTGATGTTGTCTGGCTCGAACTCACCGCTCTCGATCAGGCTGCGGTTGGCTGCCTTGAGCACCTGCGCAGGGTCGAAACCTGCTGACAGATTGACGGTGTATTCGATCACCAGATGGGGCATGGTCTTGGGTTACTCAGCGATACGTGCCGCGGCACGGTCGATTTCGGCACGCAGATCATCGTAGCTGCGCACCACCGGGTATTGTGGGAACTCGCGCACCACGTTCTCCGGCGGGTGCATCAGGATGCCCGCGTGGGCCTCGCCCAGCATGGCGGTGTCGTTGTACGAGTCACCCGCTGCGATGACCTTGAAGTTCAGCCCCTTGAACGCCTTCACGGCAGCGCGTTTCTGGTCCGGCATGCGCAGGTGGTAGTTCACCAGCATGCCGTTGGCGTCGGCTTCCAGGCGATGGCAGAACAGCGTGGGCTGGCCCATCTGTGCCATCAGCGGTTTGGCGAATTCGTAGAACGTGTCCGACAGGATCACCACCTGGTAATCCACGCGAAGCGCGTCGAGGAATTCCTTGCAGCCTTCCATCGGGCCCATTTCGCCGATCACTGCCTGGATGTCCTTCAAGCCAAGCTTGTGGTGCGCCAGGATGTCCAGGCGGTACTTCATCAGCTTGTCGTAGTCTGGCTCGTCACGTGTGGTGCGGCGCAGTTCGGGAATGCCGGTGCGTTCGGCGAAGGCGATCCAGATCTCGGGGACCAGCACACCTTCCATGTCGAGGCAGACGATTTGCACTTTCGGGAACCTTTGGCTTGTGGCGACTGAAAAATAGCCGCCGATTGTACAACGGCCGGGCCCGTGGTCGTTGCGCTGCGCCAGAGGCTCGCCCCACAGCGGGCGGCGCCGACGCCCAATCTACCCTCGTCTAGCAGCCGCAGCGCCCCACGACTTCAGTGCTTTGCTGCGCGCCGCCTTCGTACTGCACCAGCAGCCGCGCCTTGTAGACAGTCGCGCAGGACGACTGCTTCGACCGGCAGGCATCCACGACGGTCCCAACCGCCTGCACCTGCCACTGCGGAGTCGCAAAATACAGCACCATACGGTCGCCGTTCTGGGCCGGATTACGTTCGGTCGGGTAATAGCGGGCGTTATGGAGGCCGATGTAATAGAGCTTGTTGCCGTCGCGCATCACCGCCTGACGCCCGCCGATCTGCGACCAATGCAGCAACAGCGGCGCATCGCGCGCTTCCGAGGCATAGAACCCGCAACCGCAGCCCGGCATGACGTCCGTCGGCTTCAGCGGTTGGAGCGCAGCCCCGACAGGGGCAACAAGAAGGCACGCCGCCAGTCCGACAACGACCTGGCGACCCAATTTGACGATAAGGAAAGCTGACATGGCTTAACATTATCGGCATGACGCCGGAAATTTCGACTGCCTTGAAGTCCGCTGAAGACGACCCGATGCCCCAGCCCCCGCGTGAGCCGGATGTGTTCGATTGCTGTGGCAACGAATGTGGCGAGGCTTGCGTCTGGACGATCTACCAGGCGCTCAAGGAGAAATATCAGGCCGAACTGGAAGCCTGGCAGATCAGACAGCTGTTGAAGGACGACTAAAAACGATTGAGCCGGCAAGTGCCGGCTCAATGTACGTTCAGCTCAGTGGTCTTTGAGGGCGTAGATGCCCGGCGCGTTGCGCCAGTAACCCTTGAAGTCCATGCCGCAGCCAAAGAGGTAACGATCCGGCGCTTCGATGCCGTAAAAGTCGGGACGCAGGCCCGGCTGGGCCTTGCGGTCATGTCGCTTATCGACCAGCGCCGCGCACATGACTTCCTTGGCGCCTTCGCTGCGCAGGTGTTCCATGACGGCCACCAGCGTGTAGCCCTCGTCGAGGATGTCGTCGAGCACCAGCACGCTGCGCCCGCGCAAATCCTGCGTGGGGCGCACACGCCAGTCGAGCAGCGAGGTGCCGTTAAGTGTCTGGCCGTAGCGCGTAGCGTGCAAATACGAGCATTCGAGCGGGAAGTGAAGCCGCGGCAGCAGTTGCCCGGCAAAAACAAGACCACCATTCATGATGGTGAATACGAGGGGGTTAGAGTCCTTGAGCCGAGCGGTGATGGCCACGGCCATGTCGTCCATCGCCTTCTGCACGCCGGCCGCATCGACGATGCAATCAGCCTCGGCCATGGCGCGCTGGACTTCGGACATGTCTGTACGGTTGGGCATTTCCGGTTCCTGCATTGCAATCCGCGATTGTAGCCATCAATACGGATGACGGAATGGATTGGCAGCAAAGACAAGGACGGAGATCATAGGTCGCTTGACTCAGATTCGGGCCGCGACGTGAGGAAATATTCTGATGGTTGCAGCCCGCGCGGCTGCTAAAATTATTGGTTTTGCAAACCTGATGGCGGTGACAAAAACCGCCAGGAATCGGGGCCGAGAGCCAACGTAGATCGTAGCGTTGACACAAAAGTTCAAGATCGTGGGCATTTCTTTCAACATCGAAGCCTGGGCCGCATGGGCGCCAGGGCTTGATACGCGGGAAGCATGGCGCGCCTGGGCCGCCGCGCCGAGCCTGCCGTCAGGCGATGCCACGCCCGCGCTCACCGAAATGCCCGCCATGGCCCGCCGACGCGTCGAGCGCCTTGGCCGCATCGCCTTGCAGGCCGCCTACGGCGTGATCGAAGACACCCGCCATCCGCTCGTTTTTGCCTCGCGCCACGGTGACGTCGGCCGCTCCACCGCCATGCTGCGGGATCTGGCCACGACCGGCGGCGTGTCGCCCACCTCTTTCAGCCTGTCGGTCCACAACGCCATCGGAGCACTGTTTTCCATTGTGCGTGGCGATACCTCGCGCTTGTCGGCTGTTTCGGCCGGCGTCGACACCGCCGAAGCCGCGCTGATCGAGGCCCGCGGCCTGCTCGATGAAGGTGCGGAGAAAGTCGTCGTGGTGATGTACGACGAAATCCCGCCGCCTGTGCACGCCGACTACCTCGACGAACCCGCCGCACCGTACGCCTGGGCGTTGCGCATAACGTCCGGGGATGCGATCTCGCTGGATTGCGAGCCCCGCGACGAACCGGCCCCGGAGGCAATGACCTACCTCCCGCGCGGTCTCCAGACCTGGCAATTCCTCGTAGCCGACCGACCGGCATTGCGCCTGCGCTCTGCGCAACATGACTGGAGCTGGCGTCGCCATGGCTGAAATGCAGTCAGTGACCAGTCAGTCCGATTCGCTCGGCACGCGCATTTTCCGTTGCTGGCGCGTGGTGGCCACGGCTATCTGCTTTGCCTCGTTCGGCTTGGGTGGGCTGCTGCTGTGGTTGGTGGTGTTCCCCCTCCTCAATCTCGTCGTCCGCGACCGTGCGCGCCGCGCCCGCATCGCCCGCGACATCATCCGCCTGACCTGGCGCATGTTCATCGGGCAGATGCACGTGCTGGGCATTTACACCTATGAATTCGTCGGCGCCGAAAAGCTGCGCCGCAACGGCCTGCTGATCCTGGCCAACCACCCGTCGCTGATCGATGTGGTGTTTCTGGTATCGCACATCCGCAACGCCGATTGCGTGGTCAAGGGCCCGCTGGCCCGCAACCCGTTTACGCGCGGCCCGGTACGGGCAGCCGACTTCATCTGCAACGACTCCGGCGAAGGGCTCGTCAACGACTGCATCGCGTCGCTGCGTCGCGGGCACAACCTGATCATCTTCCCCGAAGGTACGCGCACGCGCCCCGGCCAACCGATGCAATTGCAGCGCGGCGCGGCCAACATTGCCGTACGCGGCCAGCGGACGATGACGCCGGTGCTCATCCAGTGCGACCAGCCGATGCTGTTCAAAGGACAGAAGTGGTGGCGCGTGCCGCGCCGCAGACCGCATTACATCTTCCGCGTGGAAGACGACATCGCGGTAGAGGACATCGCAGACGTGTCCGCCGGCGAAGCGCGCGCCGCACGCGTGGTGACCGACTACCTGCGCGACTACTTCACGACCCGCGCAGGCGTCGCCGTGGCCGCACTATCGGCCGTGGCATGGACGCTGGCGCCGGCCCTCACCCCATTCACTACGGAGTTCGCACGCCATGCAGGCGCTTGAAGACGAAATCAAACAACTGATCATCGATGCCCTGGCGCTGGAAGACATCTCCATCGCCGACATCGACACCACCGCACCGCTGTTTGGTGAGGGACTGGGGCTCGACTCCATCGACGCGCTGGAGTTGGGACTGGCACTACAAAAAAAATACGGCGTACATCTGTCGTCGGACTCGCAGGAAACGCGCGCGCATTTCGCCAGCGTGCGCAAACTGGCCGAGTTCGTCGCGGGGGCGCGCACGCAATAGCAGCAATACGGAAGAGAAGAGCATGACCAAGGAAGAGCTGTACCAGCGCATTGTCTCGATCCTGAACGAGACCTTCGACATCGCGCCGGAGAAGATCACACCGCAGGCCGAACTCAATGCCGACCTGGACATCGATAGCATCGACGCCGTCGACCTGATGGTTCAGATGAAGCAACTGACCGGCAAGCGCCTGCAGCCGGAAACGTTCAAGTCTGTACGCACGGTGCAGGACGTCGTTGACGCCCTGCATGCGGCAGTCCAGAGCTAAGGCCAGACGTGAGCACGAGCAGGCACCTTGCCTCCGGCATCGCGTGTGCGATTCCGATCGCACTTGCGTTGCACGCACAAGCGGCGCAAGGCTGAGGCATGCGCGCGGTCCTGCTGGGCGTCCTGACGGTCGCCTACCCGTTCATCGTCTATACCGGTCTGGGCCGCGTTGCGCCCGGATGGCTGGCGCTGCTACCGCTCGCGCTGGGCTTGTTGCGGCTGGCGAGCGGACGACGCGACCTGCTCACCTGGGCGGCGTTGGCCTGCGCCATCGCCGTCGCGGTGCCCGCGCTGGTCGCCAATAGCGCTATGCCGCTCAAGCTTTATCCGGTCATGGTCAGCCTCGTCATGCTCGCCATCTTCGGCACAAGCCTCTTGCGCCCGCCCACTATCATCGAGCGCATCGCGCGCCTGCGCGAACCCGATCTCGACGAGGCCGGCGTGCGCTACACACGGCGCGTCACGCAAGTGTGGTGTGGCTTCTTCATCATCAATGCCGGCATCTCGGCAGCGACCGCGTTGATCGGTTCCGATCGCGCCTGGGCGCTCTACAACGGGCTGCTGTCGTACATCGCGATGGGCGTTCTATTCGCCGGCGAATGGTGCGTGCGGCGACACGTCCGGAGGCATCATGGCTGATCGCAGCCTTACGACACTGCTCACGCGCGGCGATGACGACATCGTCGGCGTGCGCAGCAACCGGCCTGTTCGCCGCACCACGTTCAATGCCGCCGTCAACGGCTGGCGGCAGACGCTGGCGGCACTGCCGCAACAACGCCTCGCATTGTTCGAAACCGATACGCTCGACTTTGCAGCAACGCTGTTCGGCGGCTGGGCCGCAGGCAAGACGCTGGTCCTGCCCGGTGACGCGCTACCGGGCACCATCGAGTCCTTGCGCAACCACGTCGACGGCTTCATCGGCGCCTTCCCGGCAGAGCATCTGACTGTCGCCAGGCCGGCGTCGGTGCCTCCAACGGCGCCGCTGCCCACGCTTGACCTGCGCACTACGCGTCTCGAAGTGTTTACCTCTGGCTCCAGCGGTTCGCCAGTCGCCATCGCCAAGGCGCTTTCGCAGCTCGATGCCGAGATCACCACGCTGGGCGCGCTGTTTGCAGCGCAGCTCAATGGCTGCGTAGTGCGCGGCACGGTATCTCATCAGCATATATACGGCCTGCTGTTCCGCGTGCTGTTGCCCTTGTCGCTTGGCATTCCGCTCGACGCCCACGCCCTGCTCTATCCGGAAGACATCGTCGCCGCCGCTGAACATGGGCCGTTTGCGCTCATCGCGAGCCCCGCGCATCTGGCACGCCTGCCCGACACGCTGCCATGGGCCGGTGCCCGCCACGCCATCCGCATGGCGTTCTCGTCGGGTGGGCCGCTGGCGCCCGAGGCCGCAGTGCACGCCGGCCAAGTATTGGGGCGCTGCCCGGTCGAGGTATATGGCAGTTCAGAAACCGGCGGCATCGCTACGCGCTCGCGGGATCGCGACGGCGACCTGTGGAGCCCGATGCCCGGCATCGCACTCTCCACGGACGACGCCAGTCGCTTGCTGGTGCGCTCTGCGCATCTGCCGGACGACGCGCCCTTCGTCTGCGCAGACCGCGCCCTGCTGCATGAAGATGGCCGCTTCGCGCTGCTCGGCCGCGTCGATCGCATCGTCAAGGTCGAAGAAAAACGCGTGTCGCTCGATGCCATCGAAACGCATCTGCACGCGATGGATGAAGTGGACGCGGTACGCGCCTTGACCACGGAGCACGGTGGTCGCCGCCAGATCGCGGCAGTCGTCGTGCTGTCACAGCGAGGGCGCCAGCGCCTTGCGACTGAAGGCAAGCGCGCGCTCAACGCAGCCCTCAAGACGCATCTGGCGCAACACGTCGAGCCTGTCGCGCTGCCGCGTCGCTGGCGCTACGTTGACGCCATGCCGATCAACAGTCAGGGAAAAACCACGCATGCGGCGCTGGCCGCTCTGTTCGATCTGGCTGACCGACCGACTTTGCCGCTGTCGACCTTGATGACGCGTGACGAAAGGCAAGTTGAATTGCACTGGGAAGTCCCCGAGAACCTCTTTTACTTCGAAGGCCACTTCCCTGGTTCGCCCGTGCTGGCCGGCGTCGTGCAACTCGACTGGGTGGTGCGTTTTGCGCGCGAGTACTTCCCCTTGCCCGCCACATTCCAGCGAGTCGAAGCGCTCAAGTTTCAGCGCGTCATCCAGCCTGCGGCACGCTTGAAGGTCGATCTCACGCACAAGCCTGACGCCGGCACGGTGACCTTCCGCATTGCATCGCAGGACGGTTCGGTCGTCTATTCAAGCGGCCGCGTCAACTTTGGAGAGGCCGCATGAACACGCGCGACGTTCAGCCAAACATCGTCGCGGTAGTGCCTGTCTACAACCACGAAAAAGCGGTGGGGGCCGTCGTTGACGGCATTCTCGCCGCAGGCCTGCCGTGCATCCTGGTCGACGATGGGAGCCGCGCACTATGCGCGCATGCGCTGGATGAACTGGCCGCGCGCCACCCATCGCAGGTACGGCTGGTACGCCTGACCGAAAATCAAGGCAAAGGCGGTGCGGTGATGGCCGGATTGCGCGAAGCCTCCCGGCTCGGTTACACCCACGCGTTGCAGATCGATGCCGACGGCCAGCACGACACTGGCGACATCCCACGTTTCGCCACCGAAAGCGCCGCGCGCCCGGATGCCATCATCTGCGGTTGCCCGCTGTACGACGAGAGCGTTCCCAAGGGCCGCTATTACGGTCGCTACGCCACCCATGTGTGGGTGTGGATCAACACACTGTCGCTGGCCATTCGCGACTCGATGTGCGGCTTTCGCATCTATCCGCTGGCGACCACGATGGCGCTGATCGATTCGACCACGCTCGGCTCGCGCATGGATTTCGACACCGAGATCATGGTGCGCTTGCATTGGCGTGGTCTCGACGTGGTCAACGTACCCACCCGTGTGCACTACCCGGCCGATGGCGTATCGCACTTTCGCGCCTGGGCCGACAACGTGCTGATCTCGCGCATGCACGCGGGGCTGTTCTTCGGCATGCTGCCGCGCGCGCCCGGCCTGCTGTGGCGGAAACTGTTCAAACGGAGTCGCGCGTGAGTCGGGCAGCCTCCGGCGGCCATTGGGCCAACGACCGAGAAGCCGGCTCGGCACTGGGCATACGTATTCTGCTGTGGGTGCACCGGTGGTTCGGTCGCGTACCGTTCCGCGTCGCCGTCTATCCCGTCATCACGTACTTCTTCTGCGTGCGCCGCAACGCGCGCAGGGCTTCTCTGCAGTACCTGGAGCGGCTGCATGCGGCGACCGGCGCGCTCCCCCGCAAGCCTGATCTACGCATGAGTCTTGCGCACTTCCTGTCGTTCGCCGAGACGATCCTCGACAAGCTGCTGGCCATGAGCGGCAAGCTCGATGCGCAGGTCAACATCCACGGCCGCGACGAACTCTATGAACTCGTGTCGTCGCACCGTGGCGCGGTGGTGATCGCCTCGCACCTGGGCAACCTGGAACTCTGCCGTGCGTTGGGTGAATTGATCGACCGCGTGCCGCTGACGATCCTGGTGCACGTAGCGCATTCCGAGCAGTTCAACCGCGTGCTGTCGAGCGTGACGAGCAAATCGCAGGTGTCGCTGCTGCCCGTGTCGGAGATCGGGCCCGGCACGGTGGCCGACCTGGGCGAGCGTGTCGCGCACGGCGAGCTCATCGTCATCGCTGGCGACCGCATTCCCGTTGCAGCCGAGCCGCGTGTCACGACGGCGCGCTTCCTCGGGCACGAGGCGGCGTTCCCGATCGGCCCGTATGTCGTCGCCAGTCTGCTGCAATGCGAAACCTACCTGATGTTCTGCACTCGCCGCGACCACGACGTCTATCGCGTCAACTTCGAACCGTTCCGCCAGCGCACTGAATTACCGCGCCGGCACCGCGATGACGCAATCCGCGAACTCGCCCAGGATTATGCCGACCGGCTGGCTTCGCACTGTGCCGAAGCGCCGCTGCAATGGTTCAACTTCTACCCATTCTGGAATTTGCCCAACAGTCATGAGCAACACGAACCTGCCGCACGCTGAGCATGGCGTGATCGAATTCGACGGCGCACCGCTCTGCATCGAAGATGTGGCCGCCATCGCGCACGGCCGCCAAAGCGCCCGCCTGTCGCAGGCGCCTGCCTTTGTCGCGCGCATCGAAAAAGGTGCGGCCTTCATCGATCGGCTGCTGGCCGAAGAGGGCGTCATCTACGGCGTCACCACCGGCTACGGCGATTCGGTCACGACCACCATCCCGCCCCAGTTGATCGCACAGTTGCCGCATCACCTCTACACGTACCACGGCATCGGTGCAGGCGAAGTGCTGCCGCCGGTGCTGGCGCGCGCGGTGCTGGTCACGCGGCTGGTATCTCTGGCGCGCGGGTTCTCGGGCGTGAGCTACGGTTTGCTGGCGCAGCTCGCGGCCTTCATCGAACACGACATCCTGCCGATCATCCCCTCCGAAGGTTCGGTCGGCGCGAGCGGCGATCTCACGCCGTTGTCCTACGTTGCCGCCACGCTGTGTGGCGAACGCGAAGTCTGGTACAAGGGCGAACGCATGGCTGCGGCCGATGCGCTGGAAAGTGCCGGACTCACGCCGCTGCGGCTGCGCCCCAAAGAAGGTCTGGCGATCATGAACGGCACGGCGGTGATGACCGCCATCGCCTGCCTCGCTTACGAACGCGCCGCCTACCTCGGGCAACTGGCTTGCCGCGTGACGGCCATGGCTTCGTATACGCTCGATGGCAACGCGCACCACTTCGACGAAACGCTGTTCTCCGTCAAGCCGCACCCCGGGCTCAACGCGATTGCCGCTCGCATCCGTGCAGACCTTGCCAGCGACACGCCGTCCCGCAACGAACGCCGTCTGCAGGACCGCTACTCGATTCGCTGCGCGCCGCATGTCATCGGCGTGATGGAAGATACCCTGCCCTGGCTGCGCCAGCTCATCGAGAACGAACTCAACAGCGCCAACGACAACCCGATCATCGACGCCGAAGCCGAGCGCGTGCTGCATGGCGGCCACTTCTATGGCGGCCACATCGCCATGGCGATGGATACGCTCAAGAACGCGGTGGCCAACGTCGCCGACCTGCTCGACCGCCAGCTCGCGCTAATGGTCGATACGCGCTACAACCACGGCTTGCCGGCGAACCTGTCCGCCTCTTCCGGCGAACGCGCCCCCATCAACCACGGTCTCAAGGCACTGCAGATCAGCGTGTCGGCGTGGACGGCCGAAGCGCTCAAGCAGACCATGCCGGCGTCGGTGTTCTCGCGCTCGACCGAATGCCACAACCAGGACAAGGTAAGCATGGGCACCATCGCCGCGCGCGATTGCCTGCGGGTGCTGCAACTGACCGAACAAGTTGCCGCCGGGTTGCTCATCGCGTGTCGCCAGGGTGTGGCATTGCGCGCGCGCAGTGACGCGCATCCGCTGCCTGCGCCGCTGGCCCCCATGGTGGCCGCTCTCGGCGAAGTCGTGGCACTCGTCGAAGAAGATCGCGCCCTTGATGGCGAACTGCGCCAGCTCGTCGAGCGCATTCAATCCCGCGCATGGACCCTGTATGACCAAGCCTGAACTCGCCATCGAAATCGACATCACCCCGGCCTTCCATGACGTGGACGCCATGAAGGTGGTGTGGCACGGCAATTACGCGCGTTACATGGAAGTGGCCCGCTGCGCCCTGCTGCAACGACTTGGCTACGACTATCCGCAGATGGACGAATCGGGCTACCTGTGGCCGGTGGTCAACATGCGCGTGAAGTACGTGCGTCCGCTGCGTTACGGACAACTCATCCGCGTGCGCTGCGAAATCGTCGAATGGGAAAACCGCCTGCGTACCGAATACACCCTCAGCGACGCGCAGACGGGTGAGCGCCTCACGCGCGGCACCGTCGTGCAAGTCGCGGTCGATGCGACAACCAACGAAATGTTGTTCGTGTGCCCTCCGGTCCTGTGGGAACGACTGGGCGTCACGGTTGAAGGACACTGAGGTCGCGTGGGCCTGACTCGGAGGATGTTGTTCGTGCGTACTCGATTTCAAAGAATGGCCCTGTCGTGCTGCCTGCTGTTCGCGGCGGGGAGCGCCATGGCCGAAGACATCGCCACGGCGGTCAAGGCGCGGCTGGCAGATGCGGCTGTCGTGCGCGGCGATTTTGAACAGCAAAAGACGCTTGCCGGCTTTCGCAAACCGGCCGTGTCGCGGGGCAACTTCCTCATTGCGCGGGATCGCGGCGTGCTGTGGGTCACCACGTCGCCCTTCTCCGGTTCGCTGCGCCTGACACGCAACGAAATCGTGGCGCGCACGGGCGACCAACAAACCATGCGCTTGTCGGCGAGCGAACAACCCGGCATGCAATCGGTCAGTCGCTTGTTGTTCGGTTTGCTCTCTGGCGATCTTGCCCCACTTGCCGACAGCTTTGAAATCGCTGGCGAACTGCGCGGCGCGCAGGGCTGGCAACTGGCACTGACGCCGAAGACGCCCGCGCTGCAGAAGATGTTCACCCGCATCGATCTCGAAGGCGACCGCTACGTGCGTCACGTCAAACTCGCCGAATCCTCCGGCGACAGCACTGACATCCGCCTGAGCAACGTAGGCAGCCAGCCGCCCGCGCTTACCGCAGATGAGGTCAAGCGTTTTGAGTGATCGTCTGTGGCGCCTCTGCGCCATCCTGTGGGTGATCGTCGTCGCCGCTATTGGCGTGCACAACTATCTGTTCTGGACGGCCGGAGCCACTCGCGTGGATACCGACGTGCTGGCCCTGCTGCCGCGCGATGCCAATGACCGCCAGGTCGATGAGGTCACGCGCCGCCTCGCCGACAATGCCTCGCGCGAACTCGTCATGCTGGTCGGCGCCAGCGATTGGGCGTCTGCCTCACGCGCAGGCGATGCCGCCGCGGCAGAAATGGCTGCGCTCCCCGGCGCGCTGCGCTATCGCGTTGACGACGCCAACATGGCCGCCGTCGTCGATTGGCTCAATACGTACCACACAGCGTTGCTCTCCGACGCGCAGCGCAACTGGCTGCAACACGCCAGCGACGCCGACCTTGCCACACGGGCGCAATCGCAACTGCACCAATCGTTCGGCCCGCGCATCACGCGCTGGCAAGACGACCCGCTCGGGCTTGCGCCTGAATGGCTGCTCTCGCGCGGGCAGGGCATCAAGGTCCAACCGCGCGACGGGCGTCTGTCGGCCAGCGGCGAGGGCAAGGAATGGGCTGTCATCACGGTGCGGCTCGATGGCCCGGGCTTCCGCCTGGATGGGGAGGAGCGCATCGGCGCCGTACTCAAGGCTGCGCAAACCGCCGCAACAGCTGCAACGCCCGATGCCGAACTGATCGCAGCGGGCGTGCCGTTGCATGCCGAAGCGGCCGCCGTGCAGGCCAACTTTGAAATGAACACGGTCGGCTGGGGCTCGCTCGCGGGCGTCATGCTGCTGATGTGGCTCGGGTTCCGCTCGCTGCGTCCGCTGTCGCTGGTGGTGGTCACGCTATTCGTCGGCTGCCTTGCCGGCGTATCGGCCTGCGCGCTGGTGTTCGAACGCGTCCACGTCATCACGCTGGTGTTCGGCGCTAGCCTCGTCGGCGTGGCTGAAGACTATGGCATCCATTACTTCGCTTCGCGACAGGACGATCCTGACACGCCGCCGTTCGCGCTCATGCGCCACCTGTCGCCGTCGCTATGGCTGGCGCTGCTGACCTCGGTACTCGCGTATGGCGCGCTGGCGCTGGCCCCGTTCCCCGGCTTGCGGCAGATGGCGTTGTTCTCGGCCGCCGGCCTGTTCGGCGCTTTCGTCACGGCCTTCCTGTGGTATCCGTGGCTGGATCGTGGCCGCCCCAAGCAAACAAAATTCTCGGCGCGCTGGGCCGACAGTCGTCGACGCTGGCCTTCGCTGCGCGGTCGTCGCGGTGCATTGATCGTGCTGTGCGTCGTCGCCATCTGCGCCACGGGCTGGGCGCAACTGACCGTGCGCGACGACATCCGTGCCTTGCAGAATCCTCCACCCGCGTTGCGCGACGCACAGGTGCGCGCCGCACGCATTCTCGGCTTGCCGAGTCCCGCGCAGTTCCTGTTCATCCACAGCCGCTCGCCCAACGCCGTGCTGTCCGTCGAAGAGACCCTGCGCCCCGCTCTGGCGGCAATGGTGGCCGACGGTCATCTGACGGGCTGGCAGGCCCTGTCCGATTGGGTACCGTCAGCCAATCGCCAAGCAGATAACATGCGCGTGCAAAACAAGGTGCGCGACGAGGTGTGGCGCAGCCTGGCCGACACGCTCGGACTGGACGCCCGCCCTCCCGCGCTGAACGAAAGGTCATTGACGCTGGACGCCGCGTTGGCAGGGCCCTTCGGCGACGCGCTGCGACCGCTGTGGCTGGGCCGCATCGGCGACGGCTTCGGATCGGTGATTCTGCTCAGCGGTGTCACGCCGGATTCGCTGGCGGGGTTGCAGGCGTTGGCTGAGTCGCACTCCGACGTGCGCTTCGTTCGACAAGCCGGCCGACATTTCGCGCCTGCTCACGCACTACCGCCATTCGATGAGCCTGCTGGCGCTGCTGGGTATCGCGCTGATCTGGTTGGCGCTGGCGCGTCGGTTTGGTCGCGCAAGCTGGCGAGCCATGGCGCCGACCTTGTTGTCGGCCGGGCTCGCGCTGGCCGTACTGGGCTGGATCGGACAGCCGTTGCAGTTGTTCCATGTGCTGGCGATCTTCCTGGTACTGGGCATGGGCGTGGATTACGGCATCTTTCTGCTTGAGCATCCGCAGCGTGAAGACGGTGCGGCATGGCTGGCGGTGGGGCTGGGTGCGGCCAGCACGTTACTGTCGTTCGGGCTGCTCGCGTTGTCGCGTACGCCGGCGCTACAAGCATTCGGCCTCGTCATGGCCATCGGCATTGCCACGGTGTGGACCACGGCGCCCATGTTCTGCACCATGAAGACGGAGAGTGACAAGACATGAACGTCGAACAGGCAGACATTCTCATCATCGGCGCCGGCCCCGCAGGCTCGGTGGCCGCAGGGCTTTTGCGCCGCCAGGGGCGCAGCGTGCTGGTGCTCGAACGCGAACAGTTCCCGCGCTTCTCGATCGGCGAGAGCCTGCTGCCGCAGAGCATGGCCTACATCGAAGAAGCCGGCATGCTGCAGGACGTGGTCGAAGCAGGCTTCCAGTACAAGAACGGCGCCGCGTTCGCCTGGCGCGACCGCCGTACCGCCTTCGACTTCCGCGAGAAATTCAGCTGCGGCTGGGGCACCACTTATCAGGTGCAGCGTGCGCGCTTCGACAAAGTGCTGGCTGATGCCGCCAGTCGCATGGGCACGGAAATCCGCTACAAACACGAAGTGATCGCCGCAGACGTGTCCGGTGACCTGCCCACGGTAACGGTGCGTGCGCCCGACGGTAGTACCTATCAGGTGCGTGCGGGCTTCATGCTGGACGCCTCGGGTTTCGGGCGCATCCTGCCGCGTCTGCTGCAACTGGAACAACCGTCGAACTTTCCGGTGCGTGGCGCGATCTTCACGCACATCGAAGATCGCGTGCCGCCGAACACGTTCGACCGCAACAAGATTCTTATCTCGGTCCATCCCGAGCACACCGACGTCTGGTACTGGACGATTCCGTTCTCCGACGGGCGCTGTTCGCTGGGGGTGGTCGCACGGCAGGACTTCCTCGCTCAGTACAGCGGCACTGAAACCGAACGGCTGCAGGCGCTGGTGGGCGAAATGCCCTACCTCGCCGAGCTGCTCACAAATGCCCAGTGGGACACGCCTGCCCGCCAGATCGTCGGTTATTCGTCGAATGTGAAATCACTCTGGGGCAAGGGCTTTGCGCTGCTGGGCAACGCAGGCGAATTCCTCGATCCGGTGTTCTCCTCGGGCGTGACCATCGCCTTCAAGTCGGCCAGCCTTGCAGCGGCGTGCATCGAGCGCCAGCACAAGGGTGAGGCGGTCGACTGGCAGGCCGAATTCGCTGTGCCGCTCAAGCGCGGCGTCGATACGTTCCGCACTTTCGTCGAGGCGTGGTACGCGGGCGGCTTTCAGCGAATCATCTTCCATCCGGACCAGACCGACGAAATTCGCCGCATGATTTCGGCGATCCTCGCGGGCTACGCGTGGGACACCGACAACCCCTACGTCGCCGAAAGCCGTCGAACGCCTCGCTGTGCTGGAAGAGTTGTGCGCCGGTTGATCATCGCTTTGCTCCTGCCCGTGCTGGCAGCATGCAGTTTCGCGCCGACGCGCTCCCAACCCGGCGATGCGCCCTACTTCGCGCTCTCACCGGCAAGCCTGGGGCGCGAGCTGTCTTTGCAGCAGCAATTGCGCTTTGTGTATCCGAGCGGCGATCGCACGCTGGACGCCTACCTCGAAGCAGATGCCTCCGCCGTGCGGCTTGCTGCGATGGTGGGCGGGCAAACGGCCATGCGCATCATCTGGGATGGCAACAATCTCACCAGCCAGCGCGCCGACTGGCTGCCCAAGACGGTCGACGCCGCGGCCGTGCTGTCGGACCTGCAACTGGTGTACTGGCCGCTGCCCGCATTGCAGGCCGCGCTCGCCCCAGGATGGTCGCTAGAAGACGACGCCAATTCGCGCCGACTGGTGCAAGGCGGCGAGGTCGTGATCGAGGTCCGTTATTCAGAGCGCTCGGGTGACGCGCGCCACATCAGCATCGATCACCCACGGCTGGGCATGCGCCTGGAAATCGAATCAGCCAGTTCCACAGTTTCATGACAGAAGATTTCTTTCTCAACGATTGCGGCGTGATCTGCGCCCTCGGCGCTGGCAAGGATGCCGTGCGCGAGGCGCTTTTCAACGCAACGGGCCCAAGCGGCGTCGCACCGAGCGAAGCCCTCCTCGGCCGTCGCCTGCACGTTGGCGCAGTGAACGCGCCACTCCCCGATCTGTCTCACCTGCCGATCGAACTCCGTGGCCGCAACAACGGACTGGTGCTGGCCGCTGCCAACGAGATCCGTACGACCATCGCCGCCGTCCGTGAGCGCTTCGGCGCGGCACGTGTCGCCGTCGTCATGGGCACCAGCACGACAGGCATCGGTGAAGCCGAAGCCGCTACGCGCGTACTTGTCGCAGACGGACACTACCCGCCGGAATATCACTACGCGCAGCAGGAACTGGGCTCCACGGCACAGGTTCTTGCGCGCGAATTCGATCTGCGCGGCCCGTGCTACACGGTGTCCACCGCGTGTTCGTCGAGCGCCAAATCGCTCATCTCAGCGGCGCGTCTGTTGTCGATGGGGCTAGCCGACGCGGTCGTGTGTGGCGGCGCAGATTCGCTGTGCGGCTTCACCATTGCCGGCTTTTCGTCGCTCGAACTGATCAGCGCAGAGCGCTGCAACCCGATGTCGCGCAATCGTGCGGGCATCAATATTGGCGAAGCTGCAGCGCTGTTCGTCATGACTCGCGAGCCGGGCGGCGCGCGCTTGTCGGGTTGGGGCGAGAGTTCCGACGCACATCATATTTCTGCGCCGGACCCAAGTGGCCGTGGCGCCATCGAAGCCATGACATCCGCCCTGCTGCGCGCGGGACTGACAGCCGCCGATATCGATTACGTGAACATGCATGGCACCGCCACACCGCAGAACGATGCGGTCGAATCTGCGGCCATCGCGCAGGTCTTCGGCACCGAAGTGCCTTGCAGTTCGACCAAACCGCTGACCGGCCACACGCTGGGTGCTGCGGGCGCATTGGGCGCTGCGTTTGCGTGGCTCACCGTGCAATCCGAATCGGGCGGGCGACTGCCGCCGCACTGGTACGACAACGAGCGCGACGACGCGCTGGCGAGCATCCATCTCGTCGCGCCCAATGAGCGCGCCGCACGCGCACCGCGTCATGTGCTGGCGAACACTTTCGCTTTCGGCGGCAACAACGCCAGCCTGATCGTGAGTGCGGCATGACGACACGGGCGATCATGGATCTGCTGCCGCATGCAGCACCGATGATCCTCATCGACGAATTGGTCGAGGTCAAACGGACCCGACATCGTCACGCGCGTCCACATCCAGCCCGAGAGTCCGTTCTGCGAGAATGGCCGCGTCGGCGCCTGGGTGGGCATCGAATACATGGCGCAGACCGTCGGGGCCTGGGCGGGGCATTGCGACAGGCGCGACGGACGCGCCGTGCGCATCGGCTTTCTGCTCGGTGCGCGTCGATACGAATGCAGCGTGCCGCACTTTGAAGTCGGCGACACGCTGGTGGTTGCGGCCCATTGCGACATTCAAGATCGTGAGGGCCTGTCATCGTTCCGCTGCACGATTTCACGCGGGGGCGTGGAATTGGCGCAGGCAAACGTTACCGTGTTCCAACCTGCGAACGCGGCTGAGTTTTTGGGGGGAGAAAACAATTGAACAACACCGTGCTAGTGACCGGATCGAGTCGCGGCATCGGCCGGGCCATCGCACTGCGACTGGCCCGCGATGGATATGACGTCGTCGTGCATTGCCGCAGCCGACGCGACGAAGCCGACGCCGTGGCGACAGAGATCGCCGCAGCGGGCCGCAGTGCCCGCGTATTGCAGTTCGATGTGGCCGATCGCGCTGCGACGGCTGCCGCGCTGGAGAGCGACATCGCTGCGCATGGCGCCTATTACGGCGTGGTATGCAATGCGGGCATCGCGCGCGACAACGCGTTCCCGGCGCTGACGGGCGATGAGTGGGACAGCGTCATCCACACCAATCTGGACGCGTTCTACAACGTGCTGAATCCAGTCGTCATGCCGATGGTGCGTCGTCGCGCGGCGGGCCGCATCGTCACCCTGTCTTCGGTCTCCGGCGTGGCCGGCAATCGCGGCCAGGTGAATTACAGCGCGGCCAAGGCCGGCATCATCGGCGCCACCAAGGCGCTGGCGCTGGAACTGGCCAAGCGCGACATCACCGTGAACTGCGTGGCCCCCGGTCTGATCGACACCGAGATGGTCGAGCCGCTCGTTCTCGAAGAAGCGATGAAGATGATTCCCGCGCGCCGCACCGGCAAGCCGGAAGAAGTCGCCGCCACCGTGAGCTTTCTGCTCTCGCCGGATGCCGCATACATCACTCGCCAGGTCATTTCGGTCAACGGGGGAATGATCTGATGCGTCGCCGTGTCGTCGTCACCGGCATGGCCGGTATCAGCCCGCTCGGCAACGATTGGGCAAGCATTCGCGCCAAGCTCGCATCCGGCACCAACGCGGTGACCCGTATGCCGGGCTGGGATGAAGTCGAAGGACTGCACACGCACCTCGGTGCCAAAGCAGCGCCGTTCGATCTGCCGTCGCATTTCAATCGCAAGACCACGCGCAGCATGGGCAACGTCGCGCTGATGGCGGTCGTCGCCACAGAGCGCGCGCTTGCCGACGCAGGCTTGTCGGGCAGCGAGCTTCTCACCAGCGGCAAGGTGGGGATCAGCTATGGTTCATCGGCGGGCACGCCGTCGGCCATCGGCGACTTCGGACGCATGATCCGCGATCGCAATACCGAAGGCATCACCGCCAACACGTACATCAAGATGATGAGCCATACGGCGGCGGTGAATATCGGCGTGCATTTCGGCATCACCGGTCGCGTCATCACCACCAGCAGCGCGTGCACTTCTGGCAGCCAGGGCATTGGCTACGCCTACGAGGCAATCCAGTCCGGCAAGCAGGTAGCCATGATCGCCGGCGGCGCTGAAGAACTCGACGCAATCCATGCCGCTGTCTTCGACACGCTGTTCGCCACCAGCGTGGTGAACGACTCACCGGAGCTCACGCCGCGTCCGTTCGACGCGCGTCGTGACGGCCTCGTGCTGGGCGAAGGTGCGGGCACGATGATCCTCGAAGACCTCGAACACGCGCAGGCGCGCGGTGCACGCATCTATGCCGAAATCGTAGGCTTCGGCACCAATTGCGACGGCACGCACGTCACGCACCCCAACGCACCGACGATGGCCGCCGCCATGCGACTGGCACTCGACGACGCGGGGCTGGACGCTGGCCGCATCGGCTACATCAATGCGCACGGCACGTCGACCGACCGTGGCGATGTGGCCGAGGCTGGCGCGACACGTTCGATCTATGGCGGTGCGACACCGATCAGCTCGCTCAAGAGTTTCATGGGCCACACGTTGGGCGCGTGCGGCGTGCTCGAAGCCTGGATGACCATCGAGATGATGCGCGAGGGCTGGTTCGCGCCCACGCTCAATCTCGAAGAGGTCGCCGAAGGCTGCGAAGGTCTGGCACACATCATGGGGAATGCGCGAAGCATCGAGTGCGAATATGTCGCCAGCAACAACTTCGCGTTCGGCGGCATCAATACGTCGCTGATCTTCCGTCGCTGGAACTGAAGTCCCTTATTACAAACGCTAGAATACGTCGTCATTAACAACCCCCAAGGGAGTCGTCATGAAGAAGTCTGGCCTCATCGTCGCCGCTGCTGCCGCGCTGTTCGCATTCAACGCGCAGGCACGCGACACCACGCTGCACATCTCCATCGCTGATGCGCTGTCCACGCCCGAAGCCAAAGAAAAGCTCGATCCGTCGATCAGCTTCTATTGGGGCAACCAGGCCACGCCGAAGGTGCAACAGAAGTTGGGTGAAGACGTCAGCAACAAGAAGACCAACGCCTTCAACAAGAGCGACGAAGAAGCCTGCAAGTGGGCATTCCTGTCGGCGGTGCTGGCTTTCCAGGAAAAGGCCAAGCAGGTCGGCGCCAACGCCGTCGTGAACATGGTCAGCTACTACAAGAAGGTCGAGTTCTCCAGCCCGACCGAATTTGAATGCCATGCCGGAGCCATCGTCGGCGGTGTTGCCTTGAAGGGCACGTACGCCAAGATCGGCAAGTAAGCACTCGACCGCAATACCGAGGCGGGACGGACGTTTGGGCGTCTTCCCGTCCTCGTCCGCGCTCTGTTACGGGGTGTGACGGGCGCAACACTTTTCGAGCGGCGCCGACAAACGTCAACTCGCGCGGTACAAGCCTCGACGATCATCCGGGTCTTTCGGCAACCGAGCCCGTCATGATCCGAATCGTTCTTTCCTGCCTCACCGCCCTTCTACTCGTCGTCAGCGGCGCTGCCTCGGCCCGCCAGAGCCCGATGCCCGTCTTTCCGCGCCAGGCGATCCTGTCGCAGCCGGGCACGCCCGCCGACGTGCGCCTTGCGATCAAACAGGCCGCCGTCCTGCAGGCGCCCGAGACCTGGACCGTGATAGCCGAAGACGCCGGCAGCATCCGCCTGCAACTCAATGTTCGCAACAAGCACTACGCCGTCATCGACATCGTCAATATCGATGCGACCTCATGCGACATCAAGTACGTGAGCAGCGTGAACCTCAACTACACGAAGAACGAATTCGGCGCGGAAGAAATCCATCCGAACTTTGAAAGATGGGTGCAGGCGTTGATGCGCAACGTACGTGCGCAAGGGCTGCAATTGCAGTCACGTGCCAACGGCGTCGTGCCGACGACACAACCGCTGACGGTGACGCCGCTGCCGGCAGCCGCGCCAGCGCCCTGATCGGGGAACGAACATCAAGGATTGCGCGTGCCAACGAGCGCGCGCAACGCATCCTTGATGTCGCCGATGACAATACTGGCCGGCACGGCCAGCATCAGGTTGAGAGGAAGCCCGAAGTTCTCCACGTGCATGCCCTGCGCGTCAACGGGCCGGGCGCTGGGTGCGGAACCTTCCATGCGCGCCACACGAGCGGCGATCGATTCGCCGCTCGCCATGTATCCGACCACACGCTTGCCGAGCGCCGTGGCGAACCCCACCTCAAAGCACGTACCGGAGTCCGGCTCCGCGCCACGGAACGGATTAAGATTCGCCAGCACGGCGTCCGCACGCTGGACGAGCGCCACATTGCTGGCGTAGATGGCCTCGGGCGTGGCGTGGTCGCCATCCAGCGGTACAAGCGCCTCGCAGCCATGCGCCACGCACAAAGCCCGGACCTCGTCGGCCCAGTCCTTGGCATCGGGGCGAAAGACATCCGGCCCGGCGATGTAAACGCGCAGCGTCAAATGGTCTTCTCCTCGCCGCCCAGCGCATCGATCAGCGCCGGGATCACGCGTTGCAGCTCGCCCGTCATGAGGGCGAAGTCAGCGTCGAACTGTTCGTCGCGGGAGATTGCATCCGGCGAACCGGCGGCTTCCTTGACCACGTCGAGCACTTGCAGACGCTTGATCTCGAACTTGTCGTTGAGCACCAGGCTCACACGATCGTCGAACGTCAGCGCCAGGCGTGTGACCTGCTTGCCGCTGGCGATGTGCTCGCGGATTTCGCCGCCTTCGAGCGTGTGGCGCACGTAACGCACGGCGCTCTTTTCGTCGGTGACGGATGCGAGTTCGCAGTCCTGGTCGATGGTAAAGGCGCCCGGTGCGTCGCCTTCGGCCAGCCATTGGGTCATGGCGCCAGCCGGCGACAGTCGGGTGTTGAGCAGCTTGATGGGCAATTCATCCAGTGCCTTGCCCAGCGCCTCGATGACCACGTCCGCGCCCTTGCGGCTGGAGGCGTCGATGGCGAGCCAACCGCCCGTGGGGTCGATCCACACATAGGTGCGACGGCGACGGGTGAAGGCGCGCGGCAGCAGTTCCTGCATTACCGCGTCCTTGATTTCCTTGATCTGCTTGCGGCCCGGCTTGTAGCCCTGTTGCGCCTCGATCTCTTCGGCGCGTTCCTCGGCTGTCTCGTTCGACAACCGAGCTGGGCAGCAGACGTTGTTCGACGGTCAGGGCGATCATCCATTGACCGCCGACGCTATGGACGAGGCCGCCATCCTGCACGGGCGCGGTGAAACCGCGGCTCATGGGGTCCTGGCTGCCGCAGGGCTGGAAGGACAGGCGACCGAGCTGATCCGCGAGCCGATCGATGGTGATGTCCCACGGCGCCGGCAGGCGGTAGAGTTGAAGATTACGAAACCACATGTGCCGAAAAATTGAGAAATGATACGCGGCCCCCGACGACGCCGCGAGTCTTGACAGAAGGGAAAGCGACCATGAAATACCTGAAACTTGCCGCCCTGCTTGGCACCGCCGCGCTGACGGCCGCCTGTGGTCTGACCGAATCGGCCACCACGGCGGCGACCGTCGCCAAGACGCAAGCCATGGCAGCGGAACAAGCCAAGAAGCAAGCGGATCAAATCACGCTGAAGATGCAGCAGGCCAATGAAGATGAACAGCGCCGCCTGCAGCAGCAACTGGATGCTGCGGACGCTGGCAGCAAATGAATCTCGACCACGAAGGAACCACCTCCATGAAAAAACCCGCAGTCAAACAACGCAACCTGGTGCATCTGGCGATGCTGCAGACTCGACGCGGCGGCGCGCACGACAAGACGAACAAGCAACGTCGCGCCAACGAAAAAACCCGGTGGCGCAAGAACGTCCGCCACAACGATGAAGGCGGTTTTTTTCAGCCGGCCGTACTGGTCGCCTGAAAAAAACCGCCTTCGTTCCTCAATCCGGCGCCCGATACTCAGGCGCCAGCGTTCCAGTCAGTCCTGCTGGGGCGGGTGCGCCACAAATCCCTGCTTGGCGTAGCGGTTCATGCCCGTCGATTCGTAAAAGCGCAGGGTCTCTTCGTCCAGCCGGCTCGTCAGCAGCATGACCTTGTAGCAGTCCTCGCTCCACGCGTAGTTCAGCACGTGCTGGACCAACGCACGTCCGATACCACGGCGACGCCAGTCGGCGTGGGTGACGACGTTTTCGATGAGCCCGTAGGGGCGGCAGCCACGCGTGAGGTTGGGGATCACCGACAAATTGCAGCACGCGACCAGCACGTCGCGCTCGAACGCGCCGAAGTAGCGGAAGCGCGCACTGCGGGTGATCTCGTGCCATACGGCTTCGATTTGCTCACGTGGCGGCAGCGGCGCGTCCGTGGCGTGCAGGTGTCGGTACAGATCGAGCAGCGAATGCAGCTCTGCAGGCCGGAGCTGGCGGATTTCCATGGGGTGTCTCCATTCGGGCGAAGCGGCCAGTTCACCAGAATTTTCTGCGGTCAGCTCTGCGCAGGGTCAGGCGCGTGCAGTCGCTTCGACGCCCTTCACCTCGCCGACCTGTTGCAGAATCTTCTGCACGCTCGACGCACTACTGACCTCGACGGTAAAGCGCATGTACGCGCGCCCTGCCTTCGAGACCGTATTCACGCCGATCACGTTGAGCTTGTCGCGCGAGAAGACATCCGAGATGTCACGCAGCAGGCCTTGACGGTCAACCGCTTCGACGGAGATATCCACCGGATAGACCTCGGGCGGCTGCGCCGGTGTCGGTGCGCCACCTCCCGTCCCCCAGTCCGCGGGGACGATGCGTTCGGGGTGGCGATGCGCGATGTTCTGGAAGCTCTTGCAGTCGGTACGGTGGATCGACACGCCACGACCACGCGTGACAAAGCCCTGGATATCGTCCGGCGGCACTGGCTTGCAGCAACGCGCCAACTGCGTGAGCAGCTTGCCCACGCCAACAATGGTGATGCCGTCCGACGACTCGCCTGCGCGGCGCTTGCCAATTGGCACATCGTCGGGCTTGGCCGGGGCGGCGGGCTCAGTCTGGAAGGCATTGTGAATCTGACGGCTGCCGACGTCGCCTCGTCCAACGGCGAGGAAGAAAGTCGTCGTGTCCTTGAAGCCGAGCTTGTCCGCCAGCGCATCCAGGCTCGCCTGCGTCTGGCCCATGCGCTGGAGTTCCTTGGCGACGATGGCGCGGCCCTGAGCTGCGGTTTCCTCTTCTTCCTGCTGCACGAACCAACGACGCACCTTGGCGCGCGCGTTGGTGGTCACCAGATAGTTGAGCTGCGGATTCAGCCAGTCACGGGACGGCCCGCCCTGCTTGGCGGTGATGATTTCCACCATCTGCCCGTTGGCCAGCGCGGTGTCGAGCGGCACCATCTGGCCGTCAACCTTGGCGCCGCGGCAACGGTGGCCCAGGTCGGTATGCAGCCGGTACGCAAAGTCGATCGGCGTTGCACCCGCAGCAAGGTCGAGCACGCGTCCTTGCGGCGTGACCACATAGATGGTGTCGTCCAATGCGGCACGACGCTGTTGTTCTTCCCAAGCCGAAGCGTCGGTCACCTCATCGCGCCACGACAGCAGTTCGCGCAGCAGCGCGATCTTTTCGTCGTAGGCACCGCTGGAGCTCGTGGCACCTTCCTTGTAGCGCCAGTGCGCGGCCACGCCCAGTTCCGCATGCTTGTGCATGTCGTAGGTGCGGATCTGCACCTCCAGCGCGCGCCCGTCCGGTGCGCGCACGGCAGTGTGCAGCGACTGGTAGTTGTTGCCCTTGGGCTTGAGGATGTAGTCGTCAAACTCGTTCGGGATCGGCACCCACAACTGGTGCACGACGGACAGCACCGCGTAGCATTCCTCGACCTTGTCAACTAGCACGCGGAACGCGCGCACGTCATACACCTGCGAGAAATCGAGGTGCTTGCTGCGCATCTTGTTGTAGATGCTGTAGATGTGTTTGGGCCGGCCGTAGACCTCGGCCTGGATACCCAGCGCGGTGATCTCTTTCTGCAGGCGCTCGATGGCGTCATGAATGAACGCTTCGCGCTCTACGCGGCGTTCGTCGAGCTGCTTGGCGATGCGCTTGTAGGTTTGCGGTTCGAGGAAGCGGAAGGAGAGATCTTCCAGTTCCCACTTGAGCTGCCACACGCCGAGCCGGTTGGCCAGCGGGGCATAGAGATCGAGGCTCTCGCGCGCGATCTCCTGGCGGACAGCGTCGTTGCCTTCGTCCTTGCGTTCGGCGAAATGGCGCAGCGTCTGCGTGCGTGAAGCAAGCCGCAGCAGGATGACGCGAATGTCTTCGGCCATCGCCAGCACCATCTTGCGCAGCACTTCGGTCTGCGCGTGCAGGTCGGCATGCGTAGAGCCGTGGGACACCAGCCGCAGGCGGTTCAGGCGTCGCCCGCCCTCCGCGAGCCGCGCCACCATCACACCAAAGCGCTCTTCAACCTGGGTGGCAAGCTTGTCGTCATCCTCGCCGACGGCGAAAAGAATCGAAGCCAGCCGGGTTTCAAGGTCCAGCCGCAGCGACACGCAGATCAACGCCATGCCCAGTGCGTGCTGCCAGGTCAACTCCCCCGTGCCAAGCGTGGCATCGCCATAGACGGTCTGCGCCCAGTCGATGGCGCGAGCGAGTGTGTCGCGCGCTTCGATCGGCAGGCCTTCGCCAAGCACTTCAGGCAGGGAGGATGTAGCGTCGGTATTGGCGACGGAATGCTGAACTGAAACCATTCTGTGATTATCCCACAGCGCCCGCGGCGGCCACGCTACCCTATGGGGTCGCAAACAACGCGCGTTCGCTTCATGTTCGGTCTGAAGAATCTATTCCGGCGCACCCCGCGTCCGGAAGTTCCCGAAGCCCTCTGGCAACAGGTGGAATCGGCTTTGCCGTGGCTGTCGTATCTCGGCGCGGCCGAGCGGCTCGACCTCCGCAAGATGGCGCTGGAATTCCTTGATCGCAAGGTCTTTTCTGGCGCTCGCGGCTTTGAACCGGACAACGTCGTACGCCTTTCGATCGCGCTGCAAGCCTGCGTGCCGATCCTGAAGCTCGGACTATCGTCGTACGACGGCTGGAGCGGCATCGTGGTGTACCCGGGGGAATTTGTCATCCCCCGCCGCACGGTCAACGAAGACGGCCTGCTGCACGAATACGACGAGGAAGCGCTGGGCGAATCGTGGGACGGCGGTCCGGTGATTCTCACTTGGTTCGACAACCCGGACGACTACGCAGGCGCAGAAGTCGTGGTGCATGAGTTTGCCCACAAGCTCGACCAGCTTTCCGGTGGCGCCGACGGCATGCCGCCCCTGCATTCGGGCATGTCGATCGACGATTGGTGCGACACCTTCGAGGCGGCTTTCGATAATTTCTGCGACAAGGTCGATCAGGCCGAAGAAGACGGCACGGATACGGCGATAGACCCTTACGCCGCCGAGCATCCGGCGGAATTCTTCGCCGTGCTTAGCGAAGTCTTCTTTACCGATCCGCAACTACTGCTGACGGAATATCCCGCTATTTATCAACAACTTGCATTGTTCTATCGGCAGGACCCCGGACATATCAACAAAGCGCCATGACACATTTGTGTCCACGGGAATCCCTGCCTATGGTGAAAGTTCTGCCACGACACGGGCGTGTGTTTTTTCACGATCCAGGCAGGGTCGTGAACCGTGCTGAGCAGGTATTCCCGTATCTCATCGGAGGCTTTCCCTATGTCAACCACCTGGATTGTCGTTGCCAACGCCCGCACCGCACGCATTTTTGCCAACCACGGCCCCAACAAGGGCATCGAGCTGGTCACGGAAAAGGCCGCCGCTCCGGAAATCGAGGTATTCGACCCGCTTGGGCGGTCCGATCGGCGCAGGGAGCCGACCCGCACCGCGACACAAGGCTTCGCCCACACATTAGCGCGCGACCTTCAAATGGGGCGAAGTCGTGGCGACTACAAACGCGCAGTGCTGGTCGCCCCGCCAAGCTTCATGGGCATGCTCAACTCAGAACTCGACCCACCCACCGCATCGATGGTGTCGAACCGGCTGGACAAGGACTACACCAAGCTGCAAGGCCGAGATCTGAGCATGCAACTGGGCCAATGCCTATGCGTCTGATCGATTGCTGACCTTCCGGTCACCCAGAGAAAAACGGCTCCTTCTGGAGCCGTTTTTTTTTGCGATGACTGCTGCTCAGGGATTGTCGGTCATGTAGAGACCGGGCTGGGCGTTGTCGAGCGTTGCCACATACCCGCCGGTCGCCGCTGCCGCATTGATCAGTACGGCAGTTCGCGTCAGGTTCTGGTAGCGGCCTTCTCCGGACGGTACGGCAAAGCGTTTGACGGTCACCGAACCTTGGGTCGCATAGCGCAGAGTGAGCGAACTGCTCGCAAGAAGGGAGAAGTCGCCGTCAGCGATTACTTCGTAATTCATGCTCGCCCCGCCGGAAGTCGGCAACACGGACGCTGGCGCAGCGCCCACGCAGAGCTTGAGATTGCCCAGACCAGACGCTGGCGTACGCACGGTCAGCGTCGCGACACCGTCGCTGCTGCCGACCACGACATCTGCGTTGGGCAAGGAGCTGCCCGACAGCGTGATTGCCTTGTAGTCCGACGGGCAGCTACGCGCCGAAGAGCTGCTGCTCGATGAACTGCTCGAACTCGACGACGAAGGAGAAGACGAGCTGGACGATGTGCTACTGCCAAAGGGGTTGTCTTCGCTGTGATCGTCCCCGCCACATCCGGCGAGGGCAAACGCAACAATGGCTGCTGCACAGCAGCTCAGGGCGTGGCGGGTCATTGATGTCTCCGTGGATCATAGCGGCCGACGCCAGCCGCATGCCCCGTTTCGGGGTCCGGAGATTCTATGGATCAGGTGCCATACAAGCTTGACGGCACACAAGCACTCATCCCTCAGCGAGACGCCGTGATCCGCCGCGACAACACGATCACAGGTAACAAACCCACGGCCACGATCGTCAGCGATGCAGTGGACGCCTCGGCCAAGCGCTGATCGGACGCAAGAATATTGGCCTGCGTCGCCAGCGTGTCAAAGTTGAAGGGACGCATCACCAACGTCGCAGGCAGTTCCTTCATGACATCCACGAACACCAGCAATGCCGTGGTCAGCAGACTGCCGCGCAGCAACGGCCAATGCACGCGACGCATGATGTCCATGCGCGAGCTGCCCAGGCTCTGTGCCGCATCGTCCATGTTCGGCGTCACTTTGAGCAGTCCGCCCTCCACCCCCTGCAACGCAACGGTCAGATAGCGCACCAGATAGGCGTACACCAGCGCAAAGATGCCGCCCGTCAGCAGCAAACCGGGGTTATGGCCCGTCGCCGACTGGATCGTTGCGGCCAGCCAGTTGTCGAGTCGCGCCACGGGAATCAGCACACCGACGGCAATGACCGCGCCCGGCACCGCGTAGCCCAACCCCACGACACGATTAAAGAACACCGCCAGCTTCGAACGCGTTGCACGCGCGTTGTAGGTCAGCACCAACGCCAGCACTACCGCCACCGCAGCCGTCACGCCAGCCAGTAATGCGCTGTTGCGCACCAGACGGAAGTAACGCTCACCGAACTGCGCATCGCCCTGCGTGATCGCCATGTGCAGCAGCAAACCGGCCGGCAGGATAAAGCCAAAGAACAGAGGCGCCGCGCAGGCCGCGGCGACCGACCATGCCCCGACACGACCGAGCCGCATGCGACGAACTGGCCGATGCTTGCCACCCGCGGCATAGCGAGCACGCCCGCGCGAGGCGCGTTCCAGCAACAGCACCAGCGCCACGACGACCAGCAGACCGGTGGCCAGTTGCGCGGCGGCCACCCGGTCCCCCAACGAGAACCACGCGCGGTAGATGCCGGTAGTGAATGTCTGCACAGCGAAGTACTGCACCGTGCCGTAGTCGGCCAACGTTTCCATCATCACCAGAGCCAGGCCGGCGACGATGGCAGGCCGCGCAAGCGGCAGCGAAATACGCCAGAAACTCGCCCACGGCGACAGCCCCAACGACTGCCCGGCGTCGAGCATGGCACCCGCGCGTTCAAGGAAAGCCGAGCGCGCCAGCATGTAGACGTACGGATAGAAAACGAAAATGAACATCGCGCACGCGCCGCCCAGCGTGCGTACATCGGGGAACCAGTAGTCCGCCCGGGTCCAGCCGAAGGTATCCCGCAGCCAGGTCTGGAATGGACCGACGAACTGGAAGAAGTCGGTATAGACGTAGGCCATGATGTACGCCGGCACGGCGAGTGGCAGGATCAGCGCCCAATCGAAGAAGCGCCGCCCGGGGAATTCCAGCATGGTCGTCGCCCACGCGGTGCCCACGCCGATCACCGACACACCGACGCCGACCACACCACACAGGATCAACGTGTTGATCAGGTAGCGCGGCAGAACGGTATCGAGCAGATGCCGCCAGATTTCGCCCGTGCCGCCGTCAAGAAGACTCGATGCCACGGCCAGCACGGGCACGGCGATCAGCACAGCGACCACGCCCGCGGCGACGGCAAGAGCGGAAGGCAGGCGTAGCAACGAAGACTTGGACGAGGTGGCGGCCGAAGCCGACAGGGTTTGCTGGGCGGAGGTCAATTGCGGGAAGAGTCGGAATGAGCGGGAAATGAATGACTTGCACGACGCCCGGCGGGCGCCCAATGAGAATCATTATAATTGAGCCTGCTCAAGAACCCGGCTGTCGCTTTCATGTCTTCCCCCATCCTCAGCGCCCACTCCTTACGCCTTGGCTACGGCGCCACCGACGTCGTGCATGACGCCAGTTTTGCGCTGGCGCGTGGCACGATCGCATGCCTGCTGGGTCCGTCCGGCTGCGGCAAAACGACCATCCTGCGTGCCATCGCCGGCTTCGAGCATCTGCGCGCCGGCAGCATCGTCTTCGATGGCGACACGCTGGCCGCCGATGGCGTGCACGTAGCGCCCGAGCGGCGCCGCATCGGCATGGTGTTCCAGGACTACGCCCTCTTCCCGCATCTGACGGTTGCCGACAATGTGGCCTTCGGCCTGCGCCGCCTGGACGCAGCCGCACAAAAGGCGCGACAGGCCGAGATGCTGCGGCTCGTCGGCCTGAGCGGACAGGGCGAGCGCTATCCGCACGAACTCTCCGGCGGCCAGCAACAACGCGTGGCGCTGGCCCGCGCGCTGGCGCCCGATCCACGACTCGTGCTGCTCGACGAACCGTTCTCTAACCTCGACGTCGATCTGCGCGAGCGCCTCTCGCTCGAAGTGCGCGACATTCTCGGCACCGCTGGCGCTACAGCGGTCCTGGTCACGCACGATCAGCACGAAGCGTTTGCCATGTGCGACGAAATCGGCGTCATGCACGAAGGCCGCATGCAGCAATGGGGCGCAGCGCACGATCTCTACCACCGCCCCGCCAACCGCTTCGTGGCCGATTTCGTCGGCCAGGGCGTGTTGCTGCCGGGCACGGCGCGGGCAGACGCGCGTGTGGACATCGAACTGGGCTCGCCCGCCATGCAAAGTGGCGATTTCGATTCCGGCGCGCGGGTCGAAGTCCTGCTGCGCCCTGACGACGTGGTGCACGACGCGGCAAGCCCGCTTCAAGCGCGCGTCGAACACAGTGCGTTCCGGGGTGCCGAGATTCTTTACACACTGCGGCTGGCCAGCGGCAACAAGGTGCTCTCACTGCTACCCAGCCATCAGACGCACCGCGTGGGCGAAACCATCGGCATTCGCCTCGCGGTGGATGAAGTGGTAGCGTTCAGCGCCTGATGCTGCCCTGGCTCACCACCCCCGATTTCCCACCCGCCCGCCGCGCGCTCAAGGAGCCCAACGGCCTGCTCGCGCTGAGCGACACGCTCACGCCTGAATGGCTGCTGGCCGCTTACCGGCAAGGCATCTTCCCGTGGTACATGGAAGGCGAACCGGTCATGTGGTGGAGCCCCGACCCGCGCATGGTGGTGTTCCCGCCCGAATTGCGCGTCACGCGGTCGCTGCGCCGCACGCTCGAACGTGGCCGGTTCGAAGTTCGTTGCGATACATCGTTCCGCCGGGTGATGGCCGAATGCGCCGCGCCGCGAGGCGCAGAGCGGCTCACATGGATCGGATCGGAAATCACTGAGGGATACTGCCAGTTGCATGAACTCGGCTGGGCGCATAGCGTCGAAACATGGCTCGACGATGAGCTGGTCGGCGGTCTCTATGGCGTGGCGATCGGGCGCGTGTTCTATGGCGAGTCGATGTTCCACCGCGTAAGCGACGCGTCCAAGGTGGCCTTCGCGCATCTGGCGCGCGGTTTGCATGATCGTGGCTACGCCCTCATCGACTGTCAGATGACGACCGAGCACTTGGCGTCGCTGGGCGGCAGAGAAATCCCCCGCGCGTCATTCATCGCCGCGCTGGAACGCTGGACGCAAGTTCAACGCCCGCCCCCAGCGCTGGCCGGTGGATGCCTTGCGGCGCGATTGGCGCACGGACGCGCCAGCGCCTGAACGAACCTGAACAACGGACCGGCACGACCCTGCCGGGCTTGGCAAAGCGGTCAACGTGGAGCAGCACATGTCACTGTTGAAAGACCTTCCGTACGCTTTCCTGCAGTTCTATTCGACAGCCCCCTATAGTTGCTCGTACCTGCCCGAGCGCACCGCGCGCTCGCAGGTCGCCACCCCCAGCCACATGATCGACACAGTGCTGTACGGCGAACTCGTGCGCGGAGGGTTCCGGCGCAGCGGCGTGTTCACTTACCGGCCCTATTGCGACGCCTGCAACGCCTGCGTGCCCGTACGCATCAATGTCGAGCGCTTCAACCCAGACCGCGCCCAACGTCGTGCATGGCGCCAGCATGCCCGGCTCACCGCACGCGAACTACCGCTGACATTCCGCGAAGAGCACTACCAGCTCTACCAACGCTACCAACTGTCGCGGCACGCTGGCGGCGGCATGGACCAGGACAGCCGCGAGCAATACACGCACTTCCTGCTGCAGAGCCAGGTCGACACGCGACTGGTGGAATTCCGTGAAGGCGCGTTGCTGCGCATGGTGTCGATCATCGACTGTCTGTCCGACGGGCTGTCGAGCGTCTACACCTTCTACGACCCGGACGCGGTGCGCGCGAGCTTTGGCACCTACAGCATCCTGTGGCAGATCGAGGCTTGCCGTCAGTTGGGCCGTCCGTACCTGTACCTGGGCTACTGGATACGCGACAGCGACAAGATGAACTACAAGCGGCGCTATCGGCCCATCGAAGGTCGTGTGCAGGGCATATGGCGTGAACTGGACGACGACGATTTCGAACGCTTAGGCTAGCGACCTGCGCACCACACCAAACACCACACCCCTTTCAACAAAAAGCGGCAACATAGCCGCGCGAGGAAACACCCGTGTCACACAAGATCGGCCGCATCCTGCTCACTGGCGCAGCAGGCAACCTCGGACGCATCATCCGGCCCAGTCTGCGCGAGCAGGCTGAAGTCCTGCGCCTGACCGACATCGCATCGCTACCCGAAGCGCCCGTCGAAGGCGAAGAATCCATGCCTTGCGATCTGGCCGATCGCAGCGCGCTCGATGCGCTGCTCGAAGGTGTCGATCTCATCGTGCACATGGGAGGCGCATCGCAAGAGCAGCGCTTCGACCCGCTCATGCGCAGCAACGTGCTAGGCGTCTATAACCTCTACGACGCGGCGCTCGCACACGGCGTACGGCGCGTGGTGTATGCCAGCAGCAACCACGTCACCGGCTATTACGAAAGCACCGAGTGCGTCACGCCCGACATGGCGATGCGCCCGGACAGCCTCTATGCCACGACCAAGGGCTTTGGCGAACTGGTCGGCAATTTCTACTGGCATCGCCACGGCATCGAAACCATCTGCCTGCGCATCGGCAGTTGCACGGAACACCCCAAGTCGCAACGCGCACTGGCCGCGTGGCTGAGCCACCGCGATCTGTGCGAACTGGTCCGTTGTGCAATCGCCGCGCCCGCCTTCGGCTTTGCCGTAGTCAATGGCGTCTCGAACAACCCCGTAAAGTGGTACGCCGACGACGCGGCCGAACTGATCGGCTACCGGCCGCAGGACTCGGCCGGCGACCATGCCGAAGAGATTGCCGCCAAGTGGCCGCCATTGCGGCCGGGACACCTGCTGCAACGCTGGCAGGCGGGCAACATTCTGCGGCAGGACTATCGTCTTGACGGTGGCATTCCGCCCGAGCTGGAAAACCCCATCTGACAGTCTCATGGGCGCGGGGCCGCCGAATGCGTATCATCGGCATCGCCCCTAAAACAATGCCCACTCCATGTTCAAGAAAAGCCTCGACTCGATCTTCCGCACCTGGCTTGCCGGCCTGATCGCCCTGCTGCCGCTGGCGCTGACGCTGGCGCTGATCGGCTGGGTCATCAGCCTGCTCAACCGCTTCATCGGGCCGGAGAGCATCGTCGGGCGCATCTTCGCCGCACTCGGCCACCCCTTCGCCGACAGCGGACTGGCCGCCTACCTGTTGGGCACGCTGCTGCTGGCGGCGGCCCTTTATCCGCTCGGACTGGCCGTGCAATCGAGCCTCAAACGCCCGCTCACGCGCCTCATCGATCTGACCTTGCGGCGCCTGCCCTTGATCGGCGGCCTCTACAACATGGCCGACCGCTTCGTCGGCCTGCTCGACCAGAAAGAAGAAGCCGACATCGCCGCGATGAGCCCGGTGTGGTGCTTCTTTGGGGGAGATGGCGTGGCCGTGCTGGCACTCATGCCCAACCCGGAGCCGCTTGAACTGGAAGGGCGCACCTATTGCGCCGTACTGGTGCCGACCGCACCAGTGCCGATCGGCGGCGGCCTGCTGTATGTGCCGACCGAGTGGGTGCGTCCTGCCAACATCGGCGTTGACAGGCTGACGGCGATCTATGTCTCGATGGGCATCACCCCGCCGCCTGCCCTGCGTCGCGCAGTCGCCGGCGTGGAATCCACTCAGTAAGGCGAGCGCACTCAGCCCGGTTGACGACGCTGCATGACGAGCGCACGCAGCGTGTCGTAGAGCCAGTTGAAGATCACTGCGTACGGCAGCATGAACAGGGCAAAGCCGACCTCCAGCAAGAAGGCCGGCACGATACCGATGCCCAACCACACGGCTGCCAGCGGCACGGCCACCAGCAACAATCCCAACTCGAACAACACCGCGTGGCCCACGCGCACGATCAACGTGCGACGAAACCCAAAGCGCCGCTCGGCGCGCTCGAACAGCGCGTTGAAGACCATGTTCCACGCCATGGCGATCAGACCGATGGCAACGGTGAGGACACCCATGTCCACCACCCGCACGTCCATGATCCAGGCGAACAGCGGAGACGCCACGCACAGCACGCCGACCTCGAAACAGATGGCGTGGAAGATGCGTTCTCTGAGTGTTTTTGTGGGCGCGGACATCGGCGGAATTCTGCTTGGGGTGCGCCAGTCTAGCGTAGCTACCCGCCAGCCGAGCCGATGAGCTTCATGCGTGAACACGCAACTGACGTCGCGCGTACGCGCATGTCATGATTCCCAGCCGCCACCCAGTGCGAGAAACAACGCAGTCTGGTCATCGGCAAGCTGCGCGTCGGACGCCGCCAGCGCGGCCTCCGCGCTCGCCAGCGTGCGCTCGGCATCGAGTGCATCCAGATAACCCGTTTTGCCGTTTCGATATAGCGCCCGCGCCTGCTGCGCGACGGTCTGGCTGTCGTTGCGGGCCGCTTCGAGCGCGGCATGGCGATCCAGCTCACGCGCGTAGGTGGCCAACGCGGTCTCCGTTTCGCGCAGCGCAGTCAGCACCGTGCCGTCGAAGCGCGCCAGCGCGCCACGCGTGGTCGCCTCGGCCTGCGCAATACGCGCCTGCGCCGCGCCGGTATTTGGGACAGTCCAGGTAATCAGCGGCCCAACGCTCCAACTGACCGTATCGGTACGCGCAAAACCTGCGACGGTCCCCGCAGAACCCGCGCCCAGACCCAGCGTGATCTTTGGATAGAGATCGCCGACGGCAACGCCGATGCGCGCAGTTGACGAGGCCAGCAGGCGCTCGGCCTGCCGAATGTCCGGCCGCCGACGCAGCAGTTGGGCGCCGTCGCCCACCGGTACCGCGCCGGCCACTTGTGGTGGCGTCGCACAGTCGGCAACGTCGCGCGGAAAATCCTGCGGCAATGCGCCCGTCAACGTTGCCAACCTGTATAGCGCGGCCTGACGCTGCGCCTGCAACGGCGGCAATGACGCTTTGAGCTGGTTGAGTTGGGCCTTGGCGCGCGCCACGTCGATGGTCCCCGCCCGGCCGGCTTGCTGCAATCGCGTCGACACATCCACCGCTTCGCTCTGCAGTTCGACGGATCGCTGCGCAGTCTGCAAGCGCAGGTTGGTCGTGCAGATTTCCGCATAGGCGCGCGTCGTGCCGGCCGCGACATTCACGCGGACCAGATCTGCCGCGGCCTGGGCGGCTTCGCTGCTGGCGTCTGCGGCTTCGATCGCTCGACGAATCTGGCCGAACAGATCGACCTGGTACGCCAGCGCCACGCTTCCGCTGTAGTGATAGTCGTTGGGCGGACGATAGTCCTTCTGCAACAGCGACAGGCCCGAGACATGTCCGTAGGTTTCCCCTGCCCCCACGGTGACAGATGGATTGCGGGCCGCATCGGCCTCGTCGACGATGGCACGTTCGCGTTCAAGGTTGGCCATCGCCAATCGCAGGTCGGTGTTGTGCTCGAACGCCTGCGCAATGAGCCTGTCGAGCGCCACGTCGTGATAGAGCTGCCACCAATGTGCCGGCAAGGGATCGGAGGAAAACGTGGCGCGCGCGGTTGCCGAATCCGTACCGCCAGCAAAAGGACGTGCCGCGCCCGGCTGACTGGCGAGCGCCTGTTCCGGCTGCGCGTAGTCGGGCCCGACCGGCGCAATCGAACAGGCTGCCAGCAGCGTAGGTAGCGCCGCGAACAAACCACGCATGAGATGAGACGCTGCCATCGCCGATCACCCCCTGCCCGCTTGCGCGCCAGCGACCGTGCGGCGCGGCGCTTCGATCACCTCGACCGTTACCGTCTGCCCGGCGACGAGTTGGGTCTGCTCCGGCAGCGCATCAATGGCGACGCGCACCGGAATCCGTTGCGCCAGCCGCACCCAATTGAATGTCGGCGTCACGCTCGGCAGCAGGTTGGCGCTGGTCGAACGGTCGTGGTCCGCCACGCCCGCCGCAACGCTCTCGACCGTGCCATGCAAGATTGCACCGCCGCCCATGGGCGTGATGCGCACCGCATCGCCGAGATGAATGCGCGGCAGCTTGGTTTCTTCGAAATAGCCTTCGACATAGAACGAATGCGCGTCGACGAGCGCAAGTGCCGCTTTGCCGGCCGACGCGTAACTACCACGGCGCAAATCGAGATTGGTGACGAGCCCGTCCGCCGGTGCGATAACGCGTGCGCGTTCGAGGTTGAGGCGAGCTGAGTCCAGCGCAACTTCGGCCTGCGCCACAGCGGCGCGCGCTTGTTCGACGCGGGTGTGGGTCTGTTCGCGCGACTCTTGCGACACCAAGGTATCGAGGCTCGTGTTGCGGGCGTCTTCCCGCTGCGCCTGCGCCAGTGCGGTTCGTTGCGCGGCAAGCGCTGCGCTGGCCTGACGAACGGCCAGTTCGTAACGGGCGCGGTTGACTTCGAACAACAATGTGCCGGCCTTCACCGCCTCATTGTCGTGAATGGGGACCGCCGTCACCAGACCGGATACGTCGGGCGCAATCTGCACGACGTTGGCGCGTACGCGACCGTCCCGCGTCCACGGAGCCTGTTCATAGTGGTCCCACAGGCGTAGGCCGGCCCATCCGGCCAGAATCGCCACGACGGTGGTCACTGCCACCGGAATGGCACGTCGCAGACGCGACGGAATGGCGTTTTCATTTTTCATCGAAGCTCTCATTGGAGTCATTGCGTGACGCGCACGATGCCGAACAACAGCAGCACGTAGAGCGCCATGTCGAACAACGCCGGGTGCCACACCCAGCGATAGAAGCCCACCGCCGCCAGCCCACGTCGCACAACCCACAGGCCGAACAGCGCGCCGAGCGCCCACAGCATCAGCCAGGGGAAGTACAGCCCGTAGATATCCGTTTCGCCGATCATGCCTGTTGCTCCACGTACTGCATGCAGGCCAGCGCCCCGGCCGCTTGCGGGAATAAGTTGCGCCGCAGGCCGACCAACGAAGCGATCACGCCACGCGTGGCGATGGCAGGTGTCTCGGCACGTACCGTCAACGCCTGCAACAGCACCGTGTCGATGCGCGTCAGCAACGCTGCGGTCGGCTCGGCGTACCGACCGTCGCCGCGCGCCGCGAAGAGTTCGCTGATGCCTCGCAACAGCTCTGCCAGCACACCATCCGGCGCACGGTGTTGTGCCTCGCGCAAGGTGACGATGTCGGCGCCGACGCGTAGATCGCGTAGTGCATCATCGACGGGCACGCCCTGCGGCGTACCGCCCGCTTGTGCGATGCGCGGCGCCAGAAGACCAATACGGTCGATCATGCGGACGGCGTAAGCATGCTTGTTCAACGACTGTGCAGCCCCTGCCATTTCGCCCAGCTCACGCAGGATCGAACGCTGGATTCGTCGCGCGCTCCATCCGGCGCCCACCGAACGCATCAGGCGCGTGACGCAGGCAGCAGCGAGAATGCCGATGACTTGCGCCAGTGTGCTATTGATGAAGCCTGGCATGTCGGCTGACGACGTATCGTTGAGCGCCAGCGTGCCAGCAACGCCAAACAACATCGCCATCGCCGGCCCTGTCGTCGCGGGCGTGGCGACATACAGGCCCAGCAGAAGAAAAGTCGGCGCGCAGATGAATGCGAGCATGCCGACGTCCTGTACCGGGGGCAGCAGAACGAGCACGTAGGCCGCTGAGATCGGCACCGACCACAATGTGAACTTGAGAAAGCTGTGGATCGGTGGCGCCGGGTCGTCCATCGATGCAAAGAAGCAGCAGAACACCGCAGCCATCATTGCCGCGCCCGAGCCCGACGGCCACTCGGTGAGAATCCAGAAAGCGTTGCACAGCACGATGGCGATGATCGCCGCAGCAGCCGACAGCAGAGCCATGCCGTAGTCACGATGCAGCACCCGATTGCTCAATGCGGCGGTGCGCGTCGGCACGACGCCATCGCGCAAGGTGCTATCGATGTCCTGCCGCATGCGCATGCAGGCACGCCAGCTCACGACGAATTCTTCCAGTCGCTCGGCCAGTGCAATGCGGAGCGCAACGCGCCAACGCTCCTGCGCCGGGTCGTGGTCGACAACCCCGCCCTGCGACAACGCGCGGATTGCCGCAATCAGCGGACGAACGTCCTCTGTGGCGATCTCGCTTGCGGGCCGGGCGGCCCATGTGCTGACTTGTTCGACAGCTGCCAGCATGTCGGGGGCGAGCCCCTTTTCGGCATCGCATAGTGCCGACAGGCGATCGTCAACTGCAGCGAGCGTAGGCGTGATCGCGGCAATGCGATCCTGCATGGCGCGTAACGCGCCAGAGGTCCAGCGAAACTGGGTGGTGTCGAACGGCACATGCGTCGACAACAGCCGTAGTTGGGTCATGTCGGCGGCGAGCCGGCGCCGATCGGCCGCAACCTTGGCCGCGTCCTCAGAGGTACCCGTGAAACCGTATTGCGTGAGGTCCGATGCCCAGCGGCGTGCGTCGCGCAGGGTGCGATCGAGCAAGCCCAATACGCTCGACGCCAGGCCATTGGGAAACACCAGACTATGGACAAGGGTGGCGCACAGGATTCCAAGTCCGATCTCTTCGACCCGCGCCACCGCCGAGCCAAACATCGCCTCGGGGGTCTGCACCGAAGGGAACCCGATCAGCGCAGCCGTGTAGCCGGCAAGCATGAAGAGATACGAGCGCGGCGTACGATCGAGCAAAGAGATGAACAAGCAGCCGCCCACCCAGACGGCAAGCGCCAAGGTCAGCAGTTCCGGAGAATTGGACAGCGCGGGCACAAGCAGCACCGCACCGATGCTGCCCAGGATCGTGCCGACGAAGCGATAGATCGCCTTGGAGCGCACCGCGCCCGCAAGCGGATGGGCCACGACGTAGGTCGTCATGAGTGCCCAGAACGGACGCGGCAGGCCAGCGCGCGAGGCCAGATACATGGCCAGCATCGCCGCGCCGAAGCTTTTCACCGAAAACAGCACCTCGCCACGACCGAGCCGTGGCGCGGGGGGCACGAACCTCATGCATCCTCCGCCGAGGCGCCGGGACACAGGCGCGCCATGTCGGGCGTGGCAACGCCAAGCTCGTCTTCGAGTTTGGCGAAGACGCGCAGGCAAGTGGCGATGTCTTCGTCGGAGATGTCGCGGTACAAACGCTCGCGGAATTCATGCAGCGCCGCTTCGATGCGCGCCACGATAGCCGCGCCTTGTTCGGTGAGGTGGAGTGTTCTGGCGCGGCGATCGGTCGCATCCTCGTGCCGCAGAACGAGCCCAAGGTGGACGAGTTGATCGATCAGGCGAACCAGCGACGAGCCTTCGATGGCCAGCGCATCGGCGACGGCGCCCTGACGGACGCCAGGGCCAAGACGACCAACCATGAGCATGGGCCAGGCCAAGGCCTGCGAGACACCGAGATGCGCCACGGCGCGGTCGGCGGCCGCACGATAGCCGCGTCGCAGCACAGCGAGCGACATGCTCATGGTCATCAGGTGGGCCTCTCTGGGGGCCGGGGGCGTTTGGCCTTTCATTGCATAGCCAACTATTTAATAGATCTCTAATGATTATAATCAAAAATCGCCCGGCCGGGAGCTTTTGTTAGCAGTCCGGAGAATGTCGGTTCGTCGGAACGACGTTCAGTGAGTGGAGGTCAGCGTCCGGTGCGGACTCTGGCGAGCGCCGAGGCCACGGCGCAGCACGTTCATGAAGACATCGTGCGTCACGGGCGGGCAGAAGAAATATCCCTGCGCCTTGCGGCAGCCCTCGCGCAACAGGAAGTCGACCTGCGCGCGCGCCTCTGCCCCTTCGGCGATCACGTCGAGCTTAAGGCTGCGGCCAAGCTGGATGATGGCGCGAACGATGGCGGCGTCATCGGGGTCATCGGCGATGTCGCGCACAAAGCCCTGGTCGATCTTCAGGCGGTCGACCGCAAAGCGCTTGAGGTACGACAGCGACGAATACCCGGTACCGAAGTCGTCGATGGAAAGACGCACACCGAGCGCCTTGAGGCGATGCATGGTGTCGAGCACCTCGTCGCCCTGATGCATGAGCAGCGATTCGGTCAGTTCCAGTTCGAGCCGCTCGGGCGCTAGCCCGGTTTCGGCCAGCACCTCGCTCACCGCCGTCACGATATCGTCGCGGGCGAATTGCAGCGCCGAGATGTTGACTGCAACGCCGACCGGCGCCAGCCCGGCGTCTTGCCAGGTACGCGCGTGCATGCACGCCTGGCGCAGCACCCAACGCCCGATCGGCACGATCAGGCCAGACTCTTCGGCAATGGGAATGAAACGCCCTGGCGGCACAAACCCCAGCGCCTCGGACTGCCAGCGGATGAGCGCTTCAGCGCCCAGGATTGCCCCGGTGCCCAGATCGACCTGCGGCTGATAGTTGAGCAGCAGTTCGCCGCGCTCCAAAGCCTGCCGCAATTGGCTCTCAATCTGCAGGCGTTCGAGCGCGTTGGCGTTCATCGCTTCAGTGAAGAAGCGATAGGTGTTACGGCCGTTCTCCTTCGCGTGATACATGGCCGTGTCGGCGTTCTTCATCAGGCTGTCGACATTGCGGCCATCATCCGGATAGATGGCGATGCCGATCGAGAACGAAGTGCCGAGCCGATGGCCGTCGATGTCGAACGGCTCGGACAGGCTGCGCAGGATCTTCTCGGCCACACGTGCTGGCGTTTCCGGGTCAGCCACATCGGCGAGCACGATGATGAATTCATCGCCCCCTTGGCGACAGATGGTGTCGGTCGCCCGCACGCAGTCCTTGAGCCTCCCCGATACGGCCTGCAGTAGACGATCGCCCGCCAGATGTCCGAGCGAGTCGTTGATGGTCTTGAAGCGATCCAGGTCGAGGAACAACAGCGCCACGCGCTGGTGATGTCGCTCGGCGCGCGCCAGCGCCTGCTCAAGCCGATCCTGGAAGAGCGTGCGGTTGGGCAGTTCGGTCAGCGGGTCGTGGTGGGCGAGGTAGGCGATGCGCGCCTCGCTGGCCTTGCGCTCGGTGATGTCCGAGAACACCGCGACGAAGTGCGTGATCTGCCCGCGCGGGTCGTACACCGCCGACACTGACAACCACTCAAGGAATTCCGATCCGTCACGCCGACGCTGCCAGGTCTCGCCCTGCCACGCACCACCCTGTGCCGCGCGCAACCAGATGTCGTCGTACTGCGCGCTGTCGTTGGCTGAAGTCGCCACCAGCAGCGCGGGCGTGTTGCCCAGTACCTGCGCCGGTTCGTAGCCGGTCAGATCGGTGAAGGCGCGATTCACCGACAGGATATGTCGATGCGCATCGGTGATCATGATCGCCTCGATGCTGTTGTCGAACACCGTCGCGGCCAATCGCAACTCTTCTTCTGCGCGACGTTGACCGGTCACGTCATTAAGCGTCAGGACAACGGGATAGAGCCCGGAGCGCAAATCCCGCTGTAGCGGTTCGGCGCGCGAAACGAACCACACGCGCGATCCGTCGCCCCGCTCGATGCCCACCGTGCCCGCATGCGACTCACCAGTATGCATGGCATGGAAACTGGGGAGTTCTTCGACAGGACAGGTCGTGCCGTCTTCACGCAGATAGCGCGTGCCAGCGTCATGCAAAGGCGGCAGGGCCGCACCGGGCGCTACACCGTAGATGCGGCGCGCGGCGCCATTGGCGACGATCACGTCGCCGCCCGCGTTGCGCAGAATGACACCTTCATTCATGGCGTAGAGCATCGAACGCATGCGCCCTTCGCTCTCGCGCAGTTCAGACTCGACATGCCGACGGGCGGTGATGTCTTCGATCACTTCCATGAAGTGGCTCGCGCCACCGTGCGCGGGCTTGACTAGCGCGATCGACAGATTGACCCACACGAAACTGCCATCCGGGCGCCGGATGCGTTTTTCCATCGATGTCTTGGCGCCATTGCCGATGACCAGCCCGTCGAGCAGGCGGTCGTTTCCTTCAACGTCCTCGCGCCACGTGATTTCGCGGAAATCACGTTCAAGCAATTCTTGTTCGGAGTAGCCGGTAATTTCGCAGTAGCGCGGATTGACGCGCACGAAGCGGCCGGAGATCGCACACAAGCCCATGCCGACGGCGGCTTGCTCGTAGGCACTGCGGAACCGGGCTTCTGAATCTTCCAGCGCGGCCTCGGACGCCTTGTACGCAGTGATATCGACGAAGATACCGCGCATGCCCATGACATGACCGCCAGCAGCAATGGGCGAGCGCAGATCGCGCACGAAAATGGCGTGGCCGTCCGCATGGCGCATGCGGTATTCACATTCGTGCGGCGCATCGGCGACGAGCTGGCGACGCAGAAATGCCATTGCAGAGTCGCGGTCTTCGGGGTGCAGGCGCGAACGCCAGAAGCCGGATTGCTTCCAGTCTTCGATCTGGAATCCGAGCAACCCTTCGCCCGGCGCGGACACATAGGTAAAGCAATCCGCGCCAATGTCATATTCCCAGGCCACCACGTTGGTGCCTTCGACGATGACGCGGAAACGTTCTTCAGAGAGCGCCAGCGCGCGGGTGCGCTCCGCCATGCGGCGCATCTGGCGCTTGTAGAGCCACACCGCGACCAGCAACACAAAGGTCACGGGCAGCAACATCAGGGCGACGGGGGATGTGAGCGTGGCTTGTGCTGCGCCTATCTGCGCCCACGCATACGTGGTCGACAGCGCGCACGACACACCGATCGTGAAGGTACGAGCAAAGCGAAACAAGCGATGCTGCAGGACCATCATGAAAAGCAGTCTCCGTGCGTGCCTACGCCGGGAAAGCCGGTCGGGCTCGCGCTATTCACATCAAATGGGTGCGAGTACGTCGGACTGGACGGACGCATGGCCGACCTGCCGTCGATGTGCATCGGAATTGCTCCGGATGCAAGGCGGTCGGCCGCATCCCGAACGCAAACCAATCAACGGCAGCGTTCGATAGATACTTGAATGGATGCAAAAAGAAAACGGCACCGGTCGTGCGGCCGGTGCCGTTCGGAGGGCCGGCGCCAAGCGCGCCTGCCACGTCGGATTACAGCGACGAGGCGTTTTCAGCCAGGTAGCGAGCCACGCCGTCGGTCGAGGCGGTCATGCCCTTCTCGCCCTTCTTCCAGCCGGCCGGGCAAACTTCACCATGTTCTTCGGTGAATTGCAGGGCGTCGATCATGCGGATCATCTCGTCGATGTTGCGGCCCAGCGGCAGGTTGTTGACGACCTGATGCTGAACGACGCCGTCCTTGTCGATGAGGAACGAGCCACGGAACGCCACGCCGCCTTCGGACTCGACGTCGTAGGCCTTGGCGATTTCGTGCTTCACGTCGGCGACCAGCGTGTAGCCGACCTTGCCGATGCCGCCCTTCTCGACCGGGGTGTTCTTCCAGGCCAGGTGGGTGAATTGGGAGTCGATCGAAACACCGAACACTTCAACGTTGCGCTTCTTGAACTCGTCGAGGCGGTGATCGAAGGCGATCAGCTCGGACGGGCACACAAAGGTGAAGTCCAGGGGGTAGAAGAAGACCACGGCGTACTTGCCACGAGCAGCTTCCGAAAACTTGATGTCCGTGATTTCGTTGTTACCGAGGACAGCGGACGCGGTGAAATCGGGGGCTTTCTTACCAACGAGGACGGCCATGTTCAGACTCCGTATAGTTGCGGGGAAGAACGATTATGGCCATGCGATAGCCTAAAGGTCAAATCGAGTTCGATTAGTTTTAGCTATCGTGCAGATAGTTGCAAGAGCATCAAAATGTCGATGCTTGAGTGAAATTCGCGGCAGTTTCGGTGGAGTCTTCGACCTCCACACCCTCCACCCTCGCGCCTGCCGGGCCACGCATGGCCCAATCGATCATAGCCGCGACAGCCTTCTGCGGACCGCAGATCAGCGCTTCGACCGTCCCGTCCCGTTTGTTGCGCACCCAGCCGCCCACACCCAGCGCTTCAGCCTGTCGCTGCATGCTCCAGCGGAATCCGACGCCCTGCACGCGGCCGCGAATGCTCAGGTGGCGCGATACGCGGGCTTCTTCCATGGGCGACTCCTCATCGGGGGCCGGACAGGATACACCGCAAAGCTCTGTGACATCGCCGGAACTCCTGCCGCGCGAACGCCACTGACTGAGTGGAGCGCCTTCGGCGCCGAGCAACCTTCAGAGGAGAATCAAGATGATGAAAAAACACCTGATCGTCGCCTGCCTTGCCGCCGCCTGTTCTGCCGCCTGGGCTCAACAGGGCGGTTTCAGCGATCCGGCCGCAACGCCCGCCACAGGGGGCTTCGTCGGCCCGACGGCCAGCATGACGACCGTTGAACAGGCCCGCTCGCTTCGCGACGACACCTTCGTCGTACTCGAAGGGCGTATCGAGCAGCGCCTTGGTCGCGACAAGTACCTGTTCCGCGACAGCTCCGGCACCATCACAGTTGACGTCGATGACCGGCGCTGGAACGGTCAGCGCGTCACGCCGCAGGACCGTGTGCGCATCGAGGGCGAAGTTGACAAGGACTGGAATTCGGTGGAGATCGACGTCAAAACGATCACCAAGCTATAAGCGACGCGCCTGCGGCCGCCGCCCGCGCATCAAAGGCGGCGGCCTTCAGTTGCGGTCCAAAATGTCATTGGCGCGGTTCAGCGCCGCTTGCAGGTCGGTGCAGACGTTGATCATCTCCACCTGCGCGCACAGTCCCGAACGCATGGCGATGCTGCGCGGCTGCATTTCCAGCCCGCACAGCACGAGCGTCGCCCCACGCTTGGCAAGCGTGCGCTGCACGCCCGCCAGCCAGTCGATCCCGGTAGTGTCGATATTGAGCAGCCGATGCAGATCGAAGATCACGACCCGCGTGTCGACCTCTTGCGGGTCGAACAGACGCTCGAGCTTGGCCACGGCGCCAAAGAACATCGAGCCTCGTATGGCCCACGCGCGGACCTCGCTACGCGCGGCCGGTACGTCGATCGGCTCGAGCATGGTCAGGCTCTGCATCCGGTAGATGAAGAACAGGCTCGCCAACACCATGCCGATCTCGACGGCGACAGTCAGGTCGAACAACACCGTCAGCACGAAGGTGGCGAGCAGAACAATGCGGTAGTTCCACGAAAACTGGCGCAGGCGGCGGAACTCGTGCCACTCGCCCATCTTGACTGCCACCACCATCACGATCGCCGCCAGCGTGGCAATCGGAACGTAAGCCGCCAGCGGCGCGGCGACCAGAACGATCAACAGGAGCGTGAGCGAATGCACCACGCCTGCGATCGGCGTGCGTCCACCGGCCCGGATGTTGGCCGACGTACGCGCTATCGCACCGGTTGCCGCGACGCCACCGAAGAAGGGCGAGACAATGTTGGCGATGCCCTGCCCGATCAGCTCCTGGTTCGGATCGTGTCGGTCATCGACATAGGCATCCGCCACGCGCGCGGAAAGAAGCGATTCAATGGCGCCCAGCAACGCGATGGTAATGGCGGGCGTCACCAGTTGCCCAAGGCTGCTGAGCGAAGGCAGCGGAAAAGCTGGCACCGGCACGGCCTGTGGGATACCGCCGAAACGCGACCCGATAGTCTCGATCGGCAACGAAAACAGCGCGCACAGCGGCGTCATGATGAGCAACACGGCCAACTGTGGCGGCAACGCACCGAGCACGCGCAACCGGCCATGCAGCCGGCTCAGACGCGCAACAATCGCGCCCCAGCCTACGATCACCAGCACCGAGACGATCGCCACCGCGATGGTGGTCAGGTCGGCGGTGTGTGCGCCTGCAGCCAATACGCGGATACGTTCGAAGAACTCCGCTGGCACCTCACCAATGTGCAGGCCGAAGAAGTCCTTCAGCTGCGACATGAAAATGACAACGGCAATGCCGTTGGTGAAGCCGATCACCACCGAAATGGGAATGAAGCGGATCAACGTACCCAGGCCGGCAAAGCCCATGACAACAAGAAGAATGCCGGCCATGAAGGTGGCCGCCAGCATGTTGGACAAGCCGTGGCTGGCGACGATGGCGTAGAGGATGGGAATGAAGGCGCCGGTCGGCCCGCCGATCTGCACGCGCGAACCGCCAAACACGGAAATGAGCAAACCGGCGACGATGCCGGTCCAGATACCTGCCGATGGGCTCGCGCCGCTGGCGATGGCGAAGGCCATGGCCAATGGCAGCGCCAGCACCCCAACCGTCAGTCCAGCCGATAGATCTGAACCGAATTGCCGGCGCGAATAGCCGGACAGCGTGTCCCACAGTTTCGGGCGAAAACCTTGCATTGCACATCCTCACGAACACTCGACGCCACGCGGGGCGCCGAGTCAATGAGCATAGGCGCTGCGAGCCCGGCGCGATTGCTCCAGGCTCAAACTCGGGGAAAAATGCAGTCCGAAAATACTGACTTTTTGTATCAGCGCACCCGCATGCCCGGAACAGCGCCGTCGTCCGGCGACATCAGAAACAGCCCTGGCACTTCGCCTGCTTCGTCAGCGGCCGCCAGCACCATGCCCTCGCTCATGCCGAACTTCATCTTGCGCGGCGCCAGGTTTGCCACCATGACAGTGAGGCGGCCGACCAGCGTTGCCGGATCGTAGGCGCTTTTGATTCCCGCGAAGACCTGACGCGGCTTGTCCTCGCCGATATCCAGCTGGAGGCGCAGCAGCTTGGCCGCGCCTTCGACGTGTTCTGCAGCCACGATCTTCGCCACGCGCAGGTTGACCTTCATGAAGTCGTCAATGCTGATCGGGCTCGCTGCCTCTTCTGCTGCGGACTCGGCTACAGGCTCGGGCTTGGCCGTGGCTTTGGCGGGAGTGGGCGCGGCGGCTTGCGCTTCGAGCGACTCTTTGTTGGCATCAATGAGCGCGTCGATCTGCTTGCGCTCGATACGCGTCATCAGATGCTTGTAGGTGTCGATGACATGACCCGCAGGCAGCGGACGGAACAGGTCGGTCCAGGCAAATGCCGGCACGCACAGGAAGGCTTCGACTTGCGCAGCCAGGCCCGGCAGGACCGGTTTGAGCATGATCGCCAGCGCGCGGAACTGGTTCAGCGCCGTGCTGCACACACGATGCAGGCGTTCGGCCTGGGCCGGGTCCTTGGCCAGCTCCCACGGTTTTTCGTCGTTGACGTACACGTTGGCGGCATCGGCCAGACGCATGACTTCGCGCAGCGCCACGCTGTAGTCGCGGTCGTTGTAGGCCTTGGAGACGGCGTCGAGCGATTCAGCCGAGAATGCGTCGAGCGCGGCGGCGTCGGATTCGCCCAACTTGCCATCGAAACGCTTGGCGATGAAACCGGCGCAGCGGCTGGCGATGTTGACGAACTTGCCGACGAGGTCGGAGTTCACCTTCGCCACGAAGTCATCCAGCGACAGGTCCAGGTCTTCGATGTTGGCGTTGAGCTTGGCGGCAAAGTAATAGCGCAGCCATTCGGGATTCAAGCCGAGATCGAGGTAGCTGCGCGCGGTAATGAACGTACCGCGGCTCTTTGACATCTTGGCGCCGTCCACCGTCAGGAAGCCGTTGACGTTGAGGAAGGTCGGCGTGCGATATCCGGCGAACTTGAGCATCGCGGGCCAGAACAGCGCGTGGAAGTACAGGATGTCCTTGCCGATGAAGTGCACCATTTCAGTACCGAGCGCGGCAGCCTTGTCCGGGTCGATGTAGTCGGTGACTTCGACGCCGCCCACGCGTTCGGCATAGTTGCGGAAGCTCGCCAGGTAACCGATCGGCGCATCGAGCCAGACGTAGAAATACTTGCCCGGTGCGTCGGGGATTTCAAAACCGAAGTACGGCGCGTCGCGCGAAATGTCCCAGTCGGAGAGCTTGTTCTCGCCTTCCGAGCCAATCCACTCACGCATCTTGTTGGAGGCTTCCGGCGGCATGCGGTGCGAACCGTCGCCGTTGACGCCTTGCGTCCACTCACGCAGGAAGGCCACCGCCTTCGGGTCGGAGAGACGGAAGAAGTAGTGCTCCGAGTTGCGCAATTCGGGCTTGGCGCCCGAGACCGCCGAGTAAGGGTTCTTCAGTTCGGTCGGAGCGTAGGCCGCGCCGCAGACTTCGCAGTTGTCGCCGTACTGATCCTTTGCACCGCACTTCGGGCACTCACCTTTGATGAAGCGATCCGGCAGGAACATCAGCTTGACCGGGTCGTAGAACTGCTCGATCGAACGCGTTTCGATGAAGCCTGCCGCCTTGAGCTTGCCGTAGATGTCTTCGGCATAGGCACGGTTTTCGTCGCTGTGCGTCGAGTGATAGTTGTCGAACTCGACCAGGAAGTCGGCAAAGTCACGCGAGTGGCTGGCATGCGCGCGGGCAATCAGTTGCTCCGGCGTGATGCCTTCCTTTTCGGCGCGCAGCATGATCGGCGCACCGTGTGTGTCGTCCGCACAGACGTAATGCACCATATTGCCGCGCATGCGTTGGTAGCGCACCCAGATGTCGGCCTGGACGTAACCGACCAGGTGTCCGAGGTGGATGTCGCCGTTGGCATACGGCAGGGCATTGGTGACGAATATCTTGCGAGCGGACATGTGCGTGACAGACGGAAAAATGCGTTAAACGATGAATTCTAGCCCATGGCGCCAACAGCTCCGTGACGCGTCGGGCTGCAAATGAAAACGGCCGCGCGCTGGCGGCCATTCTCATAGCAAGACAGTGAGGCCCGCCTTCGCAGGCCTGAACCGGCTTTTAGTTCTTGCTTTGGTCAACCAGCTTGTTCTTGGCGATCCACGGCATCATCGCGCGCAGTTGGGCGCCGACCTTTTCGATCGGGTGCTCAGCCGTCAGACGACGGCGCGCGGTCATGGCCGGGTAGTTGGTGCGACCTTCCAGGATGAATTGCTTGGCGTATTCGCCGGTCTGGATGCGGGTCAGCGCCTTCTTCATCGCCTTCTTGGTCTCTTCGGTCACCACTTCCGGGCCGGTGAGGTATTCACCGTACTCGGCGTTGTTGGAGATCGAGTAGTTCATGTTGGCGATGCCGCCTTCGTACATCAGGTCGACGATCAGCTTGAGTTCGTGCAGGCACTCGAAGTAGGCCATTTCCGGAGCGTAGCCCGCTTCGGTCAGGGTTTCGAAACCGGCCTTCACCAGTTCAACTGCGCCTCCGCACAGAACGGCTTGCTCGCCGAACAGGTCGGTTTCGGTCTCTTCGCGGAAGTTGGTTTCGATCACGCCGCCCTTGGTGCCGCCGTTGGCTGCTGCGTACGACAGCGCCACGTCACGTGCCTTGCCGGACTTGTCGGCGTAGACAGCGATCAGGCTGGGCACGCCGCCGCCCTTGAGGTATTCGGAACGGACGGTGTGGCCCGGGCCCTTCGGGGCGACCATGATCACGTCCAGGTCAGCGCGCGGCACGATCTGGTTGTAATGCACGTTGAAGCCGTGAGCGAAGGCCAGCGCGGCACCTTCCTTGATGTTCGGCTCGATGTCGCGCTTGTAGACCTCCGGCTGGTTTTCGTCCGGCAGCAGGATCATGACGACATCGGCGCCCTTGACCGCTTCGGCCACTTCAGCGACCGGCAGGCCGGCGGCTTCAGCCTTGCTCCAGGAGGCACCACCACGGCGCAGGCCGATGGTGACGTTCACGCCCGAATCCTTCAGGTTCAATGCGTGTGCGTGGCCTTGCGAGCCGTAACCCACGATGGTGACCTTCTTGCCCTTGATGAGGGAGAGGTCGGCGTCCTTGTCGTAATAGACTTTCATTGCATTTCTCCAGTGCTATGCGTGCAGGGCGCACGGTCTGCGTCACGCCATCGGCATGAGCCGCCCGACCGCACACGCCAGTCGGTATTCAGAAACTCAAATCTTCAGAATGCGGTCACCGCGGCCAACGCCACAGGCGCCGGTACGTACGGTTTCCAGAATCAGGTCGCGGTCGATTGCCTGGATAAAGGAATCGAGCTTGTCTTGCGCGCCGGTCAGTTCAATCACATAGCTGGAGTCGGTCACATCGACGATGCGGCCGCGGTAGATGTCCGCCATGCGCTTGATCTCTTCGCGGTCCTTGCCAACGGCACGGACCTTGATCAGCATGAGCTCGCGCTCGATGTGGGCAGCCTCGGAAATATCCACAACCTTGACCACATCGATCAGCTTGTTCAGTTGCTTGTTGATCTGCTCGATGATGTCGTCGGAGCCACGCGTGACGATCGTCATGCGCGACAGCGATGCGTCCTCGGTCGGGGCTACCGTGAGGGACTCAATGTTGTAGCCACGTGCCGAGAACAGGCCCGCCACGCGCGAAAGCGCGCCAGCCTCGTTTTCGAGCAGCAAAGAAATAACATGTCGCATAGCGTTTGTTCTCAAACCAGCCAGTGATCCGAACACTGCGCGATACAGCCTGCCGCAGGGCGACAGCCGCGCCGGGACGCGCCGGTAAGCACGCCACGGCGGAACGGACCGGGTGGATCCGTCCCCCGCACACACATCCGAAATGTTCAAACCAGCCGCGATGAGATTGAGGTTACTGATCGCGACGGGTTTTTCTCAACGCCTGCCAAGCTACCGGCAGACTTTCAGAGCCATTGAATCGGCCCACGACCGGGCCGGCACATCAGGCTCAGAACCTGTTCATGATCTAGCTGCAAGTCCGTGGCGGGGTTCGTGTTGCATTTCACCCCGCGACGGTCTTAGCGACAGATCGCGAATAGGCTCTTACAGGTCTTCCGGCGCCAGGATCATCTCGGAGAGACCCTTGCCGCCCTGGACCATCGGATAGACGTTTTCCGTCGGGTCGATCTGGAAGTCCAGAAAGACCAGTTCATCCTTGCGGCGGAATGCTTCGCGCAAGGCTCCTTCCACATCGGAAGGCTTGGTGATCTGCATGCCAATGTGGCCATAGGCTTCAGCCAGCTTGGCGAAATCGGGCAGCGAATCCATGTAGGACTCGGAGTAACGATTGCCGTGGAAGAACTCTTGCCACTGGCGGACCATGCCCAGGTAACGGTTGTTCAGGCTCAGGATCTTGATCGGCAAGCGATATTGCTTGCAGGTCGAGAGTTCCTGAATACACATCTGGATCGAGCCTTCGCCCGTGATGCACGCCACCGGCGAACCGGGGTTGGCGAGCTGCGCACCCATGGCCGCAGGCAGACCAAAACCCATCGTACCCAGGCCACCCGAGGTCACCCAGCGACGCGGTTTGTCGAAGTGGTAATACTGAGCGCCCCACATCTGGTGCTGGCCGACGTCGGTGGTGATGAAGGCTTCGCCATTGGTCACCTGCCAGAGCTTTTCAAGCACGTACTGCGGCTTGATGACGTCGTCGGAGTTGCGATAGGCCATGCAGTTGCGGCCACGCCAGGCGTCGATCTGCTTCCACCACGCACCGAGGGCGTCGGCGTTGGGGCGTTCGGCGCCAGCTTCGATCAGACGGATCATTTCGTCGAGGACTTCGCCCACGTCACCGACGATGGGCACGTCAACCTTGACGCGCTTGGAGATCGACGACGGATCAACGTCGATATGCACGATCTTGCGCGGCTCAGCCGCGAAGTGCTTCGGATCGCCGATGACGCGGTCATCGAAGCGCGCCCCCACGGCCAGCAGCACGTCACAGTACTGCATGGCCATGTTGGCTTCATAGGTGCCGTGCATGCCAAGCATGCCGACGAATTGCTTGTCCGACGCGGGGTATCCACCCAGACCCATCAACGTATTGGTAACGGGGTAGCCCAGCAGGCGCGACAGGCGCGTGAGCTTTTCGGCCGCATTGGCGAGAACGACGCCGCCGCCGGTGTAGATCATCGGGCGCTTGGCTTCGAGCAGCAGTTGCGCCGCCTTCTTGATCTGGCCGTGATGGCCCTTGACCACCGGGTTGTACGAGCGCAACTCGACCGTCGAGGGGTATTCGAAATCGCAGCGCTGGGCGGTGATGTCCTTGGGGATATCAACCAGCACAGGACCGGGGCGGCCGGTCGCCGCAAGATAGAACGCCTTCTTGATGGTCGAGGCGATGTCGCGCACGTCCTTGACCAGGAAGTTGTGCTTCACACACGGGCGGGTGATACCGATCGTGTCAACTTCCTGGAAGGCGTCCTGGCCGATGGCGCTGGACGGGACCTGACCGCTGATGATGACCAGCGGGATGGAATCCATGTGGGCGGTGGCGATGCCGGTCACCGCATTGGTGGCGCCGGGGCCAGAAGTCACGAGGGCCACGCCGACCTTGCCGGTCGTACGGGCAAAGCCGTCTGCCGCGTGAACCGCTGCCTGCTCGTGGCGAACCAGCACGTGACGCACGCCGTCCTGCTCGAACAGCGCGTCATAAATGAAGAGTACCGCTCCACCAGGATAGCCGAATACATACTCGACCTTTTCTTCCTGGAGACACCTCACTACAATCTCGGCACCCGTCAAAGTCATTGCGCTAACCCAGCCGACAGCTTTAAAAAGAACCCGTTACGTTACCGGGGCATAGCCGATTGGTCAAGGAGCACAGCCTGTCGAACCCCGACCGCTTCCTGATGCCACGGGCTCCATATAAGAAGATTCCGCTCTGGCTTCTCTCGACGAACTCTCCGATTTTCTTGCCTCGGTGGAACGCCGCGCGTTCCGCCAGGCTCAGTTCGCCCTGAGAGACGACGAAGCCGCACTCGACGTCGTACAAGACGCAATGATGCGGCTGGCCGAAAAATACGCCCACAAACCAGCGGCCGAACTCCCCCTGCTATTCCAGCGCATCCTCCAGAACGCCGTGCGCGACCATCACCGTCGCAGCAAGGTGCGCAACCTCTGGGTGTCGCTGCTGTCTGCCTTCACGTCGCGCGAGGACGAGGACGGTGATCCGCTGGACACCATGGAACTGGCCGACGAAGCCGACTCCAACCCGACCCCGCACGGAGAATTTGAACAAATTCAAACCCTTGCGCTGATCGAAGAAGAGATTCAAAGGCTTCCTGCTCGTCAACGCGAAGCATTCCTGATGCGTTACTGGGAGGAGATGGATATTGCAGAGACGGCCGCCGCCATGGGGTGCTCCGAAGGCAGCGTAAAAACACACTGCTCACGCGCCACCCACACGCTGGCCGCCGCCTTGCGAGCCAAGGGAGTGACTTTATGAACGAGCTGGAACAACGCGCCTTCGGCCTGAAGGTCCGCAACAAGCTCAACGGCAGCACGGCCCGCATGGAGCCCGAGCTGACCGAGCGCTTACGCGTGGCACGCGAAGCCGCTCTGACGCGCGCCCGCGCGGCGCAGCGCGAGCCGATCCTGGCAGGCTTTGGTCACACGATTGCCGAATGGGGCCGCGAAACCTGGCGCCCGCTTGCGCTGGCCGCAATGCTGGCGCTGCTCGCGCTCGGCTTCGACCACTGGCAGACGGTGCACCGCGCCCGCGAACTGGAAGAAGTCGACAGCGCTCTGTTGACCGACGAACTGCCGCTGGACGCTTACCTCGATCACGGTTTCTATCGATGGCTGCAAAACTCAGAAGCGCGCTAATCAGCCTGGCAATGGCCATTTGCTGTGTTGGCGTACAAAGTGCGCCGGCAGCGGCATCTACGCCCCAGCCCGCCGCCTGGCGCAGCCTGACACGCGAGCAAAAAGCCCTGCTCGCACCGCTCGCGGGCGAATGGGACGACTTTACGCCGGTGCGTCAGCGTAAATGGTTGGGCATCGCCAACCGCTACCCGACCATGACGGCGCAGGAACAAGCCAAACTGCGCAGCCGCGTGGCCGATTGGGCAAAGCTGACTCACGAAGAACGCGAAGCGGCACGCGCGCAATTCAAGAAAATCCAGGCGCAACAGACCACTGACGCGCCCAGCCTGCAAGAGCAATGGCAGCGCTATGACGCCCTGCCGACCGAGCAGAAAGAAAAACTCAAGCAGGCGCCGCGTACCCTGAGCACGACCAACCCGCTCAAGCCGCTGAGCACGGCAACGTCGCATGACGACAAAACGCCCGTACAATCGGGCTCCGAGCCGCCGGCCATTCCGCCAGACGCATCTGCCGGCGCTCCCAAGGTCGCCAACGAGACACCCGCCGCCACGCCATGACTTCAGCCTCGCCGATTTCCGCCACTGCGGATGCCCCAGCCATCCGCGCGGAAGTCGAGCTGGCCTCGCTGCGCCGCCGTCTGGCCAGCATGCTGTATGAAGGCCTGCCTGCTTTTGGCGTCATGGTGGTTGGCGGGCTTGCCCCGATGACCGCCATCGGCATGGTCTTTCACACGACGGCGCCCGGCTGGTTCTTGTGGCTCTATCTGTTCGTGCTGATGGGCTGTTATTTCGTGCTCGTCTGGCGCGCTGCCGGGCAGACGCTGGCCATGCAGACCTGGAGCCTGCAACTGGTCGATGCCGCCACCGGCAAACCGCCCACCCTGCGCCAATTGATCACGCGTTATGTACTGGCCTGGCCGTCACTGCTGCTGATCCTGTCGGGCGTGGGCATTCTGTGGGCCGCCTTTGTCGATCGTGACCGACAGTTCGCGCATGATCGCCTCGCCGGCACCTGCCTGGTTTTCAACCGGCGCCGCAAATCCAGCTAGCCGTCTCTGGCTACTCCACCTCACGCGTCATCTGCGCCAGCCATTCATCGACACCTGTCGCGGGCACGTCCAGGCGTCGTACGACCGGCACTGCGCTCGGATAACCGCCGACCTCGTCCTGACTGTCAATGCGCGAGCCCTTGCCGGCTCGAACATCGGCAATCAGCTTGTCGTCGACCGCATCACGATCGCGCGGGCGCGCACCTGCTCGCACCAGCACCGATTCGCGCACTGACGATGCCGGCAGCGGCGACAAGCCGGCCACCCACGACGGCGCCGTCTGCAGTCGTGTCACACCCGGACCGGTCTGCGCAACAGCGCGGCCACTCCGATCGAGCGCAATGTTGTCGTCGACATAGGCATTGCCGTTGTTGAATCCCGAACCGACCAGCGCCACGTTGCCCGCGGTATTCGCGCCGTACTGAAGCACGTTGCCAACCACGCTGATGGACGGAGCGCCCGACAACGTCCGCCCTTCCCACTCTTTTGGGTTGTAGCCGACGCGTACGGCCCAGGTGCCTGGGTTGTAGATGAAGTTATTGACCACCACACCCGTGCCATTTGCCTTGAACCACGGATTTCGGTCGTTGTTGTGTGCGTACAGATTGCCGATGACAGCGACCTCCTGCACGTTGTCGTGAATGAGTGTCCCCATCGAATGCCGACCCTTGGTGTGCGGGCCGTCGTACAGGCCTTGGGCGATGATGTTGTTGCTCAGCGTAACGTGGCGCGCCGTGCCGGCCGGCCCGTCGTAGCGCTCACCGGACACCGACAGATTCTCATCGGTGCCCCAGGCGAACGAGCAATGGTCAACAACAACGTTGTAAGCGTTCTTGCCAACGATCGACACATCTCGCTCGAAACCACTCTTTTTGGCCGCACCCGCGTCACCAATGCGAAAGCGCACATGCTGCATGAGCACGTCATGCGTGCCGATGTACATGCCACCACGAATCAGCGTGACGCCAGGGCTCGGTGCCGTCTGCCCGGCAATGGTCACAAAGGGCTCGCGTAGCGCGAGGTCTTTTTTGGCCAGATCGATCACGCCGCCGACTTCGAACACGATGATGCGCGGCCCGCGTGCTTCCAGCGCTGCGCGCAGGGTGCCGGGGCCTTCCGACGCCAGGCTGGTCACCTTGATGACGCGCCCGCCACGGCCCGCGACGGTTTCGGTGCCGTAACCGACAGCCCCCGGAAAGGCTCGCGGCCCAGAAGGGACCTCACCTGTGGTTGTGGTCGATACGCCCATTGGCGCGACCGATGGTGCGCTGCTGCAAGCGGCCAGCGCCATCAGCGCAAGCGCGCAGATGCCGGCCTGGGTCGATCTGTTCATGGAATGTCCCCGTTTGTTGTTTTTGCAGACGCCGTGGCGTGCACAGCATGCCTGGCGAATGAAAAAACGCCCGGGCGGTTTCCCGGCCGGGCGTCTGTGTCAGTTCAGCGTCGCGAATCAGACTTCGTCGATTTCGGCGGAGGTATAGACGTCCTGCACGTCGTCGAGCGACTCCAGCGCATCAAGCAGCTTTTGCATCTTGATGGCGTCTTCGCCGGTCAGCACGGTCTCGTTCAGCGGCTTCATGCTCACTTCGGCGAACTCCGGCTTGAAGCCCGCCTTTTGCAGTGCTTCGTGCACGGCTGGCATTTCGTACGGCGCGGTCAGCACTTCGATCGAACCATCGTCGTTAGTGACGACATCTTCGGCGCCGGCTTCGAGTGCGGCTTCCATCAGTGCATCTTCGTTGGTGCCCGGCGCGAACAGCATCTGGCCGCAATGCTTGAACTGGAAGGCCACACAGCCGTCAGTGCCCATGTTGCCGCCGAACTTGGAAAACGCATGGCGCACATCTGCCACGGTGCGGGTGCGGTTGTCGGTCAGGCAGTCGACCATCACGGCAGCGCCGCCGATGCCATAGCCTTCGTAGCGCGCCTCTTCGTAGGTCACGCCGTCGAGCTCACCCGTGCCACGCTTGACCGCGCGATCGATGTTGTCGCCCGGCATGTTCTCGGCCTTGGCCTTATCGACGGCCAGGCGCAGACGCGGGTTGAAGTTCGGGTCACCCCCACCCATGCGGGCGGCCACGGTGATTTCCTTGATCAGCTTGGTGAATACCTTGCCCCGCTTGGCGTCCTGACGGCCTTTGCGGTGCTGGATATTGGCCCATTTCGAATGCCCGGCCATGGTGTCCTCGTCTTAGTTCGTTCAGCGCAGAGGGCGGGATTATACAGCCGCCGGTCTGGCCAGCGGCGGGCCTGACATTTGCGCCTTGCTAGAGTCCATGCGAATTTTCTGTCATAGCGGAGATTGCTTCATGCCTGCCTGCTGGCGCTTGGTGTATCTGGTTCTCGCACTGGTCTGCGCCCGCCCGGCGCTGGCCGACCCTCTGTATACATATGACGGCTGCACTGACGCCCGTGGCGGCGCCATCGCATCGGTGGCCGACCCTCAGCTGCCGCTGGTTGCCGGGAGCGCCATGGTCGATGGCAAGGTCCAGGTGCGCTACAACCCGGCCGTCCTGCCGCACCTGTTGCCGGAAAGCCGTCTGTTCCTTTACGCCCACGAATGCGCGCGCCATACGCTCGGATTGCCCGACATCGGCACGCTGACCGCCGAGCAAGCACGCCGGGCAGACTGCGCCGCAGTCGCCACTTTGCGGCGCTCCCATCTTCTGGACGCTCCCGACGCATTGGCGGCGCTACAGGTGGATCTGGTGTTCTCTCCGCAAGAATGGGCGACAGTCCCCGGCCCGCAGCGCACCTTCGACCTGGCGTCGTGCGATATCGCCAAAGGCACGGGCAGCGGCCAACTCGGGCTGCCTGCGGCTGACGCGCCCCGCAGTGATCGCTGGAGCGCATGCGTGCAGTCCTGTGCTGCACGATCCTTCAGTTGCGAGCAGCAAAACGGCCGCAATGCAGCGCGCTGCACGAGTGCCTACGATCAATGTAGCGCCCGCTGCACGCCCTGAACCGAAACCGTTTTGTCACGATGAAAGCCCTCCCCCATCGGGGCATGGGACAACGCGATCAGCGATGTGCGATTCTTCTGTTGCCAAGCCTGCGGGCGCTGCCGTAAGTTCGCGGGCACTGCAACCTGGAGCACACCATGAGTGAACCTCTCGTCGTCGCCAAAGCCCACGGAGTCGATCTGGCTCTGCTGCCGGCGCTCGCCAACCGCCACGGCCTGATCGCCGGCGCCACCGGCACGGGCAAAACCGTCACCCTGCAAAAGCTGGCCGAATCATTTGCCCGGGCAAGCGTCCCGGTCTTCATGGCCGACGTAAAGGGCGATCTCTCCGGCATCGGCGCGCGGGGCGAACTCAAGCCCAAGATCCAGGAGCGCCTGCAATCACTGGGCGTAACGGACTGGGAGCCGGAAGCCTGCAAGATCACACTGTGGGACGTCTTCGGCGAGGCCGGCCACCCCGTGCGCGCCACCGTGTCGGACATGGGGCCGCTGCTGCTCGCACGCCTCTTGAGCCTGAATGAAGTGCAATCGGGCGTGCTGCAACTGATCTTCCGGATCGCCGATGACAACGGCCTGCTGCTGCTCGACCTCAAGGACCTGCGCGCCATGGTCCAGTTCGTCGGCGACAACGCCAAACAGTTCACTACGCAATACGGCAACATCTCGACCGCTTCGGTCGGCGCCATTCAACGCGGCCTGCTCACGCTCGAAGCCCAAGGCGGGGACAAGTTCTTCGGCGAACCGATGCTCAAGATCAGCGACCTGATGCGTACCGACACGCAAGGCCGCGGCATCGTGAACATCCTCGCCGCCGACAAGCTCTACAACTCGCCCACGCTGTACGCCACTTTCTTGCTCTGGCTGCTGGCAGAACTGTTCGAACAACTGCCAGAAGTCGGCGACCTGGAAAAACCCAAGCTGGTGTTCTTCTTCGACGAGGCGCACCTGCTGTTCACCGACGCGCCGCCGACGTTGCTGCAGAAAATCGAGCAGGTCGTGCGCCTGATCCGCTCAAAGGGTGTCGGCGTGTACTTCGTCACCCAGAACCCGCTGGATATTCCCGATACCGTCCTCGGCCAGCTCGGCAATCGCGTGCAGCACGCGCTGCGTGCCTTTACGCCACGCGACCAGAAAGCCGTCAAGACGGCGGCCGAAACACTGCGCCCCAACCCGGCCTTCAGCGCCGAAGCGGCCATTACCGAACTCGGCGTCGGTGAGGCGCTGGTGTCGTTCCTCGACGCCAAAGGCACGCCGACGATGGTGGAGCGGGCCTTTGTCATTCCGCCCGTGTCGCGCATCGGGCCGCTGTCGCAGGACGAACGCAACGCAGCGATCAACAACTCGCCGGTGTACGGGCAGTACGAAGACGTGCTCGACCGCGAATCCGCCTATGAAAAGCTCAGTGCAGGCGCCATGGCCGCACCGAAAGCGACGGGCGCACCGACGCCCACGCAGGCGCAGGAAGGCGCGGACGGCGGCCTGCTGGGCGGTGCACTGGGCGAGGTTCTGTTCGGCAAGACCGGCCCTCGCGGCGGCCATCATGACGGCATCGTACAAACGGCCGCCAAGAGCATGGCGCGCACCATGGGCAATCAGGTCGGCCGCCAGATTCTGCGTGGTGTGCTGGGTTCGATTTTCGGCGGACGCCGCTAACAGCCGCGATCAGGCTTGATTGGTGGCCGGACTCGCGGGCCGGCCATTCTGGATATCCACCCAGATCACCCGGCCAGTGCGCGAGCATGTATAGCCGCGTATAGCTTTGACACGCAGCCATTTGCTGCACATCAAACAAAAGACGAGCGCATACGGGAATCATTCTCAATACCGATTCCGGTCCGCCAACTCACCCATCTAACAGACCATGCGTCACTTTGCCTGCGCGGCCCTTGCCGCTTTCTGCCTCCCTGCGGCTCATGCCGGCCGCCCCCTCACAACCGATGATGCGGGCGTGCTTGATCGCGGCACGTTTGAGCTCGAGACATACATGTTCCGCCAGACAGAGCGCGATACGCCGCGCACCGACGGCTGGCACCTGCAGCCGAGTATCGGCATCGGCCTGAACACGCAGATCGGCCTCGGATATGGCAGCGATTCGTCCGACGACGAGCGCGCGTGGAACCGGCAGATTTACGGCAAGACCTTCATCAAGGAACTCACGGACGATACGTTTGGCGTGGCCGTCTCGTACGGCATTGGCGACAGCAAGTTGCCCAGTGACTCCTTTCGTTACAACACCGCATATGTGAATAGCATCGTTACGGTACCCGTAGCGTCGTGGCTGATTCACGGCAACCTCGGTTGGTCGCGTTCGCGACTGGATGCCTACAACGCGACCACGTGGGCGCTGGCCGCTGAACGGCCCGGCGCATTCGGCCCCGTCAACGTAGCGATCGAAGTGTGGGGAGACGATCACGCAGCAGCCTGGGGGCAGATCGATGCGCGCTGGAACATCATCCCCGACCGCATTTCGCTGGACGCATCGTTCGCACAGCAAGCCGACAGCAAGCGGGCACGCACGGTCACTGTCGGGCTGAAGATTACCTACTGAAACTGCCACACGGCATCAGGTGATGCCGTGTTCCTGCAGCTTGTACATCAATGTACGGCGACAGATGCCGAGTGCGCGCGCGGCGTGCACTCTATTGCCTTCGTACCGAGTCAGCGCGAGTCGAATGAGACGCGCCTCGGTGCGTTTGAGCTCGTCGCGCAGCGACGGTCCCTCTTCAGCCAGAACATCGTTCGGAGCGCTTTGTGCCATGCGCAGATTTTCTGGCAGATCCTCAGCCAGCACCAGCGAGCAGGACCCCATGACAACCGCATGCATGACGGCGTTATCGAGTTCGCGGATGTTGCCGGGCCAATCATGACGACGCATCAGGTTCATGGCGTCCTGATCAAAACCTACAATCTCGCGATTGTTCTCCGCTGCGTGACGTTGTAGAAAATGCTCGGCAAGCAGAGGAATGTCGTCTGGGCGATCGCGCAGGGCCGGTGCGCGCAAACGCACAACGTTGAGCCGGTAATAAAGATCGGCACGAAAAGAACCTGCTTGCACCATGGCTTCGATGTCGCGGTTGGTTGCAGCCAGCACTCGGATATCCGTGTGCAAAGTGGTCTCACCGCCGACACGTTCAAATTCGCGCTCTTGCAGAACGCGCAGGAGCTTCACCTGCAAGGCAGGCGAAATCTCGCCGATTTCATCAAGGAATAGTGTGCCGCCGCTGGCCTGCTCAAAGCGTCCGCGACGACGCATGATGGCGCCAGAGAAGGCGCCTTTTTCGTGACCGAACAGTTCGGACTCGAGCACGCCTTCCGGCAACGCGCCACAATTGATCTTGATGAACGGCCCTTTGGCCCTGGGGCTGTTGTAGTGCAGCGCCCGTGCAATCAACTCTTTGCCCGTCCCGGACTCGCCAGTAACCAGCACGCTGGCCTGGCTCGGAGCAACGCGGCCGACGGTCTGGCACAGTGCGCGCATGCCAGCATCTACAGTGAGAATTCGGTCCAAACGCCAAGCATCGGTCAGCGCCTGATGCAGCTCCTTGATGTGGGCCTTCATCTGCGCCATCTGCAAAGCCCGCTCGACAAGCAACTTCAATTCGTCGATGTCGAAGGGCTTGATGATGTAGTCGAAAGCGCCTAAGCGAAGCGCCTGTACTGCAGTATCGACCGCGGCAAAAGCGGTCATAAGAATGACGCTTGCGTTCTTCCGCATTTCACGTATCGCTTGCAAAGCACGCAAACCATCCATGCGCGGCATGCGGATATCCATCAACACCAGGTCAGGCTGGAAGTCGCCAAAGCACCGTACGGCCTCAGCGCCATTCAACGCAGTGCAGATGCGGTAACCCTCACGGCTAAGTACCGCCTCGAGCAGCGTGCGGACGTGCGTTTCATCATCAACGACAAGAATGAGTGGGTTCTTTTCAGTCATCGAAATCGGAGCGCGAGCGCGGAGGATCGATGGGCAGGATGAGAGTCACCGTGCAACCTTCTCCAAGTGTGGACGATACTTCTACGCTGCCGTGATGTGTCATCGCTACACGCTGAACCATGGCCATGCCAAGTCCGGTGCCGTCCGCCTTTGTCGTAAAGAACGGATCAAAGATGCGGTCCAGATTCTCCGGCGCAATACCGCATCCATCATCACGCACCATGACTGCCGCACTCTGGCCCCTGCGCGTCACGAAAATGTCGATCCGCCCACAACCGGATATTGCCTGCACAGCATTGAGCAGCACATTGAGCAATGCCTGTTTGATCTGCTCGGCGTCCACCATGATGTGCGACACAGTGTCGTCCACGCGCAGTCGAAAATCGATCCTCAGCCCTTCCTTGCCTGCCTGCGCAAGCCGTAACGCGTCTCGCGCCAGATCGGCCAGGAGCACGCGCTGAAAGCACGCCTTCGGCGAGCGCGCAAATGTCAGCAGTTCCTGAATGACACGGTTGATCGCATCGACTTCCTTCAGGATGATCGGCAGGTATTCCCGCCACTCGTCGGGGTCGTCCGCCCGCTGTAGATACTGGCCGAATCCTCGTATCGCCGTCAGAGGATTGCGCATCTCGTGCGCCACACCCGCCATCAGTTCGCCAAGTGTGGCCAAGCGCTCCGCGTGGGCCACCCGCTTTGCCATCTCGTATTCGTATGTGATGTCCTGAAACACGACGACCGCCCCCAGCACGGTGCCGTCCCCATCCTTGAGTGGATTGGTGCTGCAACGAACGCGCAACATGCCGCGCGGTGCTGGATAGTCGGTCTCGACCATGAGATGACCACGGCCTGTGTGCAGCGTGTCGAGCAGGGGGCTGCGGAAGGATGAGGTCGCGCGAAACATGTCAGCGTACGCCCGCCCAACGGTATCTGCGCGGGTAAAGCCCGTCATGCGCAGGGCGGCCGGGTTGATGGTCATCACCACACCGTGCGTGTTGACCGTGATGATGGCGTCGGCGGTCGAGTCCAGAATGTTGTCACTGAAAGTCAGCGCATCGTGCAGCGATACGGCCATGGCATTGATCTCGGCACTGATTTCGCCAAACTCGCCTCGCAATGGGGGTATGCGCTGGTGCCAGTCGTAGCGTAAGCGCCGTACCCCCTCTTTGATGCAGTCCACCTGGCGTGCAACACGATTAGAGAAAAAAGTGATGAATGTCCCGCACGCCGCGAGCGCAGCCAGCATGATGAGCAAGATGCCGCCATCCAGCACTCGCATCTCGCGCTGAACGTCGTCAGTCAGCTCATTGGCCCAGATGTAGCCCTCGACACGCCCATCACGGACAATCGGCAACATGGCGTTCATGATGTTGCCTCGTACCTGCCTGCCGGACTCGACTGCGGCCCGCCCTGTATCCATGACTTTGCGGCCGGGATGGTCGGGCGCGATGCTCAGACCGACTCGGTCTGCATATGCCGCGCTGGGGCCGTAGGTCACGATGGCATCGAGGCTTCTGTTGTAGTAGCCCGCGCCCGTGCCGGCATAGGCGCTGGCAATGCGGTCGGTGGCTGTGCCAAGTACAGCATTCAAAGTGCGTATCTGCTGGTCCCGCCCATGACTGCTCGCACCGCGAGCATTCAGGATGGCATCGAAACCGTCACCCAGCTCGGCATTGAGCAAGCGCGCGATACCGAACAATTTGCGCTGTTTTTCCTCCAGCAACGCTGTGCGCCCCATGCGGTCAGCCATGAAACCTAGCGCCAGAATCGACACGCAGACGACGATTGCGGTGAGTACCAGCATGCGCATGCGCAGCGTCTGCGGCGCCATGGCATCCAACCGTTGGAAAATGCGCAGTCCCCATGCCGGCGATGACTTCATCGCTCCGACTCCTCTTTTTCCCCGCATCCGACCAATTGGACATAGCGCGGGCCACTCGGCGATGGCGGCCCGCGGATCGACGCCCCGGTTACATACGCTCGACGATCATCGCAACACCCTGACCGCCGCCAACACAGAGCGTCGCCAGCCCCAGGCTCTTGTCACGCGCAGCCAGCGCATGCAGCAAAGTCACCAGAATGCGGGCACCCGACGCCCCGACAGGATGACCGAGGGCGATCGCTCCGCCATTGACGTTTGTCTTCTCCGGCGCAAAGCCAAGCTCGCGTCCGACGGCGAGGAACTGCGCCGCGAATGCCTCATTGGCTTCGACCAGATCAATGTCCGATAGCTGCAAGCCGGCACGTTCGAGCGCTTTGCGCGTTGCGGGTACCGGGCCAATGCCCATGTAAGCGGGCGAGACGCCGGACGCCGCATATGACCGGATGCGAGCCAGCGGCCGCAACCCAAGCGCCTGAGCGCGCGCGCGGCTGGTGACAATGACCGCGGCAGCGCCGTCGTTGATCCCCGACGCATTGCCTGCCGTCACGGAGCCGTCCTTCTTGAATGCAGGGCGCAGACGCGCCAGGTCATCGGCGGTAACGCCAATACGCGGGAATTCGTCGGTGGTGAAGACAATGTCCGCCTTCTTGTGCTTGACCGTGATAGGGGCAATCTCGGCCTCGAAGGCGCCATCTGCAATAGCTGTCGCAGCCTTGCGTTGCGATTCCAACGCCACGGCATCCTGATCGGCCCGCGAAACCCCATAGCGCTCGGCGACGTTCTCCGCCGTGACGCCCATGTGGTAATCGTTGAATGCGCAGGTCAGCGCATCGTGGACCATGCTGTCCACCACCACGCCGTTACCCATGCGGTAGCCGGTGCGAGCTTTATCCAGCAGATACGGGGCGTTGCTCATGCTTTCCATACCGCCAGCGATAACCACGCCAGCATCGCCCGCAGCGACGGATTGCGCGGCCATGATCACTGCGCGCAACCCCGAGCCGCACAGCTTGTTGATAGTGAGCGAAGGCACCTCCTCAGGTACGCCGCCCCACATCGCGGCCTGCCTGGCCGGGTTCTGCGCCATGCCTGCCTGGAGGATGCAGCCAAGCATGACCTCGTCCACATCCTTGCCCTCCACATTGGCGCGCGCCAGCGCCTCCTTGACGACGTGGGCACCCAACTGCGACGCCGACAATCCGGCTAGTGCGCCACCAAAGCTCCCAATGGCCGTACGGACGGCGCTTGCTATGACAATGTCGTTCATTTTATTCAATTCTCCTGATTGCATTACATGTAACGCGGGGGACTGATCGCCCCCGCGTTCGCCAGATATGAGTGTTAGAAAACGGCAAGCCCGACGACGAATATCGCGCCCGAGAAGAGGAGTGCCGTAACGCAGTAGCCCATGATGTCGCGCACCCCCAGGCCCGCGATTGCCAGCGCCGGGAGCGCCCAGAACGGCTGCGCCATGTTCATCCACGCCTCGCCATAGGCGATTGCCATGGCCGAGCGCCCTAGATCCGCGCCAAGAGCCTGCGCGGCGGGCATGACAAATGGACCTTGCACGACCCAGTGCCCGCCTCCCGACGGAACCGCAAAATTGATCAGTGCCGAGCTGAAGAAGGTGAGGATAGGAAAGGTCTCCTTCGTCGCGATGTCGATAAACCACTTAGTGATTTCGCCACCGAGACCGGAGTGCTCCATCATGAGCTGAATGCCTGCATAAAATGGGAACTGCACGAGAATGCCGGCCGTGCTGCGCGCGCCCGCGCTGATGGCCCGCATATATGCCATCGGGGTTTTGTGCAGCAGGATGCCTACGGTCATGAAGATCAGGTTGACCGTGTTGATGGTGATGTTCAGACCCTTCTCGTGGAAGTACATCACCAGGTAGGCGATACCCAGAGCGCCAACGATCCAGGCCAGCAAGCGTGACTCTTCCATGCGTTCTGCAAGCGGTGCATCTGGTGCCAGCTTCTTCTGAAAGTCTGGCTCTTCCTGCAGCAGCTTCGGGTCAACCGACACCACATCACCGGGAGCCGGCATCATCATGCGGGTTACGAACGGCATGATGACAATGAGTGCTACGGTGATGAAGACGTTGTACGGCGTCAGCAGTGTGTCAGCCACCGGGATGAGGCCGACTGTCTTTTCCATTGGATTGCCGGGTGTCGCCGCCAGCAGCGCCACGGATGACGACAGCCCGCCGTGCCACGTCAAGAAACCGATGTATGCACTGGCAATCAGCAAACGATAATCAGAACCCTGAACACGCCGCGCAACTTCGCGCGCGAACATGGCGCCAACGATCAGACCAAAGCCCCAGTTGAGCGTGCACGCCACAGAGCCGGCGAAGGTCACAAGCATGACGCCCTGTGCCGGCGACTTCGCGATCGAAGCCGTTGCACGCAAGAAGCTCTTGACGGGCCCTGAACTGGCTAACGCGTGGCCGGTTACGACTACCAATGCCATCTGCATCGAGAAGCCGAGCAGATTCCAGAAACCGCCGCCCCACATGTTGACCAGCGCGACGGGGTGATTCCCCGGCACGATGGCCCACGCGGCAATGAACGTCGCAATGGTCAGAAGAATGGCGAAGACCAACGGGTCGGGCAGGTAACGGCTGACGAACCACGTCAGCGTGCGAGATATTCTTGCAATCATATCGTCACCTCACGCGCCAAGCGGCATGGTTCTGAGCTGGGGCGAGACCTCGAAGACGGCCTCGGTACGCTGACGCACGGTTTCCAGCTCCGCCCCTGGCGCCAACTCAGTCAGCACCATCGCCCTCTTCTCGAATACAAACACTGCCAGTTCAGTGACGATCATCGACACGCGTCCGACTGCGGTCAGGGGCAGCGAACATTGGCGCAGTATCTTCGCCGCACCGTCCTTAGCACAGTGCTCCATTGCCACGATAACCTTGCGTGCTCCGACGACCAGATCCATCGCGCCGCCCATGCCTGGCACCATCTTTCCAGGCACCATCCAGTTGGCCAGATCAGCCTTTTCGTCGACCTGCAGACCGCCAAGCACGCAGGCGTCCACATGCCCGCCTCGGATAAGCGCGAACGAGAAGGCGCTATCGAACATGGCGGCGCCGGGGACGATGCCGCACGGCTGGCCACCGGCATTGGCGACATCGGGGTCTGCGCTCGTCACAGGGCCAAGACCGAGGAAGCCGTTCTCCGATTGCAGCGTGATCGCCATGCCCGGGGGCAGATAGTTGGCAACCATGGTCGGAAGACCGATGCCGAGATTCACGATGTCGCCATCGTTGAGTTCCAGCGCCACGCGACGCGCAATGAGTTCCTTGGGGTTCATGTCACTTGTCCTCTTTTAGAATCACGCCATCCACGAGAGCCGCCGGCGTCATGACGAGATCAGGATCGATCCCTCCGATGTCGACCATGTGCTCGACTTCGGCGAAAACCGTGTTCGCCGCCAGTGCCATGACAGGATTGAAGTTGCGAGTGGTCAGTCGGTACTGGAGGTTGCCGGCACGATCAGCCTTCCAGGCGCCGAGGATCGCCAGATCCGCGCGCAGCGGCAGTTCCAGCAAGTAGTCGCTGCCGTTCACGGTCAGTCGCTGCTTGCCGTCCTCAACGACGGTCCCCAGGCCAGTGGGCGTCAATACCCCACCAAGGCCCGCACCGCCTGCGCGGATGCGTTCGATGAGCGTGCCCTGAGGAACCAGTTCAACCTTGACTTCGCCAGCCATCATCTGGCGCCCCGTCTCGGGGTTCAGGCCGATGTGCGAGGCAATCACTTGCTTGACGCGTTTCTGAACGATCAACGGCCCCAAGCCCGTTTCAGGCAAAGCCGTATCGTTGGCGATGATGGTCAGGTCACCGACACCTGCATCGAGAATTTCCGAGATCAGGCCACATGGTGTACCTACCCCCATGAACCCGCCAATCATGATGCTCATGCCGTCGTGCAACTGCGCGCGAAACGACGATAAGCTCGTCTGCTTGTCTTTCACTTTTCTCCTCCGTGCAAAATTCGCCTTGATGGCGACATGCCCCTTTTGCAGAAAATGGGCCAGCGGGGTCGCCTTGGATCGCACGAACGAGAAAGCGCTTGCCACGCGGCGTTTCCATTTCCGCGACAATTTATTTGTCATGCTATTTGTGAGGTCATCGGAAGAGAAATGAGTGCAAGTGCTTGCACCCGACGGTGCAAGCACTTTCCACCAACGGGTGCGAAATCAGCGACGCGATGCAACAATACGTCCTTGAATCGCAACTCATTCATGCCATATGAATAGACCATCCATAGGCATCACCTTCGCCTCGCTCGGCGCACTCGGTTTCTCGTTCAAGGCTGTCTTCATCAAGGCAGCCTATGTATATGGTGTGGACGCCGAAACCTTGCTTGCACTGCGCATGGGTTACGCGCTGCCGTTCTTCGTCGTGATGGGTTTTGTTGTGGCGCACCGGCAGCCGATGAATCTGGCGCGGGGAGACTGGGGCATGCTGGTCGTGCTGGGTGTGCTGGGCTATTACCTGGCGAGCTACCTGGACTTCCTCGGCCTGCAGCACATTTCCGCGGCGCTCGAACGACTGATCCTGTTTCTGTATCCGACTTTCGTGCTCTTCCTGTCGGCAGTGTTTCTAGGCAAGCCGATCACGCGAGCGGCCATTCCACCGCTGGCGCTGTGCTACGGCGGCATCGCACTCGCGGTATTCGGCGACGGGCAATCGGTCGGTGGCGGTGGCGGCACCCTGATTGGTGTCGCGCTGGTGGCGGCCAGCTCGCTTGCGTATGCGATCTACCTGATGCTGTCCGGCCAGATCGTGCGGCGAATCGGGTCGATGCGGGTTACGGCTTACGCCACGATGGTGGCCTGTGCGCTGAGCCTCGCCCAGTTCGTGTTGGTCCGACCGATTTCATCGTTGATCCAGCCATGGCAGGTACACGCCCTGAGTATCTGCATGGCGATCTTCAGCACGGTACTGCCCATCTGGTTGGTGGCCGAGGCGATCCGCAGGCTCGGTGCGGGCCCGGCGTCAATGGTCGGCTCCCTCGGGCCGGTGTTCACCATCATCCTGGCCGCTGTGATCCTCGGAGAACACATCAGCCCGTGGCAAATGGCGGGCGCAGCGCTCGTCATCATCGGCGTGAGCCGCGTTTCGCGTATGAAGGGGTAACGGACTCAGCCTTCGCGCTGACGCGCACGGCGCGCATAGCCCGACATCCCGACAAGAATCCGCACCAGCGTCAGCGCCACCCAACCGGCCAACCGTTCGGCAAGCGGGCGACGACGCCATTCATCGGGGGAGAGTTCGACGCCGCCGTCGGCCATTGCGCGCATCAGGCTTGCCCGCAATTGCGATGCAAACGGGCCGTCGCGCACGACAACATTTGCTTCGCGCGCGACCAGCAGACTGAACGGGTCGATATTGCTGGAGCCCACCGTCGCCCAATCGTCATCCATCACCGCCACCTTGGCGTGCAGAAAGCTCTTGCGGTATTCAACGATGCGCACGCCCGCCTGCATCAAGTGTGGGTAGAGCGCTCGGCAACCGTGGCGCAGCAGCCAGTATTCCATGTGCCCCTGCAACAGCAGCGTGACGGTTACGCCGCGCCTGGCTGCGTCCACCAACGCATTGCGAAACCGCCGCCCAGGCAAGAAGTACGCGTTGGCAATGATCATCTCGCGGCGTGCGCGTTGCAGCGCGGTCAGATATGCACCTTCAATATCGTTGCGATGGCGAAAGTTGTCACGCAATACCAGCGCCGCGTGTTGATCACCGACCGGCAAGGGTTCGGGAACAGGCAGGCGAACCAGTGACGGGGGTCTGCGGAAATTCGTCCAGCAGAGGCGCTCCCACAGCTCGCTGGCGGCATGCCAGACCATACCCGCCAACGGCCCGCGTATGGAAACGGAATAGTCGACGCGCGGCGGAATCTGATTCGGCGTGTGCATGTCGTCGATGATATTGATGCCGCCGATGAAGGCATGCTGACGGTTTACCACCGCCAGTTTGCGGTGCATCCGTCGCAAACGCTGACGGCCCGCCGTGATGCCGAAATCGCGGTTATAGAGCAGCACCTCGACACCTCCGTTGAGTAGCACGGGCATCGTGTCATGCGCAAAATCGCGCCCGCCGAACGCGTCGACAATCACACGTACGCGCACGCCGCGCGCGGACGCCGCAAGCAGCGCGTCGGTGACCATCGTGCCGCTGTCATCGAGATTGTAGATGTAGCTTTCGAGGTGGATTTCGTAGCGCGCGACATTGAGCGCAGCGCACAGGGCGGGGAAGAACTCGCCGCCAGACTCCAGTAACTGGAGCACATTGCCGGGCAGGAGGGGCGCCGCCATCAGGACAGGCGAATCTCGGCGGTCAGCGCCGCGTGATCAGAAATTCCCGACCACGGTCGGCCCCAATGCACTTCCGCGCGAGCAACGTCAAAGCCACGCAAATAGATACGGTCCAGGCGCAGCATCGGCAGATTGCTGGGAAAGCTGCGCGCCGGCATGCCGACATGCGTAGTAAACGCTTCGCGCAAGCCCAGTCGTTCCACCGCCCAATCGGCGGCGCGATTGCGCCAGTCGTTGAAGTCGCCCGCAATGATCAACGGCGCCTTGGCCGGAATCTGCTTTTCGATGTAACTGGCCAGAGCGGCCAACTGCCGCACGCGCTGCTGCTCAGTGAGCGAGAGATGCACGCAAATGCAATGGATGCTGCTGCGAACGGTAGGCAGTTCGAGTTCGCAATGCAGCAGGCCACGACGTTCAAGTCGGTGTTGCGTCACGTCGTGATTGTCGGCGGCGACGATGCGATAGCGCGACAGCACCGCGTTGCCATGGTGCCCATGACCGTAGGCGGCGTTGCCGCCGTACGCGGCCTGCCATCTGGCGCCAGCGAGGAACTCATACTGCGGCTCGCTCGGCCAGTCGGCATGACGGCGGGCATGCCGCAGATGCATGCCCTGCACTTCCTGCAGAAAGACAACATCCGGGTCGAGCACACGCAGGCGATCGCGCAGTTCGTGGATCACCATGCGCCGGTTGAACTGCGAGAAGCCCTTATGGATGTTGTAGGTGCAAATGCGCAGCTTGTGCATGTATGCCGACTGGATTTCTCCGGCTAGGGGACGGTTTACGACACGGCCAGCATGCGATCGAGCGCCAGCTTGGCCAGCTCCGCTTCGTGCGCGGGCACGGTGATACGGTTGACCACGTTACCTTCGGCAAGGTTCTCCAGCGTCCACGCCAGATGTTGCGGGTCGATGCGCTGCATGGTCGAACACATGCACACCGTAGGCGCCATGAACTGCACCGTCTTGCCTTCGGGCTTGACCTCTTCAGCCAGACGCGAGACGAGGTTCAGCTCGGTGCCGACCAGCCACTTGGTGCCAGCGGACGCTTCCTTGATGACCTTGATGATGTATTCGGTGGAGCCGACGTAGTCGGACTGACGGCAAACCTCGAACGCCGATTCCGGGTGCGAAATGACAAAGCCGTCCGGATTCTGATTGCGCCAGCGGATGATGTGGGAGGGCTGGAACATCTGGTGCACCGAGCAGTGCCCTTTCCACAGCAGCACGCGTGCGCGACGGATCGCTTCCGGCGTGTGGCCGCCATTGGGCAGGTCCGGGTCCCACACCAGCATGTCTTCCAGCGGCACGCCCATCCCGTAGCCCGTCCAACGCCCCAAATGCTGGTCTGGGAAGAACAGCACTTTCTCGCGCTGGGCGAACGCCCATTCGAGAATCTTGGGCGCGTTGCTCGACGTACATACAATGCCGCCGTGCTCGCCGCAGAAGGCTTTCAGGTCGGCTGCCGAGTTGATGTAGGTGACGGGTGTGATGCACTCGTCCGCATTGCCGAGCACGTCGGCCAGTTCGCGCCAACTGCGCTCGACCTTGGCAAGGTTGGCCATGTCGGCCATCGAACAACCGGCAGCCAGGTCGGGCAATACGGCGATCTGGTTAGGCTTGGAGAGGATATCCGCGACTTCGGCCATGAAGTGCACGCCGCAGAAGACGATGTATTCGGCATCAGTCTGACCAGCCAGCCGCGACAGTTTGAGCGAATCACCCGTCAGATCAGCGTACTGATAAACGTCGGCGCGCTGATAGTGGTGGACGAGCAGCACGGCGCGATCGCCAAGGCGGGCGCGGGCGGCGCGGATACGTTCATGCGCAGCCTCGTCGGCAAGCGTATTGAAACGGTCGAACTGGATGGTAGCGGTCTGCATGTTGCGTACGGTCGGGGCGGTTGCGGTACTAATCAAGCCTTGAGTGGCGTGGCCGGTATCGGTATCCCGCGCCGGTCGAGTTCCAGCCGGATCGACTCCGGCATCTGGCGGCACGCGCAGTGGGCGGAGTGGGCAAGATGCCATGCGACGCGCTCATCGAGCGTCGCACGCTCAGGCATGCGGTTGTGCGCATGCCATTCACGGTTGATGACAGCCATCGTCGCGATCCGGTGTGCGGGATGGGGCAGAATTCTACCCGTCCCTCGGGCCCCGCGCGCACCTGTATCGGTTGTTGAATCAGCTCTGTATCCAGGGCAGGCCTGCATGGCGCCAACCGCCGATCTTGCCGCGTTGCCCACTGGCGTCCTTGTCGCCCTCAAAGCCCTCCAGCACGTTGTAGCACTGCGGATAACCAGAGCCGTTAGCGGCGATGGCCGCCGCGTGCGAGCGCGCGCCACTGCGGCAAATGAACATCACCAGCGATTCAGGATCGACTTGCTGGCGCAGTTGGGCAAGAAAATTGGGGTTGGGCTGATTGCCCGGATAAGTATTCCATTCGATCTCGACCGCACCCGGCACACGCCCCACCCAGTCGAGTTCAGCGCGGGTACGGACGTCCACCAGCTTGGCGCCCGGTGCTTGTGCGAGCACGTCGGCAGCCTCCTGGGGCGTCAGCGCGCCTTCATAGGGCAATTTGAGCTGGCGTGCCCGATCGCGGGCCAGGGTGAGGATGTCTGCGAGGGTTCCCATGGATGCAACTTTCATTTTGATGTCCGACAAGTATGGTCCGTGGGTGCGGGGCAGGCAAATCCGTGCCCAAAGTGGTGCCAACGCCCTAAAACGGTGCCATCCATCGATTTTATGCACGCCTTTGGTGCGCAATTTAGTTTGATATATCTCGGATCAAACCTTGTGGCACAATTCGGCCCCGCTCACCTGAGCGCCGCAATGCCGATCTGTCGGCCGATCTCCGATCTGCCCGACAGCCATTGGCATGGTCCCTGCTTTTACGTTCCCGATAACCGCTGTCAGCCGGTTTGACGGGCCCAGGCAGCTCGTTGTGTCCCGCTTGTTGCGGCCGCGGACAGGTTCATCGCAATAAAACCGAATCAATGCGCTAGGAGTGTGTGTTAATGACGACTGCCCAAGAAGTGATCAAGCTGGTCAAGGAAAACGACGTCAAGTTCGTCGACTTCCGCTTTACGGATACCCGCGGCAAGGAACAACACGTCGGCGTGCCTATCAGCCACTTCGACGAAGACAAGTTCTCCGAAGGTCACGCCTTCGACGGTTCGTCGATCGCCGGCTGGAAGGGCATCCAGGCTTCCGACATGCTGCTCATGCCGGATCCCGCCACCGCCTACATCGACCCGTTCTTCGACGAAACCACGCTGGTCCTGACCTGCGACGTGGTTGAACCGTCCGACGGCAAGGGCTATGACCGTGACCCGCGCTCCATCGCGAAGCGCGCCGAAGCCTACCTGAAGGCTTCTGGCCTGGGCGACACGGCCTTCTTCGGTCCGGAACCCGAATTCTTCATCTTCGACTCCGTGGAGTGGAAGATCGACATGTCTGGCGCCTCGCACAAGATCTTCGCTGAAGAAGCGGCCTGGTCGTCGGGCGACAAGTTCGAAGGCGGCAACACCGGCCACCGTCCGACCGTCAAGGGCGGCTATTTCCCGGTTCCGCCGGTTCACTCGTCCAACGACATCCGCGCGCAGATGTGTCTGCTGCTGGAAGCCGCTGGCGTCCCGGTCGAAGTGCACCACCACGAAGTGGCCACCGCCGGCCAGAACGAAATCGGCACCAAGTTCAACACCCTGGTTCGCCGCGCTGACTGGACGCAAGTGCTCAAGTACATCGTCCACAACGTCGCTCACCAATACGGCAAGACCGCCACGTTCATGCCCAAGCCCATCGTTGGCGACAACGGTTCCGGCATGCACGTTCACCAGTCGATCTGGAAGGACGGCAAGAACCTGTTCGCAGGCAACGGCTATGCCGGTCTGTCGGACTTCGCGCTGTACTACATCGGCGGCATCATCAAGCACGCTCGCGCACTGAACGCCATCACCAACCCGCTGACCAACTCGTACAAGCGTCTGGTCCCGGGCTTCGAAGCTCCGGTGAAGCTGGCCTACTCGGCCCGTAACCGTTCCGCATCGATCCGCGTGCCGTACGTTCAGTCCGACAAGGCCCGCCGTATCGAAACCCGCTTCCCGGATCCGGGCGCGAACCCGTACCTGGCCTTCTCGGCCCTGATGATGGCGGGTCTGGACGGCGTCCAGAACAAGATTCACCCGGGCGATCCGGCTGACAAGAACCTGTACGACCTGCCGCCGGAAGAAGACGCGAAGATCCCGACCGTCTGCTCCTCGCTGGAACAGGCTCTGGAATACCTGGACAACGATCGTGAGTTCCTGACGCGCGGTGGCGTGTTCTCGAACGAAATGCTCAGCGCTTACATCGACCTGAAGATGGAAGAAGTCCAGCGCTTCCGCATGACGACCCACCCGGTCGAGTTCGACATGTACTACTCGATCTGATCGGTGCGGGGCTCACGCCCCACACCATCGGACCCAGAAACGGGGATGGCGCAAGCCATCCCCGTTTTGCTTTATGCCGAACCATTCATCTGCGCATTCGTCGCCGCACTTGTCCGCGCACTTTGCGTTTTCCGGGCGCGCGCCTAAACTGGCGGCTCCCCGATCTTGACTAGGTTTCGCGCATGCGCGCCCGTTTTCTCGTTTGTATGATGACCGTCCTCGCCGCACCGATGGCGCAGGCCGATATCTACAAGTGTCTGGACGACGCCGGACACGTGACCTACACCAACGACCGGCCAGCCAGCGGCAAGGGCTGCACGCTGCTCACGCGCGAGCAGTCCATCACCACCATTCCGGCGCCCAAGCGCGCGGCGCAGACGCCAACGCCGGCCTCGTTCCCAAAGGTCGACGACGCCACGCAGAAGTCGCGCGACCAGACGCGCCGCCAGATTCTGGACAGCGAACTGGCCACCGAGCAGAAGCAGCTCGACGCCGCCAAGAAAGAACTCGCCGACCAAGAGTCGGTGCGCAACGGTGACGAGCGCAACTATCAGAAGTTTCTCGATCGTGTGCAGCCGTACAAGGACAAGGTCGCCCTGCACGAACGCAATATCGAAGCGATCCGCAAAGAGCTATCGAACCTGAAGTGAGCGCCGCCATACCGTGGCGGCAAGCAAGTGGCGTAGTTCTTGCTGTTGTCATGGGATATGAGCGCGCCCACACCCAACGATCCTGACTCCGTCCAGCCGCGGCTGGCGTCATCCACCAGCGGGCTGGAGTTGCTGTCCTCCGCCGTTGTCATGGTCGACGCTTCGCTGTGCGTCTGCTACGTCAACCCGTCGGCCGAAAACCTGTTTGCAGTCAGTGGGCGTCAGCATCTGGGCCGCCCGCTCAATGCGATGCTGGGTGAGGTCACGGGTCTGCGCGCCGCGCTCGACAACGCGCTGTCCAACGACTGGAGCTACACCGGCCAGAACGTCGTGGTGAACACCATGCCCAGCACGCCGCTGCATCTCGATTGCACGGTAACGCCGGTCAACCTGCCCCCTGCCCGCCTGCTGCTTGAGTTCCGTCCGATGGATGCGCAACTCAAGGTGGCACGCGAAGAAAGACTCATCGAACAGCAACAAGCCAATCGCGAACTGATCCGTAGCCTTGCGCATGAGATCAAGAATCCGCTGGGCGGCATCCGAGGTTCGGCGCAACTGCTTGAACGCGAACTCGACAATCCAGAGTGGCGCGAATACACGCAGGTCATCATCGCAGAGGCCGACCGCCTGCAAGACCTGATGAACCGTCTGCTCAACTCGCACCGCATGATGCATCCGGCGCCGCTGAACGTTCACGACGTACTCGAACGCGTATTGCGGCTCATCCAAGCGGAGTTCGCAGACGTACGTGTGCAGCGCGACTATGACGTCAGCCTGCCGCAGTTGACCGCCGATCGCGAACAGCTCATTCAGGCCGTGCTCAACATTGCGCGCAATGCCGCGCAAGCCATGCAAGGCTCCGGCGACATCATTCTGCGCACGCGGGCTGCCCGTCAGGTCACCCTCGCCAAGAAACGCTACAAACTGGCATTGGAATTGCAAGTCATCGACAACGGCCCAGGCATTCCGGACGACATCCGGGACAAGATCTTCTACCCACTGGTGACCGGCCGCGAAGGCGGCACGGGATTGGGATTGTCGATCGCGCAGAGTTTCGTCGAACAACACCAGGGTACGATCGAACTGGATAGCGTGCCGGGCCGCACATGCTTCACGATCCGTCTTCCTATCGTGCAGACGGGAACAACGTGAGCCAGACCACAACGATGACAGATGGATACCCCATGAACGCAGTCTGGATAGTCGACGATGACCGCTCCATCCGCTGGGTACTGGAAAAGGCCCTTGCCCGCGAGAACATCCCCTATCGCAGCTTTACCTCTGCCACCGAAGCGCTGACCGTTCTCGACAGCAACGGCGCTGCTCCGCAGGTACTGATCTCGGACATCCACATGCCCGGCGACTCAGGCCTTGTGCTCCTGCAACGCGCCAAAGAGCGGCGGCCGAACATGCCGGTCATCATCATGACGGCCTTCTCCGACCTGGACAGTGCGGTCGCGGCGTTTCAGGGAGGAGCGTTCGAATACCTGCCTAAACCGTTCGACGTCGATCAGGCCATCGATCTGTTGCGCCGCGCGCTCGAAGAATCGACGCACCAAATTGGTGCAGAACCGGAAGTCACCTCCGTCCCGGAGATTCTCGGCCACGCCGCTTCGATGCAGGAGGTCTTCCGCGCCATCGGCCGCCTCGCGCAGTCGCACGCCACCGTGCTGATCAATGGCGAGTCGGGCACGGGTAAAGAACTCGTAGCGCGCGCCTTGCACCGGCACAGCCCGCGCAAGGATGGCCCCTTCATCGCCATCAACACCGCCGCCATTCCGCGCGACCTGCTTGAATCGGAACTCTTCGGCCACGAGCGCGGCTCGTTCACCGGCGCGGCAGCACAGCGCCGTGGGCGCTTCGAACAAGCCGAAGGCGGCACACTGTTCCTCGACGAAATCGGCGACATGCCGCCGGAACTGCAAACGCGACTGCTGCGCGTGCTGTCCGATGGGCATTTCTACCGCGTCGGCGGGCATCTGCCGGTCAAGGCCAACGTCCGCGTCATTGCCGCCACGCACCAGAATCTCGAACAACGCGTCCGCGACGGGCTCTTCCGCGAAGACCTGTTCCATCGCCTGAATGTCATCCGCCTGCGCCTGCCGCCGCTGCGCGAACGTCGCGAGGACATTCCGACACTCGCCAAGCACTTCCTGCAGCACAGCGCGCAAGAGCTGTCGGTTGAGCCCAAGCGCCTGTCGGAGGCCGCACTGCGTCATCTGCAATCGCTCGACTTCCCGGGCAACGTGCGCCAACTGGAAAACCTCTGCCATTGGCTGACCGTCATGGCGCCGGGGCAACTCGTCAACGTGGCCGACCTGCCGGTTGAAATGCGCGAAGCGGGCGCCAGTGGGCACGCGGGCCATGGCGCAGGCAGCGGCGACTGGCTGGCGGCACTCAACGCCGAAGCCGATCGTCTGCTCGGACAAGCCCCCGGAGAAGTGTTCGACCGACTGAACCGCGAGTTCGAGAAAGCCCTCATCCTGCGCGCGCTGGCCAACACTGGCGGGCGACGCGTCGAGGCGGCACAGATCCTGGGGATCGGCCGCAACACCATCACACGCAAGATCCAGGAGCTCGGCATCGACGGCGGCAAGGGCGACGACCACGAATAGCCCCGGGCTCTAATTTGGGGGTCAAAAGAGGTAGAACGACACGGGCGCAACGACGGGTGACGCGGTACACTGCCGCGTTTTCGTCGCCAAGCCCGCGCCTTGCCTACCGAACTCCTTGCTCCGTCCTTCGATCTGGTTACTCTGCGCCGCACGCTCGGCAAGACGGCCGGCCGTGTCGACGTTGAACATGTCGAGACCTGTACGTCCACCAACACGCTATTGCTCGACCGTGTAATCCAGGGCGCTCCCAGTGGGTTGGTCATCGTGGCAGACGAACAGACCGCGGGCCGCGGGCGCCGTGGTCGTCGCTGGCAATCGGCCGCAAGTCATAGCCTGACCTTTTCGTTGCTGTGGCGCTTTCCGGACCGCGCGGCCATGTTTGGCCTGAGTCTGATGACGGGAGTTGCCGTTGCGCGCGCGCTCGAACGTTTGCGCATCGACGGCATTGCGCTCAAATGGCCCAATGACATCCTGCTGTTCGGCCGCAAACTCGGCGGCATACTCGTCGAAGCCTGTACCGACGCGCGAGGCGCGGCAGCCATCATCGGCATCGGCCTGAACCTGCGCCCGCACCCGGCCTGGGGCGGACACATCGACCAACCGTTTTCGGCCCTGCTCGACGGTGGCTACACTGAAAGCCGCGAGAAGTTGCTGGCGGCCGTGCTGCGAGAGCTCGTCGCGGCGCTCGATGCTTTTTCCGCGCGAGGTTTCATATCGTGCCGCCGCGACTGGCTGGAACGTAACGCCTTCCAGGATCTACCTGTAAAACTCACGTCGGAACGAGGCGACCTCATCGGCATCTGCCGCGGCGTGGATGATAGCGGCATGCTGTTGGTCGAGACCGCCGGCGGCATCGTACCCGTCGTCAACGGCGACGTCAGCTTGCGGAGCGCGTGATGTACCTGCTCATAGACGGTGGCAACACCCGCACCAAGGTCGGCTGTCATGACGGACAGCAGTGGCTCACGCGCCAGGCGGTTGACAACGGCCAGCTCGACACGATGGCCTTGCCAGAGGGCTTTGCACCGCGACGCATATTGATCGCCAACGTTGGCGGCCCACGCAGCGCCAGCCAGATCGAAGCATGGCTCAAACCGGGCGGCGCGCACGTTGAATGGCTGCGCGGCACCGCCGAGCGCGCTGGCGTGCGCTGCGACTACAAATACCCGGAGCGACTCGGCGCCGACCGTTGGGCCATCGCCATCGGCGCCTGGCATGACCTGCATCGTAGTTGCCTGCTGGTCAGCGCTGGCACGGCCACGACCGTCGACGTCGTCGATGACGCCGGCGTGTTCCGCGGCGGCTGTATTCTGCCCGGGCTGGCCATGATGAAAGCATCGCTCGCGGCGGGCACTGCCAGCCTTCCCTTGGCTGAAGGCATGTTCCAGCATGTGCCGCGCAATACCGACGACGCTATCCACAGCGGCTGCGTGAACGCCCAGCTTGGTGCGATCGAACGCATGGCCCGCACCCTGCCCACCGGCGCACCGATCATCCTTGCAGGCGGCGCGGCGCCCGCGCTGCAAGGGCACGGCGTGGACTTCATCGACATGCCCTGGCTCGCCCTCGACGGCCTGCTTGCCATCGCCCGTAGCGAGGCAGCCAAGTAATACTTGGGCGAGCATGACCGCTCGCCTGCGCCACGCCTGATCCGAACAACACATCGCGAGTCGGGTCGCGCTTGGTACACTGCCAAGCCCCACTGAGATCGCCCATCCCATGCTCGCTCGCCTGCTCGCGCCGTTGTTCGTCGTACTCTGGAGCAGCGGCTTCGTCGGTGCCAAGCTCGGCCTGCCTTATGCCGAGCCACTGACCTTCCTCACATTGCGCTACGCCTCCGTCATCGTTCTGATGGGCGCTGCGGCATTTTTGTGGCGGGCACCCTGGCCGCGCGGACGAGCCTTCGTGCACACCGCGGTGGCGGGCATTCTGATCCAGGCGACCTATCTGGCGGGTGTCTTCGACGCCATCCGTCACGGTCTGCCGGCGGCGCTCGTCGCCCTTATCGTGGGCCTGCAGCCCATCATCACGGCAGTCGTCGCCGGTTGGTTGCTCAAAGAGAAGGTCTCCGCCCGTCAGTGGTTCGGGCTCGCCGCCGGCTTTGCAGGCGTAGCACTGGTGGTCACGCACAGCCGCGATCCGGGCCTTGGCCAGAACTGGGACATGCGCGCCCTGTGGCCAGCCATCGCCGCGCTCGCGGGCATCACGCTTGGCACGCTGTATCAGAAACGCTTCTGCCCGAGCTTCGACTTGCGCAGCGGCTCGGTCATCCAGTTTGGCGCCAGCCTCCTTGTCACGCTGCCGCTGGCATGGAGCGTGGAGACGATGCAGGTGACATGGAGCGGAAAATTCATCTTTGCTCTCGGCTGGCTCGTGCTGATGCTGTCGGTCGGCGCCATCAGTTTGCTCAACCTGCTGATCCGACGCGGCAACGCAGTGGCGGTCACGAGCCTGTTCTACCTGACCCCCGCTGTCACCGCACTCATCGCGTGGCTGCTGTTCCGCGAACACATGCAGCCGCTTGCACTTGCTGGCATGGCTGTGGCGGTGTTCGGCGTATGGCTGGCGCGGAAGAAATAGGCGGACTGGTAAGCTCTGGCCCGAAGCCATTGCACACGTAGCGAACGAACGATGAAATTCAGCAAACGAATCCTCCTGGCCGTCACGCTTTTCAGCCTGGTCGGCCCCCTTATCGCCGGTGTGCTGGTGTCGATCCTGACAACAGCCGTCGCCATCAGTCGCGGCCACGGCGCCGCGGAAGTGCTGGCGAATATCCTCAAGGTTGCGGCGCCGACGCTCCTGTTTTCCTACCTGCTCGGGCTGGCGCCAGCGGCACTGACAGGCATGGCCGCCGAGTTGCTGCCGAAACGCTGGAAGAGTGGAGCCTGGCTGCCAGCAGTGGTAGCCATCGGCATGGCCGTATCATTCATCTTCGTCAGCATTTTCTTCCCGGCCACCGCGCTGGCACCAATCTGCGCGCTGATGTCGGTGCCCTCGTCGCTCCTGCTTGGCTGGTTCTGGCAGCGCCATATGAACACCGACGCATCCTGAACGCGGCAAGCACATAGAATGCGCCCATGACTTCCCCGGTCGCGCACCTCCCCGCCCGCATCCTTGGCATCGACCCTGGCCTTCGTATCACGGGGTTCGGCGTCATCGAGCGTGTCGGCACCAAGCTGGCATACGTCGCCAGTGGTTGTATTCGCACCCCCGATGGCACCCTGCCAGAACGCCTGCGCGTGATTCTCGACGGCGTGCAGCAAGTCGTCGACACCTACCAGCCAACCGAAGCGGCGGTAGAAATCGTATTCGTCAACGTCAATCCGCAGTCGACGCTGCTGCTTGGCCAGGCTCGCGGCGCCGCGATCTGCGGTCTCGTGTCGCGGTCGTTGCCGGTATCGGAATACACCGCCCTGCAAGTCAAACAGGCCGTGGTGGGCTACGGTAAAGCCAATAAGGAACAGGTGCAGCACATGGTCAAGCGACTGCTGCAACTGCCGGGCGATCCGCAGGCCGATGCGGCCGACGCACTGGCCTGCGCCATCAGCCACGCCAACGGCGGGCAGGCGGGCGGCCTGCTCGGCTCGCTTGGCACACGCGGCCGCAAGCGCGGCGCGCGCGTCGTCGGCTGATCACATCATTGCCAGGCCTGCCACGCTAGGGCAGGCCCCGATTTGTACTACATGGAAAAAGCCGGAAATTAACCAGGCGGCGTAGTGTCTCTGGATAGCGTCCCCGGCATCAGCATCGCGCAGTCCAGCGTTGTCCCCCAACGAGAACAGGCCCGGCGCATGACCTCGTACAACAAAAAAGCAAGCGAATCGGAGGCCTTCCATGGATAAGGCGCATTGCCGCACGGAGCCGCTGTGGCATTTGCTGTATCGTTATATATGGCCGTTCCAGTACTTCCGCGACGTCAGTCGCGGGTCGCAACTGGAGCGACAGCAGAACTACCGCTACAACCGTTCGATCCGCCATTACCTGCCCGCTTTCGCCTTGCGCTGGTTCATCATCAGCGCAGGCCTGTTCGGCATCGGCCAAAGCCTGCACGGCGGCTTGGCCGTACCGGTGGCGGGGTGCTTCGTCAGCGCCTCGCTTGCCAGTGTGGTGTGGATCGAACTGGTGATCGCCTGGTATTGGCTGGAGCGATTCCCGGAGCGGTATTAGCGGGGCCTGCCACGGCAAATCAATCGGAAGCGACACGACTTGCAGGGTGGCCCGGATAACGGAGACATGGCGGCACCAGCCCTCGGGCCGCTGACAAAACTGAGCAAAACAGCCCTGCCCAAGCGCCCGGCCGCTGGCAGCACAGAACAGTTTTGTCAGCGGCACTTAGCCAATGCCGTCAGGAGGTCGTTGAATGCAAGTAAAACCACGGGTAGGCCTGTTCGCCACCTGTTTGATGAATCTGTTCCGGCCGAATATCGGCTTTGCCAGTGTCAAACTCCTTGAGGATGCAGGCTGCCTCGTTGAAGTCCCCTCCCGACAAACCTGCTGCGGCCAGCCCGGCTACAACAGCGGCGACTTCGACGCCGCTCGTGCGCTGGCCCGCCAGGTAATCGAAACCTTCGAGCATTACGATTACATCGTCGGCCCCTCCGGTTCGTGCATGGCGACCATTCGCCATGACTACCCGCAGCTCTTCAAGGACGAACCCACCTGGTACCAGCGCGCCTGCGCGCTGGCGGCGAAAAGCTACGAGATTCTCTCCTTCCTCGTTGACGTCATGAAGGTGGAAGGCGTCGATGCGCACTATGCCGGCACGGTGACCTATCACGACTCCTGTTCGGGCCTGCGAGGCCTGGGCATCAAGGGGCAACCGCGCCAGTTGTTGCGTAGCGTCGAAGGCCTGCATCTGATCGAGATGGACGAAACCGAAGTCTGCTGCGGATTCGGCGGCACCTTCGCCGCCAAGTACCCAGAGATCTCCGGCCGCATGGTCGATGACAAGCTCGCCAACGCCGGCCGCACAGAAGCCGACACGCTGGTGGGCGGCGATCTTGGCTGCCTGATGAACATCGCCGGCCGCGCCGCGCGCACAGGCACACCGCTGCGTGTGTTCCACACGGTCGAAGTGCTGGCCGGCATGGCGCGTGACGAAGGCATCACCGGGCGGAGGGACGACTGATGCGCATGGAAAGCCCGCGCTTCAAAGAAGCCGCCGTCGAAGGACTCAACAACAAGCATCTGCGCATGGCGTTGGCACGGTCGCGTGAAGGCTTCATCGGCGGCCGGCAGCGCGCGGTCGATCTGGTGCCCGAATTCGAGCGCCTGCGCGAAGAAGCGCGCAGCATCAAGAACCACGTTCTCGACAATCTGGACCACTACCTCGAACGCTACGAGGCGGCCGTCACCGCAGCCGGCGGGCACGTGCACTGGGCGCGCGATGCCGCCGAGGCACGCCAGATTGTGCTGGACATCTGCCAGCGCGTCGGCGCGCGCACCATCACCAAGGGCAAGTCGATGGTGAGCGAAGAGATCGGCCTGAATCCGGCGCTGATCGAAGCAGGCTACGAAGTGGTGGAAACCGATCTGGGCGAGTACATCATCCAGCTGGCCAACGAACCTCCTTCACACGTCGTCGGGCCGGCGCTGCACAAGACACGCGAACAGGTCTCGGAGCTGTTCGCCGAACATCACCAGCGCCCCCTCAAAACAGGCATTCCAGAACTCGTCGCCGAAGCGCGCGAAATGCTGCGCGAAAAATTCTTCCGCGCCGACGTGGGCATCACCGGCGGTAACTTTCTGATCGCGGAAACCGGCAGCAGCGTGATCGTCACCAACGAAGGCAACGGCGATCTTTCTCAAACGCTGCCACGCGTGCACATCGTTACTTCTGGCATTGAGCGCGTGCTGCCCAACCTCGACGATCTCGCCGTACTGCTGCGCGTACTCGCACGCAGCGCCACCGGACAGGACACCGAAACGTACACCACGCTATCGACCGGCCCACGCAGACCTGGCGACCCGGACGGCCCAGAGGAATACCACGTGGTGCTCGTCGACAATGGGCGCTCGCAGATGTTGGGGGGGCGCTTCCGCGAAATGCTCCGCTGCATCCGCTGCGGCGCGTGTCTGAACCACTGCCCGGTGTATGGCTCGATCGGCGGTCATGCCTACGGCTGGGTGTACCCCGGCCCAATGGGCTCGGTGCTCACGCCGCTGATGCAAGGCCTCGACAACGCGTATGACCTGCCCAACGCGTGCACGCTCAATGGACGGTGCGGCAGCGTTTGCCCGGTCAAGATTCCGCTGCCGGAAATGCTGCGCGAACTGCGCCACCTGCAACACCGCAACCGCCTGGGCCCGCGCCTGCAATACCGCGCGTTGGGTCTGTGGCGTTGGGTCGCGCTGCGCCCCGGCCTCTACCAGTTCAGCAACCGCCTGGCTGCACGCATGCTTGCCTGGATGGGCGGGCGACGGCGACGCATCACCAGCCTGCCGGTCGCCAATGGCTGGACCGCCGTGCGCGATCTGCCAGCGCCCGAAGGGCAGACTTTCATCGAACAGTGGGAAGCGCAGCGAGGCAAGCAAGCATGAGTGGCAATCAACAATCGGCTCGCGACGCGGTCCTCGGAGGTATTCGCGCCAGCCTTGGCCGTGGCACGACGGATGCAGCGACCGTTGCCGCGCTCGATACGCGCATCGCCACGCGGCCCGGACACACACGGCCCGCCCAGTGCGGCGAGTTCATCGATCTGTTCAAGCAGCGGTTCGAAGCTCGCGGCGGCAGCGTCACGAGCATTGCTGGCCGCGAGGCATTTCCCCAGGCGGTGGCGGATTTGCTCGCCACACTTGGGCTACCGCCGCGCATCGTGGTCGGTGGCGCGCTGGCTGGAATCACATGGCCGCAGGGCGTCGAACACGAAGTGCGCCGCGCAGAGAAGACAGACCTTGTGTCAGTGTCGGCCTGCGAACTGGCCATCGCCGAGACGGGCAGCCTGATGTTCACCGCCGGACCGGAATCGCCCACGACACATAACTTTGTGCCGGACTACCAGATCGTGCTGCTGAACGCGGCCTCGATGGTGTGCCACCTCGAAGACGCATGGGAAGCCCTGCGCACGCGCGGTGCCATGCCGCGCGCGGTCAACCTGGTGTCGGGGCCATCACGTACGGGCGACATCGAGCAGACGATCCAGCTCGGCGCACATGGGCCGCGCCGCGTGTTCGTGATGGTTTACGGCACGCGCGCGCCATAACGATCAATGCGGCGGCGTCAGGCGGATCAGGTACACATCGCCATTGACGCCTCCGCCTTCCATGAAGGACACCATGCCGCCGTCGAGTAAGAAGCACCGACGCGCGGACGGACGTCCGCAAACGCTGAGCGCGATTCTGAGCGCATCGGCAACATGGGCGGGAGTCTCCTGACAAAACACTCAGGAATCGTCCTGCGACAAGTTCTGCGCAGCGCCCCGGCAAAGAGGGCAGCCCGCCGGGGCTGGTCAACGGCAAGGAATTTTCCTTAACGGCAAACCGCCCTCTGGAGTAAAATTCGCGGCTTTCCCTTTGCGTCCCATCCCATGGAGTTTGCGGGCATACGCCTTCGCAATAATCTGTTTGTCGCGCCCATGGCGGGTGTGACGGACCGGCCTTTCCGCCAACTTTGCAAGAAGCTGGGCGCGGGTCTGGCCGTATCCGAGATGGTGACTTCCAACGCGCTGCTCTACGGCAGCACCAAGACGCAACGGCGCGCCAACCACCAAGGCGAGACCGATCCGATCTCGGTCCAGATCGCCGGGGCTGACCCGGCAATGATGGCTGAAGCCGCACGCTACAACGTCTCGCGCGGCGCCCAGATCATCGACATCAACATGGGTTGCCCAGCCAAGAAGGTGTGCAACGTCGCGGCCGGCTCCGCATTGATGCGCGACGAAGACCTCGTGCGCCGCATCCTCGAAAGCGTGGTGCAGGCGGTGCCTGAAGTCCCGGTCACGCTCAAGTTCCGTACCGGCTGGGATCGCGCCAACCGCAACGCGCCGACCATCGCGCGCATTGCCGAAGACACCGGCATCCGGCTGATCGCCATCCACGGCCGCACGCGTGCCGACCAGTACATGGGCCAGGCCGAGTACGACACGATCGCCGACGTCAAACGCCGGGTGTCGGTCCCGGTGATTGCCAACGGCGACATCGACTCGGCCCGCAAGGCGCGATTCGTACTCGACTACACGGGAGCGGACGGCGTGATGATCGGGCGTGCCGCCCAAGGCCGCCCCTGGATTTTCGGCGAGATCGAACACTACCTCGCCACGGGCGAAGAATTGCCGCCACCGCGCGTGGAAGACATCCACCGCGTGTGCCGGGAACACCTGACCGATCTCTACGCGTTCTACGGCAGGGAGGCCGGCGTTCGCGTAGCGCGCAAACACATCGGTTGGTACACCAAGGGTCTTGTGGGTTCACAGGCGTTTCGCAATGCCATGAACCTGCTGCCCACCATCGAGGAACAGCAGGACAGCGTGGATGCCTTTTTCACCGAATTGGCGTCCCACGGCGACCGGCTGGCCTACGAAGAACAACAATCAGAAGAGGAAGCACTCGCGGCATGAGCCATAAGAACGAGATCGCGCTCTGCGTCGCGCAGGCATTGGACCGTTATTTCGCCGATCTGGACGGGGAACGCCCGGTCGGCATCTACGACATGGTTTTGCGCCAGGTCGAGCGCCCTATGCTCGAATCGGTGCTCCGCCATGCGCAAGGCAATCAGACACAGGCAGCGGAGATGCTCGGCATCAACCGCAACACCCTGCGGCGCAAACTGGCCGACCACGGACTGCTGTAAGAGCGTGTTCAGAGCCGGTGAGCGACAGTCCGTCAGCGGAACGAAGCGCAACAAGAAACCCGGAGTTCACATATTCATGAATGAGGATTCCGAGTCGCACAGAGCCCCGATCACGGCCTCTCGTAGCAAGTCTTTGAACATGTTCGAACCCCATCATCACTCCCGCATGCCGGGCCTTTGCATTTAAGCGTTGAGAGATCTGTCCCATGAAAGTCACCCAAGCCCTGCTGAGCGTTTCCGATAAGCGCGGTGTGGTCGAATTTGCCCGCGAGCTGAATGCGCTGGGCGTCAAGCTGCTGTCCACCGGCGGCACCGCCAAGCTGCTGGTCGAATCCGGCCTGCCCGTCACCGAAGTCGGCGACTACACCGGCTTCCCCGAAATGCTCGACGGCCGTGTGAAGACGCTGCACCCGAAGGTACACGGCGGCATCCTCGCCCGCCGCGATCTGCCGGAGCACATGGCGACGATCGACGCCAATGACATTCCGCGCATCGACCTGGTGGTGGTGAACCTCTACCCGTTCCAGCAGACCATCGCCAAAGAAGGCTGCTCGCTCGAAGACGCCATCGAGAACATCGACATCGGCGGCCCGACCATGGTCCGCGCGGCGGCCAAGAACCACGGCAATGAAACCGGCGGCGTAGGCATCGTGACCGACGCCGACGACTACGCAGCCGTCGTAGCGGAACTCAAGTCGAACGACGGCGCACTGTCGTACAAGACCCGCTTCGACCTCGCGCGCAAGGCATTCACGCACACCGCGCGCTACGACTCGGCGATCTCCAACTACCTGACTGCGCTGGCCGACGACGGCAGCAAGAAGGCCTACCCGGAGCGCCTGCAATTCGCCTTCGACAAGGTGCAGGACCTGCGCTACGGCGAGAACCCGCACCAATCCGCAGCCTTCTACCGTGACCCGGTCGCCGCCCCCGGCGGCGTGGCTGGCTACACGCAGCTGCAAGGCAAGGAACTGTCGTACAACAACATCGCCGACGCCGATGCGGCGTGGGAATGCGTCAAAGCCTTCGACACCACCGCCTGCGTAATCATCAAGCACGCCAACCCGTGCGGCGTGGCGTTGGGCGTGACGGCGGAAGAGGCCTATCGCAAGGCTTTCCAGACCGATCCGACCTCTGCTTTCGGCGGCATCATCGCTTTCAACACCACTGTCGATGAAGCCACCGCGAAGGCCGTCTCCGGCCAGTTCATGGAAGTCCTCATCGCGCCGGCCTATACGCCTGAAGCGCTGGCACTCCTGACGGCCAAGCAGAATGTTCGCGTGCTGACGTGCCCGCTGGGCCACATTTCGCAGACCGACTTCAAGCGTGTCGGTGGCGGTCTGCTGGTTCAGACCTATGACGATGCCCGCATCGACCCGTCACAACTGAAGGTCGTCACCAAACGTGCGCCGACCCAGCAAGAACTCTCCGATCTGCTGTTCGCCTGGCGCGTGGCCAAGTACGTCAAATCCAACGCCATCGTTTACTGCAAGGACGGCATGACCGTCGGTGTGGGCGCAGGCCAGATGAGCCGCGTTGATTCGGCCCGCATCGCCAAGATCAAGGCAGAGAACGCCAGTCTGCAGATCGCAGGCTGCGTGGTCGCATCGGACGCGTTCTTCCCGTTCCGCGACGGTCTTGATGTACTGGCACAAGCCGGCGCGCGTGCGGTGATCCAGCCGGGCGGCTCGATGCGTGACGCTGAAGTCATCGCCGCGGCCGACGAGCAGGACGTCGCCATGGTGTTCACCGGCTTCCGCCACTTCCGTCACTGATCGGACCCACGGACCATGAAAATCCTTGTCATCGGCTCGGGCGGTCGCGAACACGCGCTGGCCTGGAAACTCGCGCAGTCGCCGCGCGTACAGAAAGTGTTCGTCGCGCCCGGCAATGCCGGCACGGCACGCGAAGAAGCGCTGACCAACGTCGCCATTACCGACTTGGCGGAACTGGCTGCCTTCGCCAAGAAAGAAGGCATCGGCATGACGGTGGTGGGGCCAGAAGCCCCGCTCGCGGCGGGTGTGGTCGATCTGTTCCGCCGTGAAGGGCTGGCGATCTTCGGGCCGACCAAGGCCTGCGCGCAACTTGAGTCGTCGAAGGACTTCTCCAAGGCATTCATGGTCCGCCATGGCATTCCGACAGCGAAGTACCAGTCGTTCTCGGACGCAACCGAAGCACACGCCTACGTCGACCGCGAAGGTGCGCCGATCGTCGTCAAGGCTGACGGACTGGCCGCAGGCAAGGGCGTCATCGTCGCCATGACGCGCGACGAAGCACACGCCACCATCGACGACATGCTGGTCGGCAACCGCATGGGTGACGCTGGCGCGCGCGTGGTGATCGAAGAATTCCTGCAAGGCGAAGAAGCCAGCTTCATCGTCATGGCCGATGGCCGCCATGCACTGGCAATGGCCACCAGCCAGGACCACAAGCGTCTGCTCGACGCAGATGCCGGCCCCAATACCGGCGGCATGGGCGCGTATTCGCCAGCCCCGGTGGTGACTCCCGAAATTCATGCGCGCGTCATGCGTGAAGTCATCCGCCCGACGCTGGCCGGCATGATCGCCGAAGGCACGCCGTACACTGGCTTCTTGTACGCCGGCCTGATGATCTCGCCGGATGGCAGCCTTCGCACGCTGGAATTCAACTGCCGCTTCGGCGACCCCGAAACGCAGCCGATCATGATGCGCCTGAAGAGCGACTTGGTGGATCTGGTCGAAGCCGCGCTAGAAGGCAAGCTGGACCAGACCGAAGCCGACTGGGATCGTCGTGTCGCGCTGGGCGTGGTGATGGCTGCTGCTGGCTATCCGGAAGATCCGCGCAAGGGTGACGTGATCGCCGGGTTGGACTTCAAGGCCGATGACGCGCACATCTTCCACGCCGGCACCTCGCTTGCCGACGGCAAGGTTGTCACCTCGGGCGGGCGCGTACTGTGCGTGACGGCGCTGGGCGACTCAGTGCGCGAAGCGCAGACCCGCGCCTACGAGGTCACCGGAAAGGTGAGCTTCGACGGCGCGCAGTACCGTCACGACATCGGCTATCGCGCCATCAAGCGTTGAGCCCACTCGTCGGCGCGCCCCGCGCCGACACCAAAATTCACCACCCGCCGTATGCCTTGGTGGGTGGTGCTTTCCTTCAGCATTTACCCGCATTCCGGCAGTTCGCCGCCAGTCTTTTCTGATCCAATCGAAATTCCGCAGAGGGGTCGCGGTCTAGTATGAACCATGGGAACCGGTCAGCCGACCGCTCGCCGGCCCCGGCGGTGCCCCGCGCCGCCGCTGTTGTCATAACAAACAGGAGACGCCACCATGCCGCACCTCATGCTGGAATACACCGACAACCTGCACGACGCGTTCAACCCGCGCCAAACGCTGTTCAAACTGCATAAGTCGCTGGTCAGCAAGCACTTCTGCGAGCCAGAGGAACTGAAGAGCCGGGCCATCAAGCTGAACGACTATCTGATCGGCGACGGCTCGGTGGAGCGCGGCTTCATCCATCTGCGATTTGCACAGCGCGCGACATTGCCAGAGGAAGATAAGCAGCGGTTGATGGAGGCGTTGCATGAGCAGTTGTGTCAGTGCATCGGCTCCCCCGCTATCCCCGTGCAGATCACAACCGAGTCGATTGATCTGCAGCCGCAGACGTGCCGGTATCTGAAAACGGTACGGCAGGCACGGAGTTAATTGCGTCGGAAAGGACGGTCGCTTTTGTTCTGCTGAGCGGCCGTCTAGGGCTCTGCAACGCGCTTTTCTTAGCAAAGAAAAAAGCCCTTTCTTGTCTGGGCTTCTATCTATCAACCGTGATTGCTGCTGCTTAGGTGCGTTGGCCGGGAGTTCGCCCCGGCGGACGAGTAACTTCCTTGTTGTCGAAATAGAAGCCCTTTCTTGCCTTTTGGTTGGTTATTCGGGCTTGGTCTCGATTGCTTGAGTGCGTTGGCCGGGAGTTCGCCCCGGCGGGCGAGTAACTTTCTTGTCCCCGACAAGAAAGTCGCCAAAGAAGCGGCCCCACAGCGTCGTCGGCCGTTGGCCGATCCCCTGCGCTGCGCGGTCGAGAAGGCAGCTGCGGAACTCGCCCTTCGGGCTCAGACAGTCCTCGCCGACGGCTTCGCCGCAACCTTCCCGCCCTGTGCTGCTCGGCGACGCTGAATGGGGTGCCCACACCACGCAACATGGTTGTTCAGGCGAAAGGCAAAAGCCCTGGCTTCTAGCTGCTCGTACTTCCGCTGACGCTTTCGCCAATCTGCTGTCATCGTTGATCAGGCAGCGTCGTCGGCTTGAGAACGGCGGATGACGCTTCGCTCTTTCCCCCTTGGCTACTCGTCATTAAGAACCTCGCTGCGCGTAGCGCATGCGCTTCGTGGTGCACGCACAACGAGACACACACATGAAGAGGCTTTAGCTCCACGCACTTCGGGGTATTTGCTATGGCCGGCCCCTTTTGAGCCGCCGAGCAACGCAGGCAAGTCAGGTTGCCCGCGCAGCGGGTCGGCGAGGACTGTCTGAGGAGCGCAGCGACGAGTTCCGCAGCCGCCTGACTTGGCGAGTAGCGCAGGGGACCAGCCGCAGGCTGGCGGCGATGTAGGGGTCGCTTTCTTGGTGACTTCTTTGTCGATAACAAAGAAGTTACTCGCCCGCCGGGGCGAACTCCCGGCCGTCGGGCATCGGCAGTCGCGACTACCGTTGATAGACCAAAGCCCGAGCAGGAATAGGTTTAGGCAGTCGAACAAGGTGCCGCATTTTTCGCGACGAAAGAACTCCCGGCCCACACATTGAGACAATCGCAGTCACAGTCGATAGAGCGAAATCTGAAAACACGCATCCAAAAGGACATAAACCCCAACACTCGCCTACGCCAAAGACGACTGCGCAGAAGCCGTCGCCAACAACTCCCCAACACATTCCCCCTTTCGCGCTATTCTTGCGATTCGTTTTCATTCGCAAGCGCTGCCATGGCCACCGCCGTCCGCAACTACCTGCTCGATCTGCAGGACCGCATCGTCAAATCGCTCGAGGCTTTCGACGGCAAGCCATTCCGCACGGATGCCTGGGAGCGCTCCGGCGGTGGCGGCGGAATTACGCGTGTGATCGAAGACGGTCATTTCTTCGAGCGCGGCGGCGTGAATTTCTCGCATGTCATGGGCAAGGGGCTGCCGCCTTCGGCCACGGCCCACCGCCCGGACCTGGCTGGCGCCGGCTTTGAAGCCATGGGCGTGTCGCTCGTGCTGCACCCGCGCAATCCGTACTGTCCGACGGTGCATATGAACGTGCGTTACTTTGTCGCGCATCCGCAGGGGCAGGCCGATGAGGGGCCGCGATTCGCCGCCACGCCGCGCCCCAACAGCCGCGCAATGGCACAGGGCCTGTCCGGCGGGGCGAGGCCCGATGCCGGTGCGCCAACATGGTGGTTTGGCGGCGGCATGGACCTGACGCCGTATTACGCCTTTGAGGAAGACGTGCGGCACTTCCACCGCACCTGCCAGCGTGCCGTCGCGCCCTTTGGCCCCGAGCTTTACCCGCGCTTCAAGGCTTGGTGCGACAAGTACTTCTTCCTAAAACATCGCAACGAGGCCCGTGGCGTAGGCGGACTGTTCTTCGACGACTTCAACGAAGGCGACTTCCAGCACAGTTTTGGAATGATGGCGAGCGTGGGCGATGCGTTCCTCGACGCTTATCTACCGATCATCGAACGCCGCCGCGACACACCGTACGGTGAGCGCGAACGCGACTTCCAGGCTTACCGCCGCGGACGTTACGTGGAATTCAACCTAGTCTATGACCGCGGTACGCTATTCGGCCTGCAATCGGGCGGGCGTACGGAGTCGATCTTGATGTCGATGCCGCCTGTGGTGAACTGGCGCTACGATTGGCACCCGCAGCCGGGCTCACCGGAGGCGGAGTTGTACGAACGATTCCTGCCGACGAAGGACTGGGTCTAGCCACCGCCCGACGCACGAAGGCGATGCGAACAGGATGGAGCACGTCCGACTCTGTCTCGCAAGCGGGATCTCGCTGACTATTGACGCCACACGAGGGCTGCTAGATTGACATCCGCTATTGTCTTCAGTCGCATTGATCGGAAGCGGGTAACAATACCCTGCGCACCGTCGGAACTTGGCTCTCAACTCATCAGAGTTTGACTCACGCCACCGACGCGTAGCGTGCCAGCGTTCGAGCGCAATCGCGCGACGGATTGAATCTAATATTCAAGGCGTTGGTGAGCGCCGCGCATGGCTGGCCTTGAATGCCAAGCCCTCTCCCGCTTCATCGCACTATCCATTAAGAACACACGGGACCCCATGCCATCCACCCCACTCATGCTAGAAGCGCGCGACATCCATAAGCGTTTCGGCCAACACGAAGTGCTCAAAGGCATCTCGCTGGCCGCCAGCAAGGGTGATGTGATTTCCATCCTCGGGTCCTCGGGTTCAGGCAAGAGCACCTTTCTGCGGTGCCTGAATTTCCTCGAAATGCCCGATCAGGGCGATGTGGTCCTCGATGGCGAGCAAGTCCGACTACGCGTGGATCGCCGGGGCCGGCGCGTGGCAGAAGACCCTGCGCAGATCGAGCGCATCCGCGCACGGCTGTCGATGGTGTTCCAGAATTTCAATCTGTGGGCGCACATGACGATTCTCGAAAATCTCATCGAAGCCCCCATTCACGTACTGGGCGTGCCACGCCAGGAGGCCATCGAGCGGGCCAATGCGCTGCTCTCGAAGGTCGGCTTGTACGAGCGGCGCGACTATTACCCTGCACACATATCCGGCGGCCAGCAGCAACGCGCGGCCATTGCCCGCGCCCTGGCGATGGAACCAGAAGCGTTGCTGTTCGACGAACCGACTTCCGCGCTCGACCCCGAATTGGTCGGCGACGTGCTCAAGGTCATGCAAGATCTTGCGTCGGAAGGCAGCACGATGATCGTCGTCACCCATGAAATGAGTTTTGCCCGCGAGGTATCCTCGCAGGTCGTTTTTCTGCACGAAGGTCGTATCGAAGAACAAGGCACGCCAGACAAGGTGTTCAATCACGCCGAATCCGAGCGCTGCCGGCAATTTTTGTCCAACACGCTCAAGGGCTGACGCCCCGCGGCCGACCAACCGTTTTCACACCGAGTCCAACCATGAAACGCTATTTGATCGCTCTCGTCCTGGGCTGCATGGCCCTGACCACCCACGCGCAGGAACGCGTACTGCGCGTCTCCACCGACGGCAGCTACCCCCCGTTCTCCGAGACCTCGGCCAACGGTGAGATGACCGGCTTCGACATCGACATTGCCAAGGCGCTGTGCGTGCAGATGAAGGCGCGCTGCGAGATCAAGCAGATCGCATGGGACGGCCTGATCCCGGCACTCAACACGCGCAAGATCGACGCCATCATCGCTTCGATGAACGCCACGCCGGAACGCATGAAGAACGTCGCGTTCACGGATTCGTACTATCAGAACCCCGGCATCTTTGTGCGCAAGAAGGGCGCAAAGATCGAAATCACCCCGCAAGGCCTGAAGGGCAAGACGCTGGGCGTGCTGCGCTCGTCCGTGTTCGATCGCTACGCCACTGAAAAGCTCAAGGGCCAGGTCGAACTCAAGCGCTACAGCTCGCAGACCGACGCCAACCTCGATCTGCGCTCGGGTCGTCTCGACCTGCTCTTCGCCGATGCGCTGGTGCTGGAAGATGGCTTCCTGAACCGTCCGGAAGGCAAGGACTATGAAGTCTTCGGCCCGGCCATCACCGACCCGGTCTACTTTGGCAACGGCATTTCGATCGCCGTGCGCAAGAACGACAAGAAGCTCGTCGAGGATTACAACGCTGCCATCAAGGCCATCCGCGCCAACGGCGAATACCAGAAGATCAGCAACAAGTATTTCGGCCGCGACATCTATGTCATGCCGAAGTCGGCAAACTGATCCACGCTTGATTGAAACCGGGCGCCGCATGGCGCCCGTTTGACCCCACGATTCCGCTATGCCAGCCGAGCTGCCCGGTTACCTGGCCAATATTTTCCACGGCGCCTGGATCACGCTTGCCGTGGCCTTGGTGTCGCTCGCGCTATCGCTGGCGATCGGCGTGACCGTCGCGCCCCTGCGACTGTCGCCCAATCTGTTGCTGCGCGCGCCGGTGACGCTGTACACCACGTTGTTCCGCGGCGTGCCCGATCTCGTCCTGATGTTCCTGCTGTTCTACGGCGGGCAGGACGTCGCCAACAACATCACGGACCACTTTGAACTCGACTACTTCGAGATCAACCCCTTCATCGCCGGCTGCGTGACGCTCGGGCTGATCTTCGGCGCCTATATGGCGGAGACCTTCCGCGGCGCCATTCTTGCCATTCCGCACGGGCAGATCGAAGCGGCACAGGCATTCGGGCTGTCAAAGCGCCGCATCTTCCGTCGAATCGTCTTTCCGCAGATGCTGCGCAACGCGCTGCCGGGGCTTGGCAATAACTGGCTGGTGCTGCTCAAGACGACAGCACTGGTATCGATCATCGGCCTGTCGGACATGGTGTTCCGTGCCGACCTGGCCGCAAAGAAGACCATGCCGTTTTTCTTCTACATGGTCGTAGCGTTGATCTTCCTCGTTTTCACCAGCGTTTCGGTGCTGGTGCTGCGCCGACTCAAGCGACGCTTCAACCGCGGCTTTGCCGTGCGCGAGGACTGATCCGCCATGTTTTCTTACTTCATCGATCGTCTGCCCAGCATCACCGATAACCTCGGCGCCTTTGCGGCGGGCGCGTGGACGACCATCTGGCTGGTCGGCACCGCCCTGCTGCTGGGGTTGCTGATCGCGGTGCCCGCCGGGATCGTCATGGCGCGCAGCGAAAAGCACTGGCTGCGCTGGCTGGTTGCCGGGTACAGCCACTTCTTCCGTGGCACGCCGATGCTGGTACAGGCGTACATCATTTACTACGGCGTCGGGCTGCAGTTATCTCTGCACTTTCCCGCCATCCAGGAAATGGCCGTGTGGCCGATCCTGCGCGAAGCATGGCCCTGGGCATTGCTGGCGCTGATGCTCAACACCGGCGCCTACACCTCCGAGATCGTGCGCGGCGCAATCGAAACCACACCGCTCGGCGAAATCGAAGCGGCCCGCGCAATGGGCATGTCACCCAGACTCGCCATGCGTCGCATCGTGCTGCCGAGCGCGGCACGCCGCGCCATGTCCGCCTACGGCAACGAGATCATCTTCCTGCTGCAGGGCTCGGCCATCGTCAGCACCATCACCATCGCCGACATCACCGGCGTGGCGCGCGACGTCTATGCCAACTACTCCGAGCCCTATCTGCCTTTCATGATGGCCGGGCTGCTGTATCTGCTGATTACGAGCGGAGTGGTGTTCGCCTTCCGCCTGCTGGAGAGGCGCTACTTCCGCCACCTAAAAACACGCACGCTGTCGGCCTGACCCGGCGCCGTGCCCGTCGCTGTCGAGGCGACTCGCGTCATGTTTGATTCGCGCGGATAATCGCGCCGGTTTGCCAATAAAAAAGGGGGAATTTCTTCATGACGCGTCGCGTTATCGGGGTCGACGAGCGCCTGCCGCTGTTGCAGACACTGCCGCTGAGCCTGCAGCATCTCTTCGCCATGTTCGGCGCCACCGTGCTGGTGCCGATTCTGTTCAAGGTCAATCCAGCGACCATTCTGCTGTTCAACGGCATCGGCACGCTGCTCTACCTGTTCATCTGCCGCGGCAAGATCCCCGCCTATCTGGGTTCGAGCTTCGCCTTCCTGTCGCCCGTATTGCTGATCCTGCCCACGCACGGCTACGAAGCCGCACTGGGTGGCTTCATTGTTTCCGGGGCGGTCTTCTGCATCGTCGCGCTGATCATCTCGAAGGCTGGCACGCGCTGGCTGGACGTGATCTTTCCGCCCGCCGCAATGGGCGCCATCGTGTCGGTGATCGGTCTTGAACTCGCCGGTGTTGCCGCCGACATGGCCGGCCTGCTGCCCAAGGCCGGCGCTGTTGCGGACGGCAAGGTCGTGCTGGTGTCGCTGGCCACGCTGGCGATCACGGTGCTGGGCTCGGTGCTGTTCCGTGGCTTCCTGGCGATCATCCCGATCCTGATCGGTGTGCTCGCAGGCTACGGCCTGGCCGGCGCCATGGGCATGGTCGACTTCTCGGGGATCGAGCATGCCGCGTGGTTCGCCTTGCCGACGTTCTACACGCCGCGCTTCGAATGGGTGGCGATCATCACCATCATTCCGGCCGCGCTCGTGGTCATCGCCGAGCACATCGGCCACCTGGTGGTCACGGCCAACATCGTGCAAAAGGACCTGATGAAAGACCCGGGCCTTCACCGTTCGCTGTTCGCAAACGGCCTGTCAACCATGTTCTCGGGCTTCTTCGGCTCTTCGCCCAACACGACCTACGGCGAAAACATCGGCGTGCTGGCCATTACCAAGGTCTACAGCACCTGGGTAATCGGCGGAGCAGCCGTGCTGGCGGTCCTGCTGTCGTGCGTGGGCAAGCTGGCGGCGGCCATCCAGGCCATCCCGGTGCCCGTCATGGGCGGCGTGTCGCTGCTGCTGTACGGTGTGATCGCCGCGTCCGGCGTGCGTGTGCTGATTGAGTCGAAGGTCGACTACAACCGCCCGCAGAACCTGATCCTGACCAGCGTGATCCTGATCATCGGCGTCTCGGGCGCCAAGATTCAGATCGGCGCAGCGGAACTCAAAGGCATGGCCCTGGCGACCGTGGTCGGCATCGCCATGAGCATCGTGTTCCGTCTGATCAGCCACTTCCGCAAGGAAGAGGAAATCGTCGAAGACCTCGGCGGCAGTCACTGAGCGCGACCTGCGCTTTTCCCGACCGGCAGCCCGTTCTGGGCGGTCGGTCGGGCCGGTTTTGGCCATACAGGCAGAAACCCCACTGGCGGCGGGGCCGTTTTAGGCGTCCGAGCAGGTAAAATACTGAACTTTTAGCCGCTGCGAAGCTGCCAGCCCGCCACCACGATGCAAGCCGCCCCAGAATTCGCCACCCACCAGCCGGCCGCACCGGCACGCCTGCGCGAGATCCCGTACAACTACACCTCGTTCTCCGACCGCGAAATCGTCATCCGCCTGCTCGGCGCGCCGATGTGGGAGGTGCTCGAATCGCTGCGCAGCGAACGGGTCACGGGGCGTTCTGCGCGCATGCTGTACGAGGTGCTGGGCGACATCTGGGTCGTGCAGCGCAACCCGTACCTGGAAGACGATCTGGTCGACAACCGCGGCCGTCGGGGCGCTTTGGTCTCGGCACTGCGCCATCGTCTGGATGAAGTTGAGAAGCGCCGCGTGGAATCCGAAGGCGACGATCATGATCGCGCCGCCAAGGTCGGGCAACTCGTCGAAGCCGCTCGTGGTGCGGTGGACGATTTCGCCCGCCACTTCGAGAAGACCTACGATCTGCGTCGCCGCGCGCAGAAACTGCTCACGCGCCATACCCGCCGCGACAACATCTGCTTCGACGGCTACGCTCGCGTGGCGCACGTCACCGATGCGACCGACTGGCGCGTCGAATATCCGTTCGTGGTGCTCTACCCGGATACCGAAGAAGAAATCGGTCATCTGGTGCGCGACTGTATTGAACTCGGGCTGACGATCATCCCGCGCGGAGGCGGCACGGGCTACACGGGCGGCGCCGTGCCGCTCACGCCGTATTCAGCGGTCATCAACACCGAAAAGCTGACGCAACTGGACAAGGTCCAGATGGTGCAGTTGCCCGGCGTGGAAGAACCCTATGCCACCGTGTTCACCGGCGCTGGCGTGGTGACGCGCCGCGTGATGGATGCCGCCGAAGAGGCAGGCTTTGTCTTCGCCTGCGATCCGACCTCGGCCGATGCTTCGTGCGTGGGCGGCAACGTCGCCATGAACGCTGGCGGCAAGAAAGCCGTGCTGTGGGGCACCGCGCTCGACAATCTGGCTTCGTGGAAGATGGTCATGCCCGACGGCAACTGGATGGAAGTGATCCGCCAGTCGCACAACCTGGGCAAGATTCACGATCAGGAAGAAGCCGTCTTCCTGCTGCGTCGCTTCGACGCCAGCGGTAAGAAGCTGCTGTCCGAAGAAACGCTCACCATGCCGGGCGAACGCTTCCGCAAGGTCGGCCTTGGCAAGGATGTGACGGACAAGTTCCTCGGCGGCCTGCCGGGCATCCAGAAGGAAGGCACGGATGGCATCATCACGTCGTGCGTGTGGATTCTGCACAAGATGCCCCCGCACACGCGCACCGTGTGCCTGGAGTTCTTCGGTCAGGTGCGCGAAGCCGTGCCCGCCATCGTGGAGATCAAGGATTACATCGACCGCCTGCCCAAGACCGGCAATGCCCGCGTCATGCTGGCCGGCCTCGAACATCTCGATGAACGCTACGTAAAAGCCGTCGGCTACGCCACCAAGGCCAAGCGCCATGGTCGGCCCAAGATGGTGCTGATCGGCGACATCGTCGGCGACGATGACGAAGCCGTCATGCAGGCAGCGTCCGAAGTCGTGCGCATCTGCAACCGCCGCAGCGCTGAAGGCTTTATCGCGGTCACGCCAGAGATGCGCAAGAAGTTCTGGCTCGACCGTGGCCGCACCGCCGCCATCGCCAAGCACACCAACGCCTTCAAGATCAACGAAGACGTGGTGATTCCGCTTGAGCGCATGGGCGACTACTGCGACGGCATCGAGCGCATCAACATTGAGCTGTCGATCACCAACAAGCTCAAGCTCACCGACGCCATCGCCGCGTTCCTCGATGGCGATCTGCCGATCCGCAGCAACGATGAGCAGCTTGAAAAAGAAGTGCTGCTGTCGGACCGTCGCGCCCGCGCGCTTGAACTGGTGTCGCACGTGCGCGCCCGCTGGCAGTGGATCTACGATAACCTCGACACGCCGCTGACCGAAGCCGAGGCGAGATTCGCCGAACTGGGCATCGAAGCGGGCGAACTGACCAACAAGGCCGCCAACCCGACGCTGTTCCACCGTGTGCAGGACTACTCCGTCCGCATTTCGTGGAAGGACGAGTTGAAGACGCGCATCGAAGAAATCTTCGAAGGCAACCTCTACAAACCGGTTCTCGACAAGTTCGAGCAGGTGCACACCGAAGTGCTGCGTGGCCGCGTATTCGTGGCCCTGCACATGCACGCCGGTGACGGCAACGTGCACACCAACCTGCCGGTCAACTCCGACCACTACGAGATGCTGCAGGAAGCCAATGCGGCTGTCGTGCGCATCATGCACCTGGCGCGCAACCTCGGCGGAGTGATCTCGGGCGAACACGGCATCGGCATCACCAAGCTCGAATTTCTGACCGAAGACGAGATCGCGCCGTTCCGCGCCTACAAGAACAAGGTTGACCCGGAGGGCCGTTTCAACAAGGGCAAGCTCATGGAAGGCGGCGACCTTACGCACGCCTATACGCCGAGCTTCAACCTGATGGGCCACGAGTCGCTCATCATGCAGCAGTCCGACCTCATCGATATCCAGACGTCGGTGAAGGACTGCCTGCGCTGCGGCAAGTGCAAACCCGTGTGCGCCACGCACGTGCCGCGCGCCAACCTGCTCTACAGCCCGCGCAACAAGATTCTCGCCACCTCGCTGCTGATCGAAGCCTTCCTGTACGAAGAGCAAACCCGCCGCGGCGTGTCGATCAAGCACTGGGCGGAATTCGAAGACGTCGCCGACCACTGCACCGTGTGCCACAAGTGCTACAACCCGTGCCCGGTGGACATCGACTTTGGCGACGTGTCGATGAACATGCGCAATCTGCTGCGCAAGATGGGCAAGCAGACGTTCAACCCCGGCAAGGCGGCGGCGATGTTCTTCCTCAACGCCACCAACCCGCAGACCATCAAGACGGTTCGCACCCTCATGATGGAATGGGGCTTCAAGGGACAGCGCATGGTCGCCAGCCTGATGAAGCCCGTCGCCAAACGCCAGACGGCCTCTCCGCCTTCGTCGCTCGGTCGACCGGAGATGAAGGCGCAGGTGGTGCACTTCTTCAACAAGAAGATGCCGGGTAATCTGCCCAAGCGCACCTCGCGCGCGTTGCTCGACATCGAAGATGCCGACGTCATCCCCGTCATCCGCGATACGGCCAAGACCACCAGTGATTCCGAAGCGGTGTTCTACTTCCCCGGCTGCGGCTCGGAGCGCCTGTTCTCGCAGGTCGGCCTTGCCACGCAGGCGATGCTGTATCACGTCGGTGTGCAGACCGTGCTGCCGCCGGGCTATCTGTGCTGCGGTTATCCGCAGCGCGGCGCGGGCCAGTACGACAAGGCCGAGAAGATGAGCACCGACAATCGCGTGCTCTTCCATCGTGTCGCCAATACGCTCAACTATCTCGACATCAAGACCGTGGTGGTCAGTTGCGGCACCTGCTACGACCAACTCGCAATGTATGAATTCGAGAAGATCTTCCCGGGCTGCCGGATGATCGACATCCACGAATACCTGCTCGAAAAGGGCGTGGTGCTCGACGGCATCAGTGGCGTGCGTTACATGTACCACGAGCCGTGCCACACGCCGATGAAGCTGCAGGACGGCACCAAGACCACCAATCAGTTGCTCAAGCTGGCAGACGGCAGTCGTGTCGAGAAGACCGATCGCTGCTGCGGCGAAGCCGGCACGCTGGCCGTGGCGCGCCCCGACATCTCGACGCAAGTGCGCTTCTCGAAGGAAGAGTCGATCAAGCGCACCGCCGACAAGCTGCGCTCCGACGGCTTCGATGGCCCGGTCAAGCTGCTCACTTCGTGCCCGGCGTGCCTGCAAGGCCTGACCCGTTACGAAGACGACGTAGAAGGCATGGACGCCGATTACATCGTCATCGAAATGGCCAAGCGCATCCTCGGCGAAAACTGGATGAGCGAGTACGTCGAACACGCCAACAAAGGCGGCATCGAGCGCGTTCTGTTGTAAGCCTCAGCGGGCGGACGTGCTGCAGGCGTCCGCCCTGCGCATCACCCACGTAGTTGTTCACCATCCGTAGCGATAGGCCGTCAGCCATGACGGCCTCTCTCTTTGCATAGGAGCGACCATGTCTGCCATGTGCCACAAAGCCCTTAGAGCCCTTCGCCAAGCAACACTGCCGGCCATGCTGATCTGCGCCGGCATGCTGGCGCTGCCCGCAACGGCTCAGACGGCGAAACCCGCCCAGCCTGTCGCACAGATTGGCACGCAAGTGCCGGGCTACTATCGCATGCAGCTGGGCGATTTCGAGGTCACCGCGCTGTACGACGGCTTCGTCGTGCTCGACCAGAAGTTGATGAAGGGCGCCAGCGCCAGTGACATCCAGTCGTTGCTGGCGCGCATGTTCCTGAGCACGACTGAAGGCACGCAGACTGCGGTCAATGCGTACCTGGTGAATACCGGCACGCATCTGGTGCTGGTGGACACTGGCACGGCACAGTGTTTCGGGCCCTCTTTGGGTAACATCGGCGCCAATCTGAAGGCGTCTGGCTACACGCCGGAGCAGGTTAACGTCGTACTGCTCACGCATCTCCACCCCGATCATGCTTGCGGGCTGGTGAGCACCGATGGCAAGGCGGCCTTCCCCAACGCGCTGGTGCGTGCCGCACGTGTCGAAGCGGACTACTGGCTGAGCGAGAGCATCGCCGCCAAAGCCCCGACCGACGCCCAGGCTTTCTTCAAAATGGCACGCGATGCGGTGGCGCCCTACGTCACCCTGGGCAGGTTTTCGACCTATTCGGCGGGCGAGACGTTGTTGCCGGGCCTGAAGATCGTCCCGTCGCCGGGCCACACCCCTGGCCACACCAGTTATCTGTTCCAGTCGAAGGGGCAGAGCATCCTGCTGTGGGGCGACATCATCCACAACCATGCCGTGCAATTCGCACGACCCGAAGTTGCCTTCGACTTTGACGTGGACAGTAAGGTGGCTATCGCAACGCGTAAGCGACTGCTCGCCGACGTGGCAAAGGAGAAGTTCTGGGTAGGCGGCGCGCACCTGCCGTTCCCGGGCATCGGCCACGTACGTGCGGACGAGCATGGCTACAGTTGGGTGCCTGTCGAGTACGCGCCCGCGAAAGCAAAGTAACTCACGCCGGCCACGACGCCATCGCCTCACGCAAACGCACCGATATATGGCGAATGCATGAGGCGATGTTTTTTTGTCCGACGAATTCGTGCGCCTAACACGGCGTGTATTTTCTGATGACGATCGACTGAAGTGCCTGAATAGAAGGTGTTTTTCAGTCAGACAGATCGTATTCCGGACACGAAACGTGACACGGAATACGATTTTTTCCCATTCCGTCAACACGCTCATGCAGGCAAAGTACACCTTTCGTCAAGCTACCCATCGGATGCGATGTCGTCTATCCGCCGACTCCTCTGCTGCCTGCTGCTGATCGCGCCGCTTGCGTATGGCCCTCAAGCCAGCGCTGCGGGCGAGGTAATCGACCTGCGCTTGCCCACGCTCTCATCGGGGCGACACGTGTATTACGTGAAGTTGCTCGAAGAGTCGCTGAAGGCCGCAGGTTATGTACCGCGCATTACACTCGTCGATCCCATGCCGCAACCGCGCATCTGGCATGCGTTGGCCGCCGGACAGATATCGGCGGTGTGGGGCGTGCAGACCGATACGCGCGATCGAGACTTCCCTTCGGTTGTGAATGCGCTGACTTCAGGCGTCATCGCGCAGCGGGTGTTTGCCATCCGCGCTGGCACAGAATCTGCGTACGCCGGCGTCACGACGCTTGCAGACCTGCGTGCCACGGGCAAGATCGGCGGCGTCGGCGAAGGCTGGTATGACGCCGAATTGTGGCAGTTCAATCGACTGCCCGTGCTCGTCAAACCCGGTGACTGGCAGGCGATGTATCGGATGGTCGCCAATGGCGACCGCAACGTCGACTACGTTGTGCGCGGCGTGAATGAAGCAGTCGACGAAATCGGCTCGCTGCCCGGTCTGATGATCGAACCGAACCTCGTTTTGGTGCATGACAGAGACATGCGTTTCTATCTTTCACCCAGCAACGCAGCGCTCGCACCGATCATCGAAGACGCGCTGGCGCGAGCGGATCGCAGCGGCCTCAAGCGAAAGTTGATCGCGCAGTACATTCTGCCGACGCTCGCGCCACTCAAGCTCGACAAGCGTCATCGGCTGGTGCTGACGCCGCCAGCCAATGCAACCAAGCGGTAACGAAAATGTGTGCAAAACAATCATATTCGGTGTCCTGGGGAGCACGGCTCCGCCCCCATTGATCTGACGCATCACAACGGAGCCGCCGCAAGTCCCTAATGGACGTTGCTCACTGCAATACAGAATTACCCAGCTTCACCATGACACACCCTTCCTGGTCCATCCGCATGGCCGATACGGCCCTCCAACGTTGGCGCAAGCTACCAACGGAGTGGTCGCATGAGCACGGCGTACTGTTCAAGTCTTTGCTCCATGTCTGGCGCATGACGGGAGAGACGCGCTACCTCGACTTCGTGCGTGGACATGTGAATGCGGTAGTCGACCCGGACGGCCATATCGCCGGCTACGACCTGCGCCGCTACAGCCTTGACGACCTGATGTGCGGCCGCGTGCTCTACCGCCTGTTCCATCACGCGCGCGACGCGCGCTACCTCAAGGCCGCGTCGGTTCTGCGCACGCAGTACCTGCGCCAGCCGCGCACACTGTCCGGCAGCTTCTGGCACAAGCGCGAATTCCCCGATCAGGTCTTCCTGGACAGCGCCTACATGGCCGTGCCGTTCTATGTTCAACTGCGCGCGCAGCGAACGCAACAAGCCGGCGCTGTTCGACGCGGGCAATCAGTTGCTCGAAATGGCGGCAAAGCATCAGGACCTTGCCACGGGGCTGTATTTCCATGGATGGGACGAAACTCGCCGCCAACCCTGGGCGGACCCCGAAAGCGGCTGCTCGGCCACTTTCTGGAGCCGCGCCACAGGCTGGTTCGCCATGGCGCTGGTCGACACGCTCGACCTACTGCCGTCAACCCACGAACAGCGCCCTGCACTCACCAACACGCTGCGTCGCCTCGTGCGGGCCCTGGTCGTCGTACAAGACGCCGACAGCGGGCTGTGGTGGCAGGTGCTCGACCAAGGCGGTCGCCCAGGCAACTACCTTGAATCCTCCGGTTCCGCGATGTTCATCTACGCGATGGCGCGCGGCGTACGCCACGGCTATCTGGTCGACAGTGACGTGCGGGCCCGTGCCGAACGCGCTTTCGCCGGCCTGCTCGATCACCATGTCGCTGTCGAACACAACGGCCAATTGACCCTGCGCGACACCTGCAAGAGCGCGGGCCTCGGACTCACGCCGGAACGCGACGGCACATTCGAGTATTACGTGAGCGAGCCGCGCGTAGACAACGACCCCAAGGGCGTTGCAGCTTTTATCCTGGCGGCTACCGAAATCGAGCGTCTGCAGGTGGCGGGTTGATGCGCTGTTAAAAGCGCGGCGCAGGTCCGATAATGACGGGCTCCCGCCAATCTTCCCGAACACCATGTCCGTCACCGCCTCGACAACCGAACTCGTCACCCGCTTCAAGTCCTGGCTGGAAGATGCCAAACGCGGCGAACCCAACGATCCGGATGCCATGTCCATCGCCACCGTTGGCCCGGATGGCATGCCGTCGGTACGCATGGTGCTGCTCAAGGACGTGGATGAGCGCGGCTTTGTCTTCTACACGAACCTTGGCAGCCAAAAGGCGCACGAGATCTCGACCAACCCTCAGGTTGCGCTGTGCTTTCACTGGAAGTCCCTGCAGCGGCAGGTGCGCGTGCAAGGCGTCGCCGAGCCGGTGACTGACGCCGAGGCGGACGCTTACTTCGCCAGCCGCGCGCGCGATTCGCGCATCGGCGCCTGGGCCTCGAAGCAATCGCAGCCGATGCTGGGGCGCTTCGACCTGGAAAAGCGCGTGGCAGAGTACGCGCTCAAGTTCAACATTGGCGCCGTGCCGCGACCGGAATTCTGGTCAGGCTTCCGTGTCGTGGCAAAGACCATCGAATTCTGGCAGGCCAAGCCCTTCCGCCTGCACGACCGTGTGCGCTACGTGCGCAGCGAGTCCGGTGCAGACCAATGGCTTGGTGACACGCTCTACCCCTGAGCGTGCCTACGCCGCCATCCCGGCGGCGTATCCGCTGGCCCAAGCCCACTGAAAGTTGTACCCGCCCAACCAGCCCGTAACGTCCATCACTTCGCCGACAAAGTACAAACCAGGGTGCGCGCGCGACATCATGGTTTTCTGGTCCAGCGCACGCGTATCGATCCCGCCGCGCGTCACTTCCGCCTTGCGATAGCCCTCCGAACCCGAGGGCGTGAGCTGCCAGTCGTGCAGATTGGCAGCCAGCGTGCGCAGAACCTTGTCTGCCGTGTCAGAAATCGGCCGCCCTGCCAGCCCGAGGCGCGCGCACCATGCGTCGGCCAGGCGGCGTGGCATCCACTGTGCCAGTACGCTCGCCACGTGCTGGCGATTGCCCGGCTTGGCCGCCACCAACGCATCACCGAGGTCGGCCCCGGGCACAAGGTCGATGGACAGGGAGGCACCCGGCCACCAGAACGACGATATCTGCAGGATCGCCGGCCCCGAAAGGCCGCGATGGGTGAACAGCAGGTCCTCGCGAAAGACGCCCTCTCCACAACGCACGTCCACTTCCAGCGACAGCCCTGCCAGCTCGGCGAAGGGCGCCCACTGCACAGCGTCGAAAGTCAGCGGAACCAAAGCGGGGCGCGGTTCGATGACGGCGATACCCAGTCTGCGCGCCAGTCTGTGTCCGAAGTCCGTCGCGCCGATCTTGGGAATCGACAGCCCGCCGGTCGCCACCACCACGGACGCCACCTCGATCGGCTCCCGGTCAGTATCAAGCCGCCAACCACCGGCAGCGGGTTGTACCTCCGTCACACGACAAGGGCGACGCCACGCCACGCCGCCATCACGGCACTCATCGACCAGCATGTCGATGATCCGGCCGCTGGAGTCATCGCAGAACAGTTGCCCTTTGTGCTTTTCGTGCCACTGGATGCCGTGCGCCTGCACGAGCTTGACGAAGTCCTGCGGCGTGTAGCGAGAGAGCGCGGAACGGCAGAAATGCGGGTTCTCGGACAGAAAATTGGCAGGCCCCGCATCGATATTGGTGAAATTGCAGCGGCCACCGCCCGAGATGCGAATCTTCTCCGCGAGCTTTTCGGCATGGTCGATAAGCACGACGCGCCGGCCGCGCTGCCCCGCCACCGCCGCACACATCATGCCGGCAGCGCCCGCCCCAATCACCGCCACGTCAAATCGATCCACCCGATGCTCCTCCTTGCCAGCGGGCGATGATACTTGGCGCAGCCCGCCTCGCCCATCGGGGCGTCAGCTTTTCCGGCGCACGGACACCGCCAATCGGTAGAATCGAGGGCAACCCCAATCTGCAAGACCGTGACCCATGAGCGAGGAATACCTGATCAACTTCACCCCGCAAGAAACGCGGGTCGCCCTGATCACGCATGGCCAGGTGCAGGAACTGCACATCGAACGCGAACATTCGCGCGGGCTGGTCGGCAACATCTACCTGGGCAAAGTCGTGCGCGTGCTGCCTGGCATGCAATCGGCATTCATCGAGATCGGGCTGGAGCGCACTGCGTTCCTGCACGTGGCCGACATCTGGATCGATCGTCAGCACGGCGAATCGCACAAACCGATTGAGCGCATCCTGGCCGAAGGTCAAAGCCTGCTCGTGCAAGTGCTCAAGGACCCCATAGGCACCAAGGGCGCCCGACTGTCAACACAGCTATCCATCGCCGGTCGCCTGCTGGTGTATCTGCCGCAGGATCATCACATCGGTATCTCGCAGCGCATCGAAAGCGAAGCCGACCGCGAAGCCCTGCGCGAGCGCCTGCAGCGGCTGATCCCAGGCGACGAGCAAGGTGGCTTCATCGTCCGCACACAAGCCGAACAGGCCAGCGACGAAGAACTCACCGCCGACATCGCCTACCTGCGCAAGCTGTGGAACGAAATCGGACAACGTCGCAAGGCTGCGCAACCGGCCACCGTGCTCTATCAGGACCTCAACCTCGCGCAACGCGTGCTGCGCGATCTGGTCACGCGCGACACCGAACATATCGTCATCGACTCGCGAGAGAACTTCCAGAAACTCAAGTCCTTCGCGTCGGAATACATGCCTCAGGTAGTGCGTCTGCTCGACCACTACACGGGCGAGCGCCCCTTGTTCGACCTGTACGGTGTCGAGGAAGAAATCCAGAAGGCGCTGGCCCGTCGCGTCGACCTCAAGAGCGGCGGCTATCTCATCATCGACCAGACCGAAGCACTCACCACCATCGACGTCAACACCGGCGGTTTCGTCGGCGCGCGCACCTTCGACGACACCGTCTTCAAGACCAACCTCGAAGCAGCGCAGGCCATCGCGCGGCAACTTCGCCTGCGCAATCTCGGCGGTATCATCCTGCTCGATTTCATCGACATGGAAAGCGAAGAGCACCGACAAGCCGTGCTCGCCGAACTGGCCAAGGCCCTGTCGCGCGACCACACCAAGGTGTCGGTCAACGGCTTCACATCGCTCGGACTGGTCGAGATGACACGCAAGCGCACGCGCGAATCGCTGGCCCACGTGCTATGCGAGTCGTGCCCGACCTGCGGCGGCCGTGGCGAAGTAAAGACCTCGCGCACCGTCGCCTACGAAATCCTGCGCGAACTCGTACGCGAAGCACGGCAATTCAACGCCAAGGAATTCCGCGTCCTGGCCGCGCCCAATGTCATCGACCTGTTCCTCGACGAAGAAGCACAGGCGCTTGCCGGTCTGCAGGACTTCATCGAACGCCCGATCTCACTTCATGCGGAATCCGGCTACGGGCAGGAGCAGTTCGACATCGTGCTGCTATGATGTTGATTTGCACCGAAACCTGACCCCGGATTTGCATCCAAATCTGACCCACCCAAGGGTCAGTTGTTCAGGGTAGTAGAGGTTGGTTTCGAGGTGCGCTTCTCCTTCTTGGGTTGAACCGTACTGTTCCTGAATCGATAGCTGTCGTTGCCCGTCTCGACGATGTGGCAGTGATGCGTGAGGCGATCGAGCAGCGCCGTAGTCATCTTCGGATCACCAAAGACAGAGGACCACTCGCTGAAGCTCAGGTTGGTGGTGATGACGAGGCTGGTGCGCTCGTAGAGCTTGCTGATGAGGTGGAACAGCAAGGCACCACCGGCCTGACTGAAGGGTAGATAGCCCAGCTCATCAAGAATTACCAGATCTGCATACATCAGGCGGTTTGCCGTGTGCCCGGGTCTGCCTGCGGCTTTCTCCTGCTCGAGCATGTTGACCAGCTCCACCGTCGTAAAGAAGCGCACACGTCGGTGGTGGTGCTCGATGGCTTGCACGCCGATGGCTGTGCCCAGGTGCGTCTTGCCTGTGCCTGGCCCCCCGACGAGCACGATGTTGTGTGCGGACTCCAGAAAGTCGCACCGGTGCAACTGGCGCACGAGGGCTTCATTGACTTCGCTGCAGCCAAAGTCGAAGCCCGTCAGATCGCGGTACGCAGGGAACCTGGCGACCTTCATCTGGTAGGCCAGCGACCGTACCTCGCGCTCGGTCAGTTCTGCCTTGAGCAGGCGCGACAGAACGCTCACCGCGCCTTGATAGGCCGGGGAGTCCTGCTCGGCCAGCTCCTCCAGGGCTTGGGCCATGCCGTGCAGTTTGAGCGACCTGAGCATCTGAATCATGGCCTCATGCTGCATGATGGGTCTCCCTGAGCGCGTCATAGCGTCCCACATTGGCTTGCGGCTCCACGTGCAGGGCTAATGCCTGGGGGGCGTCGACGGGGGACACCGGCCCGCCTTCGAGGAGACGGCTGAGAATGTTCAGAACAGTCTGCTTGGAGGGCGCGCCGCTCTCGAGCGCCAACTCCACCGCAGCCAGTACGGCCTGTTCATCGTGTAGCAGAACAAGCGCTAGCACCTCCACCATCTCGCGATCACCCCCTGGGCGTTTGAGCAGCGTTCGTTGCAACTGCTTGAAGCCTTCGGGCAGTTCGCAGAAGGGCGCCCCGTTGCGTAATGCCCCCGGCTTGCGCTGGAGGACGGCCAGGTAGTGTCGCCAGTCGTAGATCGTCTGGCCCGTACTATGGCTGCGGCTGATCAGGCGGGCGTGTTCGGCGATGATCTGGCCTTCGGCGACGAACACCAGTCGTGCGGCATAGACACGCAAGCTCACCGCGCAGTTGGCGAAGGACGCCGGCACGCTGTAGCGATTGCGCTCGAAGTGCACGAGGCAGGTGGGCGAGACCCGCTTGAGGTGTTCGACGAATCCATCGAAGGGCTGGCCCACAGGCATCAGATGGGGGCGCTCTTGTGACCATGCTTCCCACACCGTCATGTCCAGTTCCGGGTGACGGACCTGCTGCCAGAGCAGCACGCACTGGTCCGCCAGCCAATCGTTGAGGGCCTCGAGCGACGTGAAGGATGGGATGCGCTGCCAGATGCGATGGCGGCTGTCCTGCACGTTCTTCTCGATCTGTCCCTTCTCCCAGCCTGAGGCCGGGTTGCAGAACTCGGCATCAAACAGGTAGTGACTGACCATCGCGCTGAAGCGCAGGTTGACCTCGCGGTGCTTACCCTGGCCGACGCGATCGACTGCCGTCTTCATATTGTCGTAGATGCCACGCCGGGGAATGCCGCCCCACGCCACGAAGGCGTGATGGTGGGCGTCGAAGAGCATCTCGTGGGTCTGCAGCGGATAGGCGCGCAGGAAGAACGCCCGACTATGGCTGAGCTTGAACTGCGCCACCTGCAGCTTCATGCGCTCGCCACCGATGACCGCCCAGTCCTCGCTCCAGTCGAACTGGAAGGCCTCCCCTTCGGCAAAGCGCAAGGGAATGAATGTTCCCCGGCCCGCCGTCCTGGCCTGTTGCTGCTGGTCCTGGCGCCAGCGCCGCGAGAACGCGGCCACCCGATCATAGGAGCCCGTAAAGCCCAGGACGCATAGGTCAGCGTGGATCTGCCGCAGCGTTCGTCGCTGCTTGCGTGGCTTGTTTGATTCAGTCTTAAGCCACGTATCGAGCTTGGCCGCGTAGCCGTCGAGCTTGCTCGGACTATGTCGTGCGGCGTAGGTCGGAACGGTTGTTTGGGCGCGCAGGTAGCGCCGAACCGTATTGCGGGAGATACCCAGGCGCCGGGCGATCTCGCGAAGCGGGATCTGGTCGCGCAGGTGCCAACGTCGAATGATGCTCAGGATGGCCACGTCGATCACTCCAAACTCCTGCTCGTTGCCGAGCAGGCAAGTGTTCTATACGTGGGTCAGAATTCGATGCAAATCACCCCATCAGGTGGGTCAGGTTTCGGTGCAAATCAACACGCCTTCGTGGTTGAGCCGTGCGCCACCCAAGAATGACTCCTTATTCACCCCATGTCTGAGACACCCAAACGCCGCGCAGCCGTCTTCCGAGGCATGCTCCTTGTGCTGCTGGCAGTATTCGCGGCAATTGCCATCTACATCTGGAACGACGACGTTCACTTTGCGGACATCGCCCATAAGATCAATGCCGAGTGGATTCTGTCGTTGGTGGGAATGGGCCTCTCGTTATTCGCCGCTTTGTTCTACAGCCTGCAACGCAAGAGCGAATTCCAGGAAGTCTGGCTTGCGCGAAAGCGGACGGATACCCCCTCCGAAGCACCGAAGTCTGATCCTCTTCTGCCTTTGCGTCAGCATCTCGTCCGATACCACTCCTGGCTCGCGCGCCATCGCACCCCTTGGCTCCTCATCACCGGTCGCAGAGCCTTGGCCGAATCGCACTTCCCCTGCCTCACCACACAGGGCTGGCTGGACACGCCGCAAGCGATTCTGGTTTGGGCGGGCGAAGGGGCTGCGCCACCTTTGGGCGGCTGGTCGCGTTTGCGCGGACGTCTGCGGCGGCCGGCTGACGGCATCCTACTCGTCTCCGATGGCGTGGCTTCTCATGGGGCAGCGCTGGCACTGCTCACGCACGATTGCGCCCATGCCTTACCCGTGCAGGTGCTGCTGTCGCCCGCGTTGCCGGGCGAGCGCGCAGCGCAGGCCAAACCCGTGATCACTTTTTTCGAGGGCAGCGCCAGACACGGCGCGGCGCAATTGCAGGGACTGTTGCAGCGACTGACGGGGCCGCTCGCTGAGTCGGGCGTGGCGGCGATTGCGCAGAACCGCGGTACCTGCTTCGACGCGGTGCTGTCGCAGTGGATCGAGCGGCATGACGAGGACATTGTCAGGTGGGTTGGCCAGTTGAGCGCCCATCTGCATCGTCGCCAGCGCCTCGTCGGCCTCTGGTTCGCGCCAGCGCGCGGCACAGGCAGCGCGCTCGGACCGGGTGCGCGGGAGTCCGACGGCGATAATAGCTGTGCGCAGGGCGCGTTTCGCATGAACAGGTTGTTCGACCTTGCTTGGAGTACGAATTCTGCGGGCACGGTTTACGCCGTCGTGGGCGACGATAGATCACCAGGCATGTCGGCCGATACGCAGGCTTTGCATGCGCAGTTAGTTGGTAATCAGGTTCATCTACCGCAGGCATTGCTCAGAACGTTGCTCAGCGCGCCCGGCACCAAGCTGAGATGGCAACGCCTCGATTGGGCGTTTTGCGCGTCGACGGTCGTCGTGGCATGCGTGGCCGCTGGGACGGTGGTGTCCTATGGATTGAACCGAGCGCACATCGTGCAGATGGACGACAGGCTGTTGTCGCTGAGTGCGGCGTCGTCTCCGCTTCGTGCCTTCGCGACACTCAATGGCTTGCAGGGCGACATCGCCCGACTGGAGTACCAGACCGAGCACGGCGCACCCTGGCTGGAGCGCTTCGGCCTCAATCGCGGACCGGCGCTGCTGGCCGCCGCCCTGCCTGTCTACCAGCGCTCTGCGAATCGTTGGCTGGTCAAGCGCGCACATGCGCTACTGGCAAAGCAGTTGCACGCCCTCAACGCCGTGCCACTCGACGCCAGCTCGCACGCGGGCGCTGCCCAATCCAAGTCATCCGATCTGCTCAGTGATGTCGGCCTAGCCGGGTACGACACGCTCAAGACGTGGCTGATGCTGACAGACCCGCAGCGCGCAGAGGGCGACGCCAATGCCACATTCCTGGGCGAGCGACTTGCGCTGTCCGGCCAGACGCTGTGGCCTGGGCTGTCGCCCGAGTTGATCCGGCCGGTCGCCACGTTTTACGCAAATCATCTGGCCGCGCACCCCGACTGGCGATTGCACGCAGATGAGCACACGCTCTTCGCCGCGCGGCAAACACTATCCGGCCTGATCGATCTGAAGCAGGCCGAGGACACGCTCTATGAAAAGCTCCTCGCCGACACACAAAGTCGCTACGCCGACCCCGCCATCAGCACTTTGCTGGGTGGGCGCGATGCGCGCGGTCTGTGGAACGTGCAGGGGCGATTGCCAGGCGTCTTTACTCGGCAGGCCTACGAGGGCTACGCGCGCGACGCCATCGCGCAGTTGTCCAAGCAGACCGCCACACAGGGCGACTGGGTGCTGGGCGAACAGGATCAGTCCGCCGGCGCAGCGCGCCAAACGCCGCAGGATATTCAGCGGCGGCTAACGCATCGTTACTTCACCGATTTCGCGCGAGCGTGGCAGGGCTTTCTCAATCGCATCGTGTGGGTGCCGGAAAACACGCTTTCGGGCACCGCCGAACAATTGCGGGTGTATGCGGATGCGCAACAAGGACCGCTGGCTGCGTTGATAAGTACCGTCGTCTGGCAGGCGCAGGCCGGAGCGCCGCAACATACGCTGGTCGAACTCATTGCAGGAGAAAGCTCGCGCCTTGCTGACCAAGAAGACCGATCAGGCCCCATACGCCGATCAAGCAGCGCAGGTGGCGCAATCGGCAGGGCTGGCTTCGGCGGCGACGGAGGCGCCCAACACGCCACTGCTTGACGCTTTCGCACCCTTGCTGCGCCTGGCTGGCAGTGCGGAAAGCGGCAACGGCGGTGCAGAAAGCTCGCTCAGCCTGCAACGCTACCTGGACCGCGTCAGCGCTTCGCGCCTGAAGCTCGATCAGGTCAATGCGGCCGCGGACCCGGACGCCTTTGCGCGCCAGCTTGCGCAAAGTCTCTACCAGGGACGGGCCAGCGATCTGGTCGACGCGCGCAATTATGCCGAACAGGTTGCCGCGAGTCTGGGCAGCAGCTTTGCCGCCATGGGCCAGAACCTGTTTCTGCGTCCGCTCGACCAGGGCTGGCGAACGCTCATGCAGCCGGCGTCGAACAGCATCAACGACCTCTGGCGTGGTGGCGTGCTCGCCCCCTGGAACGATGCCTTCACGGGTCGCTACCCATTCAACGACAGCGACGCTGACGCCAGCCTCGCCGAGCTTGCCCGCTTCATCGGCCCGCAGGGGCTGATCAATCAGTTCGTCCGCGCACAGCTCGGTGGAATCCTCGAACAGCATGGCGACCAATGGGTGCCCAACCCGCTGTACGTGCAGTCGCTGCGCTTCGACGTGGACTTTCTCAATGCGTTGAATCGCCTCTCGTGGCTGTCCGCCCGTCTCTACGCCGAAGGCGATGCGCGTACGCGCTTCGAACTCATGGCAATGGGCAACGCCAAGCTCACCGAAAGCGTGCTGACCATCGACGGACAAAGCCTGCGTTACTTCAACCAGAAACAAGCGTGGCAACGCTTCGTGTGGCCGGGCGCGCCCGAATCGGCCAGCGCGAGCCTGACCTGGAACACGCTCGCCACGGGTCTGCGCCGGCAAGACAGCTTTGAAGGCTCGTGGGCGATGGTGCGTCTGCTCGCCAAGGCCAAAGTCGAACAGATTGACCGCAGCAACTGGCGTCTGGACTGGACACTCGCCGACGGCGAGCACCTGCGTTATGCGCTGCGCACTGAAGCGGGCTCCGGCCCGCTCGAATTGCGTCAGCTCGTGGGATTCAGAATGCCCGCGCGCGTGTTCGCCGTAGGCGGCTCGACCGCCAGTGCGAAACCCTTAGCCGGTAAGCCGCAGGCCCGAAAGTAGCCACCTTGGTTGTCGTCGGTCGGCTTCTAGTCGCCGGCATATTCCCCCTGAATACTGCAACGTGAATCGCGCAACGCTATGTCGCTCTCTGCATTCCTGAAGAACCTGTTCGGCGCCAGCCAGCCCGATCTGCTCGCCCGCGACAACCTTGCCAAGTGGAAGAGTTGGGTCGCCCCGATTGCGGGCGCCAGCGCGGTCGGTGGCGACCCCGCCTATGACGATGACTTTCAGGCCCTGCGCGAGGAGGTCGCCAAGATCGGCGGCCTGGACGACGCGCTGATACTGGAGAGCAGCGAACGCCTGTTGCGTGGGGTATGCAAGGATCTGCGCTGCGCCGGCTACAACGCCTTTGCACGCCTGCGCACGGCGGGCGCTGGCGGATTGGCCGACGGCCTCGAATTGATCGCGGCCCTCATCGAGGCATACCCGGACACCGTGCTGCCGCACCGGCCGGAAAGCCGCAAGGCTGCACTGGAATGGCTCAATGGCGAACGCTTCCAGATGTACCTGGACGGTGGCGAGGCGACAACGGCCGACTTGCGGCGTGCCTGCTCCGCGCTGGCGTTGATCGAACAACTGACCCGCGCGTGGGACGATGGCGCACAGCCGTCTCTCTCGCCGCTTCTGCACCGCTTTGAAGCCATGGCTGAAGCAAGCGAGACAAAACCGCCTGCATCAGACACGCACGACACCACGACACCGGGCTCGGAGATCGACGTCAAACAGGGCGAGATTGCCTCCGGCCGCGATCTGCTCGACAGAGCGCGAGACATGGCGGCCTTCCTGCGTCGCCAGCAAGAAGGCTACCTGCCCGCCTGCCGCCTGCTGCGCTGCATCCGCTGGGACACAGTGACGAACCCGCCGCCGCACGATGGCAACGGCAAAACGAGACTCGCCCCGCCGCGCCCCGAACTGCAGCAGCACTTGAAGCGCCTGTTCGTCCAGCAACAGTGGCTCGAGTTGCTGGAACGCGTGGAGTTGGCCTTCGTCGAAGGCGCCAATCACTTCTGGCTGGACCTGCAGTACTACGCGTGGCACGCGCAGGGCAGTGCTGGCCCCGACTTCGCCACATGCCAGAGCACCTTGCTGACCGACTTCGCGCAGATGCGCGACCGTCTCAGCGGCGTCGAGCGCCTGAGCTTTGGCGACGGTACGCCGTTCGCGGCAGACACGACGCTGGAGTGGATTGCGCGTCATGCGCTGATACGCGATCTCGACGCGGCCGAAGGCGCCATTCCGCCACCACCGTCCAGCGGCGACGCCGACTGGGCGAGCATCGAACTCCAGGCAACCCACACAGTCGCAGCCGACGGCCTCGAAGCCGCATTCCAGTGGTTATGCGATCTTCCGCCCGTGCCGGGCGAGCACGGTCGCTTCATGCGCACGCTATTGATGGCGCGCCTGGCCGAGGCGCAGGGGCGGACAGACATCGCATTGCATCTGCTGGCGCAACTCGACGGCAACGTCGACCGCTATCGCCTCGACACCTGGGAGCCAGCGCTGGCCTGGGAAGTCAAGGCGCAACAGTTGCGCATCCTGCGGCAACGTGCGTCGCGCAAGGACGTCAACAAGGCAACACTGGGGCAACGCATCGAAGTGCTGGTCGGCGCATTGACGGCTATCGACCCCGTGCGCGCACTGGCGCTGAATGCGCCGACACATTGAACGCCCACGCGAGGCGGAACCGATGACTGCCTCGCGCGCCACACCCGCTTTTGCGGTGCCGAACACATGTCGGCCCGTGTACGAATCGAGCCATATCCATGGATGACCAGATTCTCAAATACTACGAAGCCGAAATGCGCTACCTGCGCGAGGCGGGCAAGGAGTTCGCGCACGCTCACCCGGATCGCGCCGCCCTGCTCAACCTCGACCGCGTGGGCGACCGCGACCCGTTCGTCGAACGCCTCTTCGAGGGCTTCGCATTTCTGACTGGCCGCCTGCGGCAGCGGCTCGACGACGATCTGCCCGAACTGACCGAAGGGTTGATGAGTCTGCTGTGGCCGCACTACCTGCGCATGATCCCGTCATTGACGGTGATCGAACTCATTCCGCAGACAGAAGCCTTGCAGCACAGCGAGGCCGTGCCGCCGGGCCTGGTCCTGCGCAGCACGCCTGTCGGCCCGACACAAACGCGTTGCCTCTACCGCACCACGCAGGCGGTTCCGCTGCTGCCGCTTCGGCTGACCGAAGCGCGACCGGCCCTCCGCAACGATGGGCGTTCGGCCGTGCGCCTGCGCCTGGCGCTCGAAATGCAGGGCAAGCATGAACAGCTCGATTTTTCTCGCATCCGTTTTTTCCTGAACGCCGACGCGCCAGTGGCGTCGGCACTGCGGCTGGCGCTGACGCGGCACGTCGCCCATATCGAGGTGCGCACGCCCGCCAACGACGGAGGACAGCTTGTGCCCCATCTGCCGAACACGCTACACATCGAGGCTGGCGGCTTCGAAGGTCGTCTATGGCCGAAGGCGGACAACGCCTTTGGTGGCTACCAAATGCTGCTGGAGTACTTCACGTTCCGCGAGAAGTTCATGTTTGTGGATCTGTGTGGACTGGACATCAGCAAGGTGCCCGCTGGCGCCGCCTGGATCGAGATCGACATCGTGCTCAACCAACGCTATCCGGCCGACATGCCATTTAGCACGGAGAACTTCCGGCTACATTGCACGCCAGCCATCAACCTGTTTGAACTGGAATCCGAACCGATCCGCGTCGACCACCTGGAGCCCGAATACCGGGTGGTTCCCATGCTGAGCGAACATGGGCAGGTGGAAACATGGTCGGTCGATGCCGTGCAGTCGTTCAACCACGGCGACAACCAGCGATACGAATACACGCCATTCACCAGCTTCCGCCATCGGGGCGGCATGTTGCGGCACGACGCGCCAGAGCGTTACTACCACACGCGCGTGCGGCGTGGCGCCTCCGGTCTGTTCGAAACCTGGCTGGTGCTGGGCGGGCACGTCTGGCGCGGACAGCACGATCTGCCGCCAGAGACCCTGTCGTTGCGCGTGACGGGCACGAACGGCCTTCTACCACGCAAGGCACTGCGCGAATCTCAGATTCTCGAAATGACTTTGGGCTATCCGTGCGTGGCCGGCGTACGCAATGTCACTGCGCCGACCTTGCCGGTCTATCCACCCATGGAGGACCGCTTTCATTGGCGGGTGCTGTCGCACCTTGCGCCCAATTACCTTTCGCTCATGGATGCCGAAGTACTCCGTGGCACGCTAGCGCTTTACGACTGGACCGACGATGAGATGAACCGACGTCGCCTGGAAGGCATTCAGCACGTAAGCCACCGTCTGCTGAGCCGGATCGAACAGGGTTGCGTGCTGCGCGGCGTGGAAATCACCGTCACGCTGGACAGCCAACGTTTTGCGGGCGACGGCGACATCGACCTCTTCGGCGAACTGCTGAACCGCTTTTTCGCGGCCTATGCGGACATGAACCTGTTCGTGCAGCTGGTCCTGATCTGCCTGCCGACGGGCAAGCGCATCGTGCGCGAGTCCGTCGTGTCGACGGCGGTGTCGCTATGAACCGCCCCGCTCCGCAACAACGCAGAGCGTTCGGCCGGGTCGATACACCGATCCCTGGCGATGATCTGGTGGCAGCGATTCTGCGCCGCGCACCACGGTTCAATTTCTTCCAGTTCTGCCAACTGCTGGAAGCCGCGCGACCAGACCACCCGCCGTTGGGCGTGCCGGACACGCCGACGCACGACCCGGTCCGCTTTCTTCCGCAACCATCGCTGGGGTTCCCTGGCACCGAACTTTCCCGCGTCGAAGTCGACCCGGATCGGCCGGACTTGCCACCGTCCGTGCGCACAACCTTTCTGGGGCTGTACGGCGTCGACGCCCGCATGCCGTGGTACGTCCTCGACGGCATCGCCACGCGCTGCGACGGCCACGAATCGCTAATGGCATTTCTCGACCTGTTCAGCCATCGCACCGCCACGCTGTTCTACCGCGTGTGGCGCAAATATCGCTACCCGGTCGGGTTTGAACCAAGCGCGTGCGATCGTATCTCGCAATCGCTGCTATGCCTGGTCGGGCTCGGCATCGGCGACATCTATGGCCGGCACGGGTTGCCGGCAGCGAACTTCCTGGCCCTGCTCGGCTTGGGCGGGCAACGCACGCGTACGGCCGAAGGCCTGGCTGCAGTGGTGCGCCACATTGTCCCCGGCGCGCATGTCACAGTCGAAGAGCGCCATCCCGTCATACGCCGTCTGGATACGCCGGCACAACTGGGCAGAGAGCCTGTGCCGCTGCGCTCCGGCTCGCTGGTGCTAGGGCGCACGCTGAGGGAGCGCAACAGCACGGTGCGCATCGTCATAGAACCACGGCCATCCAGCGACGCCGGCGAACTACTGCCCGGCGGGCAGGACCATGCCGACCTGCTGAAGATGCTGCGCGTCTATCTGGGTTATCGGTTCGACGCCGAGCTTGTGTTGCGAATCGATCCTTCCCGACTACCACCAACCACGCTGGGCGGCCGGCCGGCGCGCATCGGCCTGACAGCCATGGCCGGCAAAGCCGCTGCGGGGCGCCCGATCGACATCCGCCTCGGACGGTACTGCGGGCTGTCTCCGGAACACGCTCCCGACGCTGCGCGGATGAGTGCCGCATGAATGTCATGAACAAGGACATAGCCATGACGAACCGCTTTCAAACCCTTTTGCATATAGCACGCGTGGCAGTGCCGCTGGCGCTCATCGCCCTGACCGGGTGTGGCGCAGTCCAGACAGTCAGGGAGGCGACCGTCAGCACGACGCGGGCGATATTCCTGACGCAGACACTCAGGCTCAAGCTCGATCTGATCGCGCGTGAGGGCATCAATGGCGACGACAAAGAGCGTTCGATGTCGGTGGTCGTGCGCGTCTATCAGCTCAAAGACCCGCAGACGCTGGATGCTGCCACGTACGAACAGGTACTGGCCGACGACGCCGCATTGCTCAAGGACAGCCTGATCGCCAGCAAGGCGCTCGTGCTACGCCCAGGCGCAACCGTCAGCCTGGATGAGCCGCTGGACAAGGCCACGCAGGCGGTGGCGGTCGTCGCGTTCTTCCGCAAGGAGAGCCGCGACGATCCTTGGAAGGTAGTCATCCCGCGCGGCGATCTGTCCGATGACAAGCCGTTCAAGGTGAGCATTGTCGGCTTTGCCGTCAGACGCGAAACACCGGTAAAGGGCTGAGCCATGTCCGGGCCATCGCTCTACGAGATGCTCACCGGTCATTTTGCGGATGGCGCGCCGGCCGACGCCTTCGACGAGAAGACTCAGACCATCGTCAGCGTCATGGACAACATCCAGCGCATTCTCAATAGCCGTGCAGGCAGTCTTGCGCACCTACCCGACTACGGACTGCCGGACCTGACGAGTATCTACCGTGAGCTGCCAGCCAGCGCACACAGGCTCAAGCACACGATCGAGCGCACGCTGCTACGCTACGAGCCGCGCATTCAGGGCATCGAGATCGAACTCCATCCGGCCACCGAAGAGATCACGCTCACTTACACGCTGGTCTGCCATCTGCGGCGGACGGGGCTGGTACGCTTCGGCACGTGGTTCATGCCGGACGGCCGGGTGCAACTCAAGCGGTACCGGTGATCCGGCAACCCTCTGTCTGGCGACGGGCGGCAGTGCGATCAACCTGGCACGTGGCCGCCGTCCCTGCGTTCCTGCCGCATGCGTCAACACCGGCATGGCAAATTTCGTCCCGCAGTCGATCAGGTTGCGACGCATATCTTTTACACTGGCATTCGGCCGCTCTGTCCCACGACATGCGACCCAACAATACGGAGCACATCGCCGGACCATGCCCCTGACCCTTGCCCGCCCCGAAGCGGTGATCTTCGATATGGATGGCCTGCTGCTCGACAGCGAGCGGGTGGCACTCGACTTGCTCGCGCAAGCGGCGGACTCGCTTTCTCTGCCGTGGCAGGCGGAGGTCGGGTTGAGCATGGTCGGGTTGAATTCACGCGACTCTGATGCATTGATGCTGAACGCATACGGAGCCGATTACCCGGTGGCCGATTTGCGCCAGCGCTTTGGTGAGCTGTACGAGGCGGCGATCGCCGAGGGGCTCATCGAGCCAAAGCCCTATGTGCGTGAGTTGCTTGCACGACTCGAAGCACAGCGCATTCCTTGCGCAGTAGCCACGTCAACACGTCGCACGCGGGCTGAAGCCAAACTCATTCGCGCGCATCTCATGCCGCACTTCAAGGCATTGGCCTGCGGCGACGAAGTCACGCGTGGCAAACCGGCACCCGAAATATTCGAACTCGCGGCACGACGCATCGGCGCACAGCCAACGAAATGCCTGGTGCTTGAAGACTCCAATGCGGGCGTGCGCGGCGCCGTCGCGGCAAGCATGAAAGTGGTGATGATCCCCGACATGCTGCGCCCGGATGCCGACATCCGGCGGCTGGGTGTGCCCGTGGTCAACTCTTTGCGCGAAGTCCTGGCAGCACTCTCGATCTGAAGTACGGCGAGCCGGCGCGACATGACGCGGGCCATGCCACCCTTTGGAGAAGATCGCACATGAACGAAGCGGACAATGGTCAGCGTTGGCCGCCCCGTGGCGGCAACATGGGCGCACTGGTCCGTGCCACCAACTGGTCGGCAACGGTTCTTGGCGACCCCGGACAGTGGCCCGCTTCGCTGCGCGTAGCGGCAAGCCTCGTGCTCGAATCGCGCTTCCCGAAGATCCTGCTGTGGGGCGAACAGCTCATACAGATCTACAACGACGGTTACCAACCGATTCTCGGTGCCAAACATCCGCGCGCAATGGGGCAGCCGACGGCGGAATGCTGGCCGGAAGTCTGGCATTTCAATGCCCCCATTTACGAGCGCGTCGCCCGCGGAGAGACGATCTATCTCGAAGACCAGGAATACGTCCTCTACCCGACGCTCGAACGCGAGGTCTATTACCTGACGATCTGCTACAGCCCGGTGCGCAACGAGGCGGGCAAGGTTGGTGGCGTACTGGTCACGCTGATCGACGTGACGCGCCGCCGAGAGGCCGAGAACGAAAGCGCGCGCCTGTTGACCGAGAGCCAGGCGTCGCAACGCATCCTGCAACAGTGGTTCGATCAGGCGCCCGGCTTCATCGCACTGCTACGTGGGCCGAACCACGTGCTGGAGAAGGTCAACGCCGCGTATTACCAGCTCATCGGCCACCGTGAAGTGCTCGGACGCCCACTGTTCGATGCCCTGCCGGATGTCCGCAACCAGGGTTTCGAGCAGATCATCGATACGGTCTACCGTTCCGGCGAACCTTTCTCCGGCCGCAATCTGCGCGTCGTCCTGCAGCGCGCGCCCAACGGCCCGCAGACAGAGGCATACATCGACCTCACGTACCAGCCGGTGCGCGATTCAAGCGGCGCCGTCACCGGTATTTTTGCGCAGGGCTATGACGTCACCGAGCAGTACCGCTTTGCTCAGGCACTGCGCGACAGCGAGGAGCGATTCCGACTGGCGACAGAGTCGTCGTCGCTCGGCACATTCGACTGGAACATCCCACTTGGCACGCTGCGCTTTTCGGCGGAGGCGCGCAGCATTTTCGATGTCGATGAAGAGGTGATACACATCGACGACGCGTATGCGCGTATTCACCCAAGCGACATTGACCTCGTCAAGGAGAGCATTGCACGTTCCATCGACTCCGATGGTGAAGAACGTTACGAGATCAAACACCGCGTGGTGCATCGCGACGGCACCGTGCGATGGGCGCACGTCATTGGCCGCGTCCGCTTCGAGCAGCACCCGGAAGGTCCGCGAACGGTCGGCCGCTTCATCGGGGTGATCTGGGACATTACCGAGCAGCACCAACTCGTCGAAGCGCTGCGCGAAGCCGACCGACGCAAGGACCGATTCCTGGCCACGCTCGCGCACGAGCTGCGCAATCCGCTCGCGCCTATCCGGCAGGCGGTGCACATCAGTCGTGCCGCCAATGTCACCGACAGCCAGCTATGCTGGAGCCAGGACGTGATCGAGCGACAGGTCGAGCACATGGCCTTGTTGCTCGACGATCTGCTCGACGTGTCGCGCATCTCGCAAGGCCGGCTCGAACTGCGCAAGTCGCAGGTGCGGTTGGCGGATGTCGTCGATGCTGCGCTGGAAACCGCGCGCCCGATCATCGAGAGCAAACATCACACGCTGACCATCGACATCTCGGACCATGACATTGTGCTCCACGCTGATCCGCTACGGCTGGCACAGGTGCTTTCGAATCTGCTGGCGAATGCCGCGAAGTACACCGATGCTCACGGAGGCATATGGCTGTCGGTGGGCACAGACAAGACACATGTGATCATCAGCGTGCTCGACGACGGCATTGGCCTGGAGCCGGAATCGCTGCCGCTGATATTCGAAATGTTCTCGCAGGTCAGCTCGGTCATGGACCGCTCGGAGGGAGGGCTCGGCATTGGGCTGGCGCTTACCAAGGGGCTGATCGAACTGCACGGGGGCTCCATCGAGGTCATGAGCGCCGGGCTCGCCAAAGGCGCCGAGTTCGTCGTGCGCCTGCCGCTGCCGCAGGTCCGCCCGACACCAGCAGCGGTCACGTCACCCACGCTGCGTCCCGAGGCCGCGCCCTGCAGGATTCTGCTTGCCGACGACAATGTCGACGCGCTCGAAAGTCTGGCCTTGCTGCTATCGCTCGATGGGCACGAGGTGCTATGCGCGCGTGACGGCGAAGAAGCCGTCACCGTCGCGGCAGACCAGCGGCCAGATGTGGCCGTGTTCGATATCGGCATGCCCCGCCTGAACGGCTACGAAGCGGCCCGCCACATTCGTCAGCAAGCCTGGGGTGGGAGCATGATGCTGATTGCACTGACCGGCTGGGGCTCCAGCGAAGATCAACGCCGCGCGACCGAAGCGGGCTTTGACCATCACTGCACCAAGCCGATCGATCCTGCGCGTCTCACCCCCTGGCTCAATGAAGCTGTTGCGCGTCGCGGGCCGGCGCTGGCCTGAACGCGTACAATGGCCGCCCGCGACGAACCACCCGCGCCCAGCGCCTGAAAGACACGTATGAAAAAGACCGACCTCGAAAAGAACCTTGGCCTGAAGATCAACGGCAAGCTCAAGCAGAGTGCCTCTGCTGCGCGCTTTGGTGCGACATCGGGCGAGCAGCCGGATCGTCGCGAACAGCGCAAGCTCGATGCGGCACGCGGACTGATCCCGTTTGCCGTCAAGCTCGATAGCGAACTGGTGACCCAATTGCGCACGCAGGCTAAATCCCAGCAGCGCGACATCAACGAGCTGGTTGCTGAAGTCCTGCGTCGCGGCCTGGCTGGCTGATTGCGCGGCATGAACACCACGGCGCCCCGCATCGGACTCATTGGCGCGGGCCGCATCGCCAAGGCTTTGGCCCGGCGATGGCAGGCGGCGGGGCTGGCGGTGGTGGCGGTATGCAGCCGCCACGGTGAAAGTGCCATGCAGCTTGCTGCGCAGATCGAAGGCTGCGCAGCAGTGGCAACCCCGGCAGACGTGGCAACACGCGCCGACCTGATCGTCCTTGCCGTGCCGGACGACTTGCTGGGCACCATCGTCGATCAACTCGGCGCGCTACACGACAAGGCGGTGGTCCATCTCTCTGGCGCCAGCGAACTATCGGTGCTGGACGCTGCGCGCCAAGCAGGAGCACAAGTCGGCGGATTCCACCCGTTGTTTTTGTTTGCCGGACGCGACGACGACGCGCAACGCATGGCGGGTTGCAGTATCACCATCGAAGCGGCCGAACCGCTCGCCAATACCTTGCATCAACTGGCACGCAGCCTGGATTGTCAGCCGCTGACGATCCCCGCCGGGCAACGGGCGCTCTATCACGCGGGCGCCAACTACGCAGCGAGCTTCATCCTGTGCCTGCTCGAAGAAGCCGCCACTTTGTGGACGCATGCCGGAATCGATCGTGCGCAGACGGTACAGGCGCTGTGGCCGCTCGTCGCCGGCACGCTCGAATCCGCACGCGGTCGGGCATTGTCGGACGCGCTGGCCGGGCCGGTGTCACGCGGCGATGTCGGCATCGTGGCGCACCACCTAAACGCGTTGGATGCGCTGAAAGGTGACCACGGGGCGCTCTACCGCGCCCTCACGCGCCGTGCGCTGGAACTGGCGCAGCAGCGCCCGTCGGCCAGTCAGCAGGCCGCCGCGCTCGCGGCAATCGGCGCGTTGGTTGATGAGCCTCCGAAAACTCAGGACTGACGCAGCCCCAATCGCCACAGTGAGGTGACCTCGCGGCGCCGCGCGACATGCAGCGGATCGTTCTCGTCGGTGGCTTTGGGATGGCGCGGGCGGATGTCGTCGCGCCCCAGCACAGTCAGCCCGGCCGCCTCGATCCAGCCCAATAGCGCCTCGCGCGTACGCAAGCCAAGGTGCTCTGCCAGGTCCGACAGGATCAACCAGCCTTCGCCGCCGGGCTCCAGGTGCGCCGGCAAACCAGCCAGAAAGCTACGCAACATGCGGCAGTCGGGGTCGTACACGGCGTGTTCGATCGCGGAACTGGGGCGTGCCGGCACCCACGGCGGGTTGCACACCACGAGCCGCGCACGGCCTTCGGGGAACATGTCCACCTGCGCGACCTCCGCACGATCCGCGACACCCAGGCGCGAAAGGTTGTCGCGTGCGCACGCGATGGCCCGTGCGTCCTGTTCGGTCGCAACCACGCGCGCCACACCACGTTGTGCCAGCAACGCGGCGATAACACCCGTGCCGGTGCCGATATCGAAAGCGAGGTCAGTACTCGGCAAGCGTGCGCGGGCCAGCAGATCGAGGTACTCGCCGCGCACCGGCGAGAACACCCCGTAGTACGGATGGATGCGCGCCCCGAGTGCGGGGATTTCCACGCCTTTGCGACGCCACTCGTAGGCACCGATCAAGCCCTGCAATTCGCGCAATGACGTCGCGTAGGGGCCATCGGCCTCGCCATAAACCTGCTGGCACGCTTCGCGCGCATCCGGGGCACGGCGTAACGGAATGCTGTGATCGGCGTCGAAAGGAATCAGCAGCATGCCCAGCGTGCGTGCGCGCTGCGCCTGTGCCTGCCGATGCAGGTGGAAGGCTTCGGCCGGGTCTTTGGATGTCTTGGCGGGGCGGCGATCCGCGCGCCGCGCCATGGCTTGCAGGAGCTGTCGTGCATTCTGAAAATCGGCCCGCCACAGTAATGCCGTGCCCTCGCAGGCAAGACGGTAGGCGGCATCGGCAGTGAGCGTGTCATTGGCAACTACCACGCGCCGGGGCGGCGGGTTGCCGGCTTCCGAACGCCAGCGTGCGCGACGCATTTCGCCGCCCTCTTCCCACTCGATCATCGGCACCTCGCTCATGCGGCACCTCGTGCGGAATAGGGACGGAAAACGGCGGAGAGCGATTGCATGGGGAATCCTGGATAAGTGTGCGTGGTACGCAGCGCAGCCGCCATTCTACGTGCAGGGTTCGCGCCCCTGTCGTTTCCGCGCAAACGGCGCCAACCGGCGTGGCGAGGCGATTACACTGCCGCCTCATGGTCCTGAACTACATCTGGCTGTTCTTCTTTTTTGCCGCCTTCGTCGCGGCACTCGTGCAATGGCTCGTGCTGGGCGATGCCGAAGTGTTCAACCGCATCATCCAAGACACTTTCGGCATGTCGAAGACGGCCTTCGAGATCGCCCTGGGCCTGACTGGCACACTCGCTTTCTGGCTCGGCATCATGAAGGTGGGCGAGCGCGCCGGGGCCATACAGATGCTGGCACGAGTGGTCGATCCACTGTTCCGCCGCCTGTTCCCAGGCATCCCGCCCGGCCATGCGGCGAGCGGCTCGATCCTCATGAACATCAGCGCCAACATGCTCGGCCTGGACAACGCTGCCACGCCGCTGGGCATCAAGGCGATGAAGGAGTTGCAGGAACTCAACCCGCGCCCCGACACCATCACCAACGCGCAGGCCATGTTCCTCGTGCTCAATGCCAGCGGACTGACGCTGATCCCGGTGAGCATCATGACCTATCGCGCGCAACTGGGCGCGGCCAATCCAGCGGATATCTTCCTGCCGATCCTGTTGGCGACGTTCTGCAGCACGCTTGCCGGACTGGTGGCGGTGAGCATGGTGCAGAAAATTCGCCTGCATCATCCGGTGGTGCTGGCATGGATCGTCGGCATGGTCGCCGCCGTGTGCGGCACGTTGTGGTACTTCGCACGATTGTCGGCGGCGCAACTCTCCCATAGCAGCGCGCTGGTGAGCGGGCTGATCCTCTTTGGACTGGTGGTGGGTTTTCTGGCGTTGGCGACGTGGCGCGGCGTACATGCGTTCGACACCTTCGTCGAAGGCGCGCGCGAGGGCTTCAATACCGCCGTGATGGTCATCCCATACCTCGTGGCGATTCTCGTCGGCATCGCTGTATTCCGCGCGAGCGGCGCGATGGACCTTGTCATGCGCGGCGTGGCCGCTGTGCTCGGCATGCTGGGCGTGCCGGCGGACGTGGTCCCGGCCCTGCCGACAGCGCTGATGAAGCCGCTGTCGGGCAGCGGCGCGCGCGGCATGATGATCGACGCCATGAAGACCTATGGCGCCGATAGCTTTGTCGGCCGTCTGTCGAGCATGTTCCAGGGTACGACCGACACCACCTTCTACGTGGTCGCTGTGTATTGCGGAGCGGTGGGCATCCGCAACACGCGCCACACCATCGGTTGCAGCCTGATTGCTGACCTTGCCGGCGTGATCGCAGCCATCGCGCTGGCGTATTTCTTTTTCCGCCGAACTAGGAACCGACATGCATCGCCTTTCCTGCGTAGTGTTGCCGATAGTGCTGCTGACCGCCTGTGCGACCGGCGGAGGGCACGCGCCGGAAACACTCGACAACACGCTGGGCATGCGCTTCGTGCGCGTTCCAGCAGGTGAATTCCTTATGGGCAGCGACGAGTCGCTGGACGCGTTGGCGGCGAGCTACCCCGGCTACGAACGCGAGCGCTTTGTCGCGCTGTCCGATGAGGCGCCAGTGCATCGCGTACACATCAGCCGCGATTTCTACATCGGGCAATTCGAGGTCACCATTGGGCAGTTCCGTCGCTTTCTTCAGGCATCCGGCTACGTGCCTGAATCGATGCGCGACGGCACCGGCGGCTATGGATACCGCGCCGATTACGACCCCGCGACGACCGAACGCGGAGATGCGTTCGAGGGGCGCGACACTCGTTACAGCTGGAGCAATCCCGGGTTCAAGCAGGGCGACGACGAGCCCGTGCTGAACGTGACCTGGAATGACGCACAAGCGTTGGCCGCGTGGCTGTCCCAGCGCGAAGGGGTGCGTTATCGCCTGCCAACCGAGGCGGAATGGGAATACACCTGCCGCGCCGGTACGCGCACCCGCTACGCCAACGGCGACGATCCGCAGGGCGTGCTGCGCATTGGCAACACCTTCGATCAGGACGCGGCCGTCAATTGGCCACGCTGGCAGGATCGCGCGCTCAACGGTCACGACGGCTATGCCTTCACCGCCCCCGTCGGCAGCTTTGCACCCAACGCTTTCGGCGTGTACGACATGCATGGCAATGCGTGGGAATGGACGGCCGACTGGTACGACGAGGACTACTACGCGCGCTCGCCAGAGATCGACCCGCAGGGCCCGGCGGATGGCAATGTCCGCGTGCGCCGGGGCGGCTCATGGCATACGTGGTCGTTTTATACGCGATGCAGCTACCGCAACTGGAACACACCCCAGACGCGCTACACACTGGTCGGCATGCGGCTGGTACGCGAAGCCAACCCCTGAGCCACGTCGGACCAGCACCTACATCGGCGCCGCCGCGCGCTGTCGGCGGCGCGTCCTCGCCCGGCGTACATTGAAGTCATTCGGCACGCGTGCCGCACGCGCCACCGCGGTGGCCGGCGCACCGCCAACCTGCACGGTGACGACAATGAGTAAGAACGATCCCGAACTCACGCTGGGCGTGCTCACTGTGAACACGCACAAGGGTTTCAGCGTTTTCAACCGCCGCTTCATGCTGCCCGAGCTGCGCGAGGCGGTACGCGATGCGGGCGTTGATCTGGTGTTCCTGCAAGAAGTGCTGGGCAGTCACGAGCATCATTCCCGTCGCTATTCGAACTGGCCGGCTTCGCCGCAATACGAGTTTCTCGCCGATTCAATCTGGTCCGCCTACGCCTATGGCCGCAACGCGGTGTATCCGCACGGCCATCACGGCAATGCGATCCTGTCGAAATTCCCCATCCTGCATTACGAGAACCACGACGTCTCACTCGGCAAGCATGAGCGACGCGGACTGCTGCATTGCGTGCTCGATCTGCCAAACCGTCACCAGCAAGTGCACGCAATCTGCGTCCACCTCGGCCTGCGCGAAAAACACCGGCGCGAGCAACTGCATGCGCTTGCCCATCTGATCAAGACACAGGTGCCGGACGACGCACCGCTGGTAGTGGCCGGGGATTTCAACGACTGGCGCATGAAAGGTCACCCACTATTGGCAAACGTCGGCGGCCTGCGCGAGGTGTTCGACGAGGCACACGGACGCCCGGCGCGCACGTTCCCGTCACGCCGCCCGCTACTCCCTCTGGACCGCATTTACGTCCGCAACGTCAAAGCGCACGGCTCCCGCGTGCTGTCGTCGAGACCGTGGTCGCACCTCTCCGACCACGCGGCGTTAATGACTGAAGTGCAGCTGTAGATGGTCTAAGCGCCGGCTAGACGTTCCAGCCGGTCCTGGCTGGGCGGCGGCGCGCACGGCGTGGCATCCAACGCCGAGGCGATGTCGCTCGCGGCCGGCGAAAAGTACACCGTCACTTGGCAATGCAGGCCCGTCTGTGCGTGCAGCACGTAGAGTGTCGCGCCAGCGGGGCAGCCTGCGCGATGCCAATGCACCTCGAATTCGCTTTGCAGCGCGCGCAATGGCAGGAGCGCTTCGACACCATCGCCCAATATTTTGGATGACCAACTCACGACCGCTCCCCGTTAAGGCAAGCAATCATGTTGGCGCACCACGCCGCAGAACGCACCTTGCGGCGCGAAAGAAAACGGGCGCCGAAGCGCCCGTCTGCCCCCTTTATGCTGCTACGCGGTGTTACGCCAGCGTCGGCATGCCCGTGAGGTAACCCACGGCCGCGCCGTAGCGATCCTTGTAGTTAGCACGGATCAGCGGATCGAGCGTGGTATAGACCTTGGAGTGCAGGCCTCCTGTGACGGTGCCAGCCGAGTCCTTGGTCAGTTCCCAATCGCCCGGGTGCTGGAAGTTGCTCATGATGTACGTGAAACCGTTAACCTGATCGACCGCGTGCAACCCGGTCGACTCGGCGCCCGACGGGCACGACAGCAGGCGCGTCAGTTCCTTGGTGTCGACGTTGTACGCCCACAGGAAGTTATTGACGTGCGTGCTGCTGTCTTCGCCGATGAACAGCGTGCGCAGTTTTTCGGAGAACTTGAGGTTGTCGGGGTTGGCGATCTTGTCCGGATTGGCCAGGTTGCCCAACGCGTCGGCCGTGGAAAGGTCTTCGGCGATGAGGTAGGCGCCCATGTCGACCGGCACCCATTCGCTGTTGATGGCCGCGCCCGTATCGTCCTTCTGGCCGCCCTTGAGGTTGAGCGCGTACACCGCGCCAGCCGACGGCCCCGTGATCGACACACCACCAGAGCCGTCCTTCATCTGCGTGCCAATGGCACTGATGGCGCTGTAGGCGACCTTGTCCTTGATGTTGACGGTAGTGCCTTCCATCTTGGTGAAGCCCAGGCTGCCACCCTTGAACGCTGCGTAGCGATGGGTTTCGAGGAAGGCGGCCGCCTTCTCTTGCCCGGCGACGAACTTGACCCAGTTGCTTTTGCCACCGAACGGGATCTTGGTGTACGTGGCGTCGGCCGGATCAGCCGTCTTCACATCGACGATGTTGCCGATCTTCAAGGTGTTGGCCAGTGCTTCGATTTCGGCGCTGGTGGCCGAGCCCAGCTTGATCCACGAAAGGTCACCGCTGCCACCGTTGGCGGTGGTCTTCTGCGTCCACTTGGCCACGTACAAGGTGCCCGAGGACAGGTCGCGCGCCTTGTCGGCAACGAACATGAACAGACCGCCATTGGACTGGTCGTCACCCATCAGCGCAGTGCGCTCGTCCGGCATGACCTGGACGAGTTCGTGCGAGATGCGGCCCATGCAGTAGTGCTTCTTGATCGAGCCGGTGCCGTCGGCGTTCACGGTGACTTCCGGCATGTGGCCGTAGTGGTACGGGTTGGCCTTGGTGGCGTCACCGTAGAGGTTCGTGCTGTAGGCCTGCAACTGCGTGTTGGTCGCGGCGGTCAGCGCATCCGGGTAGTACTCTTCGCTCGACAGATGGGTATTCCACGGCGACAGGCTGGCGCCACAGGTGATCCACAGACCGTGCACGCTGCTGGTGTCGACGTTGTGGTACTTGACCAGTGAGAGCCTGCCGGTGGTCTTGTCCTGATCGAGCGTGAGCACAGCAATGGGCGACGGCAGCATGCCGTAGACCGAATCGCCCTTGGCGTTACGCGAGGTGTACTCGAACTGCACGACGGCGAACACCGTGTTGCCCTTGACGCCCGATACCGACGCATTGGCCAGCGTCAGGAGCGACATGCCGTCCGGAGAATCGGAGAAGAATTGACGGCCACCAGTGTAGGTGCTGTCAACGATCGGCTTGTTGTTGATGTCGACATAGCCGCCGGCCAGGATCGTGCCGCCGGTACCGTTGGACACCATGTCACCGGTGATGAAGAAGGTTTCGTAGTGCAGATCGTACGGTTGCGTGGTGCCGTCGCTGTACTTGACGACCATCCTGGAGCCGACCGTGACAGTCGCCATGGCGGCGGCGCCTGCCAGCGTGGGCGCTGCCATTGAAGCGAAGCTCACCGAGCTGACGGTGGCCTTGCTGGAGCTGCTGGAACTGGCGGCGCTATCGCCGTTGTTATCGTCGTCGCTACCGCAGGCGGACAGCAGCCAAGCGGCATTGCCGACGGTGGCCAGCGGCAGGATCGATGCGCCGGACAAAAACTTGAGCGCACGACGGCGAGATTGGTCGTGTTGTTGCGTCATTCTGTTTCCCCATTGAGCATGGCTAGGACTCTCTAGAGCGGAGTCCGTCGCGGTAAAAAGCAACGGGGAATGCTAGGGCGCAAATGTTAAGGCGCGGTGACGCTGATATGACACTCGCGGCGAGCGTCGGAGACGATCAGTGCAGAGAATTGGCGATGGCGTCCGTCACCGAGCGCGTGAGCAGTTCGCCACGCAATAGCTGCATGGCATTCACGCGCGCGTCGATGGTCGTAACCATCTGCAGGTTCTGTCCATCCAGCGAGTTCTGGATGATCGTGGCATAACCGTTATTGCCGGACAGCGCCCCGATATCGACGAAATTGCCGGCACCGTTTTGCACGATCACCGCGTTGCCTGCGGCATTGCTCGTGATGATCGGTGCGAGTCCTGCGGTCGCCGCCGCGAGGTCACCAACATTCAACGTGGTGACGCTGGCAAGTTCGCCATTGACGTACACCGCCCGCTCAATGCCAAAGGTCACGGTAAGACCGCCTGGCGTTTCGAACCCGCCGCGCATGTCGTCCAGCGCGTCGTCGCTGAGCCGGCGCGCGCTGGCGAAGATCGGCTGCATCGGCGTGAGCTTGGGTACATCGCCATCGGCCAGTCCCATGACCGGACACGCCAGGAACGTGGCGGCCACGAGGCAGACGGACGAGAGTCGATGTGCGCGGCGTGTCATGGCGTCAATAATCCATCGGACCACGGCGCGTCAGTTGCGTGTCCAGCCCGGTCAGGTCGAACACGCGCTGGAGCGGTGCCACGGGGCGTACCCGCCAGTCGCGCTCATCATTGAATACGGCTTGCTCCGTGCGTACGGTGACCACCAGCAGGATGCCGTTTGTCCACAGGGTCTCGAACCGTTCGCGCGACATCACACGGGTGCCGAGTGCGGGGTCGCCCAGCAGCACGCGGCCGTCGCGCATGCCCTTGATGACGACAAAGTGCATGTAGCCCTCTTCCTTGATCAGCGCGATGGCGGGCACCTTGGCCGATGCAAGCTGATCAAGCGTCACCTCCACCCCGTCGCTGTTAAAGCCGGACGAATCCAGATAGCGCTTCATGTCCAGCATCGAAAAGCCTTCGCGCTGGATCTTGGCGCGGTTGCCCTGCGCGAACATGCGGGTAAAGACAGCGGCCTCGGTCACCGGTGTGCCGTACTGATAGGTCAGCAGGGTCGCCACGGCGGCCGAACCGCAACTGAAGTCATATTGCTGGCGCATCGTCGAGGCGAAGCGCAGTTCCTTGATGCTGGTGACATGCAGCGAATAGCTGCCGCCCGCCACTTCCACAACAACATCGCCGCCCCACGCCTGCGGGACGGCGCCAAGCGCACACAGAATCACAATGATGGCGTACCGCATGATGCTCATTGCATCTGCACGTTAAGAATGACTGCGTTCTGGATCAACACGCCGTTGCCCGTGTTCTGTATCAGCAGTGGCATGCCAGCATTGCCAGTGACCGATCCTTCACGCACAACGTTGTAGCCGGTGACGGCGTTGACCGTCGTCACGTCGGCCACGCTGCCATAGGACCGGATGTCGCTCAGCACGTGGTCTGATCCTCCACGTTGTGTGTCGAGCATCGAATCGTCCATGGCCTTGACCGCGAAAGGCAGGGACTTCGTCTGCACCCCTGTGCCGTCGCCGTCAGCGCGTGCCGTGTTGGCGCCGCCTAACAGGATCACCAGCGCCAGGGCCAACGCCAGCATCGACAAGGTGGATTTCATGGCGGGTCTCCTCGGTTATCTGCCGGACTACAGGGCGCGCCGCGCCCCGTAGTCCGTATTACCCAACCATGTGCTCAGCGCGGATAGACGTTGCCTTGCACCGTGACACTTTGCTGAACGAGCGCGCCGATGCCGGTGTTTTGGCTGCTCAGTGTGATACCAGCGCTGTTCGAGAAGCTGCCAGTGACGGTGTTGGACAGGTTGAACACGCCAGCATCCACCGTGATGGAGCCGCCGTTGCCGCCCGCACCACTCGCTGCGCCGCCCGCAGCACCGCCGGTGGCATCGCCCGCCGTGTTGGTGCCGCCATTGCCGCCGTTGCCTGCCGTGTTGCCACCGCCAGCGCCGCCGGAACCGCCCGAGCCTGCCGTCGCGTCGCCGCTGGTGGCTGCACCGGATGTCGCCGTGCCGCCATTGCCGCCAGCCGCAGCGGTGTTGGACGCCGTGCCGCCCGTGCCACTGGTGCTGTCAGCCGCGCCGCCCGTGGCCGTCGTCGCGCCAGTCGAGCCCGCACCACCCGTCGACGTGGGGCTGCCACCCGTTCCCGTCACTGCGCCTCCACTGGCCGTGGTGCCACCGCCAGTTGCCGTGCCGCCGGTATTGGCCGTGCTGCCGCCCGTGGAGGTCGGGGTTTGCGAGTTGTTGCCCGAGGTCGTCGTCGAGGTTGCCGCGCCGCCTGCCCCACTTGTGCTAGTCGGGCTGCCGCCTGCGCCGCCGGTGTTGGCAACGGAATCATTGCCCGCACCTCTGGCTCCGCCGGACGAATCGCCGCCCGAGCCACCCAGCGCACCACTGGCGCTCAGACCGCCGAGCGAGGCCGAACCTGCGTCACCCGTGCCACCCTTGGCGCCTGCGCCGGAATCACCACCGGAGCCCTTGCCGCCGGTCGCTGCCGTCACGCTGCCAGCACCTGCTGCACCGCCCGCGCCATAGGTGCTGCCACCCGTCGAGCGTGCGCTGCCACCGACCGCCACGGCGCCGGCACCTGCGTCGCCGCCACTGGAGCGTGCGTCGCCACTGCCGCCAGCCAGTGCGCCCTTGGCGTCGCCGCCTGAACCACCGGTCGCACCACGAGCGGAGCCGCTGTCGGCGCTGCCCGAACGAGCCGTAGCGCCCGCTGCGCCCGTGCCGCCATTGGCACCAATCGCGCTTCCGCCCTTGTCGCCGTTGGCGCCCTTGGCGTCGCCGCCATAGGCCTTGCCGCCGTCGCCACCGTAGGCCTTGCCGCTGTCACCACCAGCCGCGCTGCCGAAATTGGCTGCCGAGTTACCCAGCCCATTCACACGAATGTGCGAGACCGTGCCTTCGAGCTTGGAAATGGCGACCACTGAGGTTTGCTTGAAGGAATCAGTGATGGCCGATGTGGCGGTGGAGTTGGTCGCTGCCGAGGCCGTCCCCTGGCCCCACGCAGCCGCGTAGCCTTCGTTGTTGCGGTTGTCGCCGGTGCTCTTGTCGTTGTTTTGATCAGAAGGGTTGTGTTGGCTGCTGTCGGTTGCGCTCAGCGTGTTGCCACCACCACTCTTTTTCCCCACATCATTTGAGACGTCCGCCCAGGCCTGACTGGCGAAGCCGAAGGCGAGCGCGATTGCGCTGTACATCAGGGTTCTTTTCATCGCTGTTCTCCGCAAAAAGCCAAGACCTGGCCCCACGCCATGCTTGGTTTGCCCCTTAAGGCAACCGGCGTGCCAGATTGGCAACTCATTGAAATATTGTAGAAATTTGTCTCTCCGCACGATTACATCGGTGCGATCGCGACGAAGGTGTATCAGCGGTGATACAGCCCTCAGGGCAGGCTTGCTCTCGCGCGGGCGGCAATGCAACCCAAGGCATTGAAACAAGGCGTGTTTTCTATGCACTGCCCCATGGGGTAGATGTTTCGTGATCGATACACGCGCGCCACGGAGATTGGCATCAGCACAAAAGAAAACGGCCCCGGAGGGCCGTTTTCACAAGGCTGCGCACGCTCGTCAGCGTGGGTGATGTCCTTTCCAACCGTAGAACACGATGTACGCGTAGCAGACCACAGGAATGACGAACGAAGCCAACAACCCAGTGTGGTCCGCGGTATAGCCCTGCACCAGCGGAACGATGGCACCGCCGACGATGGCCATGCACAGCATGCCCGACCCTTCGCTGGTGAAGCGCCCAAGCCCCACCAAAGCCAGCGAGAAGATCGTGGGGAACATGATCGAATTGAACAGGCCGATGGTCAGCATGCACCACATGGCCGCCTTGCCCCCCAGGCTCATGGCCGTCACGATCAGCACGATATTCACGATCGCATTGAAGGTAAGCAGGTGGCTCGGGCGAATGCTGCGCATCAATGCGCTACCAATGAAACGGCCGACCATCGCCAGGCCCCAATAGATCGACAGGTATTTGCCCGCCTGTTCGGCCGGCATCGACGCCACGTCCGGCAGACCCAACAGGCTGACCATCAGGCTTCCGATGGAAACCTCCGCCCCCACGTAAGCAAAGATCGCAACCGCCCCCAACAGCAGGTGCGGATAGGCCCACACACTGTGCCGCTGCGGCAGCACCGCATGCTGTTCATCCATTTGCGTCTCTTCGACGCGCGGCAGCTTGTACAGCGCAATGAAGACAGCGATGGCGATCAGGACTGCGGCCAGACCGAGATACGGCACCTGCACGGACGACACCTGCGCCTGTTCGTATGCCGCCAATTGCTCGGGCGTGAGCACCTGCAGTTCAGCGGAACTCTTCACCGCCACCGACAAGATCAGCGCGGCACCCAGCATCGGCCCGAGCGTGGTGCCCAGCGAATTGAACGCCTGTGTCAGATTGAGCCGGCTCGACGCCGTTTCGGGCGCGCCGAGCGCAGTCACGTAGGGATTGGCCGCGACCTGGAGGATGGCAATACCGCAAGCCAGAACGAACAACGCGGCTAGAAAGAAGGGATACGACTTCATGCCCGCCGCCGGGTAGAACATCAAGCACCCCACGCCCGCCATGAGCAGCCCGATGATGATGCCCGCCTTGTAACCCAGTCGTTCGATGAAGTAGCCGGCCGGCAGGGACATGACGAAATAGGCGGCGAAGAAGCAGAACTGCACCAGCATCGCCTGGAAATAGTTCAGCGTGAACAGTGCCTTGAGGTGCGGCACGAGAATGTCATTGAGGGAGGTGATCAGCCCCCACATGAAAAACAGCACCGTCAGCGCGGTCAGCGCGCTCGTGTACGTCTTGCCTTGGCTCTCGGAGCTCATGACATCCTCCACGTTGTTCTTCGATCAGAGCCGGCGGCAAAGTCCGGACGGGCCGCCGGGGGATGGGCGCATCGCAGAGGCTCAGCATGCCACGTAGATGCGGAGGATGTCATCTCTCGGTCCAAACGGACGATACGCGGCAAAAGACGGTCGGAATATTCCCGAATTAACCGGAGATTATCGAACATTCCGGCACTGCCGATTGCCAGGTCGCACCGTGTGATTTCAATAGTCTTTGAAACTCAGGCTGCAGATCATCACCCCATTAAGGTTCGATTCCGACATTCAGACACATCACCACCGTCAGACATAATCTATTTCGCAAACCAAAATCAGATAGTTCTGATTCTATGGACAAGTTTTTTGACATTCAAAGGCAGGTACAATCCGACAAAATGTTGATTTCCTTTAAGTTGTTGATTATTAACAATCAAGGCCATCTGGAATATAGCGTTTTCATTAAAACAACTAAACAATCCGACCTACGTCAGAAATCGCCGTCATCCTAATCCGTGAATATCCATCGCCTGGAGAACTTCCAGACGGAAAAAGCGGCCGTAATTCTGGACGAGAACGATTCGAAATAACAGCAAAGCGCCTGCTAAACGGCAAGGCGTATTTCATTCAGGATATTTTTATGAGCTCGCCAGCCAAGCAACAGATTTCCATCCTCTCGCAACTGGGTGGAGGAGCGATGCCCGACGCCGAGAACGATGCCAGCAACGCGCGAGTGAAATCGGTCGTACTGATCGACGACCATCCTGCGGTTCGGGTCGCCATTCGCAGCATCCTCGAAAGCCAGGGCACGCTGTCGGTCGTTGCTGAGGCGGGCGAAGGCGTCGAAGGCCTCGACAAGGTGCGCAAGTTCGCACCCGATCTGGTGGTTGTTGACCTTAGCCTTCCCGACATCGACGGCCTCGAACTCATCCATCGCATCAAGTCGTACAACAGTGCCGTGCGCGTGCTGGTCCTGTCGGCCCGCGATGAGCGTCTGTACGCGGTCAAGGTCATGCAGGCTGGCGGCAACGGCTTCGTTAACAAGACAAAAGACATCTCCGACATTCTTCATGCCGCAACCGTGGTCACGTCGGGTTTCAACTGCTTCCCCGTGCTGCATGTGGGCGCTTCTGGCAATGGCGACCCCGATCTGCTGAGCAAGCTGTCGGTGCGCGAGATGACTGTGCTGCTCGGGTTGGCCGTGGGCGACAGCAACAAGGATCTGGCGGACAAGCTGTGCCTGAGCCAGAAGACCATCAGCACCTACAAGATGCGCATTCTCGAAAAGCTGCACCTGTCCAGCGTCGCCGACCTCGTCACCTTCGCCAAGACGAATCATCTGGTCGACTGAAGACGGGCCACACCTGACATGCCGCATATCGCTGGTCCGCTGTAATCATGTTCTCGTTGGCATCTTCGTCGGGCCGTTCCTGGCGGACCATGTTCGCCCGGATATTCGCGTTGGCGCTGGCATGCGCACCGATATCCGGGATGAGCGCTGCGGCCGGTGGCAACGCCGCAGCCAATGCCGCACAACGCGCAACGGTTGACGCCACACGCCTGAACACGAGTCCGGCCGAGCGTGCATACCTCGCCAACAAGAATTGGCGGCTGGTAGCGGGTATCGTCCCCAACGATCTGCCGCCATATGACATGGCAGAGAACGACCACTTCTATGGCATTACGGTCGATTATCTACAGGCCATCGCAGCGGTACTCAATGTCGATCTGGAGTGGCGAACCTTTTCGTCGCGCGCCGACATGAAAGACGCCGCGCGTCGCGGCCTTATCGATATCGTCACGACGACCGTGGTGCGCTCGGGCGTGGAGAATCGGCAACTGGCCTACAGCCATGAATACATGCCGAACAAGATGGTGCTCGTCACGCGTGTCAGCGATGGCGACTCCGCCACGTCGCCGGACCGCTCCCTGGCCTACGTCCCCGAACATGTGCAGGTAGCGCGACTGCGCCGCTACTACCCTGACTGGCGCCCCGACCCACGACGCAATTCGCTCGAAGCCCTGCAGGCCGTCTCCTTTGGCGAAACGGATGCCTTCATCGGCAACATGGGCGAGGCCAATTACCTGATCGAGCAGTTGCACCTGCTCAACCTGAAGATCACCAACTTCGCGGCCTTCGACGAGGATGGCTATTACTTCGCCACGCGCGACGACCAGCAAGTTTTGCTTGGGCTGATCAACCGGGCACTCGATCATTTACCGTTGACGTTTCAGTTGGAAGTACGTTCGCGCTGGGAGAGTGCCAACCACCTTTCGCTGTCGCAGCAGATACAGCTCACGCAGGCGGAATCCGACTGGATTCGGGCGCATCCGGTCGTTCGCTACTCATCGTTCGCCGACGCCCCGCCTTACATGTTCCGTAGCGAGGCCGGGCAGATATCGGGCATGGCGATTGACATGCTCGGCATCGTCTCTGAGCGTACCGGTCTGCAATTCGAACCCGAGGTCCATTCCACCTCAACGAGCGGGATGAACAAGCTCCTCAGCGGGCACATAGACATCCTGCCCGCCGCTGTGCAAACGCCCGAGCGTCGCGCCATCATGGCCTTCAGCCGGCCATACGGCACCGGCCTGGCCGTCATCGTCACGCGCAAGAACGGCCCACGTATCCGAGCGCCGTCCCAATTGCCGGGGCTGTCGGTTGCGCTGGTGCCGGGTTCGCCGTTTTGGTCGCAGGTCGAGTCGCACGTGGGCATCTCGGGCTTGCGCGCCGCCGACAGCACCGACGCCACGTTCACGATGGTCGCCAATGGTCAGGTTGACGCCACGGTGGCGGACATCGCCATCGCGCAGTACATCATCAGCCGCTATCACCCAGACACATTGAGCATCACCGGCACGATCAGCGAAGTGCCTCGCCCGATCAGCATGGCGGTGCGTCCGGGCAACCCGGAACTGCTCAACATCATCAACAAGGTGATCATCAGCCTAACGCCAGGCGAACTCGAATCGCTGCGGCGTCGCTGGTACTTCATCCCGACACCGGATACCGGCCAGCATCGCTACCGCAAAGAACTCATCTATGCCGCGTGCGCCATGCTCGCGGTGATCAGCCTCTTTGCCGCCTGGAGCTACTCGCTGCGCCGTCAGGTACGCCGTCGCGCACAAGCTGAACAACGTTTGAGCACTGAGCTGGACTTCCAGACGACGCTCCTCGACGGCGTGCCGCTCCCGCTCTTCGTCCGCGACGCCGATCTGAAACTCATCACCGTCAACCAAGCGTTCTGTGAGGCCACCGGCCACAAGTGGCCCGACGTGCAACAGGCCGGGCCCGACATTACGGCTCGCCGTCACATGGACGACACGAACTACCAGCGCTACCGCGAAATCTACAATCAGGTGCGCGAGACGGGCCGTCCGGCGCGGTGCGAGGTGTCCGCGCATTTCCACGATGAAGAACGCCGCCTGTATTACTGGCTCGCGCCTGTGCCCGGCCGCGACGGAAAACAATGGTTCGTCGGTGGCTGGCTCGACATCACCGACCGCGCGACACTCGAACACGCGCTGATGCAGGCGAAGGAAGCCGCCGAATCGGCCGATCGAGCGAAGTCGAAATTCCTGGCGACGATGAGCCACGAAATCCGCACGCCGATGAACGCCATCATCGGCCTTCTCGAACTCCAACTGCGGCGTCAGCGCCTGTCGCCGCCCACGCATGAAGCGTTGACCATCTCGCGCGATGCGGCGCGCAGCCTGCTGGGACTGATCGATGACATTCTCGATATGTCGAAGATCGAAGCGGGCAAGCTGCAACTCATGCCGCAGCCCGTCAATCTGGCCGCACTGATGCAAACGGTGGTGAAGACCTTCGACGGCCTCGCGCGCCAGAAGTGGATCGTGTTGCGCGTCGAGACCGACACTCCGGGCGCCATGTGGGTCAAATGCGACCCGCTGCGCGTGCGGCAGATCGTCAGCAATCTGCTCTCCAACGCAATCAAATTCACGGACCAGGGGAGCGTTGTCTTCCGCTATTCGGCGCAACAGTCTGGCGACACGATCACGTTCAATGGTCATGTCATCGACACAGGTATCGGGATCTCGGCCGATGACCGGGAGCGCCTGTTCCAGCCGTTTACGCAAGCCGCACAGATGCCGGGACGGACCGGCGGGACGGGGTTGGGTCTGTCGATATGCCGGCGACTCGTCCACAAGATGGGCGGCACGATCCAGATGGACAGCACTCCTGGCCAAGGTACGACAGTGAGCTTCTCGCTGCGGCTGTGCGTCGCGCCCGCGCAGGAAGAAGCCGAAATCGAAGGGGGAGAGGCGACGGTCGATCTGTCGGGCGTGCGCGTGCTGATCGTCGATGATCATCCGGCCAACCGCATCGTGTTGCGCAGTCAAATGGAATATTACGGGTGTGAAGTTGACGAAGCGAACGACGGCGCCGAGGCGCTCGATCTCTGGCGCAACGAGGACTACTCCGTTGTCATTACGGATTTCTTCATGCCCAATATGGGTGGTGACGTTCTCACGCGCCGCATTCGCGCCATCGAGCAAAAAGAAGAACGTACGCCGATGCGCATCGTTGGGCTGACCGCCAGCCCTCAGGAAGAAGTACTGGCTGAAGCACGCTCGGCAGGCATGGATGCCTGCCTGTCCAAACCGGTCGGACTGGATCGCTGGGCCGAAGTGCTCGCCCCTTCCGTACGCACCGTCACCGTCGATAACGTGGCCGACAATCCGACGCTCGATGCATTACGCGCAGTGTTTGGCGGTCAGTGCGACGCAGCACGTCAGTTCGTGGCTGCGATACGCGAATCCAATAGCGTGGACCTGCCGGCGCTTGAAGCGACGCTGAAGAGCGGACAGCTCGCTGACGCAGGCAAGTTGGCGCACAAGATCATCGGCCCGCTCCGCCTGCTCGCCGCTGAAGCCTGCATAACCCCGTGCAAGGCCATCGAAGATGCCTGTCGCAACAGCGACGCCCCGCGAGCCATGCAGGCCTTTGAACAGCTCAGGTCAGCGTTGGCGGCGTTCGACGCCAGCCTCGATACCGCATTCGCCAACTAAGACGAATCACGCGGCCGGCGCCAGTCGCGCACCACGCCGTGCCTGCCAACTCGAAGCGCCCATCACCCCACCCACCAGCAGGAAGACGGGCACCACGCCAAACATGGCAGAGATCGCGCCAAACACCGATGGCCCGACAAGGCCGGTGAGGTTGCCGGCCAGCGAACGCAAGCCGATCCCCTCGCCCACCCGACCTTGCGGCACGTAGCGATAGATCAGGCTGACGACGTTAGGATGCCCACCACCCGCAGCCAACCCAAAAACAAACCCCATCGCCGCGTGCAACCAGCCGACGTGCACGAAGGGGAGACTCACGAAGACGCACGTTGACACGGTAAAGGCCAGCGCCAGCATGCGCCATTCCGACATCGCCCTCGACAGCCACGGCAACAGGGCGCGGACCGAAAACGTCCCGCACGCGAACGCCGACAGCACCATGCCGACTTCCGTCGCGCTGTAGCCGCGTGCATGTCCAAGCACGGGCGCCATAAAGACGAATCCGTCCCATGACAATGAAATCGTCATGGCGACGGCATACACGCGGAGCAATTGCGGGTCGCGCCAGACGATGGCCATCAGGTTTTCGCCGCGCTCGCCAGCAGGTCGAACCCGTCCGGTATCGGGCAAACGTACGCGGAACGAACAGGCAAGGCTCATGGCGACGATTGCCGCCAGCATGCCGAAGGCCGCACCAAAGCCACGGTAGTCGATCATCAATCCGGTAATCGATGGTCCGACCACTGCCGACACCGAATTGCCCATTTGCAGCCAACCGAACATGCCGACGCGATCACTCTCGCGCTCGAACGGCATCAGCCCGACGGCCACGTGCGCGGCCAGCATGTAGTTCGAAAACCCCAAGCCACTCAGGATTGCAGTGCCGAATACGGCATAGATCGAATCCCACACCGCCGGCAACGCCAGCCCAACGATCATCAGGACAAGACTCACCCGCATCACGCGGCGCGGCCCCACGCGATCCACCCACCGTCCGCACGCCAAGGAGAGAAATGCCGGGAGCAGGTTGTACAGGCTGTAGGCCACACCCGCCAGAGCTTCGGAGCCGCCGTGCTGTAGCGCGTACAGCGATGCCGTTACACGGCCACCGGACATGGTGACGTGGGCAAGCAACGAAACCGCGATGAGGGAAAAAATCTGGGGGTTGATGCGGGACGACATCTGCGAATTGTACGCCGGTTGTCATACAACTTTAACGATCCATCTCAAACCAGACAATTTTACCCGGATGTATTGACGCGCATTTATACCCGGACAATAATGCCACCATTCCCTTGTAAGGACCACTCATGTCTTCATCGCAATACATCGCCTTCTTGGGCGACACCCGCCTCGCCAGCGGTAGCCTGCCTCAAGTGACCGCCGCCGCTCGCCGGGCGTTGGAATCGGCCCCCGGACATACGCTTCTCGTTTTCGATGAAGGTGGCCATCAACGCGACATCGATCTGCGCGATGCACCACCCACGACCGCCGACGACACCGCAGAGGGATCACGCCGCCCCCCCGGCCGGCCGCGTCTGGGCGTGGTGGCGCGTGAAGTCACACTGCTGCCGCGTCACTGGGACTGGCTCGGCGCGCAACCGGGTGGCGCGTCCGTAACGTTGCGACGCCTTGTCAACCAAGCCCGTAAGGCTGACGACACCACGCGTCAGCGACTGGCGCAGGAAGCGGCTGACCGTTTCATGATGGTCATGGGCGGCGACCGCGCCGGGTACGAAGAAGCCACGCGAGCCCTTTACCGTGGCGACATCGATGGTGTCTTCACCCACATCGCCGACTGGCCCGCCGACATACAGGCGCACGTACGCCATCTGCTCGCTACGGACGGAGCGTCCGAGTGACACCAACTGCGCCGACCTGGGACCTGTTCTGCACCGTTGTCGACAACTTCGGCGACATCGGCGTGTGCTGGCGGCTCGCCCGGCAACTGGCTAGCGAACATGGCGCGCCCATCCGACTGTGGGTGGATGACCTCGGCGCGATGCGCAGCATCGCGCCGACCGCAAAAGAGGTCGCACAGCAGATGATCGATGGCGTCAACGTCCGTCACTGGACATCGGAATCGGCCGACTCGGCACCGCCCGCAGATATCGTCATCGAAGCGTTTGCGTGCGAACTCCCGCCCGCCTATCTCGCCAACATGGCGCGACGAGCGAGGCCGCCCGTCTGGATCAACCTCGAATACCTATCGGCGGAAGATTGGGTGACCGGATGCCACGGACTGGCATCGACACATCCACAACTCGGGCTGCGCAAGCACTTTTTCTTCCCGGGCGTGCGGCCGGGGACCGGAGGACTCATCAAGGAAGGGGCGCTCGACGCCCGCCGAGCCGCGTGCCTGTATGACCTCGCCGCACAAACCGAGTGGTGGTCGCGCATGGGCGTTGTCACGCCGACAGCCGACGCGCTACGCGTGTCGCTCTTCAGTTACGAAAACCCCGCCCTGCCCAGTTTGCTCGATGCCTGGGCCGCAGGCGATCGGGCCGTTCACTGCGCGGTTCCCGCAGGGCGGCCGCTTCCGGCCATTGCTGCGTGGAGTGGCAGAGAATCTCTCGCCCCCGGCGATGTCATCGAGGCGGGCGCGCTCCGCGTCTGCATCCTGCCGTTCATGTCACAGGACGACTACGACCGGTTGCTGTGGATGAGCGACGTGAACTTCGTGCGTGGCGAGGACTCATTCGTCCGTGCGCAATGGGCGCGGCGGCCTTTCATCTGGCACATCTACAGGCAGGACGAAAACGCGCACATGGAGAAACTCCACGCCTTTCTTGGCGTGTACAGCGAAGGTCTCGCGCCCGAGGTGCGTACGGCGCTGGAGGACATCTGGTGCGCCTGGAATCAAGCGCCAACCGGCATCGGCAAAGCCTGGGCAACGCTTGGCACCACGCTGCCGGCCTTGCGTGCACATGCCGACCAATGGGCGGATGGGCTCGCAAAACAAGGTGACCTTGCCAGCAACCTAGCGCTTTTTTGTAAGAGCTTGGTAGAATAATAGGTTTGGTTTCAACCAGTTATAAAACCCGTCAGGCCCCCATAAGCGGGAGCCGAAACCCGCTAGGTGTATCAATGAAAACTGCTCAAGAACTGCGCTCCGGCAACGTGATCATGGTCGGCAACGACGCTCTGGTCGTGCAAAAGTCCGAATACAACAAGTCCGGCCGCAACGCCGCCGTCGTCAAGATGAAGCTGAAGAACCTGCTGACCGGCGCGCCGTCGGAATCGGTCTACAAGGCCGACGACAAGTTCGAAGTCGTTCAGCTCGATCGCAAGGAAGTGAGCTACTCCTACTTCGCCGATCCGATGTACGTGTTCATGGACGCCGACTACAACCAGTTCGAGATCGAATCGGAAAACATGACCGACGCGCTCAAGTACCTGGAAGACGGTCTGCAATGCGAAGTCGTGTTCTACAACGAAAAGGCAATCTCGGTCGAACTGCCGACCTCGGTCGTGCGTGAAGTGGTCTACACCGAACCGGCCGTCAAGGGCGACACTTCGGGCAAGGTCATGAAGCCCGCCAAGCTCGCCACCGGCTTCGAACTGCCGGTCCCGGCTTTCGTCGAAATCGGTGACAAGATCGAAATCGACACCCGCACCGACGAGTACCGCAACCGCGTCAAATAAGCCAGCCAGGCATCACTCAGAAAAAGGGGCTGGCAACAGCCCCTTTTCTTTTGGGTCGCCGCCGGAGGAGAACTGCATGAAAACCGCCATCACCCTGACCAGCTTCGACTACGACCGCCTGCGCGCGTTGTTGGATTCCCCGGCTGGCCGCACTGCGCCGAACGGCGCCATCCTGTCGGATGAAATCGACCGTGCCGACATCATCGACCCGAGTGCCGCGCCGAGCGACCTGGTAACGATGAATTCCACGGTGCGCTTTGCCATCGAAGGCGGCGATGGCGAAACCGAGTCCACGCTCTCCTTCCCGCGCGATGCGGACAAGCAGGACAAGCCGCGCATCTCCATCCTCACCCCGGTCGGCAGCGCGCTGCTCGGCCTGCAGGCCGGACAGAACATCGAATGGCGAGTGCCCAGCGGCAAAACGGTGACGCTGCGCGTGATCGCAGTGACGTGGCAGCCCGAAGCGCACGGCGAAGATCTCGGCGAATAACGCCGAGCATCCGCGCACAAAATGCATCGGGCCGCGACTCGCACTGGCGAGCACGCGGCCCGAATGTCATGAACGCTCGGCGATTCAGGTCGGCTGCGGCGTCAGGCGCAAATAGGGGCGCTCAGCGCGATAGCCCGCCGGAAAGCGGCGCTTGATTTCGTCCGGGTCCTGCAACGACGGCACGATGACGACCTCATCGCCTTGCTTCCAGTTGCCGGGCGTTGCCACCGAATGCTTGTCGGTGAGCTGCAGCGAATCGATGACGCGCAGGATCTCGTCGAAGTTACGTCCCGTGCTCGCCGGGTAAGTAATGACCAAGCGCACCTTCTTGTTCGGATCGATCACGAACAGCGAACGCACCGTCGCCGTCGTGCTCGCGTTCGGATGAATCAGGTCGTACAGCTCCGACACCTTGCGGTCCGCATCCGCGATGATGGGGAAGTTCACCGTCGTCTTCTGCGTGTCGTTGATATCGTCGATCCACTTCACGTGCGACTCGACCGGGTCGACCGACAACGCGATCACCTTCACGCCACGCTCGGCGAATTTGTCCTTGAGCTTGGCCGTCAGCCCCAGCTCGGTCGTGCACACTGGCGTGAAGTCGGCCGGATGCGAGAACAGCACACCCCAGCTATGGCCCAGCCATTCGTGAAAGCGGATTCGGCCTTCCGACGAGTCCTGCTCGAAGTCGGGCGCCGTATCACCAAGCCGCAAACTCATGATGCTTCTCCCAAATAGCTCATCCAGTTGAAACCGCCGCGTCGCGGGGCATTACCCCCTTTGCGCGAAGGTTTGCCAGCACTAGCGGCGGCATCCAGCCGCCCCAGCGGCAAATCCGACTGCGTCTGGCGAAGCTGCTCGAAAATGCGCAGGCCCTCTGGCCACGGCCCAAAGCCCGAGTCGACGTTGATATGCCCGGCGGCGCCGACGTTGATGAAATGGCTGCCCCAGCGCTCAGCCAGGTATGCCGCTTTCATCAAGCGCACCCAAGGGTCGTTGGTGCTCGCCACGACCACGCTCGGAAACCCAAGGTTCTGGTCAGGCAGCATCTCGCGCACGCCGAATTTGTCCGGGTCGGCCGGCGCAACGAACATCGCGCCCGCGATACGGTCGCGAAAATCCCACGCCGCATGCGCACTCGCCAGACAGCCGAAGCTATGCGCCACGATCCACACGTGGCCATTGGCACGATCCAGCTCACGACGGACCGCACCCGCCCAGCGCGGCAGATACGGGGTCTCCCAATCGCTCTGCTCGACGCGCACCGCGCCCGGCAATTGCGACTCGAACCAGCTCTGCCAGTGTTGAGGCCCACTGCCGTGAAGGCCGGGCACGATGAGCACGGTGGACATGGCGCAGCTCCGTCAGGCGACCATCAGAGGGTCGCGATGGACACCTCGGTCGACTTGACCAAGGCCACGACCTCGCGGCCGACCTTGAGGCCAAGCTCGTCGACCGAGCGGGTGGTAATCACCGACGTGACGATGCCCGAAGACGTCTCCACATCGACCTCGCTGACCACGTCCCCGCGCACGATCTCTTTTACCTTGCCGCGGAACTGGTTGCGCACATTGATCGCCTGGATGCTCATGTTCGTTCTCTCCGATTGATTTGGGGTGCAGCCACTGTACGAGGCGTGGCGACAGGAGGGAACGAATTAAAGGTGCATTGCATATTCCGCAATGCTATGTAGCGAACAGAAAGACCGGCCTCGATGGCATAAGTGGCTGAATACCGGATTCCAACCAAGCCCGCGCGGCCGGCTTGCGGATTCAACTCCGAACGCAGCGCCTCCACGCGGCGGGGCTGATACCGACGAAAGATTTGAACACCCGGGAAAGGTGGCTCTGGTCCGCAAACCCACAACTGACAGCAATCTCGGCAAGAGTCGCTTCGGTGGCTCGCAGAAGCGTCTTTGAGCGCTCGACGCGCTGGCGCAGCATCCAGCGATGTGGCGGATCACCGGTGCTCGCCTTGAATGCGCGAATGAAATAGCTGACTGACAGCCCGCTGGCCGATGCGAGCATCTTCAACGACAGATCGCCATCAAGCTGTGATGTCATGGCTTCCATCGCTCGCCGGAGTTGCCATGGAGCGAGCATTCCTGGTCGCTCCTTTGGCGAACGCATGCCACCGAAAGTCTGCGCAAAGTAGGTGTAGGCGCCGAGCATGACGTGTTCGGCGTACATCGCACTGACCTCATGGGGGCGCTCCAACGCGGGCAGAAGCGCATTGCCAAGGTGCCACACCGTCTCGTCCAGCACACCGCCCGGTTTGCAGTGGAGGTGGTCGATCCGCGCCACGCCGGACTCGTCGGCGATCTCGTTCAACGCGGTCTGGGGAATCGTGAACATCAGGCTGTCGAACGGGCTGATCAGATTTGCGCATGGCAATTCAAGGTGATTGACCACGCTCGTCGTCCGCGCAAGATAAGCGCCGCGGTGAATGCACCGGCCATCCAGAAAGAGTTCTCTGTGCGTCTGCTCACGCAGTTGAAGCAACACCGAAAAAACCGCATCGCCCCGGGGTGGTGTCACCAGCCCATGTCCGGGCGTATCCCGGCGCAGATGCGACACCAGCAGGCGTGAGGTCTTCGGGCCTTTGGTCGTGAGTTGCGACACCGAGTCCGCTTTGAATTGCGAAACGTAGTTCCGGCTGTAGCTGAGATCGGATTGCATGTATTGCTCCTCAGTGAGAAGTCCCCACCCCAACCCAACGCAACCTGCGGCTAGAACTCATTTCATGAATCCCCGTGAAATGCCTGGTCCACCTCCGATGCGGTCCCGTCACACTCATGGAGATTCATGAAATGAGTTCCAGATAAAACTAGCCTGTTTTCATGCACTTATCTGGTGCGCCGCACAAAATATATCGTCTCCCCAAAGACCGGCCTGTGAACGGAGCCTGCAGACAGCGTTGCACCACGCGGAACGACATACGAAGAAAAAAGCACATATTCGCCAGAAAACGCACCGTTCAATCAAGACGCGCGACTCGGCCGATGATCAGATGCGATCGCCCAACGAAGGAGGATCGCGATGAAACGAGCATTGGTGGCATCGATCGCCTGGATGACCCTCAGCGGGGCGGCACTTGCCGACCAGACGACATTCCCGAACGGATTTCGCACGCAGGACATCTCATCGAACGGCACCACCATTCACGTTCGCGTAGGCGGTTCAGGCCCGGCCGTCGTCCTGCTTCACGGTTACGGGGATACCGGCGACATGTGGGCGCCACTCGCGGCGGACCTGATGCGCGACCACACGGTGATCGCGCCTGATCTGCGTGGCATGGGATTGTCCGCCGTGGCAACGGATGGCTTCACCAAGAAGAACGAGGCCGAAGATATCGCCGGCGTGATGGACGCGCTCAAGGTGCAACAAGCGGTAGTGGTCGGCCACGACATCGGCAACATGGTCGCCTTTGCATTTGCCGAAGCACACCCAGATCGCACCACGCGCCTCATCATGATGGACGCCCCGGTCCCCGGCGTGGGCCCTTGGGACGACATTCTCAAGAGCCCGCTGCTCTGGCACTTCCGCTTTGGCGGCCCCGACATGGAACGGCTGGTCGCCGGGCGTGAGCGCATTTACCTTGATCGATTCTGGAACGAATTCTCAGCCGATCCTGTGCACTTTCCGGAAGAAACGCGTCGCCACTATGCAGCGCTTTATGCCCGACCGGGGCGCATGCACGCGGGCTTCATGCAATTTGCAGCGTTCGATCAGGACGCGGCGGACAACCGGCAATCGGTAGCGCGCGGACGTCTGCAGATGCCGGTATTGGCCATCGGGGGTGACCACTCATTGGGCGCGACCATGGCTCACATCATGCGTTTCGCCGCCGACGACGTGCATCAAGTCGTGATCGCCAATTCCGGTCATTGGCTCATGGAAGAGCAGACGGCGCCAACCATCGCAGCCATCCGCGCCTTTGTCGATCGACCGCCGTGCCAATGCCGGTGAGTGCGCTACTGCGTAGTCATCGCGTGCAGTGAGTCCGGGCCAGCGCATCGTTCGTCCGGAACCCGGCTCGCTGGCGGCAGGTCTACCGTGGCAACGCCATACAGGATGACGACGCCATGACCCACGAAAAGAAATTGCGCCTGCGCCCGCTGGAGCGAAGCGACCTGAGTTTTGTCCACGAGTTGGACAACAATGAAACGGTGATGCACTACTGGTTCGAAGAACCGTATGAGGCATTCGTCGAACTCGCCGATCTTTATGACAAACACATTCACGATCAGAGCGAACGGCGCTTCGTCGTAGAGCATGGTGAACAGAAAGTCGGTCTGGTCGAGCTCGTCGAGATCAACCACATCCATCGGCGAGCCGAATTCCAGATCATCATCGCGCCCGAGCATCAGGGGCACGGCCATGCGAGGCAGGCGGCCTGGCTTGCCATTCAATACGCTTTCGCCGTGCTCAACCTGCACAAGCTCTACCTGCTGGTCGACAGCAGCAACGAAAAGGCGATCCACATCTATCGCAAACTTGGCTTCCGCGTCGAAGGTGAACTCATCCAGGAGTTCTTCAGCAACGGCAGCTATCGCAATGCAATTCGCATGTGCATGTTCCAGCACGAATTCCTTGGTGAAATACCCAGCGCAGCCGCCGTGCAATAGCAGCCCGCGGCGTCAATGGCGCGTTTGCGCCAAGCCGCAGTAGCGGCAACCTCAATCGCCCCGGTAGCGCGTCGCAAGTTGAGGAGACTGTGCCGTAAAAGCGGCAAGGTCGGCCTGGAATATCGTGTCGAGCAGATCGCCACGCTCTACTCCGGGCGCGCACACCAGCTCGCCAAGCTCAAGTCCGCGCAGGCTGGCTGTCACGACATCTTCCGCTGACATACGCGGCAATGCGCTCAGATCCATACCCTGCCGTTCGTGGAATTCGGTCGCGACGATCCCGGGGCACAACACCTGAATGCGCATGCCGAGCCCTTTCAGCTCCTCATGCAGCGCCTGCGAGAACGCAACGAGGTAAGCCAGCGTACCAACGTAGGCTGCGCGCCCCGCCGCCTTGCTCAGCGGAGCCGGCCCTCCAAATGCCAGCATGCCAGCGACATTGACGAGCGTTCCGCCGCCTCGCCCGACCATGTTCCCGGCAGCGGCGCGCGCCAGCAGAGTCGGGGCGAAGACCTTCACATGCAGCAACTCGCTCGCCTTGTCGGCGGGCAATTGGGTGAAGGACATGTAGTGAGCCACGCCTGCGTTGTTCACCAGCAGATCGATAGGCTGACTAGCACACGCTTCGGCGACGGCTTCGACGCCATCGTGGGTGGAAAGATCGGCCACCAGCGGGCGCACTTCGACGGCGGGGAAGTCGGCGACAAGTTCATCAAGCCGATCGCGGCTGCGCCCGACGGCAATCAGGTTGTAGCCGTCTGCGCACAGCCGTCGCGCGAAGGCACGCCCGATACCGGACGACGCTCCGGTCACCATGGCCAGACGCAGGACCGCAACGCGGGCACCGGCGGCAGTGTTCGTCGAATCGATCATGGGTAAGTCCTCCAGTTCAAGGCTCATCTACTCTCGCAGGAATGCGCCCCTGCTACCCAACGACTAGCACTCGCGTTCATCAGGCTCATGACATTGGCCCGCTCTGTCCGCTCGCGCAGGGTAACCCCACGCGAGCAGAACAGCGCGGCATCAGGCATTGGCCATTTCGGCATGGCGGGCAAGGAAAGCGCGCAAAGCCTCGGCCGTGTGTGTCTTGGCTTTGAGGATGCTCGACACGGGTCCCTCGAACACCACCTCGCCGCCGCCATCACCCCCTTCGGGGCCGAGGTCGACAATCCAATCGGCTTCGGCCATGACATCGAGATCATGCTCGATGACAAGCACGGTATTGCCCGCTTCCACCAGTCGATGCAGCACATGAATGAGCTTGGCAACGTCGGCCATATGCAGGCCCACGGTTGGCTCGTCGAGCACGTAGAGCGTGTGCGGATTCTTGGCGCGCGGATTGCGTACGGCTCCATCGAGCTTCACCTTCGACAGCTCCGTCACCAGCTTGATGCGCTGCGCTTCGCCGCCCGACAAAGTGGGCGAAGGCTGACCGAGGGTGAGATAACCGAGCCCCACGTCCTGCAACAGCTTGAGCGGATGCTGCACCGACGGATGCGCGGCGAAGAACTCCACCGCTTCGTCGACTTCCATCGCCAGCACGTCGGCAATGCTCTTACCGCGCCACAACGCCGTCAGTGTTTGGCTATTGAAGCGCGCACCACCGCACACGTCGCACGTCACTTTTACGTCGGGCAGAAAGTTCATCGCCACCGTCTGCTGACCAGCGCCCTCGCACGCCGGGCAGCGTCCGTCGCCCGTGTTGAACGAGAAGCGCGCCGCCCCCCAGCCGCGCAGCTTGGCGACTTCAGTTTCGGCAAACAGCTTGCGGATGGCATCCCAGAAACCAACGTACGTCGCCGGACAGGACCGTGGCGTCTTGCCGATGGGCGTCTGGTCGACTTCAAGCACCCGACCGATGGTCTCCCATCCCGTCAGCGCGGCGCACCCTTCGATCTCGCGTGACACGGGCGCAGTGTCGCCCGCCTTGGCGCGCTTACCCTTTGCGACAGGCGTGTCGGCATAGACCAACCGCTTGAGGTTCGCATGCAGGATGTCGCGTGCCAGCGTCGACTTGCCGGAACCCGACACACCCGTCACCACGGTCAGCCGACCGAGCGGCACATGCGCGGTCGCGTTCTTGAGGTTGTGCAGATTGGCGCCGGACAGCGTGACGTGCGCATCGCTCTTGCCGACATCGGTACGCGTGTGCAGCGGATGCTGCAGCGGTTCGCGCAAACAGGCACCCGTCACGGACTCTGCGGATGCCATCAGCATGGCGGCGTCGCCCTTCGCCACCAGTTGCCCACCGCGCGTCCCTGCGCCGGGACCGAGATCGAGCACTTCATCGGCACGGCGGATGGTTTCTTCGTCGTGTTCCACGACCACCACCGTATTGCCCTTGCCACGCAGTGCCGCAAGCATGTCGAGCAACACGCCGTTGTCGCGCGGATGCAGGCCGATGGAAGGCTCGTCCAATACGTAACACACACCCTGCAGATTGCTGCCGAGCTGTGATGCCAGGCGGATACGCTGCGCCTCGCCACCCGACAGCGTCGGGGCCGCGCGATCGAGCGCGAGATATCCCAACCCCACGTCTTGCAGGAACGACAACCGGCTGCCCAGTTCCGCCACGATGTCGCGGCCGATCTCGGCTTCGCGCCCAACAAGCGCCAACCCACGCACCCACTCCGCCATGTGGCCGACGGCCAGGCGGCTGTAGTCAGCGATGGACTGATCGCGGTAGCGCACCGCCAGCGCAGTCGGATTGAGGCGTTGCCCGTTGCACGCGCGACAGGTGGTTTCTTCGGAGCCTTCTTCAAGGCCGGAGAATTCCATCTCGGCCACATCGACATCCGGGTCTTTCATCCACTTCGGAATTTCAACGCCCGTACCGCAGCAGCTTTCGCACCAGCCGTGCTTGGAGTTGTACGAGAACAGGCGCGGATCGAGTTCAGGGAAGCTCGTGCCGCAACACGGGCACGCACGCAGCGTGGAAAACGCCGTCGCCGTACCGCCCAGTCCTTTGTCGACCGGCAGCACCTGCACCACGCCCTTGCCGAATTCCAGTGCCTGCGCGAGCAAGGCCCGCAGGCCGGCCTCATCCTCGGCGCTCACCACCGTATCGCCCACGGGCAATTCGATGTTGTGTTCCTTGTAGCGGTCGAGACGCGGCCACGGCGACACCGGCAGAAACTCACCGTCGACGCGCAGATGCGTGTACCCCTTGCCCTTGGCCCACTTTGCCAGATCGGTGTACAGACCCTTGCGGCTCACCACCAGCGGCGCCAGCAGGCCGATGCGCTGGCCGCGATACTCACGCAGGACGCGCGCAGCGATGGCATCGAAACTCTGCGGCTCGATCGGCACGTTGCAGGTCGGGCAGTACTGCGTGCCCAGCTTCACGAACAACAAGCGCAGGAAGTGGTGCACCTCGGTCAGCGTGCCCACCGTGCTCTTGCGCCCGCCGCGACTGGTGCGCTGCTCGATGGCCACCGTGGGCGGAATGCCGAACACGGCATCGACTTCGGCCTTGGCGGCCGGCTGCACGAACTGCCGCGCATACGCGTTGAGCGATTCGAGATAACGGCGCTGGCCTTCCGCAAACAGAATGTCGAACGCCAGCGTGGACTTGCCCGAACCCGACACGCCCGTCACCACGGTAAAGCTGTTGTGGGCGATGTTGACCGATATGTTCTTGAGGTTGTGTTCGCGCGCGTGAACGATGTCGATCGACTCGCGCACCGCGCGATAACTCGCGCGACGTTCCGCGACTTCAAGCGCGGCTTCTGCCGGCGGCTTGACGAGTGCGGCTTCGTACTCGCGCAAAGCGTGGCCCGTATGCGAAGTCGGTTGCGCGAGCAGATCGCGCTGCGTGCCTTCGACGAGAATCTCGCCGCCCGCATCACCGCCTTCGGGGCCGAGGTCGATCAACCAGTCGGCCGCACGCATCACATCGAGGTTGTGCTCGACGACAAGCACCGAATTGCCCGCGTCAACCAGTGCGCGCAGCGCACGCAACAGCTTCGCCACGTCACCAAAGTGCAAGCCGGTGGTCGGTTCGTCGAACAGGAACAGCGTGCCTTGCGCGACTTTGGTGCTCTTGGTTTTTTTCTTGCTCGCCGCCGTACTGGCTTCGGCCAGGTGACCCGCGAGCTTCAGGCGCTGCGCCTCACCGCCCGACAAGGTCGGCACCGGTTGGCCCAGCGTGAGATAGTCGAGCCCCACGTCGACCAGCGGCTGCAGCACGCGCGCGAGTTCCTTGTCGTCGCGGAAGAACGCCAGCGCTTCGGCTGCGGTCAGTTCCAGCAGATCGGCAATCGATTTGTCGCGCAGCTTGATTTCCAGCACTTCGGGGCGATAGCGCTTGCCGTCGCAGTCCGGGCAGCGCAGATACACGTCGGAGAGGAATTGCATCTCAACGTGTTCGAAGCCATTGCCGCCGCAGGTCGGGCAACGGCCATCTCCCGAATTGAACGAGAACGTGCCGGCGGTGTAGCCGCGTTGCTCGGCTTCGGGCAGCGCCGCATAGCGCTTGCGGATAACGTCGAAGGCACCCACATAGCTGGCCGGGTTCGAGCGCGTCGTCTTGCCGATGGCCGACTGGTCGACCATGACGATCGCATCGACCAGATCGTCGCCGTGCAGCCGGTCGAATTCTCCGGGCGCTTCGGTCGCCTCGCCCTTGGCTTTTTTCATCGCCGGGAAGAGCACATCCTGGATCAGCGTGGACTTACCCGACCCTGATACGCCCGTCACGCACACCAGCCGTTGCAGCGGCACAGCAAGGTCCACATTCTTGAGGTTGTTGGCGCGTGCGCCCAACAGTCGCAGGCGCGGCGTCAACGCGTTCAACTTCGCGCCGCACGAGGCCGGCGTCAACGTGCTCATGCCCACCAAGGTAGCGCGCCGTCACCGTGTCGGTACGGCCACGCAATTCGTCCGGCGAGCCCTGGAAAACAATATTGCCGCCCGCGGCACCCGGCCCTGGGCCAATGTCGATGATGCGGTCGGCGGCCAGCATCACGGCCGGGTCGTGCTCGACCACCACCAGCGAATTGCCCGCATCGCGCAGGCGACGCATGACGCCGTTGATGCGATCGATGTCGCGCGGATGCAGGCCCACCGAAGGCTCATCGAGCACAAACAATGTGTTGGTCAGCGACGTGCCCAACGCGGTCGTCAGGTTGATGCGCTGGACCTCGCCGCCCGACAGCGTGCGACTCTGGCGATCGAGCGTGAGATAGCCCAGCCCCACCGCGCACAGATAGTCGATGCGGCTGCGCACTTCGGTCATCACCAGATCGACTGCATCGCCGGCAGCGCCAGCGGGTGCAAGCTGCGCCATGAAGTCTCGCGTGCGCTCCACCGGCAAACGCATCACGTCGTGAATCGACAAGCCCGGCAGACTCTGCAGCAGGGCCTCGGGCAAGGTCGCGCCGTTGGGACGGAAGCGGCGGCGTGCGCTGCCCAGCGCGGCGTCGGCCTGCTCGCGGGTGCCTACGCGCCACAGGAGCGAATCGGTCTTGAGGCGTGCCCCCAGGCAAGCCGGGCAATCGGTATAGGCCCGATAGCGCGACAGCAGCACGCGGATGTGCATCTTGTACGCCTTGGTCTCGAGCCAGTCGAAAAAGCGCCGCACGCCGTACCACGTGCCCGGCCACGACTTGTTCCAGTTCTTCCATTCAGGCTCGCCTTCCATCACCCAATGGCGATGTTCTTCAGGCAGATCGCGCCACGCGATATTGGTGGCAATGCCACGCTTCTTGGCGTACTGCATCAGGTCGCGCTGGCATTCGTTGTAGCTCTCCGTCTGCCACGGGCGTACCGCGCCGTCGGCCAGCGTCTTCGATTCGTCCGGCACGATCAGGCCGGCGTCGATGCCGATCACACGGCCAAAGCCACGGCACGTTTCGCAGGCGCCGACGGCCGAGTTGAACGAAAAGTGCGCGGGGGTGGGTTCTGCGTACTGGATGTCGCAGGTCGCGCAGTGCAGATCGGCGCTATAACGCCACACCGTTTCGGGCGTGGGCGACTCCACCACTTCGCCCCCCACGTGCACGGCAACACGGCCACCAGATAGCTGAAGCGCCTTTTCCAGCGCTTCCATTGCGCGCGCGCGCTCCACGCCGGCTGCGCGGAATCGATCAACCGTCACCGCCAGCGTCTTGCCTGCCGCTTCGGCCACGCGCGTGTAGCCCTGGCGTTCCAGGTGCCCGCGCATTTCGTCGGCCGTGAAGTTCTCGGGAATGGCCAGCGGAGCCACCACCGCCAGACGCGGATCGTCTGCCATTGCCGCGCGGCGCATCACGTCGTCCAGAATGGTCTCCGCCGTATCCCGCTGCACCGACGCCCCGCACTGCCGGCAATGCAGATGCGCCGCCCGCGCATAAAGCAGCTTCAGGTAGTCGGCCAACTCGGTCATGGTGCCGACGGTCGAGCGCGACGTACGCACCTGGTTGGCCTGATCGATCGCAATGGCGGGCGGCACGCCATCGATGCGATCCACCTGCGGCTTGTCCATGCGGTCAAGGAACTGGCGCGCGTACGGCGAAAAGGTTTCGACGTAGCGGCGCTGGCCCTCGGCGTACAACGTGTCGAACACCAGCGAACTCTTGCCCGAGCCGGACGGCCCTGTCACGACCACCAGTTCCCCGGTGGGAATGTCCAGATCGAGGTTCTTCAGGTTGTTCTGGCGGGCTCCGCGAATGCGGATGTACGGATGGGCAGTGGCGGGCTTGGCGGACATGGGGAGGCGTAGCGGACGAGCAAACGACGATTGTCCTATGTGGGGCCGGTCTGGCGAAAGTCCATAGCCGTCACTCCCGGCAACATTGCTGCCGCGTGCTGCCATCCAACACGGACCGATCCTTGCGCAAAGCCCCGCAGAGCCTTATGTTCCAGCCGACGGCCATTCAGGTCGCATAGATCGATAACAAGCGGCACAACAGGGAGAGCAACACCATGATGAATTTTCTTGCGAGCCGGTTCGCGCGTGTGTTGGCACGCGTCGTCCTCACGTTCGTGTTCTGGAGCGCGGCACTGGGCAAGCTGATCGGCTTCAACGAAGGCGTTGCCGAGATGGCGTATTTCGGGCTCAACCCGGCAGCGGTCTTCAACGTGGCCGTCATCGTCGTCCTGCTGGTCGGCTCGGCGCTGGTGATCTTCGATGTTCTCGCCTGGCTGGGCGCGGGCATGCTGATTGTCTTCACCGTGCTGACCATTCCCATCGCACACAACTTCTGGGCAATGGCTGAACCTCAACGCACGGCGGAATTCCATGTATTCATCGAACACATCTCGCTGATCGGGGGCTTGATGGTGGTGGCCTGCCTGTCGGCGGTGCAGCGGCGGGCGCGATGAGGCAAGCCGTCGCATAGCCGGGGCTTTCAACGAAAACGGCGACCACATGGTCGCCGTCAGGAATGGCGTAATGTCGGATCAGCGTTGGAACAACGCGTCGCCGCTCTTGAAGCCGAAGCCGGGGTGGGAGTCGAACCGGACGACGCCGACCGCTGCGCGCCCTTGTACCGCCTTGGCAACGATGGCTGCGCCTTCATGGCCGAAGCCGGCGCACAGTTCGATGGCTTCGACGCCTTGTTCGACCAGTTCGAGCGCTACCTCGCGCGCTTCTTCGTAGTCTTTCACGCCAACCACGGTCAGGCACACGACGGGGGTATCGACCACCGAGCGATGAGCCGTCCGGTCGACTTCGGGCGCGACGAACAGAAATGCGGCATTGACCTTCATGGGACTTCCCTCTCTTCGACGAAAGTCCGCAACGCTCGCGCATGTCCACCGCACCGGGCATGCGCGAGCGCAAGGCAGCCGGATGTTCAGAAACACCCTAGAACCGGATCATCCCGCAGCGATCAGGCTGCGACCAGCCTAGATCAGATAGTGGTCAACCAGCAGCGCTGCAAACAGCAACGACAGGTACAGGATCGAGTACTTGAACGTACGGCGCGCCAGCGCATCGCTGTAGTCGCGGTAGAGCTTCCAGGCGTAGCCGATGAACACCGCGTTGAGCGCAACGGCTGCGACCAGATACAGCCAGCCGGACATCTGCGTGGCGAACGGCAACAGCGTCACGCCACCCAGGATCAGGCTATAGAGCAACACTTGCAGACGGGTGTACTCGGGACCATGCGTCACCGGCAGCATGGGCAGCCCTGCGCGCTCGTATTCGCGCGTGCGGTACAGCGCCAGCGCCCAGAAATGCGGCGGTGTCCACGCGAAGATGATCAGGAACAGCAGCAGCGCGTCATGCGACACGTGGCCGGTGATCGCCGCCCAGCCGAGCACCGGCGGCATCGCACCGGAAGCGCCGCCGATCACGATGTTCTGCGGCGTGCGCGGCTTGAGGATGACCGTGTAGATGATGGCGTAGCCCACGAAGGTCGCCAGCGTCAGCCAGGCGGTGAGCGGATTGACCGCGTGATACAGCAGCGTCAGCCCCGCCCCGCCCAGCACGCCGGACAACAGCAGGGTTTCGAGCGGGCCGATTTCGCCGCGCGGCAGCGGACGTGCGCGGGTGCGCGCCATGACGCTGTCGATCTTCTGTTCAATCAGGCAGTTCACGGCCGCAGCCGCCCCCGCTACCGCACCAATGCCGAGCGTCGCCCACAGCACCGTGAGCATTGGCGGTAGTCCGTCGGGTTGCGCCAGGAACATGCCAATGACGGCGCAGAAAACGATCAGCGTGTTCACACGCAGCTTGGTCAGCGCGAGATACGCGCGCAGATGCTGGCCAATGCTCAGCCTTTCAATGGACAAGGCCTTCATGCCCGGACTCCTTCAGAACCTGTACCCGATGCGGCGAGGCCGTGATCGGGGCTCATGCGTTGTGCGCCCTCGACAACCGGGGTTGCACGCAAACAGTAGTTGATCGACACCATCACGATGACCAGCAACGCAGCGCCCGCGTTGTGAGCCACCGCCAGCGGCAAGGGCAGACTCAGCAGCACGTTGCCAATGCCCAGCCCGATCTGCAGCAGCACGGCAGTCGCGAGTACGGCGCCAAGCGTGCGCTCTTCGCGTTGACGCATCAGTGCCACGGCAAAACCGAGCAGGAACACGCCGACGATCACCGCGCCCACACGGTGCGTCCAGTGAATGGCCTGCAGAGCGCCAAACGGCAGACGGTCGCCATCGGCCGTCATGCCCAGCTCCCGCACGAGGTGGAAGCCATGGTCAAAGTCCATGCCCTGCGGCACCCACTGCCCGCTGCAGGTCGGCAGATCGGTACAGGCCATCGCGGCATAGTTGGTTCAACACCCAACCGCCCAGCGCAATCTGCGCCACCACCAACACCAGCCCGATACGCGCGGCCAACGCGCGACCGGACGACACGGCACGTCGCGTCACGCCGGATTCGGCATGCACAATCCACGTGAGAAGCCCGAGCACCGTCAGGCCACCCAACAGGTGCGAACTGACGATGGCGGGCTTGAGCAGCAAGGTCACCGTCCACTTGCCGAGCAGCCCCTGGAACACGACCACGGCAACCAGTGCGAACGGCAGCCACGGCGCAATGCGTTGTCGACGCCAGCGACGCCATGCCATCACCGCCAGCGCCACGATGAGCAGGCCCAACGTGCTAGCGATGTAGCGGTGGGTCATTTCCTTCCACGCCTTGGGCATCGACACCCAGCCGTGTGGATCTTCCGCGTGCTTTGCCGTGATTTCTTCTTCGGCGTGCGCCGGGCTGAGCTTGCCGTAGCAGCCTGGCCAGTCGGGGCAGCCGAGGCCAGCGTCCGAAAGGCGCACGTAGGCGCCAAAAACGACCACCACGGCGGTCAGCAAGAGTGCGATGAGAGCAAGGCGGCGCATCTTCAGAAACCTGTCATTTGCCCAGACTGGAGTACTTCAGCAGGCGCGATAGATCCTTGTTGAGCGCCTTGCCGTCGAGAGGGTCGTTGTAGCGGAGGACGAGATTGCCGAGCGGGTCGACCATCGCCACACGACCCGGCCCGATCTGTGCCGCCAATGCGGCGTCGTGAACACGAATGAGCTCAGAGTCGACCGATGTCTCGCCCGCGTCGTTGCCCGCAACGACCGCCACACGCGCCACGCGGTGCATCTCTTTGGCTTGCAGCGTACGGACCTGCCGCGTGAGATAAAGAGATTGCTCGCACGCGGCATCGCACACCGAAGGTATCGCCACGACCAGCACCCATTTGCCACGCAGCACCTCTGCCTGAGCGGCGGGCCATTGCACGGGCTGCGGCGGCTCGACGAGCTGTCCCTGATTCGCCAATGCCTGCGGGCGCCACAGGTAGAAGGCCGCGTACGAGGCCAGCACGGGCGCAAGGCACACCAGGAAGATCAACCACAGCGTGCGGCGCCCGGTCTTGCGGCGCACCTCACCTGTACTGTTCTGCAGCGTTGCGATGGTCATGTCTGCCTGCTACCCCCGATAGAGCCTGTTTTGAACGAGCTCTTGCGTACTGCTTTCCATCCATACCAAGCGGTCAGCCCAATCAGCACCGCCGCAAAGGCGAACCACTGAAAGGCGTAACCGCGATGTGTGTCGATGCCGAAATCCGGTCGCGGCCAATCGCGTACGAGGCCATCGCCAGCGGCGCTCTCCTGCCGCACGTATACCGGCGCCACGGGTTGCCCGATCTCCTGCGCGGCACGCGCCGGATCGATGCGTTGCCACACGCGCGGCTCGTCTTTCGACTCTCCCAGCGAGAACCCATGTGCCGGCTCCATGCCGAGCCCGGTGACGACGACCTCGCCATCCGGCGTGGGCACGACCGGCAGTTGTCTGCGATCCGAACCACCTGCAATCCAGCCGCGATCGACAATCACAATGCCCTTGCCATGATCGAGCAACAACGGCGTGAGCACATCGAAGCCGGCAACCTGATCGCGTACGCGATTGTCCAGGTACACCGTGCGCGCGTTCATCCACGTGCCCTGCAACTCGACCCGCTGCCACGGCGCGACATCGGTGGCACGGTCAACGGCGAGCGGCGATCCGGCTGCGTCGAAGCATGCCTGCAAAGCGGTTTTTTCGGCCGCGCGATGCCATTGCCATACGCCAAGCCTGGCGCACAACAACGCCATGGCAAGGCCCACGACGAGCGGCACTACGCGGCGGACGCGCATACTGGTATTCCACCTGCGTGTGCGCGTCGCATCGGACTACACTCTCGCATCTTGTCCATTTGCGCCCGACATTCATGCGCTACGTCGTCATTGCTCTGCTGGTTGCCATCTTCATCAGTCTGGCGTCCGGGCTTGTCTATCTCATTCGCGACAAGGGAGAAGGCACACGCACCGTGCGAGCGCTTACGTGGCGCGTCGGTCTGTCGGTGGTGCTGTTCATCTTGGTGGCGGTGGCCTACCGCATGGGTTGGATACATGGCCATCTGCTGGGGCGCTGATTATCTCAGATGCCGCCCGTTTTTCTCCCAAGAATCCATTTATCGGCCAATTAGGTAGCCCCTATCGGCCCGCCCCCTGCCTTGGCTGTCGCCACATGGCGACAGCCATGTGTTGCATTACAGGATGTAGACCACCACAAACAGCAGCAGCCATACGTAATCCACAAAGTGCCAGTACCACGCCGCAGCCTCGAAGGCGAAGTGGTGCTCGGCGGTGAAGTGGCCGCGCAACGAACGCACCAGCATCACCGTCAGCATGATCGCGCCAATGGTCACGTGCAGGCCGTGGAAGCCGGTCATCATGAAAAAGGTCGAGCCATACACGCCAGTGGTGAGCTTGAGTCCCTCGGCGTAGGCATGGTGGTATTCATACGCCTGACAGCCCAGGAAGATCGCTCCCAGCAGGATCGTCAGCGCAAGAAAAAAGTTGGTCTGTCCGTGCGCGTTCTTCTTGATGCCCCAGTGCGCGATAGTCAGCGTCACGGCTGACGTCACCAGCAGCGCGGTGTTGATCAGCGGCAGGCCGAACCAGCCCATCTGGAGGAACTCTTCGTCCTTGTTGAACGGGCCTGCCGTCGGCCATGCAGCTTCATAGCCCGGCCAAAACAGGTGCTGCAGGTCGGTGCCGAGGTCTGGCACGGAGATGACCCGCACGTAGAACAGCACGCCGAAGAACGCCGCGAAGAACATCACCTCCGAGAAGATGAACCAGCCCATGCTCCAGCGGAAGGCACGGTCGACCTGTTTGCCGTACTTGCCCGACTGCGATTCGTGGATGACTTGCCCGAACCAGCCAAAGAGCATGTAGAGCAGCACCGCAAAGCCAAGCGCGACAATCGCCGGGCCGTGGTCGACCTTGTTCATCCACATGGCCGCACCGCTACCGAGCAACAGCAGCGCAACCGATCCGAAGATCGGATAGCGCGACGGTTCGGGTACGAAGTACTTCTCGACAGTCTGGCTCATGCTGATCCCTCTGTGTCTCGTCAGTGCTTATGTTTTTGTCATTGCCGCGACGTCAGGACGCCGCGTTCATCACCACCAGTTTGACCACCGCCACGATCACCAGCACGAACACCACACCGCCAACGACGCCGGCGATGATCACGTGTAGCGGCTTCAGTTGCGCCGCATCGCGCTGGTAGTCGCTCTTGCGCCGGATGCCGGCGAACGACCACAACACCGCACGGATCGTCCCCAGCAAACCCGGCGGCTTGTCCTGCGGCGCGTCGCTCATCCTTCGCGGCCCTTTGTTGCGCCAGCCGTACCCGCCACCTCGAAGAAGGTGTACGACAGCGTCACCGTGTTGACCTCGCCCGGCAGCGCGCGATCGATCGTAAATACCACCGGCATGACGCGCTTTTCGCGCGGCGCCAGGGTCTGCTGCGTAAAGCAGAAGCAGTCGAGCTTCTTGAAATGCAGCCCGGCCACCTGCGGCCCATAACTCGGCACGGCCTGCCCGGTAACGGGGCGGTCGAGCGTGTTTTCCACTTCATAGTCTAACACGCACCAGTTGGCCCGGATGCAGCGTCATGCTGGTCTTGAGCGGCTTGAAGCGCCACGGCATGTCATGCGTGTTGGCGTCGAACTCCACCGTTACGATGCGCGATTCATCCACCTGCGTGTTGCGCACTTCGTCGGCGCTGTCCAGGCGATTGATGCCGGCGATCTCACAAATCTGCTTGTAGAACGGCACCAGCGCAAAGCCGAAGCCGAACATGCCGATGGCCGCGATGACCAGGCGGCGGAGCAGGCGACGGTTTTCAGCGGCGCGTTCGTTGACCATCACGTCATTGTCCGAACAAAGCGATCTTGGCGATGATGCCGACGAAGAACGCCAGCGCAATGCTGGCGAGGATCACCAGCATGCGGATATTGCGTGCGCGATTGGGTGCCATGCTGCCGGCCTCCATCATGTCGTTCAGTGATGCGCGCCGTGTGCGACCGGATCGAACGTCGGCGGCGTCTCGAAAGTGTGGTGCGGAGCCGGAGACGGCACCGTCCACTCCAGACCTTGTGCGCCTTCCCACGGGCTCGCTGTGGCCTTCTCGCCGCCACGAATGCACTTGATCACGATGTACAGGAAGAACACCTGCGACAGGCCGAAACCAAAGGCGCCGATGGTGGCGATCTCGTTGAAGTCCGTGAACACCGGGTTGTAGTCGGGCACGCGACGCGGCATGCCGGCCAGCCCGAGGAAGTGCATCGGGAAGAAGGTAATGTTGAAGAAGATGATCGACGCCCAGAAGTGATAGCGGCCGAGCTTTTCGTCATACATGTGCCCTGTCCACTTCGGAATCCAGTAGTACGTGCCGGCAAACAGCGCGAACAGCGAGCCGGCCACCAGCACGTAGTGGAAGTGCGCCACCACGAAGTAAGTGTCCTGGTACTGGATGTCGGCCGGCGCGATGGCGCACATGAGGCCAGTGAAGCCGCCCATGGTGAACACGAAGATAAAGCCAACGGCGAACAACATCGGCGTCTCGAACGTCATCGAACCGCGCCACATGGTGGCGATCCAGTTGAACACCTTCACGCCGGTGGGCACGGCGATCAGCATGGTGGCGTACATGAAGAACAATTGCGTGGGCGCCGGCATTCCAGTGACGAACATGTGGTGCGCCCACACCACGAACGACAGGATGGCGATCGACGCCGTGGCGTACACCATCGACGCGTAACCGAAGAGCGGCTTGCGCGCGAAAGTGGGGATGATCTGCGAAACGATCCCGAAGGCCGGCAGAATCATGATGTACACCTCGGGGTGCCCGAAGAACCAGAACACGTGCTGGTACAACACCGGGTCACCACCGCCGGCGGCCGAGAAGAAGCTGGTGCCAAAGTGGCGGTCGGTCAGCACCATCGTCACCGCGCCAGCCAGCACCGGCATCACCGCGATCAGCAGATAGGCGGTGATCAGCCACGTCCAGGCGAACATCGGCATGCGCATGAGCGTCATGCCCGGCGCGCGCATGTTCAGAATGGTCACCACGATGTTGATGGCGCCCATGATCGACGACGCCCCCATGATGTGGATGGCGAAGATCGCCATGTCCATGCCCATGCCCATCTGCACTGACAGCGGCGCGTAGAGCGTCCAGCCTGCGGCGGTCGCCCCGCCCGGCACGAAGAACGAACCGATGAGCAGGATCGCCGCGGGCGGCAGCAGCCAGAAGCTCCAGTTGTTCATGCGCGCGAAGGCCATGTCTGAAGCGCCCAGCATCAGCGGCAGCATCCAGTTAGCGAAGCCGACGAAGGCCGGCATGATCGCACCGAACACCATCACCAGCCCGTGCATGGTGGTGAGCTGGTTGAAGAATTCCGGATGCACCAGTTGCAGGCCGGGCTGGAAGAGTTCGCTGCGGATCGTCAGCGCCATCACCCCCCCGGACAGGAACATGATGAAGCTGAACACGAGGTACATCGTGCCGATGTCCTTGTGATTGGTGGTGGTGATCCAGCGCATCAGGCCAGTGGGGGCGTGATGATGATGGTCGTGCGCGTGCTCGTGTCCCAGGGTCGCTTCAGGGGTAACGGCGCTCATGTCTCAACTCCTGTCGGATTCCGTATGCCGCGCGAGTCAGCTCACACTGCTCGCGCCGATCAATCTTGGGTAGCAGCGCTTACGGCGCCGTCTTGATTTCCACGCGGCGGCCAGCGCGGCCGTCGCCTCCTTCGGTCACCAGCGCCGGCGGCTGCATGACGATGCGATCGACCGCCACGCCATCGGCGACCAGCGTGTCGCGTACGGCGACGGCGCGGTTCTTGGCCAGCTCCTGGTTCTTGTCGAGACTGCCAGTCTTGTCGGTGTAGCCGGTGATGGTCACGCGGGCATCGGCATTGGCGGCGAGCCAGTCGGCGGCCACGCGGATGGCGGCCTTGCCGACGTCGTCGATACGGTTCTTGTTGCTGTCGAAGTAGACGCTGGCAGGCAGTGCAGCGGCCTGAACCTGCGCGGGCGCGGCGATGGGGGCCGACGCCGCCGCACCGGTGGCGGCCATCTGCCCGGCGACCCACTCCCGGTACTTCGATTCGGACAGCACGCGCACTTCAATCGGCATGAAGCCGTGGTCCTTGCCGCACAACTCGGCGCAGTTGCCACGGAAGACACCTTCACGGTCGGCGCGGAACCAGGTGTCGCGGATAAAGCCAGGGATAGCGTCCTGCTTGACGCCAAAGGCCGGCACCCACCATGAGTGAATGACGTCCTGCGCGGTCGTCAGGATGCGCACCTTCTTGCCCACCGGCACGACCAGCGGGTTGTCGACTTCGAGCAGGTAGTTGTCGCCCTTCCATTCGCCGCGGTCGATCTGCGCGCGTGGCGTGGACAGCGTCGAGAAGAAGTGAATGCCCTCGCCTTCACCCTTGATGTAGTCGTAGCCCCACTTCCATTGGTAGCCGGTTGCCTTGATGGTGATGTCGGCGTTGGTCGTATCCTTCATCGCCAGCACGGTCTTGGTAGCGGGCCACGCCATACCGAGCAGGATCAGCACCGGCACGATCGTCCAGGCGATCTCGACGGTGGTGTTCTCGTGGAACTGGGCGGCCACCGCGCCTTTCGACTTGCGGTGGGCATAAACCGAATAGAACATCACGCCGAACACGGCGATGAAGATCAACAGACAGATGATCAACATGAACGTGTGCATGTTGTAGATCTGCTCTGCGATATGGGTCACCGGTTGCTGCAGGTTGTAGCGACTGTTCGTCGTCGCACCGGTTTCCGCCAGACTTGCCTGGGCGCCAAGGATGCCCAGCGCAAAAAAAGCTGCGCGTGCTGCCATTGTTCTCATGTCTCTGCCACCCGGGATAGCCCGCGGCGACGAGGTGAAGCACATCTCGTCGCAACGAGGACTTCTACGTGTTTCGTTCTTATTGACCGCAGGTGTCCCTCTCTGTCCCGACACCCTACGGCTGCTCTGCCGGTGCATGACGCACGGCGAGCCTCACCAAGCGTCGAAATGGTGCCACAGGCGGCCAAATACCAGCAAGAAGATTGCGGTTAATCAACGACTATCGTTTTGCCATGTGTTGGCTATCGCGCGCCACACAAGGCACTGCGGAGAGGGTTCGCGGCAAGCTCATGCAGGCAGCATGGTCAGCCTGCACCTTTGGGCGGGGACGCACGGCAGCGTCGGCCCGGTTTGCGCCCGGGTAGAAAGAAGACCAATTAAGCGATTGTTTTGTTTGAACAATCGGCGGACAGAGATCGATTGATGCAGGGCTCTGGAGCCCGGTAGAAATCAACGGCGCCCATCGGGGCGCCGTGCAATTGCTGCGATAGACAGGCCCGTGCCAACGGGCTCAAGCGATCAGCGCGTGTTGGCCTCGAACATGACACGACCTTCGACGATGGTGTGGCGAACCATGCCGGTCACGGGCAAGCCGAGGAACGGTGTGTTCTTGCCCTGGCTGCGCAACGATTCACGGGTGAGCAAGCGCTCGGTGCGGGGGTCGAAGATGCAGACGTCTGCACGCGCGCCCGGCGACAGATGCCCGCCACGCTTGATACCCATGATGCCTGCGGCGTCCGAGGTGATACGGCCAATCGCGTCGATCAACGGCACTTTCATCTCTTCCGCCCACTTCAGCGTCAGCGGCAGCAGCAGTTCCAGCCCGGTAGCGCCGGCTTCGGCCTCGCCGAACGGCGCCTGCTTGCTGTCGTCATCGACCGGCGTGTGGTCTGAGCACACGGCGTTGATCGCGCCACGCGCGAGGCCGGCACGCAGTGCTTCGCGATCGCGCTGGCTACGCAGCGGCGGCACGAGGTGGCACTGCGGGTCGAAGTAGCCGATATCCATGTCGCACAGATGCAGGTGATGGATGGCGACGTCGCACGTCACGTCCAGCCCTTCGGCGCGGGCGCGCTCGATCATGGCCAGCCCGGCGGCCGACGACACGCGCGTAACGTGCAGCTTTGCACCCGTCGTGCGCGCCAGTTGCAGGTGCGTGGCCAGCGCCACGGTTTCGGTTTCGACGGGAATGCCCGTCAGGCCCATGCGCGAGGCAACCTCACCGTCATGCGCCACGCCACCCTTGCCCAGGTACGGATCGATCGGTTGCAGCCACACACGAAAACCGAAGGTCGCGGCGTATTGCATTGCGCGCAGCAGAACCTGCGTGTCTTTCAGCGGGTTGTTGGCCTGGCTGAATGCCACGCACCCGGCTTCGACCAGTTCGGCCATCTCGGTGATGCGCTCGCCCTTGAGGCCGACAGTCAGCGCGCCCACGGGATAGACATGCGCGCAATTCAGGTTCTTGGCGCGGAAGCACAGCATTTCGACCAGACCCGGCTCGTCGAGCACCGGCTCGGTGTCGGGCGGACACGCCAGACTGGTGACGCCACCGGCCATCGCCGCATGCATTTCGGATTCCAGCGTGGCGCGGTATTCGAAGCCCGGTTCGCGCAGGCGGGCGGCAAGGTCGATCAACCCTGGCGCGACGACCAGCCCGTCGGCTTCGATCGTGCGCTCGGCCACAAAGCCGGCCGGTGCGCTGCCCAGGGCGGCAATGGATTCGCCCGCGATAAAGACGTCCTGCACCTTGTCGGTACGGTTGGCCGGATCGATGACTCGGCCGTTCTTGATATGGATGTTCATTGTCATTCCTTGTTCGAGCGCTTCGGCACGCAGTCACATGCCTGCGTCGAGCTGCACGCACTTACGGTATTCGCGGAGCCCGGCGCGGTGCATACCTGAGTCAGCCCGATCGGCGCCACGGCGCACAGCCACGTCGTCGGCCGCATGGTCAGTTGCTCGCCAGCATGCTCATCACAGCCATGCGCACCGCGATACCGAAGGTCACCTGCGGCAGGATCACGGCGTTCTTGCCATCGGCCACTGCGGAATCGATTTCCACGCCACGGTTCATCGGCCCGGGGTGCAGGACGATGGCGTCGGGCTTGGCGACTGCGAGCTTCTCTTCGGTCAGACCGAAAATCTTGAAATACTCTTGGCTCGAAGGCAGCAGCGCACCCTGCATGCGTTCATTCTGGAGGCGCAGCATCATGACCACATCCACGCCGCGCAGGCCTTCCTTCATGTCGTGGAAGACGCGCACGCCCATGCGTTCGATGTCGGACGGCAGCAGCGTCTTGGGCGCGATCACGCGCACTTCGGGCACGCCCAGCGTTGTCAGCGCGGCGATCTCGGAGCGCGCCACGCGCGAATGCAGCACGTCGCCCACGATGGCGACCGTGAGGTTGGTGAAGTCGCGCTTGTAGTGGCGGATCGTGTACATGTCGAGCAAGCCCTGCGTCGGGTGCGCGTGGCGTCCGTCGCCCGCGTTGACCACGTGGATGTGGTGGCGGCCGGTGGCTTGCAGGTGTTGTGCGATGAGGTACGGGGCGCCGCTGGTAGCGTGGCGCACCACGAACATGTCGGCCTGCATCGCGCAGAGGTTGTTGACGGTGTCGAGCAGGGTCTCGCCCTTGTTGGTCGACGAGGTCGCCACGTTCAGGTTGATGACGTCGGCCGACAGACGCTTGGCGGCGATCTCGAACGTGGTGCGCGTGCGCGTGCTGTTTTCGAAGAACAGGTTGAACACGCTCTTGCCGCGCAGCAGCGGCAATTTTTTGACTTCGCGCTCGGCCACTTCAGTGAAGGGTTCAGCCGTATCGAGAATCTGATTCAGGATGTTCTTGGGAAGTCCATCGAGTGTGAGCAGGTGCTGCAACTCGCCGTCGGCATTGAGCTGCGGGTTGCGCGCGGGATTATTCATGGAGGAGCCTCAGCGAAAAGAGTCCGGCTTCGTCCTGCGACAGGGCAAGACTGGAGCCGGCGGGAAGCGGTTGCGACAGGGTGTGCGCGCAGTAACGGGCACCGATGGGCAGCTCGCGCTCACCACGGTTGACCAGCACCGCCAGATCGATGCGTGCGGGGCGGCCATAGTCGAACAGTTCGTTGAGCGCGGCGCGTGTGGTGCGCCCGGTGTAGAGGACGTCATCGACGAGGATGATCGAACGGCCTTCAACGTCGAACGGAATGTCCGATCGCTGCGGCTTGCCATGCAGGCCGCGCGAGCCGTAGTCGTCGCGATAGAAAGCCACGTCGATGGTGCCCAGCGGCTGGGTGATGCCCAGCTCGCGATGCAGGTATTGGGCGAGCCATACGCCGCCGGTGTGAATACCGACAAGCGCGGTATCGGGCGTCAGCGTGGGGCGAATGAGGTCCACCAGATGGCGGGCCAGCAGGTTGGCGTCAAGTTGTTCCATGGCTGTCCAGGTAACTCTGAAGAATGCGCTGGGCCGCCAGCGCGTCGAGATGCTGCTTGCGTTCGCGCCAATCGCGCATGCGCCCGCCGCCAGCGTGGCCGACTTCGCGCAGCATATCTTCGGCCTCGGCCGAAGACAGGCGCTCGTCGATAAGATCCACGGGCAAGCCGAAGCGGCCGTTGAGCTGGTTGGCGAAGCGCCGGCAGCGCGCCGTCATGTCGTGCTCGGCACCATCCATGGCCAGCGGCAGGCCAACGACCAGCCGGCCCGGCCGCCACTCATCGATGAGCTTTGCAATGGCTGCAAAACGCGGCGCAGCGGCTTCGCCGGCAATCGTCGTCAGCGGCTGGGCGAGGCCGGTTTCGGTCTCGCCGACCGCCACGCCGATACGGGCCGTGCCGAAATCAAAGCCGAGCAAGGTCGTCACCGGCTTCCTCCCGGCGGCAGCCCTGCAATAGCGGAAAAAACGGCGACGGCGCAGCGGCGCGTAGGGGCGATGGATGCGCCCTCACGCATGTCCGGCAACGTCCGAGAGGTTGGTGAAATCGATGCCCAGCAGTTGCATCGCCGCCCCCAGGCGCTCTTCAGGCGGCAGGTTGAAGATGATGTCGCCATCGGCCGGTACGGTAAGCCAGGCGTTCTGGGCCAGTTCTTCTTCGAGCTGGCCTGCGGTCCAGCCTGCGTAGCCAAGCGAAATGAGGATTTCGCGCGGTTCGCCCTGACTGCCGACCGATTGCAGGATGTCCTTCGAGCTGGTCAGCGCAATGTCGCTGTTGACGCGCAGGCTCGACTGCCAGTCGCCCGCTGGCCGATGCAGCACAAAGCCGCGATCGGTCTGTACGGGGCCGCCGAAATACACCGGCAGATCCGCAAAACCATCGGACTCGAGCGGCAGTTCGACGCGCTCGAACAGACCCTGAACCGTCAGGTCGATCGGCCGGTTGACGATGACTCCCAGCGCTCCATCCTCGTTGTGCTCTGCCACGTAGGTCAGCGTGCGGGAGAAATTCGGATCAACCATCGAGGGCATGGCGATCAGGAAGTGGTGGGTGAGGTTGACGTTTTTCACGGTGTGCATTTTAGCCTTCCTCGGCGCCCTCTGGCAGACCGCAGCCAGGGAGAGTGCTGCAAATTGAAACCGGCGCACACCGCTGGCCAGATCGTGGCTTGACGCCCAGCGCGGTTGCGCTAGGGTGGGCAGCCCATCAAAAAGCGCGCCGCCCACATGCCTGATCCGACCGAAACGCCGGCCCTCGTGTGGTTTCGCCGCGATTTACGCGACGAGGACCACGCCGCGCTCCACCTGGCCTTGCGACGACATGCCAGGGTGTTCTGCGCGTTCGTCTTCGACACCGATATCCTCGATGCGTTGCCTCGGCATGACCGGCGGGTGGAGTTCATTCGCGAATCGTTGGTCGAACTGGACGCCAGCCTGCGCACCAGCGGGGGCCAATTGATCGTGCGCCATGGCCGGGCCCGCGAGCAGATTGTGCGGCTTGCCGTTGAGTTGGGCGTGGGTGCCGTCTACGCCAACGGCGACTACGAACCGGCAGCCATCGAGCGCGACGCAGACGTGGCACGCGCCTTGTTTGACGCTGGCATCGGCTTTGTCAGCAACAAGGATCAGGTGATCTTTGAGAAAGACGAGCTGCTGACGCAATCCGGGCGCCCGTTCGCCGTCTTCACGCCTTATCGCAATGCGTGGCTGCGCAAGGTAAACGAGTTCTTTCTGTCGCCCTGGCCCGTGCAGAAGTACCGCCACCGGCTGGCCCCTCCGATCGATCAGGCGGCGGTGCCGACGCTGCAGGACATTGGCTTCGAGCCCACCAATCTGCGCGAGATCGCCCTACCCTGCGGCATGCAAGGCGCGCGCGCGTTGTGGGCGGATTTCCAGCGACGCATCGATCGCTACCACGAACAACGCGACTTCCCCGCCAGCAAAGGCGTGTCGTATCTGTCGGTCCACCTGCGCTTTGGCACCATATCCATCCGCGAACTCGCCCGGCATGCATGGCAGCGGGACTCCGAAGGCGCCCGCATGTGGCTGTCCGAGCTGATCTGGCGCGACTTCTATCACCAGATCCTCTACCACCACCCGCACGTCGTCACCCGCGCATTCCGCCCCGAATACGACGCAGTGCCGTGGGTCGACAATGAAGCGTACTTCCAGGCCTGGAGCGAAGGGCGCACGGGGTACCCGATCGTTGACGCGGCCATGCGCCAGCTGAACCAGACGGGCTACATGCACAACCGCCTGCGCATGATCACCGCGAGCTTTCTGACCAAAGACCTTGGTATCCATTGGCTGCGCGGCGAGCGCTACTTTGCCCAACAACTCAATGACTACGACCTGGCGGCCAACAATGGGGGCTGGCAATGGGCCGCATCGACGGGCTGCGACGCACAGCCGTGGTTCCGCATCTTCAATCCGGTGACTCAGTCGAAGAAATTCGACCCGGACGGCGCCTTCATTCGCCGCTATGTACCGGAACTTGCCGAGCTTTGCGGTAAGTTCATCCACGAACCGTGGATGAACTTGGGTGCAATTCCTTTGTCAAACGCCTTTTCAAACAAGCTAGACTACGCGCCGCCCATCGTAGATCACGACACTGCGCGGAAAGCGTGCCTGGCTCGCTTCTCTCGTCTCAAGTCCCACCCATAAGGAGACTCAAACGCGCGGCGCAGTGCGGGCTTGCCTGAGACCGTTCCCAAGAGACCGGCGGGCGAGCCCGATGCGGGCCTGTCCCTCTCGCAAAGACAGGTTGCGCACGGCCTGCGACGAGGCACCGAGGAGCGCCGCCAAGGCGCTTTGAGACACCAAGGAGGAGACAACATCATGCAGTACGCATCACGCTGCGCGAAAGCGCTGGCGGCATCGACCCTGCTCGCCGTTCTGACAGCCTGCGGCGGAGGCGGCGGAGACTCACCGTCCGGCTCGAACAGCAGCATCGCCAGCAGCAGTTCCAGCACATCCACGAGTACGTCGTCGTCATCCCGGAGCAGCACGTCAAGCACCAGTTCGTCGACCGCATCGAGTACGTCGTCCGCATCGAGCATCACCAGTTCAAGCAGCTCAACCAGCAGCACCACGTCGAGCACGTCCAGCACTTCAAGCATGTCGAGTTCGACCGGAACATCAAGTAGTTCGAGTTCTTCGTCGAGCACGCCCAGCGTGCCGGTGGGCCTGAGCATCTACAACGTCGACGGCTATGCCGCACTGGGCACCAAGGTCACCGGTGGCGGAGCAATCACCGAGGCCGACAGCAAATACCGCAAGGTCACGACAGCCGCCGAGTTCGTCACCGCCATCACTGACGCTAAGATCGGTAGCAAGAGCCTGGTCAAGGTCATTGAGATCATGAACGACCTGAACCTCGGCACCATCGAGTCAGGCGTGGCCATCTCGGGCCCGTACCGCGCGCAGTCAACACAGCCACAGATGCACCCCGAGCTGAAGCTGACCGGCATGAGCCTGATCGACATCCAGAAAATCGACGGCCTGACGATCTACTCCAAAAACGGCGCCACGCTGCGTCACGGTGAGCTGAACCTGAAGGATGTGAACAACGTCATCATCCGCAACCTCAAGTTCGACGAAGCCTGGGAATGGGACGAAGCCACCAAGGGCGACTACGACAAGAACGACTGGGACTACATCACGTTAGGCGACGGCACGGCTGCCACCAAGGTGTGGATCGATCACTGCACGTTCTACAAGGCCTATGACGGCATCGTCGACATCAAGGGCGGCTCCAGCGGCGTCACCATCTCGTGGAGCGAAATCCTCGGCGGCGACAGTCGTGGCGGTGCGTTCATCAAGGCGCAGATGGACTATCTGGAGACCGCCAAGCCGACCTTCTACAAAATGTTGCGCGACAACGGCCTGACGCAGGACCAGATCACCCTGGTCTCCAGTACCGTCAAGAAGGGACACTTGGTCGGCGCAACCGCCAAGGACGCAGAAAACAACAGCCTGCAACTGACACTGCACCACAACTATTACCAGGATCTGCAGGACCGCATGCCGCGCCTGCGGGGCGGTGACGTGCAGGTGTTCAATATCTTCGCCGACAGCAGCAATGCTCGCGTCATAAAGACATGGCTGGACCCGATCATCGCTGGGAATGCCACACTGACGAAGAATCTGCTCGGCACAGGCTCGTACCACTTCGGCATTACGTCGAACGGCACGATCTCGACCGAGAGTGGTGTCATCGAAGTCGACAACAGCCTTTACGTGGGCGTGCTCACCCCCTTGCGCAACAACCAGACCGACCCGAGCGATGCCACCTACACGGGCTCGATCATCGCGCGCAACACGCAGCATGAGTTGCTTGCCGCCGATATGCCGGCAACGTCGCAGCAAAGCACATATACCGCGCAGGGGCAGACCTGGTCTGTGTGGAAGGGCAACAGCGCGGATTCGACCAGCACGCTCGGTCCGATTCAGGCTCCAGCTATCTACTTGAGCTACAAGAATGCGCCGCCCAACCCGAACATCATGCATCAGCCGGGCGAGCTACGTGCGCTGCTCCACACGGGCACCGAGCCTGCCGGCGCAGGGAAGATCACGCTGACAACAGCGCAGTGGCTCAATTCGCAGAACTGATCGACTAGATATCGCCGACGGGTTCGCCCACGGCGTATTGAAATGGCCGGCCAATCGCCGGCCTTTTTTTTTGGTGGCCCGCTACGTTTCGTTTTCAGCAGGCTCGCATCGCAGACAGCGATATCGCCCCCTCCTTTCGCCATAGGATTTTTCCTGCGTCGCGTGTGATTTTTAGAAAGACAAGACATCCCGATTGATGATCCACAACGCTGTCCGCCTTCCACGACCTATCTGATTGTCATCGCATGAGACCGGAATCATTCTTGCCCATCCGGGACTCCATCCGGGCAGAAGAAAATATCCAGGAGACAACGATGGCAACCATTCACCCGCGCGTACTAGCGATGCTCGCCTGCGCCGTGCTGACGCTTTCAGCATGCGGCGGAAGCGACGGCAACAACGACGACCCGCCCAGCACGCCTTCCGCTTCGAGCAGCAGCGTCACAAGCAGCAACGGCGCCTCCAGCGCATCGAGCGACAGCTCTTCATCATCGAGCACCAGCAGCGTCAATTCATCGGACAGTCATTCAACAAGCTCAACATCCTCGGTGAGCAGTTCATCCTCATCGAGCAGCGTGGCGTCCAGTTCGTCTGTGTCGTCGAGTTCGACGACAAGCGCACCTTCTTCAAGCTCAAGCGCTTCAAGCAAAGCCAGCAACTCAAGCACCACGTCTAGCACTGCCAGTTCGAATTCGTCCAACGCGTCAGCCACCTCATCGGCCGCCTCGTCGGATTCGTCCAACACTTCATCGAGTGCTTCAAATTCGTCGCCGCCGTCTTCGAGTTCGTCGTCGAGCACGCCGAGCGAGCCGGTCGGCCTGAGCATCTACAACGTCGACGGCTATGCCGCACTGGGCACCAAGGTCACCGGTGGCGGTGTTGTCGCCGAGGCCGACGCGACCTATCGCAAGGTCACCACGCCAGCCGAATTCGTCGCCGCCATCACGGCCGCCAAGATCGGCACGAAGCCGGCCCCGGTGAAGGTCATCGAAATCATGAACGACCTGAACCTCGGCACCATCGAGTCAGGCGTGGCCATCTCGGGCCCGTACCGCGCGCAGAAAACTCAGCCGCAGATTCATCCCGAATTGATACTGACCGGCATGAGCCTGATCGACATCCAGAAAATCGACGGCCTGACGATCTACTCCAAAAACGGCGCCACGCTGCGCCACGGCGAGCTGAACCTGAAGGATGTGAACAACGTCATCATCCGCAACCTCAAGTTCGACGAAGCCTGGGAATGGGACGAAGCCACCAAGGGCGACTACGACAAGAACGACTGGGACTACATCACGTTAGGCGACGGCACCGCCGCCACCAAGGTGTGGATCGATCACTGCACGTTCTACAAGGCCTATGACGGCATCGTCGACATCAAGGGCGGCTCCAGCGGCATCACCATCTCGTGGAGCGAAATCCTCGGCGGCGACAGTCGTGGCGGCGCGTTCATCAAGGCGCAGATGGACTATCTCGAGGCCAGCAAACCGACGATGTACAAGAAGTTGCGCGACAACGGCCTGACGCAGGCGCAGATCACCCAAGTCACCAGCACTGTGAAGAAGGGACATCTTGTTGGGGCCACGGCGAAAGATACAAAGAACAACAGCCTGCAACTGACACTGCACCACAACTATTACCAGGATCTGCAGGACCGCATGCCGCGCCTGCGGGGCGGTGACGTGCAGGTGTTCAATATCTTCGCCGACAGCAGCAATGCTCGCGTCATCAAATCCTGGCTGGACCCGATCATCGCTGGCAGCGCCGCGCTCACGAAAGACTTCACCGGCACGGGCTCGTACCACTTCGGCATTACTTCGAACGGCACAATCTCGACCGAGAGCGGTGTCATCGAAGTTGACAACAGTCTGTATGTGGGTGTACCGACACCGCTGCGCAACAACCAGACGAACCCGAGTGATGCCACTTACACGGGCTCGATCATCGCGCGCAACACGCAGCATGAACTGCTCGACTCCGACATGCCGGTGGCCTCGCACCAGAACACGTACAGCGCGCTCGGCAAGACCTGGGCTGTGTGGAAGGGCAATAGCGCAGAGTCACTGAGTACTCTGGGACCGGTGCAGGCGCCTCCGATCTACCTGAGCTACAAGAATGCACCGCCGAACCCGATCGCGATGCATCAGCCCGGTGAGCTGCGTGCGCTGCTCCACACGGGCACCGAGCCTGCCGGCGCGGGGAGGATCACGATGACGACGGCACAATGGCTCAATTCGCAGAACTGATGTGATCCATTGGCGAGCCCCGACAGCAGCCGGGCGCTCAAAGAAAAATGGCCAGCATATGCCGGCCATTTTCATTTACGACTGCACACGGCGCGAGGTCAGAACGGCGCGTTGGTGTACCCCGGCGTGACGACAATATTGTCGAACCGCGCGGCAGACGGCGTCTGCGGCTCCCACGTCAGCGTCGGGAAGATCGCTGCATTCTTCTGCGAAGCGCACAGCTCGTCGAAACGTGCCTGCGTCAGGTTCGGGTACGACGGCATCGACCCCAGGCAGGTCAGGCGCTTGGTCTCGTTGCCGCCGAAGAACGTGCTGAAGAACACTGCGTTGACCCACGTTGCCTGCGTGTCGGGCACCGTCCCCGGGCACGTGCCGTTGCACTCGTCGCGCAGGGCCACGCTCGGATAGACCAGCAAACGCTTGTCGGTGCCGGAGGCATCCTTGATGGCGAGGCTGACTTCACCGTTGCCCGATAGCGGAACCGGATCGCCCTGGCTGTCGAGCACCAGGTTGCCGCTGCCATCACGCTGATAGACCACCGCATTGTTGTCATTGACCTTCACCGACAGGCGGATGGTGTACCAGGTACCCGGCGCAAAGCGGAACTTGCCGTTGTTCGGAATCTGGCCGGGCACTTCATACGGTGCGTCGCCGTCGACAGCGTCGATCATGCGATCGATGCCGCAACTGCCGGACGGACGACTCTGGTCGTACGAGTACAGCTCGACCCGGCCATTCGCACGCCACATCAGGCGCACGCTCCAGTTGGAGCCTTGCCGCTTGGCGTTGCCGTCTTCGGTGCAGCCGCTGTCGAAGGCCTTGGATGCCAGCCCAGGCAGCTTGCCACCCTTGGCGAAGTCAAAACCCGGCTCGAAGTACACGTCATACGTCAGCGTGTAGGACTTCGACGGCACAGGTGCATTCGTGTCCTTGCCCTTGTCGTTGGTCGTGCCATCGATCGGCAGATTGGCCTGCGTCACGTCGGTCGCGGTGTTGGTGATGCCCGTGCCGGATGGCGTCCAGTCGATGACGCCGTTAGTCGTGGTGAAGACCGGATCGGCAGGCGGCTGCTTATGAATGCCGTCCGCATGGCGATAGACCACGCGATAGCAGTTCGAGCTGTCCGGGCCGCACGAAGCGGTGATCAAAGCGTTTTCCGGATGCGCCTTGATCTTGGAGCTGTCGATGTTGTTGGTCCAGATTGCGCCCGTTGTGAGCGAATTGAAGGTCTGCTTGTAAGCCGGCGCGACCGAGCTCGAACTGCTCGACGAACTGGACGAGACGCTCGATGACGCAGACGACGACACTGAAGAACTGCTCGAGCTGCTGGAACTCGACGCCGCCGAGGACGAGGACGACGCCACCGACGACGACGAGGACGACACAGAAGACGAACTCGAGCTGGACGAACCACCTACGGGCACGCCACCGACCAAAAAGGTACAGGGCGAACCATTGATGACGCAGTTGGCCAGGTTGGCAGCGTTGAACGTGCCATTGGCCGTAAAGCCGAAGCTTGCGGTCTTGCCCGAATTGATCGTCCCGTTGAATGAAACGTTGGTGAAGGTGTAAGGATCGGTACCGCTCTTGTTGGCGCTGTAGAAGCTCTTGAGCGAATTACCGAGGGTGAAGCTCAACGACCAACCGCTGATGGTGGTACCGGTATCGTTTGTGATGACAACGTCGGTCGTGTAGTTGGCGCTGCTCGTACTCTTTATCTGGAAGTTCACGGTCACTGCGTGGGCCTGGCCAGCAAGCGCCAGGACCACCAGCGAACCGAGAAACCGCCCTATCGGACTTGTGATTTTCATGCTGTCTCCTCCGTTGAATGACAGGCCTTTGCGAGGCCCGCGGCGGAGTAAAACGTTAAACAGCATGAACTACCACTAGGAAACTTTCTTACACGTAAACCTTTATGTTAAAACGAATATATTGTCAGTTAATCGTTTTACTCGATTTGCTGGCCGTTTTAACGTTTCAAGTGAATCAACGCTTGAGGACGTGGGCTGCGCACCACCCCTTGCCGGCAACCTGTTTGCCGCCGAAAGCCGAGCAAGGCGCCCACGCATCGGTCGGTTTGCCGGCAAACAGCTGGCAGTTGGCGCAGGTGTCGCCTGCCTTGTAGTTGGCGTACTTCTTCTTGTCAACCTTGCCAGCGTCTTCCTTGTAGCCCAGCGCCACGGCGGTCGGATCGGTCTCGGCTACCTTTGCGGCCTGGGCGTTGGCCATGCGGCTGCCCAGGAGGCCCAGGCCGATGACGGCCGGCATGGCGGCCATGAAACGACGACGTTTGTTCATTCTTTTCACCCTTTTTGCCACATGTTGGAGCCGTTACCTTATACGAGATGAGCAGTCCGGACACCCCAGAGGCTCATCGCACGATTTGATGGTAATCAAATGCAAAAAGCGCTGCGGGGCGCCGGACGGCGCTTGCCGAAATCGACGGTAGCCCTCAGCATCGGCTCCGCCGACGGCGCAGCCGCTGGGAGCTCGACCATGACAAGCTTGCATGCCTTCATCGCGGATATCACCACGCTAAAGATGGACGCCATCGTAAACGCCGCCAATACGAGTCTGCTCGGCGGCGGCGGTGTCGACGGCGCCATCCATCGTGCTGCCGGCCCCGGCCTGCTGGCCGAGTGCCGCCTGCTGGGCGGTTGCCGGACAGGCTCGGCCAAGCTGACGGGCGGTCACGACCTGCCGGCGCGATACGTCATCCACACAGTTGGCCCCGTCTGGCAAGGCGGACGACATGGCGAAGCCGAACAGCTTGCCGCCTGCTATCGCAACAGCCTGGAACTGGCCGAGGCCCGCCGCCTGCACAGCATCGCCTTCCCGTGCATCAGCACGGGTGTCTATGGCTACCCCGCCGAAGAAGCCGCCCAGATCGCCGTACGGACTGTGCGTGGTTTTGTGAGTGCGGGAAGCTCTTTGAGCGACGTGTCCTTCTGCTGCTTTTCCGAAGCCGACCAGGCGCTGTACCACGCACTGCTGGAAGAGCCCCCCGGCGGCGGCGCTGCGGAGCGCTCCACATGACCGCATCGAGCAAGAAACCCCTTCGTTCCACTAGCCTCATCTCGCGACCACGCCGGCTGGATCTCGCCACGTGGATTCGCATGGGTGCCGTGCTCACCGTGCTGGTCACGGTGATACCGCTGTTGATCGTGGTGGATCGCTTCGCCAAGCACTACGCAGAGCGGCAGGCGGTGGAATCGCTCGACCAGATCGCCAGCGAACTCCGTGATGGTCTCGATCGCGGCATGTTCGAGCGCTACGTCGAGATCGTGCGTATCTCCAGTGCCGACACCATCGTGCACAGCGACGTACCGGCGCGCGTGCAACGCATGCTCGAACGCCTGCAAGCGACACTCCCGACTTACGCCTGGATCGGCGTCACCGATGCCGACGGTGTCGTGCAAGCCGCCACTGGCGGGCTGCTCAATGGCGTCAACGTCAGCGCACGGCCTTGGTTCAAGGCCGGGGCCATCGCGCCACATGTAGGGGACGTCCATCAGGCGGAGCTGCTTGCCTCCCTGCTGCCGCAGCAAAGCGAACCCTGGCGCTTCGTCAACATCTCGGCGCCAATCCGCATGCCCGACGGCACGCTCATCGGCGTGATCGGCGCGCATTTGTCATGGAACTGGGCGGCCCAGCTCGAAAAAGAGCTGATCGAGAATGAACGGATCAAGCGCGGCGCCGACGTGTGGATCGTCGATCGCAGCGGCGCGGTGCTGCTCGGCCCGCCCGGCCAGAGCACCACGCGCGTCAACATCGGCGCCCTGCGCCACAAGGAACACGGCCAACCGCAGTTGTTCGCGACCTGGCCCGATGGCCATCGCTACGCCACCGCCATCAGCGACACGCTCGGCTACATGTCATACCCCGGCCTAGGCTGGACAGTGGTGGTTCGCCAGCCCGAATCGGTCGTCTACGCGGAGTTCCGTGAGCTGCAAGCGCAGTTGGTCATGACGGGGGCGCTGGTGTGCACGGTGTTCTTCCTGCTTGCGACGGTATTCGCGCGCGGTCTGGCGCGTCCGCTCAATGAACTGTCGCGCGCGGTCGAACGACACACGGCGGGCGAGCATGACATCGACATTCGCCGCCAATCCAATTATCACGAATCCTTCGTGCTGTCCGACGCGATCATCCAGATGATCGACACCGAGCGACAGCACACGCGCGAACTCGCCGCGCTCAATGCATCGCTCGAACAACGAGTGGAAGAGCGTACCGAAGCGCTTCACGAAGCCAACGAACATCTGGCGCGCGCGCTCATCGAACGCGGCCAGGCCGAAGACGCGGCACTGCGCAGCGAAGAGCAGGTGCGCGACATCCTGCGCAATGCCAACGTGGCCTGCATGACAGTCGACGAGCAGTTCCGCATCACGTCATGGAACCAGCAGGCGCAGTACACCTTCGGATGGATGGCAAGCGAAGTCATGGGCGAGCGCCTCACCGATCTGCTGGTGCCGCAGCCCTTCCGCGACGACTACGAGCACTTGCTGCGCGGCGCGCTCACCCATAAGGCCGACCGCTCCATGGACGCGCCACGGCATGAACTCACGCTGCTGCGACGTGACGGCGTAGCGTTCATAGGTGAAGTCACGACCTCTGTCGTACGGCGCGGTGACACGGTCATCATCACCGGCTTCGTGCACGACATCAGCGAACGCAAGGAAGCGGAGCGAGCACTCCGTGAAAGCCAGAAGCGGCTCAAGACGATTACCGACAACCTGCCCGTGCTGATCGGCTATATCGACACCGACCTGCGCTACGGCTTTGCCAACCAGGCGTACCACACGATCTTCGGAGTCGACCCCGCCAATATCATTGGGCACAAAGCGCACGACGTGCTGGTGCCCGACACCTTGGCACGCGTCGCACCTTACATGGACCGTGCCCGTGCGGGCGAACAGGTGGAATTCGAGAACGTCATCGCCATGGACGGCACCGAGCGCTACCTGCTGACGACCTACATTCCGCACATCGACGAAGCGACTGGCAAGGTGCTTGGCTTCTACACAATGGGCGTCAACATCACCGAGCGCAAGCAACTTGAACTACGGCTCGAAGAGCAGGCCATGCAAGACCCGCTGACCGGCCTGCCGAACCGGCGAGCATTCATGGAACGTCTGCCGCAGGCGATGGCGCGCGCGCGCCGCTGGGGTAAATCGTGCGCGCTGATGTTCCTTGATCTGGACGGTTTCAAGAATGTGAACGACACGCTCGGCCACGAGGCGGGAGACGAACTGCTGCGCCAGTTCGCCATGCGTCTGCTGCAGAGCGTGCGTCAAACCGACACCGTTGCGCGTCTGGCGGGGGACGAGTTCACCGTGTTGCTCGAATCGCTGGGCGACGGCATCGATGACGCCCGCGAAGTGAGTCGCCACATCGTCGAAGCGATGGCAACGCCGTTCTACATTGCAGATCAACAGCTGACCATAACGACCAGCATCGGGATCGCGCTCTATCGCCCGGACAGCACACACAACGCCGACCGTCTGTTGGCGGCCGCCGACGAAGCAATGTACGCCGCCAAGCGCGCGGGCAAGAACGGCGTGCAGCTCGCCCCCGAAGAAGTCTGAGCGTCAGTCCTCCTCGACGAACACGACCTCGCGACCGCGCTTGATTGCCGGCACGAGTACGGCAATCAGCAGCAGCACCGCCATCGCCAGCAGCACGGCAGAGATCGGCCGCGTGATGAACACCGTCGGGTCTCCGCGCGACAACGACAGCGCACGACGAAGGTTCTCTTCCAGCATCGGCCCCAGGATGAACCCCAGCAACAACGGTGCGGGTTCGCATTCCAGCCGATGGAAGATGTAGCCGAGCAGCGCGAACGGCAGCGTCAGCATCACGTCGAACAGGTTGTTCTGGATGCCGTACACACCGATCGCGCAACACACGAGAATGCACGGATACAGCAAGCGATAAGGCACACGCAGCATGCGAATCCAGATGCCGATCAGCGGCAGATTGAGCACCAGCAGAATGGCGTTACCCACCCACATCGACGCAATCAGGCCCCAGAACAACGCCGGGTCGGTGTTCATGACCTGCGGGCCGGGCTGGATGTTGTGAATCGTCATCGCGCCGATCATCAACGCCATGACGGGGTTGGGCGGAATGCCCAGCGTCAGCATCGGGATGAACGAAGTCTGCGCGCCTGCATTGTTTGCCGACTCCGGCCCGGCCACACCTTCGATAGCGCCACGGCCGAACTCCTGCGGAGTACGCGAGAGCTTTTTCTCCAGCGAATACGAGGCGAACGACGACATCAACGCGCCACCGCCCGGCAGCACGCCAAGAATCGATCCGAGCAAGGTGCCGCGCACGACGGCTGGCGCTGAACGGCGCATGTCGGCGCGTGTCGGCCACAGACTGGAGACCTTCTGCAGGCTGGCTTCGCCCGCTTCCGATTGCTCAAGATTGCGGATGATTTCGGCGAAGGCAAACAAGCCCATCGCCACCACCACAAAGTTGAAACCATCGGAAAGCTCCGGCACATCGAACGCAAAGCGCTGCACGCCCGAGTTCACATCGGTGCCGACCATGCCAAGCAGCAGGCCCAGCACGATCATCGCAAAGGCCTTGAGCAGCGAGCCGTGCGCCAACACCACCGCGCCCACCAACCCCAACACCATCAGCGACACGTACTCGGCCGAGCGGAAGCTCGTCGCGAATTCCGAGAGCGGCGTGGCGAATGCAGCGATAAGGATCGTCGCCACCGTACCGGCAAAGAAAGACCCGAGCGCAGCAATCGCCAAGGCGGCACCCGCCCTACCCTGCTTCGCCATCTGGTATCCGTCGAGACAAGTCACCACCGACGACGACTCGCCCGGCAGATTCACCAGGATCGCGGTGATCGAACCACCGTACTGCGCGCCATAGTAGATACCCGCCAGCATGATCAGCGCCGACACCGGCGACAGCGCATAGGTAAGCGGCAGCAACATGGCAATGGTCGACACGGGGCCAAGTCCCGGCAGCACGCCAACGGCAGTGCCGAACAACGCGCCGATAAAGCAGTACATCAGATTATTGAGCGTCAGCGCGGTTTCGAAGCCGAGCGCCAGATGGTTGAGCAGATCCATGATCAGGCCGGTACAAAGAGTGCGCGCGAGCGAACGCGCGAAAAGTCAGGAGCGATAAGGCCGTTCAGAAACGCGGCCATACGTTCAGCGGCAACTTGAGGCCGTAGGCGAACACCAGCACGGCTACCGCAGTGAGCACGACGGCCGCGACGAACGCCTCCCGCCAATGCGGTTTGCGCTGGCCTGCCGCCGACACCATCACGAGCGCCCACGATGCCAGGGCCAATCCGCCTTTTTCCAGCAGCAGCGCAAATACCGCGATGGCTGCGCAGATTGCCAACAGCGGGCGCAAGGGAAATCCCCGCAACAGACCCGCCATGACTGGGGCGCGCGCACCGACCGCAAACACAGCAACGCCAAGCACGACCAGCACGCCCCCGAGCATGCGCGGGAAAAACCCTGGCCCCATGCGCGCGGCGGAGCCCATGTCATACGCCCCCGCGCCGATCGCGAAGGCAAGGCCGAAAAGGACGAACACGATCCCCGCAAGGGTGTCGCGGTTACGGGCAGGCAGTAAGGTTTTCATGGCGAATACAGGTGCGTGGGTCGCACGCTGGAATGCACGCAATGCGCGCGCGGAAAAGGAATACAGACGGCAGGGTGAGAGCATCACCCTGCCGGAACAGCATCAGTTGACCTTGGCGCCGGAGCGCTTTACGACCGGTGGCCAATGCGCGAATTCAGTTTTCATCAGCGCGGCAAACTCTTCGGGCGAACCGCCTGCCGGTTCTGCGCCAGCAGCCAGCAGCTTGTTGCGCACGTCGGGCTGCGCAAGGATCTGGTTGATCGAGCGGTTCAAACGCGCGACGACGTCCTTCGGCATGCTGGCCGGTGCGAGAAACCCATTCCAGGTCGTCGCATCGAAACCGGGGAAGCCCTGCTCGGCGACAGTCGGCACGTCCGGCAGCGCAACGGAACGCTTGCCATTGGACACGGCGATCAGCTTGACCTTGCCCGACTTGACCAGCGGCTGCACGTTCGACAACGCGGCGAATCCCATCTGCACTTCACCTGCGGCGAGCGCCTGGGCTGCGGGCGGGCCGCCATTGAACGGCACGTGCAGCATGTACAGGCCAGCATCCATCTTGAGCATTTCCATCGACAGATGCGACAGCGAGCCGTTGCCGACCGAGGCGTAATCCAGCTTGCCCGGACGCGCCTTCACGTAGGCGATGAGTTGCTTGAGGTTCGACACGCCGAGATCGCTGCGCACGGCCAGCACGTTGGGCTGCGTCGCGGCCAGGATGACGGGCTGGAGATCCTTTGTCGGATCGTAGGGCAGCTTGGGGAACAACGAGGGCGCCACGGTCAGCGGGCCGTTATAGCCAAGGAGCAAGGTGTGGCCGTCGCGAGCCTTGGCCACGACGTCAGCACCGATCGTGCCGCCTGCGCCGGCGCGGTTTTCCACCACCACCGGCTGGCCGAGCGAATCCTTGAGCTTGTCGCCGATCACGCGGGCAACGATGTCGACCGAGCTACCCGCCGGCGTGGGCACGACGATGCGGACAGGTTGCGACGGCCAGTTCTGGGCGTGAGCTTGCGACAGCAAGCCCATCGTGGCGACGATCGCGGCGGCCATGCGCAGGATCTTCATGTTCGTGACTCCCTCTTTTTCTTTATCGTGACAGATGCGCTGTGGCGGCGATGATAGCAGTTGAGCCGGCCACACCGTGAAATACGGCGGGCCAACGGTCGCACGTCCGAGAAACTCCGGTGGCACCACCAGCCGATTCCGTTAAGCTAGGCACTCCCCGTCCGAGAGGTCTGGCCATGCAATTGATCGGCATGCTCGATTCGCCTTACGTTCGCCGGGTGGCCATATCGGCTGCGCTGATGGACCTTGCGTTCGAACACCGTTCGGTATCGGTATTCCGCGACTTCGAAGCCTTCAAGATCGTCAATCCGATGGTCAAGGCGCCCACGCTGTTGTGCGATGACGGTGAGATTCTCATCGACAGCACGCTCATCCTCGACTACCTGGAAAGCATGGTCGCACCAGCGCACCGCCTGATGCCAAGCGCGGTATGGGTACGCCGACGCGTTTTGCACATCATCGGCGTGGCGCTGGTGGCCGCGGAAAAGACCGTGCAGTACATCTACGAAGTGAAGCTGCGGCCCGAAGACAAACAGTTCGAAGATTGGGTGGTGCGCATCACCAGCCAGCTTTCCCATGCGTGGGATCTGCTCGAACCGATGGCGGCCAATGCACATCCATGGCTGATGGGCCAACGCATGACGCAGGCGGATGTCACGCTGGCCGTAGCGTGGCGCTTCAATCAGTTTTCTGTGCCGGGGCTGACCGATCCGCAACGCTATCCGGCGCTGGCGGCATTTTCGGCACGTGCCGAACAGCTCCCGGCATTCATCGCCTACCCCGTCGATCGGGAATGACGACGCCATGATGGCGTTGTCGGGCGCATGCACGCCCGACTCGTTCGACGAGGCTTAGCCGTTGCGACGGAAGATGAGATCCCACACGCCGTGACCAAGACGCAGGCCGCGCGCCTCGAACTTGGTCAACGGACGATAGTCAGGGCGCGGCGCGAAGTCGTCGCTCGAATTCTCTAACAACATTTCCGCGCGCAGGACTTCGAGCATCTGCATGGCGTAGTCCTCCCAATCGGTGGCGCAATGCAGATAGCCGCCCGGAGCCAGGCGTCGCGCCAACTCAGTGACGAATGCCGGCTGCAGGATGCGGCGCTTGTGGTGTTTTTTCTTCGGCCACGGGTCGGGGAAGAACACATGCACACCCGCCAGCGAACCCTCGGCGATCATGTCACGCACGATCTCGGTGGCGTCGTGCTGCATGACGCGCAGATTCGGGATGCCGTCGGCTTCAATCAGCTTGCAGAGATTGCCCACACCGGGGCCGTGGACTTCGATGCCGATGAAATCAGTATCGGGGCGGGCCTTGGCAATTTCCGCCGTCGCGACGCCCATGCCAAAACCAATCTCAAGCACCACTGGCGCGTGGCGACCGAAGACGGCATCCGTGTCGAGCCGTTCCGCGCGATACGGAATACCGTAACGTGGCATCAGCACTTCGATAGCGCGCGTCTGTGCATCGGACATGCGCCCTTGTCGTAGCACAAAGCTGCGGATCGGCTGGCGCGACAGGCGTGGAACGTCGTCGTCCATCGGCGGAGGCGAAGCAGTCATGGTACGAACCTTGTTCAGGAGCCAATCAGCCCGCCGGTCGGCGAACTGGGCGAAGCAGAATAGAACTTGCGCGGCATGCGGCCCGCGAGGAAGGCATCACGCCCCGCCTCAACGGCCTTCTTCATGGCGCCAGCCATGCGCACGGGGTCCTGCGCTGCGGCGATGGCCGTATTCATCAGCACACCGTCGCAACCCAATTCCATGGCAATCGCCGCATCTGACGCAGTGCCCACACCGGCGTCGACGATCACCGGCACACGGGCTTGTTCGATGATGAGCTTGAGGTTCCACGGATTGAGAATGCCCATGCCCGACCCGATGAGCGATGCCAGCGGCATGATCGCCACGCAACCGATGTCTTCGAGCATGCGTGCCTGAATCGGGTCGTCCGAGCAATACACCATGACCTGAAAGCCGTCCTTCACCAACACCTCCGCGGCCTTGAGGGTCTCGGGCATGTTGGGGAACAGTGTGTGTTGGTCACCGAGCACTTCGAGCTTGACCAGCGAATGACCATCCAGCAACTCTCGCGCCAGCCGCAGCGTACGCACGGCCTCGTCGGCCGAATAGCAGCCTGCGGTGTTCGGCAGATAGGTGAAGTGCGACATCGGCACGGCATCCAGCAGGCTGGGCGCCTTCGGATCCTGCCCGATATTGGTGCGACGAATGGCAACGGTGACGATCTGCGCGCCCGACGCGTCGAGCGCGGCGCGCGTCTCGGTGAAGTCCTTGTACTTGCCCGTACCGACGAGCAGACGCGAAGCGTAGCCCTTGCCGGCAATCAGCAGCGGATCGTTCATGGTGTGTGCTTCCGGAAAATACAGTGCCGCGCCTCAACCGCCACCCACGGCGACGACGATTTCGAGGCGGTCGCCCTCGGCCAGCGACGTGGCAGCATGCAGGCCGCGCGGCACGATGCTGCCATTGCATTCCACCGCCACGCGCTTACCGACCAGCTCTAGCGATTCGAGCAGACCGGCAACAGTCAGCGACGCGGGAAACTGGCGGCTCTCGCCGTTGATGGAAAGGGTAAGCATGCAGCGACTCGCCCGCGAACGCGGCTCATCGAAAAATGGGAGCCGCGATTCTAGCACGGCCATCACGGCCCCTTTCCGGGTCCGGCCGTCGCAGCCACGCGGGCGCCGGAGAGCCAACCATGTTGAAGCCAGCGCGATCCAACTCGGCATCCATGCAGGCTGGCCGGAACCTTGCAAGCCAGCCGTCCACCAAGCCCTGTGCGACCGAACTGCCGGACACGGCCCGTTTCTTGCGGAGCCGGCGTAACCCCTGACATCTCCATAACAACCATGAAGTCACTCCATCAGACCCTGCCGGCGCTGATTGGCGCCACCCTGCTTATCGCCCTCCCCGCCCACGGCCAGGGCCGCCCCAACGACCCTGCATTCAACAACCTGGCTTCGTCGCCCAAGGGCGGCAATGGCCACTGGGTTGGCTCGCTTGGTTTCGGCATGACCGTCAGCCGCGGCAACAGCGACTCCACGCAAGCGTCGCTGTCCGCCGACGCCGTCCGCGCACTGCGCGACAGCCGTATCGCACTCCATGGTCTGTTCATCCGCAATACGAGCAACGGAGACACCACGGCCGACAACGACCTGGCGGAGGCCCGCTATGAGCGCAACTTTGCACAAGCATGGTTCGGATTCGGCGACGCGACATTCGAGCGCGACCCATTCAAGGACCTCGACCTGCGCCAGACTTACGGCACGGGCGCGGGCTATCGCCTGCTGCGCGCAGAGGGGCTGCAACTGAACGTCTATGCGGGTCTGGCCTATACCTTCGAAGACCACAAGGTCGCCTCCGATGCCAAGGGCGTCGAGCCTATGATCGGCAACGACTTCACCTATGCGCTGTCAGAGACGGCCACGCTCAGTCAGCGTTGGGTGTTGTTCCCCAACACCGTCGGCGTGGGCGGCGTACGGTCGGTATTCCAGATCGATCTGAGCACCAAGATTACGGACCGCTTCGGCCTGCAACTCTCCGTGCTGAACAAATTCCGCGAGAAGGTCCTGTCGGGCGAGAAAAAGTCGGACACGATCATCTTCACCGGCATTACGGCCAATTTCTGACACAACGCGCGCACCTTGGCGGTTGAGGCAAAGAGCCGATTTCCGTACAATCCGCCTCTCCCTGCCCCGGCTCCTGCGCCGGAAGGCCGCCCGAGCGGGCGTCGTATAATGGCAATACCCTAGCTTCCCAAGCTAGAGCCGTGGGTTCGATTCCCATCGCCCGCTCCACGAATACCGGCAGCAAGTATTTGTTAGCCAAAGAAAAAGCCAAGCTTCCCTAGCTTGGCTTTTTTGCTTTCTGGCCACCGTTTGGTCACGGTGGCATACGCCGCGCTCAAGTCCTCGATCGCTAGCCTCGTTATCGCTGAGCGCCCGAAACCCCAACGTGGCCGACGTAAATTCGCTCCAGCTTCATGCCCCTCCATTGTTTTGGCACATTGCTTCGTGCGCTATGCGGCGCAGCTGCGATTGAGTAATTTCGAGGACTCCTGTTTGAACAGTCCCATTCCCGCCGGCTCACGACTGCAGCGCTATCGCTGCACGCAGGCGCTCAAGTGATTCGGCGTCGCCGCGCACACGGAAGGTGGCGCCCTCTTCGCTGGCTTGCTCTTCGAGCACATTGCAGCTGGCGTAGATGTCCTTGCGCCATTGCTGGGCGGACCAGGGTACGAACAGTTCCGCCTCGACGAGGTCGCGCTGGAAGTAAGCGACGATGATGCCGTGCAGACGCGCCACGTCTTCGGGGCGACGGGCGCTCATCACCACGCAATCCGGGTACTTTTCCTTGAGCGCGGCTTCGCAGGCAAGCTGCGCGGCTTCGTCACCAACGTGGTCGATCTTGTTGAAAATGCGCAGACGCGGCACCTCGCCTGCGCCGATCTCGGACAGTACGACATCGGTCACTTCGCGCTGGCGCTCGAAGCCTGGGTCGCTAGCATCAATCACGTGCAGCAACAGTTCGGCATCCAGCGCTTCGTCCAGCGTTGATTTGAACGAGGCGACCAGGCCGTGCGGCAAGTTCTTGATGAAGCCCACCGTATCGCTGACCAGCACCTTGGGTACGCTCTCCGGGTGCAGCACGCGCACGGTCGTGTCGAGCGTGGCGAAAAGCTTGTTGGCGACCAGCACTTCGCTGCCGGTCAGCGCACGCATCAGCGTGGACTTGCCGGCGTTGGTGTAACCCACCAGGGCGACGGTGGCGATACCGCCCTGCGCCTTCTGTCGGCGTGCGCGCTGCGTGTTGCGCGTGGCGCCCATGGCTTCGATTTCCTGCTGCAGCTCGGCCATACGGTCGCGGATTTTGCGGCGGTCCAGCTCGGTGGCAGACTCGCCAGCACCACGCCCGCCTACACCACTGCGCTGCCGACCCTGTGGCCCGGCCGCCTTGGCCGCTTCGCGCAGGCGTGGCGCCATGTAGCTCAAGCGCGCCATCTCGACCTGCGCCCTGGCAGCCGGCGAGCGCGCGTTGCGATGAAAGATCTCGAGGATGACCATGGTGCGGTCCATCACCTCGACGCCGACTTCGAGTTCCAGGTTGCGTAGTTGCGTAGGCGATATTTCGTGGTTGACGAGCAGCACTTCGATGTCGTCGTCTTCGGGCTCGGTCGCGAGCGGCGCTCCGTCCATCTCGTCGAACCCCACATTGCCGCTGATGGCCAGCCGGACTTCGTCGCGCTTGCCTACGCCCAGGTAACCAGTGGTATCGAAGCTCGTGCGCTTCTGCACGAAGGTGTGCACCACCTGCAGGCCCAGGGTCTTGGCCAGTTCGCGCAACTCCATCAAGGATGCCTCGAACTCCAGATCGGAGACGGAGGGCAGTTGCACGGCGGCTACGACAGCACGCACGGGTTTCTCTTGGACTTCTCTAGGCATTGCAGGCGATCAGATGAACAGGCAAAGGCGGAGTGTACCCGGCATTGGCCGCCATGCAGCCCGTTCACGATCTGTCGTGAGCGGCTGTCAGCGGGGCCAAGCGCAGCACCGGAACCGGAGTGTGCGCAGACGAATGAGGATTCCGAGCGGCGCATGAGCCCCGATCTCAGCCTCGCGACAAGATCGAGGACAGGCGCCTTGGCCGGCCGTCGCCTTCGCGCCCCTCCACCAAGGCTGCGCCGGGCAGCGACTACAGACGGCGCAGCTTGACCGGCCGGCCCTTGAGCTTGCCGACCGAGAGCCGTCGCACCGCTTCGTCGGCAATGCTGCGTTCGACGGCCACATAGCTGCTCTGGTCCGTGATGTTGATCTTGCCGATCTGCTCACGCGTAAAGCCGGCCTCGCCCGTCAACGCGCCGAGCACGTCAGCGGGACGGATCTTGTCCTTGCGCCCGCCGAGAATCTGCAGCGTGGCCATCGGCGGCACCAGCGGCGCATCGTCGATCGCTTGCAGCGCACTCAGATCATGCCATTCGGGTTCGATGCTGCACGCAGCGGCGATGGCACCAATGCGGCGCTTGTCTCCGGCACTCATCAGGCTCAGTGCCCAGCCGTCCTGGTCGGCGCGACCTGTGCGGCCAACGCGGTGCACGTGCACTTCGGGGTCTGGCGTGATGTCGACATTGATGACCATTTCGAGGTCTTTGATGTCGAGCCCGCGCGCCGCCACGTCGGTGGCGACCAGCACGGAGCAGCTACGGTGTGCAAAGCGGATCAGCACCTGATCGCGCTCGACCTGCTCAAGCTCGCCATGCAGCGCCAGCGCTTCGATACCCTGCGCCTGCAGCACGTCGAGCAACTCGCGGCATTGCTGGCGCGTGTTGCAGAAAGCCAATGCACTGACCGGACGATAGTGGCGCAGCAGGGCCGCGACGGCCTGCAGGCGTTCCTCGTGCTTCACCTCGTAGAAGCGCTGGCGGATTTTGTCCGCGGCGTGCGTCTCTTCAAGCTTGATCATCGACGGTTCGCGCAGAAACTGCTGTGCCAGCCGTGCAATGCCATCCGGGTACGTGGCGGAGAACAGCAAGGTCTGGCGCCGCGTCGGACAATGACTGGCGACATAGGCGATATCGTCGAAGAAGCCCATGTCCAGCATGCGGTCAGCCTCGTCCAGTACAAGCAACTGAAGCCCGTCGAGCCGCAGGCTGCCCCGCTCGATGTGATCCATGATGCGGCCCGGCGTGCCGACCACGACGTGGGCACCATGCTCCAGGCTGGCACGCTGCGGACCAGCCGGCGTACCACCACACAACGTGACGATCTTGATGTTGTCGTGGCCGCGCGCAAGGCGGCGGATTTCCTTCGTCACCTGCTCGGCCAGCTCGCGCGTCGGGCATAGCACGAGCGCCTGCACCGCAAACCAGCGCGGGTTGAGTCGCATCAGCAGCGGCAGTGCGAAGGCGGCGGTTTTGCCGCTGCCGGTCTTGGCCTGTGCGATGAGGTCCTGCCCGGCCAACGCGGGCGGCAGGCTCGCGGCCTGGATGGGCGTCATCTCCAGGTAGTCGAGTTGCTTCAGCGTGGCCTTCAGCGCCGGCGTGAGGGGGAGTGCGTCGAAACTGTGCAGAGCGTCACTCATGCGATTCAGCGTCCCCGCGCGCCGCGCTTGGGACTGCCAAAGCCGCCACTGGTGGTTCGACCCGGCGTGCGTGTCTCGCCTGCCGGCCTGCGCGGGCTACCCGGGCGCGACGGGCGCCATCCGTCAGCCTTGCGCGGCGCCCTCTCCTCGCGCTGCTGCGCGAGCTTTTCGCTCTTGGTAGGCGGAGGCAAGGAGGCACGCCAGGCCTCCAGCGCCGCACTCAACACCGTTGCCTCGGGCTGCACGGCCGCCATCGTCGGCTCAGCCTCGTACGTTGGCAACGCACGCTTGAGTTGGGCCGCACGATCGGCTGTCTCGCCTTTGGCTGGCACGCTTTTCATGAGCGCCTCGCCGGCAGCGCTGAGGCCATAGCTGTCGCCACTGGCGACAATCAGGCCGTGGCTGCTCAGGCGTGCGAACGCGCCCAGCAACTTGTCTTCGGCTGGCAAGAGCGGCTGCAGCGTGCCGAGCGCGATGGCGATGTCTTCTACTGCCGCAGGCTTGCGTTTGCTGGCAAGTGTGATGGCGAGCAGCAGAAGCAGGTCCGCGTCATGAATGGGATGCATGGAACACTTTCAGAGGAAGGACGTTGAGGGTAGCCGATCTAGCGACGGCGCAGGGGCAGCAGGAGTGCACGCAGCCCGTTGTGGTCCAACTCGTGCATCAGCGCCAACAGCCGGCCTATCTCGCCTTTGGGAAAGCCCTCGCGCGCAAACCAGGTGAGGTAGTGCCCCGGCAGATCGGCGATCACCATCCCCTTGTGCTTGCCAAAGGGCATCTCGCGCACGAGCAGCAGTTCCAGGTCTTCGGGTTTCATGCGTTCACCGCCGCGCCCGCGGCAAAGCGACGGAGCCGATAGTGACCCGCCGGGTCCACGACGCCCTGCACCGGGTCGCCGCGATGACCGGCACAGTCTTGAATCTCGGCCAGACCTTCGCGCGAACGCAAAAAGCCCGTCGGGTAGGCCGTGGACCGATAAGGCGTGTTGAACTGCGTCATTAGCGCAATGGCGGATGAATCGGGAACGGACATACGAGGACCGGGTTTGCGTTCGACGCGCGCTCCGGAACCAAGGACAACGACCGGAACGGCAATGACCGGATTATAGCGGCCCATCGGCCTCTGCCGGATGCGGAGCGACCTCCGGTCAGGTTGCTGCATTTCAGCCCTTCGCGCGACGCCGGCCCATCGGCGTTGTCTTTGAGCGAATCGCGGTGGCTGCGGTTGCCCTGTCATTGCACGCTTATGCCACGTCGAAAAAAGGGATGGGCAGAAAATCGCCATCGATTGCACGGCACAGCGCAATTGACTCAAGAGCGGTTCTCGATTTTCCGGAAACCGCCTGTCGCCGTCCGCGCCGAGGGACTCGAATAGTCGTCGAATATCTGTGGCTGACCTAAGGAACATAACCGGACACAGCCCGATTCAATATCTCCATCGCATTCCACACCCATCGCCAAGTCGGTCGCTCAACGCCTCGAGAATCCAGCGCCAGCCGGGAACCGATATCGCCGAATCAGCCCAGAGTTGTTCGCCTTCAAGCGCGTAGTGCTCCGCCCGTATGACCCCTAGTGGTTTGGTGTCCGGCGATTGCCTCCTGCAAACACCGGTATTTCGGTACACAGACCGTTATTCGGTCACAGATTCAATGCAGGGCACGCATTTAGACTGCAGTGCGCAATGACAAAAAGAGAATAAGACACTGAATTGGGGGGCAGATGCTGGATGTGTTCGTTACCGTAGATGTCGAGGTGTGGTGCGGGGGCTGGTCTAACATCGACGAGAAATTCCCGCGCGCATTCAGTAAGTACATCTATGGTCAAACCGCCAAAGGCCGCTATGGGTTGCCATTTCAGACAGAAATGCTCGCGGCCCATGCATTGAAGGGTGTCTTTTTTGTAGAGCCGCTGTTCTCGACACGCTTTGGCGCCGAACACCTGGCTGAAATCGTCGGTCTTCTTGATTCCGACCAGCAGGAAATCCAACTGCATCTGCACACGGAGTGGGTTGATGAGGTGCATCCCCCCCTTCTGCCCAACTCCAATAGCAAGCGCCAGCACTTGCGGTACTTCACTCTTGAAGAGCAGACCGTTCTGATCAAGAAAGGGGCGGCGCTCCTTCGTGCTGCGGGCGCCCATCCGGTCAACGCATTCCGCGCGGGAAACTTTGGTTTTAACCGGGACACGTTGCGAGCACTCGCGGCCAATGGAATCGATTTCGACAGCAGCTACAACGCCACCCATTTCGGCCTGGACAGTGGCGTATTGCCGGGTGTGCCAGTCGTCGCTCCCATTCAGTGCGAGGGGATCAATGAGTACCCGGTGACGGTTTTCAGGGATGGCCTCAGAAAGCTGCGACACGCGCAGATTTCTGCTTGCTCATACAACGAACTGGAAGGCTTGCTCTGGCACGCTCTCGAAACTGGCAGACAGTCTTTTGTCCTGTTTTCTCATAACTTCGAGCTGCTGAATCAGGCAAAGGACCGTCCAGACCGGGTGGCAATCAGACGCTTTGAAAAGCTCTGCAGATTTCTCGACGCCAATCGCGACTGTTTTTCTGTCCGTGGCTTTCATGGCTTAAGCCCGCAGTTGTTCGAGGAACAACCGGCGCCGCTTAATTCTCCGCCCCTGAAAGCGGCTCACCGAATATTCGAACAAATATATCGCAGGATTTACCGATAGATTACGGGCAATCACATCGCGTTGATTTCCGGTTTTGATCCGGCGACCGAATCCCCGTTTATTGTCAACGCAGAGATGTCTTTCTGATCGCCCTACCCGATTCGACTTCACCCGCCGTGGCGAAAGACGTCTCGATGTGCCTCCCATTGCCGGCGACCTGCAAGTTGCCCCATGGCGCAGATGTCGCGACGCACCTTCTTCGAAAATCCACTATGCATGTTCAATGGCTAGCCCATAACGAAAGCTGAAATCCTTCGTTCTGCCTTTGGGCGCGGGTGTCTAGATTGGTTGGCGCATTCCAGCCTTCTTCAGGACACGCCATGTTGAACAGAGTCACCGCCGCAATTCTGGCCGCCACGCTCAGCGTCGCCGCTTTCACCGCCAAGGCCGACGAAATCCGTCTGGGCTACTCCTCCATCAATCCCGAAACACGCCTTGCGAAAGACAAGGGCTGGATCGAAGAAGCGCTCAAGCCCAAGGGCATCACGGTCAAGTGGGTTGAATCGCTGGGCAGCAACAAGAGTCTCGAATTCCTGCGTGGAAAGGCCGTTAACATCGCGTCGACCAGTTCGGCCTCCGCGTTCCTGGCACGCGCAAACGGCACGCCGATCAAGTTCGTGTACTGGACCGGCCGCAACCCTTACGGCGCGCCGATCCTGGTACGTCAGGACTCGCCGTACAAGACCTTCAGCGACCTGCGCGGCAAGAAAATCGCCGCCACGCCGGGCACCGGTCCATATATCTCGCTGATTGCCGCTTTGCATAAATTCGGCATGACGGAAAAAGACGTGGAGATCGTCAGCCTGCAGCATCCGCAGGGGCGTCTCGCGCTGGCTGCGGGCCGCGTCGAAGCCTGGGCCGCGCTGGAGCCGGACTGGACGATCGCCGAAGTGCAGAACAAGGCGCGCATTCTGTTCATCGACAAGTCGCTGGCAGGCGGCGGTGGCCTTAACGTCCGCGAGGAATACCTCAAGGCCAACCCGGAAGTCGTAAAGATCGTGCTGGCCCAGTTCAACCGCGCACGCATCTACACAAAGCAGAACCCGGAACAGGCCATCAAGGATTTCGCCGAGTCATCCAAAGTGGATATCGAAGTGGCGCGCCGCGTCTTCCAGCGCCAGCTCCAACAAGACGACAACCCCGAGATCGTGCCCGGCGATGCTGCGGCGCTGGCCTTGTGGGGTGACCTGTACAAGAAGCTGGGCTCGGTGCCGGCCGACACGGACGTGAATGCCGTCGTCAAGGCCGTACTCGATCCGACAGTATTCAAGTCCGCGGATTAAGGCCGGGGGGCGCCATGTCGGAACTACTCCTCAACCTGGTACGCCCGCTGGGCGTGTCAGGCTCCCTGCGGGACGCCGGCCATCGCGCCTCGGCAATCGCGCGGCCGCTGATCTTCCCCGCGTTGATCCTCGCCGTGTGGCAGGGCCTTGGCAGCTTCAACCTGATCGATCCGGTACTGCTGCCAACGCCCTCCCGCGTGCTCGGCGCGTTGTACGAAATGGTCGTCAGCGGCTTTCTCACGCCGCATCTGGCGATCTCTTTTCAGCGCGTGCTGCTCGGCTTTGCCAGCGGGACGGCGGTCGCCGTCGTGATCGGCGCGATCACCGGCTATTCGCGCTTCTGGCGCTCCATCATCGACCCGACCATCCACGCCCTGCGCACGATTCCGGGCCTGGCCTGGATTCCGATGTTCATCCTTTGGCTGGGCATCGACGAGAGTTCCAAGGTCGTGCTGATCGCCAAAGCGGCTTTCTTTCCGACCTACCTGAACTTCATGTCCGGCATCGCACGTGCCGATCGCAAGCTGATCGAAGTCGGCGAGGTGTATCGCCAGCGGGGCGTGCGGCTCGTCACTCACGTGATGCTGCCTCACAGCCTGCCCTTCCTCTTTGTGGGTCTGCGCCAGTCGATGGGCGTGGCCTGGCTGGTGGTGGTGGCCGCCGAGTTGATGGGCGCCTCCAGCGGCATCGGCTACGTACTGCTCGATGGCGAGATGACCGGCCGCGCGCAGATCGTCATGGCCTGCATGATCGTCTTCGCGCTATGCGGCAAGACCACCGATCTCATCATCGCCAGCATCGCGCATCGCGTACTGCGTTGGCAGGACACCGTCGAGAAAGAATGAGGTACGCGTCATGATCGAAATACAGAGGCTGGTAAAGAAGTTCGGCGACTTTGCCGCATTGGGCCCGCTGGGCTTCTCGTTCGGGCAGGAGCGCATCCTCACGGTGATCGGCGCCAGCGGCTGCGGCAAGAGCACGCTGCTGCGACTGCTGGCCGGGCTCGAAACCCCCACGCAAGGCCACGTCAAACTCGACGGCGAAGCGATCACGGGGCCGCACAAGCGCATCTCCGTGGCCTTTCAGGAGCCGCGCCTCATGCCCTGGTTGAGCGTTGCCCAGAATGTCGAGTTCGCGGTCTGGGACTGGCCCGTCGATGAACGCAAAGCGGCCGTCGACGCTGCGTTGAAGAAGGTCTCGCTGAGCGCCTTCGCGGACGCCCTCCCCAAGCAACTCTCTGGCGGCATGGCGCAACGTGTGGGACTGGCCCGCGCCCTGGTCGGCAGCCCGCGCCTGCTGCTGCTCGACGAACCTTTCAGCGCGCTCGACCCGCTGACCCGCGTGCGCATGCAGGACCATCTGCTGGAGATCGTCGGCGACGACGGGCCGAACGTCCTGTTCATCACCCACGACATCGACGAGGCCATCGTGCTGTCCGATCGGGTGATCGTGCTCAACGGTCCGCCCGCGCAGATCCGCCGCGACCTGCGTATCGATCTGCCCAAACCACGCAAACGCGCCTCGTCGGACTTTCAGGAACTCAAGGAGTTGCTACTCGCGGACCTGCTGCCCGATCGCCTCGACGCGCTGCAACCCGCGTGATGCGCCGTCATCCGTTTTTGTTGAACAGCCACTGAACACCCAACGCATCAGAAAGGAACAGTCACCATGAGCAATGCGCCCTCCACCGCCCACGAAGTGCTGTACACGATCTGCCCGGTCTTCGTCGCATCCAACGTCGCGCTCGAGCTAGGCTTTATCGAAGAGGAATTCCGCCGTGTCAGCGCGAAGCCACGTTACCTGCGCTCGCTGCCCGACAACGCCGGCTGGTTGCCGCATTTCACGCATTCGCTGCCGAAGCTGTTCCGCGATGGCGGCGCCATTCCCACGATTCAAGCGCGCGCCGATCTGACCGACACCACCCTGATCGCAACGACCTTCTCGACGGCGGGCGGTCATATCGTTGTGCGAGCCGATGCTGACGTGCATCGCGTGGCGGACCTGAAGGGCCGCCGCATCGGGCTCACGCGCAGCCTTGCACCCGAGAAGATCGACTTTGTGCGCGCCACGGCCGAACGCGGCATCGAAGTCGCGCTCGGCATTGCGGGACTCACCCGCAACGATGTGCAGATCGTTAACCTCGAAGCAGAAGAACCCAAGCCTGCTGCGCCCTCCGAGCGCCCGGCGCAGAACTGGACCTATCTGCACAAGCACGTCGCACAAGACCAGCTCGCATTGCAGGAAAGCCGCGTCAACGCGATCTACAGCAGCCCGGCGCGTTCGGCCAAGCTCGTCGCCAGCGGCGAATTCAAGATCATTGAAGACCTGGATCGTCATCCCGACTGGACCCTGCGCGTTACCAATGGGCCCTACACCACCGCGGTGAATACCGACTTTGCCAAGGCACACCCGGAAGTCGTTGTCGCCTGGCTGCGTGCCGCCATTCGCGGTGGCCATTGGGTGAATGCCAATCGTCGCGCCGCGGCAGACATCTTCGCGCGCACCACGACTTATCGCGATGCGGAACAGATCGCCAGCTTGATCCAGCACTTCGACTTCGTGCCCAGCCTGTCGCCGCAGAACCTTGCCGGCGTCACGATCCAGAAGGACTTCTTGCGCAGCCATGGCTACGTGAAGAACGACTTCAAGGTCGAAGACTGGGTGGATGCACGTTATCTGGAAGATGCCCACGCCTCGCTGCGCGCCGATGCCAATCCGCGCCGCGCAGCCTGAAGGAGCACGACATGGGAATTCTCAACGAAGCCGGGCTGCAACGCCCCGCAGACAACGCGCAACTCGTTGCTGCGCGTTATACGATCTGCCCGGTGCTGGTGGCCTCCGGCGTGGCGTCGGAATTGGGCTGGCTGGACGAAGAGCTTAGGCGCGTCGGCGCCCGGCTCGACTATCTGCGCTCGCGCCCTGACGAGCATGGCTGGCTGGAGCACTACAACCACAAGTCGCCAAACCTCTTCCGCGACGGCGGCAACAGCCCGGCGATCCAGGCCAAGGCAGACATCCGCGACACAGTGCTGATCGGGCTCACGCAAGCGCAGCCTGCCGGCAAGATCATCGCGCGCAGCGACACACCGATCTACAGCGTGGCGCAACTGCGCGGAAAGCGTATCGGCCTCTACCGCAGCCGCCTCGATGACAAGATCGACTTTCGCCGCGCCACCAGCGAACGCGGCATCGCCGCTGCGCTCGCACTGCACGGCCTGACGGAAGCGGACGTGCAGATCATCGACATCGATGCGCCCGACGTACACGTCGACACCCCTTCGCACAGCCCATCGGAGACCTGGGGGCGACAGCGCGACAAGGCCGCACGCGGCGTTGAATTGCAGGCGCTGGAACGCGGCGAGATCGACGCCTACTACGAATACGGTCTGGGCCTGTCCGACGCACTGGAGCACGGCGGCAAGTTCAAGGTCCTGGACGATCTGGACCTTTACCCGGACTGGACGCTGCGCATCGCCAACGCGCCCCGCACGCTAACCGTCAGTGCAGAGTTCGCCCGCGATCACCGCGACGTGGTCGTGGCCTGGCTACGCGCGGCGATTCGGGCAGGACGCTGGATCAACGCCCATCCGCAGGCAGCGGCCACCGTGTTCCACCGCACCACGTTCTATCCTGAAGCGGCCATCGCGCGCGTGCTGCCGCGCTATGACCTTGTGCCCAACCTGTCGGTGCAGAACCTTACCGGGCTGCGCATCGCCAAGGACTTTCTGCGCGAACGTGGTTACGTGAAGAACGACATCGACGTGAAGCAATGGGCGGACAGCAGCTATCTTGAAGAGGCTCTCGCGAGCCTGTAACGCCAAGTCAACTCACTCCGTCCAGCGCGAGAGCCATTGCTCTGGCGCTGGACGGAATGACTAACATTGCTTTCCGGGCGCCGCCTGCAAGAGCCTTATCCCAACGAGCATACGCAACGAATCGGCCCCCATCCGGCATGACTGGATTGATACAGATTCGCCCTGATGTTTCGTTATTCGGAGCGACATCCCCACCGTTCTTCGACTGGAGCAGTCCGCAAAACTAGCCCACCTGAAGTTCAGTGCCGATCGCGGAAGCCACTCCGCCGCGCGCTAGGGAATCCGCAAACGAAGTCGTCCGCCGCCATCCTTTCGGCGCCAGTCCCCAACTCTCAACAGCGTTGAGCGCCACTCTATTGGAGACCGACGGGCGAGCGGTTGCGTTATGACGTCTCCCTCAGGATCAGGGCTTGGCCGCCGTCGCTGACACAGTCGTTGAATCAGTCGAAGTCCTGGTCGAGGCCGGCACTGAGGTGTCTGGTTGCGACGGCTGGCTCATGAATGGCTTCGGCGAAGCGATGGGAGTCTGCCCCGGCCACTGCGTCTTGGCCGGCATGACATTGAGCATCATGTTGGCATCGGCCGGAGCAGGGGCGGACGTGCTGGTCCGCTTATCGAGGATGTTCACGCCGGTATAGACGCCGGCGTCTCCCAGCTTAGGCACGAAACCCACCGTCTCGTCGTCCTCCCATAGCTTGAAGCCGAAACCCTGCATTCGCATGCGTGCGAAGGGATAGCCCGTTTCCACCACGATCAAGGACTTTTCATCCCTCGGATAGGGCTGCACGATGTCCTGAAGCATAACTTTGACCACCCGCTGCAGCGAGGCAGAGGCAGCATCACGCAACGGCTTGCCCCCGTCCGCAGCCCAACCGTTGTCACCACTCATCGGGCGCGGCGCGCCGACCGCTGCCAAGTAACGAGTGCCCCAGAGCGCAGTCTTCTGTGCGTCTTGCAGGGTGGGTTTGAGCACGACGTAAGGCACGACTTCAGTGTCCGACACGTAGGTCAGCACCATGGCACTCACGATCCTGAGATTGTGCTTGGCAGTGTTGTCGTCCACGCGGAATACCTCGCCGAGCCCTGCTGCCACAATCTGCTGTTGAGTGATTTCCTTGGCCATCGTAGAGACCTTGAGGTGCAAGGCAGCCTGCACGTCTCGGGTTTTTTTGTCGCCAGCCGCTGCGTCGATTGCGTCGGAAGCGAGCAGGCCCACCACACCGAACATGACACCACCAACGCTGGGCGTCTGGTGTCCGGTGATGAGCACCTCACTGTCGGGGACGCGAAACACGCCGAGCGGCAAATCCGTCATCCCCGACAGACCATCTTCGGAATACGTGATGCCAATTGGTTTAGCAATTGTGGGTGGCGGCTCCGCGTTGTGGAAAGTCGCGCACCCCGTCATGGCAATTGCGAAACCGCAAGCTGCGAAGTGTCGCAGGCTCGAAATGGAAAACATGGTGAAGCTCCTCCCCTTTTTTGGTATGCCCCGACATGCTGTACCCCAGGGCTTAGGGTGACCTCGCTCGCACACCGCGAGTTGCGTCTCAAAACCACTTTCTCTTGCCCCGCGAAAAGCCGCCTTCCCTAAGACGGTTAACTTCAGTCGCGAAGCCGCGAATCACTCAGCATCGTTCTCGCTTCCCCCGAAGCGTTCGCATAGCGCAGTTGCACATCCGCAGAAGTCAGCCGTCAAACCTGACGAATTTAATGAAATCAACAGACCGGCGGTGAAACCCACCCCAAAGGGCATCCAGAGTCAGGCCCTCCGCGCCGAGCCCGTTTATTTCATCGAGTGATCTCTGAACCCCATGTGCACGCATCACGCGCGAACGCTTGTCTCGCAGCACACCGGGCCCAATGGATCGGGTATCGAACGGAATACTCAGGCGTCCTGCCCGGGCCTGTCTTCCGGCACCGCCGAGTACAGACTCAAACCATCACCAGAAGAAACTGGCGCCGTAATGCCCGTGCGGCAATACGCCAACAAATCCGCCTGTCCTTTCGGGCATGGCAAGCTCTTCTGACAATGCGACGGCGCTATGCGTTGATGGCAATATTATCGATAACGGATATGTGATCGGTATCCAAACACCATATTTGATATTCGAACCGCATTCCAAGTCGACGACTTCCACCGAGATACCTGAACCGGTATTGGCAGATACCCAATCGGTATTGGAATGCTGCATTTCTGACGTCGAATCTACTGGAGTCGTTTTGTATCCATATTGGATTTATGACGACGACCATCCAGAGCATTTTTGTGTCTGGAAAACATAAAAGGGCATCCCTGGATGCGCTAACAATGAAATGGAGACGTTCAGATGTACATCAGAAGGAAAAGCGTTGCCGCGATAAGCGTCGCGGCAATATTCGGCCTGGGTATCTCCGGCTGCGGGGGCGATGACAACAACGAGGGTGGCGGGCAGTCCTCGCAGAGCAGCAGCCAGGCATCGCAATCGTCGCAGAGTTCCGCAGCTTCGCAATCATCACAATCGTCGACGAGCAGTTCGACATCGTCAGCGGGCTCGTCACAATCGAGCAGTTCCCAACAGTCGAGCACGCCGCGTGCGGCCCTGACCGAGCTACGGCGCGTGACGGCGCTCGATGGATTGAGCTGGCGCTTCGTGCAGGACGATGCGCTGACCGACGACGCTGCGCTGGCAGCGAACGGCACGTCATGGACAGCGGTCACGTTGCCCCATACGTGGAACGCAAAGGACGCCGCCAGCATAGAACAGACGACACCGTCGTCCGTGAGCTACAAGCGCGGCAAAGGTTGGTATCGACTGGAGTTCGACAACCCCGCCAACGGCGCCACGCAGTGGCTGCAGTTCGATGGCGCCAGCATCGTGGCGGACGTGTGGCTCAACGGTCAGAAGCTCGGCCAGCATCGTGGCGCTTTCACGGCGTTCCGGTTCGATGTCACCGACAAGCTCAAGGCCGGCAAGAACGTACTTTTGGTGAAGGCCGACAACACCAAGCCGACGGCGGGCACCGATGTGACCGCCATCATCCCCTTGGGTGGTGACTTCAACATGTCCGGCGGGCTCTATCGCGGCGTATCCGTCGTTGCCACGCCGAGCGCAGCGCATTTCTCGCTCGACGACTTCGGCGGCTCGGGCATCTACGCGCGCACGAGCGCGATCGCGAATGACAATGCCATCGTCAACGTTCGCGCACGGCTGAAGAACGACGCCAAAGCTAACGACACGCTCACCGCGTTGGTCACGCTGGCCGATGCGGCGGGCAACATCGTCGTGCAGAGTGGAACGTCGCTGGCCGTGAAGGCTGGCGAAGAAGGCGAAGCGGTACAGGACCTCACGGTCAACAACGCTCATCTATGGGCGGGCCTGGCTGATCCGTATCTGTACAAGCTCGTCGTCGAACTCAAGGATTCCAGTGGCAATGTTGTCGACCGCGTGATCCAGGACTTCGGCATCCGGCAGATGGCGTTCGATCCCAATCGCGGCTTTCTGCTCAATGGCAAGGTCGTGCCGTTGCATGGCGTCAACCTGCACCAGGACTACCTCAACAAGGCCTGGGCCATCTCGAAGGCCGACACCGACGAATCGCTCGCACTCATCAAGGAGATCGGCGCCAACACGCTGCGTCTGGCGCACTACCCGCACTCGCAGTACACGCTGCAGCAGACCGACCGCATGGGGCTCATCATCTGGGCGGAACTACCGTTCGTAAACCAGACGGCCCTGCCGTGCGCCGGCACAACCAATGCGGCCCTGACAGCCAACGCCAAGGACCAGTTGAAGGAGCTGATCCGCCAGCAGTACAACCACAGTTCGATCGCCATGTGGTCGATCGGCAATGAGACCACGCAGGGCTGCGGCGCGCCGAATAACGCCAACGCGCTGCTGAAGGAGTTGCAGACGGTCGCCAAGGCGGAAGACGCCACTCGCGTGACGACGCTGGCGAGCAACGGCTACTACGACAACACGGGCAGCATCAGCGACATCTGGGCGCTGAACAGCTACCCGCTGTGGTACGGCGGCACGCCTGCAAGTCTGGGCACGACGCTCGACGACCAGCACACCAAGCGCCCGAATCAGCCCATCGGCGTGAGCGAATACGGTGCCGGAGCGGCCATCAGCCACCAGAGCGACAACCTGGATGGCGCAGAAGGCTTCATCGCGAGCGGCGACAGTAGTGGCAAGACGCGCATCGTCTACCAGCCTGAGGGATACGCCAATCTCGTGCATGAACAAGACTACGCATTGCTGACCAGCCTGAGCTACGTGTGGGGCACTTACGTGTGGAACATGTTCGACTTCGGCTCGGACATCCGGCATGAAGGCGACGTGGGCGGCACCAACACGAAGGGCTTGATGACGTTCGACCGCAAGGTGAAGAAGGACCCGTTCTACTTCTACAAGGCGAACTGGAGCAAAGACCCCGTCACTTACATCACTGGCCGTCGCTACGTGGATCGCAACATTCCCGCTGCTCCGGTTCGTGTGTATAGCAACGCCGATGCGGTGACGTTAAAGGTCAATGGCGTTGTCATCAAGACGATGGCGGCGGTGGATTGCCCGCAGAAGACCTGTGACTTCGGGACAGTGCAGCTTGCCGCTGGCGACAATATCGTCGCGGCGGAAGGTTCGCATGCCGGCAAGATCGTGTCGGACAGCGTGACCTGGAAGCTCGACAGCGACCACGCCACCAACCGTTACATCGCTGCGGGACAGGTTGCCACGGGCTTCCTCTCCGAGGCGGGCGGTGTGCTCGGTGTGGAAAAGCGTTTTGCTTCCGATGCGTACTTCGAGGGTGGCGTGCGCAAGAAGCTGCCCAATACCTACCTGTTCGGCCCGCTCACCAACGTAGGTGCGACAGGCGTGCCTTCGGAAGGCCGCGTGTGGGATACGTACCGTGAAGAAGTGACAGGCGGAGACGCTGCGACGAGTACGCCGGGCAGCAAGTTCAGCTACACCTTCAAGCTCACGCCGGGCAAAACGTATCTCGTCACCCTGGGCTTCATGGAGCAAGGCAAGAACGGTGTCGGGATGCGCATCTTCGACATCTATGCCACCACTGGCGGCGTAACGACCAAGGCGGTGGCAAGCCTTGACGTCTTCGCCAAGACGCGCGCACTGGGTGCCGCCTACGCGGAGAAATTCCCCGTGACGGTCGGCGCGGACGGCACGCTCAAGCTTGAGTTCGTCGGCACCACGAGCAAGGCCATGGTTTCCAACATCATGGTCGTTCAGCAGTAACGCAGCATCGCCGGGGCGATCCCCTCGCCCCGGCGCTTACGTTGACTCCAATCACATACCGGCATACGGTATCGCATCTGATCGCTGGGCTGGCACTGCGCTTGCTTCAGCAATAGCCTGACGGGCTCCAATGCCACCCGCGCGCCACAACTTGGCGGACGCACATTTCCATTCCTGCTGAACCCGACTCGCCGTGAAGCGTCTGCGCACGCTGTCGCGGTGTTTTGCTTTTTCCGACGCAAATGAATGCGCGTCGGCACTGGAGGAGAACAATGGGCACAGCCGTGCTGCTCGATCTGATTGGGGGTGTTTCTTTGCTGCTTTGGGGACTGCACATGGTCCAGAGCGGCATCATCCGTGCGTTCGGCGCGCGGATCAAAGCGTGGCTCGGACGTGCCCTCAGCACTCGCGCCAGGGCGCTGCTGGCCGGCATGGGCGTGACGGCGCTGCTTCAGAGCAGCACGGCGACAGCGCTGATGCTGTCGTCGTTCTCGGCAGCAGGCATCGTTGGGCTGCTGCCCTCCATGGCCGTGATGATGGGCGCCAATATCGGCACCACGCTCGTTGTCCAGCTTCTGTCGTACGACTCGTCGTTCTTGTCGCCCATCTTTCTGTTCGCCGGGCTCATCGCCTTCAAGCGCGGGGCGAGAACGATCACGCGAGACCTCGGGCGCGTATCGATCGGACTCGGTTTGATGCTGCTGTCGCTGCATATTCTCTTGACGAGCCTCGCGCCGGCCGAACATGCGCCGATCGTGCAAGAGTTGCTCTCCGCACTCACGGACGAACCATTGCTCACGCTGCTGATCGGCGCAGTGCTGACCTGGGCAGCTCACTCCAGCGTGGCGACCGTGTTGCTGACGATGTCGCTCGCGTATTCGAATTTCATCACGCCAGTCGCAGCGATGGCGCTCGTCCTCGGAGCGAATCTCGGCAGCGCGCTGAACCCATTGTTCGAAGGACAATTCGGGGGAAACCCGGCGCACCGGAGACTGCCGGTCGCCAATCTTCTCAATCGCGTGATTGGCTGCGCACTGTTCCTGCCGTTCCTGGATCCGATGGTACGCCTGCTGCAATTCGTCAACGCGAATCCGGTGCGCCTTGTGGCGGACTTCCACACTGCATTCAACGTCGTCATGGCCGCGGCGTTTCTTGCTCCTCTGCCATGGCTCGCGCGGATGCTCGAACGGTGGTTGCCAGACGCAAAGCCGGCCAGCGATATCTCGACTCCGCAGTATCTGGATGAAGGTGCGATCGAAATGCCGTCGGTGGCACTGACCTGCGCCGCGCGCGAGACTCTGCATATGGGCGACATCGTCGAATCGATGCTCCGCCAGGGCATGCAGGCCCTGCTGACCAACGATCGCAAACTGGCGGGCGAAGTCTCGCGCCTCGACGATGCGGTCGAACAGACTGCACGAGGCCATCAAGCTCTATCTGGTCAAGCTGACACGCGACAGCCTGGATGAACGCGAAGGTCAGCGCGCGATGGAGATCATGACGTTCTCGATCAACCTGGAGCATATCGGCGACATCATCGATCGCAACCTGATGGAGCTGGCCACCAAGAAGATCAAGCACCAGCTTCAGTTCTCGCGCGAAGGCAAGGACGAACTCGAAGAGTTCTATCGCATCACTGCCGACAACCTGAAACTTGCCTTCAGCATTCTGCTGACCGCCGATGTTCGCCTCGCGCGCCAGTTGCTCGAAGAGAAGACTCGCATCCGCGAGCTTGAGATGGCGGCCGCCGAAAGCCATCTGACCCGGCTGCGCGAAGGGCGCCAGGAGAGTATCGAAACCAGTTCGCTGCACCTGGACGTACTGCGCGACCTCAAACGCATTCATTCGCACATCTGTGCCGCTGCGTACCCCGCGCTCGACGCGGCCGGCGAACTGCACCCGAGCCGGCTCAAGGAAGTGATGGACAAGAGCGCCAGCGACGCCGCCTCGAATGAGTCGGGAATCGACGACGGGTCCGTCGTCGGCTCGCGATGACGATGGCGAGGTGGCGCCCGAAGTAACGCGCGCTAGGCCGTTCTGTGCGCCCGCGCCATCGCCATGAAGGCGCGCACGTACTCGATGTCTGCGTCGGCCTGGCGGATGCCGAGGAAGATCTGCTTCGGTATGCCTTCCTTACCGAGTCGAACCGGCGCCACGTCAACTTTTTCGGCGTACTCCTCCACCAGCCACCTTGGCAGCGCCGCCACACCACGGCCGCTGGCGACCATCTGCAACATGATGTCGGTGGTCTCGATAGGTTTGTGCCGTTTGGGGCTGATGCCGGCCGGCGTGAGGAACTGCGTGTAGATATCGAGCCGATCAAGCGGCACCGGATACGTGATCAGCGTTTCGCTTGAGAGCTGTTCAGGGCGAACGTAACGCGCCCTGCGCAGCGGATGCGACGGCCCCACCACCAACACCTGTTCGTAATCGAACACCGGCTCGAAATGCAGTCCGTTGCGGTAGAGCGGATCGGGCGTGACGAGTACGTCGATCTCATAGCCAAACAAGGCCCCGATGCCGCCGAACTGGAATTTCTGCTTGACGTCAACATCCACGTCGGGCCACGCGGCCAGGTACGGCGACACGATTTTCAGCAACCACTGGTAGCAGGGGTGGCACTCCATGCCGATGCGCAGCGTGCCACGTTCGCCCTGTGCAAATTGATGGATGCGTTGTTCGGCCAGCGACAACTGCGGCAGCAGACGATTGGCGACGGCGAGCAAGTATTCGCCCGCCTGCGTGGGCCGCAGGCTGCGCCCCTCGCGATGCCAGATCGCCACGCCAAGCTGGTCTTCGAGCTTGCGCACAGTGTGGCTGAGCGCCGATTGGGTGAGGTGGAGTTCGGCTGCCGCGGCGGTAAGCGAGCCCTGCTGTTCGACTGCGCGAATGATCGCCAGATGGATGCGTTCGAGGATCGCCATGGGGATTTATACATGAACGTTTTTCATCGATTTATGAAATAAAACCATTTTTATTCATCGTTCGATAATTTTACGATCGTGCCACTACCGATCCCCAATGGCAACGATCATGACAACAACGCACAACCTCGGCTTTCCGCGCATCGGCGCACGGCGCGAACTGAAGTTCGCACTGGAGTCCTACTGGAAAGGGCAGTCCTCGCGCGACGAACTGAAGACGCTGGGCGCGCAATTGCGCCGCCGCCACTGGCAGGACCAGTCGGCGCTCGACTTTGTGCCCGTCGGCGACTTCGCCTTCTATGACCACGTGCTCGACATGAGCTTCACGCTTGGCAACCTGCCGGAACGCGTGCGGGACTTTCATGGCGACGCGCTGGACAATTACTTCCGTGTGGCCCGTGGCCGCTCTGCGCAATCCGCCGACGAACATGCCCACTGCTGCGGGGGTGTTGCAGCGGGCGAGATGACCAAGTGGTTCGACACGAACTACCACTACATCGTCCCCGAGTTCAGCGCGACGACACAGTTCAAGCTCGATGCCACACGACTGCTCGAGCACCTCCGCGAAGCGCGCGAATCGGGCGCCGATGTCAAACCCGTCATCATCGGGCCTGTCACGTACCTCGCCATCGGCAAGGCAAAGGATGATTCCGATCGCCTCGCACTGCTCGATCGGCTGTTGCCCGTCTATGCGGAATTGCTGGCGGTGCTGGCCGAGCAAGGCGTGACATGGGTACAGGTGGATGAACCCATCCTCGTCACCGAACTGGACAGCGACTGGCGCCACGCATTCACCACCGCGTATCACGCACTCAAGTCCGCGCCCGTGAAGTTGCTGCTCACGACTTACTTTGGCCCGTTGCGCGAGAACCTGGAATGGGCCGTCAAGCTGCCGACCGCAGGTTTCCACCTCGACGCGGTGAACGCGCGTGACGAGGTGCAGATCGCACTGAACTACCTCGCCGGGCACAAGGTGCTGTCGCTGGGCGTGATCAACGGCCGCAATATCTGGAAGACCGATCTGGACGCCACGCTCGACTGGCTGGAGCCGGTGCGCGATCGCCTGGGCGAGCGCCTGTGGATCGCACCGTCATGCTCGTTGCTGCATGTGCCGGTAGATCTGCATAGCGAACAGCAACTCGATGGCGAGATCAAATCGTGGCTTGCATTCGCCAAGCAGAAGCTCGATGAGCTTGCGGTGCTGGCCACTGCGCTGGATGCAGGCCGCGACGCTGCCGCCGACGCGCTGTCGGCCAACCGCGCTGCGTGCGAAGCGCGCCGCACATCAGTGCGTGTCCACAATCCGGCGGTGAAGACCGCTGTGGCGGAAATCGATGCGCGCCTCGGGCAGCGCAAGAGTCCCTACGCTCAACGTGCCGCCAAGCAGACCGCATTGCTCAAGCTACCGAAGTTCCCGACGACGACGATTGGCTCTTTCCCGCAGACGGCCGAGATCCGGCTCGCACGCAGTCAATTCAAGTCGGGCGAAATCGACGCGACGGACTACAAGGCCGCGATGCAGATCGAGATCACTCGCAGCGTGCGCGAACAAGAGGCGTTAGGGCTGGACGTCTTTGTGCACGGCGAAGCCGAGCGCAACGACATGGTGGAGTACTTCGGCGAGCAGCTCGCCGGCTATGCATTCAGTCAGTTCGGCTGGGTGCAGTCCTACGGATCGCGCTGCGTGAAGCCGCCGATCCTCTTCGGTGACATCAGCCGCCCCAAGGCGATGACAGTCGAATGGATCAAGTATGCGCAATCGCTGACCTCGAAGCCGATGAAGGGCATGCTGACTGGTCCGGTCACCATTCTCAATTGGTCGTTCGTGCGCGACGACCAGCCGCGTTCGGTTTCGTGCAAGCAACTGGCGTTGGCCATACGCGAAGAGGTGCAGGACCTCGAAGCCGCGGGCGTGCGCATCATCCAGATCGACGAAGCCGCACTGCGCGAAGGACTACCGCTGCGCCGCTCGCAATGGAAGGTTTACCTGGACTGGGCGGTGGAGTCATTCCGCATCACCGCCAACGGCGTGGAAGACGAAACGCAGATCCACACCCACATGTGCTATTCGGAGTTCAACGACATCATTGCGTCGATCGCCGACATGGATGCCGACGTCATCACCATTGAGACATCGCGTTCGGACATGGAGCTGCTCGATGCCTTCGACGACTTCAAGTACCCGAACGAGATCGGCCCCGGCGTGTATGACATTCACTCGCCCAACATTCCGAGCGAGCAGCACATCGTCGCACTGATGAAGAAAGCGGCCGAACGGGTGCCGGCCGAGCGTCTGTGGGTCAATCCGGACTGCGGCCTCAAGACGCGGCAGTGGAGCGAAGTCATCCCGGCGTTGACCAACATGGTCGCCGCGGCCAAGACCCTGCGCGCCACGGTTGCCTGATCGTCACTCTTTCACCAACAGCCCCGGCCATGCGCCGGGGCTTCGTTCCAGAGAGGCTCTACATGTATGAACGCGCCCGCTATACCGTCGAGCAGATCGACCCCGAGGTCTTTGCCGCCATCGAGCAAGAGAACCAACGGCAGGAAGACCACATCGAGCTTATCGCCTCAGAGAACTACACGTCGCCTGCGGTCATGGCGGTGCAGGGTTCGCAACTGACCAACAAGTACGCCGAGGGTTATCCGGGCAAGCGCTACTACGGCGGCTGCGAATACGTCGATATCGTCGAACGGCTCGCCATCGATCGGGTGAAGCAACTCTTCGGGGCAGAGGCCGCCAACGTGCAACCCAATTCGGGCTCACAGGCGAACCAGGGCGTGTTCTTTGCGGTGCTCACGCCGGGCGACACGATCATGGGGATGAACCTTGCCGAAGGCGGGCACCTCACGCACGGCATGCCCCTCAACATGAGCGGCAAGTGGTTCAACGTGGTGAGCTATGGCCTCGATGCGAACGAGGACATCGATTACGCGGCGCTTGAGCGCCAGGCGCGCGAATGCAAGCCGAAGCTGATCATCGCAGGCGCATCGGCCTTCGCGCTGCGGATCGACTTTGAACGCATCGCGCGGGTGGCGCGCGAAGTCGGCGCGTACTTCATGGTCGACATGGCGCACTACGCCGGGCTCGTCGCGGCGGGCGTCTATCCCAACCCCGTACCGCACGCCGACTTTGTCACCACCACCACGCACAAGAGCCTGCGCGGCCCACGGGGCGGGGTGATCCTGATGCGCGCCGAGCATGAGAAGGCCATCAACTCGGCAATTTTCCCCGGCATTCAGGGCGGCCCGCTGATGCACGTGATCGCCGGCAAGGCGGTGGCGTTCAAGGAAGCGTTGTCGCCTGAATTCAGGACCTACCAGCAACAGGTCGTGAAGAACGCCGCCGCGTTGGCGGGCGCGCTGATCGAACGAGGACTGCGCATCGTCTCCGGCCGTACCGAGAGCCACCTCATGCTCGTCGATCTGCGCGCCAAGCACCTCACCGGCAAAGAGGCGGAGCGGTTGCTCGGGCTGGCGCACCTCACGGTCAACAAGAACAGCATCCCCAACGATCCGCAAAAGCCCTTCGTCACATCAGGCATTCGCCTCGGCACGCCAGCCATGACAACGCGCGGCTTCGGCGAAGAAGAAGCTCGCCTCGTCGGCCATCTGATCGCAGATGTGCTGGACGGCGGCGACAACGACACCACGATTGCCGAGGTTCGTGCGAAAGTACGCGCTTTGACGCAGCGCTTTCCCGTTTATCGCTAGCGTCTCCAACACCGGGCTGCGACTGGCCGGGGAGGTGAATGTGGACGGCTCCGCCCCATTCACCGCTCTGCTCTCGCGGCCCGCACAGCGAATGCACGCATCTTGGAAATCTACAACCGCCGAATCCATATCCGTGAGCTCAGCCTGCCCGTGCTCATCGGTTTCTACGACATCGAACGCCAGCGCCCCCAGCGCGTGCTGATCGACGTTGAACTTCGGCTCGCACCACTCACGGGCGGCATGGCCGACGACGTCTCCGCCACCGTCAATTACGACCTGCTGCACCGGGGCATCCCCAAGCTCGTCGCTGGACGGCATTTCAATCTGCAAGAGACGCTGTGCCATGAAATCCTGGCGTTGTGCGCAAGCCTGGATGGTGTGAAGGGGGCACGCGTATGGGTGCGCAAACCGGACATCTACGCAGACTGCGAGAGTGCTGGCTACGAAGCCGAGGTCGGTGCGCCAGGCTGACGACGGCTCGCATGAGGCGCGACGCGGAGCATGTGCGCCGACATTGCCGTCAACACCCGCAGCCCTGTCATGGCGACATTTGCCTGGGTAAACAGGGCTTTCCCTCACGCAAGCACTGGCGCGCAGCAAGCTAAAGTTAACAGACGCCCACGCCTGCCACGCGCGATCGAGCTGCGCTTCCGCTGGCACGAATGGCGTGTAGCACGCTGACGTTTAGTGTCAGTATCACAAGCAATTCCGCCTGAGGAGCCGTGTATGCAAGCGCCGTATCCCTCCGACGAGGACGAGCGTCTCGCGGCAGTCAGGGGCTTGCTCCTTCTCGACACACCTGCCGAGCCGGCTTTCGACCGGATCACGCGGCTCGTGGCACGTACGCTCGATGTTCCGATCGTGCTCATTTCCTTGATCGATGCCGACCGGCAATGGTTCAAGTCACGCATAGGCATCGATACGCTAGAGATATCTCGTCAGGATTCCATTTGCGCCCACGCGATTCTTCAGTCGTCGCCGCTAGTGGTGGAGGACGCGCGTCTCGATGGCCGCTTTGCGGACAACGTCTACGTGACCGGTTCGCCGCAGATACGTTTCTATGCTGGCGTGCCATTGCGTTCGCAGGACGGCCACGCGCTCGGCACGCTGTGCGCGATGGATGTGCAGCCGCGCCAGTTGGATGACGATCAACTTGGCTTTCTGAGCGATCTGGCCGAGGTCGTAGCCAAGGAGTTCCAGATGCGCGAAGCCCTGCGTCAGGCGCGCACGCAGCTCATCCACACCGACGCCGAACTCGTCGCCAGCGAAGCACGTTTCCGTTCGATGTTCGAACTGGCATCCGTGGGCATTGCACTGGTCGCCCCGGACGGCGGATGGATCAGCATCAACGATGCGCTGTGCAGAATCCTGGGGTACTCGGCAGACGAGTTGGCGCGGTTGCCCTTTCGTGACATCACGTACCCCGACGATCTCGACGCGGACCTGCACCTTCTCGAACAACTGGTGGCAGGACAGATCGACCATTACCACCTGGAAAAGCGCTACCTGCGCAAGGACGGGCGGCCGGTTTGGGCCCATCTGAGCGTGACGAAGAAAATGTCGGCCGATGGCGAGCTGGAGTACTTCATCTCGATCGTGAGAGACATCCAGGCCCGCAAGGAAGCCGAAGAAGCGCTGGCCGTATTGCGGCGGGACCTCGAATCACGTGTCGCGGAACGGACCGCCGAGTTGCTCGACGCCAACCGGCAACTGCGTGCCGCCATCGAAGAGCAGGTACGCGTGACCCGCACCCTGCACGAACGCGAGGTAGAACTAAGCGCCATCATCAAAAGCGCCAACGAAGCATACGTGGGGATGGATGAATCGGGGATCGTCACGGCATGGAACCCGCAGGCCGAGCGATTGTTCGGCTGGCCGCCAGCCGAAGCGGTAGGCCGATACCTGGATGAGCTGATCGTCCCCGATTCTCTGCGCGATGCATTCCGGCAGGAGATACAGCGCTATCGCGACTGCGGCTCGTCAGCAGTGGTGAATCGTCGCATCGAGTCTCCAGCGATCTGTCGCGACGGATCGGCACTGATAGTCGAAGCCAGCATCTGTGCCGTGGATGTCCAGGGTCGGCGGCTCTTCGGCGCCTTCCTGCACGACATTTCAGATCGCAAACAAGCGGAGGAGCGCAGCACGCGAGAGGCTCGCCTCGATCCGCTCACGGGTCTGCTCAACCGGCGCGCGCTGGTGGAGCTCCTGCCCCTGGCCTGCGCGACGGCAGATGCCAATGGTGCGACATTCGCCGTGGTGTTTCTCGATCTGGATGGGTTCAAGGACGTCAACGACACATGGGGTCACGACGCCGGTGACGTGCTGTTGCGAACCATCGCAGAACGACTCAAGGGATCGGTGCGACGGGCAGACACCGTCGTACGGCTGGCCGGCGATGAGTTCGTGGTCGTGCTTGAGGGCCTCGATAACGACGAGGATGAGGCACGAACGATCGCAGAGAAACTACGCACGGCCATCCGGCACGAAGTTCCGCTGAACGAGGGGAAGGCCGTTGTCTTTGTCGATGCCAGCGTGGGCGTGGCGGTGTGCCGCCCCGGTTCAGGCCTGACCTCTGAAACGCTGATGCGCCAGGCCGACGCAGCGATGTATGAGGCCAAGCACGCAGGCAAAGGACGTGTTCACATCGCTGGCGCAGCACCGCCGCGTGCCGCACCCGATGGCGATGTCATGCCCGCTGGTCGCTGACCAGTCGAGCGCGCGCCTCCTTATAGAGGTCGCTGCCGACACCAGCGCAGACAGCCGCCTGCACCAGTCCCGACACGAGCGAATCTTCCGGGCACGCTGACGCGCGCGGCTGCACGGGCAGGCTCGAGAAGATGCACGACATACACTTTGTGTCAACCTTTGGGTCCGCGTAGCCTGTCCGGCATTCGGAGGCATCTGCGAGCAACGCCGAGTGGGCACCATCGCCGCGAGCCATTTCGGCGTTGAGGTGAACGCCCTCCTCCCACAACAACAGGCGCGCCAGACGTGCGAGACGCCCTTCGGGGGCCAGGCCTGCGAATAGCGCTTCGCGTGATTTCATCCAGCTCAGAATTTCGGTCGGCGGCATGGGTCGCGCCACGGCGTAGCCCTGTACAAGGTCGGGCCCGAGAATCAGCAGCGCCTGCAGCAGGTCTTCGTCTTCCACGCCTTCGATCACGACCGGCTTACCCAGTGAATGCCCGAGGCGTGTGAGCTGGTAGATGAAGCGCATCATGTCCCAGTGGTCACCGCCCTTGCTGGCCGTGATGTTCTGGTCGATCTTGATGGCGTCGAACGGGAAGTCGCGCAAGCGGTTGAGGCTGCCGTACCCGGCGCCCAGATCATCCAGCGCAATCTGCACGCCCAGCGCGCGGAAGCGTTCGATTTCTTCCGGCACGGAAATGCCCGCTGGCAGTGCTGCGCTTTCAAGCAATTCGAGCGTCACCGCGCCTGGATCAGCGCCGTGATCGGCGAGTGCCGCGCGCGTGGCTTCGAGATAGCGTGCATCAGCCAGTGCAGACGGAGGCAGATTGATCGACACCGCCAGGTCAGCCCCCTGCTGGAGCCACCGCTCGCGCCACGACAGCACCTGCCGTAGCCCTCGAACGTAGAGGACGAAATAGTCTTCCGCCTGCAAGGCGCCGAGAAACTGGCCGGGCCCAAGCAAACGATCGCCGTCCCGCAGTCGTGCCAGCGCCTCGACCTTGGTCACCCGTCGCTCGTGCAGATCGAGCAACGGCTGGAAGTGCATTTCGAGCGCATCGGTGCGAAGCAAGGATTGCCACCGCTGGCGGATCAGGTACGGCACGCTTTCGGTACAACCTTTCTGGCGCCAGATACGCGCCAGCGCCAGTTCAACCAGTGCTTGAACAAGCGTGACGAAGTCTTGCTGCGCCGGGCCGGAATAGCCACCGGGCATGGCGCTGTAGAGCACCAGATTGAGCATCGGCGCACCGTCCGGCCCGTGCAGCGGAATCGCGACCATCGAACGGAAGCCCGCCTCGGTGGCGAATGACCGCCACAAAGTCATGCGAGGATCGGTGGAAATATTGATCGAGCGTTGCACTTGACCGGTGCTCCAGGCCAGCCCAATCGGCCCGCGCTCAGATGCGCTGCTCGCTTCGGGGTTGCGTGCAAGCTGCGCGCATTGCTGCATGTAGTGAACCACTGCATCGCTATGGGCATCCACGACATGAAAGCCGCCCAGGGCATCGGGGTAGCCCACGGCACAGTCGACGACGCACGGAGTGCTGCCGAGCATGTTGACGGTGACATCGATCACGCCAGCGTAGCTGTCCGCATTGGCAATCGCGCGCGTCATGGCGAGAACCAGATCGCGGCGAGCGTCGCGGGTATCGTTGTACGTTTCGGTCTGGTGATACAGGCCAAGATTGAGGCGTCGGGTCAGCACTGCGAGACCTTCGGCATGAAGAACCGGATCGACGACGCCCCGAATGGCGTTGATCAACGCTTCGATGCAGAGCACGGCGTCGTCCTGCTCAAGCCCGAGCTGGACGTGCGCGCTGCCAATACGGTGAGCGGCGTCGCGGTGCGCCACCGCGGTCAGTCCGGGTTGCAGAAGAAGATCGAGATGTCGGCGCAGAACGCTGACGACATGACGCGCCTCGTCGGCAGAGAAGCTATCGACCAATGACCGAATGAACGGAGACGCCGTCGCGCCGCTGAAAAAACGCTCCGCGATTGCATCCGAATGGGGAGCCATCGCAGAGGCGAGATAGCCCAGGACGACATCCGATTGCGGACCGTACAGGTCGGAAGGTGTTCCTTCAGGGAGAATTGGGGGAAAGTTGTTGTGCATGCCAGTTAGCCTCGATGATCGGATTGATTTCGGCTGGCAGCGATTAATAGACCAACAAATTGAAAGATCGGCTTTTACCGATATTCCCCTCGCACCAATTGAATCAATCCCGCCAAAAGGAACTCGCCGTTATTGCGGCGTATGTACCGACCGTCATTATTTCGTCCCCGCCAGGCGGCGACTTTTTCGAAGGGGGAATCCTACGGTCGTACCCGCCCACCATTTGTTGACATTGATTAAATTCGACAGGCCGTAATTGTCAAACTCTGGCAATGACACCAATGAATTCAACCACTTATATGGAAACATCCTAGCCACACCTAGGAACTTCCCGACCATCTGTGTCCGAATGTGTCTTATCGATTAAGATTTTCCTTCGATTAATTACCACTAAACACTTGCACAATTCTGTGGTAAATAAATGATCATTCTCATTTGTCATTTTATGACTCCAATCGGCCCAAACGGATATATTCGCTTAAATATTTATTCTCTCCTTCGCCTTTAAATAGGTGATTTCGATATGAGTGGCTCACACTCGTGAAAGACCCCCACGACTGGATCGGGGGCACTTCATTTGGTGCACAATCACCGGGAACGCAACGGCCTCAAGACGGACCAAGGAACGGGGCGAAGCCGTATCTGGCGATCGCTCGTGGCTCGCCCTATGTTTTTGGGCACGCTACACGCCCCATCATTTCGCAGACGCATCAGCCGTAACGCCGTTTGCATACTATGTTTCAGTCATCGGTCGTCACGGCGGCCGCGTATAACGTACCGGCCATAGCCCGGCCTTGTTTGAGCGCGGGTGCCGGGCAGAGAGGAGAGAATGTCGCGCACCGCACCCACCAATCCGATATGGACCTGGCTGGTTCCCTTGCTCGCGTGGGCGTCGATGCTGACGCCATCCAATGCCACCATCGCAGTCGTCATAGCGGCGATTTTTCTGGGCGGCACCGTATTCGCCGCGGTTCACCATGCGGAGGTCGTTGCCCACCGGATCGGCGAACCATTCGGCACATTGGTGCTGGCGATTGCGGTAACAGTCATCGAGGTGGCGCTGATCGTGTCGGTGATGCTTACCGGCGGCGAAGCCAAGGCCGCGCTGGCGCGTGACACGGTGTTCTCGGCCATCATGATTGTGTGCACCGGCATCGTCGGCCTGTGCCTGTTGCTTGGCGGCATCAAGCATCGCGAGCAGGACTTCCATCTGCAGGGCGCCACGTCGGCCATGGGCGTGCTGGCCGCGCTGTCAGTGCTTTCGCTGGTGCTGCCCAATTACACGAGCAGCCGGTTGGGACCAGTGTGGTCGCCAGCGCAATTGGCGTTTTCGGGTTTTGTCGCGCTGGTGCTGTACGGCACGTTCGTGTTCGTCCAGACGATCCGGCACCGCGACTACTTTCTGCCGGTGGACGGCGCTGTTGGCGACGAGACTTCGCACGCTGAGCCGCCGACCGTGAAACAAGCCTGGGGCAGCGGCGCCTTGCTGATGGTGTGTCTGGTGGCGGTAGTCGGACTTGCCAAGAAGCTATCGCCCGTCATTGAAGAAGTCGTGCTTTCGGCTGGCGCGCCCGCTGCGGTGGTCGGCATCGTCATCGCTGCGCTGGTGCTGTTGCCGGAAGGTCTCGCAGCGGCTCGCGCCGCACAGGCCAATCGCTTGCAGACGAGCCTCAACCTTGCACTTGGCTCCGCGCTGGCAAGCATCGGGCTGACCATTCCAACCGTAGCGGCCATTTTCATCGTCACCGGCCAACCGCTCATTCTGGGGTTGGAAGCGAAGGAAACCGTACTGCTGGCATTGACCCTGTTGGTCAGCACAATCTCGCTGAGCACAGGACGCACGACGATCCTGCAGGGCACGGTCCACCTGATGATCTTCGCGGCGTTTCTTTTTCTATCGATCGTGCCTTGAGGCAAGGCCTGCATTGCGCGCCTCGACCAGAACGGAGGAGTCTTGATGCAGAGCCGCCACATATCGTTCGCACTGATCGCGGCCTTTGTTGCATGGGCGCTGATCTCGCCGGAATCGCTCGCCACCGCAGCGCATAGCGCGCTCAACTTCTGTTCGAAGAACTTCAGTTGGCTGTATCTCTGGCTGGCTTTTTCGATGGTTGCGCTGTGCCTTTACCTCGCATTCGGGCGATTCGGCAGCATCCGCCTCGGCGAGGACGACGAGGAACCGGCGTTCTCGCGTGGTTCGTGGTTTGCCATGCTGTTCGCCGCAGGCATGGGCATCGGCTTGGTCTTCTGGGGAGTGGCCGAGCCGCTGTCGCATTACCTGAAACCACCGCCAGGGGTCACGCCGCAGACGGCGGATGCAGCCATCACGGCGATGCGCTACACCTTCTTCCACTGGGGCGTCCACCCGTGGGCGATGTATTCGATCGTGGCGCTGGCAATCGCGTTCGCGCAGTTTCGTCTCGGCAAGCCGAGCACCATTGAGGCCACGCTCTCGGGCTTGCCGCCTTGGCTGCAGGGTCGATGGCATGTTGCCATCGATGTGCTGGCAACATTGGCCACGGCCTTCGGTGTCGCCACCTCACTCGGCATGGGAGCGTTGCAGATCAACAGCGGGCTGGCACGCGTGTTCGGCACTCCCGTCGGTTCGACGTCACAGATCATCATCATTGTCGTCACGACGGCTGTCTTCATCACGTCGTCGATGTCGGGCGTCGACCGGGGCATCAAGTGGTTGTCCAACACCAATCTCATTCTGGCCGTTGTCTTTGCGTTGCTCGTTTTCGTACTTGGGCCAACGGTCGCCATTCTGGATACGTTCACAAGCACCCTTGGCAGCTACATCACCGAATTCGTGCGTATGAGCCTGCGCCTGACGCCCTTTCGTACCGATCCGTGGGTGACCGACTGGACCATTTTCTATTGGGCCTGGTGGATTTCCTGGTCGCCGTTCGTGGGCATGTTCATCGCACGCGTGTCGCGCGGCCGGACGATCAAGGAGTTCGTGATCGGCGCCATGCTGGCACCGAGTCTCATCAGCTTCGTGTGGTTTTCGGTTTTTGGCGGCACGGCGCTGCATCAGGAGATTTTCGGTGCGATGCAACTCGCACCCGCAGCCATCAATGATGCGTCGGTGGCGATGTTCGATGTCTTTGCAACATTGCCTTTGACCACCACCTTGTCGGTCATCGCCATCGTGCTGGTATCGATCTTCTTCATCACCTCGGGTGATTCGGCGACCTTTGTGCTGGGCATGCTCAGCGACAACGGCAATCCGCATCCGTCGGCCAAGCTCAAACTCGGCTGGGGCGTGCTCGTGGCCCTCATTTCGATCAGCTTGCTGTTGGTCGGGGGGCTGGATGCGATTCAAACGGCAACGATCGTGATCGCCCTGCCCTTCGCGATCGTCATCGCTTTGATGGCGTATTCACTGTGGCGGGAACTTGTTCTCGAAGCCGATCGCATGGAAAACGCCGAGCGCGAACTGCGGCGCAAGATCCGCAAGCTGATCTGAGCCTTCAGCGCAGAATCAGGCGCTGCACCACGAATGCTATAGGCATATGGATCGTCGCAAATATGGGTGGCAGATGGAGCGGTTTGAGCAGCATCTTGACGGCTTGCTCCAACGGATAATTGCGACGCACGCGCCGGTTCACCCGGGCGAGCAGTTCCGCAAACGCTTTGCCGTCGCGCGTCTCATGCGCATTGCAGAAATGGAAGGCGTGCCATAGGCCGATTTCGGCGTCGCTCTTGCGCGCCTCGATCAGCCGCCGCCCGATCGCCCCCGCCACACGCCGGCGGCTGTTGCGTTCGATGTCGTTGTATCGGTTGAAGTAGCGATAGAAGTGCTTGTAGTGACGCACTTCGTCGCTACGGATGTGCGTGACCAGTTGCCGCAGAAACGGCTCTTCCGTCAGATCGTAGATCGCGCGGTAGTACGTCAACGTACCAGTCTCGACCACGCAGCGCGCGACCATCTCCAGCCCACGACTGGGCTCGAATTCGTCGAACCGTACACAGCTTCGAGTATTCGTCGAAAAAACTGTCGTAAGCCGTCTGCCAGTCGAAGTCAGGCCACACCCGGTTCACGTAGGAGCGCAGCGCGCGGCCGTGCTGGACCTCTTCGCGCTCCCAATGGTCGGACAGCCATGCAACAACCTCCGGGTCGCCTTCGAAGTACTCGGCGAGGTTTGCGGCATACGTGTCTGACGCGATCTCGATGAAGGATGAGGCGGCCAGCAGATACAACATGTCTCGGTCATGGCGGATGCGCGATCCGTCGATGCGCGAGAAATCGAGATCCTCGATTCGCCAGGGCAAAGAAGAGGGGCTATGACCACGCACGGTGCATTCCTCCATCCAATTCGCGAGCCAATGAACGTAGTTCTATGGCTTTTGTCCGCGTGAACACCCAACAGTTTCAGTTGTATGTCAAAACGCAGGAATCGGACAGAAGATGACGCGGCGATGCACCTATGGCGAATGAATGGATCGGGGCACGGCGCTGGCGAATTCCGCGCCATGCCCGCTTGGCATCAGGTCAGCGGCCACCATTCATAGTGCGACACGTGCATGTCCTGCACCGGATTGTCGAGTCGGCCACTCTTGCGACGCTGCTGAGCACGAAGTTCGGCCAGGTATCCGTCGCGCTCAAGGTCGTCCTCGCTGACGTACGAGCCGTGCGCGGCGAATGATTCGTCTTTGACGATTGCGGTTTGCGGATCCTTGCTAGCCATGATGCTCTCCCATCGGGTTCGACCAGTCAGGATCGACAGGCCTTGCCTGACTTTACGACCGTGATGAAAGTCCTTTGCATAGGGGTTTGCGGCAGCGCGGTATTACCCGAATGACCGGTCACACGCCTATTTTGGCGAGAACAGCCGTAGGATTTTTCGACAAAACAATTGCTTAAAGGTGATCCGCTGCGCCCCAGTGTGGGCAGCTAGGGATTTCGACAAGAGGGAAAACGATGAGAAGCGAGAAGAGCGCTTAAAGGCTCAATGACCGGCGCGATCGGCTAGTCAGGTGGAACAGGTAAATGGACAAGACCCGCCGCCAGGGGCGGGCCTCACACCATTAACCGTCACAAGAGGACGATCAGACCAGGTTGTTGAACAGCATCACGCGCGCAATTTGCGCTTCCGCGTGTTGCAGGCCGAGGGTACCCGGCATGGCATCGCTGACATGGGTCAGCTCGGCGACGAAACCAGCGCGTTCGCGCTCTTCAGCGCCTTCATAGGAACGGCGGGTAGCAAGACGGTCGAAGAAGTTGAAGGTCGGTGCCATGATAAAAGCCTTTCGGTGACTATTGGTTAAGGGTTTTGTACGCGTTGTGCGTAGCACCAATAGTACGGATCAGCCCCGTCCCTGCCCAATTCGAGTGTTTGATTTTTCTATAAGGCGTTTTTAATGACTGCGCTTATCAGTCAAACACAATCTCGCCAAGTCGTCTTAATTTTCTAACAAATTCAATAAGTTAAAAAACACACGCGCCATTCTCATGACATCATGACAACTGAGCGAAGCGCGGGCGAGGCCCCTTAGAACTTTTTGATAGGGCCATAAACGAGCCCTTCAATTGAGCTTACCTGATAAGCATATGCTGCTTCGCAGCATCAGCCAACCGCCGTTACGCCCGGCAATTCGCTTTCGAGAATGCACGAACGCAACAGGTCAATGACCTTGGTACGTGGATACGTGACACGCCACGCCAGCGCGACGCGGCGACTTGGTTCCGGCGAGGCAAAACGACGCACGGCAACGAGGTCGTTCGCTCCCGCGTGTTGCGAATCGGCGGCGGAACTGGGCAGCACCGTCACCCCCAGCCCCGTTGCGACCATCAGGCGGATGGTTTCGAGGGAACTGCCTTCGAGCGTCTTTTGCAGACCTGTGCCATGCGCGCAGCGCGGGCAGACTTCGAGAACCTGATCGCGGAAGCAGTTTCCGGCGCCCAGGAGCAACAGAGGTTCTTCCTGCAGCGTGGAGGTCGAGACTTCTTCGTGCGCTGCCCACGGATGCGTTGCCGGCATGAGGACGCGGAAAGGTTCGTCGTAGACCGGCTGGGTGACGATGCCAGGCTCGGAGAAAGGCAATGCGAGGATGGCGACATCGATGTCGCCCTTCTTGAGCCCTTCGGCCAAGCGCGACGTGTAGTTCTCCTGGATCATCAGGGGCATGCGCGGTGCGCGCTGAGCCAGTCGAGGAATCAGGGAGGGCAGCAGGTACGGCCCGATGGTGTAGATGACACCGAGGCGCAAGGGGCCGGCGAACGGATCGCGGCCAGCTTCGGCGATGTCGCGCACTTGCGAAGCTTCGCGCAATACGCGCTCGGCCTGGGCGACGATCTGGCGACCGATTTCGGTCACCTTGACGTCTGCGGCGCTTCGCTCAAAGAGAAGCACCCCGAGTTGTTCTTCGAGCTTCTTGACCGCCACGGACAGCGTGGGCTGGCTGACGTGGCATTTTTCTGCCGCGTGGCCAAAATGGCGCTCCTGAGCCAAAGCTACGATGTATCGCAGATCCGTCAAGGTCATCGTCACTCTCCAAGCGCGCGGATCGGCTCCGCTGGTCAATACTGAATCTTTCGATTGTATGACGCTATCGAGAGCACTGTTTGATGCAGGTTGACCTTTTGACGAAGACTAGAATAACCACACGCGCGTTAACAGGAACCCGTCCAAGCCCTGTTCTACGCCAAATCCTGCTTTGTAATCCTTTGTAATGGCAGGGAACAGCGAAATTTCGCCCGCAGTCACAGGCCGTAACCGGGTGCCTCTTGTGCCTCCGGTTTATATCCATACCGAATGTTGTCAGGAGCCCCGTTCATCATGGAGTGGTCTTTTTCTCGCACTGTCCTGATTGCAGCCGTTGCGGCAGTCGCCTTTACTGGCTGCCTCGAGAATGCAGGCATCAATACATCGCACGCAGCCAGCAGCAGCGCTTCTTCTGTTGCCGCTAGCGGGCCTGTCACGGTCACACCGGCCGCCCGGCCCGCGCTGCCCGATTTCAGCGCCCTGGTCGAGCAGGTCGGCCCGGCGGTGGTCAATATCCGCGTCACAAGCGTGTCGAAAGACGACGACGATGAAACCGCCATGGAACAGGATCCGTTCTATGACTTCTTCCGTCGCTTCGGCATCCCCGCGCCGAATATGCCGCGCGGCCAGGCCCAACCCCGCATCAGCCAAGGGGAAGGCTCCGGTTTCATCGTCAGCGGCGACGGCTATGTGCTTACCAACGCGCACGTGGTGGCCGATGCCACCGATGTGACGGTGAAGCTCACTGACAAGCGCGAATTCAAGGCCAAGGTCATTGGCAGCGATGCGCGCACCGACGTCGCACTCATCAAGATCGACGCAACCGGCCTGCCCTTCGTGCGGATCGGCGACGCTCAACGCGCCAAGGTCGGCGAATGGGTCGTGGCGGTAGGGTCACCGTTCGGGTTCGAAAACACCGTGACGGCGGGCATCATCAGCGCCAAGGCGCGTCGTCTTCCGGACGAGACCTTTGTGCCGTTCCTGCAGACCGATGTCGCGATCAACCCGGGCAACTCCGGCGGCCCGCTGTTCAACCTCAATGGCGAAGTCATCGGCATCAACTCGCAGATCTATTCGCGCTCGGGCGGCTTCATGGGCATTTCGTTCGCGATTCCAATCGACGAAGCCATCAAGGTGAAGGATCAGTTGCAGAAGTTCGGCAAGGTCTCGCGTGGCCGCCTCGGTGTCGGCATCCAGGGGATCAACAAGGAGATGGCCGCATCGTTTGGCCTGCCTGACACGAAGGGTGCGCTGATCAATTCCATCGAGGATGGCACCCCGGCTCAGAAATCCGGCCTGCGTGAAGGCGACATCGTCACCGAACTCGATGGCACCAAGATCGATGATGCGGCCGACCTCGCCCGCATGGTTGGCAATCATCACCCGGGCGACACGGTCAAGCTGAAGGTGTGGCGTGACAAGGCTTCGCGCGACATCAGCGTCAAGCTCGCGGAACAAGCCCCCGATACGACGGCCCGCGCTGACTCCAGCAAGCAAGGTGGCGCGCAGTCATCCGGCAAACTGGGATTGGCTGTGCGTCCGCTGCGCCCGGAAGAGGCCCGTCAGCTCGATCTGCAAGGCGGATTGGTCGTGCAGCGCGCAACGGGCGCAGCAGCCAAGGCGGGCCTGCAGGGCGGTGACGTGGTGGTATCGGTGAGCGGTCAACGAGTGGCGTCCACTGAGCAATTCCAGCGTCTCGTTGAGCAGGCAGGCAAGAACGTGCCGCTGCTGGTGCAACGCGGCGGTGTACGTCAATACGTCGTGGTGTCGTTGAACTAATCGACGGGCTTTCGACTCACACCTTTACGGAGCGCGTCAGCGCGACGTTGGTTTTTCCTCGAAAGCAGTGTCTTGCACTGGGGGCATCGGAATCGATGCCCCCTTTTTTGTGCGCGTCGCTCAGTCCAACGGGCGACGCGTGGAAGCGCGAGGAATCAAGCGCGGTTCGAGCAGCACGTCGCTCTCACCCTCGTCGCGCGCAATAGCAGTCAGCAAGCGGTTCATTGCCGCTTCGCCCTGCTGCTCCGAACGCATGTTGACCGAGGTCAGAGGCGGCTGCATGTAGCGCGCCACCGGAATGTCGTCGAAACCGGCAACGGCGACATCTTCGGGGATGCGCAACCCAAGCGCCTGCGCTTCGTGCATCAAGCCCAATGCGACCAGGTCGTTGTACCCGACCACCGCTTCGGGCCGCTTGCCTCCCAGCAGAACGGCAGAAGCCGCGCGCTCGCCCGCTTCTAGCGAAGGCGTGTCGATCTCGTGCACGATCGGAGTCAGCTTGGCTTCGGCCAAGGCATCGGTCAGCCCATGCAGACGCTCCGCGTTCCAGCGCGCCCGCGTAAAACCGACGTAAGCGATTCGCTGCATGCCAAGTTCAACCAGATGCCGTCCGATCATGTAGGCCGCCTGGTAGCCGTCAGAACGCACGCAAGGGATACCCAGCCGCGACAATCGCCCGAAGAAGACGACGGGTTTGCCGATTTCGGCCAGCCAATCGATCGACTCTTCGGGAATCCGCGAACTGACGATCAACCCGTCCACACGACGCGAGAGTGCTTCAAGCAACGCACGTTCGCCAGACGGATTCTCTTCGATGTCGATGACCAGCAGGCTGTAATCGTGCGCAAGCGCAACACGATTGGCGCCCTTCACGATGTTCGCGAAGTGCGGGTTGCGCACGTCCTGAATAGCCAGCCCGACCGTGCGCGTCTGGCCCGTGACCATGCTGCGCGCCGCCGGGTTCTGTCGATAACCCAACGAGTTCGACGGCGGTACGTATGCGCGCCTCGACCTCTGGCGAGAAGCGTTGCAGCCGGTTGATGAACTTCGAGACCGTTGCCGTGGATACACCGGCAGCTTGTGCGACGTCTCGAATCGTCGCAGGACGTTTAGTTTGCATGGAAAAGTTAAACGCTTTATGTCTCTACTTCGTTGACATGTTTGAGTAACGCAGCAACAAACATACGGCGACGGCTCGATCTGGTCAATCGTTCCGGCGATTTTATTGTTTTCGGTCTCATTGGGGTTTGTCCCGGTGGCAGATTCGGCGACCGCGACGTACATTCACGTTAAACGTTTAACCTGAATTTTGCCAGTCAGGACAAACATCGATCAATAGCAGATCGATTGGCAGATGCAGAGGTCTGGACGTTACTGGTTTCGATGCGCGGCGCGGCCGCGCCACTGGTGTCCCACCGTCGGCACTGTCGGCGGTGTCTGGCACGTTTGTTATATGTGTCTCCTGGTTAACAAACGAGCTCTTCGGCGCCTCGCACCCCCCTCCTGGTGCGAGGCGTTTTTCTTTATGTACAAACAACAACGGCCCCAGACACGGTGACATCGCGCCACCTTCGGGGCCGTCGAACGCGCCTCAGCAGGCGCGACTTACCATCGGAACAGAACCCAGCGCGGCACCTTCATTCCGTTATCCATGCCGTCATAACGCGTAAAGCTGCCATCGCCCTTTTCGTCGATCAGATAGTAGGCGGGCCCGATCTTCGGCGTGATCTTGACCATGTAGAGACGCCCCTTGATGCGGAACTCCTCCACACGCTGCTCGGCTTCGTCCCGGATGGTGACTTCAGGCTGCGTGCCGTCATCGGGGATCGGTTCAAGTTGCGGCGGCGGCGGGGCATTCTGCGCCCACGCCAGCGGCGCCAGTACGGCGAGGCACAAACCCATTAGTCGCGTCTTCATTGCGTGACTCCCTAGTGTCATTGAAGGCCTTGGTGGCCTCTGGTTATTGTTCGCTCCCTGTCGCCGGAGGCAGGCGTCGCAGGCGCCCACTTACACAGTATCAGATCGCCGCCTGACGCAGTCGTTCCAGCAAGGTCTGAACCGCCACGCCCCGATGGCTGACGCGGTTCTTCATTTCCGGCTCGAGTTCCGCGGCGGTCTTCCCGAGATCCGGCAGCAAGAAGTACGGGTCGTAACCAAAACCGCCGGCCCCGCGAGCGTCTTCGACAACCTCGCCGTGCCACTCGCCCTCTGCGATCAGGGGCTGCGGATCATCCTTCGACCGCACAAACACAAGCACGCAGACGTAGTGAGCGCGACGATCGCTCTGCCCCGCGAGCTTTTCGAGCAGCAGGGCGTTATTGCGAGCATCCGACTTCGGCTCGCCAGCAAAGCGCGCCGAATAAACGCCGGGCGCTCCACCCAAGGCCGTCACGCAGATGCCTGAATCGTCGGCCAGCGCCGGCAAGCCGGTACTGGCCGAGGCATGACGCGCCTTGGCCAAGGCGTTCTCGACGAAAGTCACGTGCGGCTCTTCGGCTTCCGTCACACCAAGCGAAGCCTGCGGAACGACTTCCCAACCCAACGGTGCCAGTAGCGCCTGGAACTCTCGCAGCTTGCCGGCGTTGTTGGACGCCATCACCAATTTGCGCATGCCTTCTCCGTTTTAGTCCGTCGCGCCAGTGCAGGCTTCGTCGATGCGGGCGACTACGTCCGGCGTGAGTCGCGCGATGACCTCCTGCGCTGCCATGTTTTCCTTCAACTGCTCGACCCGTGAAGCTCCCGTGATGACTGTTGACACATGCGGATTGTGTGCGCACCATGCGATCGCCAACTGGCTCAGCGTACAGTCGAGCTCCTTGGCGATCGGCAACAGACGCGCGACCGCTTCATTGCGCTTGGGATCGAGCAAGCGTTCGTGCAGCCACTCGAAGGTCGGCAACGCACCGCGCGAGCCCGCCGGAATACCATGGAGGTACTTACCGGACAGCACGCCGGCGCCAAGTGGACTCCACGTCGTCAGCCCCAGGCCGATGTCTTCATACAGACGCCGGTATTCATTCTCGACGCGACGACGCACGAACATGTTGTATTGCGGCTGCTCCATCACCGGCTTGTGCAAGTGATGGCGTTCGGCGATCTGCCATGCGGCGCGGATTTCGTCTGCGCTCCATTCCGACGTCCCCCAATACAGAGCCTTGCCGCGCTGGATCATGTCGTGCATGGCCCACACGGTTTCTTCGATGGGCGTGTGCGGGTCGGGGCGATGGCAGAACACCAGATCGATGTAATCCAGACCAAAACGCTTGAGCGAGCCGTCGATGGCGTTGAGCAAGTACTTGCGGTTGAGCGTGTGCTTTTCGTTGGGGCCTTCGTGCAGCCCCCAGAAGAACTTGGTCGAAACCACGAAGCTCTCGCGCCGCCATTGCAGATGGTGCAGCGCCTCGCCCATGATGCGTTCGGATTCACCCTTGGCGTAGGTTTCAGCGTTGTCGAAGAAATTGATGCCATGGTCCCACGCCGCGGCCATCAGTTCGCGCGCGTGACGGCTGTTCGACCTGATTCGAATACGTCACCCAAGAACCCAGCGACAGCGTGCTGACCTTGAGTCCAGAACGACCGAGTCTGCGATATTCCATTGTCTTTCTCCTCTTGCTGCTGATGATCGGCGCGATCGCGTTGCGATTGCGCCTTCAGTGAGCCTCTTCCCAATTCAAACCGGCACCCGCTTCGACTAGCAAGGGCACGCGCAGATTCGCCACACCGCTCATGACGCGGGGCAATTCTTCGCGCACCCGCGACAGCTCGTCGTCCGGTACTTCCAGCACGAGTTCATCATGCACCTGAAGCAGCATGCGGCTCTTCAAGCTCGCGCCATTAAGCCAATCATAGGTCGCACGCATGGCAAGCTTCACGACGTCCGCCGCCGTGCCTTGCATCGGAGCGTTGATCGCCGCGCGCTCCGCCCCCTGGCGCCGGCCGACGTTGCTGGACTTGATTTCGGGCAGGTACAGACGACGGCCGAAGACCGTCTCGACAAAGCCATGTTCGCGGGCGAACTGGCGCGTTGTCTCCATGTACTGCAGCACCTTCGGATAACGCGCGAAGTAACGCTCAATGTAATTCTGTGCCGCCGCGCGCTCGATCCCCAACTGCTTGGCAAGTCCATGCGCGCTCATGCCATAGATGAGGCCAAAGTTGATCGCCTTGGCGTAGCGGCGCTGTTCGCTGGAGACCTCGCCCGGCTCCAGCGCAAACACTTCTGCGGCGGTCGCACGGTGCACGTCTTCGCCGCGCTCAAAGGCTGCCAGCAGGCGTTCGTCCTCGGACAAATGCGCCATGATGCGCAGCTCGATCTGCGAATAGTCCGCCGACACAACGTGCCAATTGCGCGGTGCAATGAACGCTGTGCGGATGCGGCGGCCCTCTTCCGTTCTCACGGGAATGTTCTGCAGGTTCGGGTCGGAACTCGCCAGACGCCCCGTCACCGCGCCGGTCTGCGAATAGCTGGTGTGTACGCGCCCGGTGTTCGCGTCGACCATGCGCGGCAGCTTGTCGGTGTACGTGCTCTTAAGCTTGGCCATGCCGCGATATTCAAGAATCAGGCGCGGTAGCGGGTAGTCGAGCGCAAGTTGCTGCAGCACCTCTTCGTCTGTGCTCGGCGCACCGGAAGGTGTCTTTTTGATGACAGGCAGCTTGTCGCGCTCAAAGAGAATCTCCTGGATCTGCTTCGGGCTATTCAGATTGAACGGCTGCCCCGCCGCCTCATATGCCTCGTGCTCGATTTCGAGCATGCGCAGGCCCAGCTCATTGCTCTGTTGCGACAGCAGGAAAGTGTTGACCAGCACACCGTTGCGCTCCATCGCCCACAGCACTTCGAGCGCCGGCATTTCAACGTCGCGATAGATACGCGCCAGCCCTTCGTCGAGGAGGATGCGCGGAAGCAGAATGTTGTGCACGCGCAAAGTCACATCGGCATCTTCAGCGGCGTACTGCGCAGCGCGTTCGATGTTGACGTCGTAGAAACCGATCTGGTTGGCACCCTTTCCGCACAGGTCGGTGTACGACAGCACGTCCAGGCCGAGGTGGCGCTTGCATAACTGTTCGAGGTCGTGCCCCTTGTCGCTCTCCCACACCGCCGACTGCAGCAGCGTGTCATGCGCAATGCCCCCAAGGCGGACCCCGTGGTTGGCAAGCACGTGCATGTCGTACTTCAGGTTCTGCCCGACCTTGCGATGCTGATCGGACTCGAACCAGGCCTTCAAGCGCGACAGGACTTCATCTGTCGGCAACTGATCCGGGTGGCCCGCGTAGCGGTGCGTCAATGGCAGGTAGGCGGCCTCGCCTTCCGCCACCGCGAATGACATACCCACCAACCGGGCCTTCATCGGTTCGAGGCTGTCGGTTTCGGTATCGAAAGCCGTCAGTTCGGCGCTGTGAATCTTCTCGAACCAACGCTCGAATGTCTCCCAATCGAGAATGCACTCATAGTTGCGCCGATGCGTTGGCGTGGCCGGCGGCGCGACGACTGCCGATGCCTCGTCGATGGTGTCGCCCACCGCCTGTGCGGCCTCGGGTGTGCCCTTGCCTTCGCCCAGTTCGCGCAGCCAGCTTTTGAATTCGTAGCGCCGGAATTGTGCTTCGAGCACGTCGCGGTCGGTATCGCGCCAGACGAGGTCATCGAATCCAGCAGGCAACGCCACGTCGGTGGCAATCGTGACCAGCTTGCGGCCCAGCGGCAGAAAATCCAGCGCGCGGCGCAGGTTTTCGCCGACCACGCCCTTGATGCTCGCCGCATTGGCCATGATGTTGTCGAGCGTGCCGTACTCGTTGAGCCATTTGCACGCTGTCTTGGGGCCGCATTTTTCTACGCCGGGGACGTTGTCGACCGTGTCGCCGATCAGCGCAAGGTAATCCACGATGCGCTCTGGAGGCACGCCGAATTTGGTCAGCACGCCAGCTTCGTCCAGCGTGTCGTTGGTCATCGTATTCACCAGGCGAACCTGCGGCGTCACCAACTGGGCCATGTCTTTATCGCCAGTCGAGATGACGACGTCGTATCCGCGCTCGGTTGCGATGCGCGCCAACGTGCCGATGACATCATCAGCCTCGACACCGTCCACCATCAGTAGCGGCCAGCCCAGTGCCCGCACGCAGGTATGAATGGGTTCGATCTGGCGCGCAAGGTCTTCCGGCATTGGCGGGCGTTGAGCCTTGTATTGCGGATACCAATCGTCGCGGAATGTCTTGCCTTTGGCGTCGAACACACATGCAGCATGCGTTGCCTTGTAGCCATCATTGAGCCGGCGTAGCATGTTCAGCACACCGTAGATGGCACCCGTCGGTTCATTGGCGGCGTTGCGCAGATCGGGTAGCGCATGGAATGCGCGATACAGGTACGACGAGCCGTTCGACGAGAAGTAGCGTTGGCATTTTTCAGGAAAACCGTGAGGACGAAGCGCCGGCCCGCTCCTGCATCCTGATTGCGATCCATTGCGTGAGATCGCAGGCAGAGACCATGGGGCGGCTCCCACGTTCAATCAAATATCATGAGTGCGAAAGAAAAACTTCCGCCGTTCACCGCCCCCGCATCCACAGCACAGACGCAGATGGCCCGAGAGGCCTGGCGAATCTTCGGCATTATGTCAGAGTTCGTCGAGGCGACAGAACGCCTGCAGGCAATCCGCCCCGCAGTCAGCATTTTCGGTTCAGCACGCACGCCAGTCGACCATCCTTACTACGCATTGACCGAGCGCATTGCGCGCCTGCTGTCGGACTCTGGCTTCTCGGTCATCTCCGGCGGCGGGCCCGGCATCATGGAAGCGGCCAACAAGGGCGCGTTCTACGGCAAGTCGCCATCGGTCGGGCTGAACATCCAACTGCCGATGGAGCAGACCGGCAACCCGTACCAGGACGTGTCGCAGACCTTCCAGCACTTCTTTGCGCGCAAGGTCATGTTCGTCAAATTCGCCATGGCATACGTGGTGATGCCAGGCGGATTCGGCACGCTCGATGAACTGTCCGAAGCACTCACGCTGATACAGACAGGCAAGAGTCGCAAGATTCCCGTGATCCTCGTTGGCAAGGAATTCTGGGGCGGGCTCATCGACTGGTTCAAGACCACGCTGGTCAACGAAAAAATGATCGCGCCCAAGGACGTCGACCTCATCCAGTTGATCGACGATCCTGAAACCATCGTAGAGGCGATCTTCGACCACTACGAGCAACGCGGCTTTGCCCCGCTGCCCGAAGAGCACGAACTGATGCTGAACCTGTGATGACGTAACACGGGGCGCAAGGCGCCCCGTTTCGTTTTCAGTGCTGGGCGGTCGATATGTCGCCGGAGATGTAGCTGGAGAGTTGCTCGATGGTCTGACGCTGCTCATCCATCACATTCTTGACCGCATCGCCGATAGTGACGATGCCGATCAGCGTGCCGTGATCCACCACCGGCAGATGGCGGACGCGGTTCTCCGTCATCATCTGCATCACTTCCTCGATGGTCTGGCTCGGTGAGACCGTCAGCAGATTCTGCGTCATCAGCTCCGACACTTTCGTATCGCGCGAACTGCGCCCCTGCAGGATGACTTTGCGGGCGTAGTCACGCTCGGTAAAGATGCCGACCAGTCGTTCGCCTTCGGTCACCAGCACCGCGCTGATGTTGTGTTCGGCCATGCTGCTGACGGCCTCGAAGACCGTGGCACTGGGCACCACGGTGTGGATGACGGGCGACTTGCCCTGCAGCATGTGTCTGACTGTGGTCATGGGCTCTCTCCTGCTGGGTTTTGTAGGCGACGCATTGGCACAAACGAAGGTGCGCGCATAGCTTGACCCCAAGGCGCCACCAGCGCAATCGTGACTTTCGTCCATGAACATGGTGCGCCTCCGATGTTCACCCGCGATCATGCAGCGTACGCACGTACAGCCCCACCGGCGTAAGATGCAGCGCTGCATTGCAAGACCACCGGAGATCACATGACTTACCTCTTTACCCCGGCCGCGCAGGCAAGCGTGCCGGTTCGCGACCGCGCAGAGTCCTTCCCTGTTCGCCGTATTTACTGCTGCGCGCAGAACTACGCTGAACATGAAAAAGAAATGGGCAGCACGCCCGAACGCGCCAAACCCTTCGGCTTCCTGAAGCCCGCCGACGCAGTGCTGCCGGTGCGCGCAGGCGAAGTGGGCACCATGCCCTTCCCGCCCGCTTCGCAGAATCTGCACCACGAACTCGAGCTGGTCGTTGCGCTCGGCAGCGGCGGCTATAACCTCACGCCCGAACAGGCCGACGCCTGCATCATCGGCTGGGGCGTAGGCCTGGACATGACCTGTCGCGACCTGCAGGCAGAAGCCAAGACAAAGGGCCGTCCGTGGGATTCGGCCAAGGCATTCGACTTTGCCGCGCCCATCTCCGAACTCGTGCTGCGCCAGCCCGGCCAGGGCGTGCCGTCCAGTGGAGTCATCGAACTGGACGTCAACGGCGCGGCGCGTCAGGCGGGCGATCTCTCCGACATGATCTGGACGCCGGCCGAGATCATTGCGTGGTTCTCGAAAATCTGGGAATTCAAGGCAGGCGACCTGGTATTCACCGGCACGCCAAAGGGCGTGGCGCAGGTCGTATCGGGCGATCTGCTCGAAGGCCGCGTGGCTGGCGTGGGTGAATTGCGCGTGCGCATCGGCTAAGCACGGCAATCGGGCGCGGTCAGGCTTCGATCAGACCGCGCTCGGTCAGGAACTGCTGGATGATTTCCAACCGCAGGTTGGCGTCGTCCAGCTCCAGCAGCCGTTGTCGTGCGATTGCCGGGATCGGCAGAATCTCTGCATAGCGGTATCCCACCCAGTCCGCATCATCCAGTCTGTGCGGCGGTGCGATCACCTTGGCGCCCGCGTCGGCAATCACCGCACGCATCAGGGGCAGCATCGGCCCAAAGCGGGCGTCCAGCGGCGCGGGTTCGGGCTGTTCCAGCCAGCGCACCTGTGCCACTACGACACCTTGCGGCGTCGCGTCGTGGGCTTCGATCGCAAAACGGCGCTCGCCTCGCACCGTGAGGCCCAGCACCCCAGGCTGACTCATGTCCCAATCGACGATGCGCGCCTCCACGCCCACCTTGTGTGGCACGGCCGGGGCGCCGACCTCCTGACCTTCGGCGATGAGGCAGATGCCAAAGTTCGTCGGCCCACGCATGCAGTGGGCGATCATGTCCATGTAGCGCGCCTCGAAGATGCGCAACGACATGCGGCCTTGCGGGAACAATACGTTGGTGAGCGGAAAGATCGGCAGCGTGTCAGTCATGAACCTGGCCCGGCATGGGGCGGCAAGAAATGGCGCGCGCCTCGTCCAACGCGCGTCCGGCTTCCGATTCTACCGGTGCCGTTAGAATGGCGGCCATGAATCCTATCGCCCAATTGCCACCGCCCAGCGACGACGCGCTGGCGCACTCCGCCACGCTCACGTCGCTGATCGCCGACGAAATCGCTCGCGCCGGCGGGTGGATCGACTTCGCACGCTACATGGAACTGGCCTTGTACACGCCCGGCCTGGGCTATTACAGCGGTGGCTCGCGCAAGTTCGGCGCTGAAGGTGACTTCATCACCGCGCCAGAATTGTCGCCACTCTTCGGGCAGAGCCTCGCACGGCAAGTCATGCAGGTGACGCAAGCCAGCGCAGCCCATGTGATTGAAGTCGGCGCGGGGACCGGTGCGCTGGCGGCGGACATGCTGCTTGAACTCGAACGCCTCAACGCCCTGCCCGACCACTACGACATCATCGAACTGTCCGGCGAGCTGCGCGTGCGCCAGGCCGACACCGTTCGCGAGCGAGCCCCGCATCTTGCCGATCGCGTGCGCTGGCTCAATGCGCTGCCTGACGCGTTCGCAGGCTGCGTGGTGGCGAATGAAGTGCTCGACGTAATGCCTGTGCACCTCATCGTATGGCGCGGAGACGACATCCTTGAGCGCGGCGTGGCCATGCATGAAGGCCAGCTCGTGCACGCCGACCGCCCGGCGCAGGGCGCCGTGCTGCAAAGTGCCCAGGCGCTGGATGTGCCACGCAGCGCCACGGCTGACTATGTGAGCGAGATCTGCCCGGCCGCACGTGCGTGGATGGCGGAATGGGGGCTACGGCTGACGGCTGGTGCCGTCATCGCCATCGACTATGGCTACCCGCGCGAGGAGTACTACCTGCCGTCGCGCTCGCATGGAACCGTGCAGTGCTACTACCGTCATCGCGCGCATACCGACCTGCTGCGCTGGCCGGGGCTCAATGACATTACCGCCTTTGTGGACTTTACGGCGGCGGCCGAGGCGGCCTTCGATGCAGGACTGGACGTGCTGGGCTACACCAGCCAGGGAGCGTTCCTCGCCAATTGCGGGTTGCTCCAGCTACTGGCCGAGCGCGGCGCCAGCCCGGAAGCGATGCAACAGCCCGACTACGTGCGCGCGGCACGCGCCGCGCACCGTCTGACGGGGCCGCACGAAATGGGAGAACTGTTCAAGGTGCTGGCGGTAGGCCGCAAGCTGCCGCAGCCACTGCTGGGTTTCCAGCAAGGCGATCGGACGCACGCGCTGTAACGCGCGTGCGGGTGGTGAGCGCGGCTTATTCCTGCGCCAGATAGAGCCGGCGGAGGAAAGAATCCGGATCAGCGACGGCAGTTGCGTCGATCACCGGGACATTCGCGCGAAAGGTACTGTCCTGCTCCGGCCGCAGAACCTCTTGCGGCAGCCAGCTCGCGTTCAGGACTTCCTCACCATAACGTTCAACGTCGGTCAGACGCTCGGTCGTCGCCATGTCCATGGTTGCTACCCCTCTGTTGGCTCGTGGCTGAATCGATCCGACTCGTGGTTTAACGACTCCACGGTTCCATCGCTTCCTCGCGGACCGCGCAAGATGCGGCGGTCCTAACAGGGTGAGTGCTTTTTGGGCGGCAAGTTCCTCATCGCCGCCGCGCACCTCTCTGGCCACGGGCTTGCTTTGATTTCAGCAGCGAGGCGGGTGCGCAACAACCTGACAAAAGGGCACCATGGGGTAGGTATCTCTCCTACGTTCGGCGCGTATATCGAGTGTTTTACGGGTTATGACGTAGGCACATTGCCTAACATGTGGGCGATCGACACGCACATGCATGCCGACAAAGATATTCGCCGGGCCGATCGGCCCGATCAGTTGCTCTGCTGGGTCAGTTCGAGGAAGCGCTTGCGGTCGGCGGAAAAGCGCGCACGGGTGAGATCCATCTCGCGCTGTTTGCTTTCGATGACCGAGCGCGTGGCGGCCAGCTCTGCCGCGTTGGTACCGAGGTCTTCGGACACATCGCGCGGCACCGCGCCCTTGACGGGCACGAGCTTTTCAAGCCGCTGGCGTTGCGTGAGCAGTTCAGTCTCGCGCGAGCGACTGCGCTGCATGTCAGATTCGATGTTGGCAAGCTCACGATCGCGACGCGTATCGAGTTCGCCGACCGAGGCATAGCTGTCGAGCAATACCTGATCGCGACGGCGGGCTTCGGCTTCGCGCGCCACACGGTCACGCTGGGCGCGGATTTCGAGTTCGCGCTTGGCGCGCTGCTCGGGCGTGAGCGGAGCCTCGACATCACGCAGCACGCGCCCACCCGGCGACACTTCGCGGTAGGCGCGGTCATAACAGATCATGGGCAGCGTGTCGCCGCAAATGCGGCGACCGCTGGCGTCGTTGCAGCAATAGACGCTTCCCTGGGGCTTGTTCGCCTGCGCACTGGCCACCGGAGAGGCCAGGAGCAAAGCCAGGACAGGCAGGGCGCGCGCAATGCTCACGTCATTCGACTCCGTAGGTTTCGCGATAGCGCTGGACGGCGGGCAAGTGCTGGGCCAGGTCCGGACTATCGGCAATGAAGGACAGCAGGTCGCGCAGCGTGGCCACGGCCACGACCGGCACGCCAAGGGATTCCTGCACCTCTTGTACGGCGCTCTTCGAGCCGGTACCGCGCTCCATGCGGTCCATGCCGATCACCACACCGGCGAGTTCGGCGCCTTCGCGGCGGATGATCTCCACCGACTCCCGCACCGACGTGCCCGCCGAAATCACATCGTCCAGCACCAGCACACGTCCTTTCAAGGGCGCGCCGACCAGCGTACCGCCTTCGCCGTGGTCCTTGGCCTCCTTGCGGTTGAAGCAGAACGGTAGATTCACGCCTTGCTCGGACAGCCGCATGGCCGCGCCGGCGACCAGCGGAATGCCCTTGTAGGCAGGTCCAAACAAGGTATCGACCGCGATGCCCGACGCACGGATGGCCTGTGCATAGAAGCCGCACAGCGCGCCAAACGAAGCGCCGTCGTCAAACAGGGCAGAATTGAAGAAATACGGCGACTGACGGCCGGCCTTGGTGGTGAACTGACCGAAGCGCAGCACGCCTTTTTGTACGGCCAGGGCCAGGAAATCACGACTAAAATCCACGACTTTGCATTCGCTCAAAAAAGGGTCGCCCGATGTTACGCGTCATCTCCCTGAACCTCAACGGCATCCGGTCGGCCAGCACGAAGGGCTTTTTCCCGTGGCTGCAGGCCCAGAACGCCGACGTAGTCTGCCTGCAGGAAGTCAAAGCGCAAATGGCAGACCTCACACCCGAGATGCAAAATCCGGAAGGATTCGCGGGGCATTTCTACTGCGCCGAGAAGAAGGGATACAGCGGCGTCGGAATCTATTCGCGCCTGCCGACGCAGGCGGTGACCTGCGGCGTCGAACATGTGGACTACGACACCGAAGGCCGTTTCATTAAGGCCGACATCGACCTGCCCGACATGGCGCTGTCGGTGGTGTCGCTCTATTTGCCGTCAGGTTCGAGCTCCGAAGAGCGCCAATTGGTCAAATTCGCCTTCATGGACCACTTCCTGCCTCGTCTGGCAGACCTGCACCGCAGCGGCCGCGAAGTGATCGTGTGTGGCGACTGGAACATCGCCCACAAAGAGATCGACCTCAAAAACTGGAAGAGCAACCAGAAGAACTCTGGTTTTCTGCCGGAAGAACGCGCCTGGCTCACCCGGGTCATCGACGAACTCGGCTGGGTGGACGTCTACCGCCGCCTGCACCCCGCCACGACGGATGAGAGCTACACGTGGTGGAGCAATCGCGGGCAGGCCTGGGCCAAGAATGTCGGTTGGCGTCTGGACTATCAGTTCGCCACGCCGGGCATCGCCTCGCACGCGCACGCCACCAGCATCTACAAGGCGCAGCGCTTCAGCGACCATGCCCCGCTGATCGTCGACTACGACGTCGCCAAGGGTTGAACACCGGGGCGGGGCAGGGGCTCCGCTTTGGCATCGGCACCTGTCCCGCCCGCACCTTCGTCCGTCGAAGCACTATCGCGTGCTCGGCGGGCGACCACCTGCGCCAGTGTCCACCCACATAGCACACACCCCACCGCCACCAGCGGAAAGTGGTATCGCGACTGACCGTTGAACACGAAGGTCAGCACCACAAAAGTCACTGCGTACGCCCCGACGAACGACCACGGCACCACGACCGGGCGCACCTGAGTACGCAGGCGCAGCAGCATCAGCCCCAGACAGCCAACGGTGGCCGCCAGCAGGCCAAAGTAGATGAACTGGTTCGCCCAGCGCAGCGTGCGGAAGACCAGCCAGTACTGTTCGTACGCAGCGAACCCGGCCTGATAGCCCCATTCGCTTTCGCCATCGGGGACCAACGACCACCAGTACTTTTTGGGCGCTAGCTTCAGAAAACGGTCCGGATGCTCGCCGATCCAGCGCCACGTGATGTCCTTGGCCCGGCGATCGGCTGCGATCTGGTCCTTCACGCTCCACGCGATATCTTTCAGATGCGGGTTGGAGTCTTCGGCGTGAGTACCGTTGGAGTTGTCGTGATTACCCAGCGCAAACGCCACGCCGCCGTTGGTCGAGACCAAGACAAACGTGCCGAAGGTCTCAAGGTTGCGCAGCGACCACGGCAATACCGTCGCAAACAACACCACGGTGCTCAGTGCGATACGCGCCAGCGCTGCGCGGCGCGATCCGCCCGCGAAAAGCACTACCAGCACCGCCCACACAGGCAGGATCAGCCATGTCTGCACCTTTACCAGCGTGGTCAGCCCCAGCACTACGCCCAGCGGTACGGCCCGCCAGATCGAACCGGCGTCCAGCCGGCAGGTCAGCCACCACGCCAGCAGCAGCATGAAGACAAAGAGCGTCTCGGTCATCAGCAGACCGCTGTAGCCCAGCGCATTGAGATAGATGGAATAGAGCAGCACCGCCAGATTGGCCGCCGCCAAACTCGCGCAAAGGCGCAGTGTGATGCGATGGATGAGCCACAACGACGCCGCCCAGAACACCACGTTGGCGAGTTGCGCGATCTTGATCGATGGGCCGAACAGGGCGAACAACCCCGCCAGAAAGGCCGGGTACCCCACCGGCCAGAACGCCGTCGGCACGCCACCTTCCTGAAACCCCAGGCCATTGGCCATCTCGATGGCGCGGCCGTAGTACCAGCCGGCGTCCGACCACGGATTGACGTCCATGCTGAACACGACCGCCAGCCGGATCAACACGCCGGCAATCAATAGCGCGGGAAAAATGAGGCCCGAATCCAGCCACGCCAATCTGCGCATCCAATCGACACTGCGCACCCGCCCGAGACTCTCACTCATCGCGCCGCTCCCTGAAGTGCCGCAGGCAGATCCCCACGCAGATCATGGGGCGCCACGACAACCAGAGTTTTTAACGCAAGCGGCGCGCGTTTTTCGTGACATCCTCCGCACCGGCCCTTACATCGGGGGCAGACGAAAGACTCACGCCGGACGCGGCACCGCCACGCTGCGCGTGGTAAGCCAGATGCCGCCGAGGATCAACGCCATGCCCGCGAAGTGATAGAGATGCGGCGCTTCGCCTATGAACAAGGCGGACAGCAACGGCGTAAAAACCGGCATCAAATGAATGAACAGCCCGGCCACGGCGCCGCCGACCTGGGCCACCCCGCGATTCCAGAATACGTACCCCAGGAAAGCGGCAAAGATGCCGGTATAGGCGATGCCCATGGCAGAGGCCGGCGTCAGGATGATCGTCCGCCCCTGGGCCAGTTCCCACGCATACAGGGGCGCGAGCCCAATGACCCCGATGCCGGTAAGGAGCGCGAGCAGCGCCATCGGATGCACATGGCTCGGCCTGAACTGCAGCATGATCGTGTAGATCGCCCACACGAACACCGACGCCATGATCCACACGTCGCCCGGATTGAATGACAACGCCGCCAGCGTCGACAGCTCACCATGCGCCACGATCACCGTCACGCCAGCCAGCGAGATGACCGCGCCGATGCACTGCCCGCGCGTCATGCGTTTGCCGAAGAACAGCCACAACATCGCCATGATGACGATGGGGATGAACGAATTGAGCAGCACCCCGTTGGTGGCGGTGGTGAACTGAAGCCCGTAATAAGTCAGCGTGTTGTAGCCGGTGATACCGAAGATCGCCATCGGCAGCACGCTGCGCCAGTGGTCACGTAGCGCCGGCCACAATTGGTGCCGATGCGGCCACGCGAAAGGCAACACGCACAGAAAGGCCAGCGTCCAGCGCCAGAAGGCCAGAGAGATGGGCGGCACTTCGCCACGAAAACCGCGCCCCACCACCCAATTGCCGGACCAGAACAGATTGGTCAGCACCAGCAGCAGGTACGGGTTGTCGAAACGGAATCGTCGCATCGCGCAGACTCTTGCAGGGCGGAGCGGCGCACCTTATCAGATGCGCCCGCACCATGACAGTCGGGACGGTCGCGCCCAACCGTCGTCAAACGACGAAGGCTACCAGCCCCAGCACGGCGAAGATCCCGGCCGCAACCATGTGCACCACGCGGATCGGCACGCGGCGCACGAGCTTTTCACCGAGGAAGACCACCGGCGCATTGGCCAGCATCATGCCGAAGGTCGTACCGGCCACCACCCCCACCAGCGAGGTGTACTTGGCCGCCAGCGCCACGGTGGCGATCTGCGTCTTGTCGCCCATTTCCGCCAGGAAGAAGGCGATCACCGTTGCGCCGAAAACGCCAAAGCGGCTACCGGCCGAGGCTTCGTCTTCGTCGAGCTTGTCCGGCACAAGAATCCACGCCGCCATGGCAAGGAAGGACACCGCCAGAATCCAGCGCAACACATCGGGGCCCAGCACGGTAGTGATCCAGTGCCCCACCGCGGCGGCGCCAGCGTGATTGGCGAGCGTTGAACACCAGAATGCCGAGGACGATAGGCCAGGGTTTGCGGAAACGTGCAGCGAGAACGAGGGAAAGAAGTTGGGTCTTGTCGCCCATTTCAGCCAGGGCGACTACACCGGTCGAGACCAGGAAAGCTTCCAAAACACATGCTCCGCGGGCTGGCGCGTTTAACCAATGATCACGACAGCCGCCAGCCCAAAAGGAGCGCGTCGCAATCAAAGGTCTCGCCAGGCGTTTTGCTGTGTGCACCCATGGGCCGTTGCGGCGCCAAGTCTGTTGATGCACACCCTTCTCGCGGAAGGAGGCTACTCCCCAATGACGGGGCGAACTCTACCGACCGAGCGCTGATCGGTCAAGGCGACGTACTGATTTCAGGCGTCCGCCAGAACGATCTCGATACGCTCTTTACCCTTGCCCACGTTGCGGCGTTTGAGTGCGATACGGCCGACTTCGCCCGTGCGGCGCAAATGCGTGCCGCCGCACGGGACAGCGGCGAAAGCCTCTATTTTCCAGTACCGGCGCTCGGCTGTGGCATCCGAAAAAGCGCTGGTGATCGGCTCGTCGGCATCCACGATGCGCGTCACTTCCGCTGCCAGCGCATCGAAGTGTTCCGCGATGTTGTGGTCGAGTTCGAAATCGATACGCGCCTTGTCGGCCGCGATATGGGCACCAATTTTCACAATGCCGGGCACACGCCGATACATGAGTTCCAGCACGATCTCGGCAGCAAAGTGCAGGCGCATCAACCGATAGCGCCGGGGCCAGTCGATACGGACGGCGACTTCATCGCCGGTATGCAAATCATGCTCGGCCGGCAGGGTGTAGACGATATCGCCACCTTGCCACGCAGCCTGCGCCACCGGCCAGTCTCCGATGGAGCCGGCGTCGCTCTCCTGCCCGCCGGACAGCGCATAGAAAATGGTGTGATCGAGCGTGACCATGACCCCGTCCACGCGGCTCACGCGCGTGGCGAGTTCAGTCAGATAGGGATCGGACCAGAAGACCTTTTCCGTCATACCCATCCCTCGAATGGAGCGCCCGGCCTGTCAGCCGGGCGTGTGCGTCAGGCCCCCTCAGGGGCCAGCATCTTGCGTGCGCCACCCAGACCCAGTTTGCGTTGCAGCCAGTCGAAGGACAGGTACAGCGCCGGGGTGATGAACAGCGTGATCAGTTGCGAGAAGATCAGGCCGCCGACGATCGCCACACCCATCGGCTGGCGCAGTTCGGCGCCAGCGCCCAGGCCGAGCGCGATCGGCAACGCGCCCATGGCTGCGGCCAGCGTCGTCATCATGATGGGGCGGAAGCGCAGAATGCACGCCTGCTTGATCGCCTCGGCGGGCGTCAGGCCGTCTTCGCGCTCAGCCGCCAGCGCGAAGTCGATCATCATGATGGCGTTCTTCTTCACGATGCCGATCAGCAGCAAGATACCCACCATCGCGATAAAGGTCAGCTCCAGTCCCACGATCTTCAGCGACAACAACGCCCCCACCGCCGCGGACGGAATACCGGCCAGGATCGTGATCGGGTGGATCCAGCTCTCGTAGAGCACGCCCAGCACAACGTAGATCACCGCAATGGCGATCAGGATCAGCCACAACTGGCTGCTCTGCGAATCCTGGAACACCGCCGCGTCGCCCGCGAATCCGCCGAATACATTGGCCGGCATGTTGAGCGACTCCTTCAGGCGCAGCACCTGGTTCACCGCCTGCGACAGCGTGACGCCCGGCGCAAGGTTGAACGACAGCGTGACGGCGGCGATCTGGCCCTGGTGATTGACCGAGTTGTTGACCGCCGCACGCTCGACGTGGGTGAACGCCGTGACAGGCACGAGCTGCCCGGTCTTGCTGCGCAGACGCAGGAACTCGAAGTTGCTCTCGTCGGAGCGGAAGTCCGGCGCCCATTGCATGATCACCGGGAAGTTATCCTGCGACGCATAGATGGTCGACACTTGCCGCTCGCCAAAAGCCGAGTTGAGCACGTTGCGCAGATTCTGCATGTCGATGCCCAAGGCCAGCGCCTGGTCATGATCCACCACCAACCGCGCCTGCAGCCCGCGCCGTTCAGCGTCGGAGTTGATGTCCTTGAGCATGGACGATTCGCGCATCAGGCGCTGCAGACGATCCCCCCAATCGGCCACCGTGTTGTAGTTGACCGATTGCAGCGTGTATTGGTAGCGCGAACTGGAACTACGGCCGCCGATACGCAAGTTCTGGATCGGCGAAAACGACACCTGCACGCCCGGCGTGCCGGCCGTGTCGCGGCGCAGGCTCTCCAGCACTTCGGACATCTTCGGGCGCTCGCCTTGCGGTTTGAGCGTGACGAAGATCGTGCCGTTGTTGCTGGTGCCCGAGTTGGCGATCACGTCGGTCACGTGAGGATTGGCACGCACCTTGGCGTCCAGCCGCGTGATGAGGTCACGCATGGCCGGCCACGAAATATCCTGCGGTGCGCGGATCGCTACACGCACCTGCCCGATGTCTTCTTCGGGGAAGAAACCCTTGGGCATGATTAGATACAGCCACACCGTAGCGCCGCACGTGGCCAGCGCCACCAGCAGCATCACCCAGCGGGCACGCAAGGTAAATTCGAGCGCGTGGCGATACGCGCCGAGCACAGCGTCGAAACCGCGTTCAAACGCGCGGCTCCAGGCGGGCGGTTGATGGCCTTCCGGGTCGTGCTTGACGAAGCGCGCGGCCAGCATCGGCACGATGGTCAGCGCTGCCGCCGCCGACACCATGATGGCGAGCGTCACGACCACGGCGAACTCATGGAACAGCAGGCCGATCACGCCGGGCATGAAGAAGATCGGGATGAACACGGCGATCAGCGACACCGAAATCGACACGACCGTGAAGCCCACTTCGCGCGCGCCGCGCACCGCCGCTTCGAACGGCTTCACGCCTTCTTCCACGTAGCGGACGATGTTCTCCAGCACCACGATGGCGTCGTCGACGACCAAACCGATCGCGATGGTCAGCCCCATCAGCGAGATATTGTCGAGACTGTAGCCGCCCCACAGCATGAGGCCGAACGTACCCAGCAGCGACGCAGGCAGCGACACCGAGGGAATCAGCGTGGCGGCCATTCGACGCAAGAACATCAGGATGACCATCATCACCAGCCCGACGGTCAACAGCATGGTGAGCGTGACGTCGTGGATCGATTCGCGGATCGACAGCGAACGGTCGAGCAGGATGCTGATCTTCACCGACTGCGGCAGTTGTGCCTGCAGACGTGGAATGGCCTTACGCACATCGTTGACCACCGCCACCGTGTTCGCGCCCGGCTGGCGCAGCACCGACAACGAGATGGCGCGTTCGCCATTCACCCAGCTACCGGTCTTGACGTTCTCCACGCTGTCCTGCACGTCGGCCACGTCGCGCAGTCGCACCGGCAGATTGTTGCGCGTGGCGACGATGAGGTCGGCGAACTGCGCAGCATTGGTCAGTTGGTCGTTGGAGCCGATGATCAAGGTCTGGCGAGAACCTTCGAGCGAACCGACCGGCGTGTTGTTGTTGGCGTTGGTGAGCGCCGTGGCGACATCCGTCAGCGACAGGTCACGCGCCTGGAGCTTGGCCGGGTCGACGTTCACGCGCACGGCGTAACGCTTCTGCCCGTTAATGGTGACCTGCGCCACGCCGTTGATGGTCGACAGCGTCGGCGAAATCAGGTTGTCGGCGTAGTCGTTGAGCTGGTCCAGCGACAGTGAAGGCGAATCCAGCGTGATGAACAGGATCGGGTCGTCAGCCGGGTTCACCTTGCGGTAACTCGGCGGATTGGTCATGTCCTTGGGCAACTGGCGGTTTGCGCGGAACAGCGCCGCCTGCACATCGACCGCCGCCGAGTCGATGTCGCGCGAAGGGTCAAACTCCAGCGTGATCGAGGTGTTGCCCAGCGTGCTGCTGGAGGTCATCACCCGCACGCCGGCGATGGTGGAGAACTGCCGTTCCAGCACCATCGCAACCGAGTTCGCCATCGTCTCGGGGTTGGCGCCGGGAAGCGAAGCGCTGACGTTGATGGTCGGCTGGTTGAACGAAGGGAGCGCGGCGATCGGCAGTTTGAACCACGCCACGGCGCCCGCGATCATCACCGCCAGCCACAGCAGCGTTGTCGCTACCGGCCGGCGGATACACTGTTCGGAAAGGTTCATTGCGGCTGCGCTCCGCCATTGCGGGCCGAGCGATCACCGTCGGCGGCAGCCGGCGCGGATGCGCCATCGCGATTGCCACGGCGGCGCGTCTCCACGCCCAGGTTGTTCTGCACGACTCGAACATGCGCACCGGGGCGCAGGTTCTGGCCACCTTCGAGGACCACCGTCACGCCGCCCGCAATGCCTTTGACGATCGCGCGCTGCTCAAACACGCGCACCACTTCAACCGGCTGCAATTCGACCGTCTGGTCTTCGCGCACGATGTAGACCAATTTGCCGTTGGGCCCGTTGATGACGGCCTGTGTCGGCAGCACTACAGCCCCCTTCGCCATGCCGGCATTCAGACGAACCGTCACGTACTGGCCGGGCCACACCAAACGCTGGCTGTTATTGAGCCGCGCCTTCACCACGATCGTGCCGGAAGTGCGATCCACGCTGCTGTCGACGAACACCACCTCGCCATCCAGCGAATGACTGCCGTCGATGTCGGCCTTCACCTTGACCGGGCCGGCGCGCAGTGCGCCGAGCAGCGAGGTCAGGCTGTTCTCGGGAATCGAAAAAGTCACGCCGATCGGGTCCATGCGCGTGAGCTTGACCAGCGCCGTGGCCGTTGCGCTGGACGTCACCAGGCTGCCCGGACGCACGTTGATGATGCCGGCGCGGCCATCGAACGGCGCGCGGATCTGTGCGTACGACAGGCTCACGCGAGCCTGCTCGACGGCGGCCCGGTTCTGCGCCAGCAGCGCATTGGCCGCATCGACCTTGCTTTGCGCTGCATCCAGCGCGGAAGGCGAAACGAAATTGCGGGAGGAAAGGTCCTGTGTGCGACGCAAGTCGCGCTGCGCCGTATCGAGCGCAGCTTGCGCGCCGACCACGTTCGCCTCGGCCTTTTTCACGTTGGCCGCGTCATCGCGGTCGTCCAGCGTGAACATGAGTTGGCCGCGCTTGAGTTCATCGCCTTCCTTGAAATGAATGGCGGTGATCGAGCCGTTCTTCTGCGGGCGGATATCAACGTCGTCGAGCGCGATGATCGCGCCCTGCGCTTCGAGGATCAGCGGTACGTCATCGACCGTGGCGCGCGTGATGGTCACGATCTGACCGCCACCGTTACTGCCGGCACGACCGCCCGCCGCAGCGGGCCCCGATTGGGCAGCCTCTTGCGGCGCGGCGCCCGACTTCTGGTCTCCACATGCACTCAACACCAGAGCCGCACACAGCGGAGCGGCCCATTGCAGAACAGCAACAACCCGAAAGCGCATAAAACCCGCCGACACGTTGCCGCGACGGCGCTCATCTCTGTTATGTCGAAAAAGCGGCCCTGTTCAGGGAACCCCGACACCGAAACGCTTGGGCGAACGGCAGCCAGGACGATGCATCCGGTTCCTGCGTTGCCGATCCGGCGACCCGGAGTTCCGCGCCGATCAGGCCTGATGACCGCCGTCACGCGGACCGGTCACGTCGCCCATCAAGCGTCGGCACTCCCGAGCGCTAAGACGTTCGAGGGTGCGGCGGGTTCCAACACGAGGCTCATGGATTCGGTTGCGCATGATCTGGCATTTCCGTTAAAGCCGCTAGATCGTCAGCGAAAAAAATCCAGTACGACGTGTGCTGCGGCGCAACGGATGCGCGGCGTACCTTGTGCGGTTATCGCGCATCGGCCGCGACCAGCGGGCACAGGGCGCGAAGCCCGACGCCACCGTATTCGGATCATGCAGAGCATTGCACTTTTTCTGCTTTGTCACCATGGTTCGCTGGCCGCGAAAATCGAGCTTTTCCGAATCGCTCGCGGACCGGTCTTTCCCACCATGTCGAAGACGCTTGAACTGGACGTGCTGCGCGCCTTCCTTGCGATTGTGGACGAAGGCAGCTTCGCAGCCGGCGCGGCGCATCTGGGCTTGACCCAGTCGGCCGTAACCCAGCGCATGCAACGGCTGGAGTCACAGCTCGGCGTAGCGCTGTTCGAGCGCGACGGGCGCACCAAACAGTTGTCCGAACAGGGGCGCCAGCTGCTGCGTTACGCGCGCGAAATGCTCAGCCTAAACGACGACGCTATCCGTGCCCTCGCCGACGAGGGAATGAGCGGGTCGTTGCGCATCGGCTCGCCGCACGACATTGCCGACACGCTGCTGCCGCCGATGCTCTCGCACATCGCGCGCTCGGCGCCCCGCCTGCGCCTGGAAATCAATGTCGGCCGCAGCCCGCACTTGATGGAGTCATTGCGACGGGGCGAACTCGACATGACCATCTCGACGCGCACCGACCCGAACCTGCAGGGCATTGCGTTGCGCACTTCGCCGACCCTGTGGATCTGCTCGTCGCAGTTCATCCACACGCCGCAGCAGCCGTTGCCGCTGATCCTCATCGACGAGCCGAGCATCTTCCGCCGACTGGCCATCGAATCGCTCGATGCTGCGGGCATACCGTGGCGACTTGCCTATCGTTCATCCAGCCTCATCGGCGTCAAGGCGGCGATACGCGCAGGCCTGGGCGTGACGGCGCGCACGATGGAGATGGTCGAACCCGACATGCGCACACTGGGCGCCAGCGACGGCATGTCGGCCTTGCCGCCGGTGACGTATTACCTATGGATACGCCCCAACACCGTGAACCCCGTCGTGCGGCAAGCGTATGAACTCATCGCCAGCCGACAACGCGCCACCGCGAGTGCGGCATCGCTCGCTTCCATCGATTAGCGAACTCACGCAATTGATTCGCGTCGCTAATGTGTTGAGGCCGTCATCGTCTGACGTCATCAACATCGCACGAAGTGCGCGCCGGAAATTTCAATCGCATCTTCAATGAGTTGCCACACCCGCCAGTGATCTTCGACGAAGACAGCACGCCGAAGGAAGCTCGGATATTCATAAGCAAAGCAGTTATTTGAAGTTCGCGCCGAGCGGCTCACCTCTTACATTGGTCCTCACAGTTGCAGCGGCCCATTGAATGCATTTGGCATTTTTTGACCGCGCAGCTGCAAGAGTCAATATCAGCATTGAGAGGTTCGAATCCCATGGCGCGCACTGCTTCATCCCTCGCGCAACAACTCCGCGCATCGCTTCGCCAGCGTGATTTTCTGGCGGGACTGTTGTTTCTCTTTCTCGGCGCGGTCACGACCTTTGAAGGGGCGGGACTGCATCAGGGTAGCGCCGAACGCATGGGCCCCGGCTATCTGCCGTTGCGAATCGGCCTGCTTTTGGCCGTGCTCGGCGTTGTCATCGCCATCAAAGGCGCGCGTGGTGAGCGCGTGGGCGTGGAGCGTTTTGCCGGCCTTCCAATATTGGCCGCAACCGCAGCCCTGACGGTGTTCGGTTTTGCCATCGAGGACCTCGGGCTGATCCCCGCCTCGGCACTGCTCGTACTGGCGGCACGCGCCATCAGCTGGCGTGGTCGCGCGGTCGAACTCACAGCGCTGGTCGTCGTGCTCGCCGCCATCGTCGTGGTGGTGTTCCGCTACGGGCTGGGCGTACCCGTGCCGCTGTGGCCGACGTGGGGGGCATGAGCATGGAGCTTTGGAACAACCTTGCACTCGGTCTATCCGTCGTCGGCACCTGGAGCAACCTTGCTTATTGCTTCGCGGGAGTTCTGCTGGGCACCGTCGTCGGCGTGCTGCCCGGCGTGGGGCCGGTCGTCACCATCGCGCTGCTGCTGCCGATGACCTTCGGCCTGCCTGCGGTGACGGCCATCATCATGCTAGCCGGCATCTATTACGGCGCGCAGTACGGCGGTTCGACGACGGCGATCCTGATGAAGCTGCCCGGCGAACCCTCATCCGTGGTGACCGCCATCGATGGCCATGCGATGGCGCAACGTGGCGAAGCCGGTATCGCACTGGGCATCGCTGCCATCGGCTCGTTCATTGCCGGCACCATCGCGGCCGCGTTGATGGCGCTCTTCTCGCCCACGCTCGCGCACTTCGCACTCGAATTCGGCCCGGCCGACAACTTCGCGCTGATGGCATTCGGACTGGTCGGCGCCGTCGTGCTGGCACGCGGCGAACCGCTCAAGGCCATCGCGATGGTGCTGGTGGGACTGGCGTTCGGGCTGGTCGGCACGGACGTCGCATCGAACGAAGAGCGCATGACCTTTGGCCTGAGTTCGCTGGCTGACGGGATCAGTTTCGTCGTCGCATCGATGGGGCTGGTCGGCGTGTCGGAGATCATCGCCAACCTCGAAAAACCCGAAGGCGAACGCACCTTCCAGCGACGTATCGGTCGCATCTGGCCCGACCGCGCGGCACTGCGTGTGGCCTGGAAGCCGATCCTGCGCGGCACCGGCATCGGCTCGCTGTTCGGCGTACTGCCGGGTGCAGGGGCGTCGCTGGCGTCATTCACGTCGTACAGCGTCGAGAAGAAGATCGCCCGCGATCCATCGCGCTTCGGCAACGGCGCCATTGAGGGCGTAGCCGGCCCCGAGTCAGCCAACAACGCTGCCGCACAGACCAACTTTGTGCCCTTGCTCACGCTCGGTCTGCCTTCGGGCGCGACGACAGCGCTACTGCTTGGCGCGCTGACTATCCAGGGCATCGTGCCTGGGCCTCAGATCATGGAACAGAAGCCGGACCTGTTCTGGGGCGTGATCGTCAGCATGTGGATCGGCAACGTCATGCTGGTGATCCTCAACCTACCGCTGGTGGGCGTCTGGGCACGCATGATGCAGATTCCATATCGCTGGCTGTACCCCGCGATCCTGCTGTTCTGCGCCATTGGCGTCTACACGGTGAGCAACACCACCGCGGATGTCTTCCTGACTGCCGGCTTCGGCCTGCTGGGTTACGTGTTCATCAAGCTCGAATGCGACCCCGCGCCCTTGCTGCTGGGCTTCATCCTCGGCCCGTTGATGGAAGAGAACTTCCGTCGCGCACTGATCATCACGCAAGGCGACTTCCACGTGTTCGTGTCGCGCCCCATCAGCGTAACGCTGCTGGTGGCGGCCACCGTCCTGCTCATCACCCTGCTGCTGCCGGCGATTCGCCGCGGCCGCGAAATCGCGTTCCAGGAATGAACGCCCCCAACACTTATCCACGGAGCATGCAATGAAACGCCTCATCACCAAGATCCTCGCCACCGCGGTGGTCGCCACCACGGCACACTCAGCGCTGGCGGCCGACTATCCCGACAAGCCTGTGCGCCTGATCGTGCCGACCGCTGCCGGCGGCAGCCTCGACACACTCGCCCGTTTGCTCGGCCAGCGCCTTGAAGCGCAATTGGGCCAGCCCTTCGTGGTTGAAAACCGCCCGGGCGGCAATGGCAACACGGCGTTCGAATACGTCAGCAAGGCCAAGCCGGATGGCTACACGCTGCTGGTCGCGTCGGACGCACTGGCCATCAATCCAAGTCTGTACAAGAACGTGCGTTATGACCCGGTGAAGGGCTTCGCCCCGATCTCGCTGGTAACCACCGCCGCACAGGTACTGGTCGTCAAACCGTCACTGAACGTCAAGACGCTCAAGGACTTCACCGCACTGGTCAAGCAGAAGGGCAAGGCCATTACCGTTGCGTCGCCCGGCAGCGGCAGCGCGGGTCACCTGGCCGGCACGCTGTATCAATCAGAAGCCGGCGTGACCTGGACGCACGTCGCCTACAAGGGTGGCGGCCCGGCCGTGGCAGACCTTGTCGGCGGCCACGTTAACGGCTTGTTCGTGACGCTCGCGCCGGCGGTGCCGCAAGTGAAAGCGGGCGCGCTGGTCGCCCTCGCCGTCACCACACCGAAGCGCTCCACCGCACTGCCCGATGTGCCGACGGTGGCGGAAGCGGGCGTGCCTGGCTTCGACGTGACCAACTGGCAAGGTGTCTTTGCGCCGGCCGGCACGCCTGCTGTCCTGGTCGACAAAATCAATGGCGCAATCCAGAAAATCGTCAGGGAACAGGACATCAAGTCGCGCCTGATCGAACTGGGTTTTGAGCCGGTCTCTGGCGGCCCTGCCGAACTGGGCCAGCACGTGCAGGAGAACGTCACCAAGTGGGCGAAGGTGATCCCGCAAGCCAACATCACGGTGGACTGACGAGGCGCGCCATGGATCTGCAACTCGCGGGCGACCGCATATTGATCGTCGGCGCCAGCGAGGGCATTGGCTACGCCACGGCACGCGCGCTGGCTGCCGAAGGCGCGCGCGTGACGATCGCGGCGCGGCGCGCGGAAGCCATCGCGGCCGCCGCGCAACGCCTGACCACCGAGACGGGTGCGGCCGTCGCAGCCGACGTGGTGGACGTCACCGACGCCGATTCCGTGACCAGTCTGCTGCAACGGATCGACTCGCTCGACGCGTTAGTGCTGGCAACGGGCGGCAGCCGTCGGGCGTCGTTTGAATCGCTGACCGATGCCGATTGGATTGCCAACTACGAACTGAACGTGCTGGGCGGCGTGCGCGCCGTCCGTGCAGCACTGCCGCTGCTGCGGCAGGGGCGCTCCCCACGTGTGCTGTTTTTCGGTGGCGCCGCCGCACGCATGCCGTATCCGAATCAAGTCGTATCGAATGTGCATAAGGCAGGGCTGCTCGCGCTGACCAAGACGCTGGCGGCCGAACTCGCGCCGGACGGTATCCGCGTCAACTCGCTGTGCCCGGGGCGCACGTGGACGCGGCTCTGGCAGGACCGCGCAGAAGCCTTGGCACGCGACGAGCAGACGACGGTGGACGCCATCGTCCATCGTTTTTCGGAAGAAATCCTGACAGGCCGCTTTGCCAAGGCAGAAGAGATCGCCGACGTCGCCGCCTTTTTGCTTTCGCCGCGCTCGGCGTACATCGTCGGCCAATCGATCAACGTAGACGGCGGCATCGCACGCGGCCTGCTCTAGGACACAACAGAACGGCGCACGATAAGGGCGCCGCAGGAAAACCACTGCATGACACAGACAATCAACGCGGCCACCGCACGCGCGTGGATCAATGATGGTGACGAAATCGCGCTGCTCGACGTGCGAGAAGCGGGCCAATTCGGTGAGGGGCACGCTTTCTTTGCCGTCAATCTGCCGTACAGTCGCCTGGAACTGACAGTCACCGAGCGTGTGCCGCGACGCGAAACGCGCATCGTGCTGATCGACGATGGCGATGACGTTGCCAAGCGCGCTGCGGCGCGCCTGCGCGAGCTCGGCTACACGCAGATCGCAATCCTCGAAGGCGGCGCGGCGGCATGGCCTTCGGGCGGCGGTGCGCTCTTCAAGGGCATCAACGTTCCCTCCAAGACCTTCGGAGAGCTGGTCGAAGCCGTGTGCGGCACGCCGCACATATCGGCCGCCTCGCTGCACCAGATTCAGCGCAACGGTGACCCGCTGTTGCTGCTCGACGGCCGCACACTTGCCGAGCATCACAAGATGGCCGTGCCGGGCTCATTGCCCGTGCCCAATGGGGAACTCGCCCTGCGCGCCGCGTCGTTCGCGCCGGACGCACGCGTTCCCGTTGTCGTGCACTGTGCCGGGCGCACGCGCAGCATCATCGGCGCGCAGACACTCCGGCATCTGGGTTGGACGAACCCTGTCCTGGCGCTTGAGAACGGCACACAAGGATGGCGGCTTGCCGGGTTCGAACTCGAATACGACAGTGAGCGACTCCTCGCGCAGGCACCGAACGACATCAGTAACGCGCGCGATGCGGCCCGTCGCTACGCCCAGCGCGCAGGCGCCGATGAGTTGGATGCCGCCACCGCACAGAGCTGGATCGATGACGAGACACGCACCACCTACGTTGTCGATGTTCGGACAGCTGAAGAGTATGCCGCGCGCACCCTGCCAGGCGCGGTGCACGCACCCGGCGGACAATTGATCCAGGCGACCGACCTGACGCTCGCCGTACGCGGCGCGCGCGTGATCGTGCTCGATGCCGAAGGCATACGTGCGCCGGTGGTGGCAGCGTGGCTTCGCCAGATGGGATGGCAAGCTGCCACCGTTCGGGGCGGAATCGACGCGCCAATAAGGACTGTCGCACGCGCGGTCTTCCGCTCACCGCTCATTACTGAGCTGGACACGGACAGCCTGCGACGCGCCGTCGTCGATGGCGCCCGTTTGATCGACCTGCGCGACAGCCTCGCCTATCGCACAAACCATGCTGAGGGCGCAATATGGTCCATCCGCCCGCGCTTGCCGGGTGTCGTCGCTGGCGCTAGCGAAGTCGTCTTGATTGGAGATGCCGCCGTTGCAGCACTCGCTGCCGACGATGTCCTCCAGGCGGGCGCGCAGCGCGTGTCGCACGCAACGTGGGACACGGTTCTCGCGGCGGGGCTTCCGCGAGTCGCTACACCGGCCGAACCGGACGACGCATCAGCCATCGACTACCTTTTCTTCGTCCACGACCGCCACGACGGCAACCTCGACGCCGCACGACGCTACCTCGAATGGGAGACAGGACTCATCGGACAATGCACGCCCGACGAGTTGGGACACTTCTCGCCGTTGGCGCACGTCGAGAAGGGACAATGATGCAGAGACAGTCGGGTGACGGTGCGGCCGGATCTTGATGGGAAAAGCGCTCGGCGACTGCCTGCGCGCGAAAAACAAAAAGGCCGAAACCCTTGATGAATCAGGTGTTTCGGCCTTTGGCCCGTGTTGGACGTATTCGGTGGTGGAGAGGAGGAGGATCGAACTCCCGACCTTCGCATTGCGAACGCGACGCTCTCCCAGCTGAGCTACCCCCCCACGCGAGGCCCGTATTGTAGTCCGCGCCCTGGCGCTTGCCAAGATGGCGAATTTGGCGCTTGTCAGCGTTTTGGCCGGTTGCTGCGTTGTGTTTGCGGCATGCGGATTTCCTGTCATGTGAACGTGGTACTTTCCGCCGCTGGCCCGGAACTCCAAGCGAACAATGATCAACAACAGGCAGTTCTTTCCACGCCAGGTCGTCGAGGCAAGCGGCAATCGCTGGGATTGGGCGCTGCTGCCGCTGGTGCTGTCGGCCATCGTGCTGCTGTGTTACGGCGCCTCGCAGATGGCACGCCCATATGAAGTCGGCGTCCCCCTGCCGCTGACGCTCGACCCGGTGGTGCTGCCTTACTACCTGCTGCGCACCACGCTGCGCATGTTCGCCGCACTCGGGCTTTCGCTGATCTTCTCCTGCGTATTTGCGGTGCTGGCCGCCAAGTTCAGGGCGGCGGAAAAAGTGCTGGTGCCGCTGCTCGACATCCTGCAGTCGATCCCGGTGCTGGGCTTTCTGTCGATCACGGTGACCGGCTTCATCGCGTTGTTTCCGGGCAATCTGCTGGGTGTGGAATGCGCGGCGATTTTTGCGATCTTTACCTCGCAAGCCTGGAACATGGCGTTCAGCCTGTACCAGTCGCTCAAGACCACGCCGTCGGAACTGCAAGAAGCCGCACGCATTTTTCACCTTTCCGGTTGGCAACGCTTCTGGCGACTGGAACTGCCCTTCGCGATCCCGAACCTGTTGTGGAACATGATGATGTCCATGTCCGGCGGCTGGTTCTTCGTGGTCGCGTCCGAGGCGATCTCGGTGGCGAACCAGGACATCAAACTGCCCGGGGTTGGCTCGTACATCGCCATGGCGATCGATGCGCGCGATCTGTCGGCCATCGGCTGGGCCATCGGTGGCATGGCCCTCGGCGTGTTGCTCTATGACCAGTTGTTCTTCCGCCCGCTGCTTGCGTGGGCGGACAAGTTCCGTTTCGAAGAGACATCCGGCGGCGACTCGCAGTCGTCGTGGTTGCTCGACTGGCTACGCCGCACCGAGCGCATGCGCAGCGTGGCGCGCGGTGCGGTGACTATGCTGGAGAGCACGTTTACGCGCTTTCGCCGCGACTACGACGGCACGTCCATTCGCGCACGCACCAGCAGCAACTACGACAAGTACCACCGTGTGTGGGACGCCGTGCTGGCAGCGCTGGTGCTGTTCGCCGCGTGGCGCATGTTTACGTTCATCCACGCCGAAGTGGGCTGGGCGGAAGCTGGCCATGTGCTCATGCTTGGCGTCGCCACGCTGATCCGCGTGTTGATCCTGATCGCCGTGGCCTCGCTGGTGTGGGTGCCGATCGGCATCTGGATCGGCATGAATCCGCGCTGGGCGGGTCGCCTGCAGGCTGTGGCGCAATTTCTGGCGGCCTTTCCGGCCAACCTGATGTTCCCCGTGGCGGTCATGCTGATCGTGCATTGGCAACTGAACCCGGACGTGTGGCTGTCGCCACTGATGGTGTTCGGCACGCAGTGGTACATCTTGTTCAACGTGATCGCCGGCGCATCGACGATCCCTGCGGAGCTACGCTTTGCGGCGCGCAATCTCGGACTGTCGGGCTGGCTCAAGTGGCGGCGCTACCTGTTGCCAGCGGTGTTCCCGAGCTTCGTCACGGGCGCGATCACCGCCAGCGGCGGCTCATGGAACGCCAGCATCGTGGCCGAGTACGTGACCTGGGGCGACACCACGCTCGAAGCCCACGGCCTGGGCAGTTACATCGCGCACATGACGGCGGTCGGTGACTTCCCCCGCATCGCACTGGGCATCGGCGTGATGTGCCTCTTCGTCATGGGCCTCAATCACTTTCTGTGGCGAAGGCTCTATCGCATCGCCGAAGACCGCATGCATCTGTGATGCGTGAGGAGGATTACGAATATGAGTGAAGCACTGATCGATCTGCACAACGTGGGCAAGTCGTTCCGTTCGTCCGACGGCACGCCGCGCGCCGTGCTCGAAGGCGTGGACTTCACCCTTGGCGAAGGCGAGATCGTCGCCCTGCTCGGCCAATCGGGATCAGGCAAGTTGACGCTGTTGCGCATTATGGCCGGTTTGATTCCTGCCGATGGCGGCGATGTGCGCTATCGCGGCCAGCCGCTGTATGGGCCGGCGCGTGGCGTGTCGATGGTGTTCCAGTCGTTCGCCCTGTTCCCGTGGCTGACAGTGCAGCAGAACGTCGAACTCGGGCTGGAAGCGCAAGGCGTGGAAGCCACTGAACGTGCGCGCCGCGCGCAGGATGCCATCGAGCTGATCGGGCTATCCGGCTTCGAGGGCGCGTTGCCGCGCGAACTCTCCGGCGGCATGCGCCAGCGGGTTGGCATTGCGCGCGCCTTGGTGATGCAGCCCGCCGTGTTGCTGATGGACGAGGCGTTCTCCGCGCTCGACGTGCTGACGGGCGAGCGCCTGCGCGACGACATCCTCGAACTATGGGAGAGCGGCCAGATGCCCACGCGCGGCATCCTGGTCGTGTCCCACAACATTCAGGAAGCCGTGATGATGGCCGACCGAGTGCTGATTTTCGCCAGCGACCCCGGCCGTGTGCGTTCTGAATTGCGCATCGACATGCCACGTCCGCGCGACGCCGAGAGCCTTGAAGTCCGTGCGCTGGTGGATCAGGTTCTACGGGCTCATGACGGCCAGCGCACCGCGCGCCGGCCGTCCAGAAGAAGCCCGCCCGGCGCTGGGCGAACGCCTGCCGAGCGCCGACGTCGGCCGCATGGAAGGGGTGCTCGAACTGCTCGCGGGTGAGCCTTTCCGTGGCCGCGCCGACTTGCCACGCCTGGTGGAAGAGTCGGACCTTACCGACGACGAACTGCTCGCGGTGGTCAGCGCCCTGCATCTGCTCGGCTTCGCCACGGTGGCGCATGGTGACGTCACCACGACGCCGCTGGCGCGCAACTTCATTCATGGCAGCAACACGCTGCGGCACGAATTGTTCGGTCAGCAATTGATCTCGCAAGTGCCGCTGGCCGCGCACATCCGCCACAGCCTCGAACAGGAACCCTCCGGCGAATTGCCGGAAGGCCCATTCCTCAGACTGCTGCAAGAAAGCATGGACGCGGCCGAGGCCGAACGGGTGCTGAAGGTGGCAATCGAATGGGGCCGCTATGGCGAGGTCTTCGAGTACAACTACAACACTGGCGTGATCCACTTGCCGGAAGGCGAGACCGAAGAGACGCCGGCCGCCTGACAACCCGTTGTGTGTCGGGCCGATGGCCTGACACAAGCGCAACCGGGGCGTTTTGTGGTGTCATGTCGGCTGGCCACGCGGAGCATTCTTGCGCGGCACCCCGTATTCCACCGAAAACTCCCGATGCATCAACCCGATCACCCCGTCCACGGTCCGATGGACGAATTCCTCGCTGGCGTGCGCGCTGAATCCCCATTGTTGCTGGGGGTGGTGCCCTTTGGGCTCATCTACGGCGTGCTCGGTCTGGCTGCTGGCCTGCCGGGCTGGGCCGTGGTGTTGATGTCATCGGTCGTGTTCGGGGGATCGTCGCAGGTGGTCTTCGCGCAACTGTGGGGTGCGGCCGTGCCGCCCGCAGTCATCACGGCAACAGTCGGCGTCGTCAATGCGCGCCACGCGCTCTACAGCGCCAGCGTCGCGCCATTTCTGCGGCAACTGCCGTGGCGCTGGAAGTTGTTGCTGGCCTACCTTCTCACTGACGAGGCGTACGCCATGGCCATCGTACGCATGCGCGACGGCGTGCCGTCCGTGCATCGGCATTTCTTCCTGCTTGGGACCGGGCTGACCTTGTGGACGGGCTGGCAGTTGTCGTCATTGGGCGGCGTGTTGATCGGCGCTGCGATTCCAGCGTCATGGTCGCTGGATTTCTCGATTCCGCTGACTTTCATTGCGCTGCTCGTCATGGCAGCGCGCGGCCGCTCGGAAGTCATTGCGGCGCTGGTGGCTGCTGCTGCGGCGCTGGCGTTGCAGGGCATGCCACACAAGTTGTGGATCATCGCGGCGGCCGCAGCCGGCATGGCAGCAGGATGGATCGCGCGCGGGCTGAACCGGAGGACGCCATGAGCGACGGCTGGTTGTTCCTCACCATGGTGGCGTGCGGACTGGTGACCTTCCTGATCCGGCTGTCATTTATCGCCGGTGGACGATGGCTGCCACAAGGCGGCCGCTTCGAAGGCCTGCTGCGTTACGTGCCGCCTGCGGTACTGGCCGCACTCATCGCGCCAGACATCCTGATGCGACAGGGGCAACTGGATATCGCCACGGACAACCTGCGCATGTGGGCCGCACTCGCCGCCCTGCTCGCCGCATGGCTCACACGCAGCGTGCTGGCGACGATCGCTGCTGGCATGGTCGTGTTGTGGCTGTTACAGGCCTTTCACTGATCAGCTGGCCAGTGTGACCGACTGCGGCAGCACCAGCGGCGTCTGCGTGGTGGCGGCCTCATAAGCCTCGGTGCAGTTCTGCAATGCGCGACCGAGCGCGTCGACGAACACCCGCGTGCGCGTGGGAATCAATCGCCGGCCGGGCATGACGGCCCACACCGTGACCGGCGGCGCGGCCCATTCCGGTAGCACCTGCTCGATCAGCCCCATCTCCACGCTTGGCAACGCAATACGACCCGTAAACTGGGCGATGCCCAGACCGTGCGAAGCCAGTTGCAGGGTCAGGCCCATTGAGTTGGTCGCCAGCGGCCCCGGCGGCAAACCTTCCCAGTGATCATGCCCGCGCTGGAGCTTCCAGCGGATCGGCTCACCGTTGCTCGCCACCATGTGCAGTGCGGTGTGCTTCAGTAGATCGTCCGGCGTTTTGGGGCGACCGTAGCGCGCCAGATATGCCGGGCTGGCGTAGAGCGCGCTAGGCAGTTCAGAGAGCTTGCGCGCCACTAACGTGGCGTCGTCGTCGAGTCGCGGCGAGATGCGAATGGCAAGGTCGAACTGCTCGGACAACAGGTTGACATTGCGCGGCGACATGTCGAGCTCAAGCCGGATTTCCGGGTAGTCACTGCAGAACTGCAGAAAGAAAGTCGTCAGCACGAGCTTTTCCGAGAAGTCCGGCGGCATCGATACCCGCAGGCGCCCGCGCGGCTTGGCCTGGCGAAACTGCGCGAACGCCGCCGCGCCTTCGACCTCTTCGGCCAGACGCCGCGCATGTTCGAGCACCCCCTGCCCGAAATCAGTGACGGCCAATTGCCGTGTGCTGCGCGCCAGCAGGCGCTCGCCCAATTGCTGTTCCAGCGCGGTAATGCGCCTGGAGACGGTCGATTTCGGCAAGCCTGTACGCTCGGCGGCACGGGAAAAACTGCCGGTTTCCACCACGCGGGCGAACAACAGCAGATCGTTGGCATCGACGTCCATGGCAAACCCCTTCGTTCCATCAGTGGAACGATCATATCCGTTTCGGCGTCTTCCGGCCCACCCTTGTAGCCAATACAGTGCACTCACAGCATCACCACCCGACACAAGGAGTACGGCAAATGAACATTCTGCAAATCAACGCTAGCGCCCGCACCGCCGGCCAATCGACCCGCCTCGCCAACACCATCGTGGAGCGCCTAATCAAGGCTCACCCGGAAGCGACGCACATCGTGCGCGATCTGGCCGCCAACCCGCTGCCCCCGCTGGACGAAGCCGCGCTGGGTGCGCTCTTCACGCCGGCCGAACAACGCAGCGCCGAACAGGCTGCCCGCGTTGCCATCGACGATGCGGTCATCGCTGAAGTGCAGGCCGCCGACTACGTTGTGCTGGGTGTGCCGATGTACAACTTTGGCGTGCCCATCCAGCTCAAGGCATGGATCGACGCGATCTCGCGCGCCAAGGTGACCTTCCAGTACACCGCCAACGGTCCGGAAGGCCTGCTTAAGGGCAAGAAGGTCTACGTCGCACTGGCACGTGGCGGTTTGTACCGCGACACGCCGGCCGATTCGCAAGTGCCTTACCTGAAGACCGTGCTGGCCTTCCTGGGCATGACCGATGTGACCTTCATCTACGCTGAAGGCTTGGCAATGGGCGAAGAGTCGGCCGCCAAGGCATTCGCGCAGGCTGAAGTCGAAATCGCCGAGGCGCTGGCGTAACACCCCGCAGCCCCGACAGAGAACCCCGTGCCGCCATGTGGCGGCACGTGTATACAGAGGAGAAAGACCATGAACGATCCACGTCGAACAGCTTGCCGTCCAGACCGAGACCGTCGTGCGCTCGCGCGGCGTGGAACGTCTGGTACGTGGCCAGGCCACATCGGACGGCGCTGGCGTCAAGCTGACGCGCGTCCTGACGCAACCGCTGCAACGCAGGCTCGACCCGTACCTGATGCTCGACGCGTTCCGCAATGACAACCCGGACGACTACATGGGCGGCTTCCCCGACCATCCACACCGTGGTTTCGAAACGGTGACGTACATGATCGCGGGGCGCATGCGCCATCGCGACAGCGCCGGCCACGAAGGCCTGCTGCAGAACGGCGGCGTGCAATGGATGACGGCCGGCAGCGGCCTGATCCATTCCGAGTTGCCCGAGCAGGAAGACGGGTTGATGGAAGGCTTCCAGCTGTGGCTGAACCTGCCCGCCAAGAACAAGATGGTCGCGCCGTCGTACCGCGACATCCCTTCGACGGCCATCCCGGAGTTCGCCACCGAAAACGGTGCGAACGTGCGCGTCATCGCCGGAGCGAGCCATGGTGTGGAAGGTGCGGTCGCGCGGCCGGATACCGAACCGCTGTACGTCGACGTGCATCTGCCGGCAGGCGCGAGCTTTGCGCAACGCATTCCGGCCGGGCACAACGCCTTTATCTACACCTATCGCGGTGAAGTGAAGGTGGGCGACACGGCCGTCCCGGACCGCAACATGGGTCTGCTGGCCAACGATGAAGGCGACGGGGTCGTCATTACCGCAACGAGCGATTCGCGCGTGCTGATCATCGCGGGTCGCCCGCTTGGCGAACCGATTGCGCAGTACGGGCCGTTCGTCATGAACACGCAAGAGGAAATCATGCAGACGCTGATGGACTACCGCGCGGGCAAGTTTGAAGCGGCCGTCGTGCAGGCACTGTCATAGCGCTCGCCCCTGAGCGACTCGAAACCCGGCATCATTCGGTGCCGGGTTTTTTCTTTGTAGCGTCGGCCATGCAGCCGATGAGCACCAGAGGACACACACCATGAGCACGGCTCGCAGCATCGCGAATGTTCTGACCGCCAAACCAGCAGCACTGGCCGGCATCAGTGTATGGCGCGCACTGCCCCGGCGCGAATTGCGCCGCGTCGGTCCCTTTGTCTTTCTAGATCACTTCGGGCCCGTTGAGAGCGGCCGCCCCGCGCCCGACTACGTCGGCCCGCATCCGCACACCGGCCTGCAAACCGTCACTTATTTATTCAGCGGCGAGATTGAACACCGCGACAGCCTGGGCACGGTGCAGCGCATCCGCCCCGGCGCAGCCAACTGGATGACCGCCGGGCGCGGCATCGTGCACGCAGAAGATCCGCAACCCGAAGCCGGCCCGCGTCACGGCGTGCAGGCGTGGGTAGGATTGCCGCCGGACAAACGCGACATCGATCCGGCGTTCCATCACTTCGACGCCGAACAGTTGCCGGTGTGGCAGCAGGACGACGCCCACATCCGTCTGCTTGCCGGTTCGCTCGGCACGCAGCATGTGCCAGCGCCGATGTATTCGTCGCTGGTCTATGCGGAAATCGAATTGAACGGAAGTGTCCGTCTGGCGGTGGACGCGACGCATGAACTCGCGCTGTACGTTGCCGAAGGTGCAGTGCGCGTCGGCGATTCGGAACCGCAATCGCAGCATGCGCTGGTTCAGCTTGGCGAGGGCGACACGCTGCACCTGTCGAGCCAAGGTCCGGCGCGGCTCATGCTCCTTGGAGGCGAACACTTGCCCGAACCCACCACCATCTGGTGGAACTTCATCACCGACACGGTGGAGAGCGGCCGCGCACTGCAGGCGCGATGGGAGGCCGGCGGCTTTCCGCAACTGCACGTACCGGGCCACGACGACGCGGGCCCGGCTGCGATCTGATCACCTGCGCTTGTCCTCAGATTGCCGCGAACGCCTTGCGCGCCGCGGAAATCGTCGCGTCGATGTCTTCTTCGGTATGCGCGGCCGACACGAAGCCAGCCTCGAATGCCGAAGGTGCAAAGTAGTGCCCGGCATCCAGCATGGCGTGGAAGAAGCGATTGAAACGTTCGCGGTCAGAGGCCATGACATCGGCAAACGACTGCGGCGGCTGTGAAGAGAAGTACACGCCGAACATTCCGCCCACCGATTGCGCGGAGAACGTCACGCCGGCGTCGCGCGCAGCCGCCGTAAGGCCGTTGACGAGACGGGTCGTCAACGCCTCGATACGTTCATAGAAACCCGGCTCGTCGATGAGGCGCAGCGTTTCGAGTCCCGCCGCCACGGCCACCGGGCTGCCGGACAGCGTGCCCGCCTGATAGACGGGGCCGAGCGGTGCGATGCAGTCCATGATGTCGCGACGACCGCCAAAGGCGCCCACGGGCATGCCGCCGCCAACGATCTTGCCCAGCGTGACAAGGTCTGCGGTGATGCCGAACAGCCCCTGCGCACCGCGCGGTCCAACGCGGAACCCCGTCATCACTTCGTCATAGATCAGCACGGTGCCATTGGCGGTGCACAATTCGCGCAGACGCTGCATATAGGCTTGCGTCGGGCGCACCAGATTCATATTGCCGGCCACCGGTTCGATGATGACCGCGGCGATCCCGGCGCCTCGCTCCGCAAACGTGGCTTCGAGTGCATCGACGTTGTTGTAGTCGATGACAATGGTGTGACGCGCAAAGTCCGCCGGCACACCTGCCGAAGAGGGGTTGCCGAAAGTGAGCAGGCCCGACCCGGCCTTCACCAACAGGCTGTCGGCATGCCCGTGGTAACAGCCTTCAAACTTGACGATGGCGTCGCGCCCGGTAAAACCGCGTGCAAGCCGAATGGCGCTCATCGTCGCTTCGGTGCCGGAAGACACCAGTCGTACCGACTCCAGGCCGGGGACCCGACGCTTGAGCTCTTCAGCCATGTTGACTTCGCGCTCGGTGGGCGCACCGAAAGACAGTCCCTCCGCCGCCGCTCGCTGTACGGCTTCGACGACGCGCGGGTGCGCGTGCCCGACGATCATCGGCCCCCATGAGCCCACGTAGTCGATATACGCCACGCCATCGGCATCCCATACGCGTGAGCCCTGGGCGCGAGAAATGAAGCGCGGCGTACCGCCCACCGAACGAAATGCGCGGACGGGCGAATTCACGCCACCTGGAATGCTCTGCTGGGCGCGAGAGAAGAGTTCTTCGTTATGCGACGACGACATGGCAATGCCTTCCTGGATACCTGAACGATGAAGCGCGCCTTGTCCGGGACAATGGCGCGCCGAGTATTACGAGGGTGATTTGTCGAACGCGGCGGTAATGCGCCCGCTGCGTTCGCGCGGGTCGTCTGCGTTGTAGATGTCAGTGATGACAGCCGCCATGTCGGCGCCTGCTTCGACAAGCGCAGGCACGTTATCGGCGGTAATGCCGCCGATGCACACGACCGGCAGGCCCAGCTCGCTGCGGGCACGGCTGACCAGTTCGATCGGTGCGCTGACAGCAAGGGGCTTGGTGGGCGACGCGAACATGGCGCCAAAAGCGACATAGCTGGCGCCATCGCTCAGCGCGGCACGGGCGAGCTCAAAATTGTCGTAGCACGACACGCCGATGATGAAGTCATCCGCCACGCGACGGCGCAGTGCAGCACAACTGCCGTCATCGTGACCGATGTGCACACCGTCGGCGCCGACCGCCAGGGCCAGCACGACATCGTCATTGATCAGGCAGGTCACGCCACGCAGACGACACAGATCGGCAATGGCAGCGGCCTGCTCGGCCGCCAGATCGTGGGACGCGGTCTTGTTGCGGTACTGCACGCACACCGCTCCGCCATCGATGATGGCAGCCGTGACGCCGACGAGCCGCACCGTGTCCTCCCAGTCGGGCGTCACGGCATACAGGCCTCGCTTGAGTCGGCGAGTGATCACGACAGGGACTTGAAGAAGCGGTTGGGGATCAACTGCCCCATACCGATGCGGTTGGCATGGGCCAGCGTATTCCACGTGAATGCCTGCGCCGCGTGCACGGCATCGGACAGCGATTCTCCGCGTGCCAGCAACGCGGCAATGGCGCAGGCCAGCGTGCTGCCGGCACCGTGATAGTTGCCATGCAGGCGTTCCCAAGCGTCGCTGCGAATGACGCCCGTGCTCCCGTAGAGCGTGTTGATGACCTGCGGCGTATGCTCATGCACGCCGGTAATCAACACATGGTCCGCACCCAGCTCGATGAGATGCCGCGCGCAATCGGGCAGCGAGAGTTCATCGTCGTCGTCTTCCTGCGCGAAGCGGCGTGCCTCGGCCCCGGTGGGCGTCAGCACGGTCGTCAGCGGCAGGAGCAGCTCGGTCATGGCGGCGAGCATTTCTTCGTCGGCAAAGGCGTCAGCGCGTGTTGACGAGAAGACCGGGTCGAACACCACCGGCAGGTCGGGATAGTCGGCGATGACTTCAGCCACAGCGGCGACGTTCTCTACACTGCCCAGCACACCGATCTTGAATGCCTGGACGGGGATGTCCTCAAGCAGCACGCGCGCCTGATCGGCTACCCAATCGCTGTCGATGGCGTCCATGTCCTCGATGCCGGCGGTATCCTGCAGCGTAATGCCCGTCACCACGGACAACGGATGTACGCCAAGGGCGGCAAGGGTGAGCAGGTCGGATTGCAGGCCGGCGCCGCCGGTCGGGTCGGACGCTGCGAATGTCAGCACGATCGGCGGGGCCGAAAAGACGGTCTGGGGCATAGGACTTTCAGGCGGGGAAATGCGCGAACCTGCCCCTTCGGGCGAGCCAGAAAAAATGCGCTAAGATCGATTGAAGTTTAACTGAAATCACCCGATAACATGGCTGAAACCCCCGTAACGCCTTATAAAACCTACATGTGCCTCATCTGCGGATGGATCTACGATGAGGCCGCCGGCAACCCCGAAGAAGGACTTGCCCCCGGCACCCGCTGGGAAGACGTGCCGCCAAACTGGACCTGCCCGGAATGCGGCGCACGCAAGGAAGACTTCGAGATGGTAGAGATTTAATGCTCTGAGCGTCGTCGGCTACACATTGCGACCTCATGATTTTTGAGTATATTTGACCCGCTTCGGACGGGCCGAAAAGACTGATTTGCAGCGGATTTTTCGCATTTGACGCGGGGTCCGCAGGGCGAATTGCCGTTCGGAAGCGACAGGGCGCCAACTGTCGGGCCAGACATTCCCAAGCGGATGTCTGACTGCCACAAGGGTTGGAATCCACCCATCGCAGTGCGGCCGTCGGGGTGGCGGTCGGGACGGGTCACAATCAGAAGGAGCATTGTGTTGGCAGAGACACTGGACGCCTCGGGCGTCAAGGTGATGGTCATCGACGACAGCAATACCATTCGTCGCAGTGCCGAGATCTTCCTGGCGCAGGCTGGGTACAAGGTGCTGCTGGCCGAAGATGGTTTCGACGCGCTGTCGAAGATCGCCGACCACCTGCCGGACCTGATTTTCGTTGACATCATGATGCCGCGCCTGGACGGTTACCAGACGTGCGCGCTTATCAAGAAGAACCCCCGCTTTGCCGCCACGCCGGTCATCATGCTGTCCTCCAAGGACGGGCTGTTCGACCGCGCCCGAGGCCGCATGGTCGGTTCCGACGAGTACCTGACCAAGCCGTTCACCAAGGACAGCCTGCTCAAGGCTGTCTCCGCACACATCGCATCCCGCAGTCCCCGTTAGAGTTCCTGAGGTTAGCCATGCCCGTTAAGAAAATCCTCGTCGTCGATGATTCGCCCACCGAGCGCCTGTCGCTCTCTGAGTTCCTGACCCGCCAGGGCTACACCGTCGTCACGGCCGAGAACGGCGAAGACGGTGTGGCCAAGTCCAAGGCCGAACTGCCCGACCTGATCCTCATGGACGTGGTCATGCCCGGCATCAATGGCTACCAGGCCACGCGCACCATTTCGCGCGATGACGTCACCCGCAGCATCCCCATCATCATGACCACCAGCAAGGATCAGGAGACGGACAAGATCTGGGGCATGCGCCAGGGCGCGTTCGACTACATGACCAAGCCGCTCGACCATGACGAGCTGCTCAAGAAAATCCAGGCGATTGCCTGATCTGAACGCATAGAGAGGCGGCAATGGCCAAGCGCATCAGTCTGCGTGAATTCCAGCAGGACCTCACCCGCCGCCTCACTGAGGTGAAGACGGCCGGCCGTCGTGCCGGCCTGCTTGCGTTCACCGCAGGCGGCGACAACTGGCTGGTCGATCTGGTCGACGCAGGCGAAATCATCGCCGCGCCCAGCCTGACTGCCGTACCGCTCACGCGCGGCTGGTTCCGCGGCATCGCCAACGTGCGCGGCAATCTATATAGCGTGGTCGACCTCGCGGCCTTTTCGGGCGAAGCGCCGACCGTGCTCAACAATGACGCCCGCATCTTGCTGATCGGCACACGCCACGGCCTGAATACGGCACTGCTGGTGTCCCGCGCACAAGGTTTGCGCAACCCTGACGATTTCGAGGCGGACGACGGATTCATCGACGCCCGCCCATGGATTACCGGTGCCCTGCGCGATTCGCAGGGTCGCCTGTGGAAGCGTCTTGCCGTCCGCCCGCTGCTGGGCGACGCGCGCTTTCTTGATGCCGGCGCCGACCTCGGACACTGAAACGCCGACATGACCGTAGCCGCAGCAGATTTTCTTTCGACAACACACATCCGCGTTGTGCCCGCCACGGCCCGATCGCAAGGATGACAAAACCTGGCCCGCACCATCGGAGCGCAACATGGCACTGAAATTGTTTGGTCGCACGTTCTTCGTGCAAGGCGCAAATCAAGCCGCTATCGGCACAGACAGCACGCTCATGGAAAGCGGTGATGCCGCCGCACCTGCCGCGCGCCGTCGTTTCGAAGCCCGCCTGCCCTGGCTGGCCGAGAAACCCGTGGCCGAGCAGCTGCGCACACTGGGTATCGCATTCGGTGTGCTGGCGCTGCTGACCGTCGCACTGACCGCATGGCAGATCCGCCTTGCCAACCAGGGCACGGCATTCGTGTCCGCGGCCACGCAGATGGGTACGCAATCGCAGGTGCTCGCAAAAGCATCCCAGCTGGCGGTGACGGGCGGGCGCAAGGGCTTCGATGAGCTGCGCGAATCTCGTCAGCAATTCGTCCAGTTGCTCGACGCCGTGACCAAGGGCGGCGACATTGGCGGCGTCGGCGTGCCGAGCAGCCCGAATGCCGTGGCTGGCCCGCTGAAAGAGCTGACCGACTCGTGGAACAAGGTCGACCGCGATGCCGCTTCGCTGATCAGCCAGGGCGTGAACGTCACGCGCCTCGGCACGGCAGTGGAGAACATCAACAACACCAACGCGCAGTTGCTCGACTTCGCCGAGCAAGTGGCAGCACTCAAGCTGCAACGCGGCGCTCCGGCCAACGAAATCCACACTGCCAACCAGGTGGTGATGCTTACGCAACGCATGGCCAAGAACGCCAACGCGCTGCTGGCCTCGGACACGGTCGACCCGGAAGTGGTGTTCCTGCTTGGTAAGGATTCGAACTCGCTCGAAGAGTTGATGGCCGATCTGACCAAGATGACCACCGACGCCGAAACCAACGAAAAGCTCGACGGCCTCAAGCGCTACGCGCAGATGCACCAGCTGGCGGTAAGCGACATCCTGACCAACGTGCAGTTGCTGGTGCAGGCCAAGCGTGCGGGCACCCAGATCTTCCAGAACTCGTCCGACGTGCTGGACAAGACCGACGCACTGACCGCTGCCTATCGCGATTACTTCACCGGCTGGAACTGGCGCACGATCCTGATCGCCATCACCACCGTGCTGTCGCTGGGCGCCCTGTTCCTGCTGGCCCGCACGTATAACGACGACATCCGCGCCCGCCGCGAAGAAGCCGAACGCCAACGCGCCAGCGCCGAATCCGAGCGTAACAACACCCAGCAGGCCATTTTGCGGCTGATGAACGAAATGGGTGACCTCGCTGACGGTGACTTGACGATCCGCGCAACGGTGACCGAAGACGTGACGGGCGCCATCGCCGACTCGGTGAACTACACGATTGAAGAACTTTCCGTGCTGGTGCGTCGAATCAACGACGCGGCCGGCCGCGTGACGATCGCCACCGAATCCGCGCAACGCGTATCGGGCGAACTGCTCGACGCATCCGAACGCCAGTCGCGCGAGATCCAGACCGCCGGCTCGCAAGTGCAGGACATGGCTCGTCAGATGAGCGCCGTATCCTCTTCCGCACTGCAGACCGCGCAGGTGGCCCGCCGCTCGCTGGAAGCCGCCCGCAAGGGTGCGGACGCGGTGCAGAACTCGATCTCGGGCATGAACGAAATCCGCGAGCAGATTCAGGAAACCTCCAAGCGCATCAAGCGCCTGGGCGAGTCCTCGCAGGAGATCGGCGAAATCGTGGAACTGATTTCGGACATTACCGAACAGACCAACGTGCTGGCACTGAACGCCGCCATCCAGGCAGCGTCGGCGGGTGAAGCCGGCCGGGGCTTTACGGTGGTTGCGGAAGAAGTGCAGCGCCTCGCTGAACGCTCTGCCGAAGCAACCAAGCAGATCGCCGCGATCGTGAAGACCATTCAGACCGACACGCAAGACGCTGTGGCCGCCATGGAAAACTCCACCCGAGGCGTGGTGGAAGGGGCCAAGCTGTCCGACGCTGCCGGTCAGGCGCTGTCCGAGATCGGCGACGTGTCGGTGGAAATGGCCACGCTGGTTGAAAAGATCTCGGCCGACACGCAACGCCAGGCTTCGGTCGCGACCGAAGTGTCCGAAGCGATGCGCGACATTCTCTCCATCACTGAACAGACCACGCGCAGCACGCAACAATCGGCTGTGTCGATCGGCCAGTTGGCCGACCTCGCCGTCGAACTGAAGGGTTCGGTGTCGGGCTTCAAGGTCTGATCGCCTTCTACACATACAACAGGCTGCCGGCGGGCGACGACTGGATGTCGTCGCCCATCACGTCGAACAGCCCGAGAGACAGAGCGTCACGGGGCAAGGTGAATGAGCTTTAGCAACGAGTTTGATGTCGGCCCGCTCACGTGGGTGAAAAGCGAGATCGACGCCGCACTCGGCCGGGCACGGGAGAGCCTGGCCGACGCGCAGCAACGCCCGGAAGAGCGTGAGCCCCTGCGCTTTGCGCAGAGCCACGTGCACCAGGCCAGCGGAGCGCTGTCGGTCGTCGGACTCGACGGTGTCACCCAATATGCCGACGCCATCGACAAGCTGCTCGCCACGCTGGCCGCCGCGGACGGCGCGGTGCCGGCCGACAAGCTCACGCTGGCCAATCGCAGCATCGCAGTACTGGCCAACTACATCAACGAACTGCTGGCGGGCGCTCCGCACCAGCCGTTGCGCCTGTATCCGGTCTACAAGGAACTGGTTGCCGCCCGTGGTGGCGACGTGCCGCCGCCGTCGGAACTGTTCTTCCCCGACCTGTCGCGCCGCCCCGCGCTGGGCGACGCCCCCAGCATCGACCCGGCTCGCGCCGCGCACGAGGCGCGCGTTCAACGCGGCCGCTTCGAAAAAGGCCTGCTGCAGTGGATTCGTCAGCCGGGCGCGAACACCGGTCCGCTCGAAATGCTGCGCGCCGTGCAGCACATCGAACAGATTCAGACCACGCCCGCCACGCGCTCGTTCTGGTGGGCCGCCGTTGCCTTTTTCGAGGGGCTCGCCTCCGGTGCCATTCCGGGCGATCGCCAGGCGCATCGACTGTGCCGCCGCATCGACACGCAGATGCGTCGTCTGATTGAAGGCTCTCAGGTCATTGCCGAACGCCTCGTGCGCGACGTGCTGTACTTTGTCGCCACTGCACGCATCGACACGCCGCACGCGCAGTCCGTACGCCACGTCTACCGCCTTGATAACGCACTGCCCGCCGGCGACTCGGAACTGTCGGACACATTGCGCGCACCGCTGGCCTTGCAACTGCGCGAAGCACTCGAAAACGCCAAGGAAATGTGGAACCGCTTCTGCGCCGGCGCCGCCGTCGCGCTGCCGCAGTTCCAAGAGCAATTGGTTGAAGTCATCGCCCGCGCAGCACCGTTGAATGTGCGCGATATCGACCGACTGCTCGCCTCGATGAGCGAATTGCTCGCCTGGCTGCGGGCCGATCCGCTGCGCCACAGCGACACGCTGGCCATGGAAGTGGCCACGGGCCTGTTGGTCGTCGAGCAAGCCGCCGAATCGGCGGTCGTCGATCCGACTCAACTGCGCCGACAGACCGACGCCCTGTGTCATCAATATGCACTGCGTATCCAGGGCCAGAATCCGGCACCGCTCGACGAAAGCCAGTTCGGCAGCGCTTCGCAGCGCGCGCAGGAGAAGCTTTTCTTCACCCAGCTCGCGCGCGAGATTCTGGCCAATCTCGGCCAGATCGAACAAACCCTCGACATCTACTTCCGCAACAACGCGCAGCGCGAGCCCTTGGCCGCGCTCGCCAATCCGCTCAAGCAGATTGAAGGTGCGCTGGCGATCCTGGGTGAGGCCGAGGCGACCACGCTGGTCCGCGACAGCGCGGCCGAAGTGAGCCGCTTCGCCACCGCCGAAGAAGCGCCCGAGCAGTCCGAATTCGACGCACTGGCACATAAGCTGTCGGCGCTGGGCTTCTATATCGAAGCGCTCAAGCACGGCCCTGCCCGGCTGGAGTTCTTCCTCAACCCCGAAGCGGCGCGCGCCGCACGCGAAGAGGTCTCGGCCGTCAGCGCCACCGTCGAAGCCCAGCTGGCGCGCGATACGCGCGAGACACAGACGCTGGCCGCCGCGTTGTCCGAATCGCCGCAAGACACGACCCTGCGCCAGCAACTCGTCAGCAACCTCGAAGCGATCCGCGAAGATGCGCAACTGGTTGCCGACAGTCAGCTCGAACAGCAAACGAAGGAAGCCATCGCCAGCCTGAAGGCCGGTGGCGACATCGCCGTCGCACAGATCCATGAAGCGCTGTCTTCCGTCGCGCCGGCGATCGCGCCGCAGCCCTCGGCCGAAGCCGCCCGCCTCATGAGCGCCAGCACCGAAGAGCTGGACGCCGAGCTATTGGAGATCTTCCTCGAAGAAGCGCAGGAAGTCCTCGCTACACTGGCGACGTCACGCGACCAGGCCGCCCGCGAACCGCACAACCTTGAGGCGCTGACCACAGTGCGCCGCGCGTATCACACGCTCAAGGGCAGCAGCCGCATGGTGGGCCTGACCGACTTCTCAGAAGCCGCCCGCCACGTCGAAATGGCGATGAACCGCTGGCTGCAGCTTGAACGCGACGCCAATAGCCAGATCCTCGCGCTGATTGATGACGGGCGTGAGGTCTTTGGCGCGTGGGTGACCCAATTGCTGGCGAATGGCGGTGCATGGCGTGACGCCAGCGCGCTGATCGCACATGCCGATGCGCTGCTCGCCTCGCTCGACCCGAGCGCCGACGACTTGCCTGCTGCCACACCGGCAACCCCGGCCGCAGCCGTTTCAACAGTCGCTGCCGTCGCCGCTGCGCCGGCTTTTGAAGAGCCGGCCCCGCTCGATTTTTCGCTCGACGACGTGGCGCCCCCTGTGCGGCCTGCCGCCGAGCCGGCACACGCCATCGAAGCCTCGCTGAACGAAACGCGCTTCGACCTCGACGACTTCCTGCTGCCGGAACTGGGCACTGAGCATCACTACGAATCGTCTCTCGAAGAGACGCGCCTCGACCTGCCGTCGCTGGCGGCGTTCGGGCTGGATATCGATCTGCCCGATATGCCTGCCAATACGCACGGCAAAGAGCTGGACCTCACCGCTACGCTGTCGGAAAACGATATCCGCTCGCTGGTCGATGACGTCCGCATGCCCGAATTCGATCTGGCGGCGACGACAATCAACCCCTTCGGCAACACCAAGGTGGTGGACATCCCGACGCTGCATTCGCTGACTGATCGGACGCCCGAAACGACGATCGACCTGGGCAGTCACGGCGACGTCGATCTGACGGTGACTTCGCTGAACCTTGAGAACCTCACCGGCGAAGCGGCGAACGACGAAAGCGACCTGACGACGACGGCGTTGAATATCGAGGACCTGCTCGAACCGCTGCCTGAGCCGCTCGCATTGAATGAGCCGGCGATCGTCGATGAGGTGGTTGACGCCCCTGATGTCGCCGCCGACGATGGGCTGGTGTTGACGGCACTCAACGTCGACGAACTGCTCGACGATGCGCCCGCGACGCTGTCGCTCGAAGATGCGCTGTTGAGCGGCGAAGCGCCGGTTGAAGACATCGTCCTCGACGAAGACCTGCCGATCGTCAGCGAAGAGGAAGAAGTCAGCGCGGGAATCGCGCCCGCCGTTGCCGCCGAACTCGAAGCCGCCGCGCAGGTGCTCGCTGAAGTCAGCAAGGAACTCGAACAACCGACTGCGTCTGCCGACGACGTCGTGATCGAAGAGCACGCGCTGGAGCCGCTCGTGTCGCCCTTCGATGTCATCGAAGAGCCCGCGCCGAAACCCGCCGAGCCAGTCACAGAGTCGCTGAGCGAACCGGATGTCGCAACGAGCGCGGTGCCGGTAGAGGCACGAGTCACCGAAGATGAACTCGAAGTCATCTCCATCGACGACGACGACAGTGACATCGATCTGCCTCATCTGAATCTGAGCGCGCTGACCGGCGAAACACCGCCTCCGATCATCCCCGAAGGGGACGTGACCATCGGCGGGCAGACCCTGTCGCGCGGACTCTACGACCTGTTCATGGTCGAAGCCGGTCAGCACCTCGACACGCTGCGTGCCGAACTCGCTGCGCTGGCGGAAGATCCTCTGCTCGCACCGGGTTCCAACGCCGTGCGCGCCGCGCACACGCTGGCCGGTATTGCGGGCACGGCACGCATCGAAGCCGCCCGCGCGCTCTCCAAGGCACTGGAGCATGCGCTGCACCGACTGTGCGACGTGAGCCAGCCGCCCACGCGCGAGCAACTGACGTTGCAGCAGCAGGCGCTGGATGTGCTGGAGAACATGCTCGACGAGGTCGCCGTGCAGTCGATGCCCCAAGGCAACGACGCGCTGGTCGAACAGCTCGACAATCTGCAGCCGATCTTCTTTACGGCAGCGGATTTCGCGCCCGCCCCGAGCGTAGTGCAGGAAGAAGAGCCGGCCATCGCGCCGCCGGCTGTGGCGAATGACGATTTCGCTTCGGCCGCGCCCGTCGTGGTGGAAGAAGCGCCCAAGATCACGGTCCAGGACGAACTGGACGATCAACTGCTGCCGATCTTCTTCGAAGAAGCTGACGAACTGTCGTCCGAATTGGGTGCAGCGGTGCGCCAGATTCGCGCGGAGCCGGGTGATGCGGCGCCAGTGCAAGCACTGGCCCGCCTGCTGCATACGCTGAAGGGCAGCGCGCGGATGGCCGGGGCAATGCGCCTTGGCGAATACGTCCACTCGCTGGAGTCGCGTCTCGAAAAGGGCACGGCCACCGGAGCGCCGCTGGCCGATGACATGGAGAGCGGCCTCGACCACGTCGGCGCAATGCTCAACGCTCTGCGCAATCCGGGCATGCAAGAGCCCACCGCGCCGGCGCTGGGCACGGCGGCCGGGACTGCTCCTGCTACTGCGGCAGCCGCACCGGCAGCACCCGCGGCCACCGCCGCTGAAGACACCGACGCCGTACAAGGGCCGCGCTCGACGTTGCGCGTGCGCGCTGATGCCATCGACCGTTTTGTGAACGAAGCTGGCGAAATCAGCATCGCCCGTACGCGTATCGAAGGCGAAATGCGCACGCTGCGCCGCTCGCTGCTGGACCTGACGGAAAACGTGATCCGTTTGCGCAACCAACTGCGCGAGATCGAAATCCAGGCCGAGTCGCAGATGCAGTCGCGTCTGGCTGCGGCCGAAGCACACCTCGGCGAGTTCGACCCGCTTGAGTTCGACCGCTTCACGCGCCTGCAAGAAGTCACCCGCATGATGGCCGAGTCCGTCGGCGACGTGACGACCATCCAACAGAACTTGCTGCGCAACCTGGACCAATCCGACTCCGCACTGCACTCGCAGGCACGCCTGTCGCGCGATCTGCAACAAGCGCTGATGGCAGTGCGCATGGTGCCGTTCGAGGACTCGGTCGATCGCCTCTACCGTGTGGTGCGGCAGACCGCCAAGGAACTGGGCAAGCGCGCCAACCTCGACATTCGCAACGGCCGGATCGAAATCGACCGGGGTGTGCTCGACAAGATGATCGCGCCGATCGAGCACTTGCTGCGCAACGCAATCGCGCACGGCATCGAGTCGCCAGCGGATCGCGTCGTGGCCGGCAAGCCGGAGTTCGGCCAGATCACGCTGACACTGTCGCAACTGTCGAACGAAATCGCGCTGGAAATCCGCGACGACGGTCGTGGGCTGAACTACGAACGCATTCTGGCGCGCGGCCGCTCGGTGGGCTTGGTCGGCGCCGACGAGACACCTGCCGAGGCACGCCTGACGCAACTGATTTTCGAGCCGGGCTTCTCGACCGCCGAAACAGTGTCCGGCGTGGCCGGGCGCGGCGTGGGCATGGACGTGGTGAAGAGCGAAACGCTCGCGGTCGGCGGTCGTATCGACGTGGCGTCGAACGCCGGACAGGGCGCGCGCTTCATGATTCGCCTGCCGCTGACGCTGGCCGTTACGCAAGCGCTGCTGGTCCGCACGGGCGGGCGTACCTACGCCATTCCGTCGAACATGGTGGAACAGGCGCTGGAACTGAAGGAACCGGCGCTCGACGACATGCGTTCGCGTGGCTTCGCGGAATGGAACAACGAGCAGTATCCGTTCCGTTACATGCCGCGCCTGCTGGGTGACTCCATCACGCAGCCGACGCCGAACCGCTTCCATTGGGTGCTGCTGCTGCGCGCTGGCAACGAAACGCTGGCGATGCACATCGACGAGTTGCGTGGCAATCAGGAAATCATCGTCAAGAACGCGGGGCCGCAGTTCGTGCGTCTACAAGGCTTCACCGGGGCAACAGTGCTGTCTGACGGCGAGATCGCCCTGATCCTGAACCCGGTGGTGCTGGCTTCGCGCACGGCCGCCACCGCCAAGGAAGGTGCGGAAGGCGTGGCTCCGGTGGCGCCGCAGGTCGAAGAGGCCCGCACGCCGACGGTGATGGTGGTCGACGATTCGCTCACCGTGCGCAAGATCACCAGCCGCCTGCTCGAACGCGAGGGCTACCACGTGGTGACCGCCAAGGACGGTGTCGACGCGCTGGAGCAACTGGTGGAAATGAAGCCGGACGTGATGCTGCTAGACATTGAAATGCCGCGCATGGACGGTTTCGATCTGGCACGCAACGTGCGGGCGGACGAGCGCCTGCGCGACCTGCCGATCATCATGATCACGTCGCGCATGGCCGACAAGCACCGCAACTACGCCACCGAGATCGGGGTCAATCACTACCTCGGCAAGCCGTACCAGGAAGACGTGCTGCTCGAACTGATCCACGGCTTCGTGGGCAGTCGCCACTAAGCACACTTCGGCCCGCAGGAAAAACGAGGGGCATCGCCGCCGGGAAACCGGTGCGATGCCCCTCTTGTTTTTGCGTCGATCAGGCGCTGGCGAGCGCCTTGAGCAGCTTGTCGTGAACGCCGCCGAAGCCACCGTTGCTCATGACGAGCACGTGGTCACCCTCGCGCGCAGCGGCCGCCACGGCAGCGACCAGGGCTTGAAGGTCCTCAAAGCAGCGCGCCTTGTCGCCCATCGGGCCGAACACTTCTGTGGCGTCCCAGCCCAGGTTGTTCGCGTAACAATAGACGAGGTCGGCGTCGATCAGGCTGCCGGGCAGCTGGCTCTTCATGGTGCCCAGCTTCATGGTGTTGGAGCGCGGTTCCAGCACCGCCAGAATGCGTGCCTTGCCGACGCGGCGGCGCAGGCCCGCGACGGTGGTGGCGATAGCGGTCGGGTGGTGGGCGAAGTCGTCATAGACCGTCACGCCGCGCACGGTGCCACGCACCTCCATACGACGCTTCACACCGATGAAGCGCGTCAGCGCTTCGGCGCTGTGCTCGGGCGTCACACCCACATGACGAGCCGCTGCGACGGCCGCGAGCGCGTTGGCGCGATTGTGCGCCCCCGTCATCGGCAAGGCGCAACGAGCCACATCCTCGCCCTTGAACGAGAAGATGACGTCGTCCATGCCTTCGCCGTCGCGGTATTGCCACTCGCCTTTGCCGTCGAAGCGTTCTACCTCGCTCCAGCAGCCGCGCGCCAGCACACGCGAGAGGCTCTCTTCAGAGCCATTGGCGACGATGCGCCCGGCTCCCGGCACGGTACGCACCAAGTGGTGAAATTGGGTCTCGATAGCGGCCAGATCGGGGAAGATGTCGGCATGATCGAATTCAAGATTGTTCAGGATCGCAGTGCGCGGACGGTAGTGAACCAACTTGGAACGCTTATCGCAGAACGCGGTGTCGTACTCGTCGGCCTCAATCACGAAAAAAGGCGAATCCGTCAGTCGCGCGGACACGCCGAAATTGCCCGGAACCCCACCGATCAAGAAGCTGGGGTTGAGACCTGCGTCTTCCAACAGCCACGCAAGCAGCGAAGAAGTGGTCGTTTTGCCGTGCGTGCCAGCCACGGCCAGTACCCATTTGCCTTGCAGCACGTGGTCGGCCAGCCACTGCGGGCCAGAGGTGTACGGCAGCCCTTTGTCGAGGATCGCTTCAAGCAGCGGATTGCCACGCGACACGGCATTGCCGACGACGAAAAGATCGGGCTTCAGCGCGAGTTGATCAGTGCCGTAGCCTTCGATGAGGCCGATGCCCTGCTCTTCGAGCTGGGTACTCATCGGCGGATAAACGTTGGCGTCGCAGCCGCTGACGGTATGCCCTGCTGCACGTGCGATAAGGGCAATGCCGCCCATGAACGTGCCGCAGATGCCGAGGATGTGGATATGCATGAATCGCCCTTTGCCGCCTGGCGGCGAGAAAGCATGATCGTCACAGGACGATCTGTACAATAGGGACGGAATTCTAGCGTCAGTTTGCCGTCTGACTGATGCCGTGCAGCACTACAACAGCCCACAGGGACGCCGTCATGTCTGAGCGCCACAATCAATCACTGCGCCGCAGTGTCGCCGCCCATGCAGCTCGTTTGATGGCGGAAGAAGGCATCGATGACTTCGGCTTCGCCAAGCGCAAGGCGGCCCGGCAACTCGGATTCTCCAACGCCGAAGCGCTCCCGACCAACGCTGAGGTCGAAGAAGAGCTCCACTCCTACGTAGCCCTGTTCCGTGACGAAGAAGACGAAGAACGCCTGCGCGAAATGCGCCTGGCAGCCATCGACGTCATGCGCATGCTGTCGCCGTTTCGCCCCTATCTGACGGGTACGGTACTCGCCGGGACCGCAGGCGCGTTCTCGGAGGTCGAACTGGAGATCTACGCCGATAGCGCGAAAGACGTCGAGATTTTCATGATCAACCAGAACATTCGCTACGAGCACCGCGAGGTGCGCCGCAATGGGCCGGATGCGCCCGAAGCGATCCTGGTTTTCGACTGGGGCGAAATTCCGTTCCGCGTGAATGTCTATGACCACGTCAGCGAACGATCCCCTCGCCGCACACCGGGAGGCAGCAAGCTCGCCGAACGTGCCAAGCTCGACGCGGTAGAAGCGCTCATCGGTAACGATCTGGCAGAAGAAGAGTGAACCGCTCGATACGGCTATGGGCCGGCGCGGTGGCCGTGCTCGTCGTAGCCGGCGCCGCAGGTGCCCTGGCGCGCCACTATTTCGGCGCCGCCGACTCGCAGCCCGTCTCTGCACTCACCTCGGCAACCCTGTCGGACGCCAAGGGCGCCTCGGTGAGCCTCGCGCAGTGGCGCGGCAAGCCGATGCTGGTGAACTTCTGGGGCACATGGTGCGCGCCGTGCCGCGAAGAAATGCCGCTGCTCAACGATATGGCGGCGCGCTTTCCGCAGGTTCAGTTCGTCGGCATCGCCATCGACGAGCCGGCGGCGCTGGCGCAATACGCGGCCCAGCACACCACCCGCTACCCATTGCTGCAAGGCGACGTCGATCTGCTGGCGCTGACCAGCAAGCTCGGCAATACGGCGCAAGCGCTGCCGTTCAGCGTCCTGATCAACGCGTCTGGAGACGTCCAGCAGATCAAGCTGGGCGCTTTTCACGAGACCGAACTTGCCGAGAAATTACGGCAACTGGCGTCTTCGCGATAGTTTTCGACATATTTCAGGCAAGAGCCGAATAGCGGCGAAAGCATAGACAATGTGCTGAGAATTGCGGCAAACTCGCGGCCATGACAAAACCCAAGGACCCGAAGTCCGCCGCCAAGGGCGCCAAATCATCGGCGCGCGAATCCGGCACGCAGGCACCTCAGCGTGCCCGCATACTGGTTTTGCACGGCCCCAATCTCAACCTGCTCGGCACTCGAGAGCCTGAGATCTACGGCCGCACCACCCTTGCCGACATCCATGCGGACATGGATGCCCGCGCGCGTGCGTCGTCGGTGCTGCTGGAGTCTTTCCAGAGCAATCACGAAGGGCAACTCATTGACCGTGTCCAGGCGGCACGCACCGAAGGTGTCGATTTCATCGTCATCAACCCCGGCGCGTATACGCATACCAGCATCGCACTCCGCGATGCACTGGCCGCGGTGAAGATACCGTTCATCGAAGTCCACCTGTCCAACATTCACGCGCGGGAGTCGTTCCGACACCACTCGTATCTGTCGGACATCGCTGTCGGTGTCATCTGCGGTCTAGGTGCCCAGGGCTACATGCTGGCACTGGAGCACGCGCTCACCCGTCTGGGCGCAGCGGCGCAAGCCTGAATCTGACCAGAACCGAAAAATACGTAAATACTCGGGCGACTCTCCCCAACACGAGCCGCCCTTTTTTGTCTTGGAGTGGACATGGATCTCAGAAAACTGAAAAAACTGATCGACTTGGTGGAAGAGTCCGGCATTGCCGAGCTTGAAGTCACCGAGGGCGAAGAGAAAGTTCGCATTGCCAAGCATTCCTCTACTGCCGCTGCTCCGATCACCTACGTGACCGCTCCCCAGCAGATCGCCGCCCCCGCCGCCGCGCCGGCCGCTGTTGCAGCAGCCCCCGCCGCGGCAGCTCCCGCTGCGCCCGCCACGCCTGAAGGCCACGTCGTCAAGTCGCCGATGGTGGGTACGTTCTATCGTTCTTCAGCGCCGGGCGTCGACCCCTTCGTGAAAGAAGGCTCGTCCGTCGCAAGCGGCGACACACTGTGCCTGATCGAAGCCATGAAGCTCATGAATGAGATCGAAGCCGACGCGACTGGCACGATCAAGGCTATCCTTGTGGAAAATGGCCAGCCGGTCGAATACGGCCAGCCGCTGTTCATCATCGGCTAAGCGGCGCCAGCCCCGACGCTGCCCCAGTCACACGGGATTCCCATGTTTGAAAAAGTTCTGATCGCCAACCGCGGTGAAATCGCGCTGCGCATCTTGCGCGCGTGCCGCGAGCTGGGCATCCGCACGGTCGCCGTACATTCGGAAGCCGATACCGAAGCCAAGTACGTCAAGCTCGCCGATGAGTCGGTGTGCATAGGGCCGGCACCGTCGGGTCAGTCGTACCTGAACGTGCCGCGCATCATCGCAGCCGCCGAGGTAACCGACGCCGAAGCCATCCACCCCGGCTACGGCTTCCTCTCCGAAAACGCTGATTTCGCCGAGCGCGTGGAATCGTCCGGCTTCGTCTTCATCGGTCCACGCCCTGAAACGATTCGCCTGATGGGCGACAAGGTCAGCGCCAAGCAGGCCATGATCGAAGCTGGCGTACCCTGCGTACCGGGTTCCGGCGGCGCACTGCCTGATGACCCGAAGGAGATCGTCAGGGTCGCCCGCTCGATCGGCTATCCGGTCATCATCAAGGCAGCTGGCGGCGGTGGCGGACGCGGCATGCGCGTGGTGCACACCGAAGCCGCGCTGATCGCTGCGGTCACGACCACACGGACCGAGGCAGGCGCAGCATTCAACAACTCCACGGTGTACATGGAGAAGTTCCTCGAGAACCCGCGCCACATCGAAATCCAGATACTGGCCGATCAGCACGGCAACGCGGTGTACCTTGGCGAGCGCGATTGCTCGATGCAGCGCCGCCACCAGAAGGTCATCGAAGAAGCGCCCGCGCCGGGCATCGACCGCAAGCTGATCGAAAAGGTCGGCATGTCGTGCGTGGCGGCGTGCAAGCGCATTGGCTATCGCGGCGCCGGTACGTTCGAGTTTTTGTATGAGAACGGCGAGTTCTATTTCATCGAGATGAACACGCGCGTACAGGTCGAACACCCGGTGACCGAAATGATCACCGGCGTGGACATCGTGCAGGAACAGATCCGCGTGGCGAACAACGAGCCGCTGCGCTTCAAGCAGAAGGACATCCAGTTGCGCGGCCACGCCATGGAGTGCCGCATCAACGCCGAGGATCCGTTCAAGTTCACGCCGTCGCCGGGCAAGATTCTGTCGTGGCACACCCCGGGCGGCCCTGGCATTCGCGTCGATTCCCACGTGTACGCCGGCTATACGGTCCCGCCGCACTACGATTCGATGATCGGCAAGGTCATCGCCTATGGCGATACCCGCGAACAGGCTATCCGCCGACTGCGCATCGCTTTGTCCGAAATGGTGGTCGATGGCATCAAGACCAACATCGCTCTGCACCAGGAAATGCTGCTCGACGCGAACTTCGTTGCCGGCGGGACAAGCATTCATTATCTGGAACACAAGCTGGCCGCAAAATAAGCGCGCCACCGCTTGAACAAGGAAAGCAAGAGCGCGTCAGGCGCTCTTTGCGTTTCCTGCTTCTTTGCGTTACATAAGGTAGCCATGTGGTATTCCGTCACCCTGAAGGCTGAAGCGGAACGTGCCGAAGCGCTGTCCGAAGCGTTAATGGACGCGGGTGCGCTGTCAGTCAGTATTGAAGACGCCGACGCCGGCACCGAACGCGAGAAGCCGCAGTTCGGAGAGCCTGGTCACATCAACGAACGGCTGTGGGATCACAGCAGCGTGGTGGCCCTGTTCGACGCCGATATCGAGCTGGCTGTCGCGCTGGCGCAGGCCGCGGGCATCGTCGGCCTCGAAGCCGTCCCCGAATTCACCGTTGAAGAAGTCGCCGAGCAGAATTGGGTGCAGCTCACCCAATCGCAGTTCGACCCGATCCGTATCACCGATCGCATGTGGATCGTGCCCTCTTGGCACGACGCTCCGCACCCGAACGCCATCAATATCGAGATGGACCCTGGCATGGCGTTCGGCACGGGCTCACACCCGACCACGCACCTGTGCCTGCAATGGCTGACCGAACACGTCGCCCCCGGCGTGAGCGTGCTCGACTATGGCTGCGGCTCCGGCATCCTGGCAATCGCAGCCGCCAAGCTGGGCGCGGGTAACATCCTCGGTGTGGACATCGACCCGCACGCCGTCGAAGCCAGCAAGGCCAACGCCGAGCGCAATGGCGCCGTGGCAACCTTTCACCACAGCGCAGAAGCCGTCAGCGGCAAATTCGACCGCGTGGTGGCCAACATCCTGACCAACCCTCTGTGCGTGCTGGCACCGGCCATCGCAGGCCATGTCGCCGAGGGTGGCGAGCTTACGCTGTCGGGCGTGCTCGCCGCGCAAGCACAGCAGGTCATCGACGCCTACGCACCCTACATTGCGCTGCAGGTCGGCGCCGAGCGCGAAGGCTGGGTACGGTTGGAAGGGCGCCGCGCATGCTGACCACGCGTTGCCCGTCCTGCGGTACCACGTTCCGGGTTCGCCCAGAACAGCTCACCGCGCGCAACGGGCGCGTGCGTTGCGGCAAGTGCCAGACGGCATTCTCCGCACTGGCCTCGCTGGAGGAAATGGACGACGGCGCGCCGGCTGGCGCCGCCGCTGAATCAGCACCAGGTTCCACAATCGCCGAAATGGCGCGTGAAACGCCCGATGCCGGCGGTCCTGCGATCATTTATCCGCCGGCTGAAGAGACGATTGCTGAACCGGTCGGACTCGATCTGTCGAACGGTTGATTTCGACCTGAATCTCGATTTCGATTCTGATCGCGACAATCGCATCGAACCCGTGCCGCCCGCGGAATGGCTGAGCACGTCGTCCGACTTCGATGCTGAACTCAAGGCACGTTCGGCATCCGACATGAGCGCGCCGCCCCCGGTGGCGCCGACTGAGCCGGGGCAAGCCTTCGGTATCGATTTCGACGCGGAACCCGAAGAAGACCGCCCGGATTTTGTCGCCCCGACGGCAGCGCAGGCCGAAGAGTTGCCCACCGAGTACGAGCCGATCGTCGTACACGGTCTGGAGCCCGAATTCGACCTGGACATCGACCACCGAGAGAACGAACAGCCGGCGACTGAAGAAGGCATCGAGCCCGAGCGCGTCGAGCCGGTCGAGACGCCTGCGCTGGTGGCCGAATCCGCAGCAGAACCGGAACAAGCAGAAGCCGCTGACACGACCGTTGTCGGTGCTCCAGGCACCGTTTTTCTGGATGACGAGGTCACGCCTCCGCTGATCGAAGCGCCCCGCAAATCGTCGATCAAGCAACGCGTGTTGTGGACGCTCGCCTGCATCGTGCTGGCGGCCGTCGCACTAGCGATCGGCGCTTATGTGTTCCGCACGGATCTGGCACGCGCCTATCCGGGATTGCGCGCTCCGCTCGAACAGGCGTGCGCCAATCTGGGCTGCGACGTGCCCTACCCGCGCGACGCCAAGCTGATCGCTGTCGAGGGCACCGATCTGATCCCCGACTCTGGCGCGGCCGGGCGTTATCGCCTGGTTGTCACGCTGCGCAATCGGGCGGATTACCCGCAAAGCTGGCCACAGCTCGAACTAACGCTGACTGACCGTTTCGATCGCGCGCTTTCGCGCCGCGTGATTCCACCTCGCGAATGGCTGCCCAAGGAACAAGGCGCCCGTCCCGCTTTCGAAGCTCAGGGCGAAGTCACCGCGAACGTGCCGATCAGCACCGATCTGCCGGCAGCCGGTTACCGTGTCTACGCGTTCTACCCTTGATCGCCGCGACAACGCGGCGGCACATCCCCAACAGAAGGAGAGCAACAACATGAGTACCGTTACCCTGAAGGGCAATCCCGTCGAAGTCGCTGGCAGCTTCCCGCAGCCGGGCGACAAGGCGGCGGATTTCGCGCTGGTTTCGGCTGGTCTGGCCAACGTCGGACTTGGCGAATTCGCCGGCAAGCGCAAAGTGCTGAACATCGTCCCCAGCCTGGACACCCCGACCTGCGCGACGTCCACCCGCAAGTTCAACGAGCGTGCAGCCAGCCTCGACAACACCGTGGTGCTGGTCGTCTCCGCGGACCTGCCGTTCGCAGCCAAGCGCTTCTGTGAAGTAGAAGGCATCAAGAACGTGCAATCGCTGTCCACGCTGCGCGATGCGGCCTTCAAGAAGAACTACGGCGTCAACATCACCAGCGGTCCGCTCGCCGGCCTGACGGCGCGCGCCGTGGTTGTTCTGGACGAAGACAACAAGGTGCTGCACTCGCAGCTCGTATCCGAGATCGCTGACGAACCGGACTACGACGCGGCACTGAAGGCGCTGCAGAAGTAACCACGCACTGCGATCCCAAAAGGCCGCCGACAGAAATGTCCGCGGCCTTTTTCGTTGACGACGGCGCACGTGCGCCAGAAATCTGTTCGTCACCGCGACGTAATATGCCCCCGAAATACTGCGGGCTATTTGTCACTGCGGCCGAGTTCATGGAAAGTCCATTCAAAGGCAAGACCGGCGTCGTTCGTATCTGGAACGCCTTTCACTACTCGCTCGACGGCCTGCGCGCCGCCTTCAAACATGAAGACGCTTTCCGCCAGGAGGTACTGCTGGCGATCGTGCTGATCCCCATTGCAGTGTTCAGCGCGCGCAGCGGTCCGGAGAAGGCCGCGCTCATCGCCAGCGTGCTGCTGGTGTTGATCGTAGAGCTGGTCAATTCGGCCGTGGAAGCAACCGTCGATCGCATCTCGCTCGAACACCACCGTCTGGCCAAGCGCGCGAAAGACATCGGCAGCGCGTCGGTATTGCTGACGCTGTTGAATCTGGCGGTCGTGTGGGGCTTCATTTTCCTGTCATGAAAACGTCATCGCATCGTCGCGCGCGGACAGGATAGTGCCGCCATGGACGCCACGCGCATTTCCGTGCAGGACCTCGGCAGCCGCCATCGCCAACTGCGGATCGCGGTGGTGACCGAAACCTATCCTCCCGAAGTCAATGGCGTCGCCATGACGACAGGCCGACTCATTGCGGGCCTGCAAGAGCTAGGCCACGCCGTGCAGCTTGTCCGCCCTCGGCAGGGCGCGGACGATTCGCCAGCACAGGGCGACGACTTCACGGAAATGTTGGCACGAGGCATCCCCATCCCTCGGTACAACCATCTGAAGATGGGCCTGCCGGCACGTAATGCACTTGTGCGCGCGTGGTCACTGCGGCGTCCGGATATCGTTCAGGTGGTGACAGAGGGGCCGCTTGGCTGGTCGGCGGTAGCGGCTGCGCGCCGTCTGAAGCTTCCCGTCATCACCGAGTTTCATACCAACTTCCACGCCTACAGCCGCTATTACGGCATCGGCTGGCTCAAGCAATCGGTGGCCGCCTACCTGCGTCGCTTTCACAACAAGGGCGACCTCACGCTGGTGCCGACGCCGGCATTGCGCGATGAGTTGCTGGCAGCGGGTTTTCGTCACGTCGACGTGGTGGCGCGTGGTGTGGACACCGGGCTCTTCAACCCTGCGCGGCGCTCCGAAGCGCTGCGCCAATCCTGGGGAGCCTCGCCCGACACCCTGGTGTGCGCGATCGTCAGCCGCCTGGCGCCGGAAAAGAATCTTGATCTCGCGATCCGCGCATTCGAATCGCTGAGAGCCAAACACCGCGATGCGCGCCTCGTGTTGGTGGGCGACGGCCCGGCTCGGGCCGGCCTGCAGATGCGCTATCCGGAACACGTATTTGCCGGTATGCGGCGCGGCGAAGACCTGGCCACGCACTACGCCAGTGCCGATTGCTTCATCTTCCCAAGCCTCACTGAGACATTCGGCAACGTCATCGCCGAAGCACTGGCCAGCGGATTGCCCGTTGTGTCGTTCGACTACGCGGCTGCGTCGGAACTGATCAAGACGGGATATAACGGGTTGGTCGCACCGGTTGACGATGAACCCGCCTTCATCTCAGCCTGTACGCAACTGGCCCAGGATCGGGCGTTGCTCAGCACCATGCGTGCCGTGACGCAGAACAGCGTACGTCACCTGGACTGGCTTGCAGTCACTGGACAGTTGGTACGTCTCCTCGACGAGACCATCAGCCACCACGAAATCCGCCAGCAGACGCGCTCAAGCCTCGTCGCCCAGCCCGACTAGCCAATTCTCAGCGGGGCGCCCCATGGGCGTAAAATGCCGGTTTTGATCAATCCGGACGCCCCGCTTCCATGACCATCCTCGTATGCGGTTCTGTCGCCTTTGACACCATCATGGTGTTCCAGGGCCAATTCAAGCAGCACATTCTGCCGGAGCAGATCCGCATTCTTAATGTGTCGTTCCTCGTACCCGAGATGCGGCGGGAATTCGGCGGCTGCGCGGGGAACATCGCGTATTCACTGGCTTTGCTCGGTGGGCAGGCGCGCATTCTCGCCACCGTGGGGGAAGACGCGGGTCCGTACCTGTCACGGCTTGACGATCTGGGCATCGATCGCCGCTTCGTCCGCGTGGTGCCCGGCACTTTCACGGCGCAGGCGTTCATCACGACCGATCTGGACGACAACCAGATCACGGCGTTCCACCCTGGCGCAATGAGCCAATCGCACACCAATCGCGCGGCCGATGCGGAATCCGGCGTGAGCTGGGGCATCGTCTCGCCAGACGGGCGTGACGGCATGCTGCAACATGCACGCGATCTTCATGCGGCCGGCATTCCTTTCGTGTTTGATCCGGGTCAGGCGCTGCCAATTCTGTCCCGCGAGGACTTGCTGGCCTGCATCGACATGGCCAGCCTATGCACCGCCAACGACTACGAAGCCGCATTGATATGTAACAAAACCGGCCTGTCGCTGGATGAACTGGCAAACCGCCTCGATGGTCTGATCGTGACGTACGGCGCCGACGGCTCACGTCTGTTCCGGCACGGCGAAAGCGTGGATGTCCGTCCTGCCCGGCCCGACTATGTCGTGGATCCGACCGGCTGCGGCGACGCGTATCGTGCAGGCTTGCTCTTCGGGCTGTCGCGCGAGTGGGACTTGGTCAAGTCCGCTCGACTGGCGTCCGTCATGGGCGCCATCAAGATCGGGCACCAGGGCGCACAAAACCATGCGCCCAACCGGGACGAGATTGCCCGCCGCTTCGCCGACGCGTACGGGGAAAAGCTTTGGTAAGGAGTCAATAATCAATGAAGATGCAGCACATCACCGTCGCCGCGCTCTGCGCCCTGTCTCTGGCATTGGCCGGTTGCGCAACAAGCAAGGCAGGCGACGTTTATTCGCGCGATGAAGCGCAACGCACCATGACTTATCGCGACGGCGTCGTCACCGGCGTGCGGCAGGTCAAGCTCGAAGGCACCAAGACAGCTATCGGCACCGGAGCTGGCGCAGTGGTCGGTGGCGTAGCCGGCAGTACCATTGGCCAGGGCAAGGGCCAGATCGTCGGCGCCGTGTTGGGCGCGGTAGCCGGTGGCCTTGCCGGCGCGGCAGCCGAAGAAGGACTCACGCGAGAAAACGCGCTGCAACTGACAGTCAAGCTGGATAACGGCGAGAACATCATCGTCGTTCAGGAGTTGGGGCAAGACACTTTCGTAGCCGGGGACCGGGTACGCGTGGTTCAGAGCGGTGGCAAGACCCGGGTAACGCACTGAGCGTCCGCTGGGGGTTTGATCCAATGCCACATACGTGACCGTGACGGTCTGGGATCATCGTCACGGTTGCGTAACGCGCGCGTAACCGTTACGCAATTCTGGCCTCCTAAAGTTGGCCATTATCAGAAAGGATCACGCATGCTGAGTACAGCGCCACAACCAGTCGCCCAGAAATCCCGCAACCTCTTTGTTGGCCTCGCCGGCAGCACATCTGAAATACTCGAAGCACAAAAACTCCGTTACCGCGTTTTTGCAGAAGAAATGGGCGCCCGCCTGCCCAGCACCACGCCCGGCGTGGACCGCGACCATTTCGACGCCTACTGCCAGCACCTGATCGTGCGCGACGAGGACTGCGGCCGCATCGTCGGCACCTATCGCATTCTCACACCCGAAAACGCACGCCGCATCGGTGGCTACTACTCCGAAACAGAATTCGACCTTACGCGCCTTCAGCACCTGCGCAGCGGCCTGGTTGAAGTCGGCCGTTCGTGCATCGACGCGGACTACCGCAGCGGAGCGGTCATCACGCTGCTATGGTCGGGGCTCGCGCGCTTCATGACGCAAGGCAGCTACGGCCACTTGATGGGTTGTGCCAGTATCGGCATGGGCGACGGCGGCCACAACGCGGCCAATGTGTATCGCGCGCTCGAAAAGCACCTGAGTTCGCCGGAATACCGTGTATTCCCGCGCCACGAGCTGCCAGTCGAACGCCTGCAGACGCCGTCACCTGTTGAAATCCCGCCGCTGCTCAAGGGCTATATGCGCGCGGGGGCGATGGTCTGCGGGGCGCCAGCATGGGACCCCGATTTCAACACCGCCGACCTCCTGCTTCTGCTGTCGATGACGCAAGTCAACTCGCGTTACGCCCGTCACTTCGTCGAGCGCCAGGGCTAAACCCGACCGGCGGCCGTGAAGAGCGCGGTTTATACTGCGCGGCTACCGGCCGCTGTGCCGTATCGTCAGCGACAACCACAACAACGTGTCAGAACCATCCCTTTCGAAGCGATTGCGTGCCTACTGGCGCATGCTGCGAGTCGGTTGCCACCTCATTCGAGGGCTGGCAACGGTCCAGTTCGTCTTTCCATTCGTGGATGCGGAGCGGCGCCGCAACGTCAAGCAACGCTGGGCACGCAAGCTGGTGACCGTCCTGGGTATCCGACTGCGCCAGGAAGCCATCGATCTGCCCGCAGGCGCACTAATCGTCAGCAATCACATTTCGTGGACCGACATTTTCGTCATCAACGCACTGACGCCGACCACATTCGTGTGCAAGGACGACGTGCGCGGATGGCCGATCATCGGTTGGCTGGTCGAGCACACCGGCACAGTGTTCATCGAACGTGGCAGCCGCGCCGCAGCGGCTCGCACTGGCGAAGTGATTTCGCAGCGGCTGCAGGCAGGCGAACGCATCGTGTTCTTCCCGGAAGGCACCACTACCGACGGTAGCCAGCTGCTGCCGTTCCGGGCGGCGCTGTTCCAGGCGGCATCCGGTAGTGCTGCCGTTGCCCCGTTGGCGTTACGTTACGTGGACGCTGACAACGCGCGCCACCCCGCGCCAGCCTACGATGGCGACATTACGTTCGGCGAATGCATGCGCGCCATTACGCAGGCAGACGATCTGTTCGCCACGGTGGAAGGTCTGCCGATGCTTCCTGCGAATCTGGACCGCCGTGAGCTGGCCGTACAAAGCCACCGGATGCTAGCCGTTGCGCTTGGCGTTGCAGCGGGCACAGCTGACATTGTTGGAGAAGGCGAAGAACGCTCGGAAACGGGCGTGCCGAACGCAGAAGAAAATGTCGTGCTTCAGTCCGCACCGGGCTGCTGATACGACGGGCAACGCAACTGCGCGAGCGCCCGATCCTCAAGGCGTAACGCCGTCAGGCAACCACCCCAAACGCACCCGGAATCCAGCGCAATGACGCGGTCGGTCTGGCGATAGCCCAATGCCGACCAATGGCCGCACAACACGGTGTGCGTGCGCCAAGCCGGCTCAGACACGTCGAACCACGCTTTCAGACCATCAGGCGCATTTTCGGGAGCGCCCTTCTGCTTCATGTTCATGCTGCCGTCTGCGCGTACAAAGCGCATACGCGTCATGGCATTGACGATTACACGAAGCCGATCCCAGCCGGTGAGCGAATCGGACCATGATTCAGGCGAGTTGCCGAACATGTTGTTGAGAAACTCAATCCACTGCGGGCTGCGCAACACGGCCTCGACTTCACCAGCGAGCTGTTGCGCCTCTTCCACGGTCCATTGCGGCAACAAACCCGCGTGGACCATCACATAGCCTTTGTCGGCATACAGCATGCGGCGCGTCCGCAGCCAGTCGAGCAGTTCGACTGCGTCGGGCGCGTCGAGCACGGCGTGCGCCGTTTCGGCCGAACCGGGACGAGCCGGCAGGTTGGCGGCAGCCGCCAACAAGGCAAGATCGTGATTACCTAGCACCACAACGGCGGCATCGCCGAGATCGCGCACGAAGCGCAGCGTTTCGACCGATTGCGGACCGCGATTGACCAAATCGCCGACCAACCAGAGCGCATCGTGCGACGGATCGAAGCGCACCTGGTCCAACAAACGCAGGAGCGGATCGAGACAGCCCTGCAAATCACCGATAACCCAAGTCGCCATCCGGTGACTCCTTAAAACCTGGAACACAATGACACGCCGTGAGCCCTAGAAGGCTCAGGAGCGACGGTCTCTACGTTTATGCTTTGCGACGCCCTTGCGTCGGCAGTTCGATCAGCTGTGCCGCAGGCGGTTGATATTCGGGCACCCAACGGCGCAACTCGCGCTTGACCTCATACTGCGTGCGCACGACGTCACACTCCAGCCAATCGATGATCTCCGCCACACGGCCTGCATCCGCCTCTCGTGCCTTGGCGATGCGTAGCTTCGGATGGTGCGTGGGCCGCGTATGTTCATCATCGGCCAACAATTCTTCGTAGAGCTTTTCACCGGGGCGCAGCCCCGAGAACGCGATGGGAATCTGTTCCTCCGTCGCACCGGACAAAGCAATCAGCACGCGAGCGAGTTCAACGATCTTCACTGGCTCGCCCATGTCGAGCACAAAGATTTCACCGCCCTCGCCCATGGTCGCCGCCTGCAACACCAACTGGCAGGCCTCGGGAATCGACATGAAATAACGCGTGATTTCGGGGTGGGTCACCGTTACAGGGCCACCACGAACAATCTGCGCCTGGAACTTAGGCACCACGCTGCCAGCGCTGCCCAGCACGTTGCCAAAGCGAACGCATTCGAAGCGTGTATCGCCTGCGCCACGCTGCAGGTGCTGGCATAGCATCTCCGCGAGTCGTTTGCTCGCCCCCATGACGTTGGTCGGGTTAACTGCCTTGTCGGTTGACACCATGACAAAGCGCGACACACCATGGCGCACCGCCGCGCAGCCGACCCGCCATGTGCCCAACACGTTGTTGCGCAGCGCTTGCCATGCATTGTCTTCTTCCATCATCGGCACGTGCTTGTAAGCCGCCGCGTGGAATACGACGTCAGGCTTATGCTGCGCAAAGACAGCGTCGAGCCAGGATTCGTGACGTACGTCGCCCGTCACGGCAACCACCTTCACGTCTGGGAAGTGCTCGGAGCAATCTTCGACAAGGCGGTATAGCGCATATTCGTTGGCCTCGTAGGCAACGATGCGATCGGGCGCATAGCGCGCGATCTGCCGACAGAGTTCGGAGCCGATCGAGCCACCCGCGCCAGTCACGAGAATGCAGCGCCCCTGCAGCATTTCACCAATCGGTGCGGAGTCGATACGCACCGGATCGCGGCCAAGCAGGTCTTCGAGTTCCACTTCGCGCAGCGATACGACGCCGGCATCCTTGCTCATCATGTCGCCGATGCGCCGCACGACCTGCGCTTTGACGTGCGCCTTCATGCACGCAACCAGCGCGCGCTTCTGTTGCGCGGGCGTAGCCGACGGCATGGCGACGATCGCATGCCGCGCCTTGAATACGCCGGCCCAATGTTCCAGTTCATCAATGCCGCCGACGACCTTGTAGCCAAGCAACTCGCGGCCGAGCTTGTTCGGGTTGTCGTCCAGCACCGCCACGAGACGCCATTCAGCGCTGCGCCGCATTTCGCGTGCCACGTTCATCCCCGCGCTGCCGGCACCGATGAGCAACACCGGTTTACCAGCCGCCATCAAAGCGCCATAGCGCTGCCGCTCACGCCACACACGGTACGCGGCGCGGCTGCCCCCCATCACGAGCAGCAGGAGGATGGGGGCTATGACGAAAACGGAACGCGGTACGGGCGGATTCAGCCCAGCCATCATTGCGCCGACGACAACCAGTACCGCCGACAAGCTGATCGCCTTGAGGATGCGCATGAGGTCGGGCAGGCTGGCAAACAGCCATATGCCGCGATACAGACCCAGCACGCGGAACAGCACGGCATGGATCGGTAACACCCACAACAACGCGATCAGCCCCGACGCCAGGAAATCCGCCGGCACCATGAAATTGAACCGCAGCACATAAGCTGCGAGCCAGCATGCGGCAACCGCCAACACGTCGAACAACGCGACGATGAGCGACCGCAGGCGTGCATCGATGTTACGCATGTGTCGTGTCCTGCTTTGACTGATGACGATGCCAGCGGATATCGATCATCAACGCGACGATCACGAACGCCGCCGCGACAATACCCGCCAACGCCAGCGCGAGTTTACCACTCCCCTGCCTGAGCGCACAGAGCGCCGTAACGGCTGCCACCAACATGGCCGCATACCAGCCGGCCGCTACGCGTGCGTGGCCCGCGCCCATGCGGATCGCCCGTTGATAGTAGTGCTCACGATGAGCTTGCCACACGCGTTCGCCCCGCAACCCTCGACGCAGCAGCGTGACGGTTGCATCGACGATGAACGGTGAGAATACCCACGGCGCAAACCACCAGGGCCAGACTCCGCCCGACATGCCATGGATGCCCAACGCGGCGGCGAGAAACCCCAGCGGCACCGAACCGCAATCCCCCATGAAAACCCGCGCCGGATGCCAGTTGAAGCACAGGAAGCCCAGCGCCCCCAAGGCCGTCATGGCCGCCATCGTGCCGATGCCGTTCGAGGATGCCGCGATAGCCAGCGCGCCAAACCCGAACAGCGCCATGCCACCCGCCATGCCGTCCGATCCGTCCATGAAATTGTAGAGGTTCGTCATCCACACGCAGGCCAGTCCGGCGACGAGCGCCCACCCCCAACCGACGTGGTAAGCCCCGGTCACCCACACCGCCAAGAAGGCCGCCAGGCAGTGTGCGCCAAAGCGCAATCGCACCGGCAAGCCCCGGCGATCATCGACGAGCGACATGGCACATAGACACAGGGCCAGCCCGCCCAACGCACGCGTCGGCAGATCCGCTGGCGCCAGGGCGACGGCCAACAACAATGCAGCCATCACACCCAGGCCGCCCACACGGGGTGTCACACGAGAGTGCATCGATCGCGCGTTGGGATGGTCCGTCGCAATGCGCCACGCCAGACCGGTGCGCAGGAGCGTCCCCACGACCAACGCACTTAGAAGGAAAGCCGCTGTGGCCCATGCAAACATCATTGCCTGTCCCTGTCGTTGTTGGCCACGCACGCCGCCAGCCCCATTGGGAGAGAGGTGCGTGCCTGCCACCCCAGCTCTCGCTGGATACGTCCCGCGTCATACCAGGCCGAACCCAGCAGCTTGCTGAGCGACTCACGCGTTAGGGGCATCGGACGGCCGGTCAGTTGCGTGAGCACATCACCCGCGGCAGCGGCCGCCTCCATGACAAAGCGCGGGACGGCCCAATGGCGGGCGGGCCTGCCCGTTGCAGCACGGATGGCATCGAGAATCTGGCGACCAGAATAAGCCTGTGGATCAGCAACGATGTAGGTGCCTCGTGCTTGGGGGTGTTCGCCTGCGAGCAACATGGCGTCGATCAGGTCGTCCACATAGACCAGCGATCGACGATTACCCGTTTCCGGCAGCAGCGGGAAAACGCCGCGTCGGACCAGAGCGATCATGCGTTCGAGGTTGCCCCGTCCTCCTGGCCCGTACACCATCGACAAGCGCAGGTTCACCGCGTGCATGCCGAAGTACTCAGCGCGCTCTGCCACGCATGCTTCGGCAGCGCGTTTGGCACGCCCATAGTCCGTGTCAGGCTCGCCAGGCCAATCCTCGTCCGCGCAAGCGTCAGCAGGCTCAGCCATCGCCTTGACGCTGGAAAGATGAACGAATCGCGACACACCCGCCTGACCAGCGGCTTCGATAAGGTTGCGTGTACCTTCGAAGTTGATCGCCCACTGCTTTCGCGCCTCTATCTCGCCGCGCGATTTGAATGCATGCGCATGCCCGGCGCAATGAAATACCGTATGCACGCCGTCGCAGGCGCGCACCAACGACGCGGCATCGCTCAAGTCACCCAGAACGCGTCGTTGTCCGTCGGCGTCACGACGAACCAGCAGGCGCGGTTGCCTGTCGGCCAGACGACCCGTGAGGTGCGCACCAATGAAACCGTCCGCACCAGTAATGAGGACGCTCACACCCACTTCCACCCGTGGACGCGGAAAAAGCGCAGGGCCGAGCGGACAAACAGGCGGATATGGCGCCAACCTTTGCTTGCCGCATCGCCCCCGTGATGAATGATGCGGACATCCGGTACGTACGCCAGGCGATCGATCTTCGCCGTTCGAAGACTAATGTCGAAGTCCTCGAAATAGAGAAAGAAGCTCTCGTCAAAGCCCTCGACGCGATCAAACGCCTCTTTGCGGAAAAGCATGAAGCAACCGCTGACGATGGGCGGGTCCCACAAGATAGTGTCGCCAACGAGATCACGCATTTCGTAGCGCGCCATGCGTCGCGCGAAGAACTGACGTAGCCATTCTGGTGCGATACCTCGCAGAAAGAGGTCGAACACCGACGGGAAACGCTTGCAGAGGTACTGGCGAGAGCCATCGACTTCGAGCACGGCAGGGCTGAGCAGCGCGCAGCGCGGGTTTCTCTCCATGAACGCCAGCGCCCGCACGAGGGAGTCTTCGTCGAGCAAGACATCCGGGTTGAGCACCAACACATAAGGCGCCTCAACGTTGCGTAGACCAAGGTTATGGCCGGCGCCAAACCCGACGTTGCCCTGCCCGCCAATCCAGGTGAAGTGCGGAAAGTCGCGTTCCAGCTCCGCGCGCGACACCACGGCATCGCCCCCGCCGTTGTCCACGAGAACCAATTGAACGCGCCCCTGCAGACGAGCAGCCGCCTGTCGCAAGGACATCAGCGTCGAACCCAGGTGACCGGCGTGTGGCCGATACAGGACGATAGTGACGGCGAGTAGAGCAGGCTCCGTAGCGGGCGGCATATCAGACTAACGCCCCAGGCGTCATGAGCGACCCGGCGACGACGAGAATCAGAAGATAGCCGCATATTGTATCCGCATGCTCCGCATACGGCACAGTCTGCCCTATCAGTCGAGCGCTGCCGCGAACACGTCGCGCCGGTGCTCGCACATACGCTTGCACGGCGCTGGGTAAGGCTCGCCCAAACGAGTCATCCCAAGGCAAACGGATCGCCACGTCGGCAAGCGCCATGGCGCCATCATGCGCATCAAATCGCGTGTCGGCCCGAAGCGCATGGAGCTTGCCATCCAGAGTCAAAGACAAGGTCACCAGCGGCCGAGGGGACGCGAGACGTTGGCGCAGCCAAGCCCGGCAAGCTGACGCGTTGTGGAAGATTGTGGCCCCCAACCGCGCACCGAGCGATAGCGCTACCGCGGGGCAGGCACAACGCAGATGAGGAATCAAAGACATGAACGGATTGGCTCGTCGCCCCGAACTTGACACGGCGAGCCAGCACAGCTGGTTCGATTATTTGATAGAAGAGTCGGTCGTCGGATTGATTGACCGTGCAGCACGCCCCTCGATTCCCGTGCCGATCTGCCTTGCAGGAGCCCGAGCACCAAGGGTCCGAGCATACAAACGAGCGTATCGTGCCCCTGCTTCATGGATACCAAACAAATCGCGGCAACGCTCCTGGGCTGCTACCCCCATGCGGCGCGCCAGCTCCGGGTCGTTCGCCAGTTGCATCATGGCTTTGGCGAGCGCGGCCGGATCGGCCGGCGGAACCACCAGCCCGGTGACGCCGTGCAGGTTCACGTAGGATGTGCCCGTCCCTATCTCGGTCGAGATGAGCGGGCGCGCGCATAGCCCACCTTCGAGCAGCGTCACGCCAAAAGCCTCTGCGCGCAGATGCGAAGGGAATACCACCGCACGCGCCGAACGTAACAGCGCAGCCTTGTCACCGTCATCGATGAAGCCCGTGAAGCGCACGTTATCGAGCCCTTCTGCCTGCGCTTTGAGGCGGTCGCGCTCGGGCCCGTCACCCGCGATCACCACCTGCAGACCGGTTTGGCGTGCCGCTTCGATTAGGAAATGCAGCCCCTTGTAGTACCGCAGCACCCCCACAAAGACAAAGTACGGTTGATCGGGACGAGGAACATAACGCCCCACCGCGCCCATCGACGGGTTAGCCAGCGAACGTTCGTCCAGGCAAAGCGGAATGATTTCGATCTTCTCGCGATGCCGTGCCAGGAAGGTACTCGTCATCGCATACGTGGGGGAAGTCGCTACGACGGCGCTGGCCCCCCGGAAAAACAACGCGCGCAGCGGTGAGTACATCGGCTCCACCATTCGTTGACGCACGATGTCCGAGTGGTAGGTGACGACGTAGGGCTTGCCGGGGTTAGCCAACGTGGCCAACAGGTCGCCGAAAGGCCACGGATAGTGAAAGTTGAGGACGTCGGCCTCACGGGCGGCCTTACGAAAAGCGGCCATCGCGACGGGCGAACCCATGTCGCACGACGCGATCTCGACCGCGCTACGCGCCCGCACAACGGGAGAGTCATCCACCATCGTCCTCGCTGGCTCGCAATTCTTGGCCAGGGTAAATACTGAACTCTGCACCCCGCAGGTCGTCAGGCCGCGGCAAATCTGCCGAATAGCCTCTTGCAACCCGCCTTGGGTTTCAGGGTAGTACGTGCGATAGACGTGAAGAACTTTCACGGCATAGTCCCATAAGGTAAAGGGCAATCAACCCGTCGGGGCTGCATCTCCCCTCGATTCCTACAGTGTGCATGTGCACTGCGACATGATGACTCCAACAGAAATCATCGGAAGTCAGCGAAACCCTTACACACAACCCAAGGCGCTCAGGCCTCCAGCGTCGCGCGATATGCGTCCACCGTCATTGCCACCGTCCGATCCCACGAGAACGCGCTCGCACGGTCAAGACCTCGTTCAATTGCTTGTGCTCGCCAAGCGTCATCCTCCAGCCCCTGGCGCATCAGAGCGCTAAGCCCATCCACGTCATCCGGCTCCACCTGCCCACAAGCCTGACCTGCCACCTCCGGCAGTGATGCCGCATTGGAGCAAACCACCGGTACTCCGGATGCCATGGCTTCAAGGATTGGTAGTCCAAATCCCTCATATAGGGACGGAAAGCAGAATAAACGCGAACCCGAGAACAAAGTGGGAAGATGCCCATCTGGAACAAAACCCAGATACTTAACCCAACCGGCCCGCGCGCCCGCCTCGAGGCGAGCGTGGGTTGTCTCACTGCCCCAACCCGCGTAGCCGGCCAGCACCAAAGGCCAGCGGCACCGGATTGCCTCGGGCAACTTCTCGTATGCCGACAGTAGAACGTTGACGTTCTTGCGCGGCTCGATACTGCCAGCGTAGAAAGCGTACGCACCATGCGCCAGCGCATACTGGCCAAGGACGGACTGAGTCTCGACAGAGGTGCGGGGGCGGAACTCACTTGAGGCAGCCAGCGGCACCGTGCGGATGCGATCGGATGGCCAGCCAAAAAACTCAATGACCTCTCTGCGCGTGAACTCGGAGACAGCAATCAACTGCGAGGCGCGCTTGAGAACAAGTGGCAACTCCTTCTGCATGTAGCGAACCCGCTCAGTCGGGTGGCAAGCGCTCCATTTGTAGATCGACAGGTCATGGAAGGTCGAAATGCATGGCAGATGACAGCGCGGCAGGTAGAAATTCGGCCCGTGATAAACATAGCCATCGAATGATTTCAATGCGCGCGACTGTCTGAAAGCCGAAACGATCCGATAGGTTTCTACGACCACCTCACTGCGCAACAGTGCGCGACGCATCCTGCGCATCGGCTCCATCCCGTTACCGCCGGGCAGCTCAGGCACCACAGACCCGACACGATAGTCTTGCAGGTAACGTATTTCGTCGACGCCGGAGACAGCGGGCAATCGCGTGGCAAGTTCCCACGCGTAGCGCCCCACTCCGGTGAACGGCGGTCGAATTGCGTCGGCGCCAAAAATGACCTTCATTCTTACTTCAGCATCCAAGCCAACGTGTCGCGCAAGGGCGGATTGCCCCAGTCACCGATGATCGAACGCAGGCGATCGGGGCAACCCTGCAGGATACGGACCTCATTGGCCCGGACGAATGCCGGGTTGACCTTGATCTCAATGGACCGGCCTGCAATCTGTTCAACCATCGCGACCACCTCGCGCAGGGAATGTACCGTGCCCGAGCACACGTTTACCGTGACGCCTGCTGCGCGCGCCTCGATGAGGCGGCGATAGGCCTCCGCCACCGACCGAACATCGCCGAAGTCACGCGAAACATCCAGGTTACCGAGTTCGATCGTCGTCTCGCCCCGCTTAAAGTGCGCGACGATCTTCGGCAGCAGAAAACTCTCGCTCTGCCCCACGCCGGTGTAGTTGAAGGGCCGCACGATCGTGATCGGCAAGCGGTCGTTCCACAACCGGGCCATGTATTCCATGGCCAGCTTGCTGACGGCGTAATCGTTGGCCGGATCGGGTCGCGCAGACTCGGCCAGCACACCTTCAGTTGCATTGCCATAAATGTTGGCGCTACTCGCGAGCAACACGCTGTCAGGACGTTCGGTCAAGCGCGCCAAGGCGTCGAGCAAATTGCGCGTACCGACTACGTTCACACGATAAAACGCTTCAGCGTCACCGTGGGCCACAAACGCGATGGCCGCCAGATGCACGACGACATGCGGACGAATGCTCGCCACCGCATCGATAACCTGCTGTGCATCAAGCAGATCCACTTCGCGATAGTTGGCATGCGTCGTGCCCGGCACCGACATGCCAACGCCATGGATTTCATAGCCTGCCGCCGCCAACTCGGCTGCGACATAGTGGCCTGTGAACCCATGCAGCCCCGTGATCAGTGCCCTGCGAATCGTCGCCATATCAGAACGAGAAGCCGATTTCGTTGCGGCGCATGTCGGCCGTGACCATCATCTGGCACAACTGTTCCAGCGTCGTCTTGGGCTCCCAGCCCAGAACGCTCTTTGCCTTGCTCGGATCACCGATCAACAGATCGACTTCCGCCGGACGATAGAAGCGCGGATTGACCTTGACCAGCGTCTCGCCACTGCGCGTACACACGGCGGTTTCGTCTTCAGCCTTGCCTCGCCATTCCAGAGAGATATCAACGGCCTTGAACGCCATCGTCACGAAATCGCGCACACTCTCGGTGCGATTGGTTGCCAGCACGAAGGTGTCAGGTTCGTCAGCCTGCAACATGCGCCACATGCCTTCGACGTATTCCTTGGCGAACCCCCAATCTCGCTTGGCGTCCATGTTGCCAAGCTCAAGCACGTCCAGCTTGCCCTGTTTGATCTTGGCTACCGAATCGGTGATCTTGCGCGTCACGAACTCGCGGCCGCGCAGCGGGGATTCGTGATTGAACAGAATGCCACTGCTGCCAAAAATGCCATATGACTCGCGGTAGTTAACGGTCATCCAATGCGCATACAGCTTGGCCACGCCGTAGGGGCTTCGCGGATAAAAGGGTGTCGTCTCCGTCTGCGGCACGGCCTGAACCTTGCCGAACATCTCCGACGTCGATGCTTGGTAGAAGCGAATTTTGGGATTGACGATGCGGATTGCCTCGAGCAGGTTAACCGCACCAATGCCCGTGATCTCCGCCGTCGTGACCGGCTGCTCGAACGACACGCCAACAAAACTCTGAGCAGCCAGGTTGTAGACCTCCATCGCCTCTGTCTTCTGGAGCAGGCGGATGGTCGACGACAGATCGGTCAGGTCGTATTCGATCAGATGAAAGTTCGGGTGGTTCTGCACACCCAACTCTTCGATTCGCCAGAAATTCACTGAACTGGTACGGCGGTATGCAGCATACACAACGTACCCTTTGCCCAGCAGAAGTTCGGACAGGTAGGCTCCATCCTGCCCGGTGATGCCGGTGATGACTGCTACTTTCTGCGTACTGGTCATATCGTCAATCCATAGGTAGTAATTGGGTTCAGGCGGAAGCGCGACTGCGCTCGTCAACCGTCTCGGGGACGTTGGTCGCGGCCTCGCTGCTCTTATCGAAATTCACCCTCTCGGACTCCACCACGAGAGGCATGTTGCGGACCTGGGTGTGTATCGCCCCTACGTACTCCCCCAGCAGGCCGATGAAGAACATCTGGATGCCACCAAAGAAGAACAGTCCGATCAGTACCGGTGCGATGCCGAGCTGAAATAGATTCCAGAACAACAGCTTTGCAACCAGGAAGCCAAAAGCGATCACCAGGCTCAGGATGGAGAGCGCAAAGCCGGCCATAGTGATCAGGCGCAGCGGCACTTTTGAATGATTGGTGATGCCCAGCATCGCCATGTCATACAGTGTGTAGAAGTTGTTCTTGGTCACACCGCGCTTGCGCCGCGGCTGACGGAACGGCACCGTCGCCACCGGGAACCCGATCTCGCACACCAGGCCGCGAAAATAGGGGTACGGATCGCGCAGCTTGCGCAGAATATCGACAAGATCCTTGTCGAACAATCCTGCGCCCGTCGCATTTTGTACGAGCGAGACTTCGGAGATGCGCGCAATGAACCTGTAGTACGCGCGACGAAGCAGGAACATCACCGCGCTCTCTTCACTTTCTGGCTTGACGGCAAACACCGCCTTGTAGCCGCTCTCCCATTTCTTGATGAACTCCGGAATCATCTCCGGCGGGTCCTGCAGATCGGAAGCGATGAGAACGCAGGCGTCCCCGCGCGACTGCAGGATGCCGTAATAAGGGGAGCGGATATGTCCGAAATTGCGCGCGTTGACGATGAGCTTCACGCGGCTGTCGCGTTGCGCGATGGCCTTGACGCGTTGGACGGTGCGATCCGATGAACAGTTGTCGATGAGGATGTGTTCGTAATCGTAGGGCTGGTGCTCCATGACCTGCGCAATGCGCGAGCACAACTCGTTAACGTTGTCCTCTTCGTTGAAGCACGGGGTCACGATACTGATCAACTTACGCATTTCGGAATACCAGTTTCTTGTTGAGCACAAATGCCATGACGGCCATCGGAAGAAGCATCACACCGCCCGCCCAGTACGCATTCATCCCGAGCCGCTGCAAGCCACCAATGCACGCAATGTTAGCCAGGTAGAGCAGTGCGTATACCAACGCGAAGCGCCATAGAAGACGATTCTCACGCGACGAGAAGACCAGGCGTCCGGTGGTCATGAAGTTGAACAACACGCCGAGCACCGTCGACAGCAAGGTCGCTACGGCGTAGTGCAGACCGACAAACAGGCAGAGTGCGTAAACGCCATAGCCAAACAGCGTGTTCAATCCGCCCACGAAAAGAAAACGCACGAAGCGCGGATCGATCCGGTGGGCAATCCGTGCTTCGATACGGCGAATGGCTTCGCAAGCACCGTTCATGCGGACATCCCTTCCTGGGCGCGAAGATAGTCCACCGTGTCGAGAATCTGATCGCGCATGCCGCGCACGACCATGCCATAGTCACGCATGGCTGTCGCCAGTGCCTCACCGCTGCCGATATAGCGATCCGGCGCGAGTGCTGCGTCCAGCTCCGGCCGTTCGATCGTAGCCGTGCTCCGGGTCACATCGATCACCTGTTGCGCGAGTGCGCCGACTTCAATTTCGGCACCACCCGCATAGTCGAATACGCCCGGCGAACGTCCCTCGGCAAGCAGGGACAAGGTCACCTCGATCAAGGTCTGCACCGGCATATAGGCACGCATCACCGGACGGTTCGCGCGGATGCCGATCGCCTTGCCACGCAGCGCATCGAGAATGAACGACGCAAGTGCATAGGTCGCCGGCTTGTTGATATACGGACCCGAGATATTGAACACGCGTGGGCACACGAAGCTTGCCCCCAGTGCATCGGCAATGCCCGAGAAATAACACTCGTCTTCAAACTTGAGGCGGCCATACAGGTTGGCGTCTGCGGGGCGGCCCGGGCGCGGCGACAGAAAGTCATAGATCGCGCCCGACGACAGCACCATGACACCCGTTGCTCCACACGACCGCATCACATCGGCCGCCTGTCGGCGAATCTGCAGATTGCGCGTCACGTAGTCTTCCGCCGACATGCCCCCCACCTTGTCCATGGTGAGAAAGGCACAGTGGAGGACCACCGTCGGACGACCCGGCAACGGGTAATCCGCATCACGTCCGAGTTCGCGCACAGGGAGGCTGATGCCGGCATCGGTATTGAGAACGCGCGCAGACGATCCATACAAGGACACGCGCTTGAGCGCCGCATCGCCCAGCACAGAGGCGAGGTACTCAGCGCAGGCGCGCCCGATCCATCCGCCCGCACCGACGATGACGTATCGCGTCTCGGAGGAACGGATCTGCTCGACCAGCGCCGCGTGAACGGGGAAGAAATGCCCCATAGCCTTACCTGCCGGGAAGGTAACGCCCAACGCTGGCCAACGTGTCGTCGGCCAGTTTCGGGAGCATGTCGTACAGCGGACTCGACGTCAGCGAACCATCGGCGGCCAAGACGGTGGATACGGCAGGCCAATTGGGTTGGTTCGGATCAACGCGGACCACCCAGGCCTCCGGCCCGGAGCGCTCGTCCAGCAGCTTGCGCAAGGCTCCTTCCTCCGCTTCATCTTCGCGGAGGAAGCGACACGGGATATCGTAAGCCTCGAACAGCTTCTCCCAGTTGGGGAAGCCAAGCCCGGTTTCGGGGTCGCAGCCCAGATAGGCCCCGTTGAAGAATTTCTTCTGCGTAGCGCGGATCGAAGCGTAGCCTTGGTTCTCGAGCAGGAAGATCTTGATCGGCAGCGAAAAACGCTTGATGACCGCCAACTCCTGGAGGTTCTGAGCAAACCCGCCTTCGCCTTCGGTGAGCACCACACGTCGGGAGCGATCAGCAAAAGCGGCCCCGATGGCGGTCGCCAGTCCGTACCCCATGCTGGCATGGGCGGCACTGGTTGTGGCCAACTGCCCGGGCGCTACTTCATAGCTCTGCAGCGCCCCCGTGAAAGAGCCGCCACTGGAGCACAGGGCGAGCACATCGGAAGGTTGCGTCGCCCGCGAAAGATTCCCCAAGAAGCGGAACGAGTTGACATACCCAGGGCCGCTCGTATTGACCGCCTCGAGTACGGGAACCCGTGCTCGGACCTCCCGCACGTAGTCGCCCCATCCGTCCTTATCCTCCCACTGCAACCCTTGCAGCAATGCGGAAAGCGCGGCGTCGGGAGACGCGAGCACCTTGCTGTGGCTCGGCGGGCCAATACGATCGAGTTCAGCCTGGGACGGAAAGACATGCACCATTCGTGCTTGCGGTGCGTACTCCCGGTAGTTGAAGCCGGTCTGCTGCAGATCGAGCTGGGCGCCGAGAACAAGGACGACATCCGCTTGTGCCAAAATCAGATTCGCAGCCCGCTGACCACCCCAAGTCCCCGGCCGTCCAGCAAAGATCGGAGATCCAGTGGGCAGTCGATCAATAGCGCTCGTCGTGGTGGCAACGGGCAGGCCCAAACGCTCTAGTACGGGCAGCGCGTTTTTGGCGGCCTCTCTGCTCACTAGCCCGCCAAACAACACCAGGGGACGTCGTGCACCGTTGAGCAACTTCCTCATGCCGACGACATCGTCTTCTCGGGGGGCGATTTCCAGGCAGGCGATAGAACCCAGCTCCCCGCAAAGCGCGTCGCGGTCGACCGCTGCGCCCTGGACATCGAGGCACACTTCGATGACGACGGGTCCAGGATGCGGGCCTTGGGCGAGGCGCACCAACGACAGGAAGCGCGAGCGCGAGATCGGCGCACGCAGACACTCGCTGCGCACCGAAACCGGAGCGCAAATTGCGCTCCCGTCCACCTCTTGGACGCCGCGCTGCCGCTCCGGATGCGTCAATAGATCGGTGGACTTCACCTGCCCGGCGATGACCAGAAGTTCACGATGCTCGACGTAGCATCCGGCCACTGCGGTGACGACGTTTGTCAGCCCCGGTCCGGTTGTCACCAGCGCAAAAGCCCGCCGGCCGTTCTGGGCACATTGATTGAAATGCTCCGCGGAAATACCGGCGGAAACTTCATGGACGACGGGAATGCACTCAAAACGGTTACGAACCCCGTCCAACAGATGCATGATGCCACCGCCCGCAACAAAGAAGCAGTGCGTGTAGCCGAGCTCGACCAGCCACTCCCCAAGCAGTTCTGAGTACTTCATCAAAGGTCACCCGTTTTCGCCAGAAGCTGGTGGATGTCACGGATGGAATCAATCCACATCCGCTCACCTTGCAACATCACGCAACGCATCCTGTCGTGGTTGGTCAGCCAAAAGAAAAAGTCGTATTCAAGGCTCGGCGACGGCGCTGTGGCCTGAGCGCGGAACTCTTCGGCGAGCGCCAGCAGTTGGCCTACGCGTCCCCAAAGGTCGCCCCCGAATACATGCAAAGGATTAGCAGGAACGGGGCTGCTGTAGTTTGAAATCCCTTTGACCTTGCTGTTGTAAACGTCAACGATTAGCCTGGGGAATCTGCTGGTGAGTGCTGCCGCGCTGATATGCACCGAGGATTCCCATTCCAGGGCTTCCCTGTGAGGTTCAGAAAACTCGTCGAAGAAGATATCTGGATACCCAAACTGGACCAGCGCGTTATGGTCAGCAGCTCCTCGCAGCGCATGTGAGAATTTCTCGAACGTATTGGCGCACGGGCCACAAGCCTGGATGTGAATAGGCACGGGGTAAGGCAGCCCGGCCACTTCGGCTTCCAGCGCGGCCTCTTGTCCGTCGTCGCACAACAGGGTAACGCTTGCGGGCATGGACGAACGGTGGCACTTCAGATACAGCAGAAAATGCACGAGCAGACTACGGTCCTCGCGGATTTTCATCAGGGGCTTGGGCCGCCCCTCGTTATCGTAGGCAGGTCCGCCGCAGAAGAGATAAAGCGGGATATTCATTGTGCGTCGGCCCTCAGACTGTCATTACGAAAAGTGTGCAAAGCCAAGCCTTGTTCCGTTTTCAGAATCTGCTCCGCGCCTTCAAGAAAACCAGCTTTCGTCCCGGCCACGAGGGTGATGCTCTGCCCCGTGATGGCGTACTTGACGGGAATCTGCCTGGACGCCAGCACCGGCAAAAATGCGATGGCATCCCACACGCGGATACCATGGCCGACGAATGCCATGTGTCTGCCACAGAGCAACTGATAGAGACCTGCGCAGGCGGAACCATACCGATACATCCCCGCTGACTCGGCGTCGATCAGGTCCTGCAACGCCCCGCGGGCTTGCCGTGCCTGCTTGTCCTGCTTCGGCGGATAGGCGTAATAGACCGTCCCGTGTTCACTGGCCCCGGCCAACGGCAAGGGCTGGGAATACAGGCTTTGCCCAGCTTCAAGCACGATGTACTGATTGTGTTCAGGCACCACGATGACGGCGCCGTCCAGACGTCCGTTCCGCATGTGGGCCGCCATGTAGCCATAGTTCGGCATCGCCAGTGCATGGTTGTTCGATCCGTCCAGGGGATCGACGATCAACCATTCACCTTCCCATATTTCGCCGGTATCCAGCGCTTCGTGCCCGCCCTCTTCGGACAGCAAACGGCATCCGGGGAGCCGCTCGGCGACGAACTGCTCGGAGATGCGATGCAGCCTCATGTCCAGCTCCGTGACGACATCGCGACTCTGGTTGTCTTTCACTTTCTGAACCGTGCGCGTCTGTTGCGAATTGCGGGAGCTAAACGCACACGAGACTCGGGCAGCAAGGTTGAGTAGCTTCATACGATTTCCCTGCGGAGAAAACGGACGGCGTCCGCATAGTGTCTGGCAACAAACTCGGACTCAATGCTCTGCTCGTCCAAACCAAGGTGGTATTTCAGGAATGCTGGAATGCCAAACTCCTCGAGTTCGGAAAGCTGGACATAGTCCCTGTCGTTCTTGTCGGCATAACACAGGGCTGCCGCGATGCCAGCCGTCAGATACGTTGGGTTGACGCCGGTGGACAGCAGCAGCCTCAATGCGCCCATCAACCGCCCTGAAGGATGCAGCTTTCGCAGCGGCTCGCGAGCAACGCGCGAAACGGGGTCGAATAGCAGGCGATTCGAGAATCGGCGCACTTCCTTGATCGCATAGGACTCGATGAAGTGATGGTCGTAGGGCGTTACCATCTTGAGCGCGCACAGCAGTTCATCGATCACACCGTCGACGGCGCGCTGGATCGCCGGCTTGGCCAGCGCCTCATGCAGGTAGGTGCAGCCCGCCATATGTCCCAGATAAGCGGCGATGCAATGTGGCGTGTTGTGGATGTAGAGCTTGGCGTCCCATTCCTGATTCAAGCGCTCCACCGGTAGCCAGCGGACGTCCGGCAGCAAGCGCTCCAACGACGGATCCAACTCAGGCGGACGCTGAAGATAGAGCACACCATTTTCGGTGTGAATGGCATAGGGATCGCGAACAAGGTTGTCCGGCGACGCCGTCGAAGAAGTAATAACGTCCGGCACCCCGAAATAGACCGCATTCAGTCCGTACGATTGCTTGATCCAATCAACCGTGATCGGGTCGTTCTCGAGACTGAAAATCGGGCAGCGCAGCTTTTCTATTCCGGCGGGTAGCCGCGTTGTGTTGCGCGGCCCTACCGAAATGAATGCTATGTCGTACTGCAGGGGCTGCAGCGCGTCAAAAGTCGTGGCAATACGATGCGGCCGGACCCACTTTTCCAGCAATTGCTCGCCATCGCTCATGAATGAAAGAAACCCCCCGCGCGAGGAGATTCCATTCACGAGATCCGGTGAAGCATCCAGGATATCCAGTTCAAATGCGTCCAGAAGCCAGGGGACAAAACCCCGGCCAATTGCGCCACCGCCAACGATTAGAGCCCGAGCCATGTGCCTGTTTCCTTGCTGTAGAGGGTGGTCAACCGTACTTCTGGCACGCGTGCGCCGATAACGCCACGAACGCGTGACGTCTGCGCTAGTGCGCCGTCACGAGACCGAGGGTCAACTGTCGTTTCATGCTGCATGGCGCACCACCGGATGTTTGAAATCAGCCAAGGCCGACCCTGTAGTTTTGACGAGAAGATTCGTGGCGCCTGGATCAAAAATTCACCCCCAGGAAAGTCTCGATTTTCTCCACAGTGAAATCGAGCATCTCCTGTGTCAGCCCAGGGTAAATTCCCACCCAGAAGGTCTGATTCATGATGATGTCGGTGTTGGTCAATTCACCGCTGATGCGGAAATTGCGACCAATCATGTACGGCTGGCGCGTCAGATTACCGGCGAACAGCAGACGAGTGCCAATCTTGTTTTGATCGAGATACTGCAGCAGATCCACCCGATTGATACCTGCTTCGGGCTTGATCGTGATGGGGAAGCCGAACCACGAGGGATCGCTGTTGTTGGTGGCTTCCGGCAGGATCAGGAATTCAGCGCAGGACTGCAGCTTTTCCTTCAAGTATGCGAAGTTCCGCTTGCGGGCCTCGATGAGTTTCGGCGCCTTTTCCAACTGCGCCAGACCGCATGCAGCCTGCATATCGGTAATCTTGAGGTTGTAGCCCAGGTGCGAGTAGGTGTACTTGTGGTCATACCCTTCCGGCAGGCTGCCCAACTTCCAGCAGAAACGCTTGCCACAGGTGTTGTCTTTGCCCGGCGGGCAGTAGCAGTCGCGTCCCCAGTCACGGAACGATTCGGCGATCTGCTTGAGGCCGGGATCGTTGGTGAAGACAGCGCCGCCCTCGCCCATGGTGATGTGGTGTGCCGGGTAGAAGCTGAGCGTCCCGATGTGACCAAAGGTGCCGACGAGCTTGCCATCGTAGGTCGAACCCAGCGCGTCGCAGCAATCCTCGACCAACCACAGTCCGTACTTTTCGCACATCGCCTTCACGGCGGCGAGGTTGTACGGGTTGCCCAGCGTGTGGGCCAGCATGATTGCCTTGGTCTTCGGCGAGATCGCAGCCTCGAGCTTCGTCACGTCAATGTTGTAGGTGCCCAGTTCAACGTCCACGAAAACCGGCACAGCACCGAATTGCAGGATCGGATTGACGGTCGTCGGGAAGCCCGCCGCAACGCCAATGACTTCGTCCCCTGGACGGATGGCACGCTCGCCCAACTTGTGCGAAGTCAGCGTCGCAAAGGCCAGTAAGTTCGCCGACGAGCCAGAGTTGGTGGTGATCAGGTGACTGACGCCAATGAATGATGCCAGGCGCTTTTCGAATTCATCGTTGAAGCGGCCGGTAGTCAGCCATCCATCGAGGGACGCCTCGACCATCAGCTTGAGCTCTTCACCGTCGATCACTTTGCCTGACGGAGGCACAACGCTCGTGCCGGGCACGAAGGCGCGCGGCTCATACTGGACGCGAGCATATTCATCGACCAACTTGGCGATGTCTTGGCGCAGGGCTGTGAGTTTTTCGTTTCTGTCTTGCATGGTGGTCATCAATCGTTCTGAGGCAGATGTGCCGGGGTATGTATGTACGCTTCGATCTGGCCAAGCGTGAATGTGCGCATGTCCTCACCATCGAGCCATGCGCGCTGCCATTCGCAGATTCGCTGCAAGGTCGAATGCAGGCGCCAACGCGGATGCCAGTCCATACGCTGACGCGCTTTGGAACAGTCGAGCTTGAGGTAATTGGCTTCGTGGGGAGCGTTGGCGGGCGCATCAATGCGATAGCGCGCTTGCGGCCCCCACATTGCCACCATTTTCTCGACGATCCACGACACCGGTCGTGCGTCTTCGTCGTGGGGGCCGAAATTCCAGCCCTCGCTGAATGCAGCGCCGTCGTGGTACAGGCGTTCGGCAAGCAGCAGGTAACCAGACAGGGGTTCAAGCACGTGTTGCCACGGACGAATGGCGCCAGGGCTGCGGATTACGACCTCCTCGTCGGCAGCGATGCCGCGAAGGATATCGGGAATCAGACGATCCAGCGCCCAATCCCCCCCGCCGATCACGTTGCCGGCACGGCCGGATGCCAGCGCCACACCGTGCTCGTTCCAGCGCGCAGGGGAGAAGAAGGAGTCGCGATAGGCCGACGTCACCAGTTCCGCACACCCCTTGCTGTTGCTGTACGGATCATGGCCGCCCATGGGTTCGTTCTCGCGATACCCCCACGGCCACTCGCGGTTCTCGTAGCACTTGTCGCTGGTCACCACCACCACTGAACGCACACCGCCAACACGGCGCACGGCTTCGAGAAGGTTCACCGTGCCCATGACGTTCGTCGCATAGGTCTCAACGGGATGCTCGTACGAGTACCGCACGAGCGCCTGCGCAGCCATGTGGATTACGACTTCAGGCTGGGCCTTGCGCATGCATGCAGTGAGCGCTTCGAGATCGCGTACATCGCCGGTAACAGACGACTCCATGCCCTGGGCAACCTTGGCGACGTCGAACAAGCTGGGTGAAGTCGGCGCAGGCAACGCGTAGCCGGTCACACGGGCGCCAGCGGACTCCAACCATAGCGACAGCCAGCTTCCCTTGAAACCGGTGTGCCCAGTCAGGAAGACACGACGACCGCGCCAGAATTCGGCATTCATTTCCAGACCTTCCATGGCGCGCGCCCCGCTTCCCAGAGGCCTTCCAGATTGACCTTGTCGCGCATGGTGTCCATCGGCTGCCAGAAACCACTGTGGAAATAGGCTTCGAGCTGGCCTTGTGTCGCCAATGCTTCCATCGGCTCGCGCTCCCAAATGGTCTCGTCACCTTCAACCAGATCGAGCACCTTGGGCGACAACACGAAGAAGCCGCCATTAATCCAGCCGCCATCACCGTTGGGTTTTTCGAGAAAGGACTTGACGTTGGTGCCGTTCAGATCGAGCGAACCATAGCGCCCCGGAGGTTGCACTCCGGTCACCGTCGCCAGCTTTCCATGCCGCTGGTGGAAGGCGATCAGCGCGCCGACGTCCACGTCCGAGACACCGTCGCCATACGTCATGCAGAAGTCGTCTTCGCCTACGTGCTGGGCGATGCGCTTCAGACGTCCGCCGGTCATGGTGCTCTCGCCGGTATCGACCAACGTCACGCGCCACGGCTCGGCCTTCTTGTGGTGCACCTGCATGGTGTTTTCGCGCATGTCGAAGGTGACATCGGACATGTGCAGGAAGTAGTTGGCGAAATACTCCTTGATCAGGTAACCCTTGTAGCCGCAACAAATGATGAAGTCATTCACGCCGTGGCTGGAATAGATCTTCAGGATGTGCCACAGCATCGGCTTGCCGCCGACCTCGACCATGGGCTTGGGTTTAACGACGGTCTCTTCGCTTAGCCGTGTTCCCAATCCGCCCGCCAGAATGACTGCTTTCATTGCCTTGCCTTTCGATGCAATTAATTGGTCGAGAATTCCGATAGTTTGAATGACAACATACGCGGGTCGCCATTGCCGGGCAGCGCAGGCTCCGTATCTGAACGCAGCTCCAACGTGTTGAACGCTTGGGTCATTGTAAGGACTCGGTTGAATCTCTTGGGCTCCCCGGGAGTCATGCGAAAGCTATCGACAAGCGTTCCGTTCCAGAGAACATCCACTTTCTGTTCTCTCAGGACGGTAAGGTCGAAGCTCACGTGCCTTGGCTTGTCGTGCGCATCGCCCCTGCCAAGGACCACCGTCGCGTTGCGCCCGATGGCCCAGCGATTCGGCCCCTCTGCGGTCAACCAGTTTCGCGCGAATCCTACGATCTCCGGCCGCTTTCCTGCATTGCTGGGCGCCAGACGGAAAGCCACCAGGTCCGGCGAGTCGCTGACGACATTCAAGCCGCGCTGACGCAGCTCGCCAATCAAAGCCTCGCCTCGATCAAGGTACCCGCGACGATTGATCAGGACGGCGTCGAATCCATACGCCTGCAAGTCATCAACCATCTGTGCAACGGGCTTGCCGGCCGTGCTTGCCTGCCAGGACGCGTCGAAGCGGCCCTTTGTCGTCCCGTATGAATATCTCACCCCGGACGTGAAAATGTACGGCCGGAAATGTTCATAGTCGTTCATCGCGACGATGGGCGGCATCTCCGGGAATTCCGCTACGGGCAACTGGAATACCATGCCATTGGGAGGAATACCCGCTTGCAGGCGTGCGGCAAATTCGCGGTCAACCTGGAGAGCTGCCACTTCATTGGTCACCTCTTCTGCACTTGGCCTGTGAGGCAGTTGATCCCACAAACCGAATACGGCGATGGCCGCGGCGACGACCCACGCAGCCCTGGGATCGAGACGCCGACTGGCCCACTGACATAGAAACAGGAGGCCCAGCGTCAGCAGAAAAATACTGAAGCGGTTGGTGGCACGGAAGAGTGTGAGTCCGAGCGACCCTAACAACAGATTCACCCCGCCCACCACCGAGTAGGCAAAGATCCATATCGCCTGCCACCACATGGCCGACGGTCGATCTCCCAAGAACACCCAGTAGGCGCCAGAACAGATCAAACCGAGCAGACCGACAGCCGACACCAGGCCCAGGTAAGTGGACCACATTTCCCCCTGCGAGCCCACTTTGCTGACGTAGAGCCGCGTCGCGATTCTCTGCCAGAAGTGGAGGTTGTTACCCTGGAATGGGTAGAACAGGTCGGGAATTCTCAGGCCATATAGTTGCAGATCGGCGAGGTCTCGCGCGATCGCGCCGGGGTTTTTGCCGTGTCCCCACACATACGAAAGCGTGTCGATGTTCGAGCAAAAGAACCCGGCGCCGATACAGGCAATCAACAACACCGGCACCCAGCACGAAGCGTACTGTTTGCGCACCACGTGCAACACCAAAGCGAAGCCGAAGAGTTGAACCGCCATCCACGAATAATATGGATTCAAGGTTCCCGCGATGAAAGCCACCACACACGCAGCCACCGTTTTGCGCATGTCGTCGCGAATAAGGCAGGGCGTATACGTCCACCACGTCAGCATCAGCAGCAGTGGCACGTGCCAATACATCGCGAGCACGATGTGTGAAAGACCCCGAGCGAAGGCATAGACACTCAAGCCGTACAGCAATCCGCCCATCAGTGCGAAAGCGGACGAAACTTTCATCTTCTTCGCGACGAACCAGAATGAGACAGCGGCCAGAACATGAGCCAACAGCACGAACAGGTTTCCGGCCTGTGTCAATCCGACCAACCGCCCTGTCCAGCCTATACCTGCAATGAGAAAGTCCTCCGTGACGGGCCAGTCATTCCAGTTGGCCGAGAATGGGGCGCCAAGATGCGCCACGAATTTTTGGAGGACCGGCCAGATGTCGCCATCCATGTATGCCTTGGCCGTTCCCAGCACAAGTGCTGCGTCCCCGTGGGTGAGGCTGAGCGCCCCCAAAGCGTCCCAACTCGTCCGGCGGAAATAAATGCACCACACCAAAACGACAGCAACGCCAAGAGCGAGCGGCTGCACCCACGCACGAGTCTTTGTTCCCACATCCAAATTCTGTCTGTCGTAAGTCATCGGCAGATATCTAGGCCAACTGATCATCTCTTCGCTACAACGCGAAAATCGTCCGATTCCTCGCAGGAACGCATCCGATATTCGCAAGTTCCGATTGCATTCAAGATTGTTGAGCACCCAGGCAGTCGATTTCGACCACCTCGCTGCGCCAATCCCTGTTTACCGGCGATGACCGAAAATCAAGCGGGCGCTCAGACCTCCTGCATGAATGACTGCGTTCATGAACTCATCTTCGACGATTTGTCGAACAAAACAAGACCACCAATCAGGCAGTCCGTTGAGGCACTTTCATTTCAGAACGTCTATCTGCACGGACCGAACCCCAAGCCCGAGCTTTCTTGGGTCAACGGAGACCTGAGCATCCACTGGAGAAATAGCGTCGGGCGCGTCGAAACGGATGACCACAGAACCATCGCCGATCAGTTCACGCGGAATCTTGGCCGCAACAGGCTTGTCCGGGGAGTTCGCATCGAAATGCCATTGCGCGATCTTCTTTCCATTCACGACGACATCGATGTTCTGAGATGGGCGCCGGGGACTCATGAACGGCATTCCTTCAAGACGCAGTTCGTAATCCTTCTGGGCCAAGGGCGGAACAATATGGAGCTTTAGCTCGCTGCTCGCGCCGCCCCATACTCCCCAAGCCTCGGGGTCGTACCACCCCGACGTGCCGTACTGCCAAGTTTGACCACCAGACTTCATTTCGATTTTCTGGCCGGGCTGATACCCACGGAAACAAGATACATCCACGATTTCGTAGAACGCGGCCTTGCAAGACGGTTGTGTCGCAGTTCTGCGAAAGGTCATCCGTTCGTTTCGTTATTACGAACTTCGCATCGGCAGCGACAGCTTTCTGTCCCAGCACCCACGCATTCGTCTGATTGTCGAAAGCGTGCTGGATTGCTCCTGCCGTCACCAGCACATTCACAAAACCAGAGGCGGACGGATCCCAAAAGACGGTTTTCCCGGATTTCACGTCGGAGCTTGGCATGACGTAGCTAACGGCGTTATCCGAGAATTTCATCGCCTGGACGACCGGCAGAATGGGCTCCTTGAAGTCGCGCAGCGGTACCAGCGCCATGAATCCCGCAGCAACAGGCGCGACCCATGCACGCAGGTTTTCGACCCGCTCAAACTCCAGCTTCGACGCCACAATGCGAGCGACATTCATGACGCCGAGCGTAAACACAATGAACATGTGCTTCTTCACGGCATACATCGAGCCGTCACCGAGCAATCTGAGGGCCAGGAATTGCAGCAGAACCAGGCTGGTTGCTGCCAATACGGCGCACCCCAGTACCACATCGATCCTCGAGCGCCGACGATAGACGTTGACTGCACCGATAGCCCCGCAAAGGAGTGCCACCAGCACGACATTTGGATAGCCCAGCATCAACCATCCGTCGTTCGATGCAATCGTTCTCATTGTCCGGAACACGGGGTTCAGAAGGACTACGGCTGCGGCAGCCAGGGTGGTCACAACGAGAACGACGACCGATCTGATCAGGGCCTTGCCACCCTTGCGCGACTCGAACACATCGAACAGTGCGAGAAAACAAGCCAACGCAAGTATGTGCACTGCGATCACCGGCTGAATCCACATCGTCGCCCAGCCGGCAACAAGCAATAGCGCCGCGCGTCCTTCTGAGTTGGCGAATCTCGATGCAATCAGCAGCATGCAGAAATAAACGACATTTGCGACTATCTGCGGATAGAAGAATGTGTGTACGACCTCCCACCCTACAAACGAAAGCGAAAACTGCAGCGCAAAGAACAGCGCCACGAACACCAAGATGGAGGATGTCAACGAAATCGTCCGCATCATCGCCGAGTAGCTCAGGTATATGCTGGCGACCGTTATCAGCATCATGCCAACAATCCCCGAACCGCCAATCCATCCCGCAACCGCAGCCATCCAGTGCGACATCGGCGGGTAGGACTCCATCCCCCAGATATTCGGCAATGGCGACGGCCTTATATGGCCGTGCTGCATGATTTCATCGACAAGCAGATAGTGCTGAATGAGATCGTTGCTACCCGTCTGCAGGTAACGACCACGCACCAGAAGCAACATGACCAGGACAACAAAGCCAAGCAGCACCGGCCCATAATTCCGAATCAGCGTCGCCACAGGCTGAATGGCCGGCAGTGCGTTTTCCTTGCCGTTCGCCCTGGCAACCGAATTAATGTGGCCAGATGTCTGTTGCATATGCATGTCGCCCCACGGAGAATTAATTTGTACTTTGGTGCCATGGCAAACCACGGCGCAAAACAATAAGTGTTTAGGCGAAATGGCGCTGCGTGCGTCCAGAAATCGCCGTTGCGCTCAACCCGTCCGATAGCATCTCAGGAGCCCTGGACATTGGACGTCCCCACGATGCGTGCGAGCTGTTCCGCGCTCTCCGCCCATGTCGGCCATATGACATCGCGCTGCAACGGCAATGCATCCTTCGCGTCGAGCCCCAGCCATTTCTGAACTGCTTCGGCCAGCGCACTCGCATCGCCGGAAAAATACGTAGCTCTGTCACCGAGCACTTCGCGAAAGACATCAAGGTCGCGCGACAGGACAGGAAGACCGTGGTGCGCCGCCTCGATCAGAGGCAGGCCAAAGCCCTCGCCTTCACTCGCGTAAACAAAGCACGACGCCTGTTCGTAGATGCGCGTCAGGAAAGCATCCGAGACCGTGTTCAGCCAGAACAGACGCTTATTGAGTTCGGCATGCGTCTGCAGACGTTCCACGATTGCCGGGATGGTCCGGCGCGCGTGTGGGGGAAGATCGCGCCACCCTTCTTTGCCGACGAGCACAAGGCGCACATCGACGCCACTCGCCCATAGCTGCTCGAACGCGCAGATGAGTTGGTGGTGTCCCTTGCGCGGCTCGATCGTAGCAACCGACAAGAAGGTGACCTTACCGTCCATGCCAGTCAGGAATTCCTCCTCCTCGCTGGATAGCCCGGTGGTTGCCGCTGAGTGCGCGAAGTCGGAGCCCAGCGGGAAATGGGCTACTCGAATATTGCGAGCCCGCTCACCGAATTCGGCATCGAGCCACTGGCGGACGGTTTGCGCGCACCAAGCGGAAATACATGCAACACCCGAGGCATGTTCAGCCGCCGCTGCGAACCACTCGGTGAATGCCTCGCTGGCGCCGGGAGGGAAAAACTCGGGATACAGAATCGGCAGAAGATCATAGGTGAGCACCCAGATCTCCACCCCTTGGTTCGACAGATCGCGATACAGCCCTTGCTTTGCGGCGCGCACCAGGGGGTCGCCAGAGACGTCGAACACAATCAATACGTCGCCAGCGCGGAAATCCATCTTCTCGTCCGCGAGCGAGGACTCGCCGCCGCCCAACAGATCGATCGCCCACTGGTTGGCACAACGATAGCTGAAATGCCCCTCTTCGTCCGGCGACAGGAAGACCGGGTCGGCCCGCAGCCCTTCCGGCAATGAAGCCAGCCAATGGCCGCTTATCTTGCGGACCACACGCTCGATACCTGTGTTGAGCGAAGTCCGACGCGTGGCGGTGACATCCATGATCAGACGGCGCGACGACGGCGCAAGCGGGAAGGTCTTTGCCATGTGCTCAGCCAGCGAGGCGACATCCACGCGGGCGGGCTCTTCCGAGGCGAGGTCTGCGATGCGATCTACCAGGGCCGGCAAGCACGGCGCAGCTTTTGTGTAGAAACCTTCCAGCGCATCACGATACTGGGCCGCGCATGCGCTCGGTGAGTGGCGTTCGCGGATGATGGTGCTGGCGAGATTGCCAAGGCCGGCGCGCCTGTCGGCATCAGCCGCCAGGGCTTCGATCGACTCGATGAGTTCCGCATCGTCGAAATCGTCACGCAACATGCAGATCGCCGCGGCATCCACCTCTGCCGCCGATCCGTGCGCGTTGCAGACCAGCGGGATCCCGTAATTCATGCAATCGAGCACAGCCGCCGATGTCTCGCCACGCGATTGAGTCCGCAATTGCACGGCGAGATCGGCAACGCTCAGGTATTGCTCGAACATTTCGTCCGATGCAAAACCGGTGATGCGAATGCGATCCTGCAGGCCCGACGCGGCAATCGTTGCAGTCAGACGCGCGCCGTAGTCTCCACTATGGTTGTCTCCGACAAACACGAGGATGCAACGCTCGTCCTTCGCCAGTCGGCTGCCCAACCAAGCGTCCAGGATGCGGTGGTTCAGTTTGGTCGGATCGATGAAACCGAACGAGCATATGACGAAGGTGTCGGGCGCCAGACCCAGCGCCGCCTTGGCTTCAAGACGATCATGCTTTGCGGCTGGTTTGCGCACCAGGGGAATCACCCGCCAGTCGCGGGTGAAGCCATCGCCATACCAGCGCTCGCCCAATTCTCGCGAATGCTCCGAATGTACGACAATCCCCTTTGCATACTGCAGGACCTCGAAATTGGTGGGGTATCTGCGCTTGGCTTCCTCTGCGTCGCGGTACCGTTGGGCCAATGCGTAGTACCCGTGCGAAGAGCGCAACGAAGCACTCCAGACCGTACTGCCGAGTACGGACTCCGCCCAGGCAAGCAGACTGCTCAGAAAGAAATCGTGCAAGACGACGACGCCAGGGATCTCCTTCATCAGCGGCAGCATGTACCAGTGATACGGAGAGTTACCCATCTGATAGATCACCCGATCCATCTCGGGGGCGTGCGCAACGAACCATGCGACGTCGCGCACCCGACCGTGATTGCGCGCCCACGGATCTGTCACCGACGGTTGCTCGACGATGAGTTCGATGTCGTAGTGTTCAGCGAGTTGAGGCAGCAAATCTCCGCTGTAGCCGGCGATCCCGGTGCGCTGCGGAGCCAGCGGCGACACGAATGCAAGGCGCGGCTTCACGCCTTCGGGCTTCTGAGCTGCAGCCCCCGCCTCGTCGGCGTCGATCAGTCGTTCAAAAGCTCGCACAGCGGTCCGTGCAGTCTCTTCCCACGAGAACATCGGGACCCGCTGCAGGCCGCGCTCTCGAAGCGATGCACGGAAATTCTCATCGGCAAGAGCTTCTTCGAGCTTGCGAGCGATGCTGCCGACATCGAACGGGTCAAAGAGGGCATCCGGATTGCCAACGACTTCCGGCAAGCTCGACGTCCCCGCCGCAATGACCGGAGCGCCGCACGCCATGGCTTCGAGCGCAGGCAGTCCAAAGCCTTCGTGCCACGACGGAAAAGCGAACAGCGCGCACGATCGATAAAGCTGGACGAGTTCTTTGTCGGAGACATATCCGACCATGCTCCACTCGCTGTCCCGCAATCCGCTGGATGCCGCTGAGCGTCGCAACAAACCGGCGTCACCTTCAGAGATCCGGCCTGCCAGCACCAGTTGAAAGTTTCGCTTCAGGTGTTCCGGCAACGCAGCAAAAGCTTGCAGCAGTCGGGGGAGATTCTTGCGTTCATCGGCACCACCCGAATACAGCACGAACGGGCGCTCGATACCGAGACGCGCAAACAAGGTCTTCCGCTCCGCTTCGGGAACCATCGCGGGGCGAAAATCGCTGTCGACAGCATTCGACGCATAGCCAATACGGTCGGCGGCGATACCAAGGCAATCGATGCCCTCTTGCATGGAGAACTTCGAAATTGCGAGGATCAGATCGGCCTGCTTCAGGTATTCGACCTTGCGGAGGTAGTAATCCTTGTATGACGGATTGGTATCCAGATACTGGGCGGCGTTGAGCAGCGGAATGAGGTCGTGCAAGGTCACGCTGACCCGTACGCGAGAATCGAAGCGTCGGATGCTGGTGACGGCGTCATCCAGATAGCCTTCAAACAGGCTGCAGATATGCACGATGTCCGGTTGAAGCTCCGCGATGAAGGCCTCGCGAATCAGCTCGGCCGTCTTCGCCCGAACCAAGTTTGCCGATGACATCTGCAGCACGGGGCCCGGCGCATACCAGACGCGGATATTCTCTGCGGGGACGAGACCGGCGAAGGCCTCGCGGATCGGCCGGATCGTATCCGGGAAAAACCCGCTCAGCGCAAGGAATACCTCGTGCGAGCCGCGATTTCGCGCGATCGCCTGCGCGAAGGACATCGTAAAACGACCGATTCCGCGATAACGACTCTCGGTCTGAGCCCCCTGCATATCGATGACTATACGCATTACGACCGCGCCTTCCGTTGCTCAATTGCCTTCGACAAATGGCGGTAGACGTCCTGACCTCGCGGCGTGAGTTCACGGCCATCGTCCAGCGTGCACGCGAACTCTTTCTGGGCACTCTTCAGCGGCCCCTCTGGCACCGAACCGTCAGGATGGATGGCACCCGAATTCACGCCGGCACGCAGCAGTCTTTGATGCAGCCACGGGAAGCGTTTCAGCCTCCAGCTCAACGCCCGGCGGAGGGACGGACGCAGAAAGACAAAGCGGATTCCATGCGCCAGAACGCCGCGCGCCCGTTCCAGCGCGGCGGCACGCCAACTAACGGCTCCGCCATTCTTTGGACCGAGGACACGCAGCTCGCCCGTGACGAGCTTCTTGATGCCCCGCAGGGGGCGCGTGATGCGCCACGACGTGCTTGCGTGGAGGCATTTTACGGTGGCGTGGAAGTGATCGGCCTGGTCTCGCGTCGCTGAGAGAGCGGCCTTCAACTGCTCGATCTCCGCATTGCGCTCGGCCACCAGGCCTTCCAATTTTGCCGTTACGGCCTGCTCGCGGCTCTCTGCCGCGTCGAGGCGCACCTCGGTGCGATGGGTCCGCGCCTCTGCCTGATGCGCGCGGAACTCTGCCTGCTGCGCACGGGACTCAGCCTGCTGGGCGCGAACCTCGGATTGCTGCGCACGAGACTCAGCCTGAATGGCCTGCTGTTGAAAGCTCAGGATACTGCCCTCTTGAGTACGATCGTAGCGATGTGCCAACTCTTCCAGCGTTAGTCCATATGCGCGTGCGAACACTTCATCGAAGCGTGCGAGAGTCTCGGCATCGGCGCCCTTCTGAGCGACGATGGCATAGTCGGGGCTCACGCCCTCCAGCACGTCGAGAATTCCAGCGTGCTGGCTCTCTGCCAACTCGCGCGACTCCTGCAGCCGTAACGTCTTGACCCTGTCGAAACCGGAGAATTCGACGACCGACGACAAGAGCAGTGGCGGGATAGGCCGCTGATGCGTCGGGTCCATGTAGAAGTTGCGCGTGCCGACGACGATGTTCTCGGGATTCGGCGTCTCTATCACCAGAAGCCCGCCCGGCTTCAACACGCGCAGGGCGTTGGCGACGAAATCGCAGAGTTGGTCGAAGCTGATGTGTTCGGCCACGTGAAAGGCCGAGACAAGCACCTGACTGTCTGCCGCCAGGCCATCAAGATATGCCAGGCCATCGCCCTCAACGACACTCAGCCCCGCCTCTTCGCAGGCGCGGAGCATTCCGGCGTCCATGTTGACGCCGATCGCCTGCAGGCGATGTTCGCGCAGAATCTCCAACCATTCACCACGCCCGCAGCCTATGTCGACCGCAGCGGCGTCCGGATAGAGTGCCGTCACCTGGGCAATGAATGGCTCGTAGACGCGCAGGCGGCCTTTGATCAGCTCGCGCGAACCACGATGACGATCTTCAAAGCGCCGGTAGAAATCCGTGATCACAGCGAGCACCTGGCGACGGGCGGAATCCACGCGACGCCCGAAAACGACGGACGATCGATGTTCACGACGTTGAATACCAGCGCGTAGTCGCGCCACTCGTAGTTTCTTTCCAGATGGGTGTGCGAGGTGTGAACGGCAACCGAAATGGAATAGGTGCCTGGACCAAGATTGGCAGGAAAATCAAATTCAAATGTCATGTTTGCGCCAGCCGGAATGTCGGTCAGCGCGCGCCCGAGGTGGTAGGTATTGGTACCAAACACCGGCTGCCCCAAGCGATCCTTGATCAGATAGCCCAGGACCAGCTCAGGCAACGCCTCCCGCGTATTGACACCGGCCCGGAGAGTCACCGGCTGGCCGACGTTCACAATTTCCACCACTTTGCCGTCGGCGCTGCGCAGGCTGACTTCGGAGATGGTTGCCTCACCCGTACCCGAGATAGTCTGGACCTTGCCGTCGGCACGCACGTCCTGAACGACCATCTGGTTCTGATGATCGGCAAGCATCGCGTTGTAGTAGTCCATCACGGCCTCGGGTTCGCCCTCCATGGCGATCTCTCCGCCAGAGAGCAATATCGCGCGATCGCACACTGCCTGGATAGCGGTCTTGTCGTGCGACACGATCAGCAAGGTCGTACCGAGTTCCCGGAATTCCTTGATTCGCTGGAAACTCTTGTGCTGGAAATGCGTATCGCCAACCGACAGGGCCTCATCGACGATGAGAACGTCAGGGCGAATCGCAGTGGCAACGCTGAACGCCAGCCGCACCTGCATGCCGCTCGAATACACCCGCACCGGCTGGTCGATGTACTCGCCGATCTCTGCGAACGCTTCGATCTCGGGCATCAGCCGCTCTATCTCTTCGACGCTATAGCCGAGAAGCTGGCCCGCCATGAACGCGTTCTGGCGCCCGGTGAAGTCCGGGTGAAAGCCCATGCCCAGTTCGAGCAATGCCGCCACACGCCCGGTGATCGCCACGCTGCCGGTGGTGGGGCGGGTGGTTCCGACAATCATCTTGAGCAGCGTGCTCTTGCCGGCGCCATTGATACCGATGATGCCAAGCGCATCACCCGGCTCCACCGTGAAAGAGACATTTCGCAGCACCCATTTAAGCGAATGCAGCGGTTTGGCCGAAGACGGCCGCAGCCACTCGCCCAGTCGTGCCCAACGGTTTGGATATTGCTTGTAAGCCTTGCCAAGATTGGCGACGGAAATGCTGCTCATCAGAGTTCGTCCACCATTTCGCCAACATGGCGGCGAAACAGGTATAGCCCTAGCGCGCACAGCATCAATGCCAGCGCGGTCACGTAACCGAGGGCGCCCCATTGCGGCCAGCGTTGCTCAAGGAAGATGCCCTGAAAGCCCGTCATGACCGCATACATCGGATTCCATGCCAGCATGGCGCGGATTGATTCCGGCAACGTCGTAGGCAGGTAAACGATCGGAGTAAGCCAGAACCAGAAGGTGAGGAAAATCCCGAAGAACTGGCCAACGTCGCGAAAGAAAACGTTCATCACCCCCAGCGTGATCCCCAGGCCGATCGCGAACACCACGAGGACCGCCAACAGAGGAATCGCGCCAAGGAATGCTTGCCCGGGAAAATTGCCCGTCAGCAACAGGAAGACAACGAAGAGCCCGAAGATGATGACGAAATTCACCAGGGCGCTGCAGACGATGATGATGGGCAGGCAGAGCCGGGGGAAATATAGCTTCTTGATCAGGTTGGCGTTATCGATAAAAACGCTCTGCGCGCGGCTGACGATTTCGGCGAACAAACCCCACGTCGTGATGCCCGCGCACAGAAAGATGCTGTATGCGAATTTGCTGCCGCTCCCCGGCAGGCGACTGTGCATCACCTCCGAAAAGATGACCGTATAGACGACGATCATCGCCAGTGGATTAAGCACCGTCCACAGCGCACCCAACAGCGAATTGCGATATTTGGTCTGGAACTCTCGTTTGACGCTACCCAGGATGAATCCACGGTACTGCCACAGACCTCGCAGCATTCCGTTCATGCAGTGCGCCCGTAGGTATCTTCCAGACGCACGATATCGTCCTCACCCAGATACGAGCCGGACTGCACTTCGATGATCTCCAGCGGCACCTTGCCGGGGTTGGCCAGGCGGTGCGTGTGGCCCAGCGGAATGTAGGTCGACTCGTTCTCGCCCAGCAGGAACACCTTGTCGCCGCAGGTCACCTCCGCCGTGCCCGTCACCACGATCCAGTGCTCGGCGCGGTGGTGGTGCATCTGCAGGCTGAGCTTGGCTCCCGGATTCACGACGATGCGCTTGACCTGGAAGCGCGAGCCCATGTCGATCGAGTCGTACCAGCCCCAAGGGCGGTACACCTTGCGGTGGTTCTGCGCCAGCGTCTTGCCTTGCGACTTGAGGCGGGCGACGACCTTTTTGACCTCTTGCGAGCGCGCCTTGTCGGCCACCATCACGGCGTCCGGGGTTTCCACCACCACGAGGTCCTTGACGCCGATGGCCGCCACCAACCGGGTGTGACCATAGATGAGGCTGTCGCGGGTATCTTCGAGCATGACTTCGCCCCGCGTGACGTTGCCCGCTTCGTCCTTGTCACCCACTTGCCACAGCGCGTCCCACGCACCGACATCCGACCAGCCCGCCGCCAGCGGCACGACGATGCCCGGGCCCAGTTCGGGGTGCTCGTTGAGCTTTTCCATCACCGCGTAGTCGATGGAGTCCGACGGGCAGGCGGCGAAGATCGCCTTGTCGACGCGCACGAAGTTGAACATCACGGCAGGCCTGTGCGACCGCCGCTTCACAGGCCTTGCTGATGGCCGGGGCGAAGGTGGCCAGGGCCCGGCGCCAGACGCTGGCCTGCATCATGAAGATGCCGCTGTTCCACAGGTAGTGGCCAGAGGCGACGTATTGTTCGGCGCGCTCGGCGTTGGGCTTCTCGACGAAGGCGGAGAGCGCGCGGGCGGTGGCAGCACCCTCCACCGGCGTGCCGGTGCGGATGTAGCCGTAGCCCGTCTCGGCGCGATCCGGGACGATGCCGAAGGTGACCAGCGCCCCGCTCTGGGCAAGCATGTAGCCTTCGTGCATGGCGCGCTGGAAGGCGGCCACGTTGACCACCACCTGGTCGGCCGGCATCACCAGCAGCACCGGGTCGTTACCGTCCTGCTCGGCGATGACCGCGGCCAGCTCCATGGCGGGCGCGGTGTTGCGGCCCACCGGTTCGAGCACGATGCGGCTGCTCGGGCAGCCGATCTGGCGCAGTTGTTCGGCGATGATGAAGCGGTAGTCCTCGTTGGTGACGATGATCGGTTCGGCCACCGCGCCTTCAAAGCCGGACAGCCGCAGGGCCGTCTCTTGCAACAGCGTGTGCGCACCGGTCAGTGCCAGCAATTGCTTGGGATACTGCTCACGCGACGCCGGCCACAGACGCGTGCCGGAGCCACCGGACAGAATTACGGGTTGCAGGGACATAAAGAAATACGAAAGTTTGGATTGCTGAAAAGAAAGATCATGCGAGCTGGTCTTGCAGGATCTGCGTTGTGCGCAAGGCGGCGTTGCCGTCCCACAGCGCAGGCCTGCGTCCGACCTTGTTGCCCCCGGAAAGGGCGCGGCCCGCGTGCAGAATGATCTGTTCGGGCGAAGTGCCAACAAGCGTGTTGGTCCCTTCGTCGATTGTAATGGGGCGTTCGGTATTTTCTCTTAACGTAAGACAGGGAATTCCTAGGGCGGTCGTCTCTTCTTGTAGTCCACCGCTGTCTGTCATGACCAACCGCGCATCCTTCCATAGATTCAGAAAATCCATGTAGGACAAAGGACGACTGGTATGAATGCGCGGACCAAGATCAAGGCCAAAACGCTCAAGGTTTCCACGCGTGCGTGGGTGCATCGGGAAGATCAACGGAATGTCGTCCGCAACCGTCCGCAAAGCCATGACGATGCGTGACAGAGATTCAGCCTCATCGACGTTCGACGGCCGATGCAACGTCACAACCCCATAGCGCTCGCCGACCCGGGCTTTCAGCAGGCTTGATTCAAAGCCACCGATATCGGCACGACCAAGTTGATCCACCTGGAACAGCAGGTTGTCGATCATGACATGACCAACATGAAACACGCGCGAGGGGTCATGCCCTTCGCGCAGCAGATTCTCCGCACCAGCGGGTTCGGTACAGAAAAACCAGTCAGTGATGCTATCGGTCACCAGACGGTTGATTTCCTCTGGCATCGACATGTCTCCGCTACGCAGTCCCGCTTCAACATGCGCCACGGGAATTTGCAGCTTCTTTGCAACGATCGCACACGCCAACGTTGAATTGACGTCGCCAACGACCAGCACGCAATCCGGGCGCGGGTCGGCCGTGAGACAAACCTTCTCGAAAGCCACCATGATCTTGGCGGTTTGCTCGGCGTGTGTGCCGCCGCCACATTCAAGATGGAAATCGGGCGCGGGGATGCCAAGTTCTTCAAAGAAGACGTCGCTCATTTCACGGTCGTAGTGCTGACCAGTGTAACCAGGCGGTAGTCGAAGAATTCCTGATGCGTACGAAGCGCCCGAATAATCGGTGCGATCTTCATGAAATTCGGCCGGGCACCGGCGATGAGATAGATCGTCTTGCGGGCCATGGCGCACTCAGACCTTGTAATAGTCGCGATACCACGCGACAAAACGACCCACGCCATCCTGCACGCTGGTTGCCGGCGCAAAGCCGGTCCACGCATTCAACTCGGAAGTATCTGCAAACGTCGCCGGAACATCGCCATCCTGGATAGGCAGGAAGTTCTTTTTCGCCTCGGTGCCGAGGCTGTTCTCAATGGCGGCAATGAATTCCATAAGCTCGACCGGATCGTTATTCCCGATGTTGAAGACCCGGAACGGCGCTGTACTACGTGCCGGGTCCGGATTCTGCGCATCGAAATCACTGTCCGGAGTGGCAACGTGATCGAGAGTTCTGATCACACCCTCGACGATGTCGTCGATATATGTGAAATCGCGCCTCATTTTGCCATGGTTGAATACATCGATCGACCTGCCCTCCAGTACAGCTTTCACAAAAAGGAAAAGTGCCATATCGGGCCGACCCCACGGTCCGTAAACCGTGAAGAAACGCAGGCCAGTCGTGGGCAGACCATAAAGATGGCTGTATGTGTGAGCCATCAGCTCATTGGCTTTCTTGGTCGCCGCATACAAACTCACCGGATGGTCGACTGAGTCGTGCTCGGAAAAGGGCATCCGCGCATTGCCGCCATATACGCTCGAACTGGACGCGTATACGAGATGCTCCACTTTGTTATGACGGCAACCTTCGAGAATGTTCAGAAAACCGACCAGATTCGATTCCGCATAGGCATGCGGATTGATCAGGGAATACCGCACCCCCGCCTGCGCTGCCAGATGGATAACGCGGTCGAATTTCTCTTCGGCGAAAAGACGCTCGACGCCCGCTCGATCAGCCACATCCAGCTTGACGAAGCGGAATCGCTCATGCGGCGTCAGCCGCGCCAGGCGATCATGCTTGAGTTGCGGATCGTAATAGTCATTGAGATTGTCGATCCCGACGACTTCGTCGCCACGTGCAAGCAAGGACAGAGAAGCATGCATGCCAATGAACCCGGCAGCACCGGTGACGAGTATTTTCATGTTTTCGCTGAAGGCGGATCGCGCCTTGGTTCCAGTTAAAAAAAGCCAGCGTTGTCGCTGGCGTACTTTAGCGATAACGCGTCTGTCGCGCCTACTTTTTCATTTCGATGACTTTGGCGTATTTGGCAAAACTATTGAAACATCCAATAAGAATATGGATAAACCCAGCCACGCCATCGCGATATCCGCCACGCAGGAAATAAAATTTAATGAAGCGAAAGCTTGGGCTCAAAACAAGTTTGCTGATTGACACTTCAACGCCCTCGGCCACCAGACTTTGCGCAGCCAGCGTCGTGTAGCGGTTCTGCTTGGCAAGGTAGGACTCGATAGAATCCTCCGAATGGTGAAGCAGATCGCCCTTCAGGCGACCAATCGGCTCGAGCGAAATGACTTGCTCATGCACGGCATCGTCCGACCAGCGGGCATGGCGCCGATCAAACAGGCGCAGTGAATAATCGGGATAACCCTCACCATGCTTCAGATAACGTCCAAGAAAACGATTGCAGCGCGGGAATTCATAAGCGGTATGTGACGGCCGGGCCAGCGCCTCACGCACGCTCTGCAGCAGTTCTTGCGACACGATCTCGTCTGAATCGATGCACAGCACCCAGTCGTTTCGCGCCTCATCCACCGCAAACTGCTTTTGCGGCCCGAATCCACGCCAGGGCTCGTAAATGACGCGCGCCCCCATGCTGGCCGCCAATTGCTGCGTGCCATCGGTGCTACCGGAATCGACCACCAGGATCTCGTTGCAGAAAGCAAGCGACTCCAGCGTTGCGGCCAATGAGTTGGCGGCATTGAGAGTAATGAGGACAGCGGAAACGAGCGGACGGTCGGCCATAGGGAGCGCAGATATAATTCGCGGACTTGCCATTCTACGTCAGCCCGACGGCGACCACCCTTACCGCTCCCATGCGTTCAGTCCTTCTCGTCAAGACCTCCTCGCTGGGGGATGTCATCCATAACCTGCCGGTGGTGAGCGATCTGAAACGCACGTGGCCCGATGTAGAAATCGACTGGGTCGTCGAGTCAGGATTTGCCGACATTCCGCGACTGCACCCCGGCGTGAATCGGACGATCTCCGTCGCCGTACGCCGTTGGCGAAAGCGTCTGGGTGGCAGCCAGACATGGCAAGAAGTCCGCACGTTTCTGGAACAACTGCGCGCGCGCGAATACGACCTTGTCATCGACACACAGGGGCTCGTAAAAAGCGCGATCATCACGCGCTTGTCACACGGCATTCGCTGCGGCTATTCGAAGCAGGTCGCCCGCGAACCGATGGCGGCGCTGGCATATCAACGTCATTTCGATATCGCGCGTGGCGAGCACGCGGTCGTCCGCAACAGGGCATTGGTTGCAGCGGCCTGCGAATACAACATGGACATGCCTTTGTCCTACGGCATCGTCCCTCCAGCCGAATCGCCTGCATGGATGCCGGCAGCGCCTTTCGCAGTGCTGCTGACAGCGACCAGCCGCGACGACAAATTGTGGGACGAGGCCAGCTGGATACAACTGGGGCGTGTGCTCGCCGAACGTGGCATCTCCGCCATCCTGCCCAGCGGCAATGCGCGCGAACAAGAGCGGGCGAATCGGATCGCCCAGTCGATTCCGGGCGCGATCGCTGCGCCGCCCAGCAGCATCGCAACGCTGGCCGGGGCTCTTGGCCGCGCCCGCCTGGCGGTTGGCGTCGATACCGGACTGACACACCTCGCTGCTGCCCTCAACGTTCCGACAGCGGCCATCTTCGTGGCGACCGACCCCGGCTTGACGGGTGTGCACGCACCCGGCCACGCATTCAATGTCGGCGCAGCGGGCACTCCACCTTCGCCCCAAGACGTCCTCGCCCTGATGGAGCCCTGGCTGTCATGAACCGGCTTGTCTATTCGTCCCTGTGGGTTGTGGGCATTCCCTTCGCGCTGGCGCGACTGGCCTGGCGCGCGCGCAAGCAACCCGATTACCTTCGCAACGTGGCCGAGCGTTTTGGCACGATTGCCACGTCGGCACGGCCGACACTGTGGGTGCACGCCGTTTCGGTGGGTGAGACACGTGCCGCGCAGCCTTTGATCAAGGCGTTGCGCGCACGCTTTCCGGAGCACGACATCCTCCTCACGCACATGACACCCACCGGCCGCGCCACGGGCGCCGAGCTGTACGGAAAGGACGCGCGCATTCGTCAGTGTTACCTGCCCTACGATTTGCCATGGCTTGTACGCCGTTTTCTGCAACGCACTCGCCCCGTCGTCGGCATCGTGATGGAAACCGAAGTCTGGCCGAATCTGCTGCGCGCCGCGCGAGAGGCCAGCATCCCTACCCTGCTGGTCAATGCACGGCTATCCGAGCGCTCGGCGCGTGGCTATGGACGTCTTGGGCAACTCAGCCGCGAAGCCTTTGGCGACTTTACGCGGATCGGCGCGCAGGCAGATGCCGACGCAACACGCCTGCGTGATTGCGGGGCGAACGCCGTCTGCGTCACCGGCAACATGAAGTTCGATGTCGAACCGCCCGCTGACGTGACAAGTCGCGGCGACACATTCCGCGCGTGGGCCGATGGACGCCCGGTGCTGCTGGCCGCAAGCACGCGCGAAGGCGAAGAAGACCTGCTGCTGGCAGAATTTGCGCGCACCGCCCCGGCCGACGTTCTGCTTGTCCTGGTGCCACGACACCCGCAGCGCTTCGATGAGGTCGCCGCATTGGTCGAACGCCACGCGCTGACCGTTTCGCGTCGCAGCCAACACGGCAACGGCGCCATCAGCACACGCGTGTGGCTGGGCGACAGCATGGGCGAGATGGCGGCGTACTACCGCATGGCGGACGTGTGCTTGATGGGGGGAAGCTGGTTGCCCTACGGCTCGCAGAACCTGATTGAACCGTGCGCGGCGGGCGTGCCGGTGGTGCTGGGGCCCAGCACGTTTAACTTCGCCGATGCCGCAGCGAAAGCGCTTGCCGCAGGGGCCGCCACACAATGCGAGAACGTGGGCGCCGGCGTTCAGGCCGGACTTGAATTGCTGGAAGACACGCAGCGACGCATGCAAATGGGCCAGGCAGGGGCGCGCTTCGCCGCCGAACATCGCGGCGCTACAGCACGCACACTGGCCTTGATCGAAAGCACCCTGACGGGCGCTCGCGGCTAACGATTACTTCGCCAGCAGCCCGTTGATCTGCTCGACGTCATCGATCGACAGCGAGCCAGCGGTGCTCTTCAGGCGCAGCTGACTGACGATGGTGTCGTAGCGCGCCTTGGCCAGCTTTTGTTGCGTGTCGGCCAGAATGCTCTGCGCGTTGAGCACGTCGATATTGATCCGCACACCCACTTCGTAGCCAAGCTTGTTGGCGTTGACCGAGCTCTGGCCCGAACGCAGGGCCGCTTCATAGCCGCGAATGGACGCCAAACCACTGGTCACGCCCAGATACGACTGACGCGCGGCCTGCGATATGTTGCGACGGGTGGTTTCGAGGTCCGACTGGGCCTTGTCTTCAAGCGCGAGGTTTTCACGCACCTTCGATTGCGTGGCGCCACCAGCAAAGATCGGCAGGTTCATCTGCACGCCGACCATGTTGCCTTCGGTGCGCGAGGCCAAACCACTCGAAAGACTGCCAAGGTTGTGGTTGTAGTTGTAGTTTGCGACCAGATCGACCGTCGGCAGATGGCCCGCGCGGGCGCGCTCGACCTCGCGTTTGGCAAATTCGAGCGACAGTTCGCTGGCCTGCACGTTGGGGCTGGAAGCTTGCGCCGCGGTCACCCACTGCTCCATGTCCGCAGGCTGCGGCGGCAGCACCTGTACGCCGGGGCGCAGCGGAGACAGCGACTGCGGCGCACTGCCGGTAATCACGCGCAATGCTTCGCGCTTGACGGCCAGATCGTTGAGCGCGGCGATCTCTTGCGCGGTAGCGAGGTCATAACGCGACTGGGCATCGTAGACGTCGGTAACGGTCACCGTGCCGACCTCGAAACTGCGCTTTGCCAGTTGCAACTGCTGGTCGCTGGCGGCTTTGAGCGCCTGCACCGACGACAGCACGTCCTGCGAATACAGCACGTCGAAATAGGCTTGCGCCACACGCAGGATCAGGTCCATCTGTGCCTGGCTGTACTGCGCTTCGGCGATGGCCACCTGGATGTCGCCTTCCTTGGCGCCCACCCAGTTCTGCCACCGGAACAGCGGCTGCGTCAGTTGCAGGGTGTAGCCGTTGGCGTTGTAGCGCGCCGAACGATCGAGCGGTTGCGTCGCCTTGCCATCGTTGTAGCTCGACGACGCGGTCAGGCCGATGGTCGGCAGCAGGCCGGCCAACCCTTGCGGCCCCTTTTCGCGGCCAGCCTGGAGGGCGGCCGAGGCAGAGGCGAACTGTGAATCATTGCTGCGAGCATCCCGATACAGGTCAAGCAGGTCAGCGGCGAGTGCGCCTTGGGCCAGCAGTGCCAGGCCCGTCATTACGGCGATGCGCTTCATGTTGCAGTCCGTCTCCACAAGGGGTCAGATCGAAAAGGGTCAGTACGTCGGCATGGCGGGATCGACCTGTGTCGCCCACGCGTGCACGCCGCCGGAAAGGTTGTACAGATCCGTAAAGCCACGTTGCGACAAGAACATTGCTACCTGTGCGCTACGCATGCCATGGTGACAAATGCACACGGTGGGTTGTTCCGGATCGAGTTCTTCGGAGCGCGCCGGGATCGTACCCATGGGAATGAGCATGGCGCCTTCGATGGCACAGACGGCGAACTCGTACGGTTCGCGCACATCCAGCAACAAAGGCTTGGCGCGGCTATCGTCCGCCAGCCACGCGGCCAGCTCCTGGGCAGAAATCGCCTGCATGTTCAGAACCGGAAACTGGCTGGCGCCTGCGCCAGGCGCAGCGCGGGGATTACGGTCTCGAACAGTTCGCTGGTCTGCCAGGCATCGTCCGCTGTGCGCACGACCAAACAGGCGCGCATGACAGGGGCCGCGCCGACGACGGCAAACAGACGGCCACCGTGTTTGAGCTGGGCGAGCAAGTCCTGAGGAATCTCGGGCAGCGCGCCGGACACCATGATCACGTCGTAAGGCGCCCGTTCGGCCCAGCCGCGCGAGCCGTCGCCTTCTTCGACGATCACGTTGTCCACGCCGTTGCGCGACAGGTTCTCGAAGGCGAACTGCGCCAGCTCAGGCTCGATTTCGATGCTGCGCACCCACTCTGCGCGGGCGGCCAGCAGCGCCGCCATATAGCCCGAACCGGTCCCGATTTCGAGCACGCTGTCGGTGCTCTTGACGGCCAGCGCCTGCAGCGCCTTGGCTTCGATCTTGGGCGCCAGCATGGTCTGGCCCTTACCGATCGGCAGTTCAATATCGGCGAAAGCCAGCGCCTGTTGTTCGGCCGGCACGAACAGTTCGCGCTTGACCAGCATGAGGGTGTCGAGCACGTCGGGGTTGAGGACTTCCCACGGCCGGATCTGTTGCTCGACCATGTTGAAGCGTGCTTGTTCGAAATCCATTATTTGCACTTCCCTAGAAACTACCTTAACCGACGGATTCTACCTGCTTTGGCCGGGCAAATCTGTTACCCGCGTTGGCTCCGCCGGCACCGGTACGCGGTACCAGGCGGCGTACAGCGCGGGCAGAAACAGCAGCGTCAACACGGTCGCCACGAGCAATCCGCCCATGATCGCCACCGCCATCGGCCCCCAAAAGACGGAGCGCGACAGCGGAATCATCGCCAGGATGGCCGTCAGCGCAGTCAGCATGATGGGGCGGAACCGGCGCACCGCTGACCCGATGATCGAATCCCAAGGCGTGTGACCGGCGCGCAGGTCTTGCTGAATCTGATCGATGAGAATCACGGCGTTGCGCATGATCATGCCGAACAGCGCGATCACCCCAAGGTTGGCGACGAAGCCGAACGGCACGGCACCGAAGAACAGAATCAGCGCCACCCCGATCAGCCCCAACGGGGCCGACAACACCACCATCAACATGTGCGAGAAGTTCTGCAGCTGCATCATCAGCAGCACCAGCACGACGATCAGCATGACCGGCATTACCGCAATGATTGACGCTTCGCCCTTGGCGCTTTCTTCGGTCGCACCGCCTTCTTCAATGCGATATCCAAGCGGCAGTTCAGCGCGGATCTTGTCGATGGCCGGACGGAGCTGGGCGGACACATCGGGCGCCTGGACGTTGCCGCGTACGTCAGCGCGCACGGTGATGGTCGGCAGGCGATCGCGCCGCCAGATCACACCCTCTTCCAACCCGTACGAGATCTTCGCCAGTTGCGACAAAGGCACGTAGCGCCCGTCGTGCGTGTGCACGTTGATGTCGCCGATGTGCTCGAGCGCATTACGGTCGCGTTCCACGGCACGGCCGACGATATCGATCAACTGGTCGCCTTCGCGCATCTGCGTGATCGTGACGCCGCGCAGGATGGTCTGCAGGTACTGCGAGATCTCCTGCGTCGACACACCAAGCGCGCGGGCACGGTCCTGGTCAACTTCCAGCCTCACAGTCTTCGACAACTCGTTCCAATCAAAATTGACGTCTGCGGTGTGCACGTTGGCACGCATGGTGTCGGCAACCTGATTGGCGATCTGGCGGATTTTCTGCAGATCGTCCCCGATCACGCGGAACTGCACAGGGAAGCCGACTGGCGGACCGTTTTCCAACCGCAGGACACGGCCGCGCACCGAAGGGAATTGCGTCGGGAATATTTCTTCGAGTCGCGTCTTCACGCGCTCACGCGCCTTCGGATCGAGCGTGGTAACGACGAACTCGGCCAGGTTGTCCGCGGCCATCTGTTGATCCAGCGGCAGATAAAAGCGTGGGCTACCGCTACCGATGTAACTCACGAAATGGCTGACGTCGTCATCCTTGGTCAGCAACGCCTCCAGCCGCTTGGCCTCGGTAGTCGTCGCTTCGAGCGAAGCGCCCTGCGGCAGCCACAGGTCGACAACCAATTCCGGCCGGTTGCTCGATGGGAAGAACTGCTTCTGCACACCGACGGCCATCACCACACCTGCGAGTACAAAAGCCGCAACAGTGGTGACGATGGTGATCCAGCGGTGCGTCACGCACCACACTAGCGTGCGACGGAACATGCGATAGAAGCGCGTGTTGTACAGATCGTGTCCGCCTGAATCGGCATCGCCCTTGCCGTGACGCGCGAGCTTTTCGGCAGGCAGCAAGTAGTAGCCAATGAAGGGCGTAAACACCACTGCGACGATCCACGACACGATCAGCGCAATCGTCACGACCGCAAAAATCGAGAAGGTGTATTCGCCCGCCGCCGACTTGGCGAACCCCACTGGCATGAAGCCCGCTGCAGTCACCAGTGTGCCGGTGAGCATCGGAAAGGCCGTGGACGTGTACGCGAAGATGGCCGCACGGAATCGATCCCAGCCGTGCTCCATCTTCACCACCATCATCTCGACAGAAATGATGGCGTCATCCACCAGCAGACCAAGCGCGATGATGAGTGCGCCCAGCGAGATGCGCTGCAAGTCGATGCCGGCCACCTGCATGACGGTGAAGGTGATGGCGAGCACCAACGGTATCGACAACGCCACCACCATGCCGGTACGCCAGCCCAGACTGAAAAAGCTCACCGCCAGCACGATGATCACCGCCTCGGCCAGGGCGTGAGTGAACTCCTCGATGGACGATTGCACCACCGCGGGCTGGTCCGACACCGTGTGGATGTCCACGCCGCGCGGCAACTCCGCTTCGATTTCACTCATCGCCGCGCGCAGATTGCGCCCAAGGCGAATCACATCTCCGCCTTGCGTCATGGCAACGGCAATGCCGATGGCGCTCTGGCCGTTCCAGCGGAATATCGGATCAGGCGGGTCCGCCAGACCGCGCGACACCTCGGCGATATCGCCCAACCGGAATTGGCGACCATTGGCCCAGATGCCGATCTCGCGGATGCTCTCGACGGAATCGAAGGCGCCAGATACGCGCACGCGCACGCGGTCGGTTGGCGTGGTGACGTCACCCGCCGGGGTCAGCGTGTTCTGCTTCTGCAGGGCATCGAATACGACGGCCGGCGACAGCCCCAAGGTAGAGAGCTTGGCGTGCGACACCTCGATGTAAATGCGTTCGCTCTGCACGCCCAACAGATCGACCTTCTTCACGTCAGGCACGCGGCGCAGTTCAAGCGCGACGCGATCGGCGATGCGACGCAACTCGGGCAGCGAAAACCCATCCCCGGTAAGCGCCACGATATTGCCGAAGGTATCGCCGAACTCATCGTTGACGAACGGGCCTTGCACACCCTGCGGCATGGTCGGCCGGATGTCGTTCGACCTTCTGCCGCAGCTTGCGCCAGCTCTCGGGTACGGCGGCCGGCGGCGTACGGTCCTTGAGCAACACAAAGACCAGCGATTCGCCCGGCTTGGAGTAGCTGCGCAGGGTGTCGACGTAAGGCACTTCCTGCAGCTTTTTTTCGACGCGCTCGGTCACCTCCTGCTCGACCTGCGTCGCCGTCGCGCCGGGCCAGGCGGTGCGCACCACCGCCACCTTGAATGTGAAACTGGGGTCTTCGTTTTGCCCCAACGACATGAACGACCAGATGCCCGCAACGGTCAGCGCGACCATCAGGAAAGCGACCATCTGCTTGTGGCCGAGCGCCCACTCCGACAGGTTGAAGGACTTCATCGCGTGCCGGCCCCAAAGCGCGGCACCTGAGCATCCAGCACGCTGACCTGTTCACCTTCGGTGAGCTTATGCACGCCCGCAACGACGATGCGCTCACCGCCGTTCAGTCCGCTCGAAATGGTTGCGGTCGTCTCCGCATAGAGCGAAACCGTCACGGGCAACAGGTGAACACGCTTGTTAGCGTCGACCACCCACACCGCGGCCTGCTCACCCTTCTGGAAGATCGCCGCTAGCGGCACCTGCCGGCCGGCAACGCCGCCCTGCGCGAAGCGCACTGTCGCCGTCATGCCCAGATCGATACCATCCAGCGGACCATCCAGCGCGATGCGCGCCGCCCAGGTGCGCGTGGCGGGGTCGGCGATGGGGGAAATTTCACGAACATGCCCCTTGAGCGTGCGCCCGGGCAATGCCCACAACGTAACCGTGGCTGCGCCAGTCTTGCGCACGGCATCGATTCCGCCTTCGGGCAGCGAGATTGCCACTTCGCGATCACCGTCACGCGCGAGCCTCATCACCGTCTGCCCGGCGGCCACCACTTGTCCGGCCTCTGCCTGCACTGCGGAAATAACGCCGTCCTGGTCCGCGCGCAACACGGTGTATCCGGCCTGATTACCGCTGATCGCGGCCTGCGCGCGCGCCGACTTCAGTTGCGCTTCGGCCGCGCGAACCTGCGCTTCGCGCTGATCGACGACGGACTTGGAGATGAAGCTGCGCTCATACAGGCTGCGTGCCCGATCCAGTTCATTGCGCGCGAGCGTCAGGTTGGCTTCGACCTGTGCGATCTGCGCTTGCGCGGCCTGTACGTTGAGCGCGTTGTCTTGCGGATCGAGCCGCGCCAGTTCGGTGCCGGCCTTCACCCGCTGCCCGGCGTCGACAGAGCGGCGCACCAGCTTGCCGCCGACACGGAACGACAAGGTCTGTTCAAAGCGCGCCTGTACCGCACCGCTATACGTAATGGGCACCTCACCGGCCTGCGCATCGATGACCTGCGTCAGCACAGGTCTGGGGGGAGCGGACGGTGGCGCTTCTCGGCCGCAAGCGGTAAGCAGGGCAATACCAGCCAGCGTCATCGGCAGGTGCAGCAATCGCATCTTGATTCCTTGGATCTTGTTTTCCGGCACTCGCATGGCGTGCCTCATTTTTCGTTTTCCGCTCGCGGGCGCAGCCCGTTTATGAAGATATCGACGTGCGTCTGCAGGTATCCCTCGTAACGCATCCCGGCCGGCTCGCACAGCGCGAACGATTGTTGCCAGATGCCCGCGAACAGTACGGGGGAGAACAACACATGGCAGAGCATCAGCGGGTCTCCTTGCCGGAACACGCCGCGCGCCATGCCGAGGTTGAGCGTATCGACGATCAAGCGTCGCCCACGTGCGATGACGTTGTCGTAGTAGAACTGTGCGATGTCGGGGAAGTTGCGCGCTTCGGCCACCATGAGCTTGGGAATCCCCCCGGCTGGACTCGTCCCGATCAGATGCCACCATCCAAAAACGAGGTCTCGCAGCAAACGCTCCGGATCGTCCTGGCCCTGCTCGAACAGTGCTTCGCCTTCGGCCAGCGAAGGCAGCAGCGCCTCCTGAATGACGGCTTTGAAGAGCGCCTCCTTGCTGTCGAAATACAGGTAGAGCGTGCCCTTCGACACACCTGCGCGCGCTGCGATTTCGTCCAGGCGCGTCGCGGCAAAACCACGCTCGACGAAAACATCCAGCGCAGCAGCCAGCAGTTCGCCCGGACGCGCCTCTTTGCGGCGCTGCCTTGATCCGACTGCCGTCACCATGGCCAGCCTCGCGCCATGAAGACCGCCATGACTGGCACAAGCGGTAGCAGCAGCAATTGGCTCCGTACCCAGCGCATGGCAGCGGCCACTTCGGCGGGTTCGATACCTTGTCGGCGGCCCGCGTCGATCTGCTTGCGCCACCGCGCAAAGCGTACCGTCGGCAGGATCGATAACAGGCCGATCAGCACGAAGAGCCCGATCTTGGCGTGGAAGAAACCGTTATGCGCATAGAACACAGCAGGCTTGTCACCCAGAAAGACTCGCGCCAGACCGGTGATGATTACCGCCATGGCTGCGAGCATGTAGAAGAAATCGAGCCGGGCAAGGCCTTTGGCCTGATCCGTCGTCAGTCGTCCAGCACGAAGCGTGGCCCACTCGGCCGCCAGCACGAAAACCAGCGCCCCGATGGCGATGAAATGCAGCAACGCAAGCAAGCTCGACATGATGCCCCCCGGAATTGACTGACCCGTCAGTCATTATTGGTGGCATTTGTGTATTGTCAATGTCTGTTTGGTTGTTACGTCCCAATAAAGCGGCAAACTATCCAATAGAGACGCAAACTTTGGCGCTGCCCGATTCCAACATAGGTGCAAACTGCCGCCTCGAGTGCGTGCCGCTTTTCGCCGCGATTGCCTCGTCTCGTCAGCAGACTAGCGAATGGAGTTTCGGCTCAGATCCACTGGGATGCAGTTTGTGAGGCTGCATGGCCGGTAGCAAATGCGGGGCGGTCGAGTATCGCCGCCCATCCGCCTGCGATTGGCGTCCGGGGCGGACTCCGCCGCTGGAGAGCGCCCCCAAGCCCTGGAGCGATGGGGACGCGCGTTATTGAAGTGACGGCAATTCGGCGAGGCTGTGTGAAAACGTGAACGAAACTGGCGCCCGCCTGTCTATGCATTAAGCATTGTCAGGAGGGGCGAGATGAAGCGTTTCATCGAAGGTGAAGAGCGCCGGCAGATTGCGCTACTGCCCGAGTCGCTTGAAGACTACGTCTCCGAAGACAACCCAGTTCGCGTCATCGAGGCCTTTGTCGAAGCCCTGGACCTGCAGGGTCTCGGATTCCGCATATCCTCAGCCGCCACGGGTCGGCCCGCCTACCACCCCACGGTCCTCCTCAAGCTCTATGTGTACGGCTACCTGAACCGGATTCAGTCCAGTCGCCGTCTTGAGCGTGAAGCGCAGCGCAACGTCGAACTCATGTGGCTGACGGGCCGTCTGGCGCCGGACTTCAAGACGATTGCCGACTTCCGGCGTGACAATGGTGCGGGCATTCGTGGCGCGTGTCGCCAGTTTGTGGTGCTGTGCCGCCAGCTGGACCTGTTTGCCAACGCCGTCGTGGCTATCGACGGCAGCAAGTTCAAAGCGGTCAATGCGCATGACCGGAACTTCACCCAAGGCAAACTCGAAAAACGCCTGGCGGAAATCGATCGTTGCATCGAACGTTACCTCGCGGCGATGGATACGGCAGATCGCCAGGCGCCTGAGGTAGCCGAGGCGAGAACGAGCCGTCTCAAGGAGAAGATAGCAACCCTGAAGGGGCAGATGGAGAGGCTCAAACAACTCCAGTCTCAGATCGAGCAGGAACTGTCCGGGCAAATCTCGCTGACCGACCCCGATGCGCGTGCCATGGCCACCAGTACCAGTCGCGGCTTGGTCGGCTACAACGTCCAGACGGCCGTCGATACGACGCACCACCTGATCGTGGCCCATGAAGTGAGCAATGTCGGGAGCGATCGCCGGCAACTGGCGAAGATGGCCAAGCAAGCCCAGCTTGCTACAGCCAATGCGGAACTGACGGTCATCGCCGATCGCGGCTACTACAACGGCGAGGAAATCGTGGCGTGTGAGCAAGCGGGCATCACACCTTGCGTCTCCAAGCCCATGACCTCCAGCGCGAAAGCGGATGGCCGGTTCGACAAGGAGGACTTCGTGTTTGACTCCGCCTCCGGTGAATACACGTGTCCGGCCGGCAGCCGATTGGTCTGGCGCTTCAGCTTAGCCGAGCGTGGTGGTCTCATCCACAAATACTGGAGTTCGGACTGTCCGAAATGCCCAATCAGAGACAAGTGCACACCCAGTCCGTACCGCCGGGTCGGGCGTTATAAGCATGAATCCAGTCTCGAAGCCATGCAGAAACGCCTGGACCTGACGCCCGGACTCATGCGCACGCGACGCAGTACCGTCGAACACCCATTCGGTACCCTGAAGGAATGGATGGGCGCAACACACTTCCTGACGAAGACCCTGGAGAGGGTCAGCACGGAAATGAGCTTGCATGTTCTGGCCTACAACATGAAGCGGGTCATGAAGATCGTCGGAATGAAACGACTGATGGCTGCGGCAGCGGCCTGAGTGGGCCGCTGTTTCGACGGACTTCCACGATCGCACCAACCCAATCGCGGCGAACGCTTGCTTGATGATGCGTCGGGCATTCACACGCGCGCCGCGTTTCCACACAGCCTCGCCGAATTGCTGTCCGTGAGTAGCTGCGCCAAGTGACTGCTCCCCTCGGATGGATCTTCCACGGATCGATCGGCAACTGTGGGTCGGTTTGCGTCATTCAATCTGGATGAAAGCTGCCGTTCGATTGTGGAACCGGCCGACAGGCCGCAGACCTACCCATTGCAGCCGTTCATGTCGCAGTCGCTGATAGTCCGCTTGGGCCGACGACCATTCGATAGCCAACTGGCAGCTTCGCGCAGTAGAGCAGCCTTCACTCGGTTGAAGTCGGGTAAGAATAGGGCGTAAAGCTGCCGCCAGAGCAGGTCCGACGGCAGCTCACTCTGCACTAGATTTCCGTTTGTTCGGAGATTTCCAGCGCATCATCGACCTCGATGCCGAGATAACGAACCGTGCTCTCGAGCTTGGTGTGACCAAGCAGGAGTTGTACCGCTCTCAGGTTCTTCGTGCGCTTGTAGATCAGTGTGGCCTTGGTCCGCCGCATGGAGTGCGTTCCATAGACGGAAGGATCCAGTCCTGCGGCAGCCACCCATTGATGGACGATGCGGGCGTACTGGCGCGTGGAAACATGATCGGATGCCCTGAGCCGACTGCGAAACAGATACTGCTCAGGTTGCAGGTGCTCGCGCTCTACCCAGGCGGCGACGGCTACGCGGGTGGGCTCGGTCAGTTCGAATTGTACGGGGCGCTGCGTCTTGCGCTGAACGACCATGGCTCGCGCTAGGATTTCATGACCGTGGGTGATGTCCCGCACTCGCAGATTGACGAGGTCGCATCCGCGAAGCTTGCTGTCGATGGCCAGGTTGAACATGGCCAAATCCCGAACGCGGTGTTCTTGCTGAAGATGAATCCGGATCGCCCAGATATCCTTGGGCTTGAGCGGAGGCTTCTGCCCGATTAGCTTGCCTTTGTTCCAGGGTTCCCGGTGATGAGAGGATTCCATGACAGACTCCTGAAGTTGATCGGAGCCTTACTCTGGATCAGGGAACGTTTGCGTGCTCTGGCTGGTGACGCTGTTTGCACTCAGTCGTCCTGAGGGCGGCAGGGAGACCGCTTCAGTTCATAACCTGACAGAAACACCATGAGCGCAAGTCGGCCAAAGCGGCCGGTCAGCGACTACGACATGAACGACAGCAATGGGTAGGTCTGCGGCCTGTCGGCCGGTTCCACAATCGAACGGCAGCTTTCATCCAGATTGAATGGCGCAAACCGACCCGTTGCAGACGGTCATGCTCTTGGAAAGCAGACGTTCAACGTGGAAGTGAGGGGCCGCCGGAGCGGAGCGAAGGGAACTGCAAGCGCAGCATGCAGCGGTCCCTCTCGACTGCAGGGTTAGACGATTTTCTACGGGACATAAAACTTCAGCCCTTTGAACGCAACATCAAATGCTTGCTTTGAAAGGTTGTTGTCTTTGCCCGCCGTGGAGATCCAGAAACTCAAGATCTTTCTTTGCGTGACATAACCCATGAAACGAAAGATTGAGGCGTCGTCGTAAGCAGCGTAGGCAATATCAGCAACATCTCCACTGGGCCGTAGTTCGACCCATTCATCTCCATACGATATCTTCTTTCCTGGCCGAGCCTTCTGCTCGACCTCCTTACGGATGCTCGCAAACTTCTTGGCGACTTCGGTGAGGCGAGCGGGTGGAATGTTGAGCCCCGGAACAATGGACAAAACTATGCTTGTCTTCATCTCCTTCGACTCAAAGCTCCAGCTTTCGGAGTCGTCACTCTTGACCTGAACCCATCCATCAGGAAGGGTAAAGACAAATTCATCGTGTTTGATGTTCACGGCGGCACCAGAACTAAAAGAGATGAGAGCAAGGCAGAGCGTCAGGAAGTGTCGCATGGGGTTATGTCTAACGTTTGACGTGAGGGGGCGCCGTAGCGGCGAAGCCGCGAAGGGGACCCACAAGCTCAGCTCGTGGGCGGTCCCTCTCGACGGAATGGTTAGCGAACTGATTCAGTGAGTTTAATGACATTGCCGTCGCCCCAGTCATCGTGAACACTAACGGTGGTGGGCAATGGATATGCCCAACCTCCAGCCTTCCACCAACATTCGGCAAACCAAGAGTTCAGGATATTTCCGGCTAGTGCCGGGCCCGGAAATTCTCTTTCACCATCTTCCAATGATATGAAGTATCGCTCGTCGAACTCAGCCAATGCAGAAAGAGGGAGTTGAAGATCTAGAGATCGACCGGCAAACAGCGTTTCGTCTTTGTGGTCAACCTTGTTGTTTTTCCCGCGGTAGTAGATGTAGATCGTTGGCGCGCCGCCATATTCATCCAGAAAGATTTCAGAGTGTGCGAATTGCACATCCGAATTGATCGGACGAGTGAATAAGGAACGTAGTGATGCTATGACCGAAGAGGAAATACGCTCAAGCTCACGCAGGTAACGCGCTGAGAACTGAGGCTGGGTCAAACCGAATGGGACCATTTTGCTCGCTAACGTGGAAGTGAGGGACAGCCGGAGCGAAGCGGAGGGAACCACAAGCGCAGTTGTGGCTGTCCCGCTCGACTGCAGGGTTAGGTTGTTGGTGTGTCATGGAGCTTCTTCTCGGCTCTCAAATGAGAGATCAGTTGCTCGACTTTTTTGCGCTCCGAGCTTGGCAGTGGCGCAACTGCAGTGATTGCTTTTGATGCCAAGTCTTCAAAAGCATCGCTATTGCTTAGAGAAGCTAGTGTCAAAGAAGTAAGACAAGAGTACGGAGGCTGAGCGCTGTTGAAGTTGCTCTGCGGAGCATTGCTACGAGCTGCAAGAGCGGCGACGCTCTTGCACTCATCCATGATCGGCAGGACTTTCTCGCGAAGCGCTAGCGAAATGGCTGCCGTTGCTGAGTCAATGTCTTGTGTAGAGGTGATTATGTAATCAGCCTCCACACGGCCTGTGAAGTAACCGAGCTGAACGATGGCTGTTTCAGAGAGCTTTTGATACTGCTCCGGCGCCCCCGAGAAAAGATGACAAATTCTCTCTACCGGATCGGCCCTGAGGCCAATGACAACAGAGAGCCCAAAGGTTGGTGCCATATCGACAATGGAAACATAAATGCTTTGCCGCCCCTCCGGCACTGCACGTACAAACGCCTCCTGGCTTTTGTTGAGTTTGAACGAGTACGGGCTGAGGGCTTCACCTAGACGGGTGTAGATTGCGGTTCGTGCGTCCTTGAGCTTCATGTGATTGCGCGAAACCTAACGTTTGACGTGAGGGGCCGCCGTAGCGGCGAAGCCGCGAAGGGAACCCACAAGCGCAGCTTGTGGGCGGTCCCTCTCGACGGAATTGTTATGCACTGCCCGCACGGAAAATCGACCGTAGCTTGGCGCCCCAAGAGCGCTCATAAAATGGTTTGACGGACTTGAACATGTAATCGCTAAGCCCTGCTTCACCTCTTTTAAGAACAGTGAAATCGACCAATTCGCCTTTGGGCGCGGTATCGGCGGCCACAGATCCGGCAGCCTGCATTGCCTTGCCAAGATCGCCCTCACCCTCAAAGCCCACGACCAAGGCTGGTTTTTCGCCAGTGGACGCATCGTGCATCAAGCAAAGGTATGCAGCCTTAACTTCTGGGTGCTTCGCAAGGAGCGCTGTCAGCGCGGAGACCATTTCTGACGGGTAATTTGCAGGCTGGCCCAACAACACTTTGGTTTCTTTTTGTACCACTCTGGTTTGTGGAGCATGGTTCATCCCTGTATCCAACAACGCTTTTACCTCATTTGGAAAAAATTCCTTTCCATAGGGAGACGCAGGATTGAGCACTAAGAATGACCCGAGTGTAATTTCAAAGAAGCTCCTGGCTGGCAAGGCCAAATACCTAGCCTCTTCCTTTAGTGCTTTTTGCAGTGTTTCGAGACTTGTGAAAAATGGAACGATTGGAGTCCCATCGTTTTTTTCCCAATTCACTATGGATACCTTGGCACCAGCAGGGATGGTGGCTACGCCTTCGCCCTCTGTGTCTGTGAAGCCAATGACAAATACTTCAGCTCCCAGTAGCGCTTCGTAAAACTCTGGACGACTCGCTGGATCATCAGCGGCGAGCATCAATTTCCGTTCGAGATCGTTAGTGGGTTCGCTCACAGAAAGCCTTGTGCATAACGTGAAGTTCAGCGGACGACAAAAGCGCAGCTTTTGGCGGTCTGCTGGAACGTGATGTTATGCGTGGCACCAGTTTCAAGGAGAACTTGAATCTCCATAGAGCCCGTTTGGTGAATTGATTTGACCCACCAGGTGTTATCTCCTTCTCGATTCACCTCAAAATACTGGTCTGATTGCTCATCGTACTTGTACTCATCGAATGGCTCTTCGAGGAAGTAGACGATCAAGCCGCTGCCGCCGATTGCGCACCACTTTTCATCGGAGTCGATGATTGCTACGGTTGGGTCACCGTAGAAATCGCCAACCACCGCAAGCTGTTCCCCTTGACGCGTCACCCAAACGGTCTCGTATTCGTGTGAGACTTCGAAATTGGCGGAGTGAGCAAGGCGTTGAATTGAGTTACGCATAACTGTTAGTAGACGGACCCCGGGGTCCGTCTACGGTTGATAGTACGGACAGGCGGATCTGCCGCTAAGCCCATGTTTTGCCTGAGCATACCCGGGCTGCTGTCCGTCTACGCATGTCAATAGTACGGACAGTCGGGCATGCGCTACCCTGAATCTTTTACCTACCTCAAAGGAGTGACACTTATGGGGTACGACCGCCACGGCACAACCGCCTCGCCTGATCCAGCTTTTCACTGAGGTCTGCGGACGCCGGCACTTCAGCGTCCGGACTGAGGAGGCGTACTGGTATTGGGTGCGCCAGTACATCTTTTTCCATGGCAAGCGACATCCACGGGAACTGGGCACGCGGGAGGTGGGGGCATTCCTGAATGCTATCCGGCAACTTTTAGAGCGGAGCGGTCTCTAGATCGTCAGTTATCTGGCGTAGGCGACCGTCCGCTTCTGGCCGCACGCAGCCGTTGATGCGATCAGGATATTGAGCACCGGCGCATTCGGTTACGCCCTTTCGGGCAACTTCCCATCTTCGCCGCGCGACGCGTTGACCGGAGACAATCAGCAATCGTGGATCGAACTCTTGGCGCGATATGCTGACGGGGCAATGCTGCGACTGTTGCAGGCCAGAACCGGACACATCGGCCCATCTCCCCAAAGCAGTCACGCGCAATATCGCTGCCTTTGATTTATCTGTTGGGATAAGATCCTCAACAAGATAAAAAGGGCAATCTGGGCTTTCATAACGGGCCATGCTTGAAGGGGAAGGCATGCTTCGACGAATTGAATCTATTGCAAACGCTGCAGTGTGGAGCGGCTACAACGGGCAAACGAGTACTGCGCCTGACTTTGAGCGCTACAACCTAATCTATGGTTGGAACGCATCCGGCAAGACGACCCTATCTCGTGTCATCGGTTTATTAATTGGATCCAGTACACGACTGCCGACCGGCGCCCGCGCTCGCGTAAGCGTCGGGCAAGAAGTTTTGGACAGTGCGAAGAAACAGGATATCGGTCGAATCACCGTACAGATATTCAACCGCGACTTTATTGACGACAACCTGCAGCGAGACGACTACACGCATGCACCAGCGCTGTTCATCGTTGGCCAGGAGAACATTCGGCTAAGCGACCGTATTGCCTCGTTGACGCGACGACGAGAACGGCTGGCAGCAATGTACCGAGCGGTCCGGAAGAAGCAGGACGAAGCCAACGGAGCAAGGGACAAGGCGGCGACTGACTTGGCCCGTGACTGTGGAACGATGCTGGGCGTTCGGGATTTGAGGGCGCCGAATCTCAAATTACTTGCGCAAGGCTTAGAAAAGCCGGCTGAACATCTGCTGGATGAGACTGCACTGCAAGCCAACGTGACGCAGGCACGCGATCAAGCTGAGTTCGCGCCATTTCGCAGTTGGCCCACTGTGGCGCGGCCTCGACCCTCGGGGATCGATGAAATTTCCCAGCTATTGAAGGATGCGCCCCAGCAGAACACCATCAAGCGGTTGACCGATGACCCGGAACTGAGCGATTGGGTTCGAAATGGCCTGCGGTTCCATGAGCACACAGCCGCCTGCGCCTTCTGCGGAGGAGATGCGACGCAGGCCTTGGCGACGTATGCAAAGCACTTTTCCGACGAGTATCGCCGCCAGCACGCGGCCATTCAGGCCCAGATCGGGCTATTGGAACAGCCAAGCGCGTTGCCCAGCTTCCCGCATGAGAAAGAATGGGTGCCCGGCATACGGGCCAAAGCCCAAGAGGTGTTGCACAGGCTAGAGGCCTGGGCTGCCCGACAGAACGACCTTCGATCCGCTTGGGCACGGCTGCTTCGTGAGAAGCTGAAGAATATGGAGACCGTCTTGTCCGTGGAGCCGGCCGATGATCCATCTCCTGCGCTGGAGGCGATCCTCGCCGACCTCCAGCAGGCGAAAGCCGACCATGATCGCGCATGTGACGAACTTGCCGCTACGCGCCGGGGGGCGGCAGAGAAGGTCAAGGCGCACTTTGCGGCCCGATACTTGCTCGATCCGGGAGCAGCGGAAGCTAGGGAAACACTCAATCAGGCGAGCGCGGTCCTGAGTCGAGTGCAGAAGGTCGGTCAGAAGATCAAGGGGCAGTCGGAGGCAGCGCACGCTGAACTGCAGCGCAGCTCGGTGGCAGCAAACCAGATCAATGATCTCCTCAAGCGGCTGCTTGGTCCGCGCATCTCCGTCGAGCAGGCTTTGGACAAACGGATCCGGTTCATTCGAGAGGGGCAGGCCGCCACCAACATGAGCGATGGGGAGCGGACGGCGATTTCGCTAGCCTACTTTCTCGTCAGCCTGGAGCAAAACGGGCAGCGGCTTGAAGACCAGATTATTTTCATTGACGATCCGATCTGCAGCCTAGACGCTAACCACATCTACGACGTGGCGTACCTGCTTATGACGAGGCTGAAGGCCTGCTGCCAGCTCTTTATCTCGACCCACAACTCGGAGTTCTTTAATACGATTAAGCAGGACTGGGCTGAACGTGGAAAGTTCAAGAAAGAACATGCTGCGTTCCTCATCCACCGAGAGGGGGGTGGCGCCAGTCAGCTATTGGAGCTCCCGGCTCACTTAGCGAAGTTTCGATCAGACTACCACCATGTCTTTCACTGCCTCCGAGGCTTTCAGGCTAGCACCAACCCGGATATCGATGCCTACCTAAGCTGCCCCAACTTGCTCAGGCGGTTCTTGGAAATGTACCTGGGCTTTAGGAGGCCGACGGCCAAGGGCTACCTGACAAAGCTCGATATCTTGTTTGATGACGAAGTCGAACGCGGGGCCGTCGCAAGGTTCGTAGACGAAGGCTCGCACAGCGCCTCCACTCTTCGAATGCTGGAATATTCGGACTTCCCCGCGTTGTCACGGGGAATGGTGGGACGTGTCATGCGTGCAATGGAGCGTGCTGATCCAGATCACTATGCAGTGCTGGTAGGGGAAACGACCTAGGTACCCGAATGATGCATACGTCATTTTTATTGGGTTTGTTAGCACTTGCCATTTCTTGTACTGCGTGCCTACTGATCTGATCGTGAATTTGTCGATAACGGGCAATGAACGCCAATCGCTTCGTATCTAGAACGATGTCCGCCATCTGGCCGGTAGCGGCCATTCTAGACCGTTGGCATCGACGGCCGAAATGACCGAACTGCTATCCATGAGTGGCCGCACCAATTGGCTGCTCCACTCATATACTCCCCATTGAACGTCCAACGGATCGATCGGCAGCAGCGGCTCGGCAGCGTCTTATCGATCCCTGGGCCGCCAAGCCGGTGTTGATAAAGCAGATAGTTGGCCGTCTTCTGACTACTCATGGATGCACAAACATGGACGAAATTGTTCTTGCAGGATGCGCGTACCTTGGCGGTTGCAGCTATCCCCTTGCGCACGGGGACAGAACCGAACTTTGTTTTGGTGACACTGCGCTTTCTATTCGCCTCTCCGACGGCGCGTCATTCTCCATACCTTATTTCGAGCTAGCATCAATAGATATATCCGGACCAGGCGCAATCACCACGGGCGGTGGTTTTCGGGGCGGCGGCTTTGGCATCGAAGGCGCACTTGAAGGTATGGCAATCGCGACTGTCCTCAATGCGCTCAGCACGAAGACAAAGATCCACACCATCGTTAGCCTCACTACCAACATCGGCGAAATCCACTTGCATTACGGTGGCATGGAACCAGGCGCGCTACGCGTCGCTCTGGCGCAAGTCTATGCTGCACTTCGCAGGCTAGACCCTGTGTGGCATCAGACACGACTGACGGCGCTTCAATTCGCGCAAACACAGCACCTGTTCTTGGAGTCTGACTTTGCGCGTTTGAGCGGGCGCCTGAGTGAGTCAATGAAAGAACCCCTCATTCCAGCACCGGAAAAGCCAGATGAGCCATCCGAACCCGACATAGAGGCTATCTTGGCTAGAGCGCGTAGGATGCGTGGTGGAATTTAGTCAAAACGACTTTGGGGCGCTTCAGCAATAGGCCTGATTCGACCGCCTGACTAATCCTGGCCCGTAGCGTACGTGGCGGCGCTGCAACACTTCGCAGATGGCCGCCACGTCTCCTGAGTCGTTCTTGCCGCAACGCCCCGAGAGCTCGCTACGCCCGTCGATCGGGACGCGGGGCGTAACACCAGCCGAGCTTCGTAAGTACGGAGGTAAATATGTTTGTCCCTATCGCGCCTTCGCATCGCCAACATATTTCTTGGACTGAAGTGACTCACGTGCGCATTCGCCCAGGAGCAAAGGCGGACACGAATGTAGGGCGCAGCGCGCTCGAACACATCCGCAAACAACAGGATACTAATGGACTGACGCCCCTCGCGGGGCTGGAAGACGGATTTCCCGTAACTCGTGACCACGGGAATGCACTCAGTGGTATGCGTGCGGAGTTGAGGCACTTTGCGAACTCCCGCAATGCCGGAAAGAGCTCCGAAAACAAGGGGCTGGTGGAACTGGGCCGATTGGTTGCTGATTCGGAAGAGTTGCGCTATCCAGATGAGATTGCCGACGGAGGCCTTGTTACTGAAGGCGCGTGTACGCGCGTTTCGGTAAATCGGTACGAGCGAGATCGCTCTGCGCGCGAACGTGCGATAGAACGCTGGGGAACGAAATGCGTTTGTTGCAACGTTGACTTTGAACGAAAGTATGGCGCGCGCGGGGCCGGTTTTATCCATGTTCACCACGTTGTGCCGATAGCGAGCATCGGACAATCCTACCAATTGAGTCCGGAGGAAGATCTTCGGCCGGTTTGCCCGAATTGCCATGCGATCATTCACCGCTTCGAGCCGATGTTGTCGATCGAAGACGTACGGTCGATCTTGGCTGATGCCAGCAATCGCGACTAGGAAGACTTCAGAGCTCCGGGTCAGATGCTTGGCGAAAGGCGCGATCCAGCGGACTTCCTACAATGGCCCTACGTAATCATAGAGCCATCGCAAGGTTGGAGCCCTTCTGGTACCGAGGAGCGGCAGGAGTCGGCCAGAAGCGGTCGGTCAGGCTCTCTGCTAAAAAGCGGCCGTTCGGCACTTCAGAACCGAAATCTGTAGAGTGAGGTTTTTGCCGATTCTGTTAATGGTGGTTGTGTGTACAGCAGAGTCGTGAAAAACCAGTCTGGTAGCGATTCTTCGCTGGTCGGTCGTGCCATGTTAGGGAGCACGCGCCGATGTTATGCAGCAAAGCTGCTCCCTATAACAAGTTAGGCGAAATCCCCATGGGCACAATGAAAGCACTTTGGAGTGATTGCGGCGAAGGCCCTGCCTCCGACTCGCCGATAGAGGTCGGTCTATTGCAGGCCCAGAACATCTGGTCTGATGGCAGTGGTGTTGAAGGAAATTTCTTTGGTTTGATTGATGAAAACGGACGAACCATCCAGTTTTACCTCACCGACGGAATTCCAGACCACATTGAAGATGCGCGCCATCTGAAAATTGTGCTGCTTGATTTCTCTGTTCAAGAAGAGAGAGGCTCGTATTCAAAGCAAGCCTCAATTGGCGAAGTGCATGAGTTGATCGCTTTGGCCTTCGCAGTAGGCGCAGATCACACTTCGTTTGCTGGGCTCAGTTTTGCTCTATGGTAGCCGCATCGCCTAACAATTCCGTCGAGAGGGACGTCCCAAAGCTGCGCTTTGGGTTCCCTCCGCCTGCGGCTCCGGCCGCCCCTCACGTCAAACGTTAAGGCTCTCCATCAAATGCACGCTGAGTCAATCGATGGAAAGTTATTTCGCAGCGCCACGGGCGAAGAGTTCGGCGTCATCCGAAAACTCGATAGCGTCGTGCCTAGCGAGATTGCCGAGCAATCATTCGAGGCTTTCGCTGAAGATGAAAGCGGCAACTTCTTCGTACAAAAAAATGGCGTTATAGCTTTCTGGGATCATGAAACCAATGAATTTCTGTCCCTGGCTAGCAGCGAAAAGGAGTTCCTGTCGTGTCTCGTGCTGCCTGAAGCCGTGCCCGCTCAATCAAGCAAAATTGTGTCTGCGTGGATTGATCCTGAGTTTCTGAAAGAGCAAAACAACCAATGATTGGTCACCAGATCCCTAACCCTGCAGTCGAGCGGGACAGCCACAAGCTGCGCTTGTGGTTCCCTCCGCTTCGCTCCGGCTGCCCTTCACTTCCACGTTAGGTTTCTCTTATGTTCTTCCGCCTACCAGTCGCAGTTTGTCTTGCCCTTTTATCGTTAGCAGTCGGGGCCGAGCCGCTTCGTATCGGATCTGAGTCAAGAGATGCAGCCGCCGCCTATGTCGGCACTCAGAACTTCGTCGTTGGGCGAATGGCGAGAGACTGCTTTGAGATATTGGGTAGATCAGACACACCCAAAGATTTTGTTGCGGCGTGGCAAAGTAGAAATCAAAACTACTACGCGGCGTCTGTTATCTACATGGGCGCAAGGCTCACAGAGGTGGAAAAAACGGGTGGCGAGCATGAACTGAAGAAAGTAGCAACAAGTTTTCAGTATTCCGTTCAAAGTCAAGGCGCTGCGACGGTTGCCGACTTTTTCAAGAAAGGAGAAAAGTCGGAGGTGTGTAAAAGAGTAATCGGATTGATTGAAAACAAAGCCTTTGACATCACACCGCAGACGCCAATCTTCTCAGAGATCGAGGCGCTTCTTGTTTTTGTGGCCACCAACAACCTGCAATGAGCACCGCGAAACCTAACCCTGCAGTCGAGGGGACGGCCAGCAAGCTGGCTTCCCTCCCTGCGGTCGGCGCCCCCTCACTTCCACGTTAGAGCGCATGAGCAAAATCCGCATTGAGCCCGAGTGCCAAGATCGCCAGCAACCGATCTATACCCACCTAGAGCCAATAGTCAGTGCGCTACTGTCGTCCGGTAATGAGTTGGCTCGTTCAGAGCGCTGGGGTAGCAACAAAGAGGGGTTTGTCTGCTATCTCACAAAACCTCTTGATCTCGCCTTGGTTCGTGAGCGCTTCGACCTTCCCGATTCAATAGTCTTGTCCGAGCAAAACGATCTCATTGGCTGCAAGCTAACTTGGGCAACAATCTATGGTTCTCAAGCAAAGTGGGGCGTTCGGTAGTGCAAGCCTCAGTTCGCCGACGGTTCGTCCACTTCAAGGCCCGATGCTCTTCAATCTTCTGCTGCAACCAGGATGCGATCCGTTCCGCATGGTCAATCGCCTCCAACAGCTTCTCGCGGTTGATGTGGATTGTTGGGGAGAGATAGCTGGTGGCGGCAAGGTCCAGTCCTTCGTCTTCAGGACTGACGAAAAACGGCCTTGGATACGCCTGCAGCGACTTCTCGTCATGGGTCAAGTGATCTAGAACGAGGTCCGAGTGTTGCGCCCGATTTCGCGCCAGCACAACTTGCTTCAGCACGTTCAGGTCGGCAGGGCAGCTGGACCAGTCGAGTTCGAATCCTTCGGCAAAGCACTCAACATAGCCTGCGATGAAGCCAGCCTCGAAGGCTTTCTTGAAGCACTTCGCGCACGGCGGCTTTGCCCACGTGCGCCGCTCCAACGTGACGAAGAACTGCTTCAGGGCCTCGGACAGCATGGAGACGGCCGCCCGACCAACCAACTCATGCTCGACGTCAGCTTGCAACCATTCGCTTAGGAACGCAGGTTCTCCGCTGTCGTCGTATGGCGGATCGTCGAATGGCGGGAGTGCGTTCTGAATGCGCTGCTTCGTTTCAACGAATGGCGCCGAGGCAGCGTCGTAGAAGTGGCGGATGAGGTCGGTGCGCTGCTTGAGGAAGAAGTAGACGTCCATGTCTTGAAGAGCTTTTCGTTTCCGCTGCTAGTCCCAGCCTCGAAACAGGACCGAGCGCGCCGTGATGCGCTCGCCGTTTGACAGGAGTTGCACCATCCAGTTGTTCTTGGAATTTACGAAGACGTTGTTCAGCACGACGTCGAACTTCTCCTTGGATACGGCCATGCTCTCGCTGTCTAGGTCGGCCAGAGTGCCAGCGAGGTAGTCCGGGAGCCTGACCAGTTCGTCGAAGCGGTGCTTGCCAGTCTTTTCAGGAATTTCGAACCCAAGGGTAGCCAGAGATGCGCCAAGACTCTGAGCTTCCCGCTGCTCAGGGGTAGCGAACTCGACTGCTTGGGTCAAGTAGTACACATATGCCAAGTCAGACACCACGGCATCATGGCGCTCAAAGAGCGCATCCCGGTCAGAAATCCAACGGATCGCCCTAGCGCTCACCGCTTGGTTAAGCATGTTGCAGAGGCTCGCTACCATGGCGGCCACCAAATGAATCTGCCTGGCTAGCTTCGCGTTCACTCCCTTGTGACTCAGGTCTCGTTCGAACGCCCTCATCCGTTTGATGGCGCCCTGGTGATAGTCGATGTCTCGCGCATCTTGGTAGAGTGAGAGGCGCTCATCCATGAAGAATATGGCTCCGGTGACCAGCGCGATCATGGCCTCTACGCTCAAGTAGTCGCGCAGCAGCGCAGCGTCCCGCCTCATGACGAACGACACGCTAAACGTCACAGGCACCTCGCAGGTCAGGTACTGGACCAAGCCGAGTGGAACCTTGCTCGTGTTCTTCAGGTCCTTGGGCGCCGCGCCGGCAATGTACTCGCAGATGTTCTCGGCCTTGTCGTGCGGAGCGATGATTACAAAACTGAAGACGTCGTTACCCTTGTTGACGTCGCCAATGCAATAGTCCGAGACCACTGACCATGGCATGCCAGCTGGATAGCCAGAGAACCACTGCTTCAGTTGCAATCGCGTTGTGGTAGTGGCTTGGACTAGGACGGGAAGTAGGTCAATCATGACGTGATGGTAGAGACTACCTTCCGTGCGTAGCTAACTTTGCTAACAAGTAGCTGGCGACCGTGCCAACAGACTCAATCGCTGCCTTGGCCTCAGCATCTGTGAGCGTTGGTAGCCACGGTCGGCCGTGACCAGCCCCCTGTTTGTTCCGGACGCGATTGACACCGAGCGCGGTGGCGAACAGGCCCCGCTCCATCGCGCGGACAGGCGACTCGCCCTGAACTTCTGGCATCTCCGGCACTGCGAGGTCCAGCGCAATGAAGGCCATGCCCATCAAGCCTTGAAAGTTAGCGCCCGCAGGATAGCTACCCCGTATTGTCATCAGCACGTGGGCAGCAGTGGCCTCAAGCAGGTCCTTCCCAGTTCCAGCTACGAGAGCCGCATCCTCGGCGCCTCGCTGCGCGCGCCGCGCGTACCCCAACAGTGCGTCGGTCAGCTCCGGGCCACGAAGAGCTGTGAGCACCTTCGGGGCAAGCGTCCCGTCGTCTGCGAGGACAAAACCAACGCTGTCGCAGGCCAACTTGGCGTTCGCAATCGCCTCCGAGCCCACGATGTTGATTTGCACCGAAACCTGACCCCGGATTTGCATCCAAATCTGACCCACCCAAGGGTCAGTTGTTCAGGGTAGTAGAGGTTGGTTTCGAGGTGCGCTTCTCCTTCTTGGGTTGAACCGTACTGTTCCTGAATCGATAGCTGTCGTTGCCCGTCTCGACGATGTGGCAGTGATGCGTGAGGCGATCGAGCAGCGCCGTAGTCATCTTCGGATCACCAAAGACAGAGGACCACTCGCTGAAGCTCAGGTTGGTGGTGATGACGAGGCTGGTGCGCTCGTAGAGCTTGCTGATGAGGTGGAACAGCAAGGCACCACCGGCCTGACTGAAGGGTAGATAGCCCAGCTCATCAAGAATTACCAGATCTGCATACATCAGGCGGTTTGCCGTGTGCCCGGGTCTGCCTGCGGCTTTCTCCTGCTCGAGCATGTTGACCAGCTCCACCGTCGTAAAGAAGCGCACACGTCGGTGGTGGTGCTCGATGGCTTGCACGCCGATGGCTGTGCCCAGGTGCGTCTTGCCTGTGCCTGGCCCCCCGACGAGCACGATGTTGTGTGCGGACTCCAGAAAGTCGCACCGGTGCAACTGGCGCACGAGGGCTTCATTGACTTCGCTGCAGCCAAAGTCGAAGCCCGTCAGATCGCGGTACGCAGGGAACCTGGCGACCTTCATCTGGTAGGCCAGCGACCGTACCTCGCGCTCGGTCAGTTCTGCCTTGAGCAGGCGCGACAGAACGCTCACCGCGCCTTGATAGGCCGGGGAGTCCTGCTCGGCCAGCTCCTCCAGGGCTTGGGCCATGCCGTGCAGTTTGAGCGACCTGAGCATCTGAATCATGGCCTCATGCTGCATGATGGGTCTCCCTGAGCGCGTCATAGCGTCCCACATTGGCTTGCGGCTCCACGTGCAGGGCTAATGCCTGGGGGGCGTCGACGGGGGACACCGGCCCGCCTTCGAGGAGACGGCTGAGAATGTTCAGAACAGTCTGCTTGGAGGGCGCGCCGCTCTCGAGCGCCAACTCCACCGCAGCCAGTACGGCCTGTTCATCGTGTAGCAGAACAAGCGCTAGCACCTCCACCATCTCGCGATCACCCCCTGGGCGTTTGAGCAGCGTTCGTTGCAACTGCTTGAAGCCTTCGGGCAGTTCGCAGAAGGGCGCCCCGTTGCGTAATGCCCCCGGCTTGCGCTGGAGGACGGCCAGGTAGTGTCGCCAGTCGTAGATCGTCTGGCCCGTACTATGGCTGCGGCTGATCAGGCGGGCGTGTTCGGCGATGATCTGGCCTTCGGCGACGAACACCAGTCGTGCGGCATAGACACGCAAGCTCACCGCGCAGTTGGCGAAGGACGCCGGCACGCTGTAGCGATTGCGCTCGAAGTGCACGAGGCAGGTGGGCGAGACCCGCTTGAGGTGTTCGACGAATCCATCGAAGGGCTGGCCCACAGGCATCAGATGGGGGCGCTCTTGTGACCATGCTTCCCACACCGTCATGTCCAGTTCCGGGTGACGGACCTGCTGCCAGAGCAGCACGCACTGGTCCGCCAGCCAATCGTTGAGGGCCTCGAGCGACGTGAAGGATGGGATGCGCTGCCAGATGCGATGGCGGCTGTCCTGCACGTTCTTCTCGATCTGTCCCTTCTCCCAGCCTGAGGCCGGGTTGCAGAACTCGGCATCAAACAGGTAGTGACTGACCATCGCGCTGAAGCGCAGGTTGACCTCGCGGTGCTTACCCTGGCCGACGCGATCGACTGCCGTCTTCATATTGTCGTAGATGCCACGCCGGGGAATGCCGCCCCACGCCACGAAGGCGTGATGGTGGGCGTCGAAGAGCATCTCGTGGGTCTGCAGCGGATAGGCGCGCAGGAAGAACGCCCGACTATGGCTGAGCTTGAACTGCGCCACCTGCAGCTTCATGCGCTCGCCACCGATGACCGCCCAGTCCTCGCTCCAGTCGAACTGGAAGGCCTCCCCTTCGGCAAAGCGCAAGGGAATGAATGTTCCCCGGCCCGCCGTCCTGGCCTGTTGCTGCTGGTCCTGGCGCCAGCGCCGCGAGAACGCGGCCACCCGATCATAGGAGCCCGTAAAGCCCAGGACGCATAGGTCAGCGTGGATCTGCCGCAGCGTTCGTCGCTGCTTGCGTGGCTTGTTTGATTCAGTCTTAAGCCACGTATCGAGCTTGGCCGCGTAGCCGTCGAGCTTGCTCGGACTATGTCGTGCGGCGTAGGTCGGAACGGTTGTTTGGGCGCGCAGGTAGCGCCGAACCGTATTGCGGGAGATACCCAGGCGCCGGGCGATCTCGCGAAGCGGGATCTGGTCGCGCAGGTGCCAACGTCGAATGATGCTCAGGATGGCCACGTCGATCACTCCAAACTCCTGCTCGTTGCCGAGCAGGCAAGTGTTCTATACGTGGGTCAGAATTCGATGCAAATCACCCCATCAGGTGGGTCAGGTTTCGGTGCAAATCAACACCCGCGGAAATCAACGATCCTCCACCGGTTCTAGCGCTGCCTTGCAACTGGCGCGCCTCTTCGTTACGGATCGCCCGAGCCGCCCGCTTGCCAAACGCGGCTTCCAGCTTGTCCAATAGGACGTCCATCCCGGCGCGCTCTTCGATCGCATCGATGATTTCTGTCAGTTGCCCCTTGATACGTTTGTGCCACGAGTTGAAGGCTGCCTGCCGCGCGGGCGTGTTCATGCCCGAAGCGAGGTTCTCGACAGGGGCTGAGGGGTTGGCAAGGAACCAGTATTCACCACCGTCCGGCAGCCGAGTGCGCTCAAAATAGTCTGGCAGTGTCTCTACGATTTCGAGCAGAAGTTCTAAGGGACTATCGTGCGGCTGCGGGGCTAGCACCGTATACGCTGCTGCGGTCAGGGTCGTAATGAAGATAGATGACGGCGCCAAATCGCTTGCGTCACTAGCAGCGAGGCCGAAGGACACATTACGGTGCAGCTTAAGCAATTGCACCAAGCGGCTGAGAAGGCGGCCGAACACCTCTTGGGAGTCAGGGAGCGGCGCTACACTCGATCGGCTATCCATACTCATCGCCTCGGTGAGGGCGACAATCGACGTAAACACCGGCGAAATCGCAGCCGCTTTGTCGAAGCCTTTAGCATAGCCACGCGGATTGGTTAAGTCGTAGCGACACTTCTCGCGATCAGGAATGCGGCCGAGCGTGGAGCCGTAGGTGCCGAACAACGAGGGCGCATCGATGACAGGCGCAATATCGGCAAACATGCCGCCAGCGTACTTAAGGGTCACGCACCGTTCCCAACGGCGGACACTCAAACCGTGCACCTTCGCGTATCGCTCCAGAGCTGCGTGAAGATCGTTGAGTAAGCGTGCCGGCCCGTTGAGGCCATCATATTTCTGCATTGCACCGGGGTGAAGCCGGGCAATCAGATCGATGTCAAACCCCTCACGCGTCTCGTCGATCGGCCTAACCAGCGTGCCAAGTCGCCTCGACCCGTGTGCATGGATCTCACTTAGCTGACCGCGGAACTCCGGGCATACCGACAGGAATTCGCCCGTGCTGTGATATGACGACTCCAACGCTTCCAACTGCTTTGCAGTAGGCTCATGCAACCGTCCGATCGCGTCTACTAAGTAGAAAAACCTCGCGGACGAACGGTAGGAGGCCCGCCGCATGGGAGCCAATGAGTTTTGTTGGGACAGGGTGGCCATGACGCTCCTTTCGGGGCGGCATTAGCGACTCTTAGCACTCGGCCGCCGAGAGTGCTAACAATCACTATATATAGTTACAACTGCCGTGCCAACCGCTATATGTGGCGCTGCGGAAAAACACAGCATGTAATTTTATCCACCTTAACGCGCTTCAGTGAGTGTAATGAACGAGGGGATCGAGTGCGCTCTCTTCGCATAATCGCTAGGGTCAATTTTGCAACTATATTGCGCACGATTGAAGCTATTGCACGAAGAAGCCTGCTAGTTTGCTACATTAGCGAGTACTGTTGGGCACGCCACCTTCTTAAGAGCCAGTCTCTGCCGACCCTCGAGTTTGCGACTTTATTGGGACGTACCATTGGTTGTTACGTCCCAATAAAGCGGCAAACCATCCAGTAGAGCTACAAACTGCCGCCTCGGTTGGGCGCCGCTTTGCATGGCTTTGCAGGCCCATTTTGTAGCCCCGACGGCGTGTACGCGTCCCTGCAATACACTCAGGAGGCAGCATGGGGCATTCGAGACGGGGTTCCTGCAAAAGGCGACAGTCACCCATGGTGCTCTGGCTTTCTTTCTGCTAGATGCAGCCCCGAAAGGGCGCGCAAAGCAACTCGTCTGTCACGAATCGGCAATTCAGAGGAAGCAGACGGTGGGTGCGTTACATGTGGAGAGGGGTTTCCGATCCATGACGGACATTCATCACCCGTGCCTAGATAACGCCTATGCACCGGACACGGACAACGGAGACAATCCGCAAGCGGCCGGTCGATTTAAGTTGTATCGCTCAACCATATGGATGTACGGTACAACCAATCGAAAACACCGGCTCCGCAAAATGACTATTGACCCCTTTCTCATAGACGAAGTCCGTGATGCGTCCCGTACGTTGGTCCGTCAGTTGGGCTTCATGCAGTCCACCTTGGCCGGCACCGCGTATTCGCCCTCTGCCGTACATGCACTAATCGAAGTCGGAGCGAAGGGATCGGTAACGGCTGCACAACTTGTGCATGTCCTCGGACTCGAAAAATCCAGCGTCAGTCGGATGGTCGCCAAGCTTGTCGAAGCCTGCGAGCTCGCGGAAGTTGCCGGGGGCAGCGATGGTCGCGTTAAGCAGTTGTTCTTGACGGAACGAGGGAAACGCACGCTCGACGCAATTCATGCCTACGGTCGATCACAGGTCACGAGTGCTTTGGCGCAGTTGAACCCATCACAGCAGCAAGCGGTGGTGCAAGGACTAGGGGCCTATGCTCGTGCACTCAAAGGGGGGCTGACCGATACCGCAGAAACCTCACCTCGTTCGATTCGAGTGAGCGCAGGCTACCGACCAGGACTAATCGGGCGTATAGCTGAGATGCATGCGGCGTTCTACTCCCGGCACTCGGGCTTTGGACAGTTCTTTGAGAGCCGAGTGGCAAGTAGTGTGGCCGAGTTTGCCGGGCGCCTCAACGAGCCGTGCAACGCAATCTGGGCCGCAACTCAGAACGACCGGGTCGTCGGCTCTATCGCCATCGACGGCCAAGATTTGGGCGGCAATCAAGCTCACCTACGCTGGTTCATATTGGACGATGGTTGCCGCGGGAGCGGTGTCGGTCGCCAACTCCTGGCAGAGGCTCTTGCCTTTTGCGACGAACGAGACTTCTCGGCGGCTCAGCTCTGGACGTTTAAGGGTCTGGATGCCGCACGGAGACTTTACGAGTCCTTCGGTTTTGAACTCGTCCACGAGGAGGCCGGCAACCAGTGGGGGAGTACCGTGATTGAGCAGCAGTTCACACGGCCTGGACGCAATCGGTGCCGGGCCTCCGCTCCCGGCTCTGAAGGCTCCGTCGTGACCTGACATCAGCTTTGCATCAGATACCGGATTCGACATCAAGACGCAGACGTCGGCAACTGGCCGGCAACCGCTTCACTGGGCAAAGGGTTCCCTCCTATACCCAAACCATAGGTCGAAAATGTTCATGGTCCCGGGGATAGTCCACTTTCGGTTCTGTTCCGCTCCGTGAAAATAGAGCACATCAGTGTCAGGGGTACTGGCTAGAGATGTTTGCCGCCCCGTCGCAACCGCCCTTAACGTTTCAGCTTGTTCGAAGTTGGCGCAGCGAATGTCCTTGTCGGTATTTCCGCCCTGACTGAATTGCTCAAGACCGCTTGTCCGCTCGGAAACGCGGGGAGCGTCGTGGCGTTTGAGACAAAGCGCTGCGGCCACAATCGTGCAGGCAAATCACGGCGTGCGCAGAACATGCCCCCAGTGATGAGCCGAGAGCTGTCCGAGCGCGATGCCTCCGTCGTTTGACGGCACCTGCTGGGGCCAATAGACGTCGTGACCCTGCGCGCGCAATAGCGCGATGCAGCGCTCGAGCAGCAAGCGGTTCTGGAAACACCCTCCGGCCAGCGCGATGCGCTGTACCTTTGCGCGCGAGGCAACCGCTGCGAGCGCCAGCGCCAAGGTCTCGTGAAAACGTGCGGCAACCCTCGGGATGTTGACGTTGTGGGCAAGGTCATCGAGTAGTGCGGCGATCGCCGGGCGCCAGTCGATTTCCATGTCATCCAGTGTCACGGGATAGGCATGATCGGGCGTGCCGGGACGCTCAGCCGAAAACTGTAGCTGCATGGCGGCGTCGCCTTCGAAAGCGTTGAACTGGCGCAAGCCCAGCAGGCTTGCAACCGCATCGAACAGGCGCCCGACGCTACTTGTCCGTGGCGAATTGATACCGCGTTCGAGCATGCGCTGGAAAACCGCCAAGTCATGTGACGTAAACGCCGCCGTCACCTGAGCGCGGCGAAATGCAGCCACATCTTCGAGCGCATGCAAGCAACCGAGCGCGGCGCGGCGTGGCTCTCGCGAGGCCCGTTCCCCGCCCGGAAGTGGAAAAGGCCGCATGCCGCCGATGCGCGTGATGGCATGCGCTTCGACGTGGAAAAATTCACCTCCCCACAGGGCGCCGTCCTCGCCAAGACCAAGCCCGTCCCAGGCCACGCCAAGCAACGGTGCCTCAAGACGGTGTTCCGCGATCACGGCATGCACATGGGCGTGGTGATGCAGTACGCGTGACAGCGGCAGGCCGGTGACCGTCGCGAGCGCTTCGCCGAATTGGCTGCTCGCATAGTCGGGATGGGCATCAACGACTATGTGTTTGGCATTGTTTCTGCAAAGTCTCAGGAGATCACCGGCAGCCTGTTCGTGCTGCAATCGCGTTGCGGCATCGTCCAGGTCGCCATTGTGGGCACCAATCACCACCACTGGTCCGAGCCCGATCGCGACCGTGTTCTTTTGATGCGCACCGAGTGCGAGCACGCCCCCGTCGCCTTCGAAGGGCAGGGTCAGCGGCACAAAACCACGTGCGCGACGCAGAAGTTGCGGCACACCGGCCACGATCTGCGCAAGTGAATCGTCGAGCCGCGCGGCGATGCGGCGGTCGTGCGTGAGCAAGCAGTCCGCGATGTCGGCTAGGTCGATCAACGCCTCGGCATCGTTGATCGCAATCGGTTGCCCCGAACGGTTTCCGCTCGTCGCAACCACGGGGCCACCAAACGTATCGAGCAGCCGAGAGTGCAGCCCACTCGTTGGCAGCATCACACCGCACCGGGGCGAGTCCGGCGCGACCGACGGTGCGACAAAATCCGGCGGGCAATCGAGCAACACGATGGGCCCCGATGGGCTCGCGAGCAAGGTGAGTTCCTCTGGCTTTATGGATTCGCCATTTAGCGCGTCGAGCCCCGCGACCATCACAGCGAACGGCTTCTTCGGCCTCGCCTTTCTTTCACGCAGCCGCTGCACAGCGGATTCGTTGCGGGCATCGACGAGCAACTGGAAACCACCGATCCCCTTGAGCCCAACAACGCCGCCCATGCGCAAGACGGCAATCGCAGCATCGAGTGCGGCGTCTCCTTCTGCTCTCGCATGACCGTCCATGCCGAGCAAGGTGAGTCGAGGACCACAGCGCGGACACGTGATGGTCTGCGCGTGGAATCGCCGGTCCGCCGGATTTTCGTATTCCGCGAGACAGTCCGGACAAAGTGGAAAATCAATGAGCGTCGTGCGATCGCGATCAAAGGGCAATGCCTCCACGATCGAATGGCGAGGGCCGCACTCTGCACAGCTGATGAACGGATAGCCGTGACGCCGGTTTGCCGGATCGCGCATTTCCGCAATGCAGGTCGGGCAAGTGACGGTGTCCGGCAAGAGTGTCGGGACGATGCTGTCTGCGACGAGGCTTTCGAGGATCTTGAAACCAGCCTCATTGCAGCTGGAAAGCGCCTCATGACGCACGCGGTCTATTCGCGAAGGCAGCGGCTTGTCGGCGACGATCCGTGCAGAAAAGGCCTCCAGCGCTGTCGCATCGCCTTCGACCTCGATCACCACACCATTGGCGCGGTTTGCCACCCAACCGGACAACCCGAGGTCGTTGGCAAGCCGTGCCACGAATGGCCGAAAGCCTACGCCCTGCACCACGCCTTCGAGTTCGAAGCGGAATCGGACAAACGCACGCAAGGACTCATCCCCCATTGCCGAGATCATACGTGACCCGTGGATCGCGGCGCGTGTACGCGCCACTTCGGCCAGGCAAGGACGCACATGGCGCCAAGTGGCTGCACCCTCGCTCCTCACGACATCGAACCGACTGTCGAACTGTCAGCGCCCTCGCCGGTGTCGTCGTCAGTTGTGACGAAAAACGACTGCTCGCCATCGGCACCGGCCCGCAAACCCCTGTCGCTGGCTGCGTCCCGCGATCTGAATACCCGTGGCATGGAATCTGCATTCGATGTGCAGAAATCGGCCCAATGGCGTACTTGGCAATCAGTCGAGGCGCGGCCGGCCCATAGATCAGCCCGGAGATCCAGATGAATATCCGCAAGCACCACCTTCTGCTCGCTTTGATGCTGAACCTGCCCGGCATCGCCTTGGCTCATACGGGCACGGACGGAGGGGCTCATCACCTGACGGGCCTGATTGCGGGGCTGGTGCATCCACTCACCGGTCTGGATCACCTGTCTGCGATGATCGCCGTCGGCATCTGGAGTGCCATGACTGCGCGCCGCATCTGGGTGGCTCCGATTTCGTTTGCGAGCCTGTTGCTGGTCGGAGCCGTGGCGGGCATGGCAGGCACGACGCTGCCCGCCGTCGAGCCGATGATTGCAGCTTCGCTGCTCGTGCTTGGCCTGCTCACCGCCATGCGCGTAAAGATGCCCACGCCCATAGCAGCCGCGCTTGTCGGGATGTTCGCCGTCTTTCACGGTCTGGCCCATGGCGCAGAACTTGGCACGACCGGGCAAGCTGCGGCGACGCTGGCTGGCATGGTGCTCAGCACCATGCTGCTTCACTGTGTGGGCCTCGTTGCTGGCCGAATGCTCATGCGAACCCACGCGTGGTGGAGTTGCGTCCTCGGCGGGGGCGTGGCGCTGCTGGGAACGAGTCTTCTCATGGGTTCGATCTGAACGTCTGCCCACCTTGCCCTGTTCGCCGTCTATACGCAGGCGGCGAGCTGCGGCATCAACAAATCCGCGGCAGTTGCTCTCCGGTCAGCCAGTCGACCATGCGGCGTCCGCCGAATGCCGTTTCCATCTGAACGAAGCATCGCTCGTCGATCTGCGCGTGGCCGATGAGCGACGCGTCGCGTCCGAGCGGATGGGCTCGCATGGCGTCGAGTAGGCGCGAGGCATCTTCCGGCGCGCACACGGCAACAAGCTTGCCTTCGTTTGCGACGTAGAGCGGGTCCAGCCCGAGCAGTTCGCACGACGCGGTGACTTCCGGGCGCACAGGTATGGCGGTTTCTCGCACATGGATTCCGCACCCCGCCGCTTGCGCGAATTCGTTGAGCACTGCCGCCAGTCCGCCGCGCGTTGGGTCGCGCAATGCGCGCACACCGGGTACAGCCGCGAGGATGGCATCGACGAGTCCGTTCAACGCCGCACTGTCGGAGCGCAGTTCGGAATCGAAGGACAGGCTCTCGCGTTGCGACATGATCGCCATGCCGTGATCACCGAGCGTGCCGGAAACGATGATCGCGTCGCCCGGCCGGATGCTTGTCGGGTCCAGCGTCACGCCCGGCACGGCCACGCCAACGCCTGTCGTGTTGATGAATACGCCGTCGCACTTGCCGCGCTCGACCACCTTGGTGTCGCCCGTGACGATGACCACCCCGGCCGCGCGGGCCGCCTCCGTCATCGACACGACGATGCGTTCGAGGTCCGCGAGCGGAAAGCCCTCTTCGAGGATGAACGCCGCCGACAGCCACAGCGGACGCCCGCCGGCCACGGCGACGTCATTGACCGTCCCGTGCACGGCCAGACTGCCAATGTCGCCGCCCGGAAAGAACAGCGGTGAGACGACATGGCAATCCGTCGCCATGACAATCCGGCCGGCATCGGGCGGCAGCGAAAGGCATGCGCCATCGGTCTGCGCCCTGAGCCACGGGTTGTCGAAATAGCGCACAAAAAGCTGCTCGATGAGCTGTGCCATGGAGCGGCCACCGGCACCGTGGCCGAGGTCGATTCGACCGTGACGCAAATCGAGGGGGCGGGAGTGAGTTGCCATGATCAGTTTGGTGAAGTGATTGCAGTCACAGCATGGCGACCGTAGGTGTAGTGCGCCGCGCAGGCGCCCTCTGACGACACCATGCATGCGCCGATCGGATGATCAGGCGTGCAGGCGGTGCCAAATACACGGCAGTCGGCCGGGCGCTTGAGTCCTCGCAGGATAGAAGCGCATTCGCAGGCCTTTGGATCGGCGACGCTGCGATAGCCGACCGCAAAGCGTCGTTCAGCGTCGAAGTCGGCAAAGTCGTCCGCGATGCGCAACGCGCTGGCCGGAATCTCGCCCAGGCCGCGCCACTCGAAGGTCTCGCGAAGCGAAAACACCTTGGACATCATCGCCTGTGCCTTGACGTTGCCGTCGCGCGTCACGGCACGCAAGAACTGGTTTTCGACTGCCACGCGGCCGTCATTGAGCTGGCGCACCAGCATCAATATGGACTGCATGACATCGAGCGGCTCAAAGCCGGAAATGGCCACGGGGCAGCCGGATTCGGAAACGAATTTCTCGTAGGGTCGAGAGCCGATCACCGTGCTCACGTGGGCCGGGCCAATGAGCCCGTCCAGCGCGGCGTCGCTCTCTGGCTCCAGAATGTGCGACATCGCCGCAGGTGTGAGCACGTGGTTGCAGAACACGCTGAAATTACGCACGCCCATTGCGGCGGCCTGCATGATGACCGCAGCCGTCATCGGCGTTGTCGTCTCGAAGCCAATGGCAAAGAAAACGACTTCGCGCGAGGGATTGTCCTGCGCGATGCGCAGTGCGTCGGCGCACGAATAGACCATGCGCACATCGGCCCCGGCAGCACGGACGTGTTGCAGCGAGATGCCTTTCGACGCCGGCACGCGCAGCGTATCGGCGTACGAACACAGAATCACGTTGTGCTCGCGTGCCAGCGCGATGGCACTGTCGATTCGCCCGATCGGCAGGACGCACACGGGGCAGCCAGGGCCGTGAATCAGTTGTACCGACGAAGGCAGCAAGTCGGCAATGCCGTAGCGGGATATGGCATGCGTGTGCCCTCCGCAGAACTCCATCAGGCGATAGGTACGCCCCGGGCTCACCTCGGCGGTTATCGTCTGAGCCAAGCCTCGTGCCAGCTTGCCATCGCGAAATTCGTCGACGTATTTCATTGACGTGTTCTCAAGCCAGCGGCGGCGTCAGCAGCGATTCGTGTTCGCTCGCCGTCGCCATGTCGGCCAGCGTGGCGAGCGTCTGTTCGGCTTCCTGCGGGTCGATGCGACCGATGGCGAACCCGACGTGAACGATGACGTAATCGCCCACGCACACCCCATCGAGCAGCGATAGCGAAATCTCTTTCTTCACGCCGCCGAGTTCAACGCACGCCCGGTCGTCAGACAGAAGTTCAATCACGCGAGCGGGAATGGCCAGGCACATTTCGTGTTCCTCATCGATTCGATGCGTCTTCAATCGCCGTTGCCTCAACGCTGCTCGCCGCGCATCCGGCCGCGAGCCACGCCAGCCACTCGTCGCACCCTTCTCCGGTGCGGGTTGACAGTTTCAGCACGGGTAATCCCGGCCGCACCTTGCGCGCATGGGCGATTGCCGCCTCGGCATCGAAGTTGACGAATGGCAGCAGGTTGACCTTGCTCATGATCAGCAAGTCGGCGGCACGAAACATGTCGGGGTATTTGAGCGGTTTGTCCTCACCTTCGGTAACGGACAGGATGACCACCTTGTGCGCCTCGCCCAGATCGAAGGCTGCCGGGCAAACGAGATTGCCGACATTCTCGATGAACAGCAGACCGTCGCGCGGCAGAGCGTCGTCTTCGTCCAGTCGCGCCACTGCCTTGCCGACCATGTGCGCGTCCAGGTGACATCCCTTGCCCGTGTTGATCTGGACTGCGGGCGCACCGGCCGCGCGAATACGCTCGGCGTCGTTCTCCGTCTGTTGATCGCCCTCGATGACGGCAAGCGGCGTGCGTGCTTGCCAGCGCCGGATGGTGTCGGCAAGCAGCGTGGTCTTGCCCGACCCGGGGCTCGATACGAAATTGAGTACGAACAAACCCCGTTCAGCGAAGGCTGCGCGGTTGATCGCAGCCTGCGCGTCGTTGTCCGCCAGCAGATCGCGCTCGATCCGCAATACCTGCTCGCCGGTCGTGTCAGGCGCGTGCGCAGCCTGCAAGGGAACCGAATGCCGCTTGCGCCGCGCGCCGGCGGCGTAGTGGATCGGAACGCCACCGATGACAGTCTGGCCGCCGCCGCAGCCACAGGTGCTACACATTGCACAACTCCAATCATTACTGCCTGGCGCCACTGACAGAACCGCGGCTCGTACGGCAACGCCAGAACAGTTCCGTTAGCGGCTCCTCACGCTGATATCGAGGATCTGCATCTCATCCCCCGCCACCACTTCAAGCTCGAATCCACCACAGTGGGGGCAGGCCACGCCCACGCGCGACAGCTCGACGCTTTGCTTGCAAGTTGCACACCATGCCTCGCCGGCGATGCGCTCTGCAACGATCTCGGCGCCTTCGGCGAGCGTTTCGCGTGCGACGAGTCCGCAGCAATAGACCAGCGTATCGGCGTCGACATGCGCCAGCGCGCCGATGCCAAGCCGGATACGCGTGATGCAACGCGCACCCGCGCGGCCGGCAACGTCTTCGGCCATGGCGATGGCGCGCTCCGCCAATGTCAATTCATGCATTTTCGTGATCCAACAATTCGACCAGCCCGAGGGCTGACGAGCATCGTCAAAAGTGTCGAAAAGCTGTCGTTCGACACTCGGCGGCACATCGCTCACCACCAGATTCCACCGCGATCGAGCGGCCCCACCGCAGCAAAGCAAGTGTAGTTCCAGTGCATCGGGAGATGGGCGACAACTGGCATGCCTTATGCGTCACACATGCAGTTGAAAGGACGGAGGCACAACCGTCCAGCGCGCCTATGGCACGTTCCAAATGAGGAGCTCGTCAAATGAACCGGTTTGTCATCACCGAACCTAACAAATGTATCGGCTGCCGCACCTGCGAAGTTGCTTGTGCGATGGCACATCCCCTCGATGAAGACACTGCGCTGACCCCCCAGAATTTTTCGCCGCGCCTGACGGTCCAGCGCATCGGCTCAATCACGACGGCAGTCATGTGCCGCCAGTGCGACGACGCACCGTGCGCGAAGGCCTGCCCCGTGAATGCAATTGTCTTCGCACACGATAGCGTGCAGGTCGTGCAATCACGCTGCATCGGCTGCAAGAGCTGCGTCGTGGCCTGCCCTTACGGCGCCATGAATGTCGTCAACGTGACGGTCCCCACGCAGCCACAGACGTTCTTTGCCTCGCGCCGCGCGAAGTCCGAGGCTCAGAAGTGTGATCTGTGCATTGACCGAGAGGACGGCCAGGCATGCATCACGGCCTGTCCGACCAAGGCTATCCGGCTGGTTGACCAATCCATCATGACTGCCACTTTGCAACGCCGCCGGGCACTGGCTGCGCAGAGCCTGGACACCAAGACTCAGTTTTGAGCCCCCGGCGACTTCTCGATTTGAAAGGGTTTGTGAGATGAAAAAAGTCATCACGGTCTGCCCCTATTGTGGTTCAGGCTGCAAGATCGACCTTCTGGTGAAGGACAATAGGGTCGTCGGAGCCGAAGGCGCAAACGGGGTTACCAATCAGGGGGCGCTGTGCCTGAAGGGCTACTACGGCTGGGACTTCCTCAACGACACCAAACTGCTTACGCCGCGCCTGCGGCAGCCCCTGTTGCGTCGGCAACGCGGCGCTGAATTCGAAGCGGTGTCGTGGGACGAGGCAATCAGTTTCGCTGCCGGGCGCCTGAAGGAAATCAAGGCAAAGTACGGCCCCGATTCAATCATGGTGACCGGCTCTTCTCGCGGCACCGGCAACGAGTCGAACTACATCGCGCAAAAGTTCGCCCGGGCAGTCATCGGCACCAACAACATCGACTGCTGTGCGCGCGTCTGCCACGGCCCTTCAGTGGCCGGGCTGATGATGACGCTCGGCAACGGCGCCATGAGCAACTCGATTCCCGAAATCGAGGACACGAAGTGCATCCTGGTATTCGGATACAACGCGGCGGACTCACACCCCATCGTTGCGAACCGCATCATCAAGGCCAAGGAAAAAGGCGCCAAGATCATCGTGTGCGATCCGCGCTACATTGAAACCGCGCGATTGGCCGATCTCTATCTGCCACTGAAGAACGGCTCCAACATGGCGCTGGTCAACGCCTTCGCCAACGTGCTGATCAACGAAAACCTCTACAAGCCGGATTTCGTGGCGAACTACGCCGAGGGCTTTGAAGAATACAAGGCCGCCGTCGCCAAATACACGCCCGAGTACGTCGCCGACATCACCGGACTGGCCCCCGATCTGATCCGCGAGGCCATGCGCATGTACGCCGCCGCGCCGACGGCGACGATCCTGTGGGGCATGGGTGTCACGCAGTGGGGTCAGGCCGTCGATGTGGTCAAAGGCTTGTCGAGCCTGGCAACCGTGACGGGCAACCTGGGGCGTCCGAATGTGGGGGTTGGCCCCGTGCGGGGTCAGAACAACGTTCAGGGAGCCTGCGACATGGGGGCGCTGCCGAACACGCTGCCGGGCTACTACCCGGTCAGCGACGCACAAGCGCGCGCGCGGTTCGCCAAAGCCTGGGGTATTGCCGCCCTGCCCGCCGAGAACGGCATTGGCATCACGGAAGTGCCGCACAAAATCCACGAAGGCAAGCTCAAGGCTTACTACATCTTCGGCGAAGACCCGCTGCAAACAGACCCAGACGTCAATGCACTGCGCGCCGAACTGGAAAAGCTTGAGCTGATCATCGTCCAAGACATTTTCATGACCAAGACGGCCATGATCGCCGACGTCATTTTCCCGGCCACTTCGTGGGGCGAGCACGAGAACGTCTTCTCCAGCGCCGACCGTGGATTCCAGCGGTGTTACAAGGCCGTGGAAGCACAGGGTGACGTCAAGGATGACTGGGAGATCCACAGTCTGATGGCGACAGCCATGGGCTACCCGATGAAGTACAACAACGCGCAGGAAATCTGGGATGAGCTGCGTGGTCTGTGCCATCTGTACACAGGCGCCACCTACGAGAAGATGGCCGATCTCGGCTATATCCAGTGGCCATGCCCGACCGAAGACCATCCGGGCACACCTTGGCTCTACGAGGGCTTTACGTTCGACACGCCCAGCGGCAAAGCCCGGCTGTTCGGTACGGAGTGGCGCCCGCCGCTGGAAAAGGTGGACGCCGATTACCCCTTGGGGTTGTGCACCGTGCGTGAAGTGGGCCACTACTCATGCAGGTCGATGACCGGGAACTGCTCGGCGCTGCAGACTTTGGCCGACGAACCGGGCTTCGTCCAGATTCACCCGGACGACGCCAAGACATACGGCATCAAGGACCAGTCGCTGGTCTGGATCTCGTCGCGCCGGGGCAAGGTCATCACGCGCGCCAACATCAACGAGCGCGTTAACAAGGGCGCGGTCTACATGACGTACCAATGGTGGATTGGTGCATGCAACGCGCTGACCGCTGACCATCTCGACCCGATCTCGAAGACGCCGGAATACAAGTTCAGCGCGGTCAAGGTAGAACCTATCGCTGACCAGAACTGGGCCGAGAATCACGTGAAGCAGACCTACGGCAAGATGAAGGCCGACATGCGCAAGGCCGCACTGGCCTGATCGCGATCTCGCATCGCGGCCCCGCAAGGGGCCGCGTTCCCGTCACATGACCGCCTCTGACCCGTTCGACAGAACAGGCGACCACCCAGCAACTGAGTGTGTCGCGCCATCATTCCGGCAACGTCACGACCTGTCGCGACATCGTTGCGGAAGAGTTTCCGGTGGCGCTCGTGTTCAATGGCATCTCGCATGCCGTGATGATGGCAACGCCGCAAGACCTTGAAGCGTTCGCCGACGGCTTTGCACTGTCGGAAGGGATCGTCACCCATCGACGGGAAATCCTCGACATGGAGATCAACTGGCTGACGGATGGCGTCGAGATTCAACTTACCGTGACACAACGCGCTTTCCTCAGTCTGAAGGAGCACCGGCGAACGCTCGCCGGCCGCACGGGATGCGGCGTGTGCGGGACGGAGAGCCTTTCGCTGCTGGACCTCCATCCTGAGCGCGTGTGCGCGACTTCCGCAGTACCGGTAGACGAAGCACTGATCCGGCGCATTCTCGACGCGCTGCCCGCCCATCAGCCCCTGATGCGCGCAACGGGGTGCACGCATGCAGCCGCCTGGTGCAATGCGCAGGGCGAGATCATTCGCGCCTTCGAAGACATTGGCCGCCACAACGCGCTGGACAAACTCATCGGCTGGATCGCACACCACGAGGTGGACGCCACGGCAGGGCTCGTTTTTCTCACCAGCCGCGCCAGCTACGAACTGGTGCGGAAAGCCGCTCGCGTCGGCCTCCCGGTGTTGGCGACAGCCTCCGCACCGACTGCGCTGGCAATACGCATCGCGCACGAAGCGGGCGTTCGCTTGTTCAGTTTCTGCCGCACCAACGGATTCGTCGCCTATTGAGATCGGGGCGAGCCGGCGAACTTGCTCAGCGCGCGTCGCCCAGAGCAAGCGCGGAATTGACCGAGATTCCAAAGCGATGCATGCGCGACAGCAGCGTCGTCCGTTTGAGCCCAAGCAGCACTGCGGCTCCGCGTGGCCCGGCGACAATGCCGCGCGTCTCGCGCAGCGCGTTGATGATGCGTTCGCGCTCTGTCTGGGCAGCCTCTCCATCACGCAAAGGCACCGAACGCACGGGGATCAATGGTCGATTATCAAACGCGCCCCATTTCGGAGTGTCGTCATGACGCACGGGAGTCAATGACACATCGAGCGTACTGCCACGCGTGAGAATGACTGCGCGCTCGATGACGTTCTCAAGCTCGCGTACATTGCCCGGCCAGGCATGCTCCATGAGGCGATCGATTGCCGTCGTCTTGATCTGGTCGATGGCTCGATTCATGCGTCGTGCGCTGCGACGCATGAAGAAATTGGCCAGCAGCGGGATATCGTCCGGTCGCTCGCGCAGCGGCGGCACGGTTATCGGGAAGACGTTGAGACGGTAGTAAAGGTCATTGCGGTACTCACCCGCACTCACCATGTTGTGCAGATCGCGGCACGTCGCGGCAATGACACGGACATCGACCGGAATGACAGAACTGCCACCGACGCGCTCGATTTCGCGCTCCTGCAAGACGCGCAGCAGCTTGGGCTGCAGATCGAGCGGCAGGTCTCCTACTTCGTCGAGAAACAAAGTGCCTTGGCTGGCCGCCTCGAAACGCCCGACGTGACGCGCGGCCGCACCGGTGAAGGCACCTTTCTCGTGGCCGAACAGGTCACTCTCCAGCAGGCCCGCAGGAATCGCGGCGCAACTGACTGTCACCATGCGTTGTTCGCGCCGCCGGCTGAGCCTGTGGATGGCGCGCGCAATGAGCTCCTTGCCGGTTCCCGTTTCCCCCAGGATCAATACGGAACAGTTGCTGTCGGCGACCATCTCTACCTGCTCGAGCACGCAGGCCATGGCGGGACTTGTCGCGATGATCTCGTCCGAGCCTTGATAGTTGCGAATATCCTGCTCAAGCAGCAGGTTTTCGCTGGCGAGCCTGTCGCGAAGTCGAGATATCTCCTGGTACGCCAACGCGTTGCCCAGCCCTAGCGCGATGCGCGCCCCCACCTGCTGCAGCAAAGGCATCTCATCGCGCAACAGCGCAGACATGCGGTTGAAAGCAAGATTCAACACGCCGATGACCTTGTGCCCCGATAGCAGGGGTAGGGCGCAGGCCATCACGAAGCCTTCGTTGAGCAAACGAGCGACACACGGGTTGCTGGCGAGAAGCTGACGTAGGGTACGTTCGTCGCCGACCCATGGCTTGCCAATTTGCAGGGCTCGCCATCCCAGCGAATCAACGGGAGGAATATCGCGACATTCGATACGCATATCGCTCTTCGAGCGGAACCGTACCTCGTACGAATGGAACACCGTCCCATCCATGTCTGGTAGATCCAGGCCGACGTAGTCGATGCCAAAGGAATTGCGCATCGCCTCGGCCACGTTGCGCACCATATCCTTAACGTCAAGCGTTCAACAGAACGGAGTTGGTGATATCCACCAGCACCTGCAAGCTTCGCTGCGCTTCCAGCGCCTGTTCTTCACACTCAAAGTCGGCCTGCCTTTGCTCGATCTGCACGAGCGCATTGGCAACAAGCCCGGCGAGTTGGCTCAGAAAGGTGACGTCGACGTCGCTGATGCCCGCATCACTGAGGATGAACTCAATCCCGCCCAGGTAAATGTCTGTTTGCAGCGGGCACGTCACGTAATGTCCCAGCCGCCGATACGGTGCGAGTGCGATGGATTGAGGAAAATCCGCACTCAGAACGCTGCCGTCGCATTGGTAGGGAGAAGCCGCGTAGCGAGCACGAAGGAGATTGCCCGCAGGCAAGGAGGCAACATCCGTCCAATATTCCAGTTGCCCGGAATCGGCGAGGAAATAGACGCCTTCCGCCAAGGGTGCCGAGCCCGCCAGCGCAATATTTACGCGGCACCCCAAATGTCTTTGCAGCGTGCCCAGCAAGGACTTGATGTCACGCTGCTCTCCAAGCGCATGCGCCAAGAGTAAGGGAGCTGACTGAGCGGAAGAGAAATGGCTGGCAACCATACCTCCATGCTATCGCTGCTGTGTCGGAAGATTGGACAGCCACGTAGAGGCTTTGCGCTGCCACAAACACACTTCGGGCAAGCCCTTACACATCTATGACGACTCCAGATCGCTTAAGGACGCGAACGTGGCGGGGTCACGCCCCAAGACCAATTGCCCATGTAATGCCGCCACCGCCTCACTGACCGCCGCGCTCATGGGAAAGCCGAACGCCACTAGGTCGGGCTGGATACCCAGAAATAGCACTTCACCCGCGCTTTCCCGCAAACGCTGCATGAGAAAGCTGAGCGGCAGGTCGTGCGTTGTCATGATGAACATCTCGCTGATCGCCGCCTCATCAATCAGCCGCATATCACCGGGTGAAAGCCCCATATCCGCCGCATCGACGATCAGCACGCGCTCCGGTCGTGCGGCAGCGATCTCGTGCGCCGCATTCTCCGGCGCCGATCCACCATCGATTACCTGCCAGCCCGGCGCAGGCTGCCTGGTCAGCAGTGCTGCCAGCATCGGCCCGGCGCCGTCGTCGCCCATCATGCTGTTGCCGACGGTAAGAACGATGTTGGAGTTCATTCGCATTTAGAACCGAAAGGAAGATGAAGCGGCATGAGCGTTGTTCCCTGAAGGGAATTGGCGCCAGACGCAAACCAAATCCAGGACGGGTGGCCTTGACCGGTCAGGCAACGCCGCGAATCTCCCCTTGCGAGGGCAACCCTTCGGGGCTCGGCAGCAATGACGCGCATTTTGCTTTGGCTTCTCAACGGCGACGACCGATCAGATATATGGCGGGCTCGGCTTCGATCGCACGCAAAGCCTGCATGAGTGCCGCCGCCCACTGCGACGTCAGCTCCGAGAAAGCCGCATGTTCGCTCAGCGCCGCCGCCAGCATGGAGACATGGCTGGCGTCGATGTTGATTTCGCCAAAGCTCAGCAGGCCCGACAACTTGCTGCGCGCAGGGCCTTCTGCCCAACTCTCCAGCCACGCAGCAAATTCACGCAACGGACAATCGAGGATCGGATGCAGGCAATCAATAACACCCACGTGGTGCCCGATGGCGAGCGAGTAATAGACGACCTGCCCGGCATCTGCGGATGCGGCTTGCTTCTCATCGAGGAATTTCTGCCCAAGCTGGTAGAAAACCACCGTGGCTTCAACACTATGGCTCACGGCTTCGCACCCTGTCCGCTCGCCGAACACAGGGTCAGGAAAGACGCGAATATTTCAGACCGGCGCGGATCGTCTTTCTCTGCAAGGTGGCGACTCACCGCGGTTTCGAACGCGCTGGCGGACGTCGATTGCGCGACGAGCACCAGAAAATCGTCCGCGAGTTTGACCACCGTGCCGATACCCTGCCATGCGCCGGGCCTCGCGCTCGATCTGCACGCGCAGCTCATGCGGGACACCCGGATGAGCCAGTGCGGCGCGATCGCCCTCTACCTCATTGTCGTGACGAGCCTTGAGCTTTTGGTCGAGCAGCCCCAGCGCCACCGCAAAACCGTAAATGGTGGCGGCCGGCGTCGGCGGGCAGCCGGGGATGAATACGTCCACGGGAACGACCTTGTCGGTCCCGCCCCACACGCAGTAGAGGTCGTGGAAGATGCCGCCGCTACACCCGCAAGCACCGTACGACACAACGATCTTCGGATCCGGCGCAGCGTGGTAGGCGCGCAGCGCCGGCATGCGCATCATGCGGGTGACCGCCCCGGTAAAGAGCAGGATGTCGGCGTGACGCGGCGAAGCCACCACCTTGATGCCAAAGCGCTCGGCATCGAACACCGGCGTGATGGCAGAAAATATCTCGATCTCGCAACCGTTGCAGCCCCCGCAATCGACGCGGTACACATAGGCGGAACGCTGAATGTCGCCGAGCAGGGTTTTCTTGAGCGCTTGTGCGCTCTCCGATACGCTCAATGGCTGCGGCATGCCATTCGCATCGCGCGGAGCAAAGGCCAGGGACGTGTCGATGGGCTTGTTCATCAGGCGGCTCCCCTTGCGACGTAGCGGCGGGCATCGGTGGCGTCCAGCAATTGCGTTCGCTTGCAGTCCGGGCAGGTTTCGAAGCGGGCGCGCAGCGACTCCAGATCGCTCTCCGGCACGCCCTGCTGCACGGTCAGCGCCAACGCGTATTCGACCTCCTTGGAGGGCGCGAAAGGCGTGTCGCATTGCCGACACCGCGCCAGCGTGAAAGTCGCCTGCTGCAACAGGTCGGCCTTGCTGCCCACGGCCAGCTCGAATTCGGGCGACAGTTCTATCGCACCGATCGGGCATACCTCCTCGCAGCGCCCGCAGAAGATGCAGCGCCCCAGGTTCAGGGACCAAGTGCGCGTGCACGCAGTGATGTCGGTCTCTATCGTCAGTGCGTTGGGCGGGCACGCCAGCACGCAGGCCGCACAGGCGATGCATTGTTGCGACGTGTATTCAGGTTTGCCGCGAAAACCGGGTGACACCGGCATCGGAGCAAACGGGTACTTCTCTGTGGCCTCACCTGCGCGGGCGATGATCTTGAGCAGCTTGAACATGTCCTCGTCCCTTACTTCAGCGGCGAATTCTTGCGCTCACGGCCGTAACGTTCGATTTCCTTGTACGGCACCGTGGTGGACTTCTGCTTTTTCACATCAACCAGCGTGACGCGATCGGTGCAGGAGTAACAGGGGTCAATGCTGGCGACGATGAGCGGCGCATCCGAAACGGTATTGCCCCTCAGCATGTGGCGCAGCGGCGGCCAATTGGCGTAGGTCGGCGCCCGGCAACGCCAGCGGTACAGCTTCTGGTTATCGCCGATCATGCTCCAGTGGATGTCTTCGCCACGCGGCGCTTCGGCAAAGCCGAGCGCAAAGGCATGCGGCTTGTAGGCAAAGCCTTCGACGAGGATCGGCCCTTCTGGCATGTTGTCGAGCGCGTACTCGATCATCGCCAGCGAATCGTAGAACTCACGCACGCGGATGAGCACGCGCCCGAGCACGTCGCAGCTCTGCTCGGTATGGACGCTCATCGGCAGCGAACCGTACGCGGCGTAATTGTGATCGGCGCGAATGTCCCGCACAAAACCGCTGGCGCGCACGAGCGGGCCGACAGGACTGTAGTCGCGCGCCACTTTCGGGTCGAGGCGGCCGATGCCTTGCGTGCGCTGCTTGAGGTTGGGCGTCTGCAACAGCATGTCGACCAGCGGCGTGATTTCCGCGCGCAACTCGCCGATCAGTTTCAGCGTTTTGCTGCGCTCATCCTTGAGAATGTCGCGACGTACACCGCCAATCAGATTCATGCCGTACGTCTTGCGCGCGCCCGTGAGCATTTCGGCCAGCGTCATGGCTTTTTCACGCACGCGGAAGAACTGCATGAAGCCGGTATCGAAGCCCGTGAAGTGACACGCCAGCCCGAGGTTCAGCAGGTGACTGTGCAACCGCTCGACTTCGAGGAAGATCGAGCGGATGAACTTTGCGCGCGCCGGCACTTCCAGTCCGAGTGCGTTTTCCACCGAGGTGGCATACGCCACGCTATGCGTGAAGCCGCAGATGCCGCACACACGGTCGGCCAGGAAGGTGACCTGGTCGTAGTCCATGCGCGTTTCGGCGAGCTTTTCCATGCCACGATGCACATAGAACAGCCGATAGTCGGCGTCAACGATGTCCTCGCCATCGACGAACAGACGGAAATGCCCCGGCTCATCGGAGGTAATGTGCAGCGGCCCGAGCGGCACCACCCGACTTTCGCCGCCATCGTTCACGAAGGTGTATGTCTCCGTGTCAGTGGTGGGCGTCGGCCGCTGGTCATAGCCCATCGTGTCCTTGCGCAGCGGATAGAGCCCGTCGGGCCAGTCATCCGGCAGTACAAGGCGGCGCTCGTCCGGCAGGCCCACGGGAGTCAGCCCGTACATGTCGCGCACTTCGCGTTCGCCCCACACAGCCGCCGGGACTTTCGGCGTGACCGAGGGGTATTCCTGGGCCACCGCGTCCACCAAAGTGCGCACGACGACCCACCTCTTTACTGCGCCCTCCATCGAGAGCACGTAGTACACCGCGAAGTGGCCGTTGAGCGTACGTTCGTCATTGCCGAACAGCACCGAGAGCCATCCGCCCTGATCGTAGTAGAGCCAGGCCACCACATCCGGCAGCGAATCGGGCTTGACGGTCACGGTTACCTGGTCGGCGGTCTGCCAGGACTCCTCCAGCACGGCAGAGGGGAACCGCTCGCGCAGTCCAGCTACGTAGTTGCGACCGGTTCGGGTGTGTTCTGCCACGGACATGTTCATTGCCTCCCTGCCAGCGCTGTCGTCGGCGCGGGCGGTATTGCGTTTTGTTTCGCCGCCGCGTCGCGGCTCTGCGCGACGCGCGCTTCATGCGCTGCCGCGCCCGACAACACGATCTGCGTGGCGTTATCGATCAGGCTGACCAGACCCGTGGGCGCACGTATTCCCATGACAACCATGAGCACGAGCAGGATTGCCATGGGCATCAGCGTGAGCACCCCTGTTTCGGCCTTCGGCACGGCTTCGGGCGCTGGCCCGAACAGCATGCCGGCAGCCATCCGCACGAGCCCTGCGAGTACGACGGTCAGCAGCAGCAATGTCACGACCATGAGCCATGTGTGGTTTGCGTGGATGCCTGCGGTGACGATCATGAATTCACTGACGAACACGTTGAACGGCGGCACCCCGGCCAACGCCAAGGCGCCGGCGCCCAGCAGGACGGCAGTCAGCGGTGCGACGCGCAACAGTCCTTTGACCGCGTCGAGATCCGGCGTGCCATAGCGCAGCAGCACATTGCCCGAGCCGCAGAACAACAAGGCCTTGGCAAGGCTGTGATTGATGGTGTGCAGCAACGCGGCGAACACGCCGAGCGGCCCTCCGATGCCAAAGGCCAGCGCGATCAGCCCCATGTTCTCGACACTGGAATACGCCAGCAGTCGTTTCATGTTCCGCTGGACGATGATGAAGAACGCCGCCACCGCAATCGACATCAGGCCGAAGACGATCATCAGGGTCTGTGGGAAAGTCGGCCCGATGCTCGCCGCGGCAAGCATGTAGAAACGCACCACCACCAACAATGCGCAGTTGAGCAAGACAGCCGACAGCAGCGCGCTCGTGGGACTAGGCGCTTCGGAGTGGGCGTCGGGCAGCCAGGCGTGCATGGGGAAAAACCCCGCCTTGGTACCGAAACCGATCAGCACGAACACAAAGGCGAGCTTGACCAACGTCGGGTCGAGCACGCCGGCATGCGCCAGCAGGTGAGTCCAGAAAGCCGCATCGCCCGAATGCGGCAGGACGCCGGCACCGTTGGAATAGACCAGTACGACGCCGTAGAGACCAAAGGCAACGCCTACGGTGCAAATGACAATGTACTTCCACGCAGCCTCAAGAGACGAGCGCTGTCCGTAGAAACCGACGAGGAACGTGGAGGCAAGCGTCGTGGCTTCGATCGCCACCCACATTGCGATGATGTTGTTGGCCGTCGCGGCCAGCAGCATCGTGAAGATGAACAGGTTGAATATGCCGTAGTAGTTGCATAGTTGTCCCGCGTCGACCTCGGAACTGGCAAGCTCGTGGTTCATGTATCCGATCGAGTACAGCCCGGTCAGGAAGCCGACCACCCCGATCAACCCGACGAAGATCGCCCCCAGGCTATCGACGCGCACCCAACTGCCAAACGCTGCGACTTCGCCAGCGGCCGCGACCTCGATCACCACGATGATCGTCAGCGCCAGCAATGCCGTGATGCCCGCCGCGTGCAGCGCGCGAGCCACCGTATGGGCAGCAGACCCGAGCAAGCGTGACGCCAGGCACAGCAACGAAGTCGCCAATGGCACCAGCAACAGGACGGAGAGTAAATCCGCGTGATTCATGGCGTCAGCCCTTCAAGGCAGTGAGTTGCTTCACGTCGAGCGATTGCAGGGTGCGCTGGATCTGGCGAACCAACACCACCATGATGATGACGGCGAACACAGCGTCGGTTGCGACACCGATCTCCACGATCTCCGGGGCCTTGTAGGCCAGCAGCGCGAGCGTCAGATGTGAGCCGTTTTCCATCAGGCAGAAGCCAAAGATCTGCTTGAGGATGCTGCGCTGGGTGACGATGCACACGAGCCCGAACAGAAAGTGGCCGAGCGAAATGCCCAGCGCCGGCTTGAGCGGCTCGACCACCGCGATGTGTACGGAAGAGACTGCGTAGTACGACAACCCCACGATGAGCGCCGCCACCAGTACCAGCCACGCGGGCTTGAGCACGCCCGGCAGATCGTCCTGCGGCGACAGAGAAGGCAGCGCGCGCAGCATGATCATCGGCACCAGCACGACCTTGGTGATGAAAGCCGAAGCCGCCCAAAGGTAGAGTTCTTCCGCACCGTGCGCGACGGCCAGCGCGGCAAAGATCGCAACCAGAACGAGCGACTGCATCGCGTACAGCTTCGCCGCGCGAGCGGTATCGCGAGCTGCGGTGACCAACAATGACGTGACGATAAGCACCGCGGCCAAGCTATTGACGACCATCGATCCATCCATTGTCTATTCCCCTATCCGCATGATCTCGGCCTAACCGAGCCAGCTTGCGGCGATGAAGCTGGACGCCACACACATGACGATGAGCGCCACGAGTACCGTCTCCATCACGGGTGGCACCTTGGCGGCCTGGGCCACGGCTTGCGACGGCGCACCCGGCGAGGTGTCGCCGAACCAGCGAAGGAACCAGGCGAAACTTCCCACCGATTCGATCAGGGCGATCACGACCAACGGCAAAAGCAGGAGGTGCTCGGCCGACAACTGAAAGCCCGCAGCAAAGATCGGAAACTTGCTGAAGAAGCCGCTGAAGGGCGGCACGCCGGTAATGGCAAGCGCGGCAACGCAGAAGCTCACGCCCAACAACGGCGCATTGCGCAAAAGGCCTCGCAGCGAGGGCAACATACGCGTGCCGCAGGTGTAGGACAGCGCACCGGCAACCAGAAAGAACAGGCTCTTGGCGAACGCATGGTTGAAGATGTGTGCGATAGCCCCCTTGAACGCCAGTTGCGAGCCGAAGATCGCCAGCGACAGCGCCATGAAGATGAGCGATAGCTGCGAAATCGTCGAATAGGCGAGCAGCCGCTTCATGTCCTTCTGCGGCAGATAGAGCAGGAAGCTATAGACCATCGTGATCGTTGCCATCACCGCGCCGACCCATCCCACGACGTGGGGCACCGCTCCGGCCTCGTGGATGGCACGAGCGAAGATGAACGCACCGACCTTTACCATCGAAGCTGCATGGAGATAGGCACTGACGGGGGTCGGCGCTTCCATCGCATCCGGCAACCATGCATGCAAAGGCAGTTGCGCGGATTTGCCCCAGGCGGCGAAGAGCACGCCAAAGAAGATCAGCGTCTTGGTTCCATCATCGAGGCTGGCAAGGGCGCTGATGGAGAAAGTGCCGGTCTTCACGAACAACAGGGCGGCGGCAAAATACAGACCGACCGAAGCGATGTGCGTAATGATCAGCGCCTTGGCTGCCGCGCCCAGCGCCTTGGGCGTCTCGTAGTAGCCGATGAGCGCCCAAGAACAGGCACCGGTGATTTCGAAGAAGACGAGCTGACCGATCAGCGTGGACCAGAACACGAGCCCCGCCATCGCGCCGACAAACAACAGCAGGAATGCGTAGTAGCGAGGGCGCCCCTCATGCGGATGTTCGCGATTGCCAAGCGTGAGGTAGTCGGTGGAATACGCGACCATCAGCGCGCCGAGCACCACGACTGCGATCGCCACCAGCACGCTGATGCTATCGAGCGTCAGTCCGATGATTTCCGCGGTGCCAATGCTCAACAACGTATAGTGCGTCGCCACCCGTCCGGCATCACTGAAGTCCACCGCCAGGCAGATCACGCTGAGCGCGGCAGATGCGGCGAACAGCAGTGCCACCCACTTGGCCGCACGCTGAGGACTGACCGCCGTCAGGGCTGCTCCCAGCACAGGCAACAGGATGGTCGCGAGTGCAATGTTGTCCATAATCGACCCGACTCCTCAGAAACCCATGAGATAGAAGACGAACGCCAGCACAGCGAAGGCGAACCCCACCCACGTCACGCGCGAGGTGAGTACGAAGCGACCGCGCGCCATGCTGTTTTCGACGAGCCCCGCAAGCACGAACACCAACAGCAACTTGATCAGCAGGGCCACCAGCGAAGCGATCCAGGCCGCGCCCGCGAGCGTCCCGAGGTTGCCAAACGGCAGCAGCACGCCAAGAAGGAACTGCGCGAGCACCACTTTTTTGAGCGCCAGCCCAAGTTTGAAAATGCCCAGCGAAGGCCCCGAATACTCGGTCAATGGCCCTTCCTGAAGTTCCTGTTCGGCCTCGGCCATGTCAAAGGGCAGCTTGCCCATCTCGATGAACACCGCAAAGGCGAACGCGAACATCGCGGTCACCAGCGCCACCGGCGACACGAAGTACGAACCACCGGCCAGCGCCGACGCCATCGTGCCCAGGTTGGTACTGCCGACGACGAGGGCTACGACCACGAGAGAGAGAATCATCGTGGGCTCGACGAGCGCACCCATCGTCAGTTCGCGTGCAGCGCCGATGCCCGCGAACGAGCTACCGGAATCTACGCCGCACAGAGAAAAGAAGAAGCGTGCAAGCCCCAGGACATATGCGAACGTAATCAGGTCAGCCAACGCCCCGACAGGTGAAAGATGGGTGAAGATCGGCAGAGCCATTGCCAACAGCAGCATGCAGCCGAGATTCACGCTCGGCGTCACGCGGAATACGAACCCGGAAGCGGACGGCGCCACGTCCTGCCGCCGAAGCAACTTGGCGATGTCACGATAGTCCTGCAGCACACCCGGCCCGCGCCGCGAATGCATGCGTGCGCGGATCATGCGCGACACACCGGTCATGAGCGGGGCGAGCGCCAGCAAAAACAGGGCTTGCGCGATGGCAAGAAGGAGCATCCCGAGGTTTGGCATGAGGCGCTCCTAGATCGCGACGAGAAGAAGAACGGCCAGCGTGACCACCACGTACAGGCAATAGACGCGGAAATCACCGTGCTGAAGCCACTGAATCTGTCGCCCCGTCCACTGCACTGCACGCGCGCAACGCACCACGACCGCGCGGTCCCAGACCGGCTCCATGCGTGTCGTTGCGCCGACCATCCAGTCGATGGCGCGCCGCGTCGCGCCGGCTGGACTGAGCACGTCGCGCAACTGATAAAGCGGTGAGAACAGGTGTTGGATGGGCTGAGCAAGGCCGCTTGGCGACACCGTCATCACCTCTTCCTGTGCGTAGCCGCAAGCCCATGCATCGCCGGCATGGCGACGCGCCAGCCGAGCGCCCTTCAACGCCGCCACCAGAAGCAGCGGCACGCACAAGGTGCCAATCAGGATCAGCGTCAGCAAGGGCATGGACAACACGGCCTGTCCGGCGCTGACAGGGAACACGACCGCACCGTTGGCCACCGCCACCGAGGGCGCGTTGGCGAGGGCGGACGCCACGCCTGCCATCGCCGGAGCCACGACGGAAGCGCCGACGCCGAGCAGGACAGCACATGCCGCCAGCAGGACGAGCGCGGCAACCATCGGCCACGGCACTTCCGTGGCCTTGTCCGCGTGTTCGCTGCGCGGCAGACCGGAGAACGTGACACCCCACGCCTTGACGAAGCACACCGTGGCCAAGGCCCCGGTCAATGCAAGCATGACCATGCCGACCGGACCAGCAATGCGCGCCGCGAAGTCGCCTCCGCGCCCGAGCGAGAACAGCCCCTGATAGGTAAACCACTCGCTGACGAAACCGTTGAATGGCGGCAACGCACAGATTGCGATGCTGCCGATCAGGAACGTGCCCGCCGTCCATGGCATCCGCTTGGCCAAGCCGCCCAGCTTCGCCATGTCGCGCGTATGGGTGCGATAGAGAACAGCGCCGACGCCGAGGAACAGCAGTCCCTTGAAGACGGCGTGGTTGAGCAGGTGGTAGAAACCGGCAAGCAGGCCGATGACCGCCAGGGTCATGTTGCCGGTGGCGACCCCGATCATCCCGACACCGACCCCCATGAGGATGATGCCGACGTTCTCCACGGTGCAGTACGCCAGCAGGCGCTTGAGATCCGACTCGGCCAGCGCATAGAGCACACCGAGAAGGGCGGAGACCGCGCCGAAGGCCAACACGAGAATTCCCCACCATGCCTGCGATGCACCAAGCAGGTTGACCCCGACCTTGACGATACCGAACACGCCGATCTTCACCATCACACCGGACATCATCGCTGAGGCATGCGACGGTGCCGCCGGGTGAGCGCGCGGCAGCCAGCCATGCAGAGGAACGATGCCCGCCTTGGCACCAAAGCCGAAGAACGCCAGCAGAAATACCAGCGACGCGAGCGCCGGGGACAGTTTGAGCTGGCGGAAGCTCTCGAAATCAAGGCTGCCGCTGTGGGCGAAGAGAATGAGAAACGCCGCCATGATCAGCACGGAGCCGGCATGGGCAATGAGGAAATACAGGAAGCCCGCGCTCACCGATTCCCTGTCCTGATCGAAAATGACAAGGAAATATGAGGCCAGCGACATCATCTCGAAGAAGACGATGAAGTAGAACGCGTTGTCGACCGTCACCAACATCACCATCGAGCCGATGAACACGTTCATGAAAAAGCCTATCGCCCATGCGCCACGCCCGGCGTACTCGCGTACATAAGAGAGCGAATAGAGCGAGGAGGCACAGCCTACGAGCGAGATGACGAACACCATCAGCGCCGCCAGCGGGTCGATGCGCACGGCGAGTTGGGCGAAAGAGAACGGCCCGTCCACCACGAAATTGATCGTACTACCCGAAACCAGTATGGGAACCGAGCCCATCACCCCTGCTGCGCCGCCGAGAATACCGGCCAGCCCGGCAGCGCGGATCGCCAGCGCTTCGACACCGGTGAACAGCAGAGACACCACGGTGCCGGCGGCATAGCACGCTAGCGAGATGATCAGCAGATTGACTGCGACACTCATGACTCGGCCTCCCCCGATGCAGTAAAGGGCCCGGGAATGTCGAGCGCCTCTGCGGCCTTCTCGCGCAGGGTCTGGCCTGCGTCGGACAACTCCGAATCCGCCACCATCACCAGCGCCTTCGTCGGACACACACGTATGCATTCCGGTCCGGTGGTGCGGAAGTCGCACAGATCGCACTTGACGGCCACACTGCGTACGCCGGGCGTCCAGGCCAGCAGCGGATGCAACGTATGCACGCTATCGCTTGCCGCACCGGGCTCGCGCGGCGCGAGCGTCGCCGCAGAGACATAGCTCTGCCCCGTTGCTACGACGCCCGTGACGGGAGTGCCGCCCGGCGTGATGGCGCCGAAAGGACAGGCGATCGCACACAGCTTGCAACCAATGCAGAGGGTCTCGTTGAGCACGATGGCATCGTGTTCGTGTGTGATGGCCTTCACCGGGCACACGCGCGCGCAAGGCGCATCGTCGCAGTGGCGGCACAGCACGGGCGCAGTGCGATCACCGCTGGTGACGACCTTCAGTCTTGGCAGCCCCTGCAGACCGACCGCCTTGTGCACGACCGAGCACGCCGCCATGCATGTGTTGCAGCCAAAACAGCGCGAAGGCTCCGCAATCACGAAGCGATTCATGACCAGAAACTCCCCCGGGTATTGCGGCAGTGTGAGTAATGGCGACAGCAAATGCAGAATCCATGCCACGGACGGAAAGCGCATCGAGACCGCGTCACGCCCTTTCTCTACAAGGACTTACGCTGAATCGAGAAATGGAACGCGCCGATGTTCGTCAGAAGTGACGATGGCAGAAGCATGGTGACGACAGTTCGACACTGACGAATGACATGTTTTCGAATGCCGGCGATGCCACAGGCGCTCGCGCCAAGAATTCAGCCGCCAATGCGCGACTTCGTCATTTGCACCGCTCCAGTCAGGACAAGCCAGGCCTCCCCCGGTTTGTCTTTCCGTCCCCGGTCAGTGGTCATCTGGTCAGCGCGCGCGGATCGCGCAAGATGGCACGGTGTATGCCTGATAGTCACAGTCGTACGGATGCGGCACCCGCGCGCTAGTTCAGGCGCCAGAAGATGAACGATGCGTATCGCAAGCAACAGGACCGTCCTGACGCCGATACGGAAGCAGCATCCCGGGCCTCCTCGCGCAATGCCCACGGCATTGCGCGAACGCTTTCGGGCTGCATGAACGTACCTAGTCGTCGGGCGCGTGGCTCCGGCTTCTTGATACCGCACATATACGAAGATGATCGACATTTGCCAACTCTCTTCGCCGCATGTCACCAAGCGTCTGCCGGACCCGAGGGACAACGATGGAAGGGAACTCGTCGACCGCGAAATGCGCCGGATGCGTGACTTGCGGATATCCGTCACCGATCGCTGCAACTTTCGCTGCAGCTATTGCATGCCGAAGAACGAGTTCAGCCGAAAGCACATCTTCTTGCCACGCACCGATCTCTTGAGCTTCTCCGAAATCGTCCGCCTTGCACGTCTCTTTGTCGCGGAGGGCGTGAGCAAGATCCGCATTACCGGCGGCGAGCCATTGTTGCGCCGCGACATCGAATTTCTGATCGCCGACCTCGCGGCTCTCGGCGTGGAAGTGACACTCACCACCAATGGCTCACTGCTTGCCGGCAAGGCGCGCCTGTTGGCCGACGCGGGGCTGCACCGCGTGACGGTCAGCCTCGACGCGCTCGATGACTCGGTCTTTCGCCGCATGAACAATGTGGGCTTTCCCGTTCATCAAGTTCTGGCAGGGCTGGAAGCGGCTACGGCTGCCGGACTTGCGCCCGTCAAGCTCAACTGCGTCGTCCGACGTGGCATCAACGACAATCAGATCTTGCCGCTCGCGCGCCATTTTCGAGGGACGGGGCAGATTCTCCGGTTCATCGAATTCATGGATGTGGGCACGAGCAACGGCTGGAAGATGGACGAAGTGCTTCCCTCCGCACACGTGCTCGCACGCCTGCAGTCTGAATTCCCACTTGATCCCGTCGACCAGAACTATCCCGGCGAAGTCGCAGAACGGTGGCGATATCGTGACGGCGCGGGCGAGATCGGCTTGATCTCTTCAGTCACGCGTGCCTTCTGCCGCGATTGCACCCGCGCCCGACTCTCACCGGATGGCCGCCTCTTCACCTGCCTCTTCGCCCACCACGGGCATGATTTGCGAGCGCCACTGCGTGCAGGCGTCACCGACACACAGATGGCACGCGTTATCCGTACCATCTGGAATAACCGCAACGATCGCTACTCAGAAATCCGCGGCACGCCCACGGCCAGTAGCAAGAGGATCGAGATGTCCTACATTGGCGGTTGATTCAGCAGACGCCACACGACCCCAACGAAGCATGCGTGTCCCACGGTGGGCATCTACCAGGCGTTTCGCCGCCAGTTCGTCAGACGCAGTTTGCAGCCACGCTCCCGAAGGGTGTTCACCAGGATTTGAAGAACCCGAGCAAGCCTGGCGCCCTTTTCCACTCGCTGACGAACACGATCAGCGATGCGAGCCCCCAGAAGATGAGGTATTCGATGCCGCCTACGTTCCAGTACCAACCGGGCCCTTTTACGACGATGGTCGCGTATGCAGCGACGACCATGAGCCCTGCGGATACGATGGCGGCATATTTCGTCAGCACACCAAAGATCAGTGCCAATCCAACCAGCAATTCGAGTGAGCCGGAAAAGATCACAAAGAACTCCGGCGGATGGAACCCTGCCTTGCCGAAGAACACCACGGTGCCGGCAAAGCCTACGATCTTGGACAGCACATGCGGCAGATAGAAGGCGCCGGTGAGTACGCGCAGCAGTACGAGCGCCAAGTGATCGTCGGCGCGCGCCGACTGAAGGGAGAGGTCGCGAGACATGGCATTTTTCCTTGTATGAGTTGAGTGGGAGTGTTGCCTGGATTGGCCTGGGCGGAGACCTTAATCAGCCGACGGTCGGCAGATGCGCTGCAAGCTGCTCCAGCAATGCCGGATGGGGCTCATGCCCTACGCCCGGTAGCACGTCCAGCGTCGGGACGGCCCCCCAGTGCGCCAGTCCTTGGTACGCGGCTTCAGCCAGCGCGACAGGCATGACGGCGTCGGCGCTTCCGTGCAGTAGATGAATCGACGACGCCGGTCGCTGTGTCGGCAGCGTGGCAAAGCGCCCTGCCAGCGATACCACCCGTGCAGCAGGAGCATCCGCCAACTTGGTCGACTCAAGCGCCATGATTGCGCCCTGCGAGAATCCAACCAGCATGGTCTGTGGCGCGCCCACGCCAGCTACTTGCTGCCAATGCCGCACAGTCGCCACGAATCCCGGCATGGCGGCGTCCACGCGCGCCTGCCGATTATCTTCAGTCACGCCACGCACTGAGAACCATTGGCAACCGCTCGATATGTCAGAGGGGTCTGGTGAAGCAACACTGACAACCATTGCCCGACGATCCCGCGCGGCAAACCACTGCGCTACCGCCAACATTGATTGCGGCACGCTGCCAACGCCGTGAAAGAGAAGTACCAACGCATTGGCGGTGGGATGAGCCTGCTGGACGATGATCGATTGTGTTGTCATGCACACACTCCAGTCGAAGAAAGATACTGATGACGCACGAATGTCATTTGAATGGCATGCGTCATGACAGTTGGCCGTGGGCGGGTGCGCCCATCACGGTGGGAAGTTGCCCGAAGACGTACCCTTCCATTGACAGCACGCCGTAGGTCACGCCGCCATCGATGACTTCGACGGATTCGTCGGCCTGACTGGCGCCCAAAGCGATCAGCAACGGCAGGAAGTGCTCGTCGGTCGGATGTGCGCGGCGGCTGTGCGGTGCGCTGCGAAAGTTCACGAGAGAGGATTCGTCATGCGACAGAACGGCCTGTCTCGCCCAGCGCACGAACTCATCAACGTAGGCCTCGGGCGTTGCGGCCCGCGATTGGCGGAATTCATACAGATTGTGGGTTAACCCGCCGGAGCCGACGATGAGTACGCCACGATCACGCAGAGGCGCCAGGGCCTTGCCTAAGGCGAGCGCGCTCGGGGTTCGCATCTCGATCGGCAGCGAAATCTGCAAGACCGGCAGGGGCGCGTCCGGCAGCATATGCAGCAGCGGAACCCAGGCGCCGTGATCCAGCCCTTGCTCGCTTGCCAGGTCGGCGGTGATGCCGGATGAGGCCAGCAGTTCGACGACTTCATGCGCGACATCGGGCGCGCCGGCGGCCGGATACGCAAGCCGATAGAGTTCAGCGGGGAAGCCGCCGAAGTCGTGAATCGTCTGCGGCTTGGCATTTGCGCCGACGTGCATCCCACGCGTGCGCCAATGAGGCGACACCACCACAACGGCACGTACCTCGTTCAGCGCTTCGATGCGTGCGCCGACAGCACGCAGCAACAGACCGGCGACACCCGGGTCGATTGCGAACGTAGGCGCACCGTGTGAAACGAAGATGCTGGGTAAGCGCATGAGACACTCCTGTCGGCCTGGGGCGCCTCGCACGAAGGCGAGGCACGCCGGTCACTGCATTTACTTCACCATGCCGAAGGGGTCGGTCACGGTGTGCTGATTGGCGTTGTTCCAGTAGTTCTGGAGCACCCAACCATACTCGGGCAGGCCATTGATGAACGGGGCCAGCATGTCGTTGCCGGAGGGCTTCTTCCAGTCAGCCTGCAACTCAGCGCCCAGGGCGTAGACACTTTCCAATTCAGCGCCAGCGGCGGTCATGCGCTGCATGGCGGCGTCGGCTTCGTACTTGCTCCATGCACCCGATGCATCGACCACGGGGTAGACCGTGTAGCCGTCGTTGATCATGGAAAGCGTGGGCAACGTCACACAGGTGCCCAGCGTCACGCCTGAAATGATGATGTGCTTACGGCCTGTCTTGGCCACCAGGTCCTCTAGCGCCTTGCGGAAAGTGGGGTCCTCGTACGCATTGATGATGCCGGTGCGGCGATAGATGGGCTGATCTTTGAAGATCTCCTTCAACTCAGGCAAGGTGTCGCCGTTCTGCCACTGCGCGTTGGAACTCGTCACCAGAACGGGAATGTTCAGCGCCTTGGCCATCTGCGCCAGGGCGACAACGTTCGCTTTGTAGCCGGACGCTTGCTGAAAATCGCGCACGCTGGCCATCAATCCGATCTGGTGGTCGACGAAAAGCATGATCGTGTTCTCTGGCGTCGGCTTGTCGTATGCCGCACGGCCGGCCTTGCGTGCGTCGGCGGGGCTGACCTTAAGAGCAAGGGCTTGGTCGGTCGTCGGACTGACGATATCGGCCGGGCGCGACTGAGCCAGCGCCAGGGTGCATGCGCCGGCCAACGCGACGGCGGCGGCCACTCGGGTGATGCGAGGATTCATGGTTATCTCTTCTTTCAGCTACGTGTTGGGGAGAAGCGGTCAGGCCTTGTGGATCCACACCGGTGCGATGGACGTCCCGAGGCCAGCGCCATAGCCGAAGTAGATATTCAAGCCAGCCAGCGGCTCCAGGTACCGCGCGTTCTTAAGCCCGCCCGCATCCACGACGTCGAACCCGATGCTCTCCGCCAGCGCTTTGGCGGTCTGCTTGGCCGCCTCACTGTCCGAGGCCACGAACACTGCAACCTTGCGTCCTTCGCCAAAATCAGCGCCGCCAGCCAGCACTTGAGCGAAGACTGTGTTGAATGCCTTCACGACGTTTGCGCCAGGTACTGCGCGAGCGATCTCTTCCGCCGCACTGGTGTCATGACCGATGGTCAGGCCCATGTAGTCAGCGGTGAGCGGGTTGGTGATGTCGATGACGACCTTGCCGGCCAGATTTCCCACCTTCCGCAGCGCATCGACCGCATCGGCGTAGGCTGTTGCCAGCACGACGACGTCATGCTCTGCCGCAGCGCCTTCAGAGGACACCGCAGACACGCCGGAATACGTGTTCGCCAACGCTTCCGCCTTTTCCTGGCTGCGTGCCGTCACCGAAACCTGATGGCCGGCTGCACTCAGTTGCTTCACGAATGCCGAGCCCATGTTGCCGGCGCCAATGACGAGGACTTTCATCTGGATTCCTTTCAAAGCTGTTGGATGCGCCGCAGTGCATGTGCGGCATGGGCTCCACTTTAAAAGTCCTTCCTGTCGTGATAAATATGGCCAATTGCGACTGACTATCCCGAACTGAGGGACAATTGGACAAATTCGTTGAAATGAAAGTGTTTTCGGCGGTTGTCGAGGCCGGCAGTTTTGTTGGCGCCTCCGACCGCCTGGAGATGTCCAAGCAAGCCGTTTCGCGCCATGTCGCAGAACTGGAGAGCCGGCTTGGCGTGCGACTTCTGCAGCGCACGACGCGGCGACTGGCGCTGACGGAAGAAGGCGCCGTCTATGCCGACCGCTGCAAAGAACTCCTGACCTTGCTCGACGAAGCCGAAAGCGAGATCACCACCCGAACAGGCGAGGCCATCGGTCAGTTGCGCGTGAACGCGCCAGTCACCTTTGGCGTGCTGCACCTGGCCAAGCTGTGGCCTGCGTTCATATCCCGCCACCCCCGCGTCGGCCTGGATATCACGCTGTCCGATCGGGTCGTTGATCTGCTCGATGAGGGATACGACCTCGCCATTCGCATCGCGCGGCTCCCCTCTTCATCACTGATCAGTCGACGTCTGGCATCAACGCGCCTGGTGTTGTGCGCCTCGCCAGACTATCTGCGAGCGCGTGGTACGCCCCGCCACCCCGACGAGCTGGTTGAACATTCGGTACTGACCTACAGCCTGCTGGCGATGGGAGACAACTGGACATTCGAAGGGCCTGACGGGCCGGCGACGGTGAAGATCGCGCCCTGTCTGCGCAGCAACAGCGGAGACACATGCCGCGAAGCCGCACTACAGGGCGCGGGCATCATCCTGCAGCCCACCTTCCTTGTCAGCGACGACATCAAGCGCGGCAGGCTCGTTGAACTGATGCCCGAATATCGATCCATCGAATTGGGCGTCTATGCGGTGTATCCGTCGAGAAAGTTCGTCGCGCCGAAAGTGCGGCTGCTGATCGACTTTCTTGCAGAGGCATTGGCACGGCACGATTGGTAAGCCACGACATCGCCTGCCCGTTTGGTACTGGCGTACCTCCGCCTGACGATCTCTCGGTTTTTGATCAGAGCCAAGTTGCGCACGATATCGTCTGTTCGATGACAAATACGCCGTGTTCGCCACCATATATAGCGCAATTAAGGAAATTTCACTTTCAAACATCCTCCCCTGCGGGACGTACGACTCGATCAATCCGACTGCTGTCATTTGGTTCACATCAAAAAGTCGGATGCAGCGTCATCGCAGCCAGGGGTTGCAGCGTTAGTATTCAGAACTATTCTCATTCATACAGCCCAGTTCCCCATGCAGCTTTCGGCTCTCAAGCGCGGCACCACCGCCGTTGTCGCGGGCGTTCAGGACAACGGGCCGGACGACGCGATCGCCCGACGTCTGCGCGATGTCGGTTTCGTTCAAGGCGAAACGGTACGTGTTCTGCCATATGGGCCGCTGGGCGGCGAACCTCTTTTGGTCATGGTCGGTTCGGCGCGCTTCGCTCTGCGCCGCGTTGAAGCTGACCGCGTCACTGTCACGGACACGCAGGCATGAACTCGACCAGCGCCGCGCTGCGCATTGCCCTCGTCGGCAACCCCAACAGCGGCAAGACCGCGCTTTTCAATCGCCTGACCGGCAGTCGTCAGAAGGTCGCCAATTACGCTGGCGTCACAGTCGAACGCAAGGAAGGCCGCTTTGAACTCCCCTCCGGCCGCCACGTGCAGGTCATTGACCTGCCCGGCGCCTATAGCCTGACCGCTACGAGCCCGGACGAGGCGATCACGCGTGATGTCTGCATGGGCGTGCGCAGCGATCAGGACAAGCCGGACATGCTGGTTTGCGTCGTCAACGCCACCAACCTGCGCCTGCACCTGCGCTTTGCGCTTGAGTTGCGCCAGCTCGGCCTGCCGATGCTGCTCGCGCTGAACATGACGGATGCCGCGGCACGCCGCAACATCCGCATCGACGCCGCGCGACTGTCCGCAGGACTCGGCATGCCGGTGGTCAACACGGTCGCCATCCAGCACGACGGCGCGCAAGCGCTGGTAGCCTCGCTCAACGATGTCGCCCCGGCCACACCAGAGCCGCTGGCGGAAGGCACTGACCTGCACGGGCTTGTACGCCAAGTGCTGGCCGATGCGGTGACCTTGCCTGCCGACACCACGTCGCTGGACGAACGGATCGACCGTTGGGCGCTTCATCCGGTGTGGGGCATGTTGATCCTTGCAGTTGCCATGCTGCTGATGTTCCAGGCCGTGTATGCCTGGGCAGCGCCGATGCAGGACGCCATTGAAGGCGGTATGGGCTGGCTGGGCGAGGCAGTGGGCAACTATATGCCCGACGGGCCGCTGCGCGGACTGCTGGTCGACGGCGTCATTGCCGGCGCAGGCGGCGTGCTGGTGTTCCTGCCGCAGATTCTGCTGTTGTTCCTGTTCATTCTGGCGCTGGAAGAATCCGGCTATCTGCCTCGTGCAGCAGTGCTGCTCGATCGCTTCATGGTCGCCGCAGGTCTTTCTGGCCGCGCATTCATTCCGATGCTGTCGAGCTTTGCCTGTGCCGTACCGGGCATCATGGCCACGCGCAGCATTCAGGACCCGCGCGATCGCCTGATCACCATTCTGGTCGCTCCGCTCATGACCTGCTCGGCGCGCCTGCCTGTATACGCATTGCTGATTGGCGCGTTCATTCCTGATCAGCAGGTGTGGGGCGTATTCAATCTGCAAGGGCTGGTGCTGTTCGCGCTGTATGCCTCCGGCATCGTCAGCGCACTCATCGTCGCCTACGTGAGCAAGCTCTTTATCAAGGCGACCAATGAATCCGCCCTGTTGCTGGAGCTGCCTTCGTATCGCCTGCCGCAGATCCGCAACATCGCCATCGGACTGTGGGAGCGTGCGCAGATCTTCCTGCGCCGCGTAGGCGGCATCATCCTCGCGCTGTCGGTGCTGCTGTGGTTTATCTCCACTTACCCGACGCCACCAGCTGACTGGACTGCCCCGGCGATCGACTACAGCTTCGCCGGCCGCATTGGACACGCGTTGGCCGTGGTGTTCGAGCCGATCGGCTTTACGTGGCAGATCTGCGTAGCGCTGATCCCCGGTCTGGCGGCACGCGAAGTTGCGGTCAGCGGACTGGCAACCGTGTACGCCGTCGCAGGCGGCGAAGAAGGCGGCCAACTGGGCGGCATGCTGGCAAGCCAATGGGGCCTGCCCACCGCCCTGTCGCTGCTGGCGTGGTATGTCTTTGCACCGCAGTGCATCTCGACGCTCGCCATCATCAAACGCGAAACCAACGGCTGGAAGATGGTCGCCGTCTCGGCTTTCTATCTGACTGCGCTGGCCTACGGCGCCGCCTGGATCACTTACCGCCTCGCGCTGCTTCTGGCATAAGGAATCGACATGAGCGCCATCATCCAGAACGTCATCCTCGTCGCCGTACTGCTGGTCGCAGTCGGAGTCACCATCAAGAAGGTCGCACCGAATCTGTGGAACAAAGCGCTGGGGCGCAGCACAGCCAGCGGCAGTTCCGGCGGCTGCTCTGGGTGCAGCACGTGCGGGGGATGCGACAAAGCATCCAGCCAGTAACGTAAAAAAGGGAGCTCTCGCTCCCTTTTCATTTCCATCTGCGGCTGACTTAGCTCGCCGATTATTGGTCGCGCTGGATCAACTCGATCTTGTAGCCGTCCGGGTCCTGCACAAAGGCGATCACGGTGGTGCCATGCTTCATCGGACCGGCTTCGCGGACGACGTTGCCGCCGCGGCGCTTGATCTCGTCGCAGGCCTTGTAGGCATCCGGCACGGCCAATGCGATGTGGCCGAAAGCGCCGCCCATTTCGTACTTTTCCACGCCGTAGTTGTAGGTCAGTTCGATCTCAGCACTCTCTTCGGTCGTGCCGTAGCCGACAAAGACGTTGGTGAACTTGCCGTCCGGGTGGTCGGACTCCTTGATCACCTTCATGCCCAGCACTTCGGTGTAGAACTTGATGGAACGATCCAGATCGCCGACGCGGATCATGGTGTGAAGAATACGCATGGATTGACTCCGGTGATGCGATGAAAGACTCCGCGCGCTACAGCGCGGGGATGAACTGGTGGGCGTCGCGCAGCGCGCCCTTGGGTGCCTCGAACTCGGGATACAGCATACCGACCACCGACCAGAAACGTGCCGAGTGGTTCATTTCGAGCAAGTGCGACAATTCGTGTGCGACGACGTAATCGACCTGCTCGTTGGGAAGATGGATCAGACGCCAGTTGAGCCGGATGCCACTGCGTTGCGAACAGCTCCCCCAACGCGTACGCGCATTGGTCAGGCGCAGTGTAGGGATACGGACCTGCGGGGCGAACTGATGCAACCGCCAGGCAAACTCCTCGACCCGCCCCTTGAAATACGTGAGCGCAAAACGTTGCAGCGCACGCATCAGTACAAGCTTGGCCTGCGTGCCGTTGAGCGCGGTGATGTGAAGTTCGCGACCGTAGAAGCCTTCGATCCATTCCGCGCGATTGGTGCCCGTCTGGATGCGCACCATGCAAGGCGCGCCCAGCACGAAGATGCGCATACCATCCGCGACCTGCGCCGGCAGCGGTTGCGGGCGGGCCGCGAACTCGCCGAGTTTTTCCAGAATCCAGTCGGCGCGCTCGCGCACAAAGCCTTCCGCCTCGCGCACCGACACACGCAGCGGGATGCTCACGGTCAGACCTCGTTTGTCGATGGTCAGACCCAACGTGCGGCGTTGGCTGCGGCGCAGCGTGTAGTCGATCTCACGTCCGGACAGCACAATGCTGCGGCGCTCCGCCTCACGACCGTCGGCACTCTTTTTGAAGAGGGCTTGCGGGCGTGTCGTCATGCGTTCAGCGGACCTCGGCGGCAGTGGCGGCGCGCGCCTGCTGCCCCTTGTAGTGGTGCGGAAACAGGCGGTGCATCTCGCCTTCGATCCAGGCTTCGGTCAGGCGATTCACCTCATCCGGCGTGCGGCCAGCCGTCTCGATGACTGGCCCGATACTCACCACGACCTCACCCGGCCGTTTGACGAATGCATTACGGCGCCAGAACTCGCCAGCGTTATGTGCCACGGGCACTACCGGCACACCGGCCTCGCACGCCAGCGTGGCGCCACCAACCTTGTAGCGGCGGGCAGTACCGACGGCAGAGCGCGTGCCTTCCGGGAACACCACCACCCAGAAGCCTTCGGCCAGACGTTGCTTGCCTTGCTCGATAACCTGCGCGAGCGCGTCACGGCCCGCGGCGCGGTCGATCGACACGATCGGCATCTGCGCCAGCCCCCAGCCGAAGAACGGAATCTTGAGCAGTTCGCGCTTGAGCACGAATGCCACAGGCGGAAAGATCTTCTGCATGGCGATCGTTTCCCACGCCGACTGATGCTTGCACAGGATCACTGCAGGTTTGGCGGTCATGTTCTCCTGCCCGATGACCCGGCAGCGAATGCCAAGCACCACCGGCAGCACGCGCATCACGATGCGCGCCCAACCCGAGATGATGCGATAGCGCGTTTGTGGCGGGAACGGAGCCGTGGCGACGGCAATGACTGCGTACGGCAGCGTCAGGACGATGATGACGAGCGCAAAAAGAATCGAGCGGAAAATGTTGAGCATTGGTGCCAGAGAAGAAAGTCGGGGCCGGCAGCGCCACTGCTGACGTCAGTCAGGACCGGCCAGCCAGCCTCCGGGTCGGCGTCATTGTAACCGTCGACCGCGAGGTATCGGATATTTCAGGCGACGCTCGGATCACTCGCGAGCCAACAGATGGTCAACAACGCCGGCGAGGTCTGCGAACACTTGCGTGCCTTCCGGCAGTTCTTCATCGGACTGGGTTTTCTCGCCCTTGCCGGTCAGCACCAGATACGGCTTGCAGCCCGCCGCAATGCCGGCTTGCAGATCGCGCAGGCTGTCGCCCACGGTCGGCAGGCCGGTCAGGTCCACGTTAAAGCGAGCGGAAATCTGATTGAACATACCGGGCTTGGGCTTGCGGCACTCGCAGGTCGAATCGGCCGAGTGCGGGCAGAAGAAAATGGCGTCGATCCGCCCGCCCGCCTGCGCCACGGCCTTCATCATCTTGTCGTTGATGGCATTGAGCGTGTCCATGTCGAACAGGCCGCGCCCGACGCCGCTCTGGTTGGTGGCCACGACGATACGATAACCAGCCTCGGCCAGTCGGCCGATGGCTTCCAGGCTGCCCGGGATCGGTTTCCACTCTTCCGGCGACTTGATGAACTGCGCGGAGTCGAAATTGATGACGCCGTCGCGGTCGAGGATGATGAATTTATGGGGCATCGATCGCTCCTCAGGCCGACAAACGCGAGATATCGGCCACCTGGTTCATGACCTCGGCCAGGCGGCCCAGCAACACCAGACGGTTCCGACGCACGTCCTCGTCCTCAACATTGACCATCACCTCATCGAAGAAACGATCAACCGGCTCGCGCAGCGCAGCCATGCGTACCAACGCGCCGGTGTAGTCGCGCTGAACAAAAGCATCGCGGATGGCCGGAGCGTGTTCAATCGACCAGTGCACCAGCGCGCGTTCAGCGTCTTCACGCAGCAGGCCCATCGTGACCTCTCCGGCCGGCGCTGGCGACTTCTTCAGGATATTGACGATGCGCTTGTTGGCGGCAGCCAATGCGGCGGCTTCCGGCAGCTTCTGGAATTCCACCACCGCGCGCAGGCGTGCCACAACCTCTTGCAGCGGCGGCTGGAGCGCGATGACGGATTCGACCGTGCTGGCACCATAACTCGGCGCCAATTGGTTCCAGTAACGTTCGTAGATGAACTGGCGCACCTCTTCGACCGTGTTGTCGGCCAGCAGCCCTTGCGGGAACACCGAAGCCGCAAACCCCAGCAGTGCCGTCAGGTCGGGCGACGCGTTGCCGATCAGCTCGAACGATTTGATCACCGACAGCGCATGGCGACGCAGTGCGAACGGGTCCTTGTCGCCCGTGGGCTTGAGGCCGATGCCCCAGATTCCAACCAGCGTTTCCACGCGATCCGCGATGGTCAGCGTTTCGCTGACCAGGTCGCTCGCCAACGTGGTCTCATCACGACGTACAAGGTATTGACTAGCGATGGCATTGGCTACGCGCCCATCCTCGCCGTCGTGGCGTGCGTAGTAGCCGCCCATGATGCCTTGCAGCTCAGGGAATTCGCCGACCATGTCGGTCAGCAGGTCAGCCTTGGCCAGCTCGGCGGCACGATCGGCAAGCTTGACGTCGCAGCCAATGCGCTCGGCCACCCAGCGCGCGATGGCGCGCACGCGTTCGATACGCTCGCCCTGCGTGCCCAACTTGTTGTGATAGACGACCTTGGCAAGCCCCGGCACGCGCGAAACCAGCGGCTTCTTGCGGTCCTGGTCGAAGAAGAACTTGGCATCCGCCAGACGCGGGCGTACCACGCGCTCGTTGCCGCCAACCACGGCAGAGGCATCGGCCGGACGAATGTTCGACACGATCAGGAATTTGTTGGTCAGGCGGCCGTTGGTGTCCAGCAGCGGGAAGTACTTCTGGTTGGCCTTCATCGTCAGAATGAGGCATTCCTGCGGCACTTCGAGGAAACGCTCTTCAAAGGTGCCGACGAGTACGTTGGGGCGTTCGACGAGCGCCGTCACTTCGTCCAGCAGCGCATCGTCGTCGATCGGGGCCACACCACCGCCGACCTCTTCGGCCGCGCGCTTCAGTTGCAGCGAGATTTCAGCACGGCGATCGGCGAAGCCCGCGATCACGGCGCCGTCGCGCTCAAGCACTTCGGCATAGGCGTCGGCATTCGCGATCGTCACAATCTTGTGCTTGGCTTCGAAGCGATGACCCTGTGTCGTGTTGCCTGCGTTCAGGCCCAGCACGCTCACCGGCACCACGCTGTCGCCATGGAGTGCCACCAGCCCGTGCGCCGGGCGCACGAAGTTCACGGTCGTCCAGCCATCGGCCAATTGGTAACCCATGACCTTCGGAATCGGCAGCTTGGCCAACGCCTCTTCCAGTGCCTTCTGCAGACCGGCGGCCAGTTCGGCACCGGCCTGCACGCTATCGAAGAACAGCGCTTCGGCCTTGCCGTCGATGGCTCGCTTGAGCTGCGGTACGACGCTGGCGTCTGCACCGAGCGCCGCCAGGCGCTTGAGCAGGGCCGGCGTCGGCAGACCATCGGCGCCCAGCCCCACGCTCACTGGCATGAGTTTCTGCGACACCGGCTTGTCGGCAGCGCGCGCGGCGACATTGGCGACGTGCACCGCCAGGCGGCGAGGCGACGCGAATGAGGTCACTACCGCGTCGGTCGTAGCCAGCCCTTGCGACTTGAGGCTATCGGCCAGCACGCTGGCGAACGATTCGCCCAGGCGCTTGAGGGCCTTGGGTGGCAGTTCTTGAACGAAGAGTTCAACGAGCAGATTGTTGTTCACGGACATTACGCAGCCTCCTTCTTCGGGAGTTGCGCGACCCATTCGGGCGGCGCCATGGGGAAGCCCAGGCGCTCGCGGGATTCGAGGTAACTCTGCGCGACGCTGCGCGCGAGGTTGCGGATGCGGCCGATGTAGGCGGCGCGCTCGGTCACGGAAATCGCGCCGCGCGCATCGAGCAGGTTGAACGTGTGCGCAGCCTTGAGCACTTGCTCATACGCCGGCAGCGCCAACTGCTGCTCCATCAGGTGCTTGGCCTGTTTTTCGTATGCGCCGAAGGCCGTGAAAAGGAACTCGGCGTCGCTGTGTTCAAAGTTGTAGGTCGAACTGCTCGACTTCGTTCTGGTGGAACACGTCGCCGTAGGTCAGCGTGCGTTCGACGCCATTTTCGGTCCAGCGCGTCCACACCAGGTCGAAGACGTTTTCCACGCCTTGCAGGTACATGGCCAAACGCTCGATCCCGTAGGTGATCTCGCCCGTGATCGGCTTGCAGTCGATGCCTCCGACCTGCTGGAAGTAGGTGAACTGCGTCACCTCCATGCCGTTCAGCCAGACTTCCCAGCCCAGGCCCCAGGCACCCAGCGTGGGGTTCTCCCAGTCATCCTCGACGAAGCGCACGTCGTTCTTGGTCAGGTCGAAGCCAAGCGCTTCGAGCGAACCGAGGTACAAGTCCAGGATGTTGGCCGGCGCCGGCTTGAGCACCACCTGATACTGGTAGTAGTGCTGCATGCGGTTGGGGTTCTCGCCGTAGCGACCGTCCTTGGGACGGCGGCTGGGTTGCACGTAGGCGGCGCGCCACGGCTCCGGGCCGATCGCGCGGAGGAAGGTGGCAGTGTGGCTGGTGCCCGCACCCACTTCCATATCGTAGGGTTGCAGCAAGGCGCAGCCTTGCGCGCCCCAGTAGCTCTGGAGCTTGAGGATGATTTCCTGGAATGTCGGTTTGACGCTCATGGCGGTCCTCGGCCTTCAATGGCCGGCGCGGTACGCAAAACCCGGCATTTTACAGCCATTGCGCGGCCTTCACGCGCTCGACCACAAACTTGCGTCCGGCGGATGACGACTCGGCGGCGGGTATAATCGCGGTCTTTGCCCCCTTTGGAGCCCGCCCCCATGAAGCCGTTGTTCGAATCCGACATCAAAAGCCTGCCACTGCTGGGGCGCGGCAAGGTGCGGGACATCTACGCCGTGGGCGAAGACAAGCTGCTGATCGTCACCACCGACCGCCTGTCGGCCTTTGACGTGATCCTGCAGGACCCGATTCCGCGCAAGGGCGAAGTGCTCACCCGTACGGCCCTGTTCTGGTTCGACCGGCTTGGCCACATCCTGCCCAACCAACTGACCGGCATCGCGCCGGAAGACGTCGTCGCCCCCGATGAGCGCGAACAGGTTGCCGGCCGCTCGCTGGTGGTCAAGCGCCTCAAGCCGCTCCCCATCGAAGCGGTGGTGCGTGGCTATGTGATTGGCTCGGGCTGGAAAGACTACGTCGCCACCGGCAAGATCAGCGGCATCACGCTGCCGGCGGGTCTCAAGCAGGCGGCGAAGCTGGAACAGCCGATCTTCACCCCGTCAACCAAGGCCGAACAGGGCACGCACGACGAGACGATCGAATTCGCCGAAGTCGAACGCCTGCTCGGTACGGAACTCGCCGCCAAGGTGCGCGACGTGGCTATCCGCCTGTACTCGGAAGCGCGCGAATATGCCGCCACGCGCGGCATCATCATCGCCGACACCAAGTTCGAATTCGGCCTGGACGACGCTGGCGCGCTGTACCTGATCGACGAGGCCCTCACGCCGGACTCGTCCCGCTTCTGGCCGGCCGACAGCTACCAGGAAGGTATCTCTCCGCCGTCTTTCGACAAGCAGTTCGTGCGCGACTACCTCGAAACGCTGGACTGGAACAAACAAGCCCCCGCGCCCAAGCTGCCGGCCGAGGTGCTCGACAAAACCAGCGCCAAGTACATCGAGGCCTACGAGCGCCTGACTGGCAACACTCTGTGACCTGAATCGGGCCGGTCGAGCTGGCCGGCCCGCTCCCCTCCATGCGTCCCATCCATCGAGACGCACACTCGCCCTATCGGCCCCTCTCCTGCGCACTTATTGGCAATAGACCTCGCATCGGTCTATGCCTGAAGGGCAATCCCCCTGCCCCGGAGACGACCATGGACCACCCACTCCACCATCACATGGACAACGTGCCGCGCGTGGCGGCCAATGTCGTCGAGTTCTCGCGGCCATTCAAATGGTTGGCACAGGGCGCGCGAGACATGGTCATCAGTCCCGGCACCAGCTTGATGTACGGCGTGTTCTTCGCAGCCATCGGCTACATCATCCTGACCTACGTGTCGGCCCAGCCGTATCTGTTCACCGCTGCGGTGTCGGGCTTCATGCTGGTTGGCTCGTTGGCTGCGGCGGGGCTGTACGAGGTATCGCGACGCGCCGAAGGCGGCATGCGCACCGGCCTGGGTGAGTCGCTCAACGGACTGGCGCGCAACGGCGATTCGCTTTTTTACTTCGGACTGATCCTGGCGATCGCGCTGATCAGTTGGGAGCGACTGTCGGCGATCCTGTTCGCTCTGTTCTATCACGACGACGTGCCGAACATGGCGAACTTCTACCGCGACGTATTCTTCTCTGGCCGCTACACCACGTTCGTGTCGGCCTATCTGATCATTGGTGGCGCGCTGGCCACGCTGGTGTACGTGCTTTCGGCGGTGTCAGTGCCATTACTCATGGACCGTGACATCGACGTAGTGACGGCCATGATGGCGAGCGCCCAGGCGGTCGGCCACAATCTTGCCGCGATGGCCTTGTGGGCCGTGCTGCTTGTGGCACTGATGGCGATCGGCTTTGCCACCTACATGGTGGGCATGATCTTCATGCTGCCGTTGGCAGGGCATGCCACCTGGCATGCCTACCGAGACCTGATAGAGCGAGAGACCTGACGACGCCCGGTCAGGCAGACAGCATCGCCAGCGCCGCAGCACGTTGCACGCGCGCCTCGTCGAGCAGGCGCGCAACGACGTCGGCGTCTACGCCTTCAAAGGCGCTCTCGCGCAGCGCCAATTGCATGTCGAGCGATACGGTCGAGAACGGATTCGGCACGGGCGACGCGGTATTGGCCAGGTACAGCACGTCCGCAAGCGCCACAGGCGGCCAGTTGGGGCCGTAGATTTCCTGCATTTCCAGGGCATCGACGATCATTTGCGGCGTGCCGAGCGCACGCAACACGGCCTGACCGACCGGCTTGTGCCAGAAAACGATCAGCTCGGACAAGTCACCGTGGTCTTCAAGCAATTCGGGGAATTCGTGCACGCGCGACAACAGATAGAACTGGCCAATGTCGTGCACCATGCCGGCCAGCAGCGCGGTGTCGGGACGCACGGCGCCGTCGAGCTGCAATGCCACGGCATACGACAACGACGCGACTTCCAGCGTGTGGCGCCACAACTGCTCCGCCAACCGCCAGACGGGGGCGAATTCCAGCGCCGTCGCCAGTTGATCGCCAATAACGGCGATGGCCAGCGTGCGGGCATGATTAAGCCCCACTCGCATGAGCGCGCGCTGTACGTCGGTGACTTCCGCCCCTTGCGGGTTGAAGAAGGTGGAATTGGCCATACGTAGCAGTTTCACCGACAGCACCGGCTCGAGCCCGATGATTCGGGCTACGGAGACCATGCTGGCCTCAGGTTCGTCGAGCGCACGGCGCACGCGCACCGCAGCCTGCATGCTGGTGGGGAACACGAACTCGCCGGTCGCCAGTTCCTTTTCGATGGCGGCATTGAACGCTGCGCGCCGGTTGGTTGTCTCGTTCATGAGTCCGGATCATCCGCTGTGTAAGTCTCAGGGCCAGGCGCTACACAATGCAGGGCCAGAGGCTTCGGCGACACTATCGTCACGATAGCCCAGCGAAGCCGACGCCCATGGCGCTGCACTGTATTCGAGGTTCGTATTTTCGGCACAATCAGGTTTACCTTCAGCCATTAACTGACATTCGGTCGCCCACATCATGAGCAATCCACTTCTCGACATCTCCGGCCTGCCGCGCTTCGACCTCGTCCAGCCTGCGGACGTGGCCCCTGCTATCCGCCAGCGCCTGGAAGAAAACCGAGCCCTTACCGCTCGCCTGGAAAACGACGAAGTGCCGGCCACGTGGGACGACTTCGTCGCGCCCATGGTCAACGCCGGAGAACGCCTCGGCCGCGCCTGGGGCGTGGTCAGCCATCTGCATGGCGTGATGGATACGCCCGCCTGGCGCGACGCTTACAACGAAATGCTGCCGGAGGTGACGCGTTATTACGCCGAGCTAGGCCAGAACCTCAAACTCTTCGACAAGTATCGCAAGCTCGCCGTAAGCCCGGAATATGCACAATTGTCCCCGGTGCGCCGCAAGATCGTCGACAACGAACTGCGCGACTTCCGACTTTCCGGCGCAGAACTGCCCGAAGACCAGAAGCCGCGCTTCCAGCAAATCCAGGAAGAATCCGCCGCGCTAGCCGCGAAGTTCTCTGAAAACGTGCTGGACGCCACCAATGCGTGGCACGAACACATCGAAGATGAATCGCTGCTGTCCGGCATCCCCGCCGACGCAGTTGCGGCAGCACGCGCCGCCGCAGAACGCGCAGGCAAGCCGGGCTGGGTCTTCACGCTGCACATGCCGTCGTACCTGCCAGTCATGCAGTACGCAGACAATCGCGAACTGCGCGCCCGCATGTACCGTGCGTACGCCACGCGCGCATCTGAATTCTCGGCCGAAGTCGGCCACCCCGAATGGGACAACAGCCCCAACATCGACCGCATTCTCGCGCTACGCGCCGAAGCCGCCGCCATGCTCGGCTACAACAGTTACGCCGATGTGTCGCTGGTCGCCAAGATGGCGCAAAGCCCGGATGAGGTCAAAGCCTTCCTGCGCGACCTGGCACAGCGCGCCAAGCCTTTCGCCGAACGCGATTTCAACGAACTGACGAGCTTCGCCGCCCGCGAACTCGGCCTCACCGAACTGCAGCCATGGGACGTGGCATACGCCTCTGAAAAACTGCGTCAGGCGCGTTACGCGTTCTCCGAGCATGAAGTAAAGCAGTACTTCCCCGAGCCGATGGTGCTGCGCGGACTGTTCTCGGTCATCGAAAGCCTCTACGGCGTGTCGATCAGCGCCGATCAGGCGCCGGTGTGGGACCCGCACGTGCGATTCTTCCGCATCGAACGACAGGTCGCCGGCAAGTCCGAACTGGTCGGTCAGTTCTACCTCGACCTTTACGCCCGCGAAACCAAACGCGGCGGTGCCTGGATGGACGAAGCCATCACCCGCCGCCGTCATGGCACGGCACTGCAGACGCCGGTGGCTTACCTCGTGTGCAACTTCCCCGGTCCGGTGGGCGACAAACCCGCCACCTTTACGCACGATGATGTCATCACCCTCTTCCACGAATGCGGCCACGGCCTGCATCACCTACTCTCGCGCGTCGAAGAGCTTTGGGTATCGGGCATCCGGGGCGTGGAATGGGACGCCGTCGAACTGCCCAGCCAGTTCATGGAGAACTTCTGCTGGGAATGGGACGTACTGCAAGGCATGACGACCCACGTCGATACCAACCAGCCGCTGCCGCGCACCCTCTATGACAAGATGATCGCGGCCAAGAACTTCCAGAGCGGAATGCAGACCGTCCGGCAGATCGAGTTTGCCCTGTTCGATATGCGCATCCACCATGAGCACGTGCCGGGCGAAGCCCGTCCGGTAATGCAGACCCTGCAAGAAGTGCGCAACGAAGTGGCCGTGCTGATCCCGCCGGCGTGGCATCGCTTCCCGCAGAGTTTCAGTCACATCTTCGCGGGTGGTTACGCAGCCGGGTACTACAGCTACAAGTGGGCCGAAGTGCTGTCGGCCGATGCCTTCGCCGCGTTCGAAGAAGCCAGCGGCGTGGCGGGCTCGGTGCTGGATCGCGCTACAGGCGAACGTTTCCTGGCCGAGGTTCTGTCGGTCGGCGGCTCGCGCCCTGCGTTGGAGAGCTTCCGTGCGTTCCGCGGACGTGACCCCAAGGTCGATGCGCTGCTGCGCCACAGCGGCATGGCTCAATCAGCCTGAGGCGCGAGCAAGCCCGAAATACGGGCGCCTGCCCCGATGGCGGGCGTCCAGGTGAGAGGTAGAGATCGATGTATCAGACGACAGTGCGTATTGTCTGCGTCATGCTGACGCTGGCTGCGGCCAGCACGGCGTACGCCGAGGTCTATCGCTGGGTCGACAAGAACGGCAAGGTGAATTATTCGGACAATCCGCCGCCGGATGCCAATATCGAGCAGCGCAAGCTCAACGACAACAAGATGGGTGCCGACAAGCTGTCGTTCGAAACGCGCCGCGCGATGGAGACCTTCCCCGTCACGCTCTATACCAATCCCGATTGCAAAGAGTTCTGCGACAAGGCGCGCTCGCTGCTGGCCGCGCGCAAGGTGCCTTACACCGAGAGCAGCGTGGTAACGCAAGACCAGATCGATGTGCTGCTCAAGCTCACGGGTAGCAAGGAGCCACGCGTACCGGTGCTTACCGTTGGGCGCAAGATGATCGATGGTTTGGAGCCTGTTTCCTGGAATGCCGCGCTGGATTCGGCGGGGTATCCGAAGTAGTCGGCGTTCTCTTCCGACAATCCCCTTTTTCTTGCGGCATGGTTGGCCGACGATGGCTCGGTTGTCGATGTGTGCTGGCCGGGAGTTTGCTGTTTTCAACTGTTAATGTGGGGCGGAAGAGCGGAGTGTCAATCCGCTACGCGGGACCGGTGCGGGCAGCAACAAAAACCCTTTCTTGCTTTCTGGTTGGTTGTTCTCGCTTGGTCGCGACTGCTTGAGTGCGTTGGCCGGGAGTTTGCCCCGGCGGGCGAGTAACTTTCTTGTCCCCGACAAGAAAGTCACCAAAGAAGCGGCCCCACAGCCTCGCCGGCCGTTGGCCGATCCCCTGCGCTGCGCGGTCGAGAAGGCGGCTGCGGAACTCGCCCTTCGGGCTCAAACAGTCCTCGCCGACGGCTACGCCGCAACCTTCCCGCCCTGTGCTGCTCGGCGACGCTGAATGGGGTGCCCACACCACGCAGTATGGTTGTTCAGGGGAAAGGCCAAAGCCCCTGTTTCTGAGTGCTTGTGTTTGTGCTGGCGCTCTCGCCAATCAAACGTCGTTGCCGATCGAACAACGTACCCGTTCGAAGAGCGGATGACGCTTCGCTTTTGCGCCCTACGCACTACCCGCGACATCTGGAACCTCGCTGCGCGTGTTGCATGCACTTTGCGGTACATGCACAACAAGTCACACACAATGAGGAGGCCTTAGCTCCACGCTCATCAAGGTGCGTGCTATGGCCGGCCCCTTTTGAGCCGCCGAGCAACGCAGACAAGTCAGGTTGCCCGCGTAGCGGGTCGGCGAGGACTGTCTGAGGAGCGAAGCGACGAGTTCCGCAGCCGCCTGACTTGACGAGTAGCGCAGGGAACCCACCGAAGGTGGGCGGCGATGCAGGGGTCGCTTTCTTGGTGACTTCTTTGTCGATAACAAAGAAGTTACTCGCCCGCCGGGGCGAACTCCCGGCCGTCGAGCATCGGTAGTCGAGACAACGGTCGATAAATAGAAGAGCTGCCCTTCAACACCGCCCGAAACCGCCACACCCCCTATGCATGCGTATGCAGAATCTGCCCCAGAAACTGCCGCGTCTTCTCATGCCTCGGCTGGCTGAAAAACACATCCGGCGAGGCCTGTTCAAGAATCTGCCCGTCCGCCATGAACACCACCCGGTGTGCCACTTTGCTGGCAAAACCCATCTCGTGCGTCACGCACAACATCGTCATGCCGTCCTCAGCCAAACCGACCATGGTATCGAGCACTTCCTTCACCATTTCCGGGTCGAGCGCCGAGGTCGGCTCGTCGAACAGCATGATCTTGGGTTTCATGCACAACGCGCGGGCAATCGCCACGCGCTGCTGCTGACCGCCCGACAACTGCGCGGGGTACTTGTTGGCCTGCTCGGGAATGCGCACACGGCGCAGGTAGTGCATGGCGGTTTCTTCAGCCTCTTCGCGGCTGACCTTACGGGTGCGGATGGGCGACAACGTGCAGTTTTCGAGCACGGTGAGGTGCGAGAACAAGTTGAACTGCTGAAACACCATGCCGACCTCGCGCCGCACGGCATCCACGCTCTTGCCGCTGCCGGTGAGATCAATGCCGTCAACGACAATGCGCCCTTGCTGAAAGGTTTCCAGCCGGTTGATGCAGCGGATCAGGGTCAACTTGCCCGACCCCGATGGACCGCAGATGACGATACGCTCGCCGGGACTGACGTCGAGGTTGATGTCCTTGAGAACGTGAAAATCCCCATACCACTTGTTGACGCTCTCCATGCGAATGATGGGAGCGTCTGAAGCGGCGGACGTCGTAGCGAGCGTATCGGTCATGCGAATGTCACCTCACTTAAGAACGGCTTCGAGGTTGTCCGGCATCTCGGGCATCGCGATGCCAAGCCATTTTTGGTAGAGCTTGGCGAACTCGCCGTTGGCACGGTTCTGCGCGACGAATGCATTGACCGCCTTGAGCAGATCATCCTGCCCCAGACGCATGACAATGCCATGGTATTGCTGCTTGAGTGCGAACTTGCTTTCGTACTTGCCGGGCATGCGCTTTTCGATCTGCGACAGCACAGTCGTCGAGCAACCGATCGCATCGACCTGGCCCGACAACAGCGCCTGTACGGCCGAGGCGTCATCGTCGAAGCGCTGGATCAGCGTGCCTTCGGGCGCCATCGCGGTCAGCGCCACGTCTTGCGTGCTGGCGCGAGCCACGGCGACCTTCACACCTTTCAGGTCCGCGGGCGCCTTGATCTTCGAATTCTTCGGCGCGTTCAGCATGATGCTGGCGCTGGCGTACGGGGCCGAGAACTGAACCTGCTTGGCACGCTCCGGCGTAATGGCCAGCGATGCGATCAGCAGGTCAACCTTGTTGGTTTGCAGATAGGGAATGCGGTTCGGGCCGGTGACGGGAACAAGGTTCACCTTCACGCCCCATTGCTTCGCAAGCAGGCGGGCGACATCCGCGTCATATCCATCCGGCTCGTTGCTGCTGTTGAGAATGCCGTAGGGCGGAAAGTCCACCAGCATGCCGACGGTCAGTTCGCCTTTCTTCTTGATGTCCGCCACCGTCTGCGCGCCAGCGGCGGCACTGAAGGTCAGCCCGATGAACGCAAGCGCGCCCAGCAAACCGCAGGCGCGCCCGAAAAGGCGACGCGAAATCGATGTACGCATGTGAGTCTCCTGTTGTCATAGACCTGCAAAAGTGCCACGTCAGCGAGCCAGCGCGGCAGCGTATCGGCGCTCCAGTCGTGCGCTCCATAGCGACAGCGGCCAGCACAGAACGAAGTAGATGCCCGCCACAATGCTGAACACGATCAGCGGTTCGAAAGTGGCGTTGTTAACCACTTGCCCGGCGCGCGTGAGTTCGACGAAACCGATGATCGCCGCCAGCGAAGTGCCCTTGATCACCTGCACGAGGTAACCGACGGTGGGCGGCAGGGCAATCTTGAAAGCCTGCGGCAGCACCACGAAGCGCATTCGATCCGCGTAGTGCAGGCTGAGCGCGTCGGCCGCCTCCCATTGCCCGCGCGGCACGGCCTGAATGCAACCCCGCCAGATTTCGCCAAGGAAGGCGCTGGTGTTGAATGCCAGCGCGATGGCGGCGGCGACCCACGGATTGATGTTGACGCCCAGTACCGGCGCGCCAAAGAAAACCAGGAATAACTGCATCAGCAACGGCGTGCCCTGGAAGAGCTGGATGAACAGGCTCGCCGCCCATTCCAGCCCTCGAACGCGCGAGGTACGCGCCAGCGCCAGGATCAGTCCCCCCGCGGCGCCCCCGACGAAAGCGACCAGGGAGAGCAGGATCGTCCAGCGCGCTGCGAACAAAATGAACCAGAAGTCCCCCATGCCAAAGTCACGCAACATGTCAGCGGCCCTCCGGGTAATTGAAGTTGGCCCGATAGATGATGCGGAACAGCAGCGAGAACAGTTGCGACAGCACGAGATAGATCGCCGTCACGACGATGTAGATCTCGAAGCTCTTGAAGGTGTCCGACTGCAGCTTGGCTGCCACTGAAGTCAGATCGTTGGCCGAGATGGCCGACACCACCGCCGAGGTCAGCATGAGCAGGATGAACTGGCTCGTCAGCGCAGGATAGATGGCGCGCAGTGCCGGCTTGAGGATGATGAAGCGGAAGACCTGCAAGCGGCTCAGGTTGAGCGCCAGGCCAGCCTCGATCTGCCCTCGATTGATGGATTCGATGCCCGCGCGGATGATTTCCGTCGCGTATGCGCCCACGTTCACGAACATCGCGATCAGGGCGGCGGTATTGGGCGACAACGTCACGCCCATGGCCGGCAAGCCGAAGAAGAAAAAGAACAGCTGCACGAGGAACGGTGTGTTCCGGATGAGCTCTATGTAGATATTGACGATGAAGCGCAGCCATTTCGGCCCGCTGGTCTTGCACAGGGCTCCCAGAATGGCGATGCACAGGCCGATCACCATCGCCGTCAGCGACAGCTTGATCGTCAGCCACGTACCACCCAGCAATAACGGCCACGCCGCAAAGACCGACTGAAAATCGAAGGTGTAATGCAAGTGAGTGTCCTCGTCAGTCCACACATCATGCTTCCCCCGTCTGGCAGGGCAAGCCCATACCCGACGGCAACATCTGAATGTAGCGCGGGTGACTCTTTTTCAAATAGGGAGTAGCACCAATGACACGAAATCGCGCCACGTGCCGCCAGCGGTCCGGAAAGGTTCCGGTTTTCATGTCCTCGTCGTAACATCGGCAAGCCGCTTCAACGTCATCAACTGATTTTTGCCATGCAACTCACCCTGATCAGCGGTCTGTCCGGTTCCGGCAAGAGCATTGCGCTCAATGTGCTGGAAGACGCAGGCTACTACTGCGTCGATAACCTGCCCGTGGCCCTGCTGCCCGGCCTGATCGACAACCTTGATGCAGCGGGCTACCAACGGGTGGGTGTCGCGGTGGATGTGCGCTCGGGCGCTTCGATCGAAGACGTGCCGGAAGCGGTCGCGGCATTGCGCGCCCGAGTCGGCGATCTGCGCTTCATCTTTCTGGACTCGCGCGACGAGACACTGGTGGCGCGCTTTTCCGAAACGCGGCGGCGCCATCCCTTGTCCGAGCTCGGGCTGACCATCGAAGAGGCCATTGCCCGCGAGCGCGACCTGCTCGCCCATGTTGGCGAAATCGGCCACCGCATCGACACCAGCGACCTGCACCCCAACACGCTGCGCACCTGGGTCAAGGACATCATCAACGCTGCACCCGGCGCAGGGCTGACGCTGTTGTTCCAGTCCTTCGGCTTCAAGCATGGCATTCCGGTGGATGCCGATATGGTGTTCGACGTCCGCTGCTTGCCCAATCCGTACTGGAACCCGAACCTGCGGCCGTTCACGGGCAAGGACCGGGAGGTGATCGATTTCCTCGAAGCCTCGCCCGATGTACACCGCATGGCGCATGACATCCAGAAGTTCCTTGGCGAGTGGCTACCGAGCTTCGTGCGCGACGGGCGCAGCTACCTTACCGTCGGTATTGGCTGCACGGGCGGCCAGCACCGCTCGGTCTATCTGGCCGAATGGCTGGCCCGGCAATTCACCGGGCAGGTCAAGGTGCTGGTGCGCCACCGCTCGCTCAAATAGCCATGGCAGCCCGCGACTGGCATCGCCATATCCTCGCGGGCGACGTGCTGGTGTTTCTGGCCGGAGCGGGCCTGACCGTGGTGCTGGCGATGACATTCTGGAGCAGCGACACACCGCAGGTGGCGGTCATTCGCGCCAAAGGGCAAGTGGTGGCACGGCTGTCGCTGGATCGCGCTTCACACTTTGAAGTCTCCGGGCCGCTCGGCCTGACCCAGATAGAAATCATGCCCGGCCGTGCGCGCGTACTGTCCGATCCCGGCCCACGGCAATACTGTGTAAAGCAGGGGTGGCTCGCGCGCAGCGGCGCTGTGGCGGTGTGCGCGCCGAATGAGGTCACGTTGTCGCTGGAAGGCCGGCGCCCGGCCTATGATTCGATGGCGTACTGACCGCGCTCAGCGCTGGACCAGAAACGGCTTGAGCTTGAGTGACTGGGCAATGCGATCGGCCGTGGTGCGAGCCGACTGGGTGTCGTCGAACGGGCCGAGTTGCAGCCTGTAGCGGCCATCGTCGCCATTGAACACGGCCAGATTCTTGGGCAACCACTTCAGTTCGGTCTGCACGTAGTCGCGGAAGCTGTCGGCATTGCGCGCATCACTGAACACACCCAGTTGCAGGAAGATGCCACGCGCGATCTCAGCGCTGTTCGGCGTACTCACCGTCAGCGCGCCAGCATCGACTGCCGCCAATTGCGCGATGGGGTCAGGGGTGTCCGTGACCGGTTTGGCAGCGGGCGGCTTGTCTGGCGTCGCGGCGATGATCGCCACATCACCCGGCACGATCGCCTGGACTTCGACGCGCGTCGAGCCCTTGTTCACATATCCCAGCTTCCACGCCGCCGTGTATGACAAATCGATCACGCGGCTCGAATGGAACGGACCCCGGTCGTTGATGCGCACGATCACTGCACGACCGTTGTCCAGATTGGTGACGCGCGCATAGCTCGGAATCGGCAGCGTCGGGTGCGCAGCCGTCATGGCATACATGTCGTAGGGCTCGCCACTCGATGTATTGGCGCCGTGGAATTTTTTACCGTACCAGCTCGCCACGCCACGCTCGGTATAGGGCGCGATCTCCTGGCGCGGCGTATAGCTCTGCCCGAGCGCCGTATACGGACGGTTGGCAAAGCGATGCAGCGGCTCCAGCCGGGGTATCGCGTCCGGAACATCGGCGAGATTGTCGGGCGGATTGTCGTCCGGGCCATCGTCCTTGTAGTAACCGCCCCCGCGCTTGGCTGTGCCCTGTGCGGGCTTGGATGGCGGCGGTGGTTTGGAAGCAGCAGGAGCGGAGGGCGAAGATGCGCTGCTGCCCGATTCGGGCGCGGTCGGCGTCGTCGAGCAGGCTGCCAGCAAGGCGGCAATGCAGATGGCGGGGGCAAGTGCGCCACACGCCGGAAGGCTCATTCGTCGCTGCTGGCCGGACTGCTCCATGAACCCCCCATGACAATCACTCGGACAGGCGCGCACGCTGGCGCTGGATACTCATCAGCAACCCCATGCCGATACATAGGGTGACCAGAGCGGTGCCGCCGTAGCTTACCAGCGGAAGCGGCACACCCACCACTGGCAAGATGCCGCTGACCATTCCCATGTTCACGAACGCATAGGTGAAGAAGTTCATCGTGATGGCGCCGGCCAGCAGCCGCGCGAACATCGTCGTGGCATTGAGTGCAATGGCAAAACCACGCGCCAGCAACAGCACGTACAGCACGATCAGCACCCCCACGCCTGCCAGACCGAATTCTTCGGACAACACGGCAAGGATGAAGTCGGTGTGACGCTCGGGGAGAAAATCGAGGTGGGTCTGCGTGCCCTGCCGCCAGCCTTTGCCGACGATACCGCCAGAGCCCACGGCGATAGTCAACTGGATGGTGTGGAACCCCTTGCCCAGCGGATCGGATGACGGATCGAGCAGCGTGCACACGCGGTGCTTTTGGTATTCCCGCAAGCCCGGCCACTCCACGCCCGGCGCGCAGATCTGGGTTTCATAGCTGATGATGCCGATGATGGCCACGACACCGAGAATGCCGACAGGCACGATCAGCTTCCACGACAGGCCCGCGAAGAAGATCACGAAGAAGCCCGCTCCGAGCACGAGAATGGCCGTGCCCAAGTCGGGCTGCTTGGCGATCAGCGCCAGCGGCACGCCGAGCAATATGGTCGCCGCGACAAAGTCATAGAACCGAAGACTGCCCTCGCGTTTCTGGAAGTACCACGCCAGCATCAGCGGCATCGCAATCTTCATAAGCTCCGAGGGCTGGATGCGCATGATGCCGATGTTGAGCCAGCGCTGCGCGCCCTTGCTCACCTCGCCGACGGTCGCCACCGCCACCAACAGCAACACGCCAACCACGTACAGCGGCAGCGCCAACGACGACAGGCGCTGCGGCGGAATGCTCGCCACCACCCACATCGCAAGCAAGGCAACAACAAGATTCAGCGTGTGCGATTCCAGCCGCTCGGGCGACGCGCTCATCATCAACACGTAAGCGAAGCTCAACAACACGGAGAGGATGCCGAGCAGCCACGGGTCGAGCGGCGACACGATCCTCTTCAGGTAGTAGAGCGGATTGAGATTCGCGTTCATTCGTCCACCGCTTCCGGATCTTCCGGTGCCGGACCTTGCGGCGTCTTGCCGGTCAGGTAGTAATCAAAGATCTGGCGCGCGATCGGCGCAGCGGCCGAAGCCCCCCAACCACCGTTTTCGACGATCACGGCCACCGCGATGGTCGGGTGATCGGCCGGGGCGTAGCCGATGTACAGCGCATGATCGCGCAGGCGTTCATGGGTCGAGCTTTCCTGGTACTTGGCGCCCTTCAGCGAGAACACCTGCGCCGTGCCGGTCTTGCCCGCCGATTCGTACTTGGCGCCTGCAAACACACGCGCGGCCGTCCCCCACTTGGTCACGCCAACCATGGCCTTGGTGATGACGTCGATGTTCTGCGGCTTGTACGGCAGCGTCTTGACGGGTGTGGGTTCCACCACGCGGCGCTGGCCGCTCTGGGCGCTGTCGATGTAGCGCACCACGTGCGGCTTGAACATCACGCCGCCCGCCGCCAGCGTTGCGGTGGCATGCGCGAGCTGCAACGGTGTGTACGAGTTGTAACCCTGGCCGATACCGATGGAGATCGTCTCGCCCGCGTACCACTTTTGCTGCTCGGGCTTCTTGAAGCGACGCTTCTTCCATTCCTGCGACGGCAGCACGCCGGTCAACTCACCGCTGATGTCGATGCCGGTCCGGGAGCCAAAGCCCATCTCGCCCATGAACCTGGCGATCAGGTCGATCCCCATATCGTTGGCGAGCATGTAGTAGTAGGTGTCGCACGACACCACGATCGACTTGATCATATCGACCACGCCGTGGCCGCCCGGCTTGTCGTCGCGGAAACGGTTGTTGCCGAAGATGAAATACCCAGGGTCGACGATGGCCTGTTCAGGCGTGCGCTTGCCGGTCTCAAGTGCGGCCAGCGCCATGAAAGGCTTGAAGGTGGAACCCGGGGGGTAGGCCGAATAGATGGCGCGGTTGAGGAGCGGATGGTCCGGCGAGTTGTTCAGCGCATTCCAGTTCTGCGTGTCGATACCATCGACGAACAGGTTCGGGTCATAAGTCGGCTTGGACACCAGCGCCAGCACGCCACCCGTATCCGGTTCGATGGCGACCAGTGCGCCACGCCGATTGCCAAAGGCTTGCTCCGCGATGCGCTGCAACTCGGCGTCCATTGTCAGCACGAGGTTGTTGCCCGGCACCGGCGGAATGCTCGACAGTGCCCGCACGGCGCGCCCAGAAGCATCCACCTCGACCTGCTCGAAGCCGGTGGTGCCGTGCAGCTCGCGTTCATAGAACTGCTCAACGCCCGCCTTGCCAATATGTTCGGTGCCGCGATAGTTGGCCTGGAGGTCTTCGTCCTCTTCGATCTTGGCCATTTCGCTAGCGTTGATCCGGCCGATGTAACCCAGCACGTGCGAAGCGAATTCGCCGTTGGGGTACTGACGGAACAGGCGTGCTTTTACGTCAACACCGGTGAAACGGTAGCGCTGCGCAATGAAGCGCGCGACTTCTTCATCGGTCAGACGGGTGCGAATTGGCAACGAATCGAAGTTCTTGGATTCTTCGATCAGTTTCTTGAAGCGGCGGCGATCCTTGGCCTGGATGTCGATGATCTCGGCCAGATCGTCGATCGTGGCATCGAGGTTCTGTACCTTGCCCGGCGTGATTTCCAGCGTGTACGCAGAGTAATTGCGCGCAAGCACCACACCATTGCGGTCCATGATCAGACCACGGTTGGGCACCACCGGCACCAGCGAGATACGGTTGTTCTCGGCGCGTGTCGCGTAGTAGTCGTGGCGCAGGATCTGCAGGTAGACGAAGCGCGAAACGATCAGACCGAAACAGACGAGCGCCATCAGCGCGGCCACGACAACGCGGGCGCGAAAGCGCGAGACTTCCTGTTCGGCGGGTTTGAATTCCATGGTTCAGCGATGCATGCCGGCGACGGCCGGCGCGAAACAGACCGGCCCACGCACCCGGATGTTCCCGGTGCGCGACGGACGTGCGAAAAACAAATGGTTCACAGCGGCCGATTCTCGTCGCGGTCGATGGGGCGCATCTGCGGAATCAGCAGCAGATAGTGCATGGGCAACCACAACGCGGCAGTGGTAAACGTCGAGAAAAAATACTCCCAGCCGGGGAAGCGGCCACCCGCCATCAGGCGGATCAACAGCATGACAACCTGCGTCATCAGGAACAGCGGCGTCATGTGCAGTGCCTGCGCAGACGGCCCGAACCACAGCAGGCGGCGCGAACTCTCACCCGCAGCATAGGCCAGCAGCACGTAGGCCAGGGCATGCTGCCCCATTACTGCGCCGTGAGCGACGTCAACCACCACGCCAAGCAGGAAGCCCGTGCCCATGCCAACGCGCAGCGGTTCGCGCACGCACCAGAAAGCCAGCACGAGCGCCACGAAGTCAGGCACCGCGTAGAAGCGGCCCACCGGCACGAAATGCAGCACCAGCGCCAGCAACAGGCTGAGCACGACAAAGCTCATGCGGACCGGAAGCAGGATGCGGCTGGAGCTGTGAGTAGCTTGGGTCGGCATGGCGATCAGGGAATCGGTTGACGCGCCACGGGGGCGGAGGCGTTGGGACGCGCGGGCCGCACGACCGGTGCCGAAGCATTCGGTCGCGGCGCTGGCCGAGCCACGGGGCGCGATTGCGCGGCAGCCACGGGGGCCGACGCCAACGGCGCTGACGCAATGGGCGCGGAGGCGTCAACCGCCGCCGGGCGATGGATACGGCCCGAGATCGTCCGCTGCGGATCGACCGCTTCTTCCTGCGGACGGATCGGCGCACCGGTGGAACGACCGAGAATCAACACCGAGCCCGCTTGTTCGACGCCACCGATCGGCTTGCAGATGATGCGCACGAACGGCTCGCCCGCACTATGCGTGCTGCCGACCACGGTTGCCACCGGCAGGCCCGGCACAAAGATGCCGTCAAGGCCAGAAGTCAGGATGCGATCGCCGGGACGCACGTCGGCGTTGGCTGCCAGGTAACGCAGTTCCATCAGGCCGCCACCCGTGCCGAACATCACCGCCCGCAAGCCGCTGCGCTCGATGACGACAGGAATCGCCTGATTCTTGTCAGTCAGCAGGGTCACTTCGGCATTCATCGGGAACACGCGCGTCACCTGCCCGATGACGCCTTGCGCGTTGAACGACGGCCAGCCCGGATTCGATGCCAGCGTTACCGCCTTTGTCGACGATGACCTTCAGCGAGAACGGGTCGCGCGCCGAAAACAGAACCTCCGCTGCCGTGGCGCTGACAGGCACGCGATCACGCATCTTCAGCAGGCCGCGCAATTGGTCGTTTTCGTGCTGGAGCTGCGACAGGCGCAACAGCTCGCGCGCATCAGTCAGTTGTTCAGCCTTGAGGCGCTTGTTCTCAGCCTCCAGACCAACGAGGCCGGAAAAATACTTGCTGGCGTTGTGCAGGAACTCGCCCGGCGTGGCGGCAGCGATCTGCAACGGGTAGGTGAGGATCGCCACCCCTTGCCGCAGATTGTCGAGGTAACGCAGTTGCAGGTCGCCGATCAGCAGGCCAAGCGACAACGCCAGATACAGCGTCAGCTTGGCGGCTGGCGGCAGACCGCGTCGAAAAAACGGAGGCGGCTGATGGCCGACGACGGACATGGGGAACTCAGACGGGGGAGGAAGAGGCCAGCGGGTGGGACATCGGTGCTTTCAAATGCGCTGGACCGATGTTCTTCACCCTGCTGCCTCCTTGTTACGTACTTCTAGTTTTTGGTTGTTACTCGGAAGCGAAGATCGAACCGAGCTTGTCCATCTTTTCGAGCGCCATGCCCGAGCCGCGTACCACGCAGGTCAGCGGGTCTTCGGCCACGATCACCGGCAGGCCGGTCTCTTCCATCAGCAGGCGGTCGAGGTCGCGCAGCAGCGCGCCACCACCGGTCAGCACCATGCCGCGTTCGGCAATGTCCGCGCCCAGTTCCGGCGGAGTCTGCTCAAGCGCGATCTTGACGGCCGACACGATCGAGTTGAGCGGATCGGTGAGCGCTTCGAGGATTTCGTTGGACGAGATGGTGAAGCTGCGCGGAATGCCTTCGGCCAGGTTACGGCCCTTGACTTCCATTTCCTTCACTTCCGAGCCCGGGAAGGCCGAGCCGATCTGCTTCTTGATGAGTTCGGCGGTGGTCTCGCCGATCAGCATGCCGTAGTTGCGACGGATGTAATTGACGATCGATTCGTCGAACTTGTCACCGCCGACGCGCACGCTGCCGGCGTACACCATGCCGCCCAGCGAGATCACGCCGACTTCGGTCGTGCCGCCGCCGATATCGACCACCATCGAACCGGTCGCGTCCGCCACCGGCAGGCCAGCGCCGATCGCTGCGGCCATCGGCTCTTCGATCAGGTACACGTTCGACGCGCCAGCGCCCAGGGCCGATTCGCGGATGGCCCGGCGCTCGACCTGGGTCGAACCACAGGGCACGCAGATGATGATGCGCGGGCTCGGCGAGAACATGCGCGAGTCGTGCACCTTCTTGATGAACTGCTTGAGCATCTGCTCGGTGACAGTGAAGTCGGCGATCACGCCGTCCTTCATGGGGCGGATTGCGGTGATGTTGCCGGGCGTCTTGCCAAGCATCTGCTTGGCGGCGTGGCCGACGGCCTGGATGGTCTTCTTCTGGTTCGGACCACCTTCGGTGCGGATGGCAACCACGGACGGCTCGTCGAGCACGATCCCCTTGCTGCGCACGTAGATCAGCGTGTTGGCGGTACCCAGATCGATGGCCAGGTCATTCGAAAAGTAGGAGCGGAGGAAGCCGAACATGTATAGGTCCAGTGGCGCCGGACGCGGCAGCAGGCGGTCGCGCTGTGGGGTGCCGGGTGGTTGGAAAACAAAATAGGCGGGTATGTTACCCTATTGCGCTTCAAGATTTGCGGTCGCATGTCGGCCCCAAGTGCCCATCTGACACAAGGTTTTGAACTGATCTGTCAGGAAAATTACGTAATCGGGCATAACTTAATCGTTACCACCCATGTCCCTATCCCTCGATCAGGTTAATCGCATCGCCCGTCTCGCTCGCCTGGAACTTTCGCCCGGCGAAGCCGACGCGACTGCCACCAAACTCAACGGCATCCTCGGACTCATCGAACAGATGCAGGCCGTCGATACGACCGGCGTGGCGCCGATGTCGCACCCGCAGGACGTGCATCAGCGCCTGCGCGACGACGCCGTGACCGAAACCGACCGCCGCGATGCCTTCCAGGCGGTGGCCCCGGAGGCCGAGGCTGGCCTCTACCTCGTTCCAAAGGTGATCGAATGAGCGCACGTTTTACTCAACACCTGACTGAAGCCGCCGAACTGCTGTCGCGCGTGCTGGCCGATCCGGGCATTCTGGCCCAGGCCGAAAAGGCCGGCGACCTTTTCGTCGAAGCACTCAAGGCGGGCAACAAGGTCATCACCTGTGGCAACGGCGGCTCGCATTGCGACGCCATGCACTTTGCCGAAGAGCTCTCCGGGCGCTACCGTGACAACCGTCCGGCACTGGCTGCGCTGTGTGTTTCTGACCCGTCGCACATCACCTGCGTGGGCAACGACTACGGCTTCGATTCGATCTTTTCGCGTCAGGTCGAAGCACTCGGCCGTCCTGGTGACGTGCTGCTGGGCATTTCCACCAGCGGCAACTCCGCCAACATCCTGGCTGCCATGAAGGCCGCCCGCGAGCGCGGCATGAAGATCGTGATCCTGACCGGTAAAGACGCCGGCAAGATGCGCGGTCTGGCTGACGCCGAGATTGTCGTGCCGCACTTCGGTTACGCCGACCGCATCCAGGAAATCCACATCAAATTCATCCACGCCCTGATCGACCATATCGAACGCGGCATGGGTTTCGTACAGTAATCATCGGCCGCTGCTGCGGGGCCGCCATCGCGCCTCGCCGAAGAACAACATGACCGTCACCTCCGTCAAGACGCTTGCCGAACGGCTCGCCCAGAAAAAAGTCTCCAGCCGCGAACTGACCGAGGACTACCTCGGCCGCATCGAGCAGACCAACGACGCGATCAACGCCTTCATCACGGTCGACCGTGACGGCGCGCTGGCCGCGGCCGATGCCGCCGACCGCCGCATCGCCGCGAGCGACGCTGGCCCACTGACCGGCGTGCCTATTGCGCACAAGGATCTGTTCTGCACCGAGGGCGTGCTGACCACCTGCGGCTCGAAGATGCTGGGCAATTTCGTCAGCCCGTACGACGCCCACGTCGTCACGCGCCTGAAAGAAGCCGGTACGGTGTGCCTGGGCAAGACCAACATGGACGAGTTCGCCATGGGCTCGACCAGCGAGAACCCGACTTTTGGCGCCGTGCGCAACCCATGGAACGTCGATCGCGTGGCCGGCGGCTCGTCGGGCGGCGCAGCGGCCGCCGTGGCGGCGGGCATGGTCCCGGCCGGTACCGGCACCGACACAGGCGGCTCGATCCGCCAACCGGCGGCATTCACCGGTATCACCGGCATCAAGCCCACCTACGGCGTGGTGTCGCGCTACGGCATGGTGGCCTACGCGTCCTCGCTCGACCAGGGCGGGCCAATGGCACATACGGCCGAAGACTGCGCCCTGCTGCTCGGCGCCATGGCGGGCTTCGACCGTCGTGACTCCACCAGCCTGGACCGCCCGCTCGAAGACTACACACGCGATCTCGCCCGCCCGCTCGACGGCCTCAAGATCGGCCTGCCGCGCGAGTATTTCGGCGACGGCCTTGCCGACGATGTGCGTGCTTCAGTGGAAGCCGCACTGGCCGAACTGCGCAAGCTGGGTGCGACCACGGTCGAAGTGAGCCTGCCCAACACCAAACTGGCAATCCCGGCCTATTACGTCATCGCTCCGGCGGAAGCCAGCTCCAACCTGTCGCGTTTCGACGGCGTGCGCTACGGCCATCGCGCCAGCGACTACAAGGATCTGGCCGAAATGTACGAAAAGAGCCGCGCGGAAGGCTTCTCGGCCGAAGTGAAGCGCCGCATCCTCATCGGCACGTATGTGCTGTCGCACGGCTACTACGACGCCTACTACATCAAGGCACAGCAGCTGCGCCGCCTGATCGCCGAGGACTTCCAGCGTGCGCTGGGCCAATGCGACGTCATCGCCGGCCCAGTAGCGCCGACCACAGCCTGGGAGATCGGCAAGATGGCCGACGACCCGGTGCAAATGTACCTGTCGGACGTTTTCACGCTGGGCGTAAACCTCGCCGGGCTGCCGGGCATGTCTGTGCCGGTCGGTTTTGGTGCGGCCAACATGCCGGTAGGCATGCAGCTGATCGGCAATTACTTCGCCGAGGCCCGCCTGCTCAACGTGGCTCACCGCTTCCAGCAAGCCACCGACTGGCATCTGCGCGCACCATCACTATAAGTACAGGCGTCAGGCAGACCGCCTCGCGCGGCGTCAGACGAAAAAAAGCCCCGGACCGCCAAGCGGCCGGGGCTTTTGCTTTGTGTGCTGCCTATCAGCGCTGCACTTGGGTGACGTCGCGCACGGCGCCGGTATCGGCGCTGGTGGTGAGTGCCGCGTAAGCCTGCAAAGCGACCGAAACGGTACGCTCGCGCGAGACCGGCTTCCAGGCCTTGGCGCCACGGGCGTTCATGGCGGCGCGGCGACGCTCCATCTCTTCGTCGCTGATCGCCAGGCGGATGGTGCGATTCGGGATATCGATCTCGATCGAGTCACCGTCTTCGACCAGGCCGATTTCGCCGCCCATCGCGGCTTCGGGCGAAGCATGGCCAATCGACAGACCCGACGTACCGCCCGAGAAGCGGCCATCGGTGAGCAGCGCGCATTGCTTGCCCAGCCCGCGCGACTTCAGGTACGAGGTCGGGTAGAGCATTTCCTGCATGCCCGGGCCGCCCTTGGGGCCTTCGTAGCGGATCACCACCACGTCGCCGGCATTGACCTTCTCGCCGAGGATGCCGTCGACGGCGTCTTCCTGGCTTTCGAACACACGGGCCTTGCCGGTGAACTTGAGAATGCTGTCATCCACGCCAGCGGTTTTCACGATGCAGCCGTTGCGTGCGATGTTGCCGTAGAGCACCGCCAGACCGCCGTCCTGCGAGTAAGCGTGCGCCTTGTCGCGGATGCAGCCCTTTTCGCGGTCCATATCGAGCGCATCGAAGCGACGCTCCTGGCTAAACGCGACCTGCGTCGGCACGCCGCCGGGACCAGCCTTGTAGAACGTGTGGACGGGGCCTTCAGCGCGACGCACGTCCCATTGGTTCAGCGCGTCACCCAGCGTCGGCGCATGTACGGTGCTGACCTGGGTCTTGAGCAGACCGGCGCGATCCAGCTCGCCAAGAATGCCCATCACGCCGCCTGCGCGGTGCACGTCTTCGATGTGGTACTTGTCGGTGGCCGGCGCGACCTTGCACAGGCACGGCACGTGGCGCGAGACCTCGTCGATGTGCTTCATCGTGAAGTCCACACCGCCTTCGCGCGCAGCCGCCAGCAGGTGCAGCACGGTGTTGGTGGAGCCGCCCATGGCCACGTCGAGGCTTATGGCGTTGCGGAAGGCGTCGATGGTGGCGATCGAGCGTGGCAGCACCGAGGCGTCGTCCTTTTCGTAGTAACGCTTGGCCAGATCGACGATCAAACGGCCGGCACGCAGGAAGAGCTGCTTGCGATCGGCGTGCGTGGCGACCACTGTGCCGTTACCCGGCAACGACAGGCCGAGCGCTTCGGTCAGGCAGTTCATCGAGTTGGCCGTGAACATGCCCGAGCACGAACCGCAGGTCGGGCACGCTGAGCGTTCGATTTCGGCGACTTCGGCGTCGGACACATGCGTGTCGGCCGCCTTGACCATGGCGTCGACCAGGTCGAGCTTGATGATCTTGTCGGCGCCGCCGGTATGGGCGATGACCTTGCCGGCTTCCATCGGGCCGCCCGACACGAACACTGTGGGGATGTTCAGGCGCATGGCGGCCATCAACATCCCCGGAGTGATCTTGTCGCAGTTGGAGATACACACCATCGCGTCGGCGCAGTGTGCGTTGACCATGTATTCGACGGCGTCGGCGATGAGTTCGCGCGAGGGCAGCGAATACAGCATGCCGCCGTGACCCATGGCGATGCCGTCATCGACGGCGATGGTATTGAATTCCTTTGCCACGCCGCCAGCGGCTTCGATCTCGCGGGCGACGAGCTGGCCGAGGTCCTTTAGGTGGACGTGACCGGGTACGAACTGGGTGAAGCTGTTGGCCACCGCGATGATCGGCTTCGAGAAGTCTTCGTCCTTCATGCCGGTGGCGCGCCACAGGGCACGGGCGCCGGCCATGTTGCGGCCCTGGGTCGAGGTGCGGGAACGGTACTGCGGCATCGCGGCTCTCCTGGGGGTGCCGCTGCAGGCTCACAAGCGGGCGCGCGACACCTTGGTGTGGTTCAATAGAAAGATTTCAATTCTAACCGACCGCTCTGGCTCATGCTCGTCCATCCACAATTCGACCCGATCGCGCTGTCACTGGGCCCTCTGCACGTCCGCTGGTATGGGCTGATGTACTTGGTGGCTTTCATCCTGTTCCTCGTGCTCGGCAAGTACCGCGCCCGCACGCAGCCCGCATTGGGCTGGAAGCCCACCGACCTGGACGATCTGCTGTTCTACGGCGCGTTGGGCGTCGTCATCGGCGGCCGCCTCGGTTACGTGCTGTTCTACAAGGCCGATTACTACTTTTCGCACCCACTGGAGATCTTCGCCATCTGGCAGGGCGGCATGAGCTTCCATGGCGGATTTCTCGGCGTGCTTACTGCATTGTGGATCTTCGGTCGCCGCACCGGGCGCCATTTTTTGCAGGTCGGCGATTTCGTGGGCCCGCTGGTGCCGCTGGGTCTGGCGGCCGGGCGCATGGGCAACTTCATCAACGGTGAGTTGTGGGGCCGCGTGACGTCTCCGTCCTCGCCGTGGGCCATGGTGTTCCCGCAGGCGCGTGGCGAGGACGATGCCACGGTGCAGGCCATACCATCGCTACAAGGCGCGCTGCAACCTTACATCGACAAGTTCGACCACCTGCAGCACCTCGGACTGGCGCGACACCCGTCGCAGCTCTACCAGTTCGCGCTCGAAGGGCTCTCGCTGTTCCTGATCCTGTGGCTGTTCTCGCGCAAGCCGCGCCCGATGGGCATGGTCTCGGCGCTGTTCCTGATCGGCTACGGCGTGTTCCGCTTCATCGCCGAATTCGCCCGCGAACCCGACGCCTTCCTTGGCCTGCTGGCGGCGAATCTCTCCATGGGTCAATGGCTCAGCTTGCCGATGATCCTCATCGGCATCGCCATGCTGGTCTGGTCGATCAAACACAAACCGGCCACAGCCTGACGCCCCTCACCCGCGTGCGGCGAGCGCTTCGTTCAAGAAGCGCTCCAGCCGCACATCATTGGCATACGCCACGTTGATGCGCAGATAGGGCGACGGCTGCAACTGCGGCCGGAACACCTTGCCCGGCGCCAGCATGATGTCGTGCCGCTCGGCCTGTTCGGCCAGCCAACTCACGTCCTCTTCGCCGGGCACCTTCGCCCAGATGAACACGCCAGAGTCGGGAAAGCGGAACTCCAACCCCGCCGACTCCAGCATGCGCGCAGTGCGCGCCGTCGCCTCGCCCAGCCGGCTGCGCAGGCGCTCCACATGCTTGCGGTAATGCCCATCACTGAGCAGGCGATGGATGATCTGCTCCGTAAACTCCGAGGTCGACACCGCCGTGAGCAGCTTGATGTCTGCAAGCTGCTCAGCCAGCGCGGGCGAGCACGCGACAAAGCCCACCCGCACGTTCGATGACAATGTCTTTGAGAAACTCCCGACGAACATCACGCGATTGAGCTGGTCGAGCGATGCCAGTCGCGTGGCCGGCCCAGGAGACAAATCACCGTAGGTGTCGTCCTCGACGATGAGGAAGTCATGTCGCTCGGCCGTCTGCAGCACACGGTACGCAGTAGCCGGCGACAGATTGCTGCCGGTTGGGTTATGCAACACCGAATGCGTGATGAACAAGCGCGGTTTGTGCTGCGCGGCCAGCGCTTCGAGAGCCTCTGTGTCGGGGCCGTCTTCAAGTCGCGGCACACCGACAAGGTGAGCGCCAAGCAACCGCAGCGCACCGAAAAGATTGAAGTAGCCGGGGTCATCCACCAGCACCGTATCGCCCGGCCGGATCATGAAACGCGAAATCAGATCCAGCGCCTGCGTGGCACCCAGCGTGAGCACCATCTGATCGGGAGCCGCCTCAATGCCCAGACCGCCGAGGATGATGCGCAACTGCTCGCGCAGCGGGCGGTAGCCGTTCGGCTCGCCGTAGCAGCCAAAGCGAGCCCCCTCGCCCGCCCGCGACATGAGGCGCACAGCCTTCTGCACCCCTTCGCTGTCGAGCCAGCTCGGCGGTAGCCACCCCACGCTCGCCTGCAGCAGTCGCGGATCGGTCAACAGCGCCCGTCGCATCAGCCACGCCACGTCGATCGCCTGCTGGCGCTGTGTCGCCGGCACCGCGCTGGTCACGGCATCTTCGCGCGTCGCGACGAAAAACCCCGCGCCGCGCCGCGATTGCAGATAGCCCAGGGCCACCAGCCGGTCATAGGCCTCGACCACCGTAAAGCGGCTCACGCCATGCCGGTCGGCAAGCTGCCGGATGGCGGGCAGACGCGCGCCCGGGCGCAGCAGGCGATCATCGATGTGGCCGCGCACGGCGCCCACGATCTGGTCAACCAGAGGAACGGCACTATCTGGAGAAAGTGAAAGCTGCACGGACAGAGCTCCTGCACTGTCATGGCAAAGCGACCAGTACAGTGCGTTGAATCGGCTGAAAAGGTGTATCGGTTAATACGAAGAATTGTCCGGTAGTGTCTGCTTCATACCGGCATACCGTCAAGCCGGAGCAACCACCGGAGCCTGATCATGGAACCTCCCCGAGACTTCGTCCTCACCGCCGACGCCTTCGATCATCTCGCACCGCTGTCCGCTTGGCGCGGTGCGCTCGCCATCGTCATCACCGCCATCCTGCTGGGTGTCGTGACGTGGGTCGGGCGCACGCTGAGCGTCGAAGACACCGCATCGCCCCTACGCGTGGATGACACCACGCAATCGGTCAGTTACATCGCCGACGCGACCACGGGTGACATACGCGTCATCAAGCTGCGCAACGGCATCGGCGAGCTGGCGCGCCTGCACGACGACCGACGCGACACCGTCACCGGGCTGGGACTCTCTGCCGACGGGCGCGTGCTGACAGTCAGCGCGGCAAGCGAGCAGTACGAATACGACACCCGCACGCACGCACTCATCCGCGCCCAACATGCCGACGCAAGCAACTGAACTACGTGCAGCCAGCGTTGCCGGCACCCGTGAATTGTCGGGTCTCGGGCTCGGCCTGCTGGCGGTTGCCGCCTTCAGCCTGACATTGCCGGCGACACGGGTGGCGGTGGAGAGCCTGTCGCCCGCCCTCGTGGGCGTCGGCCGCTCATTCGTCGCCGCCCTGCTGGCCGCACCGCTGCTGTGGATGACGCGGCAACGTCGCCCTACGGCCGAGCAATGCAGGCGGCTGGGCTACGTGATCCTCGGTGCCATCTTTGGCTTTCCCCTGCTGACGGCGTGGGCCATGCAGCACACCAGCGCGTCGCACGGCGCCGCCATCATCGGGCTGCTGCCACTCGCGACGGCCATCATCGGTGCATGGCGCGCAGGCGAACGCCCTAGCGCCCGGTTCTGGTTAGCGGGGGTAGCCGGCAGTGCGATTGTGGTGGGCTTTGCCTTGTCGGCAGGCGCCGGCAGCTTGAGCCTGGCAGACCTCGCCATATTCGCCGCCGTGCTGATGGCAGGCGTCGCCTACGCAGAAGGGGCGCGGCTGGCGCGCGAAATGGGTGGATGGCAGGTGATCTGCTGGGCGCTGGTGCTGGCACTCCCGCTGTTGGCGCCGCTGACGATCTGGCTCGCATGGCAGCACGGACTGCCGCCGCCATCGCGCGCATGGCTGGGCTTCGGCTACGTCAGCCTGGTGAGCGCCTTCTTCGGATTCTTCGCGTGGTATCGCGCACTGGCCATCGGTGGCGTATGCCGCGTCAGCCAACTGCAATTGCTGCAGCCTTTCATGACAATTCTCTTCAGCTCAGCGTGGCTTGGGGAGCGCATCGACACGGCCACCATCGCGTGCGCGGTGGCCGTCGCCGCATCCGTCATCATGGGACGCCGCGCTGCCTGACGCCTTGTGCGCCGGCTTGCTGCGGCGCCAGCATCACGCCAACTCGACCACCACCGGCGCGTGATCCGAGGGACGCTCCAGCGCGCGGGGCGTCTTGTCGATGTGGCACGACTTGACCGCCGGCACCAACGGCTGCGAGACCAGCAGATGGTCGATGCGCAGGCCGAAATTGCGGCGGAAGGCGAACATCCGGTAATCCCACCACGAATAGCTGTGTTCCGGCTGCTCGAAGAGCCGGAACGCGTCGCTCAGCCCCAGGCCGATGAGCGCGCGGAAGGCCTCTCGCTCGGGCGGAGAAACGTGAATCTCCTCCTTCCAGTCAGGGTGCGCGTCGCGCTCGTCCGGCGCGATGTTGTAGTCGCCCGCCAGCACCAGCGCCGGGTAGCGTTCGAGCTCTTCCTTGAGGTAGCCCGTCAGCGCCGCCAGCCAGTTCAGCTTGTAGGCGAACTTGTCCGTGCCCGGCGCCTGCCCGTTGGGAAAATACCCGCACACCACACGCGTGTCGCCAACGGTGGCCGCGATCACACGACGTTGCTCGTCGTCGAACCCACGGATGCCGAATGTCACGTCCGACATCGGACGGCGGCTGAGGATCGCCACCCCGTTGTACGTCTTCTGTCCGGAGAAGGCCGCTTCATAGCCCGCTTCGACCAGTGCATCGACGGGAAAAGCCTTGTCTTCGCACTTGAGCTCCTGCAGGCACAGCACGTCGGGCTGGTTGGCGGCCAGCCATTCGAGCACGTGCGGCAGGCGGACCTTGATGGAGTTAACGTTCCAGGTGGCGAATTTCACGGTTCGGGGCTGTCCAGTTGAATCAGGGGCCGATCATATTCCATGCCCGGCCGGATCGACAGGTGGCGGGGAATCTCGCACATGGGTGAGACGTAGCGCACGCGACGCCCCACAAGGTCTATTGAAGCTTCGAACCGGTCTCGCTACGCTTGTTGCCCCGCTCCATGTGGTCACCAACATGCACGGTTCATACGCTGTTCCCTTTGTGTGCCCGATCGACCACGGAGCGCTGACAACGCAGGGCGACAGCCTCGTGTGCGGGCAATGCGCGCGGCGCTATCCGGTTGTCGACAGCAAGCCCGTGCTGCTCAACGAGGCCAACAGCGTGTTCCGCATCGCCGATTACACCGGCGGCAATGCCTACGGCGGCGCCAGCGCCTACGGCACGGCCAGCGATGGCAGCCACGGGCTCAAACGGCTGTACCACCGGATCATCTACACGCTGTCCGAATCCAGCGCTGGCCCGGAGGCTCCGTTCAACGCCACCGAAGCGGTGGCCGCCGTGCAAGCAGCCAACCCGGACGCGCAGATTCTCGTGATTGGCGCCGGTGAAACCAGCTATGCCGGCAACATCACCTACACCGACGTCGCCTTCGGCAAGAACGTGCGCTGCATCGCCGACGCGCACGACCTGCCCTTCGCCGACGGCTCGTTCGATCTGGTCGTCGCCTGCGCAGTGCTGGAACACGTCGCCGACCCTGCACGGTGCGTGGCGGAGATGTGGCGCGTGCTCAAGCCTGACGGCCGCGCGTATGCCGAAACGCCTTTTCTCCAGCCCGTGCACATGCGCGAGTACGACTTCACGCGCTTCACGTTCCTCGGCCACCGCCGCCTGTTCCGCTTCTTCGATGAGATCGAAGCCGGCATCAGCAGCGGGCCTGGCATGTCGATGGCATTTCTGCTGCGCACCTCGCTTGGCAATTGCACGAAGCAACGCGCACTGGGCGCTGCGCTGCATCTCACGGGCCTGGTGCTGAGCTATCCACTGCGGCTGCTCGATTATTTCTTTGCCCGCAACGACGGCGCCTACGATTCGGCGTCCGCCTTCTACTTCTTCGGACAGAAGCGCGAGACGGCCATCCACGACCGCGACCTTCTTCAGTTCTATCGCGGTGCGTAGGGCGCACTGGTCCACGAATCCCTGCCAGATGGTTGCGCCGAAAACAGACCCGTCACACGCGGGGAAATCACAACGTGAGTTCCAAAAAAAAAGGCTCCCGAAGGAGCCTGTCGTGTTGCAATGAACTCAACCGCGATCACGGCCCGGTCGGCGTAACGTTGGTGAACGTCAGCCCAGTCGAATTGGAGATCACCCACGGCGAAGCGGTCGCGCCCCAGTTCGTGATGGTCATGTTCTGGAAAGTGCTGTTCTTCAACCGGCTGATGCTGGTCGGCTTGGCGTTGGTGACCTTCACCGTGTCGAACAGAACGTTCTCGTGGAACGTTTCGGCATAACCCAGCGTGCCGTCTGCTCCGTCATAGCCATCGACCGAAATCAGCGCACCGCCTGTTGCGTTGTTGCCGTTGTCCACCGTCACACGCTTCACAGTGATGTCGCGGAACTGCGCAGAAGCGGCGGCGTTTTCGAACACGTTGCTCCCGGCGCTGTACGACAAAGTCATGATGAACGGATTGCCGTTGGTGTTGTTGGTGAAGCTCTTGCCACCTGCAGTGGCCGTGTTCTTCGTACCCACCTCGCGCATGGCGATGTCGCGGAAGACGATGCGACGTGCACCACCACCCGTTGCCGGCGTACTCTTCAGACGCAGGCCGTTGTCGGTCATGAACATCACGTTGTCTTCGGCCAGGATGTCCTGGATCCACGCGCCCGTATGGCTGCCAGCCACCACACCACCGTGGCCTTCGCGCAGATAGTTGTTGAAGATCCAGGCGTTCTGCTGCGGCGTCACATTCTGGTAGTTCTTGCCCTGGCCGGCCGCGAAGTTGATGTTGTCATCGCCGCTGTCAACAAAGTTGTTGAACACCACCGCCATATTGCTGTTGCCGAACTCCACGCCATCGGCATTGTTGATGTCGAACGTCTGCGTCGTCGTGTTGGTGAACACGAGGTTCTCGCTTTCGATGAACATCACGCCGTGGTAGGCCGGGTTGATCAGCTTGAGGTTGCCGAAGTACATGTTGGTCACACCCCGGAAGGTGGCCAGACTCGAACGGCGGTTGCTGTAGAAGTTCGAGTTCTGATCGGTACTCAGCGTGCCGCCGACTTCAGCCTGCGCCGCCAGCATCTGGCTCTTGGCCAGCACGCCCAGGGTCGACCACTTGCTCGAACTGCCTGCATCGAACGCCGCGAGCTTGTTGCCAAGCTCATCAGTCGTGTCGGTTGCATTGCGCGTCCAGCCATTGCCGTCCAGCGTGCCTTTGCCCGTCACGCGGATGTTCTGGAACACACCACGCGTTTCGTCGTAGCCCTGATGGTCGACCAGCGCCACCGAGCCGTTCATGTGCGCCGGGTTCAGCGCGTTGAGCAGTGAAGGCGGACGGCGATCATCCGTGCTGTTGGTGAAGTAGCTGTAGAGCTGATAGCCCTTGCCCAGCGGGTAGTCAGCCCAGTTGGTCGAGCCGCGCAGGGTGGCGCCTTCGGCGATCTCCAGCGTCATGTTGCTCTTGAGGAACAGCGCGCCGGTCACGAAGACCTTACCGGTTGCGGCGTCTGCCGGGATCAGCACCTTGCAGCCGAAGGCCGAAGTCGAACCGGTCGAACACTCGTCGATGGCGCTCTGGATGATGCTGGTGTTGACCGTCGTGCCGTCGCCCTTCGCGCCGAGCGTGGCCACGTTGTAAACGCGCGTGGTGGCCGGTGCCGTTTTGACGACGACCTTCGCGCTGTCGGCCGATTCCTTGCCCGCGCCGTCCACCGAACGCACGGTGAAGGTGTAGTAAGTATCGGGCGTTAGACCGGTCGCACGGAAGTTCTGGAAAGTAATCTTGGTGTGGAAACCGGCCGTGTCATCCGCGTAGAAACTGTCGATGTACGGCTTGGCCACCGAATTCGTGGTGTTGTTCTGTGCGGAGCTACCCAGCTTGGTGCCACCCAGATAGACGTTGTAGTCGACCACGTCGGTGTAAACGTCCGGCTTGTTCCAGACCAGCGTCACGCTGGTGTCGTCGTATGCCAGCGTCGGCACGCACGGATTCTGCGGCACGGTGTTGTTGGTGCCGTTGCTGGCCTTCACGTTGACCGCTGCGCACGCCGCGCTGATGGTCGGCAGGCTGCTCGACGAGCTGGAGGACGACGAAGACTGGCTGGACGAAGTCGACGAAGAACTGCTCGAAGACGAGCTGGACGTGCTCGACGTACTCGATGAATTCGACGCGCTGGATGAACTCGACGAACTGACGGAACTGGACGATGCGGAAGACGACCCCTCGTCGTCATCCGATCCACACGCCCCAAGCAAACCCGCGATGACTGCTGCCAACAACAGCGTTTTGCCGTGGCGACCTTTTTGAAGTGCCATGATTTCCCCTTTGGTGTGATGACGCGAGCCCCTGCGCCTGGCGGCGCGGAGGGTCTTCTCTTGCCTTGCTTTCCGGTCCTCCATGGCGGACGTTCAGGAACGTCCTGCCAGCCTCACAGGGCGTCGGACAGGCAATCCATGTGCCGGAATGTTGTTTGGCAAAATGTAACACCAAGTTACAGCTTTTTCCCGTCGGGGAGACGGATTTGCTGATGTGCCGCCAAACGGGGGGGAGTTTCGTGGGGAGAAAGCGACAGCCGCTCTATGCGACTGCCGCCTGGCAGCAAATCAGTCGGACAAACGCATGAGGGCGGAGACACGTTCCCGAGTGACACCGGCAGCCGCTGGCGCGACCGCTGCGACGGCCTCGAAGTCACCGCGCGAAGCCAATGAACGGAAAGAGTCCGCCATCTCTGCCGCACGGGTCGCGCCATCGGCCCCTGTCACGGCCTCACTCTCGCGCGCCATCGAGACCAATCGCTCGCCCGCCTGCCGGCCCGCCGCCTCCAGCAGCATGCTGGCCTGGGCGGCTGCGTGCAGCGTCTGGCGCTGGGCCGACGTGGTATCCACACGCCAATTGTCGGGCTGCAGTGTTTCGGCTGCGGCTTCGGTGCGCGGTCGATTGAACTGACCAGTCGGGAAGCGCTGACCGCCCCCTTTTACCAGCAAACTGTCGCGCACTTCCGGCCACGCTGTTTCGGCCGTGCGGAACTGCAGGCTGCCTTGAGCGTCGCGCTCCACGCGCACACCCAGCGGTGACAGCGCGCGATCCAGTCGCGATTGAGTCGCCTGGGGCGCAGCCTCGGCATCCAGCACTGCCGGGGCAGATATCTTGCCGCGAACCGAGAACTGCAGCGTTTCGCGTTCGGCGCCACCCGCGACATTGCTGTCGTCGAGCCCGCGAATGCGGAACCGTTGCTGCGCGCCGCCAGCGTCTACAACATTCAACGCGCCGTCTAGCCCGCCGCCCGTGGCGGTCGCACGCGTACGCCACAGCGCACCGAAGTCATCGAGTGCCTGTTGTGCCGAGCGATCGGAAAAAGCCTGTCCGGTGAGCGTGTCACTCAGAGCGCTCTTGAGCGTGCCAAGACTGCTCCGGGCGCGCTCGATGAAAGCCAGTGTCCGCTGCGTACCAGCGGCTTCGGCGTTGCGCGCGGAGTCCTGACTGCGCAAGCCACCACGTAGCGCAGCCGCGCTCGTCGTCTGAGTGGTGCGTACCGTGGATTGACCACCCGTGGCGGTGGTGCTGCCGGCAGCCTGCGGAGCGGCGGAAGACGCGGTGCCTGCGGCGGGCGACTGGCGCGTGGCAAGAGCGGAAACCTGCATCACGACCTCAGATGATGTCGAAGAGCGACAGCTTGCTCACCTGTGCATACGCCTTCTGCGTCGCCTGCAATGCCGTGGTGTAACCGTTGAGTTTGACCGCCGCATCGCCATAGTCGAGCTGGCCGAGGTCGATCAGCGCCTGCTGGTTCGACAAGCTCACATTGGCGTGGTTGGTGTCCATCGTCTCAAGAATGTTCTGCATGCCGCCCAACCCGGCGATCTTCGCGCCCAGCGTACCCATGCTCGCGTCGATGCTCCCGAGCGTGGCATTGAGCTGCGCGCGCGTGGTGGCGTTGTTCACATCGGCCCCCGGTGCCTGCAAGGCCTCGACCGTGCTTTCGAGCTGGTTGAGCGTGCCGGCCAATTCTTCGACCGTGACGTTGGCAGCCTGCGTCACGCCATTGCCGACCACCACCATCTGTTTGCCGAGGTTGCCGGTAAAGCTGTAGCGCGTGCCCAGCGGCGCTGTCGGGTCATAGGTGACCGCCGCGCTGCTGGTCGCGGTGCCGGAGAACAGATAACGCCCTTCCTGGTCGCGGCTGTTGGCGTTGTAGAACAGGCTCTGCGCCAGTGCCGTGAGTGATGAGGACATCGCCGCCACGTCTTCTTCACTGTTGGCGCCATCAAGAGCCCACACCATCAGGTCGCGCGCTTCTTGCAGATCGGTCGTCATGCCGTCCAGGCTGGTCTCGTTCTGCTGCAGGCGAACGCGCAGCGCGCCGATGTTGTCGCGGTACTGCGTCAGCGCGGCTTCTTCACGCGTCAGGCGCGACAGGCGCACATGCGTGACGGGGTCGTCCGACGGCAGTTGCAGCTTCTGGCCGGTAGCCATCTTCTGCATGATCTGCTCAAGACGGGAAGACGCCGCCTGCAGGGCGCTGTTCATCGTGCTGTGGTACTGCGTGCTAGCAATGCGCATGTCGCTGTATTCCTGCTCTGCTACGGTCTTTTCGATGGCGGGCCACCGGCCCGCATGCTGCGTTGCGCCAGGCGATCGAGCGCGTGGCGCAGGGAGTCTTCCGCCACCGGTGCCAATGCCTCGAAGCGGCACCCGACCAACACCAGTCGGCCCAGAAGATACGAATTCCACTGGCGGACCGAACAGACGTTCATATCCACCACGATGTCGCCGTCATGTCCGAGCGCCAGGCGCACACTGCGCAGGTTGCGTCCGACGTAGACCAGCTTGCCGTCCAGCGGCGCCAGCCGCAGACCGACGCCACCAAGGGCGAGGTTGTCAACGCCCGCTTCGCACAGTCGCGCACCCAGCATGAACTGCGCGCGGAACGGCAACCCGAGCGGCGCTTCGAAACGCGAATACCGGCGCCGTTGCAGGCGGATGATGAACGGCGGCACCTTCAGCCCCAACCATGTCGCCGCAATGCCCTCGGGCGCGCTGTCGCACGTGAACTGCAACTTCACGCCGTGCAGGGTGGCCACGAACAACAAGGGCGCGGCCGGCGGCGCAATCGGTTCGACGGTCTCGAACACGAAGCGCCCGGTCGACATGTCCACCGCCGCCAGCCAGCCAAGCACCCGCTCGCCGCCCGCCGGGTAAAGCGTAACGATGCACTTGCTGTCGGCCAGTGCGCGCAATGCCACTTCGATTTCGAGCGGATCGCTCACCTCGTAGGCGGACAGATCCGCCCCCGACTGCACCGGCTCGCTGACGCTCGTCTCCGGAATGACGACGGACATGCCGTCAGCCCATCATCGCCAGCGTGGCGTCGAACAACTCGTTCGCCACTGCAATCACCTTCAGGTTGGACTGGTACATCTGCTGATACTGGATGAGGTTGATCGCTTCCTCATCGCTATTCACACCGCTGGTCGACTTCCAGCTTTCTTCAGTCTGGTCGCGCACGGTCTGCGCGGTATCGAGCGACGCCTGGTTCTGCTGGCTCGCCATGCCCAGGCGGCCCACCAGTTGCGTCACCGCATCGCCCAGGCTCACATCGCCCAACGAACCGAGCGTGAGCGTCTGGCCTTTGATATCGATAACCTTGAGCAGGTTGCCGCTGTCGCCGGGCAAAGTCGCGTCGGACGAAAATCCCAAGTCCTGCGCCACGATCGAAGCATTCACTTTGAGCATGCCGACGGCGCTGGTGGCGTCGAACTCGAACAACGCCACGCCCTGCGTACCGTCCTGCGCGTAGCCGGCCATCAATTGCGTGTTCACCTTGCTCGCCATCTGGCTTGCCATATCGGTGATCGACTGCATCATCGGCAGCAACACGTTCTGTTCAACGTCGTCGAGGCCGCCAAGCTGCCCCCCGAGACTGCTGCCGGTGAGCGTGTAGTTCTCTTTGCCGAACACCACCTTCAACGTTTGCGAACCGTCGGTGTTGCCCTCGGCGCTGACCGTCGCCGCCAGCCCGCCCACCACCAGCGGCTGGCCGCTCTTGAACGAAATGCTGCGTGAACCGTCCGCCTGGTCAACCACCTGCACCGACACCATGCTCGCCAGCGAATCGATCTTGCGATCGCGCTCGTCGATCAGGCCGGAGGCATTCACACCCGTCGCCTGCGTGGCGGCGATCTGCTTGTTCAGGGCAGCGATATCGGTCGTCAGGGTATTGATCTGCGCCACCGCCGTGCTGCGCTGCTGCTGGATCGCCAGACGCTGGCTCGACATCACCTGGGTCAGGCTGTTGAAGCGCTGCGCCAGTGCGTCGGCGGCAGTGATCACCTGCTGGCGCAGCGGGCTCGACGTCGGCTCAACACTCGCCGCGTTCAACGCCGCAAAGAAGGCATCCACGCCCGCGTTGAGGCCGGACGTGTCGTCGCCCATCACCTGCTCGAGCTGCGTCAGGTACGGTTGCGACACGGTATAGCGGCCCAGGTTCGACGCCGCGTTCCACATCTGCACGCTCTTGTAACCATCGGAAAAGCGCAGCAGCGAAGACACCGCCACACCGCCGCCGGCCGCCAGCGGGCCGCTCTTGGCCGGCTGGATCGAACTGAGCAGCACGCCCTGGCGCGTGTAGCCCTCGGTCATCACGTTGGCGATGTTCTGGCTGGTCGTGTTCAGGCCGGCTTGTGCTGCCAGTGCACCGCTGAGGGCGTTGTTGATGGTGCTCATGCTCGGGCTTTCGTGTTGGGGTCGGAGGCGATGATTTCTCGGCTCATCGTGGATAGGCGACCAATCCGCCGTTCGACTTAAGCACGTGCCTTGTCGGCGGGGAGTATCTGCTTGAGGATGGCGTCGGCAATGCCGAACGCGCGCTGGCCGGCCATGACGTCGGCGAGTTTGGCGTCAGCCATCTCGAGCATGTCCTGATTGATCGGATCTCTCGACGGACTATCGTCATCGGCCAGCTCACGAGTGGTGCGACGCATCTGCTGGAGCATGCTGGCGATGAAGAAAGATTCGAACTTCTCGGCGGCGGCTTCGACTTTGGTTCGATATTTGGGGTCGAGGGTGTCGGGGTTATTCGCGTTGTCGGCCACGGCGGTGGCTGTGTCGGCCATGCGCGTGTTGACGGTGAGCTGTGGATCGATGTTCATTTGTTTTTTCGCTCGTTGTTGCGGGTTGAACGACTTCCTGTTTTCGACGGCGTAGGGCGGAAGTGCAAAGCGTCATCCACCATTGCATTCCATGCGCGCAGCGTTGAAAGACCCTTTCTTGCCTGCGCTTTCGTTTATCGACCGTCGTCTCGACTGCCTGCGTTCGTTGGCCGGGAGTTCGCCCCGGCGGGCGAGTAACTTTCTTGTCCCCGACAAGAAAGTCACCAAAGAAGCGGCCCCACAGCCTCGTCGGCCTGCGGCCGATCCCCTGCGCTGCGCGGTCGAGAAGGCGTCTGCGGAACTCGCCCTTCGGGCTCAAACAGTCCTCGCCGACAGCTGCCGCCGCAACCTTCCCGCCCTGTGCTGCTCAACGACGCTGAATGGGGTGCCCACACCACGCAGCATGGTTGTTCAGGCGAAGGTCAAAAGCCCCTGCTTCTAGATGTTCGTACTCTCTCTCGCGTTCTCGCCAATCAACGGTCCTTGCCACTCGAACAACGCGCCATTTCCAAAACGGCCGATGACGCTTCGCTCTTCCACCCTACGTCCTACCTGACATCTGCGACTTCGCTACGCATGCAGCGTATTGCTCGCACATCCCACAACCAACAATGAAGGGGCTTTAGCTCCACGCACTTCAAGGTGTTCGCCGTGGCCGGCCCCTTTTGAGCCGCCGAGCAACTCAGACAAGTCAGGTCGCCCGCGTAGCGGGTCGGCGAGGACTGTTTGAGCCCGAAGGGCGAGTTCCGCAGCCGCCTGACTTGGCGAGTAGCGCAGGGGACCCACCGAAGGTGGGCGGCGATGCAGGGGTCGCTTTCTTGGTGACTTCTTTGTCGATAACAAAGAAGTTACTCGCCCGCCGGGGCGAACTCCCGGCCGTCGAGCATCGGCAGTCATTACGACCATTGATAGACCATGGCCCCAGCAAGAAAGGGCTTCCAAAAATGCCCCCCCAGCGCGTCATATGACAATCAGTTCCCCATCAATTGCCCCAGCCTGATCCAACGCCTGCAAAATCGCCATGATGTCGTCCGGCGTCGCCCCGGTACTGTTCACCGTATCGATGATCGCCTGCAGGCTCACGCCCTCAGGCCACTTGAACATACGTCCGTTGCCCTGCTCCACCGCCACGCGCGATTGCGGCGTAACCGCTGTGGTACCGCGGCCGAACGGCTGCGGCTGGCTCACCTGCGAGCTTTCCGAAATCACCACTTTCAGCGCCCCGTGCGATATCGCCGCCGGACGCACGCGCACGCCTTCCGCGATCACCACCGTGCCGGTGCGCGAATTGAACACCACCTTCGGACGATCCACGCCGACGTTGACGTTGAGCGACTCCAGCGCAGCGACGAAGGCCACGCGCTCGGTCGGATTGGCAGGCGCGATCACGTCCACGCTGGTGGCGTCGCGCGTGCTGGCAAGTTGCTGGCCGTAGCGGCGGTTGATCGCCTGCACGATATTCGTGGCGGTCTGGAAGTGCGGGCGCTTCAAGCTCAGGCGCACCGTCGGCAGAGTATCGAAGTCGGTTTCGATCTCGCGCTCGATGGTCGCGCCGTTCGGAATACGGCCCGAAGTCGGCGTATTCACCGTCACGCTCGACCCGCTCTGCCCTTGTGCGGCCAAGCCGCCGACGACGAGTTGCCCCTGCGCCAGCGCGTAGATTTCGCCATCCGCCGCACGCAGTTGCGTGAGCAGCAGCATGCCTCCGCGCAAGCTCTTGGCGTCGCCCAACGACGAGACGGTGACATCCACCATCTGGCCCTTGCGGTAACCGGGCGGGAACACCGCACTGACCATGACGGTGGCGACGTTCTTGAGTTTCGGATCGGTGCGTTCGGGCAGCTTCACCCCGAACTGCTTGAGCATGTTGGTCACCGACTGACCGGAAAATTTCACCTGCGTGCTGTCGCCACTGCCTTGCAGGCCGACGACGAGTCCGTATCCGAGCAGCTGGTTTTCGCGCACGCCTTCCACGCTCACCAGTTGGCGCAGCACTTGCGCGGCGGTGGCCGCGTGGGCGCCGAATGCCAGTACGGCGGCAAGGCACAGGGAACGCAGGGCAATCATGTTTCGCTCTCTCAGAAAGGCATCAACGGGCTGTTGAAAAAGCGCACCAGCCAGCCCGCGTCGTTGGCGTCCTGCGCCGCACCCCGGCCGGAATACGCAATGCGCGCATTGGCGATACGCAGCGACGACACGCGATTGTCATTGTCGATATCGGAGGCACGCACATAACCGGACAGGCGCACCAGTTCTTCGCCCTGGTTCAGGTACAGGCTCTTCTCGCCCGTCACGCGCAGCAAGCCATTGGGTAGCACCTCGTGCACCACCACGGTGATCGCGCCTTGCAGGGTATTGCGCTGCGTGCTCGATGCCGTGCCCGAAAAGTCGCGCGAGGCATCGATGCCCACTTCGGTCTTGGCCTGCGTCTTGCCGAACAACACAGACGGCGCGATAGACACGCCCGTGCTCTTGCCGAGCTTGCTGTCGGCCGACTTGCTCGCCTGCGTGGTCTCCTGCAACAGCACGGTCAGCAGGTCTCCCGGTCGAAAGGCGCGGCTGTCGGAAGTCAACGACCATGGTGTGTCGGCCGCGAACACACCACCGCGCGAGCCCTGTCGTGCCTGCTGCGCAGGCAAGTCCAGACGCGAGCCATCGTCGAGCGGCGGCAGCTCGGGCGGGTACGTGGCGCAGCCCGCACCCAGCGCCACGAGCATCGCGGCGAAGGCGAAGCCCATGGCGCGCACCACGGCGTACGGGCGGCTCATCTCAGCGCACCGCCTGCGCGAGGTACTGCATCATGTTGTCGGCGGCGGAGAGCACTTTGGTGTTCATCTCGTAGGTGCGCTGCGCGGCGATCATGTTCGACCATTTCTTCAACGACCTGCACGTTGGACCCTTCGAGCGCGCCCTGCTTGAGCTTGCCAAGACCGTCCTCGCCGGGGTTGCCCTCGGTGGGCGCACCGCTGGCGGTGGTCTCTTGGTACAGATTGTCGCCAAGCGCGAGCAAGCCGGCCGGATTGATGAAATTCACCAGCGTGAGCTGACCCAGTTCAGTCGGCTGCGTCGCCCCCGCCACGGTGGCGGACACCATGCCGTTCTCGGCGATGGTCAGTGCGGTGGCCGTGGCCGGCACGGTGATTTCCGGCACCAGCGGTTGGCCCTGCGCGGTAACGAGACGACCGTCCTGGTTGACCTGCAATTGGCCAGCGCGCGTATAGGCCGCATCGCCATTGGCGAGCTGTACCTGCAAGAAGCCATTGCCGACGATCGCCACATCCATCGACTGGCCGGTCGTCTGCAGACTGCCGGTGGTGAAGATCTTCTGCGTGCCCACCAGACGCGTGCCGTTGCCCAGTTGCACACCGGTCGGCGACGTCGTGGCGTCGTCCTGCTGTGCCCCAGGTTGTTTTTCGACCTGGTAGAACATGTCCTCGAACACCACGCGGTCGCGCTTGAAACCGACCGTGTTCACGTTGGCGAGGTTATTGGCGATGGCTTGCAGCTTGGCGTCTTGCGCTTGCACGCCGGTCTTGCTGATCCACAGTGCGGGATTCATCTTGCGTTCCTTTCAGTTGGGCGTGCGCGTTATTCGCGGATCAGCCGATTGCCTGCGTCGGCCATCGAGTCGGCCGATTTGTAGAGGCGCATCTGGATTTCGAAATCGCGGTTCAGGCTCATCGTGGCCACCATCTCTTCAACGGCCGACACGTTGCTGCCTTCCAGATAGCCGGCGCGCACGGTAACGGTGTCATCGGCGGCGAGGGTGTTACCGTCGCGCGCCACCGTCAGGCCGGCTTCGTTCTTGGTGAGGTTGGCCGCGTCCGCGCGCACGAGCTTGAGTCGGTCGACTTCCTGCAATTCGAGCTGACCCGGTTGCTGGACCGAGATGGTGCCGTCCTGCGCGATCGACACACGCGTGTACGCCGGCAGGCTGATCGGGCCGCCGTCGCCCATCACCGCACGCCCGTTCACCGTGAGCGTGCCATCGGCGTCGACCACCAGATGACCGGCGCGCGTGTAGGCTTCGCCGTCCTGCCACTGCACGGCGAGCATGCCGTTGCTATCGATGGCCACGTCCAGGTCGTTGCCGGTTTCGCGCACGGCACCTTCGCGGCCCGACATCGCATTGGCCGAAAGCTGGCTCATGTGGCGCGTGTCGTAACCGTAGCCCGGCACGGCCTGGCTGGTTGCCAGTTCGAGGTCGGCGCGGAAGCCGCCCGTTTCGAGGTTGGCCAGATTGTTGGCGTGCACCTGCTGGGCGCGCAGCCCACGCTCGGCACCGCTCATGATGGTGTAGATCAGGGCGTCCATTACAGCGCCTGCATGAGCGTCTGCATCATCTCGTTCTGCGTCGAGATGACCTTGGTGTTGGCCTGATAGTTACGCTGTGCGGACATCAGGTCGACCAGTTGTTCGGTCATGTCGACGTTCGACTGCTCCAGCGACCCCGGCGTGAGCTTGCCGGCCATGCCGCTGCCCGGCGTGAAGTACAGCGGCGTGCCCGACGCATTGGACGCCACCCAGCTCGTATCGCTGACTTGGGTGAGCGCGCCTTCGTCCGGGAACGTCGCCAGCGCCAGCGTGCCCACACGTTGCTTGAGGCCGTTGCTGTATTGCGCCATCACCGAGCCGTCTTCCGTGATCTGCACACCGATCATGGTGCCGGATGCATAACCGTCCGCCGCGTTGGTGGTGTTGGTCGCCTCTCCGGCGAACTGGGTGGTGCCAGAGTAGTCGATGTCCAGCGCCATCGCGGTCGCGCCGGCCGGCGTGCCCAGCGGCACGTTCGACCGCCGCCGTCGGCGAGGTGAGCTGGCCGGCGGTGTCGAAGGTCAGCGTGTTGGTGGAGGCGAGGTCCGCGCCGTCGAACGTGTAATGCACGGTCACTTCGCCGGTATTCGTCTTGACGAAATACTGCGTCACGCTGTGCTGCGCGCCGAGCGAGTCATACACCACCGACACCATCGAGCTGTTGAAAGACTGCGGATCGTTCTTGTCGAAGGTGGCGACGGTCGGCACCGTCCAGTCGGCCGACATGTTGGCCACGTATTGCAGCTTGGCGCTGGCCTGCGCGGGAATCTGCCCGGTCGACACCTTCATGTCGCCCATGGCGCCCAGCGCCGTGCTGCCGGCAACGGCGGCGTAACCCTGCACCTTGCGGCCGAAGCTGTCGACCACGTAGCCGTCCTTGTCGGTGGAGAAGATCCCCACGCGGCTGTAGAACGACTCGCCCGAGCTGGACTTGGTCACGAAAAAGCCGCGCCCCTGGATCGAAGCGTCCATGCTGCGGCCAGTGGTCAGCACGCCGCCGCCGATGTCGATGCTCTGCGTGATCGACGACACTTCGGCGCCGGTCGCCTGTGTGCCAGCGTACATCGCGGCGAAGTTCGAGCGGCTGTACTTGAAACCGTAGGTGCCAGAGTTGGCGATGTTGTTGCTGATGGTGTCCAGCTGCGAGTTGATGGCGTTGATACCGGACAGGGCGACTTCGAAGCTCATGATGGATTCCTTGCGATGGCGATATTCGGTGGCGGCCTTACGCGCGGCCGTTGAATGCAGTCACGACGGTAGAAGACACGTTGCCAACGTTGCTCACGTTGAGCACCACGCCATCGGTGGATGAGAGCTTGACGCTCTGCAGCGTGCCGTCGACGTCGACGCCCGGCGTCGAACCGTTGTCGGTCGACACGGCGATGGAATACGTGCCCTTCGGCAAGCCGAGCTTGGCCGGATCGAGCGAGAAACTCACCTCGCCAGCCGCACGCGTGCCCAGTTCCAGGCGATACGTCTTGCCAGCGGCATCGGTCAGCACCACGGCTGTCTCGGCGCTGCTGGCATCGAGCGTAAAGCGGCCGGAGATGGCGGCATCGCTCACGCTGACCGAATCGGTACGCACCGACACCTGCGAGCCGACCTGCGCGCCCAGCGCCATCACCTGCATGCTCTCCAGCGCGGCGGCGCTGTTGGTGCCCTGGCTGACGAGCTTCTGCAGCGCTTCGGTCTGCGACAACTGCGTGAGCTGGCTGACGAATTCGCTGGGGTCTGCCGGGTCGAGCGGGTTCTGGTTGCGGATCTGCGCCACGAGCAGCGTGGTAAACAGGTTCGATACCGAATCGCCATTGCTGGCGACCGACGACGTGCTGCTCGTACTCGTGGTGTTCTGCGTGGTGTCGTTGATGACAGCGCTCATGATCAGCTCTCTCCCATGCGCAGCAGCGACTGCTGCATCGATTTGACGCGGCCCAGCACCTCGACGTTGGTCTCGAAGGCGCGCGACGCTTCCATCATGTCGGTCATCTCCGCCACCGTATTCACGTTGGGGTAGAAGACCATTCCTTCTTCGTTGGCGACCGGGTTGTCCGGCTCGTGCACGCGCCGCAGCGGCTCGGTGCTCTGCACCACATCCAGCACCTGCACGCTGGCGCCTGCCACCTGATCGTCGAAACCGCCCTTGAAGAGCGTGGCGAACACCGGCTTGCGCGCGTGGTAGGTGTCCTCTTCGCGTCCGGCCGCCGTCTGCGCATTGGCGAGGTTGCTCGCCACCGTGTTTAAGCGCAGGCTTTGCGCCGTCATGGCAGTACCCGCGATGTGTGCGATATCCCTGAATGACATGATGCTTACTGCCCTTCGATGACGCGGGCGAGGCCCTTGAGTTTCATGTTGATGAAGGTGAGGCTGGTCTGGAAATCCGAAGCGTTCTGCGAGAACGCTGCCTGTTCCACACCGAGCTCCACGGTGTTACCGTCACTGCGCGCCAGGTTGGGCACGCGGTACTGCATGTCGGGCGCGCCGGTATCGAGCGCCAGACCGCCTTCATCGGCGAGCGCAGACTGCAGGCTGCTGGCAAAATCGATGTCGCGCGCCTGATAACCCGGAGTGCTTTCATTGGCGATGTTGGATGCCAGAACCTTCGTGCGCTCGGCACGCAAGCGGAGCGCGTCTGCGTGCAGCCCGAGCGCCTTGTCGAAATTGATACTCATGCGTATGCCTTTCACATCGAAGTTCACAACCACACAATTACTGGCCTGCGCCGCCACCGTGACAGCCGTCCTGTGCGCCCAGCCGGCCCGCGCCGACGCCATGACGGAAGTCGAGCGCGCGGCGCGCACGCAACTCATGGCCGACGCGCAGCGCGCGGGGCTGGTCGAGCCGCAATTCACGTTCGAGGTCGTCAGTGCGGCGCGCACGCCGCGGGCCTGCGCCAAGCCATTCGAGATCACGTTGGCCGACCGCCGCACGCCAGCGCGCATGCGTGCCATTGCGCATTGCCCGGACGGCAACTGGGCCGAGACGTACACCGTGCGGGCGCGCGTCAATGCGCGCGTCGTCGTGGCGGCAGGCAGCATTCCCAGCGGGCGTGCCATCCAGCCGAACGACCTTGCACTGGAACGCCGCGAGCTGACCGGCACGTTCGACGACGTCTTTTCCGACCCGGCCGAACTCAACGGGCAGGCCAGCCGCCGCGCATTGCGGGCCGGGCAGATCGTCAACCGCCGCGCGGTGGCCGAAGCGGTGCTGGTACGGCGCGGCGCCGATGTCAGCATCGTGGCGCGCAACAGCGGCATCGTCGTGACCACGGCCGGGCAGGCCGAAAGCAACGGACGGCTCGGCGAAATCATCAGCGTGCGCAACGCGGCCACCGGCAAGGTGATCCGCGCACGCGTCACGGGCACTAACGAAGTCGAACCGGCCACGATCGCCACCACGCCTTAGTCCTCCGCCCGGATGCGCGTTGCGATGCGCACGAGCTTGTCGGCATACGCCGGGTCGGTGGCGTAGCCGCCACGCATGAGCGCCTGCCCATACGCGCGCGCGTCCGACCCGGTATTGAGCGCAGCGTGGTAACGCGGTGCGCCCTGCAATAGCTGGACGAGGTCGCGGAAGCTCGCGCCCTCATCGTTGTACCGGCGGAAGGCTTCGGTCTTCTTGACCGCGCCATCGCCTTCGACTTCCGTCGTCACCGCACTCACCACGTCACCCTGCCACGCCCCCGTGGCCTTCACGCCGAACAGGTTGTGGCTGTCGCTGCCGTCGGCGGCGCGCAAGGGGCGCTGGCCCCAACCCGATTCGAGCGCGGCCTGCGCCGACAGCACATCGGGCGACACGCCCAGCGCGCGTCCTGCATCTTTCGCCCAAGGCGCAATGCGGCTCAGGAATTGGCGCTGCGCGTCGGTGGTAACGCCGTCCTCGCCGGAGGTCGCCGTACTGACGTCAACCGGCGCGGCAAGCCGTGCCTGCCATGCGCGACCTTCCGCGCTCAGCGCGGCGCCCGCCGAACTGCTTTCGCTGCTGCCATTGGCGATGAAGTCGGCAACCTCACCCGCGACCTGTTGGTACAGGCCGGCGAAACCGCCACTGCCCTGCATCGGCAATGCGGTGTCGCGCACCGCCTCGCGAAAGGCGGCATTGGGCGCGAACGCGGGGAGTTCAGCGAGGCGCATAGGTGTCGCTTTCTCCACCGAGCACGCGCTGCATGACTTCGTACTGGTCCATCAGCAGATTGCCGTTGCGCAGGTTGAGCGCCTTGCAGGCAAGCACGCGCGCCTGCAGGCTCTGCCACAGCGTTTCGGCCGCCGTGCGATAACGCTCGGGCAGGCGCGCGAAGACGGCTGCCACGCGCTGCGCTTCCGGCACTTCCATCCCGACGATGGCATTCACCAGCGTGACGCGTTCAGTGCGACGGGCATCGAGCACCACGCACAGCGCGCCGATGTCTTCGGCCAATTGCGGCAAGCGTGCGACGTCATGGCGCAACGCTGCCGCGAACTGCTGTTCCAGCAGCCCATGCAAGCGGTCGTAGTCCGCCACGTCGAGCTGGATGCCCTGCGCCAGCGACAGCATCGCCTGTTGGGCGTTCATGAGCGGCTCCCGTGGTAACGGTCGATGAGCCCCGCCAGACGCGAGGCGTCGAACGGCAGCTCACCCTTGGCGAGCGCATCGCGCAGCGCGGCCACGCGCGCCTGGTCAACATCGGGCAACGCGGCCAGCGCTTCTTTCGCGGGCGCGAGCGCGGCCGATTGCAGGGGCGCGTCGGCATTGGCCTGCGGCGTGGCGCGCACATCGGTGGCGCTCTGTTCGCTGGCTGCGACTGGCGCGGTGCCGCCAACGCCAGAAGTGCTCGGAGTGCCGTTGATCTTCATTCGATTGCCTCTCGATTGAGTACGCATGTCAGCGACGCTCCGTGCTGGCCGCGCCTGCGCCGCGCAGCATGTCAACGGCCTCGTTGTGCGGCAACGAGGTGACCACGCCATCGATGAGCGGAGCGGCGTCTACGGGCATGCCGAACATGGCGGCCAGATTGCGCGCTTGCTCGGGGCCCAGAATCATCAGTTCGATGCGCCGATTGATCGGCGCACGCGGGTCGTGCGCATCCAGCGGCGCACGGTCGGCCATGCCGACCACTTGCAGAATGCTGTCCGGGCGCAATCCACCGTCGAGCATCTGCAGGCGCGCAGACATCGCGCGCTGGCCGGACAGCGTCCAGTTGGAATAAGCCGAATGCCCCTGGTCTGCGTATTGCAGCGCGTCGGTGTGGCCCAGGATCAGCATCTGGTTTTCGATCTGGGAGAACAGCGGCCCCATCTTGCGCAGCAGCGCGCGAAAGCGATCGCTCGGCATGGCTGAACCGCGCGCAAACATGCCTTGCTGTTCGGTGTCGTGCAGCATTACGCGCAGCCCTTGCGGCGTGATCTCGGTAAACAGATTGCCGGCCATGCCGGCCTTGGCGGTCAGGCGTTCCACCACGGCCGCCAGTTCCTTCATGTCTTCCGGCGTGTCGTAGCGGCGCTTGGACAGGCGCGGACTGTCGTCGGAGTGCTCCAGGTCGCCGTTGGTGACTTGCCGCTTGGGCATGCGCGTGTCGCCCTGCGAGGGAATCGGCTGGCGTTCGATCAGGCTGCCGCGCGGGCCGCCGACGGTTTCCATCCGCCGGCCCACGCCCTCGTCGAGCAGGCTGCCTTCGGCCACGCGCTTGACCTCTTCGATCGATTCCTTGCTGCGCGCCGCCATCACCCACAGAACGAGGAACAGGCACATCAGGGCGAGACAGAAGTCGGCGAACGCTACCTTCCATGCACCGCCGTGCTCGTCGCCGTCGTGCCGGCGCGAGACGCGCTTGACCACTGCCTGCGTGTGCTTGTCGGCCTTGGCGTTCATGCCAGCACCTCAGCGAAGGGGTCGATGCGACGATCAGGCACGGGCCTCTCCAGCGCGGCGGGCCATGGCTTCCTCAGCCAGTTCGTTGATCCAGATTTCCAGCTCGGCGAAGCTGGGTTTGATGTTCAGTTGCACCAGGCGACGGCCGGCGTCGATGGCGAGCAGCGGCGGCTTGCCGGCCACGTGCGTCACGAGCACGACCTTGACGCATTCGAGCGCGGAAAGCTCTTGCTTGACGACCTGCTTCATCATGTTCGAGATCGGATCGAGCAGGCCGTAGCAGAAGAAGATGCCGATGAAAGTGCCGACCATGGCGGCGGCCACGCGCTCGGCGATCTCGGCCGAATTGGCGCCCTCGCCCACCGTGTTCATCGCCATCACGATACCCAGCACGGCGGCAAGAATGCCGAAGCCGGGCATGGCTTCGGCGATCTTGTGCAGCGACTTGGAGGGCTGCTCCAGTTCAACGTGGATGGTTTCGAGTTCCTGGTCGAGCACGCCTTCCAGCTCATGCGCGTTGATCTTGCCCATCGCCATCAGGCGGAAGTTGTCGACGATGAAGTTGAGCAGCTTCGGCTCGGCCAGGATCAGCGGATAGTTGCGGAACAGCGGGCTCTCGTGCGGCTCCTCGACGTGGGCATCGAGCGCCTTGAGACCGCCTGCTGCCGTCTGCAACAGTTCGTACATCACCAGCAGCAACTGGCGCTGGAACTCCTGCCCATGACGGCGCACCACCACGATGTGCTTGAGTTGCAGCCACATCTCCGCCAGCACGTGGCGGGGGTTGCCCAGCACCACCGCGCCCAACCCGGCGCCACCGATGATGAGCAGTTCGACCGGCTGCCAGATCACGTGCATGGCGCCCCCCGACAGGAGGAAGCCGCCGAACACGGTGGCCAGTACCACTGCGATGCCGATGATTTGTTGCATGGGATCGTGTCGCTTTCCGTTCAGTGCTTCAGGCTGTCGCGCATCTTGCGCAACGCACCCTTGTTGATCTGGCAGATACGCGCTTCGGTGAGATCAAGCACCGCGGCGATTTCTTTCAGGCTCAGATCGAATTCGTAATAGAGCTGGACGACGCGTTGTTCGCGTTCATCCAGTGCCAGCAGCGCCTGCTCGATGCTGCGACGGCGGATCAGTTGCGCCTCCGGCGAGGGCGCGTCCGAGGGCAGGCTGCCCATCTCCTGCATCAGCTCGTCGAAGCTCGCCAGTTGTTCGGCGTTCTCCGCCATCACATAGGCCTGATAGGCCTCGGGCGTGAGCGCGAGGTGCTGCATCAGTTCGGCCTCGGAAGGTTCGTGCCCCAGGCGGCGTTCGAGATCGCGCGCGGCGTCGCGCAGGCGATGGCTCTCTTGCCGCACGCTGCGCGGGCGCCAGTCCTGCCGGCGCAATTCGTCGAGGATCGCGCCGCGCACGCGCAGTGCCGCGTAGGCGCCGAACTTGTCGTCGGGCGTGCCATAGCGGCGCAGGCAATCGAGCAGACCGAGCAGGCCGATCTGCTCCATGTCCTCGCGGTCGATGGCGCCGCCCGTCTGCGAAGCGAGTTGGCGCACGATGCGCTTGACCAATGGCACGTAGGCCAGCACGTGCTGCTGTTCGACAGCGGCACTGTGCAGTTCTGCGTAACCACTGTGCATGTCCATGGCGTCACTCGATGATCAGCTTGCCGATCATGGCTTCGGTGAACGGCTTGGTCGTGCGCTCGGCGGCGTAGCTGGCGGTGAAGGCACGGTTGATGTCCAGCGCGAACTGCTCGACCGTCATCTGCCCCGCTTTGTCCATGGTGTAGCCAGACAGCGCCTTCACGGCCACGGCGCGCAGCAGCGGCAGATGTTCGCGCGTCATCTTCTCGTTCTTGAGGGCGGTCTTGAAGACAAGGTCGACAGCCAGGTAATGCGACATGGGCTCACCTTCCTTGCCGCGCAACATGACGATGACCTTTTCAAGATTGATGTACTTGTACTCGGTGTGGTCCATCTCGACTGGCTTGGCGGTCTTCGTCTCCGGCGCCTTGGGGCGCAACAACCACCACGCGCCGCCGGCACCCGCGGCCGCCATGGCCAGCCCGATGCACAGCACCAGCACGATCAGTTTCCAGTGCTGCTTCATGCCGAGCGCTCCTCGTCTGGCGACATGCCGAAGGCATGACGCTCGTCGTATTCATCGTCGGCAAACGCGCGCGTCGGGGCCGCATCGTTACCTTCGCCCTGCGAGCCGCGCTGGCGTTGGCGACCATCGGCGTCGCCCTGCGTGAGCCGGGCACCGGCGGCATCTGCCACCTGCACGCTGACCTCCCCGGTGTGGCGTTGCGAAAGATCGTGGCGCAGGCTCTCGCCCACGCCCTGCAATTGGCGCACCACCTCTGAATGCGTGGCGGTCAGGCTCACGCGCAACGCACCAGCCTCATGGCGGATTGCAATCTCGATCCGCCCCATCTGCGGCGGGTCGAGTCGGATCACGGCACTGTCGCTCTGACGGCTGCTGGACAGTTGCAGACGCTCGCCCAAGGCTTGCTGGAGCGGCTGACGCCATTGCGTCGGTTCGCCATTGGGCAAACGCACGGGGGCATCCGGCGCGGCGTTGCTGCCGACATCCGCTGGCGCCAGCGCGATCAGGGCGTCGCGCACCGGGGCGACCGAAGTGCTCGCCGTGGACTGCGCGTTATCGGTGACGACGGGCTTGACGATCGGTGCGGTGGGCGTGGCCTTTGTCTGCGGCGCGGCGATAGCGTCTGCCACCGGCGGGGCCGCGTCGGGAAGAGACGCTTCCGTGGCGACCGGTGCGACGGGTACAGCGGGCGTGGTGGGTGCAGTCGCCACAGGCATGACGGCAACCGGCGGCTGCATCGAGGGAGGGATCGATGGCAACACATCCGCCGGTGCCGGTTCGCGCTCCAGCGTGGTGGAGTCGTCGTCGCGCTTGTGCGTGTTCACCGGCACGGCCTGCTGCGCGGGCGCAGCGGCTTGTTGCGGCGTAGCATCTTCGGCGACGTTGTCGAGCACCGCTTCGAGTGCTGCGACGAAAAAATCCGCTGCGTTTGCAGGCAACGCGGTCGTGTCCGTGGCGTTGGCGCCGACCGCGCGCGGCGTGCCGATCAATGCGGCACCCGGCGTCGGCAACGAGAGGGTCAGCATGCTCATGCGTGCCGCTCCATGTCGTTTTCGTCTTCCATGGCGTAGGCGAGCCAGCCGTCCTTGTGGGCGCGCAGGCTGACCATGCGTGCGTCGAGATCGGCGGCTTCGCGCTCGCATTGTTCGAGCACGATGCGATGCGTCTCGCGCAGCGTGGCAAGCGCCTTGGCTTCGCCCGGCGTCCACGCACCCTTCTCCGCCATGCGTGGCAACGCGGTGGCGATCTCGCGATCCACGCGCGCCACACCGTCCCAGTCGCGCTCGACGGCGGCCTGGCCTAGCTGATAAGCAAGGTTCAACACCAAAGAGCTTCTAGCCATGGCGCGCCTGCATTCCCTGCCAGCCTTCGCGCAGGGTGGTGAGCAGCCCGATCACTTCGTCGATGCGCGTGACGTCGAGCTGCACGCCCGCCTGATACAGGCGTTCCGCACAGTAGTCGTAGAGGTCGGCCAAATTGGCCACGACGTCGCCGCCAGCCTCGAAGTCGAGCGCACTCGACAAGCCGTTGAGCATTTCGATGGTGCGGTCCAGGCTCGCCGCTTTCATCTCGTAGCGACGCGCCTCGATGTGCGCGCGAGCGCGGGCCAGCTCGTCGAGCAGGCCATCCATGAGGATCAGCACCAACTGCACAGGCGAGGCCTGCGCGGTGCGCGCGCCGAGATCGACTGCGTGGTAGCTCTGGTAGGCGTCATGGTTCAAAGCGGGCCTCTCGTTCGTACGGATGATCAGCTCGTACTGATCGAATCAAAAATGCTGGTGGTCTGGCTCATCTGCTGCTGCAATGTCTGCAACTGCGTGAACTGCGCCAGGTAGCGCGTGTAGGCAGCGTTGAAGCGGTCGTCCAGTCGCGTCTGGCGGCTGGTGATGGATGTCTGCTGCTTGGCGAGCGTCTCTTGCCGGCGCTTGATCTGACCGCTGCTGGTGTCGGTCCACAGATCGGCGTAGGAATCGAGCGCACCGAGCAGGCCGCTGCGATTGGCGGTGCTGGTGCTACCGAAGATCTTGCTCAGCCCATCGGGGTTGGCGGCCACCGCCTTGGCGAGCTTGGTGCTGTCGAGCGACAGGCTGCCGTCGCGCGACACGCTCACGCCGTAGTCGAGCAGGTGCACGCCGCCGAAGTCCTGGCGCAGCAACGCACTCAATTTGTTGCGCATGGCGCGCACGCCGGAATCCGACGCGAAAGCCGCGGCCGACACGCTGTTGCTGGCGTCGCCGGTGCTGGTCAGGTCGTCGAGCGCTTTTTCCAGCGTGTTGTAGGCGTCAACAAAAGCCTGCACGTTGCTGGCCGTGCCGCTGTCGTCGCTGGCGATCGACAACGTAACGGGCGAATCGCCCGTGCTTTGCGCACGCGTGAAGTTCACCGTCACGCCGGGAATGGCGGTCAGCGCGTTGCTGGCCTGCTGGATGCGCGTGCCGGTGCCCTGGTCGCCCAGCCACACCACGGCGTCCTTGGCGGCGGTGAGCGTCTTGGGAGCGGACAGCGCGTCCTTCAGGCTGCCATCGGGCAAGCCACTGACATCCAGCGAGATGGTCCCGGCTTCGCCCGTGCTGGTCGAAGACAGCACGAGCTGGGTCTTGTCGCCGACCGTCATGACCATCGCCGTGACCTTGCCCTTGTTGTCCGACGACTGATTGATGGCGCGTGCGATCTCGGCCTGAGAAATGGTGCCGTCGCCGTCGGCATCGGCCGCGACGAGGTTCAGATTGATGGTGGAACCGTCATTGAGCTTGACGGCGATCGGACCGCCCATCGAGACCGGCACGGCGGGCAGGTCTTCAAACGCCACTTGATGCGCGGTGGCGACCTGTTCGACGAAAAAGCTGTAGTTGCCCGGCGTGGCGGTCGCGCTGGCGGTGGCCGTGCCAACGCTGCTGCTGAGCGTGGCCGAATACTGCGTCAGGCCCTTCTTGGCCGACAGCGAAGACAGCGCCGAGGTAAAGGTCGACAGCGCCGACTGCAACTTGGTCAGCGCGGTGGACGTGGCCTGCGCGGCCTTGGATTGGGCGGTGAGCAGGTCCTGTGCGGACTGCGTGTACGCCGTCGCCAGCGACGACGCCATCGTGGCGGGATCGAAATCAGCCATTGCGGACTCCTGGGGTGGATACGGGAATTTCGGGAATGCCCGTGTACAGGGCGACCGGATTGCCCGTGGCCTGAAGCGGCGCGTTCATGCCTGCCCCCGTAGCCATGCCTGGGTGGCCAGATCGTCCTGGCGCTTTTGTTCCTGCTGCGACACTTCGCGCGCCAGATCGGCCTCCTTGCGCGCCAGCACCTGCCCCAGTGCTTCGTGCTTGCGGACCGCTTGCGTGAGCGCCTGACGGGCCTGCTGGACTTCGGCTTCCTGCACGGCCAGTTGCTCGCGCTGCGCGTCGGCCATGCGCATCACGGCCTGCTTGTACTCGCCGCAGTTGAGCGATAGCGCCGACAGATGCGCGACCTTGGGCGCGCCGCTGGCGCCCGCGCTCTGGTAGAGGCCTTCAAGGCGCGTGAGGGTTTTGCGATGGCGCTCCGACAGGTTCTGCACGCGCGCCAGTTCGCCAACGAGACGATCCTTTTCGCGCTCGCGCAGATCGACGACGGTGCTCAGCGATTGGAACGGGGCGGTCTTGCTCATGCGGCCAGCGCCTCCAGTTGCGCCACGCTCTGCACCAGCGGCGCGGCTTCATGCGTGCCCTGATGCAGGAAGGCTTCGATCTGCGGATATAACGACACGGCGCGATCGGTGGCCGGGTCTGCTCCGGGCACGTAGGCGCCCAGCGGCAACAGTTCGCGCACCTGCGCGTGGCGCGCGGCCAGCGCCTTGATCTCGCGCGCAGCGGCCTGGTGCGGTTTGCTCGTCACCAGCGGCATGCAGCGGCTGATCGATTGCGCAATGTCGATGGCCGGGTAGTGGCCGCGATCGGCCAGTGCGCGCGACAGCACGATGTGCCCGTCGAGAATGGCGCGCGCCGTATCGACCACCGGGTCCTGCTGGTCGTCGCCTTCGGCCAGCACGGTGTAGATGGCGCTCATGCTGCCCTGTGCGTGCTCGCCATTGCCGGCGCTTTCCACCAGTTGCGGCAGCACGCTGAACACCGACGGCGGATAACCGCGCGTGGCAGGCGGCTCGCCCAGCGCCAAAGCGACCTCGCGCCGCGCCATGGCGTAGCGCGTGAGCGAGTTGACCAGCAACAGCACGTGCTGCCCCTGATCGCGGAAATGCGCGGCGATGGCGTGGCACAACTCTGTCGCGCGCAAGCGCATCAGCGGCGACTCATCCGCCGGCGCGGTGACGACCACAGCACGGGCGAGACCGGCCGGGCCCAATGACATATCGATGAATTCGCGTACTTCACGGCCGCGCTCGCCGATCAGACCGACCACCACCACGTCGGCCACGGTCTGACGCGTGATGAGGCCGAGCAGCACGCTCTTGCCAACGCCGCTGCCGGCCATCAGCCCGACGCGCTGCCCGCGTCCGAGCGTGAGCAGGCCATTGATGGCGCGCACGCCCACGTCGAGCGTTTCGCGCACCGGTTGCTTGCGCAGCGGATTCACGCGCGGCGGTTGCAGCGACAACGGGTGTTCGCCGCCCAGACGTTCCAAGCCGTCGAGCGGCTCGCCCAGCCCATTGACGATGCGCCCCAGCCACGACGGGCCGATCATCAGTCCGCCCTGGTCGGGCACCGGCAACACGCGGGCGCCAGTCGCCAGCCCGTCGGTGCGCTTGAACGGCATGAGGTATGAGACCTCGTTGCGGAACCCCACCACCTGCGCAGCGATCCAGTCGCCCTGTGCGGTTTCGATTCGGCAGCGCTGCCCGGTGCGGAAAGCACAGCCGGTGCTTTCCAGCAGCAGACCCGAAGCGCCCACCAGCCGCCCCGTGTGGGTGGCGACGGGAACCTCGTCGATTTCCAGCCGGCGAAGTGCGGCACCGATCATGGCGCGGCCTCTTCTTCTGCCAGCAACAGTTGTGCGCTGACCTGTTCCATGCACGCGGCCAGCCGCTGCCGGCAACCAGCGTCGGCTTCGCGGCCACCCGCCTTGACGCGGCATTCGCCCGCTTCGAGACGCGGATCGGCGATGAGCGTCCAGCGCTCGGCGCGATCGGGCGCGAGTTCGCGGATGCGCTCGCATTCTTCGGGATTGAGGTACACCTCGACGCCTTCGGGCGCGGGCGGCATGGTGGCGAGCGTTTCGTCCACCAACGACAGGAGCTGCACCGGTTGCAGTGCGAGTTCGCTACGGATGACCTGCCGCGCGACCTTGGCGACAAGTTCGACCACTTCCTTGCGCAGCGCCGATTGGTAGTCGCTCTGCAACTGGCGCAGCGCGATCAGCGCGGCGTCCAGCGGAGCGGCGAGCGCATCGAATCGCTCCAGCACTTCGCGGCGCGCTTCGGCAACGCCTGCGCGACGGCCTTCTTCGCGCCCCTGCGCAGCGCCGGTTTCGCGCCCGGCCTCGATACCGATGTCATAGCCCTCGCGGTAGCCTCGATCCATGCCGTCCTTGAAGGCGTCGGCCTGCGTGAGCTGCAGGTGCGCCTGTGCTGCGGGCGACAGGCCGGCGGACACTTGCGACAACGGCGGGAAGCGATGCGGGCGCATGTTTCTCATTCCACCGTCGCCTCGGCGAAGAGCTGCACTTCGATTTCGCCGGCGTCGGCCAGCTCCTTGACCTGCGCCATGATCTCTTCGCGCACTTGTTCCACGCGGCTGCGCGGTACCGGCCCGCCGCGACGCATGAGGTCTTCGAAGCTCTGTGCCTGACGACGCGGCATGGCCTGCATGATGGTGTCGCGCACCACGGGCTCGGCCCCCTTGAGCGCGATGGCCCACTGCTCCAGCGGAATCTCGTCGATGAGGCGCGTGATGACCGCTTCGCTCTGACGCGAGAGGATGAAAAAGTCGTACATGCTGACTTCGATGCGCGACACCACTTCGGCGTCGTGCGCGCGCAGCAGTTCGACCATCTGCTGACGATTGCCCGGCAGGCGGTTGATGATCTCGGCAGCCTGGCGCACACCTTCGACGCTGGCGCTTTGCAGGCCAAGGCTGTCGAGGCAGCGGCTGACGACTTCGTCGAGTTCCACCAGCAGGTCGCGGTCGATTTCATTAAGGCGCGCGACGTTGAGCAACACCAGATCACGGCTGTCCGCCGGCAGCGCGTCGATCACTTCACCGGCCAGCGCTGAAGGCAGGAAGGCGAGGAACACCGCCTGCATGCGCACGTGTTCATGCGCAATGCGTTCGGCCAGCCACTTGGGCGAGGCCCATTGCAGGCGCGCCATCTTGGGACGGATGGCGTCGCCGTAGATGGTGTTGAGCACACTGTTGGCGATGTCCGCGCCGAGCGCCAGATCGAGCGAGCGCTTGAGGTACGTGCGCGACGCGCCATGCACGCCGCTCTGCTCGCGGTAGTCGTCAAAGAAGCGTTGCAGCGAGCCCTTGACGGCGTCGACCTTGATGCCGCTCATGCGCGACATCACCTGCGTCACGCCCAGCAGTTCTTCGCGCGACAGGCAACGCAGCACGGCGGCGGCGGGCTCTTCGCCCATCGACAGCAGCACGATGGCAGCCTGCTCGACCGGACTCAACGTGGCGCCGGGGACGATGGTGTCGGGCAGATTGGTGCTCATGCGCGCGCTCCCGGTTCGCTACGTTCTTTCTTTTGCACCCACTGGCGCACGACTTCGGCCACGCGCTCGGGTTCCTTCGCGGCCAGCGTGCGCAGGTGCTCGACCATCACGTTGACGGGCGAGCCCGGCGGCGGCAGATCGTAGTCGGCCAGCAAAGGCACCACTGACATGCCACCCTGCGCGACCGGCGCGCCGAGTGCCGGTGCGTCGGCGGACGGCAAGGCGGCGGCCGACGTCGGCATGGCGGCACCGGGTTCGATCGCCGGGTCGCCGAGGTCGACGATCTCGCGCGTTTTCGCCACCGGCGGCGCGACAGCGTTCTGCGCCAGCCGGAACACCGGGCGGAAGATGAACAGAAATGCCAGCAGCGTAGCCAGTGCGTAGGCAGCCCACGTCGCCATCTCGATAACGTTGTCGCGCTGCTGCCACCACGGCACATCTGCCGGGCGGCCGGGGAAGTCCATCGACGACACGACCAGCGTGTCGCCGCGCGTCTCGTCGATACCCAGGCCGCTGCGCAGCACCTTGTTGACGTTGGCGATGGCAGCCGGCGACCACGCGCGGTGATCGGGCGCGGCGGCACCGTTGAGCACCACGGCGACGGAGAGCTTCTTCAACCGGCCGCGGCTGCGCTGCGTCTGCGTGATGGTGCGGTCGTAGGCGTACTGACGCGTAGTGGCGTTCTTCTGCGCGGTGGTTGCTTCGGACTGCCCTTCCTGCGCGGCGGCGACCTGCACGGGACGATTGGACAGCGAACCCGGCACGCCGATGGCAAGCGGGTCGCGGCCGGATTCGTTGCGCATCGCTTCGTTGGTAATTTTGGGCGCTTCACCGTAGCGCTCGACCGTCTCATTCACGCGGTCGTAGTCGACGTCGGCGGTGACGCTGGCCTTATAGTTGTCCGAGCCCAGCACTGGCGCGAGCAGCTCGGCGATGTTGCGGCGGGTCTCGTCCTGGTAGTGGCGCGAGGCGTCCGACACCTGACCGCCTTCGTAGCCGTCGGTCAGATCGACGCGCGACGACAGGAAGGCGCCGGTCTGGTTGACGACGGTGACGCGTTTGGCATCAAGACTGGCGACGCTGTTGGCCACGAGGTTGATGATGGCGGCGATCTGCTCCGGCGCCAGCGTGCGGCCGGCCTTGAGCATGAGCACGACCGACGCAGAACTCTTCTCACCGTCGCTCACGACAAACGACGTGGAACGCGCGATGGACAGATGCACGCGCGCCGACTCGACCGCTTCCAGCGAGGAAATGCTCTGCGAGAGTTCGCCTTCGAGCCCGCGGCGGAAACGTACGTCCTGCACAAACTGGCTGGTGCCCAGAGGATCGTTGCGATCCATCAGCTCCAGCCCTTCAGGCAGTTTGGCCACAACGCCGCGCGATGCCAGCAGCATGCGCACGCGCCCGAGCTTGCTGTCGGGCACCAGCACCTGGCCAGTGTCCGGGTGCAGGCGATACGGAATGCCCTGCGCGTCGAGCGCTGCCACCACGTCGGTAACGGAGACCTTCTCGCGGCCGCCGAACACCGGCTTGTAGTTGGCCTGGTCGCGCCAGGCAAACATGAGCACCAGCGCGGTGATGCCAATGGCAAGCACCACCAGCGGCAGCAGGTTCTTGAATAGCCCTGCCGGCACCTTGGGCGAGGTTCCACGCAGGCGGGCAAAGGCAGGTTTGAGTGCGGCGATCACGAGGGCGTCCCTGGGTCGCTCAGAGTTGCAGCTTGATCAGCTCATCCACGGCGCCAACGACCTTGTTGCGCACCTGCATGAGCATCGAGAACGACAGGGAGGCGTCCTGACTGGCGAGCATGGCACCGACCAGATCGTCGCTGCGGCCCGCGTCGACATCGGCCATGCGCTCGCCGGCCACGCGGTCTTTCTCGTTCACGCCCATGACGGCCTGCTTGAAGCTGTCGGCAAAACTCATCGCCGCGCCGTCATTGCCTTCCGCGGACAAGGGGTTGGCCAGAGGTGCCTGCAACTGGGAGGCCAGGTTGCGCAGTTGCGCAAGATCGGCCCCGATGAGTGCGCTCATTTCGCTTGCCATCACGCTCTCCAATCGCCCGCATTCAATACGAGCGACGGCCGGTGCAAATATATGCACGCACTCATGCAGGGGTTATGAGGGATATTCGATTTGTCCATTTTTGTCATGGCTCCGACATATTCCCGCAACTGATTTCACGAAACGATCGGCGAATAAATCCCCTTACCGTTTGAATAACGGTCAATTAAATAATCAAAGGGATTTTTCGGATCGCCCTGCCTGACAAATCGCGCAAAAAACCGACGCAAAAACGCCTGGCCGAAGGACCGTGAGGGTTACGGGAAGAGGGGGTACAGCATGGAGCCTTCCTTTCTTGCAATGCAGCAAATCGTGCCAGGGCGGCACAAAGGAAGGTCGAGGTCGCGAATTTTGCGACTTGCAAGACCCGGTAGAGACAGGAGCGCAGGGCAATCCAACGCCATCAGCCACCGGTTGAACCCTTGACAGGGGTTCAGTCTGGCAACCCCGCTATCGTGGCCTTTTCAGGCTGTAGACCGGAGGCTTTGCGACCCCGCCTTTCGTGCGGGTGTGCCCAAATTTGGTCGGAGTATAGGCACGAATCTGTCAGATATCCAAGGAATTTCTGAGTTTCTATCAGAAACGTCGTATTGATGCTGCCGTGCAGCATCACGCCCCGCCCAACAGTTGAGACGGCGCCGACACATAATTTGACGTCTAACAGTTGACGTGGATCAATTTTCAGAGATGTCTGGCAGCATCTGAGGGGCTTCCGCAAGTCTCGGCCGGATATTCGTCGGCGTGCCGCAGCGCTGAAAATTGAATATCCGTTTGAATGCTCTCTGCGTATTCATTTATTTTCTCGAAACGCTAAAGTTTGTAAATGCGCGCGACGATTAAGCAGCGTGACGCCATGACTGGCAATTTGATTTCCGTATTTAAAATCCGGGCTCGGCCCGTTGAATCTCCATGCAAATCCACCGTCCCTCCCCCCGCGCCCCGGCTGATGTCCGCGTACTCGATGCGCGCACGCTGGGGCGCCCGGTGCATCTGCTGCACAGGTTCGTCGGTCCCTTGCGCGAGGACCTGGCAGAGGTCTTCCGCACAGGCCTGAATCGCCGATACCGCGCGTCGTTCGAGTTGAACGACGTGACTATCGGCCGGCTCGACATGGTGCCCCCGCGCTGCCGCTGGCTGCAGTACTCGGACGCCACCGGCCGTATCGGCTTTGCCATCGAGCGGCAGGTGCTGCTGTGCGTGCTCGACTACCGCTACGGCGCGCGCGATGGCAGCGGCGCATCCACCCAGGGTGCGGCGCCTGTTCCCGAGACGGCGACCGAAGAACGGCTGGCCGGCATGCTCGGACGCCAGTTCGTCAGTGCGCTGGCCGAACGCATCGAATGGCTGCCCGAGACCGGCAGCGCCGAGACCTGCGTGCATGAGTTCACCGAAGGCGCTGGCAGTCCGCCCGCCGCCGGCACGTGGTGCGTGCGGGCCCAGGTGGCCGAACCGACGCGCGGCGTCGAAGGCTGCCTGTGGTTCGTGCTCGACGATGCGTGGATGCAACGCCTGCTCTCGCGCCTGTCACCGCTGCGCCCCACAACGGGCCGCGCGGCTACCGCGCCGCTTGCCACGCGTCTGTCGCTGACGTTGGTCGGCCGCCTGCTTGAGAAGGAAGTCCCCCTGGGCGTGCTGCTCGACGCCCGCGTGGGCGACGTCATCCCTGTCAGCATGGGTGCGACCGATGTACTGGTTGACGACGCGCGCCTGTTCACCGCACGCGTGGCCGAGCACAAAGGCAAGCTGTGCCTAACCGCTTTTGAAGATGTGGAGTAACCCCCATGGACCCGATCGATAACTCCGAACTGAGTAGCCTGCTGGCCGATCTGGCCGAGCCCGTTGCAGGCGAGACGGTGACGGCCGAGCCCGCCCGCACGCCGCGTTCGCTCACGCAGATGATGCGCAAGATCCCTGTGACGTTGACGCTCGAAGTCGGCGCCGCGCGCGTGTCGCTGCAAGACCTCATGAACATCGAGCAGGACAGCGTGGTGGAACTCGACACGTTGGCCGGCGAACCGTTGGTCATCAAGGTCAACGGCACGCCCATCGGTCGCGCCGAAGTGGTGGTGTCGGGCGAGAACTACGGCCTCAAGGTGGTGGAACTGACCGACCTCGATCTGGGCACGCTGGGCGCGTGACAGCAGTGAAGCGCACACGGCTGGTGCCGCTCGCCGGCGCCGCATTGCTCCTGGCCCTACCGCTGGCGGCCCATGCGGACACGCTGGCCGTGCTCGGCAGTACCACGCAGGGCGCGACGACCGAACTGACGGTCAAGACGCAGATTCTCGTCATCATGACGCTGCTCGGGCTGCTGCCCGTGCTGGTGCTGATGATGACGAGCTTCACGCGCTTCGTGATCGTGCTCTCGTTGCTGCGGCAGGCGCTCGGCCTGCAGACGGGTCTGCCCAACCGTATCGTCACCGGCGTGGCGCTGATTCTCACCCTGCTGGTCATGCGCCCCATCGGCGAGACCATCTGGGCCAACGCTTTCGTGCCGTATGACGAGGACAAGATCACCCTGCAGGAAGCGTTGAAGATCGCCGAAGCTCCGCTGTCGCGCTTCATGCTGGCGCAGACGAGCAAGAGCGCACTGGCCCAGATTTCGCAACTGGCTGGCGAAAAGGACATCGCCAAGCCGCAGGATCACGCCTTCACCGTGAAGCTCGCCGCCTTCGTGCTGAGCGAGCTGAAGACCGCCTTCCAGATCGGCTGCATGTTGTTCATCCCCTTCCTTGTCATCGATCTGGTGGTGTCATCGGTGCTGATGGCGATGGGCATGATGATGCTGTCGCCGCTGGTCATATCGCTGCCGCTCAAGTTGCTGCTGTTTGTGCTGGTCGACGGCTGGACGCTGACAGTCAATACGCTGGTCACCAGCGTGAGGGCGTTCTGATGCTCACGCCCGAAGTTGCGGTCGAACTGATGAGCGATGCCCTGCACATGGTGATGGTCCTGGTGGCCGTGCTGATCGTGCCCGGCCTTGTCGTCGGTCTGTTGGTGAGCCTGTTCCAGGCGGCCACGCAGATCAACGAACAGACCTTGAGTTTTCTGCCGCGCCTGATGGTGACGCTGCTGGCGATCACGCTCGCCGGGCGCTGGGCAAGCAGCTACGTCATGGACTTCTGCGTGGCGATCTTCCAGCGCGCCGCCGCGCTGGTCGGGTAGACACGCCATGGTCGAACCGGTCTTCGGCCAGCTGCTGGCATTGCTGCATGCGCTGTGGTGGCCGTTTTGCCGCACGCTGGCAATGTTCAGCGCCGCCCCGGTGATCGGCGACAACATGGCGCCGGTGACGGTGCGCGTGCTGCTCTCGCTGGCGCTCGCGGTGGTGATGTTACCGGTGGCGCAGCCGGCGGTGCACATCGACCCGTTCTCGTTGCAGGGCGTCGCCGCCACCGGCGAACAGGTCGTGGTGGGGCTGGTGATCGGTCTGGCCTTCCACCTGACCATGGCGATCGTCATGGTGCTCGGGTATCTGGTGTCCTCGCAGATGGGGCTGGCGATGGCGGTCATGAACGACCCCATGAACGGGGCGTCCTCCGACGTGGTGTCGAGCATGCTCTACATTCTGTGCATCATCGTGTTCTTCTCCATCGATGGACACATCGTGCTGGTGCGCGTGCTGGGCGAGAGTTTCCGCGCGTGGCCAGTGGGGCGCGGCTTTGAATTGCTCGCCCAGCACAAGCTCGCGCTCAACGTGGCCTGGGTGTTTTCGGCCGCGTTGCTGCTGGCCATTCCCATCGTGTTCTCGACACTCGTCGTGCAGATGGGGTTCGGTTTTCTCAATCGCGTAGCGCCCACGCTCAATCTGTTCTCGCTGGGCTTCTCGCTGGTGACGGTGTTCGGGCTGCTGATGCTTGCGCAGATCGTGCATACCGTGCCGGCGCATTACATCCGCATGACTGCGCGCGTGCTCGACATGCTGCGGCGCGACTTTGGCATCTGACGTGTAAGCCATGGCCGAGCACAGCAGTAGCGAAGACAAGACCGAAAAGCCCTCGGCGCAGAAACTGCGCAAGTCGCGCGAGCAGGGACAGGTGCCCCGTTCGCGCGATGTCGCCACGGCGATCGGCATCCTCGTCTGCATCAAGCTGATCGTGCTGCTCATGCCGGGCTATCTGGAAGACTTCCGCGAACTGTTCGGCGCTGGTTTTGCGGCACTCGACGGTGACGGGACGCCCGAGAATCTGTGGTCGAGCGCTTTCACCACCGCCATGCTGTTGATGGCGAAGATGATGCTGCCGTTGTTCGTGGTGCCGCTGGCCATCTCGCTGGGCGCGCTCTATCCGGGCGGCTGGGTGTTTGCAGGATCGCACCTGATGCCGAAGTTCTCGCGCATGAATCCGCTGGCCTACGTGCAGCGCCTCACGCAACCGAAGCACGTGGCAAGCGTGGCGGCGTCGATCGCCAAGGCGGTCGCATTGGGGCTCGTGCTGTGGCATGTATCCAGCAGCACGTTGTCGGATTTCATCGCCCTGCAGGCGCAGCCGCTCGACCAGGCCATCATGCACGGCGCGGGCTTGATGCTCGACGGCATCCTCGCGCTCTGCACGGTGTTCGTGATCTTCGCGCTCATCGATCTGCCGGTGCAGCGCTTCATCTACCTGCGCGAACAACGCATGACCAAGCGCGAGATGAAAGAGGAATACAAGAGCACCGAAGGCCGCCCCGAAGTGCGCCAGCGCATCCGCCAGTTGCAGTTGCAGATGGCCCGCCGGGGCGTACGCAAGACGGTGCCCGGCGCCGATGTGGTGATCGTCAACCCCGAGCACTACGCCGTGGCGCTCAAGTACGACGCCGACCGCGCCGACGCACCGTTCGTCATCGCCAAAGGTGTCGATGAGATGGCGCTCTACATCCGCGAAGTCGCACGCGAATCGAATGTCGAAGTCGTGCCGCTGCCGCCGCTGGCACGCGCCATCTACAACACCAGCCAGGTGAATCAGAAGATCCCCGCCGCCCTGTATCGCGCCGTTGCGCTGGTACTGGGCTATGTATTGCAGTTGCAGGCGTTCCGTGGCGGCCGCCGCGAACGTGCCCCGCTACTGCCGGACGCGCTGCCGATTCCGCGCGCCTTTCTCGACGCCCACGCCCGACAAGAATCATGAATGCCCTGCGCCGACTGATCGATGAATTGCGCCGCCACCGCGTGGCCGCGCCCCTGTTCGTGATGGCCATCCTCGCGATGGTGATCCTGCCGCTGCCGCCCGTGCTGCTGGACGTGTTGTTCACGTTCAACATCGTGCTGGCGCTGCTGGTGATCCTGGTGAGCGTGAACAGCAAACGTCCGCTGGACTTCTCGGTGTTCCCGACCGTGATCCTCGCCACGACGCTGATGCGCCTGACGCTCAACGTGGCGTCCACACGCGTGGTGCTGCTGCACGGGCATGAGGGCACCAGTGCGGCCGGCCGCGTGATCGAAGCCTTCGGCCACGTGGTGATCGGCGGCAACTTCGTGGTCGGCCTGGTGGTGTTCGTGATCCTCATGATCATCAACTTCATCGTGGTGACCAAGGGGGCGGAGCGGATCTCGGAAGTGTCGGCGCGCTTCACGCTCGACGCGCTGCCGGGCAAGCAGATGGCCATCGACGCCGACCTGAACGCTGGCCTCATCAATCAGGAACGCGCACAGCAACGGCGCCGCGAAGTCGCCGCCGAGGCCGACTTCTACGGCGCCATGGATGGCGCTTCGAAGTTCGTGCGTGGCGACGCTGTCGCCGGCATCCTGATCCTCATCATCAACATGGTGGGCGGCGTGGCCATCGGCGCGCTGATGCACGACCTGTCGCTGGCCGAGTCGTTCCGCCTGTATGCCTTGCTGACCATTGGTGACGGCCTGGTCGCGCAGATTCCTGCGCTGCTGCTGTCGGCCTCCGCCGCCATCATCGTCACGCGCGTGGGCAGCGAGTCGAAGGACTTCGAACAACAGGTCGGCACGCAACTGCTCGCCTCGCCGAGCGTGCTGTACGGCGTGGCCGCACTGATGACGGTGCTGGCCGCGATCCCCGGCATGCCGTGGTTCACCTTCCTCGGTTTTGCAGCCGTGGTGGCGTTCGTCGGCTGGCGCATGGCGCAACGACAGGCGGCCGCACCGGAGGACGCCGATCTCGCGGCCGTACCCGCCGCGCTGCTCACCGAAGAAGTGCCGGACCTCGAATGGCGCAGTCTTCCATTCGTCGAACCGCTGTCGGTGACGCTGGGCTACAAGCTTGTCGGGCTGATCGATCCGGCACAGGGCGCACCGCTTACGCGGCGCATCAAGGGCATCCGCCAAAGTCTGAGCGAGAACATGGGTCTGGTACTGCCGGCCATCGGCGTGCGCGACGATCTGGGGCTCAAGCCTTCGCAGTATTCAGTGTTGCTGTCGGGCACGATCATCGCGCAGGCCGAGGTGTTTGCCGACCACCTGATGGCGATTCCCTCGCCACAGGTTTACGGCGAACTGGATGGCATTCCCGGCGTGGAGCCGGCTTATGGCATGCCGGTGACCTGGATCGCGCCGGACCAGAAAGGGCATGCCCTGGGCATGGGTTATCAAGTGGTGGACGCGCCCAGCGTGGTCGCCACCCATGTGTCGAAACTGGTGCGCGATAACCTGCCCGAACTCATCCGCCACGAAGACGTGCCCGCACTGCTTGAACGGCTCGCCGCGCAGGCACCCAAGTTGTCGGCGGCGCTGGAAAAAGCGCTCACATCGAGCCAGTTGCTGAAGGTGTTTCGCGCATTGCTCACCGAGCAGGTGTCGCTGCGCGATATCGTGCCGATTGCGACCACCCTGCTCGACAGCGCAGAGAACACCAAGGACCCGATCCTGCTCGCGGCTGAAGTGCGCTGCACGGTACGGCGGCAGATCGTCGCCGCGCTGGTCGGGCAGACGGGCGACATGCGTGCCTTCAATCTGAGCGGCGAACTGGAGAACATGCTGCTGGGCGCACTCAATCAGGCACGACAAGGCGGCAAGACGGCGCTCGACAACTACCCCATCGATCCCAACCTGCTCTCACAACTGCAATCGCACATGCCGCTGGTGCGCGAGCAGATGAAGCAACAGGGTGCTGCGCCGCTGCTGGTGGTAATGCCGCAGATCCGGCCACTGCTGGCGCGCTATGCGCGACTCTTCGCGCCGGGTCTCGCGGTGCTCTCGTACAACGAGATCCCCGAGCAGCGCGAAGTGAGCATCATCGGCTCGCTGGGTTAAGGTCGGCCAGCACGAGCAGCACTTCGGCCGCCGCGCGGTAGAGCGCAGGCGCCACGGCTGCCGGTGCGCTGCGCGGCATCAGTGCAAAGCGCGGTGCCGTCGGCGCGGGCAATTGCCCTTGCGCGATGCTGCAGCGGAATAGCCGCAGATCGACGCGCGCCAGCGCGGCGGCAATGTGCGACAGGCGTTCTCGCACAATGGCGATGGCATCGGCGCGTTGGGCTGCGATGCTCAACTGGATGCCGCCGCTCACCCACTGTACGTGGAGCATCACGGCGCCAACGCCGGGCAGCGTGCATTCAACGCGGATCGCCAGCATGCGCGCACGGCGCGCAGCGGGGCGGCCATCTTCTTCCGGATCGGATTGCACCAGGCGCAGCAGCATGGGCTGCCCGCCCCATGCGTAGAGCGGGAATGACCAACGTTCGATATCGTCGGGCAACGCCACGCCAGGTTCGTTCACAGGGCCTAGCATGCGTGCGCCATAAGCAGGCCCGTCCGGCGACAGGCCCACGGCGTCGCTGCGCCAGCGACCATGCACCAGCGCGCGCCAGGTGGCGGCCAATGCGGCGGCGCTGGGTTCGCGCCACGTGATGCGACGCAGGGCGGTCTGGTCGAGTCGCATGGCGTCCTGATCGGTGAGCGGCATGCGCCGGCTGGTGGCGGCCGCGGCGACTTGCGTGCGCGTGGCCGTGCCGAAGAGTTCGAGTTCGAGCGGATCGGTGGCGAGTACGCGCACCAGCAGTACGTCGCCTTCCTTGAGCCCTTCGCCGTACTGGCCGAGCCCAGTGAGACGCAACGCGCGGCCGTTGTCGGCGGAGACCAGCAGATCGGCGCCGTCGGCTTCGGTCAGCGCCAGCCGCAGGGTTTCTCCCACGGACAGTCCGTGCGATTGCGCCCGCTGCGCGCGAGACTGCGCGGGTGGCATGTGCACCACCGCCGAAACCCTGTCCAGCGCCATACGCTCCCCCGTCTTCCCGTCCGCGCCCTACGCAAAAGAAAGGCCAGCCCATGCAGCGGCTGGCCCGGTGAACAGACGCCCCGCCCGTGAGGGCGAAGCGCCGTTCATGCTGAGTGCATTACTGCATCAGCGACAGCACGAGCTGCGACATGCTGCTGCTTTGCTTGAGCATCGAGGTGCTGGCTTGCATCAGCAGTTGCTTGGAGGTCATGTTGGCCGTCTCGGACGCGTAATCCACGTCCATGATGCGGCTACGTGCCTGCGTGGTGTTGGTGCTCATGTTCGACAGGTTGTTGTAGAACATGGTCCAGACGGTTGGACGCAGCACCCAGCGAAGCGCGCAGCGAACCGACGTCGTCCAGAGCCTTGGAGATGTCGTCGATCTTGGTGTTGGCACTCGTGGTGGTGGTGATTTCGGTGCCGGCCGTGGTCACGGCGGCGGCCGAGTAGTGCGTGCTCAGGCCGGTCAGCTTGGTGCCAGCCAGCGTTGCCAGGGCGGCATTGACGTCAACCGACATGGTTTCGGACTTGGCTGCGCCGATCTGGAACGTCATGGCTGCGGACAGCTTGCCGCCCGTGCCGTCAACCTTGGTGCCGTCGGAGAACAGGTTGGCGCCGCCGAAGGAGGTGTTCTTGACGATGTTGGCCAGTTCTTCGCCCAGCGCATCGTATTCCGATTGCATGGACTTCTTGTCGTCCGAGCTGGAGGAGTCCGACGCGGCTTCGGTCGCCAGATCCTTCATGCGCAGCAGGATGTCGGAGACTTCGTTGAAGGCGCCTTCAGCGGTCTGCATCATCGAGATGCCGTTCTGCGTGTTGCGCATTGCAACGGCCATGCCGCGCGTTTGCGAGTTCAGGCGCGTGGCGATCTGCAGGCCGGCGGCGTCGTCCATCGCCGAGTTGATGCGATAGCCCGTGCCCAGGCGGGTCATCGAGGTGGACAGTTGCTTCTGGACAGAGCCGACCGCGTTCTGCGAGGTCAGCGCTGCGGCATTGGTGTGAAGACTCAGCATGACAATACTCCTGATTGGAATTCAGACAGTCGGAGCACCGGATTCAGCGCCCTCTACTGCACAGGGCGACACCATGCGGGAGGGACTTAAATCGATCGATGGAAAGCGAAGAAGACCCGCACTCATTTCATGAATCTCGACGCGTGCGACGGGGCCGCGTGGGGATGGCGGGCCAGGCGTGAGGCACGACGCGTGACGGCGCAGCCCGCAGGGATTTGTGGAGTGATCTCTAGAGAACCGACCAGATGCGTGAAGTCAACAAGGCACGATGCGCCACGCCCTCCTCCCACAGACGCACGCCACCGGTAAAGGCGTCTTCGATGCCGCCACGGCGGGTCTTGTCGGGGAGCGGGTCAACGAGTGCGGCATTGCCGCCGCCGAGCAGTACGTAGTCGGCGAGAAAGGCACGTCGCAGGCATTCGACCCAACGGCGCACCCGATGCAACCACGCGTCGCGGCCGCTTTCGTCCAGCGCGGCCTGCCCGATGCGGTTGAACAGGATGTCGCCGTCGCAGGGTAATTCGCCCAGTTCGAGCGGCAGCACCAGACCGTCGTCAACCAATGCGGCGCCAAGACCTGTGCCCAGCCCAAGAAACAACATCTTGCCGCCGTCGTAGCCGCCCAGCGCCTGCAGGACTGCGTCATTGGCGACTTTGACCGGCCGTTCGAAGGCGGCATCGAAGTCGAAGCCGACCCAGCCTCCAGACAGGTTGCCCGGTTCATCGCACGGCCCGCCCGGCCCGACGCGCCCCGGATAGCCGATCGAGACGACGTCATAGTCCCGGCCCGCGCGACAGTCGGCCACGCCCGTCATGAGCGCCTGCGGCGTCAGGTGCGGCCCGGACTCGAAGCGGCGGACCTCGCCGCTGGGCATGTGGCAGACCTTGACGAAACTGCCCCCGATATCGACGACCAGTACGTTCACGGCAGGGCTCCGGTAAGCGCTTTGCATTCGTACCCGCAAGCTGCGCTCCCAGCCCGGGAGGGTGCTGGCCTGCCCCGCCCGACACGGGCAGAATGGCGGCGGCAGGTTCAGGCGCGACGGCGCCGGGGAAACCCCAAGAGAGCGGACAAACCGCCAGGGGTAGTGCACGCAATGATCGGAGGGACGAGGGCTACCGCCCCGTATCGCATGCGTCGTATCACCTTTATTGAACACCTGCGCAACGGCGTGACGATCACGCTGACCTGCCTTGCGCTCATTCTGGCCACGACGGTGCCCGCCCACGCGGCGGCGCAACTCTCGGGCGACGGACCCGTCAACTTCGGTTCGCGCGGGCGCTACTTCGTCTCCGACGCGCCAATACCGGAACGGATCGAGGACGTCAACGCCTGGATCCGCAAGGCCAAGCCTGTCGCGCGGCCGAGCCTGTTCGGCGGGCGCTATTGGCTGTACACGGACATCTATGTAAACAGCGCGCAGCACGACTGGGTCTTCGACGTCGGCAATACGCTGGTCGCGACCATCGACGCACGCATCTTCGCGCCGGACGGCAGCGTGCAGCGCGTCCACACCGGGTACGACACGCCACGCACATACACGCTGCATTACGGCAAACCGGTCAGCTTTCCTCAAACCGGTGCTTATCGTGTGCTGGTGAGCTTCGAAAGCCCGTACTTCCGCGCCTACCCGATCTTCAATCTGTGGTCACAAACGGCCTACAGCGGCCATGTTCTGCAGCGGAACGTGATTGCGCTGGGCTGCTTCGGTGCGCTGTTGGCGCTGGCGGTGTTCAACCTGTTCGTGTTCATGGCCATGCGCGACCGGGCACAGCTCCATTACGCGGCTTATCTGGTCGCCTATGCCGTGGGTTGGGCGTTCGTCTTCAACGTGCCGCGCGACATGTTCGGTGTGCGCGGGCTGCAGTGGATCTACGTGCCGTTCTTCCTGCTGCCGGTGCTGAACACGCTGTTCTACCTGCGCTTTCTGAACCTTGCCGAATATGCGCCGCAGCTGGCGCGCTGGAGCCGCATCAACTTCGTGCTGCCGCTGGTGCTGCTGCCAAGCTGCTTCCTGGCGCTGTCGTACGCGCACACGCTGGCGACCATCGCGATTTCGGTGTGGCTGGTGCTCGCACTGACCAGCGGCATCGCCTGTTTGCGGGCCGGCTACCTGCCGGCGCGCTATTTCATCCTCGCCTTCATCGCGCTGATCGTACCGGCGCTCCTGATCCTGCCGGCCAACCTGGGGCTGGTGCCGGAAATGGTCGACAACGAGCTGATGACGCTGGTCGGCGGCACCGCCGATGGCGTGCTGCTGGCTTTTGCGCTGGCGGATCGGTATCGCCTGCTGGCAGGCCAGAAGGACGAATACCTCGCACGGCTCGACGCGGCCCTGACGTTGGCAACGACCGACGGGCTGACAGGAGTAGGCAACCGCCACGCCTTCGACGACTACCTGCGCCACCAGGTCGTGCTTGGACAGCCTGCGGGCGAAGAGGAGCGGGTGATGGCGCTGATCGACATGGACGGCCTCAAGCACGTCAACGATCACTACGGCCATACGGTGGGCGACCGACTGCTGCGCAACGTGGCGCAGTTCCTGAGCGAACGCGCCGCGCCGCATGGCAAGGTGTTCAGGCTCGGCGGCGACGAATTCGCCGTGCTCACGCAGCAGGCGCACATCGCGGACGTCGAGGCGTCGCTGGTCGAGGCCGAACGCGAGATCGTGCAGCGCGTCTGCCCTCACGCCGGATTGAGCTACGGCTTTGCCCGCGCTGGCGAAGCCGCCACGATCGGCGTGCTGATGACACTGGCCGACACGCGGATGTACCTGCGCAAGGGCGCGCGCAGGCAGGAGCGCTCACGCATGGCCTGAGCGAGCACTCTGGCAGGATCAGGCAAGTCTTGTGCAGGAACAGGCACACGCGTCCGGCTGTACTGCCGGACAATGGCGTGGCTTAAAACCGGATTCATCGAAGGAGATTCCCATGCCCCTGAACGTCCGCGGCTATGCCGCTGCATCGGCCACCTCGGCCTTGGCGCCTTACTCTTTCACCCGCCGCGACATGCGCGCCAATGATGTAGAGATCGAAATCCTCTACTGCGGCGTGTGTCACTCCGACATCCACCAGGCCCGCAACGAGTGGCACAACAGCCTGTACCCGATGGTGCCCGGCCATGAAATCGTCGGCCGCGTAGCGCGTGTCGGCGGCAAGGTCAGCAACTTCAAGGTTGGCGATTTCGTCGGCGTGGGTTGCATGGTCAACTCGTGCCAGCACTGCGCTTCGTGCGCGGAAGGGCTCGAACAATATTGTGAAGAGCACGCCACCTGGACCTACAACGACACCGATCGCCACGACGGTCTGCCGACCTTTGGCGGCTATTCGGAACGCATCGTGGTGTCGGACAAGTTCGTGCTGCGCATGCCGGATGGCGTCGACCTGAAGACCGCCGCTCCCTTGCTCTGCGCGGGCATCACCACGTGGTCGCCGCTGCGCCACTGGAAGGTCGGCGCCGGCAGCCGCGTGGCGGTGATCGGCCTGGGCGGGCTCGGGCACATGGGCATCAAGTTCGCCAAGGCGCTCGGCGCGGAAGTCACCCTGTTCACCCGCTCGCCCGGCAAGGAAGCCGACGCGCGCCGGCTGGGTGCCGACCACGTGGTGCTGTCGACCGACGAAGCACAGATGAAGGCGGTGGCCAGCCACTTCGACTTCATCCTCGACACGGTGCCGCACGAGCACGACATCAATCCGTATCTGCTGACGCTGCGCCGCGACGGTGCGCTGGTGCTGGTGGGGCTGCTCGGCCCGCTCAATCCGCCGGCCAACGCGGCCTATGTCATCGGCGGGCGCCGCACGGTCAGCGGTTCGGCCATCGGCGGCATTCCCGAGACGCAAGAGATGCTCGACTTCTGCGCGAAGCACGGCATCGGCTGCGATATCGAGATGATCGATATCCAGGACATCAACGGCGCCTACGAACGGATGCTGCGCAGTGATGTGAAGTACCGCTTCGTGATCGACATCGCCTCGCTGCGCAACGCGGCGTAAGCGCTTGTCACGCGTCGGGCTGCGTGCGGCAGTCATGCCCATGCAGCCCGCGTCTGCGATACTGTCGCCCTTCTTTTTCCGCACAAGGACCAGGCCATGAAGACGATCCGCTGGGGCATCATCGGTTGCGGGGACGTCACCGAAGTAAAGAGTGGCCCGGGCTTCCAGAAGGCAGAGCATTCATCGCTGGTCGCCGTCATGCGCCGCAATGGCGCGCTGGCCGCCGACTACGCGCAACGCCATGGGGTACCACGCTGGTACGACAACGCCGAAGCGCTGATCGCCGACCCCGAGGTCAACGCCGTCTACGTCGCGACGCCGCCTGCGCCGCACAAGGACTACACCTTGATGTGCGCCGCCGTCGGCAAGCCTGTCTACGTTGAAAAGCCGATGGCCATGAACCACGCCGAATGCGTGGACATGGTCAACGCCTGCCGTCGTGCCGGGGTGCCGCTATTCGTGGCGTATTACCGCCGTGCGCTGGCGCGCTTCGTGAAGATCAAGGAGCTGATCGACGGCGGCGCCATCGGCACACCGCGCTTTGTAAACGTGGTCTATCACCGGCCCGCGTCCGAATCGGACCGCGATCCGGCGCAGAACTGGCGCATCGATCCGGCCATTGCCGGCGGCGGGTATTTCCTCGATCTGGCGTCGCACATGCTGGACTTTCTCGACCACGCGCTGGGCCCCATCGCCCAGGCATCGGGCCAGGGCGGCAATCAGGCTGGTCTATACAAAGCCGAAGACATCGTGACCGGCAGCTTCGTGTTCGAGTCCGGCGTGCAGGGCAGCGGGGTGTGGTGCTTCGACAGCTTCGGCCGGCGTGATGAAACGACGATTGTCGGCACGCACGGTAGCCTGCGCTATGCGACCTTCGACGACAGCCCCGTGGTATTGACCACCGAGGCCGGGACGGAGGAGTTCGTCATCCCCTACCCGGCCCATGTGCATCAACCCCTGATCCAGACCATCGTCGACCAGCTCAATGGCCAGGGGCTTTGCCCGAGCACCGGCGAGAGCGCGGCGCGAACGTCCGGCGTGATGGATCAGCTGCTCGGCGACTACTACCGCTGAGCGTTCTTGCGCGGGCCGGTCACTCGGCCCGCGTGCACAGACCGACGAGCGCGTCGTAAGCAGCCTGCCGCCGCACGGCCTGCCGGTCGCCCGCGTAGTGGTGGGTGACCGCCACACCCGGCGCGGTACGCGATGCCCAGGCCAGGCAGACCGTGCCGACCGGCTTCTGCGTGGTGCCACCGCTTGGGCCGGCGATGCCCGAAATCGCCACCGCCACATCGGCGCGCGAACGCGCTAGCGCACCGGCAACCATTTCCAGCACCGTCTCCTCACTGACCGCGCCGTGCTTGGCGAGCGTATCGGGGCGGACGTCGAGCAGCTCGATCTTGGCTTCGTTCGAATAGGTGACGAAGCCGCGCTCGAACCAGTCGCTCGATCCGGCAATCTCGGTGATCAGCGCGCTGACCAGCCCGCCGGTGCACGATTCGGCCGCAGCCATCTGCCAGCCCCGGGCACGCAGCATGGCGCCGACTTCGGCGGCCTGCTCGATCAGACGGTCCAGCGGGATGGATTCCATGAGGCTCTCCGGTCATTGCAGTGGGGCATGAGCGCGCATCTTAACGCCTGTCCGTGACGGAAGCGGCCGCGCCGGACGCCCTTCCGTACAGGATCGGCACATTCCGATGCGCCCTAAGAAGTTCGACCCAACTCAAGATATTCACCCCCCCTGCGCGCGACCATCTCGGGCGGCCTACTACATCTAGTCGCCACAAGGGCCCCGCACCCCATGAATAGTACCCAGGCTGAATATCCATCGTTCGATCCGACTCCGTCCTCGCCCCTTTCGGTGCGCAAGCGGGACGGCCGCATCCTGCCCTTTGATCGCAACAAGATCGAAGCCGCCATCGCTCGCGCCGGCAACGCTACCGGCGAGTTCGACCCGGATCAGGCCGCCGCACTCACCGACACCGTGTGCCGGGTGCTCAATTACCGCTACCACGACGGCGCGCCACCCATCGAACGCATTCAGGACGTGGTGGAACAGACACTGGTGGCGGCGGATTTCTTCCGCACTGCGCGGGCCTACATCGTCTATCGCGAGCAGCACGCCAAGCTGCGCGGCGATACCCGCGCCATGGTCGATGCCATCGGCTCGATTTCGGAATACCTGTCGCAAAGCGACTGGCGCGTACGGGCCAACGCCAACCAGGGTTATTCGCTGGGCGGCATGATCCTCAACATCTCGGGCAAGGTGGTGGCCAACTACTGGCTGAATCACATCTACCCACCCGAGGTCGGTGAAGCGCACAAGCACGGCGACGTGCACATCCACGACCTGGACATGCTTTCCGGCTACTGCGCGGGCTGGTCGCTGCGCACGCTGCTGCACGAAGGGTTCAACGGCGTGCCGGGCAAGGTCGAGGCGGCGCCGCCCAAACATCTGCGCAGCGCCGTCGGGCATATGGTGAACTTCCTCGGCACGCTGCAGAACGAATGGGCCGGCGCGCAGGCGTTCAGCTCGTTCGATACGTACCTCGCCCCCTTCGTGCGACGCGACAACATGGACTACGCCAGTGTGCGCCAGTGCATGCAGGAGCTGGTCTACAACCTGAACGTGCCGTCGCGTTGGGGCACACAGACCCCCTTCACCAACCTGACCTTCGACTGGGTGTGCCCGGAAGATCTGCGCGATCAGGTGCCATACGTCGGCGGCGAGGAGATGCCGTTCACCTATGGCGAGTTGCAGGCGGAGATGAACCTCATCAATCGCGCCTTCCTCGAAGTGATGATGGCAGGCGACGCCAAGGGGCGCGCATTCACCTTCCCGATCCCGACTTACAACATCACGACGGATTTCGACTGGGAGCAGCCCAACTGCGAACTGCTCTTCGAGATGACCGCCAAGTACGGGCTGCCGTACTTCCAGAATTTCATCAACAGCGAGCTATCGCCAAACATGGTGCGCTCGATGTGCTGCCGCCTGCAGCTCGACCTGCGCGAACTGCTCAAGCGCGGCAACGGTCTGTTCGGGTCAGCGGAACAAACCGGCTCGCTAGGCGTGGTGACGATCAACTGCGCACGGCTGGGCTATCTGTATCGGGGCGATGAAGCCGGGCTAATGGCACGGCTCGACGAATTGCTCGAACTTGCCCGCAACAGTCTGGAGATCAAGCGCAAGGTGATCCAGCGCCTGATCGACGAGGGTCTGTTCCCCTATACGCGCCGCTACCTGGGGACGCTGCGCAATCACTTCTCGACCATCGGCATCAACGGCGTCAACGAGATGATCCGCAACTTCACGCTGGATGCGGGCGATATCACCGACGAAGAAGGCCATGCCTTCGCGCTGCGCCTGCTGGAACACGTGCGCGGGCGCATGACCGAATTCCAGGAAGAAACCGGCCACCTCTACAACCTCGAAGCCACGCCCGCCGAAGGCACTACGTACCGCTTCGCGCGCGAAGACAAGAAACGCTGGCCCGACATCATCCAGGCCGGCACGCCCGAGTACCCGTACTACACCAATTCGACGCAACTGCCGGTGGGCTTCACGGCCGATCCGTTCGAGGCGCTCGACCAGCAAGAAGCACTGCAGAGCAAGTACACCGGCGGCACCGTGCTGCACTTGTATTTGGGCGAGCGTGTGTCGTCGTCGAAGGCGTGCAAGGAACTCGTGCGCCGTGCGCTGACGCGGTTCCGCGTGCCGTACATCACCATCACGCCGACGTTCTCGATCTGCCCGAAGCACGGCTACATCGCCGGAGAGCATCCGTTTTGCCCCAAGTGCGACGCCGAAATACTGGCAAAGAAGCAGGCCGAACTCGAAGCGAACACCGCCAAGGAAACATCATGATCCACGAAAGCCGCGCAGCCCGTTTCGCGCCTCACCCCATCCTCAAGGACGAAGAACGCCAGCCCTGCGAAATCTGGACACGCGTGATGGGCTACCACCGCCCCGTCACCTCGTTCAACCGCGGCAAACAGGGTGAGTTCTACGAGCGCCAGTATTTCAGCGAGACCGGCCGCTGCGGCAAGGCCTGAGGAAGGCTTGAGAAGAGATGGGCGACCACGTACAGCCGTGGCAGGACCGCCTGCGCATAGCCGGCTTCCAGCCTTTCTCGACTGTCAACTGGCCGGGCACCATCGCTGCGGTGGTCTTCCTGCAAGGCTGCCCGTGGCGCTGCACGTACTGCCATAACCCGGAACTGCAACAGCGCAGTGTGCCGCCATCGATTCACTGGAGCGCAGTCGAAGCGAAGCTCGCCAAGCGGGTCGGCTGGTTGGATGGCGTCGTGTTCTCGGGCGGAGAGCCGACCGTCGAACCGTGCACTGCCGGACGCCATCGCACGGGTAAAGGAGATGGGCTTCCGCGTGGGACTGCACACGGGCGGCGCCTACCCGGATCGCCTCGCGCGCCTGCTCGGCATGCTCGATTGGGTCGGGCTGGACCTGAAGACTTCACCGGAAGAATACGCGGCACTCACCGGAGCCCCCGGCAGCGGCAATAACGCTTTTCACAGCGCCACGCTGGTCGCCCGCTCGGGCGTGCCCTATGAGTGCCGGCTCACCTACCACCCGCAAGTGGTATCCGATGACACCGCACGGTTGTTGGTGAACTGTGCGAAGACGCTGGGCTGCGAGAAATTCGTCATCCAGGAATTCCGCCCTACGCCCAACCCCGATGCAGGCGGATTGGCGACCCACGTGTCGATATCGCCGGCATTGCTCGAAGAACTCAACGGCATTCTGCCTGGGATTGAATTGCGGACGTCGAGTTAGGGTCTGGCGGGAAGCCCTCTTGGCGGAGCTACGCGGGGCGCTCGCCGTCGTTTCACGTGGGGTTCGGCTGCTGGCGTTCGCTGGCTGGAAGGGTGCTTCCCTGCTTGGTTGTTCGAGTTGGGTCTCGACTGCTTGATTACGTTGGCCCGTGGGGGCGTTTTTGTCGCCTATTGCCCGACAGAGACTGTTGTCGCGGTAGGGCGGAAAAGCGCAGGGTCATCCGGCATGGGTGACCTGTGCGGGCAGAGATAGAAGCCCTTTCTTGCCTTTTGGCTTGGTCGTTCGAGCTTGCCCTCGACTGCTTGATTACGTTGGCCGGGAGTTCGCCCCGGCGGGCGAGTAACTTTCTTGTCCCCGACAAGAAAGTCACCAAAGAAGCGGCCCCACAGCCTCGCCGGCCGTTGGCCGATCCCCTGCGCTGCGCGGTCGAGAAGGCGGCTGCGGAACTCGCCCTTCGGGCTCAAACAGTCCTCGCCGACGGCTACGCCGCAACCTTCCCGCCCTGTGCTGCTCGGCGACGCTGAATGGGGTGCCCACACCACGCAGTATGGTTGTTCAGGGGAAAGGCCAAAGCCCCTGTTTCTGAGTGCTTGTGTTTGTGCTGGCGCTCTCGCCAATCAAACGTCGTTGCCGATCAAACAACGTACCCGTTCGAAGAGCGGATGACGCTTCGCTTTTGCGCCCTACGCACTACCCGCGACATCTGGAACCTCGCTGCGCGTGTTGCATGCACTTTGCGGTACATGCACAACAAGTCACACACAATGAGGAGGCCTTAGCTCCACGCTCATCAAGGTGCGTGCTATGGCCGGCCCCTTTTGAGCCGCCGAGCAACGCAGACAAGTCAGGTTGCCCGCGTAGCGGGTCGGCGAGGACTGTCTGAGGAGCGTAGCGACGAGTTCCGCAGCCGCCTGATTTGACGAGTAGCGCAGGGGACCAGCCGCAGGCTGGCGGCGATGTAGGGGTCGCTTTCTTGGTGACTTCTTTGTCGATAACAAAGAAGTTACTCGCCCGCCGGGGCGAACTCCCGGCCATCGAGCATCAGCAGTCGGCACTACCGTTGATAGATGAAGACCCACGCAGGAATGCGCTCGTTTTCGCGACGAGCAAACACCCGACCAACACAGTTAAGCAGTCAAGACCAAGCCCGAACCACCAGCCAAAAGACAAGAAAGGGTTCTTGGGCCAAGAAAAGCAACGGTCACAGCGAAAGAGTAAGGGCGCTTTGACTCTCTCTGGCGCTGGCAACCCCTTCAAGCTATTTCACGCGCCACCATCAATGCGATCAAAAATCGCCTCAATGCGTGCCCGCACCGTCGGCCACAACGAAGGAAACACCTCCGCCACGGGCTGATTCATCGCCAATACGCGATCGCGCGAAACACCATGCCGACGCCATACATCGCCATCGTTGGCGATATTGAGCAACACTGGCATGAGCCGATCGATCGCGTAGGCATAGCGCGCCTCGGGCGTGACCGCGTCGGTGAATTCGTGCCACAGCGCCTTCATCTCGGCGGCGGTGTCGGCCGGCAGCCCGGCCAGCAATTTGTCGAGCGCCAGCGCTTCGGATTGCGAAGCGTCGGCGCGTGCGGCGTCGTATAGAAAGGTGTCGCCGCATTCGATCTCCGGCACGTCATGCAGGAGCAGCATGCGCGAAGCGCGGTGGGCGTTCGACGGGGAAAGCACAGGCTTCGCGCAGCACCAACGCCATCGTCGCCGCGTGCCAGCTGTGTTCGGCCGTGTTTTCGAAGCGTGCCGCGCCTGCCACGCTGTTGCGCCGTTCGACGTTCTTCAACCCGTCGAGCGTCAGGACGAAATCCAGCAGCGCGCTCATGTCAGTACCCGCCACACGATGGCGAGGACGACCAAGGAGTAGCCCGCCGCGAGCAGGTCGTCGAGCATCACGCCCATGCCGTTCTTGAATCGTGCGTCGGCCTGCCGGATGGGCCACGGCTTGATGATGTCGAAGAAGCGGAATACGAGCACGCCCGCGAATTGCCAGAACCAGGTGGCAGGGACGAGCCACAACACCAGCCAGACGGCAACGAACTCGTCCCACACGATGGCGCCGTGGTCGACCACGCCGAGCGCGCGCCCCGTACGGTCGCAGATCAGCCCGCCCGCAAAGAAACACACGGCGAGGAAGATGGCGAAGGTCACATCAGTGAAGTGTGGGGCGATCAGGCAGAACACGCCCCAGGCAACGAAGGATGCGACCGTGCCCGGTGCAACGGGCGACAGACCGCTGCCCAGTCCCAGCGCAAGGAAATGCGCCGGATGCGAAAACGCCAGCCGCGCGGTAGGCCGTACGGCGCCGGTTTTGGTGGTGAAGACCATGGTGTCAGGAGAAGTGATCGAAACCGCGCGTGCTCATCGGCTGTCGGGTGCCGTCATGCAGGCGCAGCGTTATGTGCGGCGCGCCGGCTTCGATGGCGCCGATACGTGCCAGGGGCAATGCGAGGCGCAGGGACAAGGCTTCGACTTCGGCACGGCGCTCGGCCGGTATCGTGAACAGCAGTTCGTAGTCGTCGCCACCTGCGAGGAACATCTGTCGCGCAAGCTGAGCTTCACCGCATGCGGCGATGAGCGGTTGCAGGGGCCATTCGGCGTCGGACAACACGGCGGCAACGTTCGAGCGCTCAAGAATGTGCATCAGGTCGCCGCAGAGACCATCGGAGACGTCGAGCGCCGCGGTCGCCAACCCACGCAGCCCCATGCCCAGCGCTACACGCGGTGTCGGCTTGTGCAGGGCGCTGATGCAGCGCTCGCGCCAGTCATTGGCCAATGACAGATTGTCGCGCAATGCACGCAGCCCCAGAGCGGCGAGGCCCGGCACGCCAGAAACCCAGATGTCATCGCCGGCACGCGCACCGGAACGCACGATGGCGCGCCCGTGCGGGACTTCTCCGATGATTGTGGGACACAGATTGAGCGGGCCGCGCGTGGTGTCGCCGCCGACCCAATCCACGCCGAACCCGGCGCAACAGCCATGGAACCCGCTGGCCATGGCAGCGACCCATTCCTCGCGTACATGGGGCAGCGACAGAGCCAGCAACATCCAGCGCGGCTCGGCGCCCATTGCCGCCATGTCGGAGATATTCACCGCGGCGGCTTTCCAGCCGAGCAGTTCGGGCGAGACGTCAGCAAAGAAGTGCGTGCCCGACACCAACATGTCGGTTGACACCACCATCTGCATGCCCGCGCGCGGCGTGAACAAAGCGCCGTCGTCACCCACGCCCAGGTCGGTATGCGTGACACTGCGTGTGAAGCGCCGCCGGATCAGATCGAATTCGCCGGGCATGAAGGCGGCTTATCGGCCCCGCTGCTTGGCTGCGTGTTCGACTTCGACACGGCGCAGCTTGGCTGCCAGCTTGTCAAGCACGCCATTGACGAAACGATGGCCGTCCGTGCCGCCGAATTCCTTGGCCAGTTCGATGGCTTCGTTCATGACGACGCGATACGGCGTCTCCAGACGATGCGCGAACTCGTAGGTGGCGAGCAGCAGCACAGCGCGTTCGATCGGCGAGATTTCTTCGATCGGGCGGTCGAGGAAAGGCAGGAATTCGGCTTCCAGCGCCTCGGCGTTGTCGGACGCGCCACGCAGCAGCGTGATCAGCAGAGGACGGTCGGCGCGGGCCCAGTCGTCGGATTCGGCGGCGAGGTGGTCTTCGATCATCGGCACCGAGTTACCGCTCATGCGCCACTGGTAGAGACCCTGCATCGCCAGTTCGCGTGCGATGCGACGCGAGGACTTTTTGTTGGAGGTGTCGTTCATCAACGCAGTACCTTGAGCAGGTTGGCCATTTCAATGGCACAGGCGGCGCATTCGCGCCCTTTGACGTTCATGCGCGCGATGGCCTGGTCGTCGTCTTCGGTGGTCAGCACACCATTGGCCAGCGGCACACCCGTATCGAGTTGCACACGAGTGATGCCGGCGGCCATTTCGTTGGAGACGATTTCAAAGTGGTACGTCTCGCCGCGGATGACGGCACCGAGGGCGACCAGCGCGTCGTATTTGCCGCTCTTGGCCATGGCTTGCAGCACCAGCGGGATTTCCAGCGCGCCGGGCACGGTGGCGATGCGGATATCGCCATCGGCCACCCCGCGCTCGGCCAGTTCAGCCACGCAACCAGAGAGCAGGCCTTCGCCGATGTCGCTGTTGAAGCGCGCAACGACAACGCCGATGCGCAGGCCGGCGCCCTTCAGGTTGGGTTCGATTTCGGCGATGTTTGCAAAGTGGCTCATGTTGTTCAGTTCTTCAAATCGAGGGTCATTCGTTGTCGGGGGCGTCGTAGCCGGTCACTTCCAGCCCGAAGCCCGCCATGCTCGGCATGCGGCGCGGCGTGGACAGCACGCGCATCTTGCCGACGCCAAGGTTGCGCAGGATCTGTGCGCCGATACCGAAGATGCGCGGGTCCCATTTCTTGGCGGGGCGCTCCGCTTCGGTTTCGACACCTAGCGATGCGAGGATTTCGTTGGCCGCCTCGGGGCGGCGCAGCAGCACGATCGCACCGTTGCCATGCGCAGCGATGCGGCGCAGCGATTCGTTGATGCTAAAGGTGTGGCGGTTGGCGTCCGGGTCGAGGAAGTCGAGCACCGACACCGGCTCATGCACGCGCACCAGCGTTTCGGTTTCGGGGCGGATGTCGCCGCGCGACAGCGCCAGGTGGATTTCGCCCGAGCTGCGGTCGGCGAATGCGCTCAGCGTAAAGTCGCCGTGCGCAGTCGGCACGGTCTTCTGAGCGATGCGCTCGACCAGCGATTCGGATGCGCTGCGGTAATGGATGAGGTCACGGATCGCGCCGATCTTCAGGCCATGCAGCTTGGCGAACTCGACCAGGTCCGGCAGGCGCGCCATGGTGCCGTCTTCTTTGAGAATCTCGCAGATCACGGCGGCAGGCTCCAGCCCGGCCAGGCGGGCGAGATCGCAACCCGCTTCGGTGTGGCCGGCGCGCACCAGCACGCCACCCGGCTTGGCCGTGATCGGGAAGATATGCCCCGGCTGCACGATATCGGCCGGACGCGCGCCGCGTGCGACAGCGGCCTTGACGGTACGCGCGCGGTCCTGCGCGGAGATGCCGGTGGTCACGCCCTCGGCGGCTTCGATGGACACCGTGAAAGCGGTCGAGAACGGGCTACGGTTGTCGCGCGCCATCTGCACGAGGCCGAGCTGGCGGCAGCGCTCTTCGGTGAGCGTCAGGCAGACGAGGCCACGGCAGTGCGTGACCATGAAGTTGATCATCTCGGGCGTGATGTGGTCGGCGGCCACCACCACGTCGCCTTCGTTTTCGCGGTCTTCGTCATCGATCAGGATGACCATGCGCCCCGCACGGATGTCTTCGACGATTTCGTGGATGGGGGCGAGTGTGCAAGCGCTCATCGAGCGGACTCCTCTTGTGATTCCTTCTGCCATTCGAGCATGCGTTCGACATGGCGAGCGATCAGATCGACTTCCAGGTTGACGCGCGCGCCGGCCACGAGGTGCTTAAGCGTGGTGACGGCGACGGTGTGCGGAATGAGGTTGATTGAAAAATCGGAACCCCGTACCCAATTGACGGTCAAGCTCACGCCATTGACGGTGATCGACCCTTTGCGCGCGATGTAGGCGGCCAGCTCGCGCGGCGCGCGGATGACGAGTTCGTGGCTCTCGGCCACCGGCGTGAAGGACAGGACTTCGCCCGTGCCATCGACGTGGCCGCTGACCAGATGCCCACCCAGGCGGTCGGCCAGTCGCAGCGCTTTTTCGAGGTTGATCTCGCCAGGGGCGGTCAGGCCGACGGTGCACGCGAGCGTCTCGTGTGAGACGTCGAAGCTGAGTCGGGAGCCGTCGATGGACACGACAGTCAGACACACTCCATTGCAGGCGATGGAGTCGCCCAGGGCGACATCGGCCAGATCCCAGGCGCCAGTGTCGACGGTCAGATGCACGCCGTCCTGCAGGGGCGAAACATTTTCAATGCGACCGACGGTCGCGACGATTCCGGAAAACATGTGGAGAGTCAAATGCTTGGAATGAGGGGGAAACCGGGTGATTTTACGACAAAGCGGCCCGGCCTGCCCTGGCGCCTGTTCTCGCGCCCTCGGCAGATCGCACTGCCCACATCGCGCAGGCGGGCAGAACAAGCCGCGCAACACACAGGACCAAGGTGGCCGGTTCGGCTCGGGGCAAGCGCACTTGTTTCCTCATCGTGCCCCGCGCCGGGCACGAATCCTCACGAGCACGCCCATTGCAGGATTGGGAGCAGCCCCGTGCGAGAAGTCGCCCGGCGGCTTGGTGTAACATCGCAAACCCGACGCATCGTTGTCGATATCCGCACGAGGTAGGCTCATGGTGCCGCATCTTAAGACCGCGCTGACGGGCCCGCTGCAGGACCTGGAGAAGTGTTTTCTCGACAACTCCACCACGATCGAGCAGTGGTTCCGTGCCCAGTGGCGCGAACATGTGCCGCCCTTCTACGGGTCGGTGGACCTGCGCAACAGCGGCTACAAGCTGGCGCCGGTCGACACCAACCTGTTCCCTGGTGGCTTCAATAACCTGAACACCGATTTCCTGCCGCTGTGCGTGCAGGCCGCGCAGAGCGCCATCGAACGCATCTGCCCGAACGCCAGCAGCATCCTGCTGATCCCCGAAAACCACACGCGCAACATGTTCTATCTGCAGAACGTGGCGCGACTGGCGAGCATTCTTGGCCACACCGGCCTGCGCGTGCGCATCGGGTCACTGCTGCCGGAAATCACCGAACCGACGCCCATCGAGCTGCCCAACGGCGATTCGCTGCTGCTCGAACCGCTGGTTCGCCGTGGCAAGCGGCTGGGCGTAGAGGGCGCCGATCCGTGCGCCATTCTGCTCAACAATGACCTGTCGGCTGGCGTGCCGGAGATCCTCAAGGGGCTGGAAGGCCAGTGGGTGATCCCTCCGCTGCATGCAGGCTGGGCGACGCGCCGCAAGTCGCAGCATTTCGCCGCGTATGACTTCGTGGCCGGCAAGTTCGCCGACATGCTGGGCATCGATCCGTGGCTGATCAACCCGTACTTCGCCACCTGCGGGGAAATCAATTTCCACGAACGCACCGGTGAAGAATGCCTGGCCAGTCAGGTCGATGGCCTGCTCACGCGCATCCGCAAGAAGTACGCCGAATACGGCGTGGACGAGAAGCCGTTCGTGATCGTCAAAGCCGACGCCGGCACCTACGGCATGGGCGTGATGACTGTGCACGACGCGGCTGACGTGGTCGGCCTGAACCGACGCCAGCGCAACAAGATGAGCGTCATCAAGGAAGGCCTGCAGGTCAGCGAGGTGATCATCCAGGAAGGCGTCTCGACGGTCGAAACCGTGAGCGGCGGCGTGGCCGAACCGGTGGTTCTACATGATCGACCACTACGTGGTGGGCGGCTTCTATCGTGTGAACAGCGACCGCGGCCGTGACGAGAACCTCAACGCGCCGGGCATGCACTTCGAGCCGCTGGCCTTCCAGTCGCCCTGCTCGATGCCCGACTGCAAGCAGCCGCCCGATTCGCCGCCGAACCGCTTCTATGCCTATGGCGTCATCGGTCGTCTGGCACTGCTGGCCGCATCGGTGGAAATCGAGCAGACCGCCCCCGCCGAAGTGCAGCAAGCAGGAGCCCCCGCGTGAAGATTGCCTTCATTGTTGACCCGCTGCATAAGCTCAAGGCTTACAAGGATTCTTCCGTCGCGATGATGCGGGCCGCGGTGGCGCGCGGCCACGAAGTGTTTGCCATCGGGCGCGAGAGCCTCGGTGCGCGCGATGGGCGCATCTTCGCCAGCGCGGTCGCACTGCAGATCACCAACGATGACCATGACTGGCATCGCGCCGGGCCGGCGGAGCAGTACGACCTGACCGCCTTCGACGCGATTCTCATGCGTCAGGATCCGCCCTTCGACGCCGAGTATGTCGCGGCCACCTGGTTGCTGGAGCGCGCGGCACGCCAGGGCGCACGGGTCTACAACGATCCGCGCGCCATTCGCGACCATTCGGAGAAAGTGTCGATCGTCGAATTCCCGCAGCACACGCCGACCACGTTGGTGGCCCGGCATGCCGGTGACATTCAGGCTTTCATCGACGAATTGGGCGACACCATCCTCAAGCCACTCGATGGCATGGGCGGCTCGGGCATCTTTCGCGTACGCGCGGATGACCCCAACCGCAACGCCGTCATCGAAACGCTCACGGCGTTGGGTACGCGCACCATCATGGCGCAACAATATCTGCCCGCGATCAGCGAAGGCGACAAGCGCGTGCTGCTGATCGGCGGCGAAGTCATGCCGTACTCGCTGGCTCGCATCCCGATGGCGGGCGAGACGCGCGGCAATCTGGCGGCCGGCGGTCGCGGCGTTGCCATGCCGCTGACCGACGCCGAACGCGCCGTCGCTGAGGACCTGGCGCCGACGCTCTGGGCGCGTGGCTTGCTGATTGTCGGCCTTGACATGATTGGCGGACGACTCACCGAGATCAACGTGACCAGCCCGACCTGCATGGTCGAGATCGCGCAGCAAACCGGTTTCGACACTGCGGCACGCGTCATCGAAGCACTCGAACGACAAGACTGACCTCATGCCATCGGGGTGGCGCGCGCCCTGCGTGCCTGCCCTGTCCCCTTTTTTTTCGGCAGAAATCCACGCGGCCGCGACACCATTGGAGCCCTCGAAAAACAGGGCTGTCAGTAGGGTTAAAACCGTCTGTGGCGTGGTGCGCCGCGCCAATCGTGACAACGTGTGGAACGGTACAGACCAAAGGGCCATTTCAAGGCTGCTCGGCGAGGCTCGCGCTTAATTTAGCTACAGCCACGTCACTCAGGTTCGTACCCGAACATCATGTCGCCCGATTACGCAGCCAAGGAGCCCGACCATGTCGGCCGTCGCCGCTCGCCGCTTTGACGGCGCCGGCCGGCCGCCGCGTGCCGTGCGCATCGAGGCGGTCGATGGCGCACTGCTGTTGCATGACACACGGGCCGAGGCGCTTGAACTCGACCAGATCGGCTTGAGCGATCGAACCACGGGCGCGCCGCGCCTGTTGCACTTGCCTGATGGCAGCGTGTGCGAAGTCGACGACGTCTCTGCTTTTGACGCCGTGCTGGCGCGCGCACGCCGTGCGGATCGCAAGGCGCGCCGGATGAGGCCGACGATCTCGGCCGCGCTTATCGTACTGGCGTTGCTGTTGTGCGCGATCGGCTGGCGCTGGGGCGTACCGGTACTCGCCGATGCGGTGGCTGAGCGCATTCCAGCAAGCTGGATCCGGTCGGCCTCCGACCGCACGCTGACGATCCTCGACGCCAAGACGCTGCGCCCGTCGCAGCTCTCCCCCGAACGGCAAACCACGCTCACGACGCTGTTTGCGGGCCTGCGCGCATCGTCCACGGGAGCGCCGCCGTATCGTGTGTTGTTCCGCCACGGCGGCGACGTGGGCGCGACAGTCATGTCCTTGCCAAGCGGCGAGGTGATCGTGACCGACGAGTTGGTGAATCTGCTCGGCGACGATCGCCAGATTCTGGCGATGCTCTCGCACGAACTGGGGCATCTCTACTACCAACATGCGCTCAAGCGCGCTGTGCGTCACACGCCGATCGCCAGCACGGCCGCCAATTATTTTTCCGATTTCGATGCGGGCGCGGCCGCGCTGGCACGCGGGCTGTTGCAGGCGGATTGTCCGTTGGCCTTCGAACTGGCGGCGGACGGCTTTGCACTGGACATGCTGGCCGCCAATGGCATCGATCCAACCGCCCTGCGCGGCGCGCTTCAGAAGCTGTCCCGGCAACCGCCCAAACCCGGTTACCTGCCGCCGATAGAACGACCCGAGCAATATTTCGACGAACGCATTGCCGCACTCAGCGGCCAATGACTGCCAATCGCACGCACCGGTTGCATTCTGCAACAAGCGCGTGACCTGCCCCCGTCCGGGCGTCGCTTGCGAAGTGGTACATTACTTGGGGTGCCTTGCATGCCTCGAAGGGCATGCATGAAACCAATCCACTTGTGATCCGTCGCAAGCTCGAGGGCAACGATGATTGGCATCTTCCTATTGACTCATGGAACGCTGGGTGAATCTCTCATCCAGTGCGCTTGCCATGTGTTGAACCGGCGGCCCCGACAGCTTGCGCAACTCGGGGTCTCGGCGCAGGACGATCCACTCGACTTGCTGCCGACAGCGCACGACTGGCTGGAACAGGTGGATAGCGGCAAGGGCGTGATCGTCCTGACCGACATCTTCGGCGCAACCCCATCGAACATCGCCATGAAACTGATCCAGCCGGGTCGGGTGGAAGGCATCGCCGGGGCCAATCTGCCGATGCTGCTTCGCATATTGACCTATCGTGACAAGCACGATATTGACACCGTGATCCAGAAAGCCATCGCTGGAGGCTGCGATGGCGTGCTCCATATGAAGGGGGGAAGTCTGTAATGCCGCGCGCGGAAGCTGAAATCGCCAATAGACTGGGCCTGCACGCACGGCCATCGGCCAAGCTCACACAACTGGCCACGCAATTCCAGAGCGATGTATGGCTCGAGCGGCAAGGCCGCCGTGTCAATGCGAAGAGCATCATGGGCGTCATGATGCTGGCGGCGGCGCAAGGCACACGACTGACCATCGAGACCGAAGGCGACGACGCTGAGGAAGCGCTCAAAGCCATCGTGGAACTCATCGTCAGCAAGTTCGGCGAACGCGAATAACGCGCGACGACGCCCAACCCGCGCTGCAAGGCGCGGGTGATGCAATACAAACCGGCAAGGCCGTGCGACGCGAGCCCTGTCATGTCAGCAGCCGCACTCAGAGGCAACGATGCCATTCGTCATACACGGGCTGCCCGTTTCTCAAGGAATCGCCATCGGCCAGGCGCACCTGGTCTCGCATGCGCTTCTCGAAGTCAATCATTTCCTGATCGCACCACGCCATGTGGAAGGCGAAATCGCTCGCCTGCGCGATGCCGCCACCACCGTTCGCACCGAACTGCGCGCCCTGCGCTTAACCCCCACGACGGCGCAGTCCGAAGTCAGCGCTTTCGTCGACCTGCACACGATGCTGCTCGACGATCCATTGCTGATCGAAGCAGCCGGCAAGCTGATCGCCGAGCGCCGCTGCAATGCTGAATGGGCGCTCGTGCAGCAGATGGAACATCTGCTCGAAGAGTTCGACGTCATCGAAGACGCCTACCTGCGTGAGCGCAAGGCCGACGTGATCCAGGTGGTGGAGCGCATCCTCAAGGTGCTGCTCGGCCATCCCGGCCAGGTGCCCAAGCGCAAGGAAAAGGACAAGAAAGAAAACGATCTGGGCACCATCGTGGTGGCCCATGATCTGTCGCCAGCCGACACCATCCACTTCAAGGACAACCAGATCGCCGGCTTCGTGACCGATGTCGGTGGTGCGACGTCGCACACCGCGATCGTGGCGCGCAGTCTTGGTATCCCGGCCGTGGTCGGCCTGCGCCATGTGCGTGCCGTCATCCGCGAAGACGACGTCATCATCATCGATGGTGCGCGCGGCGTGGTGATCGTCGATCCAGACGAGCGGGTGCTGGAGGAATACCGCCTGCGTCGCAGCGAGCGCGAGCTGGAACGCTCCAAGCTCAAACGCTTGCGTACCATGCGCGCCGCAACGCTGGACGGCGAGGCTGTCTCGCTCTACGCCAACATTGAATTGCCGCGCGACGTGGCACAGGCGCGTGAGGTCGAAGCCGACGGTGTCGGCCTGTTCCGCACCGAATTCCTGTTCATGAACCGGGACGAACTGCCCGACGAAGACGAACAGTTCGAGGCCTATCGCGCCGTCGCCAAGGCCATGGCGGGCAAACCGGTGACGATCCGCACGCTCGACATCGGCGCGGACAAGACACTCAACACCGGCGGCCCGCGCACCGAAATCAACCCGGCACTTGGGTTGCGTGCGATCCGCTACAGCCTGTCCGAACCGCAGATGTTCCTGACGCAACTGCGGGCGCTCTTGCGTGCATCGGCCTATGGCAAGGTGCAGATTCTGTTTCCGATGCTGGCGCACGCGCAGGAGATCCAATCTGCACTGGCCGCGCTGGCGGTAGCCAAGACGCAACTCAAGACCGAGAAAATCAAGTTCGACGACAAAATTCCGGTTGGCGGCATGATCGAAGTCCCGGCGGCGGCGTTAGCACTTGGAATGTTCGTCAAGCGCCTGCAATACCTTTCGATCGGCACCAACGACCTGATCCAATACACGTTGGCCATCGACCGCGCAGACGAAGCCGTCGCCCACTTGTTCGATCCGCTACACCCCGCAGTGCTCAGGCTCATTGCGCAAACCATCCAGACCGGCACCCGCGCCGGACTGCCCGTGTCGGTGTGCGGTGAAATGGCAGGCAACCCCGCCTACACGCGGCTGCTCCTGGGCATGGGGCTTCGCCAATTCTCGATGCAGTCGTCGCAGATTCTCGACGTCAAGCAAGAGATCCTGCGCGCGGACGCTGCCGAGATGGCGGCAAAGGTCACGCGCATTCTGCGGCAGGACGAACCCGAGCGCATCCGCGAAGCGATCGAACGCCTCTGATGTCCGTTGCTGGCGCAAAGCCGGCAACGGGCAACCCGCATGATCGGCGACAGGTAGCGCCCACGACAGCACGACCACAATGCAGCCGGATGTCGCCCGCCGCGTTAGCGTGGCATACCGCGTGGGTCCGATCCGCAACCCATCTGCGCGCACATCCATGACCAGCGGGTCGGTTCATCCAGATCGAAGTGGAGTCACTCCGTGAAAAAACTCATGCGCACCGTCCTTCCGGTCCTGACCGCAGCACTGCTGGCAGGCGCATCGTTCGCAGCCCGCGCAGATGGTGAGTGCGACAAGTACAAGACCAGCTACGACAAGACATATTGCTTCGCCAAGCTGTTCCTCGAATCCGACAAGGAACTCAACAACGCCTACAACGAGTTGCGCGGGCTCATCAAGGATCCGGCGCGCGAGCAGCTCAAGAGCACGCAGCTCGACTGGATCAAATACCGCAATGCATCGTGCGAGGACCGCGGTTCGATCGACGTGGACTGCAACTACCGCGTCAACCGCGACCGCACTGAATATCTCCGCGATCGCGCCCGCGAGTGCAAGGCGGGCACCTGTCGTCACGAAATGATCACCGCGAAGTCCTGGAAGTGACAGGCAAGCCGAGCGCCGCGATGCGTTACGCAGCACAGCTCGCAACGGCGCTTTTCTTCGCCTTCGTCGGCGTCGCCTCGGCCGAGCCGTTACGTATCATGATCGACCCTGGCCACACCGATGCGCAGGGCGGAGCCCTCGGCGTGAGGGGCATTTACGAAGTGCGCTACAACGACACGCTCGCCGGGCAAGTGCGTGAGGCCCTCCGCGCCGCCGGATTCGATGTCCGCATGACGCGTGCGCCGGGGCAGAACATTGGGCTTGCCGAACGGGCGCAAGCGGCCAATGATCTGCACGCAGACCTGTTCCTGTCGATCCACCACGATTCCGCGCAGCTCAGGTATCTGGAAAAAATCAGCGTGGACTCGCACGACACCTACCGCACGGTGCGGCCGATTGCCGGATATTCGATCTTCGTGTCGCAGCTCAATCCACGATTCGGCAGCGCCAATGTGTTCGCACAGATGCTTGGCGACGAAATGCTCAAGCTGGGCCGCCCTCCAACCCTGCATCACGCGGAACCCATCGCAGGAGAGAACCGCGAGTTGCTCGATCGCACGCGAGGCATCTATCGCTTCGACGATCTTGTCGTGCTCAAGAAGACGACCATGCCTGCGGTGCTGTTGGAAGTCGGCGTGATCGTCGACACCGTTGACGAAGCCTATGTGAGTGCGCCCCAGAATCAAGCGAGGATCGTGCAGGCTATTGTCTCGGCGGTCAGACGCTACGCAACGGCATCGTTGCGCTGACGCAGCAGCCGCAGCCCGAAAGAAAACGGGCGAGGATCATCCCCGCCCGTTCTTCATCACAGACACCCGCTCGATTTACTTGGCGCTCGCACGACGTGCGTCCAGCGACCACGCGCTGACCGGCGCAGAGGCAAGCACCAGAAAGCCGCCTGCCATCGCCAGGTTCTTCAGAAAGTTGATCTGCTGACCCTGGTCAGCCAGGTTCGCATGGAACAACACTGCAGCGAGAAGGCTGAAGATTGCCAGCAGCCACGCAACGGCACGGGTCTGGAAGCCGACGATCAGTGCGATGCCACCAAGCAGTTCGAGTGCGATGGTCGGCCACAGCAACAACGTGGGCACGTGCATGGCTTCCATATAGCCAGCGGTGGCAGCGGGGTTCATCAGCTTGCCCCAGCCAGACAGTACGAAAATCAGCGCCAGACCGATGCGTCCGACGAGCGAGGCTGCGTTGTTCATGTTTCTCTCCTGAGTATGTGTCCGCGATGCGGATCGAACGCTTCGCACTCTACGCAGGAGAGAAAACGGGATAAATCCATCAGAACGGGATTAATTGTTCCAATGACGGAACATTCAGCCGAGTTTTTTCTCCATGAACATCGCCTGCCCCATCGCCGGGTCCAGCTCATACGGCTTGTAGCCGACTGCGGTGTAGAGACCATAGGCGGAAGCGTTGTTCTGCAACACTTCCAGCGTCAGCTTGCAGCACTCGCGTGCACGGGCAGCCTCTTCCGCCGCGGCCAGCAGGGCTTTGCCGACGCCGCGACCGCGATAGTCCTCGCGGACCACCACGTCATGCACATTCAGCAAAGGGCGGGCAGCAAAGGTCAACATGCCAAGAAAGCCATTGATGAGACCGACGGCTGCATCACCGTCCCATGCCAGAAAGCCCACGTACGTAGGCCACGCCAGCAACCGCCCCGGAAGTTGTTCGCGTGCTTGCGCAGACAGGGGCGTGCCGCCGCCCATTTCACCGGACGCATAGTGATCGAGGAGAGCAACGAGCGCCTGCGCGTGCGCCTTGCGCGACAGGTCGACCGGGGTGACAACGAGCGAAGACATGAATCGTGACGACATCAACAAAGACGGAATGGTCTCACAAAGCCGCTTTGACAATGGCGGCCTACGGGCGATAATCGCTGTCAGCGCCGATTTGACTCAGCTTGCGGGCGCCATATAAATACGGCTAAAGCGGGTGGGCGGTCCTTGTTAGCCCAGTCGCGCTGATCCGGCCCGGCTGGGCTTTCTGCTTTCTGTACTGAGCGAACATGTCATCACCCACGAACATCGGCAATGTCACGCCGAGTCGCGCGCACTTCTCCGAGGCGCTCGCGCTCAAGAGCGGTGGCGTATTGCCCGCCTACGATCTCGTGTATGAGACGTACGGCAGCCTCAACGCCGCCAAGACCAACGCGGTTCTGGTGTGTCACGCACTGTCCGGCTCGCATCACGTGGCCGGCACCTATGGCGACGACCCAAAGAGCCGCGGCTGGTGGGACAACCTCGTCGGCCCCGGCAAGCCGCTGGATACCGACAAGTTCTTCGTCATCGGCGTCAACAACCTCGGCGGCTGCTACGGCAGCACAGGCCCGATGTCGATCAACTCCGCGACGGGCAAGCCTTGGGGCTCGCAATTCCCCTTTGTCACGGTCGAAGACTGGGTCGAACTCGCAAGCGCGCCTTGCTGACCTGCTCGGCATCGAGAGCTTTGCCGCTGTGCTGGGTGGCAGCCTCGGCGGCATGCAGGCGCTGGCATGGACGCTGCGCCACCCGGAACGCGTGCGTCACGGCATGGTCATTGCCGCCGCGCCCAAGCTGTCCGCCGAGAACATTGCATTCAATGAGGTCGCCCGGCAGGCGATCCTGACCGATCCGGACTTCTACGGCGGCGACTACTACGAACATGGCGTGGTGCCGGTGCGGGGCTTGCGCCTGGCACGCATGATCGGCCACATCACGTACCTGTCGGACGACGCGATGAACGACAAGTTCGGGCGTCGCCTGCGTCACGGCGAGCATCGCTATCACTTCGACGTCGAGTTCGAAATCGAGTCGTACCTGCGCTATCAGGGCGACAAGTTCGCAACCTTCTTCGACGCCAACACGTATCTGCTCACCACCAAAGCACTCGATTATTTCGACCCCGCACTGGCCTACGACGGCAACCTGAATGCTGCGCTGGCAGCGGCGCGCGCGCGCTTCTTCATCGCATCGTTCTCGACCGACTGGCGCTTTTCGCCCGCTCGCTCGCGCGAGTTGATGTTCTCGTTGCTGCACAACGGGCGCAATGTCACGTATGCCGAGCTGGACTCCTCTGCCGGCCACGATTCGTTCCTGCTCGATGACGCGCACTACCACGCCGCGTTGCGCGCGTACTTTGCCAACATCGAGGTGTGAGATGGTTCCACTGACTTCTGAAGTGCGTTTCGATTTCGACGTCATCACCCGCTGGATTACCCGCGGCGAACGCGTACTTGACCTGGGTTGCGGCGACGGCGCCTTGCTGTCGCACTTGATCAACGCGCGCAAGGTGCTCGGCTACGGCATCGAGCACGACACCGAACGGATGGTGGCGTGTATCGGGCGAGGCCTGAACGTGTTGCAGATCGACCTCGAACAAGGGCTCGCCGGCTTCGAGGACGGCCAGTTCGATCACGTCATCATGAGTCTGTCATTGCAGGCTGTACGCAATACCGAGGGCATCCTCGACGAGATGTTGCGCGTGGGTCATGAGGCGGTCGTGAGCTTCCCCAATTTCGGCTACTGGCGCCACCGCGTGTCGATCAACGAAGGCCATATGCCCGTCTCCGACAGCCTGCCCTACCAGTGGTACAACACGCCGAACGTGCGCTTCTTCACCATGGCGGACTTCGAGCAACTGTGCGAACAACGCGGCATCCGCATTCTGGAGCGTGTGGCGTTCGACGAAGATCGCGAGATCACCATCGATCCGAACAACTACGCGAGCGTGGCGATCTATCGGTTGGGGCGGAGCTAAGTCTCACTGTCTGCAATGAAAAAGGGCCGCACATGCGGCCCTTTTTAATGTCGCAGCCCGCGATCCTTCGCCTGGGCTGCAATGTCGGCCTTACATTGTTTGGACTGCTTCCTGGTTCAGAACATCATGCCCGGAAGACAACGATGTCCTGACTTGCTGGCGTAATCTCCACTACACCAGGGAGGATTACCAATGACTCATTTTGGCGAAGCCGATCAACATCAACAATTCGCGGACGGCATTGCAGCAGTAAATGACCTTGGCATTTACGCCGCATGAACAAAAAAGGGCGCCCCAAAAGGGGCGCCCTAAAGAATCCGCAATGCGGACCCTGATCACATCAGTAGTGGTAGGCCGATTCGCCGTGGCTGCTCACGTCGAGACCTTCACGTTCTTCGTCTTCGGCCACACGCAGGCCGATCAGCATGTCGGTGATCTTGTAGCAGATCGCGGCAGCGATACCGCTCCACACCAGGCTGATCACCACGCCCAGCGCTTGCACGCCGACTTGGTGAGCGATGGAGAAGTCAGCAGCACCCGTGCCACCCAGCGACGGGGCGGTGAAGACACCCGTCAGCAGCGCGCCGAGGATACCGCCCACGCCGTGGACACCGAACACGTCGAGCGCGTCGTCAGCACCCAGCATGCGCTTGAGGCTGGAAACACCCCACAGGCAGACGAAGCCAGCCAGCAGGCCGATGATGATCGAACCCATCGGGCCGGACGTACCGCACGCCGGGGTGATCGCCACCAGACCGGCCACGGCGCCCGATGCAGCACCCAGCATTGAGGGCTTGCCCTTGACGATCGCTTCGCCCAGTGCCCAGGCCAGCGCGGCGGCAGCGGTTGCCAGCAGCGTGTTCAGGAAGGCCAGTGCAGCGCCAGCGGTCGCTTCGAGGTTGGAACCTGCGTTGAAACCGAACCAGCCCACCCACAGCAGCGAGGCACCAACCATCGTCAGCGTCAGCGAGTGCGGGGCCATCGATTCACGACCGTAGCCGATACGCTTGCCGATCATGTAGGCACCCACCAGACCGGCCATACCGGCGTTGATGTGCACCACGGTGCCGCCAGCGAAGTCCAACGCGCCCTTGCCCAGCAGGTAGCCACCCGGGCCCCACACCATGTGAGCGATGGGGATGTAGCTGATGGTGAACCAGAGGGCGGAGAACAGCAGCACGGCCGAGAACTTGATGCGCTCGGCAAAGCTACCGGCGATCAGCGCGCAGGTGATACCGGCGAACGTCAACTGGAAGGCCACGAACACGAGTTCAGGCAGCTTGGCAGTCGGCGTGAAGGTATCGGCCAGCGTCTCGATGCTCACGCCCGAGAGGAACAGTTTGTTCAGTGTCCCGATGATCGGACTGCTCTCGGTGAACACCAGGCTGTAGCCATACAGCGCCCACAGGATGACGATCAGCGAGAACACCATCAGCACCTGCATGAGCACCGACAGCATGTTCTTCGAACGCACCAGGCCGCCGTAGAACAGCGCCAGGCCAGGCACCGTCATCAGCACGACGAGCATGGTGGAGGTCAGCATCCAGGCGGTGTCGCCCTTGTTGACCGTGGCTTCCGGCTTGGCTTCGGCGGCCGGGGCTGCGGCGGGTGCAGCAGCGGCCGCGGCAGGAGCAGCGGCGGCCGGCGCCTCGGCAGCAGGTGCAGAGGCGTCTTGGGCCATTACCGCGCCTGAGGACAAACCAAGAGCCAGCGCCGTCAGGCAGATGGCAAATAGCTTTTTCATTTTCTTTTCTCCAATCCGATCAGAGCGCGTCGGCGCCGGTTTCACCGGTACGGATGCGAATGGCTTGCAGCAGGTCGAACACAAAGATCTTCCCGTCACCGATCTTGCCGGTGTTAGCCGACTTCTCGATGGCTTCGATCACCTGATCGATCAGGTCGTCAGAGATGGCGACTTCGATCTTCACCTTGGGCAGGAAATCGACAACGTATTCCGCACCACGGTAGAGCTCGGTGTGGCCCTTCTGACGGCCGAAACCCTTGACCTCGGTGACGGTGACGCCCTGCACGCCGATAGCCGACAGCGCCTCGCGCACTTCGTCGAGCTTGAACGGCTTGATGATGGCTGTAACGAATTTCATGGCAGCTCCTCGAACGGCGCGACGCTTGCATCGCCGCGCCTCGTTACGGTTTTTAGAAAGTCTTGCTGACCGTCAGCACCACGCGGTCGGCACCCAGATCCTTGTTATGGGCGTTGTGATAGAACTGCCCGTCGTCACCCTTGGCGTTGGTGCCGATGTACGACAGCGCCCAGCTCAGGCCAACGAAGTCCTTCGTCACGCCAACTTTCCAGTCGGTGTAGGAGGCGTCGGAGAAGTCCTTCACGTCCTGGTAGCCCACGTGGCCGACGACATTGAAGCCCGCGCCGACCGGCACGGTGGCCGTCAGGTCGTAGTACATGGAGCCGTTGGTGTCGCCACCGTCAGGCGTCTTGGCACCGAACAGATTGGTCAGCGCGTACGAGTACTTGAACGTCAGCCATTCCCACGTGGCGGCGGCGTACAGTTCCGTCGTGTTCGGGCTGGTGAAGCCAGACGGGTACGTACCCGGGTAGTAGTACTGCAGCACGCCGAAGTCGAGACCGATCGGGCCGGCGGTCATCTTGTAGCCGCCGTAGAAGTCCCACTCCATGCTGCTGCTGATCGGCGTGGCGCCAGCCGAACCGGCGTCCGACAGCCAGCTCACGTTGGAAGCCCAGGTACCCAGATAGAAGCCGCTCTGGTGGGCGAAATCGAAACCACCCTGAATCGCGGGCCGACGGTTGGTCTGGCCAATGCCGCGATAGATGTACTCGGACGCCAGCGAAACGTTGCCGGTGAACGTGTACGGCGCCGCCGGTGCTTCCTGGGCGAATGCCGGTGCCGTCACAAGAGCCGACAGGAGCGACGTGGCGATGATGGTTTTGCGCATTGCATAAACTCCCTGAGAGTTAAGAGTGAGAACGGGGCGATTCCCTCTAAGCGGGATTCGTGCCAAACACTCTCGCGGCATATCCGATGCGGGTTCGCACAGGGTTTCAGGGAGTAGAAAAGGGCCTGTTGCGTTGACTTGGTGCATGAAGAAAATGCCCTGCCCCGGGTCGACGCACCAGCGTGGTGCCGCCGGACGGCCCGGGCGCGCAGGGGGCTTCCACCGCCGTGCTAGACTCGGATCAGACCCTTCGTAGCAGGAAGATCAATATGGCTATCAACAGCAAAATGTTCGATGAACTCGGCGCCAAGCTCTCTGAAATGCTGGCAAACAGCCCCGCCAAAGACCTGGAGAAGAACGCCAGGGCACTGATGGCGGGCGCTTTCTCCAAACTTGATCTCGTCACGCGCGAAGAATTCGAAATCCAGCGCGAAGTGCTCGCCCGCACGCGCGAGCGCCTCGCCCAACTTGAAGCACGCGTTGCCGAACTCGAAAGCCGTCAGACGCCCAAGGCCTAAGGCGGAATCAAGGCTGCTGCGATGCCGCACGAGCGGCATCGTGGCACTGCTCCGGTGCGTCACACGCTTCAATGCGCCGTGGGCAGAAAACCGTAACCCGAGGTCGCGCAAATAGAAGGCGTGGCGCTCTCGTTATGCTGTGGGCATGTCGCTCGCACTCGTCAGAAGCCGTTCTCTTTCCGGCATGGAAGCGCCGGAAGTCACCGTCGAAGTCCATCTTGGCAACGGACTGCCCAGCGTCTCGCTGGTCGGCCTGCCCGATACCGAAGTCAAGGAAGCCCGCGACCGCGTGCGCGCGGCCTTGCTCACCAGCCAGTTTGAATTCCCGCAGCGAAGGGTGACGGTCAACCTGGCGCCAGCTGACCTGCCCAAGGAAAGTGGCCGCTTCGATCTGGCCATTGCGGTCGGCATTCTCGTCGCATCCGATCAGATCAAGGCGCCGGACCTGGCCGCTTATGAAATGGCCGGCGAACTGTCGCTGACCGGCGAGCTGCGCCCTGTTCGGGGCGCGCTGGCAATGGCGTGGCGGGCACGCGAATCGGGGCGCGCGCTCATCCTCCCGGTCAACAACGCGGCAGAGGCCGCGCTCGTGCCGGGCGTACGCATCCTGCCCGCTCGCGGCCTGCTCGAAGTCGCCGCCCACCTGAACGGCCACACGCTGCTGTCTGAATACCACGGAAATCCGCCACCGCCGAATGCCCGCTACCCCGACCTCATCGACGTGAAAGGCCAGCAGCAAGCCAAGCGCATGCTGGAAGTCGCCGCTGCGGGCGGGCATTCGCTATTGCTGTTCGGACCGCCCGGCACAGGCAAGTCGATGCTGGCCAGCCGCCTGCCCGGCCTGCTGCCGCCGTTGTCAGAGGAAGCCGCACTGGAGTGCGCAGCACTGCAGTCGCTTTCCGGTCCGTTTGATGTCGCGCGCTGGGGCATCCGGCCTTATCGCGCGCCGCACCACTCAGCGAGTGCGGCCGCGCTCGTGGGCGGCGGTATGAATCCGCGCCCCGGCGAGATTTCGCTCGCACACAACGGCGTGCTGTTCCTCGATGAGCTGCCAGAATTTGACCGGCGCGTGCTCGAAGCCTTGCGGGAGCCGCTGGAGAACGGCCACATCACCGTGTCGCGCGTCGCGCACAGCGTGGATTACCCGGCGCGCTTCCAGCTCATCGCGGCGATGAACCCATGTCCCTGCGGTTATCTTGGGCACCCGACGCGCGCCTGCCGCTGCACGCCCGACCGTGTGGCGCGCTACCGCGCCAAGCTGTCCGGCCCGCTGCTCGATCGCATCGATCTGTGCATGGAGGTCTCGCCACTCAATGCCGAAGCATTGCAGATGGCACCGGATGGCGAGCCTTCGTCGGCGATCCGCGAGCGCGTCATCACCGCTTCAGCGGCCCAGCATGAACGACAGAGCAAGCCCAATGCGCACCTCGATGCGGCAGGAGTAGAAGCACATTGCTCACTGGACGAAGCAGCGGCGGCACTGTTGCGACAAGCCATTGAACGCCTCGGGCTGTCCGGCCGTGCGTATCACCGTACTTTGAAAGTGGCGCGCACCATTGCCGATCTGGCTGGCGCAGAACGCATCGCCGTCCCGCACGTGGCCGAAGCATTGCAGTACCGCCGTGGTCTGCCGGAGCACTGAGGCGCATCGCGCAAAAAAACGCCCCGGCCAATCGGCCGAGGCGCGTTACCGCGGAGGAAACCTGCCCGCATCGGGCCTGCATGTTGCCGGGTCAGTGCTCCGGGGAGGGAAGGAGCTGAGCCGCGAGGCAACGGCCACGATGCGGACGTTGGTGTGGTGCACAGTCTCCGGGCGGACACAGACCGGGTCCAATACCGAATCAGCATGCCGACATACCAGTTCGCCTGACGCGCCAACGGTGGCGGCAAGACCGTACCGACTGATACGCTTCGACCGGCACATGGGGCAGGCACTGATCCCGCCTGCGCTCTATCGCGCGCACACTGGCGCGCCAGCCCGCACAACGCTGCCCGCACACGACTCTCGAGAGGTTTCGTCCTTGGATGTCCGTCAACTGAAGTACTTCATTGCCGTAGCCGAGGAACGCAACATCAGCCGCGCGGCTGCCCGCCTCCATATCTCTCAGCCACCGCTGACGCGCCACATCCAGTCGCTGGAAGAGGACATGGGCGTGCGCTTGTTCAGCCGCACCAATTGGGGGGTGGAGCTGACGCAGGCCGGTGCGTTGCTGCTCGAACACGCGCGCAACATCAATGCGCACATCGAGTTGGCGTCGGAGCAGATCCAACGCGTTGCGCAAGGCCTGCTCGGGCGCATCGACATCGGCGTGTTCGGCTCGTCCATGCTCGACATCGTGCCGCGCATTCTCAATGACTTTTCGGGGAGTCATCCCGACGTCACGGTCGTCCTGCAGGCCGGGCCCAAGGGGCAACAGATCGAGGCATTGCATCACGGCCGCATCATGGCGGCGTTCGACCGCTATCTACCCGATTCGGCCGAGATCGCTGTGGAGCTTGTCAGCCGCGAACGCGTCATGGTCGCGCTCAATACTCGCAACGCGCTGGCGGCGGAGCCGCGCATCCACGTCGAACAACTGCGCGGCGAAACGCTCATCGGCGAGCTGGATTCAAGCGTCTTCCGCAGCACGCAGCTCATGTTCGAGCATTACGGATTTCAACCCACGCTCGGGCAGCGCGCGGTCGACATGATTTCGGCCACGGTCATGGTGGCAGGTGGTTTTGGCACAGCGCTGGTTCCAGAGTCGGTACTTAGCCTGCATTTGCCGAACGTGGTCTACCGACCGCTGGTGTCGGAAATCGACGTGTCTCTCGACCTGCACTGCGCCTACCGGCGCGATGAGACAAATCCCTTGCTGGCCGAAATGCTCAAGACAGCCCGGGCCCACCGTACGGCCAACGATCTAGCGTGGCAACTGCGCGGCTGAGGCACGCAACTGCGGCCGACGTACCGCCGTGGCGACCAACAATGCAAAGGCGATGAGCGCGACCGTATTGCCAACGCCACCCCAGTGGCGCCACGCATAATCGCCAGCCAGTCCCGCGCCGACGCGAACGATCAGGGTCGCGTGCAGCAGCACGAGTGGCAGATAGAAGACCGGCCGCCACGCAAAGCGCAATCTTGTGAGCGCCGGGACGATCACCGGTGCATGGCCGAACACCATCGAGAAGACAAATCCCAACAGCAGCGAATGCAGCGCCGCGTCGCGGAGCACCGCTCCGTTGTCGAACGCGCCGGTGATGCCAAGCGTTGCCGCGACCAGCAGCCACGCATACCCGGACAACAAACACACCGCCATATAACGCGTCAGACCGGGAGTGCGCACGGTACGGCGGGCGATGTCATGGCGCAGCAGCCATATCGCCAACAATGCGAGCGCTGCCGCAAAGACCCGCAACCCAGCCGCCGACACGGCCGCTGCCAGCCCCGCCAAAGCCAGTAGCGCGACGATGCCAAAGAAGGTGCGTCGCGCGGCAGGTGACGTCGGCACGAGGCGTGACAGCTCCAGTCGTTCCCCCGCGATGGTCAGGATCAGAAAAGCCGCCCACAACGGCGTAGCGGCAGTGATGCTGCCCGTCACCCACCATACGGCATTGCCAGCCAGCCACGCCACCGAACCGGCGCATAGCGTTGCCAGGTGCGCCGCACGCTCACGCCGCCAGACCGAAACACACGCCAATGTCATGACGAGCGAACCGGCGGTGATAAGAACGATGCCGGCATCCGTGGCATGCGCGACCAGTGCCAGCCCACCGATGCCCGACGCCAGCGGCGCCAAGTAAGGCCAGGGCCGTGCGAGTGCAACCGCGCGCTCCAGGCCGATGAGCGTACCGAAAAAGCCGCCCACCATCAGCGCGCCGTGAACGACGATGAGTTGGATAACCCACAACGGCATGGCCCAGCCCAGACGGGCCAGGCCGGACATGACGCCGCACACCAGCGAAACCACGGCCGGCAGGGCCAGCAGCCAACGCAGGCGAGCAGCGTTATGCATATCAGTGCCCGCCGCAGCAGCGCGAATTGATGTCCGCCGTAGTCAACTCACCGGTCTTGCCGATACGCACCTGCCACACTTCCGGGCCGTTTTCGACGTAGTCCCACGTGAATAGACCGGTCGATTCCGCTTGGAACTGGTAGTACAGCGGACGCGGGTCGTGGTCGTTGGTCAGCAGCAGCGACTGTCCCGGCGGCAGGTTCTGAAAGATCGAAAAGATCAGCGGATGGCGGAAACGCGGTGCAACGGCACGCACGTCGAGCGTGACGGCGGAAGTTTGGCTCATGTGATGTGGCTCCTGCGGATAAAGACGTTGGGGCTCAGATGCCCCAGCCGAAATGGGCACGCGCCGCATCGGTCATGCGGGCGGGCGTCCATGGGGGTTCCCACACCAGAGCCAGGTTGACCGGAACGGACGGCGGCAGACATGACCGCGCGGCCTGTTCGGCTTCCTCCGCGATGCTCTCGCCCATCGGGCAGGCGGGCGAGGTCATCGTCAGATCGATCTGGATGACGCCATCCTTCTCCTCGATGCGGTAGACGAGCCCAAGATCGACGATGTTCATGCCGACTTCAGGGTCGATCACAGTACGCAGGGCCTCGTGCAGGCGGTCGGTGAGTTCGCTCATGGTGTAAGATGTATTTTGATTGCATCTTCAATATATCCGCCTCATCGATTCAAAGCAATACCAAAAATACATCTTATGAAACTGACGGCCTTCACTGACTACACGCTGCGCGTGCTCATGTACCTCGCATTGCGCCCGGGCGAACTGGCCACCATCACCGAAATGGCGGCCGCCTACGGTATTTCCGAGAACCATCTCATGAAGGTGGTCCACCAACTCGCCCGCAACGGCACCATCGAATCGGTGCGTGGCAAGGGCGGCGGCGTCCGGCTCGTCCGGCGCGCAGACGAGATCAACCTCGGTGCCGTCATCCGCGAAGCAGAGGGCGCTGCGCCGATCGTCGAGTGCTTTGCCGATCGTGATGCCTGCTGCATCACACCGCGCTGCAAGCTCGCCGGCGTGCTGGCTGGGGCTTTCGCCGCGCTCTACGCGCATCTGGATGCCTACACGCTGGCCGATCTGATCGACGAGCCCGCACCCTTGGCGCAGTTGCTGCATATCGATTCCAGTACATGAGCATGCATTCACTTTGCATGACAACAACAAAGTTAATCGATTAACTTAAATTCGCCACAACATCTGAACGCACCGCAGCAATTAGTTGAATATGTGATGTATTTTGCGTGTTTGACGACAAGGTAATGGTTTACCTTATTTGCGCGATAACGGTGTGTATCCAAACATTCATGCGACGCCGCTGTCCGGGTAGCTATCCGGACAGGACTGCCCCTGTGCAGTGAAAGGAGCGGCGTTGCCGACGACCGACCAGTCGCGGCTTTCCATTCACGCACAAGAAGGGAAGCAGACCATGAAGACACGCCACACCCGCAGCGCCATTGCCTGTTGCATCCTCTCGCTCGCCAGCATTGCCGCGTACGCTTCGACCGATGCGCAGAACACCGACATCCGCAATGGCGGTTCGATCAGCACCGGCACTGACCCCACGGCCGACTCGCCGACCTTCTCGGTGGTCAATCAGTCGGCCAGCCGCGCCGAATTCCGCTTCAAGACTTTCACCAGCGGTACTCACACGCTGGAAGGCACGGTCAAGCTGATCACGCTCAACGGTGGCAATACGAGTCTCGCGCAGACCTTCTCCGAGACTGGCGGCGACCCGGTCAGCCAACTCGCCATCGATAGCAGCGGGTATTTCTACGAAGTACAGCGCAGCACCGGAGACACCACCAGTTCGCGCAGTTGCAACCTGCCCAAGCTGGCCGTCGGCAGCACCGCCAAGATCAAGCTTGTCTACAACGTTGACACGGGTACCAGCACGTCATACGTGAATGGCTCCAAGTGCAAGACGATCACCAAGTCGGGCTGGACGAAGCTCTACACCAAGATCGGCGCCTACCAGACGGCCAGCGGCACGGGCTCCGTCACGGTGCAGTGGACCAGCTTCACGGTCCAGTAAACCGCAGGCCCTGTTCGGAATTGCCGGCCCGGCAGCGTACGCGGGCCGGCTCATCAAACATCGTCCGCCTCAACCTCCGTCGGACTATGTGTGAATTCGCATAGTCCCCCACCGAATGCCCTAGGGGTATACGTCTTAACGGATTGCCGCCGTCAGAGCTTTCTGTAAGATCACCGCTCAGGTCGTCTCGCTCGGGCGGTCCGGGCGGGGGCCTGGGGCTTATTGATCAATCAGCCCTTGGGGAGCCATACACAGGTTCCCAATCGCAAACGGAGGTTGTCCATGAACAAGACGTTCATAGCTGCGGCTCTCTTTGCAGCAGGGCTGGGGGCGGCGCACGCCCAGGAAGTCGTCAAGATCGGCTCGTCCTCGCCGCTCACTGGCGCCCAGGCCCACCTCGGCAAAGACATGCAGAACGGCGCGCTGCTCGCCATCGAGGACTACAACGCCAAGGGCGTCACCATCGGCGGCAAGAAGGTGAAGTTCGAACTGGTCGGCGAAGACGATCAGGCCGACCCGAAGCAAGGCACGGCAGTCGCGCAGCGTCTGGTCGATGCAGGCGTGAAGGCCGTCATCGGCCACATGAATTCGGGCACCACCATTCCCGCATCGCGCATCTATAACCAGGCAGGCATCCCGATGGTGTCGCCGTCGGCGACCAACGTCACGCTGACCCAGCAAGGCTATGCCAACGTCTTCCGCACCATGGCGCACGACGGCAAGCAAGGCCCGGCCGGCGCCAAGTTCGCGCTGGACAAGCTTGGCAAGAAGGTCGCCATCATCGACGACCGCACCGCTTACGGCCAGGGTCTGGCCGACGAAGTCGAAAAGACCGTGAAGGCCTCCGGCGGCACCGTGACGGCGCATGAATTCACGACCGACAAGACGACCGACTTCATGTCGATCCTCACCAAGATCAAGGCACAGAACCCGGACGTCATCTACTTCGGCGGCATGGACCCGCAGGGCGGCCCGATGCTCAAGCAGATCCGCCAGCTCGGCATGAACGCCAAGTTCATGATGGGTGACGGCGGCTGTACGCCAGAGCTGATCAAGCTCGCCGGCCCGGCCATGAGCAACCTCGCCTACTGCACGCAACCGGGCGTGCCGCTGGAGCAACTGCCGGACAAGAACTTCAAGGATCGCTTCAAGAAGCGCTTCAACGCCGACGTGCAGGCCTATTCGCCTTACGCCTATGACGCCACCTCGGCAATCATCGAAGCGATGAAGGCAGCCAACTCCGCCGAACCGGCCAAGTACCTGCCGGCACTCAAGAAGGTCAGCTTCAAGGGGGTGACCGGGCAAGTCTCCTTCGACGACAAGGGGGACCTGAAAGAAGGTGCGATTTCGGTTTACCAGTTTGCCGATGGCAAGTGGGTCCCGATCAAATGAACGCCGTCTGATGCCAATCAAATAGCGGGGTTGTGCGCGAGCACAGCCCCGTTTTTTTGGCTTGCCTCTTGCTAGAAAAAATCGAACGGCGCACAAGCGCGCGCAAGGAGACACGGTGGAAACCTTACTTCAGCAGATCGTCAACGGACTGGTCGTCGGCAGCGTTTACGCCCTCGTCGCATTGGGCTACACGATGGTGTACGGCATCCTTGGCCTGATCAACTTCGCGCACGGCGACATTCTCATGGTCGGCGCCATGGTGGCGTTGCAAGCCATCTTGTTCGCGCAGAAGACGTGGCCCCACCTGCCGGCGCTCGTGCACCTCGCCATCGGGCTGGCCGTCGCGGTTCCGGCCTGCATGCTGTTGGGATATACCATCGAGCGCACAGCATACCGGCGGCTGCGCAACGCACCGCGGCTCGCGCCGCTGATTACCGCCATCGGCGTTTCGTTCCTGCTGCAGACGATCGCCATGATCATCTGGGGCCGCAATTACTACAGCTACCCGCAGCTCATCTCGACAGTGCCGTACCAGCCGATCGAAGGGGTGTTCATCACGCCGGTGCAGGTCGCGATCCTCGTGGTGTCGGCACTGCTCATGGCTGCACTCATGCTGCTCGTCAACCGCACAAAGATGGGGCGCGCCATGCGTGCCACCGCCGAGAACCATCGCGTGGCGAGCCTGATGGGCGTGGACACCAACCGGATCATCGCCACCACCTTCGTCATCGGTTCGGCGCTGGCCGCCGTGGCAGGCGTCATGTTCTCGTCGAACTACGGCATCTCGCACTATTCGATGGGCTTCACGCCTGGGCTCAAAGCCTTCACTGCCGCAGTGCTGGGCGGCATCGGCAACCTGCCCGGCGCCATGCTTGGCGGCATCGTGCTGGGCCTGGTCGAATCGATCGGCGCCGGTTACATCGACAAGTGGAGCTTCGGTTTCCTGAACTCCAGCTACCAGGACATCTTCGCCTTCATGATCCTCGGTGCGGTGCTGATCTTCCGCCCCACCGGCCTGCTTGGCGAACGCGTAGCCGACCGCGCGTGAGAACCTGGAACACACCCGAACGTCATAACGCTCCAGGTTCCAAGAGACTGCACCATCATGGATGAACTCGCACAATCGATTCCCTGGCTCGGCGAACGCCACCCCAAGGCGGCGCGCATCGCCGTCATCGCGCTCCTGCTGATCGCCCCCTTCATCGCCCTTCTGTTAGGGCGCACATGGGTACGCGTGCTCGACTTTGCGATGCTCTACATCATGCTCGCCATTGGGTTGAACCTGGTGGTGGGCTTCGCCGGCTTGCTCGACCTGGGCTACATCGCGTTCTACGCGGTCGGCGCATACACGTGGGCCTTTCTCGCCAGCCCGCACTTCGGGGTGCATCTGCCGTTCTGGGTGGTGTTGCCGCTGGGTGCGTGCTTTGCCGCCATGGCGGGCATCCTGCTCGGCTTTCCGGTGCTGCGGCTGCGTGGCGATTACCTCGCCATCGTCACGCTCGGTTTTGGCGAGATCGTGCGCATCTTCCTCAACAACCTGAACACGCCGATCAACATCACCAATGGGCCGCAGGGCATCAACATGCTCGACTCGCTGCATCTGTTCGGCTGGGACTTGTCGCGCAACTTGCAGATCACCGAAACGGTCAGCCTCAGCTCGCTGGTGCTGTACTACTACGCTTTCGCTTTCTTCGTGGTCGGCTCGATCATTTTGATCCAGCGCCTGCAGGTCTCGCGCATCGGGCGTGGATGGGCGGCGATCCGCGACGACGAACTCGCAGCCAAGGCGGTGGGCGTCAACGTGCGCAACATGAAACTGCTCGCCTTCGCCATGGGCGCGACCTTCGGCGGCGTGTCAGGTGGGTTGTTCGGCGCCTTCCAGGGTTTTGTCAGCCCGGAGAGTTTTTCGCTGATGGAATCCATCGCCGTACTGACGATGATCGTGTTCGGCGGCATGGGCAACCTTGCCGGCGTGATCGTCGGCGCGCTGTTGCTGGCGATCCTGCCCGAGGTGCTGCGTTCAGTCGCGGTGCCATTGCAGCGCACGCTGTTCGGCGAAGTCGTGCTCGACCCCGAAATCCTGCGCATGCTGCTGCTCTCACTGGCGATGATCTTCATGATGCTGCTGCGCCCCGCCGGTATCCTGCCCGCACACTCGCGTTATTCGCGCAAACAATGGATTCCGCAAAGCGGTCAGGGGGATGCGCGATGAAGTTGCTCGAAGCGCAAGGCATCTCCAAACACTTTGGCGGCGTGCAGGCGCTGACCGACGTGTCACTGTCCATCGAAGCGGGCGAAATCTACGGACTCATCGGGCCCAACGGCGCTGGCAAGACAACCTTCTTCAACGTGCTGACCGGCGCCTACGTGCAGGACGGCGGCCGCTTCATCTTCGAAGGCGGCCCCATGCCGGTCGGCAAGCCGCACCACACGGTTGAGCGCGGCATCGCCCGCACCTTCCAGAACATCCGGCTGTTCCGCGAGCTGACCGCGCTGGAGAACGTCATGGTCGGTCGCCACATCCGTACCTTCTGCGGGCTGCCGGGCATCCTCATGCAGACGCGCAAGGTACGCGATGAAGAACGCGCCATCACCGAACGGGCGTTCGAGCTGTTGCAGTACGTGGGCATCGACCGCTTCGCCAACGTTCTGGCGCGCAACCTGTCGTATGGCGATCAACGACGACTGGAAATTGCGCGCGCACTGGCCACCGAGCCGCGCCTGCTCGCGCTGGACGAACCCGCCGCTGGCATGAACGCGACCGAAACCGCGCAACTGCGCACGCTCATCGACAAGATCCGCCACGACAGCGTCACCGTGCTGCTCATCGAACACGACGTAAAGCTCGTCATGGGCCTGTGCGATCGCGTGGCAGTGCTCGACTTTGGCAAGAAGATCGCCGAAGACGTACCCGCCGCCGTCCAACGTAACGACGCTGTGATCTCGGCCTACCTGGGAGGCGCGCACCATGCCGCATGACAACGCGCCCACGCTCGCCCTGCGCGACATGAAAGTGGCATACGGCCACATCGTTGCGGTGAAGGGCATCGATCTGACCCTCGCCCGCGGCGAACTCGTCTGCCTGATCGGCGCCAACGGCGCGGGCAAGACCACGACGCTTTCCGCCATCGCCGGCACACTGCGCGCGCAGAGCGGCGACATCCTCTATGAAGGCGAGCGCATCAACACCGTGCCTGCACACCATCGCGTCCGCCACGGCATCGCGCTGGTGCCCGAAGGGCGCGGCATTTTCACGCGGCTGACGGTGGAAGAAAACCTCCGCATGGGCGCCTATATCCGCCACGACAAACAAGCGGTGGAGGAAGAACTCGAACGCATCTACGAACGCCTCCCACGCATCAAGGAGCGTCTGTCGCAAGTGGCGGGCACACTCTCAGGCGGCGAACAGCAGATGGTCGCCATCGCCCGCGCGCTGCTCTCGCGCCCGCGCCTGCTCTTGCTGGACGAGCCGTCGATGGGCCTCGCGCCACTGGTGGTAGAGAAGATCTTCGAAGTCGTGCAAGGCGTGGCCGCCACCGGCGTGACCGTATTGCTGGTCGAACAGAATGCGCATCTGGCGTTGTCATTCGCCCAACGCGCCTACGTCATGGAAAGCGGTCGCATCACGCTCACTGGCACGGGTGAAGAACTGCTGCGCGATCCGCAGGTCAAGCGCGCCTATCTCGGCGAAGTGGCCTGAGCGCAAGCACGCCACCCGCCGGGCCCCGCGGACGGCACGGAACCTGCATTGGCTATCGGGCCGATTCAACAAGCCGCGCGCCGTACGGCGGATAATGCACGAGCCCGCATGCTGGCGGGCCGGCCCGAGAACCCAACATGAATGACCACCTCCCCAGCCACCAGGTCGCCATGACCGTGCTGATGACCCCCGACATGGCCAATTTTTCCGGCAACGTCCACGGCGGCGCCATCCTGAAACTGCTCGACCAGGCTGCCTACGCGTGCGCAGCGCGCTACGCCGGTCGCTACGTCGTCACGCTCTCCGTCGATCAAGTCACCTTCCGCCAGCCGATTCACGTTGGCGAACTGGTCACCTTCCTGGCTTCGGTGAACTTCACCGGCACCACGTCGATGGAAATCGGCGTCAAAGTCATCACCGAAAACATCCGCTCCAAAGTGGTGCGTCACGCCAATAGCTGCTTCTTCACCATGGTGGCGGTCGACGACGACTTCAAACCGGTCGGCGTGCCGCCGTTGGCGCCCACCAACGCCGACGAGCGCCGACGCTTTGAAGCCGCCAAGATGCGTCGCCAATTGCGACAAGAAATGGAAGAGCGTCGACGTTCGATCAACGAAAAGGCAGCCCAGGGCGAATGCTGACATTCCGAGCGGATGGCGGGGTCTTCAACTGTCGCGCGGCGGCCGTCGTGCTGCGCGACAACGCCCTGCTCGTCACGCAGGAAGCGGGCTCCAGCTTTTGGTATCTGCCGGGTGGGCAGCTGGAGTTCGGTGAAAGCGCGGCGCAGGCTGTCGCGCGCGAAGTGCATGAGCAACTCGCCATCGCGGTGCACGTGGTGCGCCCTCTGTTCTTCGTGGAGAATTTCTTCGCGCTGCCGGACGGACGTCCGTTTCATGAATGGTCGATGTACTTCCTCGCCGAAATCGAACCAGACGCTGTGCCGCGTACGCGGGACGTGAACGGCGTGGAATCGCACCTGGATCTGCGACATCGGTGGGCACCGGTCAGCGCGCTGGATCGTTTGCCTCTGCGGCCGGCGTTTCTGGTGGATGCGCTGAAGGACCTGCCGACAACGATGCAGCATGTGGTCTATCGCGATACGCCGACTCGGCGATTGGATCGGTGGTAGAACGGCAGTGGCTACATGCCGTGGTGCGCTAGGGCGGCCGTTTCTTGTTCGGATATTTGTGGCTGGAGCTTAGTCCCGACTGCTTAATTGCGCTGGCCGGGAGTTTGCTCGTCGCAAGAAGAGCAGCACCTTGTTCGTCCACTTGAACTGATTTCTGCTCGGGCTTTGGTCTATCAACGGTAGTCGCGACTGCCGATGCCCGACGGCCGGGAGTTCGCCCAGACTGCCGCGGCGTTGCACAGCAAGAACGGCCCTTTCTTGCTTTCGCCTTGGCTTATCGACAGTCATCTTGGTTGCAGAAGCTCGATGGCCGGGAGTTCGCCCCGGCGGGCGAGTAACTTCTTTGTTATCGACAAAGAAGTCACCAAGAAAGCGCCCCCTACATCGCCACCAGCCTGTGGCTGGTCCCCTGCGCTACTCGTCAAATCAGGCGGCTGCGGAACTCGTCGCTACGCTCCTCAAACAGTCCTCGCCGACGGCTTCGCCGCAACCTGACTTGTCTGCGTTGCTCGGCGGCTCAAAAGGGGCCGGCCATAGCAAATATCCCGAAGTGCGTGGAGCTAGGGCCTCTTCATTGGGTGTGTCTCGTTGTGTGTGTACCGCAAAGTGCATGCAACAGGCGCAGCGAGATTCCAGATGTCGCGGGTAGTGCGTAGGGCGCAAAAGCGAAGCGTCATCCGCTCTTCGAACGGGTACGTTGTTCGATCGGCAACGACGTTTGATTGGCGAGAGCGCCAGCACAAACACAAGCACTCAGAAACAGGGGCTTTGGCCTTTCCCCTGAACAACCATACTGCGTGGTGTGGGCACCCCATTCAGCGTCGCCGAGCAGCACAGGGCGGGAAGGTTGCGGCGTAGCCGTCGGCGAGGACTGTTTGAGCCCGAAGGGCGAGTTCCGCAGCCGCCTTCTCGACCGCGCAGCGCAGGGGATCGGCCGCAGGCCGACGACGCTGTGGGGCCGCTTCTTTGGTGACTTTCTTGTCGGGGACAAGAAAGTTACTCGCCCGCCGGGGCGAACTCCCGGCCAACGCACCCAAGCAGTCGCGACTAAGCGAGAACAACCAACCAGAAAGCAAGAAAGGGCTTTTGTCGCCACCTGCACCGGACACCGATAGCGGACAACGCTCCACTCTTCCGCTCTACGACGACAATGGCTTCTGCCAGGCAACAGGCGACAAAGACGAATCCCTCGGCTAAAACGCACAAACAACAAACCAACCAAGCAAGACATCACCTGCTGGCCAGCCGGGCAACAAGCGCTCAAACCACCGCGTATTCCCCGACCTCCTTCGTCACACTGAACTGATCCGTACACCCCCGCAAACGCTCCGCCACCGCGCTCAACACCGCAATCCGCGCGGCGGTATCAGCCATGTACTCCGCCGTTTCCGTCGCCGTCGTCGCCACCTGCCCAACATTGGCACCGATATGGTCAGTCGCCGAGGAATGTTGCGCCGTCGCATCGGCAACCTCCTGCAGCAGCCCGCGCACACGCGTCATCGCGCTGGCGGCCTCGCCGACGGTTTCGGCGATCGTGCGGCCATGGTCGGCACCGGAGTGCGCGACGCGCTGGGCGATCGCAGCAGCGGTCGAAACGTCGGCTACGGCGTTGCCCACCACGCCAAGCAGGTCTTCAATGCGCGAAGTGGACGAGGCGGTGTGCTCGGACAGCGTGCGCACCTCATCGGCCACCACGGCGAAACCGCGTCCGTGCTCACCAGCGCGTGCGGCTTCAATCGCCGCGTTGAGCGCCAACAGGTTGGTCTGGTTCGCGATGTTGCGGATGAAGGCGCTGACTTCGCCAATCTGGCGTACCGACACGCTGAGCGCATCGATACGCTGCGCGAGGTCGCCGACGGCGTGGTCCAGGCCAGCGAGTTCCTCGGCCGCGCTGCGCCCGGTGTCGTAGGCACGCTCGGTCATGGCACCAGCGGACTGCACCAGCGCGCCAGCGTCCTGCGTGGTGCTGACGATTTCATTCACGGCCTGTCCGATCTCGACCAGTGCAACGTCTACGGCTTCCACACGGTCTGCTTGCTGGCGCGTGTCTTCCGCTACGCGACCGGCCTTGTCGTCGATGATCGCGGCCTGCGCATGCACCTCTGCCGCAGCGGCCTTCACTTGACCGAGCAACGCTTCGAGCCGGTCGACGAAGCGATTGATCGCAGCCCCCAACGTGCCGAATTCGTCGGTCGACTGCGGCATGCGGCGGGTGAGGTCGCCCGCGCCCAGCACGGCGGCGGCTTCGAGCATGCCAGCGAGGCTACGCTTGAGACGAGCGCCGAAGCGCAATTGCAGGCCAACCACGACGATGGCGGCCAGTAGCAGCGGCGTGAGCACAGCCCACAGCAACGCCTGGATGCGAACATCGACGGCAGCGCCAGCGGCGCGTGCACGTTGCTCGCCGGCGGCGGACAGTTCGTCGACGGCGGCGATCATCGGTACAACGTACAGACCGTAAGCCTGTTCGGGGATGCTCAGCGCGTCTTGTGGCGCGGTGGCGAAGATCTTCAGCGCACTGGCGTAATTGCGCTCGAACGCCTGCCAGTTGCGCACGACGCCGGCATCGAATGCGGCCTGCTGCTTGGACGCCAATGCCGAACGCACTGCTGGCGCGAGCTTTTTGATGCGGGCATCGAACGCTTTGAGTTGGGCTGGCGTGTTTTCGGCCAACAGATCCGCACGCGAGGCGGCAAGCGCGCTGGCCTTGATGTCCGCCAGCGCCTGCATGAGCGCTTGTTCGTGGCGCCAGATGGCGAGCGTGCTGCGTAGTTGGGCAAGCTGGAATGCAGTCAGGGCGATGACGGCGACAAGGCTGACTACGTTGACGAGATTGAGTAACGTGAGTTGGCGCACGATTTTCATGACGAATGTCAACAGGCGTGGTGACACAGGGATGGGTGCGATGATCCCAGTCCAGTGTTACAGCCATGCGTTCGATAATCGGCCAGCGCCTTGTGTTGCACGCGCGTGACGTGTCATAAATCTTTCAAGAACCGGTAATACACTCCCGCCAAATTCTTACGCACGAGGTGCGCCCCAATGCCCGCCAACATCCTGCTGGTCGAAGACGAACCGGCGATCCAGGAGCTGATCGTTGCCAATCTGACCCGCGCCGGCCATACCGTACTGCGCGCGTCGGACGCCGAAACCGCCCAGCGTCTGGTCCGCGAGGCACTCCCCGACCTGATCCTGCTCGACTGGATGCTGCCCGGCATGTCGGGCGTGGAGCTGGCGCGTCGCATGCGCGCCGAAGAGCGGACGCGTGAAATCCCGCTGATCATGCTGACCGCCCGCGCAGAAGAAACCGATAAGGTGCTCGGCTTGGAAACCGGCGCTGACGACTACATTACCAAGCCATTCTCGCCCCGCGAACTGGTGGCACGCATCAAGGCGGTGCTACGTCGTCGCGCGCCGCAGGTGACCGAAGATGTGGTCGAGATCGCCGGGCTGCGCCTGGACCCTGTCACCCACCGCGTGATGGCCGGAGACGAGCTGGTGAACCTCGGCCCGACCGAATTCCGCCTGCTGCACTTCCTGATGACGCACCCGGAACGGGTACACTCCCGGTCGCAACTGCTCGACCAAGTGTGGGGCGACCACGTCTTCGTCGAAGAGCGCACGGTCAACGTCCACATCCGCCGTCTGCGTTCCGCGCTTGAGCCGAGCCAGTTCGATCGCCTGATCCAGACGGTGCGCGGCAGCGGCTATCGCCTGTCGGCCGACGTGTCGGCCATGGCGAGCTGACAAGCGACCCGGAGCCCTGCGGCGCGGGCATCACAGAACCACGAGCCTGTTCAGGACCGTAGCGAAACCCCGCGCCCCTGAACGGATTCAAACGGAGCACATCATTTACCCAAGCAGAGTCATCTGGGGATCGGCCACCACCACGCTGGCGATCCTGCTCATCGCGGGCGGGCTTGCCTGGGCGCTGTTCGGTCTGGATGCCGCGCTGATCGTCCTCCTGCTTTGTATGATCGGCCTGTTCGTGCTGCAACTGCGCGGGCTGGTAAAGCTGGTCAATTGGTCGCGCGACCCGGTCGGCACGCCCACGCCGCGCGCCTTCGGACTGTGGGACTACGTCTTCACCAATCTGGCCCGCCGCACACGGGTGGCCTACGACCAGCGCGAACGGCTGGCGCAGGCACTGTCGCGCTTCCGCGAGGCCAGCCAGGCCATGCCCGACGGCGTGGTCTATCTGTCGTACCACAACCTGATCGAGTGGATTAACGTGGCCGCCGGTCATCACTTCGGGCTCGATGGCGAACGCGACATCGGCGCGGCCATCACCAACCTCGTTCGCAATCCGGACTTCGTCCGCTACATCGAAGCCGAGCAATACTCCGAGCCGCTGATACTCAAGACCTCGCGCCCGGACGGACTGCTGCTGGCGATTCAGATCGTGCCTTTCGGCGAGGATCAGAAGATGATCCTGTCGCGCGATATCACGCAACTGGAAAAGCTCGAAACGATGCGCCGCGACTTTGTCGCCAACGTATCGCACGAACTGAAGACCCCGCTTACGGTGGTGAACGGTTTTGCTGAAACGCTTCTCGACGGGCTGGAGGACTTCACCGCCGAAGAAGCGCGACGCTACCTGCAACTGGTGCTCGACCAGTCTGGCCGAATGCAGCGGCTGATCGACGATCTACTGGCGTTGTCGGCACTGGAAACCGCTGGCGGCCAACCGCAGGACGAATCGGTCGACGCGCAGGGGCTGGTGCGCACCATTGTGCAAGAGGCACAGATCCTGTCCGGCGGTCGCCACGAGATCGAAGTCGACCTGGGCGAGGCGGCGCGCCTGACCGGCAACCCCAAAGAACTGCACAGCGCCATGGCCAACCTCGCCAGCAATGCCGTGCGCTACACGCCAGACGGCGGGCATATCACGCTGCGTTGGCATGTCGAAGTCGACGGCAGTGCCACCTTCTCGGTGCGCGACAGCGGTATTGGCATCGATCCGCAACACCTGCCCCGTCTGACGGAGCGCTTCTACCGCGTCGATCGCGGCCGTTCGCGCGAAACAGGCGGCACGGGGCTGGGGCTGGCGATCGTCAAACACATCCTCACGCGCCATCAGGCCACGCTCGAAATCAAGAGCGCGCCCGGCCAGGGCAGCACCTTCAGCGCCCACTTTCCGGCAGCACGGGTGCAGGCTGCCGCTCGCGTGACGGCGTAACAACGCGGCCGGGCAGAGCCATGATGCCCGGCCGGCCTACCGGTCGGCGGGCCAAAAGCCCGATACGGGTGACGAGAGTATCATTGGCCCGCCGAACAACGGCGCCACGCCCCGCCACGAGCGAGGCCCCTATCAATTTCGATATCCGTCATGATCGCCCCCCAGACCGCACTCACCCTCAAGGGCAAGCTACTCGCCACCCTTGGCGGACTGATGACCCTGCAGATCGTGTTCGCGCACATCTCCCGCACTCAGGGCGGTCATCTCACCAGCGGCGCGCTGATTCTCTTGTGTGTGCTCGCCATCGTCTTCGTCGATCGCCGCGGCGAGCGCCAGTTGCCCCCGGTCCCTGGTGCCATATGGATACCGCTCGTGGCCTGGGCCGGCTTCGCCACGCTCTCGCTCGCGTGGTCGATGCGTCCGGCCACCACGCTCGACAACCTGGCGTCCGACCTGTGGATGCCGGTGGCGTGCTTCTACGGCGCTTTCCTGCTCGGCAACGCCGGACGAACGCGCGCACCGGTATGGGGCGCGCTGGTGGGGCTCGCATTGATCCTGCTGACTTCGGTTGCGACCATTGCCCTGGTAGGGCCAGAAGCCATCGTGCGAGGCTTGCCGCCTGAACTAAGCAACGCCGCCGTGGTGAAGTGGTTCCCCGGCCCCGGCAAAGCGTCGACGATGATCATCACCATGCTGCCGCTGCTGTTCTGGGCAATACGTACTCGGGTGATTTCACGGCCGGTCGGCTTCGTCGCGCTGGCCGTCGCACTGCTCTGCGGCGCAGCCACGCAGAACCGCATGTTCTGGGTTTGCCTGCTTGCGCTGAGCGCGTGCGCCTTGTTGTTCCGCATTCATCGTCGCGGTGTCCGCCGCGCTGTGACACCGCGCGCACTGCTCGGCGCATTCGGTCTGGTGGCGCTGTGCGCAGTGATGTTCGTGGTGCTGCTCAACCTGCGCGCGCCGGCCCCAGCGCGCGCAGCGAGTGATGCCGTCAACGTGACGGGTGCGATGAACGCCGTGCAACAAGACCCACGGCAGGTGATCTGGAGTTACTGGATCGACATGGGCAAGAAGTCGCCATGGATCGGCACCGGCTTTGGCAAACGTGCCGCCGCCGCCGCCAACGACCCAACCCATCCGCTCTACCAGCGCGCACGCGAGAGCCTCGGCTGGCATCCACATAACGTGTTCCTCAGCATGTGGGTGCAACTGGGCTGGGTGGGGCTTGGGCTGTTCGTGCTGTTCGTCGGCGGCATGCTGTATCACAGCATCGTCATTGCGCAGCCGGGGTCGCGCGACCGCATCGCCGGTATGGCGTTTTCCATGCTGATCGTTGCCCTGCTGGCCAAGAACCTGACCGACGATTTTTACGACCGCGAGCTGGCGAACACTTTCTTCTCGTACGCAGGCCTGCTGATCGGTGCGGCGGCGTGGCCGTCAGGCCGCAAGAAGTCCGACACGGCATGACGGTCGGGCGGGGACGGCCCCCTGCCCTTACATCGCCGCCGAATTACGCTCTGTGTCGCGGATGAAGCTCACGCGGTCGAAGTTGCTGCCGCGCGAGACAAGCTTGTGCATGCGGGCGAACCACGGTCGCTCGCCGTGCTGCACTTCCACCAAACGATCAGCCATGAACCAGCCGGCCGGCACGACGATCGTCATGTCGGTCTTCATCGCCGGAATGGCCGGGATCAGAAAGCCCAACCGATACCGTTCGCGCGCCGAACGTTCGTTCAAGTGCAGCTTGACGGCCGCCACCTGCGGCGGGCCCGGCATGATGTTCACGCCCGCCAGAAGAGTTCCGTTCTGCAAGTACTGCATCCAGCTGATCTCGGCCAGCAGCATGCGCTCGCCGTTGCCCGGACGCAGGCCGACGATCTGCCGATGTTCGATGCGCGATTCACCGATCTCGCGGGCGAGGCGATAACCCGCGACCGATTGGTCGAGGACGTCCCAGCTTTCCTGCGCAAACCCAAGCTGGCGCGCACGCTGTTCGATCTGCTCTTCAGTACCGTCATCGTCGCCCACGCGATCGCCAAAGACACGGAACACCTGAGTCTGCGAGAAACTGGTGCGACGCGGGTCGTTGGGCTGGGAGAACTCGCGCCCTTCGAGGAAGAAGGCGATGCCCTGCAGATCGGTGCACAGACTCACCTGTCCGTTATGACGACGACGCGGGAACTTGCGCCCCGCACTGGCAAGACCCCATGGCCGGTACAACGACACGAGCAGGCGCGCGCAGGCGGGTTGAACACAATCGTCGCCGAGGCCCAGTGACGCGGCGGACACACCTTTCTTGAGTTGCGCCAGCACGGCGTGGATATGCGCGGCGAGCTTGTGCGTATCCAGACCACGCAGGCCGGTCGCCGGTTCAAGCTGCACCAGCGGGCGCAGCCCATGGTCCGCCGTCATATCGATGGCATACACCGAATGACGGTCTTCTTCTGTGCCGATGGGGCGCAGCACGCAGTACGGCGCAAAGCGTTGCGCCCAACGCACCAGCCATGTGAATTCGCGCGGTGAGCGGCTGAAGGGCCCGGCGGCGTCGATCAGCAACATCGCCACGTAGGCTTCCTGCGCGCTCTGTGCGCCCCAGGTTTCGTTGAGAGGATCGGCCACGCGCACATCGGCGACGCCGGCACGTTCGGCTTCAAGCAATTGCCCGTGCAACAAGCGCCAGCGATTGGCGGACATTTCACGGCGCGCACGGAACAACTCGATCATCGCCAACGCGGTGTATTGCAACTGACGTTGCGCGAGCAACGCACGGCGTTCGAGGAATGCGGGGTCGGTCAGCGAGCGGCGATACACCACGCCGTAGTTGGCGGACATGCTCTCCCACAGACTGACCGCGCGGCGCAGCGTGTCTTCCTCGCGGCTCGAAGGCGGCAGGGCACGCGACGCGTAACGCTGCGAAGCCTGCGCGATGGCGAAGTCCAGCGTCGGCCGCATCTCTTCGAGCACCTGCAGATGGAGCGCCGGCTCGGGCGGCGTGTCCGCCATGCCCGTGAGCATGCTGGCGAGCGAATCCTGCGCGTCGTCCGAGGCGGTCGCATTGAGGGTGTGCAGGGCGGCCAGACACTGGTTGCCTTGCGAGAAATCCACGGCGACGAGAGAGCGCTGCGCGACGCTGTTCATGGCTGAAAACTCCAGTCAGGGGGGAGGTTCCCGACGATTCGATGATGTATGCAAATGACGTGCAAGAGGCGTGCCGGATTACACGGCAGTACGCGCAGGCACGTTGTCGGAAATACCTATGCCGTGAAGTATGGCAAACGGTCCGTCATGCAACCTGCACGTAGCCCGTCGGGGCAATCTGAGAAAGAGACAGCCGGCTTGTCGAAGCGTTCGCGTCAGATGCGCACGCTCTACATACTCACTGCAACGCGCGGTGCCGCACGGATGACGCACGCACCATGACGACAACGTCATCCTTCGCGCGGCGGGCACCGATGTGCGCACTCGACATCGCGCCATTTCGTTAATGCAACACTGTTGCACAAGCAATGCAGTTGTGTTGAAATGCGCGGCATGTCGCAATCGCCCTCCCCTTCGCAACTGGCCGACCGCATTCGCGCTCTTGGTGCGCGTGCGACGCCCGCGCGCGTGGCGGTCATGCGCCTGCTGGAATCGAGCGCACATGCGCTGTCGCACCACGACATCGAGTCGGCACTCGCCGACAGCGGGTTCGATCGCGTCACGCTGTATCGCGTGCTCGACTGGCTGGTAGAAACCGGGCTCGCCCATCGCGTGGCCGACGGCCAGCGCGTGTTCCGTTTTTCGGCCGCGCAGCAGGCGGCGCAGCATACGGCGCATGCGCATTTCCGCTGCGACGACTGCGGCCGCGTGTTCTGCCTCGAAGACGTCAGTGTGGCCGAACCGCGGTTGCCGCAAGGCTTCATCGGCCGCGCCATCGACTTCAATGTCAGCGGCCATTGCGCGCAGTGCCATTCGGGTGCCGCCGCCACCCCTCGTCAATACAAGAAGAAGCAAGGACAACAATAAATGCTGCTCGGATCGATCGTGATCGCCACCTTGCTCGGGGGCGTGCTCAGCATGCTCGTGGCCGGGCTCATCGTGGCTGGGTTCCCGCAACGCTGGCTGCCGCGTCTGGTCGGCTTCGCGACCGGCGTGCTGCTGGCCGTGGCGCTGCTCGACGTGCTGCCCGAGGCCATCGAGTCCGCAGCGGAGATGAACATCGAGCCGCATGCCATCTTTGCGACATTGCTCGTCGGCGTGCTGGCCTTCTTCGGCGCTGAACGCGTCGCGCTGTGGCGGCACTCACATCCGGAAGGCGAAGGCCACCACGACGAACCCGTGCATTCGCACGGCCATCACCACCATATCCGCCAAGACACGGCGCTGTCGGTCATGATCGGCGACAGCTTCCATAACTTCGTCAACGGCGTGCTGCTGGCGGCGAGCTTTCTCGTCAGCCCGGCGTTGGGCTGGAGCACTGCGCTGGGCGTGATCGCACACGAGATCCCCCAGGAAGCCGGTGACTTCGCCATCCTGCGCGCGGCCGGCATGAGCACCCGCAAGGCGCTGACCTTCAACGGCGTTTCGAGCCTGATGTCGATCGCGGGTGGCGTATTGGGGTACTTCGCGCTGTCGCACATGCAGAACATGTTGCCGTACTGCCTGACGATCGCCGCCGCGAGCTTTCTGTATATCTCGATTTCTGACCTGCTGCCGCTGCTGCGTCGCGAAGCGCATTTCCACACCTCGGTGTGGCAGATCGCCGCCATGCTCGCGGGCATCGCCGCCATCGGACTGCCCAGTCTGCTCGGCGGCCACGGCCACTGACCCGATCGATGCGCATCCCCGTCACGCTCCTCACCGGCTTTCTCGGCAGCGGCAAGACCACGCTGTTGCAGCGCCTGCTGCACGATCCGGCGCTGTCCGGCGCGGCAGTGCTGATCAACGAAGTGGGCGAAGTCGGCCTCGACCACCACATGGTGCAAGAGGTCGCCGAAGAAATCGTGCTGCTCGAATCCGGCTGCCTGTGCTGTACGGTGCGAGGCGATCTGTCGCGCAGCCTGCGTGACCTCTTCATGCGCCGGCTGCGGCGCGAGATCGCGGCGCTGGACCGCGTGATCATCGAGACCACCGGCCTTGCCGATCCGGCGCCGGTGATCCACACACTGATGAACGACTTCTTCCTTGCGCCGCGCTTCGTGCTGGATGGCGTCGTGACCACGGTCAACGTGGGCCACGTACGCGAACAGATCGAGCGCCAGCCCGAAGCGCTCAAACAGATCGCTGTCGCCGACCGCATCGTACTCACCAAGACCGACATCGCTGACGCGGCGACGACGCAATCGGCCGAAGCCATCGTCAGCGCGCTGAACCCAACGGCGCGATTGGTGCGTGCGGTCGACGCCAACGACGCCAGCCTCGTGGCCGGCATGGGCGCGTACGACGCCGACGCGCGCCCCGCCGATGTCGCGCGCTGGCTCAACGAAGTGGCCGCTGCCGAACAAGAACGGTTGGTCGCCCGCGCAGGTGTCTTTGGTGCGTTTGGTTATGACGCGCCGGAAGTTCTGCACGACCGCCGCATCGCCACCTACGCGCTGCGCTTTGACAAGCCTTTCGCGTGGGGAGACTTTTCCAGCGCGGTGGACCTGCTGCAGTTGACCGTGGGCGACCAGTTGCTGCGTATCAAGGGGCTGGTCGCCATCGAGGGAGAAACCGCGCCGCGCCTGTTCCACGCTGTACAGCACGAACGCTATCCGACCGAATCGCTGACGGCCTGGCCCGATGACGACCGCGGCACACGGCTCGTATTCATCGTGCGCGACCTGCCGTGCGCCGTGATCGAGCATGCATTCCGCGCGCTCGCCGCGGCCGACTCGCCGCACTGACACGCCACCATCCGCCATGTCATCGCGCCGCTGGCTCCCGTGGCTGCTCGCGTTATGCCTGCTGCTCACGCAGGCGGCCGCTTCGATGCACAGCATCGGGCACGTACTGGCCGACAGCCATGCGATCACCGCAGCGGACGACACCTCTCACCGTAACGACACGTCGGCCAGCGATGCGCTGTGCGCAATGTGCGAGCACGCCGCCCACGGCCACGCGCCGGCACCGATGGTGGCAGCAAGCGTCGGCACCGAGCCGCGCTCACAGGCGCCCCATCATCCCATCCACGGCGGCCATGCCGCTGTCTTCTTCCGTCATGGTGACGCCCGCGCGCCGCCCCTGAGCGCGTAACAGCCGTATCCCCTGCCCACATTCAATCGCTTCGCCGAACGACGTTCGACGAGGCAGGCGCGTGCTCGCGCGCCATGACCGGAGAGATTCACATGAACCGCATTGACCGTCGCCGCGCTGCGCGCCCGGTGACGCTGCACCGACTCGTCCTGGCGCTGGCCGGCGCCTTCCCGCTGGCGACCATCGCACAACAGAACAACGACAACACTGCCGTGCTGCCGCCTATCGTGGTGACAGCCAATCCGCTGGGCAGCGATCTGCTCGACCTTGTCTCGCCGACCAGCGTGCTGGCCGGCAAGGAGCTGTTCCGGCGCCGCGCCAGTACGCTCGGCGAAACGCTTAACGGGCTGCCCGGCGTGGCATCGAGTGACTTTGGGCCGAACGCCTCGCGCCCGGTCATTCGGGGACTGGACGAAAACCGCATCCGTCTTTTGCAGAATGGTGTCGGTACGCTCGATGTCTCCGCGCTAAGCCCCGACCACGCCGTGCCGGTTGACCCGCTCGTCGTCGACCGCATTGAAGTCGTACGCGGTGCGGCCGCATTGATGTACGGCGGCAGCGCCGTCGGCGGGGTGGTCAACAGCATCGATAACCGCGTCCCCACCGCAGCCATCGAGGGCTTTACCGGGCGCGCAGAGGCTCGCCTGGGCGGCGCGGCCAACGAGCGCAGCGGTGCGGTCGTACTCGAAGGTGGCGACGGGCGCCTGGCATTGCACGTGGATGGTTATCGTCGTATCACGGACGATCTGTCGATCCCCGGCTACGCGCGTTCGGACCGGCTGCGCGAGCAATCTCCACAAGAAGACGAACCGCGCGACAAGCTGCCCAATAGCGACTCGACCAGCAATGGCGGCGCGGTGGGCGCGTCGGTGACGTTGGATCACGGCTATGCCGGCCTGTCGTACTCGGGCTTTAACACCGACTACGGCACCGTGGCAGAAGAGGACGTACGCATCCGCATGAAGAGCAATCGTTGGGATCTGGCCTCGGAGTTCTCAGACTTGGGCTCCGTCATCAGCAAGGTGCGCGTACGCGCCGCGTACACCGATTACCAGCACCGCGAAATCGAAGGCGGCGAAGTGGGCACCATCTTCAACAACAAAGGATGGGAGGCGAGCGTAGAGGCCACGCATGGTGCCATCGGCCCGCTGACGGGCGTGATCGGCCTGCAACTGGCACGCAACGATTTCAATGCGCTGGGCGAAGAAGCGCTTCTGCCCGACATACGTACGCGCTCGCAGGCAGGCTATGTGTATGAAGAAATGCCCGCTGGCAAACTCAAGCTCACCTTCGGCGGTCGTATCGAGAACGTAGACATCGACTCGGCGGGCGGCGGGCCGGACGACGTCAACGCGCCGGGTACGCCGCGTTTCGGCGATCCGCAGCGTCGGTCGTTCACGCCCGCCAGCGGAGCATTTGGCGGCCTCTACGATCTTGGCGGCGGCTTCTCGGCCAGCGCCAATCTGTCGCACACCGAACGTGCGCCCACGTACAACGAACTGTTCTCCAACGGCCCGCATGTCGCGACCGGCCAATACGAAGTGGGCGACCCGAATCTGTCGCGCGAACGCTCCAACGGCATCGATGCACAACTGCGCTGGAAGCAGGACAAGCACTCGGCCAGCATCAGCGCGTACTACACGCGTTTTGCCAATTACATCGCGCTGTATAACACCGGCAGCACGCGCGGCTCGGACGGCGAATTGAATCCAGTCGACGCCGACGGTGATGGCATCGCCGACGCCAGTGGCGCAGAGATCTTGCCCGAGGCGCAGCAGCGCGGCGTACGCGCACGTTTCGCAGGCCTTGAAGCGCAAGGCACGTATCGCGCCTACGAAGGGCGCAACGGCGTCGTCGACCTGCGCGCGATGGCCGACTACATCCGCGCAAGCAATGTTGACACGGGCGAGCCGCTGCCGCGCATCTCGCCGATGCATCTCGGCGTGGGCGCTGACTACGGGTTCGGCCGCTGGGGCGCCAGCGTAGACGTCAAGTACGGGGCGGCGCAGCGACGCGTGGCGGCAAACGAATTGCCCACCGATGACTACACGGTTGTCAACGCGGTGTTCAGCTACGCGCTACCCGTGCATGGAGCGACCTTGTCGGCCTTCCTCAAGCTCAACAACCTGTTCGATGCCGAGGTGCGCGAGCACAGCTCGGTACTCAAGGACATCGCGCCGCAAGGCGGTCGCAGTGCAATGCTGGGGATACAGGGGACGTTCTGATGGAAGTCGCGCCGGCTCCACCCGGAGCTGGCGCGATCGGCCTTAGGCGGCGTCGGAGGGTTCGGGCGCACCGACGCATTCGATCTGCAGACTGTGGCCGGGCGCGGCTAACCAACGCTGCAGCAAACGATAGATGTCGGCATCGAAAATGCGGGGCGCGGCAAGACTGTCGCCGATTTCTTCCTCGGACATGGCCGAACCGAGATGGCACCAGCGGTCGAAGATGTGGGCCTGGCTGCGCGCCGATGCCTCGTGATGTTCACGCACCACGATCGGGCCCGCGAACGGCCAAGCGCGCACGCTCAAGGTGGCGAGCGCTGCCGCCAGACGCGCGTCGTGCACCTCGGCACTCTCCTGCCCCACGCACACGCCGTTGCAGCGACCGAAGGCCAGCGCCTGGCAAGGCGAAGCATGTTCGAGCCCAAGGCGAGACAGACACAGCTTGTGTTGACGAGCCAGTTCGCGCAGCACCGTGTCAGCCTCGCGCTCGCCCCGGAAGCAGCCGAACGCGTCGTCCCAATCGGCAGGGTCGGAGGCCGCGAGGTCTTCCAACTGCATCAGCGGCCCCATGCCCGGCAGCACCTGACGACGCCAGCGCCAGCCGTACGCACCGGGACGCTTTTCGGGTTCGAACTGACGGGCGATGGCCAGCTCCATCAACTGGGCGCCGAGTTCGCCAGCAGTGGGATAGGTCTCGACATTGCGCACGCGTGCCGCGAGGCTGCGGCTGCGATTGTCGTTGCGTGTGCCAGTGAACAGCCCGAGCACTTGCGAGCGCAGATCGCGGGCGCGCCCGATCTGCAACACGCGGCCGTCGCCGCCATAGAACACGAATACACCGGGGCTGTCGGGCAGCGCTTCGAGCTCCCCCGTCGGCAAACGCGGCACGGTGGACGTGGAATAGGCGCGCGACCACGCGCGGCGTACGGTGTCCGGGTCGCGTTCGACCAACCGTATCGCGCAGGAATTGCCACACCACGCGTGCGTCATCCAATGCCCGATGGCGAGACTCGATAACGTAGTTGCCGCGCTCGATGATGGCGTCCAGCCCATGACGCGGGAACTGTGGATCGAGTGCCCGCGAGAACTTCACCGAACACATGATGGGCGCATCGAAACTCTGACCGATGCGTTCGAACGATGCGCGCAGAAAGTTGTAGTCGAAGCGCGCGTTGTGAGCCACGAACACCGCGCCGGCAAGGCGGGCACGCACCTCTTCCGCCAGGTCTTCAAAGCGCGGCTGTCCGGCCACCATGTCGTCGGTGATGCCGGTGAACGCCTGGATACGCGGCGGAATGGGCATGCCCGGATCGACCAGGCAAGACCATTCTTCAACCAGCATGTCGCCCTCGGTGAGGATGATGGCGATTTCGGTGATGCGTTCGGTGGTGGCGTCGGCCCCGGTTGTTTCGAGGTTGACGATGGCAAGGCGCGGAAAGATCATCTGTACGGCTGCGGCGGCTATCACCGCCGGCCAATGGCTGGGATCAGACCTCGGTCTGGTAGACGTAGGGCTTTTGCGCCACGCTCGATTCTTCGTTGGCCTTGGTGGTCTCGACGTCTTGCGGCTTGTCCCACCACAGGGCACGGCCCTTGCGCTGTTCGGTCAGTTCCTCGGGGTGCTTGTCGAGAAATTCGCGCATGAATTTGGTGTGTTCGGACTCGTACATCGCCATTTGGTCAGACTCCAGGGATTGCTTGTGTTGGGTTCGTCGATGTGCCGCTAGCTGCGGCGTTCGTTTTTGTCGGTCGCCTTGGTGTCGCCGCGCGTGCGGTTGATACGCACGACGTCGGGAATACGGCGGATGGCCCGCATGATGCGCGCCAGATGCAGGCGGTTCTGCACCTGCAGCGTGAAGTTGATGATGATGTGCGCGCCGCGTTCGGATTCCATGCTGACGTTCTGGATGCCGGCTTCCTGATCGGTGATGGCGGCAGCCACGCGAGCCAGCGCGCCACGGCGCTGTTCGGCAATCACACGAATGCTTGCGTCGAACATGCGTTCAGTGCCGAGCTCCCATTCCACGTCAACCCAACGGTCGCGCTCAGACGAGTGGTTGCGCGTGAGCACCGGGCAATCGTTGACGTGGACTTCCAGCCCCTGCCCCTTGCGGATCATGCCGACGATGGGGTCGCCCGGAATCGGCCGGCAACAACGGGCCATCTGCACCGCCATGCCTTCGCCGCCGTGGATGAGAATCGGGCTGGCTGCGCGTTGCGGACGCAACTCATCGCCGCCCGCATGTTGCGCGCCTTGAGCATCTACCAATTGCTTGGCGACCACCGCGGCCAGACGCTTGCCCAGACCGATATCCGTGAGCAGTTCGTTGCGGTGCTTGAGGCCGACTTCACGCAGCAGACGCTCCCACGCGTGCTCGCCAATGTCGGCAAGCACCAGGCTATGGCTGCGCAGCGCCTGGATCAGCAGGCGTTCGCCCAGCGCAGTGGCTTCTTCGTGCTGGACAGACTTGAGGAAATGGCGGATTTCAGCGCGCGCCTTGCCGGTGCGTACGTACGACAACCAGGCCGGATTCGGACTCGCGTGTACGGCGGTGATGATCTCGACCTGATCGCCATTGGACAGCTCTGTGCGCAAAGGCATCAACTCATTGTTGATACGGCAGGCAACACAACGGTTGCCGACGTCGGTGTGCACCGCGTAGGCGAAGTTGACCGGCGTGGCACCGCGCGGCAGGTTGAAGATCTTGCCCTTGGGCGAGAACACGAACACATCGCCGGGGAACAGGTCGATCTTGACGTGTTCCAGGAACTCCGCCGAATCGCCCGACGCGGTCTGCAGTTCGAGCAGCGATTGCAGCCAGTTGTGCGTCTTGCGCTGCAGATCGGACAACGGCTGGGAATCGTCCTTATACAGCCAGTGCGACGCCACGCCGCTCTCAGCCACGGTGTGCATGTTGACCGTGCGCACCTGCATTTCGACGGGGGTGCCGCCGGGGCCGATCACCGTGGTGTGCAATGACTGGTAGCCGTTGGCCTTGGGGATCGAGATGTAATCCTTGATCTTGCCAGGCACGGGCTTGTAGAGCTCGTGCAGCGCCCCGAGCGAGAGATAACACTCAGGCACGCTCTTAACGATGATGCGGAAGCCGAAGATGTCGAGCACCTGCGAGAACGACAGGTGTTTGTTGACCATCTTGCGGTAAATGCCGTAGAGGTGCTTTTCGCGGCCGTGGACTTCGGCGTTGACGTGCCACTGGTCCAAACGCTCCTGGATGCTGCCCATCAGGCGCGCCACCATCTCGCGACGATCGCCCCGCGCCTGTCTCAGCGCTTTGCTGAGCACGCGGTAGCGCATCGGATGGATGTGCCGGAAAGACAGCTCCTGCAACTCCCGGTAGATCGTGTTCAGCCCGAGCCGGTTGGCAATCGGGGCGTAGATTTCGAGCGTTTCACGGGCGATGCGGCGAGCCTTGTCGGGCCGCACGGCATCGAGTGTGCGCATGTTGTGCAGGCGATCGGCCAGCTTGATGAGGATGACGCGCACATCGCGCGCCATGGCCAGGAACATCTTGCGGTAGTTCTCGGCCTGGGCTTCCTTGTACGACTGGAATTCGAGCTTATCGAGCTTGGAGACACCATCGACCAGATCGGCGGCGGTCTTGCCGAACTCGCCCGCAATGTGATCCTTGGTGACGCCGGTGTCTTCCATCACGTCATGCAGCAGCCCCGCGACGAGTGCCTGTACGTCGAGGTGCCAGGTCGCCAGCATCTGCGTGACCGCCAGCGGATGCGTGACATAGGGCTCGCCGCTGATGCGGAACTGCCCCGAATGGGCATCCGCCGACAGAAGATAGGCCGCTTCGAGCCGGTCGAGTTCTTCCGGCTTCAGGTAACGGGCAGCCTGCGCCTTGAGGCGAGCGAATTCCGCCGCTTCAAGGCTGACGGCGCCGTCGCCATTGTTGGCGGGCGTCAGATCGGTGATTTCGCCTTCGATGACAGCCAGACGGGGGCCCGACGACTTGGTCGATTTGGCAGGCGCATGCGGGACGCGGGGAGCCGGCTCCATGTAGGTTCCTCCCGTCCCGCTCCAGGCTTACGCCTGACCTCGGTTGAGCAACTCCAGGCCGACCTTGCCGGCGGCGATTTCACGCAGCGCGGTCACGGTGGGCTTGTCGCGGTCGCTTTCGATCAGGGGCGAGCTGCCAGCGGCCAGTTGACGGGCGCGATAGGTCGCAGCGAGGGTCAGCTGGAAACGGTTGGGAACCCGGCGCAGGCAGTCGTCGATCGTAATACGGGCCATGTAGAACTCCTGAAGTAAAAACAAATGGGGTCCGCGTGGGCCACTTCAAGCACTCCGGTGGAGTGCAGAAACATGGCCTGCAAACCTTATAACGCGCTAAGCGTCAGGAAGGAAGACACCGGGGTGGCGAGCACGTGCGATGGCCGTCTTGAGACGGACAGCTCGTACGACAGCACGCAGATCCGCGGTTGCTTCCTGCAAGTCATTGTTAATTATAACGTAATCGAAGTCGTTCACCCGACGCATCTCGTCGCGGGCGGCATGCAGCCTGCGGGCGATCACGTCAGGGTGGTCCGTGCCCCGCCCGCGCAAGCGCGATTCGAGTACTTCGTACGATGGCGGCATGATGAAAATACCCACCGCCTCGGCAAACTGCCGCTTCACCTGCTCGGCGCCCTGCCAGTCGATTTCGAGCAGAACGTCCTGCCCGGCTTCGAGCTGGCCGCGCAACCAGGGTGCCGAGGTGGCGTAGTAGTTGCCATGAACCTCGGCCCATTCGATGAATTCACCCGCTTCGCGCATCGCCATGAAGCGCTCCACGTCAGTGAAGTTGTAGGCCACGCCGTGTTCTTCGCCCGTACGCGGCGCCCGCGTGGTGTAGGAAATGGACAGCCGTACTGCCGGGTCGGCCGCGAGCAGCCCGCGGACCAAGGTGGTCTTGCCGGCGCCCGAAGGCGCCGAAACGATGTAGAGAATGCCTGTCATATATCCATTGCGTCGTCGCGCCAGACCTGTCGCGACGACGTCGCCACAAGCCGGCGCGGATGTCACTCGAGGTTCTGGACCTGCTCGCGCATCTGTTCAATATACAGCTTGAGGTTCGACGGCGATCGAAGTCAGTTCCGTTGACACAGATTTCGACGCCAGCGTATTGGCCTCGCGGTTGAGTTCCTGCATGAGGAAATCGAGCCGCTTGCCGACCGCGCCACCCTTCTTGAGTACACGTTCGACTTCGTCGAGGTGGGCTGACAGGCGAGTGATTTCTTCGGCCACGTTGACGCGCTGGGCAAAAAGCGTGACTTCTTGCCGGATGCGGTCTTCGTCCAGCGACGCCACTGCCTCGCGCAGGCGCTGCGTCATGCGTTCGCGATATTCAGCCACGGCCGCCGGCACGATGGGTTCGGCAGCGGCCACGCGTTCACGCATGAGCGACACACGGTCGCGCAGCATGACGACGAGCTTTTCGCCTTCGCGGGCACGGGTGGCGCGCAGCTCTTCGAGCGCGGCACGGGCCAGCGCCTGTACTTCGGGCGCCAGGGCTTCGGCCTGCAGTGCGTCTTCGGCCAGCACGCCCGGCCAGCGCAGGATTTCGCCCACCGACATCGAAGTCGCCTGGTCGAACACGGCCTGCACCTGCGACTGAGCCAGCTTCAGTTGCTCCAGCACACTGCCGTTAACCGAGATCGAGACTTCACCGGCGGTCGCCGCCTGTAGGCTCATGCGGCATTCGACCTTGCCCCGTGTTAGGCTCGCGCCGATCAGTTCGCGAACGATGGGTTCGGCGAAGCGCAGGTCCTCTCCAATACGGAAGGCGAGGTCGAGATAACGAGAATTGACGCTACGCAGCTCGATTTGCATCACCGCGCGTCCGACGTCGCGCGAGAGGGCCGCGTAGCCCGTCATGCTATATACCATTGGAATTATCCGTGTGATCGAATGAGCGGCGGGCGAGCCTGTATCGCGCTGCCCGAGTAGCTGTACAACCTGAAAAAGCCGCCGCTTGTCGGATCATAACGCCCAGACACATGCCGTCTCAAGCAAATAGCCCACTGCCGTCCGGCTTCCAGCTGGAGCAATACCGCATCGAACAGCAATTGAGCCTGGGTGGCTTTTCGATCGTTTACCTCGCCATGGACGCCGACGGCACGCCCGTGGCGATCAAGGAATACCTGCCCAACTCGCTGGCGCTGCGCAAGGAAGGCGAGATCGAACCCCAGATTACCGAGGAACACCAGGCGGCATTCCGCTACGGAATGAAGTGCTTTTTCGAGGAAGGCCGCGCGCTCGCCAAGCTGATGCACCCGAACGTCGTCCGGGTGTTGAATTTCTTTCGCGCCAACAACACCGTTTACATGGTGATGCAGTTCGAACGCGGCCGCACGCTACAGGACTTCATCCAGCGCAACCGCGGCGAGGTCAAGGAACGCCTGATCCGCGGCGTATTCACCCGGCTGCTCAATGGTTTGCGGGAAGTCCATGCACACAAGCTGCTGCACCTGGATATCAAGCCTTCGAACATCTACCTGCGCAACGACGGCACGCCGGTATTGCTCGACTTCGGCGCGGCCCGCCAGACGCTGGCTGCCGACACGCCCATGCTCAAGCCCATGTATACACCGGGGTTTGCGCCGCCCGAGCAGTTCAACGACCGCGAACACCTGGGCCCATGGAGCGACATCTACAGCACTGGCGCCGCCATGTACGCCTGCCTGGCCGGCCATGCTCCGCAACGTTCGGACGAACGCATCAAGAAGGACACCATCGAGTGGGCGACCAAGCGCTTCGCGGGGCAGTACTCGGCGCATCTGCTCGAAACAATCGACTGGTGCCTGCAATTGAACCCGCTTGACCGCCCCCAGAGCGTTCTACGCCCTGCAAAAGGCCCTGCTCACGCGCGCCCGCGTGGTGGCCCCCGAGCCGCCCGCCCGCCTCATCGACATCGTTGGCAATCGTCTGCGCGCACTCATCGGCAAATCATGAAATTCACGATCTACCAAGAGAGTCGGGCCGGTAGCCGGCCCAACAACCAGGACCGCGTCGCCTACAGCTACACGCGCGAAGCGCTGCTGATGGTCGTCGCCGACGGCATGGGCGGCCACCTGTATGGCGAAATCGCCGCCCAGATCGCGGTGCAGTACATCATCGAAGCCTTCCAGCGTAACGCGCAGCCGCTGCTACGCGACGAGTTGATGTTCCTGTCGCGCTCGTTGTCGAACGCGCACAACGCCATCCTCGACTACGCCTTCGACAAAGGCCTGCCCGAGGCACCGCGCACCACCATCGTGGCCTGCGTGGTGCAGAACAGCGTGGCTTTCTGGGCTCATGCCGGTGACTCGCGCCTGTACCTGGTGCGGCGCGGCCGGGCGATTGCCCAAACGCGCGACCACTCGCGGCTGCAACTGATGCTCGACCAGGGCCTGATCACCGAAGAAGAAGCCGCCCGCCACCCGGCACGCAACCGCATTTTCAGTTGCCTGGGCGGCAGCCATTCGCCGCAGATCGAGTTTTCGTCGCCAATGCCGCTGTTCGCCAACGATCTGATCGTGATGTGCTCGGACGGCGTGTGGGGCAACCTGCCCAACGACGAGATCGCGCACCGCCTGAGCGACGGAGACATCCTCAAGCTCTCGCCGCACTTGCTCGACGAAGCCCAGCAGACCGGCGGGGAGACCTGCGACAACCTGTCGATGCTGTCGATGCGTTGGCACGAGGACTATGCCGACGGCCTGCCGGCGAGCATTTCCACGGCGACCATGCCAGTGGATTCAGTCACCACGCAGATGGAAGGTTTCGCGCGCAGCCGCACGCCGGACGCAGCCAATCTGTCCGACAACGAAATCGAGCAAGCGATTCAGGAAATCAACCAAGCGATCAAGAAGTACAGCCGGTTTGATCCGGGCAGATAAATAAGGGCCGCTCAGCGAGCAGTTGGCGCCAGAAGGGCCCTTCGTGCCTGGGCTCGCTTCCTGATCGACGAAAACAGTAACTTTGCCGCTAGCACGAAAGGGCCTTTTACCGCCCTTTCAACCCGTCAAAGCACGATCGCCCCGCCACTCTGCTGCGAAATCAGCCGCGACAGCGCCCGATACAGCTCTTCCCCGTCGCGCGTGCCGATCCACTTGCCGTCGGCGTACTTGTAGTGAAAACCGCCCGAGCGCGCCGCGACCCAGATCTCACGGGCCGCAGCGTGGCGGTTGATGATGATCTTGCTGTCGTCCTCGAACGTCAGTTGCAGGATGCCGCCAGCCTGCGGCTCGATATCGCAGTCGATATCGGCAGCGTCCAGCGTGCTTTCGATGCGCTCTTCCAGACGCGCCATTTCGGCGTCGGCCAGATCAAGAAATTCTGCTTCATCCATCTCTTTGGGTGTCCTTTGTTACCATGGCGGCTTCCCGTTTTTTCAATAACGAACCGCGCATGCGCTCCATCATCGTTCCGATCGTGCTTGCCACCGTCTGCGCCGCCTGCGGCATCAAGGGTGCGCTGTACCTGCCCCCACCGCCGCGCCAGCCTGGTGCGACCACGCCAGCGCCGGCCCAGGCCAGCGCGCCGGTATCGGCTGACGATGTTAGCAAAGAAGCGGCTTCGGCCCCGCTGGCGCCGATCCAGCCCTGATACTCGCCCCAACCCAATCATCGACCATGTCTTTTGCCATTCCTACCCTTTCCGAATCCGCCCAAGGGCTTGCGCTTGAATCCGTGCCGCTCGCCCACGTTGCCGAACGCTTCGGCACGCCGGTCTACGTTTATTCACGTGCCGCGCTGGAAGGGGCTTATCGCGCCTGGACCAGCGCCCTGGCCGGACGCGACGCAATGGTGTGCTACGCCGTCAAGGCCAACAGCAATCTGGCGGTGCTGAACCTGTTTGCGCGCCTGGGCGCCGGTTTCGACATCGTGTCGGGGGGGAACTGGCGCGTGTACTGGCCGCTGGTGGCAGTCCCGAGCGGGTGGTGTTCTCGGGCGTGGGCAAGAGCCGAGCCGAAATGCGCCAGGCATTGGATGCTGGTATCCATTGCTTCAACCTCGAATCCGCGGCCGAACTCGATCGTCTGATCGAAGTCGCAGCCGAGGCCGGCACGCCCGCACCGATGGCGTTCCGCGTCAATCCGAACGTTAACCCGAAGACCCATCCGTACATTTCCACCGGCCTGCGCGAAAACAAATTCGGCGTCAACTTCGACGAAGCCGCAGCGCTGTACCGCAAAGCCGCCGCGTCCAAGCATCTGAAGGTCAGCGGCATCGCCTGCCACATCGGCTCGCAGATGCTGGATGCCGCCCCGATGGCGGAAGCGGCAGAGAAATTGCGTGGCCTGATTGAATCGCTCGAAGCCGAGGGCATCCGCTTCAACCACGTCAACCTTGGCGGCGGCCTGGGTATTCGCTACGACGACGAAGTGCCACCGAGCGCCGCTGACTACGTCGGGCCGCTGCTGGCGGCCTTCGCCGGCCGTCCCGAAAAGCTGTGCTTCGAACCGGGCCGCTCACTCGTGGGCAATGCCGGCCTGCTGCTTACGCGCGTCGAATTCCTCAAGCACGGCGAGACGAAGAATTTCGCCATTGTCGACGCGGCGATGAACGATCTGGCGCGGCCAGCCCTGTACGACGCCTATCACCAGATTGTGGCGGTCGCGCACCGCGATGGTGCAGCACAACGCTATGAAGTGGTCGGCCCGGTATGCGAAAGCGGCGACTTCCTCGGGCATGATCGCGAACTCGCACTCGCCGAAGGCGACCTCGTGGCGATCCTGTCGGCCGGCGCCTACGGCATGGCGATGAGTTCGAACTACAACACGCGTCCGCGCGTGGCAGAAGTCATGGTCGACGGCGAGGCGATGCACCTTGTACGCCAGCGTGAAACCGTAGAATCGCTGTTTGCGCTCGAAGCACAGCTCCCCTGAGCAGGTCCGCGCGCAACATTTGCGTCATCCAGGCATTGCGCTCGCTGCGCAATGCCCGCTTCGATTGCGGATACCCCTATGTCGGTATTCAGTCGCGGGCGCCAATGCCGATAGAGTAAGCGTGAGGCCGGCACTGTCCGCCCACGACATATTGCGGCAGTGCGCGCCCGACGGCATCGGGGCATAAGACGTCGATGCCAGAACCTGGAACACAATGAACCCTCACAAGCGTTGGCCTTCGAAAGGAAAACGGGAGGTGCGTTCCGGGCTCTAAGAGCCGCTGACAGACAGAGCAAAGCGGTTCTGAGCGAGCGCGTCATGCAAGCAACATCAATTCGATGCAGGCAGCATGAAGGAGAACGGCAGTGGCGGCGACTGACGACGGCGATGAGCTCCTGTTCTTGCGCGAAGACGGCAAGGACGTGCCACATGCCAACGCTGGCAGCGCCTGGCGCGTGCTGATCGTCGACGACGACGAAGACGTTCACGCCACCACTTCGCTCGCCCTGCGCAGCACCCCCATCCTGCATCGCCCGGTGGAATTCCTGCATGCATATTCCGCGGCGCAGACGCGCGAAATCCTCTCGCGCGAATCCGACATCGCCGTCATATTGCTCGACGTGGTCATGGAGCAAGACGACGCAGGCCTGCGTCTGGTACGTCAGATCCGCGACGAATTCGGCCTGACCGACACGCGCATCATCCTGCGCACAGGGCAGCCGGGCTACGCGCCCGAACTCGAAGCCGTACGCGATTACGACATCAACGACTACAAGACCAAGTCGGAACTCACCCGCAACAAGCTGTACACCACACTGACGGCGGCGATCCGGTCATACGACCAGATCCGCACCATCAACGCCGCGCGGCGGGGGCTCACGATGGTGGTGCACGCCACCGGCGAACTCATGGCGCTGACGGGCATGCGCAACTTCGCTGCCGGCGTCATCACGCAACTGTCCGCGCTGCTGAGCGTGCGCCCCGAAGGGCTCATCTGTGCCCAGGACGGCAACGAAGACGACGCCACCGCCACGCCAATCGTCATCGCCGCCGCCGGGCGCTACTCACCGCTCATCGACCAGCCCGTGTCGCGGATCATCGACACGCGCATCCGCGAACAGATCAACCTGTGCCTGAACGAGGAGCGCCACCTGTTCAGTGCCAACGGCACCACGCTGTTTTTCTCGGCGCGCGATCGCCGCAACATGGCGGCATGGCTGGATACCGCCTCTCCCGTCGAACGAAGCCACCCGCCAACTGCTGCAGGTGTTCTGCGCCAACATCTCGATCGGGCTCGACAACACGCGCCTGTTCTCCAGCCTGCATGAACGTGCGTACTTCGATCCGCTCACCGGAATGGCCAACCGCGTCAGTCTGGTCGCGCAACTCGATGCCCGGCTGGGCTCGCCCGAACGCAGCGAATACACACTAGCGTTGATCGACATCGACCAGTTCTCCGACGCCAACGATTCGCTGGGGCCCAGCTTCGGCGACGCGCTCCTGCGCGCGGTGGCACGCCGCCTGCGCGGTCAGTTGCCCGCACTGTGCGAAGTCGCCCGCATCGCAGTCAACATCTTCGGCGTATTGGGGCGCGTCGAAGACCTCATGCCGGCGTCACTCAATCGGCTGTTCAATGAGCCATTCCAGATAGACGGGCAAGCGCTTCGCGTCTCCACCACCATGGGCATCGCGCATCTGGTCAACGTCGACGGTGACGGTGCGGACGCCATCAAGTACGCCAGCATGGCAATGCGCCGGGCCAAGATCGCCAGCCGAGGCGAGTACGCATTCTTCACGCGCGACATGGCCGTGGAGATCGGCGAACGGGCGCGCCTGCTGCAAGCGCTGCGGCACGCTGTAGAACGCCAGCGCCTGTATACCGTCTATCAACCGCAGATCGACATGCGCTCCGGCCGCATCACCGGTGTCGAAGCGTTGCTGCGCTGGCGCGCCGAAGACGGCACGCTGATCCCGCCGGATCGCTTCATCCCGCTGGCCGAGCGTTCCGGCATGATCGTGGCGATCGGCGAATGGGTACTGCGCGCGGCCTGCCAGCAGCAAGCGCAGTTCGCGCTCGACGGGCTCGACGTCGGCCGCATGGCCATCAACGTTTCGTCATACCAGTTGCGTCATCCGGGCTTTCTCGACATGCTGCGTGGCGTGCTGGACGAAACCGGGGTCGAACCCTCGTCGATCGAACTTGAACTGACCGAATCGATGGCCATGGAAGAAGGCGAACATGTCACGCTGATCCTCGACGCCGTCAGGGCCATGGGCGTGCGCATCGCCGTGGACGACTTCGGCACGGGATTCTCGTCGCTGTCATATCTGCAGCGCCTGCACGTCAACCGGCTCAAGATCGATCGCGGCTTCATCCGCGATATCGCCCACGACGAGCGCGCCCGCCGTATCCCCGAACTGGTCGTCGGCCTGGCCGACAAGCTGGGAATCGAAACACTGGCCGAGGGCGTTGAGACTTCGCAGCAGCTCGAACTGTTGCGCGAAATGGGTTGCCGCGAAGCGCAAGGCTACCTGTTCGCCAAACCGATGGAAGCGGCCGAGCTGCAACAATGGCTGCGCACGCGCCCGAGCGGGCCCGCGCCGTCTTGATCGGGCCGCGCTTTTTTCCAAAACTGACGGTGCGCCGCGCCGTCGTCATCGCCGTGCTGCTGGGCACGTTGCTGCCCGCCGGCGTCATCGGCACGTATCTCAGCGTGCGCCTGTACCGCGACACGCTGGAATCCGAAGTCTCACGCCAACTGCGCCGCGACGCCGAAGTGCTGACGCTCGGCGTGCGCGAAAGCCTCTGGGCGCTGGATGCCGAAACTGCCGGCGCGCTGGTCAACGCGCTCATGCGCGACCCCGCCGTGGTACGCATCGAGGTACGCGACCCACGGCTGGGCAGTTTCGTGTCGCGCGAGGACGCCACGCGCCAGGACGGCACCATTCACGCCATCGATGAAGACATCGTCCATCGCGGCGAGATCATCGGTCACGCTCACGTCGAAATCACCGACGCACCCTTCGTCGAACAATACGCGCGCCAGATTGCGACACTCGTCGGCATGCTGGCCTTGCAGGTCGCATCATCGGTATTGCTCATACTGATGGTTCTGCAATGGCGCCTGGGCACGCCGCTGCAACGACTGTCGAGCTCCGCCGAGCGGCTGGCGCGCGGCGAACTCGAAGTGCCGATCGAGGCAGTCTGGCGTGACGAGATCGGCAATGTCGGCGCACAGCTCGAAACCACGCGACAGGCGCTCCGCACGACCCTGCATTCGCTGGAACAGAAAAACCGCGCGCTGGAAGTCGACCTGCGCGAACGCATGCGCGTGGAAAGCGCCCTGCGCGACCGCGAGCAACGCCTGCGCACACTGGTCGAACAAAGCCCGCTGGCGGTGATCGAGTGCGACCTGGGCTGGCACTTGCTCGACTGGAACGAAGCCGCCATGCAGATGTTCGGCTGGCGGCGCGAAGAAGTCCTCGGCCGACATGTGTCATTCCTGATCGACAGCGCTCGCGAGGAGACCATACTGCGCGATGTCGAAACTGACCTGCGCAGCACCACGGGCGTGGTACGCCGACATACACACAACGTGCACCACGACGGCCACAACGTGCTGTGCCGCTGGTTCAACAGCCTGATCCGCGATGCCAATGGCAATCCGATCCGCATTGTTTCGATTGCCGAAGACATCACCGACGGGCAACGCGCGGAAGAAGAAATCCGCCGCCTCGCAACGGTCGTCGAGCGCACCACCAACCTTGTTGTGCTGACAAATGCCGAGGGGATGGTCGAATGGCACAACGATGCCTTCGCCGAACGCTCCGGCCTGACGCCCGACCAGATCCTCGGCGCACCGTTGATTCAACTGCTGCGCGGCGACGCCGGCGGCGGACCTTTCTCACCGCTGATCGATTCGATGACGCGCGGCGACTCGCTGCGCGGTCTGGAGCTGCCCTGCCGCGACAGTCGCGGGCAGACTTATTGGGTCGAAGCCGAAATCCAGCCGCTGCGCGATGAGAGCGGCCTGCTCACGCAGCACGTTGTCTTGCTCAACGACATTACCGATCGCCGCCGCATGACCGACGCCATGTCGGCGCTGGCGCGCATCGGTGCAGGCAGCGCCCCGCAACTGTTCCTCGAACAATCGCTCGGAGCACTGGCGCGCGGAGCGTGCGCGGAGGCAGCCTATCTCGCCTACTCGGCGCCCGGACACGACAGCACCGAAGTCGTCGCAAGCTGGGCATCGTCGCCGCGCTGGGCCATCCCCGAAGGCCCGCTCACCGCGCCATCGGACGTGGCGATGCGGCTGGAACGCGACGGGCTGTTCATCCGCCTGACGCAAGCGCACGCCGCCTTCAGTGAAGACCCCGTGCTGTCGGCTTGCGAGGACCTCGACAGTTTCGTGGCGGTGGCCGTGCACGATGAGGAAGGCGGGGTCATCGGACACCTGGCGCTGCTTTTCGCGTCACCCCCGCGCAACCTGCACGAAGCGCAATCGCTGGCCGAACTCGGCGCTGCGCGCGCTGGCGCCGAGTTCTCGCGTATCGACATACTCGAAGCGCTACAGCACAGCGAGCACAAGTTCTCGTCGATCTTCCAGCACGCGCCGATTCCGCTGTTCCTCATCCGCCAGTCCGATCGCGTGTACCTGGACGTGAATCCTTCGGCCTGCGAAGTGTTCGGCTTTTCGCGCGAGGAAATGCTCGGCCGCTCGCCCATCGACCTTGGACGTTATGCCGATCCAGAGGTCGGCGAAGCACTGGCGGAAGAGTTGCGCGAACGTGGTTATGTGAGCGGTTTTTCGATTCGCCTGCGCTCGCGCAACGGCGGCATCCGCGACTGCCAACTGCACGTGCGCAGCGTGATCACCACCGAACCCTGCTGGCTGGTGGCGACGGTCAACATCACCGCCGTGCGCTCCGCGCAGCGCCAGGTCGAAGAGCTGAACGCATCGCTCGAGCGGCGCGTATTTGAACGCACACGCGATCTGGCTGCGGCCAACCGCGAGTTGAGTTCCACGCTCGACACCCTGCAACGCACGCAGACCGAGTTGATCCGCTCGGAAAAGCTCGCGGCCCTCGGCTCACTCGTCGCGGGTGTGGCGCATGAGCTGAACACCCCGATCGGCAACAGCCTGATGGTGGCCAGCACGCTGCACGACATGAACCGCGACTTCACCGCCAAAGCGCAGGGCGGTCTGCGGCGTTCAGAGCTGGATGACTTCCTCGACGAAGGGCGCTCAGCCGCGGACATCCTGGTGCGCAATCTGCAACGCGCAGGCGAGCTCATCTCCAGCTTCAAACAGGTCGCGGTCAACCAGACCAGTTCGCAACGCCGCGTGTTCAATCTGGAAGAAGTCATCCACGAAGTCGTGCTGACCATGCAGCCGATGTTCCGCAAGACGCCGTACGGCGTGGAGGTGAATGTCGAGAGCGACATCTGGCTGGACAGCTTCCCTGGCCCCTTCGGCCAAGTGATCAGCAACCTGATCGGCAATGCGATGACGCATGCATTCGACGGACGCGAAACCGGTCTGGTGCGACTCACGGGCAGGATGGGGGACGACAACGACGTCATCATTACGTGCGAGGACGACGGCGTGGGCATCCCGCCGGCAAACCTCGGGCGCATCTTCGATCCGTTCTTCACGACGCGGCTTGGGCGCGATGGGAGCGGCCTGGGATTGAACATCGTGCACAACATCGTCACCGGGGTGCTGGGGGGGCGGATAAGCGTTGCCAGCACGCAGGGAGAAGGGACGCTGTTTACTTTGTCGTTGCCGCTGACGGCGCCAGTACGGGAGGGGTAGGGGGATTGCGTTTTACGGCGCACGCCGTTGTGTTGTGCGGTCGGCCGCGAGTGGGAGGATTTTGCTTGGAGAGCCTTTTCTTGCTCGGCTCCTTGTCCGAACTTTGTCACCACTGCTTGATTACGTAGGCTGGGGGTTCTCGCCGCGAAAAGTGCGGCGCCTTGCTTGACTGCTGAACAAGCACATTCCTGCGCGGGGTTTCGTCTATCAACGGTTGCGATGACTGCTGATGCCCGACGGCCGGGAGTTCGCCCCGGCGGGCGAGTAACTTCTTTGTTATCGACAAAGAAGTCACCAAGAAAGCGACCCCTGCATCGCCGCCAGCCTGCGGCTGGTCCCCTGCGCTACTCGCCAAGTCAGGCGGCTGCGGAACTCGCCCTTCGGGCTCAGACAGTCCTCGCCGACCCGTTGCGCGGGCAACCTGACTTGTCTGCGTTGCTCGGCGGCTCAAAAGGGGCCGGCCATAGCAAACACCTCGATATGCGTGGAACCAAGTCCTCTATCCTCTACATTGCGCGTGACGTGTTGTGCGTGTACCGCAAAGCACATGCAACAGGCGCAGCGAGGTTTCAGATGTTGCGAGTAGTGCGTTGGGCGGAAAAGCAAAGCGTCATCCGCCGTCTTTGAGCTGACAAAGCTGTTCGATCGCCAACGACGTGTGATTGGCGAGAACGCCAGCGGAAGCGCGAACAGCTAGAAACAAGGCCTTGGCCTTTCGCCCAAACAACCATGTTGTGTGGTGTGGGCACCCCATTCAGCGTCGCCGAGCAGCACAGGGCGAGAAGGTTGCGGCGTAGCCGTCGGCGAGGACTGTCTGAGCCCGAAGGGCGAGTTCCGCAGCCGCCTTCTCGACCGCGCAGCGCAGGGGATCGGCCAACGGCCGACGACGCTGTGGGGCCGCTTCTTTGGTGACTTTCTTGTCGGCAACAAGAAAGTTACTCGCCCGCCGGGGAGAACTCCCGGCCAACACACTCAAGCAATCGAGACCAAGCGAGAACAACCAACCAGAAAGCAAGAAAGAGCCTTTCAACGCCGCGCGCATGGGATGCGACGGCGGATAGCACCTCGCCCTACCGCGCCAACGGTTCCTGCCAGGCAGGGGCGACAAAGACGAACGCCCCGATCAACGCACAAACAGCGAACCCAACCAACAAGAAAGGGCTTCTCAAAAGAAGGGCGACACCTCGCCTCCCGTAAACCCTGATGCCCGCCTCACGCCACTTGCATTAACGTCAGCCCCGGCTCAGCCACATCCAGCCATCCGTGCTCCGCGGGTTGCGTTCGTCATGCCCGCGCAATAAACATGCTTCAGTGTGCTCGATTTACCCGGCCGGGGAGAGAGAACATGAACAAGTACTGCATGCGCGCCATGCTCGCGGCGCTGGGTCTCGTGGCGACAGGTGCCGCCCAGGCCGTGGTGGAAATCCAATGGTGGCACTCGATGACCGGCGCGCTGGGCGACCGCGTCAATGCACTCGCCACCCAATTCAATTCCAGTCAGCGCGACTATCGCGTGGTGCCCGTCTTCAAGGGCGCGTATGACGAGTCGATGGCTGCGGCAATCGCCGCTTACCGGGCCGGCAACGCGCCACACATCCTGCAGGTTTTCGAAGTCGGTACGGCCACCATGATGTCGGCCGGCAAGGCGATCAAGCCGGTCTACCAACTGATGAGCGAAGCCGGCGAGCCGTTCGACGCGAAGGCCTACGTGCCTGCGGTCGCCGGTTACTACACCGACCGCAACGGCAAGATGCTGTCGCTGCCGTTCAATAGCTCGACCACGGTCTTCTTCTACAACAAGGACGCCTTTCGCAAGGCGGGTCTCGATCCGGCCAAGCCGCCGGCAACATGGACCGAGCTGACTTCAGCGGCGGCCAAGCTCAAGATTTCGGGCAGCACGTGCGCATACACCACGGGCTGGCAGTCCTGGGTGCAGTTGGAGAGCTTTTCGACCTGGCACAACGTGCCGTTCGCCACGCAAGGCAATGGGCTCGATGGCACCAGTCCGCGCCTGACGTTCAATTCGCCGCTGCATGTGCGCCACATCGCCAATATGCAGAACTGGCTCAAGCAGGGGCTGTTCACGTATGCCGGCCGCAAGAACGAGCCGGAGGCCAAGTTCTACAGCGGTGAGTGCGCCATGTTAACGTCCTCGTCCGCCGCGCTTGGCAACATCAAGCGCAACGCCAAGTTCGAGTTTGGTGTCGCCCCCCTGCCCTATTACCCGGACGTACCGGGCGCTCCGCAGAACACCGTCATCGGCGGCGCCAGCCTGTGGGTGATGGGTGGCAAGAGCGCGCCGGAGTACAAGGGCGTGGCGAAATTCTTCACCTTCCTGTCGCGCCCCGAAGTGCAGGCCGAATGGCACCAGCAGACCGGTTATCTGCCGCTCACGCTGGCCGCCTATGACCTGACACGCAAGAGCGGCTTCTACGAACAGAATCCGGGCACCGACGTGGCGGTCAAGCAGATGATCGTAAAGACCACCACCAATTCGCGGGGCGTGCGTCTGGGCAACTTCGTGCAGATCCGCAACATCGTCGACGAAGAGCTCGAATCGGTGTGGAACGGCCAGAAGACCGCGCAGCAGGGTCTGGACGCCGCCGTGCAGCGCGGCAATGCCGAGCTGGACAAGTTCTCACGCGCGAACAAGTAATCACGGCACACAGAGGGCGGGCAAGCGACACGGCCCGCCCTTCTCCTGATGGAAAAACGCGTCCTCTTCCGCTCGCCCTGGCTCCCTTACGCACTACTCGCACCGCAACTGGCGGTGACCGTGGTGTTCTTCTTCTGGCCGGCGGTCCAGGCGCTGTATCAGTCGGTACTGATCCAGGACACTTTCGGCGACTCGGTGCGCTTTGCCGGGCTGATCAATTTTTCTGACCTCTTCAACGATCCGCTGTATCTCGCCTCGTTCGGCACGACCGCGGTGTTCTCATTGCTGGTTACCGTCTTGGGGCTGGGCATTTCGCTGCTGTTGGCGACACTGTGCAACCGCGTCACACGCGGCGCGCAGGTGTACCAGACGTTGCTCATCCTGCCGTATGCCGTGGCGCCGGCCGTGGTCGGCGTGCTGTGGTCGTTTCTGTTCGCGCCCGGCATGGGCGTGCTGGCGGTGTGGTTGCGGCGCGTCGGCGTGCAGTGGGACCACCACCTCGATGCTACCGATGCGATGACGCTGGTCGTGCTGGCCGCCGTGTGGAAACAGATCAGCTACAACTTTCTGTTCTTTCTGGCGGGGCTGCAGTCGATTCCGCGCTCGCTCATCGAAGCTGCAGCGATCGACGGCGCCGGCCCATGGAAGCGTTTTCGCGACATCGTCTTTCCGCTGTTGATGCCAACAACGTTCTTTCTGCTGGTGGTGAATCTCGTCTACGCCTTCTTCGATACCTTCGCCATCATCGACGCCACCACCAACGGCGGGCCGGCGCAGGCGACGAAGATTCTCGTCTACAAGGCGTTCTACGATGGTTTCCGGGGTGGCGACGCCGGCTCGTCGGCCGCGCAGTCGGTGGTGCTGATGGTGATCGTCATCGCGCTCACGGTGGTGCAGTTCCGGTTCATCGAACGCAAGGTGCAGTACTGATGATCGAGAACCGCCCCTGGCTCGCCCTGTTCAGTCACCTGATGCTCATCGTCGGCGTCGCCGCCGTGGCGCTGCCGCTATGGGTGGCCTTTGCAGCAAGCACACAGAGCGCGGACGAGGTCATGCGCGTGCCGATTTCGCTGCTGCCCGGCTCACATTTCTTTGAGAACTACCGGCACGTACTCACCGCAGGCAGTGTCACCGCCGCCAAATCGCCGGTCGGACCGATGCTGTTCAACAGCCTGGTGATGGCGCTGGCGATCGCGCTGGGCAAGATCGCCATCTCGCTGCTGTCGGCCTTCGCAGTGGTGTACTTCCGCTTCCCCGGACGGCAACTGTGCTTCTGGATGATCTTCGTCACGCTCATGTTGCCGGTGGAAGTGCGCATCTCGCCCACCTACGAGGTGATGGCGCGACTGCAACTGCTCGACAGCTATGCCGGTCTCACGCTGCCGCTGGTGGCATCCGCCACGGCGACCTTTTTGTTCCGGCAGTTCTTCATGACGATACCGGACGAGCTGGCCGAGGCAGCACGCATCGACGGCGCAGGGCCGTTGCGGTTTTTCCGCGATGTGGTGCTGCCACTGTCGCGCACGAACATCGCCGCGCTGTTCGTGATCCTCTTCATCTACGGCTGGAATCAATACCTGTGGCCGCTCTTGGTGACCACGCGCGAGGACATGTACACCGTCGTCATCGGCATCAAGCGGATGATCTCCGGCGCGGGCGACGCAGCCACCGACTGGAACCTCGTCATGGCCACCGCCATTCTCGCCATGCTGCCGCCGGCCGTGGTGGTACTGGCCATGCAGCGGTGGTTCGTGAAGGGCCTGGTGGACACCGAAAAATGACGGCATACCTCTGCCAACACTGACAACCGCGATATGGCGACTCTCGAATTCAGGCAGGTTCGCAAGGCATACGGCGACAACGCCGTGATCCATGGCATCGACATGCGCGTCAACGACGGTGAGTTCGTCGTCATCGTCGGCCCGTCGGGTTGCGGCAAATCGAGCCTGTTGCGCATGGTGGCCGGACTCGAGGCGATCACTGGCGGGGAGATTCTCATCGACGGGCGAGTGGTGAACACGCTCGAACCCAAGGACCGCGACATCGCCATGGTGTTCCAGAACTACGCGCTCTATCCGCACATGAGCGTGTTCGACAACATGGCCTACGGATTGAAGATTCGCGGCATGTCGCGCGAAGACATCCGCACGCGCGTGAACGCCGCGGCACACATTCTCGAACTGGATTCCCTGCTCGCGCGCCGCCCGGCGCAGTTGTCGGGTGGTCAGCGCCAGCGGGTGGCGATGGGCCGCGCCATCGTGCGCGAGCCCAAGGCTTTCCTGTTCGATGAGCCGCTGTCGAACCTCGACGCCAAGCTGCGCGTACAGATGCGGCTCGAAATCCAGAAGCTCCATCGCACGCTCGGCACGACCAGCCTGTTCGTTACGCACGATCAGGTCGAAGCGATGACGCTGGCCCACCGCATGGTGGTCATGAACGCCGGACGCGTGGAGCAGATCGGCACGCCGATGGAGGTCTACCGCGCGCCGGCCAGCACTTTTGTCGCCGCCTTTATCGGTTCGCCACCGATGAACCTCATCCCCGGCCACATCAGCGACGACGGCGCGCAACTGCAATGCGGTGCCGAGGCGCGCATACCGCTGCCGCAACCGCGCCCCGATCTGGCCGGGCGCACAGTCACGCTCGGCCTGCGCCCGGAACACCTGGAACCGGCCGAGGACGGCCTACCGGTCAACGTGCAGTTGGTCGAACCCTTGGGAGGCGAGCAACTCATCCACACCAACTTCGGCAGCCACGCGCTGGTCGTGCGCGTAGCCGACCCGGACGACGGCGCGCCGGCCTTCGGCCAGCGCATGCACCTGCGCCTGCCCGTGCACCGGCTGCATTGGTTCGACTCTGCCACGGGGTTGCGCATCGCCTGAGGGCGGCGCCAGCGGGTCGCGCGGCCTATCACGCAAGGACCGGAATACCCCCGAAAGCCTGTACACAAGGGCGATTCGGGCATTTCGATGGCAACCGCTTGGCCTCGAACAATTGTCATCTGGCGGCAATGAGGTAATCATCCACACCCTTAAAGACGCAGGCCGGGGTCCACTGGGCACACGGTTTGCGATGTGGCCTCATTTATTGCCGAGAACTGCACATGCCAAGAAACGCGCTCTACGCCCAATCCGGTGGCGTCACTCCCGTCATCAACGCCTCCGCCAGCGGCGTCATCGAAGCGGCGCTTGCCCGCCCCGACGCCATCGGCAAGCTCTATCTGGCCCACCACGGGATCGTCGGCGCGCTCAACGAAGTACTCATCGATGCCGCCAGCCTGACGCCCGCCCAGCGCGCCGCCCTGCCGGTGTCGCCCGGTGGCGCGTTCGGCTCGTGCCGTCACAAGCTCAAGCGCGAAGAAGAATTCGACCGCCTGGTGGCCCTCTTCGCCGAATACGACATCGGTTACTTCTTCTACAACGGCGGCGGCGACTCGGCCGACACCTGCCTGAAAGTGTCGCAACTGGCCCGCGAACGCGGCCTGGATCTGGTGGCCGTGCATGTGCCCAAGACCATCGACAACGACCTGCCCGTCACGGATTGCTCGCCCGGCTTCGGCTCGGTCGCCAAGTACCTGGCCACGTCGATCCAGGAAACCGGCCTCGACGTCTCGGCCATGGCGCCGACTTCGACCAAGGTCTTCATCATGGAAGTGATGGGTCGCCACGCTGGCTGGCTGGCCGCAGCCGCCGGGCTGGCCTCGCATGAGCGTCGCCTGCCGCCGCACATCATCCTGGTGCCGGAAATCGCCTTCGATACGGATCGCTTTGTCGCTGACGTGCAGAAGATGGTGGCCGAGTACGGCTACTGCTCGATCGTGGCCTCCGAAGGCATCCACTACGCCGACGGCAAGTTCGTTGCCGACAGCGGCACGACCGATGCCTTCGGCCACGCGCAACTCGGCGGTGTGGCCGTGGTGCTGGCCGATCTGGTCAAGAACAGAGCCGGCTTCAAGGTGCACTGGGCGGTGCCCGACTTCCTCCAGCGCGCGGCGCGCCACCTGGCCTCGCAGGTCGATCTGGAACAAGCCGTGGCCGTGGGCCGCGAAGCGGTCGATCTGGCGCTGGCCGGCAAGGGCGGCGTCATGCCCGCCATCGTGCGCACCTCATCCAAGCCTTACGCATGGAAGATCGAGCCGGCCCCGCTGGAACAGGTCGCCAACACCGAAAAGAAGATGCCGCGCGAATATCTGGACGAATCGGGCTATCGCCTGACCGAGGCCGGCCGCGAGTATTTCTTCCCGCTGATCCAGGGCGAGGCGCTGCCGCCCTTTATCAATGGCCTGCCGCTGATGGCCGATTGGCGCTTTGAGATGCTGCCCAAGCGCCTGCCGGCGTTCAAGGCATAAGAAAAACGGGCGCCTTAGCGGCGCCCGTTTTTTTGTCGCCAGACTCTAGGCGTTCTGCCGCGTCATCGTGCCCACCGTCTTGCCGTGGGTGCGGATGATGGCTTCAAGCTCTTCGACCGACGGCCGCGCACAGGGTTTGAGCCACGCCTGCTGAGCGGCGGCAGGGTCGGCCAGCGCAAGGATCGCCGAGGCCAGCACGGTCTCGCCGGCTTCGATCCGCCCCGTCAGTTGCGGGACGGATGATCTCGCGCACATGAGGTTGGCATTGGGCAGCGCGTCCAGCACACGCCCCTTGCGCTCCACGGTCGAGCCCACATCGCGGATGCCGGAAAAGTCATTCGGCATGTGCAGGCTGGCAGCGCCCGGCACTTCTTCCACCACGCCGCCCGGCCCGCCGTCGGGGCGCGGCAGCGCGAAGCCGCCTTCGATGATCTGGCATGCGACCGTCGACCAGATGCGGTGCACACGCAGGTGCCACGGATACAGCACAAGCGACCAGGTTTCAACCGTGATGTCCGCTCCGGCATTCCATCGCGCGTAGATCAGGTTGTCGGCGATCCTGACCTCGTCGTTGCCCTCGCGCACGTCAAAGTGCAGACCGTCGCGGCTGAACGCCAGCATGTTGTCGAAGCTGGCATGGTCGAACTGCCGGAAGTCGGTTTCGACACTGAATCCGTAGCGCGCCGAGTACGCGAACTTGCTGTACTTCTCGGGCGCAATGCGCAGCCAGTGGCGGTGGTCTTCTTGCCCGCCGGCCAGTGCGATGGCGTCCCCCGGCGGATTGAACAGAATGAAGCCGGGCTGCACTTGCGTGGCAGTCTGCGTGGAAGGCGGCAAGGGTTCTTCTTTCGCCGTCCAGAACGGATGGTCTTGCGGCAGCGCCATGCAGGCAAAAGCTTTGAACGCCCAGTACGGCGAACACGCCGAGTTGTACGGCTCACACATGTGCAGGTTGGGGTAGCTGTAGCCGATGGACAGCACGCCGTCGCGGTGCGCGATAGGTTGCTGCGACCACCAACGCAAGTGCCGCAGCACCAGCCCCTTCAGTTGTCCCCACGGCAGCGCTGGACAATCCGCAAAGGCCAACGCGGACCAGAATCCGCAGCAGGCGAAGCGATAGGTCAGGCTGCGGCCAAATGGCAACACGGCGCCGTCGTCGGCAAACCAGCGGACGAATTGCTGCGCGAACGTCTTTGCCCGCTCCTGTATCTGCGCACGCCGTGCGTCGTCGCGACCGAGCTTGCCGTAGATGAGCCCATAGAAGTGGATCGCGAAGGGAACGTAGTGGTCGGCATGGCGCACCGGACCGTCGCTGTACCAGCCATCGGCCAGATACAGCGCGTCGAGTTTCTTCAGGTATTCCTCACGCAATTCGGGGTCGGGCGTCTCGCCGATGGCTTCCAGCCCGAGCCCGATCATCACGCGGAAGAACATCCAGTTGTTCTCGCCAAAGTACAAGCCGTATGCCGTGTTCAAAAAAGCGGCGATGTTCTTCTTCGCCGCCGCGGATTGCGGCGCCCATAGCACGTCGGGGATCAACGCCAGCGCAAAGCCGATGGCGGCAAGCTCGACCAGCGGCTGCTGGCGGTTCTGTGGCGTGCCCCAGTATTCAGGGCTCTGCGGATCGGTGCCATTGGCGAGCCCACGACGGAACAGTTCCCAATCGACGAAGTCCGCGCCGCCGCCTACCTGCAAAGGCACCAGACCCCACAGCGGCCGCGCATAGCCTTCGAGGTCGGCAGCACTCCGGTCGAACGTGGCGCCGGCCATGTCGAGCCGCACGCGCGCGCCGCCGGGCGAGTAATACGGTGTCAGCGGCAGGTACAGATCGCGGATGGCACGGACGACGTCATCGCGCGTCTCGAGCGGATTGCCAGCCATGGGATTGAAGGCGGGTGGCGAATATTGCATGGGGACTCCCCGGAGAATGCAACGCAGGGTCTCGCTGGACGATGCGCGGACACGCGCCCCTGCCCGCAGACAGAGGCGGCTTGGTACAACGCGCCGGCACGAGCGAACGTCCGCAGACGTCCGCTCTCACCGGCAAGGGTAGTGCTCAGGCCTTGCCCGAAGCGCGACGCAGCACGCGCGTGGAGTCGTCCACCATTTTCTTCGCCGCATCGGCCACGTTCAGCTTGCCGTAGGCGAGCTGCTCGCCGATCGGGCGCATGACGCCGACGTCGATTTCGATGGCGCCGGCAGGCGATGCGGGCGGGTACTTCATGACGATCGGCTGGATGGTGTTGATGAAGTCCACCGACATCTTTTCGTACTCATTGAGCTGCTTGTAAACCTCGGCGCGCACTTTCACGTTGGGCGGAATGCCGCGTTCGACTTCGAGCACCTTGCCCGCGTCCATGTCATTGACGAAGTAGTCGATGTACTTGGCGGCGGCTTCCGGGTTCTTCGCGTCCTTGCTGATGGCAAGACTCAGCGCAGGACGATAGAACAGACCCGAAGGCCCGTTGGGCTGCGTCACCGGCAGCGGGGCAATGCCGAGCTTCACGTCCGGCAGCAACGAGTGGAAGGCCGTGAGCTGGCTGGAGAACAGCAGCGCGCACGAACAGTTGCGCGAGTTCATCTCGCTCGAATCGGGGTTCAGCATGTTCTTGGCGGAAAGATCGCCTGGCGTGCAGCCCCCTGCTTTGAGCAGCTTGTCCCAGTAGGTGTAGAACTCGCGCACGTCATCGACGTTGAAGCCCAACTGCTGGTCTTCGGTAAAGAAGTTCTTGCCGCGCTGGGCCAGCCACGCCACGAGGATGTAGTTGGCACGGGCAAGATATGGCGCGCCCCAGTAGCGGTTCTTGCCCGACGCTTTGGTGATTTCCACTGCCTGCCGCGCGAACTCGTCCCACGTCAGCCCGTACTTCGGCTCGGGGATGCCGGCCTTGGCATAGGCCGCCTTGTCGTAAATCATCGCGAAGGAGTTCAGGCCCAACGCCATGCCGGCCATCTTGCCGTCAACCTTGCAGAGATCGAGCACGCCTTTATCGAGATCAGCCGTACGGATGACGCCCTTGGCGATGTAGTCGTCCAGCGAAATCAGCGCGCGGCGCCGTGCATAGTCCGGCAGCGTGTTGGGTTCGAGCTGCACGATGTCCGGCATGTTGCCACCGGCCATCGATGTATTGAGCTTGGCCCAGTGATCGGCCGAAGCGCTGGAGGTCACGACAATGCCCGGGTGCGTCTTGTTGAAGAGCGCGTCAACCCCGTCCGTGCGTTTGACACGATCCGGCGCCCCCCAATAGAACATGCGCATATTGATGTCCGCAGCCCATGCGCTCAGCGGACTGCATAGCGCGCCCGCGCCCGTGAGCAAACCCATTTTCAGCACATCGCGTCGTGTGGTCATTTCAAGTCTCCTGCCCGTGAGCATTCTTGGTGTTGTGACACTCGTTACCTGCTGCTGCCTGCCGCGCGCCGAACGCGCATCAACCGGAAAGCGCCTCGACCGATGCGGGCGCAGCGACGTGCGCCAGACCGGTCTTTCGCTGCGGCAGGGTTTTTCCTTCAGCATCGAAGACATGACACAGCGCCGGGTCGATACCGATGGGGATCTGCTGGCCGGAATGGATGTTCTGCTGCCCTTCCAGCGACAAGGTCAGCGACTGCTTGTCGGAGAGCTGACCGTAAACGAATGCGTTACCGCCGAGCTGTTCGACGTGATTGACCGTCATGTGCCCCAACGACACGCCTGCGTTGCCCGCGACGATGTGCTCGGGGCGCACGCCAATGGTCATGCCCGGCGCGTTGACGGCGGCTTCGACCGGCAGCGTCACCGCCGTGCCTGCCAGGTTGAAGGTCGTCATGCCGGCGTCTGACTGCACGACCGAGACGTCGAGGAAGTTCATCTTCGGGCTGCCGATGAAGCCGGCGACGAACTTGTTCTGCGGACTGTTGTAGAGCTCCAGCGGCGAGCCGATCTGTTCGACCACACCCGCGCGCAGCACAACGATACGGTCGGCCAGCGTCATCGCTTCGACCTGGTCATGCGTGACGTAGATCATCGTCGTGCCCAGCTCCTTGTGGAGCGAAGCGATCTCGACGCGCATCTGCACGCGCAGTTCGGCGTCGAGGTTCGAGAGCGGTTCGTCGAAGAGGAACACACGCGGTTCGCGCACGATGGCGCGGCCGATTGCCACGCGCTGGCGCTGTCCGCCCGACAGTTGCTTGGGCTTGCGCTTGAGCAGCGGTTCGATCTGCAGGATCTTCGCCGCCTTGGCCACGCGCTGCGCGATCTCGGCCTTGGGCGCGCGCATGGTTTCCAGGCCGAAGGCCAGGTTGCCGTACACCGTCATGTGCGGATACAGCGCGTACGACTGGAACACCATCGCAATGCCGCGCTTGGCGGGCGGAACGTCGTTGACGCGCTCGTCGTCCAGGTAAATGCTGCCGGCCGACACCGTTTCCAGCCCGGCGATCATCCGCAGCAAGGTCGACTTGCCGCAGCCGGAGGGGCCGACGAACACGACGAACTCACCGGGTTTGATGTCGAAACTGACGCCATGGATGATCTCCGTGGCGTCGAAGCGCTTGAATACGTTGTCCAGAACGAGTTTGGCCATCTTTACCTCTTGTTTAACGCTTCATACCCGTCGTCGCGATCCCTTCGATCAGCAGGCGCTGGAAGAACAGGAACACGAAGAACACCGGCAGCAGTGCCAGGCATGACATGGCGAACAGGCCGACCCAGTCCGATATGGCTGTCGAATCGACGAAGGAGCGCAGCCCCAGTTGCACGGTGTATGACTTGGTTTCGTTCAGGAACACCAGCGGACCGAAGAAGTCGCCCCAGCTCCAGATGAACGAGAAGATGGCGGCGGTGGCCAGCACCGGTGTCAACAGGGGCAGGATGACGCGGAAGTAAATACGCCACGGCCCGCAGCCGTCCATGACGGCGGCTTCGTCCAGCTCACGCGGAATCTGGCGGAAGAACTGCACCATCAAGAAGATGAAGAACGCGTCGCACGCAAAGAACTTGGGCACGATCAGCGGCAGGTAGGTGTCGATCCAGCCCATCTTCAGGAACATCACGTACTGCGGGATCAGCACGGCGTGCTGCGGCATCATCAGGGTGCCAAGCATGATGGCGAACCAGAAGTGCTTGCCGCGATAGTTCAGTCGCGTGAAGGCGAAAGCCGTCAGCGAACATGACATGACGTTGCCGACGACGGTCAGCACCGCGATGATCAACGAGTTCCACGCGAAGGTGCCGAAGGACACCTTGAGCGCGTTCCAGCCGGCGATGTAATTCCGCGGGTTGAGCGTCTCGGGAATGATCGACAGGTTGTTGTAGATTTCGCCGTTGGTGCGGAATGAGCTGGCGAACATCCACAACAGCGGATACAGCATGATGAAAGAGAGCGCGATGAGGACGACGTGCAGCAGCACGCTCCTGCCCAGGCTGCTTTTCTTCACCTCGTCGTTTTCGCCCTGTGCCGGCAGAGCGGCCGTTGCGGCCACGGTAGCGTCAGTCATCGTAGTGCACCCACAGTTTCGACGTAGCGAATGCAATCGCGGTGAACACGGCAATGATGATGACAAGGATCACCGCCAGTGCCGATGCGTTGCCCATTCTCAGGAAGGCGAACGCCTCCTGGTACAGATACAACGTGTAGAACAACGTACTGTCAACCGGGCCGCCCGTGCCATTGCTGACGATGAACGCGGGCGTGAATGCCTTGAAGGCATCGATGGTCTGCATGACCACGTTGAAGAACATCACCGGGGTGAGCAACGGCAGCGTGATGCGGAAGAACTGCCGCACCTTGCTCGCGCCGTCGATGCTGGCCGCTTCATACATGTCGCGCGGAATCTGGCGCAGGCCGGCAAGGAAGATGATCATCGGCGAGCCGAACTGCCATACGCTGAGGATGACCAGTGTGTGCAGCGCGTGGTCGGGCGTCGAAATCCAGCCGGGACCGTCGTACCCGAAGAAGCGCATCAGGTACGTCATGATCCCGTCGGTGGAAAAGAACTGCTGCCACAGAATGGCGATCGCCACGCTGCCCCCCAGCAGGGACGGCAGATAGAAGATTGCACGGTAGAGCGTGAGCCCCTTGAGGCCTTTGTTGAGCGCCATGGCCACGGTCAGCGCCATGAGCAATTTGAGCGGCACGGACATCGCCACATACATGAAGGTGACGTGCAGCGATTCGCGGAATTTCGGATCGTCGGTGGCGATGCGGACGTAGTTCTCCATCCCCACCCAATACGGCGCGTTGACCAGATCGTAGTCGGTGAACGATAGGTAGATCGAAGCGATCGTCGGCCCGAACGTGAAAACAAAGAAGCCCACCAGCCAGACCGCCAGCAGGCTGTATCCATTCAGTTCGTTTGACCACCTTCCCTTGCGGTTAGGGGCCATTGCAGACGCCACACCCATACTTGCCCTCCTCCACCGCATCCCGCTTCTTCGGAACCACTAATAGAAGCCCGGTTTGTCTCGCGCATCCTGGCCGTCAGCCGCCCATTCAATAAATGTGTTTTATAGGCTGATCAGCTTGTGTGATCGAAAGTCTAGTACGGTCGACGGAAAAGTCAACGAAACAGATATATTTTTTCTTCGATTGAAATATTTTTCGTCGCTGATAGAATTTTTCGTGACGGGACATTCTCTTCCAGGAGCAGGGACATGATCGACACGAGGCAAATGGCAACCGACGGCTACTTCAACCGCACGTCTTCATCCCGCGCTGTGGAAGCGCATCAGGCGGCGCTGGAGCGCTGCGTTGCGCGCCTCAAAGCGACGATGCCGATCGTGGGCCTGCGCAATCCCAAGATCGGCAAGCACGACAACACATGGGAGTACTGCGGCCCCTTTGATTGGGTGATCAGCTTTCAGGCGGGCCAGTACTGGCTGGCGGCGCAATTGAGCGGAGACCCGGCTTTCGTCGTCGCCGCACAGGCGCGCCGTCAGGCCTTCCGCCATATTCTGGCCACGCCGCTCGCCTGCGATCACGACCTGGGATTCCAGTTCTCGCTCAGTTGCGTGGCGGACTGGAGAATGACCGGCAATGAAGCCGCACGTGAGCTCGCGCTGAAAGCCGCGGATGTGCTCAGCCGCCGCTTCGACGCATCCGGCAACTACATCCGTGCCTGGAACCCGAAGCCCGGCAATCCGCAGGGATCACGTTTCACTGCGGGGCGCATCATCGCCGACACCCTGCAGAACCTGGCTCTTCTGTACTGGGCAAGCATCGAGACGGGCACGGCCGCGTATCGCGAGATCGCCGACGCGCACGCGATGACCTCGATGCGTCATCTGGTCCGCGAAGACGGTAGCTCGTATCACACCTTCGTGTTCGATCCGGCCTCTGGCGAACCGCTGCAGGGAGAAACCCACCAAGGCCACGCCGATGAATCGTTCTGGTCGCGCGGGCAAGCCTGGATGATCCATGGCTTTGCGCAGAGCTACCTCTACACCGGCAACCCGCTCTACAAGCAGACCGCAGAACGCCTGGCGGCAAAGGTCGAACAGAGCATGGGGCAGGACAAAGTGCCGGCGTGGGACTTCTACCTGCCGGCCGATGCCAAGCCATGGCGCGATAGCTCAGCGGCGGCGATCACCGCAGCCGGCCTGTATATCCTCGCCTCGGCGAGCGCCGATGAAGAGCGTCGTCGCTGGACGGCCTTCGCCGACCGGCTGCTGGACGGCCTGCTGGAGACCTGCGACCTGACGCGCGACCCGAAGGCGCAAGGCATGCTCGCGCACGGAGCCGCCCATGTGCGGTCCGGCATGCACGACAACATGCTGCCCTACGGTGACTACTACTTCATGGAAGCCTTGATGCGCTCGCAGGGCCACAACCAGTTCTTCTGGTGATTGGCATACGCAATGCCGTCGTCGATGACGGCGGCATTGTCGGCGCGCGTCTTTGATAAACCGATCGGCTTAAGGAAGAATAGCCGTCTGCTTTCGGACCCATCGAAAGAGGACAGAGAGACAGCGAATGGCCAGCTCACCCAGTAAACCGGCGGAAACCCTGAGATTGCGACACATCGCGCAAGCGACAGGCTTATCGATTGGCACCATCTCGAAGGTGCTGAACGGCCGCGAGGGGGTCAGCGAAGAAAACCGCGAGAAGGTCCGGCAGGCGGTGAGCGAACTGGGGTTTGCGCGCTGGCCGACGATGAAGCCGGCGGAAAACGTCGTCCGCTCGATCACCGTCATCACCTACAGCGTCGGCACCTACGGCGGCACGTTCTACGAGAACGTCGTCAAATCGATGATCGAAACCGGCCGCAAGCGCGGGGTCGCCATCGAGGTCAACATGCTGATGTTGCCGCTCGGGCAGACGGATATCTCGGACATGCACCTGTTCCAGAACGGCGTGCCCGAAGCGCTGATCCTGCTCGGCGTCAACCAACGGCCGGTGCTCGACCGCGTGGCTGCGCTGGGTTGCCCGACGATCCTCGTCAACGGCATCGACCCGATGATGCGCTTCGACAGCATCTGCCCCGACTACTACCTGGGCGGCTATCTGGCGACCCAACACCTGCTCGACCTGGGGCACCGCGACATCGTGCACGTGGGCACCAAGCGACGCCTGACGCTCGACCTGCGGCGCCAGGGTTTCGTCGCCGCACTCGCGCACGCGGGCATTCAGTACGATCCAGAACGCCACTACGTCAACATTGGCTCGCAGGTTTTCGCCACGCTTGACGACAGCATTCTCGATTCGCAGATCGACGCGTCCGGCAAGCTCAAGAGCACGGCCTTCTTCGCCGTCGCTGACGAAGTTGCCATCAACGTGATGCAGAAACTCACCGTGCGCGGTTTCTCAGTACCGGGCGATGCGTCCGTCATCGGCTTCGATGATCTGTCGGTCAGCGCCTATTGCATCCCGTCACTGACCACGCTGCATTCGGACCTCACGCTGCTCGGGCAGCTGGCCGTGGATTCGTTGATCGACCGCGCGGCCAATCCACAAAAGCACATCTCACGGACATCCATCGGCACCTCGCTGGTGTTGCGCGACTCCACCTCGCCGCAATAGCCGGCTCCGCGCCAGCGGCTCAATTACTCTTGGCGCTACCCAGTTGCTGCAACTCCTGCGGCAAGCCGCCCCAGCCACCGCCCAGCGCTTTGACGAGCGTGATGCTGGCCGTGTATTGCCGGCCAAGCAGCTGGTAGGCCGTGCGCTCGTTACTGTTGGTTGCCGCCTGCGCGACGACCACGTTCACGTAGGTGACCATGCCGGCACGATACTGATTGAGCGTGATGCGTTCAGCCTCGCGCGCGGCGGCGACAGCACGTTGCTGCACTTCGTATTCCTGCGCGTAGATGCGCAGCGCGGCAAGGTTGTCTTCGACTTCCTGCAAACCCCCCAACACCGTTTGCCGATACTGCGCCACCGACGCGTCGTACGCTGCCTGCGCCTGATCCACACGAGCGCTGCGTGCGCCGCCGTCGATGATCGTCTCGGCCAGCGCGCCGCCGATGGCCCACACGCGGTTGGGCAGGCTGATCCAGTTTGCCAATTCGCTGCCGACGAAGCCGCCTGTCGCGCTGAGCGTGAGCTTGGGGTAATACGCTGACTGCGCCACGCCGATCTGCGCGTTGGCGGACGCGACTTTGCGCTCGGCCGCTGCGATGTCGGGACGGCGTTCGAGCAGTTGCGAGGGCAATTGGGCGGGTATCGCAGGCAGCTTCACGACCAGCGAAGCACGCGGCAGCGAGAAATTCGCCGGCGCCTTGCCGATGAGAATCGCGATGGCGTGTTCGTACTGTGCGCGCGACACATCCAGGTCGATCAGGTTGGCGCGTGCGGACTCCAGTTGCGTCTGCGCCTGCGCGACATCGGCCGAACTCACGATGCCGGCGGCACGCTGATTCTGCGTCAACTGCAGCGACCGCTCGTACCCCTCGACGGTGTTCTGCTGCAGCGTGCGGTACTCGTCCGTCACGCGAAGCTGGTAGTACGTCTGCACGAGCTGCGCTTCGGCCGCGAGGCGTACCGACGCCAGCGTGGCCGCATTCGATTGTGCCGTGGCGTCGCTCGACTCCACGCTGCGTGCAACCTGCCCCCACAGATCGGGCACCCAACTGGCGTCGACCACGCTCAACCTGTCGCTGTTGCCGATGGACGCGCCCTTGCCACTGCTCCCCGTGGTACGTGAGCGCTGCATCGACCCGTCGATGGCCACGGTCGGCGAATACGCCGACTCGGCAGAAGCCACCGCCGCCTGCGCCTGGCGGTATTGCGCCAAGGCGACCGCGACATTCTGATTGGCGGCAGCAACCTGTGCGGTGAGCCCGTTCAGCACCGGGTCGCCATAGATCTCCCACCATGCGCCGCGCGGTGCGGCGTCTGCCGGTTCGGCGACCTTCCAGTTGGGGTCTTCCTTGTAACTGGCCGATAGCGGCGCATCGGGCCGCACGTAGTCGGGGCCGACGGTGCAGGCCGACAGCAATGCGGCGATCAAGGAAAGCGAAATACGCAGTGTTGGGTTCATACGGGCGAGTCCGAAACGCGCTGTCTGTCGCGCGTGCGTTGCCAGGCGCGGCCGCACCACAGGCGGAAGCGGTCGAGGTAGAGGTACACCACCGGCGTGGTGTAGAGCGTGAGCAATTGCGACAGCATCAGCCCGCCGATGATGGCGATGCCCAGCGGACGACGCAGCTCGGCGCCGTCGCCTGCGCCGATGGCGAGCGGTACGGCACCGAAGACCGCGGCCAGCGTCGTCATCATGATCGGGCGGAAGCGCAACGAGCAGGCTTTGAGAATCGCCGCGCGCGAGTCGAGGCCTTCACGACGTTCGGCGTCGAGCGCAAAGTCGATCATCATGATGGCGTTCTTCTTGACGATACCGATCAGCAGCAGCACTCCGATGAGCGCAATGATCGAGAACTCGGTCTTGAACAACAGCAGCGCCAGCAAGGCCCCCACGCCCGCCGACGGCAGCGTCGAGATGATGGTGAGCGGATGGACGTAGCTTTCGTACAGGATGCCCAGCACGATATACACGGCAAGTATGGCGGCGAGGATCAACCACGGCAGGCTCGCCAGCGTGGCCTGGAATGCCTTGGCCGTGCCCTGGAAGCTGCCATGGATGGTGCTTGGCACGCCGATCTTGGCCAACGCGTCGGTCACCGCCGTCTGCGCCTGCGACAGCGACACGCCATCGGGCAGATTGAACGAGATCGTCGACGCCGCGAAGCCCCCTTGATGATTCACACCCAACGAGGTGTACGTCGGCGTGTAGCGAGCGAAAGCCGAGAACGGCACCACCTCATCGCGCGAGTTCACCACGAAGAGTTGATCGAGCGCCTCCGGCCCCTGGCGGAAGTTCTTGTCGACTTCCATCACCACACGGTACTGATTGAGCGGCCGGTAGATGGTCGACACCTGCCGCTGCCCGTAGGCGTTGTTGAGCGCAGCATCGACGGCGCGCGTGGTCAGGCCCAGCCGCGACATCGCATCGCGGTCCAGCGCGATGGTGGTCTGCAGACCCTTCTCCTGCTGATCGGTGTTCACGTCTTCGAGCTGCGGCAGATTGGACAGCGCCACACGGATTTTCGGCTCCCAATCGCGCAGTTGTGCAAGGTCGTCGGCCTGCAAAGTGAACTGATATTGCGCGTTGGCCTGACGGCCGCCGATGCGGATGTCCTGCACCGCTTGCAGAAAGAGTTTGGCGCCCGGTTCGCGGTCGAGCTTCACACGCAGACGATCGATGACCTGTTGAGCACCTTCGCCGCGCTCGGCCAGCGGCTTCAACTGGATGAACATCTGGCCGCTGTTGGTGCGGCTGCCACCGGTGAAGCCGGTCACGCTATCCACGGCCGGGTCGGCCTGGATGATCTTCATGAAGTCCGCCAATTTGACCCGCATGGCCTGGAACGAAATGCTCTGGTCGCCCTGAATCGCACCGTTGATGCGCCCCGTGTCCTGCTGCGGGAAGAAACCCTTCGGCACGATGGCGTAGAGATACACGTTGAGGCACACCGTGGCGATCAGCACGATCAGCGTGATGAAGCTGTGCTTCATCGTCCACGCCAGAGAGCGCTGGTAACCCGACTGCAACGCATTGAATGCACGCTCGCTCCATACGTGCCAGCGCGCGGGTTTCGCATCCGGCGCCGGCGCACGTAGCAGACGCGCGCACATCATCGGCGTGGTGGAGAGCGAAATCGCCAGTGAGATGAGGATTGCCACCGACAGCGTGATGGCGAATTCGCGGAACAAACGGCCAACGATGCCGCCCATCAGCAGGATGGGGATGAACACCGCGATCAGCGACAGGCTCATCGACAGCACGGTGAAGCCCACCTCGCGCGCACCACGCAAGGCCGCCTGGAATGGCGGTATGCCTTCTTCGATGTGGCGCGAGGCGTTTTCCAGCACCACGATCGCGTCGTCCACCACAAAACCGGTGGCAATCGCCAGGGCCATCAACGACAGGTTGTTGAGCGAGAAGCCGCACAGGTACATCGCTGCAAAGCTGCCCACCAACGAGACCGGCACGGCCACCGCCGGGATGAGCGTTGCCCGCGCATTGCGCAGGAAGACGAACACCACCCCAATCACGAGCAACACGGCGATCACCAACGAGCGCTCGACCTCATGCAAGGAGGCGCGGATGGTGGGCGAACGATCCATGGCGACCTGCAGGTTCATCGAGGCGGGGATTTCCCCTTCGAGCCGTGGCATCAGCGCCTTGACGCGGTCGACGGTCTCGATGATGTTCGCCCCCGGCTCGCGGTAGAGCACCAGCAACACCGAAGGCTTGCCGTTGGCTGAGCCCGCGTTGCGCTCGTCCTGCGTGCCTTCGCTCACACGCCCCACGTCCGAAAGGCGCACGGCCGCGCCGTTGCGGTAGGCGACGATCAGCGGCTGGTAGTCCGTTGCGGTGGCGGCCTGGTCGTTGGCATAGATCTGCCAGCGGCGCCCGTCAGCTTCGAGCGCACCCTTGGGCCGGTTGGAGTTGGTGTTGGCAATCGCCGTGCGCACGTCTTCGGTCAACACGCCATACCGCGCGAGCTGTTGCGGGTTGAGATCCACACGCACCGCTGGCAGCGCGCTGCCCGAGACATTCACGTCACCGATGCCGTCGACGTGCAGCAACTCTTGGGCAAGGAAGGTCGAGGCGCGGTCATACAACTGTCCCTGCGTGGCCGAATCCGAAGTCAGCGCCAGGATCATGATCGGCGCATCGGCCGGGTTCACCTTCCGGTACGTCGGATTGCGCGGCATGGTCGGCAGGTTGGCGCGCGCGGCGTTGATGGCGGCCTGCACGTCGCGTGCAGCGCCGTTGATATCGCGCGACAGATCGAACTGCAACACGATGCGCGCCGAACCCAATGCGCTGGTCGACGTCATTTCCGTCACGCCTGCGATGCGGCCCAGCGTGCGTTCCAGCGGCGTCGCCACGGTGGCCGCCATCGTCTCGGGGCTGGCGCCGGGCAGCGAAGCGTTCACCGAGATGGTCGGGAAGTCCACCTGCGGCAATGGCGACACCGGCAGCAGCGCAAAGCCCGCAATGCCCGCCAGCACGATGCCCAGCGTGATCAGCGTGGTGGCGACGGGACGATGGATGAAGAGCGCCGAGAGGTTCATCGCGTCAGGCCGGTTGCGTGCCCGGCTGGGCCGGGGCGTTGCGACGACGGCGCCAGTGGGCGAGGCGATCGAACGCAAGGTAGATCACGGGCGTGGTAAACAGCGTCAGCACCTGGCTGAAGATCAGCCCGCCGACCATGGTGACGCCAAGCGGATGGCGCAACTCCGACCCCATGCCAGTGCCGATCATCAGGGGCAATGCCCCCAGCAAGGCCGCCATGGTCGTCATGAGAATCGGGCGGAAGCGCAGCAGGCACGCCTGGTAGATCGCCTCGCGCGGTGTCTTGCCTTCTTCGCGTTCGGCTTCGAGCGCGAAGTCGATCATCATGATGGCGTTTTTCTTGACGATGCCGATCAGCAGGATGATGCCGATGATGGCGATCACCGACAGTTCGGAGTGCGCCATCATCAGCGCGAGCAGCGCGCCGACGCCGGCCGAGGGCAGCGTCGACAGAATGGTGATCGGGTGGATGTAACTCTCGTAGAGCACGCCAAGCACGATGTACATCGTGACGATGGCGGCCAGGATCAGCCACAGTTCGTTGGACAGCGAAGCCTGGAACGCCAGCGCCGCCCCCTGGAAGCTGGTCTTGATCGCCACCGGCATGCCCAGTTCCTGTTCGGTCTGGTGGATGGCCGCCACCGCTTCGCCCAGCGATGCGCCGGGTGCAACGTTGAACGACACCGTCGCGGCCGGCAACTGACCAATGTGATTGATGACGAGCGGGCCCGTGCGTTCCACGACGTGGGCCACCGCCGAGAGCGGCACTTGCACGGTGCTGCTGCGTGAATTGTTCACCTGCCCATTGGCAAGCGTGGCCGGCTGCACGACCGAACCCGGCACGTACAGTTCGTTGAGCGCCGCCATGCCCTTCTGGAATTCGGGCGAGACTTCCAGCACCACGCGGTACTGGTTCGATTGCGTGAAGATCGTCGACACCATGCGCTGACCAAACGCGTTGTAGAGCGCGTTGTCGATGGCCGCCACCGACACGCCCAGGCGCGACGCGGCATCGCGGTCGATGTCGATGTAAGCCTGCAAGCCGCCGTTCTGCAGATCGCTCGTCACGTCGCGCAGCGCTGGCAGCGATTGCAGGCGATCCACCAGGCGCGGCGTCCACTCGTTGAGCACGTCGGGGTCGGCCGTCTGCAAAGTGAATTGATACTGCGTGCGGCTGACGCGGTCTTCGATGGTCAAGTCCTGCACCGGTTGCAGGTACAGCGACATGCCGGGCAACTTTTCGGCGCTCACCTGGAGGCGCTTGGCGATCTCATCGGCCCGCGCGCTGCGCTCGGACAAGGGCTTGAGGTTGATGAGCAGACGCCCGCTGTTGAGCGCCGAATTGCTGCCATCCGCGCCGATGAACGAGGACAGGCTCTCCACGTCCGGGTCGTTCAGCACGAGCGCGGCCAGCGCTTGCTGACGCTCGGCCATGGCGTCGAACGACACCGACTGCGGCGCGTTGACGATGCCTTGGATGACGCCCGTGTCCTGCACCGGGAAGAAGCCCTTGGGCACCCACACGTAGAGCAGCACCGTCAGCACCAGCGTGCCAATGGCAACCAGCAGCGTGAGCGGCTGGTGGTTGAGCACCCATTGCAGCATGCGGCCATAACGGGCGATGACGGCGTCGAAGAAGCGGCCGCTGGCGTGATAGAAGCGACCCTGTCTTTCTTCGGGCACGTGGCGCAACAGACGCGCGCACATCATCGGCGTGAGCGTGAGCGACACCACGGCAGAGATCAGGATCGATACCGCCAGCGTGACGGCGAATTCGCGGAACAGGCGGCCCACCACATCACCCATGAACAGTAGCGGGATGAGCACGGCAATCAGCGAGATCGTCAGCGAGATGATCGTGAAGCCAATCTGCTTCGACCCCTTGAGCGCGGCCTGCAGCGGTGTTTCACCCTCTTCGAGATAGCGCGCGACGTTTTCGATCATGACGATGGCGTCGTCCACCACGAAGCCGGTAGCGATGGTCAGCGCCATCAGTGTCAGGTTGTTGACCGAGAAACCCGTCAGATACATCACACCGAACGTGCCGATCAACGACAGGGGCACCGCCACGGCGGGAATGACCGTTGCGGCGAGGTTGCGCAGAAAGAGGAAGATCACCATCACCACCAGCGCGATGGCCAGCGCCAGCTCGAAGCCAACATCTTCGATCGAGGCGCGGATGGTGGTGGTGCGATCGGTCAGCACGGTCACGTCAACCGACGACGGCAGCGTGTCGCGCAACTGCGGCAGCAGTTCTTTGATGCGGTCGAACTGTCTGGATGACGTTGGCACCCGGCTGACGCTGCACGTTGAGGATGATGCCCGGCGTTTTGTCGGCCCAGGCGGCAAGGCGTGTGTTCTCGGCCGACTCGACGACGGTGGCGACATCCGACAAACGGATGGCCGCGCCGTTGCGATACGCGAGCACGAGATTGTTGTACTCGGACGCCTCGCGCAACTGGTCATTGGCATCGATGGCGGACGAGCGCTGCGGGCCATCGAAGTTGCCCTTGGCGGCCTTGGCATTGGCGTTGGTGATGGCCGTGCGCACGTCTTCCATCGACAGGCTGGCCGATGCCAGCGCGCGCGGATTCACCTGCACGCGCACGGCCGGGCGCTGTCCGCCGGACAAGGTGACGAGACCTACGCCAGGCACCTGCGATATTTTCTGCGCCAGGCGCGTGTCGACCATGTCTTCCACGCGCGGCAAGGGCATGGTGCGCGAGGTGATCGCCAGCGCCATGATCGGCGCGTCGGCCGGATTGACCTTGCTGTAGATCGGCGGACTCGGCAGGTCGGTGGGCAACAGGTTGCCACCCGCGTTGATGGCGGCCTGCACTTCTTGCTCGGCAACATCGAGCGAGAGGTCGAGATCGAATTGCAGCGTGACGACCGACGCGCCCGCCGAGTTCTGCGAGGACATCTGCACCAACCCCGGCATCTGCCCGAACTGGCGCTCCAGCGGCGCGGTGATGGTCGACGTAATGACGTCGGGGCTCGCGCCCGGGTACAACGTGGTGACCTGGATGGTCGGGTAGTTGACTTCGGGCAACGCCGAAATCGGCAGCACTTTAAGGGCGACGAGCCCGGCAAGCAGGATCGCCAGCATCAGCAGCGATGTTGCGACCGGCCGCTCGATGAATGCGCGTGACGGGTTCATGCCGCTCACCGTGCGGTATTGGCCTGGGGCGCGCTCGCGCTGCCGCGTTCGGCGCGCCATTTGGCGCGTTGCTCGTCGGAAGGCGGCGTGCCGTCGCCATTGCGCGCCCATGCGCCCTTGCGGGCTTCGGTAGTCGGCGACGCATCGCCCTGCGCGGCATCGGCCTTGTCGCGCGGCGTATCCTCTGCCGAAGAGTTTGCTGCCGTCTTGCGCGGGGCGGCGTCAGCGGCCTTGGTGTCTGCAGGCTTGGCGTCGCCCGACGCGGCCGGTGCGCTGGCGTTGTCATCGCCGCGCTGGCGACGGCCCTTGCGCGCTTTCGGCGTGAGCAGTGCGGTGGCGTCGGCGACCTCGACTTTCACGCCTTCGCGCAATTGGTCGATCCCATCGGTGACCACGACGTCGCCAGGCGCCAGTCCCTTGTCGATGGCGATGCGATCGTTTTCGACAGGCCCGAGGGTGACGCGACGCAAGGTCACAGAGCTGTCTGCCTGGACCAGATACACGAATGCGCCATCGCGGCCGCGTTGCACGGCGGCAGCGGGTGCCAGCGTGACGTCCTTGCGCGTCTCGGCCAGCAGCTTCACGTTCACGAATTGATTGGGGAACAGGCTCAGGTCTGCGTTGGGGAATTCCGCCTTGAGCTTGACCGTGCCGGTGGTGGTGTCGATCTGATTGTCGAACGACGCAACGCGGCCATCGGCGAGCATATTTTTCTGCTCGCGATCCCATGCCTGCACCGGCAGGCGAGAGCCCGACAGCAGCGGCTTCATGATGGTGGGCAATTGGGTTTCCGGCAGCGTGAAGACGACATTGATCGGCTGCACCTGATTGACCGTGATGATGCCGGTCGTGTCGGACGCGCGCACGACGTTGCCGGGGTCGACCACGCGCAGGCCGAGCCGACCGCCGACCGGAGCAACCACCTTGCTGTAGGTGAGTTGCAGGCGAGCACTGTCTACCGCCGCCTGATCCGCCTTGATGGTGCCTTGGTACTGGCGCACCAGAGCTTCTTGCGTTTCCACCTGTTGCGGAGCGATGGACTCCTGCTCCAGCAATGTCTTGTAGCGAACGAGATTGAGCTGGGCGTTCTGCAATTGCGCAGCATCGCGCGCAAGTTGCCCCTGCGCTTGTTCGAGCTGGACCTGGAACGGGCGCGGATCGATTTCGGCAATGAGTTGGCCGGCCTTGACGATGTCGCCTTCCTTCACCGCCATGCGCATCAATTGACCGTCGACCCGCGGGCGCACGACGACCGAATTGGGAGAACTCACCGTGCCCAGCGCGCTGAAGTAGACGTGCAGATCACCCTTGGTAACAGGTGCAGCCTGTACGGGAATGGTGCGCTTGGCGTTGCCCGCGCCACCACGCCCCGTATTGCCCGGTTTGGCCGTGGCGGTGGTCGTTGCAGTACCGGTGTGCGAACGCTGCCACATCCATCCACCGCCAGCGACAATGCAGACGAGCACCGCACCTGCAATCCACGGCCAGCGCCGTCGATGCGGCGCCGTGTCGTTGACCACCATGACAGGTGTGGAAGAAGGGTCGCGCTCGGCCATGGAAAAGATCCTCGGGTACAAATGCAAAGCGCCGTCCCATGCGGGTTTGCGCTGGATTTGGGCGGATCGTAGCACCGGCCCGGAGGGGCCATTTTGCGCGTGCCATTACGGTTGTTACGAAGTGTGTCAATCCGTGTAAAGGCCGGCGGCAGGCGCTTCGTCATTGCCGCAGGGGGTGTCCTCCCCGATAATGCGCAACGATCCTCGATGATCCCGTGGCCCGGCCGGAATGCTCTCGCCCGCCGGGCTTTTTGTTGCCAGCGCCGCCCCTTTGCCGTCCGATGACTGCCGACCAAAAGCCTTCTGCCCTGCGCGCCCTAATGTCGCGCCGCATGCTCATCTGCATCTTCACGGGTTTCTCGTCGGGCCTGCCGCTGTACCTGCTGTTGAACCTCGTGCCCGCCTGGCTCAAGACCGAAGGGCTGAGCCTGAAAGCAATCGGCGCGTTCGCGCTGATCCAGTTTCCGTACACCTGGAAGTTCCTGTGGTCGCCATTGCTCGACCGTTACGCACTGCCATGGCTCGGGCGCCGGCGTGGATGGATGGCCGTCACGCACATCGCACTACTTGGCGTGGTGGCATGGCTGGGCAATCTGTCGCCGCGCGATGACCTCGCCTTGATCGTTGCGCTGACCGCGCTGGTCGCGTTTCTGTCCGCCACGCTGGACATCGTGCTCGACGCATTCCGCCGCGAGCTTTTGCACGATGAAGAACTCGGGTTGGGCAATGCCATCCACGTGAATGCCTACAAGCTCGCGGGGCTGGTGCCAGGATCGCTGTCGTTGATTCTTGCCGATCACTTGCCTTGGTCGCAGGTGTTCGTCGTGACCGCATTGTTCATGCTGCCCGGCCTGCTGATGACGCTCACCGTGCGTGAGCCGGGTGCGGCGATCAAGCCGCCGCGCAGCTTGCGTCAAGCCGTGATCGAACCATTCCATGAGTTCATCACCCGCAAGGGCTGGCGCGATGCTGCATTGGTGCTCGCGTTCATCCTGCTCTACAAGCTGGGCGACTCGCTGTGCACGGCGCTGGCGACACCGTTCTATCTGGAGATGGGTTTTTCGAAAACCGACATTGGCATCGTCGCCAAACATGCGGGGCTGTGGCCCAACGTGATTGGCGGCTTGCTCGGTGGCCTGTGGATGGTACGCACCGGCATCAACCGTGCGCTGTGGATCTTCGGCGTGGTACAGGCGCTGGCGGTGGCAGGTTTCGCGTGGCTGGCATGGCTTGGTCCGGCCGAGCCCGACGGCTCGCGACTCGGAGTGCTGGCGGTGGTGATCGGGCTCGAAGCGCTCGGCGTCGGCTTGGGTACCGCCGCCTTCGTGGCGTTTATCGCGCGCTCCACGCATCCGGCCTACACGGCCACGCAACTCGCGCTATTCACCAGTCTGATGGCGGTGCCGCGCACGTTGATCAACGCTTCGGCCGGCTGGCTCGTGGAAGGGCTCGGCTGGTTCAACTTCTTCCTCTTGTGTCTGGCACTCACGGTCCCCGGCATGCTCCTGTTGCTGAAAGTTGCGCCGTGGGGCGACGACCCTCCTCCACAAACAATCTCATGACGAAAAAAACCTCCCGAGCCGACCTGCTGGTCGCTGCGGCAAAGACGCTGTCCGATACGGTCGGGGCCATGCGGTTCGCACCGCCCGTCACGCACGTCTACAACCCGCTGGACTACGCCTGGGCGCCGAACGAAACCTATCTGCGCCGTTTTGGGGACTCGAAGAAGAAAGTCGTCTTCGTGGGGATGAACCCGGGCCCGTTCGGCATGGTGCAGACCGGCGTGCCGTTTGGTGAGATCAATGCGGTACGCGAATGGATGGGCATCGATGCGAACGTCATCGGCCCGGCGGACCAGAACCCGAAGCGCCCCATCGAAGGTTTCAACGTACAACGCTCGGAGGTCAGCGGCCGCCGCCTGTGGGGATTGTTCCAGCAGCGCTTTGGCACGGCCGAAGCATTCTTCGCCGATCACTTCGTCGCCAACTATTGCCCGCTGGCGTTCTTCGACGAAGGCCGTAACGTTACGCCAGACAAACTGCCATCCGCCGAACAGCAACCGTTGCTCGCCGCATGCGACGCGCATCTGCGCACGCTGATCGAAGTGCTCGAACCGGAATGGGTGATCGGCGTAGGAGCCTGGGCCGAACAGCGGATCGCCATCGCGGGCGAAGGATTGGGCCTGCGCATCGGCCGCGTCCTCCACCCCAGCCCCGCCAGCCCGATCGCCAACCGCGATTGGGCGGGTGCAGCGACGAAGCAGCTTGAGGCGCTGGGCGTGTGGTAGTCACGTCGGGTTCAAATTCAGGAAGAAGGCCCTTTCCGTTGTCCGGGAAGGGCCTTTTTCGTTGAAGCCTCTGGCGACACGGGCAGTGCGCTTTTCCGGAGCGCACATGATGACGCAAAGAAAAACGGCGCCCGAGGGCGCCGTTTTGTCTGCTTGCTTGCAAGCGCGCGTCGTAAGACTTAGCTGCAGGTCATGCGGGCGCTGTTGATGGTCACCGACGTGGCCGAGTCGGCGCGCAGTTGGATGAACGCCTTGGCGGCGTTGCCAGCAGTTGCGTCAATCGCGAAGGTGATGGTGTTGTCGCCCACCGTCGGAGCTTGGTTGTAGACGCGTGAAGCGTTACCCATCGGCGAATTGGCTTGCGTCGAGGTGCTGTTGTTCACGTACACCTGGAACACGGAACCCGACGCTGCGGTCGTGTTCACGACCAGCGTGCAGGTCTTGCCAGCGAGGTTGAACGCGCCATCGGGAGCCGACGATGCCGTGCTCGCCGTGTTGGCCGTAGCACCGATCAGCAAACGACCGTTGGACAGCACGAACGTGCCGCCGCCGGTGGTCAGCGTACCGCCACCGATCAGGTAGAGCGGCTTGCTCGTATCGGCCGGCAGTGTTGCATACGTCGTGCTGAAGAACGTGTCTGCGTCAGCGGCGTCGAAGGTTTCGGACCAGCTGGTCGTCGTTACCGAAGTGTGGCCCGTCGTGGAGGACGTGCTGCTGCTCGTCGACGACGTGCTGCTCGTCGATGAGGTCGAGGACGACGTGCTGCTCGTCGAAGAGCTGGACGACGACTTGCTGCTGGAAGTCGAGGACGTGCTCGACGACACGCTAGACGAGGACGAGCTGCTGCTGTCGTCGTTGTCGTCGCCGCAAGCGGTCAGCGACACGGCAGCCAGAAGCGAGGTCAGCAGAATGCTGGTACGGATGAAACGTTGGTTTGCCACGGTTAGTCTCCTGAAGGAAGGGAAGCCACCCGGCCAGGGAACCGGATGAACGAGTGGCGCCGGACGAGGTCCGGCGCCGTGGTTCGCACGCTTACGGCTGCGTCAAACTGATGTTGTCGTAGACAACTGTGGTGCTCGCGGTACCAGAACCGCCTGGCGCCATCATGAAACCCACGCTCATGGTTGACACCGAGGCAAGCGTTATCGCCGAGCCAAGCTGCTTGTAGACCAGCGGAGTGGCCGGCAACGTGTCGGCCGCGACCCACATCGTGTATTGATCACCGGAGCGCACGAGCTTCATGTAAATCGGCGAGCCGACCGTCACTTGGTTGGCGGTGCTGGTAGATTTGCCGACAGCCGCGCCGACAGCCGTGCGTGTTCCATATACCGGTACCCAATTCACGGCCGTGGCGGCATCGGTTCCGATCGATACGTTGGCAAACACGTTCGCGGCAGTCGAAGACGTGTCGTACGCCATCAGGCCGACACGGAACTGCTGGCTTGAGCTGTACACAAGCCCGTTCGCGCTGGTCATGCGAGCCACCAGCGTGAAGTCGCCTGTAATCGGCGTGCTCACGAAGTAGAAGCCTTCCTTGCTGGACTCCATCTTGCCGGCGACAGCGGTCATGGTCAGCGTCGAAGCGCTGGGTTGGGTGAACGACTGGCCGGACGCCGCGGTTCCCGCCGCCTGCGTCCGCAGATCGCCGGTCCATGTCACGCTCGCCGCACTGGACGACGACGCATCAGAACTACTCGACGAGCTGGAAGCACTGGACGAGGACGACGAGGCAACCGAACTGCTGGACGACGACGCCACGGAACTCGACGACGAACTGCTGGACGACGAGGACGAAGCAACGGAGCTGCTCGACGAGCTAGCGACGCTGGAGGAACTCGACGATGCGACCGACGACGAACTGCTCGACGCGACGGAAGAGGAACTGCTGGACGCCACCGACGACGAACTGCTCGATGCAACGCTCGACGAAGATGAAGACGCGCTCGACGACACGGACGAGGCCGTCGAACTGGACGAGGACGCCGTGGAGCTGGTCGAGCTCGAAGACTTGGAACTAGTGGAGCTGGTGGAACTGCTGGAGCTGCTCGTCCCGGACGGCGCAGCGGAATCGTTATTGTTGTCGTCGCCACCGCAAGCGGTGAGCGTGACACTCAGCAACAGCATGATGGCGAGCGTAGATAGACCCACGCTGCCCTTTTGACGCACCTTCATCTCCATCCTCCTTTTAAGGCACGTGCTACCGGTCTCTGCCGGAGCTTCGTGCATGGCATTGGTGCGATTGCTCGCACCACGTTTTGATTCTTCTTCGGAGGATTCGGGACGTACGGGCGCGTATCTGCGCGGCTACGCGCAAATAGCGAGAGATGTCTCCTTGCCTCCTGTGGCGCCTGCCCGAGCGCCGTGCCGTCCACTTTTGTACTGCTGCGGATCTAGCGTTTTGTGTTTTGTGCGCTGATGTTGCACAACTTTGTTACCGGGCGCAAGGGCGTTTTTGACGTTTCTTTGACCCGATTCGACAATACTGTCGAACATACGTTTGAATGATTGGACGTCAGAAAAGGCAGGCTAGACCCATAGGCGGATATAATTAAGGGTTTTTCATGCTTGCGGCAGCGCGCGACTGCCGTCCCCCAAGAAGGAAGCCGCCGTGCTGATCGCCAATAACATTACCCAACAGTTCGGGGCCAAGCCCCTGTTCGAGAACGTCTCCGTCAAATTCGGGGACGGCAATCGCTATGGCTTGATCGGTGCGAATGGCGCCGGCAAGTTGACGTTCATGAAGATTCTGGCCGGCGTGCTCGACCCCACGGCCGGCAACATTGCGCTGGACTCTGGCGAGCGCATGGCCTTCCTCAAGCAGGACCAGTTCGCCTATGAAGACCAACGCGTGATTGACGTTGTCATGCAAGGCCACGCCGAGATGTGGGCGTGCATGAAAGAGAAGGACGCCATCTACGCCAATCCTGAGGCGACCGAAGAAGACTACATGCATGCGGCCGAACTCGAAGGCAAGTTCGCCGAGTACGACGGCTACACCGCCGAAGCCCGTGCAGGCGAATTGCTGCTGGGCGTCGGTATCCCTACCGAACAGCACTTCGGGCCGATGAGCGAAGTGGCGCCGGGCTGGAAGCTACGCGTGCTGCTGTGTCAGGCCCTGTTTGCCAACCCCGAGATCCTGCTGCTGGACGAGCCGACCAACAACCTGGACATCAACACCATCCGTTGGCTGGAAAACGTGCTCAACGGCCGTGACAGCACGATGATCATCATCAGCCACGACCGCCACTTCCTGAACCAAGTGTGCACGCACATGGCCGACCTCGATTACGGTCGCATCCAGGTGTATCCGGGCAACTATGACGACTACATGGAAGCATCTCAGCAGGCCCGCGAACAGCAGGCCCGCGACAATGCACGCGCCAAGGAGAAAGTCGCCGAGCTGCAGGAATTCGTTCGCCGCTTCTCGGCCAACAAGTCCAAGGCACGTCAGGCCACCAGCCGCGCCAAGCAGATCGAAAAGATCAAGATCGAGGAATTCAAGCCCTCGTCGCGCCAGTACCCGTGGATCCGCTTCGACTATGACGAGAAGGAAAAGCTGCACCGCCAGGCCGTTGAAATCGAAAACCTCACGTTCGGCTACGAAACCGACAAGCCCATCATCAAGAAGCTGACCCTGGCGATCGACGCGGGCGACAAGGTGGCGATCATCGGTGAGAACGGCGTGGGCAAGACCACGCTGCTCAAGTTGCTGATGGGCGAACTCACGGCCCAGAAAGGCGCCATCAAGTGGGCCGAAAAGGCCAAACTCGGTTACTACGCGCAGGATCACGCTGCCGATTTCGATTCGGATGAGAACCTCACCGATTGGATCAGCGGTTACGTGCGCGAAGGTGGCTATGACGGCGACGACGCCGTCACGCTGATTCGCGGCACGCTGGGCCGTCTGCTGTTCAAGGGTGACGAGGTCAAAAAGCCGGTGCGCGTGATCTCCGGCGGCGAGCAGGGCCGCATGCTGTTCGGCAAGCTGATGCTCCAGCGCAAAAACGTGCTGCTGCTCGACGAACCAACCAACCACCTGGATATGGAATCGATCGAGTCGCTCAACTCGGGCGTGGCCGATTTCACTGGCACGCTGTTCTTCGTGTCGCACGACCGTGAGTTCGTGTCGTCGCTGGCCACGCGCATCATCGAAATCAAGACTGACGGCCAGATCGTCGACTACCGCGGCACGTACGACGAATACCTCGCCAGCCAGGGTCTGGAGTGAGCGCCTCGCGCTTCATCGCGCTCGTTTGTGCCTGTGTCGCCATCAATGGCGCGCAGGCCGAGCGCATGACGCGCGAGTACAAGATCGATCTCGACCCGACGCAGTTTTCGTCGGTCGCCCCAGGCAACGACATACGGCGCATCGCCGCCATCGTTGCAGGAGCTGCCCGAGATTCCGGCGCAACACTCGGCGATACGTATGAGGCCGCCGAGCGCCAGACCGTGCGCTACTACGACGTGCCGGATCAATGCTCGCTACGCAATGCGGGATGGGTACTGCGCGAACGCGTCGACGGCGCCAAGCGCGAATTGACGCTCAAGCTGCGCCAAGCCGACCGCGCCGCCGTCATCGCAGCGAAGGTAGACGCGCGGGGCAAGAAGTCGAAGACCAAGCTGGAAGAAGATGTCACGCCGCCTGACCGCGTATGGCTGTCGCGATCGGCTACGGTGGAGATCGACAAGACCGTCACGCTTGATCGCATGCGCGATGCCACCAAGGTCTTCCCCGCCCTATCGTCGTTGCCGGCGTCAACGCGACTGGCTGTCGTGAACGATCAATCCATCGAGCAGACCGACGTTGATCTTCCGCGTTGGCGCTGGGCTACGCTGAAAGCGTCACCCGGTATCACGCTGTGGGCGACCGCTCCTGGCCGAGCGTTCGCAGCGGCGGAATTCTCATTTCGCATAATGGTGCCCGAAGGCGATAAGGCGGGCGCGCTCGATGCAGTTGAACGACTCTATGCAACGTTGCAGGCTGTATTGCCACGTGGCGCGGATGACGGAACGAAAACTGCATTCATCTACCGCGCAGGTGGCCGGGATTTCTGTCGCTGATCGCGACGGAGCGAATGTCTACCTGACATAAACAGGTGCCAGACACCCCAAGCGCTGCCAGCCCCTGACACACCACGCGATCACAGCGGCCAGCCCCGCATCCCAAAGCACTGTCGCCCATACAACGCCCAAGTCCTGCTGCAGGCCAAGCGTGAGCCCCAAGCTGGCCACCGCGTAACCCATGAAGACACTCACGGCTGCGCCCCTGCCCAAGGCAAGCAACGCGGCCCCGAGCGCGAACGCCACCGGCAACGCGATCATCAAGAAAGCCATATGCGGAACCGCCGCCAGTCGCTGGGCGAGCACGGCACCGACCGCGAGCTTGTATATCGCGATCAACACGACGCCCACCACCATGATCCGATAGCGCGTCTGCCGGCGTGCGTCGGCCAGCTTCTCGCCAGCCTCATCAGGTTCGCCGACAACGTCGTCCGAAGCCGCCAGCGCACCTTGCGTGAAAGCGGCGACAAGTTCGCGCGCCTGCGTCTCACGCGCAGCCGGTACCTGTATGCGCGACCACCCCAACGCCACGGCATACAACCGGTCGAACTGCGAAGTATGGGCATCGGGCACCCACGCCGGGATGCCCTCGGATTCAAGCATCGCACGCAACACGTTGGCGTCGGTGACCGAGGCGGCGGCGTAGACCGTCACCAGTTCAGCCGAGTCTTCAGGCTCTGGCTCGACTGCCAGAGCCTGGACGTGCGTATCGAAGCCGCGGCGCGCAAGTTCCGCCTCGGCGTAAGGGAGCGCCGCCTCCGCAAATCCGCCTTGGCGCCATCGCGCCAGCAGGACGTCGTCTTCAAGCTGCGCGATACGCCTGGCCAGTTCCGGGGACTCATCCATCATCGACTCCCTTCGCTCAGTGGCCAGCCACGTGCGCCGCGCCAACGAGCATTTCGTGCACGTCGTGCGTCATGATCGCCAGGAACGCGGCCAGCCCCACATACAGCGCACCATATTCCATTCGCGTGGCAGCGGACACCGTGTAATAGGCTGAATCGACTTCGCCCTTGAGCGCCCGCCACAACTGCGGCGCTGCCAATAAGGCGATGAGGATCAGCATCGGGCTGGGCCGGTAGAAAAACAGGGCGACCAGCACCGGTACGCCAACTATCCAGATGCGGCGTGACACCGCTGCGGTGATGCGTCCGCCGTCAAACGGTGGCAAAGGAATGAGATTGAACAGGTTCAGGAAGAAACCGGCATACGACACCGCGAGCAGCAACGAACTGCCTTCACTGCGCGCAACGAAATAGCACGCCACTGCCGCGAGCGTGCCAGCCATCGGGCCGGCCATGCCGACATAGGCTTCGGTCTCGGCATCGTGCGGCATGTCCTTGAGCTCGATCCACGCCCCCACGAATGGAATGAAAGTTGGCGCGCCCACTGCCAGACCGCGTTTGCGGGCGGCAACGTAATGGCCCATTTCGTGACAGAACAACAAGGCCACGAATCCGGCGGCGTAACGCCAGCCGTAGATCCACGAATACGCGAAGACCGACACCAGCATGGTGCCGGAGCTCATGGCGATCTTGCCGAACTTGGCGCCGCTGAGTAGTAGCAGAAGGAGTTTCATGACGGCTGTTCGGCCCTGGCGTCAGGCCTTGTCGCGGTCGCCGAAGATCTTCTTTACACCCGCGCCGAGCGCGATCACGGCAACAGCAACGAGCTTCCACGCTTTGGCGAGGAACACACCCGCCATCGCCAGCAGACCGAGTTTTTTGGCCGCAATGCCGCCAACCAGCGCCGCCAGGCCGTACTCGGCGACCTTGTCGGTGCTAGCGTCGAAATCAGCGTAGCGCTTACCGTCGGTGAAACTTGCGGCAGCAAGCAGCTCGCGTGCGGCGGGCTTTTCCTTCTCGACCAACGCCAGATCCGTCACCAGATTGAGCGACAGATAGCCGTCGCGCCCCAGCAGGTAGGTGTTGTAGTTGACGCCCTGTGCACGGCTGCTCGCGGCATCCTTGTCATGCGTAGACGCAGACCACACCAGCCGGTGCGTAGTGGCGTCGTAAGTGGGCTTCTCGACCCAGCCTTCGACGGTGAATTCCGGCAGGCCACGCGCATGGCGATCCTTATTGGCCTCTTCCGTGCCTTCCTTCAGGTTCTTGAGCAGCGCGTCGGCATCCCAGTCGCGCGCGTCGTCGTCCTTGATGTAACCCGCGGCATCGAAGCGCACCGATACAAAGCCGTCGAGCTTGTCGCTGACGATCAGGCCATAGAAGCCGTCGCCGACACGATTGCCCATGGCCTGCATCAAGCGCGAAGCCTCGGCCTTGGGGATGAACGAGTAACCCGCTGGCAACGCGATGCGAGCCTGGTCACCCAGCGAGATATCGCGCGGCCCCTCCTGCTGATGTGCCGCCGCGGCGTCGCGGGCCTGTTCGAATTCGGATTCGGCGGCTGCGGGCGCCGATTGCCCGTAGGCCGACGTGGTCACAACCATCGCGCACGCTAGTACGCAGCGCGCGAGTCGGCGCATTGATGACGACAACATGAACTCCCCCCGGATGTGTCAGTGATTCTTCGTCTGTTATATCGGCTCACGGCCGTCGCGCATGGTAGCGCCGTCCATGCATACCACTTTGTCCCCTGTCTGAAAGTCCATAGCGCGCCATTGCCGATTTGATGCACATCAAACGGCACGGCTTGTCCGTGACTTACGGTCGGGCGTTGCATCCCCCCAATGAGACCGTATCTGCATGATTCCCCATGATCTTCCGCCGCTCGTGATTCGCGGCCGCTCGCTCCTTCCGATCGTCCAGGGAGGCATGGGCGTGGGTATTTCCGCCCACAAGTTGGCTGGCGCAGTCGCCGCCGAAGGCGGCATGGGCACCATCGCCAGCGTCAACCTGCGTCGTCTGCACCGCGACCTGATGGAGCGCACCGAAGGCGCTACGCGGCAGATCATCGAGCAGGCCAACCTCGAAGCGCTGCATCGCGAGATCACCGCCGCACTCGATCGCGCCAAGGGCGCAGGCCTGGTGGCCGTCAATGTCATGCGTGCCGTAAGCCAGTACGTCAACTGCGCGAAGGAAGCCTGCAAGTCGGGTGCGAACGCCATCGTCATGGGCGCAGGGCTGCCGCTCGATTTGCCGGAACTGGCCGCGGGCTACAAGGACGTCGCGCTGATCCCGATCCTGTCCGACGCACGTGGCGTGGCTTTGATCGTCAAGCGCTGGATGCGCAAGGGGCGCGTTCCCGATGCCATCGTCATCGAACATCCGGGTTGGGCCGGCGGCCATCTTGGTGCGGCCAGCGTCAACGACACGCAGGACCGCCGCTTCGACATGGAAACCGTGCTGCCAGAGTGCGCTGAGGCACTCGACAAGCTGGGGCTGGAACGCGGCGAAATCCCGCTGATCGCCGCAGGCGGCGTGGACAGTCACGCACGCGTGCGGCAATTGCTCGACATGGGCGCTTCTGGCGTGCAGCTAGGCACGGCATTCGCTGTATCGACCGAAGGCGACGCCGATATCCGCTTCAAAGAGACGCTGGCGAACGCGCGCCCCGAGGACATCGCCGAATTCACCAGCGTCGCCGGCCTGCCGGCGCGCGCGGTGCGCAACGCCTGGCTGGAGCGCTACCTCAAACGCGAGCACAAGCTACAACAGGCTGCGGCCATGGCCGCCAGCAATGCTGCGCGCGTCTGTTCGCAGAAGTGGGATTGCCTGATCCAGTGCGGCCTGCGCGACTGCCTGCCCAAGTTCGGTCAGTTCTGTATCGACAAGCACTTGGCCGCTGCACAAGCCGGCGACGTAGCCAACGGCCTGTTCTTCCGGGGCAAGGGCAAACTGCCATTCGGCAACGAAATCCGCCCGGTGCGCGAACTCCTGTCGCTGTTGCTCACCGGTCGAGCCGAGGCCGCCGAAGAATCGCCGCCCGCCAGTAACAAATCCCGCGCCGCTTGATCGGCAGTCGGGGCCGAGCCGACCAGCTCGGCCCTGCCTCTACCACTGCGGCCGGCAACCGGCCGCGAGCCCTCGCACGCACAGGTACAGCACCATCGCGTTAAGCAAGTGCCAGCCGAAGTGCGTGCCGAGCGGCCATACGGGGCACAGCGCCATATCCAGCGTACGCAGCGTGAATGATGCAACGAAGCACACCAGCGCCCACGTCAGCCATGGCACCGCCGCAGGCGCCACCCGGCGCGCCCAAAGCGCCAGCAAGCCCAGCGTGACGCCCGGCAACACGTAGGCTTCCGAGCCATTCAGCCCGAGATTGCCGAACGCAGATACCCCGCGATCGAGGACGACGAACGCGATCACCACCATCCACGCGCCCAATTGGGTCGTGCCGCCCAGCCGGCGCAGAAAGCGATGCAGGTAGGTGAGGATGAACAGCGCGATGAAGCCCACGTCCAGCCAACTTCCCCATACCTTGCCGAAGGTGTGGAAAAGACCGCTACCAATGCCCACGAGGGCGATCAGCCACCCAAGCAAGCGCACTTCCGGTTGAATATCCAACGGATAGCGACGCCGCAGCAGCAGATACGCCGCCAGTAGAAAACCAATGTTGGTCAGCGCGTTGACGGGCTCGGACCACCATTCCGGTCCGATACGTTCGCAATACACGTCGATGGCGTCGAAAGGCGTCATGGATCCAGGTGTGAAGGGCGGAGAACAATGCCAGCCTCGGTGACAATCCAGTCCAACGGCTGGTCGTGACCAAGGTCGGCGATCTTGGGAAGGCGTGACAATTCGTAGCCGATACCCACGGTGACCGGCTTTGGCTGCATGCTCTCGAGCGTGCGATCGAAGTACCCCCCGCCGTAGCCAATGCGATAGCCGCGCATATCGAAGCCGTTCACTGGAATAAGCAGCACCTCCGGCACAACCGACTCGCCATCGGGCACCGATGGAATTCCGTAACGGTCCGGCACGAGGCTTGCACCAGCCGTCCAGACGCGAAAGCTCAGTGGCTGCGCCGGGGCGTCAACATATGGCAGGGCGATTTGGCGGGCGAGGTTGGCGTCGCGCCAATCAGTAAGAAATTGAACGAGATCAGGCTCGCCACGGAACGGCCAGCAGAATCCCAGCGTCGAAGGCAGCAGTGTGCCGAGCAAACGCTCCAGATGTGCAGCAATGGCGGCGTCGAACCGCTGACGCAACGCGGGGTCGAGCGCTTCGCGCGCGGCAATGAGGCGTTCGCGGAGCTGGCGCCGGTCAGGGCTTGAAGCGACCACGTGCTATGCTGGTCCGATACGAAGAAGGGGAATGTTACGTGATGAAGTCGAAGTTGTGCGCTGCCATGGTGGCGGGTCTATTGCTCACCGGACAGGCGGCGCAGGCGGACATCGGCGACGATCGCATCACTGCGGCACGCGATGCCGCCAGCAAGGGCGACATCGCACGGCTGTCTACGCTGGCTGCCGCGCCGAGCGCACACGTTCTCGAGCCCTATGTCACTTACTGGTGGCTGTCGGCGCGCAACGCCCGCAATACCGAACCCATCCCGACCGACGACGTCCGTGTCTTCCTGACCCGCAACGAAGGCACCTGGCTGGCTGAAAAGCTGCGCACCGAATGGCTCAAGCGCCTCGGCAAAGAAGGCCAATGGGCGCTCTTCAATACCGAATACGAACGCGTTGCATCCCCCGACCAGGAATTGCAGTGCTACGCCATCCAGGGCAACGGCCCGTCGGCGGCCACAGCATTGCAAACTTTCTCGCAGCAATGGCTGTTCATCGTCAACATGCCGGATTCCTGCTGGCCCGCCGCGCGTCAGCTCGTCTCGGCCGGTCAGTTGCAAGCCGAAGACATCTGGGCACGCTTCCGCCGCCAGATCGAAGCCAAGCGCCTCACTGGCGCGGGCATGACGGCCGCGCTGCTGCCCGTGGGACAGGCGCCGGACAGCACGCAGCTCTCGCGCGCCTATGGCGACCCGATGAAGTTCCTGATCAGCCCGGCTGCGCGCAACACGTCGAACTCGCGCCGCCCGTGAAACGTCCATCGCCGCCCTCACGCAGCTTGCGCGCAACGGCGACGTCGGCGTGGCGTTCTCGCGCTGGCAGGCACTGCCGATCTCGGACTTCCGCAAGGAAGAGCGCGCCTACGTCTACGGCCAGCTCGGCTGGCGGGCATCGGCCACCCTGCAGCCTGATGCCTTGAGCTACTTTGCCGAAGCCCACGGCACGCCGATGAGCGACGAGCAGATGAATTGGTACGCACGTGCCGCACTGCGCGTTGGCGACTGGAAATCGCTGCAGGCCATCATCGAAAGCATGCCGGCCAATCTGCAGGCGCTGCCGGAATGGACCTACTGGATGGGCCGCGCGTTGCAGGCGCAAGGCCGCACACAGGACGCGCAGACCTATTACCAGCGTTTTGCCGGACAAGCGACCTTCTACGGCATTCTCTCGGCCGAAGCCCTGGGCACTGCTTTCGTCTGGCCGCAGCCCACCACGCCGCCGACCCAGCAAGAGATGACGCTGGCGCAAGCCGTACCCGACTTCCAGCGCGCGCTGGCCCTGACGCGGCTGGACATGCGCACCGAAGCCGCCCGCGAATGGAACTGGGCGATCCGCGGCGCGGACGACCGCACCCTGCTCGCCGCGGCGGAATACGCCCGCCGCCAGGGGCTGTACGACCGTGCCATCAACACGGCAGAGCGCACACGCGATCAGCACGACTTCAGCCTGCGTTACCTGGCACCGTACTACGAGACCTTTGCTCCCTACGCCCGCAACAACAGTCTCGATCTGGCCTGGGTGTACGGCCTCGTGCGGCAGGAAAGCCGCTTCCTGTCCGTTGCACGTTCGGGCGTTGGCGCACAAGGCCTGATGCAGGTGATGCCGGCCACCGGCAAGTGGATGGCCGACAAGCTCGGCATGAAGGGCTATTCGCTATCGTGGCTGCAACAGATCGACGGCAACGTGTTGATCGGCACGGCCTACCTGCGTCGCGTGCTCGACGGCCTGGGCAACAGCCGCGTGCTGGCCACCGCCGCATATAACGCCGGACCGGGCCGGGCGCGCAAGTGGCGAGCAAGCAACGCGATAGAAGGCGCGGTCTACGTCGAGACCATCCCCTTCTCCGAGACGCGCGACTACGTGAAAAAGGTCATGGCCAACGCCGAGATCTATGCCACGCTGTTTGACAAGCGCCCTGCGTCTTTGCTGAGTCGTCTCGGTACGATCACGCCGGATGGCGTAAACGATGCATTGGTCAACGCCACACCCTGAAGGTGCAGTCATAGTTCTGACTACGTTTCTCCCGCGTACTTACAACTTACTCACAGCACCATGGAAATCCGCTCCGTCCTCCTTCTCGGTGGCACCGGCTTCATCGGTAGCCATCTCGCCAACCGTCTGACCGCCCAGGGGGTGCGCGTCTTCGTGCCGACGCGCCGATATGAGCGCCGCAAGCAGGTCACGCTGCTCCCCACGGTCGAAATGGAACAGGCCGATATCCACGATCAGGCCACGCTCGTGCGCCTCATGGCCGGCGTGGATGCGGTAGTCAATCTTGTCGGCGTGCTTCATTCGCGCGGCGGCTCGCCCTATGGCAAGGACTTCGCGCGCGCCCATGTCGAGCTTCCGCGCAAGATCGTCGCAGCCTGCAAAGCGGCTGGCGTGCCTCGCCTGATCCATATCAGCGCGCTCAACGCGGCCGGCAACGCGCCGTCCGAATACCTGCGCTCCAAGGAAGACGGCGAGCAAGCCATTCGCGCGGCAGGCGAAGACGTCGCATGGACGATCTTCCGGCCCTCTGTGGTGTTCGGCCCGCAAGACAGCTTCCTCAATACCTTCGCGTGCCTGGCACGCGCATTCCCGGTTCTTCCGTTGGCGGGCGCAGAGACTCGCATGCAGCCGATCCACGTCGAGGACGTCGGCGCGGCCATCGCGGCAAGCCTGGAACGCGAAGACAGTTTTGAAGAAACGTTTGAACTGGCCGGACCCAAGGTCTACACCCTGCGCGAACTGGTCGGCTTCGCGAGCGAGCAAGCCACGGGCAAACGCCGCTGCATCATGCCGCTGTCGGGCGGGTTGGCAAACCTGCAGGCAACGATCCTCGGCATGCTGCCCGGGCAACTGATGACCCGCGACAATCTGCGTTCGCTGGAACGCGACAGCGTGGCATCGGGCGCACCAATGCCTTTCGGACTGGTGCCGCGCTCGGTGGAGACCTCTGCCCCCGCGTACCTGGGCGACCACGCTGCACAAGCGCTGTACGACGACGCCCGCCGGCGCGCACGCCGTATCTAGGCAACAAGACTTGTTGCCTGGGCCGATCACTGCTTAAATCCTGACTCGGCGTCAGAACCTGCTGATCATTCAGCGGTCTGATGCCTGTCAGATATCAGGAACCCTGCAATGAAAAAGCTCGTGATCGGCCTCGTCGCCGTGCTTGCCGTGGCGGTTGGCGCCTATGCCTTCCTCAAGCCCACGGTCGCGCCCGAAGTGTCGCTCACCACGCTCGACGGTCGCACTGTCACCACCCAGTCGCTGCGCGGCAAGGTCGTGCTGGTGAATTTCTGGGCAACCACCTGCACCACCTGCATGGCCGAAATGCCCAAGGTCATCGATACCTACAAGCGCTTCTCGCCCAAGGGTTTCGAGACCGTTGCGGTGGCCATGGACTATGACAATCCGGCCTGGATCAAGGACTACACGGCGCGCGCCAAATTGCCCTTTACCGTCGGCCACGACACCACCGGCAGCGTCGCCCGCGCATTTGGCGACGTACGCCTGACCCCCACCACTTTCCTCATCGACAAGCGGGGCCGCATCGTTCAGCAATATTTGGGCGAGCCGGATTTCCCCAAGCTTCACGCCTTGCTCGACAAGCTGCTGGCCGAACCCGCCTGACGCCCCTCGCGGGCAGCAGCGCCATGCTGCTATGCGTAGCGAATGCCACTTGCTGCCGGCCTTTGCGGTAGCATCGGGGCACCCCTGTTCCTTCCCGAATCATCGTGCAGCAGTACGACATCGCAATCGTCGGCGGCGGACCCGCCGGCCTGATGACGGCCGAAGTCCTTGCCGGAGCCGGCGCGCGCGTGGCTGTCTTCGATGCCATGCCCTCGGTCGGGCGTAAGTTCCTCATGGCCGGCAAGGGCGGCATGAACATCACCCATTCCGAGCCGCTGGCCGCCTTCCGCGCCCGCTACGGAGCCCGCGCCAGCGAGATCGCTCCGCTACTCGACGCCTTCGGCCCGGATGCGCTGCGCGCATGGATCCACGGACTTGGCATCGAAACCTTCGTCGGTTCGTCCGGGCGCGTATTCCCGCGCGACATGAAAGCGGCCCCGCTCCTGCGGGCATGGCTTGCGCGGCTACGTTCGAGCGGCGTAAGCATCCATGTGCGGCATCGGTGGATCGGCTGGGGGGCGGACGGCACGCCGCCCACGCTGCGCTTCGCCACGCCTGACGGCATAAGCGAAGTCCGTGCGCGAGCGGTCGTATTGGCGGTAGGCGGCGCGAGCTGGCCGCAACTCGGCTCGGATGCCACCTGGCTGCCTGCGCTGGAAGCGCGCGGCGTCGATATCGCGCCGCTGCAAGCCGCCAACTGCGGTTTCGATGCGGGGTGGAGCCCGTTTTTCGCAGAGCATTTTGCCGGCGAACCGGTCAAGTCCGTCTCCCTCGAATGCATCGATGCTCACGGCAACGCGCTGAGGCGCACGGCGGAATTCATGATCAGCGCAACCGGTGTCGAAGGCGGCGGCATCTATGCGCTTTCCGCCCCATTGCGGGACGCCATATCGCGCGATGGCGAAGCCACGTTGTATGTCGATCTGGTGCCGGGCCGCGACGCCGCCCGCGTGCTGGCGGATGTCAGCCATCCACGCGGCTCGCGTTCCATGTCGAGCCACCTGCAGAGCCGCCTCGGTCTCAAGGGCGTGAAAATGGCACTGCTGCGCGAATGCGCGCCGCCCGAAGTCTTCAGTGATCCGCCCCGCCTTGCCGCGTGCATCAAGCATCTTCCCTTGCGGCTGGTCGCCCCCCGGCCGATCGCCGAGGCCATCAGCACCGCAGGTGGCGTAAGGTTCGAAGCCATCGATGCCAATTTCATGCTCCGCTCGATACCCGGCGTTTTCTGTGCAGGCGAGATGCTGGACTGGGAAGCGCCTACGGGCGGGTATCTTCTGACAGCGTGTTTCGCAACTGGCCGCAGCACGGCTCAAGGAGTCCTATCTTGGCTCCTCTCTTTGCCTGAGCTGCCCCAAAGGGACTGAATACCGGCGTCCGAAGCGGTGGCGTAGCGGGTATGCTCCCGTGCGTCCATCGCTTCGTCCGGCATTTCTGCCGTATGACGACGCACTGACCGAGTTACGCAGGAGACCGCATGTCCCCCTCCCGAATTCTCTCCGTGGCCGCCGTCGTCGGTCTCGCATTCATCATCCCGCCGACCATTGCGGTCGACGCGGCGCGTGTTGAATCATTCAGCCCGCAGGGCGAAGTCAAGGCGGTACGACAGGTCGTCGCGCGGTTCTCCGAACCGATGGTGACTTTCGGCGACCCGCGCACCGAAGCACCGTTCGATATCAACTGTCCCGCCAAAGGCAACGGCCACTGGGCAGACACGCGCAACTGGATCTACGACTTCGAGCAAGACCTGCCCGCCGGACTGAACTGTCAGTTCAAGCTGCGCGACAAGATCGCCACGCACGCAGGCGGCCCGGTGGCACCCGCCACGTTCGCCTTCAGCACAGGCGGACCAGCAGTCCGCAGTACATGGCCGCACGAAGGCAGCGAGGATATCGACGAGCAGCAGGTCTTCCTGCTTGGGCTGGATGCGCCAGCGGATGCGCGCACCATCAAGGGCAACGCGTATTGCTCGGTCAGCGGCATCGGTGAGCGCATTGCGCTGGAAGTCATCGAAGGCGCCGAGCGCGACAAGATCATCGCCGAGCAGCAGGACCGCGCACATTACTTCTTTGAAGTGCTCACCAAGCGCGGGCGACTGGGCACCTTGGCGGTCAAGGACAAGAGCCTCAAGGATGCGCCGCTCGTCGTCGCCCGCTGCGCGCGCCGTCTACCGCCGGGTGCGGAGTTGAGCCTTGTGTGGGGCGCGGGCATCCGCACGGCATCGGGGATCCCGACGCGCGAGAACCAGACGCTCACCTATCAGGTGCGCGAGGACTTCGTCATCAAGCAAAGCTGCATGCGCCTGAATGCTGAAGCCGGTTGCACGCCAGTGCTGCCGATGACGCTGAGCTTCTCCGCCCCGGTGCCGCGCGAACTGGCGGAGAAAATCACACTCAAGAGCGCCAACGGCACGCAGCGTCCGGACCCCATCGGCGAACACGAAAAGACCGTCGATAGCGTGAGCTTTGCGCCGCCCTTTGCGCCGCGCAGCGAGGTCACGCTCACGCTGCCGTCAAAGTTTGTCGAACGACTCAGGGCGCAGCCCCACCAACGCGGCATCGTTCCCGCTCAAAGTGCGTATCGACGATGACCCGCCGCTGATCAAGTTCCCGTCGCGCTTCGGCATTCTCGAATCGAACGCTCAGCCCATGCTGCCGGTTACGGTGCGCAACGTCGAAGCCACACTCAAAGGCCTGCAGCTGACGGTCCCCAAGGACGCCGACCGTCCCGCCAACGGCCGCATGGCACGTATCGACGCGCGCGACGACAAGACGCTTGCGCAATGGATCGCTCGCGTCATGCGCGGCCCCGAAGATGACGACAACGGCTACGTACCCGAGGGCACCCGCTCCATCTTCGAGGGCGACGAAGGCGCCAAACCATTGACGCTGCCGCGCACGGACGGCGACCGCCCCTTTGAGGTGATCGGCATTCCGTTGCCCAGGGCCGGCTTCTACGTCGTGGAGTTCGCCAGTGATCGCCTGGGCGCGTCCCTGCACGGCCAAAAGGCACCGTACTACGCGTATTCAAGCGCGCTCGTCACCAACATGGCGGTGCACTTCAAACACGGACGCGAATCGTCGCTGGTGTGGGTCACGCAACTCGACAATGCGCAGCCGGTGGCGGGCGCCAAGGTGCGTATCTCCGACTGCCTGGGCGAGCGCGAATGGGAAGGCGTCACTGATGACAAAGGCATGGCTCGTGTCGAACGTGAAATCCCCCGCTATTCGCGCTGGAAGGAATGTCGCTACGCGCCGTCCGCGCACATCGTCACGGCCCGCAAGGGCGACGACACTTCGTTCATGCTCAGCACATGGCAGGACGGCATCGAACGCTGGCAGTTCAACCTGGCCAGCGGAGAAGAAGCCGGCCCCGTGCTGGCCCACACCGTCACCGATCGCCCGCTGTTCCGCGCGGGCGAGACCGTGTCGATGAAGCACTTCGTGCGCACGCATGTGTCGGCTGGCTTCGGCGAACTGAAGGGTGCGAACCTGCCCAGCAAGCTCGTCATCGAGCACATGGGCAGCGGCCAAACCTACGAGCAACCGCTGTCGTGGTCCAACGGTTCGGCGCTGTCGACCTGGGTCATTCCGAAGGAAGCCAAGCTCGGCGGCTATGACATTTACCTACGCTCGCCCAACGGACGCACGCTGCACTCGGGCACATTCCGCGTCGAGCAATTCCGCGTGCCGCTCATGCGCGCGCAACTCAAGCCGCCGGCCACCCCGGCCGTCGGCGGTGGCAAGGTCGAGATCGACGCTCAACTCTCGTACATGGCCGGTGGCCCCGCCGCAGGCCAGAGCGTGAAGTTCCGCAGCCGGCTTGAACCGTATGTCTTTTCGTTCAGCCAGTTCGACGACTTTAGCTTTGGCGGGCGTGTTCCGAAGGAAGGCATCACGGCAGTGCAGCCGTATGCCTACGACCCGTATGGCGACGATGAAGAGGACGTCGACAACGAAGCGGCCAACGCTTCGAGTGCCGGCCAGTCGCGTTACCCGGTGCAGACACGCACGGTGACGCTGGACAGCTCGGGCGGCGCGCGCGTGCCGTTCGATGGCCTGCCCAAGGTCGACGATCCACAGGCGCTGGCCGTCGAGATGGAGTATTCCGACCCCAACGGCCAGATCCTCACCGCCGCCACGCGCGCCCTCGTACTGCCGTCTCAGCTCGTGCTCGGCATGCGCATGGAAAGCTATTACGCGACGAAGGACAAGCTCGCCTTCAAGGTACTGGCCGTGGATGCCGCAGGCAAACCGCAGGCGGGTCGCAAAGTGGTGGTGGATGCCTACACCCGCGCCACCTATGCCTACCGCAAACGACTGCTCGGCGGTTTCTATTCGTACGAGCAGACGCAAGAGGTCAAGAAGGCCGGCGTCGCCTGCAAGGGCGAATCAGACGCCAAGGGGTTGGTCGTGTGCGACGGTGAAGCACCCGCCACAGGCGAGCTCATTCTCGTGGCGCACGCGGACGACACTGGCGGCAACACAGCCATCGCATCGCGCAGCATCTACGTGGCCGGCGCCGACGATTGGTTCAATGCCGGCTCGTCCGACCGCATCGACGTCCTCGCCGACAAGCGCAGCTACGAGCCTGGCGACAAAGCCCGCTTCGAAGTGCGCATGCCGTTCCGTGAAGCGACTGCACTGGTGACGGTCGAACGCGAAGGCGTACTCGCCTCGTACGTGCAACAGGTATCGGCCAAGTCACCGTTCGTGGAGGTCGCCATCGCCGACAACTACGGGCCGAACGCCTACGTGTCGGTAATGGTGGTGCGCGGCCGCGTCGATCCCGAACAGCCGGGGCCGTTCGCGTGGCTCAAGCGCATGGTGTATCGCATTGGCATGTTCTTCGGCATCGTCAAAGAGATGCCACGTGAAGTCGACACGCGCCCGACGGCGCTGGTGGACCTGACCAAGCCCGCCTTCAAGCTCGGCATGGTGCCGATCCGCGTCGGCTGGAAGGCCTACGAACTGAAGGTCAGCGTGCAGCCGGAACACAGCACGTACAAGGTACGAGACAAGGCCGCCGTGCGCATCGTAGTGACCGACGCCAACGGCAAGCCGGCATCAGGCGCCGAAGTGGCGCTGGCCGCTGTCGACGAAGGTCTGCTGGCACTGGCACCGGCTGATTCGTGGAATCTGCTCGAAGCGATGATGAAGCGGCGCCCCGACGAGGTGGACACCGCCACCGCGCAGTCGCAGGTCATCGGCAAGCGCCACTTTGGCAAGAAGGCTGTCGCGGCGGGCGGCGGCGGCGGCTCAGCCAACGCGCGTGAACTTTTCGACACGCTGCTGCTGTGGCAAGGCTCGGTCAAACTCGACGCCAATGGCAGCGCACGTGTAGAAGTACCGCTGAACGACTCGCTCACCAGTTTCCGCATCGAAGCCATCGCCCATGCTGGCATCCAGCAATTCGGCTCAGGCGGCGCGTCGATCAACACCACGCAAGAGCTGATGCTCTTCGCAGGACTGCCGCCCTTTGTGCGCGAAGGTGATCACTTTGCCGCGATGGTAACGGTGCGCAACGGTGGTGAGCGCCCCCTCAAGCTGGACGTCGCCGCGCAATACGCTGCGGCCGGCACGCAAGACGGCAAGACGCAGGCCGCCACACCCGCTCCGCTGACGCCGCAATCCGTCAGCCTGCAGCCGGGCGAAGCCAAAACGCTGTCCTTCGCCGCAATCGCACCCGTCAACGCCACACGGCTCGACTGGAGCGTGACCGCGCAGGAAACCGGGGGCGCTGCGCATGACGCGCTCAAGGTCAGCCAGACCGTCGGTGCGGCCTACCCGGTGCGCGTGTACCAGCAAACGTTGGAACAACTCGAACCCGGCAAACCGCTTGCCTTCCCGGTGCAGATTCCGAAAGGTGCCGTGGCGGGCCGTGGCGGCGTGGATGTGCGCCTGGCCAAATCGCTGGGCGGTGATTTCAGCGCAGTGCGCGACTGGATGAACCGCTATCCGTACGTGTGCCTGGAGCAGCAAACCTCCGTGGCGATCGCGCTGGAAGACGAAAAGCGTTGGACACCCATCGCCAACCGCCTGCCGGTATATCTCGACGGCGATGGGCTGGCGCGTTACTTCCCCACGCCGCTGCTGCAAGGAGACGACACGCTGACGGCGTACATCCTTGCGATCACCGACGAGGCCGGATGGGAGATCCCCGACGCGTCGCGCGACCGCATGCTCAAGGGCCTGAGCGACTTCGTCGCAGGGCGTGTGATCCGCTACAGCGCGCTGCCGACGGCGGATCTGGCCATGCGCAAGCTCACCGCCATCGAAGCCCTCTCGCGCTACGGCGAAGCAAAGGCGTCGATGCTGCAATCGATCGAGATCGCGCCCAATCTGTGGCCAAGTTCAGCGGTGCTGGACTGGATCTCGGTGCTGTCGCGCATGAAGGACATCCCCGACCGCGAGACCAAGCTCAATGATGCGCGCCAGATACTGCGCAGCCGCCTGATGTTCTCGGGCACCACGCTCAACTTCTCGACGGAAAAATCGGACTACCTCTGGTGGTTGATGGTGACGCCCGACCTCAACGCCGTGCGCGCGCTGCGTCTGCTGTCCGATGACCCCACGTTCACCGCCGACATGCCGCGCCTGGCGCGCGGAGCGCTCGGTCGCCAGCAAGCTGGTCACTGGCGCACCACCAACGCCAACGCCTGGGGTGTGCTGGCGCTACGCCGCTTCCAGCAACGCTTTGAACGCGACCCGGTCACAGGTACGACGGAAGCGAAGGTCGGCGATTTCGCGCAGACGCTCAACTGGTCGCAGGCGCAGTCGCGCAACACGGGCGACCCGACGCTCGGCACACCGATCGGCGATGGCGTCGACGCCCACTTCGGCTGGCCGACCGGCACCGCACAGCTTTCGCTCGCGCATGATGGCGGCGGCAAGCCGTGGGCGTTCATCGCCTCGCGCGCAGCGCTGCCGCTCGACAAAGCGCTGTTCGCCGGCTACCAGATCAAGCGCACCGTAACGCCGATCGAGCAGAAGAAGAGCGGTGTGTGGTCGCGCGGAGATGTCTATCGCGTAACGATCGACGTCAACGCGCAATCGGACATGACGTGGGTCGCCATCAACGATCCGGTCCCGGCGGGTGCAACCATTCTCGGCAGCGGCCTCGGAGGGGATTCGTCGCAGCTTGCCTCCGGCGAGAAAGCTCAAGGCTGGGTGCGGCCGACGTTTGAAGAGCGAGCATTCGAAGGCTTCCGCGCCTATTACCGCTACATGCCCAAAGGCAAGGTGCAACTGCAATACACCGTGCGGCTCAACAACGTCGGCACCTTCGAGATGCCCGCCTCTCGCGTGGAAGCGCTTTACGCACCGGAGGTCTTCGGCGAAATGCCCGTGGCAAAGATCGAGGTGAAGGAGCCTTGAGGCACGTCGGAAGGGCTCCGCCGGAGAGCGGAGCCCTTCTCGCGCCAGACCATTCAAGCCACCAGCGAAACGCCAATTGTTCGACGACATCAAGCCCTCTCCCTGCGTCGCCGCCGACATCGCAAATATGGTCGCCGTCGGCCACCCCACTTCCCCTCTCCCCCGAGGAGAGGGGAAGGAATGAGCGACTCGCTGATCCGCCGCCTGTGCAGGCGTCCTGTCACACGCAGGAACCTGCTCCGGCTCGGCGCAACCATGCTGGTGCTCGCCTCGGCAATGGTGTGCGTGTCGGTAGCCCTGTCCCCCATCCCCGACTTCACATCGGTACGCGCATCCGCACAAAGCTCAGAAGCAGAACTCCTCGACCGTCACGGCGAGGTGCTGCAGCGTCTGCGCGTCGCCCGGCACGAACGTGTGCTCGCATGGGTCGCGCTCGATGACATGTCGGCCGCCCTGCCCCGCGCCGTCATCGCCGCCGAAGACCAGCGCTTTGCATGGCATCCGGGCGTCGATCCCATCGGCATGTTTTCGGCACTGGCCGACAACATCACCCGCACGCGGCCGCGCGGCGCCAGCACGATCTCGATGCAATTAGCATCGATCCTCACCGAGGGACACGATGGTCCCCGCGCCTTCGGCGACAAGCTGTTGCAGGCCCGCGATGCGCTGGCGTTGGAGATGCGCTGGAACAAGCGCGAAATCCTTGAGGCTTATCTCAATCGCGTGAGCTTCCGTGGCGAACTGGTTGGCATCGACGCCGCTTCGCGCGGGCTTCTTGCCAAGGGCCCGGGCGGGCTGGACGAAGCCGACTCGGCGGTGCTGGCTGCGCTTATCCGCGCGCCGGGCGCCTCGCGCGCGGCCATCGGCCGTCGCGCGTGCGCCGTGGTTCGCACGCTGCATCGAGGCAGTTGCGACGATGCGGCGTATGCCGCCGCCACGCTGCCAACACGGCCCTATCCCATGCGCGGAACCGACGATGCGCCGCATCTGGCGGTGCGTTTGCTGAAGACGCCGGGCGAGCATCTGACGAGCACGCTCGATGCGCGCCTGCAGCGCTTTGCGAGCGAAACCCTGCGCTCGCGTCTCGCGGAACTGGCAGGCCGCAACGTGGAAGACGGTGCGGTGGTGGTGCTGGATAACCGCACGGGCGACGTGCTGGCCTACGTGGGCTCGTCGGGTGATCTGTCCGGCGCGCCAGAAGTCGATGGCGTGGCAGCACTGCGTCAGCCGGGCTCCACGCTCAAACCTTTCCTGTTCGGACTTGCCATCGACCAAGACTGGCTGACAGCCGCATCGATCCTCGACGATTCGCCGCTGGCCCTGACGACGCCAACCGGGCTCTACATTCCGCAGGACTACGACAAGGACTTCAAGGGCGCGGTGACAGTTCGCACTGCGCTGGCCGGCTCACTCAACGTGCCGTCGGTTCGCGCGCTGACCATCGTTGGCGTGGATCGCTTTTTGCAAACGCTGCGCGCCTTCGGCATGACGAGCTTCTCGCGCGACGCCGATCACTATGGCTACGGCTTGGCACTCGGCGGCGCCGAAACAACCCTGCTATCGCTGACCAACGCGTACCGTGCGCTCGCCAATGGCGGCCAGTGGACGCCGACGCAGTTCGTAACCACCGCGCCGTCGCAGCCACAACAAGTGATGGGCGCGGAGGCGGCATTCATCATCGGCGACATTCTGTCGGACCCTGCCGCACGCGCCATCACCTTCGGCATGGCAAGCCCCTTGTCGACGCGCACCTGGGCGGCGGTGAAGACCGGCACGAGCAAAGCCATGCGCGACAACTGGGCGGTGGGCTTCACCGACCGCTATACGGTGGGTGTGTGGGTGGGGAATTTCTCTGGCGCGCCGATGTGGGATGTCTCCGGCATCACGGGCGCCGCCCCCGTATGGCGCGATATCGTCGAATACCTGCACGCGGACGTCCCCAGCCACCAACCGTCACCGCCGCCGGATGTCGTCGCACGTCCGATCAGCTTTACGCCCGCCATCGAAGCACCACGCCAAGAGTGGTTCCGTGCCGGCACCGAACCCGCCGACGCCAGCGCGCAGCGCGTAGCCGTGCAGATCGGCGCCGGGCGACCGCGCCTCATCGCACCGCCAAACGGCGCCATCGTCGCCCCTGACCCGGACATCCCGCAGCGACGTCAATCGATGCTCATCCAGGCAGCATCGCCCACTCCCGCCTGCCTGAAGGTAAACGGCAAGCCACTCGCGCCCTGCGGCACACACGCCGCCATGCTGCCGCTACCCGCCCCCGGCACGCACAAAGTGCAGCTCGAATCCCCGGATGGGAAAGCACTCGACGAACACACCTTCACCGTCCGCGCCATCGCACGGCCTGTAGCAAAGAAAGAGTGAGCAACGAGGCAAGACAAGCGTCGGCCGAAGGTTGCACTGATACAGACGAAGCGAACGAAGAAGCAACAAGGCGAGCGCAGGGAAGGAGCATTCGCCTTTCGCCTTTCGCCTTTCGCCTTTCGCCTTTCGCCTTTCGCCTTTCGCCTTTCGCCTTTCGCCTGAACAACCATGCTTCGTGATGTGGGCACCCCATTCAGCATCGCCGAGCAGCACAGGGCGAAAAGGTTGCGGCGGAGCCGTCGGCGAGGACTGTCTGAGCCCGAAGGGCGAGTTCCGCAGCCGCCTTCTCGACCGCGCGGCGCAGGGGATCGGCCAACGGCCGACGAGGCTGTGGGGCCGCTTCTTTGGTGACTTTCTTGTCGGGGACAAGAAAGTTACTCGCCCGCCGGGGCGAACTCCCGACCAACGCACTCAAGCAGTCGAGGCCAAATCTGAACAATCAAGCACTAGGCATGAGGAGGCTTTTATTGCTTCACCAGTGGTGGATGACGCTTTGTCTTCCACCCTGCAGCGGCGGTCTATTTTGTCGAAAGCGAGAAAGCCAAGACGGCATCCTGGCCATCACGCTTCAGCAACCAGGAGCCGTAAGGAGCCAAGCAAAAGAGGATTTACGGATTCGCCAAAGAGAGACGTCAGCGTCGGCGAGAGCAACAGGCGATTGTCGGTCTTGGAGCGCAGACACGTCGAACACACCAAGCGCAACGCCCACACCACCCTCAAATCATCACCGGCTCCTGCTCCAACATCACCCCAAACCGATCCCGTACCGCCGCGCGGACGGTATCGGCCAGCAACAACACATCCTCGCCCGTCGCACCGCCACGGTTCACCAGAATGAGCGCCTGACGCTCATACATGCCGACCGGTCCAAGATCGCGCCCCTTCCAGCCAGCCTGATCGATCAGCCAGCCGGCCGACACCTTCACAGAGCCATCGGCCTGCGGGTAATGCGGCAGATTCGGATAGTGCTGCGCCAGCGTGGCAAAACGCTCGGCCGACACCACGGGATTCTTGAAAAAACTGCCCGCGTTACCGAGCAGACCGGGGTCCGGCAACTTGCGTGAACGGATCAGCACGACTGCATCCGATACATCGATCGGTGTCGGCTCGGTGACTTGGGCACGCGCCAGTTCTTGCGCCACATCGGCGTACGCCAGCATTGGATTCCACGTCTTGGGCAGACGGAAAGTCACCGATGCGATAACGAAGCGATCGGCCGCTTCGTGCTTGAACACGCTGTCGCGGTAGCCGAAGCGGCAGGCTTCGCGGTCGAAGGTGATGACCGCACCGCTCTTCAGGTCCACGGCTTCGAGCGCAAAGAAGCGGTCGGCCATTTCGAGCCCATAGGCGCCGATGTTCTGGATGGGCGACGCGCCGACCGTGCCGGGGATCAGCGACAGGTTTTCCAGCCCCGCCCAGCCGCTTTCCAGCGTCCAGCGGACGAAGTCATGCCAGGTTTCGCCTGCGCCCGCGCGCACGTACCAGGCATCGTCGTCCTCGCCGATGAGTTCGCGACCAGGGATCGCGACCCGCAACACGACGCCTTCGACGTGCGGATTGAGCACCACGTTGCTGCCGCCACCGAGCACGACGATGCGGCGCTCGGTGAGTTCACCGCCCTTGATCAGGCGGATGAGCTGAGCGACGGAGACGATATCGATGAAATCATCGGCGAAGGCTTCCAGACCCAGCGTGTTGAACGGGGTCAGCGGCACTTTGTGTTCGAAGGCCAGTTGCATGTTCGATTTATTTGCAGCAAGACACTTGAGGACTATAGCGCGCCGTTGGGCGGCGGGTTTTGCCGTTCATCCCTGTTTGCAGACAGATCAGCCAGCGAAAAAGGGCGCACAGGGCGCCCTTTTTCGTCACATTGCGGCGATTCTGCCGGATTTACTCCAGCCGGGCACGTTCGCAGCGTGTCCTCATCGTGCTGATCAACGCGGCAGATCGGTCGTTCCCATCAGGAACTCATCGACAGCGCGGGCGCACTGGCGGCCTTCGCGGATCGCCCAGACGACCAGCGATTGACCACGACGCATGTCACCCGCGGCAAAGACCTTCGGCACGTTGGTCGTGTAGGCCGTATCGCCTTCGGTGCTGGCGCGAGCGTTGCCACGAGCGTCCTTGTTGACGCCGAAGGCTTCGAGCACGCCGCCCACCGGATTGGTGAAGCCCATCGCAAACAGCACGAGGTCAGCCGGCAGTTCTTTTTCCGAACCGGGCACTTCAGACATCTTCATCTGGCCGGTCTTTTCGTCACGCTTCCATTCGACGCGCGCGGTCACCACCGACTTGACCTTGCCACCTTCGCCACGGAATTCCTTGGTGGTGATGGACCAGTCACGATCGCAGCCTTCTTCGTGCGACGAAGAGGTGCGCATCTTGAGCGGCCAGTACGGCCACACCAGCGGCTTGTTCTCTTGTTCCGGCGGCTGCGGCATCAGTTCGAACTGAGTCACGCTGGTCGCGCCGTGGCGATTGGAGGTGCCCACGCAATCGGAGCCCGTGTCGCCACCACCGATCACGATGACGTTCTTGCCGGTCGCCTTGATCTGGTCCTTGAGCTTGTCGCCCGCGTTGATCTTGTTCTGCTGCGGCAGGAATTCCATCGCGAAGTGGACGCCGTCCAGTTCGCGGCCCGGCATCGGCAGATCGCGCGGCACTTCGGAACCACCGGCCAGCACCACGGCGTCGAACTGGCTCATGACGTCGGCTGCGTTGATGGTGGTCTTGGCGTCCGAACCAACACCAGCGGGCAGCTTGCCATCGCCGATCAGAACACTGGTCTTGAAGGTGACGCCTTCGGCTTCCATCTGCTTGACGCGCAGATCGATGTGGCCCTTCTCCATCTTGAAGTCGGGGATGCCGTAGCGCAGCAGGCCGCCGACGCGGTCGCGCTTTTCGAACACGGTCACGTCATGGCCGGCGCGCGCCAGTTGCTGCGCAGTCGCCATGCCTGCGGGGCCGGAGCCGACCACGGCGACCTTCTTGCCGGTCTTGACGGCGGGCACTTGCGGCACGACCCAACCGTTTTCCCAGGCCTTGTCGATGATGGCGTGTTCGATCGACTTGATGCCCACGGGCAGCTCGTTGATGCCGAGCGTGCAGGCCGCTTCGCACGGAGCCGGACAGATGCGGCCGGTGAACTCCGGGAAGTTGTTGGTCGAGTGCAGCACTTCAATGGCGGCTTGCCAGTCCTGCTTGTACACCAGGTCGTTGAAGTCCGGAATGATGTTGTTGACCGGACAGCCGTTGTTGCAGAACGGAATGCCACAGTCCATGCAACGCGCGCCCTGGATCTTCGCCTCGGCGTCGGAAAGGTGCAGCACGAACTCACGGTAGTGCTGGCGGCGGGTTTCCGGAGCTTCGTAGCGCTCGTCCTGGCGCTCGAATTCCATGAAGCCGGTGATCTTGCCCATTTTCAATACTCTCCTGCTTACGCGGTAACCGCCGGCGCGGCGGCAGCGGCGTTCAGTTCCTTCAATGCGCGGCGATATTCCTTCGGCATGACCTTGACGAAGGCGGCGCGTGCTTCGGGCCAGCTCTCCAGCAGCGACTTGGCGCGGAAGCTCCCGGTGTTGCGGAAGTGGTTCTCGATCAGACGACGCAGCAGCGTTTCGTCCGCTTCGGCCACGGCACCGCGCTGGGCTGCGTGCCACTGCGAACGGTCGGCCTGGTCGGCTGCCGGCAGCACACGTTCCAGATCGACCATCGTCAGGTTGCACTTGGCTTCGAACACGCCGGCCGGGTCGTAGACGTAGGCCACGCCGCCGGACATGCCCGCCGCGAAGTTGCGGCCGGTGTCACCCAACACGACGACGGTACCGCCGGTCATGTATTCGCAACCGTGGTCGCCCACGCCTTCGACGACTGCCGCAGCACCCGAGTTACGGACTGCGAAGCGCTCGCCGCCGACGCCGTTGAAGTAAGCCTCGCCTGCGATGGCGCCATACAGCACGGTGTTGCCAACGATGATGTGTTCCGGACCGAAGCCGCGGAAATCATTGGCGCAGCGCACGATCACGCGACCGCCCGACAGACCCTTGCCCACGTAGTCGTTGCCTTCGCCCACGAGGTCCAGCGTGACGCCGTGCGCCAGGAACGCGCCAAAACTCTGGCCAGCCGTGCCGTTGAGCTGGATGTGGATGGTGTCGTGCGGCAGACCGGCGTGGCCGTAGCGGCGCGCAACCTCACCCGACAGCATGGCGCCGACGGAGCGATTGACGTTGATGATCGGCGAGATGAACGACACGCGCTCACCACGCTCCAGCGCGGGCTGGGCCTTCTCGATCAGCTTGTGGTCGAGCGCGCGCACCAGCAGGTGGTCTTGCTCTTCGACCTGCACGCGCGGCACGTCGATGGCAACGTCCGGCTGATAGAAGATCTTGGCGAAGTCCAGGCCCTGCGCCTTCCAGTGTTCAATGGCCTTCTTCTTGTCGAGCAGATCGGCGCGGCCGATCAGCTCGGCGAAGGTGCGGATGCCCAGTTGGGCCATGATCTCGCGCACTTCTTCAGCGATGAAGAAGAAGTAGTTCACCACGTGCTCGGGCTTGCCCGAGAACTTGCGGCGCAGCGTCGGGTCTTGCGTTGCCACGCCCACCGGGCAGGTGTTCAGGTGGCACTTGCGCATCATGATGCAGCCTTCGACGACCAGCGGCGCGGTGGCGAAGCCGAACTCTTCGGCACCCAGCATGGCGCCGATGACGACGTCGCGGCCGGTCTTCATCTGACCGTCGGCCTGCACCGCGATGCGGCCGCGCAGGCCATTGAGGACCAGCGTCTGTTGCGTTTCAGCCAGGCCCAGTTCCCACGGCGTACCGGCGTGCTTGATCGACGACAGGGGCGAAGCGCCCGTGCCACCGTCATGACCGGCGATCACGACGTGGTCGGCCTTGCACTTGGCAACGCCCGCGGCCACGGTGCCCACGCCGACTTCCGACACCAGCTTCACGCTGATCGAAGCAGACGGATTGACGTTCTTCAGATCGTGGATCAGCTGAGCCAAGTCCTCGATCGAGTAGATGTCGTGGTGCGGCGGGGGCGAAATCAGGCCCACGCCCGGCACCGAGAAACGCAGCTTGCCGATGTACTCGGAGACCTTGCCGCCAGGCAGCTGACCGCCTTCGCCGGGCTTGGCGCCCTGGGCCATCTTGATCTGAATCTGATCGGCCGAGGTCAGGTACTCGGCGGTCACGCCAAAGCGGCCCGAAGCAACCTGCTTGATCTTCGAACGCAGCGAATCACCTTCTTGCAGTTCGATGTCGCGCTCGATGACGTCGTGGCCGAGCAAGCCCGCCAGCGTTTCGCCCTTCTTGATGAAGATGCCCTTCATCTCGTTCTTGTAGCGCTTTTCGTCCTCGCCGCCTTCACCGGTGTTCGACTTGCCACCGATACGGTTCATGGCAATGGCCAGCGTGGTGTGCGCTTCCGTGCTGATCGAACCGAGCGACATTGCGCCCGTGGCAAAGCGCTTGACGATGTCCTTGGCGGGTTCCACTTCGTCCAGCGGAATGGCACGCGACGGATCGATCTTGAACTCGAACAGACCACGCAGCGTCATGTGGCGCTTGCTCTGGTCGTTGATGATCTGTGCGTATTCCTTGTACGTCTGGAACGAACCGGCGCGCGTCGAGTGTTGCAGCTTGGCGATGGCGTCCGGCGTCCACATGTGCTCTTCGCCACGAACGCGGAAGGCGTATTCGCCACCGGCGTCCAGCGCGTTGGCCAGCACCGGGTTGTTGCCGAATGCCAGCTTGTGCAGGCGGATGGCTTCTTCGGCGACTTCAAAGATGCCGATGCCTTCGACGTTCGACGGGGTGCCGCGGAAGTACTTGTCGATCAGCTCGCGATTCAGGCCGATGGCCTCGAAGATCTGCGCACCGCAGTACGACATGTACGTCGAGATACCCATCTTCGACATGACCTTGTTCAGGCCCTTGCCGACCGCCTTGGTGAAGTTCTTGATGGCCTTTTCTGCGGACAGCTCGTCCGGCATGTCCTTGGCCATCTCGCGCAGCGTTTCCATCGCCAGGTACGGGTGGACGGCTTCAGCGCCGTAGCCCGCCAGCAGGGCGAAGTGGTGCACTTCGCGCGCCGAACCGGTTTCCACCACCAGGCCGGTGCTGGTGCGCAGGCCCTTGCGGATGAGGTGTTGGTGCACCGCGCTGGTAGCCAGCAGCGCCGGGATCGCCACCGCGTCGGCGTCGATCATGCGGTCGGACACGATCAGGATGTTGTAGCCCGAACGCACGGCGTCTTCGGCTTCTGCACACAGCGAAGCAATACGCGCTTCCACGCCTTCGTTGCCCCAGGCAACCGGGTAGCAGATGTTCAGTTCGAACGACTTGAACTTGTTGTCGGTGAACTCTTCGATGTGGCGAATCTTCGCCATGTCCTTGAAGTCCAGCACTGGCTGGGAGACTTCAAGACGCATCGGCGGGTTGATGTTGTTCAGGTCGAGCAGGTTGGGCTTCGGGCCGATGAACGACACCAGCGACATCACGAGCTGTTCGCGGATCGGGTCGATCGGCGGGTTCGTGACTTGCGCGAACAACTGCTTGAAGTAGTTGTACAGCGGCTTGAGCTTGTTGGACGTGACGGCCAGCGGCGAGTCATTGCCCATCGAGCCGATGGCTTCTTCGCCAGCGGCAGCCATCGGCGCCATCAGGAAGCGGATGTCTTCCTGCGTGTAGCCGAACGCCTGTTGGCGGTCGAGCAGCGAGGCACGCGAAACAACTTGCGGCTCGGGGCCATCGACTTCGTCGAGCTTGACCTGGATGCGCGAAATCCACTCACGGTACGGCTTGGCATTGGCCAGCGAATCCTTGAGTTCCTTGTCGTCGATGATGCGGCCGGCTTCCATGTCGATCAGGAACATCTTGCCCGGCTGCAGGCGCCACTTCTTGATGATCTTGCTCTCGGCGATCGGCAGCACGCCCGATTCGGACGCCATCACGACGAGGTCGTCATCGGTCACCAGATAGCGGGCCGGGCGCAGGCCGTTACGGTCCAGTGTGGCGCCGATCTGGCGGCCATCGGTGAAGGCCATCGCGGCGGGACCGTCCCACGGCTCCATCATGGCTGCGTGGTATTCGTAGAAGGCGCGGCGGTTCTCATCCATGAGCGTGTGCTGTTCCCACGCTTCCGGCACCATCATCATCATGGCCTGGACCAGCGGGTAGCCGGCCATGGTCAGCAGTTCGACGCAGTTGTCGAAGGTCGCCGTGTCGGACTGGCCTTCATACACGATCGGGTACAGCTTCTTCAGATCGTCGCCCAGCACGGCGGACTTCATCACGCCTTCGCGGGCACGCAGCCAATTGAAGTTGCCCTTGACGGTGTTGATTTCGCCGTTGTGCGCCAGCATGCGGTACGGGTGTGCCAGCGGCCATTCCGGGAAGGTGTTGGTCGAAAAGCGCTGGTGGACCAGGGCAAGCGCCGAGACGCAGCGCGGATCGCCCAGATCCTTGTAATAGACGCCGACCTGGTTGGCCAGCAGCAGGCCCTTGTACACAATCGTGCGGGCCGACATCGACGGCACGAAGTACTCGCCACCGTGCTTGAGATGCAGTTGCTGGATGGCGTGGCTGGCCATCTTGCGGATGACGTACAGCTTGCGCTCGAGCGCCTCAGTCACCATCACGTCCGGGCCGCGACCGATGAAGATCTGGCGGATCACCGGTTCCTTGGCGCGCACCGTCGGCGACATCGGCATGTCGCGGTCGATGGGCACATCGCGCCAGCCCAGCACGACCTGGCCTTCGGCGCGCACGGCGCGTTCGAGTTCTTGTTCGCAAGCCAGGCGGGAAGCGTGTTCCTTCGGCAGGAAGATCATACCGACGCCATACTCGCCAGCGGGCGGCAGCTTCACGCCCTGAGCGGCCATTTCCTCACGGAAATAGTGGTCGGGAATCTGAATCAGGATACCGGCGCCATCACCCATCAGCGGGTCAGAACCCACCGCGCCGCGGTGGTCGAGGTTTTCCAGGATCTTCAAACCACCCTGGACGATGTCGTGGCTCTTCTTGCCCTTGATATGGGCGACGAAGCCGACGCCACACGCGTCATGTTCGTTGGCGGGATCGTAGAGTCCCTGCTGCTGGGGGCGCATTTCCATGTTTCACTCCTGGCCGCCGTCAAGACGTGCGGCGCCTGCTTAAACGTGGACGCGACTATAAAACCATGCTGACAGCGGTGCCAAGCGGTATTAAATGGGGTCGGAGTGCAAATCGTTAATGCACAGTTTTTGTGCGGGCTTTATTTGGGGACAGAGTCAAAACAGCGAGAAATGCGCCGATTTGGTGCGTGTTGGCACGACAAGCCTGGCGCTTGAATCGCAGTGGAGAGTATCGGGATCGGATTTGATCCGGTCAGAACGGCGATCGGCTGATCTCTTGATCAAGATTTGCCGCGAAAGCTGAAACGTCCGGCAACGCCGGGAGCGCCTCAGGCAACACGGACGCCAGATGGAAGTGCCGAACATCGTTGAAAGTCCACGCATGCTGGCGCGACGCCGGCGTAATGGTCAGTGTTCCACGCAGCGCATGTCCGCCCTCTTTCATTGCAACGGTCACGACCGTCACTGGCCCCGGATAGACGATAGGCCGGTTGACTCGCAGAAGATCCGACGCTTGCCGCAGGCCAGCGTAGGGTGCGACCAGCGCGTCAAGGGTTGCCGCGTCGATACCACGCTTTTCGATGAAGTCCTTTGCCTGACGCTCGCTCATGCCCAAGGTTGCGACGAGAACGCGCCACGTGGCAGTGGCAGGGTTCACTCCGGAGCCAGGATAGAAGACAAGATTCTCAGTCACGGGGCTGTCCGCCGACCACAACGCGGCCTCAGCGCGCCAACCATGGACGCGCGCGAGTTCGGTAAGTGCGGTCAGTTCGTCATTGCGCGGAGGAATGAGATCCGCTCGGGCATAGTCGTCGGCCTCGGCGCCCTGCAAGCGCCGCAGCGAATCGGCGTTGACGTAGTCGTCGAGCGTGTCCAGCAACATACCGATGCGCTCGGGGGGCAAGCCGTATGTGGCCAGAAAGTTCTCTTTCCAGGCACGCGGTGCCGTCCGCAGGTTAAGTAGCCCGCGTCCATCCTGCAGCGACACCACTACACCGTTGCCAAGGTCGTACCAGCGGCCATCGAGTCGGATGCCTACGGTGTCACTACCAAGACCCAGTGGTGTCCGTGGCGTGGTGGCGAGTACGAACGTCATTCTTGCCATCGCATCGTTGAGCATTCGCTCGGCGGCGATGGACGCCTGCTCTGCGCGAGCCAAACGCAGCGCAATCGATATGCGTTCCCCAGCATAGCCACCGGCCAGCGCAAGAATGACGAGCGCCGCAATGGTCAGGATGAGGACATAGCCGCGCTGCGCTGCGCGGGTTGGAGCGCAATATGAGTGATCACTCATGGCAGAAAGGTCATTTCTCGGGCGGCGGACGGAACGGTTCTGGCGTCTTGCGTACCCGCGTCGTACGTGTGGACTGCCAAGCTTGGGATTCCCCCATTACACCCGGCGGCAGAATCGGCGCAGCCGCCACTGTGCTGACCCAAGGCGCCGACTCAACACGCGCAAACCACTGCGCAACGGGCTCTTCGTCGGACTCTCGACTGATGACAATCTGAACGGCGGTGGGCACACGTTCGCTCGTCTGCTTCAATCCTCCCCACGACGCAAGCGACTCACCCCCCTGCGTGACATAAACGAAACGGCCACTGGCGTGGTCCCACGAGGCTATCGGCATTTCTATCCGATCGGCGCGATACATCAAGCTAAGTCCGCCGTTCAACGTCGCGCTCGAAGCGCAAGGAGATGGCCTCCGGAGCGACGATCGTTTCGGCGCGCAATGGGCGAAGTGTGATAGCGCGAAAGCCCCGCTCATCGCCTTCAAACGCATCGGCCACCTCTTCGCCAACCGGGGCCAGACCGCCAACCAATTGTCGGTACCAGGCAAGAGCGCGCATACCCTGCTCGCCCTCGCGGGCCTCGCGGGCAAGCGTGTCCTGCGTGCGGAGGATGTAGTAGTTGGCCCCCATCAAGAGTGTCATCAACAGCGAAGTGATGGCCAACGCGACCAGCACTTCCATCAGCGTGAAACCACTTTGGCGGCAGGTTGGAGTTCGGGAAGGCGGAATGTGAAACATGGCGCCCCCCTACTTCGGCAGATCGAACGTACGGGCGAGGCGAGGCGTGACCACCACGGCTTCGTCTTCGAACCAGGATTCGTCGGCGGAGCCACTGAAGACCTCGTAGCGATACGCATGCAGCAGCACGTCATGTGTACCGAAGCCACGGGGATAGCCGCTTTGCGGCCCCTGCCCCAGCGCTTTGCGTTCCCACTTGATACGCAGACCAGCAGATTCGATCTCTCCTTGGTCCTGCTGCGTATCCGGCAGCGCTCTGACAATGTCTTGCACAGTGCGAACGGCTTCGGCGCGCTGGTAATGTGCGCGCAGGCGTCCGATGGAGTGAAGGCCATTTTCGGCCCACATGACGATGGCAACCACCACCGACGTGACCAGCACAAGCGCAACCAGGACTTCAATCATGGCAAAGCCACGTACCACGCGAAGCATGTGCCCACTCACTCGCTGACGACTTGGCAATCCGGCGCCCGCACGGAAAATTCGGCAAGGATGGACGCCGACCTGTCGCTGACAGTCCCGTTTGCGCCGGAGCAAAGCTGATCCGGCGTGACGATCAATGGTGGGTCAAAAGCCACCAGCCAGCCTTCCGGTACGGAGAGAATCTGCTCGCCCCCCACCACGACCGACTCGCTAGCCCCGTCAAGGTTTAATGGCGTGCGGAGCAGATGTGCCCATCGTGGCAATTGCCGAATGTCTTCGTAGATTGAGGCGACTGCGTAGCGCTGCGTCGAGCGATCGATCATGCCCATGAAGCTCGGCCCGACTAGCCCCATCACCAGCGCAATGAGCGCGAGCACCACCATCAACTCCAGCAGCGAAAAGCCCCGGCACCGGGTGCGTCGATCACGACTGACGATCATTCGCGTCGGGATTAGGCACCATGCCGACGTCCGCGTCATAGCCTTCGCCACCCGGCTTTCCGTCTGCACCGAAAGAGTAGATGCCAAAGGGGCGCCCCTCTGGCCCAGGCACGACGTATTGGTACGGATTGCCCCAAGGGTCATTGGGCAGAGCATCCTCCAAGTACGGGCCGTGCCATCGCCGTGCCAACTTGTCGTCGCCCGGCCGGGTCGTCAGTACGGAGATCCCTTCTTCGGCGCCCGGATATACGCCCAAGTCCAACCGCATCGTCTCAAGTGCGCCGCGCAGCAATTTGACCTGCGTTTCCGCAGTCTGAACCTTGGATGAGTTGACCTTCGAGAACAACTTGGGACCGACAAGGCTGACGATCATGCCGATGATGACCAGCACGACCAGCATTTCGAGCAAGGTAAAGCCGCGCGACAGGCGCTGGTACGGTCCGCCGCGACGTGTGTTTCGGTAGAACATGGATAACCTCAGAATTTGACATCCGACAGGCTTGCCATGGCGAGCACGACACCCACCATGACGAACCCAATGACAGCCCCCAGACAGAGAATGCTGGCCGGCTCGATCAACGACACCACCCTTCGCTGCATTGATTGGTTTTTGTCGTTCCAGTAGTGAGCGACGTGCTCAAGCATCGGCCCCAGTTCACCCGACTGTTCACCGACGCGAACCATCGACAACGAGGTGGGTTCAAGCAGGCCTTGATGCTCGATCGCCTGCGATAGCCGCCTGCCGCGATTGACCTCGGCGCGAAGATTGCGCAGCTTGGCGGCCGTTTCATTCAGTCGCACCGAACTGGCGGCAAGCTCGAGTGCGGGCAAAATACCCACCTTGCTTTGCAGCAGCATGGACAACCCGGTCGTCCACCGAGCGGTCTCTCCGCTGTGAATCCATTCACCGATGATCGGCAGATGGGCCGTGCCGGCCAGCACGCGAACGCGCAATCGCGCATTGCGCGCAGCAGCGACAATGCCAGCGACGATCACGGCAATTGCAACGACCGATTCGACGAGATGAGCGTTGAAGAAGGCTCCCGTGCGCAGCACTACGATGGAGATCCACGGCAGCGTGTCAAAACGACCACGCAGCAGACCGGCAAACCGCGGCACGACAAACGCGAAGATGAACAGCACCGCCATGGTGCCGGTGCTGATGAGGATGGTCGGATAGACCATCGCTTCACGTGTCTGTGCGCGCATGCGAGCATCGAAGTCCATCTGGTCGGCAGCGCGGCTCAGTGCCACCCCCAGATTGCCCGTCGCCTCACCCGCACGCACCATGGCGAGGACATATTCGGGCAACCCGAGCCGGGCCTTCTCCAACGCGCTGGAGAAGGCCTCACCGCCGTGGATCGACTTGACCATGATTCCGAGGGACTCGAATAGCACCGTTTCGCGGTTGGCATCGCGCAAGGTGCCCAATGCATCGGCCAGACTGATACCGGCGTTTGCCAGCGTCGACAATTCGCGTACGAGCACTACGCGCGCAGCGTGCGTGATCGATTGGCGCCGCCAATGTTGGCGCCCGATGCCAGACGCGTTGGCGTCCTTTAGTTCAAACACTGTGAGGTGGCGCTCCTCGAGCGCAGCCATCGCTTCGACCATGTCGGTGGCCGCAATTGTGCCCCTCTCAGTGAGCCCGCTGCGCGCGGCTGCCCTGAACGTGTAGTCAGGCATCGCTGCCTCCATCCGGCACATGAGCAGCACCGGCCATGGCCATTACCTCTGCAAGGCTGGTCAGCCCCCTCACCGCTTTCAGCAACCCATCTTGGGCGAGCGTGCGGAAGGCGGGGCCAAGAGATCGGAGAAGGTCCTGATGCCCTGCGGATTGATGACTCAATGCGGCCCGCAGTGCATCCGTCGCCGGAAGGAGTTCGTAGACTGCTGTCCGCCCCCGATAACCCGATCCGTCACACGCGTCGCAGCCGACCGGCTGCCGGAACAACCACTCCGACATTGGCACGCCATGTCGTTGAAGAAAAGCACTTGCCTGCGCAGGTATCGTCACCAACTCGTTGGCACCCATCGGCCTGCTGCAGGCGGTGCATAGACGCCGGACGAGCCGCTGTGCGAGCACGCCGCGAACGGTAGCACCTACAAGGAATTGCTCTACCCCCAAGTCCACCAACCGAAGAAACGCAGTAGGTGTGTCGTTGGTATGAAGCGTGGAGAAAACCAGATGACCGGTGAGCGAGGCCTGAACGGCGATACGTGCGGTGTTGACGTCACGGATCTCACCGATCATGACGACGTCCGGGTCATGCCGCAGAATCGCCCGAAGGGCGGCGGAAAAAGTGAAGCCGATATCGGCGTTGACCTGAAACTGCGTGACGCCATCGATTTTGTATTCGACGGGATCTTCGACCGTCAGGATGCGCTGCCGCGCCGAATCGCACGCTGATAGCGCGGCGTAGAGCGTAGTGCTTTTGCCCGATCCCGTCGGACCGGTAACCAGCACAATGCCATCGGGCAATGACATCCATTGCCGGAATGTCTCCAGATGGTCCAGTTCAAAACCAAGTCCTTCCAGCGCGAACCGCTTCTCTTGCGAGACAGGCAGCAAGCGCATCACAATCGATTCGCCGAACACGGACGGAATTACCGACACGCGCACATCTGTCTCGACGCCCGCCGCGCGGCTCGAAAAGCGGCCGTCTTGTGTCAGGCGACGTTCTGCAATATCAAGACCCGAGATGAGCTTGATGCGACTCACGACTGCGTCGAATCGGTCTCGCGGATAGTGTTCGACAAATTGAAGATGGCCGTCGACACGATAGCGGACCAAGAAGCCATATTCCAACGGCTCGACATGGATATCGGACGCAGCCTTGTCGTTTGCACGCGCCAACATCGCGTTGACGAGCTCCACCACGGGGGCGTATTCGGCGAGGCGCCGGAGATCCTGCTCTCCAGCGCTCTCTGCGCCGACCCGATATACCTCCGTCAGCAACCGTTCGAAGTCGCGCTGCGCCACAAGCGCGCAAGTAAACACCTGGCTCGGGAATAGCCGTCCGACCAGGTATTCCTGCAGTTCGGAGTCCAACGGATCGCGCGATATGACGACAGGATCATCATCGCCCCGAGATGGGAGCGCGAGAAAAGCGAACCGCTGGGCCAGTGCGCGCGAAACACCGTGATCGCGGTGGAGTTGCGCAATTTGAGCAGCGACGCCGGGGGTGCTCTCCACAGCGAAGACCGGAATGCCCAGTTGCTCACTCAGTGCATTGAGCAGGGTCGACTCGGAGATCAGTCCCAGCCGAATCAGCAGCGCGCCAAGACGGTCATTGCCGCTCTCTCGCTGCAACTTCAAGGCTCTCTCCAGACCGACTTCGTCGATGGCTCCCGCATTGATGAGAATTTGCCCTAGGCGAGTAACGTCGTTCATTGCTGCAAGCGGAGAGAACTTGGGATACCGAATATGTGAGACGGCTCAGCACTGCGCACATTTCGAATCACGGTGCATGGCAAAAAACCAAAGCCGTATGAGAACCGAAATGCCCTGTGCCCATGATGACCTCGCGCAGTGAGTCACGACCAGCAAAGGGTGGGCACATCAACAAAAAACCCCCGGGGCTCTCGCCCCGAGGGTTTAGCACTCGAGAGGGCTCAGTGTGCTTAGTTGCCGTGGTTCAGGCCTGCTTGCGCGTCCTGATCCAGCGTTGTGTCGATGGTACCGGAGCGGCTGTCGTCAAAGGTGAAGTCCACACCCTGCGAACCAGAAGCCTCGATGAAGTTCTGGGAGGCCGGGTTGTACAGATAGTTCTGCACACGCAACGTCGAACCATTGTCCTGTTGATTTGCACCGAAACCTGACCCCGGATTTGCATCCAAATCTGACCCACCCAAGGGTCAGTTGTTCAGGGTAGTAGAGGTTGGTTTCGAGGTGCGCTTCTCCTTCTTGGGTTGAACCGTACTGTTCCTGAATCGATAGCTGTCGTTGCCCGTCTCGACGATGTGGCAGTGATGCGTGAGGCGATCGAGCAGCGCCGTAGTCATCTTCGGATCACCAAAGACAGAGGACCACTCGCTGAAGCTCAGGTTGGTGGTGATGACGAGGCTGGTGCGCTCGTAGAGCTTGCTGATGAGGTGGAACAGCAAGGCACCACCGGCCTGACTGAAGGGTAGATAGCCCAGCTCATCAAGAATTACCAGATCTGCATACATCAGGCGGTTTGCCGTGTGCCCGGGTCTGCCTGCGGCTTTCTCCTGCTCGAGCATGTTGACCAGCTCCACCGTCGTAAAGAAGCGCACACGTCGGTGGTGGTGCTCGATGGCTTGCACGCCGATGGCTGTGCCCAGGTGCGTCTTGCCTGTGCCTGGCCCCCCGACGAGCACGATGTTGTGTGCGGACTCCAGAAAGTCGCACCGGTGCAACTGGCGCACGAGGGCTTCATTGACTTCGCTGCAGCCAAAGTCGAAGCCCGTCAGATCGCGGTACGCAGGGAACCTGGCGACCTTCATCTGGTAGGCCAGCGACCGTACCTCGCGCTCGGTCAGTTCTGCCTTGAGCAGGCGCGACAGAACGCTCACCGCGCCTTGATAGGCCGGGGAGTCCTGCTCGGCCAGCTCCTCCAGGGCTTGGGCCATGCCGTGCAGTTTGAGCGACCTGAGCATCTGAATCATGGCCTCATGCTGCATGATGGGTCTCCCTGAGCGCGTCATAGCGTCCCACATTGGCTTGCGGCTCCACGTGCAGGGCTAATGCCTGGGGGGCGTCGACGGGGGACACCGGCCCGCCTTCGAGGAGACGGCTGAGAATGTTCAGAACAGTCTGCTTGGAGGGCGCGCCGCTCTCGAGCGCCAACTCCACCGCAGCCAGTACGGCCTGTTCATCGTGTAGCAGAACAAGCGCTAGCACCTCCACCATCTCGCGATCACCCCCTGGGCGTTTGAGCAGCGTTCGTTGCAACTGCTTGAAGCCTTCGGGCAGTTCGCAGAAGGGCGCCCCGTTGCGTAATGCCCCCGGCTTGCGCTGGAGGACGGCCAGGTAGTGTCGCCAGTCGTAGATCGTCTGGCCCGTACTATGGCTGCGGCTGATCAGGCGGGCGTGTTCGGCGATGATCTGGCCTTCGGCGACGAACACCAGTCGTGCGGCATAGACACGCAAGCTCACCGCGCAGTTGGCGAAGGACGCCGGCACGCTGTAGCGATTGCGCTCGAAGTGCACGAGGCAGGTGGGCGAGACCCGCTTGAGGTGTTCGACGAATCCATCGAAGGGCTGGCCCACAGGCATCAGATGGGGGCGCTCTTGTGACCATGCTTCCCACACCGTCATGTCCAGTTCCGGGTGACGGACCTGCTGCCAGAGCAGCACGCACTGGTCCGCCAGCCAATCGTTGAGGGCCTCGAGCGACGTGAAGGATGGGATGCGCTGCCAGATGCGATGGCGGCTGTCCTGCACGTTCTTCTCGATCTGTCCCTTCTCCCAGCCTGAGGCCGGGTTGCAGAACTCGGCATCAAACAGGTAGTGACTGACCATCGCGCTGAAGCGCAGGTTGACCTCGCGGTGCTTACCCTGGCCGACGCGATCGACTGCCGTCTTCATATTGTCGTAGATGCCACGCCGGGGAATGCCGCCCCACGCCACGAAGGCGTGATGGTGGGCGTCGAAGAGCATCTCGTGGGTCTGCAGCGGATAGGCGCGCAGGAAGAACGCCCGACTATGGCTGAGCTTGAACTGCGCCACCTGCAGCTTCATGCGCTCGCCACCGATGACCGCCCAGTCCTCGCTCCAGTCGAACTGGAAGGCCTCCCCTTCGGCAAAGCGCAAGGGAATGAATGTTCCCCGGCCCGCCGTCCTGGCCTGTTGCTGCTGGTCCTGGCGCCAGCGCCGCGAGAACGCGGCCACCCGATCATAGGAGCCCGTAAAGCCCAGGACGCATAGGTCAGCGTGGATCTGCCGCAGCGTTCGTCGCTGCTTGCGTGGCTTGTTTGATTCAGTCTTAAGCCACGTATCGAGCTTGGCCGCGTAGCCGTCGAGCTTGCTCGGACTATGTCGTGCGGCGTAGGTCGGAACGGTTGTTTGGGCGCGCAGGTAGCGCCGAACCGTATTGCGGGAGATACCCAGGCGCCGGGCGATCTCGCGAAGCGGGATCTGGTCGCGCAGGTGCCAACGTCGAATGATGCTCAGGATGGCCACGTCGATCACTCCAAACTCCTGCTCGTTGCCGAGCAGGCAAGTGTTCTATACGTGGGTCAGAATTCGATGCAAATCACCCCATCAGGTGGGTCAGGTTTCGGTGCAAATCAACACGCGTGGCGACTTCGCTCTCGCGCGCTCGCGGCGCGACATCGATACGATAATTGTCGAGCCAGTCATTGGTGGCGCACCCGGCAGTCACGAATAGGCCGAAGACGGGGACAAGTGGCTTAGACCGCCGCAGAAGGGCGCACAAGGGGGGCGGAATGAGAAAATGCGACATGGGATTTCCGGGGTACTGGGCGACCCTGTACACCGGGTGCTGCCGGAGCAGCACCCGGTGGGTCGTCAATTGAGGAATGGATGGTTCTGCGGTTTGCCATCGGCACCGCGCACGGTCACGCCTTGAGCGGTGACGGCGAGCAAACGACTTCCATCGGGCAAGGTGTCACCGACGGAAAATCGCTGCGTCTGGCCAGAAGGCGACGCCAGTAGGACCGACATGGCGTTCCGTTCTTTGACGAAAGCGACACGGGTCCAGGTTTCGGCAACGGGGGCGGATTGACCTGCGGGGGCGGCAGCAGCGACGGCCCAGATGCCATTTCGATCAAGCACCTCTGCCGCATGGCGAACGCTGCCGCGTGCGGGGAGTTCGAGATCAAGACCTCGCGGCGGAGGCGCTATTGTTGCAGTGCCGGTCGCGTCCGAATTGCCATACCAAACGGCGGCGGCTGTCAGCGCCCAGGCAGCGATAATGATGAATGCAAGTCGCGCGATCATGACTACCACCTCACCTGGATGATCTTCTTTGGGGCAGGCGCAGGCGGGGGAGATGCCGTCGTCCCCTCGGCGACAACGCTGCTGGTCGGTGTCGCCGACGTGCGATCACCATCGACCACGGGGACAATGCGAGCCAGCGTAACCACGGTCATGTTGACTCGCCCTTCTCGCGCGCTGGCATTGAGCTGCTCGACGGCCGATAGGTAATTCGCCCCTTCGATGCTTGCAAGCGCCTTCGTGAGCCCGCCCGCGTTGAATGCAAAGCGCACGCTGGACCGCAACTCGACCAGATCGCACGCGCCATCACCGGTGCATGCTCTTTCCTTGCCGATTGTTGCGGACGCGGTACCGTTCCCTCCATCGCCGCCCAAGTGGCGGAAGGTCGGCTGCGAGATACGCGCGTCATTCACCCCCGCCGCTCGCATCTGTGTGGTAACCCATTCCGAGAACGCGGCTTGACCGATTGTTGGGGAGGGGAACTGCCAGATGGTGTCGTCGATCTGGCGCGAAAGCGTTGCCAAGCGCATGCGTTGCGCAGCTTGCGACGCGGGGTCGCCGGCCTGTCGTTTGAGCGTCGCCTGCCGCTTTTGCGCATCGGCCAGGCGATTGAGCGCAGCATCCCTGACGCCTTGCAGATGAAGCAAGCCCCAAAACGCCAGAGTGCCGACCCCCAGAGTCAGCCAGAGCTGCAGTTGACGATTCGACTTGAACTCTGCACGCAAGGATTGGAGTCGTTCTCTCCGTACGATGGAACGAATGTGGCGAGAGTCACTTCGTTGCATGGGAAGCCTCCTGTCGCTGCGTCGAGGTGTTGCCCACGGCGGCGGCCGAGTCACCATCCGGCCGCAACTCTGCGAGCGTGACCTGTATCCGCAGCGAGCCAGCGGGCGGATCGGGCAGCAGCATGACGTCGGAGAACAAGCCGGACTCTTCCAGGCGCATCAATACGTCGCCGCTCTTGGCTGTTCCGCTCACCCTCACGGTCAAGGTTGCGCGCCCGTCGCGGTACGACCAATCAGTCAGCGAGGCACCGACGTCAGGGCCGAAGATGCGACGTGACGCTAATGCAGACAGCCAATCAAGCTGCCTTGGTTGATCCAGCAGGGTCCGCGCAGCGGATACCGTCGGCTGAAGTGCTCGCAGACTTGATTCGAGTTGCCGTACAGCCTTTCCTTGGTCGAGCAGCGCCTTCTCGTCAGCAGCAATGCGGGTTGTGCTGTGCCTCGCGCGGACGATTTCGATGCCTAGGCCGATGGCAATGCAACCAGCGACGAGCACCAGCAGGGAGACAAACCATGTTCTTGTGCCGATACGCGGCGCAGCACGGCTACACATGCGCCAGCCCGATTGCGGGCGACGTCTCTCCGGCAATGCAATCGGCCGATCAATTTGGGCACTGGCCTCCGCATGGAGCCCAAGATCACGCAGGAATGCCAGCTTGTCTTTTTCCTCTGGATTGGTCGGAAACCATCGCGAACGATATAGATCGCCCAGCCCTCTGCCTTCGAGTTCCAAACCACGACGGCAGGTCACGAGTCGAGCACCAGACGCGATGGGGTCTCGCCATAGAGGTTCGGGCCACGGCAATGCTCGCCGGTCGGTAATCGAATCCGGCAAGTCAGCATCGTCCCAATACCACACCGTTGCCGTTTCGCCATTTGTGCGCCACGCATAGCCAGCGCGGGCGACCACGCCAAGCTGCTGCAAGCGTAAGGCAATGGCTGATTCGATGTTCTTGCGTGGCACACCCGCCACGGGAATCGTCATCAACGAACACTTTTGACGGTCGAGCAACGCGTCAGGCGCGGCTAACCCGATCCTCTTCAGGCCATTCAGAAACAGGGCTCGAATCTCATGCATTGAGCTCATTTCCAATCAATGGGAAATTGTTTTCATAGGACTTTTCTTTTGGTGGCCTCAGCCCAATGGAATACGTCATAGAGCATGATTTCCTTTGGTGACCGATCCGTTTTTGGTTTGATTTGCGTGAATTTGAATCGCACAGAAGGGCGATAATTTTAGATTCGCTTCGCGCGTGATCCTTTGCCCAAGAGCAGCCAAAACAGGGTCAAAAGTTGCAGCACAAAAACGTGCAATGCGTTGTATATACGCGATATTTTTTTCTGCAACCGGAATACACCACAGCCTTATTGTGTAGTGACATAGGCGTTTTCTTTACAGCAGAAAGCAAGTTCCTACTTCGCTCGCCTTTTTAATCGGATCAACGTTGACCATCTGGACAGACGCGGCGGGCATACCACCCATTGTTCAAACACATTCGCATATCGACGATTTGGGCGACGGCTGCCGCATCGCCAATTCGGTGTCCTTCTTGCGCTTGCATTCCGGCATTTCGCCGGCGCGGATTTCGCTAGGCAATGACGCAATGCTGTTTGATGGCGTACGACTCGTATTGGGGGCTGACGTACATGTGGACGCGTTCATTCGCATCGGCCGCGGCAGCGTCGTCAATGTCGACTCGTATCTATCGGGAGAAGGCGGGCTGGATATTGGCGAGGAGGTGCTCATCGGACCGCATGCCGCCTTGCTCAGCGCAGGGCATTCGCTCGACGCCTCCGAACCCCGCGTAGCGCGCAATCCTCTAACGCGCGCGCCTATCCGCATTGGAAGTGGCGCATGGATCGGCGCACGCGTCGTCGTTCTTCAAGGCGTCACTGTTGGCGAGGGCGCCGTCATCGGTGCCGGTAGCATCGTCACGCGCGATATTCCGTCAATGGCTGTCGCCGTCGGGAATCCCGCACGTATCGTGCGATACCGCCACACGCCGCGTGGCTGGCGACGCCTCGCCACGTGGATAGGCATCGGTCCGTCAACGTGAGTGCGAACACGATGCTGCTTATCCGCAAGGAACGCGTACGACGACTATTCCGTCGGCTCCCATTGCTTTGGGCGCTGACCCGCCGTGACGTCGAGTCGCGTTATCGCGGGTCGTGGCTCGGGCTGGGATGGTCGGTCGTTGCACCGCTGACCATGCTCGCCATCTACACGCTGGTTTTTACACGGATCATGCACGCACGGTGGCAAGGCCCTGCTGGCGACGATGCGCTGAGCTATCCGTTAATGGCGTACTCCGGCATGGTGGTTCATACCTTTATTGCGGAGATCATGTCTTCCGCACCGGTCTCCATCATTCGGCAAGGCAACTACGTCAAGCGTGTCGTATTCCCTCTGACGCTGTTACCCGTAGTCGCCGTCGGGTCCGCAAGTGTCGGGCTGATCGTCGGGTTGGCGCTGCTGATTGTCATGAATACCTGCGCCGGCAGTGGCCTCCATGCGACGGTGCTCGCGCTGCCATTGGCAATCGCGCCGACGTTGTTACTGGGCCTCGGGCTTGCGTGGTTGCTGGCCGCGGTTGGCACCTTCGTTCGCGACATTCCGCACGTGACGGGTTTTGTCGTGACCGCGTTGTTCTTCGCGAGCCCGATCCTGTATCCGGCCGAGGCCGTTCCCGATCCACTCCGACAGGTGCTGCAATTCAACCCGCTTGCTTGGGGAATCGGTCTGGTGCGCGGTGTGATCACGCGCGGCGAGTTGCCCGACGCACTGACTTGGTTCAGCCAATTGGCGGTCTGCCTGCTGTTTGCCATGGCTGCGCTGTACATCTACAGGCGCGTGCAAGGGAGCTTCGCCGATGTGCTATGACGCTCCCTCCATCGAAGCCCGACACATCAGCAAGCGCTTCGTCTCCAGTCGCAGTCCATGGCGCGCATTCTGGCGAGCACTTCGCGGATCTAGAGGCGCCAACTCCAACGGCTACCAGGCGCTACAAGACGTGTCGTTCGTCGTTGCCCCAGGTGAAACCGTCGGCTTCATCGGACGTAACGGTGCAGGCAAGTCGACCCTGTTGCAGATCCTGTGCGGAACCCTTCGCCCCAGCAGCGGAACGATGTGCGTCCATGGCAGGGTCGCCGCCCTGCTCGAACTGGGCGCCGGATTCAACCCCGACTTCACCGGTCGCGAGAATGTCTTTCTCAACGCCAGCCTGCATGGCCTCACACGCAGGCAGGTTGAGTCACGGCTGGCCGACATCGAGGCATTTGCTGAGATCGGTGAGTTCTTCGATCAACCGGTACGCACGTATTCCAGTGGCATGTTCGTGCGTCTTGCTTTCGCCGTCATGGCGCACGTCGATGCAGACATCCTCGTCATCGACGAGGCGCTTGCCGTCGGCGATGCGTACTTTACGCAGAAGTGCATGCGCTTTCTGCACGAGTTCCGCCGCCATGGCACGCTGCTGTTCGTCAGCCACGACACGCAAGCCGTGATCGGTCTATGCGATCGTGCGATCTGGCTGGAAGGCGGCGGCATACGCGCCGAAGGCTCCGCAAAGGACGTGTGCGAGAGCTACCTTGCGACGTTGTTCGGCACAGAGCAGCGCTCGGTTGGGGGCACACGTGCCGTGGCGACAGGGCCCCGCACACTGCACGACCAGCGCCAGCCTTGGTTGAACCAATCTCCGCTACGTAATGACATTGAACTGTTTGCGTTCCGGACCGACGCAGCCCGCTTCGGCCACGGTTCGGCCTGCATCGACGAAGTAGCCTTACTCGACGAACACGGCCGACACCTGAGCTGGATGGTCGGCGGAGAGTCGGTCACCGTCGAGATCCGCGCCACTTGTCTCACTGCACTGCAGGCGCCAATCGTGGGTTTCTATGTCAAGGACCGGCTCGGCCAAACACTGTTCGGTGACAACACCTGCCTGGCCTGCCGGCCCAGACTCGCGCTACGCGGGCAACAGTTGGTCGCACGCTTTTCGTTCCATTTGCCTTACCTGCCGGCAGGCGACTACTCCCTTGCTGCCGCCATCGGCGACGGCACACAGGACGATCACGTCCAGCACGACTGGGTTCATGACGCCATTTTCTTCAGATCCCATTCGACGTCGGTCTCGACCGGTCTCGTCGGACTGCCGATGCAACGGATCAGCCTGGAAACCGTAACCCCCGATACCAATATCTCTCGATGACTTGCCGCTTCAATCCCCTGGACCATCCCGTGATGTACGACGCCCCCGCCCGCGTCAGTGAACCGTACAACTGGGTCGGCCACATTCCGTTTGCCTTTGCCCTCACCTCGATCATGCGTCCAAGGCTCATCGTTGAACTGGGCACGCATTCGGGCAATTCATATCTCGCCTTCTGCCAGGCAGTCGCTCGACTGCGGCTGGAGACACACTGCGTTGCGGTGGACACGTGGGAAGGTGACGACCACGCGGGCATGTACGGCGAGGAAGTGTTCACCCGTCTCAAGCGCTACCACGATCTTCACTACGGGCACTTCTCTGTGCTCCAGAGAATGTTGTTCGACGACGCCGTTCGCGATATCGGCGACGCGAGCGTTGATCTGCTGCACATCGACGGGCTGCACACCTATGAGGCCGTACGTCACGATTTCGTCACATGGCTACCCAAGATGAGCGATCGCGGCATCGTATTGCTGCATGACGCCGCGATCGACGCACCGGGCTTTGGCGTGGGCAAACTTATGGATGAGCTGGCTTGTCGGTATCCGACCTTCCGCTTCGATCATTCGTGCGGGCTTGGCGTCGTCTATGTCGGTACGTCCCCGATGGACGCAACGCTGACATCGCTCTTCGCGAATCCGGACGAAGGCACCCTGCGCGCCTTTGAACATCAGGGACTGGCATTGGAAGCGTGCGTCCGCGCCTCGACTGGCGAGCCGGTTTCGATTCGCACGCTGCCAGATGCGATCGCGTCGATCGGCCGTGCCGTCGCAGCGCAGGCGGACCACCGGACGCAGCTCGAACACGAAATCGCCGGGCGAGAAGCGCTGTGCAGTATGCGCGAGGCCCAGGCCAAGTCACTCGAAATAGACCTGGCCTCATTCGCGGCAGAAATCTCATTGCGCGACGGGATCCAGACCGACCAGCAGAACCAGATCGCAAGCCTCCTCGGGCAACACACGGCGCTTGAAAGACACATTGCGGTGCGCGACGCTCAGATCGCAGAACTGCATGCATCGACAAGTTGGCGTGTCACACGGCCCTTGCGTGTGCTATGCCACGCGTGGCGTGCGATCAGTTTCCGTCGAGCAATCACTCGGATACTACGAGGTGCATTCAATCTGCTGCCGCTTTCGCCCGAATTCCGTCAACGCCTGCGCCGTGCGATCTTCCGGTACTTTGGCTTTCTCTTCCAGCATCTGCCGGCATATCAGGCGTGGCGAGCACACGAGGCAGGGGCCGCGTCATCGTCACCGATTCCGCCTTGCGATGCGCGCGTTGTGTCCTCCTCGACCGATCGCTACGGTCGCCTGTACGCCAGTCTGTTTACGCGCGCAGCAGGCATCAAAGGCGTCGATCTTGAATATGTTCCCCTTGCCACCGACTCTTTGGCGGGCGCGAAGTTCGACCTTCGTCTTGTCGCCTTCTACCTGCCTCAGTTCCATCCGATCCCCGAGAACGACCAATGGTGGGGTCGCGGTTTTACCGAGTGGACCAACGTGTCCAAAGCGGTACCGCAGTTCGAAGGCCACTACCAGCCACACTTGCCGGCGGAATTGGGCTTTTATGATTTGCGCGTCGTCAACGTGATGCGGCGGCAGGTCGAACTGGCAAAACAGTACGGCATTGGCGCGTTTTGCTTCCATTACTACTGGTTCGGCGGACGTCGCCTGCTCGAACGTCCACTCGACCAATACCTCGCCCACCCAGAACTCAACCTCCCCTTCTGTGTGTGCTGGGCCAACGAAAACTGGTCGCGCCGATGGGACGGTTCCGAGAACGAACTGCTCATTTCGCAGGAGCACACACCGGAGTCCGACGAACGCTTCATCGCGGATGTTGCATCCCTGTTCCGTGACGCGCGCTACCTGCGTGTCAGCGGCCGTCCAGTGCTGATCGTCTACCGCATCTCACTGCTGCCCGATCCGATGGCCACGACGAATCGATGGCGCGACTACTGTCGGCAGCAAGGTCTGGGCGAAATTTACCTCGTCGCGGCACAATCGTTCGAAGTCACCGATCCGCGCCCGTACGGCTGTGATGCAGCGGTGGAATTCCCGCCTCATCAAGTAGCGGTTGGCACCATCAACGACCACATATCGCTGCTCAATACATCGTTTGACGGCAAGGTCTACGACTACCGCGATCTTGCCAAGGGTTACTGCGAAAAGGCCGAACCTGAATTTGTCCTGCACAAGACAGTCGTGCCGAGCTGGGACAACGAAGCTCGCCGTCCGGGACGTGGGCATTGCTTTCACCGTGCCACGCCCGAGGCCTACGCCAAGTGGCTCTCGTTCGTATGCCAGCGCGCCGTAGAGCGCACGCAGGGCGATGAGCGACTGGTCTTCATCAATGCCTGGAACGAATGGGCCGAAGGTGCACACCTCGAACCGGACCGTCGTTTCGGCTACGCCTATCTTCACGCAACGGCCAACGTCATGCGGGGTCATCGCATCGCCAACCCCGATGTCGATCGAGTGCTTGCCGCCAGCCGGGATGAGTTCGCACAGCGATCCGACATCGCCATGTTGGTGCATCTCTACTACGTAGAACCTGCTTGACGACGTGGCCGATGCAATCGACGCAAGTAACGTGCGGGCGGATATCTTTCTCAGTGTTCGGTCAGACGTGACCGTCGAGGAGCTCAACCGCATCCGCACACGGTTCCCGCATGCCTACCTCGTTGGGTTGGTCAACCGTGGGCGGGACATTCTGCCGATGCTGCATGTGTTGCCTGAGCTGATCGCACGGAGATACACGGCAGTCTGCAAGCTGCATGGCAAGAAATCGCTGCAACTGGCCAATGGCACGCAGTGGCGCAATGACCTTTATGCGGCGCTGCTAGACCCGGCAATTGCCGCGCGTATCACCGCGCGCTTCCGCTGCGACGCCGACCTCGGTCTGGTGTGCCCCACATGGTCACGCGTGTCGCTCGCGGACCCCGACCGGCACGTTCTCAACCATTGGTGGCTCTCCGCGTTGCTGCCACGACTGGGCGCGCGCGAACGGATCGGTGCGTTCGACTTCGATTTCGTTGCCGGCTCGATGTTCTGGTTCCGGCCACAGGCTTTGGCACCGCTATTGAGCCTGGGCCTGAAAATCGACGATTTCGAACTCGAGTTGGGACAAGTCGACGGCACGCTGGCGCATGCGGTCGAACGGCTGAGCATTCTGGCAACCGAGAAAGCCGGCTTCACGACCGGCCTCGCAGATGAGCGACAGCTCACACTGGCGGCCTGAGGCTCAAGCCTGATTCAGCCACCAGCCCAGCGCATCAGGGCCTCTGCAACAACACCTGCCTCGGTGCCGGGATCGGCCAGCCGGCCTGGCCGCCGACTTCCATGATGGCGCGGTTGGTGTCGAAGAACACCTGCCAGTAATTGTCGTTGCTGGTGTAAGGGCGCACCACCAGTTTGGTCCCGGCCGGGTTGAATTCCAGCACGTCGATGTCGGGAGCGGGCTCGGTCAGCACGTTCGGGATCTGCGCGACGCGCGCCCTCAACAATGTGATCGCCGCCGCGACGTCGACGTCGTGCGCAAGCTGGGCGCTGAGGTCTACGCGGCGGAATGCGTTGGTGCTGTAGTTGACGATGTTGTCGGCGAACAGCTTGTTGTCGCCCACTACCGTGCGCACATTGTCCGGCTGGTCGATGACGGTGGCGAACATGCCGATCTCGCGCACGGTGCCGGTGACGCCAGCCGCCGTGATGAAGTCACCCACCTTCAACGGCCGCAGCAGGATCAGGAATATCCCCGCGGCGAAGTTCGCCAGCAATCCCGACCAGGCCATGCCGATAGCCACGCCAGCGGCGGCGAGTATGGCCGCGAACGAGGCGGTTTCAATGCCGAACAGGCTGAGGATGGCGATGATCAGCAGGATGCGCAGCAGGATCGCCAACGCCGATTCGAGGTATTCGGTCAGCGTGGCGTCGAACCCGCGCATGCGCATGGTCCGTCCGAACAGGCGACGAACGAAATTGATGACCCAGCCGCCGACGATCCACAGGACGATGGCGCCAATAAGGCGCGTGCCAAAGGGGACAAGGTTGGCGAGAACCAGATGATGAAGGTCGGTTACCCAGGTGGTCGTATCCATGAACGGCTCCTAGAGATTGGAATGGGATATTCCAATGCCTTACCAGAATAGATCAGCCGGGCAAGCCTTGCCGCACGGTGGCCGTTGTGGGCATATGCACCGCGCTGTATCGACGCTACGCCACGGGCGATACAGCCGTCTGTACGCGTTCCGGCGTGGCGATGAAGAAGTGGTCGCGGTACGGTGCGCGCCGCGCCAGCCCTAGCAGGAGTTTGTCGCGCGACAGCAGCGCATGGGCCGCGCCGTCGAGCGCCAGCGTGAGGAACTTTTGATCGTCGCGGTCCTTGCATTGCGGCAGGCCCGCCGCTGCGGCAAGTTGTTCGACAGTTTGCGACGGCAGGCATTCTGCGCGCATGGCATAGGCATCCGCGATCTGTGCCTGTCGTTCGGGCGCAATGCCGAATTGCGGATAGGCCAGCACGCGGTGCAATTCATCCAGGCACTCCGCCCGCGTCAGCAAGACGGCCTGTCGCGCTTCGATCCACGCCTGCAGCCCAACAAGGCGCGGGTCTTCAAAATGCCATAGTGCCATGATGACGTTGGTATCCAGCACCAATCGCGGCGGTTGCGCTGCAACCAGACGGGCGATGAGGTCAACGCTACCGGGTGCCTGCGTCATTCGAGAATCTCTACCGTCGCGCCTACCGCAATATGCCCGGTGTTTTCGGCCACCAGATTCACGCCGAACATGACGCCGTCGTCGATCCTGCGGTGTTTGGTCAGCGCACGCAGCGGTTGTTGGTCGGCGGATTTTTCACCCGTCTCCGGGTCGACCGTGGTGAACACGCAGCGCGAGCAGAGTTTCGCCATGGTGAATTCGACATCACCGATGCGTAGCCGCCTCCAGCCGTCTTCGGCAAACGCTTCGGCCCCCGTGATGAGCAGATTCGGGCGAAATCGCGTGAATGTCATTTCTCGTCCCACCCACCCCGACAATGCGTCGACAGAGCGGGTGTTTACGAGCAGCAACGGAAAGCCATCGGCAAACGACAGGGGCACGTCCGGACGATTGCGCACACGGCGCGCGCTGTGTTCGCCCACATCCATCAACCGCACCTTGCGGCCCACATATTCAGAGAGCCACGCATCGGCAGCGGCTGACCCGGTCCACGCCACGAACTCGTCACGCCAGACAGAAGCCGGCGCCGATTGCGCGAAGCCCGCCAGTTCGACAGAAAGCGGACTCATGTCGGGCGCGGACAGATTCAGTTGTCCGTCCGCCACGCGAGCGTCGATGCGCACCACGCGCGGGTCATTGCGGCCCGTCACCATGCGATTGGCAAATTCGGCGGTGGTTTCAGCGATCATCCAGCGGCGATCGAGCGCAATACCCGAATGCGTCACCTCGGCCGAGCCAAGGGTTTCGCCCCGCGTAGACTTGATGGGGTAACGATGAATCGATTGCAGCGTGATCATGGCCGGCGCGGGAGAGGTTCGCAGCGCCGCCCGGCGGGCCGCGCTGTCAACGTGACGGGAAGCAGCCAGTCAAAGACCGCTCCATTTGCGTTCGACTGCGAACTTTACCAGCGATGCCGGCCCTTCGAGATCGAGTTTGCGCTTGATGTTCAGGCGATGCGTTTCGACCGTGCGCACGGACAACGCCAGGCGCGCGGCGATTTCCTTGTTTGAAAGGCCATCCGCCAGCAAGGCAAGAATGTCGCGCTCGCGTTGCGTCAGGTCCGGTGCCGGTGCGGCCGCCTGCGCCAGCGCGTCGGCCACGCCGGGCGAGTAGTAGCGCCGGCCGGCCATGACGCTTTCGATGGCGGTGATGATCTCCTGCGCCGGGCTGTCCTTGAGTACATACCCACGTGCGCCCGCACGGAATGCTTCGATCACGTATTGCGGCTGATCGTGCATGGTAAGCATCACCACGCGCGTTTGCGGCGCCTGCGCCAGCAGTTGGCGCGTCAGCTCGATGCCGTTGGTGCCCCGCATGTTGATGTCCATGAGCACCAGATCGGGCCGCGTGTGCGCCACCACAGCCAGCGCCTCGTTAGCATCGCCGGCTTCACCGACGATTTCGAAATGGGTGACCGTCTCAAGCCGCGCACGCACGCCGTCGCGTACCAGCGGGTGGTCGTCGATAAGCAACAAGCGGATGCGTCCGGCGGTCATGGTGGTATCTGTGATGGAATCAGGCGCGCAATGAAGCGGCAGGCAACGTGGCGACGATGGTGGTCCCCGAAGGGCCCGACTGCAAGCTAAAAAAGCCGCCGAGCGTTTCGACCCGCTCGCGCATGCTCGACAGGCCAAGCCCTTCGCGCGTCGTGGCCGAAATGCGGTCGACGTCGAAGCCCTGTCCATTGTCGCTCACCGACAGGACCAGGTTGCGATGCGCACGCAAGCTCACCTCGATGTGCGTGGCGCCTGCGTGCCGCTCTGCGTTGGTCAGCGCCTCCTGCGTCACGCGAAATAGCGCGGTCGCCACGGCGTCAGGAATGATCAGCGTCTTGGGCGCGTCGAGCTGGGTCGTCACGCCGGTACGGCGGGCGAACTCGTCGAGCACCTGCGACAAGGCGGGCACCAGCCCAAGGTCGTCGAGCATGGCGGGCCGCAACCCGTGCGAGATGCGGCGGATTTCGCGCAGCACGTCGTTGACGCCGCTGACGCCCCGTTCCAGCGGCACGTCGACACCCCCGGCTTCGCTGCGCAGACGCGAGAGTGCCGATTCGAGCATGAACTTCACCGACACCAGCCACTGGCTCACGCCGTCGTGCAGTTCACGCGCCACGCGGGCGCGTTCTTTTTCTTGCGAGGCGACAACCTGGTGCGCCAGCGCGCGCATCTTGGCTTCGGCGTCGCGCCGTTCGGTCAGGTTCACCGCGTAGCCCGCGATCGCCACCATCAGCGTGGCGAAGATCGCGATCACGACGATGATGGTCATGGTGCGGCGAATGGCGCGCGTGGCTTCTTCGTCGATACGCATGCGCGCTTCGTCGAGGTCATTCATGTAGATGCCTGTGCCCAGCACCCAATTCCACTCCGGCACGGTCACCACGTAGCCAAGCTTGCGCTCCTGCTGCTTCATGGTCGGACGCGGCCATAGGTATTCGACGTAGCCGCCGCCGTGCGATGCAGCCTTGATGAGGTTCTGGATCACCGGCACGCCGTTCGCGTCATGCATGTTCCACAGGTCTTGCCCGACGAGTTCTGGCTGGCGAGGGTGCATGAGGTTGCGGCCCTTGATGTCGTAGACGAAGTAGTAGCCGTCCTCGCCGAATTCCATGCGTGCCAATGTAGCCAGCGCTTCACGCGCGGCGGCTTCATCGCCCCGCTTGCGCATTGGCTCGATCGCCAGCAGGGCCAGGCTGACGTAGTGCGTGAGTTCGGCCTTGCGGGCAGACAGCAATACCGGCTCGACCACGCGTGCTTCGGCTTCGGCCAACGATTGCGCCTGGATACGCACGACCGCCGCAATGGCGGTGATCGCCAGCAACAGCGGCAGGATGGCAAACAGCGCGAGCTTGAAACGCAGGTGCATTGCAGAACCAACGAACGTCAACGCCGCACATGGTGCAGGGCGCGGGCCGCGGCGTGAAGTGCGGTCGGCCCGCATGTGCTCGGGCAAAGGCTGACGCCGTCAGGCAGGGGCGTCACGGAGCGATGGCATAATTGCGCGTTCCCCCGACAACAACCCGCCCCCAAAAAGACATCCATGGACATCATCCTGCTGTTGAAAGCGGCCATCCTCGGCGTGGTCGAAGGCCTCACCGAATTTCTCCCCATTTCATCGACCGGCCACCTTATTCTTGCCGGCGCCCTGCTCGACTTCAACGACGATCGCGGCAAGTTGTTCGAAATCGTCATCCAGGCCGGCGCCATCATCGCTGTGATCTGGGAATACCGCGCACGACTGAGCCACGTGATGGCCGGAGCCTTTTCGGACCGCACCTCGCAACGACTAATCATGAACGTCGCCATTGCCTTCGTGCCGGCCGCCTCGCTGGGTTTTCTGTTCAGCCACGCGATCAAGGAACATCTCTTCAACGCCCCCGTGGTCGCCACGGCGTTCATCGTCGGCGCCTTGGTCATCTTCTGGGCTGAACGGCGCCAGCATGCGATCCGCGTGCAGACGGTCGAACGACATGACACCGCTGGATGCGCTCAAGGTCGGCTGTGCTCAGGTGTTTGCGCTGATCCCCGGCACTTCGCGCTCTGGGTCGACCATCATCGGCGGCCTGCTCTTTGGGCTGTCGCGCAAGGCGGCGACGGAGTTTTCGTTCTTCCTTGCCATCCCGACACTGATCCTGGCTTCGCTGTATTCGCTGTACAAAGACCGCGCGCTGCTGTCCATGAGCGATCTGGACATGTGGATCGTCGGTCTGGTGACGGCCTTCATCTCGGCCTTCATCTGCGTGCGCTGGCTGTTGCGCTATATCTCGTCGCACGACTTCACGATCTTCGCCTGGTATCGCATCGCCTTTGGCCTGATCGTACTGGCAACGTGGCAACTGGATCTGGTTCGCTGGGTCGATCACTGAGCGATTCGCCAGACAAGGCACCAAGGTCCCCGGGGCGCGACGCGCCCCTTTTTCGTCAATTCGCCAGTGAATCCAACATGCTGATCTACCTTCATGGTTTCCGTTCCGGCCCGCAATCGCACAAGTCGCAATCGCTGCGGGCACGCATGACCGAGCAGGGTCTGGCCGATGCGTTCTGGGGAGAGCAACTCGCACTCATTCCCCGGGATGCCATCGCCCAGGTCTCGCGCGTGATCGAAGCCAGCACCGTCGCCCCGACACTGGTCGGCAGTTCGTTAGGCGGGCACTACGCCACCGCCCTCGCCGAGCGCTTCGACCTGAAGGCCGTGCTAGTGAATCCAAGTGTCATATCACATGTCACGCTGGAGCCGTTTCTCGGTCGCCAGACCATGCTCTACACCGGCGACGAATTCGAAGTGCACCGCGAACATCTCGACCAGATGCGCGAATTGGACGTCGATCGCCTCGCCGACCCGGCGCGTTACTGGCTGATGGTGGAAAAAGGTGATGAGCTGCTCGATTACCGACTGGCTGTGCAGCGCTACACCGGCGCACGGCAAACGGTGCTTGAAGGCGGCGATCACAGCTTTACCCGCTGGGACGACTACCTCGACGACATCCTGCGCTTTGCCGGGCTGCTGCCGGAGGCCCGACCATGAACCACACCATCGACCGTCGCGGTGTCATCAGCTCGCTGATCGCCTTCACCATCTGGGGCCTGTCACCGCTGTTCTTCAAAGCGATGGCGCATTTCGGCGCGCTCGAAGTCGTCGCCCACCGCGTGCTCTGGTCCACACTGCTGCTGGCACCATGGATCTGGCTTCGGCAAGGGTTTGGCGAAGCCGCGCGCGTGCTGCGCGAACCACGTCTGCTGGCCTTGCTGTGCCTGACCACGCTGCTGGCGACGACGAACTGGCTGGTTTACGTGTGGGCGGTGATGGCCGGCCACGCGGTCGAACGCGAGCCTTGGCTACTTCATCAACCCACTGCTCAACGTGGCCTTCGGCGCGATCTTCCTGCACGAACGCCTGCGGCCCGCCCAAAAAGCCGCCGTGGCATTGGCAGCAGTGGGCGTGGTCTGGCGCATCGTGGCGCTGGGTTCGCTGCCATGGGTGGCACTCACGCTCGCCGTCACCTTTGCGTTCTACGGACTGCTGCGCAAGCGCGCGCCCATCGATGCCACCAACGGTCTGTTCATCGAAACCGTGATCGCGCTGCCCGTAGCGCTGGTGTTCCTGGGCTGGTTGGCTGGCACGGGCACCCTGGTCGCAGCCCAGGTATCGCCCGCCTGGTGGCCGATGCTGCCACTGGCCGGTTTCATCACGGCGGTACCGCTGGCGCTGTTTTCCGAAGGTGCGCGGCGCCTGCCGCTATCGGTACTCGGTTTGCTGCAATACACCTCGCCGACGCTGGTGTTCCTGATCGCCGTGCTGGTCTTCCGCGAACCGTTCGGCGGTTCGCAATTGGTTAGTTTTGCCTTCATCTGGGCCGGGCTGGCACTGTTTACCTGGGACATTCGGCGTCGCCGGCCGCCGGTATAATGGCCGGCTCTCCCCGCGCCGACGGCTTGCCGCCAGCGCGTGCTGTGCACTGATAACGAAAGTCTCTCCCACATGAATGTGCTGTTCGAAGAGGACGGGTCGTTCAAGACCGGCACCGTCCTTGCAGACAATGACAGCTCTTTGCAGGTCGAAACAGCGACCGGCAAGCGCGTCAAACTGAAGTCCACCAACGTGCTGCTGCGCTTTACCGCCCCGGCCGCAGGCGAGCTGCTGCCCCGCGCGGAAGCCGAAGCGGCCGGGCTGGAAACCGAATTCCTGTGGGAGATGTGTGGCGACGACGAATTCGCCTTCGCCGATTTCGCAGCCGATTACTACGGCCACACGCCGAACGCAGTCGAAGCCACCGCGATTCTCGTCGGCCTGTTTGGCTCGCCGGTGTACTTCCACCGCAAAGGACGCGGACGCTTCCGCAAGGCTCCGGCGGATATCCTCAAGGCCGCACTGGCCGGTCAGGAGAAAAAACGCCTGCAACAAGAGGCCGTTCGACCGCATGAAGACGGAACTCATCGCAGGCCAGTTGCCGGCTGAGTTCGGCGCCATCGTGCCGCAATTGCTCTACAAGCCGGACCGCAACCGGCTCGAAGCCAAGGCACTGGAAGCCGCATGCGCCGAAACCGGCCAGACGCCGGCCAAGCTGCTGCTGAAGGCAGGCGCCATCAAGTCGAGTTACGACTATCTGTACGGGCGCTTTCTGTTTGAGCAGTTTCCGGACGGCACTGACTTCCCGGCTGTCGAGCTGCCCAGCTCGCCCGACGATCTGCCCGTGGCGGACGTACAAGCGTTTTCCATCGACGACGCCACTACCACCGAAATCGACGACGCGCTGTCGATCACACCGCGCGCTGAAGGCGGCTGGCGCATCGGTATTCACATCGCGGCACCCGCGCTGGGCATCACGCGCGGCACGCCGCTCGACGCCATCGCCCGCCAACGCTTGTCAACTGTCTATATGCCGGGCAACAAGCTGACAATGTTGCCGGACGCGGTGGTCGACACCTTCACGCTGGGGGAAGGCCAGGCACGCCCCGCCCTGTCGATGTACATCGACGTGAATCGTGACTACACCACGGGCGCTGTCGAGTCGCGCGTGGAGCGCGTGCCAGTGGTTGCCAACCTGCGCCACCACGACATCGAGCCGATGTTCAACGAGAACACCATCGGCGAAGACGGCCCCGACTACCCCTGGAAGCACGAGCTGACGCTGCTATGGGAATTCGCCTGCGTGCTGGAAGCCGGCCGTGGCAAGCCGTCGGCCAACCAGAACACGCACGACTACAACTTCTACGTCGATTGGGATGTAGACACACAGGACGGCCCGGGCAACGTGCGCATTGAGCGCCGCAAGCGCGGCTCGCCGCTGGACAAGCTGGTCAGCGAGCTGATGATCCTCGCCAACAGCACTTGGGGTAAGCAGCTCAGTGAAGCGGGCTACCCGGCCATCTACCGCGCCCAGGCGCAGGGCCGTGTGCGTATGACGACCTCGGCGGCCCCGCATGAAGGCCTCGGTGTGGATTGCTATGCATGGTCCACCAGCCCGCTGCGCCGCTACGTCGATCTGGCCAACCAGTGGCAGCTCATCGCCTGGGCGCGCGGCGAACCCGCGCCGTTCCCGAAGGGGTCGGTCGACCTGGCGGCAGCCATGAACGATTTCGACCTGACCTATACCGCTTACGCCGACTTCCAGCGCGGCATGGAACGCTACTGGTGCCTGCGCTGGCTACGTCAGCAGGGCGTGAAGGAAGTCTCCGCCCGCGTGGTGCGCGAGAACATCGTCCGGCTCGAAGACGTGCCGTACATCTTCAAGGTGCACTCACTGTCGAACGTGCATCCGGGTACGCGTGTGCAATTGTCGATCGAGTCGTACGACATGATGGCCGCCGAGCTGCGCTGCAAATTCGTTGCCATCCTGCCGCCGCTGGACAGCGCCGAGGCTGTCGAAGAAATCGACGAGGCCGACCTGGTGCTACCGCCAGACCCCGCCGATGCGGCTCCGGCCGACCAGCCGGAGCCGGCCGGGACGAGCGGCGAGGGAGCGCCGGCCACCGCGTCGTAGAATGCCCGCCATGTCCGCCGCCCTGCCACCTTCCGCCACCAGCACGATCAAGCCGGTTCGCCACTGGTGGATGCTGCACGCGCTGGGCATCGGTGCGGCGGCATCGGCGGTGATCCACATCATGCTGGGTGCGCTGCACTTCCGCGTGCCGGAGATCACCCTCAACCGCCAGCAGGATCGCGGGCTGGAAATCGTGCTGGTCAACGCCAAGCACGCCGAAGCCCCGAAAGACGCGCAGGCGCTGGCGCAGGCCAACCTCAACGGTGGTGGCACGGTTGACCAGAAGGTACGCACCACGTCGCCGCTGCCGCCCGAAAACGCCGACCGCGCAGGCGATGCATTGGTTGAAGCACGTCGCCGCCAGCAACAGCTCGAAACCCTGCAGAAGCAGTTGATGACGCAGGCCAAGGGCAAGACCGCCGTAGCGGCCGCGCCCGAGACGCCGGCCACGCCGCAGCCAGACGCTGTGCAGCCGCCAACACCAAACCTCAACGGCATCGACTTCAAGGAACAAGCGCGCGCCATCGCCCGGCAGGAGGCGATCGTCGACCGCCTGCAGCAGGCCTACGCGCAACGTCCGCGCAAGACCTTCATTGGCGCACGGACGCAGGAATATCGCTTCGCGCAGTACATCGAAGAGTGGCGCTCGCGCATCCAGCGCATCGGCACGCTGAACTACCCGGTGAGCAAAAAGGGCGACCGCCTGTACGGCAACCTGCTGGTAACGGTTGAAATCAAATCCGACGGCACCGTACAGAGCGCGACTGTCGCGCGCAGTTCAGGCAAGAAAGAACTCGATGAGAGCGCGCTGCGCATCATCCAGCTCGCCTCGCCCTTCGCCGCCTTCCCGCCCGATATCCGCAAAGACACCGACATCCTCGTCATCAGCCGCACGTGGTCCTTCGCGCGCGACACGCTGGCGACGGAATAGCGCCTTATGCGCCGGGTCTCCGGCACTGACAGCGCAGCCCCCGATGGCGACACCGGCGGGTCAATCGATCAAACACCTGCAGCGCACTGACACCATGACCACCATCCGCCCGTACCAGGAATCCGACTGGCCCGCACTGTGGCCGATGCTGCAGGCGACCTTCGCCGCTGGCGACACTTACACTTTCGCCCCCGACAGCACAGAGAACGATATCCACAAGGCGTGGATCGAACTGCCCCGCTCGACTTTTGTCGCGTGCGACGACGACGGCATGCTGCTCGGCACGTACTACATCAAGCCTAACCAGGCGACGCTGGGCGATCACGTCTGCAACTGCGGCTATGTGGTGTCGGCGCATGCGCGTGGGCGCGGCGTGGCACCGCAGATGTGCGAGCACTCGCAAGCGCAGGCGACGGCGATGGGCTTTCGCGCGATGCAGTTCAACTTCGTCGTGGCGACCAACGAAGTCGCCGTGAAGTTGTGGCAGAAGATGGGGTTTGAGATCGTCGGGCGCCTACCCGCCGCGTATCGGCACCAGCGCCTCGGCTACGTCGACGCGCTGGTAATGTTCAAGACGCTGGTGGGTTGAATCGTCAGCCGGCGAATTCAGCGTCGGCCAGTCCGCGCACGCCCGGCGCGAACAGCAGCGTGCGACCGGCTTCGGGGTCGTCCGGGTTGTCGCGGAACGCGGTGGTCACCAGCAGCGAGCCCAGATCGGCGCCACCAAAACACGGCATGGTCGGCGTCCTGATCGGCAGTCGCACGGTGCGGTCGAGCTTGCCGGCTGGAGTGAAGCGCAACAATGCGCCGCCGTCGATGGCGCTGATCCAGTAGCAGCCATCGGCATCCACCGAAGCGCCATCCGGACGACCAATGTGCTGGTTCATATCGACAAACAGGCGACGATTGCTTGGCGTGCCGCTGTCGATGTCGTAGTCGAAGGCCCAGATCAGGCGCACGTTCGCGCCGGTGTCCGAGCAGTACATCGTGCGGCCATCCGGACTGAAGGCGATGCCATTGGCGACATACAGCCCGTCGATGCCGGAACGGTGCACTTGGCCGTCCGGGTCTACGCGCAGCAGTTCTCCCGCAGGTTGGCGCTCGGCCGCGGTGTGCAGGGTGCTGGTCCAGAAACGGCCCTGGCGGTCGCAGCGGCCATCGTTGTAGCGCATGGGCGAGATCGGCAATGGGTATTGCGCGAACAGCGCCGTGGTGAGTTGGCCATTGGCGCCCAGATCAACCTTGAAGATTGCCGTTTCGCATGCGGCAATGAGCGCTTTGGGCGCGGCGCACAGGGCGATACAGCCAAAGCTCTGCGGCGTGGCCCAACTCTGCAAGGCACCGTCGGACGGTGTGTAACGATGCAGCATGCGGCCCGGAATATCCACCCAGTAGAAGCACTGCTCGCGCACCGACCAGACAGGGCTTTCTCCGGTCTTGCAGCGCAATGGCGGCAGGATGACGGCGGAAGCGGGAACGGTGATGTCTTGCGAGCTCATGGGTGGTCTCCTTGTCGTGATGCGGGCCGGGGCGTGGCCCATCCGCAAGGATACTCGCAACCGGCGCTGCGGCTCTGGCACGTGTGCGGGCGCGCATCATGCGGGGCGCGGTATCATCACGCCTTGTTCTGATCCGTACCCCGCCATGCCCGGCCTGACGCCCGATACGCCACTACCGACCGACATCACGCTGCATCAGCGTTCGCGCGTGCTCGAACTGCACTTTGAAGATGGCGTAGAGGCGCGCCTGCCGTTTGAATTCCTGCGTGTGTATTCGCCGTCCGCCGAAGTGCGCGGCCACGGCGTCGGTCAGGAAGTGCTGCAGACGGGCAAGCGCGAGGTGACCGTTACTGGCATCGAGCCGGTCGGCAACTACGCCGTCAAGCTGACCTTCTCGGACGGCCACGACTCAGGCATCTATTCGTGGGACTACCTGCACCTGCTCGCGCGCCAGCATGAGGCGCTGTGGGCGGAATACCTGCGCCGGCTGGAAGAGGCCGGTGGCAGCCGCGAGCCCGGTGCTGCACCCATCGGCGGGCACACCCATCATCACGGCTGCAAACACTAAACACCCGAACGAGACCACTCCATGAACGACAAGACCCACTTCGGCTTCGAGACCGTTGACGAAAAAGACAAAGCGCGCCGTGTGGCCGGGGTGTTCTCCTCGGTGGCGAACAAGTACGACATCATGAATGACCTCATGTCGGGCGGCATGCACCGGCTGTGGAAGGCATTCACGATCCAGATCGCCAACGTGAAGCGCGGCGAAAAAGTGTTGGACGTAGCGGGCGGCACGGCGGATCTATCGCTGGCTTTTGCCAAGCGCGTAGGCAATACCGGCCAGGTGTGGCTCACCGACATCAACCACGCGATGTTGTCAGTCGGGCGCGATCGCGTTGTCGACAAAGGTCATCTGCTGCCGGTCGCGCAATGCGATGCCGAAAAGCTGCCATTCCCCGACAACCACTTCGATCTGGTCACCGTCGCATTCGGCCTGCGCAACATGACGCACAAGGACGCCGCGCTGGCCGAAATGCACCGCGTGCTCAAACCCGGCGGCCGCCTGCTGGTGCTGGAGTTCTCGCGCATCTGGAAACCGCTGGCGCCCGCCTACGACCTGTACTCGTTCAAGGTCCTGCCATGGCTCGGCCAGAAGGTGGCCAACGATTCTGCGAGCTATCAGTATTTGGCAGAGTCGATCCGCATGCACCCGGACCAGGAAACGCTGCGGCAGATGATGGAAACGGCAGGCTTCGAACGCACGGAGTACTTCAACCTTGCGGTCGGCGCAGTGGCGCTGCATCGCGGGTACAAGCTCTAATCAACCCACCAGCCAGGGAATTTAGCGCCGACGTTCGGACGAGAGAATTCCCTCAACGCGTAGCGCCCCGAACAGTGGCAACGGGCCGCTTGTTGGCCGACTCCATGACAGGCGGCGCTCCGGTCTCATAGCCGCCGTCCTGCGTCCATTTGGTCAGCGCTTGGTTGTACTTGGCACGTCGCTCGGCGTCCCGGCGGGCGTCCTGTTCGCGAGTCGCGTCGTTGTCCGCCTTGCGACGCTCGCGATCACGCGCCGCACGCTCCATGTCTTCATGCATTTCGATACGACGGGCGTCACCGACATCGCGAGAGCGGTTTCGATTCGCCTGCAGTTGATCCTGCAGCGAAATGCGCGGCACGCCCGAGACGGCCTCGGTCTTGCGGGTGGTTTCGGGGCAAGGCAGGTCCGAATAAGTGACCTTGCCATTACTGTCGTAACACTTGTTGATGGCAGCCGCCGGAGCGGCGACGAGAGTCGCGCAGGCCAGCGCGGCGAGACGACGTAGCATGGCTGAAGAGCAGCGATGAAAACGGCGCAATTATGCTGACGGAATTCAGGCCGGAACATCGCACAGAAGAGCAGCCCTAGCGGGCGGAGGGCGCTACGGCGAGTGGACGCAGGAAAGCGTATGGATTCACCGCACCGCCCTTCGTGTAAATGCCATAGTGCAAATGGCACGGCGTGCCCCTGGCGTTGCCGGTATCGCCTACAAAGCCGATCAGCCGCCCTGCTTCAACCCAATCCCCTCGCCCGACGTCTGCATAGGCAGACAGATGCGCGTAGTAGTGCCAGTAACCCTCTGGGCCGAGGACAACAACCGTGTTGCCGCCGAGACGGTTTGCGCCCACCCGCAGCACCAAGCCTCGCGTGGAAGTCACGACTGGTGTGCCGCACTTGGCGAAGATGTCCGAGCCCTCATGTTTGCGCCTGCCCGAACGCGGGCCACCCCAAGTGTCGGCAACCTGTCGTGCGCGTACGCCCTGGACCGGCACGGGCAAGGGTACGGGCATGTCGTCACGCATGAGTCCGACCACGTTCCAGGTGTGACGAAGGTATGGCCAAGTCAGCCAACCAAGTACTGCAGTGAGCGCGAACACGACGCAGCACGTCAGGGTAAGTCGCATGGGTGATCCGTTCTCGTATCCGGGGTGTCCACGTATGCTGTTCCGGGGCGCGAGCCATCCTACAATGGCGGTCCTGCGTCTCCCCCAACGCTCCTCAAGGCACCCAACATGAATAACAGCCGCCTGCCCACGTATTGGGTCATCACGCTGCTGGCCGCGGCCACGCTGATGGTGACCATGGGCGCCCGCCAATCGACCGGGCTATTTGTGTCTCCGCTCAACACCGCGACGGGGCTGGGCATTGCGAGCATCAGCTTCGCACTCGCCATCGGCCAGTTCGTATGGGGTGCGATTCAACCGATCGCTGGCGCGGTGGCCGATCGCTATGGTCCGGGGCGCGTGATTGCCGCAGGCATCGTGCTGCTGGCGTTGGGCAGCGCGCTCACGCCGTTCGTGGACAGCACTTTCGGGCTCACCATGACACTGGGTGTGCTGTCGGCGGCAGGCGCAGGTGCCGGTAGTTTTTCGGTATTGATTGGTGCGGTAGCACAGCGGATTCCGCCGGAGCGTCGCGGCATGGCCTCCGGCGTGATCAACGCAGGGGGATCGTTCGGCCAGTTCATCTTTGCCCCGGTGCTGCAAAAACTGATCCAGGGAATCGGCTGGAAGGGCGCGTTGTGGTCGCTGGCGGTGGTGTCGTTGGTCGCGTTGCCGATGGCGCGTTCGCTGCGCCGGCCAGCCGACTTTCATGCAACCCAGGTCGCGCACGACGGCCCCGGATTAGGCGCGACCGTACGCAATGCGCTGGGTGACCGCAGCTATCTTTTGCTGCACGCGGGCTTCTTTACTTGCGGATTCCACATCGCGTTTCTGGTGACCCACTTGCCCGGCGAGGTGCAGTTGTGCGGACTGCCGGCCGGCGTTGCAAGCTGGTCGCTGGCGATCATCGGGTTGGCCAATGTAGTCGGCAGTCTTGCTGCCGGATGGTGGGTGCAGCGCTACCGCAGCAAGTACGTACTGTTCTGGATGTACGGATCGCGCTCGTTACTGATCCTGGCGTATCTGGCCGCACCACGTACTGCCATGACGTTCTATCTGTTCGCCGCGGGGCTTGGCTTTACGTGGCTGGCCACGGTGCCACCTACCGCCTCGGTGGTAGGCAAGCTGTTCGGCCATCGCTACCTTGGCACGCTGTTCGGCTTGACCCTGCTAAGCCACCAGACGGGCGGGTTTCTCGGTGCCTGGCTGGGCGGCATCGCCTTCACCCGGCTGGGCAATTACCAAGTGATGTGGTGGATCGACATCGGGCTGGCGGCGATCGCCGCGCTGTGCAATCTGCCCATCCGCGAGGCACGCATGACGCCGCGCCCCGTGGCAGCTTGAGGCCACAGCGAACACCAATTCGTTTGTTGTCGAATAATCAATTGGATACGCAATGAAGTTGATGATTTTTTTCGCGTGGAATCTTGAACCCATTCGTACAAACATCATCTAATTCGCTCGTGACCCCACGCCGAGGGTCCGTTCGGGGACGGATCGGTCCCGCAAAAAGAATGTGGAGAGAAATGCAATGTGGAAGCGTCTGATGTTGTCGTTGATGCTGGTGGCAAGTACCGCCACCGTCATGGTTGAGTTCGCCGAGGCCAAGCGCATTGGCGGCGGCCGTTCGCTCGGCATGCAAAGATCAACCACCCCGCCAGCACGCCAAGCCACGCCGCCGAGCGCCGCACCGCAGCAGGCAACGCCGGCAGCCCGTCCGGCCACCGCCCAGGCACAGCCACCCGCGCAGAGTGGCTGGCGTCGTTTCGCCGGCCCGCTCGCTGGCTTGGCGGCAGGTATCGGTCTGGCTGCGCTGCTGTCGCACTTCGGTATTGGTGGTGAATTCGCCGGCATCATCCTGGCCGTGTTGGCCGCAGTGGTCGTGTTCGCGCTGATCCGCCGCTTCATGGGTGGTTCGCGCCAACCGCAGCCGGCTTACGCAGGCGCCGGCAACCGTAACAGCGCCAACACGTTCGAGCGCAGCCAGTACGGCGCCGAAGCCCAGCCGGCGCGGTTCGAGACCTTCCAGCAGCAGGGTGGAAGCGCCGCCGAACCCGCGGCCGACAATCGCTTCCCGGCCGGTTTCGATGCAGAGGGCTTCGCCCGTCAGGCCAAGGTGAACTTCATCCGCCTGCAAGCGGCCAACGACAACTGCAACCTGGAAGACATCCGCGAGTTCACGTCGCCCGAGATGTTTGCCGAGATCAAGCTGGCCATCGATGAGCGCGGGTGCTCGGTGCAGAAGACCGACGTCGTGGTGCTCAACGCCGAAGTGCTTGAGGTCACCGAAGAGAACCGACGCTATATCGCCAGCGTTCGCTACCACGGCATGGTCCGTGAAGAATCCGGTGCCGCACCCGAGGCATTCGACGAGATCTGGCACCTGAGCAAGCCTGTCGAGGGTAACGGTGGCTGGGTGTTGTCGGGTATTCAGCAGGCCGCCTGACGCTTGTCACCGCTTCGGATGCACAACGCCCCGCGCTGCGGGGCGTTTTCATTTGGGCCCCTCAACGCTCGACGAAGTCATTCGTGTCGCGCAGACTAGCGGCCTTACTCGTAACTTCACAAGGCACACACATGTTCGGCAGCGCGTTCATCATCGGCGGACTCAATCGCATGATCGAACGAGAGACGGGGGCACGCGATGCGCTGCGTGAACACGTAAGTGAAACCGCGCTGCTGGGACTCGGCCCCGTCGTGCTGCGCTTTCGCGTGACGGACACAGCATTGCTCGAAGTCGATCACAACGTGGGCGAACCAACTGTGTCGATCGAAGTGCCGTCCTCTGCCTTGGCGCATGCCTTTGATGGCCCCGATGCACTGGCGCGGCACGCGCGGGTCAGTGGGGACGCGCGGCTGGCTGAAACGATCGCTCAACTGCTCAAATACCTGCGCCCCGACGTCGGCGCCCTGCTCAGCCCAATCACAGGCGATATCGTTGCCAATCGCGTCGAACGTGCCCTGACAAGTGCCACGGCGACGACACGGAATACGGCCCGCAATCTTGGCGCCAATCTCTATGAGTACGTCTCTGAAGAAGCCGGACTGGTCGTCAAGCGCACGGAACTGGAATCGCTGCAAGACGATATGGCGCGGGTGCGCGACGACTTGGCCCGACTTGAAAAGCGTATCGAACGGCTTGGCGGAAACAGCACTCGAAAACCATAACCGACTGTCCAGCGCCAAGCGTGGACGCGACAAACAAAAAGGGCGCCCATGGGCGCCCTTTCCTTTTGCTGCTTGGCCGCCGCATTTTGGCGGCAAGTGCGAACTTAGTGCCCGCGCTTCTTGAGGCGTTCGATGGTTGCCAGTTGACCCACCGCTTCGCTCAGTTCAGCTTGTGCCTTGGCGTAGTCGATCTGTTCGCTCTTCGCGGCCAGCGCTTCTTCGGCATGGCGCTTGTGTTCCAGCGCCTTGGCTTCGTCCAGGTCGGTGCCGCGAATCGCGGTATCGGCCAGTACGGTCACCAGATTCGGCTGCACTTCAAGCAGACCGCCGGCGACGAAGATGACTTCTTCGGCTTCCTGTTGCGGCAGCTTGATGCGAACTGCGCCCGGCTTGATGCGCGTAAGCAGCGGCGTGTGACCGGGCAGAATGCCCAGATCGCCAGCCTCACCCGGCAAGGAGACGATTTCGGCCAGCCCGGAGAAGACTTGCTCTTCCGCGCTAACGACGTCTACATGTACGGTCATTGCCATGTGTGTTTCCTCCGTGTCCGCGCCCCGCCCGAACTAGCCGTGCGAGGCGCGTACCGTCATCACTGCAGCGTCTTGGCCTTTTCGACGGCTTCTTCGATGCCGCCAACCATGTAGAACGCCTGTTCCGGCAGGTGGTCGTATTCGCCCGCAACGATCGCCTTGAAGCCGGTGATCGTGTCCTTGAGCGTCACGTACTTGCCCGGCGAACCGGTGAAGACTTCTGCCACGTGGAAGGGCTGCGACAGAAAGCGCTGGATCTTGCGAGCGCGTGCCACGGCCAGCTTGTCTTCCGGCGACAGTTCGTCCATGCCCAGGATCGCGATGATGTCGCGCAATTCCTTGTACTTTTGCAGCGTTGCCTGCACGGAACGAGCCACCGAGTAGTGCTCTTCACCGACGACCAGCGGATCGAGCTGGCGGCTGGTGGAGTCCAGCGGATCCACGGCCGGGTAGATACCCAGCGCGGCGATGTCACGCGACAGCACGACGGTCGAGTCCAAGTGCAGGAAGGTCGTGGCCGGCGACGGGTCGGTCAAGTCATCCGCAGGGACGTACACGGCCTGGATCGAGGTGATGGAACCAACCTTGGTCGAGGTAATGCGCTCTTGCAGCTTACCCATTTCTTCAGCCAGCGTCGGCTGGTAGCCCACGGCGGAAGGCATACGACCCAGCAGCGCGGACACTTCGGTACCGGCCAGGGTGTAACGATAGATGTTGTCAACGAAGAACAGAATGTCGCGGCCTTCGTCGCGGAACTTCTCGGCCATCGTCAGGCCGGTCAGCGCGACGCGCAGACGATTGCCCGGGGGTTCGTTCATCTGACCGAACACCATGGCCACCTTCGACTCGCCCAGGTTGTCCAGCTTGATAACGCCGGCTTCTGCCATTTCGTGATAGAAGTCGTTGCCTTCGCGGGTACGCTCACCCACGCCTGCGAACACCGACAAACCGGAGTGCTGCTTGGCGATGTTGTTGATCAGCTCAAGCATGTTCACCGTCTTGCCCACGCCGGCGCCACCGAACAGACCCACCTTGCCGCCCTTGGCGAACGGGCAGATCAGGTCGATAACCTTGATGCCGGTTTCGAGCAGCTCCACGGAAGGCGACAGTTCGTCGAACTTCGGGGCTTCCTGGTGAATCGCGCGCTTTTCCTCGCATTCGATCGGACCGACTTCGTCGATCGGGCGACCCAGCACGTCCATGATGCGGCCCAGCGTGCCGTGACCAACCGGCACCGAGATGGCAGCGCCAGTGGCGTTGACCTTCATGCCGCGACGAACGCCGTCGGACGAGCCCATGGCGATGGTACGAACAATGCCGTCACCGAGTTGCTGCTGGACTTCGAAGGTCAGACCCTTCTCGACCAGCGCGTTTTCTTCCGAAGCGTCCAGATGCAGCGCTTCGTAAACCTTGGGCATGGCATCGCGCGGAAACTGGATGTCCACCACGGCGCCGATGCATTGAACAACGGATCCTTGACTCATAGTCATATCCCCAAAATAGAAAGCCTTGTGGCGACAGCCGGACGAGCCGGCTGCGCGCAAATACTTACACCGCGGCGGCGCCGCCGACGATTTCCGAGATTTCCTTGGTAATCGCGGCCTGGCGGGTCTTGTTGTAGAACCAGCTGCAATTCCTTGATGACGTTGCCGGCGTTATCGGACGCCGACTTCATCGCAACCATGCGCGCGCTCTGCTCGGACGCCATGTTCTCCACCAGCGCCTGATACACGATCGCCTCGAGATAGCGCAGCAGCAGATCGTCGATGACCTGTTGCGGCTCCGGCTCGTAGAGGTAATCCCAGTCGCCTTCCGGCGCGCCGATGCGGTCGCCCGACAGCGGCAACAGTTGTTCGACCACCGGCTCCTGCTTCATCGTGTTGATAAAGCGGGTGTAGGCGATGTAGACCGCGTCAACCTTGCCTTCGCGGTACGCGTCGATCATGGTCTTGACCGGGCCGATCAGCTTTTCGAGGTGCGGCGTGTCGCCAAGCTGCGTCACCTGCGACACGATGCGTGCGCCCATGCGTTGCATGAAGCCCAGGCCCTTGTTGCCGATGGCGGTTACCGGGATGCGTTGCACGCCGGAGGCCTGCCAGTCGCGCATGGCGTTGGTCGCCATACGCAGCACGTTGGTGTTCAGGCCACCGCACAAGCCCTTGTCGGTGGTCACCAGGATCAAGCCGATGTTCTCGAACTTGTCACGGTGAACCAGGAACGGATGCTTGTAATCGCTGATGCTCGCTTGCGACAGGTTCGCTGCCAGGCGGCGGATCTTTTCAGCATAGGGACGGGCAGCACGCATCCGGTCCTGCGCCTTGCGCATTTTGGATGCAGCCACCATTTCCATGGCCTTGGTGATCTTGCGGGTGTTCTGGACACTCTTGATCTTGGTACGGATTTCTTTTCCGCTAGCCATGTGTCAGCCCCCCGCTCAGTGCCAGGTCTTCTTGAACTCTTCGATAGCGGCGACGAGCTGCTTTTCGCTGTCCGCGTCGAGGTCCTTGGAAGACTCGATCTTCTCGATCAGGGCGGCGTACTTGACCTGGACGAACTGCTGCAGGCCGGCTTCGAAAGCCAGTGCGCGCTTGACTTCGATGTCATCGAAGTAGCCCTTGCCTGCGGCGTACAGCGTGATCGCCATGTTGGCCACCGACAACGGCGAGTATTGGGCCTGCTTCATCAGCTCGGTCACCATGCGGCCGCGTTCGAGTTGCTTGCGGGTCGCTTCGTCGAGGTCGGATGCGAACTGCGAGAACGCAGCCAGTTCTCGGTACTGGGCCAGTGCCAGACGCACACCGCCGCCGAGCTTCTTGATGACCTTGGTCTGAGCAGCACCACCCACGCGCGACACCGAAATACCGGCGTTGATGGCGGGACGGATACCGGCGTTGAACAGGTCGGATTCCAGGAAGATCTGGCCGTCGGTAATCGAGATCACGTTGGTCGGCACGAAGGCGGACACGTCACCGGCTTGCGTTTCGATGACAGGCAGCGCCGTCAGCGAACCGGTCTTGCCCTTCACTTCACCGTTGGTGAAGCGCTCGACGTACTCTTCATTCACGCGGGCAGCGCGCTCGAGCAGACGGGAGTGCAGATAGAACACGTCGCCGGGATAGGCCTCGCGGCCCGGCGGGCGGCGCAGCAGCAGCGAGATCTGACGATAGGCCCAAGCTTGCTTGGTCAAGTCATCGTAAATGGCCAGCGCGTCTTGACCGCGATCGCGGAAGTATTCGCCCATCGTGCAACCGGCGTACGGAGCGATGAACTGCATCGCTGCCGCTTCGGAAGCGGAAGCCGCCACGATGATCGTGTAGGCCATCGCGCCATGCTCTTCGAGCTTGCGCACTACGTTGGCGATGGTCGAAGCCTTCTGGCCGACCGCCACGTAGATACAGATCATGTTCTGGCCCTTTTGGTTGATGATGGCATCAACCGCAACGGCCGTCTTACCGGTCTGGCGGTCACCGATGATCAGCTCACGCTGACCACGGCCAACCGGGACCATGGAGTCGATCGACTTCAGACCAGTCTGCACCGGCTGCGAAACCGACTTACGCCAGATCACGCCCGGAGCGACCTTTTCGATCTTGTCGGTCGCCTTGGCGTTGATCGGGCCTTTGCCGTCGATCGGCTGGCCCAGGGCGTTAACCACGCGGCCAATCAGTTCGGGACCGACCGGCACTTCCAGAATGCGGCCCGTGCACTTGACGACGTCGCCTTCGGAGATGTGTTCGTATTCACCCAGCACCACAGCGCCGACGGAGTCGCGCTCAAGGTTCAGCGCCAGGCCGAACGTGTTGCCGGCGAATTCCAGCATTTCGCCCTGCATAACGTCGGTCAGGCCGTGAATGCGCACGATGCCGTCGGTCACCGACACCACCGTACCTTCGTTGCGTGCCGTGGCCGCCAGTTGCAGGTTCTGAATGCGACTCTTGATGAGATCGCTGATTTCAGAGGGGTTCAATTGCATGAGGATTGCTCCTAGTTCTGTAGGGCAGCGGCCATGGCAGCGAGCTTGCCGCGCACGGAGGCATCAATGACTTCATCGCCGATGGCAACGCGAACGCCGCCAATCAGGTCGGGGTCGATCCGGACCTTGACGCTCAGCTTGCCGAAACGACCTTCCAGGTCGGCGACCAGGCGCGCGAGCGCAGCGTCGTCGATGGGGAAGGCGGAATACACGGTGGCATCCTTGACGCCTTCCTGGCGATTCTTGAGCGAATGGAACAGGTCGCGAATTTCGGGCAACAGCTGGGCGCGGTCATTTTCGACCAGCACGGTGACGAAATTCTGCTGTTCGGGCGACAGATTGATACCCGCGGAGCCAACGATGAGTTGAGTCACTTGCTGGAACGTCAGCTCAGGGTTGGCGATGCAGTCACGTGCATTGGCATCTTGCGCCACCAAGGCCAGGCGATCGAGCGCCGTGGCCCACGCGTCCAGCGAACCGGTGTCGCGCGCCAGCGCGAAAGCGGCTTCGGCGTACGGACGTGCAAGGGTGACGTTTTCAGCCATGGCTTATTTCAGTTCCTGTTTCAGGTTGGCCAACAGTTCGGCATGGACCTGGGCGTTGATCTCGCGGCGCAGGATGCGCTCGGCGCCGGATACGGCAAGCTGAGCGACCTGATCACGCAGGTCCTCGCGGGCACGTTGCGCAGCGGCACCGGCTTCAGCCTCGGCGGCCTGGCGAGCTGCGGTAACGATGCGAGCCGCTTCGGCGCGCGCTTCCTCGAGGACCTGCGCGGCTTGCTTCTCGGCACCGGTGCGCATGACACCGAGCGATTCGCGTGCGACGCGCATTTCTTCAACGACCTTTTTCTCGGCGTTAGCCAGATCAGTCTTTGCCTTATCTGCCGCCGCAAGCCCGTCTGCGATTTTCTTGGCACGCTCGTCGAGTGCCTTGGTGATCGGCGGCCACACGAATTTCATCGTGAACCACACGAGCACGAGGAAAACGACCAGCTGTGCAAACAGCGTTGCGTTCAGATTCACGGCTTTACTCCCGTTTCAAGTTGGAGGGAGGCCGAATCAACCTGCGATCACGAACGGGTTGGCGAAGGCGAACAGCATGGCGATACCGACACCGATCAGGAACGCGGCGTCGATCAGGCCGGCCAGCAGGAACATCTTGGTCTGCAGGGCGTTCATCAGCTCAGGCTGACGCGCAGAGGCTTCCAGGTACTTGCCACCCATCAGGGCGATACCGATACAAGCGCCGATTGCACCCAGACCGATGATCAGACCGCAAGCCAGAGCGACGAGGCCGAGAACGTTTTCCATGACAACTCCTAGTTAGTAAAAGTTAAAAGAGTGAAACGCAAAAAATCTGTTGAGGACGCTTATCTGTGTTGTGACGGCCGATCAGTGGCCTTCGTGTGCTTGTCCGACGTACACGAGGGTCAGCATCATGAAGATGAATGCCTGCAGCGCGACGATCAGGATGTGGAAGATCGCCCATGCGGAGCCGGCCAGAACCTGGCCAAACCACAGCGCGATGCTGCCGAACTGCCAGCCGGTGAAGGCGGCGCCCATCAGAGCGATCAGCATGAACAGCAATTCACCGGCGAACATGTTGCCCCACAGCCGCATGCCGTGCGAGACGGTCTTGGCGAGGAATTCGATGATGTTCAGGAGCAGGTTGAACGGAGCCAGGTACCACTTGGCGCCGAACGGTGCAGACAGCAGCTCATGCACCCAGCCGCCGGCACCCTTGATCTTGACGTTATAGAACAGGCACACCAGCAGCACGCCGATGGACAGGCCGAAGGTGGCGTTCAGGTCGGCAGTCGGCACGACACGCATGAAAGCGTGCTCCGGATCGCCACCGCCGTTGGCCACGATCGCTTGCCACGCGCGCGGCAGCAGGTCGAGCGGCAGGAAGTCCATTGAGTTCATCAGGAAGATCCAGACGAACACGGTCAGTGCCAGCGGCGCAACGAACTTGCGTGACTCGGCACTGTGGATCAGGCCCTTGGCCTGGTCAGCGACCATTTCAACGAGGATTTCGACGGCGGCCTGGAAGCGGCCCGGAACGCCGGAAGTCGCGCGGCGAGCAGCCAGCCACAGGCAGAACACAGTGACGACGCCGAGGAGGATGGAATAGAACAGCGTGTCGATATTGAGCAGACTAAAATCGACGACCGCCTTCTGGGGGTGCCCGGAAGTGTTCCAGAAAGTCAGGTGGTGAACGATGTATTCACTGGCTGTGGGGGCGTGACCCGCCGCTGCCTCGGTTCCGGTTGCCATATCAGGATTTCACCAATAAGCCAAAAAAATTCGCCTGCAGCGTGACCACGAGACCAATCACCACTGCACCCCAGTGCACTCCGGAATACAGGACGTGCGCTGCAGCAAGTATTCCTATCGCCGAAGCGATCTTTATTGCCTCGCCCACGAAAAACGCAGACACATGCGAGGCTCCGGGGGTCCGCGCCGTGCGCGACAACCTCCAGGCAAACAGCAGACTCGGGATCAGGCAAGCACAGCCGCCGATAAGGGCGGAAATCGCGCCACGCGTGCCGAAAAACATTGCGCCGAGTGCGACGCTCACCAGAGCCGCCCCAAACTGAAGCAGGACAACTTTGTACATGCGTTGCGAAGATATGTGGCGGAATGCCGTCCGAAAAACCGCAGAATATTAGGGGTTTAGCTGAGCCTCGTCAATGATTGTTACATTGACGCGAAACATCTTCCATGCAACGCATAACGACGCCAAAACCAACCTCTCGCAGAGGCAACGCCCCGTTTTGGAGCATGCATCCGAACCGCATATCAGACAGGTTTGGGAATTCGCCGGAAACTCGGCTGTGCGCGCATCATACGTTGGAAAAATCTGACGCCATTTGTGTCCTGTACCATTGCGAACGGTCCAGCTTAGAACTATTCCGCGGCGCAATATTGGTTTAAGACAAATAATCACGCATGAATGTATACAAGCCCGGCTCCAAGAGTCTATTGAGTCAGCGCCGCTTCGGCCCGCTGTTCCTCACCCAATTCATGGGGGCCTTCAACGACAACGTTTTCAAGAACGCGCTCGTTCTGCTGATCACGTTCCACGGCAGTGTTGTATTGGGGTTGGCGCCAGCCGTGATGGTCCAGCTTGCAGCCGGTTTGTTCGTGTTGCCTTTCTTCCTGCTATCAGGGACGGCCGGGCAATTGGCGGACAAGTACGAAAAGACTTTTCTCATCCGGATCATCAAGGCGGTCGAGATTGGCATCGCCGCGTTAGCCACCGCAGGCTTCGTCGCGCAACACGTTGAATTGTTGCTTGGTGCGCTTTTCCTGATGGGCGTGCATTCGACGATGTTCGGCCCGCTCAAGTACTCGATCCTGCCACAGCATCTGTACCCCGAAGAGCTGGTAGCTGGCAATGCGTGGATCGAGGCCGGTACGTTCGTGGCGATCCTGGCCGGTTCGGTGGCTGCCGGCGTGCTGATGGCGATCCAACAGTCGGGCCCGCTCCTGGCCGGCATTACCTGTATCGCCGTGGCCGTCGTCGGTTATCTCGCCAGCTGGAGGATTCCTTCTGCGCCCGCAGCAGCACCCGAGCTGCGCGTCAATTTGAATCCGCTCTCCGAGAGCATCCGCAATATCGCTTTGGCGCGCGGCAACCGTACGGTATTCCTGTCGTTGCTGGGCATTTCGTGGTTCTGGTTCTTCGGTGCCCTGTTCCTGTCGCAATTCCCCCCGTATGTGAAAGACGTGCTGGGCGGCGACGAGTTGATGGCGACTGCGTTGCTGGGCACGTTCATCGTGGGAATCGCCCTCGGCTCATTTCTGTGCGAACGCCTTTCAGGGCGCCGCGTCGAGCTCGGCCTCGTGCCACTCGGATCGATCGGTCTGACCCTGTTCGGTATCGATCTATGGTGGGCCAGCCCATCCGTCGCGGCCCACGCAGTTACGCTGGGCTCTTTTGTGGCTCAGCCGAGTAGCTGGCACATCATCTTTGCACTGGTCATGCTGGGCGTATCGGGCGGCTTCTTTACCGTTCCCCTCTACGCCATGATCCAGGAGCGCTCAGCGCCCGCGCTGCGAAGCCGCATCGTCGCTGCTAACAACGTCATCAATGCCGGCTTCATGGTGGTCTCGGCGCTGCTGGCTGGTGTCGGTCTGCAACTTGGTCTGTCGATCACCGAACTCTTCTTGCTGGCGGCGATCCTGAATGCCGCCGTGGCGCTCTACATCTACCTGCTGATGCCGGAATTCCTCATGCGGCTGGTGGTGTGGTTCCTGATCCGGGTGATGTACCGCGTACGCGTGGACGGAATCGACCATATCCCGCACGAAGGGCCCGCCCTCATCGTGTGCAATCACGTGAGCTTCGTCGATGCGCTCGTCATCATCGCCGCCAGCCGGCGGCCGGTGCGGTTTGTGATGGACCATGCGATCTTCCGTCTGCCGATCCTCAATTTCGTGTTCCGGCAGAACCGCGCGATCCCCATCGCACCGGCACGCGAGAGCCGCGAGGTGCTCAACGGGGCCTATGACGAGATCGCAGCTGCGCTGGCTGAAGGAGACGTGGTAGGAATATTCCCCGAGGGACGCATAACCGACTCCGGAGAGATCACGGCATTCAAGGGTGGCACCTCGCGCATCCTCGAGCGCAGTCCGGTTCCGGTGGTGCCGATGGCCCTGCGCGGCCTGTGGGGTAGTTTCTTCTCCCGCAAGGGCGGCCCCGCAATGAGCAAGCCTTTCCGTCGCGGCATGTTCAATCGCATTGAACTCGTGGTCGGCTCGCCTATCGCGCCGGAAGATGCCACGCCGCTCGCCCTCCAGACCGCGGTGAGCCAACTGCGCGGCGACTGGCGCTGAAGCAGCAGCAGCGTCGCTCGATCGGCGCCGCGAGGTGAAGCACATAGCCAAACCTTTGCCCGAGGAATGAGGGCGCAACAAAAACGGGTGGTCTCTTGCGAGAGCCACCCGTTTCCGTTGCCCGGTTCAGTGCAAGCCGCGCGTCGCTACAACGTACTGAGCTTGATCACATCAAGGTTGGCCGAACCACTGGCGCCCCCTTCGCCACCAAGGTTGGTAATGCGCAGCACGTGCGTGCCCTTGGTGAGCGCAACCATCGCGGCTTTGCCATCGGCGCCGACAATGACCATGTCCTTCCACTCAGCTTCCGCGCGCCCGAAGCCGCCCGTGGTCGGCAAGGTCACCTTGGCGAATGCGTCATTCGGCACCTTGCCGTCGATCTGCACTTCGCGGAATACATTCCACTTGCGACCACCGGCATAACGCAGGGACACAGCGTAGTTGCCGTCTGCCGGCACGTCGATTTTCCACTCCAGCCAATGCCCTTCGTTGTCGAAGTTCATGAGCGCTGCACCACCGGAAGTGGCCGGGCGGTCAGTCACCTTGGCAACGTTGCCGCCGCCCTGGGCATTGAAACTTTCCGCCTCGATCAGTACATCGGCAGCCAGTGCAGTTGCGGAAAAGGCCAGCCCCGCAGCGACAAGCGCCATGAATCGGGTGGTTTTTCTTAACATGTGTTGTCCTCCTTTGTCCTAGACCACATAAACGTCGAGCACGGCGCGAACTGGCCGCTTCCTCCGCTCGACGGTGCTGTGACACGCCAAAAGCAAGACTGTTCCCCACAAATGAAATTGGCGTTCAGTGCAATGCGCCGAATACCTTGCGAGCTGCGCTCGTGGCGGCCTGCGCTGGATTGGCACGGATGGCGCGCTCCTGCTCGCCAATGCTCTTGTAGAGCGCGTCGAGTGCGCTACGCGTCACGTACTGCTCGACACTTGCGTCTTCCTGTTTGATCAACCCGAACGCGGCGCCCTGCCCTGCGAGCTGGTTGTACTTGGCGGCCAATCCCACGCGTGCTGTCGCCTTCGAAACGACGGGGAGGAATCTCTCCGTGAGCGGCTGCATGGTCTTGCTGCGGAAGTACTGCGTAACCGAATCGTCGCCGCCAGTGAGAATGCCCTTGGCATCCTGCACCGTCATTTGCTTTACGGCATCGGTGAGCAATGGCTTGGCTTCTGCCACCGCGCTTTCAGCCGCACGATTGATGGCCACCGACAGTTCGTCGAGTTCCGGTCCCTTGCCCATTGCGCGCAGCATGGGCTCAGCGCGCTTGAGCGCCGAGGGTAGCGGAATCTTCACCGACGGATTAGCGAGGAAGCCATCCTTCGCACCCAGCGTGCCGACGGCGGCAGTCGCGCCCTGAAGCAGGGTATCGCGCAGCCCGGCGGTGGCATCGGTACTGGATATTGCGTCGAGCAAGCCAGCCAGGGCGACGGTGGGTACGAACAGAAGCGGAAGGAGTTTGAGGCGTTTCATGATGGCTCTCCGGCCAAATCGAAGCGGCCATCTTACTGCGCGACGGGGACAATGTTTGGCGCGGCGTCAGTCTGCTGCGGCGGGCAGATGAATGGCAAGCCACACCGTTTCTGCTTCGGTGGACGCTACCCGGTGTCTGCAATGCGCCGGGATCAGCAGCGAATCGCCGGCTTCGAGCCGGTACGAGCCATCTTCGAATTCCAGTACGGCACCACCCTGAATGAGTGTTACCCACTCATCGCCGGGTTGGTCGTACCAGAAACCGGGCGGACTGGCGTGGCGGTGCGAGACGATGCGTTCAATGGCGACGCCGTGCGAGGCGAACAGCGACTGGAAATTCTCTTCCGCACCCGGAGACGGCAATACATGCGTCAAACGCAGGAGCGGCGGCATCGCCATGGTGGTTTTCTCAGCGGATGCGTTCGAGCAGGCCGTCGAGCTGGTCAAGGTTGCCAAACTCGATGCTCAGCGAACCGGCACCCTTCTTGTTGGCCTTGATCTTCACCGTCGCGCCGAGGCGGTCGGCAAGCTCTTCTTCAAGGCGCAGAACGTCGCGGCTGGCCTCATGACGCTTGAATGACTTCTCATCCTTCGGCTTGAGCAGACTGCTGACCAGTTTTTCCGCCTCGCGCACCGAAAGCCGCTTGGCGACGATCTGGTTGGCCACCATGATCTGGTCCGCACCGGCCAGCGCCAGCAACGCACGGGCGTGGCCCATTTCGATGTCGCCAGCCATGAGCAGTTCACGCACCGGCTCGGGCAATTGCAGCAAGCGCAGCAGATTCGAAGTTGCCGGCCGGGAGCGCCCTACGGCATCGGCAGCCTGCTGGTGAGTCATGCCGAATTCGTCGATGAGGCGCTGGATACCGGTAGCCTCTTCGAGCGGATTGAGGTCTTCACGCTGAATGTTCTCGATCAGCGACATCGCCAGCGCGGCTTCATCCGGAATCTCGCGGATGATGACCGGCACTTCGGTCAGCTCGGCCAGTTGCGACGCGCGCCAACGACGCTCACCAGCAATGATCTCGTGACGCCCTGCGCCAATCGGACGCACGATGATCGGCTGCATCAGACCTTGGGCACGGATCGATGCGGCCAGTTCTTCGAGACTGCCAGCATCCATGCGCGTACGCGGTTGATACTTGCCCGGCTGCAGCGCGTCGACCGGCAGGGTGGACAGGTTGCCACTATCGGCCGGCAGGGTGTCGCCGCCCAACAGGGCTTCGAGGCCGCGACCAAGGCCTTTTTTCTTGGGTGTACTCATGAGCGGAATCCGGTTGTACAGCGCGGCGCTATAGCGCGACCACGCGGCCGATCATTTCTTCGGCAAAGGCGAGATAAGCCTGTGAGCCCTTGGCGGCCTTGTCGAACACCACGCCGGGCATGCCATGGCTGGGCGCTTCGGCCAGACGCACGTTGCGCGGAATGATGGCACGGAACACCTTGTCGCCGAAATGCGATTCGAGCTGCGCCGAAACCTGCTGCGACAGCGTGCTGCGCGGATCGAACATGACACGCAACAGCCCGATGATCTTCAGATCGCGATTGAGCTTGGCGTGCACCTGCTTGATGGTGTTGACCAGATCCGAGAGGCCTTCAAGCGCGTAGTACTCGCACTGCATGGGAATGATCACGCCATGCGCGCCGCACAGGCCATTGAGCGTGAGCATCGACAGGCTCGGGGGGCAGTCGATAAGGACGAAGTCATACTCTTCGTCCACCGTCGCAAGCGCATCCTTGAGCCGCCGTTCGCGGTTTTCCAGCTCGACCATTTCAACTTCGGCACCGGCCAGATCACGATTGGAGGGCAGCACGTCGTAGCCGCCGGTCTCCGAACGTTGGCGGACGTCCTGCAACGTGTTGAGGCCAACCAGGACGTGATACACGGTCGCGGGTGCGGCGCGCTTGTCGACGCCCGAACCCATGGTGGCGTTGCCTTGCGGATCGAGGTCGACCAGCAGAACGCGCTGCCCGTGGGCGGCCAATGCTGCGGAAAGATTAACGGTGGTGGTCGTCTTGCCTACGCCGCCCTTCTGGTTGGCGACTGCGAAAATGCGAGCCATGTCAGTCCCTGCGAATGACGATGAGATGCCGTTCTACATCCACGCCCTTTACTGCCAGCGGGATGCTCTCGGCCACGCGCACACCCCCCGGCAAGCGCGCGATTTCGTCGGAAGGATACACGCCTTTCATGGCCAGCCATTTGCCCTGCCGTGCGAGCAGATGTTCGGTCCACGCGATGAAATCGGCCAATTCGGCAAAAGCTCGCGAGGTGATGGCGTCGAATGGCGCTTCCGGTTGCCACTTCTCGACGCGCGTGTGATGCACCTTGACGTTGGCAAGCCCTAACTGGCCCGCTGCCTGGCGCATGAAGACGCATTTCTTGTCAACAGTATCAACCAGTTCGACCTGCAGTTCGGGCCGACAGATCGCCAGCACCAGGCCCGGCAATCCGGCGCCCGCGCCGATGTCCGCCAGGCGTGTCACATCGACGTGCGGCAACAACGTGAGCGAATCAGCGATATGCAGGTCAATGGCCTGCGCTTCGTCGCGAATGGCGGTCAGGTTGTAGAACCTTGTTCCACTTGAGGATGAGCGCCACGTAGGCGAGCAGCTTGTCGCGGATTTCGCGCGGCAGGTCGAGCCCGAGCGCCTCAACGCGCTCATCAAGTCGGCGCGCGGCGCTCATGCGGCGTGCTCGCCCGTGGCCGAGGTCGAGCGTGCAGCCAACTCGTTTTTCTTCAGGTAGATCAGCAGCAACGAAACAGCGGCGGGCGTAATGCCCTGAATGCGCGAGGCCTGGCCGATGGTTTCCGGACGATGTTGCGTCAGCTTCTGCTGCACTTCGCGTGACAGGCCGCGCACGGTGCCGTAGTCGAGATCGGCCGGCAAACGCGTGTTTTCCTGTTGCGCGGTGCGTGCGACTTCGTCCTGCTGACGATCGATGTACCCCTGGTACTTGGCCTGGATTTCAACCTGCTCGATCGCCTGCGCGTCTGTCAGCGGATCAGTCGGTGCGCCGGTCAGGCTCATGAGTTGCTCATAGCTGACGCCGGGGCGGCGCAGCAGGTTGAAGTAGTTGTACTCGCGTTCGAGCGTCTTGCCGAAGATGGCTTCCTGCTCCTCTACGCCAAGCGCCGCCGGGCGCGCCCACACTTGTTTCAGGCGTTCAGCCTCGCGCTCGATGGCCTCGCACTTGCGGCTGAACGCGTCCCAACGTGCGTCGTCGACCAAGCCGAGGTGGCGGCCGATCTCGGTCAGACGCAGGTCGGCATTATCCTCGCGCAGGCTCAGGCGGTATTCGGCGCGTGAGGTGAACATGCGATACGGCTCGGACACACCACGCGTGATCAGATCGTCCACCAGTACGCCGAGGTACGCCTCTTCGCGGCGCGGACACCAGGCGTCCTTGCCCTGCACGAGCAACGCGGCGTTGATGCCGGCGAGCAGCCCTTGTGCAGCCGCTTCTTCGTAGCCTGTCGTGCCATTGATCTGTCCGGCGAAGAACAGCGCCTGAATCGACTTTGTCTCAAGACTGCTCTTGAGATTGCGCGGATCAAAGTAGTCGTATTCGATCGCATAGCCGGGACGCAGGATGTGCGCGTTTTCCATGCCTCGGATGCTGCGCACGATCTGCAGTTGCACGTCGAACGGCAACGATGTCGAAATGCCGTTGGGATAAAGCTCGTGCGTTGCAAGGCCTTCGGGTTCAAGGAAGACGTTATGGCTGTCCTTGTCGGCAAAGCGATGGATCTTGTCTTCGATCGACGGGCAATAGCGCGGCCCAACCCCTTCGATGACACCGGAATACATGGGCGAGCGATCAAGGTTGGCGCGGATGATGTCGTGCGTAGCGGTGTTGGTGCGCGTGATCCAGCACGGCAGTTGGCGCGGATGCTGTGAGCGCGAACCGAGGAAAGAGAACACGGGTTCCGGGTTGTCCCCCGGTTGCTCTTCCATGACCGAGAAATCGACACTCTTGCCGTCGATGCGCGGCGGCGTGCCGGTCTTGAGGCGTCCAACAGGCAATGTCATTTCGCGCAGGCGATGCGACAGAGAAATGGCCGGCGGGTCCCCTGCGCGGCCAGCAGAATAGTTCTGCAAACCGACATGCACCAGACCGTTAAGGAAGGTGCCGGCAGTCAGCACCACAGCGGATGCATCAAAGCGCAAACCGATCTGCGTGACCACGCCGACGGCGCGGTCACCCTCCAGCACGATGTCGTCGACGGCTTGTTGGAACAGCGTGAGGTTGGGCTGATTTTCGAGACGACGTCGGATCGCCGCCTTGTACATCACGCGATCAGCCTGCGCCCGCGTCGCGCGCACCGCCGGCCCCTTGCTGGCATTGAGCGTACGGAACTGGATACCACCTTCATCCGTGGCCTCGGCCATGGCGCCGCCCAGCGCGTCAACTTCCTTCACCAGATGGCCCTTGCCAATTCCGCCGATCGACGGGTTGCAGCTCATCTGGCCCAGCGTTTCGATGTTATGGGTCAGCAGAAGCGTCTTGACGCCAGCTCGCGCCGCCGCGAGGGCTGCTTCGGTCCCGGCATGGCCGCCGCCGACGACGATCACGTCGAAACGATCGGGGAAAACACTGGCGACTTTCATGGGGAAACGATCCAGGTGGTGCGGGAAAGGGCAGTAATGATACGTCTACGGAAGCAAAAATCCTAGTCGAAACATGGGCTTGCGAGACAAGTTCACACCTTTTCAGGTGCTTGGGGCAAGACATTCACGCGATTCATCATGGTTGGCAAAGCTCGAGTGAACGAAAAAAGCCCCACCACGACAGCGGGGCTACATCCCGGAGGAGGGAGAAAACGGGTCGCAGCTATTTTTTGCCGCGTATCTTGGCCAGTTCGCTTTGCGTTTCGTTCCACAGATTCATGCCGACATCCGATGCGATGGTGGCGTTGACCTTGATGAGCCGATCGCGCATCCGATTGACCTCGGCCGGCGACAGCTCATTGATCTGCATACCCTTGGCCTTGAGGTCGGCAAGTGCGCGGGCGGCTTCTTCGCGCGTGTCCTTGCGCTCGAAGTCGCGGCTCTTCTTGGCGGCAGCCATCAGCACGTTCTTTTCGTCCTTCGACAGTCCGTCCCACCACTTCTTGCTGGCTGTGACGATCCACGGGCTGTAAACGTGATTGGTCACGGTCAGGTACTTCTGCACCTCGTAGAACTTGCTCGAAAGGATGGTGTTGTACGGATTCTCCTGACCATCGACGGTGCGGGTCTCGAGCGCGGTGAACAACTCCGAGAATGGCAGCGGTACCGCATTGGCGCCCAGTGTCTTGAAGCTGTCGAGGTAGACGTTGTTCTGCATCACGCGCAGCTTGATGCCGTCCATGTCTTCGACTTTGGCGACCGGGCGCTTGTTGTTGGTGAGATTGCGAAAGCCGTTCTCCCAGTACACGAGTCCCACCATGCCTTTGTCTTCGAGCGTGCCCTTGACCTTCTCGCCGATGGGACCGTCAAGAACGGTGTCGGCTTCCTTCGTGCTGTTGAAGAGGAAGGGGGTGTCCCACAGCGCCATTTCTTTACTGATGCCCACAAGCGTGGCAGTGGACCCCACCATCATCTCCTGTGCGCCGCCGATGAGTGCTTGCTGCATCTGGACATCTGAGCCCAGCGCCGCGGCACCGATGGCGCGTACCTTCATCTTGCCGCCCGATAGTTTTTCGACTTCATCGGCAAAGACCTTCACCGCACGGCCCTGGTTGGACTGTTCGACCAATCCGTAGCCGAATCGGATCAGGCGTGGCTTGATGTCCTGTGCCTGTGCGCTCGCCGCCACCAGCATCACACCGAGGGCAGCCATCAGTTGGGTGAGTTTCATGGTGAGTCTCCTTTGGGGGATATCTGCCGATCAGTGAAGCCACCGGAGCGGCGTCAGTACCAATTGCGGGAAGGCGACGAACAACGCCGCCAGCACCACATAGACGGCCAGGAAGGGATTGGTGCCTCGGATGACCGTCTCCATCCGCAAGCGCCCGACACCGGCAACGACGTTCTGCACGGTACCGACCGGGGGTGTAATCAAGCCTATGCAACCAACATAAATGAACATGAAGCCAAAGTAGATCGGATCGATGCCGGCCTTTGTCGCCAGCGGGGCGCATACCGGCGCAAAGATCAGGATTGTCGGTGTCAGGTCCATGGCGGTACCGACGAAGAGGAGGAACACCATCATCAGCGCCATGAACAGAATCGGCTGTCCAAGGACCGGCGCGAAGGTCTGCGCGAGCTGGTTGGGCAGATCGGCCAGTGTGATCATGTACGCCGTGACGGTGGCCGCACCGCACAGGAACATCACCACGGCCGTCGTCTTCGAGGCACCCACCAGCACATGGTAGACGTCGCGCGGTGAGAGCTCGCGATAGATGAACATCGATACGAACAGCGCGTATACGGCGGCGACCACGGCGGCTTCGGTAGGCGTGAAGATGCCGCCCTTGAGACCGCCCAGAATGATGACCGGCATCATCATCGCCCACAGGCTGCGCGCCAGCGCACGCAGTCGATCGGGCCATGACACCCGCGCCATGGGAGCCAGCTTGTGGCGGCGTGCGATGGACCACCACGCGCCAATCAGGAAGAGGCCCATCATCAACCCTGGAAAGACACCAGAGAGGAACAACCCTTGGATGGACACATTGGTCGTGACGCCATAGATCACGAAGGGCATGGAGGGCGGAATGATCGGCGCGATGATGCCACCCGAAGCCAACAACCCGGCCGAGTAGCTGTCTGGATAGCGGTTCTCGCGCATCATGGGCAATAGCAGCGTGGCCAGTGCTGCCGTATCGGCAATCGCCGAGCCGCTCATCGATGCAAGCAAGATAGCGGCAGCCACGGTGACGTAACCTAGTCCCCCCGGAATATGCCCGACGAATGCGCGCGCAAGATCGATGATGCGACGGGACAATCCACCCGCATTCATCAGTTCGCCGGCAAGAATGAAGAACGGTACGGCCAGCAACGGAAAACTGTCGAAGCCGGCCTGGAGATTCTGGGCAAGCAACTGCGAATCGAAGAAGTCGAGGTGCCACATCAGCACCACGCCCGTCAGTACCAGCGCATGGGCGATCGGCATGCCGATGAACATGCCGAAGATGAGAACGCCGAGGAAGATGATGGTGACGAGCATGTCTCACTCCACCCCGACATCAGTGTCCTGGTGGATCACGCGACGACGGCCGGTGACCTGCATGACGAGAACGACAAGCATGCCGATGGCCATGATCAGCACGGCAGCCGCAGCCAATGCAAGCGGGTAACGAATGACCGTGCTGAACGTATGCAATCCGGCGATGACCTGGTCCCATGCGCCTTTGGCGACTAGTACCAGGCCCATGGCCGTGAGCAAGGTCGCAATACCCGTGCATACCTTGAGCGGCACGCCGGACAGACGCGAGACGATCATGTCGAAGCCCAGGTGCTTGCCTTCCACCGCCGCGAGGATGGCGCCGATGCACACCAACCACACGAACAGCAGACGCGACAGTTCTTCGTAGAACACGATGCCCGTGTCAAACACGTAGCGCAGCACGACGTTGGTGAACACGGCGACCACCATGACGGCGAGGCTGGCCGCCATGATCGCTTCGATCGCCTTATGCAACCTGCCCGGCGACGGTGGTGGTTCCGCGTGCGATGGCTGTTGATCCACGGATGTCTCCTCTGCGTACTCTTCCGGTCTATCGATCGACGGCGGGGTTCAGCCACCTATCGACGGCATCGACCAAGGTCTCCAATGCGTCGGTGGCAGATACGCGCAGGACGCGTGGCTCGCCCACCGGCGATTCGAGCGTGGCGAACTGACTGGCGACAAGGCTGGCGGGAAATAGGTGGTCGGAACGGCTGGCCACGCGCGCTTCGGCGACAGGCTGGTCGATATCAAGAAAGACGAAGTGCAGGTCGGGCACCGCTGCACGCAATGCATCCCGGTAGCGCTGCCTGAGCGCAGAGCAGGTCAGCACGATGCCGTCATGTTTCGATGCGCCCTGCTGCAGGAGCGCGCCGAGGCGGGCCAGCCAACCTGCACGATCCTTGTCGGTAAGCGGAATGCCCTCGCGCATCTTGGTAACAGCGTCCGGCGAGTGATATTCATCGCCTTCGATCAAATGCCAGCCAAAACGCTGCGCACACGCCGCACCGAGCGTAGATTTTCCGCATCCGGCAACGCCCATTATGACGATGGCCATCACCACGGGCGTGGTAGCGCTATCTTGTGTCATCTCTCTGGGTGCGCAAATGGCGTGATTACGGTGATGCCCTACATTGGCAGGGAATCAATGAAGCAGGTAATCCCGCAATTGCTGCATGTTTTGGGGTAGCGCTATCCTATTCTTGCATTTGTGGGAAAACTCCTAGGGATTACCCGCTTGGATAGCAAGAGAGTCACGATGGGAAGAAAGAGCCGCGCGACCGGGCGCGTGACCTTGGACGACGTGGCGCAGGCGGCCGAAGTCAGTCGTATCACGGCGTCCCGTGTGCTGCGCGGCGAGCGTGTGGGTGAAGAACTGGCGGTCAGGGTACGTGCAGCGGCCACCGCGCTCGGCTATGTGCCAGACCCAGCGGCTCGGGCTCTCGCTTCGGCGCGCAGCACTCATGTGGTGGTACTCGTTCCGATGCTGTCGAATGCGCTATTCGTCGATCTGCTCGAGGCCGTCCATCGGGTGCTCTTCCCTGCTGGCTACCAGGCCATGATCGGCGTCACTCATTACGATGCTGAAGAGGAAGAACTACTGCTGCGGAGCTACCTCGCTCATCGGCCGGCCGGCCTTCTCGTCACTGGATTCGACCGAACGGAGGCCGGGCGCCATCTGATCGCGTCCAGCGGTGTCCCGTGCGTCCACTTGATGGAGACGACCGAAGCACCGGGCGTACATTGCGTCGGCTTTTCGCAGATTGAGGCCGGCGCGGCGATGACCGAGCATTTGCTTTCGCGCGGACATACGCGCATTGCCTTCGCTGCCGCACAACTCGATCGACGGACGCTACAGCGCGCAGAGGGCTACCGACGTGCGTTGCGCTCGGCGGGTCACTACGACCCCCGCCTGGAGCAATTGAGTCCGGAGCGCTCTTCGCTCCGTCTGGGTAGCGAGCTTTTTGAGAGCCTGCTGAAGGACCACCCCGATGTGGAGGCGATCTTCTTCGGGAACGATGATCTGGCTCAGGGCGGATTGCTTGCTGCACAAAGGGCCGGCATTGCGGTGCCAGAGGGTGTGGCTATCGCTGGCTTCAATGATGTCGCCGGTAGCGATCAGTTGGTGCCTCCCCTGACGACCGTGCGCACCCCGCGTGCAGAGGTCGGCGAGGCCGGCGCACGCATGCTTCTTCAACTCATGCAGGGGCAGCGTCCCGTGCAAAGTTCGATCCGTCTTCCTTACACAGTTATCGTTCGCGGAAGTGCGTGATTGTGTTTGGCTATCGAATTCATTCCGGCAATCAATTAGATTGATTAATGATCTCTGGGCAGAATGCACCTGTGCCTGACGACAACGCAGGCGATTACCGAAATTCAACACAGGAGCTCAGAGATGAAGACCATTGGCGACAAGATCGAATCCTTCAACGTTGTGGGTGTGAAGCCGGGTTTCAACCTGCCCGAAGAGAATGGCCAGTCCGCGTTCGAGAACATCACCGAAAAGTCGTTCCCGGGCAAGTGGAAGGTCATCTATTTCTACCCGAAGGACTTCACCTTCGTCTGCCCGACGGAAATCGTTGAGTACGACAAAATGGCCAATGACCTGGCCGACCGCGATGCGGTGCTGATGGGTGGTTCCAGCGACAACGAGTTCGTGAAGCTGGCATGGCGTCGCGACCACAAGGATCTGTCCAAGCTGAGTCACTGGAGCTTTGCTGACGTGACGGGTTCGCTGATCGACCAGTTCGGTATCCGCGACAAGGCCGCTGGTGTGGCACTGCGTGCAACCTTTATCGTTGATCCGGAAAACGTCATTCAGCACGTGACCGTGAATACGCTGGATGTCGGCCGCAACGCTTCGGAAGCTCTGCGTGTTCTGGATGCGCTCCAAACCGGCGAACTGTGCCCGTGCAACCGCGCAGTGGGCGGCGATACGCTGTAATCGCAGTCGCGCGTCCCCTACCCCAACTTTCTGACCATAAATAACAAGGAACCGGCACTCTGATCGGGTGCTGGATTCCTGAGCAGATTTCGGAGCACACGACACATGGAAGCACTCAACGCCATCAAGGAACTCATTCCCGACTACGCGAAGGACGTTCGCCTGAGCATCGACGGCGTCATCGCCCGCTCGTCGCTGCCGGCCAATGAAGCAGTGGGCGCAGCACTGGCCGCTGCGTTCGCTGCAAAGAGCACGACGCTGGTGAAGATCTTCCGCGAGTCAGGTCTGCTGGCGCCGGAAGAACTGCAAGCTGCCCAGACGGCTGCGTCAATCATGGGCATGACCAACGCGTGGTATTCGTACCTGGACATGGCTGCCGACGCAGACCTGAAGACTCAACAGGCTGGCCTGCGGATGAACGCTTATTCAACCCACGGTGGTGTCGATCAGCGGCGCTTCGAATTGTGGGCGCTGTCGGCGAGCATTGTTGGCAAGTGCAAGTTCTGCATTGCTGCCCACGCTGATGTACTGCGTAAGGCTGGCTTGGGCACGGTTGAACTGAAGGATGTTGGTCGTATTGCTTCCGTCGTGAATGCGGTCGCACAGATTTTTGCTGCAGAAGGCCATCACTAAACGGTGAGTGGCGGTTCATGCAAAAGGGGAGTGTTCCACGTGGAACACTCCCCTTTTTTCTTGTTTGGCGTACCCCGATCAACCCCGCAGGACGTCAAGCCCGAGTTTGACAATCAACACCGACACGACCGCCAACAGCAACCAGCGCACAAAACCATTGCCGTGGCGCAACGCTAGCCTTGTGCCAACCTGTGCGCCGGCAACGTTCGCTATTGCCATGAACAGCCCAAGTTTCCAAAGCACTCCCGCGTGGAGCGAGAAGTAGACAATCGCTGCGAGATTCGTCGCGAAGTTCACAACCTTTGCCGTCGCCGAAGCATGCAGCATGTCCATGCCGAATAGCCGGACAAACGCGAAAATCAGAAAACTGCCCGTACCAGGCCCGAAGAAACCGTCGTAGAAGCCGATCGACAGACCGATCAGCGCCGCCACCAACCCAATATGCCTTACGACAATTGGCGTCCGCTTCTCTCGACCGAAGTCACGTTTCAGGAACGTGTACCCGCCCACAAGAACGAGCATGACGAGTACCAGCGGTTTGAGAATCTCGCTCGACAGAAAACTCACTACACTCGCGCCGATCGCAGATCCGACCAGGGCGGCAATTGCACCAGGCAACGCGATTCGTTTATCGAGCTTGATCTTGCTGCTATAGGCCCATGCGGCGCTTGCAGTGCCAGCGATGCTTGAGACTTTGTTCGTTCCGAAAATGATCGGGATTGGGACTTGGGGAAGAACCGCCAACATCAGGGGTAGTTGAATCAGTCCCCCTCCCCCAACAACGGCATCAACGAGGCCAGCGAGAAAAGCGCCCGCCCCTAGAATCAAGAATTCCACTGATTTGTTCCACGTGAAACACACAGAGCGCTAAACGCGCTCTGTGTGTACTACTTACCCTGCGCCTCTTTCTCAGCCCAGAGTGCCCGAGCTACAGCCTTCCAGGCCTCTCGACCGTGCACTTCGCGCCCAGCGCTCGCGCTCTCTTCCATATTACGAAGCATCAACCCGACCAGACCAAACAGCTCGATTTTCGCGAGCGTCTGGCCGTCACCCGGCATCACCTTCGGGAATCCCTTCGCCGCATTGAATTCCAGTGCACGGCGTGCCAGATCGCGCATCTGGCCCTCATCGTGCCAATCAATCCCAAGAATCATCAACTTACGTTCGATCTCGAGTTCGATCTTTCCAGCCGTACCTTCGTAGTCCTCGTATTCTGGCATTCCGCGACTCCTTGGCTATCAGCGTTCATCCGATCGGCGTTGCTGCAAAGCCTACTGTAGCCGATTGCCGCGAGATCGGGCTTCCCTCACGTCCCTTCGAACGCATTTGCGTGCCAATCGACGTGATTGCCAATGAACGAAGCGATGAAGTAATAACTGTGGTCGTGTCCTTCGCGCATTCTCAAATCCACTGGATGACCCGCTTTGCCTGCCACATCGATCAAACGCTGTGGCTGTAACTGGGTGTCCAGAAACTCATCTGCATCACCCTGATCGATCAAAATCGGCAAACGCTCACCCAGCTGCCCAGCAACGAGTGCACATGCATCCCACCCGGCCCACTCCGCACGATCGTCACCCAGGTAGGCACCGAACGCCCTTTTCCCCCAAGGCACGACTGACGGTGCCACGATGGGCGCGAATGCCGACACGCTGCGATATCGCCCCGGATGACGCAGAGCCGCCACCAGTGCACCGTGCCCACCCATCGAATGCCCCGATACCCCACGTACCGTCGTCGCTGGAAATTCCGCTTCAATCAGCGCCGGCAGTTCATGAACGACGTAGTCGTGCATTCGGTAGTGGTCAGCCCAGGGCGTGCGCGTCGCATTCACATAAAAACTGGCACCCTGCCCCAGATCATATGCCGGATCGTTGGGCACTTCATCGCCGCGCGGACTCGTATCCGGGGCAACGAGAATCACGTCACGCTCTGCCGCATAGCGCTGCGCGCCTGCCTTCGTAATGAAGTTCTGTTCGGTACAAGTCAGCCCCGACAGCCAATACAACACAGGCAGTCGCCGATCTCTCGTCTGTGGTGGCAGGTACACAGCAAAGCGCATGGCGCATCCGAGCAATGCGGATTCATGTTCATACACGTCCTGCCAGCCATCGAAGCACGCACGGTGCTCTACTCGTTTCATCTCTCACCCCGTATCAGAAGTGAATCACCGTACGGATGGACTTACCTTCGTGCATCAGATCGAATGCCTCATTGATGCGGTCAAGCGGTAGCGTGTGCGTAATGAACGGATCCAGATCGATCTCCCCACGCATGGCTTGCTCCACCATACCCGGCAACTGGGTGCGACCCTTTACTCCACCAAAGGCCGACCCGCGCCACACGCGCCCCGTCACCAACTGGAACGGTCGCGTGCGAATCTCCTGGCCGGCACCCGCAACACCGATGATCACGCTTTCGCCCCAACCCTTGTGACAGCATTCCAGCGCGGCACGCATCACTTCAACGTTGCCGATGCACTCAAAGCTAAAGTCCACCCCACCATCCGTCATCGCGACGATCACTTCCTGGATAGGTTTGTCGTGATCCTTCGGATTCACACAATCCGTGGCCCCCATCGAGCGAGCCAACTCGAACTTCGAAGGATTCACGTCCACAGCAATGATGCGTCCAGCCTTGGCCTGCACAGCCCCCTGGATCACCGCCAGGCCGATGCCGCCCAGGCCAAACACTGCAACCGTGTCTCCCGCCTTCACCTTCGCGGTGTTATGCACCGCGCCAATACCGGTCGTCACACCGCACCCGAGCAAGCACACCTTTTCGAGCGCCGCCGTCGGGTTGATCTTGGCAAGCGAAATCTCCGCCACCACGGTGTACTCGCTGAACGTGCTGGTGCCCATGTAGTGATAGATGGGCTTGCCCTGGTATGAGAAACGCGTTGTCCCATCCGGCATCAACCCCTTGCCTTGAGTCGCACGTACCGCCTGACATAGATTCGTCTTGCCGGACAGACAGAATTTGCACTTGCGACATTCCGCCGTGTAGAGAGGAATCACGTGATCACCGGGCTGTACGCTGGTAACACCTTCTCCAACCTCAACAACAATGCCGCCACCTTCGTGGCCCAGCACCGCCGGAAACACACCTTCCGGATCGTCACCAGACAAGGTAAATGCGTCCGTGTGGCACACCCCGGTATGAGTGATACGCACGAGAACTTCACCTGCTCGCGGTGGCGCGACATCCAACTCGACGATCTCCAGGGGTTTGCCCGCTTCGAAGGCAACAGCTGCACGTGATTTCATGGTTCTCTCCTGTGGGGGTTGGATAGGGCAATAAAGAATGTATGTGGGCTACTTGAGGTAGGAACGGACGAGCAGTGTCATCTCTTTGACGCGCTCCTCGCGCTCTCGATCCGAAACGCTCCCGTCTCCGAATTGCTCGCGCAGGTGTCCTTCGAGTACCTCGCTCATCAGACCGTTTGCAGCGCCACGGATGGCTGCGATCTGTTGGAGTATGGCCGCGCAATCGGCGCCGTCCTCAAGTGCGCGTTCAAGTGCAGCGCATTGGCCGCTCATGCGGCGGACGCGTGTGAGGACACGCTTCTTCTCTTCGGGAGTGCTCGGCATGGGAGCGATCCTATTTACTATACTGGGGTATAGTATATTAGGCGGCAGAGATCCCCGCCAGATGAAGCGTCCGTCCTTGTCTATCGCGTGCTACTTGCCAATGCAGAAACGGCTGAAGATAACGCCCAACAGATCATCGGCGCCAAATTCACCGGTGATCCGATTTACCGCCTCCTGAGCAAGGCGAAGCTCTTCCGCCATCAACTCAAGTTCGTTGAGCCGCTGTGACGCAAATTCAACGTGCTCGCGCGCTTCGCGCAACGCCACAAGATGACGTTCGCGCGCGAGAATCACGTTCTCGCCTTGGTCTGCCCACCCGACGATACGTAACAACTCACCCTTGAGCGCATCGACACCTTCGCCCGTGCGTGCCGACAGCCGAACAGCCACCTGACCATCTTTGTGCTCGAACCGACCCGCGTGTTCGCCTGATAGATCCACTTTGTTGTAGACCCATAGCATAGGCACGTCTGCCGGCAGACGATCTTCGATGGGATCTGCGTTCTGCGTCCCTACCTGTGCATCCGCCATCCTCACGATGACGTCTGCACGCTCGATCTCACGCCACGTCCGCTCAATACCAATACGCTCAACGGCGTCTTCGGTTTCACGCAGACCCGCCGTATCGACGATGTGCAACGGAATGCCGTTGATCTGGATACGCTCGCGCAGCACGTCACGCGTTGTTCCGGCAACGTCCGTCACGATTGCACGATCGTCTCCGGCAAGGCAGTTCAGCAAGCTGGACTTGCCCACATTGGGCTCACCCGCCAGCACGACGTGCATACCTTCGCGCAGCAGACTTCCTTGCCTCGCCCTCCCCAGCACCGCGTCGAGTTCGTCGCCTAACACCGCGAGGCGCTCCATTGCCCGGGCGCTCTTAAGAAAATCGATTTCCTCTTCCGGAAAATCCAGCGTGGCCTCGACCAACATGCGCAGATCGACCAACCGATCGCGCCAAGCATGGATCTCTTCCGAAAAACGGCCCGACAGCGAACGTAGCGCTGAACGTGCGGCCGCCTGAGTGCCTGCATCGATCAGATCGATGACGCTCTCTGCCTGCGCAAGGTCCAGCTTGTCATTGAGGAACGCACGGCGCGTGAATTCGCCCGGCTCGGCAAGACGGACTCCAAGTTCCACGCAGCGCTCAAGGAGCATCTGCATAACGACTGGACCGCCATGTCCCTGCAGCTCGATGACGTCATCGCCGGTATACGAATGGGGTGCGGGAAAGTACAGCAGCAGGCCCTCGTCGATGGCCTCGCCCGCTGCATCAAGAAAACGGGCCAGGCTCGCTTGGCGAGGCCTGACCCGACGCCCTATGAGGGCTTCGACCAGGGTCTCCAGGCGATTGCCCGAGACCCTGATCACGCCTACACCGCCACGACCGGGAGGCGTGGCGATGGCGGCGATGGTATCAACTGTTTGCGGCTTGCTTGCCACGTTCGATCGACCGCGTGATGTACCACTGCTGCAGGATCGACAGCGAGTTGTTAACGCACCAGTACAGCACGAGACCCGCCGGGAACCACAGGAACATGAACGTGAACACGATCGGCATGGCCATCATGACCTTGGCTTGGATCGGATCCGGCGGCGTCGGGTTCAGACGCTGCTGGATGAACATCGTTGCACCCATGATCAGCGGCAGGATGAAATACGGATCGCGCGTCGACAGGTCGGTGATCCAACCAATCCACGGAGCCTGGCGCATTTCAACCACACCCAGAAGCACCCAGTACAACGCGATGAACACGGGGATCTGGATCACGATGGGCAGGCAGCCCCCCATCGGATTGACCTTCTCCGTCTTATAGAGATTCATCATCTCCTGGTTCATGCGCATCTTGTCGCTGGCGTAGCGCTCCTGGATCTGCTTCATGCGCGGCATCAGCGTCTTCATGCGGGCCATCGAACGATAGCTCGCCGCCGACAGCGGGAAGAACACAGCCTTGATGATGATGGTCACCAGAATGATCGACCAACCCCAATTACCCAGGATGCTGTGGATAAACGACAGCAGCCAGAACAGCGGCGCAGCGATGATCGTCACCCAACCGTAGTCGACCACCACGTCCAGCCCAGGGGCAATCTTCTTGAGGTTGTTCTGCTCTTGCGGACCGGCGTACAGCGGCACATCGACCGAAGCCGTCTTGCCTGCGTTGACCGTCAGCGGCACCTTCACGCCCGCCGAATACAGGCCATTGAAGGTATCGACGAAGAAGTCACGCTGTTCACCCTCCTTCGGCAGGAAGGCACTGACGAAGTAGTGCTGGATCATGGCAACCCAGCCGTCCTTCGCCGACTTCACAAACTTGGCGTCCTTCTTGTCGATGTCGGTGAACTTCACCTTCTGGAACTTGCCCTCTTGCGTGAAGAACGCCGGGCCGGTGAAGGTGCTCACGCCGCCGAAGAAACCCGCCGAATGTTCGGCCGCCGCGCCATCGCGTACAAGCTGAAAATAAGCGGTGGCGTTGATCGGTTGAGCACTTGCGTTGTTCACCTCGTACGCCACGTCCACCAGATAGCTGCCGCGATGGAACGTCAGTACCTTGGAGACCTGAACGCCGTTGGCTTCCACCGGCGCCTTCAGGCGCACCACCACCTTGTCCTGCCCCGGCTGCAACGTGTAATCACCCGGCTCAAGCGAGTAGACCGTCTTGTGATTGGGCAACCCAGCACCGAGCAAACCGCTCTGGGCCAGATAAGTGTGTGTGCCCTTGTTTTCGAGCAGCACGAAGTTGCGCGTCTTGTCGCCCGTGGCGCGGTGCTGTTCAAGCTCCAGGCGATAGATATCACCACCATAAGCCGACACCTCGGCCATCACCGTGTCGGTTTTCACCACGGCCTTGGGGTAGGCGCTGTAGTCAGTGCCGCCAGCCGCTGCAACCGCAGCAGCACTCGGCGTACCGGCAGCAGTGCTGCTAGAACCCATCGGCGTGGGAACGCCAGCATTCTGATTGACGCCCTGCGTCGCCACAGTTGCGGGCTTAGGCGGGTTGACGTAGCGCGTCCAGTTCTCCCACAGCATGAACAGCGAGAACGCGAACACGACTGACAGGAGTAGACGTTTGAAATCCATCTGCATGAGATTCAGACCAATGAAAAGTCGAAGAAGGTCAGGGCACCGGGTCGGGGCCACCCACCGACCAGGGATTGCACCGCAAAATGCGCCACACCGCTAGCGCGCCGCCGCGAAACAACCCATGCCGCCGCAACGCCTCTTCGGCATAACAAGAACAACTGGGATAAAAGCGGCATCGATTGCCCAGCATCGGGCTTATCGCGTAACGATAGAAACGGATCAATGCGAGAAAAGGCAACAGCAGCCATTGCTTGATCATCGTGGCAGGCGTCCGATTAGAGCCGCAATGTCACGCCGCAGATGTGCACGGCTCACGCCTTTCACTGGACGTGACAGGCGCAGGATCAGATCGCAAGGCGGCAAAGTCGTTCGCACGCGACGGAAATGTTCTCGCGACAAGCGCTTGAGCAGGTTACGCGTCACGGCGTGACGGGCGAGCTTCTTCGCCACCACTACACCCAAGCGCGGTCCCGCCTCGCTCGGCCGGTAATGCAGGACGAAGCAATCACCGCGGATAGTACGGCGGAAAGCAAAAACGGATGAAAACTCATCCGTTTTGTGCAGACGATAGCTCGGATGAAAACCGTATCCGCCCTTATGGGCCGAACCGGCTACCGATCTGTCGTTTTGGGAGGCAGCTTGCATGATGCTAAGCGCTGTGGCGTGAGCCACCTGCCTCTCGACCAGTCTTAGACGGCCAGGCGATGACGGCCCTTCGCGCGGCGGGCAGCGATCACCTTGCGACCGCCCTTGGTGGCCATGCGAACGAGGAAACCGTGCGTGCGCTTACGGCGGACGACGGAGGGTTGATAGGTACGCTTCATGATGAAATTTCTTTCTTCCGGAGAAACGCGCGATTAAAGCGTCTAACGCCCTGTTTGTCAAGACAAAAAACTGGACAACCTGTGGGAAGGCCTGTGGATAAATCCGGGCCGCGAGGGTAATATCTCATCCGCGCCGCGCGGCGGACATGAGCCCCTAGGAGGCCATACGCCCGACTCGTTCCATCCCGCCCGGCGCGGGGGAGCGTTCTCTCGCTGTCCGCCGGTTCCCTGAGAAATCAATGAGTTCCATTCGTCACCACGGTGACGGCACCTTGACGTGCGGATATCTTGGGACTGCTGCGCGGCAGCTTCGCATGGCCGTGAAGCTTCAAGCGTGAACCAGTTCGTCGTCAGACGAAGCGGGGCGATTTTGTCCACCGCTACCGAATCTGACGCGAACGCCCGTCAACATCAGGATTGTGAAATACCGTGAGCCAAGCATTCTGGAACGCCTGCCTCGCCCGCCTCGAACAGGAATTGCCTCAGCAGCAATTCAATACCTGGATTCGGGCGCTCGAAGCCAATAGCGACGAGGAGGCTTCCTCACTGGCGCTGGTCGCCCCTAACCGTTTCGTCCTGCAATGGGTGCGCGAACGCTACCTGCGCCGCATTGAGCAGTTGTCGGAAGAGTACTTCGGCCGTGCCGTGCCCGTGACATTGAGCCTTGCCAGTGCCAACGACGGTGCACGTCCCACCGCAGCGGTCCGTCCGACACCGTCCGCGCCTGCCGCCACACCTCAACAAGCAATGGCCGTCGCCGAACCGGCAGCACCGCCCATCACAACGCCAGCGCCGGCGGCACGTGACAAATCGCGCCTCAATGGCGACTTTACGTTCAATACGCTGGTGACTGGGCGCGCCAACGATCTGGCGCGGGCCGCAGCCATGCAGGTGGCCGAAAATCCGGGCACGTCGTACAACCCACTGTTTGTGTACGGTGGCGTGGGTCTTGGTAAGACTCACCTTATCCAGGCCATCGGCAATGAAGTTCTGCGCAACAATCCCCGTGCCATCGTGCGTTATGTGCACGCCGAAGACTATGTCTCTGACGTCGTGCGTGCGTACCAGCAGAAGGGCTTCGACGCATTCAAGCGCTACTACCGTTCGCTCGATCTTCTGCTGATCGACGATATCCAGTTCATCCGCAATAAAGAACGCACGCAGGAAGAGTTCTTCCATGCATTCAATGCGTTGGTTGAAGCGCGCAAGCAGATCGTGATCACCTGCGATACGTATCCGAAGGACATCCAAGGCCTTGAAGACCGCCTCATCTCCCGTTTCGACTGGGGTTTGACAGTGCAGATCGAGCCGCCTGAACTCGAAATGCGTGTAGCGATCCTCAAGAAGAAAGCGGAGGTCGATGGCCTTGATCTGTCGGACGATGTCGCTTTCCTGATCGCCAAGCACCTGCGCTCGAACGTACGAGAACTCGAAGGCGCCCTCAAGAAGGTGGTTGCATACGCCCGCTTCCATGGGCGGAACATCTCTCTTGAGCTCGCACGCGAAGCCTTGCGAGACCTGTTGGCAGCCTTCAATCGCCAGCTGACCTTCGAAGTCATCCAGAAAGCGGTCGCAGACTATTACAAGATCAAGCTTGCCGATCTGCTATCCAAAAAGCGCACCCGCAACATTGCACGCCCGCGCCAGGTCGCCATGTACCTTTCCAAGGAACTGACACCGTCTTCACTCCCCGCCATCGGCGAAGCATTTGGCGGACGTGACCACACCACCGTACTGCACGCCTGTCGCACGATCGCCGATCTGCGTCTGAACGATCAGCAGCTCAACCACGACCTGCACGTACTGACACAAGTCCTGCGCGGCTGAGTACAAAGGTGTGGATAGCCGGGGGTGAAACGGCGGGAGGAAATGTGAACAAGGCCATTTTCCAGGTCGCGTCGCCAAACAATCCCCGTTTCCTCACAGCGTTCAGACGCCCTGTTCCACAGGCTGATCAACATACCTAACAGTATGAATTTAAAAATAAAAATGTAGTTTTCCACAGAACTAGGCCTACGTTAACCATTATTTCTATTGAATTTATATAGAACTGTTAACAGCTACCGAAGCGAGGCGCTTTCCTTCTCTTCGCCGGCTAGTAGCCGGCCAACTAGGTGGCAGTCAAGAGAACCTTGAGAACACCATCACGCGTTTTTTGCGACAGGTTGACTGGCAAAGAACATGTGCATGCGACGGGAGTTCTTGTGGGAAACAGACTGGAAGTAATATGTACGCTTTGTGCACAACGCAGGTATTGGGGCGTCCCTCGAAAACGATCCCCAATTGCTCACACCACAGACTGTGGCTTATTCACAGACTGATGAACATAGTCAAGTTATTGAATAATCGATAAAAAATCGATTTATCCACAATCACGGACGGACGTTAACCATCATTAGGAGTTTATATAAATGCTTCTGTTAACAACTACGCGTGACGCGCTGTTGGCCCCGCTGCAGTCCGTCTCGGGGATCGTCGAAAAACGTCATACGTTGCCGATTCTGTCGAACGTCCTGATCGAAAAGCGTGGTGAGACCCTCACCCTGCTCGCTACCGATATCGAGATCCAGATCGTCACCAGCTCCGCCGGTGCCCACGGTGACCAAGACACCGCCATCACGGTTGGTGCTCGCAAACTGCAAGACATCCTGCGCGCACTGCCTGAAGGCACTGAAGTCGCCCTGATGCTCGACGACAAGCGTTTGACGTTGAAGGCCGGCAAGAGCCGCTTTGCATTGCAGACCCTGCCGGCCGCAGACTATCCGCGCATGCAGTTTCAGGACGGCGAAGGGCTCCACTTCACGCTCAGCCAAAAGGCTTTCCGCAAGCAACTGGCTCAGGTTGCCTACGCCATGGCAGCGCAGGACATCCGCTACTACCTGAACGGCCTGTTGATGATTGGAGATGGCAAGACGCTGCGCATGGTTGCGACTGACGGCCATCGTCTGGCGCTGGCCAGCACAGAACTCGAGAGTGAGCTGCCCCACACTGAAGTGATCCTGCCGCGCAAGACGGTGACGGAACTTGCCCGTCAGCTTGCTGATTCGGACGATCCTGTGGATATCACGCTGGTCGGCAACCAGGCTCGTTTCCGCTTTGGGCCGATCGAGCTCATCACCAAGCTCATCGACGGCAAGTTCCCGGATTACGAGCGCGTTGTTCCCACCAACAATCCGAAGCTGATCAAGGTTGGCCGCTTGCCCTTGCTGTTGTCGCTGCAGCGTGCGGCCATTCTGACCAACGAGAAATTCCGCGGTCTGCGTCTCGTGTTGTCCTCTGGCAGTTTGAAGGTCATCAGTTCCAACTCCGAGCAGGAAGAAGCCCAGGAAGAACTCGAAATCGACTATCAGGGCGACAGCCTCGAGATTGGCTTCAACGTCACCTACCTCCTCGACGTGCTCAACAACACCGCTGAGGAAGAAATCGAAATTCACCTCAACGAAGCGATGTCGAGCGCCCTGTTCACGCTGCCTGGCAATGAGCAGTTCAAGGCAGTTGTGATGCCGATGCGCATCTGAAGCCCGATCACCACGTAACCCCTGCCACGCTGGCGTTAAGGCCGGTGTGGCGGGCTTCGCATGGGTGCTTTCGGCCTTTCAAGGTTTGGAATCGACCCCATATTCGTGGTATACGTACCCTTTGATCCGAGCGCCTATGTCCGACCAAGCCACCCCCCAGCCCGACAACGAATACGACGAATCCTCCATCCAGCAGCTGGAAGGGCTGGAAGCCGTCCGCAAGCGGCCAGGGATGTACATTGGCGACACGTCTGATGGCTCGGGCCTGCACCACATGGTGTTCGAGGTCGTCGACAACGCGATCGACGAGGCCTTGGCCGGCTACTGTGACGACATCGTCGTCACCATCCACTCGGACAACTCGATTTCCGTGACCGACAACGGTCGTGGCATTCCGGTAGGCATCAAGTTCGACGATAAGCACGAACCCAAGCGTTCCGCTGCCGAAATCGTCATGTGTGTGCTGCACGCCGGTGGCAAGTTCAATCAGAACAGCTACAAGGTCTCGGGCGGTCTTCATGGCGTGGGCGTCTCTTGCGTCAACGCGTTGTCGCAGTGGCTGCGACTGGTCATCCGCCGTGACGGCAAGAAGCACTTGCTCGAGTTCTCGCGCGGTAACGCGGTCAATCGCGTGATCGAAGTCCAGAATGGTGTCGAGGTTTCTCCCGCCAAAGTCTTGGGCGACACCGAAAAGCGCGGCACGGAAGTCTCACTTCCTTGCTGACGAAGAAATCTTCGGCAAGGTTGAATTCCATTACGAAATTCTCGCCAAGCGACTGCGCGAGCTGTCTTTCCTGAACAATGGCGTCCGTATTCGCCTTGTCGACCAGCGCACCGGCAAGGAAGAAGACTTCGCTTTCTCGGGTGGCGTGAAGGGTTTCGTCGACTACATCAATCGCAGCAAGACCGTGCTGCACCCCAACGTGTTCTATTCGGCCGGAAACACCAAGGTTACGACTGGGCACGTGCACGAAATTGAAGTCACGGTCGAAGTCGCCATGCAGTGGAACGACAGCTACCAGGAACAGGTGCTGTGTTTCACCAACAACATTCCGCAATCGGATGGCGGTACACACCTGACCGGCCTGCGTGCGGCGATGACGCGTGTCATCAACAAGTACATCGAAGAAAACGAGATCGCCAAGAAGGCAAAGGTCGACATCAGTGGCGACGACATGCGCGAAGGCCTCGCCTGCGTGTTGTCGGTCAAAATGCCCGACCCGAAGTTCGCTTCTCAAACGAAGATGAAGCTGGTCTCGTCCGAAGCTCGTCCGGCAGTCGAAGAAGTCGTGGCGGAAAAGCTCTCAGAATTCCTGCTCGAACGCCCCAACGACGCCAAGACCATCACCGGCAAAATCGTCGAAGCCGCTCGTGCGCGTGAAGCCGCTCGCAAGGCGCGCGAGATGACCCGCCGTAAGGGTGTCCTGGACGGCGTCGGCTTGCCCGGCAAGTTGGCTGATTGCCAGGAAAAAGACCCTTCGCTGTGCGAGCTCTACATTGTCGAGGGTGACTCCGCAGGCGGCTCGGCCAAGCAAGGTCGTGATCGTAAATTCCAGGCCATCCTGCCTCTGCGCGGCAAGGTGCTCAACGTTGAACGCGCGCGTTTCGACAAGTTGATCTCGTCCGAACAGATCGCCACGCTCATCACCGCGTTAGGCACTGGCATTGGCAAGGACGACTACAAGCCCGAAAAACTTCGCTACCACCGCATCATCATCATGACCGATGCGGACGTGGACGGCGCGCACATCCGTACGCTGCTGCTGACGCTGTTCTATCGTCAGATGCCGGAACTGGTCGATGGTGGTCACATCTACATTGCCCAACCGCCGCTCTACAAGGTCAAACACGGCAAAAACGAGCAGTACATCAAGGACGATGCTGAGCTGAACGCGCATCTGCTTCGCCTGGCTTTGGATGGCGCCGTGCTGACGCCTCGCGAAGGCGCTGACCCGATCGTGGGCGACACCCTTAAAGAGCTCGCGCGTGGTTACCTTGTGGCCGAAGCTGTCATCCAGCGCTTGGCGAGCTACATTGACCCGGATGCTCTGCATCTGGTCATGGAGCACGACATCGAACTGTCGGTAAACGACGAAGCCTCTGCGCAAGCCTCTGCCGCTCGACTGCAAGCCAAGCTTGACGATGGCGTGACGGTTCATGCGCGTTATGACGACGTCAAAGAGTCGTGGCAACTGTCGATCGAACGCATGCATCATGGCAATGTGCGTCGCACGTATATCGAACATGACTTCCTGATCTCTGGCGACTACCAGCAGATCCGCCGTGCGTCGCAGCTCATCAGTGGCCTGATTGGCCCCGGCGCCACCATGCACCGTGGTGAAAAAGGCATGGTCATCAAGACCTTCGCTGAAGGCATCACCTGGATGCTCAACGAAGTCGAACGTGGCCTGTCCAAGCAGCGCTACAAAGGTCTGGGCGAAATGAACCCCGAGCAGTTGTGGGAAACCACCATGGACCCCGCTGTCCGCCGCCTGCTCAAAGTCCAGATCGACGATGCCATCGCCGCAGACGAGATCTTTACGACGCTGATGGGCGACAACGTGGAACCGCGCCGTGAGTTCATCGAGCAAAACGCGCTGTACGCCAAGAATCTCGACGTGTAACGCAGTGTGTAGGTGAATGCATAACCTGAGAAAAACGGACGCATAAACAGAGAAAGCTATGAATTTCCGCTTTTCGATAGCAAGGCTGGCATTTGAGCAGTCTCGCGTCCGGTAGAACGAATTGACGGCCACCCAAGAGTGGCCGTTTGCTTTTTTGCTGAGTTACGAAATAAAAACAACAGGAATAGCAGCGTGAATCACCAAGCTCTTTCATCTTTCATCTGGTCGGTTGCCGACCTCCTGCGTGGCGACTACAAGCAGTCCGAGTACGGCAAGGTCATCCTGCCTTTCACGGTGTTGCGCCGTCTGGATTGCGTGCTCGAAGCCACCAAGCCTGCCGTGCTGGCTGAGCTGGAAGCCAAGACCAAGGCCGGGCTGAATCCCGACCCCTTCCTCCTGCGCAAGGCAGGCCAGAGCTTCTACAACACGTCCCCGCTGGACCTCGTGAAGCTGCTTGGCGACCAGGACCACATCCGCCAGAACCTCTACGCCTACGTGCAGGCCTTCTCGCCGGCCGCGCGGGACATCTTTGAGCGCTTCGACTTCTACACCCAGGTCGAGCGTCTGGCGAAAGCGAACCTGCTCTACCTCGTCACCGAGAAGTTCGCCAACATCGACCTGCATCCCGAGGAGGTCGACAACACCAGCATGGGACTAGTGTTTGAAGAGCTCATCCGCAAGTTCGCCGAAATCTCGAACGAGACGGCCGGGGAGCACTTCACCCCGCGTGAAGTCATCCGCCTGATGGTGAATCTGCTCTTCATTGAAGACGATGACGTGCTCACCCCCGGCAATGCCGTGGTGCGTACCATTTACGACCCGACCGCAGGTACCGGCGGCATGCTCTCGGTGGCCGGCGAATACCTGCTGGAGCACAACCCGCAGGCGCGCCTCACCATGTTTGGCCAGGAACTCAACGACGAGTCCTTCGCCATCTGCAAGGCCGACATGCTCATCAAGGGGCAGGACGTCGCCAACATCGTCGCCGGCAACACGCTCTCGGAGGATGGTCACGGCGGCCGCAAGTTCGACTACATGCTCTCCAATCCCCCGTTTGGCGTGGAATGGAAAAAGGTCGAAAAGGCCGTGCGGCAGGAGCACGAGCAGAAAGGCTTCGACGGTCGCTTCGGCCCCGGCCTGCCGCGTGTGTCGGATGGCTCGATGCTCTTCCTGATGCACCTGCTCTCGAAGATGCGCCCGGCGCAGGATGGCGGCAGCCGCTTCGGCATCGTCCTCAACGGCTCACCGCTCTTCACCGGTGGTGCGGGCAGCGGCGAATCCGAAATCCGCCGCTACGTGCTGGAGAACGACCTCGTGGAAGCCATCATCGGCCTGCCCACCGACATGTTCTACAACACCGGCATCGCCACCTACGTCTGGATACTTTCCGAACCGCAAGGCTGACGACCGCAAGGGTCAGGTGCAGCTCATCGACGCCAGCAGCTTCTGGCAAAAGATGCGCAAGAGCCTCGGCTCCAAACGCAAGGAGATGAACGACGAGCACATCGCCACAGTTACCCAGCTATTTGGCAACTTCACCGAAGCTGAGTACATCACCGTGTTTGACGCCGCTGGCCAGCAGGTCGGCGAGCCGCAGCTCGTCACCAATACCGACACGCCGCCCACGGCGCCGGCAGGTGGCCGCCTCAAGCGCGTGCCCATTGCCCGCATCTTCGACAACGAAGACTTCGGCTACACCACCCTCACCGTCGAGCGCCCGCTCAAGGACGAAGCAGGCAAGCCGGTGCTGGGCAGCAAGGGCAAGCAGAAGGGCAAGCCGCAGGCCGACAGCGCCTTGCGCGACACCGAGAACGTGCCGCTCTGCGAGGACATCGCCGCCTACTTCAAGCGCGAAGTGCTGCCGCACGCGCCGGATGCCTGGATTGACGAAGAGAAGAGCAAGGTCGGCTACGAAATTCCCTTCAATCGCCACTTCTATGTCTTCGAGCCGCCGCGCAGCCTGCATGCCATCGATGAAGAGCTCAAGACCGTCTCGGCCAACATCATGAAGCTGCTGGAGGGTCTAGCGGAATGAGTTTGCCGAGGTATTCAGAGTACAAGGACAGTGGTGTTGAATGGTTGGGGAAGATTCCGACGCACTGGACGGTTTCTCAAAGCCGGCGGATGTTCAAGGTCCGAAGCGAGCCAGCTCTTGCAGACGACCAGATGCTGACAGCCTCACAGAAATACGGAGTCCTTCTGCAGGCCGATTTTGTACTTCGAGAGGGTCGGCGGGTAGTAGAAGTCATTCAGGGGAAAGAGAGCTTGAAGCATGTTGAGCCTGATGACTTCATCATCAGCATGCGTAGCTTCCAAGGAGGCATTGAGTGGTGCCGACTTCGTGGGTCTACAAGCTTTCACTATGTGATGCTCATCCCAGTTAAGTGGGTCTGCCCAGCCTTCTTTGCCCATCTGTTGAAATCGACGCCATACATTCAAGCGTTACGGCGAACCACTGACCTGATTCGTGACGGGCAAGAGCTTCGCTTCTCAAATTTCGCCCAAGTTCCATTGCCAGTCGTCCCGCCGGATGAGCAGGAGGCTATCGCCACCTTTCTTGACCGCGAGACCGCGAAAATCGATGTGCTGATTGCTGAGCAGGAAAAGCTCATCGCCCTGCTGGCCGAAAAGCGCCAGGCCACCATCTCCCACGCCGTCACCCGCGGCCTCAACCCGGATGCGCCGATGAAGGATTCCGGTGTGGCCTGGCTAGGGGAGGTGCCAGCGCATTGGGACGTTTGGAAAGTTCGTCACGCTTTCGCTGGTATTGGGAGTGGTACAACCCCGCCTAGTGATGAAGTTAAGTGGTATGAGGATGGCTCAATTCCTTGGGTGACAACTGGTGAGCTTCGCGAAGAAGAGATTTATATGACCTCTAAAATGGTTACGACAGAGGCTCTCCAGAAATTTTCGTCTTTACGGATTCACCCGAAAGGTTCGCTTGCTATAGCCATGTATGGAGCAACTATTGGCAGGCTTGGAATCCTTGGAGTAGATGCAGCAACAAATCAAGCGTGTTGCGTACTTTCTAGCCCTCGAAGCCTCAATGTGAAGTTTGTGTTTTATTGGCTACGCGCATACAAGCAGCAAATAATTCAGCAGTTTGCAACGGGAGGCGGGCAACCGAACATTAATCAGGAGATTGTTGCCGCGCTGAGAATTCCTGCTCCTGAACTTAACGAGCAAGCAGAGATTGCTGCTTTTCTTAACACTGAAACAGCACGGCTTGATGTTCTGGAGGCTCAAGCAGAGTACAGCATCACCTTGCTCAAAGAACGCCGCGCCGCTCTTATCGCCGCCGCCGTGACCGGCCAGATTGATGTGCGGAGCGCTGCTCCGATATAAACTACAAGCATGACCCGCGTCTCCATACAACCGGCTATGTTCATCTGGGCCCGCCAGCGCGCCCGGATGGATGAGGCTGCCCTGTTGGGGCGCTTTCCTCGTCTTCTGGAGTGGGAGTCCGGAGAGGTGTTGCCCACATTGCGCCAACTTGAACAGTTTGCGCAGGCTACGCATGCACCTTTGGGGTATTTCTTCCTTCCAGAACCGCCGCAGGAAACCTTGCCGATTCCCGACTTCAGGACGATGGGGCGAGACTCTCCGCGCCTGACTGCTGACCTGCTGGACGTGATTTACACCTGCCAAACGCGGCAGACCTGGTACCGGGACGAAGCACTCGTTAACGGTGAGCTGCCTTTGTCGTTTGTGGGCAGCGTAAGCATGGATACGGTGCCGATGGTGGTGGCACAACGTATTCGCGACGAGCTTGGTTTCAGTGTGCAGTCGCGTGCTGAATGTACGACGTGGGCGGAGGCTTTACGGTTGTTCATTGCGCAGGCTGAGCAGATTGGTGTGATGGTGATGGTCAGCGGCGTAGTGATGAACAACAACACCCGACATCTTGACCCGCGAGAATTCAGGGGTTTTGCTCTCGCTGACAATTTGGCGCCTCTAGTGTTCATCAATGGCGCGGATAGCAAGGCTGCCCAGATGTTTACTCTGGCACATGAACTTGCGCATCTATGGTTGGGGCAGTCGGCATTATCGGACGCCCGGATGACGGAAACCTCTGACTACGCAGTAGAGGTGTGGTGCAACCAAGTGGCAGCCGAACTGCTTGTTCCTCAGGCGGAGTTTCTCGCTGTGCTTCATGCCGATGAAACGCTAGAGGCGAAGCTGAAGCGACTGGCACGGCACTTCAAGGTGAGCACATTGGTGCTTTTGCGGCGGATGCTGGATGTAGGCTACTTGAACAGAGGAATGTTCTGGCGCGCATATCGAGATGAGGAGGCGCGTCTGAAGGACCTTGCCGCTCGGAGTTCGGGAGGCGGCGATTTCTATCGAACCACTGTCGCCCGCGTGAGTAAAAGGTTTGCCCAATCGCTAGTGGTGAGTACCTTGGAAGGGCGGACCTTATACCGGGATGCATTCCGCATGCTTGGCATTTCCAAGCCAGGAACCTTCAATGAGTTGGGCCGGACGCTGGGGTTCCCTACCTGATGGCCTACCTGCTGGATGCCAACGTCTTTATTCAAGCCAAGAATCTTCAATACGGCTTTGACTTTTGCCCTGCGTTTTGGGATTGGCTAGCGCAAGCATATGGCGCCAAGCGTCTTCGCAGCATTCGCCAAGTGGGCGATGAACTCACCGGAGGTGGGGACGAGTTGGCGGAATGGGCGCTTGGTCAGGACGATGATTTCTTCCTTGCACCAGATGCTTCTGTGCTCACCGCCGCACAGCGCGTTAGCGCTTGGGTAGTCCAACAAGGCTATGAGCCTGCGGCCGTTAATACCTTTATGCAGGTTGCGGACTTCTGGCTAGTTGCGGCCGCACTGGCTGGTCATCACACGCTGGTGACCCATGAAGTGGCTTCACCATCAGCTAAAAAAATCAAAATTCCCAATGTCTGTGTCGGGCTAGGAGTGGAGTTCATTTCTCCCTATCAAATGCTTCGCAAGGAACAGGCTCGTTTCATCTTGGGGTCTACGCCAGCGTGAATTCAGATGCTGGAACAATAGAAATCTAAGGGGGCTGCTGTGTTGCATCGGGAACAAAATTTCGAAGCCGAAATTTGTGCTCACCTTTATGCCAATGGCTGGCTCTACGAAGAAGGCGATGCAGCGAAGTACGACCGGGCGAACGGCCTCTTCCTGCCTGACCTGCTGGCCTGGGTGGAGGAGACGCAGCCGGCGAGCTTCGCGAAGCTCACCGCCACCCACGGCGCGGCCCTGCCACAGGTGCTGGCTGACCGGGTGCGCAAGAGCCTGAATCTTCCGGACCGCGGCACACTGGATGTGCTGCGCCGGGGAGTTGAGATGCTGGGGCTGAAAGAGCCGCTGATGCTGGCGCAGTTCAAGCCAGCGTTGGCCATCAACCCGGCTACCCAGGCGAAGTACGCCGCAAACCGTTTGCGCGTGGTGCGCCAGGTTTGCCATTCGCCCAACAATCCGAAGGAAGAACTGGACCTGGTGCTGTTCCTCAACGGCATCGCGGTGGCGACCGTGGAGCTTAAGAGCAACTTCACGCAAAGCGTGCAGGATGCCGTTAACCAGTACCGCTACGACCGTCACCCGCAGCCCAAGGGCGGCGTGCTGGAGCCACTGCTGGGCTTCCCCGGCGGGGCGCTGGTGCATTTCGCGGTGAGCCAGTCCGAAGTGATGATGACCACGCGGCTCGCCGGTAAGGAAACCTTCTTCCTGCCTTTCAACCGGGGCAATGAGGGCGGCGCAGGGAACAAGCCGAATCCGGATGGATTTGCGACGAGCTACCTGTGGGAAGAGGTGTGGGCGCGGGAGAGCTGGCTGGACATCCTGCATCGCTACCTCATCGGCAAGCGCGACGACAAGAAGCAGCTCAAGAGCGTCATCTTCCCGCGCTATCACCAGCTCGATGCGACGCGGCAGCTCGTTGCGGACGTACTGGAAAAAGGTGCCGGCGAGCGCTACCTGATTCAACACTCGGCAGGCTCGGGCAAGACCAACTCGATTGCCTGGACAGCGCATTTCCTCGCCGACCTGCACGACGCCCAGCACAACAAGCTCTTCGACAGCGTACTGGTGGTGAGCGACCGCAATGTGCTCGACGCGCAACTGCAGGAAGCCATCTTCGACTTCGAGCGCACCACGGGCGTGGTGGCCACCATCACGAACGAGCACGGTAGCAAGAGCGCCCAGCTCGGCCAGGCGCTGAAGGACGGCAAGAAAGTCATCGTCTGCACCATCCAGACCTTCCCCTTCGCCCTGCAGGCCGTGCAGGAGCTGGCCGCAACCGATGGCAAGCGTTTCGCGGTGATTGCTGACGAGGCGCACAGCTCGCAGACCGGTGAGGCTGCGGCCAAGCTCAAACAGCTTCTATCCGCCGAGGAATGGGCCGAGCTGCAGGATGGTGGCGAAGTGGATACCGAAGCGCTGCTCGCCGCGCAGATGGAAGCGAAGGCCGGTGCCTCGAAGGGCCTGACCTACATCGCCTTCACCGCCACGCCCAAGGGCAAGACGCTGGAGCTCTTCGGTCGCAAGGGTGAAGACGGGCTGCCCCAGCCCTTCCACGTCTATTCCATGCGCCAAGCCATCGAAGAAGGCTTCATTCTCGATGTGCTGAAGAACTACACCAGCTACAAGCTCGCCTTCAAACTGGCCCACGATGGCCAGGAGTACGACGAGAAAGCGGTGGAGCGTAGCACCGCGATGAAGGGCATCATGCAGTGGGTACGCCTGCACCCCTACAACATCGCGCAGAAGGTGCAGGTGGTGGTCGAGCACTACCGTGAGAATGTGCAGCCGCTGCTGCAAGGCCGGGCCAAGGCCATGGTGGTGGTGGGCAGCCGCAAGGAAGCCGTACGCTGGCAGAAAGCCATCCGCGCCTACATCGCCAAGCAGAACTACCCACTGGGCGTGCTGGTGGCTTTCTCAGGTGAGGTGAATGACTCTGAGAGCTTCCCCGAACCGGTGACCGAGACGAATGCCCAGCTCAACCCCGGCCTCAAGGGGCGGGACATCCGTGAAGTGTTCAAGGACCCTGACTTCCACCTGCTGTTGGTAGCGAACAAGTTCCAGACCGGCTTCGACCAACCGCTGCTCTGCGGCATGTACGTTGACAAGATGCTGGGCGGCATCCAGGCGGTGCAGACCCTCTCGCGCCTGAATCGCGCGCACCCCGGCAAGGACACGACCTACATCCTCGACTTCGTCAATGAGCCGGCTGAAGTGCTTAAGGCCTTCAAGACCTACTACGAGACCGCCGAGCTGGAGGCGACAACAGACCCTCATGCGGTGTATGACCTGCGCGCCAAGCTCGATGCCACGGGCTACTACGACGAATTCGAAGTGGACCGTGTCGCCAAGGTCGACCTCGACCCGAACGGCACCCAGAAACAGCTCGATGCCGCCATCGCGCCGGTGGCCGACCGCCTGCTCAAGCGCTACAAGGCTGCGCAACAAGACAAGCTTGTCGCCGAAGAGCATGGCGACGAGAAAGCAGCGAAGGCCGCCCAAGACACGCTGGAAGCGCTCGTGCTCTTCAAGAACGACATGGGCGCCTATGTGCGTCTGTATGCCTTTTTGAGCCAGATTTTCGACTACGGCAACACCGACATCGAGAAGCGCTTCCTGTTTTACAAGCGCCTCATCCCGCTACTGGAGTTTGGCCGCGAGCGCGACACGGTGGACCTCAGCAAGGTCGTGCTGACTCATCACACCCTGAAAAACCGTGGCAAGCAGGCGCTCAATCTGAGCCATGGCCAAAACTACACACTGCAGCCGATGGACGCGGTGGGCAGCGGCTCGGTGCAGGAAAAGCAGCACGCTTACCTCGTGGAAATCATCGAGAAGGTGAATGGCCTATTCGAAGGTGAGCTTTCCGACGACGACCAGCTCGTCTACGTGAATGGCGTACTCAAGGGGAAGCTCCTGGAGAACGAGACCTTGGTTCAGCAGGCCGCCAACAACACCAAGGAACAGTTCGGCAACTCGCCCGACCTCTCCCAAGCCATTCTCCACGCCATCATGGATGCGCTGGATGCCCATCAATCAATGAGTACGCAGGCGCTTGGGTCTGAGCGGGTCCGGGATGGGCTGAAGGACGTACTGTTGGGGCCGGCGCAGTTGTATGAGGCGTTGAGGGCGCGGGCGCACCCAGAGGCTCGGTTATGAGCCAGATGCGAGCCAGCAACAGAGCATATTTTCGCCGATGAACATGCCCACACCAAAGGCTGCCGACACCCCTATCACGTCCCAGGCTGTGGACGGGCCGAGGTATCTTCATCACCTGAAGCGAGAAGAACCGCTCACGCTGGATATTGGGGCTTCGTGCGATGTCTGGGAACTCGACGTGCCCAGCGACGCGGCATGCCTTAGCGAATGGGCCGGTAGATTCCGACAGACTTACTGTCCAGATAGTGACCTCGACATCCTTCGGGAGGGAACAGGGAAGTCACGAAAGGAATACTTGTTAGAGCTTGTCTTCCCAGATAACAGCATTGCACCTGGACCTGCGGTGCGTGCGGGAGATTTTGCTGAATTGCTGGTGTCGGACTTCGTGGAATTTATGCTCGGCTACTGGGTGCCGCGTAGCAAGTACGCCGAAAAAGGGAGTCGAGACGAATCAGTCAAGGGCGTCGACATCGTCGGATTCAAGTGCCCAAATGCCGAGCAACCGAAGGTAACCGACGAGATGCTGACCTTCGAGGTGAAGGCGCAACTGAGCGGTGGTAAGTACAGTGGCAGGCTACAGGTCGCAGTAAACGACTCGGGAAAGGACTACTTACGGGCCGCCGAAACACTGGCTGCGATGAAACGCCGCATGCACGTTGCAAAGCAGGAGGCACAGATGTTGGTTGTGCAGCGATACCAGAACGCTGTGGACCGCCCCTACAGACTTCTATCAGGAGCAGCCGCTGTCTTATCCGATGATGCATTCGACACCACCGGCATCAAAGAAACCACCGTCGTTGAACACAACAACGCTGGGAGCCTGCAACTCATCGTAGTCAAGGGTAAAGACCTGATGAGACTTGCCCACGCTCTTTACCAACGAGCGGCCGATGAAGCCTGAATTTGCAAGTCGGCGGTACTTTGGCATTACGCGCTCGAAAGGGAAAATGTACGAGCTGGGTTTGCCAGAAGAGTCCCACATCGCGGTTCCAGAAGGCGTTGAGCCTGCTGCATTGTTTCCATTGTCCATAGGGACGCTGATGGATGCATCGGCATCGTTGAACGATGCGAGCGACATTCAGGGGGGACTAGCCGAAGACTTGCGGGATGACATCGGCTTCGCTGCGAGCTTCTTTGATGCTTACTTGGGCTCTGGCTTCTCCACGGAACTGTCGCGTGAGGTCACGCTGCTTGCGTCAGCAAGCTATTTCTTGGGGCAGCGTCCAGGAAGCAGTCTGGTGCTCGCGCGGCGCCTTCCTACGGAGGGCAGTGACGCCATTGAGCAACTGACTATATGGGCGTTGCAAGCCGACTGGCGCCAGCCGCCAAACCTGGTCGAGCATATATTGAAAGGGTTGCTGTACGAGCTAGCCTTCCGATTGATTGCCCACTTCAACGACGGCGCGCCATCAGAGCCGGTCATTGAGTTGCTGGGCGAACTTCGTCGTCTGACCTACGCCAGTGGGACATCCAGGGAAGTGGTTTTCGCAGAGGTAGCGTCGGCCGTGGTTAAGCTGCGCCTCGCGAGCTCGACCTGGAAGTTGTTGCCTGGCTTCAGTGGACTGGATGGTGGAGCTTGGGCGGACGCTATCAGGCGTCCTGGCTTTCCGAAAGAGCTATGGCCGTCACAGAAGTTGCTTGGCAACGCAGGTCTCTTTGCCGGGCGGTCGGGCGTGGTTCAGATGCCCACGAGCGCAGGGAAGACGCGGTCCGTCGAAGTCATCCTTCGAAGTGCATTCCTTGCCGACAGAGCGCGGGTTGCTGTACTTGTCGCCCCTTTCCGTGCCTTGTGCCATGAAATTGCTACATCGCTGAGAAAGTCCTTTCGGGGAGAGCACATCAAGGTCAACGAGCTCTCGGATGCGTTACAACTGGACTTTGCCGACCAGTTGGCTGAACTGTTTGGTCTGACGCTCCCCGCTACTCGCTACCTCTTGGTTCTGACGCCGGAGAAGCTCCTGTATGTACTGAGGCAAGAACCGACCTTGGTCACCCACATCGGCATGGTGGTCTATGACGAAGGTCACCAGTTCGACACGGGACCGCGTGGTATCACTTACGAGTTGCTACTCACGGAAATTAAGGCGCTTCTGCCAGCGACCGCTCAAACGGTTCTTATCTCTGCAGTTATCAAGAACGCCGCAGCGGTGGGCTCCTGGCTCATTGGTACGGAACCGAATGTCGTCAACGGCATCGGGCTCTTGTCGACGGCTAGGTCTGTCGCGTTCGCCACATGGAGCGACCGCCTTGGGCAACTTCTATTCTTTGAGTCAGGAACCTATGCCAAGCCTGACTACTTTGTCCCACGCTGTATCGAGGCCCAAGAACTTGAGCGTCGCGGAAGGGAGCGTAAGCCGCGTTTTTTCCCGGAAAAAGGTGACGATGCCTGGAAGGATGTGTCGCTCTACCTTGGCATTCGACTGACGGCAAATGGTGCAGTCGCCGTATTCTGCGGTAGGAAGGACACTGCTACCGGACTCGCCGAGCGTGCGGTGGAAGTTTACGAGCGAGGCTTCGGGCTGACGCCCCCCGTTGGCGCCTCAGACGCTGTCGAGATTCAACGCTTTATTCATTTGGCGACTCAGCATTTTGGCGCTGAGTCAGTCGTCGCGCGAGCAGCAGCGTTGGGCATATTCGTACATCACGGTACGACTCCGCAAGGACTGCGTCTCGCCATCGAACATGCGATGCAAGGCGAGCTGATTAAGTTTGTGGTTTGCACATCCACTCTGGCCCAAGGGGTCAATCTTCCGATTCGTTATCTTATTGTCTCTGGTGTAAATCAGGGTGCGGAAAGAATAAAGACACGAGATTTCCAGAATCTTATTGGTCGAGCCGGCCGAGCTGGCATGCACACTGAGGGTTTAGTTCTTTTTGCTGACCCGAAAGTCATCGACAACCGTGGTACGGAACAGTGGCGTCTTCAGGCAGCTGTTGGTCTCCTGAGGCCAGAAAACTCCGAGGAGACATCTAGCTCGCTCCTTGGACTACTTGCGCCGCTGGTTTCTCACGATGGAAGGAATTCATTACCAGTTTCTGTGGCCGGGATTCTGGATGCCTACTTCAAGAGAGGCGAGCAGTTGGAGGCTTGGTCCGCCGAGGTAGCAAAGACATATCAGCGACTGGGGTTTGACCAGCGGTCGCTGATGAAAGAAGTTTCCAAAAGACAAAAGCTGCTCACGGCACTCGAAAGCTACCTCATGGCCAATCGCGGCGTAGAGAGCTTCGACGCACAGATACCAAGGGTTCGTACTCTGGCGACATCGACCCTTGCATACGCATTGGCGGATGAAGAATCAAAAGCATTGCTTGTACATCTGTTCGAGTTAGCGGCCATTCATGTCGAGCAGTTGGTACCCGAACCGACACGACAAGCGATTTTCGCCAAGACGTTGCTCGGCACGTTCGACTCGGCTGTGGTCGAGGCGTGGGTTCGCGAACGTGAAGATGCTCTGCGCGAAATCTCGACGGCCGACGACTGGCTGCACACTTTGTGGCCACTTCTCTGTTCCGTTGCCGACGACAAGTTACTGACGCAGATGGAACCAGAGGGCATGGCGTTTCGGCTCGCACAGGGATGGATGCGTGGAGCCTCATATCGAGAGCTGATTGACATGGCAGAAAATGCTGGCGCATCCAAGCCTTGGGGGGAGGAAGGCCGGCGCAAACTTAGTGACGCAGATGTACTTCAATTTCTGGAGGGTTGCCTCGGGTTCGATTGTCCCCTGGTTGCCGCGGCCGTTGGTCAATTCCTTTTTGGAGCGACCGGATTGAATGCAGAGACTGCAATTCCACTTAATGACTTTCAGAAGTCATTGAAATATGGTTTGCCGAGCAGGCTTTCCATTTCGACGTATGAGTCCGGGCTTGCAGACCGGCACATCGCACAATATGTAGCGTGGACCCTTTGGTTGGTGGGCTACGAAGGGTCATATTTCGGCGCGGCGCTATCCGAGTATCGCGAAGTGATTGCCGGCGTTCTCGGGGCGTATCCGTCGTACTTCACTGCTGTGCTTGACGGTCTTTGATTTGTCGAGATGGCCTAGGCGTAGAAGTCTCTGTCATCAAAAAAAGAGAGTCCGCCTCATGGAACTCCCGTTCTGAGTTCCATCAATTTCTAGCTCATCGGCATTTGGAGACGCTCAAAGAATGCTCGATTCCGCTTCTTCGCATCATTCAGAACTTTATCGTAAGAAACAATTTCGATATAGCAACCAAGGCTCTGGTGGTATTTAAAGTAGCCTTCGTTATCCGGCGTCTTCACGAAATCGTGATTGTCGGCAATGGCTTTAATGCGTGGCGTCAGGCTGCACAAGATGTAGGCGTAGAAAGGAATTGGCCCGACGTTGATGGTGCGGCCATCCTTGTCCTTCGCTTGGCCCTCTTTGATTTTGCGAACGTACCGCAACACTTGCTCGACAGGGCTCTCTTCCTTTTGCGGATATTCGTTTCGCTCGGGCCGTTTGAACTCGACGATGACGACAGACTGATACGGACTCTTCGTTTCCGAGAATGCGCGCGCCGTATTAAAGATGGCCAGGTCTGGCTCGTCCCCGCCGGTCGCGTTGACCGCTTTCAGCCTGGCCATCGGTAGGTCGGACGCGAGATATGTGTGGTATGCAAGTCGTTCGTCGACAACCCAGAGGTTCTGCCGAGAAAACTCGACTTCCTCTGAGTCGGCGCGCATGGGATAGATGAGGCTATGCACCAAGTCTTCCCGAGCGTAAGCACCAGACTCTTGCACCTTGAGGGCGGTTTCCAGCATCTCAAGGATTGTGCGCCGATGGACGACGTACTTTGCGAGGGCAGCCTTGCCCAACTCGTTCTCCTCGTCCAGGTACTGCTCGTAAAGAGCGGCATACTCGAGAGAGCCAACGGCCGTTTCCAATGGCATCTTCTTGATGTTGGCGGCCCGCTGCCGGTGCTCTAGCTCGATGTCCTTCTGCGTCTTGTACAACTCGATGTCGAGTTGGTCCTTGGATATATTGGCCGGAATTCGTTCGAGCCTGTCCCGGTAGCGCTCCTGAAGCTGGAATCGGTATTGAGGTGCGTCTTGCTGGATAAAGCTTTCGATGACTTGTCGCTTCTCTTGTCGAAGCTGCGTCGTGTACGGTTCAGCGACTTGCTTGAGCGCCTCAACGACTTTCTCGTCAAGTTCTTCACGCGTCATCTCTCCAGGGAAGTCGAGGTCCTCCTCCTGCAGGAACAGGAAAGCCGTCCGCTCAGAATTCACCTTCGAGTCGAGGTATGGCGCGGAAACGTAGGTACGAAAGATGAACTGCTCTCCCTGCTCATCGGTAAGGCGCCCTTGAAGGTCGGGTATTGCCCTGCTCGCTTTCCAGTCGAGCACCTCGCGCTGGTTCGCGCAGTACGAGATGGTGTGGTTCTTCGCGGCGCTAGATTGGTAGCGCAATACCGTGACCTTGAAGTCATGGCCTTTGAGGCTGAACCTCACCTCCTGCGCTCGTTCCTTGGCTTCTTCCGCAAAGATGTGATTCAAGTTGCAGGACTGTCCGTCGGAGTCGTGGAGCGTGATTTGTGGACAGTTACCGCTTACGAAGTAGATAAGAAGGTGGTCGATAACCTTATGGGCAATGGTTTCGAGCGATTTTGGGAAGTGCTTCTCGTATTCGGACCTCAAACCAGTGAGCTTTACTGCTGTGCGATGTTCCTGCTTCGAAGCTTCAGCGACCTCGTCGCCTTCGACGCCGTCGGTGGTCAACACGAATCGGAAGCTGCGGCACATCCAAAGGCTGTCTTGTAGATAGGTGCTTTCGATTGCCGCTTGGTTGAAGACCTTGAGCCAGGTGAAACGGCCTATGCCCTTGTTGCCGCGGTTCGCCTTGCGAGTGGAGTCGGACAGGAAGAAGGCCTTGACGTTCAGGTCGTTGAAGCCCGCACCGTTGTCGACCACGGTCACGTCTCGGATAGAGGCCAGAGCTCCGTCTTCAGTCCCGGTCAGCTCCGGTTGGCGAACGTCGCGCTCGAAGTGAACATCGATGCGACCGTCATTGATGCGACCATCTTCGATGGCCTCTATCGAGTTGACGAGGCATTCGAATAGCGGGATGAGGGGCTGGGTAACTGGCAACTGGAGATTGCGTATCCGACCTACGATGTCCACCTGCATTGCTATTTACCCCCGGTCACGGTTTCTTCGTTTCTTACGAAGCAGTAGGTGGCCATATTAGGGCAGTCAAGCACCTTGCGGCACGTTCTCCCCCGGGCGCCAGCGTTAATTCCGGCTGCTTCGACTTGAAAACCCCCGCCCCATCGCCTACTGTTGGCAGATGCCAGTGCAATGCTGGCATGCAGCACCGAAATGAACGCGTTTTGAGCCTTTTGCCCCGCTACCAGAGCGGTCGAGCCCTATTTTTGAGAGGGTACGACGAGGGAGGGGGGGATGGAACGAGGCGTATTCGGTGTGGCACAGCGGGGTCGCACGCGATGGTGCGTGGCTTGCGCAGGGGGGCTCTTTGCGACATGGAGGCGCCGGAGACCTGCTTGTAGCAAGCACCCGAAATCCGTTCGTAGCCTGCTTGGTAGCCAATTTTCAGGCCCCCAATCGCCCCCAATCTTCGCTCTGACGTTACATCCTTGTCATGGACGTCACGCCCCGGAAAGCCCCGTCCATGTGGCGCCGGGCAATCCTTCGCATGCACGCCACCCACCCGGAAATGACACGCTTGTCACGTCAACGTTACAGGCTTGTCACGCTGACGTTACGCCGATGTCATGCGAAAAAAATCTTCCGGACTCAATCCCTTATGAATCAATGGGGATGCTTGTAACGTCTTGTATTCAAAGGAAATTACCCCCTTTTCGTCCTCGCAATACTCCCGTAGGCTTCGCGGCTACTTGTTCGATTTGCTGCATCATGAAGCCCCGAAATTGCCCTGCCGATTTACTTCTTCGCGCCGCCCATAGAGGTGCGCGCCCCCGCCTCACGGTTCCCAGAACGTGCGCTTTCTTCGCACACGATTTAAGGGGGGCCACCGCATGAGTCGCAGCGCTCCCTCCTATGGACGTCGCGGTCGCCTGAATGACGCCAACACGGGTGTCCGCCATCCCGCGCCCACCTATGGCAAAGCCAAGCTGGGAACGCACAGCCACAAAGCCGGCGGACACATCAATGTCGAACAGGAGGCTGAGCGTTTCGTGTCGCATCTGTTCGCGATTGACCCGCGCGTGCGCAGTTTTCAGCCGCAGCCCTTCTGCGTCAACCTGATTGATGAGCGCCTCCTGCTTACCAAGGCCGCTCGCAGCGCGGCCTGGCATGCGCATCGCGACTTGCCGGGCGAGAAGCTCTACACCCCAGACTTCAGCGTCGAGTGGCAAGACGGCTTGCAGCACGCTTTTGAGGTCAAGCTCGAAGGCTATGAGGGGGACCCGGAGTATCGGGAGAAGCTCGAACGCGCCCGCCCGATTCTGGAGGCGAACGGCTATCCGCTGCGCGTCCTGGTGATGCCGGCAAATACCGCTCACCCCCTGCGCATGAACGCGCGGCTCTTGAAGCAAGGCGCCCTGCTCGCGCATACCTACCTTACCGCTGAGCTCGTCGTACGCGTAAGGGAGCGCTGTGAAGCTGAACCGCTTACGGTACGTACGCTGTGCGAGGACCTGCAACTGTCGCCGAGCTTGATGCCGGTCCTGTTGGTCAGCGGGCTGCTGACGGCGGATGTGGCCCACCACCCCATCTGCGGCACGCTCGAGGTCTCGCTCGCCTACGGGGACCTGAGCCATCTGTGTCTGCTCGAGGCGGTGGAACGATGACGCATACGCTGCTTCTGCATGACCGGCTGGCGCCACCGAAGAATCACGACGCCTTCCTCGAGGTGCTCGACCCACGTCCGCGCAACGGCTGCATCAAGGTTTTCGATGCCACCAAGCGGATGGACCGTTACGTGGAGGTGGCTGCGCTGACGGACGAGCTTTACGCCGGAAAACTCACACTCCTTCGCGCCGGCAAGCCGCGGCTCAGCCAGGCCATGCAGAAGGACGAAAACCTCCACAAGAGGGTCCTGTTCATCAAAGACGCAATGCGGCGCATCCGCGATTATCAGAAGCGCTTGGAGGTGAGCTTCGCGACGGCCTATCAATACGCGGCCGACGCCTATCGCGAAGAAGCGACACCCGAGGCAGACCCCTTCCCGCCGCAGTCGACGATGTACCGCTATCGCAAGCGAGAACTTGCCGGGTTACCCGTGCTGCGTGGCAACAAGAACAAAGGCAATCGCTCGCCGCGCTATTCGCAGGAGGTCATCAACACGATTTGCTCGTTGGCCGAATTGCACTACTTGGTGCCGCAATCGCGCTGGACGCTTGTGGAGCTGGTTGACAGCATCAACCGGACGGTACGGGCCGCCGGTCTGCTGCCGGCAGGTTGCGCAAACATCAGCCAGAAGTTCATCAGGAACACCTTTCGGCGTTATGTCCAAGCGAACCCCGACGACGACCGGATGCCGCGCGACGAGGCCGTTGCCGGGACGGCGATTGCGAAACAGCGGATTCGCGCCGAGCTGCCGTTCGAACGCATCGAACAGGACGCGCTGCATCTGCCCTTTGTTGTGAAGACACCGAGCGGACTCAGCAGCCAGGTCTGGCTGGACTATGCAATTGACTGCTGCACGGGCCATCCGATGGGCTGGTGCATGGTTGTAGGTGCTCCCACGGACGCCGACTCACTGGCGTGCGCGGAGATGTACATGGCGCCCGTCCGGCTAACCCGTCTCGCGGCGCTGGGTATCGATTGCCGTTTTGCGGCCTGCGGCACGCCCGGCCTCATCGTTTTCGACAACGGCGCTGAAGCCAAGACCTGGCGTATCGAAAACCTCAAGAAGCTCGGTGTCGACGTCAAACACTGCCGCGCCCGTGCAGGCCAGGAAAAACCCTACATCGAACGGCTGAATCGCTCCCTCAAGGAGGCCTTGACGACCCTCGGGGGCTGCACGCGCTTTGAGGGGAAAGACGGGGTGCGCGACCCGGTTAAGTTGGGCGACCCGCTCATGACACTCGAGGAGCTCGAGCGCTGGGTTGTGCGCTGGCTGTATGAGGACTGGATTCACCAACCGCTCGACAGATTGACCTGGGATGTCGTACTTACCGAGTCCGCCGTCAAGGGCAGTACGCCGGCCGAGCGCTGGCAGCATTTCGAGTCGTCGTGCTACGCGATTTCCCTGCCGCCCACGCGTGCGGAGTGGTTGTCAGCCCTCTACGAGCATGACGAACGTACCTTGAACCGCAAGACCGGCATCACGCTGGAGGGGATGAACTTCAAGGGCGACGAGTTACCCGGGTTGATTCACCGCCTGGGTGACGGACAAAAGGTGCATGTGCTCTACAACCCGGACGACGCCCGTTTCGTGTACGTGAACGAGGGCGACGACTTGCCCCTTGTGTCGCTTGTGAACGAACACGCACGGCCCGAGACCCCCGCCTTCCCGTTCCGCGAGGCGAAGGAGCGTTTCAAGCTCGAACAATCCAGCATCGAAGTTGCCCCGCAGGCCGAGAAATTCCGCAGTGACATGCATGACAAACGCTCCGCTGATTCGCTGGCGACCAAACCCAAGAAGCTTTCCAAACGTGCGCAAAACCGCGAGACCACCGAGCGCGAAAAGCATGCGCGCGCCATCAAACGCGCCGCGGAGCAACCAGGACCCTTGCCGCCCCCCCGGGCGCCTGCAGGCCGGCCCGCAACGGCTGCTGGCGTTTCGTCGGGAACGCCGGCATCAGCGACTGTGCCCCTGCTCGACGACGTAGCCTCGCTGCCGGTGCTGGACCGGGGTCACGGAGGTGCGCTGTGAGCGCCTCCATCAAAGCTCTGCGGGTGGCCATCCAAACCTGCGAAATTCCGCACCCCGCCTATGTTGAACACCTCAAGCCGCTGCGTTTCCGCATCGACGACGCACTGGATGGAGCCGCCAGTCGTATCGAGCGGGTGATGGGACCGTCACGCGTTGGCAAGTCCATGCTCATCAACACCCTGCAACGGGATTTTCCGGAAACCCGAAGCGAAGGGCGACGCCGCGTGCCGTTGCTGGTTGTACGACTCGAGACGGGGGTGTCACCCAAGCTCTTGCCGTCGAGTGTGCTGAAGGCGCTGGGCTTGCCCGTGCAAGGCAAGCTGACGTCAGCGGCCATCTACGAACGCATGGTGAGCCAGCTGAAGCTGGCGGGTACGCGTGTCCTCATATTCGAAGAGGCGAGTCACCTGGTGGACCACGGTTCTCGCGTGCCACCCCGAGCGGCTGCCGACTGGTTCAAGTCGCTTGCCGAGACACTCGACCTCACACTGTTGATGTTCGGCGTGCCGCGTCTCGAGCGTCTCTTTGCTTGCAACGAGCAGCTCCGTCTGCGCGCTTCGGCGCCACGTCACTTCCTGCCTTACGACTCGCGCCTCGCCGGGGACATGCAGGCGTTCCACACCTGTGTGGCGACCTACGCAAAGATGTTTCGGGATGCCTGCTATCCGATAGACCTGTCGGCTGCCGCCCTGACCTACCAGTGCTATCTGCTGACGGGTGGGCTCATTGGCGTGTTGAGCCGTTTCATGGAAGAGCTTGCCGCTCAGATGACGCATACAGCGCCACGCTCGCTGAACTTTGCAGATTGCCTGGCTGCAGCCCGAGCTATCGAGGCGGCGGGCTCTCGGCATTGTCCGGGCTTTGCTCGCCCCGACGTGATTTACCACGAGGTCTCACCCGCGTTCCTGCATCAGGCCTTCGTGCAGGTGATGAATGACAACGAATTTGCAGTGCCTGTCATTCGTGACGCGGAAGGAGCGTTCGCATGAGCCTGATTGTGACCTACGCCCCACACCAGGACGAGTCGAGTCTGGGCTATTACCGCCGGCTGGCTGCCGACAATATGCTGTCGGACTGGCGTGAGCTTGCGGACCTGGTGGCCGGGGCACACAGCCGGAGCGCGTTACTCCAGGCTGATGCTTCAGTGCTGGCAGACCTGCTGGGCCTTGAGCCTGCGTGGACGCATGCCGCGAGTCAGCAGGAGGCGCGCGCGCGTGTCTGGGGCGGTCTGCAGCGTCTGCAGGGCGATGCCGTCTGCCCGGTGTGTCTGGCGCAATCCGGGCACCTGCGCCACGCCTGGGAGCATGCCTATGTCACGGCCTGTCCCCATCATCGCATTCAACTCGTTGACCGCTGCGACGTGTGCGGCGAGTGGCTCTCGCCGCACCGTACCCATATCGACCGCTGCGCGTGTGGCCACGACCTCAGGGAGCTGCCGCGCGTGCCATCGAGCCCCGCGCAGCATTGGCTGTCGGCGCTCATCGGGAGCGCGGGCCGGACTTCCGGTGGCATCGCACCGACGGTGAAGAGCGTGGACATCCCGGCGCTGGCTTCGCTTGTCCGAACGCTGTGTCGCTTCGCGGACCCGACGCAGCCCGCGCTGCGTCAGCGTGCGACGGCGCCACGGTCCGTAGCGGAAGCGGTCGAGCTGCTGGCACCGCTTGAGCCTTTGCTCGCCGATTGGCCCGCTGGATTCGAGGCGCATGTCGCGCAGCGGATTGCCGTGGGCAAGCCTGAGGCGAGAACGCTCAACATGCGGCTTGGGCCCTGGTACATCGAGCTGCGCAAACGCTGTCAGGGCACGGCGCTTGAGCCCTTCCTGCAAGTCGTCATCGACGTTGCAGCCGTGCAGTTCGACGGCATCCTCGGGCTCGATTCGGCCAAGACGATGGCGCAGGACGCGACCGAGCATATGCGGGCCGCTGACGCTGCCAAAGCGATGGGAGTCAGCGTGTCCCGCCTGCAGGAATGCCTGCCGACTGGGGGGTGCGCGTACCGAACCCGTCGCCTGGGTACGCGTGGAATGGTTTATGAAATTCCGCGTGCTGAGGTCGCGCGCATCCAGCAGCAGCGCAGCGAATGGATAAGCAGCGTTGAGGCCTGTGAGTTGGCGGGCGTGTCACCGTCGGTGCTCTCGCACATGATGGCCGCCGACGTCATTCGCGCTGACGCGAACTGGCGCCATGACCTCCTCAAGGGCGGGCCGGTGGAGCGTCGCTCTCTGCTTGAACTCTTCGAGCGCGTTCGCGAAGCGGCTGAGCCTGGCGGCTTCGATGGTGACGACGAAACGCTCACCTGGGCGGGGCTGACCAGCCGGCGGATGGGTGACAAACAGGCCATCCAATCGGCGATGCGGGCCATCGCTGATGGCCAGGTGAAGGCAGTCGTCTCCGCGCGTCGTTTGGGAGACATGGTGTTCTTGCGAACGGATGTCGCGGAATACTTTGGTACGCCCTTGCTGGAAGCAGGCCTGTCGATTCAGCAGCTCGCCAAAACCACGGGTTGGAAGTGGGAGAGCATTGCCTACTGGATTGACTCAGGGCTCCTGGCGTCCGAGACCATCCGGCTGCGCGGCAAGCCCTGCCGAGTCGTGTTGCCGCATCAGCTGCTTGCTTTCCGCCAGGCTTACCTGCCGCTCGCGGACCTTGCGCGTGGCATGGGGACCAAGTCTTCGGCGCTGGCGAAACTGTTGTCCGGTGTGTCGCTGGTGGGAGCTCGACCACTGCCCGGAGGCGCGTCACGCGGTGGGCTGATTCCGGTCGCGGAGTTGGGACGACTTGCGGTGTTGGGGGCGCGGGCAGGGCAGGACTTGTTCGTCTCCGACGCACCCCTCGACTCAGCGTGCCAAGCTGAATTGCAATGAGATGAAGAGGGCGTCATGACAGACCAGAAACAGCCAGATGACTTAGACGAAGCGAAACAGGCGAGCAAACGTCGATTGCTTGAAAAGCTGGAGGCCTCGTACAAAGAAGGAAGACTCAAGCCGGTCAGTCCATCAGCAAAGCCGGTCACCGTACTCGTTCGCGTCTTGCCTCGCACGACAAAGCCGAAGCCCTGAACATTCATGCGCACTTATTCCTTTTGGGTACGCAAACCCGCCAGCGCTATCTGCCGCTTGCCGACCCTGAGCACGCGAAGGGCGGGACTCGAACGCCCGGTTCCAAAGAGCGCGCTAGGCTTGGCCGATGATGGGCAGAACGTCCGCAAACGATTCGTGCATTTGCCGAACCGGCGCCATGTTCTCGGGCATCCCTGTCAGGATGGATTGCAGCTGCGCACACAAGGCCACCAGGGCGTTGGCGTTGCGGGTGACGTCGTAGATGAGTTGCTCCGGATAGCCGGTCAGCGTTCGTGCCAGTGGATGCAGACCACCGTGCGTGTAGCTGTTCATCGCCTTCCAGGTCACGTCTTTATACCCACGCAGCTGCGCCACGATGGCAGCGGGCGCTTCCGGGGCGGCCTCCAGTGCTTTGAGCATGTCGGCGAGCCCCAGACCCTCGTTGGCTTGCCTGGCGCTCTCCGTGGTCAGCGGTTCTGCGAACTTCGCGACCCAATTGTCATTGGCGGCGTGGAGCAGCCAGATTCCGCGAACGAGACATTCAAACTGGCATCTGAGCAGTGCAATACCGGAAGCAAATTGCCCTGCTTCAAACAGCAGCATGGCACTGACGGCATGCTCCAGCGACAAGATGCCGGACTGAAACGCCACGACGAAACGTTCGCCCGGTGCCGGCGTGAGCGTTGCAACATGGTGCAGGACAGCTTCATGAAACTGTGCCGTGCGCGCGACATGCGTCTGAAAAGTATCGGAAGCCATGAACACCGAACCATCGGGAGATTGAGCACGATGTCATCTTATCGGTGTCGGCGTTTGGCGTGCATTTGTACGTGGGGGAGTAGCGAGCATGACGCATGAGGGTTCTTCGGTGACGGTGGCCGGCATAGACATCGGCGGCACGCGAAAGGGCTGCCATCTGGTCATCCTGCGCGGGCGTGAGGTGCTCAGTTGCGTCCACAGCGGCGACCCCGCCTTGTTGGCGCAGCGGTGCAACGAATTCGAGGTTAGCGCCGTCGGCGTTGACTCACCCTGCCTGTGGAGCCCGCGTGGTACGGGGCGCGTCGCAGAGCGGGCTTTGGCGCGCGAGCGGATATTCTCGTTCTCGACCCCGACGAGAGCGCATGCCGAATCGAGCCTGTCGGGCTTCTATGGCTGGATGTTCAACGGCGAGCGGGTGCATCAGGCGTTGGCCGCGACGCACCCGCTCCAGACAGAAACCCGCTACGGTGGGGGTAAGGTCTGCTTTGAGACCTTTCCGCATGCCGTCACCTGCGCGCTGCTCGGCACCCACGTCGCTTCCGCCAAACGAAAACGCGTGCAGCGGCGCCAACTACTCGAGGACCTGGGGGTGGAGACGCGTCCGCTCAAATCCATCGACGCGCTGGATGCGGCACTGTGCGCTATCACCGCGGAATATCTTCTGCTCGGACAGACCCGCGCTTACGGTGACGCAGAAGGGGGTTACATTTTTGTGCCCGGCGGAAATTCATGTGAGAAGGAGCTGAGATGAGCAGCAAGACCAGCATCAAATGGCGAGACCGCGCGCTAGACCAGCCGGGCTTCGATTTGTACGAGGACGTGCTGGATGGATTGATTGTCAAAGATGGCGTGATTTCTGAAGACGACTCGCGGGAACCCCCGGTCTATCTCCGTCTTGAAGGGGTCCAGGTTCAGCTGGAGACACTGGACGGGCCGGGTGTGTCCCTGACTGTGAAGATGCCACGCGAGACGGCGCGTGCGTTGGGCCTGCTTCCGTTGGGGGGCGAGCCATCTGCGCCAACGCAGTAGGTTTTCGCTGTAGGCGGCCAATTCCACGCGCTATCGCGCATCGCCCATTGACGTCCTGCAGCTACTGATGGATAGGAGAGCGCTGATAACAGGTAACCGCTTTGAATCCCCCCCCGGGAGGACTGGGTACCTGGCGCTATGTTGATTCCTGGTTCGTTCGAGCCTTGGGCTACTAATGTCAAATGGCTCAGCCTTAAAAGCAGATGCACACCTGCACAACCTGCCTACGGGTGGTGAAGGCTGAGCCTAGCCCTCCCTGGCGGATTGCCCGGGATGCGCCTTCACTCAGTCGTCTCCCATTACTACGGTATGGAGCCGGCCTCGCCCGACAGACTTGTGTTCCGCGCTTCTGTCTTCGCCGGCGCGCCGATTTCTCAGAACTTCCCCCCAGAGTCGGTCTCCCCTGCGCGCTGGTGGTCGGTGCCTCGTCCGCGCAGGCGGCAAGTTCGCTCCATCACCGACATCCATCTTCGGATGGGGCGGCCGACTAACCGGCGGCGTGGCGCGCGGCGGTTTGCATGGAGCGGCTTGCCTTCTCGTATAGGCAAAGTTGAGCGCATGAGACGCACAGTGAAGCGTCGGCAAGGTGAGGGGGCTCGCAGGTAGCGAGCACCTTGCTGACGGCGGCTCTGTCACCACGTAACAACAGGCAATATTTTGCCGTTTAAATGCATTTTCTGCTCATAAGCGGCAGAATACTGCCTGTTGTAATGAGGCGAGCGCGGAAACGGAGGGTGAATTGGCAACGACAAACGATGTTCAAACGCCAGCCGAGATGGAAGTAACGCTTGGGGAGCGACTGAAGACGCTACGTGTCCACAAGAATCTCGAACAGGCGGCACTCGCTGGGCGCGCGGGTATCTCCGTGCGAACCTTGCGCAACCTGGAGAACGGGAGCGGTTCGTCCTTGCGTACGCTCATCGAGGTCGTGCGCGCTTTGGGTCGAACGTCATGGTTCGAGACGATTGCGCCTGTTCCTACGATAAATCCGCTCGCGCTGACGCGAACTGCGGCGCCGCGGCAGCGTGCAAGCAAGCCGAGAGGCAAGAAATCATGAGAGCCGGAGCATGCTGTACCTGCGTTAGAGCGCCTCACTACAGGCTCAGTAGCAGGTACTTCCGCGAGCTGGCGCGGGGTGTGACAGGTCAGTTGTTCGCCTGAGAGGTCCTACAAGACCTCAGCCTTGGGTCGAACCGCGAACTCCGTTAGGAGAACAACGTTGGTCACGCGGCAGCTGGTGGTTCAGCCTAGCTGCGACCTCTTCTCTTTGGAGCGTCAGGTCTCGTCGTGAGAGTGGCCACCACCGATGGATTGGCCTGCGTGAGTCGGTCCATCTCCACCTGATAGCCGTAGAGGCGATGCAAGCTCAAGGCAACCGCGGCAGACCGTGAGTATCCCCCTTCGCAATGAATGATGATGGTGTGAACCGATGCTGGCAGGCTCTCAACGAAGTCGAGGATGAGAGCGGCTTGGCCGGAGGTGAAGGCGTCGGCCAGCTTCTCCTTTGCCCGACGCGAGACTTCTGCCTGCCGAAAGTCGACATCCGCGAACTGCAGCCGCAGCAGCAAGCCGAACCCATCCAGGTTCGCCCGCGGTCGTTCCGGGGCAGTAATCGAAATGATTGCTACGGTCTCGAGACGAGGCAGTTGTTCCGCGTCCCCACGAGAGAGCGCAAAGACTTGCCGGCCGTTTGCAACTACCGGGTGGTATAACCTGCTGATAACGCTCTTCAACCGGGGCGACATGTCCAGCTCTCTATCACCATCCAATCCTCGATGATAAGGAGTTCTATACTTACATGGCCTATCTAGTGCGCCTTGAGAGGGACTCCGCGATAGGCCCTCCCTCAAAACTGATTGACACTGGCGGCCGATGGGGCTAGGATGGAATCCAGAAAAGCTACGTACGAGCGGGTGCACAAAACGTAGTGCCGCCTAGCATTGCTAGGTCCCACCTGGAGTGGGAGTCCCTTCGGGGTAGAGAGTCCCGCATGCAATGGCCACCTTTGGTGGCCATTGACCTTTCTAGGGTTTGATTTTCCGGCCCTCGTGGGCCGCCTTCAGCAAGGTGTGCCAGCCAACTTTCTTGGCTTCACGTTGCCGCCTGCTCAGTCCATTGTCTAGCACGTAAGCAGATTGAATCCGGAGCAGCAAGCGACGGCCTCGGTGCTTGTCTTTCTCCACGTCAAAAAATACTGCGTAAGTTTCCTCGACCCCAGCTGCAGATTGCCGCTGCCAAGTCATGAAGTTTCGTTGTTCGTCGTTTGCGACGATAATTTTCCTCTGCGGCAGCTCATGGACCATGGTTCGCAATAGGTTTTGCGACCAGGCATAGCGCACGGGGTCCAGGACACGCTGTTCCGCACCGTCGTCATAAATCTCATCAGCGGGAATGGCTGCTCGCGGTCTGTCGTCCCACTTGAAGCTGTGCGTAAAGCAGTGGCATGAGAACAAAACCACGACGTCGGTAACGCCAATTCCTTCCAGCTCCACCTTGAAAGCAAAAGTCTTCAGGTGAGAAAAGTCCCACGCATCTCCTTTGAATGTGACAGGAACAAACCTCTCATGAGAATGCTCCGCCGGGACTTCTACAAGGTCAAACACCGATGTCTGGCACCGTTTTGCGTTGAATGGGCTGTCAGTGTACCCCACTGCGACACCACATATGACGCTGTCCGCCAGGCTCAAGGTGCTCGCTTCAAGGACAAGACAAAACTTGCCCGAGAATCTACCACTCGACTCTTCGCAACCCATTGGAGGCCACGGAACCCGGTCTCTGAGGCTAGGTTCAAGATGAACTACGCGCGACAATACGAAAAGGCTCGAATGATGAGCCCCCCATCGACCGTAACGGGCTAAAATCACACTGCAGATAGACCCATTTTTGGTAGCTTGGCTGAAGTCAGCAACCCCGCATGCGAATGGGTATGAGAGGCTTCCCTCCACCACGTTTTCCTGTGATGCCGAGGCGAGAACGAAAAATCTCGGATTATGCGTATCGGATTCTCTCGTTATGCTTCCATGCGCCGCGGAAACCCTTGTCTGGCAAGGGGTGGTTTCTCAGCTTTCTTGACCTCCTACACAGTGTAGCGAGTGTGCGTAACCCGAAATAGTGGGACAAAGTTCCGCTTCGTGAGACCAGCATTTCCGAATAGCTGAGACTAGCGTGGAACAGAAAAGGCCCAAATCGGGCCTTTTCTGTTTTTCGGACCAATTCGGCCGTTGAGTTATCGCTCGATTCGCATTGTGATGCGCCTCTCGAGCTCACCGATGAACTCCTCGCCTTTGAAACGGCAAGCAGCGACCACATACGAGAGCCCGCTGGTGGAATCGCCGCCGAATGCGCTTCTGCGCAGTGCTCACGCAGCTTCGTTCCCTTGAAAATGCTCCCGTGTCGAATGAACCACGCGCAACAATGAAGGTCGGTTGACCGTGGCACGGTGCAGCTTTCCGCTGCGCTGTTCGCCCCATGAATCGCGTAAGTCAGTTCTTCTCTGCGAAGGAGCATTCCATGCAGCAACGCAGTCTGGGCCACACAGGCCTTTCCATCGCCCCCATCGTTTTCGGTGGCAACGTATTCGGTTGGACCATCGACGAAAAAACCAGCTTCGACGTGCTGGACGCCTTCGTTGATCATGGATTCAACGCTATCGACACGGCCGACGTGTATTCGCGTTGGGCGCCTGGCAACGTGGGGGGTGAGTCAGAATCGATCATCGGACGCTGGCTGGGCGCTCGCCCCAGCATGCGCGATAAGGTGGTGGTGTTTACCAAAGTCGGCTCCGACCTTGGCGTGCCTGGCAAGAAAGGCCTGAGCAAGCAGTGGATACTGCAGGCAGTCGATGATTCGTTGGCTCGACTTGGCGTCAACACGATCGATCTGTATTTCTCGCATTGGCCAGATGCGTCAGTGCCTTACGAAGAAACGCTGGCCGCCTATGACATTCTGTTGAAGGCCGGCAAGATCCGCGCGATCGGAGCATCGAATCTCGATGCGGCCCAGTTGGGATGCGCGCTGAAAGTGGCACGCGACAACAAATTGCCGAGCTACCAAGTCCTCCAGCCCGAATACAATCTGTATGACCGTGCAAGCTTCGATGGCGCGTTGCGCGATCTATGCATGCGTGAAGGCGTGGGTGTGGTGACCTACTACAGCCTCGCCTCGGGCTTCCTGTCGGGCAAGTACCGGTCTTCGGCCGATCTGAGCAAGAGCGCTCGCGGTGGTGGCATAGCCAAGTATCTGGATGCGCGTGGCGATCGCATACTCGCTGCGCTCGACGAGGTTGCGGCTGCCCATAGTGCGTCACAAGCCGAGATTGCATTGGCATGGTTGATCGCTCGGCCAGGCGTCACCGCCCCGATTGCCAGTGCGACCAGCGTTAGGCAGGTGGAGAGCTTTGCCCGAGCGGCGGCGCTGGTGCTCAGCGCGAGCGATATCGCCCGGCTCGACGAAGCCAGTGCCTGATGCCGTCAGTACCGATGCGTTGCGCCTGCATCGGTAACGGATATCGCCATCGTGAAGCGCGCCGACTCGTTGCGGCGCGCAGCATTGCGCATCAGATACACGCGCAACACATAATCGCCATCCTGCGGCAACGCGCCACTGTAGTGGTCGCCTTTCACTGCGCCTACAAATAGCGCTTCTTCAGAACTCGCCGGTTGCACATTGAAGAATGCGAACCGATTCGTCGGTTTGAAGTTCACCGTCATGACCTGCCCTGCTCTGGCGGTCAGGTGATAGTCAACCACTTCGTAGCCTGTGATCGTTCCTCTGATCTGGCTGCTGCTCGTACCCTTCGAGAATTGCACCGGGACCTGGCGGGCCGTCTCCTGAGCCATCGACGGCGCGCATACGATCATCATTCCGAGAGCGGCCGCGAGTACCGCGATTTGTTTCCCCAACATGTCTGCTTCCCTTTGTACGCGTTGCCTAGAGCAGCGTGGCGTCAGCCTGTGCCGGATCGATCGTCAGTGAAGGTGGCGAAGAGACGTGTGCCGGCGTGCCGGTGACGGCAATACCAAGTTGAAAAGACGCCTGTCCAGACGCGTTGCCGTCCTGATACACACGCACGATGTACTGTCCGTCGGTGGGCATCGCCAAGACCGCGTGATGCCCGTCCAGCGTGCCGTTGTACAGCGCCGTGGGAGTCTGGGGCGTGAGGATGTCGAAATGCGTTGTGGCGCAGCCGTCCAGATCGACGCTCAGCGTCTGGCCATGCGCGGCATGCAGGACATAATCGCGCGGCGAGCGCCCAACGGTGCTGTCGTAGTGGACCGAACTGGTTCCGAGCGCGAAGTGCACCGGTTGCGAATCGCTCATCTGCATGTTGGGTCCCGCTATAGCCGAGGTCATGATCGCTATGCCAGCGATACCAACGGCGAACTGTTGTTTTAGTGTCTTCATGGCTTTTCCTCTGGGCGAGAACCCACACTTGCCCGCCACGGCGCAGGCAAGCGACTGCACCGCGCCTAAAAGCGCTCACTAAGAGCGAAGAATTCCTTGTTCAGTACAAGTGGGCCGCAGGCGCTTGATGGAAGGTGCTTGCAGCACGAGCATGGTCGTCATCGTTGATGACTTCCAGTTCGGACAGCGATGGGTCGAAGAGGTAACCCTCGCCATAGATGGTCAGCAGGCACTTGCAGGCAGGATCGACGTTGGTCAGCAATTGGCGGATCTGCGAGATGGACGATGTCAGCGACGCCGTGCCGTTTTTCCGATCGGGGAAAACCGCGTTCTGCAACTGTTCGCGTGAGACCAACTGATTGCAGCGCCGGGCAAGGTACGCCAGCAGCACGCGTTCGCGGCGCCCAAGACGAATGTAGGATCGGTTCTTTCCGCTGTCGGGGCTGTAGCAGGCTACGCCTGTATCGAGGTCGATTCGGAGATCATGTTCGGGGTTCACGATCAGCATGTTCTGTTCTCCTGTTTTAGGGATCGGGACATGCCGGACTACTACGCTCGGGGGAGTGCTGTCCGGCGACTTGACCCCACTGTGCATCCGACAATTGCGAGCGCAAAGACATAAAAAATAATAAAAAGTTATGAATCAGACACTTGCATGATGTTTTATCTCTTATCGACCTTTGGTTATCATGACGGCTCCGCTCTGATTCGTCTGATCATTCATGCCGTCTCCCCTTAGAGAGCATGTGTTTTGAGCCGACTGACATTCGGGTCATTCACGCTTGAGCCTGAGCTTCGCCAACTCACCCGGACGCTGGGTGATGAAGAGACCTGTGTCCGGCTGTCGGGTGCCGAAGTGGCCATCCTCGAACAGTTGCTCGGTAATGAAGGCGTCTTGCAGGGCAAGGACGAACTGTTGTCGATCGGCTGGAGTGGCCGGCCCGTCAGCCCCAATTCGCTGCCCGTTGCGATTGCCAATCTGCGTCGCCATTTGCAGGGCTCCCCGCCGGAACTCGAAATCCGCACGCTTCCGCGCGAGGGCTACCTGCTCAAGCTCGCGTCCGGACTACAGATCGAGAAATACCTCGACGAGCCGGCATTGCCTCAGCAAGTCGAGCAAAACGATGTTGTTCCATCAGACGAAACGGGCACAGCCATCGATGCGGATGCGTTGTCCGTTGATACCTTGCCGGCATCGGGCCCTGTCGCTGCAATGCGCCAGCGGTTCAGATATCAACGTCTGGTACGGCTCAATCTGATCTGTCTGGTAGCCGTTGTCGTGTTTGCATTGGTGACGGCGCACGAATGGGTACCTGTGGACTGCTCGCCGCAATCGCGAGGGACCCTGTGTGTTGTTCTGGACGACGAACGCGATGCGACAGCGCTGGAATTACCTACCGACGCGGCCCAGCGCCTGATCGTCATTTCGGGCAACGCCTGGATGACGCTCTACCGCGGCGTTCCGTCGCGCGACCGGCCGGTATCCGAACCCGCACGTGGGCTGTAGCGCGCAAAAAATGACCAGAAAACGCCTCGCCCTGCTATGGGCCTTCCCGGTTCTCGTCGGCATTGCCGCGCTGTGCCTGCTCATCAACAGTATGGGTTGCAACTACGAGATCCGTAGCACGCATCGCAACGTGGATTACTACGGCGTATGCCGTGGCGGCTTTGTAAACTTGGTGGAAACCGATCTGACGACGGGTTCGAAGTGGACGATGGGAGCCTTTCAGTTCTCGCTCGCCAACCAAATATTGTTCTTCGTACACGATCGCACCCAGATCCGCGAAGCGAACGGCAACATGGTCAGCGCACTGGACACATACAACCAGTCGCTTGGTTCGTTCAGTCTGGTGAATTACGCCTGGATGCCGGTGGACGGCCGGCGCATCGTGCTCTTCCAGACATCGCCGCACCACGATGTGTTGGCGATCACCCGCGAAGGCCACATGAGCCTGTGGGACGCCTACTTTCCCTACAAACCGCCCACCTACTGATACCGCTTTCTTGAAGGCCCGGAGCGCCACGCCCCGGGGCAACCAATCACCTCAGACGCAGTTGCGCTCTATCCACGTAGCAAACGCATCGCCGAATTTGCGCAGGAATTCGCGCGTGCCGTCGTTGTTCAGCTTGCCTTGCGGATCGAACAGATTGGCTGCGTTGCCGATATAAGCCTCGGGCTGCTGCATGGCCGGCACGTTGAGGAACACCAGCGACTGACGCAGATGATGGTTGGCGCCAAAGGCGGCCAGCGCGCCCGGCGACACGCTGATAACGGCCCCAGGCTTACGGTCCCACACGCTCGAACCGTACGGACGCGAGCCCACATCGATGGCGTTCTTCAGTACACCGGGCACCGACCGGTTGTATTCCGGCGTAACGAACAACACCGCTTCGGCTGCCTTCACCTTCTGGCGGAATGCACTCCACTGCGCAGGCGGCGTGCCTTCATCCAGATCCTGGTTGTAGAGCGGCAAGTCGCCGATCTCGACAATTTCCAGCTTGAGTGAAGGCGGTACGAGTTCTGCCAGCGCCAACGCGACCTTACGGCTGAATGACTCCTTGCGCAGGCTGCCTACGAGGACTGCAACGGTACGGACGGTGCTCATCGGTACATCCTTTCGTGATGAAGGCGCGACAACGCGCCGGATTCAACGGATGCCGCACAACGCGGCGGGGACATGACCTGGGATGCTTGTGGAACGGTGGGACCAACTCAAAAGCGCAAACGCCATTATCGTCGCAACCCTGCGCCTGAGGCGCAATCGCGGTAATCCGGAGGCCACATTGCCGGGAATGAAGCTTGCTGCCTCTCCGTGGAGACAAATGCGTGCGTCGAAACGCATCCCCAGGAGGAAACCATGCCAGCCACGCAGACGAGGCGTGAGTGCCTGTTCGATATCGGTAGCAACTGCCGCGCGGTCGCCCACGCCGAGCACGTTGCCTTGCTGGTGGATGGTGAAGCGTACTTCAACACCGTCGTACAGGCTTGCCGGCAGGCCCAGCGCTCCATTGTCATCGTCGGGTGGGACTTCGACAGCCGCGCTCCGACCGGGTTCGACGCCGCCGGGCAGCCCATCGATACGCTGGGCAATTTCCTGAATGAACTGGCACGTACGCGGCGGCGCCTGCACATCCGAATCCTCAATTGGGACTACCCCATGGTGTTCGGGCTCGATCGCGAGCTTTCTCCGGCATATGGGTTGTCGTCGTGGAAGCCGCATCGTCGCGTTCTCTTCGAATACGACAACACGCAACCGGTGGGAGGCTCGCATCACCAGAAGATCGTGGTGATCGATGATCGCATCGCGTTCGTGGGCGGTTTCGATCTGTGCAGTCGTCGCTGGGACAGCCGTCAGCACACCCCGGGCGACCCGCGTCGCCAAGTGCAGGGCACGTCGTACCCGCCCTTCCACGACATCATGATGATGTTCGACGGCGAAGCCGCGCAGGTCGTTGCAGAAATCGCGCGTACCCGTTGGGAACTGGCGACCGGTGAGCGCCTGCATGCCCGCGCCGTATTGAATCAGCCATGGCCGGAAGGGGTTGCGGTCGATATGAGCGATGTCGATCTGGCCATCGCATGCACTTTTCCGCCGACCGCTTCGCATGCCGCGGTAAAGGACGTCGAACAGCTCTATCTCGACATGATCGCCCGCGCCAAGCGCTACATCTACATCGAGAACCAGTACTTCACCTGCGCCTCGATTGGTGCCGCACTTGCGCGACGCCTCGCTGAACCGAACGGGCCGGAGGTGTTTCTGGTGACGCGCCTGCTCAGCCACGGCTGGCTTGAAGAAGTGACCATGCACGTGTTGCGTAATCGCCTGCTGCAGCAATTGCGTGCGGCCGACCACGCGGGACGTTTCCATGCGTGTTACCCGCACCGTGACGGACTCGCCGAGGGCACATGCATCGACGTGCACTCAAAAATGATGGCGGTCGATGACCAGTGGCTGCGCATCGGGTCATCGAACATCAGCAACCGCTCGATGGGGCTCGACACTGAATGCGACATCGTTGTTGACGCCGGTGACAATGAAGCCGTGCGGGCGCGCATCCGCCAGTTCCGTGACGAGCTGCTGGCCGAACATGCGGGCACCGACGTACGTGCGGTTGCCGCAGCCATCGAACAACATGGCACCATGGCAGCCGCGGTCGCAACACTCGGCCATACAGGTCACCAGCTTCGCGCACTCGAAGAAACCCATCGCTGGCCGGAAGCGATGGTCAACTCGGTGGCTTTCGCCGATCCGGAACAACCGGTGGCGATCGAACTCTTTGCCGAAGCTGCCGATGATGTCTCCGACGCGCAGCGCGAAATCGCCCGCGAGGAACGACCACGACCGGTGTGGCCGAATCTTGTGGCGATCCTCATGCTGATCACCGGGCTGGCGCTTGCCTGGCGCTATACGCCACTGGCGAGTCTGGCGAACGTTGACAATGTCACCACCATGGCCAACGCCTTTGCGCGCCATTGGTGGGCGCCATTGCTGCTGGTGCTGGTCTATACGCCGATGAGTTTCGTGATGTTCCCGCGGCCGCTGGTCACCAGCGCCGCCGTCATCGCATTCGGTACATGGGGCGGCCTGGGCATTGCCATGACCGGGCTGGTACTGTCATCGGTCGTGCATTACCTGATAGGCCGACTGCTATCGCGCCGTACCGTGCGGCGTTTGGGGGGCGCACGGCTGGACCATCTCGTACCGATACTGCGTCGCCACGGTCTGCTGGCGATGACCATGTTGCGGCTGGTCCCGGCTGCGCCCTTCCCGGTACTCGGCATCGCCGCCGGCGCATTGCGTATCCGGCTGTGGCATCTGGCCGTGGGCACTTTTCTCGGCATGTTGCCGGGCGCGCTGGCCGCCACGGTGTTTGCACAGCAACTCAACCAAAGCCTGCGCAATGGCTTCCACATCGACTACTGGATCGTCGGCCTGGCTGCACTGGCGCTGATCGGCATGAGCGCACTGGCCGCGCGCTGGTTCAAGAAAGTCAGCACCGTGCACGACACGCATCGCCACACACGGCGTTGGAATCTGTTCGATCGCCGTCCGCGATCATTCCCCTCCCGGCGCCCTTCGCGCCCGCCGCGACGCATGCCGATAGCGGGCTAAGCCTGAGCGTCCGCTTTCAATTCGGGGCCCAGCACACCGTCGAGAAAGCGCAAAAAAGCCCGGACAGGTGCAGACTGCTGGCGCCCCGAAGGATAGAGCGCCACGACTGCCGGCCCTGGGCGCTTCCAGTCAGGCAGCACCCGTACCAGTTTGCCTTCTGCCAGATGAGGCCGAAGCAAGAAGCTGAAGTCCTCGTAAATGCCCAATCCCGCCAACGCACAGGTCAGCCCTGCCCGCGCATTGTTGACTTCCAGCATGCCGCCAGCAGGAACGGTAATACGCTCACGTCCCTTTCCCAGCACATAGTCGATGGGGCGACCCGCATCGGCGTCGAAAAAATCAATGGTGCGGTGGCGACGCAGATCGTCCGGGTGTCGGGGCGTGCCATATCGCGCCAGGTAAGCCGGGCTCGCCACCATCACGAAATTGACCTTGCCGAAGCGCCGGTAGCGATAGGCCGAGTCCTTGTCGGCCGACAGCCGCAGGGCAAGGTCGATCCCTTCGGCGGCGAGGTCTGGCGCGCGTTCTGACAGCAATACGCGCAAGGCCAGGTCTGGATAGGCGCGCAGGAATTCGGGCAAACGCGGCAACACCAGTGTGTTGGCAATCGACTCGGTCATCTGCACGTGCAGCTCGCCGGCAACACGCCCCGCGCGTTGCGATATTTCGGCCGCGAGCTCCTCCAGCCCGCTCATCAAGACTGCCCCGCGTTCTGCCAGGCGTTGTCCTTCCGCCGTCAGCGACACATGCCGTGTCGTGCGGGTCAGCAACGACACGCCGAGTGCGCGCTCAAGTGTCTGCACCTGCGTAGTCACCGTGGAGCGGGCGAGCCCGAGCCGCTTGGCCGCTGCCGCGAAGGAACCAAGCTCTGCCACCACCAGGAAAGTCCTTAGCTCGATGTAGTTTTCCATGGCCCATTGTTCATTCTTGATGAACAATCATTTTGCCGCATTCGAGCACTGCGTGGCCTATAGTGACAGGGCCAAACCACACCCGAATTAGGTGACCCCATGTCCATCCGCATTCCGCGCGGGGCAAACGCAAGGCACCTGCAGGCTTCATCTCTCCTTGCGTGGCCCCAGGCTCTCTCGGTCACATCGCTCAACGGCGATGTGCGTTACCCCGAGCCACCTGCGCACTGACGCGCCGCGTACAGACCCAAACGCATTTCGATACCGGGCTTGCCGGGGCGTTTTCACACGCCCGCTTCGCCCGAAACGAGGAGAGAACCATGAACCACATCATGCACGTGGCGCACAACGCCATGGATAAACCACTGGTCGACAAGGCACTTTCTGCAGCTTGTGCCGTCCTGTCTGCGCTCGCGCCGTATGCGATCGCTGGCGCAGCGCTATTGGTTTATCACTACTACTGACACCGTGACGCTCGCGGCAATATTCATCGCGGGCATTCGATAGCATCACAAAAAGTTCACCTGGAGCGAATAATGGTTCGCTCCAGGCTGAACGCAGTCCAGACTCGCTCCCCGCGCTTCGCACATCTGGACGTGGCGCCCGCTGTAGGCGCTGGCTACCATGACGTTTTGTACGCCATGGCTACGTCATGTCGCCGGACTCCTCTCCCGAACCTCTGCCCGAAGCGCTCTCCGCGTTCATCCAGAGCGGACTGTCGATTACAGTCGCTTCTCGCGATGGTGGCATGCACACATCGCTGGCGCGGTGCTTCGGTTGCCGGGTGTCCGCCGACCGACGCCGCGTAACGCTGATCGTTCAACATGCGCAAGCCGCCGCAGTGCTGGCGGACGTGCGTGCCAACGGTCAGGTTGCGGTCGTCTTCAGCAAGCCATCCACCAATCAGACGGTGCAGCTAAAGGGGCGGGACGCCGTCGTCGAACCGCAGCGCCCGTTCGATCAGGTCTGCGCCGGCCAGCACGTCGAAACGCTTCTGGAGGATCTGCGTTCGTTGCACGAATATGGTGAATCTCTGCTGCGTGCCGTATTCCAGTGGGACCCGGCCGAACTGTGCAGCATCAGCTTCACGCCTTCGGCAGGCTTTATCCAGACGCCCGGACCCAGCGCCGGCAATCGCCTGCCGTGAATACCCTGACCACCGGCCTCGACGCCATCCGCAATTGTCTGGAAGCGGCCATCCCGAGCATTCTTGCCACCTGCTCGCCCGATGGCGTTCCCAATGTCACGTATGTGTCGCAGGTTGAATACGTCGACCCCCAGCACGTTGCGCTGTCTTTCCAGTTCTTCAGCAAGACGCGCGAAAACATCCTGGCGCACCCCTTTGCCACGGCCTATGTCACGGACGGCACCACGGGGGCGAGCTATCGATTGAGTCTGCAATATCTGCACACCCAGACTGAAGGTTGGTTGTTCGAGCGAATGAAGGCCAAGCTCGCTGGCATCGCCTCGCATTCCGGCCTGGTCGGGGTGTTCCGGCTGCTCGGTTCGGATGTCTATCGTGTGCTCGCAATTGAACGCGTACCCGGTGGAAGCCTCTCCGCTCCGGCTCCACGCCGCAATCTGCTGTCGTCGCTCAGAGCTGCGAGCGAAGCGTTGTGCGCCATCGGGGACCTGTCGTCCCTGCTCGACCAGACACTGCAAAGTCTCGATGCGCAATTCGGCATTGCTCACAGCATGCTGTTGATGTTCGATGCCGTTCACCATCGGCTCTACACCGTTGCGACGCATGGCTATGCTGAGTCCGGTGTCGGGTTCGAAATCGGTCTGGGCGAAGGTGTCATCGGTGTGGCGGCAGAGCATCGCGTGCCGATCCGCATTGCGCACATGACGAACGAATACAGCTACGCCCGCGCTGTACGTGATCAGGCCATCGACGCCGGATTCAGCACAGGCGAAGAAATCCCCTTTGTCGGGCTGGCCCAGGCACACAGTCAGATGGCCGTGCCGATTCTTGCCGCTGACGCGTTGGTTGGTGTGCTGTACGTCGAGAGCCCCGAGCAACAGCGGTTCTCGTATGACGATGAAGACGCGTTGGTGACGCTTGCACGGCAGGTGGGTCTGGCGATCCGAGCCCTGCAATGTGTCGAGACATCTGTGACGGAAGATTTTCCGCGTGCGCAGCCTGTCGCCTCACCCGCGCAAGGCTCCGCAACGGTCCGTCATTTTGCCGAGAACGACAGCGTGTTCATCGACAACGACTACATCATCAAGGGCGTAGCCGGGGCGATCCTGTGGCGTTTGCTTGGGCAGCACGCGGAGAGTGGCCGCACGGAATTTTCCAATCGCGAACTGCGCCTGGATTCCGCGCTGCGCCTGCCGGATATCGACGATAACCTCGAAGCGCGCCTCATTCTGCTTTCACGTTCAACTCAACGAGCGCTGCGACTTTCTCTCGATTGAAAAGACCGGTCGGGGGCGATTCCGGCTCAAGGTTAACCGGCGGCTGGATCTGCTCGCCAGCGTGCCTCGATGACCACCGCAGCCCCGGATTTCGTCCGATCGCTATCGTCCTGTATTGAGGCTCCTGCCCCTGCGGCTCTTGCTGAACTGCGCGAACGGTGCATGGCCGATGAGGCGGGATTGGCCGGGCGTCTGGTCGTGCTGTTGTCACAACCCGTGCACTGGCAGATACGGCTGTGCGTGTTCAAGTACATCGCCTACTGCTCAACGTCGCACGAGGCACGTTCTGCTCTGTGGCATATCGCGCGCGACGACATTTGTGCGTCCAACATTTTCGTCAGGGCATGGGCCTACAACATGCTCGCCTGGACTGCCGAGGGCCTGCCGTCCCACGCCGAAGAGGCGCGTGAGCTATTGGCGATGGGCGCGCGGGATGAACCGCCTGCCGTGCGTGCACGCATACGCGCGGCTCTGCGGCGGCGCTACGTGCCCTGAACACAAGTGCCACAAAAGGCGTCTTGCCCTTTTTCCCGCATCACCAATAATGAAAAACCGGTCGGCAAAGGGGAGGTGTCCGTATGGGCGAAGCGCATTTGATGCGAAGGGTCTACATTCGCCATCCGTCGGACATGCCTATCGAGTTGCGCTCGGAAGACGGAGAACTCACTGGCGAACAACGGCTCAAGGACATCAGTCTCGGTGGCATTGCCTGCCGAGCGGAACGCGCGCAACCGGTGGGCAGCGTGGTAAGTCTGTGTATTGCTTCTACTGATCCGCCATTCCGGATGCGCGGGCGCGTGACGTGGTGCATCCGGCGTGGTGAGCAGTACGACATCGGCGTTCAGTTTCTTGCGCAGGACGACGCGTTTGCTGCGCGCATGGTCGAACAGGTATGCCACATCGAGCAGTACCGCAACGACGTATTGCGCCGTGAAGGGCGCGTGCTCGACAGCGAAGAGGCCGCACGCGAATGGATCAAGCGTTTTGCGCCGGATTTCCCCGACCCGCGCGCCATGCATTGAACGCGCGCCACTGACTTATCCCCACCACGCTGTCTCGAAGATCATCCGTTCGCTGGCACGCAGCCAGATGGCTTCGCGCGGTGTAACCGTCAGCCACCACGATTGCGTACCCGGCTCCGGGCGTGGCCGGGCAAAAGCACTCGGTCCCATCAGTACGGCACACCACGCGGGCTTCGGGTCGCGGACCGAGGCGTAGATCACCGCATCCATGCTGGCTTTGCGTGCGGCACGTCCGAGCGCCTGTGTTGCGGCATAGTCGCGCGGCGCCGTCCATTGGGCGGATTGTTCTGCCAATGGCGGCTGGCGCAGATCGATGGCCCGCCCTTGCGCCTTGACCGCAAACGCCGTGTGCGCAACTGGCCCGATCGACTCAAGCGCTGGACTGTCCTGCAAAAAGCGCCAGCGCCAATAACCCAGTTCGGCTGCCGCGGTGCGCACACCCTGAGCGCCATAGAACACACCGGGATCGGTCGGGCCGCGAAAGCGCGAGCCGGCCGGGTACGGCGGATAACGGAAGGGGCTCGCGAGCAGATAGTCCAGCCCGGTCGTGGCCAGCGGAACGGGCGGCTTGCCGCCTTCAATGAGGATTTCCAGCAGATCGTGTTCGGCGCCACTGTCGACCAGTTTCATCGTGCTGGTGACGTGCTGGGCCTCGACCATGCGCCAGAGTGTGGCGCGCCAGTCGCGGGCATGCTCGGCGAGCGTTTCCGGCGAGGGGATATCCATCAGATGCAGGCGCGCGAGGCGTCGAGATATTGAACGACGCGGACGAGCCCTTCGGCGCTGACGATGAGGTCTTCGGGTTTTGCGCCAAGAGCGAGGTTCTCGCCCTGCAGCCAACGTCGCGCCCCGTCCTGGCTGCCCACGATGGAATCGAGTGAGCGGAACAACCGCACCACCAGCAAAGCAAGCTCCCATTCCTTGCGATTTTCGGCCAATTGGTATCGGCCGGCGCCCAGTCTGGAAATGGTCGCTGGGCTGACACCCAATATCTGGGCGAGCCGCCCGTTGCTGATGCCCAACGCGACGGCGGCGCGTAGCGTGGCTTTTGAAAGAACGGTGGCAGCTTCAGGAGAAGCCGTAGTCTGCGGTGAGAACATGGAGTATCTCCGTCTATTCTGTGGAAAATATATATGCGCCAATTTTCTGTTGCAATAGACGGATCAACGAGCCGGGCATAAAAAAACGGCCCCGAAGGGCCGTTTTGTCCGTGCTGAACAGGCTTATTGACGACGCAGCGAGTCGCGAATCTCACGCAACAGCACGATGTCTTCCGGCGTTGCAGCGGGTTCCGGCGCGGGTGCTGGCTCGGTACGGCGCAGGCGATTGATCTGCTTGATCATCAAGAAGATGACGAAAGCGAGGATCAGGAAGTTGATGGCAATGGTGATGAAGTTGCCGTAGGCCAGTACCGGCACGGCCGCCTTCTGGAGGGCGTCGAGCGTGCGCGGCGTGCCGTCGGGAACAGGCCCCAGCACGATGAACAGGTTCGAAAAATCGATCTTGCCAACCACCGCACCGACGATCGGCATGATGACGTCCTTGACCATCGAATCGACGATCTTGCCGAACGCGCCGCCGATGATCACGCCGACGGCGAGGTCGACCACGTTTCCTTTGAGGGCGAATTCCTTGAATTCACTGAAAAAGCTCATGCGGATCTCCTGTCTGGATGCGCTCCGGTGCCTTCCGGCCTATGAAGCGCTTATAAAAAGGGGTGGCAGCGAGTGTGGCTCATGAAGCGGTCTCACGGCAATAGTCATACCCCGGCCGCATAGCGATCCGGGCCGATCCTGGGGCGCTTCGAGCGGGGTGCGGCGTACCGGCAAGCGGGCAAAGGTGTGCTCAGGGCCTGTCCTCTGCGAAAATAGCCGGGTTCGCCCTGGCGGCGTGCTTACCCCCATGGTTGATTTCCAATGCGTTTGACCTCTGTACTGAAGGTACTCGGCTTCGTCGCCGGCGGCGTGGCAGCCGTGATTCTTGGCGCTGCGCTGTTCATCTGGGTGACCTTCGATGCGCGTCGCACCGAGAGCGAACTGGTGCGTTATTTTGCCGACGGCTACCAGCGCAGCCTGCGCCTGGACGGCGGTGTGTCGCTGACGCTGTGGCCGCGCCCGGCGCTCAGCGTGCGTCAGGCCACGTTGACCGAAGCACGCAGTACCACGACCTTTCTCGAAGCCCGCGAGCTGCGTCTGCCGCTGGCGCTTGGACCGCTGCTGTCCAAGCGCATGGTGGTTCGTTCGGTGCAGGCCAATGCGATCACCGTCCACTTTGTGCGCGACGCCAAGGGGCGTTGGAGTCATGCCGACTTCCTCACCGACACACCGGCCACCTCCAGCCTGGTGGACGCGACCGACATCGCTTGGTTGGATCTGCGGCAGATAGATGGCGATCTGTTAGACGTCGGCAGCAATCGGCGTCTGCAGTTCAAAGAACTGCGCATGCAGACGGGCGCGCTCTACGCGGGCGGTGCCGGCACGCTCAAGCTGCGCGGTCACGTGCAAGGCAGCGACCCGGTCGTGGACGGCGATCTGCGGCTGACGGGCAACTATCGCATCACTTCGGCCAGCGTGGGCCGTATCGACAGTGTCATGGCGCGCGTTGCCGGCCGTGTCGGCAATCTGACGGGCGCGGAAGCGACTGCGCGTGCGGATACGATCGCATGGGAGCAATCCGGAGAGAACTGGCAGACGGTGCAGGCCAAGCTCGACCTGCGCGGCACGCATGGCCCGCAGTCGGTGCAATTTGGCGCCAGCACGCCGCGCCTGGAGTGGTCGGACGATGTGCCGCACACTGAACGTTTCAACGCGAGCTACGTCGTGCGAAGCCAGGACGAGAACATCAACCTCGGGGCGGAAGTCCGTAATGTCGTGCCGTCGACGGGTGGTTTTTCGGCCGAGGCCATGCAAGTCCGCTGGCAGGTACGCCGCGGCATCGCCGGCACCGAAGGCGACGCTTCCTCGCCGCTGCGCGTGGACTGGAAAGCTGGCCGGCTGGAGTGGGAACGCATCGGCGGCAACCTGCGCCTGATCCACCCGCGTCTTTCTGCTGAGAACGCCCGTGCCACGATCGCGGGCTCCGCCCTCGTCAATGTGCGCGATGCCCATAGCGCGACGGTGCGCGTGACGGCCACCACTGGCGAAGACAACGTGCGGTTCGACACCCAGATCAACGGAGTCGATCCCTTCAACGCGCATGTCAACATCAGCGCCAAGCGTCTGGATGTTGACCGCTTGATGGCGCCCGCTGCTGCCAATCCAGAAATGCCGTTCGCATGGCTTGGCGGGAGCATCCTGTCGGGTACGTTCAGCCTCGACAATGTGGTGGCGGGTGGCCTGCGCCTCGATTCGTTGCGCGTGCCGTATAACTTCGCCGCCGGCAAACTCGCCAGCAACGGACACCGTATTTCGCTCTACGGCGGCTCGGTCGCCGGCAGCGCTGACTACGACATCATCACGCGCAAACTCTCGCTGGATGAGCGCTACGACAACGTTGACCTGAAAGCGGCCGCGCACGACTCCGGCAAATCGTTGCCCTTGCTCGGTCGCCTGAGCGGTACCGCGCAGATCAATACCACCGGCGCATCACTGGCATCGCTGATGAACAATGCCAACGGCATGATGCGCGTAAAGGTCGTGCAGCCCGTCATCGTGGGCGTCGATCTGGCGACAGCGCTTCAGCAGACCCGCAACGCCGGCACCACCTATCGCACGCGGGCGGGCGAGCGCACCGAGCTTACGGATGTCTCGGGCAACCTCGGCCTGCGCAGCGGCACTTACTTCACGCAGTCTCTTGCGGGACGTGGCAGTTGGTTGCGACTAGTCGCCAATGGCGAGGTCGATCCGGGCAAGAACACCGTTGACATGCTGCTGCAGACCACCGTACTGCGGGGCGCTGGTCCTGCGGCGGTCAAGGATCTGCGCGGCAAGACCCTGCCTTTGCGCTTGACCGGCACACTCACGCAACCGGACGCGCACCTCGACACCAGCCCGGCCAAGCCTGCGACAACGCGCGTACCGGCTGCCAACGGAGCGCGGCCGTGACGGCGGGTCTGCGCTGCTATGTGGTTGGCGGCGCCGTGCGCGATCGTCTGCTCGGTCTGCCGGTGAGCGACCACGATTGGGTCGTAGTCGGTGCGACTGTCGATGACATGCTCTCGCGCGGATTCCGCGCCGTCGGCAAGGACTTTCCTGTCTTTCTGCATCCGCGCACGCATGAGGAATACGCGCTGGCGCGCACCGAACGCAAGACTGGTCATGGCTACAAGGGCTTTGCTTTTCATGCCAGCCCCGATGTAACGCTCGAGGAAGACCTCGCCCGTCGGGACCTCACCGTCAATGCGATTGCCGAAGACGAACACGGCACGCTGGTCGATCCCTATGGCGGCCAGCGCGACATTGCAGCGCGCGTCTTCCGCCATGTCAGCCCGGCGTTTGCGGAAGACCCGGTACGGATACTGCGCATCGCGCGCTTCGCGGCGCGCTTTTCGGATTTCACCATTGCGCCGGAGACGATGGTGCTCATGCGCCAGATGGTTGACGCTGGCGAAGTCGATCACTTGGTCGCCGAACGGGTATGGCAGGAGATCTCGCGCGGGCTCATGAGCGAGCGGCCCTCGCGCATGCTCGAAGTGCTGCGCGAATGTGGTGCGCTGGTGCGTCTGCTGCCGGAGGTGGACGCATTGTTCGGCGTGCCGCAGCCGGCGCAATACCACCCTGAAGTTCGACACCGGCGCACACCTTGGACTGGTGCTCGACGCTGCCGCCCGCCGTGGCGAATCCCTGCCCGTGCGCTTTGCGGCACTCGTGCATGACCTCGGCAAGGGTGAGACGCCCGCACACGTCCTGCCGCATCACTATGGTCACGAAGGTCGCGGCGTTGCGCTGACTGAGGCCGTGTGCGAACGGCTGCGTGTTCCGGTGGAATGTCGCGATGTCGGCGTCATGACGACGCGCGAGCATGGTGTCGTCCATCAGGCGATGGCGTTGCGTCCCTCGACGATGGCGAAGTTGTTCGCGCGCTGCGACGTGCTGCGCCGGCCGGAGCGGTTCGAGCAGATGCTGGCCGCTTGCGCGTGCGACTTCCATGGACGCCCGGGATACGAGACGCGCGACTACCCGCAAATCGAGCGCTTGCGGGTCGGCATGCGCGCGTACGTCGGCGTGGATGCCGGCGCCATTGCCCGTTCGCTCGAAGACAAATCGAAGATTCCGCAGGCGGTGGCCGACGCGCGCGCCGCCGCCGTCGCGGAAGCGCTGCGCGCCGCCTGAGGCTCAGCCGATTGCCGCGCTCGGGCCCTGCGCGCAGGCCTGCCGGTATTCGTCCGCCAGCCGCTTGGCCAGCTCTTCCACCCCAGGCACATCGGCGATCGTTGCAACGCCATGGCCGGCGCTCCACGTATCGCGCCAAGCCTTGATCTCTTCGTCCAGATCGTGGAGCTGGGCCTTGCCTGTCATCGCGGCAAGCGCGTCACGCGAATATCCTGCGCGCTCCAGCGACGGCCACAGAAAATTGGCGGGCGTGCCGGACACGGCTGCCGTGTAGACGATGTCGCGCGCGTTCGACGCCGCGATCATCTGTTTGTATTCATCGGGCGCGGCTGACTCGCGCGTGGCGATGAAACGCGTCCCCAGATAGGCGAAGTCGGCGCCCAAAACCTCGGCCGCGCGCACGCCGAAACCATCCGAAATCGATCCGCCCAACACTAGGCAGCCGTCCCAGAATTGCCGAATCTCGCGCACCAGCGAGAACGCGCTTTGCGTGCCCGCATGACCGCCTGCGCCGGATGCAATGGCGATGATGCCGTTGACGCCGGCTTCAATGGCCCGGCGCGCATGGTGAGCGTGTATGACATCCGCAAACACCAGTCCGCCATAGGCATGCACGGCTTCAACCACCGGACCCGGATGGCCGAGGCTGGAGATCACCAGCGGCACGCGATGGCGGACGATGGTTGCGAGATCTTCGGCCAGTCGTCCGTTGCTTGCATGGACGATCAGATTCACACCGTAGGGCGCCACCGGCACTCTCGGGTGCGTGGCGCGGCGGGACGAGAGGGCCGTGTCGATGCGCCCGAGCCATTCATCGAATTGCGACGCGGGGCGGGCATTGAGCGCTGGCAGCGTGCCGCAGATACCGTTGCAGCACGTTGCGATGACCAGTTCGGGACCGGACACCAGGAACATTGGAGCGGCGATGGCGGGCAGCCGGAACTGGCCCTTGAAGGCGGCAGGGATCGACATGACGTGGCTCAGCGCGACGGAAAGCGCGACAGTAACATACGGGGCCGTATGGTCAATCGTCGCTTTCCCCGAGTGGGTCAGGCCCTACGTTGAGTTACTTGGTGTAGCCCAGGTACAGGTACGCACCCAGAGCGCCACCGTGGTAGTTGGCCCAACCGACTGCCAGATATAGCGGTCCTAGCAAGGTGTCCACGCCCAGGTATGCGGATGCGGCCGGAATCCACGTCGTGTTCTCCTCGCCCGCGAGCGTGATCAGATTCCACATCTTGCCCGCCTCCAGTGAAAAGCCTGCGTAGGTGCCCGACCCGAAGGTCGGCAGCAGGGGCGTGATCTGCCGATATGCCATCAAGCGGGCCAGTACGGTCTTGCCGCCTGCGAGCTGATTGGTCTGCAGCCCCGACAATTGCAGAAAGCCGCCGAGCGTGTAGACCTGATCGTCCGCGGCGGCGGTGTCGTCGACGCCGGACAAGCGGCTGATCGTGCTGCGGCCTCGCAGCGTGGTGCGAATGGTGGTGCGGCCGCCGTAGGTGTGCGCCCAGTCCCAATCGCCTTCCATGCGCTGGAAGCGTCCCTCGGCGCCTTCCGCCGATTTTTCCCGGCCGTTCAGGTAGTCCAGACGCGCCAGGTAGCCATGGCGGGGAAAGCGTGGGTTGTCCATCTGGTTGACGACAAAACTCACACGCACGCCGTTGGCGCGCGTGCTGTTGACCGTGCCGTCTTCGACCAATTGCTGGATCAGCCCCGTCGTGATTTTCGAGCGCAGGTGCTGCGAGAAATACCCCAACCGGAATTCACCCAAGCTACCTAGCGAATAGCCCAGGTCGAGGCCCAGCATGCGCTCCCAGAAGCCGACGTCGAACAGGCGGCTGCCGTCTTGATCGAAGATGCCCAGTGTGCGACTGCTGACAGACGCGTTGGCGGCCACGAACACTGGTGAATGGGCCAGCGGCTGGAGGAATTCCGTTGACACGTTCGAATCCAGACCCAAGCGTGCGTTCGTTCTCCACTGCGCCCCCCATTTGTTCAGCCAGGTCATCTGAAAGTTGCCCAGCAGTGCGATGTCCGACGCCTGATGCGTGTCGAGACGGATGTCGAGCCCAAAACGCAGATAGTTCGGCCCCACTGCGCGCTCCAACGGCGTCACGGTCGCCACACGCTGACCGTCCTCATCGCGCACGAAGTAATTCAGACGATCGAAGTCGCCCGTGTCGTAGAGCTGGTCCAGCCGCCCTTGCAGCGCCTGCTGATTGGAGGGTTGATTCGTGCCGCCGAGCGCGGCTGCGATTTCGGCCTGCGGCACGAAGCGCGTGCCGCTGACTTCGATCCGGTCATAAGAGCGGGCGGGGTCCGGCATTGTGCGGTCCACCGCGATGCGCCACTTCGCATAGTCGGCTTCGCTCACCGACAGCTCGCGCAGCTTTGGCGCCAGTGCGGTCACCGATTCGCGCCCGCGTTGCACGATCGCCTTGACGTCGCGAAAGCTCGAAGGCGAATACTCGTCCAGCCGAGGCTCGATGATGATGTCGGCAGGCCCGAGCAAGGCGCGCTGCTCGCGTATGTTCTGGCCGGTGGCGATCTGCATCGACTGCGCGACGACGTCCACCAGCGAGTGGATCTGGTTGACCCTCATCATCGGCCGGCCCACGTTGACCGCAATCACCACGTCTGCGTTGCATTGCTCCTTGACGTTCTGCACCGGCAGATTGCGGACGAACATGCCGTTGACAAGCAATTGATCGTCGAGACTGACCGCATCGAAGATGCCTGGCACGGCCATGCTGGCGCGCAAGGCAAGGGCGAGGTCGCCGCCCCGGAAAATCTTCATGTCGCCCGTGCCGAGGTCGGTGGCGATCGCTTCGAACGGGATGGGCAGCTTGTCGAACGATGCGATATTGACGTCGCGCGTGAGCTGGTGAAGGAAGCGATCGATGGCCTGCGAGCCGATTACGCTGCGGGGAATCCGCAGACCGTTGGCGTCCAGCCCGAGCGTGAAGCTGGCGTAGTTGGTGAAGTCGTTGACCTTGCGGTCATATGGAATGTCACGGCGGTTGGGCGTGCCCGACAGCAACTGATCCCAATCGGCGTTCTCGATGCGGTCGAGCATCTCGGGCACGTCCATACCCGTGGCATAGATGCCGCCGATCAACGCGCCGGCGCTGGTGCCTGCAATGCAGTCGATGGGAATGTGCAGCCGCCTCAATTCCTCCAGCACGCCAAGATGCGCGAGTCCGCGCGCACCGCCGCCTCCCAGAACGAGTCCGACACTGGGCCGCAACGGAGGCTGGCTGGTCTGTGCCTGTGCGCACATAACCGATGAAATGAATACTGCGAACGCGGCGCAGCAGCGGATGAGGGAGGGCATTGGACACCACGAAGGCCTTCGCGATGCCCCTGCTTATATCACAGGCTTTTGCAGTGCGGCACGAACCGCAGGGGCGATCACACGCACCCGATGCCTTGGCTGGCGTATATGCGGATTTAGCCCTCGCGTCGTTCGCTCATCAGTCGCGCGACCTCGATGCGATCCGCATCGGCCCGCTCGCGCGGCAGGCGCGATTCACGCATGGCGCGATACCAGTGGGTGGTGGCCTGGCGCGCAGCCTCGGGGTCCTGCGCGTGTTCGATCTCTTCAACGATATCCACCGCCGCCACGCCGAGTGTTTCCTTCGCCCGCTCCATCATGAAACTGCTGGCGTGCATCCATTGTTCCGAGATGTCTTGCTCGTGTCCTCCGGCAACGGATGCCTCCTCCGCGTCGTCGATCAGCCCGCGCTGGGCCAGCTCGACCAATTCGGCCTCCACATTGCGCCCGGGGAGCATCGACGCCAGCGCGGCGTAGGTTCGATGGCCATCGGCCAGCAGCAGCACCTGTCGAAGCCCGGTCTGCAGGCGTCCGTCATGGATTGCAACCACGTGCGCACCGAGACCCGTCTTGCGCGGAACAAAGTGGGGATTCAATGGGGGCGTGAGCATGGTTTTCTCCGTCCTTTTTTATGGCTGGGGCCACGTCATTCTGGACGATGGGACGAGCATGCGAAGTAGGATGTTTGATGACAAATGCACCGCGCCGACGAACGGCATACGGCAACATCAAAACCGCTCGGAAAACCGCGTCAATACGTCATTTGCGGCAGAAACGCCAACTCAGCGAGCGCTCAGTCGCTGAGCGTTTTGAAGAGCGCCACGTAGCGCTGGATAGCCTTGGGATTGTAGAAATGCGGCCGCTCGCGCATGCCCTGCGCGAGGTCGGAAGGCGACAGGCCGGCGAGCTTCTGCAGCTCGTGGATGAAGTGCGATTGATCGAAAAAGCCGACGTCCAGCGCCGCCGCGCCCGGCGAACAACCTGGCTCCAGCGCCAGCCGCCGCGCCACCTGCTGCAGGCGCGCCACCCGCGCGAAGTACTTGGGAGACACCCCATAGGTGCCGACGAACAGGCGTTCGAAATGACGCACGCTCCAGCCAGCCGATTCAGCCAGGTCGGCGATGCGTAGCGTGGGCGTCAGGTAGAGCTGGTCGAGCAGACGATCGAGCCGCGCTTCGCGCTCTTCATGCAGGCGCTCGGCCAGAAACTCGCTCAGGATCGTTACGCGCGCGTCAAAGTCTGTCGCGCGTGACAAGGCATCGGCCACGTCGTCGACGCGCGCGCCCCAGAGGTCGACGGCGGGCGTGAGGTGATCCTGCAGCTCCTCGAAGCTGGTCGGCACGAAATACCGCAACCGCCCCGGACGGAAGCTGATGACTACACACTCGGTCGCGCCAGCGGTAGAAAGATCGAGCACCTCGTGTCGATTGACCAGCACGAACGACTGCGACATCGAATGCTCGCGCGCCGCATGCAGTTCGGCCACGGCCAGCGGGGCCCGATACAAGAACAAGCACAGCGCTCCGGTACCCGGCAGCACTCGCGGCAGCTCACCGCCCGCAGGCATTTCCAGAAACAGGAAGTTATCCACGTAGCGGGTCAACGCAGGCGGCGGCAGGCGACGTTGCCATTGCCGGGCCGACGTATCCAATACGAGCGGGGAGCGCACGACATTCATACGGCGAATTGTAGCGGGATCGGTTTTCCATAACTCATTTCATAAATCCTCATGCGAGTGGCCGGAACGGCTCCGCTCCACCGGGTTGCCGCCAGAGGTGACGCCGCCATCGCCGCGCGCCGCGTGGGCACCTCTCGAAACGAGTCCTAAATAACGCTTAATGTTCCGTCCAGCTTGCGGCAAGCGGGCGAGGACCATAGTTCGCTCCATGGCAACGCGTTGTTGCCGTCATCCAAAGGAACGAACCATGAAGAGCATCAAAGTCGCCGTCGCCGCCCTCTCGACCCTGATCGCCGTCGGCGCCTACGCTGCCCCGGCCGCCGACGCGGCTGCCGCTCCCGCTGCGCCGGCTGCCACGCAAAAGGCCCCGGCCAAGAAGGCCACGCACAAGAAGACGTCGCACACGAAGTCGAGCGCCAAGAAGGCTGCTCCTGCTGCTGACGCTGCAACCAAGTAATCCAGTCATCGACTCCGCCACCCACGTCTGACGAAGGAACCTGATCATGAAAAGCATCAAAGTCGCTGTTGCCGCTCTGTCCACCCTGATCGCCGTTGGCGCCTATGCCGCCCCGGCTGCCGATGCCGCCGCCTCGTCGGCTACCCCGGCCGCCACGCAAAAGGCCCCGGCCAAGAAGAGCACCCACAAGAAGACGTCGCACAAGAAGTCGGCCGCCAAGTCGGAAGCCGCTCCGGCTGCTGCACCGGCGACCAAGTAATTGCACCCTGGCCGCGCGAGCGGCCCGGCAAGAACGGGGCGGCTGAATACCGCCCCGTTCTGTTTTCAGCCCGCCCTGATAGCATTGGCGCTTATGACCCGAACATTCGTCCCCCGTCTTCTCGTGCCCGTCTTCATCGCCGCGCTGTCCGTGCTCGCGAGCCAATGGGTCGGGGCCAAGGGGCCGACGGTGCCGCGCGGTGCCGTGCGGGTGAGCAAAGTGTTCGGATGGCAACCCATGAAGGACGGCCGCATGATTCTGTGGCTGGGCGTGAGCGAGCCGTGGATGCTGACGCTTGCCGCGCCTTGCGATGTGCCCGCGCGCGAGCCGCAATGGGTCAGCCTGCATGACGGACATATCGTGCCCGGCACCGATGCGATCGGCAGCGGCGAGCAGTCGTGCCGCATCCAGCGCATCACGCAGATTCCAGCCGTCGAGCGCACGGCACTGGGGCTGAATGCGCCGGTCGGCGGGCCGCTCGTGCTGCATCGGCATTATTCAAAGCGCACGCCATGAAGATACTGATTGTCGAGGATGACCCGCATCAGGCCAGCTTCGTGTGCCAGGGCCTGCGCGAAGCCGGCATGGTGGTGGACCACGCCGCCACCGGCAAAGAAGGCCTGTTCATGGCCACCACCGAGCAATACGACGTCATGGTGCTCGATCGCATGCTGCCAGTGGTCGATGGGCTGACCATACTGCGTACGCTGCGTGCCTCGCAGATCCACACGCCGGTGCTGATCCTCAGCGCGCTGGGAGAAGTCAACGACCGTGTCGAAGGCTTGCGCGCTGGTAGTGATGACTACCTCGTCAAGCCGTTTGCCATCGCCGAGCTGATGGCGCGTATCGAAGTGCTGGCACGACGCCCGCGTACTGCGCCGGAGACAACCGAACAATCGCGCCTGCGCGTGGCCGATGTCGAGATGGACCTGATTCGCCGCACCGTGACCCGCACGGGGCGCCGTATCGAACTGAAGCCCAAGGAATTCATGCTGCTGGAATACCTCATGCGGCATGCCGATCAAGTCGTGACGCGGACCATGCTGCTCGAAGGCGTGTGGGACTATCACTTCGACCCGGCCACCAACGTCATCGACGTGCATATCTCCAATCTGCGCGCCAAACTGGATGCACCCGGCGCTGCCCCGTTGATCCATACCTTGCGCGGTGCGGGCTACCGTTTCGGTACCGCCTGATCCAGCGATGGCGCGACCAAAGTTGTTCCCGCGCAGTCCATTCTTCCGCTTCGCCGCGGTGCTGCCGGTATGCATCGCCGTCATCATCGCCCTGCTGTTCGTGCCGATCTACCAAGAGGCGCGCGACGACATCCGCCAACAGGTGGCCAGCGCCATCCGGCTGGAGATCGTCAACCTCGAAGAAGACTTCCACGAAGGCGGCATGGCCGCACTGGTGAACGTGATCGAGCGGCGCGTCGCGGCACCTGTCGACCCCGACGCCGTGTACTACCTCGCCGATGCCAGCGGCGGCAGGATCACCGGCAACATCGACGCGTGGCCTGACGACGTACGGCCCATCGATGACAGCGAATTCCGCTCGCGCGAATCCGATGGCCACACGCTCACCGGACACGTATTCGTGCTCTATGACGGTGTGCGTTTGCTTGTTGCACGACGCTCGCCGCTGGCGACCTTCCGCGCGCATATCCTGCGTCGAACTGGCGGTTGCTGGCGCCCTCGCAACCCTACTGTCGGCGCTCATCGCGTGGCTGTTCGCTGGCCGTGTCAGGCGCCGCCTGACCCTGCTGGCACACGGCGCTGATCTGGTGCAACAGGGAGAGCTGTCGCATCGTCTGCCGGTGTCGGTGCGCGGCGACGAGATCGACCAGCTTTCGGCGCGGTTCAATGCCGCTTTCGAGCGGATCGAGCAACTGATGGAAGCCTCGCGCGAAGTGTCGTCGGCCATCGCTCACGACATGCGCCGTCCGCTGACCCGTCTGCGCAACGAGATCGAAGGTCTGCGAGATACAGGCAGTTCGATGCCGGATGAGCGGGTGGAATCGCTGCTGGCGCAGACCGACGAAGTGCTGCGCACGTTTTCGGCACTGCTGCGGCTGGCGAGGTTGGAATCCGGATCGCTGGCGGCCGAGCGACGGCCGGTGGATGTGGCCGATGTGGTGGGCGATGTGGTCGATCTATTCGAGCCGGTTGCCGAGGCACAGGGGCGTTCGCTTAGCTTGTCGGGCCGCGCGGCGACCGTCCTGGGGGATCGCGAGCTGTTGTTCCAGGCGCTCACCAACCTCATCGACAATGCGTTGCGCTACGGCGCGGGTGATATCGAGGTCGAACTGTCGTCGACCGTCGATGCGAATGTCATCAGCGTGCGCGACCACGGTAGGGGTGTTCCAGAAGCGACGCTGTCGCGGCTCTTCGAGCGCTTTTATCGCGTCAACGCCAGCCGTGCCGACGATCAGGGGTCGGGCGTAGGGCTCACACTGGTGCGCGCCATTGCGCATTTCCACGGAGGCGACGCAAGCGTCGCCAACGCGTCACCCGGCTTGCGGGTGACGCTGACCCTGCCTATCGCCGCGCAGTTACTGCAATCGCGGCAGATCGAATAGCAGCACTTCACCGCCACTGGCGCCGCCGCGAATGGTCACGGCGCTCTCATCGACGAGCTTCACTGCATCGCCGGCTGCATACGTCGCGCCGGCAATCGACACCGCTCCGCGCACAACATGAATGTAGCCCAGACGACCGGGGGCGAAGTGATGCGTGACCTCTTCGCCATCGGAGAGCAGGCTGGCGTAAAGCTGCGCGTCTTGCTGGATGCGCACGCTGCCTTCGGCGCCGTCGGGCGAGGCGACCAGGCGCAGGCGCCCGCGCTTTTCCGCGTCGTCGAAATGCACCTGCTCGTAGCCGGGCGCACTGCTCATGCGATCGGGCATGACCCAGATCTGCAGGAAGTGAACGAGCTTGTCAGGCGAGTGGTTGAACTCGCTGTGCACCACGCCCGTGCCCGCACTCATGCGTTGGACGTCGCCAGGCAGGATGCTCGTGCCGTTGCCCATGCTGTCCTTGTGCGCGAGCGCGCCTTCGAGCACGTAGCTGATGATCTCCATGTCGCGATGGCCGTGCGAGCCGAAACCCATGCCGGGACTCACGCGGTCTTCGTTGATGACACGAAGCGGACCCCAACCCATGTGATCGGGGTCGTGATAATCCGCGAACGAAAAGGAGTGATAGCTGTTGAGCCAGCCATGGTCGGCGTGGCCGCGTTCATCGGCAAAGCGGGGGATGATCATGACGTACTCTCCTGGGCTGAAACGTGTCCGGTTCACCGGATCACATGACTGATTTCGAATGGTTCACGCGCAGCGTGTGCTGAGTGGGTCGGTACACGCTGCGATCCAACCTAGATGGGGGCGGTCCGCCAGAAATCCAGCCGCTCAGCGGCTGACGGTGATCTCCAGCGCACCCAGCCCGCCGTAGCGCACGCGCACAGGCACGCCCACTGGAATATCGATGACGCCCGCGTACGAACCGGTGATCACTGCCTGGCCGGCACGCAGGCCTTCGCCGCGCGCACGCAGGTATTCAGCAAGCCAGTACACCCCCACGCGCGAATGCTTGTTGGGATGATGACCGGAGAACTCGCGCAGGGCCGCGCCTGCGGATTCCACGCTCAGCGGGATCTGCGCGCGCGCCTTGTCCGCGCCGACGTCAACCTTCGGCCCGATGAACAGGCCATGGTTGTTGAGGCAGTCGCCCATCATTTCCAGGAACGAATGGCCCGCCGCATCGACGTAGCGATTGCCGACCAGCTCCAACGCCAGATGCACGCTGCCGATGGCTGCGTCAACTTCGTCCGGCGTGTAAGGCGCGTTGCGCGGGGGCAGATCGTGCGACATCACGCAGGCCAGTTCGGGCTCGATGCGTGCGGTGTCTCCCGGCGCCCAGGCCTTGACCGGTGAAACAGCAAAAATCGTGGAGCCGTGGATCGGCGCGTAGGCGACATGATCGGGCAGCGGCAGTACGCATTTCCAGCCGCCGATGCGCTCTCCCAGTTGTTCGACGACCAGGCGCTGGATGGTTTCTGCCTGTGATGCGTCCTGCGGGCGTTGGTCTGCCGGCACGTCAGCGACGGCCGCGCCACCCCGACGGGCCTGCGCCAGTCGTTCGGCTGCGGCCCGGAGTTGTTCTGTATTCATTGTGAGTCTCCGCCAATTGAAATCCCTGTGGGTACGGCCAGTCTACCGCGACTGGCCGTACCCACGGGGTTCGAACGCCCGCGCGGGAAGAAATTCCCGCGCGGGCGTCGATCAGGCGGCGGAAGCCTGGGCGGCACGCAATGCGGCCTGCTTGCGCGCGTAGTAACGCTGCGCGAGGACGGCGCAGGTCATCAACTGGATCTGGTGAAAGATCATGATGGGCAGCACCATCGGCCCGACGAGATGGCTGGCGAACAACACCTTGGCAATCGGCACGCCGCTGGCCAGGCTCTTCTTCGAGCCGCAGAAAACGATGGTGATTTCGTCCTCGCGGTTGAAACCCAGCTTGCGCGCGGCAAAGGTCGTCAGTACCAGCACGAGCGCCAGCAGCGCGCCGCAGACCACCAGCAAGCCGACGAGCGCGGGCCATGGCGTGTCGTGCCACAGGCCTTCGATGACGGCAGCCGAGAACGCGGTGTAGACCACCAGCAGGATCGAGCCTTGGTCGGTGTACTTCAACATCGGCTTGTGGCGGTCGACCCAGCCGCCGATCCAGCGACGCGCAATTTGCCCGGCCACGAACGGCACCAGCAACTGCAGGACGATGTTCCAGATGCTGTCCATCGAGAAAGCCGCCGTGCCGGACGCCGACATCAGCATGCCGACCAGCACGGGCGTCAGGAAGATGCCCAGGATGTTCGACGCCGACGCGCTGCACACGGCCGCCGGCACATTGCCTTCGGCCATCGACGTGAATGCGATCGACGACTGCACGGTGGATGGCAGCGTGCATAGGAACAGCACGCCCAGGTACAACTCCGGCGTGATCACGAAAGTCATCAGCGGGCGCAGCGCGATGGCCAGCACCGGGAACAGCACGAAGGTGCACGCCAGTACCACCAGATGCAAGCGCCAGTGCGTAATGCCCGCCAACACTGCCTCGCGCGAGAGCTTGGCGCCGTGGAAAAAGAACAGCAGCCCAATGGCGATATCGGTAATGACGTTGAAAACCTCGGCCGTCTTTCCCTGGCAGGGGAAGAAGCTCGCGATCAGGACTGTCGTGACCAGCGCGAGGGTGAAGTTGTCGGGGAGAAAGCGTGGGCGAGCCATGCGCGCACCTGATTGTTGTCGTACGAAGGCCGCATTACACCGCCGGGGCGTCTAAAATACAAATTCATTTATCGCATGAATTCATGCGCAGTACGCATGAATGTAGCCCGACCTTGTCATGACGCCGAACGTATCGCTTCGCCAGCTCAGGGTATTTCTTGCCGTCAGCGAGCACGCCAGCTTCAGCCGCGCTGGCGAGGCCATCGGCCTGACGCAGCCGGCGGTGAGCCGCGCCATCCGCGAACTGGAGTCCGAACTCGGCCTGACGCTGCTTGACCGCACCACGCGCGAGGTCTCGCTGACTGCCGAAGGTCGGGCGCTGGTCGGCGAAGTCGGGCGCCTGATCGATGAGCTGGAAACCGCCTTGCGTCAGGCCCGCACACGAAGCGAGGCGCGCAGCGGCCGCGTGCGTGTAGCCTGTGCGCCAACCATTTCGGCCAGCCTGATGCCCGCCACCATTGCCGCTGCGGCCCAACGCTATCCGCAGATCGAACTGGTGCTGCATGACCTTGTGCAGCGATTGGTACTGGAAAGCGTGCGCAGCGGCGAGGTGGACTTTGCGGTGATCGTCAACCCTATCTCGGCCAGTGATCTGGTGGTGCAGACCGTCATGACCGATCACTTCTACCTCGTCTGTCCGAACGCGCATCGGCTGGCAAAGGCGGCGCGGGTCAAATGGACGCAACTGGAAGGTGAATCGCTCGTGCTGCTCGACTACAACTCCGGCAGCCGGCCGCTCATCGATCGCGCGCTTGCGCAGCATGGCGTGCAATACCGCGTGGCGCAGGAGGTGGGCCACTCGACGACGGTGTTCCGCCTGCTCGAAGCCGGCATCGGCGTAAGCGTGCAGCCTGGGCTGTCGCTGCCGTTGCCGGGCGACACACTGGTGGCGCGGCCCTTGGTGCCCGACGTGACGCGGCCGATCATGCTCGCCCGCCGTCGCAATCGTTCGCTCTCGCCTGCGGCGCAGGTCATGTGGGATCTGGTGCTCGATACCGCGCGCCACATGGCGCCGCCCGTGTTGCGTTAGCCGCTACCAACTGCTCGATGCGCCGCCACCGCCGCTGGAGCCACCCCCGCCGCGCGACGAACTTGAACTGCTGGACCCGGACGACGATCCGCCCGAACGGCTCGAACCGGAACCACCGCTGCCGCCACTCCCCGGTTTAATCCAGCCCACACGTGGATGCGCACCGATGGCGACCACGATGGCCGCGATCACGCCAACGGTCAGACTGCCACCAGCGATCACGCCAACGACAGTGCCGAAGATCAGCGCAGTGATGCCCATGAAGGCATAGCGCCCCAGCAGCATGCCGAAGCCGGCAAACAGCAGCAGGAACAGCAATGCGGCGACGATGAAGGCGATGAAGAACAGCGGCACCACTGTCCACGCCGGCAGCGTATGGGTCAGCACCCGCGCGACCGCGCCCGGCACCACGTCGACGATGTCGGCACCCAACTTCAGTCCGTTGCCGCCGTCGCCATCGCCGGTGATGAAACCAAGACCGACGAGGAACAGGCCGATTGCGCCGCACACGATCAACGCAACCATACGTGGTGCGCCGGACGGTTTTTCGACGGTGCGGCGAATAACCTTCTTGCTGCCCTTGCCGACGGACTTTTCTACTACCCGCGCGCGGCGAAAGTGGCCGCGCATCGCCAGATAGAGCAGCACCATCAGGGCGAGGATGCAGCCTTGATTCACAAGCACGGTGTAGTAACGCGCCTCGCCATCCGGCGCCCAACTGGCAACCCAACGTTCAAGCGGCGGCGCGGTGAACGTTGGTGCGGGCAGGTCTTCGTGCCGGATAAGTGCACTCAGTGCGTCAACGCCTGCGGCGATACCTGCCGCATAGTCGCCGCGGCGGAATGCCGGTGCGAGGTATTCGTCGAGAATGCGCTTGGCGATAAGGTCGGGAATCGCGCCTTCCAGTCCATAACCGACTTCGATGCGCATGCGGTGGTCGTCGCGCGCAACGACCATCAGCACGCCGTCATCGACGCCTTTGCGGCCGAGCTGCCAGGTATTGAAGACGTGGTTGGCGAAGGGGGCGATGTCCTTGTCGGCGGTGGTGTCCACCGTCAGCACGGCGAGCTGTGCGCCGGTGTCGGTTTCCAGTTTCGTCAGCGCGCGGGTGAGCGATGCCTGTTCGTCGATAGAGAGCAGCCCGGCTTGATCCACAACGAGCGAAAACGGCGGGACGTCCCCTGCTCCGTGCACGCCGGTTGCGAGCAGCAGTGCACAAAGCGGTGCGATGAAAAATACGAGAAGGCGGCTGCGCATGATGGCCGGGAAGCGTGACACGAGGAGCGCCCATCTTCCATCGACCAGTCGTACATTGGCTGCGCGCGATCAAGCGCCTTCGCGCGCAGCCGCACGCACCTACAGTTCGATGCGCGTGCCCAGTACGGCGAGGAACTGCGAAATCCACGCCGGGTGCGCGGGCCATGCGGGGGCGGTGACGAGCTTGCCATCGGTGACCGCGCCATCGATGGGGATGTCGGCGTAGCGCCCGCCGGCAAGCTCTACTTCGGGGCGGCAGGCCGGGTACGCAGACACCTTGCGGCCGTCGATGACGCGCGCTGCCGCCAGAATCTGCGGCCCGTGGCAGATCGCCGCCACCGGCTTGTCGGCGGTGAAGAAGTGCTTCACGGCGTCGATCACCTTCGGGTTCAGGCGCAGATACTCGGGTGCACGTCCGCCCGCTATCAGCAAGGCGTCGTAGCTGCTTGGATCGACCTCGGCGAAGGTCGCGTTGAGCGAGAAGTTGTGCCCGCGCTTCTCCGAATACGTTTGTTGCCCTTCGAAGTCATGGATGGCAGTGGCGACCGCTTCGCCCGCCTTCTTGTCGGGGCACACGGCGTGCACCGTATGGCCGACCGTTTGCAGCGCCTGGAAAGGCACCATGATTTCGTAGTCTTCGACAAAGTCGCCGACCAGCGCGAGGATTTTCTTGGCTGCCATGATTTGTCTCCGTGGGGTGTGCGCGCAGTGCGCAAGCGCATGTTGAGCGCGTCGGAGACCGGGCAGGTGTTAGCCGGTTATTGCACCGGTCGGGGTGCGTGCCAGCGCGGCCACGGCAGATCGAAAGGCGAATGCGCCCGCAGCGCTTCCAGCGTTTCGATATGCGTGAATGCGCTTCCTTCGTCAGGCGGCAGCATGAACTGGCACGTTGTCCCACGCCATTCAAAGCGCAGCGCCCATGCGTGCAAATAGCCCCGATCCGCCATGGTGCCGCCGTAGCGGCTATCGCCGAGGATGGGCGCGCCCAGGCTTTTGAGCGCCACGCGTATCTGGTGCGTGCGGCCAGTACGCGGCCGCACGACGAACAGCCGCAAACCGGTGGCGAGCGTGAAGCTGAAGAACTGCGTCACGGCCAGTTGTCCGCCTTCGCGCACGAACTTCCAACTGCCGCCCCGCCCCTTTTCCATGCCGCCCTGGATGCGGCCCTGACTCTTCGAGGGTCGGCGCTCGGAGAGGGCCACGTAGTATTTTTCGATGCGTCCCGACTCGAACAGCTCGCCCAGTTCGCGCGCGGCATCCGCATTGCGCGCCAGCAGCACCAGGCCAGAGGTGATGCGATCGAGCCGGTGTACCGGATGCAGATCGGCCAATCCTGTCTCCGCGCGCAGCCGCGTCACGAAGCCGGGCGTTTCACCGTCGTTGTGAAAGGAAACACCCGCGGGCTTGGCTGCGACGACGAAGTCATCGTGCGTGGCGTTGACGATCCACGGCGAAGGCATGCCGCCGCTCACTTGCCCCAGATGCTGCGTACGGCCGCGATGCCGTGCGCACCGGCATCGCGGGCTTCCGACATGTTGGACTCGCGCAGGCCGCCGATGGCGATGACCGGCATGGGCAGGTCGCGCGTCAGGGCATGGAATTGTTCCCAGCCGATACCGGGGCGATCAGGATGCGTCGGCGTGGTGCGCACATTGCCGAGCACGGCGTAGTCGAGGCCCAGTTCTGCCGCGCGTTCAAGTTCCGCACGCGTATGGCACGACGCGCCAACCCACTCGAAGCCGGGGCGTGCGGACGCATCCGCCAGTTGGGTGGCCGTCAGTTGCAGGCCATCCGCGCCGACTTCGCTGGCTAGCGCCACATCGCCGCCGACGACTGCCAACGCGCCCGCTGCGCGGCAGCGGGCCACGACTTCGCGGGCGAACGCCAGACGGGTGCTTGCGGGCAAGGCGTGTTCGCGGATGAGCACGGCTTGCAGGCCGACGGCAAGCGACGTGTCCAGCGCCGACAACTGTGCGTCGATGCCGATCTCGTGTGCATGCGTTACGCCAAAGCGGCGCGGCAAGCGTAGCGCCTTGAGGATGGGGCCGTTGGCCGGCAGCATGGGGCCGACTTCCAGCGCGTCGGCGCGTTGCCACGCCAGCGCGCTGTGCACCAGCGGCTGCGGTTCTCCGCTCCAGTCGTACACTTCAAAGAAGTTCAGCGTGACGTGGGCGTGTTCATACAGATGGCGGCGCACGATCCACGGGCGGGCGCCGCGCACCTTGATGGCGAGTTCTTCTTCGAGTTCGCGGATCACGGCGTCATGCGGGGTCTCGCCCGGCTCGACCTTGCCACCCGGGAATTCCCAGTAGCCGGTATAGAACGTCTCCTCGCCACGCTGGCCGAGCAGGAAGCTGCCATCGGGACGAGTGATGACGGCGGCGGCGACGGTGACGATCTTGGGAGTCATTACAGCGCTTCTCTGGGTAGATTCATACGGGCCATGCGGGGGCGCCGACACGGCAGACTTGTACGGTGTGGATGCGTTCGATGCGGGCCAGCACGCGCTCGCGTCCGGGCATGTCGGTGGCTGCTTCGATGGTTTCGCGCATCAGTTCGGGCGTCAGCGCGTCCAGCGCGGGCACGGCCAGCGGCGCCCAACTCAGGTGCCAGGGTTCCGGATGCAGGCCACCGCGCTCGATGTCATACGGGCGGAAAAAGCCGAACTCGCCCGGCGCCTTGTGCAGCCATTCGCCCAGTCGGGCAAACGGGCCGTTGGCGGCGTATTCGTCCGGCAACAGGCGCGGGCGATAACCATCGGGCAAGGCGGTGCGATCGATCACGTCGAATTCGCTGCCCCAGTGGTGACGGCTGGCGCCCGGGAGCGCAGACCACGCGAGAATCGCGTCGACGAGTCCATCCTCGTCGAGCGATGCATGCGGGATCACGCCCCCATGGGCGTCGTAGAGAGGGCGGTCGCCGTTCCACTTGGCGGTCCAGATCTTCATCTGGCCGGCAAAGTCACGGAATACGCTCAGCGGTACCAGATCGATACCATGGCGTGCCGCTGCCACGCGCATGTGCATGAACGCCTCGCCGGCCTTGTCGTGGGCGACGAAGCGCGTGGCGTCGTCGATCACGAACTCGCGCACGTGGGTGCGGGCGCGGCCGGTCAGTTCAAAGGCGTTCAGCATGGCGGCGTCAGGCCACGCGGCCGGCGTAGTCGCGGGCGAATTGCAGTGCCACGCGACCGCTGCGCGAGCCACGCATCATGGCCCACTGCAATGCCTCGTGCCGGATCGGTTCCCAGTTGGCGACGTCAACCGACAGCTCCACCAGCCAATGGCGGACGATGTCGAGGTATTCCTGCTGGCTGAACGGATAGAACGACAGCCACAAGCCAAAGCGTTCGGACAGCGAAACCTTTTCTTCGACCGCTTCGCCGGGGTGGATTTCTTCGTCGTTGCGATGGCCGGCGAGGTTTTCCGAGTGGTACTCGGGCATCAGGTGGCGGCGGTTCGAGGTAGCGTAGATCAGCACGTTGTCCGGCACGGCGGCGAACGAACCGTCGAGCACGCTCTTGAGTGCCTTGTAGCCGGGTTCGGCATCTTCGAACGACAGATCGTCCGAAAACAGGATGAAACGCTCGGGCCGGGTGCGGATGAGGTCGACGATGTGCGGCAGATCGGTCAGATCGGCCTTGTCGATTTCGATCACGCGCAGGCCGTCCTTGCCGTATTCGTTGAGCATGGCGCGCACCAGCGAACTTTTGCCGGTGCCACGCGCGCCGGTCAGCAGCACATTGTTGGCGCGACGCCCCTGCACGAACTGGCGCGTGTTGGCGTCCATGCGCTCTTTCTGCGTGTCGATGTCATGCAGGTCGGCCAGATTCATCGGCAGCAGGTTGTGCAGCGGCTCCAGCCAGCCACGGCCGGCGCGGGTGCGCCAGCGGTAGGCGTGGGCGCTCCAGTCGGGTTCGGGCGGCGCCGGCGGCAGCGACGCCTCGATGCGCGCCATCAGATGTTCGGCGCGATTGACGAGGCGTTCGAGGTCAGCGGGGCTCATCGGTGCGATCCTTTTGCGGTTTCTTCTTCGGCCAGGTCGCCCACACAATCAGCAGCAGCAATGCCAGCGCGACGCCGGCTTCGACAAAGATGATCCACATGCGCGTTAGGGCGCGAACGCCCGGACCGATCCATACGGGAGCGCCAGTATACTTTCTCCTTTGTTTCAGACCACCTCCGTATCCCGATGAGATTCGCCTTCCCCGCCCTGCTGGCCGTTTTGCTCGCGGCATGCGCCTCCAGCCCTACGCCTCCGCCGGTCCAGACGCCTTCGCAGCCGTCCGCGACCACGCCCGCCCAATGTCCCGCCTGCCCGGTTTGCCAGCAATGCCCCGTGCCGACTCAGCCCGGCGTGCCCACCCCGCCGCCTGCGCCGGCTTTCTCGGCCGCTGCGTGGGACCAAGTGCCGGGCTGGCAGCAAGACGATCTCGCCCAGACCTGGCCGGTGTTCCTGGCCTCGTGCCGCGCGCTGCGTTTGCCTGAGATGGTGTCCGCCTGGGCGCCCGTGTGTGACGCCGCCCGCCAGTTGCCGGCCAATCCCTCGACCCGTGAGGTCCGCGCCTTCTTCCAGTCGCGCACGCAGCCGTGGGTCGTTCATAACGCCGACGGCACCACCGAAGGCCTGCTGACGGGCTATTACGAACCGCTGATCCGTGGCAGCCGCAGCAAGACGGCGCGCTACTCGGTGCCGGTCTACGGCGTGCCGGACGACCTCATCACGGTCGATCTGTCGTCGATCTACCCGGAACTGAAGAACATGCGCCTGCGCGGTCGCGTCGAAGGCCGCAAGCTGGTGCCCTATGGCACGCGCGGCGACATCGAAAAGCGCGTCAACGCCAAGAGCATCCTGATGTGGACCGACGAGCCCATCGACTTCTTCTTTTTGCAGGTGCAGGGCTCCGGTCAGGTACAACTGGCCGACGGCAACCGTGTGCGCCTGGCGTATGCCGACCAGAACGGCTACCCGTACCAATCCATCGGCCGCTGGCTCGTACAGAAGGGCGAACTCAAGCTTGAAGAGGCCAGCATGCAGGGCATCAAGGGCTGGGCCACCGCCAACCCGTCGCGCCTGAATGAACTGCTCGACGCCAACCCGAGCTATGTCTTCTTCCGCGAAGAAGCCGCCACCGGTTCCGGTCCGCGTGGCTCGCAGAACGTGCCGCTCACTGCCGGGCGATCCATCGCGGTAAACGTCACCACGGTGCCGCTGGGTACGCCGGTCTTCCTGACCGCCCCGATGCCCGATGGCGCGGCGCTGCAACGGCTGGTGCTGGCGCAGGATACGGGCGGCGCCATTCGCGGGCGCGTGCGCGGCGATTACTTCGTCGGCTTCGGTCCGCAGGCGGGCGCTACCGCCGGACGCATGAAGCAGCGCGTGCAGATGTGGGTGTTGTGGCCGAACGGCGCCACGCCGCCAGAGGCGCGCAAGTAACTGCTTATTCCGCAGGGCATGCGATGCCTGCCCTGCGGCATGTGGCCTGACGTGCTCGCACCGCGAGTCCGATCGCCGCTACGATACGCAGATGCGTGTCACCGCTGCTTCTTTCCTGCGCACCATTCACAGCATTTCCCGGGTGACGTCGTACATCGACAAGCACTTCGGGGAAGACATCCGCCTGCGCGATCTTGCCGAGGTGGCGTGCATGTCGTCGAATCACTTCGATCATGTGTATCGCCAGAAGACGCGCGAGACGCCCATGGCGACCATGCGGCGTTTGCGCCTGCAACGCGCGCGCGAGCGGATCGCCGGCGGCGAGATTTCGATCACGACGGCTGCCCATGACGCGGGCTACGGTTCGCTGGCGGCATTCACGCACGCTTTTGTCCGCGCCTACGGATGCTCGCCGAGCGCGCTGCCTGCCACGGCGACCACGAAAGCGGCACCGTTACCCATCATGCTGCGGCGCCTGAGCGGGCTGGATGTCGTGTGCATGCCGTACGCCGGCACAATGTGCCAGGCCCATTGCGTAGGCCAGCAGCTCGACGTTCAGGCAGCCTTGGCGCGCACGCCCGGGTGGCGCCAATTACGCATGTTCGATGCGGGCACGCTGTATGACGCTCACGCACCCGATCGCATCGACATGCTGCCGGCAATTCCTTCGGTGCAGGTGCGTGCGCCGCTGGCGCACGTCGATCGGGTGACCTTGCCCGCGCAGGACTACGCCGTCATCACGCTCGTCGGCCGGGCCATGCCTTTGTTGGCGCAAATACACCAACGCATCCGCGATGAAGTGGGTGCCGAGCCTGCCGAGGGCCGCTCCTTCCTGCGCGATCTGGACATCGTCCGCGGCTACGCGCTGCCGAGCGAGTACCGGCGCGAATTGTGGCTCCCTGTCTCGATCGGCCGGCGGCTGAGTCTTGCCACCCCGACCGACTTCGTCGTTCCTCGTCGCCCGCCCCGACGGGCAGCACGGTCAATAGCGTAAAAGCGATCAAACGCCACCCCCGGTGGCTGGATATGGTGGGGCCTTCAAATATCTGGAGGCCCGAAATGCCCCTGCCAACCCGACACCGCATCGCGCATATGCGAATGATCTGCCGGATTCGCGCTGCCACGAGGTGGGCGCCGACCGTATTGGTGGCAATCCTGATCCGCTTGTTGCTCGACCATCGTCCCGGCATATCGATCTGGCCGTTGGCCGGGGTCATCGCAACCTTGTTCCTCGCCGGAGCCTGGGGCTGTGTGCGCAGGCGGCGTTGGGAGCGCGTTTCATTGTTGATGGACGAATCCGGTTCCGGCACGCTGCCGTTGTGCGTTGCGCCGGTGGGTTGGTCCGAATTGAGGCCCGGTGCTGTGAACGCACTGATGACGCATCTCGCTGTGCTGACCGCATTCGTGTTCTTGCCGCCCGGCATGCTCGGCGCCTGCGCGAGCGTCGTTGTCCTTTGGGCCGTGGTGCGTTGCCGCCGCTGCACGGTATGGCACGATGGGCGTCCCGCACAGGTCCCGCAATCTCCGCCGACATGACCCTCTCCGTGGCTTCGTTCATCCGCAACGTCCGCAGCATCGGGCGCGCGGTGGCGCATCTTGATGCCAACCTCGATGACGCACTGAGCCTGCGCGATCTGGCGGACGTGGCGTGCTTGTCGCCTTCGCATTTCGATCGGCTGTATCGCGGCAAGATCCATGAGACGCCGCTGGCTACCGTCCGCCGATTGCGTCTGTTGCGGGCGCGTCGCCAGATCGAGACGGGCGGCGTGACGATGACGCGCGTGGCGCACGATGCCGGTTACGGATCGCTGGCGGCCTTCACGCGGGCTTTTGCAAGGGCGTTCGGCCATGCACCGTCGCAGATGGGGTGCTGGCGGCCAACGCCGAGGCCCCGTGTGCCGCGCCTGGCCGTGATGGAGACCCAGCGTTTGCTGGGGCTGTCGTACGTCGGCCGGCCGAGCGAGATATGCCGCATGAGCCTGCAGCTCGATGGCCGCACGGCAGTGACCGGCACGCGACGCTGGCGCAAATGGCGCGTGACGGCGGCCGATGAGGTTCTGCACGGAGACGGCAGATCCATCGAGACCCAGCTCGGCATTCCCGCCGTGCAACTGAAAGCTGTACCGCAGGGGGCTGGCGAGATCGTGCTGCCGCGACAGATTTATGCGGTCTTCGAGATCATCGGGCCAGACCAAGACTTGTCGCTCGAGACCATGCATGAGCACATCCGCGATGTCCTCGGCTCCGAGCCGGTCGTGGGTCGGGCCGTGTGGCGCGATGTGAGCGTGCCGGGCTATACGCCGCCGAGCGAGCATCGGCGGGAGTTGTGGTTGCCGGTGGCGGAAACGGCGTCGTCGAGGCAGATGCAGCCGTTGTTGCCGGCGGCTTTTGCCATTGATGATCGGCGGGATCGCGCGTTGCGATAGGGCGCACGGGCTCGTCTGGAGCCCTTTGCTCATCGTTGTCCGGGTTTGGTCACGACTGCTTGAGTGTGTTGGCCGGGCGGGCGAGTAGCTTTCTTGTTCCCGACAAGACAGTCACCGGCATGTCGGGTGACCATCATCCAAGCAATTGCGATCAAACATTGGTGGCGCCTGGCGGGTAAGTTGGAGCCCTTTGAGAGCCAACCCCCTTCATATGCCATGAGCAAACCGTCGCCGTTTCGCGTCGTTCCTCGCGCGGTGTGGTTCTTTTTGTCGGAAGACCGCCGCAGCTACGTACTGCATTTGAGTGTTTTCCTGCTGGGGCAGGCGTACGAATTCGTGCCGCCATTGCTCATCGGGATGATGGTGAATGTGCTGCTCGCGCATCAGCCGGCCGACAGTCTTTGGCCGTTGGCGTGGATCATCGGCGGGCTGGCGGTGACGAGTGCGGTCAATGCGTTGCTGCGGCTTCGCAGTCGTCGAAAGCTCGGGCAGTACGCGGTCAGCGCGCGGTATAGGGCGAAGGTGTGGGGCTTCGAGCGCTTGATGGATTTTTCGCTCGGCTGGCACCAGCAAGAGGGCACCGGCAACAAGGCGCAGCGCATCCTGACAGGGTCGGACGCCGTGCGCGACTGGACCAACTTTCACAACGACTTCGTGCCGCCCTTCATCGCGTTCGTGGGGACGGCGCTGGCGTGCGTGTTGCTGCATCCGCTGACGATCGTGTTTTTTCTGGCGTATGTCGGCGGACTGGCCGCGATCGAAATGCGGTTCGATCGCGCAGCCGCACGTCTGTCGCAGACCCTTAACGCTTCTGCCGAACAGGCCAGCGGTGTGATGGTCGAGACTGCCGCCAACATCCTGGCCGTGAAGGCGCTTGGCGCGGGGCGGCACATGACGGGGCGCGTCGAGCAGCGCGAAAGCGTCACGCGCGATCTGGGCCATGCACGGGTCAAGCTCTACACGGGAAAGTGGATGTGGTTCCAGGTGCACAATGCCGTGGCGTGGGCGGCGTTCCTCGCCGGGCTGGCGGCCGCCGTGCTGCAGGATGTGTTGAGCGTGGGCATGGTGGTGGCATACACCACTTACTTCAACAACCTGCGTAGTGCGGCCATGAACTTTACTGACCGTTTCCAGGTGCTGGTGGAGCGCTACGCTGACCTGTCGCGTTTGATGCCCTTGTTCGATCACGTCGAACAACGCCCGGGTGAAGACGAATTCCCTCTCGAATGGCAGGCGTTGGTGGCTGACGACGTTCGCCTGGATTTCGATGGACGCCCCGCGCTGGAGCAACTCGATCTGTGCGTGCCGCGCGGTGAGCGCCTTGGCATTGCAGGCGCTTCGGGTTCCGGCAAGTCAACGCTGGTTCGGCTCATCCTCGGCCTGTATGTGCCCCAGCGCGGATCGATTGCGCTGCAAGCAGGCACTGTGCACACGGAGTTGTCGCACATTCGCCACGAAGCCTTGAGCACGAACGTTTCGGTCGTGCTGCAAGAGACCGAACTCTTCAACCTCTCGCTACGCGAGAACATTACTCTCATGCGCGAGGTCGATCCGACGCTGTTCGCACAGGCATGCCATATCGCCTGCCTGGACGACCTGATCGCACGCCTGCCGCAGGGAGCGAATACCGTCGTCGGTGAGCGCGGCTGCGCGTTGTCTGGCGGCGAGCGCCAGCGTGTTGGCATTGCACGCGCGTTGTGCCGCACGCCGCAGATACTCCTGCTCGACGAAGCCACCGCCGCACTCGACGGACACACCGAGGCCATCGTGATGTCGCGCCTGCTCGGTAGCCTGCCCGCGCACACCACTTTGCTTGTCGTGGCGCATCGACTGTCGACGCTGCGTGGTATGTCGCGCATTGCCGTGATGGAGCACGGCCGCATCGTGGAAGTCGGTGCGTTTGACGCGCTTGCCCAGCACGGACGTTTTGCGGACATGCTGGCGCAACAGGGAATGGCGTCGACGGCGGTGTAAGGGACGTTGCTCGCGGAACGCTTACACGTCCGCCGTGTTACCCAGCTCCGCAAAGGGAAGTTGCTGTTTGACGAGGATGACCGTGCAAGGCGCATCACGCGCGACGCGCATTGGTACGGTGGCGATGAAACGCTGTGTTTTTAGTCCGTGCGTGGCGGCGCCGAGGATCATGAGCGTGACGTTGTTGGATTCGGCGTAGCGCACCAGCGCCTGTGCCACGTCGCCCGCTTCGATGACATGGTGGCTGACGCCGTGCCCCGGTTCTTCCAGCGGCTGCGCCCATTGTTTGAGTTGGGCCAGCAGGCGACGCGAGAGCGATGCGTCGTCTTGCACGGGTGGCATGACGGTGACGCACATGAGTCGTGCGCCGGGGCGAATGCGCAGCGATCGCGCGGCAGCGGCGCGCAGTGAGTAGAGCGTGGCGTCGCTGGCTTCGTGATAGGGCACGGCGACCATCACGATGGGCGCATCTTCAATCTGCCGTGTGGGGATCGGGCTGGGACGGTATTCCATGCCGGCCGCGCGCAGCCAGCGCATGAGGTGCACGCGAGCACCGGGTCCGCGTGTGCGAGTCGCCCGCTCTGTCAGCGGCACCTGATCAGGGTGAGTGAGGTCGAATGCCAACTGCGCCGCCGATGGATAACGCTGCGCCGCCACGGGGTCCAGGCAACGCAGGATGATCTCCTGCAGCCACGGCGCGATGTCCGGCCGATAACGGCGAGGTGGCGTGGGCGTCATCCACAGGCGCTGGCGCATGCCGCCCGCCGTGGTCGGCGCACCGAAAGGCAGTTCGCCGGTGGCCAGCTCGTAGAGCATCACGCCAATGGCGAAGATGTCGCTGCGCAGGTCGCCCCGCACGCCCACGATCTGCTCTGGCGCGATCCACGCGGGCGAGCCGATGGCAGTGCGCATCTCTTCAGCCAGCAGGTCCGGGTAGTGCGCGTGGTGCGAGAGCCCGAAATCCAGCAACACGGCGTTCCCGTCCGGCTGGATCAGTACGTTCGTCGGTTTGAGATCGAGGTGGCAGACATTCTGCTGATGCAGGCTGTGTGCGGCGCGCGCCAGGGCGGCGCCAAGTTCGGCCACGGTGGCATCGCTGTGACGTTCGTGGCGCTCGACCCAATGCTGCAGGGGCAGGCCTTCCACATGTTCGATCACCAGATACGGCATGTGGGCAAGGTCGCCCGCGGCCACGAAGCGTGGGACATGCGGCCCGGCCAGTACCGGATACAGCAGTAGCTCGACTTCAAAGCTGACCAGACTCTCGGCGTCGCCGGCCGACATGTGCGGCACTTTCATTACCATCGGAAAGCCGGCCTGATGCGTACTGTCCGCGTAATCCACGCCGTAGATGTATGCCATCGAACCGCTGTGGAGGCAGTCGTGTATGACGAACCCGTCGATGTGTGTGCCGGACGTCAGCGCCTTCACAAGCCGGCCTCCAGTCGGTCGGCGAAGAACGCAGGCAAAGGGGCGGCGCGGATGGCGCGCGCGGCGGACTCGAAATCGTAGGCCACGCGATGGAAGGTGAGGCGGGCATGTTCATCGTCGAACATGGCATACATGGCGCGCGCGTCGCCGTCACGCGGCTGGCCGACCGAGCCGGCGATCGCCAACCATTGCCGGTGAGGCAGGACGGGTATCGCCACGCCCGGTTGCGGGGTAAAGCGCATTAGTTTGGCGGTGGGCGTGACGAAGTACAGCGCTTGTTGGTGGACGTGGCCGCAGAACACGTAGCGGATGGCGTTATCCATGGTGGCGGCGGCATCCATGCTGCGTTCGGCCGCCGCACCGTCTACCACGTAGCGCCATTGCTCCGGGTGGTCGGCACTGGCGTGGACGAACAGCGCGTGGCCGAGCCTGGCGTGCAGCGGCAGTCCGGCGAGGAAAGCGCGGTGCGCTTCGCTCAGCGTGTCGTGTGTCCATTGCGCGCCGAATTCGCCGAGGGTCTGGGGCTCAATGGGTGGCGATACAGCCATTACGTCGTGGTTGCCCTGGATGACGATCGCACCTTGCTGGGCCAGCTCCATCACGCGCTCGACAACCGCTTGCGGGTCGCCGCCATACCCGACGATGTCGCCCAGAATCGCCAGACGTTCCATGCCCTGGGCGTGCGCGTGCGCCAGGCATGCCTCGAGGGCTTGCCGGTTGGCGTGGATGTCGGAGAGGAGGGCGATTTTCATGGCGGCGTACTTTCACCATGATCGCTATGCCGCCTGACTGCAATCTTGCAGTGCGGCATGCGAGTCGAAGCGTCAGAGCATTTTTTCCGGTGCAATGACACTGTAGATGCCGGTCATCATGCGGCGCCACGCGCTGGCTTCGGGTTCGCTGTGGGTTTCTACCGGGCCATCGTCGGTCTTGCCGCTCCACTTGAGTTCGCCGTCACCGTTGCGCGTGACGCGGTAGCTGATGTCGGGCTGCGTCAGCCGGTTGAAGCTGCGCACCATTTGCGCGGCCAGTTCGCCGCTGTAGATGACCACGGCGAATTCGGTATTCAGAAAGCGCGAACGAGGGTCCGCGTTGGCCGAGCCGATGACGACCGTCTGGCGGTCCACCACCAGTGCCTTGGCGTGCAGGCTGGCCGTCGAGCCGGTCGGCAGATGCAGGATGCGTGTGCGGAGCGGCTTACGCAGCGGGCGCAATTCGTACAGCGACATGCCTTGTTCCAGGAGCGCAGGACGATACTTGGCGTAGCCAGCATGCACGGCCGGCACGTCGTTGGCGGCCAGCGAGTTGGTCAGCACGGACACGGATACCTGTCGCTCGCGCAGGCGGCCGAATTGTTTGACGCCCTCTTCGCCCGGCACGAAATAGGGCGAGATCAACTGCACCTCGCGCTGTGCGCGATCGATGATGCGCTGCACGACGATCCCGATCCGGTCATCGTGCTCCTCGTCGGTCGGCGGCGTGGCCTTGCGCGGGTTGTCCCACACCGCGCGGTAGCGTGCCCAGGTCATGTCGCCGCGGCGCGGCAAGCCTTCCGGAAAGCGTCAACTTGGGTACAGGTTTTGGAAGCCCTTGCTCCGCATGTACTCCGCCGCTTGTTGCATGAGCTTGTCGATCGCCTTGTGCTGGCGCCTTTCGCTGGGCACCTTGGCGAGCTGGGTGATCGGCACGGCCAGCTTGTCGTTCCAGTACTCGTCGAAGCTCGTGGAGATCTCCTGCACGATCGGCCCCGCCGCGAACACATCCAGATCGACGAAGCTGATGTCCGAAGGGCTGCTGAAGTACTCATTGCCCAGGTTGCGGCCACCGAAGATGACCGTCGAGTTGTCCGCGATGAACAACTTGTTATGCATGCGGCGATTGACGCGATCCGGGTCGAACGCGAATTCCACCAATCTCGACAGGCCGACCGCGTCGCGCCCCATGAACGGGTTGAAGACGCGCACGTCGATGTTGGCCGTCGACGCCAGTTCGGCCATGTCCATGTCGTGGCCGGCGGTGTAGATGTCATCGACCAGCAGGCGCACGCGCACGCCGCGCCGGGCGGCCTCGACCAGCTTCGAAATGAGGAAATGCCCGGTATCGTCCGGCCGGATGATGTAGTACTGCAGGTCCAGCGTGTGCCTGGCCTGCTCGATCATCGACACGCGCAGTGCGAACGCGTCGGCGCCATCGCCGATCAGCGCAAAGCCCGACTGCCCGTTGTGGTCGCCGGCATAGCGCTGCGCGAGGGGGCTTGCCGGATCGGGCGCAATGGCCTGGCTGGGCGGCCCTTGCTGGATGTCGGGGATCGTGGCGCAACCCGCCGCCTGCAGCAGGGCCAGTGCAAGGGTCATGGAGAAAATGCGCCGCAGCGTGGATGAGGATGGCGTAACCATGCCACAGTTAATACTGCGGCGCTCGCCATCGAAGCGTCGTCCTACCGGCCTGTAGGCTGTCGGTTGCCAGCCTACAGGCCGTTGCGGCCGGTCAGCGCTTGATCATGCGCAGAATGAAAATGAGGATCAGCGCACCGATGGTGGCGACGATGATGCTGCCAATGAAGCCGCCCGTGCCGATGCGCAGCAGTTTGAACAGCGCACCGCCGATGAGCGCGCCGACCACGCCGACGCCGATATCGCCGACCAGACCGTAGCCACCACCCTTGACGATCATGCCGGCAAGCCAGCCGGCGATGAGGCCGATTACGACGAACCAGACGAATTCCATGGCAGACCTCCAAACGTGTTGGTTCCGGGATCATGCCGGCACGCGGCGCGCCTCACAAGCGATAGTGTCAGCCCATGGGCATTTCGCCCGGTTTGACGCCGCGCCCGCGATCCCCGATCATTACCGATTGCGATAAACCCGCGCGGCGCCAGTGCGTGCCGACCGCGTACGTATGTCGAGCGATACCGATACATCCTCTGCCGTTTCTATCCCCCGCCGACTGAACCTGTCGGTGCAATACGCCGTTCATGACGCGGCGCTACCCTCGCGAGCCAGCGTTCGGGCCTGGATTCGTGCGGCTGAACCTGGCGCAGCGCAGGTTACCGTGCGCTTTGTCGATGCCGAAGAAGGCCGTGGCCTCAACCTCGACTATCGCGGCAAGGACTACGCCACCAACGTGCTGTCCTTTCCGTACGAGACCGACCCCATCCTGATGGGCGACCTCGTACTGGCCTGGCCGGTCGTGTTGCGCGAGGCGGCCGAGCAGGGCATCAGTATCGATCAGCACTGTGCGCACCTGATCGTGCACGGCACGCTGCATCTGCAAGGCTATGACCACGAAGACGACGTGGAGGCCGAGGAGATGGAAGCGCTCGAGCGGGAAGTGCTCGCCCAGTTGGGCTATCCTGACCCTTATGCCGGTGAGAGGTGAGGCTTGGTGACTCGGGCGCCGCGCCCCGAGCCCCCAGCCCTCACACCTTACGACCAACCTCTTTAAATGGAACCTTCCAGTAGTCGACCTGGTTTGCTTGACCGCCTCAGTGCCCTGCTCTCGCGAGAGCCGGAAGATCGTGGCGAACTCATTGATGTGCTGCATGCCGCCTACGAGCGGCAATTGTTCGACGCCGACGCGCTGACCATCATCGAAGGCGCGCTCTCGGTGGGCGATATGCAGGTGCGCGACGTGATGGTGCCGCGTGCCCAGATGAGCACCATCTCGATCAGTGACCCCATCGACCAGATCATCAACTACGCGCGCCTGACGGCTCATTCGCGCTTCCCCGTGGTGGGCGAGAACAAGGACGACGTGCTGGGCATCCTGCTCGCCAAGGACTTGCTCCACGCCTATGGCAACGAAGAGTTCAACCTGCGCGAAGCGCTGCGCCCCGCCATCTACATTCCCGAAGCCAAACGCCTGAACGTGCTGCTGCGTGAATTCCGCGCCAGTCGCAACCACATGGCGGTGGTGGTCGATGAATACGGTGGCGTGTCGGGGCTGGTGACCATTGAAGACGTGCTCGAACAGATCGTCGGTGACATCGACGACGAATACGACTTCGACGCCGACGCCGACAACATCCTGTCCGACCAGTCGGGGCGTTACCGCGTGAAGGCCACCACCGAGGTGGAAGACTTCAACGAAGCCTTCAGCACCACGCTGTCGACCGATGAAGCCGACACGATCGGCGGACAAGTCATCCACCATCTGGGCCGCCTGCCCAAGCGAGGCGAATCGGTCGACATGGCTGGCCTGCGCATCCACGTGCTGCGCGCTGACAGCCGGCGTGTCCACACGCTGCTAGTCGAGCGCCTGCCCGAAGTCGAATAGGCGCGTACCCGCCCGCGGCGGTAATGGAAAACGCCGGCTTTCGCCTCGAAGAGAGCATTGCGCGCGAGATCGTGCGCCGCACCATGCTGATCCTCGACGCCAACGTCAACGTCATGGACGCGCGCGGCATCATCATCGCCAGCGGCGATGAAGAGCGCGTCGGCGACCTGCATGAAGGCGCCTTGCTGGCGCTCATGCAGCAGCGCACCGTCGAGATCGACGCGGCTACCACCGACCGCCTGCATGGCGTGCGCCCGGGCATCAATCTTCCCTTGCGTTGTGGCGGTGAGCTGGCTGGCGTGGTCGGCCTGTCGGGCGAACCCGATGCGCTGCGCGAACACGGCGAACTGGTGCGCATGACAGCCGAGATGATGCTCGAACAGGCGAGGCTCACACGTCTGCTCAGCCGCGACACGCGCCTGCGCGAAGAACTTGTCCTGACGCTGGTGCGCAACGAGGTGCTGCCCGAAGGCATCGACGATTGGGCGCAGCGCCTGGGCATCGATCCTGATCTGCCGCGTGTGGTGACGGTGATCGAAGTCGACAGCGCTCGCCTGGGCGTGGACGCGGCGCTCTCCGAACTACATCAACTGCAGACGCTGCTGGCCACACCCGAGCGAGGGAATCTCTTCGCGATCGTGTCGTTGTCCGAAATCGTGGTGCTCAAGCCCGTCGTGCTCACGGCGGATGGTTGGAACGCGGATGAACATCGCGAGCGCATCCATGCGTTGCTCTCGCGCTTGCAGGGCCACAGCTCGGTCGGTGTGCGCATCGCCCTTGGCAACTATTTCGATGGGCCGGGCGCGATGGCCCGTTCGTACTACACCGCCCGGACGACGCTGGATGTCGGCAAGCGGCGCAATCCGGACGCTCAGGCTTTCTTCTACGAAGACCTCGCCTTGCCCGTGCTGCTCGACGGCCTGCGCGAAGGCTGGCGCGCCAATGAGCTGCGCCGCCCGCTCGAACGCCTCAGCGAGCAGGACACCAATGGCTTGCTGCGCCGAACGCTGGCGGCGTGGTTTGCGCACGACATGCAGGGCGCGCACGCTGCCCAGGCGCTGCATGTTCACCGCAACACTCTCGATTACCGGCTGGCGCGAATCATGGCGATCACCGGGCTCGATCTTGCCCGGGTTGATGATCGGGTGCGGCTGTACCTTGCTCTTGAGCTTTGGAGCGAGCGTCCGGCTGGCCGCGACCCCTCTCTTTATGTGAAGCATCACAAACAAACGGCAGATTAGCGGATTAAATTTGGGTGTCTGCCCAAGCCTATTTTCCGCCCCGGTTCGTATGCTCCTTTACATGGAGGTCCGTCACACGAGAGCGGACTCCTTTGAAGGAGACAAATAATGGAAGTCACAACGCTTGGCGCACTCGCAGCGCTGGTCGTGGCCATCGGCCTGATTCTCAAGAAAGTACCGCCTGCCTACGGCATGATCGTAGGCGCCCTGGTCGGCGGTCTTGTCGGTGGCGTCAACATCACGGGCACCGTCGAACTGATGATGGGCGGCGCCAAGGGGATCATCCCTGCTGTGCTGCGTATTCTCGCAGCGGGTGTGCTCGCTGGCGTTCTCATCGAATCGGGCGCGGCGGCGACTATCGCCGAGACCATCGTCAAAAAGCTCGGTGAAACACGGGCCCTGCTTGCGCTGGCTGTGGCAACCATGATCCTGACTGCGGTCGGCGTGTTCATCGACGTGGCCGTCATCACGGTGGCACCCATCGCGCTGGCTATCGCCAAACGCGCGGACCTTTCCAAGATGGCCATCATCGTGGCCATGATTGGCGGCGGCAAAGCGGGCAACGTCATGTCGCCCAACCCGAATGCCATCGCGGCGGCCGACGCCTTTCACCTGCCGCTTACCAGCATCATGGCCGCCGGCATCATTCCGGGCCTGTTCGGTTTGGTCGCTGCTTACTTCATCGCTCGTCGTCTTATTCGTCGTGGCAGCAAGGTGCAGGAAGCCGAGGTCGTGCAACACGACACCAGTGCGCTGCCGGGCTTCGGCGCGGCGATCCTCGCGCCGCTGGTGGCAATCGTGCTGCTGGCCCTGCGGCCGCTGTTCGGCATTCAGATCGATCCGATGATCGCTCTGCCGCTCGGTGGCCTTGCCGGTGCCATTGCCATGGGCCGTTTCCGTCACACCAACAACTACGCCGTCGCAGGTCTGGCGCGCATGGCGCCGGTGGCGATCATGCTGCTGGGCACCGGCACACTGGCCGGCATCATCGGTGCGTCGCACCTGAAGAACGTGCTGATCGATGTGCTGCAGGCATCCGGGTTGCCGGCCTACGTGCTGGCCCCGGTGTCTGGTGCGCTGATGTCGCTGGCGACCGCCTCGACCACCGCCGGCACCGTGGTGGCTTCGCAAGTGTTCAGCCAGACGCTGCTTGAACTGGGCGTGCCGGCGCTGGCGGGCGCAGCCATGATCCACTCGGGCGCGACCGTCTTCGATCACATGCCGCATGGCAGTTTCTTCCATGCCACGGGCGGCGCCGTGAACATGAGCATCACCGAGCGGCTCAAGGTCATTCCGTATGAGACCGCCGTCGGCTTGGTCATCACCATCGTTTCCACGCTGATCTTTGGCGTCTTCAAGATCTTCTGATGCATACCCGGAGGGCGCACTCCCCGCGTCCTCCGACCCGGACATGAACACGACGGCATGCAGCGCGCACGCCGACCCCACGAGAGAGCACTGGAGAGACCAATGAAAATCGTCATTGCCCCCGATTCATACAAAGAAAGCCTGACCGCACTCGAAGTCGCCGAAGCCATCGAGGCTGGCATGCGCGAAGTCTTCCCCTCTGCGGAGTTCATAAAGGTGCCTGTGGCGGATGGTGGCGAAGGCACTGTCAACTCGCTGGTCGCATGGACCGCCGGCGGCAAGCGCACGCTGTCTGTCACTGGCCCGCTCGGCAATCCGGTCGATGCCTTCTATGGCCTGTCGGGCGACGGCGAGACGGCCGTCATCGAAATGGCCGCCGCCAGCGGGCTGATGCTGGTGCCCAAGGCGCAGCGCGACCCGCGCGTGACCACCTCGCGCGGCACGGGGGAACTCATCCGCGCAGCACTCGACGCCGGTGCACGCACCTTCATTCTTGGCATCGGCGGTAGCGCCACCAATGACGGAGGTGCTGGCATGCTGCAAGCGCTGGGCGCACGTTTGCTCGATGCCAGCGGGCGCGATATTGGCCCCGGTGGCGCTGCTCTGGCCCAGTTGGATCGCATTGATGTCAGCGCGCTCGACGCGCGCCTGGCGGAGTGCCGCATCGACGTCGCATGCGATGTCGATAACCCGCTGACCGGGCCGCGTGGCGCGTCGGCAACCTTCGGGCCGCAGAAAGGCGCCACGCCCGAAATCGTCGCCGAACTCGACACAAATCTGGCGCACTTCGCGCGCCTTATCGAACGCGATCTCGGCGTGCATGTCGACACCGTCCCCGGTGCGGGTGCGGCGGGCGGCATGGGCGCGGGCATGATGGCCTTTTTCAAGGCTCACCTGCGCCCCGGCATCGAAATCGTCATGGAAGCCGTGGGGCTGGACGAAACCGTGCGCGACGCTGACTTGGTCATCACCGGTGAAGGCCGCATCGACAGCCAGACCGTGCATGGCAAGACGCCCATCGGCGTAGCCCGCGTCGCCAAACGCCACGGCAAGCCGGTGATCGGCATCGCCGGCTGTCTGACGGCGGATGTGGGCGTCGTCTATCCCGCTGGCATCGACGCGGTATTCAGCGTGCTGTACCGCGCGTGCACGGTGGAAGAAGCGTTTGCGGAGGCGCGCGGCAATGTGACGCTTACTGCGCGCAATGTGGCGCAGACGCTGGCACTGGGGCAGGCGCTGAAGGTTCGCTGAGCAGACCGCCCGTCAAGAGAAAGGCCGGGAGATCATTCCCGGCCTTTTTGCATTTCGGCGCCGCGTTGGGCGTCAGCCGCTGATACGGCTCCCTCCCTCGCCGGCCAGCGCCGCACCCATGTTCGGGATGTCGGTGACGATGCCCTCGCCTTGCGGATTGGCTCGCACGTAATCCAGAACCGCTTCGACCTTGGGCCCCATCGAGCCTTTGCCGAAGTGCCCCTCGGCCATGAACTGTTCGGCCTCCGCGATGCTCATGTGATCCAGCCAGCGCTGCTCGGGTTTGCCGAAGTGAATGGCGATCTTTGGTACGGCCGTGGCGATGAGCAGGCGCTGCGCGCCAAGCTGCCGCGCGAGCAGTGACGAGGCGAGGTCCTTGTCGATGACCGCCTCGCGATTGACCAGCTCGCCATCGGCGCCGAGCGACACGGGAATGCCGCCGCCACCACAAGCAATGACGATGTGCTGCGTGTCGAGCAACGAGCGGATGGTGTCAAGTTCGATCACGCTGCGCGGGCGCGGTGATGGCACGCAGCGCCGCCATCCGCGCCCCGGCTCTTCCATGATGCTCCAGCCATTCTCGGCTGCCAGTCGGTGCGCCTTGTCGGTATCCATGATCGAACCGATCGGCTTGGTCGGATTGTCGAACGCAGGATCGTTCTCATCGACCATCACTTGTGTGACGACGGTGGCCACGCGCAGGTCGAGCCCGCGGCGCTTGAGTTCGTTATAGAGCGCACGTTGGAACATCTCTCCGATGGCGCCCTGCGTGTCGGCGGTGGCGTAGTCCATCGGCACCGGTGGCACCTCGCCCATCGCCAGTTCGGAGCGTCGCAGGATGTAGCCCACCTGCGGCCCGTTGCCGTGGGTGAGCACGACCCGCCAGCCCTGAGCGGCGACGTCGACGATGTGGCGCACGGTGTCGGCGGCGGCTCGGGCCTGATCAGGCAGCGTGGTGCCGCCGCCCTCCGGCGCCAGGGCATTGCCCCCAACGGCGATGACGGCAATCGGGTGGTCGGTGGATGTCGTGGAGGTCATGTCACTGCTCCTGCGGCAGGCTCGCTGCCAGTGTGTCGATGGCCTGCGCAAAGCAGGCCAGCGGCGCATAGGTGATGCCGGCGCCGACTTGCCCGACGCCAGCTTCCTTGTGGGCGATGCCCGTGTTGATGACAGGCAGGATGCCGCTGTCGAGCACGCGGCGCGCGTCGATGCCGGCGGGTGTTCCCGTGAAGTCGAGTGCCGGCAGCGTGAAGGCGCTGTTTTGTCCGAGCGTGATGTTCAGCATGCGGCGCGTGTTGGCGACTGCATCGCGCGGCGTACCGCCGACAAACTGCACGATGGCCGGAGAAGCGCCCATCGCGAAGCCGCCGACGCCGGCCGTTTCGGTGATCGCACTGTCGCCCAGGTCGCGCGCTGCGTCATTCGGTCCGTAGCCGGGGAAGAACAAGCCGTCGATGATCGGCGCGGGCGCGGTGAACCACCGGTCTGCGCCCGATACGCGAATGCCGAATTCGACACCGTTGCGCGCCATGGCCGTGACCAGCGTCGAGTGGGGCACGCCGTGCGCCGCGTCGAGCATGGCCTTGCAGGCGGCCATCGACAGGTTGAGGAAGAAGTGGTCGTTGCCTGCGATGAAGGACAGCACTTCGCGCATCGCGTCCGGCGTCACGCGTTTTGACGCAAGTGCTGCGTTGGTGAGCTTGCGGAAGAGCAGGCAACTGGCGGCGACGTTGCGGTTGTGAACCTCGTCGCCCATGTGCAGCGCCTGCGCCATGAGCGGCTTGAGTTCGAGTCCACCCATTTCTTCGATCAGCATTGCCAGCGTTGGCCCGAGTGTGCGAGCCATCCAGCGCAGGCGCTCGATGACTTCAGGCCCATTGGCGCCGAAACGCAGGACCTTGCCCAGTCCTTCGTTCATGTTGGTGTAGGCAAAGTTGCCGCCGGTGGCGTTCTTCACGATCCACACCGGCATGCTCGGGCTGATGATGCCCGCCATCGGGCCGACGGCCGCGTGATGGTGGCAGGGTTCGAGCCGCACCTGACCGCTTTCGACTTGCGCGCGTGCTTCATCCAGCGAGTTCGCCCAGCCTTCAAACAGAATGGCGCCGAGCACCGCGCCTTGCTGCGGGCCGCACATGTCTTGCCAGTGGATGGGCGGGCCGGAATGAAGAATGATGTGGCCGTCCATGCCCGGCACCGCTTCGCGTGCCGTCGACACGCCGGTCAGCACCGGTTGCGCACCGAGGTAGCGCTCATATGCGATGTGGTTGGCGGCCTCGATGTGCGGGTCATTGATAGTGTGCGCCAGCGCCAGGCCGATGCGACGGTCGCCCTCTGCGGGCGGTTGCCATTGCAGCTCTTGCGCCGAGCCGCCGCAGTCGCGGATGTTCTGCGCGAAGCTCGCCAGTCCGACGTTAATGACGATCGGCTTGCGTTCGATGAGGGTCGTCATGTCTCAGGCTCCGGGTCAGTTGTTCTTGGCATGGGCGAGCACGGCGCTGCAGAGTGCTGCCGCCTGCGCGTTGCTGTCGGCCAGGTGCACACCGAGCGCGGTCAGCGTTGCGCGTTGTGCGTCGAATTGCTGCGGGTCGCCCTTGGTGCCGCAGATGTGGCCGATGAAAAGCACCTCGCGTCCGGCATCGGCGGCAACCTTCTGGGCTGTACGGATGGCCGGCGCGACCTGCCCGGCGGGGTCTTCGTGCGCGCCATAGCCGAGCACGAAGTCGAGCAGGATGATGCCTACGCTGGCGTCGCTCGCTTCTTCCACGATGCGCTCGTTGCGCAGGCTCGGGTCGATCATCGGGTGGGGGCGTCCACGCGTGAAGTCGTCGTCCCCCAGGTCGAGAATGGTGTTGCCCTGGCTGTGCCACAGATCGGCGACGTGCTGGACCTTGCCGGTGGGCGTGTTCGATTGCAGACCGGGCAGGACGTCCTGCAACAGCAGCAGCGCTTCGAAGCAAAAGGTGCCGCCGCAATACAGGCCCCGTAGCGTCGTCTGGTCAGGTTTGAGGCGCTTGGCGAGTTCCTGCGCGCGGGCATCTGCTTGCCCACCGTTTGCCACCGTCTGCGGCGCCTTGCCCTGCGACGCTTCGACCGCGAGCCGCGCGGCATCTTCGAGCGTGCGTGCGGGGATCAGGCCTGCGGTGCGAATGCTCTCTGCGTCGGCGCCAAGGAAACATGCGACGACCGGTTTGCCCGCTTTGCGCGCCGCATCCAGCACTTTGGCGGCGACACTCGGCGCGGGCGGCTTCGACACCAGCACGATCACTTTGGTCGCCGGGTCTGCCGATAGCTGTTTGAGCGCCGTGAGCATGGTGATCCCGCCAACGGCTTCGGAAAGATCATGCCCGCCCGTGCCGATTGCATGCGTGATGCCGCTGCCGTATTGATCGATCAGGCAGGTGACCTGCTGCAGCCCTGTACCGGACGCGCCGATCACGCCGATGTCTCCGCGCGCGACAACGTTGGCAAATGCCAGGGGCATGCCATCGATGATGGCGGTGCCGCAGTCCGGCCCCATCACCATTAGGTCGCGCGATTGCGCGTAGCGCTTGAGGCGCACTTCGTCCTCGACGCTGACGTTGTCCGAGAACAGCATCGCATTCATGCCGAGCCGCAGCGCCTTCATTGCTTCGGCTGCGGCATAGTCGCCGGGCGTGGAGATGAGCACCAGATTGGCCTTGCCGTCGCCAGCTTCGAATGCCATCTGGACGCTGCGCAAAGGCTCGCGCTCGGTGTCCTGTTCGGCATTGGTGGCTTTCTCGTTGAGCAGCGCGTTGGCTTGTTCCACCGCGCCTTCCAGCGCATCGGCTTCGCCGCGTACCACGAGCAGGATGTCGTTGGGACGGGCCTCCGGCAGCGCGTCGAGCAGGCCCGCGCCGAGCATCAGTTCTAGGTTGGCGCGCGTGGCCATCTGGGCCGAGGCTTCCGACACGCCGGGCAGGCGTGCGAGCTTGGCCGACAATTGCATCAGCGCGACCGAGTCACGGTATTGGTTCGGAAAGAACCGCGTGAGCGTTGAGGTCATGGGGAAAGACTCCTTTCGAACGCCGGTGTGTGCTGTCGGCGGAAGTGAGACTGAAGAATTCGAATTCCGTCGTGATCGGATTCGGAGAGTGCGATGCCTGCGCAGAGGCCGATCAGTGTGTCGAGACCGGAGTGCGCCCCGATGGCGGCCTGTGCCGCGAGCGCGGCTTCGAGCGCAGTGGTTTCGTCCGGCCGAGTCAGCGCGTGGCACACCTCGGCCATGCGCGATGTCGTCCAGCCCCTCGACGCTTGCGCCAGCACGTCACGACTTGCATGCGTGGTGCCATGCCAATGGCGCTGCACACATTGTGTGAGTGGCGCATGGGGGGCGTGCGTCATGTGCAAGGCGACGAGCAACCCGGCCATCATGTCGTCCGCGCTGGGCGTCAATCCGGGGCCGAGGCCAAGCGCGGCGCGTACACACTCATCCAGCCGCTCGTAGTTGTGATCGCGCAGCGCGTCAACCGTATCGAGAAACCCTTCTTGCGCGGCGCGCCAAAGCGCAAGCGAAGGAGTTGGGACACATGCATGGTCGACGGCGATGCGGGCATCCAGCCATATTTGCATGTTGCGAGTGATTCGGTTGCGTGCGTCGGTGTCGAGCCGGACGACGAGGCCATCGATCTGCGGCGCTCGCCACGTGGTGACACCGTCGAGCGAAATTGCTACGCGCGCATGCCGCAATGTCGCATCGCTCAGTGTCACTTCGTCGCCGATGGCCAGTGCGCGGCGTAACGTGGGCCAGTCGTTGTCGGCCACGGTGAGAATGCGCATGCCGTACTGTGTTGGTCCGCATAAGAGGGTCATGAGCCGACCGTCTTCAAGCGCGACATGTGCGGCATGTGCAAAGCACGCCAGCACTTGCCCGCGCAGCGTGTGGCCGGCGGGCAATTGCAGATCGGCGCCGAGGCAGACGGGGCGCATGGCGTCGTGGCTCAGGCGAGCGCTGCGACGATGGCCGACGAAGGCGCGACCCAACCGAAGATGCCGCCCTGCGCCTTGATCTGCTCCAGTCCGATACGCTGGAGCTCGGGGAAGTACGAACCCGTGGCGTCTGACACCACCACGCACTCGAAGCCGCGGTCATTGGCCTCGCGCACCGTCGTATGCACGCACACTTCGGTGGTGACGCCGCAGACGATCAGCGTCTTGATGCCGCGGTTGCGCAACTTGAGTTCGAGATCGGTGGCGTAGAACGCGCCTTTGCCCGGTTTGTCGATGATGGGCTCGCCCGCGATCGGATATAGCTCGGGGATGATGTCGTGGCCCGGTTCGCCGCGTACCAGGATGCGCCCCATCGGGCCCTGCGCGCCGATGCCGACCTTGAGGCCGCCGCGAGCGAGTTTGGTGGGCGGGCAATCCGACAGATCGGCGCTGTGGCCTTCGCGGGTGTGCAGGACGAAGATGCCGGCCCGACGGGCCGCATCGAGCACCGCTTTGCAGGGGCCGATGGCGCTGCGCAACAGCGACACGTCGTTGCCCAGCATGGCGCCGAACCCACCCGGCTCCAGAAAGTCGCGCTGCATGTCGATGATGATGAGCGCGGTGTGCTCGGGTTCGAACGGCAGATCGTAGGGTTCGGCCTTGAATGCCTTGGTCATGGTCCTCTCCTCGTGATTTACGTAAGGCTTCGGGCAGGGGCTGACCGGGGCGTCGCGCCTCCGCGCGTGGCCCCGGCGCCACTGGCCGCGCGGCGCTCAGCGTCCCTTCGACGCCATGTAGGCGCGCCAGTCGCCAAAGTGGGTGATGTCGGTGTGCGCAGCGGTGATCTGTTCCTGCGGAAACAGAATGCCGTCCACCACCTGACCGTCTTCGAGTTCAACGGGGCCGCAATACAGGTGCGGGGGCTCGCCGGCCTCGACACGTGCCCAGACTTCGTCGGGCATGCGATACATCTCGCCGGTCACCGACACACCACCTTCGTCAACGCGATACATGCCCGGGTGCACATCGTTGATGGAGTACAGGCGATACACCGGGCGGGTGCGGAATTCGCCCAGGAATTCCGCGCCCTCAAGGTTCTTGTGCAGGGCGAGACCGCGCATCAGCGTGCCGTTAACAAAAAGGGTCTTGCTCATGAAACGTACTCCTCAGAACCAAAATCAAATTGAAACGTCATGAGCGTTGTTCCCGGAGGAGACAGGCGCAAGACGCGAGCTGAAGTCATGGCGGCGTTAACGATGCGGTGGATGCGCGACCCCGCAAGCTGCGCCAGCAGTGGCCCCGGTTTTGTGCTGCATCTGGCTACGGGGCCGTTGCCGACGTTTCCGTTCCTAGACGTGATCAAGCTCTTCGTCATCGTTCGACGGGGCCCAACTGATGCCTTCGCCAGAGCGCGCCTGCTGCCATGCCATGAAGATGAACAGCAGGGTGGCCAGGCCGTAGCCGAACGACACGCCGGGTGACGCATTGATGGCGAGTTGTGAGCCATGGATAAAGCCGAAGAACGACAACACGGTGGCAGCACCGGCATACACCGCAGCCCAGTTGAAGCGACGGTCGATCACGAATACGGCAATCGCGCCGATCATCAGGCCTGCAAGCACTGCGCCGCCGCCGGTCAATTCCATGCCGTGGTACAGCACGCCCGCGTTGGCCATGTCGGTCAGCGCTTTGGCGGGTATGTCGGCGACGTTCATGCCGCCAGCGCCCAGTGCGCCATCGACCTGCGTCTTGGCCCACTCGGCAATGTTCGGCACGAGTGCCAGCACGATGGCAGGGGCGTGCCGCTTGGGCGACGCCTGAAAGGCCTGAGCACCGATCACCAGCCCGATGAACAGCAGGATCGGGACGATCGATACGAGCGGAATCAGCGACAGCAGCAACGCCGTGAGGCCGAGGAAACAGATGATCGCCACGCCGACACCCGTCGCCAGCGAATAGCCGATGCGCCCGCCCATGGCTTTCCAGCCGGGGTGTCCGATATAGACGGCCGGCGGGAAGGGCGAACCGAGGAAGGCGCCCACGATGGCACCCAGGCCGTCGGCCAGCAGGATCGCGCGCAGGTTGTAGTTGTCGCCGCCAGCGCTGGCCGATTCGACGTTGTTGATGCCCTCGGTAAAGTTATAGATGCCCAGCGGTATGGCCGTGACCAGCAGCGGCCATATTTTTTCGAGCGGAATCGACAGCACGTCTCCGCTGACCACCGGCAGGTACAGGGCGAAATGCTTCATCGCTTCGCCCACCGCAGTCGGCTGCATCAGATCGCTCCAGCCGAGCGCGGTGGCGATCCACGCCATCACCGCGCCGACGATCACCACTGCCAATCCACCGGGTACGCCGAACGGCAGGCGCACCTGGCCCACCCACGACAGCAGGATGATCATGAAGCAGATCAGGCCGATCCATGCAGCGTCGAACATCTGGTACGCGGGGCGCATCGAGATGAACGCGATCGAGATGCCGGCCAACGTGCCGAGCATGGCGGCACGTGGCGTGTATTTGCGGATGGTGGGGCCGACGAAAGCGCCGAGCAGCACGATCACCCCGACGATGAACGCCCATACGAGGCCCAGCTTCCACGCCAGGATCGCGTCCTTGGTGGCGAGGTAGGTCGGCAGCATCACCACGAAGACCACGATGAACATGTGCGGCACGCTTGGGCCGTACGGCATGGCGGTTACGGTGTCGCGGCCCTCTTTCTTGGCGAGCTGCCAGGCGAGGTAAGCGTAGAAGAGGTTGCCAAGCGGCAACGCGATGCCCAGCGCTGGCAGGATGCGTCCGTACACCGTGTCGCTGGGCATCTGGACGACATAAAGCGCGAGCCCGGACAGAACCAGCACATTGAGCAAGACGTTCGTGAACAATCCGAAGAAGGCATTCCAATCACCTGTTACCCACAACTTTGGCCGAGCCGCCGGGGTGGCACTCATGGTGAAACTCCTTTCGAGACAGAGTGTGTCGAGCTGAGATAGGAGCGGCCCACCAGGCGAACCAGGGCGTCTTCGACGTTGCCCAGGCCGCTGTTGATGTTTCGCTCGATGAGTTCACAAGCCAGGGCGACGTCGCGCGCAAAGATCGCCTCCAGGATGCCGCCGTGCTCCGCGCACGTGCTGGCGATGCGGTCGTTGCCGTCGAAGTCCAGTTCGCGGAAGGCGAACAGGCGTTCGTTGATGTGTTCGAGGTGCTGGACGATCAGTGCGTTCCCGTGAGCCTGTGCTAGCCCAAGGTGGAAGTTCTCGTCGAGTTCGGCCAGGCGGGCGACCGGTGCGCTGGCCAACGCTTGCGGGTCTTGCCACGGTGCTTGCAGGCGGTTGTGTGTCTGCGCGTCCAGCCCCTTGAGGGCCAGCGCGCGGACAACCTGGAATTCGAGCGCGAGACGGAAGCCGTAGAGGTCTTCAACATCGGCCATTTTGAGCTGGCGCACGCGAAAGCCTCTGCGGGGCAGGCGTTCGACGAGGCCTTCGGCCGCCAGATGCGTGAGTGCCTGTCGGATCGGGCTGCGGCTAAGTCCAAACTCTTGCGCGAGTGTTTCTTCGACCAGCGGGAATTGCGGCGGGTACTGCCATGCCACGATCCGCCGCCGCAGCGTACGTACGATTTGTCGAACCGAATCTTGATCGCCTGAGTCCCGCATGGTCGTTCCCGCCTTTATCAAAAGTCCAAAGGCCGAATTCTGTCCCAGTTACCGAATACGATTCAGCGTACAACGTTGTATACAATTTTGTGTATATGTATTGTATTGGTGTTGACGTATACCCGGCTGCGGCGGGTCCATGCCGTGCAAAACGTCGCGTTGCGCCGGGTCGGGCACGACAGTCATGTCTTTGCCGCCATCCCGTGGCATCCTGCGAGGTTTGCCGAACAAACGCTTTCGCATGACCTCACTGCTGGTACTGCTGGCGGGTGCGTTCAGTGTTTTAGCCTACGCGCCCTTCGATGTATTCCCCCTCGCATTCGTATGCTGGGGCGTCCTGTTCTATTTCCTTCGCGATGTGACACCCGGGCGGGCTGCGTGGCGCGGCTTCCTGTGGGGGGGCGGCGCCTTTTGCGCAGGCTTGTGCTGGTTGTACGTGGCGCTGCATCGCTACGGCGGCATGCCTGCCCCGGCGGCGGCGCTGGGTGTTGCGCTGTTCTGTGCCTACCTTGCGCTGTTCCCGGCTTTGTCGGCCTGGCTGTACGCCCGTTGCCGCGGCCGGCACTGGGCGTGGAATGCGCTCGTTGCCGCAGCGGCCTGGGCGCTTGGCGAATGGCTGCGCGGAACCGTGCTGACGGGCTTTCCGTGGCTGGCGATCGGCTACACGCAGACGCCGCCGAGTCCGCTGGCGGGCTGGGCGCCCGTGGTTGGCAGCTACGGCGTCGGCTTTATTGTTGTGCTGGTGACGGCGCTACTGGTTTCCGCGTTCAAACGCGAGCAGCGGCGCGGCGCCTTGGCCGTGGCGTTGGTGATCGCCGTGGCGGGGGCAGCCTTGCGGTTGGTGGCGTGGACCGACCCCGTTGGCGAACCGACTCGCGTGGCACTGGTGCAGACCAACATCGCGCAAGAGCAAAAGTGGCGCCGCGAGCTGATCCTGAAGTGGCTGGACCTCAATCTCGACATGGTGCGCAAGCACCCTGCGAGCATCGTCGTATTGCCTGAAACCAGTCTGCCCCTACTCGATTCACGCCTGCCCGACGGCTACTTGGATGCGCTCCAGCAGGGCGCCGGTGGCGATGTGGTGGTTGGCATCTTCACGCGCGACGCCGAAGGGCGCGTCTACAACAGTGCGATCTCGCGCGGACCGGGGGGCGAGCAGTTCTATGGAAAGCACCATCTGGTGCCTTTCGGTGAGTTTTCGCCGCCCTTCTTCGGCTGGTTCTACAAGCTCGCCGATATCCCTATGTCGGACCAGACGCGCGGGCCCGCCGGACAGAAACCGCTGTCATTGGCGGGGCAGCAGATCGCGGTGAACATCTGCTACGAAGACGTCTTTGGTGAAGAGCTGCTGTACGCGCTGCCGCAGGCAACGCTCATGCTGAATATGTCGAACCTCGCTTGGTACGGCGACTCGCACGCACAGCCGCAGCATTTGCAGATTGCGCGCATGCGCGCCATGGAAACCGGTCGCCCGATGCTGCGTTCGACCAATACCGGCATGACGGCTGTGATCAACCCGGACGGTTACGTGCGCGAGGTGCTGGCACCCTTTACGGCAGGCGCGCTGGTGACCGATGTGCGTGGCTACCAGGGCATGACGCCCTACGCGCACTGGGCCAACTGGCCAGTCGTAGCGTTGAGCATCACGGTTCTCCTGGGCGCGTTTGCATGTCGCCGCCGTGCAGGAAGAGATCGCCCCGAGCCTGCTATCGCGTAGGAAGTTGCTGATAGTCGATTTCCGTTCATCTCTGGCAAAAATCCACTAATCTGCTTCTGACAGCGCGTTTTTGACGTCTCTCTAGAATCCGGCCGACCCAAACCGAGAGAAAAGAGAGGCGCCCATGAGGCACTCCATCAAGCATGCGCTGGCGGCCTCGCTGGTGCTTGCGCTGCTCTCCGCCTGCGGTGGCGGCGGAAGTGGCGGCACCAGCGGCGGATCGTCCAGCCAGTCCAGTCAGTCGAGCCAATCTGGCCAGTCGGGGCAGTCCAGTACGTCTTCGAGTTCAGGATCGCAGCCGGGCGAGGACACGCCGACCAGTGTGCCGACATCCAGCCTGGACGCGGCGCGCCTGCTGTCGCAGGCAACGTTCGGCGCAGACGAAGCCAGCATCGATGACATTGCCGCTAATGGCCCGGCATCGTGGATCACACGGCAGTTCGCCATGGCGCCGAATTCGCATCAGGCTTACGTCGATAACATCAAGAGCCAGCTCGCGTCCGGCGCGACGCTCCAGCAGAAGGACTTTCTCGAGAGCTTCTGGACACAAGCAGCGGCCGGTCAGGACCAACTCCGCCAACGCGTGGCGCTGGCGCTATCAGAGATCTTCGTGGTCTCGTTCCAAAGCTCGGTGAACGTCCGTTCGATCGCCTCGTACTACGACGTGCTCGGCCGCAACGCCTTTGGCAACTTCCGCACCTTGCTGCAGGAGGTCACGCTGCATCCGGCGATGGGGCAATACCTCACCTACCTGCGCAACCAGAAAGAAAACGGCGCTGGCCGCGTGCCCGACGAAAACTATGCGCGCGAGGTGATGCAACTCTTCACCATCGGCCTCTATCAGCTCAGCCAAGACGGCTCGCCAGTGCTCAAGGACGGCAAGCCCGTCGAGACCTATACGAACAGCGATGTCTCCGGGCTGGCGCGTGTGTTTACCGGTTGGAGCTGGGGCGGGCCCGATATTTCGGACAACCGTTGGGCGGGCAACAGCCTGGCGCAGGACCCGGACCGTGATGTGATCCCGATGCAGGCCTACCCCAAGTACCACTCGACATCGGAGAAGAGCTTCTTGTCGGTGACCATTCCGCAGACGTCTGGTACGCCGAGCGTTGCCGACGTGAACAGCGATCTGAATACCGCGCTGAACACGCTCTTCAACCACCCCAACGCGGGCCCTTTCTTCGCGCGACAACTCATCCAGCGATTGGTCACCAGCAACCCGAGTCCGGCGTACGTTTCGCGCGTGGCGGCGGCCTTCGCGAACAACGGCCAGGGCGTGCGCGGCGACATGAGGGCCGTGATCCGCGCGGTCTTGCTCGATCCGGAAGCCCGCGACGCAACGGTGGCGCAGGGCCAGGGCTACGGCAAAGTGCGTGAGCCGATCGTCCGGCTCGGCAACTGGCTGCGCGCCTTTCATGCCATGCCACCGAGCGGCCGTTACCAGGTCGGCAGCACCGACAGCACATTGGGTCAGACGCCGATGAACTCGTCGTCCGTCTTCAATTTCTTCCGCCCCGGCTATGTGCCGCCCAACACGCAGATCGCCAGTCTCGGGTTGGTGGCGCCCGAGATGCAGATCTCCAACGAAAGCTCAGTGGCCATCTACATCAACTCGATGCAGACCTATGTGCAAGGCTATGTGGGGCCTAGCCTGGACCGTGCCGCGCCGGACTACACCAAGGAACTGGCGCTGGCCGATCAGCCCGGCGCACTCGTTGACCGCCTGAGCCTGTTGCTGGCGGCCGGCAACATGAAGACCACGACGCGCTCGCGCATCATCTCGGCCGTTTCGGACATCACCCTGCGCACGAATACGGCGACCAACAACGCCACGGATCGTCGCAACCGCGTATTGCTGGCCGTGCTGCTGACCATGGCCAGCGCCGACTACATCGTGCAGAAGTAAGGAGAGCCCCATGCACAGAATCGGAAATGCCTCGCGGCGCGAATTCCTCAAGCGTGTGGCGGCGCTGTCATCGCTGGGCGCCGGTGCGCCGTTTGCCCTGAACCTTGCTGGCATCGGTGCCGCCGCCGCTCAAAGCGCGCCGGACTATCGCGCGCTGGTGTGCTTGTTCCTGTACGGCGGCAACGATCACAACAACATGGTCATGCCCTACGACCAGGCCAGCTACGACAAATACGCGGCCGCGCGCGGCGGCAGCGGCGAAGTCGCCGACGGCTCGAAGGGGCTGGCGCGGGCACGCGCCAATCTGCTCGAAATCGTCCCGGCCACATCGCAAAGCGGACGCCAGTTTGCGCTGGCGCCGGAGATGGCGTCATTGCAGGCGCTGTTTCAGCAGAACCGCGCCGCCGTGCTGGCCAACGTCGGTCCTCTGCTGCAACCGCTGACATTGGCGCAGTACAAGGCCAGCGGTGCGCCGCTGCCGCCCAAGCTGTTTTCGCACAACGACCAGCAGGCGACGTGGCAGGCCTTTGCGCCGGAAGGCGTGCGCGTGGGCTGGGGAGGGCGTCTGGGCGACATGTTCAAGTCGCAGAACACGCAATCGATCTTCACCGCCATTTCAGCCAGCGGCAGTTCGACCTTCCTCGCCGGTCAGACGATCTTTCAGTACCAGGTTGGCTCCGGCACTGCGACCACCAACGGCGGCGCCACGGCGGTCAACGCGTTGTCCGGCACCAGCCTGTTCGGCAGTGCCAGCGGCGACGACGCGCTGCGGGCGATCATCACACAAGGCAGCAATTTGGCGTTGGAGCAGGACTACGCTGACGTGGTCGGCCGCAGCCTTGGCGCTGCCAGCACCGTCAGCGGCGCGCTGGGTCAGTCTTCTATCGCGCCCGGGCTGCCGGCTTCGCTTGCCAATAGCCGTCTTGCCATGCAGTTGCGCACGGTGGCGCAGCTCATCGGCGTACGCGACGTGTTGGGGGCGCGGCGACAGGTGTTCTTCGTCAGCCTGGGCGGTTTCGACACGCACGACTTCCAGCTCACGCAGCAACCAGCGCTTTTGCGTGAGATGTCCGACGCCATCGCGTATTTCCAGAGTCTGACTTCCACGCTTGGCGTCGATCGCAACGTCACGCTGTTTACGGCGTCTGACTTCGGTCGCACGCTCACCAGCAATGGCGACGGCTCCGACCATGGCTGGGGCGCGCATCACTTCGTCGTCGGCGGCGCCGTCAATGGCGGCGATATGTACGGCACCTTCCCGGACGTCGTGCTGGGCAGTAACGACGACGTGGGCTCCGGGCGCCTGCTGCCGACCACGTCCGTTCAACCAATACGGCGCCACGCTGGCACGCTGGTTCGGTGTGCCGGACAGCAGCATGGCCGATGTGATCCCCAACGTCGGCAATTTCGCTACGCGTAACCTAGGCTTCATGGCGGGCTGACGCGCGGCGAACCGATCCGGCAGAGGGCTGTCGACCGGGAGCGGACCGTGCGTGCGCGGTTCCGTGCCCCGTCAATTACAGACCAGGAGGATCGCCATGGGTGAGCTCGTCAATGACCAACCGCCGTCGAACACGCCGAATCTGGACGAAATCTACAGCCAGCTCCTGCGTGGCTTTGGCCACGAACTGGTGAACGATTCCAACGCAGAGGAACTCGCGGCCAGGGCGCGCGCGGATGGTCATCAATTGCTGGCTACCGAATTGCAGGAGTGGAAGCGCGTCTGTTGAATGTTTGCTGTGGGTGAGCGCTGTGGCGGTTGCGCGCTTGCAATGACAAGCCGGGGGTGTAAGGGGCACAATTCCGCGCTCCTGTCCTGCGTCACCCCTCAATGAAGTCTGTCCGAGTCCTGTGCGTCGCCTTCGTGGTCGCCGTTGCGAGCGTGCCGGCGTCTGCACAACTGCCGTCGTTCGAACAGGTGCGCAACGGCTTCGTCGGCTCGGACGCCACCTTGTTCGATCGCAAGGGCACGCCGTTATCGGATGTACGGCTGGACTTCACCGTGCGCAGGCTGCCGTGGACGCCGCTCACCGCGCTCTCGCCCTCCATGCGTGAAGCGCTGCTGGCCGCTGAAGACAAACGTTTCTTTGATCACCCCGGTGTCGACTGGCGCGCCTTTATCGGCGCCGCCTGGCAGAACCTGTGGAGCCACACGCAGCGTGGCGGTTCGACGTTGACCATGCAGGTGGCGGGGCTGCTTGAGCCCGAACTGCGCCTGCCCTCGCGCGGACGCCGCAGCTACACACAGAAGTGGGACCAGAGCCTGGCTGCGATCGAGCTGGAGCGCCACTGGACCAAGGCCCAGATTCTTGAGGCCTATCTCAACCTCGCGCCGTTGCGCGGCGATCTGCAAGGTCTGGCGGCGGGCAGTGTCTTTTTGTTCGGCGTGGATACGCGCCAGCTCACGCGTCCTCAAGCCGTCATACTGGCGGCGCTGCTGCGCGGCCCCAACGCGAAGCCGGATATCGTTGCCCGCCGGGCATGTGCGCTGGCGCGCAATCTTGGCAGCCAGCAGATGTGCCCGGAAATCGCACGCCTTGCACAGCAGCGGCTGGATGCTCCGCGCAGTCAGCCGCGATACGCGCTGGCCCCGCACCTTGCGCGGCAGCTACTCAAGCAGCCGGGGCAGACGCTGACCTCGACGCTCGACGCCGACATGCAGCGGCACGTGCTCGATATTGTTCGTGAGTCGGGCGCGCCGGATGCAGCCGTGCTGGTGCTCGACAACGCTAACAACGAAGCACTCGTGTGGGTCGGTGCGTCCAATGGGTCGCTGCCCGACGGCGTGTTGACGCGCCGTGCATTGCCGCAATGGTGGTGGCCGTACGCCGCGACGCTGGCGCTCGATACGCGGCGCGCAACGGCGGCGACCGTTTTCGGTAGCCCTCCGCCCGGCACGCCGCCCGATTCGCAGGTGCCGTTCGATTCCGCTTCGCTACGTATGGCGCTCGCGCAGCACCGCTCCGGCCCGATGGGCGCGCTGCTGCATCAACTGCCGCCGCCCGCGCTGGCCGAACGCCTGCGTTTGATCGGACTGGAGCCGCCTTGGGTGGCGGACGCCCCTGAAGCCAGCGGCGACGTCACGCTGTCACAGGCGGCCAGCGCATGGCGCGCGCTTGTGACCGGCACCAGCGGACCGCTGCATCTGCAGCAGTCGGTGGCCGATGGTCAGCGCGTGTTGTCGGCGGCGGCGAGCTTCATCGTGATGGATATGCTGTCGTCAAACGACGGCGGTTGGCGTGTGCAATGGATGTCGGCATCGCCCGACTCAAGGCAGGCCATGGTCGTAGGTTCGAGTGACCGCTACACCGTGGCTGTGGCGGTCACGTCCAGCGTCGAGCATGCTGATCGCATTGCTGAACAAGTGTGGCGGCAGAGCCTGATCATTGTGCAACCGCAGCCGTCGCGCGCGCCGCCGCCACCCGAAGGCGTGAATTCAGAAATCGTGTTGTTCGACCCGCCCATCGAAGCACCTCGCCGCGAGTGGTTTATCCGCGGCGCCGAGAGTTCGTCGAGTGCCAGCTCAAGCGAGCGGTATCGCAAGTTTTAGGTTGTTCTGAGGCGTTCGGCGAAACACGGACGCAACATGCAGTGCCCGATGATGCGATACGGTGCGCGCCACGCGTGCCATAGCGCTGCAAGCTGCGGTACGCTTGCCGGGCTTTTCCCAATCGCACCCGGAGTTACATCTTGATCACCCTCTACACGTGGGGCACCCCCAACGGCCACAAAGTATCCATCATGCTCGAAGAACTCGGCGTCAAGTACGAGGTCAAGCCGATCAATATCGGCAAAGGCGAGCAGATGACGCCGGAGTATCTGGCGCTCAACCCGAACCACAAGATTCCCGTGCTGGTCGATTCCGAAGGCCCGGACGGCAAGCCGATCACGCTCATCGAGTCGGGCGCGATCCTGATCTACCTGGCCAGCAAGTACGGCAAGCTGCTGCCCGAAGACGTTGCCGGCAAGTACGAAGCCCTGCAATGGCTGATGTTCCAGATGGGCTCGGTTGGTCCGATGCTGGGTCAGGCGCACCACTTCCTGCGCGCCCAGACCGCCGTGCCGTATGGTGTGTCGCGTTACTGGGGCGAGACGCAGCGCATCTACAGCGTGCTCAACGCACGCCTGAAGGACCGTAAGTTCCTCGCCGGCAAGGAATATTCCGTCGCCGACATCGCAACCTGGCCGTGGATTCATCGCTACGCCATGCACCAGACCGATCTGGCACAGTACCCCGAGGTCAAGCGCTGGTACGACGCCATCGCCAAGCGCGCTGCCGTCAAGCGTGGCCTGAACGTCCCGAAGAAGTAAGCCGTTCCGGAGCCTGTTCATGGTCCGTTGCTCACAGCGGATCATGAACGGTTCTCACGCGCCGCCATCGGCGGCGGGAAAGTCGCACAGATGTCCGGCACCCCCAGCCATCTCGAAATCCTCTCCTGCCAGCCAGAGGGCGTACCGCACGCCACGCCTTTGTTGTTCGTGCACGGCGCATACGCCGGAGCATGGTGCTGGAACGACCACTTCCTGCCGTATTTCGCATCGCATGGCTGGTCGGCGCATGCGGTGTCGCTGTCGGGACATGGTGGCAGCGCTGGGCGCGAACATCTCGACGCACTGTCGGTCGACGACTACGTCAATGACGTGCGCGAAGCCATCGCCTGCCTGCCTGCGCGACCGATCCTCATCGGCCATTCGATGGGCGGCATGGTGGTGCAGAAGCTGCTCGAACACGAAGACGTCCCGGGCGTGGTGCTGATGTGCGCGGTGCCGCCCGGCGGGCTGATGATGGCTGCGGCCGGATTGCTGTTCCAGCGCCCCGCCCTGTTGCTTGACCTGAATCGCGTGCTTGGTGGCGGGCAGCCGCACCTGGACACGCTGCGCGACGCGCTATTCCATCAACCGGTCACGCCCGAAGTGTTGCAGTCGTGCTTTCTGCGCATGCAACCTGAGTCGATGCGCGCGGTGTGGGACATGACGCTGTTCGCACTGCCCAGTCCGGCGCGCATGCATCGTCCGCCCATGTTGATTCTTGGTGCCGAGCACGACATGCTGATTCCCGCCCGGCAGGTGGTCGAAACGGGCGAGACCTATGGCGTGCAGGCCCAGATATTTGCCGACATGGGCCACGGGTTGATGCTCGAACGCGACTGGCTGCAAGTCGCCGAGCGCATTCACAAGTGGCTCGAAGAGCAGCGTTATTGAGCAAAACGTATCGCGCCGGGGTGCGTGCCTGAACGACAATTTTCGTTCGCGCGTACGGCGGAGACAACAATGAACGAACCCACCATCCTGACCATTGGTAACGACGAGCAGCGCCTGGGCGTGCTGCCCGCGCTGGGCGGCAGCGCCGCATTCTGGGAGGTGCGTCGCGACGACGCGTGGCAACCGCTGTGGCGGCCCTACCAGCCGAGCTACGACGGGCGGCGCATCGTATCCAACTTTCCGTTGGTGCCATGGTCGAACCGCGTCACCGCTGGCGGCATCACCGTCAACGGCGTCTTCCATCCGATGGCCAATAACCGCGACGACGTGCCATACCCCATTCACGGCAATGGCTGGATGCAGGTGTGGCAGGTCGAAGAACACACCGATGCGCGCATCCACATGCTCCTCGAATCGCACCGCCACCACGATTACCCGTACGACTACGAAGCCACTCAGACTTACGCCGTCGAGGGCGAAGTCATGAGCATGCGTCTGGCCGTCACGCATCTGGGTGACACGCCGATGCCGTACGGACTGGCGTGGCACCCGTTTTACCTGCGCGGCGCGGACATCGACGGCCCGCGCCTGCAGTTCGCGGCCGACGGCTACTGGAAAGAAACCGGCAGCCTGCCCACCGACCACGTGCAGGGTGTGCCGCCGGACTGGGATTTCAATACGCTGCGCACGCTTGGCCACGGTCGCATCGACAACAATTTCTCCGGCTGGAATGGCCGCATGCGCATGGAGCGCGACGACATCGACCTTGCACTCGAATGGGACACCGTCGAGCCTGCCGGGCTGGATCTGTCGATCTTTTTCCGGCCCGACAACCAGCCGTTCTTCTGCTTCGAGCCGATCACCCATATCACCGACGCCTTCCACCGCCCGGGCATGCCCGGCTTGCGCATGCTCTCGCATGGGCAGAGCATGGCGCTGGAAGTGCGTCAGCGTGTCTCGCGATTGAGCCACGAAAGGTGAAGCGGCCATGAACCCGATTCAAACCACCAAACGCCTGATCATCATGCTCGGTGCCTTGCTTGCGCTATTCGGTTGCGACATCGTTGCGGAAAAGAAGCTCATCCCCAACCAATCGCGTATCGAAGACATCTACCACTACATGGGCCAACCCACCATGCAGTGGGCCCAGAGCGATGGCGGCAAGGTGCTGGAGTATTCGCGCACGCCCAACGGCACGCACAACTACATGCTGCACGTCTCGCCCGACGGCGTGCTTTTGTCGATGGAGCAGGTGCTGACCGAAGAGAACTTCAACCGCATTCTTGTGGGCATGACCGAAGACGAGGTGCGTCGCATCCTTGGCGCACCGATCTCGCGCGTGCCCTTCCGTCTCAAGCAGCAGGTCGTGTGGGACTGGCCCTATGTGGGCATGGGTACGCAGGAGATGCGATTCAACGTACATTTCGGCCCTGACGGCCGCGTCGTAGAAGTCTCCCGCACGATGGTGCAGACAGCAGGCTGACAGGTCTGCCAGAACAACCAAGAAAGAAGATCACACAATGAGAACCAAGGCCCTCCTCGCCGCCCTCGCCCTGTCCCTTTCTGCATGCGCCACGATGGTCAACGGTGGTTTCGCCAAGCTCAAACCCGGCATCGCCACCGTGTCCGACGTTGAAGCACAGGTCGGCAAGCCCAACTACACCTGGAAGAACACCGACGGCAGCCAGCAATGGGAATACTCCGACCAGCCTTCGCGGCAGGTGACGTACATGGTCCTCATCGCGCCGGACAACAAGGTGCTGACTGTCGATCAGGTACTCACCCGCGAGCAGGCCTACAAGGTCAAGGCAGGCATGACCGAAGACGAGGTGCGCCGCCTGTTGGGAGCGCCGGGCTCCAAGACCCCAAATCTGAAGAACGAAATTACTTGGGACTGGAATGCGCCTGACTGGATGGACGGCTTTCGCCAGCACTTCCTGGTCTACTTCAACCGTGCCGGCCGCGTGACCCGCACTGACATTTTGACTTTCCAGGAAAACTGAGCCCGCACGGCGCCGGAATATCGCGCACGCGATTGCTGTTCACTCGCTACGGACATCGCCCACCTCCGAACAGGAGTCGATCATGCGAATCACCACGAGCATCGTGTGTTGTCTGACGGTCGCGCTGGCCGCCTGCGCCAGCAGCCTGGGGCCGCTCAAGGTTCAGCCGGGGCAGAGCGAGGCGGATGTCGTCCGTCTCGCCGGCCAGCCCCGGACGGTCTATAAGAATCCGGACGGCTCGCGCCAACTGGAGTACAACAACCAACCCTTTGGTACGACGGTGTACATGATTACCGTCGGCGCCAACGGTCAGGTTTCAAACGTTGCGCAGGTGCTGTCCGATCCGTACATGGACAAGATCAAGCCGGGCCTCACGCATGATGAAGTCCTGCGCATGCTCGGCGAGCCGATGTTGACCCAGGAGTACTACTTCTCCAAGGAAGAAGCCTGGGAATGGAACATCGAGAGCATCGGTCATGGCGGCCAGCTCAAGCGGTTCGACGTCATCTTCAAGGATGGCAAGGTCGTGCGCACCGAAACGCGGTTCCTCGATCCGTATGAATGCGGGATGATGGGCTGCATACCCAACTGACAAGACCCTCTGCCTGGCAGGGACTTTCTTGACGAATCAGTGACTTGCGCGCAAAATTACTGGCTTGCGCCGATTTGAGCCTCAGCTTGCGGGGCGCAGCCCAAAAATTCCGCTAAAGCGACGCGAGTTTTGCGCCACACGTCAGCCAAACCCGTTGAGCCCCGAGGCCGACGGGTTTTTTGTTGCCCGCCGCAATCGCACCCCAAAGAGCAAGCCATAACATGCAGCCAGACCGCAGCCCCGAACTCCGCCAGCTCCTCGCCCAGCGCATCCTGATCCTCGACGGTGCCATGGGCACCATGATCCAGCGCTACAAGCTGGGTGAAACCGACTATCGCGGCGAGCGTTTCCGCGCCCATGGCAAGGACGTCAAAGGCAACAACGACCTGCTGCTGCTGACCCGTCCCGAGCTGATTGCCGGTATCCACCGCGAATACCTGGAGGCTGGGGCCGAACTCATCGAAACCAATACCTTCAACGCCACGCGCGTGTCGCAGGCCGAATACGGGCTGGAATCGATTGCGTACGAACTGAACGTGGTTGGCGCGCGTCTGGTGCGCGAGCTGTGCGACGAATACACGGCCAAGAATCCTGCCAAGCCGCGTTTCTGCGCAGGGGTCATCGGGCCGACCTCGCGCACGTTGTCGATTTCGCCGGACGTGAACGACCCGGGCTTTCGCAATATCAGCTTCGACGCGCTGGCTGACGACTACTACGATTCGGCGCGCGGGCTGGTGGATGGTGGCGCCGACATACTGCTGATCGAAACCGTTTTCGACACGCTCAATGCCAAGGCTGCCGTGTTCGCTGTCGAGCGCCTGTTCGATGACCTCGGTCGCCGTCTGCCGGTGATGATCTCCGGCACCATTACCGACGCTTCGGGCCGCACGTTGTCGGGTCAGACGGCGGAAGCCTTCTGGAATTCGTTGCGCCACGCGCGGCCGCTGTCGATCGGCCTGAACTGCGCACTCGGTGCGCGCGAGCTGCGCGCTTACGTCGAAGAACTCTCGCGCGTGGCGGACTGCCACGTGTCCGCGCACCCCAACGCCGGCCTGCCGAACGCTTTCGGCGGCTACGACGAAACGCCCGAAGAACTCGCGCACGAAGTCGGCGAATGGGCGCGCCACGGCATCGTCAACATCATCGGCGGATGCTGCGGCACCACGCCCGATCACATCCGCGCGCTCGCCCAGGTTGCGACCGGCGTGACGCCACGCGCACTGCCGCAGATCGAACCGCGCCTGCGCCTGTCGGGGTTGGAAGCCTTCGACGTGGGTGCGGACAGCCTGTTCGTGAACGTTGGCGAGCGCACCAACGTCACGGGTTCGCGCGCCTTCGCCAAGATGATTCTCGAAGGCCGTTTCGACGACGCACTGGCGGTGGCCCGCCAGCAGGTCGAAAACGGTGCGCAGGTCATCGACATCAACATGGACGAAGCGATGCTCGACGCCGTGGCCTCGATGGAGCGCTTCCTCAAGCTCATCGCGTCCGAGCCGGATATCTCGCGCGTACCGGTGATGATCGACTCGTCCAAGTGGGAAGTGATCGAGGCCGGCCTCAAGTGCATCCAGGGCAAGGGCATCGTCAACTCGATCTCGATGAAGGAAGGCGAAGACGTCTTCCTGCATCACGCGCGTTTGTGCCAGCGCTACGGCGCGGCGGTCATCGTCATGGCCTTTGACGAGAAAGGCCAGGCCGACACTTATCAACGCAAGACCGAGATCTGCAAGCGCGCCTACGACTTGCTGGTGGGCATCGGCTTCGCACCCGAAGACATCATCTTCGACGCCAACATCTTTGCCATCGCCACCGGCATCGAAGAGCACAACAACTACGCCGTCGACTTCATCGAAGCGGTGCGCTGGATTTCCAAGAACCTGCCGCACGCCAAGACCAGTGGCGGCGTGTCGAACGTCAGCTTCTCGTTCCGTGGCAATGACGCCATGCGCGAGGCGATCCACACGGTGTTCCTGTATCACGCCATCCACGCAGGGCTGACGATGGGCATCGTCAACGCCGGCATGCTGGGCGTGTACGACGACCTCGACGCCAATCTGCGCGAAAAGGTCGAAGACGTCGTCCTCAATCGCCACGAAGGAGCGGGCGAAGCGCTCGTCGAACTGGCGCAGACCGTTAAGGGTCAGGCCAAGGAAGCCGCGCAGGACCTCGCGTGGCGTGCCTGGTCGGTCGAAGAGCGACTGTCGCATGCGTTGGTCAAGGGCATCACTGAATTCGTTGTCGCCGACACCGAAGAGGTGCGCGCCAAGCTCGCAGCCGAAGGCAAACCACCGCTGTCGGTGATCGAAGGCCCGCTGATGGATGGCATGAACGTGGTCGGCGACCTGTTCGGCGCGGGCAAGATGTTCCTGCCGCAAGTGGTCAAGTCGGCCCGCGTGATGAAGCAGGCCGTGGCGCACCTGATTCCTTTCATCGAAGAAGAAAAGGCCCGCACGGGTGCCGCTTCCAAGGGCAAGATCGTCGTCGCCACCGTCAAGGGCGACGTGCATGACATCGGCAAGAACATCGTCGGCGTGGTGTTGGGCTGCAATGGCTACGACGTGGTCGACCTGGGCGTGATGGTGCCGTGCGACAAGATCCTCAACGCCGCACGCGAACATGGTGCGCAGGCCATTGGCCTGTCGGGCCTGATTACGCCTTCGCTCGAAGAGATGGCCTTCATTGCCGGCGAGATGGAACGTCTCGGTTTTGACGTGCCGCTGCTCATTGGCGGTGCGACGACGTCGCGCGCGCACACCGCGATCAAGATCGCGCCCAACTACAGCAACCCGGTGGTGTACGTGCCGGACGCTTCGCGCGCCGTCGGCGTGGTGACGTCCCTGCTTTCTGTCGAAAAGCGTAACGAGTTTGCGTCCGAAGTGGCGCAGGACTATGCGCGCATCCGCGATCAGCACGCCCAGAAAAAGGGCGTCACGCTGGTGACGCTCAGCGACGCGCGCGCCAACCGCTTTGCGTGGAACGAAGACGCGTCATACGTGCCGCCCGTACCGCGCGAACTTGGCGTGAAGTCGCTGCGCAATGTCGACCTCGCCGACCTCGTGCCGTACATCGACTGGGGCCCGTTTTTCCAGACGTGGGACCTGGCGGGCAGCTTCCCGAAGATTCTCGATGACGAAATCGTTGGCGAAACCGCGCGCAGCGTTTTCGCCGATGCGCAAAAGATGCTGGAGCGCGTGGTGGCCGAAAAGTGGATCACCGCCAATGCCGTGTTCGGCCTGTTCCCGGCCAACGCCGAAGGCGACGATATCGTCATGTACACCGACGAGTCGCGCAGCGAACGACTCGGCGCGTGGCACGGTCTGCGCCAACAGCACGAACGCCCGGCGGGCAAGCCCAACTACTGTTTGACGGACTTTGTCGCCGACCGCAGCGCCAATGTGCGTGATTACGCGGGCGCGTTCGCCGTGACCGCTGGCATCGGCATCGAGCGCAAACTCGCCGAGTTCGAAGCCTCGCACGACGATTATTCGTCGATCATGCTCAAGGCGCTGGCCGATCGCTTTGCCGAAGCCTGCGCCGAGTGGCTGCACGAACGCGTGCGCAAGGACTACTGGGGCTACGCGGCAGACGAGTCGCTCGACAACGAGGCTCTGATCCACGAACGGTATCGCGGCATCCGGCCCGCCCCAGGTTATCCGGCCTGCCCGGACCACGTTGCCAAGGGCGAGATCTTCCGCCTGCTCGATGCGCCTGCGGCCACCGGCATGGAACTGACCGAGGCCTACGCGATGAAGCCGGCCGCGGCGGTATCCGGCTTCTATCTTGCCCACCCGCAAGCGCACTATTTTGCGGTCAGCAAGATCGGCCGCGACCAGCTCGCCGACTGGGCCGCGCGCAATGACATGAGCGAGACGGACGCGGCACGCTGGCTGGCGCCGATCCTCTAAGGGGTTTTGCGCGTGGACTTTCTGACGCCTGCAGGCTGGGCTGTCACCGTCATCGCGGTGCTGCTCACCGGCGTGTCCAAATCGGCCTTTGGCGGTGCGCTCGGTGGCATCGGCGTGCCGCTGATGGCGATCTGGTTGCCGCCCGGCATGGCTGTTGCCGTGATGCTGCCGATCCTGTGCCTGATGGATTGTTTTGGCGTGCGCGCGTACTGGAAGAAATGGTCCGTCGCCGAGCTGAAGATCATCATTCCCGGCGGGTTGGTCGGTATCGTGCTCGGCGCGCTGGCCATCGGCCTGCTGCCCGACCGCATGGTGAAGGGTGTCATTGGCGCCATCGCCGTGTTGTTCATGCTGGATCGTTTGCTGGGCTTGCGCGCGCGCCTCAAGTGGGACCACACGCCGGGGCCGGTCGCGGGTGGCATCTGGTCGGCATTGTCGGGCGTGACAAGCACGCTGGCGCATGCGGGCGGGCCGCCGATCCTCGTTTATCTGCTGGGGCGCGGCTTGCCCAAACAGAACTTTGTGGCGACCAGCGCGGTCTTCTTTACCGTCGTGAACGCGGCCAAGATCGCGCCCTACATTGCATTGGGGCTGTTCTCGCGCGACACGTTAAAGCTGGCCGCCGTACTGGCGCCGCTGGCTCCGCTCGGGGTGTGGCTCGGTCTGCATGTGTTGCGCCGCGTGCCCGAACGCCCCTTCTACCTCACTGCTACGGCCTTGCTTGGACTCTCTGGCGCCAAGCTGCTGTGGGACGCACTGGTTTGATATGAAACGCTTCTTGATCGCTTGCGCGCTGGCCCTGTGCGCGGGCGCTGTTTTCGCCGATCCGCCCAAACCGCCGACGGTGCCGGCGAAGTCGTGGGTGCTGTTCGATCTGGCCGGCAACCAGCAACTCGCCTCGGAAGGCGCCGACACCCGTATCGATCCGGGCGCGATGGCGCAGTTGATGACGGTCTATGTGGCATTGACCGAGATCCGCGCGGGGGGCCTGTCGCCCGACAAGGAAGTCACGCCCAGCAAAGCCGCGCTGCAGGCCGCCAAGGGCGGCGCCTCGCTGTATCTGGCAGACGGCCAGCCGGTGAAGGTCACGACGTTGCTCGACGGTGTGGCGGTACTCGGCGCGAACGATGCCGCCGTCGCGCTGGCTGAAGCAACGTCCGGCAATGAGACGGGCTTCGTCGAATTGATGAACGCCGAGGCCAAGCGACTCGGCATGACTGGCACGGCATTCAAGAACGCCAGTGGCGTGACCGTGACCGGGCAGTACTCGACGGTGCGTGACATCGCTGTGCTTGCTACGGCGCTGATCCGCGTCTTCCCGCAGGACTACGCGCGCTACGCACAGAAGACGCTCGGTTACCGCAACGTCGTGCAGCAGAACCGCAACCGGCTGCTGTGGCTCGACCCCAGCGCCGATGGTCTGGCCGATGCGGACGTGCGTATCGGCGGCAACCAGTTGGCCGCTTCCGCCGTGCGCGGCCCGCGCCGGTTGGTGGTGGTTGTGTCCGGCGCCCAGAGCCGCAGCCAGGCTTCGCAGTCGGCCCAGCAACTGCTCAACTTCGGTTTCCAGAGTTACGACGCCATCAAGCTGTACGCGGCCAATACGCCGGTCCGCACGCTGACGGTATGGAAGGGCGCCATCCGGGAAGTGCGGGCGGGTTTCCTGCGCGACCTCGTGGTGGCCGTGCCGCGCGACGAGGCCAATGCGCTCAAATTGCAGTTTATCGGCCGCGAGCCGATGATCGCGCCCCTGGCGGCAGGCGACCGCGTCGGCAGCTTGCGCGTGACGCTCGAGGGGCGCACGCTGGCCGAATACCCAGTCGTCGCACTTGATGCCGTGCCGCCCGCCGGATGGTTCGGACGGGCCTGGGACCAACTGCGCATCTGGTTGAAATAAGGGCGCAGAACCCCATATATATGTCTTTGGCGCCATCGCCGCCTGCCGCCCAAAAGGCTCAAGGCGAATGCGGTGTTTTTGGGAGAACGACGATGAACACCACCACTGAAACCCTGCTGGAATTCCCCTGCGACTTCCCGCTCAAGATCATGGGCGTGCGCCACGATGAGTTCGCGCAGACCGTGCTCGAGGTGGTGCTGCGCCATGCGCCGGATTTCGACGGCAACACCATGGAAATGCGGCCCTCCGCCAAGGGCAACTATCTGTCGCTGACCTGCACGGTGCGGGCGGTTTCCAAGCCGCAACTGGACAACCTCTACCGCGAGCTGTCGTCGCATCCGATGGTCAAGGTCGTGCTCTGACGTGGGTACGGATGACCTGAAAACAGCGACTCCGGCCGGCACATTGCTGCCCGGGCTGGGCACGCCGGGTATCGTGGTGGAGTCGCTTGGACTGGTGCCCTACGAGCCGACCTGGCAGGCCATGCGCGAGCTGACTGCCGCGCGTGGCCCCGAAACCCCGGACAGGTTATGGTTGTTGGAGCACCCGCCAGTCTATACACTCGGGCTCGCTGGCAAGATCGAGCACCTGCTCGAAGCCAGCGACGTCCCGGTGGTCAAGATCGACCGTGGCGGCCAGATCACGTATCACGGACCTGGTCAGGCGGTGGTCTACCTCCTGATCGACCTCGCCCGCCGCCGCCTCAAGGTGCGTGAGCTGGTCACCCTCATGGAACAGGCCATCATCGATGTGCTGGCCGACTGGAACATCGTGGCCGAGCGCCGCGTCGGCGCGCCTGGCGTCTATACCGACGACGCCAAGATCGCCGCACTGGGACTGAAAATTTCGCGTGGATGCAGCTACCACGGCCTGTCGCTCAACGTCGACATGGATCTGGCCCCGTTTTTCCGCATCAACCCTTGCGGATACGAGGGCTTGCGCACCACGCAGCTCGCCGACATGGGTGTGGAGACCACCGTCATCGAGGCACACCGCCGCCTGGCGCGGCGGATTTGCGAACTGCTGGAGCGCGACTACCCGGTTGCGCAGTGAGTGAGAGTTTTTTTCATGGTTGATACCGTCAAGAAGCAACGTGGCGAGCTGAAAACGGCGCGCATCCCCATCAAGATCGTGCCGGCCGAAAAGCTGCGCAAGCCTGAATGGATTCGCATCCGTCTTGGGTCGGGCGAAGAGGCCAGCCGCTTCAACGAGATCAAGGACACCCTGCGCGACCACAAGCTGCACACGGTGTGCGAAGAGGCCTCGTGCCCCAACATCCACGAGTGTTTCGGTAAGGGCACGGCCACCTTCATGATCATGGGCGACATCTGCACGCGTCGTTGCCCCTTCTGCGACGTGGGCCACGGCCGCCCCGATCCGCTCGACGCGGACGAACCCAAGAATCTCGCCAAGACCATCGCTGCCATGCGCCTGCGCTATGTGGTGATCACCTCGGTCGACCGCGATGACCTGCGCGATGGCGGCGCCCAGCACTTTGTCGATTGCATCGCCGAAGTGCGCGCACAGTCGCCCAAGACGTCCATCGAAGTGCTGGTGCCGGATTTCCGTGGTCGCATGGACGTGGCCCTGCGCATCTTCAATGAAGCGCCGCCCGACGTCATGAACCACAACCTTGAGACCGTGCCGCGCCTCTACAAGCAGGCCCGCCCCGGCTCCGACTACAAGCATTCGCTGATGCTGTTGAAGAACTTCAAGGCATCGCACCCGGACGTGAACACCAAGTCGGGCCTGATGGTGGGGCTGGGCGAGACTGACGAGGAAATCCTTGAAGTCATGCGCGACCTGCGCGCGCACGATGTTGACATGCTCACCATCGGTCAGTACCTGCAGCCTTCGGGCGGCCACTTGCCGGTGCTGCGTTACGTGCATCCGGACACCTTCAAGATGTACGAGGAAGAGGCCTACAAGATGGGCTTCAAGAACGCCGCCTGCGGTCCCATGGTGCGTTCGTCCTACTGGGCCGACCAGCAAGCTCACGGCGCCGGCGTCGTCTGATCTCTCTGCTGCACGCCTAAAAAAACCCCGCTCGCGTTACGCGCCAGTGGGGTTTTTTGTATCTGCCGCATTCATTTGTGCCGGAACCATTCGTCCAATTCGTTGAGGGTCTGCGTCAACGAGACCGGTTTACGCTGCGTTGAGAGCGGGAACAGTCCGCAGAGGCTGACCCCTTTTCCGGCACGGCGACGACAACCCCTATCCGATCGCGCCGGCCAGCAGCATCCAGGAGACAGCATGTCGCGGTTATTGCAGTATCTGTTGCTCGTCAGCGTGGTGAGCGGTGTCGCCGCCTGTGGCGGCGGTGGTGGTGGTTCGGACGGCGCAGCGAGCAGTTCCAGCCTTTCTTCCAGTACATCCAGCACGAGTTCTTCGAGCGTTAGCTCTTCGACGTCGTCGAGCACTTCGTCGTCCAGCTCGTCGAGTACTTCATCAAGTACATCGAGCGCGTCGTTGACTGCCTCCATCGATCGTAGTGGTGCATGGCCGGCTGTCGCATTGAATGATGCCGCCGTGGCGGGCAAGGAACCCGCATACCCGAGCACCGTGTGCGCGACGCTTTCCGCCACGCTCTCGCAGAACGCCAAGGGTCTGCTGGATGATGCGGTTGACGCCAATACCGCCAACTCCAAGCCGGACGCGTCGCGCATCCAGGCAGCCATCGACAGTTGCAGCAGCGGCGCAGTCAAGCTGGTCACGGGCAGCGGTGGACAGAACGCCTTCCTGACCGGACCGATCACGCTCAAGAGCAATGTCGTGCTGTGGGTGGATGCCGGCGTGACGGTGTTTGCTTCGCGCAACCCGGCCGACTACCAGATCAGCGGCAAGAACAACTGCGGTGAGAACGCCAGCAGCGACAACGGCTGCAACGCGCTCATCACGGCCAGCAGCACAGCCGGCAGCGGTGTGATGGGCGAAGGCATCATCGACGGCCGTGGTGGCGCCGTGCTGACCAATGGCGCCTACGCTGGCAAGCTGACGTGGTGGGATGTTGGTGCGCTGACCAAGACCATGAGCACCAACCAGAACAATCCGCGCCTGATCCAGGTGAAGGGCGGCAGCAACTTCACGGTCTACAAGATCACGCTGCAGAACGCGCCCAAGTTCCATCTGGTGCCGAGCGACGTGGATACCGTAACGGTGTGGGGCATCAAGGTGCAGACGCCCACGCTGGCCTACTCGGTGCCCGGCTACGCGTGCAACGCGGCGGACATGCCGACGGTTTCGGGTACGCCCAATACCACACGCGCCAGCACCTGCTTTACGCCGGACACCACGAAGAACACCGACGCGGTTGACCCCGGTCAGTCGAAGAACGTGCTGATTGCCTTCAATCACATCAGCACTGGTGACGACGGCATTGCCATCAAGGCGCACACGACGCTGGTGAGCCAGAACATCCAGATTCTGCATAACCGGTTCTACTTCACGCACGGCATGTCGATCGGCAGTGAGACCGACACTGGTGTGAATGGTGTGACCGTACGCGATCTGGCCATCGACGGTAACGACGCGAACTTTGCCGTGGGCATCCGCATCAAGACGGACGATAGCCGTGGTGGTGAAGTGAAAAACGTCACCTACGACGGCGTGTGCATTCGCCGCGCGCAAGAGGCGCTGACGCTGGATACTTACTACGGCGACGCCTATGGCAAGACGGTGTATCCGAACATCCACGACATCACGATCCGCAATGTGCATTACGTGGACATGACCGGCTCCATCTATAACGGCAGCAGTGTGTGGCTCACGCTGCGCGGCTACAACGCGAGCTATCCGCTCAACGCTGTCACGCTCGACAACGTGGTGTTCGACTCGACGCCGTCGTGGAAGACCACCTCGCTTGCCACGCCGATCCCGTCGTTCGCGACGGTGACGATGGGCCCAGGCCCGGTGTCCTTTGCCAGCCTGTTGCTGGGCAAGAGCGGCAGCAACAGTTTCTCGGTGGTGGACAGCCGCAGCGGTAGTGCCGCCGCCTACGACTGCAGCAACGCTTTCGTCGCATTCCCCTCGAGCCGTTCGCCGATCTGATCGCGCGACATAGGAAAAAAGCCCTGTCCGCGTGAGCGGGCAGGGCTTTTGTTTTGCAGAGACCAGAGATTACTCGCCGCCGTAAGTGAGCGTACGTGCCTTGCCGCTGAACACGCGATAGGCGAACACCGTATAGGCTGCGATAGCCGGCACGGTGATGCATACGCCCACGAAGATGAACACCAGCGATTCGTGCGCGGCCGCCGCCTGCCACAACGTCATGCGGTCCATCACCACATACGGGTACAGGCTGAAGGCGAGCCCGAAGAAACCCATCAGCAACACGAACACGGTCAGCGCGAAGGGCAACCAGCACAGCGTGGTTTTGACGCGTGGCGAATACAGCGAGCGCGCCAGCGCCAGCAGTGCGGCGGCAGTCGCGATGGGGATCGGCGCCAGCCCGATGAACTCCGGCAGCGCGAACCACTTGCTGCGCACCGTGGCGCTCACCCACGGCGTGGCGAGTGAAATGAGCAGCATGCCCAGCACCATCGGCAACCAGGCGGCGCTCGCCCACTTTACAGCCTTGTCCTGCAGCGCACCTTCAGTCTTAAGAATGAGCCAGCCGGCACCCAGCAGCACGTACGTTGCAGGCAGGGCCATGGCGATCAGCGCAGCAAAGACGACGAACTCCGTGCCTTGCGCAAAGCCGGTGATGTAGCGTCCGAGCATCCAGCCCTGAGCGACGGATGCGACCGTCGATCCGACGAAGAAAGTGCGGTTCCACAGCGGCTTGTGGTGATCGCGCGCCTTGACGCGGAAGTCGAACGCCACGCCGCGCAGCACCAGCCCGATCAGCATTGCCGCTACCGGCAGGTAAAGCGCAGTCGAACACCACGCCGTGTGCCTTGGGGAAGCCGATCAACAGCACGCCGACGCCGAGCACGAGCCAGGTTTCGTTAGCGTCCCAGAACGGACCGATGGACGCCACCATCATGTCCTTTTCTTTGTCGCTGGCGCGCGGCAGCAGCATGCCGACACCGAGGTCGTAGCCGTCCAGCACCACGTAGACCAACATGGCGATGCCCATCAGCGCCATGAAGATGACGGGCAGGAATTGTTCGAAACTCATGACCGTGCCTCCGCATCCTTCACATCCGACTCATCGACTGCGCTCGTGACGAGCAGCATCTCGGCTTCTTTCTTGCCGATCTTCACCGGCTTCTCGGCCAGGTAGCGCAATACGCCGACATAGGCGATCAGCAGCAAAACGTAGAGCACGAGGTAGGCCGTCAGCGTCAGCGCGATGTTGGCGGCCGGCGTGCTGGATGCGACATCCGCCGTGCGCAGCAGGCCGAACACGATGAAAGGCTGGCGGCCGATTTCGGTGACGTACCAGCCGGCGATCGTCGCCAGCCACCCAGAGAAGGTCATTGCCACCAGCAGTTTCAGGTAGAGGCGCGGTAGCGTGCCTTCGCGTCGGCGCCACAATAGCCAGCACCCGGCCCAACTGGCCGCCAGCATCAACATGCCCACGCCGACCATGATGCGGAAGGCAAAGAACAAGGGCGCGACGGGGGGATGGACGCCTTCAAATTCGTTCAGGCCCTTGATTTCGCCATCGGCGTCGTGCGTGAGAATCAGGCTCGCCGCTTTGGGTATGCTGATCGAATACCTGTTTTCACGCGCCTTCTCATCCGGCCATGCAAAGAGCTGCAATGGCGCGCCACGTTCGGTCTGCCATACGCCCTCGATGGCGGCGATCTTCTGCGGTTGATGTTCGAGCGTGTTCAGGCCATGCATGTCGCCGACAAAGATCTGAACCGGCACCAGCAATGCTGCCATTGTCAGGGCGACGCGCAACACGCGGCCCGTTGAGGCGTTGGCTTTGTCGCGCAGCAGTTGCCATGCGCTCACTCCGGCCAGCAGAAACGACGCCGTCAGGAAAGATGCCAATAGCATGTGCACCAGACGGTACGGGAACGAGGGATTGAAGATCACCGCGATCCACGACAGCGCGTGGAATTCTCCATTGATGATCTCGTAGCCGGTAGGCGTCTGCATCCACGAATTGAGGCTCAGGATCCAGAACGCCGACAGCGTGGTGCCGCCAGCGACGAGGAAGGTCGCCAGCAGATTCACGCGTTCCGATACGCGCCCATGACCAAACAGCATGATGCCGAGGAAGCCGGCTTCAAGGAAAAACGCCGTCAGTACCTCATAGCCAAGCAAGGGGCCGGCGATGTTGCCGGCTTTCTCCATGAAACCAGGCCAGTTGGTACCGAACTGGAAGCTCATGGTGATGCCGGAGACCACGCCGATGGCGAACGACAGCGCGAATACCTGCGTCCAGAATCGATATGCGGTGAGCCACCCGTCGTCCCGGCTGCGCAGCCATTTGACGCGGAAGAACAGCAGCATCCAGGCCAGCGCGATGGTGATCGTGGGGAACAGGATGTGAAACGTGATGTTGGCGGCAAACTGCATGCGCGCCAGGATCAGGGGATCCATGGTGAAGCTCCTGCCAATTGAAACCTGTCGCCCGTCATCCGGTGGGTGACGTGGCGGGGCGCAGCACGGGTGGCGCTGCGCGTACGCTCTGGCCCGCCGCGTTGCTGCGGGCCGTTGCCTGTCATGTGGTGCTGCGTGAACTGGCGCGAAGGATCACTTCGACGCTTTGCCGACGCCCTTTACCTTGCCGGTGAATTCCAACAGCTTCTGGACGCGGGCACCCATGCGCATCAATCGCGTGAGCGTGTCTCGGTCCATCTTCTGCACGTCGTCGAACCACGTCGACATCATCTCGATCAACTCATGCATGCCGCGCATGCGGTCCTGTGCAATGCGGTCCTCGTCGCTGGTGGGTTTGTCCATCAGCGCGCTGCGCAGCATCGAGAGCGTGGGTTCGATTTCGCGCCGGCGGCGCTCTTCGGCCAACGTGCGAAAGACTTCCCAGGCATCGTTGGGCGCCTCGAAATATTCGCGCCGGTCGCCCGGCTGGTGCTTGAGGTGTACCAGGCGCCAGGCCTGCAGTTCCTTGAGGCCCATGCTGACGTTGGAGCGTGAGAAGGCGAGCGCCTCGGCGATCTCATCGGCGTTGAGCGGGCGGGCGGAAACATAGATCAGCGCATAGATCTGACCGACGGTGCGGTTGATGCCCCAGCGGCTGCCCATCTCGCCGAAATGGGCCACGAAGCTACGTACAAGCGGAGTCATGCTGTTGGGAGTTGCGTGTTATCAATTTTTGCTCTGATCTAATTTTCAGTAATTACTGAAAATTGCGCAAGGTCAACGCGCGTTCTGGGGCCATAACCAGTGCGTTGAATCGGACTGCTAACGGAAATACGCGCTGGGTGCGACGCCGAACTGTTAACGGAACATCGTGGCGAATGCCGTTGGGCTGTTGTAGCCCAGATCGAGTGCCACGTCGACGATGCGGTCGCCAGCGGCGAGCCGTTCCAGCGCATGCAGCAACCGCGCTTGCGCGCGCCACTGGCTGAAGCTCATGCCGGTTTCGCGCAGAAAAAGGCGGTGGACGGTCTTGGCATCGACGCCGAGCCGTTCGGCCCACCCTGCGAGCGTGGTGTCGTCATCGAGCGCATTGGCGATCGTGTCGCAGATTTGCCGCAGGCGCGCGTCGCTCGGGCGCGGCAGGTTGAGCGGCAGAGTGGGCATGTGGACCACCTCGTCGAGCAACAACTGCATCAGGCGACCGTCGCGCGAGTGCTCTTCATAAGGGACGGCCACGTCGATGGCCGCCAGGATCAGCTCGCGCAGCAACGGCGAGATGCCCAGCACGATGCACTCGGTCGGCAGGTTCGGTGCGGCGTCGGGGCGGATGAAGGCGGTGCGCATCTTTACGTGACCGACCATGCGGATCCAGTGGTCGGTGCGCGAAGGCATCCACAGTCCGCGTGTGGGCGGCACGACCCACTGACCGTGGTCGGTACTTACCACCATGACGCCGTGCACGGCATGGATGAGCTGCACGTTGGGGTGCTGGTGGCGAGGCGTCGAGGTGCCGGAAGGATAGTCGCTGGCGAGCGCCGCGACCGGGCTGTCGAGCCGGTCCATGCCGGTGGCAATCGATCTGACGGGGAGTTCCATGGAATGCCCATTCTGCGAAGCTTGGTTCCCTATTCTCGCAGGACGGGCGCAAGTCTGGCGAGTAGGATTCATTCCCATCTGGCGCGCCCCGCGTCGGACCCTGACACTCATGAGACTCACCATGGCCAACAACACGAGTGCGGCCAGCGCAGCCGCCACCACACCGACCGCCGAGCGCACAGGCTTTCGCGTGCTCGGCGCAATCAGCTTTTCGCACTTCCTCAACGACATGATCCAGTCGTTGATCCTCGCTATCTACCCGCTGCTCAAGGGCACCTTTCACCTGAGCTTCGCGCAGATCGGCCTGATCACGCTGACCTACCAGATCACCGCATCACTGCTGCAACCGCTGGTGGGCCTGTACACGGACAAACACCCCAAGCCGTACTCCCTCGTCATTGGCATGGGCAGTACCTTGGTCGGCCTGCTGCTGATGGCGACCGCATCGACCTATGGCGTGCTACTGGTGGCGGCAGCGTTGGTCGGCACCGGCTCTTCGGTGTTCCACCCCGAGTCGTCGCGCGTGGCACGCATGGCATCGGGCGGTCGCCACGGTCTTGCACAATCGATCTTCCAGGTCGGCGGCAACGCCGGCAGCGCCATGGGGCCGCTGCTGGCCGCATGGATCGTGATCCCGCATGGGCAGACCAGCCTGGCGTGGTTCTCGCTGGCCGCGCTGTGCGCCATGGCCGTGCTGTGGCAGGTCGGTCATTGGTACAAGGCGCATCAGGCGCAACGCGCAGCACGGCCCAAGAGCACGCAGGCCGTGGCGCAGCGCCTGCCGACGCGGACGATCGCCGGCGCGATGGCGATCCTGATGGTGCTGATCTTTTCCAAGTACTTCTATATCGCCAGCATCAGCAGTTATTACATCTTCTACCTGATGGGCAAATTCGGCCTGACGGTGCAATCGGCGCAGATCCATCTGTTCTGGTTCCTGTTTGCCGTGGCGCTAGGCACCATCCTCGGCGGCCCGATCGGGGACCGCATCGGCCGCAAGCGCGTGATCTGGGCCTCGATCCTCGGCTGCGCACCCTTCACGCTGGTGCTGCCACATGTGGGGCTGATGTGGACGGGCGTGCTGGTGTTCATCATCGGCTTCATCCTGGCTTCGGCCTTCTCGGCGATCCTCGTGTTCGCACAGGAACTGGTGCCGGGCAAGGTGGGCACCGTGTCGGGCCTGTTTTTCGGCTTCGCCTTCGGCATGGGCGGGATCGGGGCGGCGGTGCTCGGCCAACTGGCTGACCGGTATGGCATCGACTATGTGTATCAGTTGTGTGCCTATCTGCCGCTGTTGGGGTTGTTGACGGCGTTCCTGCCAGATTTGCGGCGCGGGCGCGGGTAGGGGAGCTTGCCTTCGTTCTGGGTTTGAACTGAAGAACCCCGAGGGTGCTTGATGCCTCGGGGTTTTTGCTTTTTGGGCGTTGCAGAATGCCTGTTTTGTTTGCCGATAGCAGAGGGGATCGGGAGGGGGGGCCTGTTGCTTGGTTGTTTGGGCGTGGTCTTGACTGCTTGATTACGTTGGCCCGGAGGGGGAGCTTTTGTCGCCTCTTTGCCGACAGGAACTGTCGTCGCGGTCGGGCGAAAGAGTGAAACGCTATCTGCCATTGGCGACCTATGCCGACAGCAATAGAAGCTCTTTCTTGCTTTCTGGTTGGTTGTTCTCGCTTGGTCGCGACTGCTTGAGTGCGTTGGCCGGGAGTTCGCCCCGGCGGGCGAGTAACTTCTTTGTTATCGACAAAGAAGTCACCAAGAAAGCGACCCCACAGCGTCGTCGGCCGTTGGCCGATCCCCTGCGCTGCGCGGTCGAGAAGGCGGCTGCGGAACTCGCCCTTCGGGCTCAGACAGTCCTCGCCGACGGCTACGCCGAAACCTTCCCGCCCTGTGCTGCTCGGCGACGCTGAATGGGGTGCCCACACCACGCAGCATGGTTGTTCAGGGGAAAGGCCAAAGCCCCTGTTTCCAGATATTCGCGCTCGCTTTGTTGCGCTCGCCAATCAAGCGCCGTAGCTGATCGAACAGCGTCGTTAGTTCACAGACGGCGGATGACGCTTCGCTTTTCCGCCCTCCATGCTACCCGGCATCCGAGACCTCACTGCGTGTGCTTCGCATTGCATGCACGACGCGAAGCACACGATGAAGAGGTTTTAGCTCCACGCATATTCCGGCGTTTGCTATGGCCGGCCCCTTCTGAGCCGCCGAGCAACGCAGACAAGTCAGGTTGCCCGCGTAGCGGGTCGGCGAGGACTGTTTGAGGAGCGTAGCGACGAGTTCCGCAGCCGCCTGACTTGACGAGTAGCGCAGGCTGGCGGCGATGCAGGGGTCGGATCGACGGTTACTTTCTTGTCGAGTACAAGAAAGTAACTCGGCCGCCGGGGCGAACTCCCGGCCGTCGGGCATCAGCAGTCATCGCAACCGTTGATAGACGAAACCCCACGCAGGGATGCGCCTGTTCGACTGTCGAGCAAGGCGCTGCTCTTCTCGCGACGAGCGAACCCCCGGGGGCCAACGCACTCAAGCAGCCGCAACTACGGTTGGTAGGCAAAAAGGGCCTCATGTGCGTCAGCCCATGACCCGCCTAATGACTAAACACCTGCCGCAAATACGCTAGGAAAGTCTCGTCATCGCACATCGTCTTGCCCGGCGAATCGGACAGCTTGGCAACCGGCTGGCCGTTGCACGACACCATCTTCATGACGATGTTGAGCGCCGGGTGCGGCGTGTCGTTGGTGAGGTTTGTGCCGATGCCGAAGCTCGCGCTGATGCGCCCCGAGAAGTGATGATAGAGCGCCACGGCGCGCGGCACATCGAGTGCGTCGGAGAACACCAGCCGCTTGGTTGCCGGATCGATGCGCAGCTTCCTGTAATGCGCAATGGCCTTTTCTCCCCATTCGATGGGGTCCCCCGAGTCATGGCGCAGGCCGTCGAAGAGTTTGGCGAAATAGAGATCGAAGTCGCGCAGGAAGGCATCCATGCCGACCACGTCGGTCAGCGCTACGCCCAGATCGCCACGGAATTCGTGCACCCAGCTTTCGAGCGCGGCGGTCTGGAAGTCGCGTAGCCGGATGCCCAGCGCCTGGAAGGCCTGCAGGTATTCATGCGCCATGGTGCCGATCGGCGTGATGCCGAGCTGCTTGGCCAGGTGAACGTTCGAGGTGCCACGGAAAAGATCCGGAATCTCGGCGTTGAGCGTGCTGACTACTTCGTCCTGCCAGATGGCGCTGTAACGGCGGCGCAGGCCGAAGTCGAAGAAATTGAAGGGGTGACGCGGGTTGGCGAGCAGTTCGTGCTGCTGGGCGCGGAGGAACTCGATCTTGATCCACAGGCGGCGGCGCATTTCTTCGACCGTCGCGTCGTTCGCCGGCAGGCGTCGGAAATACAGTTCGTTGACCACATACAGGACGAAGATCTCGAAGCCCATGACGTGGACCAGCGGCCCCTTGGCCCGGATGACGAGGTCTTCACCGACCGTTTCTATATGCAGGAACCTGCGCTGGAAGCGGAATACCGACAGGAAGTTGACGAAGTCGCTCTTCAAGAATCGCAGCCGCCCGAGATAGTCCAGTTCGTCCTGCGCGAAGCTCATCGAGCACAGGCGTTCGATTTCGACTTCGAGGTCGGCACGCAGGTCGGCCAGCGGATAGGACGGTTTGTTGCGGCACAGAAACGCATATTCGGCCTGTGCGCCCGGATGACTGTGCAGCAGTGCCTGCCACATCGAGAACTTGTAGAGATCGTTTTCGAGCAGGCTGCGGACGATCGGACGGTCGGGGATGCTCATGGCGTTCTGGGGTTCAGGGGGAGGATGCAGCATGCATCGTACATGCTTTGTGCCGGTCAGCCAGCGAGGACGCGGAGTCTTAGATGTCTGACCAGATTGTTCTTATATTGCGTAGGATATTGCGTAGCAAGGAACGCCCGGTTTGGAAAGATGGTGTCTGCAATTTTTCACCGAGTAGCCGGCAGGTGATGCACTAGATCAAACTGGGGCCATAACGAAACGTCTTGATGCGCTGCCACATAATATGATCGCGTGCGTCCATCGCTCCTCGTCCCGGAGACCAAAAACATGCAAACGTTTTTCATCGCCCCTACCCGCCAGAACGTCGGCCTGACCTCGGTCGCGCTCGGCGTTGTCCGTCTGCTTCAACGTCAGGGCCTGAAGGTCGGCTTCGCCAAGCCGGTCGCGCAGGACAGCACGGGTATCGAGCGGTCCGCGCATTTCGCGCGCCAGATCTGCCAGATTGAATCCCCCACCCCGATTTCCACCGAGCAGGTGGTGGCCCGCATCGCCGCCGGCCAGAACGATGAGCTGCTCGAAGACATCGTCAGCATCTGCATGCAGGCCGGCCAAGGCGCCGACGTGCTGGTGGTCGAAGGCTTGCACGCCGAACCCGGTCAGTCTTTCGCCAGCCGCCTGAACGTCGATATTGCCCGCAGTCTGCAGGCTGAAGTCGTTCTCGTCGCCAACGCTGCCGAGCCCGGTGCCGCGACCGAAGCGCACCTGATGGCGCGCCAGTTCCGCTCCGACGGCCACGTCGTGTCGGCGATCCTCAACAAGGCGATGCCCGATTTCGATTTCGACGCCGCCCGCAAAGAACTCGACGACCTGCCGCTGTGGGGTTCGGTGCGTTTTGACCCGGCGCTGGGTGCTCCCCGCACGCTGGACATTGCACGTCACCTGAACGCCGAAGTGCTGATCGAAGGTGAAATTGCCACCCGCCGCATGTTCGAAACCGTGGTGGCCGCCCGCTCGGTGCCGGAAGTGATCGAGCGCCTGAAGCCGGGCGCGCTGGTGATCAGCTCGGGCGACCGTGACGACGTCATGCTTGCCACCGCACTGGCCGCCAGCAATGGCGTGCAACTGGCCGGTCTGCTGCTGACGCATTCCAGCAAGGTCGATCCGCGTGTGCAGGATCTCGCCAAGCTGGCGCTGTCCAGCGGCCTGCCGCTGCTGCGTACCGATACCGACAGCTTCGGGACCGCCACCCGCGTGCATAGCGTGCCCTCCGCCGTGCCGGCCGATGACTCGGAGCGCATGGCTGCGGTGCTGGACGCCGTTGCCGAACAACTGTCCGTTGACGCACTGATGGCTGGCGTGAAGGTGCCTGCTTCCAGCCGCATGTCGCCGCCGGCCTTCCGCTATCAACTGATCCAGAAGGCGCGCGCCGCCAACAAGCGCATCGTGCTGCCGGAAGGCGACGAGCCGCGCACCGTGCGTGCCGCCGTCATCTGCGAAGAAAAGGGCATCGCTCACTGCGTGCTGCTCGGCAAGCGTGCAGTGATCGAGGCCGTGGCCGCCGCCCAGGGCGTGACCCTGCCGGCCTCGCTTGAGATCGTCGATCCGGACGACATCCGCATGAAGTACGTGCCGCCAATGGTTGACCTGCGCAAGAGCAAGGGTCTGACTGCCGGTCAGGCGCTCGAACAACTGCAGGACACCGTCGTGCTGGGCACGATGATGCTGGCTGTCGGCGACGTTGACGGTCTGGTGTCGGGTGCGGTTCACACCACCGCCAGCACTGTTCGCCCGGCTCTGCAGCTCATCAAGACGGCACCCGGTTCGTCGATCGTGTCGTCGGTGTTCTTCATGCTGATGCCGGACCAAGTGCTGGTTTACGGCGACTGCGCCATCAACCCCGATCCGACGGCCGAGCAACTGGCCGAAATTGCCAAGCAGAGCGCGGATAGTGCGCGTTCCTTCGGTGTTGATCCGAAGGTAGCGATGATCAGCTACAGCACGGGTTCGTCGGGCACAGGCGCGGATGTTGACAAGGTGCGCGAGGCCACCCGCCTGGCCAAGGAAACCCACCCCGAGCTGGTGCTGGACGGCCCGCTGCAATACGACGCCGCCTCGGTGCGCGAAGTCGGCCTGCAGAAGGCGCCGGGCAGTCTGGTTGCCGGCCAGGCAACGGTGTTCGTGTTCCCCGACCTGAACACGGGCAACACGACCTACAAGGCTGTGCAGCGCAGCGCCAACGTGGTGTCGGTCGGCCCGATGCTGCAAGGTCTGCGCAAGCCGGTGAACGATCTGTCGCGCGGTGCGTTGGTTGACGACATTGTCTTCACCATCGCCCTGACGGCGATCCAGGCGCAGGAAATGAAGGTCTGATCCGTCAGATCAGCCCACCGAGAAAACGCCGGTTTCGACCGGCGTTTTTTTTCGCCGTCCGCCCGGAGATCCGGGGGTTTGGAGGCCCTTTCAGGTTGCCGCAGCGGCGCTCGGGTAGAATTGCTCCACCCCGCTTCACCTTGAACAGAAGAGATCGTATGAAAACCAATGCTCCGAAGGATCTGCTCGAAAGAAACGCGCGCTGGTCGCAAAGCGTCAATGAGCGTGATCCGGAGTTTTTCCCGCGCCTGGCCGCCCAGCAGGCGCCGGAATACCTCTGGATCGGTTGTTCCGACAGCCGTGTTCCCGCCAACGAAATCCTGGGCATGGAACCGGGCGAGGTGTTCGTCCATCGTAATGTCGCCAACGTCGTGGTGCACACCGATCTGAACTGCCTGTCGGTCATGCAGTACGCGGCCGATGTGCTGCGCGTCAAGCACGTGCTGGTGGTCGGACACTACGGATGCGGCGGCGTACGCGCGGCCATGCGCGGCGCCCGCATGGGCTTGATCGACAACTGGCTGCGGCACGTGGCCGATGTTCGCGATCGCTATCGCGCCCGGCTGTCGGAAATCGAAAACGAAGAAGAGCGCGCCGACCGCCTGTGCGAACTCAACGCTATGGAGCAGGTGCTCCACGTCAGCGAGACGTCGGTGATGCAGGACGCGTGGCAACACGGGCAGGATATCGCTGTCCACGCATGGTGTTACGGCCTGCGCGACGGCCTGGTTCGTGACCTCGGTCTGTCGATCGGTCCGGGAGACGATCCGCAAGATGCCTACGTAGCCGCCATTGAGAACTTGCTGCGCTAAGCGACAAGCGGTTTCTCAATTGTCTGCACCGGGCCAGCGCGGTCAGTAGACGGTACAGGGCAAGATGTATACTGCCGCCCACTTTATGTGCAAGGAAGCATGAATGAGCCGTCAAGCCAAACCCCGCCAGAGCCGCAATAGCAAGGGCCAGGGGGGAAGTACGTTGGCCGGTGTGATGGTCGGCCTGCTCATCGGCATCATCGTCGCGGTGGCGATTGCCGTTTATATCAACTTTGGCCCCAAGCCCTTCACCATCAAAGGCACGCCTGACACGACCAGCGCGCCTGTGACGGTGCAGCCTGCCCAGAGCGGCCCGATTGCGCTGCCGGGCAAGCCGGGTGACGCACCGGTCGAAAAGCCCCGCTTCGACTTCTATAAGATCCTTCCGGGTGGCGACTCCAGTGCGCCGGCTCCGGTGCCGACGCCCGCGCTGACGCAACAGGCCGATACCAGCGAGCGCGTGTACCTGCAGTTGGGCGCCTTCCAGGACCCCGCCGAAGCGGACAACCTCAAGGCACGGCTTGCATTCATGGGTTTCGAAGCCAGCGTCCAGCGCGTCGACACCGACAAGGGTGTGCTCCAGCGCGTGCGCATCGGGCCCTACGCCAGCGCTCAGGACGCTGATGGCGTGCGAGCGAAACTTGCACAGGAAGGGATCGAATCCAGCGTTGTACGGTCGAAGCCGCGTGCAGCCAGCGCCAGTGCCTCGGCTGCCCATTGATCAACAGAGGAGTCTGATTAAATGAAGCGTCGTAATGTTCTGCAACTTCTGGCTGCAGCCGCCTTCGCCATGAGCGTGGCGCCGTGGGCCGTTGCCCAGGTTGCTGGCAAGGACTACACCCCGATTTCGCCCGCCCAACCGGGCGGCAGCAATGGTCAGATCGAAATCGTCGAGTTCTTCTCCTACGGCTGCCCGCATTGCTACGAGTTCGACCCGCTGCTGTCCAAGTGGCGCGCGCGCCAGCCGGCCGACGTGGTTTTCCATCGCGTGCCTATTTCGTTCGGCAACCCGAAGTGGGCCGACCTGCAGCGCGTGTTCCTGACCCTGCAGGCGATGAAGATCTCCGATAAGTACGACACCGCCGTGTTTGAAGGCGTACACAAGCAGCGCATCGACTTTTCCAACGAAAAGCAGCGCAACGACTGGCTCACCGCTCAGGGCATCGACGTCAAGACGTTCAACGACACGTGGCGTTCGTTCGGCGTGAATGCACAGGTCAAGCGCTCGGAACAATTGGCCGAGCTCTACAAGATCCAGGGCGTTCCCTCGATGGCGGTGGATGGCCGTTTCATGGCCGCGGGTAACAGCCACGAAGAGCTGCTGCGTAATACTGATTTGCTGATCAACAAAGCTCGCCTCGAAAAAGGCAAGAAATAACCCGATCTAGCCGATAGCATCGACACGGGCCGCGCTTGCCGCGGCCCTTTCTATTTTTGGGGGATCATGACGACCGATCTGCGTGTATTCATTACCGGTGCCTCCAGCGGCATCGGTCAGGCGCTGGCAAGGCACTACGCTGCCCAGGGCGCCAGTGTCGGGCTGGTCGCGCGCCGCGTCGGCCTGCTCGACGAATTCGTGGCCGACCTGCCGGGCGGAGCCGATCGCCACATGGTGCTGGCCGCCGATGTGACGGATGCCGGCGCGATGCGCCATGTCGCCCAACGCTACATTGCGCGCTTCGGCCTGCCGGACATCGTCATCGCCAACGCCGGCATTTCGGTCGGCACGCTCACTGGCGAGCCGGGAGACGCGCCGGCCTTCGAAGCGGTGTTGCGCACCAACGTGCTTGGCATGTTCCTGACCTTCCAGCCGTTCGTGACGATGATGCAATCGCGCGGTAGTGGTCGATTGGTGGGGATTTCGTCGGTGGCTGGCGTGCGTGGCTTGCCGGGTGCCGGCGCCTATTCGGCGTCCAAGGCCGCTGCTTCGCGGTATCTGGAAAGCTTGCGAGTGGAAATGGCTGGTACGGGCGTGAAGGTCGTCGATATCCGCCCCGGTTACATCGCCACGCCGATGACTGCGGTCAATCCGTACTCAATGCCTTTCATCCTGCAACCCGACGAGGCTGCCCGCCGGTTTGCCCGCGCCATCGCGGCCGGGCGGTCGCAGGCGACCATCCCTTGGCAGATGGGCATCGTTGCACGCGGGCTGGCTGCCCTGCCCAACTGGCTGCATACCGCGCTTTTCTCGCGCGCCAAGCGCAAGCCGCGCGGATTGCCACTCTGAAGCCAGTTGGATGCGGAACGGGGGCCGGCAAGGGGGCGGCGCCCCTTCCGGGCTACACTTGGCGATCCTGTCGTCGACCCTCTGCTGACTGAACACCATGATTGGACGCCTGCGCGGCACGCTGCTCGAAAAGACTCCACCTCAGATCGTCATCGACGCCAGCGGCGTCGGTTATGAAGTCGAAGTACCGATGAGCACCTTCTACCATCTGCCGGCGACCGGTCAGACGGTGGAATTGCGCACCCACTTGGCGATTCGCGAAGACGCTCACGTGCTCTACGGTTTTGGCACCGAAGACGAGCGCGCGGCTTTCCGCCAATTGCTCAAGATTTCTGGCATCGGCGCACGCACTGCGCTGGCCGTGCTGTCGGGCATGTCGGTTGCGGAACTGGCGCAGGCCGTGACGCTGCAGGATGCCGCCCGACTGACCAAGGTGCCCGGCATCGGCAAGAAGACCGCCGAGCGCTTACTGCTGGAGCTGCGCGACAAGCTCGCCAAGGTTCTGCCGATTGCCGGTGTCGCGCTGACCGCTCCGGCCGGCGCGCAGTCCGACATCGTCAATGCGCTGATTGCACTGGGCTACAACGAAAAAGAAGCGCTAGGCGCGCTCAAGGCACTGCCGCCGGACATCGGCGTGGCCGAAGGTATTCGCGCCGCGCTCAAGTCGCTGTCCAAGGCGTAAGCTGTCAGATTGCCGTAAAAGGAACGACCGAATTGAAGCCCTCTCCACACATTCCGCTTACCGACGCTGAATTCGACGCGCTGGACGATTTGCTGGCGCGTTTTCCCGATGCGCCCTCGCTCGAAGAGCTCGATGGGCTGATGTGCGCCATCGCCATTGGACCGCAAGAGGTCCCGGCCGAAGAATGGCTGACCGCCGCCCTTGGCGCGCAGGATCTGGCGAACGTCGCGGCCGACGACATCCAGCGTGTGCTGGCGTTGGTGCGTCGTCATGAGGTGACCATTGCCACCGGGCTGCGCGAGGACTGGTCGGGTGTGACGGCCGAAGAAGGGCCAGACGCGATGTACTTTCCGCTGCTCGATGACCCCAAGCAGAGCGGTTTTCCGCTCGCCGAAGGCTGGGCGCGCGGTTTCCAGGCTGGCCTCGACTGGCTGGAGGACGCGCACATCGATGCGCTCGAAGAAGACGCGCAGGCGATGCAGGTGCTGAACATGATCGGCGCACTCGATTCGGGCGAACTGCAAGGCGGCAAGCGCTTGACCGACGCGCAGCGCGACGAGGTCGTGCCCGCCATGGCCGCCGGGCTGCAGTATCTGTATGCCTTCTGGCGCGGTTGGGTGCGCGTGACGAACGCACCGCGCGAGCCATACCGCGCTGACGCCGTTCCGGGGCGTAACGACCCTTGCCCGTGCGGTAGTGGTCGCAAGTTCAAGAAATGCCACGGCGCGCCCGACCGGATGCACTGACGATGTACTGCCGGCATGCCGCGCTATGCCGCATGCCGTGCCGGCCCACCACTTTGATGTACCGTTGCCATTGCCGCGCCTGGCGCGATTGCCGACGACACGTATCCACATGATCGAAACCGACAGCCTCCAACCCGGCCGCCTTGTCTCGCCAGGCCAGGCCACCGCGCAGGAAGATGCCATCGAGCGCGCGCTGCGCCCCAAGCGCCTGGCCGATTACGTCGGCCAGCAGAAGATCCGCGAGCAACTGGAAATCTTCATCCACGCCACCAAGAACCGTGGCGAAGCGCTCGACCATGTGCTGCTGTTCGGCCCGCCCGGGCTGGGCAAGACTACGCTGGCCAACATCATCGCGGCCGAACTGGGCGTGAATCTGCGCCAGACTTCCGGCCCTGTGCTGGAGCGTGCGGGCGATCTGGCTGCGCTGCTCACCAACCTTGAACCGCACGACGTGCTGTTCATCGACGAAATCCACCGCCTCTCGCCCGTGGTGGAAGAAATCCTCTACCCCGCGCTGGAGGACTTCCAGATCGACATCATGATCGGCGAAGGGCCGGCCGCGCGGTCGGTCAAGCTCGATCTGCCGCCTTTCACACTGGTGGGGGCGACGACGCGTGCCGGCATGCTGACCAATCCGTTGCGCGACCGTTTCGGTATCAATGCGCGGCTGGAGTTCTACACACCGCAGGAGCTAGCGCTGATCGTGTCGCGCTCGGCAGGCCTGCTGGGCGTGGCCATCGACGACGAAGGCGCGTTCGAAATCGCTCGCCGCGCGCGCGGTACGCCGCGGATTGCCAACCGCCTGCTGCGTCGCTGCCGCGACTATGCCGAAGTGCGCGCCGACGGCCGCATCGAAAAAGCTGTGGCAGATGCAGCGCTGACCATGCTGGATGTTGACTCCCTTGGCCTCGACCTAATGGACCGCAAGCTGCTTGGTGCCATGCTGGAGAAGTTCTCCGGCGGCCCGGTCGGCCTGGACAACCTCGCCGCTGCCATTGGCGAAGCGCCAGACACTATCGAAGACGTGCTCGAACCGTATTTGATCCAGCAAGGCTATCTGCAGCGCACGCCGCGCGGGCGCGTGGCTACGCCGAGCATCTGGCGTCACTTCGGGCTGGCTGCACCGCGCACTTCGCCCAACAACGATCTGTTCGACGGAAGCTGATATGGGTGACAAGGTCGAGAACGGCGCGTCCCAGGCGCGCCTGGCGGTGCTGATCGATGCTGACAACGCATCGGCCGCCATTATCGAAGGGCTGATTGCTGAGATCGCCAATTACGGCGTGGCGAGCGTCAAGCGTATCTACGGCGATTGGACGACGCCAAACCTCTCGAGCTGGAAGGCGTCGCTGCTCGACTACTCCATCGTGCCGATCCAGCAGTTTCGCTATACGGTGGGCAAGAACGCCACCGACAGCGCCATGATCATCGACGCCATGGACCTCATGTACACGGGGCGCTTCGATGGCTTTTGCCTGGTGTCGTCGGATTCCGACTTCACGCGGCTGGCGGCGCGAATCCGTGAAGAAGGGCTGATGGTTCTACGGCTTTGGTGAGCGCAAGACGCCAAAACCCTTCGTATCGGCATGTCATAAGTTCATCTATACCGACGTCCTGCACGAAACCGAAGAAACCGCCAGTCCCGCCACGCGCACAAAGCGCGCCAAAGAGCTTTCAGGCGATGCCCGCCTGATCAACCTGATCCGCTCGGCCATCGAAGCCCGCGCGGACGAAGACGGCTGGGCACATCTGGGCGCGACCGGCAGCGCCATTGCGCAGGCGTCGCCCGAATTCGACGCGCGTAACTACGGTTTCTCGCGTCTGTCTGAATTGATGCGTGCGATATCGCTATTCGAGGTTGTCGAGCGCCCGCTCGGCAATGGCAAGGCGATTTTCGTCCGGGACAAGCGTAAGAAGCGCTGACCTCCCTTCTCTTGCTTGATCCTGGGAATTACTTCTTCAGGCGTGCGAAAAATGATGCGCCGATGTCAGCCTCTGGGAAGCCCCCGACGGATGCCACCGTCGTTTGAGTCTGTGCAGATTTTCGCGGATACCGATCGTCATACTGCCCGATTCGCCTTGCTCGCAAGGTGTTTTGTGAATGACGAAAGAGGTCGGTATGAACGATCAGGACAAGGAACAGCATTGGGTCGCAGGGTGCGTCATATTGCTGGCATGCATACTCGCAATCGGCATCGCCGTCGCGGCGGCGATATATCACTTACGCACACCAGCCGCTGATGTGGTGACCGCGCCGGCTGTGCCCGCTGCACAGCGAGCCTTCAGCGCCGGCACGCTGGACATCGACTTCGTTGATGGTGTGTTGACCCTGAGCGGGCAAGTGCCAGATGAAGACACCAAGCGCCGAATCCTGGCCAGCGCACAAGCAGCGTTTGGCACAGATGAGGTCAAGGATGGCTTGCAGGTTGTCGCGGGGAGTCAGAATGTCTGGTGGAAAAAGCGTCCGCTCGACATCTTTGCCCGTCTGCGCCAATTGCCCGAGTTCTGGCTTGGTTTGCACGGTGAGCAGGTAGCCTTCAAAGCCAACATCGCCAACGAGGAAACCAGGCTTTCCATTCTCGAATGGCTGCGCGCTGCCTTTGCTGACGACATTGCGCTGGATGAGTCCGGCATTACCGTGGATGCTGGGCAGGTTGCTATTGCGCTTGATTCCGACGTGCTGCTCAATGAGCATATTGAATTCCCCTCTGGCAGCGCGCAGATTCCGGATGAGGTCACAGCGCGCTTGCAGCTCATTGCTCGCGTGCTCAAGGACGACGATCGTGTCGTTCGTATCGTTGGCCACACCGACAATACTGGTGACGCCGATGGCAACATGCGCTTGTCGCTGCAGCGCGCCCAGGCCGTCGTGGATCACCTCATCAAAGAGGGCGTGCCGGCCGACTATCTGCGTGCCGAAGGCATGGGTCAGGAAAAACCCATTGCCGACAATGCGACAGACGAGGGGCGGCAGAAGAATCGACGCATCGAATTCGTGTCGGCCTGAGTACTCAACTATGATAGGCGGGTGAGATGCACATGCGCCGATAGCCGTCCTGTCTGCCGCACTGCATCCGATACTTGTAGAGACACCGGGCGCACATGTGTGTGCGCCCACGGTTTCTGGCGCATTTTTGATGTCACGGGCTTGATTGCGAACGAGAGCGACCATGTTGCAAAAGCTGTCGGTCTGGATTCCCGGATTGCCGGAACTGATGCATTACTCGCGCAAGGACGTACGGGCCGATCTCATCGCCGGCATTTCGGTGGCCACCGTCGCCTTGCCAGTGTGCATTGCCTACGCACAACTGGCTGGTTTCAGCCCGGTCGTAGGGCTCTACAGTGCGATCCTTCCGATGATCGCCTACGCCTTGTTCGGCTCGTCTCGCCAACTCATCGTTGGCCCCGACGCCGCAACCTGCGCCATGATCTCGGCCGCGCTCATGCCGCTGGCCGGCAACGATCCCGAGCACTACCACGCGCTGGCCATTTCTCTCACGCTGATCACAGGTCTGCTGTGCATCATCGCTGGCCGCCTGAGGCTGGGTTTTCTGGCTGATTTGCTGTCCAGCCCGATCTTGATCGGCCTGCTCAACGGCGTGGCAGTCACCATCATCATCGGGCAGTTGGGCAAGATCGGCGGCTTCACGCTACAGGGCAAGGACGTCATTGGCCAACTGATTTCGGCTTGGCGTCATCTCACCTTTCTGCATCTGCCGACGGTATTGCTTTCAGCAGGTCTATGCGTTCTGTATATCGTGCTGCGACGCGCGTGGCGCAAAGGCCCAACGGCGTTGATCGTGGCGGTGGTGGCGATCGGGTTGAACGTGCTGCTTGGTCTTTCGGCGCAGGGTGTTGCCACCGTCGGTGAGATTCCGTCGTCGGTGCCGCGCCTGCATTGGCCTTCTCTCCCGCATGAAGAATGGGGCTCGATCCTGCCAGCGGCAGCGCTGCTGGCCTTCGTGAGCTTCAGCAGCGGCATGCTGACGGCGCGTAGCTTTGCCGCGCGTAATGGCTACACGGTGGACGGCAACCGTGAGCTTGTCGCGTTCGGCATCGTCGATATCGTCTCGGCCCTGTCGCAGGGTTTTGCCGTGACGGGGGCGGACTCGCGCACGGCCGTCAATGACGCCGCAGGTGGGCGCACACGCATGGCGCAGGTCTTCGGCTCACTGGCGATCCTGTTGGCGCTGTTGTTCCTGACCGGACCGCTCGCCTTGTTGCCGACAGCGGCGCTGGGCGTGATTCTTGTGTTCGCGTCGCTTGGGCTGATGAATCTTTCGGCCTATCCTCGGTTGTGGAGGTTTTCGCGGGCCGAGTGCGGCATTGCGATCGGCACCTTTGCGGGCGTCGTGCTGATCGGCGTGATGCCGGGCATCGTGCTGGCGATCACCCTGGCGTTACTGAGCTTTCTGCATCGCATCGCGCGCCCCGCGGACTATGTACTTGGCGTGGCAACCGACGGTGAATTGCACGCGATGAGTTTCCATTCGGACGCCAAGACCGAGCCGGGCCTTCTGGCTTATCGGTTCGTGGCGCCGCTGATCTTCTTCAACGCCCCGCATTTTCGGCAGCGGGTCGAAGAGCTCATCGACGCGGCCGAGGTGCCCGTGCGCTGGGTGCTGATCGATGGTTATCCCATCAGTCACGTCGATCTGACCGGCGCCCAGTTGCTCGCGGAGATGGCCGACGAACTCGGTCGCCGCGGCATCACGCTGGCTTTCAGCGGACGCAGGAATGAAATCCTGGCGTGGCTGGAGTTGCGGCATCTCTCGCAGCGTGACCTCAAAGTGAAGCTCTTCCCCAGTCGCCGGACAGCGATGACGGCGTTTCGCGAGGCGCGCGAAAACGGCTTCGTCGATATCGGTGAAGATCGCGCCTGAGTCCCCCGCATAGGGGCACACGCGGCTTGTACGGCGCAAGCTTGCAGGATCAAGCCTTTCCTTGAAGGCTGCTGCGGCGCGATAATAGTCCTTTTGCCGTAACGCCTACCCGAAATGTCCTCTGCCTGTCCCGACTATCTCGAAAGAATCCTCAACGCCCAAGTGTACGACGTGGCCATTGAAACGCCGCTCGACCTGGCCGCCAACCTTTCGCGACGCGTGGACAACCGAATTTACCTGAAGCGCGAAGACATGCAGCCCGTCTTCTCCTTCAAGCTGCGCGGCGCGTACAACAAAATGTCCAAGCTCTCGCCCGAGCAGCTTGCGCGTGGCGTGATCTGCGCTTCGGCCGGCAACCATGCCCAAGGCGTGGCGCTGTCGGCACAGAAGATGGGCGTGCGCGCGGTCATCGTCATGCCCACCACTACGCCACAGATCAAGGTTGACGCTGTGCGCGCCCGTGGCGGCGAGGCCGTGCTGGCCGGCGAGTCGTTCGACGAGGCCTATGCGCACGCCGTCGAGCTTGGCGAACGCGAAGGGCTGACTTTCGTGCATCCCTACGACGACCCCGAAGTCATCGCCGGGCAAGGCACCATCGGCATGGAGATCCTGCGTCAGCACGCCGGCCCCATCGACGCTGTGTTCTGCGCGATCGGCGGCGGCGGTCTCATCGCTGGCGTGGCTGCCTATATCAAGCGCTTGCGTCCGCACACCCGCGTCATCGGCGTCGAAACGGTAGACGCCGACGCCATGAAGCGTTCGCTCGAAGCCGGCGAGCGTGTGCGCCTGCAAACGGTCGGCCTGTTTGCGGACGGCACGGCGGTGAAGTTTGTCGGAGAGGAAACCTTCCGCGTCTGCCAGCAGTATGTGGACCAGGTCATCCTTGTCGACAACGACGCCATCTGCGCGGCTATCAAGGACGTCTTTGAAGACACCCGCTCGATTCTCGAACCTTCCGGCGCGCTGGCTCTGGCAGGTGCCAAGGCGTGGCTTGCACGAGAAGGCGCGCACGGGCGCGCGGTCGTGGCCGTCGCCAGCGGTGCCAACACCAACTTTGATCGTCTGCGCTTCGTTGCCGAGCGTGCCGAGGTGGGCGAACAGCGCGAAGCCGTGCTGGCCGTGACGATCCCCGAGAAGCCGGGCAGCTTCCGCCTGTTCTGCAGCCTGCTCGGCGATCGCAACGTCACCGAATTCAACTACCGCTACGCCGATTCACAGAACGCCCATATCTTTGTGGGCGTGACGATCCAGGATCGCACCGAGCTTGCTCGTCTGGTGGAATCACTCCAACAGCACGACCTGCCGGCGGTTGATTTGTCCAACGACGAACTGGCCAAGTCGCACGTGCGCTACATGGTCGGCGGGCGCGCGCCGCAGGTCGACAACGAGCGCATCTACCGTTTCAGCTTCCCCGAGCGCCCCGGCGCCCTGATGCGCTTTCTCGACAACCTGCATACCGATTGGAACATCAGCCTGTTCCACTATCGCAATCACGGCTCGGACTTCGGCCGCGTACTGGTCGGCATGCAGGTTCCGCCGCAGGATCAGGCAGAGTTCCAGGACTTCCTCGACCGTCTTGGTTACGAGGCTGTGGAAGAAACGGATAACCCGGCCTACAAGTTGTTCCTCGGATAATCTCGCCAGAGATGCCAACGCCGCGTCGCCGTGGCGTTGGCGGCGGTGAATCAAGGCACGCGGGTGACGATGGTGCGCCCCTCGGAATAAGGCTCCATGATCACCACAATCAATCCATCCCTCGCCACATAAACACTGTCCGTGTCGGGCCAGGGTTTCCGCAGGCTCGCCGTGGCAAGTGCTGCCTTGACGTCATCTGCAGTGGCCATGACGAAGCAATCACGGCCCATGACGTAATTGAAAAGCTCGACTTGCCGATAGGGCGCGAACGAGGTTTCTTCCATCGACACGAAGGCTGTCCGTGGCCCCGGCACAGACGGGATGAGCATCAGGGGCTGACCGATCATGACAATGCGATAGCTCCCGCACTGATCATCGTGAACCATAGGCTCCATTCGAGCCACGATGCGATTGGCAAAACCCTGGTCCCATTGACTGCGCATGATGACGAACTGGGCGATGCGCACGTCGGTTACGATGTAGTTGAAGGCCAAAACGCACGCAGCGACAGCCAACCCAGCACGCACGCGCATTCGACTTTTCGAAAAGACCAAAAAGGCGGCTGCTATGGCGAAGGTTACTGGCACGACGAATCGACCCGAATGCCAGTAGCTGTTCTTCGAAATGATGAACGACAGATACACCGCAATCGGTGCCAGCAAACACCATAGCGCTGCGCTGGCGACGAGCGTGATCCGTTGTGTTGGTAGGACTTTACGTTGGGTCGCTCGATATAGCGCGAGGAGCGCCGCTCCGCCAAAGACACACGCGGGTAGCACCCGTGGCCCGCTAAAGGTGAAGTTCGGCTCGTGCCAGATACGTTCGAGAAAATCGACAGATATCAGTGGAAGCTGTGCGATCGCTTCGCCTAGTGTGTTGGTGTATAGGCGTCGAGCAAAGTGCTCCTGTGCCTGCAAGAGCGGCGATCCTGCTTCGATTGCGCGAAGCAGAGCCAGATACATGACGCATCCCAGTCCTGCAACGGACGCGTGGCGCAGCGCCTGTCGAGCGACCGCACGGTGGTCCCCGCACGAGTCCACTGCCCGAGAGAAGGCTGCCGCGACCATGACCGTCGCGAGTGTCGAGATGGCAGGCTGATAGAACGACAGACTGATCGCCGCCAATACCCCTCCCGCAACCAGCGAGCCGACCGACGAGCCGCCGATGAGCAAGGCGGTCATCGCGAATGTGGTGGGCAACACAAAGGTCAGGTTGTCGCCAGCAAAGCTGAAGTAATCGAGCACGAACGGGTAGGTGCTGATCAATGCGATGGCGATGAGGCGCGACCAATTGTCCGGACGGCCCAGCAGACGCGCGAACAACAGGCCGTTACCTACCTGCACCGGGATGGCGAGGAACATGCCCAGGTAATGCGTGGCGCCTTTCCCTAGCAATAGATAGAGGACGTCCTGTGCCCAGCGGCCCTCCATCACACGATAGGATGGGAAGTCCTGCAGCAGTACGTTCGGGAAAGTGTGGTTCGTGTAGATATTGCTGACCGCGAGTTGCCCAAAGGCAGCAAGGTTGATCAGAACACCAATCCAGAAAACCTGACCGAGTGTCAGGCGCTCGATGCGCTCCAGTACACGGGCAGTACCTAAATCGAAAGATGTGAGGGACATTGCAAGGCCACCGAGACGGAACGCGCGCACGCCGCTTTGCATGAACGGCGTGCGCGGCGACCGCATGCTACGGTCGGTAACACCTTGCTTTGTTGATGCGAGTTGGCTTGCTTGGCGGTGAGCGCAGAGTCCTGACTACGTTTCAGAAAAGACGGGAGTGCCGATCAGATCTCGCCGATCTCTTCCAGCTCGGCCTGCACTTCTAGCCAGCGCATTTCGGCTTCGTCGATGGCGTTGGCGAGTTCGGCTTGGCGCTTAAGGAAGGTCTGTAGCTGCGCCGAGTCGCCGCTGGTGTAGAGCGCTGGATCGGCCAGTCGTGTGTCGAGCAGCTTTTTCTCACCCTGCCAGCCGGCGAGTTTTTTCTCGAGTTGTTCGATTTCCTTGGTGAGCGGGCGTCGGCGGACGAGCTTGGCCTGCCGTTCAGCGGCGGCGTCCGCGCGGGCTTGCTGGCGGGCGGCTTTGTCCTGCGCGGCTTGTGTGTCGCCTGCGGCGTCTGCCTGTTTTGAGCGGCGCGCATCGAGCCATACGAGATAGTCGTCCAGGTCACCATCGAAAGGATCGGCTTTGCCGTCTGCGACCAGCAGGAAGTCGTTGCACACGGTACGTAGTAGCGCGCGATCGTGGCTGACGAGCACCATTGATCCTTCGTATTCGGCCAGTGCCACCGTCAATGCATGACGCATGTCGAGATCGAGGTGGTTGGTCGGTTCGTCAAGCAGCAACAGGTTGGGGCGCTGGCGGATCAGCAAGGCCAGCGCAAGACGCGATTTTTCTCCGCCTGAGAATGGCCCGATCGCGGCGTCCGCCATCGGGCCGCGAAAGTCAAAGCCGCCGATGTAGTCGCGCAGGTCTTGTTCGCGCGTGGTGGGCTCCTGCCGTTGCAGGTGCTGTATGGGTGATTCGTCTGGCCGCAGTTGTTCGAGCTGATGTTGCGCGAAGTAGCCGATGGTCAGCCCCTTGCCGCTCAGCGCTTGTCCGTCCAATGCGCCCAGTTCGCCCGCCAGCAGCTTGATAAGCGTGGATTTGCCGGCGCCGTTTGGCCCCAGCAGGCCGAGCCGTGCGCCGGGGCGCAGTGTCAGCGACAGTCCGTCGATCACACGCCGTTCGCCGTAGCCGATAACCGCGTCATGCAGCGTGACCAGCGGGTCTGGTGCGCGTTCGGGTGTGAGGAAGGAAAAATCAAATGGCGTGTCGACGTGGGCCGCGGCGATGTGCTCCATGCGGTCGAGCGCCTTGATGCGGCTTTGCGCTTGCCGCGCCTTGGTGGCCTTGGCGCGGAAGCGGTCGATATAGCTGTGCAGGTGGGCGATCTGGCGTTGCTGCTTCTCGTACATCGCTTGCTGCTGTGCCAACTGGGCGGCGTGCTGATCTTCGAAAGCGCTGTAGTTGCCGGTGTAGAGCGTCAGGCGTTGGCGGTCGAGGTGTGCGATGTGGGTGACGCAGGCATCGAGGAAGTCGCGGTCGTGCGAAATCAACAGCAATGTGCCGCGGTAGGCCGATAGCCAGCGCTCCAGCCAGACCACGGCATCGAGGTCCAGGTGGTTGGTGGGCTCGTCGAGCAGCAGCAAGTCAGAGCGGCACATGAGCGCTTGTGCCAGATTCAGGCGCATGCGCCAGCCGCCGGAGAAGTCGGAGACGGGGCGGGCGAAATCGGCGTCCGCAAAACCCAGCCCATGCAGCAGGATGCTGGCGCGCGCTTGGGCGGAATAGCCATCGATCTCTTGCAGGCGGGCATGCAGCTCGCCGACGCGATGACCGTCGTGCGCTTCTTCTGCCGCAGTCAGATCCTGCTGGATGCGGCGCAATTCAACGTCGCCGTCGAGCACGTAGTCGAGCGCGGTGGTGGCTAGCGCCGGGGTTTCCTGCGCGACATGGGCGATCACCCATGAGGCCGGCATTTCCAGGTCACCGGTATCCTGATGCAGCTCTCCGCGCAGCAGCGCGAAAAGACTGGATTTGCCCGTGCCATTGGCGCCGGTCACGCCGACGCGCCAGCCCGGATGGATCTGCAGGGAAAGGCCTTCGATGAGGCGGCGGGTTCCGCGGGCGAGCGCGAGGTTACGAAACTGGATCACGAGAGGCGGGAGTGGGACAATGCACGACCCGCGTATTGTAGCCGGCACCATGCCCAAGTCTGAGCTGATCTACTACGTTGCCACCAGCCTGGACGGTTTTATCGCCACCGCCGATGGCGGTATCGACTGGTTGGCGCCCTTTGAAGGTGGCGCGCAGGACTACGGCTACGCTGCTTTCATCGACCGCATCGACGCCGTTGTGATGGGCAGCGCGACCTACGAGAAGTGCCTTGGCTTTGGCGAATGGCCATACGCTGGCAAGCGGGTGTGGGTGTTATCGTCGCGCGATCTGGATGCGGCCGATGCTGACGTCACGATTACGCCCGACGAGCCCGACGCTGTCATGCGCGAGATCGCCGCACAGGGCTTGCGACGTGTATGGCTGGCCGGTGGCGGCATGGTGGCGGGCGAGTTTCGCCGCCATGGGCTGATCACCGGCTATATCGTGTCGGTGATTCCGGTCGTGCTAGGCAACGGCATTCCGTTGCTGGGCCACAGCGGCGACCAGGAACAGCTCGAACTGCTGGAAAGCCGTGCCTACCCGGACGGTATCGTTCAACTGCACTACCGGCCCCTTGATCCGGATACTCTTTCGTCATGAAACGCATATTGATTCCGGCGCTGCTGACTGTTTCAGTTGGCGCCGCCCTTGCCCAGCAGTCACCGCCCGCCGCCGATCCGTGGAAGGCCCAGTACACCCGCGCCGAAAAAATGCGCCAGGACGCCGAAGCGGCGCGCCGCAAGGCCCAGGAAGAACGCGACGCGGATGACGCTGCCTGCTACCACAAGTTTCTGGTGAATCACTGCCTGGACAAGTCGCGCGAGACCTACCTCGAAAAGATCGTTGTTGCGCGCCAGCAGGAAGTGGACGCGGCCAACCTTGAGCGCGAAGCCAAGTCAGCAGAACTGGCGATCAAGGATGCCGAACGCGCGGCCAATCCGCCGCAACCGACAGTCGGCCCGGTTGGGGATGTTTCCGCACCGCACGCCGGACCGCGCCCCACGATGCCACCGATCCCGGCCAACCGGCCGTCGCCCAAATCGCCTCAGCCGACCGCCGCTCCGCTGGACCCGAAGGCACAGGCTGCGCGCGACGCCGAGCGTCAGGCGCAGCGCGCCCAAGAGGCCGACGAGGCAGCCATGCGCGCGCAACAAGCGCGTGAGGACAAGGCGCGCTACGACGAGCGCGCGCGCCAAGCCGCAGAAAAGAAAGCCTCCAAGCCGCAATCCGCGCCGGTCGCCAAGTAATCAGGCCCGCTGGGGTAGCGTGGTTAGCACTCGCTTGATCGGGGTCGGCAGACCGTAGCGATCCAGTGCATTGAGCGGAGCCCAAGTCAGGGCGTCTTCGGTCGCCTGCGCGGGTTGGGCAGGCAACTGCGCGAGCCATGGCGTGATGGTCAGCGCGAAATGCGTGAACGTGTGGCGTACGGGCGCCAGCGCCGACACCTCATCCGGCATCACGCCGCTGCGGCGCAGTGCCAGCGCCATGGCGGATTCGCCTTCTGCCGCCTCCGGCAGACTATAAAGCCCCCCCCAGATCCCCGTTGGCGGACGACGCTCCAGCAGCACGTTGCCCTGGGCGATCATTACCAGCATGTCCGCACTTCGCTCCGGTATCGCCTTGCGGGGCCGGGAGGCCGGTAATTCACCCTGACGCCCTGTCAGGCGCGCCACGCAGGTTTCGTTGACCGGGCAATGCAGGCACACGGGCCGACCGCGCGTGCACACGGTGGCGCCCAGATCCATCAAGGCTTGCGTGTAGGTATCGATCCCTTCGGCAGGAAGTAGCTCGTCGGCCAGCTTCCACATGGCCTGTTCGACAGCACGTGCGCCGGGGAAGCCTTCTACACCGAATTGCCGAGCCAGCACGCGCTTGACGTTGCCGTCGAGGATTGCGGCCCGCTCTCCAAAGCAGAACGATGCGATCGCCGCCGCTGTCGAGCGCCCGATACCAGGCAGCGTGGCAAGTTGTTCGCTGGTGCGCGGGAACTGGCCACTGAACTCTGCGCATACCCGCTGTGCGCATTTGTGCAGGTTGCGCGCCCGTGCGTAGTAGCCCAGTCCAGCCCAGTGGGCGAGTACGTCGTCGATTGGCGCATTGGCCAGCGACATAACGCTGGGGAAGGAATCCAGAAAGCGAAGGTAGTACGGAATGACCGTGTCGACCTGCGTTTGCTGCAACATGATTTCCGACAGCCACACTCGATACGGATCGCGTGTCTGCTGCCAAGGGAGGTCGTGCCGTCCGTGAGTACGTTGCCAGCTAATGAGGCGAGGAGCGAAGTCAGAAGATGCGGGTGCTTGAGCCATGGCGCAAGTGTAGCGCGGGGGCGTGGCGGGTCGACGCCGACGCCGTGGCACCCGATAATGCTAGGTTCCCGCCCTCGACATGACATCCCGATGACGCAGCACAGTTCCGACCACCCCGATGCCGATGGACACGCTTTTCGGCGTGCGCTGGGCATGTTCGCCACCGGCATTACGGTTGTGACGGCGCTGAGCGAAGACGGCACTCCCGTCGGGTTGACGGTGAACTCGTTCAATTCGGTTTCGCTGCATCCGCCGCTGGTGGTGTGGAGTTTGTCCAACCACGTTGGCATTCGTCACGTGATGGAGCGCTGCTCGCACTATGCGGTCAACGTGCTGGCGCACGATCAGGAGGTGATTTCGCGGCGCTTCGCTGGCAAGCTCAGTGAGCGCTTCGTTGGCCTGGAATGGCACAAGGGCTTGACCGGCGTGCCATTGCTGTCCGGCTGCTGCGCGCACTTTGAAGTGCGCAACACCATGCAACGCGAAGGCGGCGACCACATCGTGTTCATCGGCGAGGTAGAGCGTTTTGAGCGCTTCGACCGTGACCCACTGATCTACTTCCGGGGGCGTTACCGCCAGTTGGCCGAAGGAGGCGACCGATGAGCGAAGGCGTGCGGTTGGACAAATGGCTGTGGGCGGCGCGGTTCTTCAAGACGCGCACACTGGCAACCGAGGCCGTTGAAGGTGGACGCGTGCATGTGAATGGTGTGCGCGTAAAGCCGGCCAAGGACGTCAAACCGGGGGACCGCGTGGAAGTGACCATGGCCGAGACGCGCTGGGAGCTGATCGTGCGCGATCTGGCCGAAAAGCGTGGCCCCGCCACGGTGGCCCGCACCCTCTATGAAGAAACCGAAGCCAGCCAGCGGGCTCGCGCCGAGCGTGCCGAGGCTCGACGCGTACAGGCTGAGCCAGCGGACGACATTCGCGGCCGCCCAACCAAGCGCGACCGACGCTCGCTCGACCGGTTTCGCCACAACTGAGATGGCGCTCAGTCGAGCGTCATCGCCAGCGCGATCGGCAGAAAGACGAGCGACAGCACGTTGCCGATGAGCACGATCGAGGCGACCTTTTCGGGCTCTTGGTTGAAGCGTTCGGCAAAGATGTAGTTGAGTACGGCGGGCGGCATGGCGCCGTAAATCACCAGCAGGGCGAAATCCAGCCCGCGTATTCCCAGCACCATTCCCACCACCCACGAGACCGCTGCGCCCAACAGCGGCCGTGTGATGGCGCCCGTCAGTCCGATGCGCCAGGACGATAGTTCTGCTTCTGCCAGACGCGCGCCGAGTGCAAAGAGCATGAGCGGAATGGCGATATCGCCAAGCATCTTGATCGCCATGAGCAGCGGCGGCCACACGACCCAACCCATCAACGAGACGATCGCGCCAGCGATGGTGGCGAACACCAGCGGCAGGCGCCAGATCATCAACAGGCGCGCGTGACGGTCAAGTAGCCACCCGCCAAAGACAAAGTGCAGCGATGTCGAAATGACAAACAGCACCACGGCGGATGGCAGCGCGGCATCGCCGAACGCCAGCACGGCAAGAGGAATCCCGAGGTTGCCGGAATTGCCGAACATCAGCGGCGGCAGCAGCGTCTTGAGATCCGCGCGTGTTGCGCGCGCCACCGCAAGGCCGACAACGCCCGAGAGTATGACCACCACCAGCATCGCGAGCGCCAGCGTGCGGTGTGCCGAGAGATCGAAATCCTTGCCCGCCAGCACGGCAAAGGACAGCGCCGGTGCGAACACGTCCATGGTGAGACGGTTGGCATGAGAGAGGTCCGGACGGTTGCGGCGTGCGACGAAGTATCCGACGGCCGCGATGGCGAACATCGGGAAGAGAATCGAGACGATGCGCTGGAGCATCTCGCGATTATGCAGCCTGCTTGGGGGTGCGGGCTGTCAGGGAATGTCCGGGCGGCGACACGTGTCGCCACCCGTTTTCGTCAGAGGATGAAGCGCGCGAGGTCTTCGCGTTGCGACAGAACCCCCAGACGATTGTCAACGTACGCGCCGTCAACCACGACTTTGTCGAGACCGGGCTGACCCGCGTCGAAGGCGACCTCTTCCAGCAGCTTTTCCATCACCGTGTAGAGGCGACGAGCGCCGATGTTCTCGGTTTTCTCGTTGACGTTGAAAGCAATTTCCGCGAGTCGGCGGATGCCTTCTGGCTGGAACGTCACGGTCACGCCGTCAGTCGCCAGCAGCGCTTCGTACTGGCGCGTGAGGCAGGCGTCGGTGCTGGTGAGGATGCGCTCAAAGTCCTCGACCGAAAGTGATTCCAGTTCCACGCGGATCGGAAAGCGGCCTTGCAGTTCGGGAATCAGATCGCTGGGCTTGGACAGATGGAATGCGCCACTGGCGATGAACAGGATGTGGTCCGTCTTGATCATGCCGTACTTGGTGCTGACCGTCGTACCTTCGACCAGCGGCAACAGGTCGCGCTGTACGCCCTGGCGCGATACATCGGCCCCTTGTGCATCGGAGCGCGAGGCAATCTTGTCGATTTCGTCCAGGAAAACGATGCCGTTCTGTTCGACTGCAGTGACGGCTTCGGTCTTGAGCTCTTCGTCATTGACCAGTCGCGCGGCTTCTTCGTCGGCGAGCAGCTTGAGTGCGTTGACGATCTTCATCTTGCGCAACTTTTTACGGCCTTGTCCCATATTCTGGAACATGCCCTGAATCTGCTGCGTGAGTTCTTCCATGCCAGGGGGCGCGAAAATTTCGGCCGTCGCACCCATCTGGGCGATTTCGATCTCGATTTCCTTGTCATCGAGTTCGCCTTCGCGCAGGCGCTTGCGGAATTTTTGCCGCGTGCTCGTTTCGTCCGTCGCTTGAGGTTCGGCCGAGAAGCCCACCGGACGCGCGGGCGGCAGAAGTACGTCGAGAACGCGGTCTTCGGCCGCATCCAGCGCGCGGTCGCGCACACGGCGCATGGCGTGCGAGCGCGCTTCTTTCACCGCGATTTCGACGAGATCGCGGATGATCGTGTTGACGTCGCGGCCTACGTAGCCGACCTCGGTGAACTTGGTCGCTTCAACCTTGATGAAGGGAGCGTTGGCCAGGCGCGCAAGGCGGCGTGCGATCTCGGTCTTGCCTACGCCGGTCGGGCCGATCATGAGGATGTTCTTCGGCGTGATCTCGGCCTGCAGGGGCTCGGCCACGCGCGAGCGCCGCCAGCGGTTGCGAAGGGCCACGGCCACGGCGCGCTTGGCGCGATCCTGGCCGACGATGTGCTTGTCCAGTTCGGAGACGATCTCCGGGGGCGTCATGTTCATGGTCGTGCCTGCTGCGGAAAAGGGGGATTCGCGGCGTGCGCATGGGCACGCGCCACGTTTGACTCAAGGTCAGTCCAGCGTCTCGATGGTGTGACTCTGGTTGGTATAGATGCAAAGGTCGCCCGCGATGGAGAGCGATTTCTTGACGACCTCGGCGGGCGCCAGGTCGGTATTTTCGATCAGCGCACGTGCGGCCGACTGCGCATAGGCGCCACCGCTGCCGATGGCGACGATACCCTGCTCGGGTTCGAGCACATCACCATTGCCTGTGATGATCAGCGAGTGGTCGCGATCCGCGACAGCCAGCATGGCTTCGAGCCGACGCAACATGCGATCGGTGCGCCAGTCTTTGGCAAGCTCGACCGCGCTGCGCAGCAGGTTGCCCTGGTGCTTTTCGAGCTTGGCCTCGAAACGCTCGAACAGCGTGAACGCATCGGCCGTGCCGCCGGCAAAGCCAGCCAGGATCTGGTCCTGATACAGGCGGCGCACTTTGCGTGCAGTGGCCTTGACGACGATGTTGCCGAGCGTGACCTGTCCGTCACCGCCAAGCGCTACCGAGCGCCCGCGCCGTACCGACAGGATGGTTGTGCCGTGATATTGCTCCATGGTGTCCTTCCGACCGCTTGGAAACCCTTTGGGTCCTCAACGACGTGAAAGTTCGATCTGAGCCACCTGATCGATGCCCATCACTCGCATCAAGGCGGCGACCATGGCGTTCACGCCACGGATTTCGACCTTCTTGCCTTGAGTCTGGAACTGGGCGAATTGATTGAACAGAGCTCCCGCGCTGACGAACTCGAGCCGGCTGAGTGCACGTGCGTCGATGTCGACGACCTGGCGCTCATGAGCATATGCCACCAGGCGACGCAGGGTTTCGGTCTGGCTATTGCTGGTCAGTGAGCCTTCCAGCGCGAAGCCGCCCGCGGGTTCTTCGACACGCGGCTCGAAACCGCCCGTGTCGGTCAGCCCACCGGTGTCCGTCATGCTGGCCGGTTCGGGCAATTCAAACGAAGGGGGCGACTCTTCGAACGTAATCGCATAATCGAGCGCGATTTCGTCAAAGCGATCCTGGTTGCCCAGTTGCTGCAACAGAGCGAGTGCCAGCAGCCAGAACTGGCCGTTTTCTTTTTCGCCGACCTTGAGCCTGGGCTCAACCAGCGTCAGCGCATTCTGCGCACCCAGCAGAGTGACGCGTGTGCGGCTACGTTTGAGTTCGGTGACGACTTCCATCAGCAGGGCTGCGCCGGTTTCGTCAATGCCACGCAGGCGCGACATGTCGATGCGCAGCTTGCCGGCCTTGGTGCCGATGCGAGCGTATTGCTCAAACTGGCTGCGGGCATTTGCGCTCAGCGTGCCAGTAAGGTTCACCGCTGGGGATGACTCCCGCACCGGCGCTGTGGCAACGGGTTCAGCCTCGCCCCACAGCGGCGGGGATATTTCGAACTGTTGAGCAAAGCCCACTGCCCGTGTGTCAAAGGCTTCTTTGTTGCCGGTCAGCCGATAAAGGTCGAGCAGCATGCGCCACAGGCCTTCGCCTGCGCGCCCGCCAGCGGCGTCGATAGCCTGTTCGAGCACCACGCGGGCCGGTTCGTCGTTGGCGTTGGCGTAGAGCACGGCGGCTTCTTCGACGGCGGCGTTGTCGTCAAGCCCTGAGTCGGAAACCTGGATACTCTCGGCGGCCTGGGCCAGCGCGGAACGGCCGCTGTCGCCGTGCGGAAAATCGAGGATGGAGTTGCCATCCGGCCTGCCCCCTGCGCGCTCATCCGCCGCTGAATGAACGTCGGAGTCGGAAGGCTTCTTGCCGAAGAAGGGGATCACCATATGGTTCTACTCTTGGCGACTGCGCCGGAAGGGTCAGAAGTCGGCCCAAGGCCGATCACTTTGCCTTCAGCGGGCGACGCATTGCATCGCTCTCATGGAGCCGCATTCGCGGCCTTGTTGCCCCGCGGTGGAAGTCGTCTTGTGGACGGCGCTACCAGAGCGATAGGCGCTGCGCTTGTCTGTTGGTGCCTTGCGGGCGCGCGCAGCCCGCATGGACACAGGGTGGTTCATTTCCGGCTTGGCGGCTGTGACAACCCGCACGCCGGCCGAGTACTGCCCTTCGGCAGTACTCGTGGCCTGGTCACCGAGGTCAGTCGGCGAACATCTTCTGCATGCGTTCCCGACGGGTCTGCGCTTCGACCGACAGCGTTGCCGTCGGGCGAGCCAGCAAACGGGCCAGCCCGATGGGCTCGCCGGTTTCTTCGCAGTAGCCGTAGGACTCATCAGTGATCCGGACAAGTGCCTGGTCGATCTTCTTGAGCAATTTCCGTTCGCGGTCACGGGTGCGGAGTTCAAGCGCGTGTTCTTCTTCCACCGTGGCACGGTCAGCCGGATCGGCAACGGTTTCTTGTTCGCGCATGTGTTCGACGGTTTCGTCAACCTTCTGCTGGAGCTCCTCCCGCATTTGCGTCAGCCGCTCGCGGAAGAACTGCAATTGCTCCGCATTCATGTACTCGGATTCGGGCATCGCCAGAAGCTTGGCTTCGGTTAGCGCCATGGAGAACTCCCCCATCAGTGGTTCACTATAAGACCCGGCATTCTGCCGCAGTCGCGTCGGCTTTCACAGTCCCCGTAAACGGCGATTGCCGCTCCGGGTTAAGCGCAACATGCAATATATGGGCAAATCCGCAAAGTACAATAGGCGGATGACCGACAGCCACATGCCGAAACAACGCGTCCACGAATGGCCGGTACGTGTTTACTATGAGGATACCGACGCTGCCGGCGTCGTGTACTACGCCAATTACCTGCGCTTTTGCGAGCGCGCCCGCACCGAATGGCTGCGCGCGCTCAACTTTCATCAACAGCAATTAATGCGCGACGAAGGCCTTGCTTTCGTCGTTACCCGCGTCGAAGCGGACTACTTGAAGGGCGCGGAACTCGATGATGCGCTGACGGTCTGCTCGACGATTGACTCGATCGGACGTGCCAGTCTGTGTTTCAAACAGAGGATAATGCGCGACCAACAGACCCTGTTTGTCGCCAGCGTCACCATCGCATGCGTGGATTGGGCCCGCCGCCGACCGGCGCGCTTGCCGGAAAAACTCAAGAACCTCCTGGAACCCCCTGAATGAACGTCACCCAAGACTTGTCCATCCTCAGCCTCATCGCCAATGCCAGCGTGGTGGTGAAGATCGTTATGGCTATCCTGCTGGCACTGTCTTTCATGTCCTGGTACTGGATTTTCCGCAAGGGCTTCTCCATTCGCCAGGCCGGTCGTCGGACGAGTGAATTCGAGCACCAGTTCTGGAGCGGTGGCGAACTTGCCCAACTTTATCGCGGCGTCGCGGGCGATCGTGGTGGCGCAGGCCAGTTGGCCCGCATCTTTGAAGCGGGGTACCGTGAATTCTCCAAGCTGCGCGGACAACCCAAGCTGGAAGCGTCGGACATCATCGACGGCTCGCGTCGCGCCATGCGCGCCACCTACCAGCGTGAGCTGGACGATCTCGAAGCGCACCTCGCCTTCCTTGCCTCCGTCGGCTCGGTCAGCCCCTATGTCGGCCTGTTCGGTACGGTCTGGGGGATCATGAACGCCTTCCGTGGCCTTGGCGACGTTGGCACGGCGACGCTGGCGCATGTGGCGCCGGGTATCGCCGAGGCGCTGGTGGCGACTGCCATCGGCCTGTTCGCGGCGATTCCTGCTGTGGTTGCCTACAACCGTTACGCCCACGACCTGGACCGTTTGGCGATCCGCTTCGAGAGCTTCATGGAGGAGTTCTCCAACATCCTCCAGCGCCAGCTCCGCTGAGGAAGGGCCGCGATGAGACAACGCCGCCTCATGAACCAGATCAACGTCGTGCCGTATATCGACGTGATGCTGGTGCTGCTGGTGATCTTCATGGTCACCGCGCCCATGCTGCCGACTGGCACGGTCGATGTGCCCAGCGTGGCCAAGGCATCCCAGGCCAAGCTGCCGCCGCTCGAAGTCGTGGTCAAGTCAGCAGACGAACTGCAGATGCGTGATCGCTCCAAGACCGAGACGCTGACGACCGTTACCAAGAATGATCTGGTCGCCCGCCTGCGCGACGCGCAAGCCAGCAACCCGGATCAGCCGGTAGTCATTGCCGCGGACAAGAACGTACGCTACGACGCCGTGATGCAGGTGATGGACCTGCTGCAACGGAACCAGATCTCGAAAGTCGGCCTGCTGGTACGGCCGGCGCAATAGGACGCAGCATGCACCCGTCCGCAACGAGAGAACCACAGCCGGGCAAATGGCTTTCGGCCGCGCTGACCGCGCTGATGCATGGTCTGCTGGCCGTGTTCCTATTCTTTGGCGTGCAGTGGCAAAGCCGCTCGCCCGAGCCGGTGTCGGTTGAGCTGGTGCGCACCATGCCGTCGGTGCAACCTTCGGCCCCGCCCACCACGCAACCGCCAGCGCCGCCCGTCGAGCAACCTGCGCCACCTCCGCCGCCGCCTACCCCGAAGCCCGAGGTGAAGGCGCCGGAAACTCCACCTCCGCCCAAGCCTGACATCGCCATCAAGGAGCCGAAGCCGGAGAAGAAACCGCCGCCCAAGCCCGAGCCGAAACCCGAACCGAAGGTCGAAAAGAAGCCCGAACCCAAGGTCGAGAAAAAGCCGGAGCCGAAGCCTGAGCCCAAGGTGGTGGAAAAGAAGCCCGAGGTGAAGCCCGAGCCGAAGCCACCTGCGGTGCGCGCGCCGACCGAAGACGATCGGATGCGGGCGCTGATGAACCAGGATTCGGCGCGTGCCCAGGCCGTGACCCGCCAGAATGAGCTGCTGCGCAAATCAGAAGAGGAAGTTGCCGGCAATTCAAAGGCGGTTGATGAATGGAGCGCGCGCATCATCGCCAAGGTGCGGCCCAAGATCGTCAAGCCGCCCAATCTGGCGGGACGGCCCAAGGCGATCTTCACCGTTCGTCTGCTGCCCGACGGTTCGGTGAGCGAGATCCGCCTTAAGAGCAGTTCAGGCAACCCGACGCTGGATGCCAACATCGAACGGGCGATCCGCGCGTCCGACCCCCTGCCGCTGCCAGCGCGCAAGGAAGTCTTTACCAATGAACTCAGCCTGACCTTCGATCCGAACAATCCGGACGGAGGCTGATAGAGTTCGCGCTGTCGCCTGCCTGGAGCCGGGCAGGCCGTATCCATATTGTTGGAACGATTGCCGATCCGGCACATCCGACGCATGAAACATTGGATGAAACGCTTTCGTCTGCCTGTTGTCTTTGTGGCAGTAACGATTCTTGCTTCTTGTGCTCAGCCGTCGCCCTTGCCCGCTGGCGGGAATGTAGGCGTCGGAGCGGATGATTGGCCGCAGCGCATCGTGGCGCCAATCAGACCGAACATTGTCCGGGTTGTAGATTTGCCGGGTCGGCAGACGGCGTTTTTCGAGGTGGATCTCTTGCCAGGCGGTACGGTGGCGGCTATCCGCATGGAGAAAAACACTGGCAATGCCCAGCAGGACGGGCTCATCGAGCGAGCGATCACGCGTGCCAGCCCGCTTCCCTTGCCATGGCGACGCGAGGACTTCACGACACACCTCAGACTGACGTTCGATCCAAACGCACCGAACGGAAGTTGAAAGCAGATGTTGACTTTCGTCGCCAGAATCATTGACAGGATATAATCGAAAAAACTTATGAAGCGCAGAAACTTCCTATCGCTGTGTTCCGCGATTGCCGTATTTGGCTTGAGTGGTATGGCGTCGCTGGCACATGCCCAGCTTTCGATCGAGATATCTGGAGCGGGTGCGAGCCGCATCCCTATCGCCGTCGGTACGTTTGAAGGCGAAAATCTGCTTCCCCGAACGATCAGTGACGTGGTGCGCGACGACCTGGAGCGTTCGGGTCTGTTCCGCCGTGTCGAAACGGGTCCGCAACCGATTCCGGAAGCCACCATTCCTGACTTTGCCAGTTGGAAGGGGCGCGGCGCCGATGCACTGGCTGTGGGCGCGGTGGGTCAAGCGGGCGGTCGATTCGAAGCGCGTTTCCGTCTCTATGACGTGGCGCGTGCCCAAGGGCTCGAAGGCCAGTCATACGCGTTCCAGGCTGATTCCTACCGCGACGTGGCGCACCGGATTGCCGATGCCATCTACGCCAAGCTGATTGGCGAACCCGGCGTTTTCTCCACGCGCATCGCCTATGTTGAAAAACGCGGCCAGCAGTTCTCGCTGGTGGTCGCCGACGCCGATGGCGCCCGCGCTGTGGCGGTGCTGCGTTCCGGCGAGCCGATCATTTCGCCGACGTGGTCGCCCGATGGCACCAAGCTGGCGTATGTATCGTTCGAAGCCAAGAAGCCGATCATCTACGTTCGTGACATCGGTTCCGAGCGTCGCATCGTGCTGGCCAACTTCAAGGGCTCGAACTCGGCTCCCGCATGGTCGCCCGATGGCCGGCGGCTGGCGGTTGTATTAACGAAAGACGGCTTGTCCCAGCTTTACATGGTCAATGCCGATGGCAGCGGCGTGCGTCGCATCTCCAATTCGAGTGGCATCGACACCGAACCGACGTTCTCGCCCGACGGGCAAAACATCTACTTCACCTCGGACCGTGGCGGCGCGCCGCAGATCTATCGCATGTCCGCCAACGGCGGCGACGCGCAGCGCGTAACGTTCGAGGGGGGCTACAACGTCAGTCCCCGCGTCTCGCCCGACGGCAAGACGCTGGCATACATTTCGCGTAACAACGGTCGCTTCCAGCTCGTAACGATGGATCTGGCGACCCAGCAGACGCAGGTGATGACCGATTCCAGCAAGGACGAATCACCCAGTTTCGCGCCCAACGGGCGCTACATCCTGTACGCCACGGAAGCGGGCGGCCGGGGTGTCCTGTCCGTTGTGTCCGTAGATGGCAAGACCCGATACCGGCTGTCCCAGCAGGCGAGCGACGTACGCGAACCGTCGTGGGGACCGCTGGCGAGGTAAGAACCTTTAATTGGAGAAAAACATGAAGCACTATCAATTGCCCCTGGCCGCCCTCACTGCAATCGTTCTGGCTGCTTGCAGCAGCACGCCGACGCAGGAGCCGGCCCCCGTCGCCAACAACGCCCCGATCCAGGTCCAGCCGCAACAGCAGCCCACGACCACGACCCCGGTGCAACCGTCGGGTAACCCGTTCGCCGTCCTGCGCGACCCGAACAACATCCTGTCCAAGCGCAGCGTGTACTTTGACTTCGACAGCTACGTCGTCAATCAGCAATACGTGCCGCTGGTCGAAGCCCACGCGCGTTTCCTGAAGGCTAACCCGTCGGCCAAGGTGCTGATCCAGGGCAACACCGACGAGCGCGGTTCGTCCGAATACAACCTGGCCCTGGGCCAGAAGCGTGCGGACGCAGTGAAGAAGAACCTGTCGCTGCTGGGCGTGCCCGAATCGCAGGTCGAATCCGTGTCGCTGGGTAAGGAAAAGCCGAAGGCTGCCGGTCACGACGAAGCCTCGTGGGCGCAAAACCGTCGTTCCGATATCCTGTATAACGGCGAGTTCTAATCAACCGTAACGTACGTGGCGTCGCCCCGAACGGGCGCGCCGCGACGTACAGGACCTTTTGCTCATGATCCGTTCGAAGATTTCGGCCGCAGCGCTCGGCCTGCTCCTGGCCCATTCGGCGCACGCGGCGCTGTTCGACGACGATGAGGCACGCCGCCGCATCGATCAGTTGCGCAACGATACCGATGCACGCCTCAAGTCGCTGGAAGACTCCCAGCGCGCCCAACTGCAACTGAACAATCAGCTCGACCAACTGCGCAACGAGGTCAATCGCCTTCGTGGTCAGATCGAGCAGATGACCAACGATCTTGATCAGGCTCAGAAGCGCCAGAAGGACTTCTACGTCGACCTCGACGGCCGCCTGCGCAAGCTCGAAGGTGCGGTGACCAACCTGAATCAGGCAAGCGCTCCGGTGGCGCCGTCAGGTGATCCGGCGTCCGAGTCGCGCGATTACGGTGCGGCATTGGATTCGTTGCGCGCTGGCAAGTACGTCGACGCGGCTAACGCTTTCAAGAACTTTATCAAGACGTACCCGAAGAGTGCCTTCCAGCCGTCAGCCAACTTCTGGGCGGGCTCGGCCTACTTCCAGGCGCGTGATATTGACAGCGCGCGTGAGTATTACAACCGCGTAGTCACCGGCTGGCCCGATGACGCCATGGCGCCGGACGCCATGCTCGGTCTGTCGAACACGCAGAACGAAAAGGGCGACAAGAAAGCCGCCCGTGCCACGCTCGAACAGATCGTGGCGCGTTACCCGACGAGCGATGCGGCCAAGACCGCCAAGCAGCGTCTGGGGAAGAAATAACAGCTATAAAGAACCACTAACGGGGCATCGGCGCGTGCGTCGATGCCCCGTTTTCGTGGTGGAAGACCCATGAACTACGTTGTTGAAACCGATTCGCGCGGAGCAGTTCGCCTGCGCATCACCGAAATTTTCTTCTCCCTTCAGGGCGAGTCGAGCCGAGTGGGCCTGCCCACGGTGTTCGTGCGCCTGACGGGCTGCCCGTTGCGCTGTGTGTGGTGCGACACTGAATACGCCTTTCACGGCGGCGGCTATCGCACCATCGATGAGATCGTTGCCGAAGTGGCCAGCCATGGCACGCCCTATGTGTGCGTGACGGGCGGTGAGCCGCTGGCGCAACGCGCCTGTCTCGATCTGCTGACAGCGCTATGCGATGCGGGTCATTCGGTTTCGTTGGAAACGAGCGGTGCGCTGGATGTGTCGGGCGTTGATCCGCGCGTCTCGAAGATCATGGATCTCAAGGCGCCGGGCTCGGGCGAGGTATCGAAGAATCGGTGGGAGAACATTCCGCATCTGACGGCGCACGATGAGCTCAAGCTCGTGCTGTCCGATGAGTCCGACTATCAATGGGCGTGTCAGGCGCTGGCTGAACACGATCTGACCACGCGCTGCCCGGTCCTGTTCTCGCCCGTGCAGGGTAAGCTCACGCCGGTGCAACTGGCCGAGTGGATTCTGCGCGATCGCTTGCCGGTGCGCATGCAGGTGCAGCTTCACAAGATCATCTGGGGTAACACGCCGGGCAAGTGAGCGGGCCCGGCTTCATCCGAATCTCAAGCAGGACATCGACATGGCTTCACAACGCGCAGTGGTACTTCTTTCCGGCGGCCTCGATTCGGCCACCTGTCTTGCCATCGCTCGCGAACAGGGGTTGGAGACCTACGCGCTGTCGGTGTCGTATGGTCAGCGCAGTATCGCCGAGCTGAATGCAGCCAAGCGCGTGGCGGTGGCGCTGGGCGCCCGCGAGCATCGTGTGGCGCATGTCGACCTTGGCCAGTTTGGTGGCTCGGCACTGACCGATTCGTCGATCGATGTACCGACCGACGGCATGCAGACGGGTATTCCGATTACCTACGTGCCGGCGCGCAATACGGTGATGCTGTCGTTGGCGTTGGGCTGGGCGGAGGTGCTCGGTGCGCAGCACATTTTCGTCGGCGTAAACGCGGTTGATTATTCCGGCTACCCGGACTGTCGGCCCGACTACATTCGCGCATTTGAAGCGATGGCGAATCTCGCTACGCGTGCGGGCGTGGAAGGTCTCAAGATGCATATCCACGCGCCGCTCATCGATCTGTCGAAAGCGCAGATCGCCCAGCGCGGCACCGCGCTTGGCGTCGATTATTCGATGACGGTGACCTGCTATCAGGCCGACGAAGAGGGGCGTGCATGCGGCAAGTGCGATGCATGCCGCCTGCGTCGCGCAGGCTTTGAAGCCGCTGGGCTCGCGGACCCAACCCGCTACCAACCGGCTGCCTGAGCCTGACTCACGCACAAAAAAAGGCGCCCCGAGGGGCGCCTTTTTCATGCAGCTGGTGTTGCTTACGCTACGCCCAGCAGCTTGACGGTGTGCGATGCGATCATCCATTCCTCGTTGGTCGGGATGACGGCCACAGCCACCTTGCTGTCGGCGGTGCTGATGGCTTGCGCCTTGCCGCGCTGCTTGTTCAGTTCCGGGTCCAGCTTTGCACCCATCCACGAGATGTACTCGACCACGCGTGCGCGCACCAGGTCGGAGTTCTCGCCGATGCCGCCCGTGAACACCAGTGCGTCCAAACCGCCCGAAGCGATCATCAGGTCGCCCAGCTGACGCGCGACGCGGTAGCAGAACAGATCGACGGCTTGCTTGGCTTCGGGTGCGTCGGACGATTCCAGCGTACGCATATCCTGGCTGATGCCGGACACGCCCAGCAGGCCCGATTCCTTGTAGATGAAGTTCGACAGTTCCTTGGCGCCGTAGCCATGGGTTTCCATCATGTACAGCAGCACGCCCGGGTCGATCGAACCGGTGCGCGTGCCCATCATCAGGCCTTCGGCGGCGGTGAAGCCCATCGAGGTTGCCACGCACTTGGTGTCGCGCAGGGCCGCCATCGAAGCGCCATTGCCCAGGTGGGCGATGACGACGGCGCCATTGCCGGTCTTTTCACCCAGCACGCGCGTCAGTTGGCGCGACACGTAGTCGTAGGACTGGCCATGGAAACCATAGCGGCGGACACCTTCGGCCGTGACCTTGCGCGGCACAGCGTAGATCTGCGCCAGTTCCGGCTGGGTGCGGTGGAACGCGGTGTCAAAGCAAGCTACTTGCGGCAGACTCGGGTACTTCTTGGCCAGTGCGCGGATCGGACGCAGGTTGTGCGGTTGGTGCAGCGGGCCGAGCGGGATCAGCGAGGTCAGGAAGCTCATGATCTCTTCGGTGATCAGCGTCGGTGCAGTGAAGCGCTCACCGCCGTGCAGGACACGGTGGCCGACGGCAACCAGTTGCACGTTCTGCGCTTCAATCCAGTTCAGCAGCGTGTCGAGCGCCAGTTGTTGCTGGTCTTCGAGGTTGGTGCCTTCGGGCGAGGTGATGACCGTGTCGACCAGCACTTTGCCGTCGATGTCCTTGGCGACAAACTTGGTCGCCGCGCCAATGCCGTCGATCTGGCCGCGGAAGATCGACGGTGCGTTCTCGGCCAGCGGGGCTTCGAACATGGCGAATTTCAGGCTCGACGAGCCAGCGTTGATCACGAGTAGAGCTTGCATTGTTGTACCTGCCTTAATGAATGCTGCAATAAGAGGGGGCGACTACGACTTGCGGTAGGCCACGATGCGCTTGACGATCGCACATGAGGCCGAACGAGCTTCCGCGCGATCCGCGCGGCTTGTCAGTACGATGGGCACGCGTGCCCCGACGACGACGCCGGTGAGAAATCCACCGGCGAGATATTCCAACTGCTTGCCGAGCATGTTGCCGGCTTCGAGATTGGGCACCATCAGGATGTCCGCGCGCCCGGCCACTTCGGACACGATGCCCTTGGCCTTGGTAGCGAATTCCGACACCGCATTATCGAAGGCCAGCGGACCGTCGAGAATGGCGCCTGTGATCTGCCCACGATCAGCCATCTTGCACAGCGCGGCAGCGTCGAGCGTGGATGGCATCTTCGGGTTGATCGTCTCTACCGCGGCCAGGATCGCTACGCGAGGGCGTTCGATCCCCAGCGCATGGGCCACGTCGATGGCGTTCTGCACGATCGATACCTTGGTCGGCAGATCGGGCTGGATGTTGATGGCGGCGTCGGTGATCAGAAGCGGACGCGGATAGCGCGGCACGTCGGCCACATATACGTGGCTGATGCGGCGGCTGGTGCGCAGCCCGGTCTGTGTGGCGACAATGGCGCCCATGTATTCGTCGGTATGAAGGCTGCCCTTCATGAGGCCGTCGACCTCGCCAGCACGCGCCATCTGCACAGCACGTTCGGCGGACTCGACGCTGTGTTCGGTATCAACCAGCGTACAGCCATGGAGGTCGGCGCCAAGTTGTTCAGCAACCCGGCGGATGCGCGCCACCGGGCCGACCAGAAAAGGCTCGATCAGGCCCTCGTCCCGCGCATGCAGCGCGCCCAAGAGTGATTCGGCGTCACACGGATGCACCACCCCCATGCGGATGGGCGGCAGGCCGGCAGCCATCGCCAGCATCTTGCGGTAGCGCGCCTGCTCGTCCGTGAGCGTTAGCTCCGGCAACTGCCAGGCTTCGCGGCGCACGCGCACTGTCGGCGCCAGCACGGTGGCGGTGCCCGTCAGTACCTGTTGGTTGCGTTGGTTGGTGACGTTGCAGTCGATGCTGACTTGGCCCGTGCCGGCGTCTTTTGCACGGCAGGTCAGGTGTACGGTCAGCGTGTCGCCAACCACGACGGGCGCGCGGAAATGGAGTTCTTGCCCGACGTAGACGGTGCCGGGGCCGGGGAACTGGTTGCCAAGGGCTGCAGAAACGAAGGATGCGGACAGCATGCCATGGGCGACGACTTCCCCTGCGGGGGCATCGCGCACATAGGCCTCATCGATGTGAGTGGGGTTGAGGTCGCCCGATACGGTGGCGAAAAGCTGGATGTCTTCGCGCGTGACTGTGCGCGAGTAGCTGGCTCCGTCACCGATTTTGATGTCGTCGAAGATGACATTTTCAAGAACCGGCATAGGCGTAGACGCGGCAGGTTCGTTCATGCTTGCATCCTATTGCCAAAGGCACCGTCATACTAACGATTAATCAACGCCAAAAGAGTGATGCACGTCAAGCCGGCCGTCGGGGAAGTCATGCTTAGTAATGGGTTCTCTCGCCGGTGCTAGAATCCCCTCCGCCCCATGGCGCCGTGCTTGCCGCCGCATTCGCGACCGCCGCACTCGTCTCGGCAACCTTGTCTCCTGCCACCCAATTTCACCTTTTGTAGATCCACGGCCATGCAAATCGTCATTCTCGCCGCCGGACAAGGCAAACGCATGCGTTCGCGCCTGCCCAAAGTGCTCCAGCCCATTGCCGCTCGTCCGATGCTGGCCCACGTGCTCGACACGGCCCGACAACTGTCGCCCGCGCGCATCTGTGTGGTCTACGGGCATGGCGGCGAGCATGTGCGTGCTGCACTGGCTGCTCCCGACATTGTCTGGGCCGAGCAAGCCCAGCAACTGGGTACCGGCCACGCCGTCCAACAGGCGCTGCCTGCTCTTGATGACGAAGGCATGGCGCTGGTGCTGTACGGGGATGTGCCGCTGACCCGCCCGGAAACGCTGCAGGCGTTGGTCGATGCTGCCGGCGGCCAGGGGGTCGGGCTGCTCACAGTAACTATGGATCAGCCGACGGGATATGGAAGAATTATTCGCAACACCGTCGGGGCGGTGCAAGCGATCGTCGAAGAGAAGGACGCCACGCCCGAACAGCGGCTGGTACGCGAGGTCAACACGGGCATCCTGTGCGCACCAGTGGCGCAATTGCGTGCGTGGCTCGGCCGTCTGTCCAACAACAACGCGCAGGGCGAGTATTACCTGACCGACATCATCGCCATGGCTGTCGCCGATGGCGTGCCGGTCGTGGCCGTGCAGCCTGCGCAGGCGTGGGAAACGCTTGGGGTCAATAGCAAGCAGCAACTGGCCGAACTCGAACGCATCCACCAGCGCAACATCGCTGATCGCCTGCTCGAACAGGGCGTGACGCTGATCGATCCGGCCCGCATCGACGTGCGGGGTGAGTTGCGCTGTGAGCCAGACGTCGAGATCGACGTCGGCTGTGTCTTCGAAGGCACGGTCGAACTGGGTGAAGGCGTGCGCATTGGCGCCAACTGTGTGCTGCGCAACGTGCGCATCGCGGCCGGCACCAAGCTGGCACCGTTCTGCCATCTTGAAGACGCTGAAGTCGGCAAAGATTGCGTGATAGGCCCCTATGCGCGCCTGCGCCCCGGCACCACGCTGGCCGAAGACGTACACATCGGCAACTTTGTCGAGGTCAAGAACAGTCAGGTCGCCGCCCATACCAAGGCCAATCACCTTGCATACATTGGTGACGCCACCGTGGGTAGCAACGTGAATGTTGGCGCAGGCGTCATCACCTGCAACTACGACGGCGCCAACAAATTCCGCACAATCATCGAGGACGATGTGTTCATCGGCTCCGATAGCCAACTGATCGCACCCGTGCGTATCGGTCGGGGCGCCAACATCGGGGCGGGCACCACGCTCACCCAAGATGCGCCCGAGGGCAAGCTGACGCTCGGGCGTGCAAGGCAGGTTACGGTCGAGCACTGGACGCGGCCGACAAAGAAGAAATCCTGAAGGCACTATGAATCTGCCGGCCTCACTGACATTTTTGCGAGGCCGGACACGGACGCGTTCACGGATGATTGGTCCCCGCAGGGTGGGCGGCCCACCCTGCTCTGTGGTCAGTCAGGCGAATGCCGGGGTGACAGGCGCTGCCCAGGTTGAAGCGGGCGCCTGGTACCGCTTGCCTTGCCAACTGCCGCGCATGGCCAGGGCGTCTTCCAGCAGAAGGGCCATGCTGGCCTGCTTGAGTGACCATTGCGGCGCCAGCAGCAGATTCGGCGCGCACTCGCTGATCAAACGCTGGATCTTCACGTACGGCGAGAGTTGTTCAACCGTGTCGGTCACGCACTCAACGTATTCGGTGACATCCATCAGCGGCACCGAGTCTGGATCGGCACGCCATTCGTTCGCAAGCTGCGAGCCCTTTACCACCTGCAACTGATGGAACTTGATCGCGTCCAGGCCCAGTCGCGACAGCTTTTGGGCGCCCTCGGCGATCGTGGCGCGCGTTTCTCCCGGCAATCCGTACAGCATGTGGGCGGTGGTGAACAGCCCGCGTTCACCTGCGCGCCTGACTGCGTCGACGGTCTCTGCAAAGGTGTGCCCGCGGTTGCAGCGGCGGAGCACTTCTTCGTCGCAGGACTCGATGCCGATTTCCAGCTCGATCACCGTGCGGATCGAAAGCTCGGCCAGGTAGTCCAGCACTTCGTCGGGCAGACAGTCCGGGCGGGTGCCGATCACTAGCCCCGAAATCTGCGGATGGGCCAGTGCGACCTGATATGCCTGGCGCAGGCGATCTACGCTGCCGTAGGTGTTGGAATAGGTCTGAAAGTACGCCACGTAGCGCTCGTCATAGCCATAACGGCGCTGGACTTGCGCGATGCCCGTGTCGATCTGCGCGTGGATATCGTCCACACCAAAGAGGTAGCCGGGCGTAAAGCTGCGGTTGTTGCAGAACGTGCAGCCGTTATTGCCGCGCGAACCGTCCCGGTTGGGGCAGGTAAAGCCAGCGTCGAGCGAGACCTTCTGAAGACGACAACCGTAGGTGTATTTCACCCAGTCGTTGTAGGCATGGTAGCGACGACCATGGAAGTATTCGGGTGGCGTATCGGACATGGCGTGAGAATTTTCGGGCGACTCTTCACATTAGGACCCCGCCATCGTCCCAGCTCTGAGCAATGTCAATTCAGGAAACGGCCGAGTCCGGCAACGGAAGCGCCGTTGCGAATTTTGACCTTTTCACCGAGAAGAACGCTCGCACATTCCGCACATGAGCGTCGGCCGACAGCAATCGATGTGCCAGTGCATGGTAGGCGTCCATCGACGCCACATGCAGGATCAGCACAAAGTCCGGCCCGCTGCTGGTCCGGTAGCACTGCTGCACGGCCGCCTCGTCTGTCGCGCGCGCCTCGAACTGCGCGAGCCATTCGGTGTTTTGCTGCTCTAACGTGATTTCCACAATCACGGCCAGCCCTTGCCCGATGGCCTCTGGCGACAGGATTGCCACCGTCCGTTCAATCACGCCTGCTTCGCGGAGCCGACGCATGCGGCGCAGGCAGGTGGCGGGGGATACATGTACGAGCCTTGCCAGCGCCTCATTGGTCAGCGAAGCGTCTTCCTGTATTTGCGCGAGGATGCGCCGATCAATGGGGTCGAGTTCCACGGACATTTGCAGGCAATCTCTGGGCAGGAAGATGAAATATTATTTCACACAGTATGGACGGAGAAATAAAATTTCGTCAGATGAGAAATATTGCAAGCATCCGTCACGACGACCCGGCTAGGATGGCGCATCGTTTGAGCAGCGCCGTGGAGGCAAATCATGTGTGGCATCGTCGGGGCCGTGGCCCAGCGGGATATCGTTCCTATCCTCATCGAAGGGCTCAAGCGCCTGGAATACCGGGGCTATGACTCCTGCGGTGTGGCGGTTCACCGCGAAGGCGCCCTGACCCGCGCTCGCAGCACCTCACGCGTTGCCGAGCTTGACGCGCAAGTCCGCGCAGAAGGGCTGACCGGCTTTACCGGCATCGCCCATACGCGCTGGGCCACACACGGCGCACCCGCCGTCCACAACGCTCACCCGCACTTTTCGCGCGATCGCATCGCGTTGGTCCACAACGGCATCATTGAAAACCACGACGAGTTGCGTGCGGAACTCACCGCCAAGGGATACGAGTTCGTCAGCCAGACCGACACCGAAGTCATCGCCCATTTGGTCGAATCGCTCTACGACGGCGACCTGTTCGATGCCGTCAAGCGTGCTTCGGCGCACTTGCGTGGCGCTTACGCCATTGCCGTGTTCTGCCGTGATGAACCGCATCGCCTCGTCGCCACCCGCGAAGGTTCTCCGTTGGTGCTGGGCGTTGGCGACAACGAAAACTTCGTTGCGTCCGATGCCATGGCGTTGGCCGGTGTTACCGACCAGATCGTCTATCTGGAAGAGGGCGATATCGTCGACCTGCAACTCGGCCGCTATTGGATCGAGGCGCGCCAAGGCAACGGCTTCGTGCGTGTCGAGCGCCCTGTGCGCACTGTGCACGCACATACCGGCGCGGCCGAACTCGGCCCGTATCGCCACTTCATGCAGAAAGAAATCTTCGAGCAGCCGCGCGCCATCGCCGATACGCTCGAAGGGGTAGTGAGCATTACGCCCGAACTGTTCGGTGACGGCGCCTACAGAATCTTCCGCGATATCGACTCGGTGTTGATTCTGGCGTGTGGCACCAGCTACTACGCGGGCTGCACTGCCAAGTATTGGATCGAAGCCATCGCCGGTATTCCGACGCAGGTCGAAATCGCCAGCGAATATCGCTACCGCACCAGCGTGCCCAACCCCACGAGCCTGGTCGTCACTATCTCGCAATCAGGCGAGACAGCCGACACCATCGCTGCGCTCAAGCACGCACGCTCGCTCGGCATGGAAAACACGCTCACGATCTGCAATGTGGCCACCAGCGCGATGGTGCGTGAGTGCAGGCTGGCGTACATCACCCGTGCCGGCGTCGAAATCGGCGTGGCATCTACCAAGGCGTTCTCGACTCAGCTTGCAGGACTGTTCCTGCTGACGCTGTCGCTTGCACAGGTGCGCGGCAAGCTCACCGAAGAACAAGAGGCGACCTGCCTCAAGTCAATGCGCCACTTGCCCGTCGCGCTGCAAGGCGTGCTGGCGCTCGAGCCGCAGATCATCGCCTGGGCCGAAGAATTCGCCCGTAAGAGCAACGCACTCTTCCTCGGTCGCGGCCTGCACTACCCCATCGCGCTAGAAGGAGCGCTCAAGCTCAAAGAGATCAGCTACATCCACGCCGAAGCCTACCCGGCCGGTGAGCTGAAGCACGGCCCGCTGGCGTTGGTCAACAAAGAGATGCCAGTGGTTACCGTCGCGCCGAACGACCAGCTCCTGGAAAAGCTCAAGAGCAACATGCAGGAGGTCCGCGCGCGCGGCGGCGAACTCTATGTCTTCGCCGACGCCGACACGCGCATCCACGGTGACGAGGGCATCCATGTCATTCGCATGCCAGAACACTACGGCCCGCTCTCGCCGATTCTGCACGTCGTACCGCTGCAATTACTGGCCTACCACACCGCATGTGCGCGTGGGACCGATGTCGAACAAGCCACGAAATCTGGCCAAAAGCGTGACGGTGGAATAACGCCTTCCGAGGGCAATGATGAAAAGAAGGAATAAAGTCTGTCGGAGAAAAATAAAGTCTGTCGGGCTTTGAGAGTTACCGGGGAGCTGTTCTCGGGCACAGGTGCACAGCCGCTCGTTTTGAGAATGCAGCCCATGGAGGTCCGCTCGATTTCAAGCTGCGCCGTAGGGGCCGTGTGTGCAATTCGGCCGAAGGGGGCTATCAGCGAATACGACATGAACGACAGCAACGGGTAGGTCTGCGGCCTGTCAGTCGGTTCTACAATCGAACGGCAGATTTCATCCAGATTGAATTCGCCCGCCCGGCAACGTCCCCATTGGGTCGGCCTGAAGCCGACACTAGCGGCCTAAAGGTTGCGGCAAGAATGCCGAATGCGTATAGCCGACCAGGACCAGACATCCGATGCCTTGAACCATAGTGTCAAGACATAGCTTAGAAATACTCAAAATGATGGATTGGGTCCCTGTAGTCTTCGTTACGTTCAAGGTTCTCGTGTTCGGCACGGGCATGTTCTTCGCCATCAAGTGGCACTACGAGCGAGGGATAAAGGGAAACGAGAGGCAGGGCGCAGTGCTACGCGCGGGCGGCAAGGTAGCCGCAGTCTTCGTGCTATCGCTCCTGAGCCTCTTGCTCCTCACCTTCGATCTCGGCAGGATGCTCGGTTTGGACTTGACCTTCCCATGAGGGCAAAGAATAGTCGGTCAACATAATGCGGCCAGCGGCAATCCTCTATGGCGCGAAAACTAACGAGTAACGACGCGCATACGAATACCGCTTTGGACGTCGGTCCCTCTGCCAACCCGTGCCCCAGAGCCTGGTGTTCGGCCAATGCAGTCACTGGGCATGCCTATCGGTAACGTCAGCTATAGCGCGTAGAGCGGACGGACACGCGAGGTTGCGGCTGGCGTGGTCTTTTGGGCTAACCGAGTGTCGGCAGAGCATCCATCGGGCTTCTCACGCCCACGCCGCCCACATTCAGCACATGGGTGTAGATCATCGTCGTACTCACATCCGAATGCCCCAGTAACTGCTGGACCGTGCGAATGTCGTAGCCAGCCTGCAGCAGGCTCGTCGCGAAGGAGTGGCGCAACGTGTGCGGCGTAGCCAGCTTTTCGACCCCCGCCTGGCGTAGCGCCCGTTTGAAGGCTCGCTGGAAAGTCTGGTCGTACAGGTGGTGGCGGCGAATTACGCCCGAGCGCGGGTCTTTCGACAGTTCCGCCTGTGGAAACACCCAGAACCACTGCCACGACTCGCTCGCGCGTGGATACTTCCGTGCCAGAGCATCGGGCAACTCTACGCCGGACACCCCATTCGCCACGTCTACCGCCCATAAAGCACGCGCCCGCGTTAGCTGTAACCGCAGCCCAGCGATCAGGCTTTGCGGCAGCATCACGACGCGGTCTTTGGCACCCTTGCCCTCGCGCACGATAATTGAATTGTGCGCGAAATCCACATCCTTCACGCGCAAGCGCATGCCCTCGGCGATTCGCAGGCCTGTACCGTACAAGAGCTGTGCAAACAGCCGGTGTTCGCCCTCCAGCACCGCCAGAATTCGGGCTACCTCATCGGGCACCAGCACGACCGGCAAGGGCTTCTTGACATGTGGGCGCCCGATCTCAGTTAGCCAGGGCAAATTTACGCCGAGCACCTTTTCATACAGAAATAGCAGAGCTGACAAAGCCTGCCGGTGCGTCGAAGCCGACACTTTTCGCGTATTCACCAGCCAACTCAGAAAAGCCTCCACCTCTGGCCCCGCCATCGTTGCGGGGTGACGGATGCCATGAAAGCGAATATATGCCCGCACCCAATAGACATAAACTTCCTCGGTCCGTAAGCTGTAGTGCAGATAGCGGATGCGTTCCCGTAGCTGATCGAGCACTTTCGGCGCACGCAGGGGCGGTAGCTGAGAAGTGAGGTTTTTCACGATTCTGTTAATGCTGTATAAAATTACAGCATAGCGTTGGAAACTCAATCTGCAAGCCACTCTTCGCTGATCGGTCATGCCATGTTAGGGAGCACGCGCCGATGATAGGCAGCAAAACTGATCCCTATAACAAGTTAGGCGAAATCCCCATGGGCACAATGAAAGCACTTTGGAGTGATTGCGGCGAAGGCCCTGCCTCCGACTCGCCGATAGAGGTCGGTCTATTGCAGGCCCAGAACATCTGGTCTGATGGCAGTGGTGTTGAAGGAAATTTCTTTGGTTTGATTGATGAAAACGGACGAACCATCCAGTTTTACCTCACCGACGGAATTCCAGACCACATTGAAGATGCGCGCCATCTGAAAATTGTGCTGCTTGATTTCTCTGTTCAAGAAGAGAGAGGCTCGTATTCAAAGCAAGCCTCAATTGGCGAAGTGCATGAGTTGATCGCTTTGGCCTTCGCAGTAGGCGCAGATCACACTTCGTTTGCTGGGCTCAGTTTTGCTCTATGGTAGCCGCATCGCCTAACAATTCCGTCGAGAGGGACGTCCCAAAGCTGCGCTTTGGGTTCCCTCCGCCTGCGGCTCCGGCCGCCCCTCACGTCAAACGTTAGGCCGCTACAACATGCCCTCGCTGATCAAACTGCAATTCGATCCTGGCAATGGCGCTTCGTTTTATGTCGAGCACAACGGTACGGTCACACGCTGTTTTGTCGATCAAAGCAACGCGTTTCTGGTCAAGAAGGCAAGTCCAGGGCAGAGCTTCCCCGCCATTTTTGAGCGATATAGCGATCTCGCAGTAGCGGCCGCAGCGATAAATATTGGGCGCAAAGGCGTATCGACAGATCCTTGGGGAAATGTCATCACCGCTGAAGATTTCGAGGCTGCACAAAATGCCAAGCGCTAACCAACCGCCTAACACTGCAGTGGAGAGGGACAGCCAAGAGCTGCGCTTTGGGTTCCCTTCGCTTCGCTCCGGCTGCCCCTCACTTCGCTCCGGCTGCCCCTCACTTCCACGTTAGCCCTCATGAGAGCAGCCTGTCCCAAGTGTTCCACTGTCGTCACGTATGAAGAGCACGGAGGCTTGTTCGCAATCCGGTGCGCGGCGTGTGGTTGGCATGAAGAAGGCACATGCAATCGTGAATTGTTCCCCCGTGTGGCAAGCCCAGTACTCGTCGCAAAGGCTGAGTCACCTATCTCTACCGCTGCGCTAAAGGCCATCCGCGAAGAGTGGGCGCCTGCACAAGCAAAATCGCTTGATATATTGCGTCTTGAACTTGCGTCTCACGATGGCCTTTGGCTTGGGAATGTGCCCTTATATCGAGCTGAAGAGTTGCGCAATAAGCTGGCTGCAACTGGCATCAGGCTAGAAGAGCTCCCACATGAAGAGGGCTAACAATTCCGTCGAGAGGGCCCGCCCACAAGCTGCGCTTGTGGGTGCCCTTCGCGGCTTCGCCGCTACGGTGGCCCCTCACGTCAAACGTTAGAGCGCTCGATGTCCGAAGCTCCGCGATACCTCGTTGAGTATCACCAGTCCGGCAAGTCTCTTGTGTGTGAGCTTGAGGTCAATCCCTATTGCTGCGAGTTCTGGGCACTTGAAGATTTGGAACAATTCAACCGCGAGTATCGGGTTCCCGAGTACGCGGCTGGTTACCTGGGCTTTGCCACAAGTGGCGGCGGTGAAATGTTTGCCATCTCTCCCACGGGCTCCATCGTTTGTCTGCCCTTCATTGGCATGGAGCCAGCGGCCGCGATGGAAGTTGCTCCAAACTGGCAATCCTTCGAGCTGGCGCTGCGAAATGCGCTCTAACAATTCCGTCGAGAGGGACCGCCTGCAAGCTGCGCTTGCAGGTTCCCTTCGCGGCTTCGCCGCTACGGCCGCCCCTCACGTCAAACGTTAGGCGGTAAGGACATTTATGCAGCCAGAAAATGACGTACTGCAATTGCATTTGAGTGCCGAAGCGCTAATGCGTAAGGGAAGCTACGCGATGGCAAACGGCCTTTATTGGCAGGCATGGGAGAGCTACACAGCGCAACGTCGGAGCGCACACGCGGCAGGATCTGTCGAAGCATTCGATGAAGCCAATCCCCCAGCCGCGGCGTTCTGGCTCCTTATCAGCGGCGCGAACGCTCAGTTCCTTGCAGGCGATGCAGAAGCCTGCGTCGATACCCTAGTGACTGTATTCGAGCTCTTCAAGGACATTGGTCTGGTTGTTGGCAATCCGTTTTTTCACCTAAGGCTAGGTCAAGCAAGTCTGGAGCTCGAGCCAAGCTCGATCACCGACAACACAAGCACCGCTACTGACAACCTGGCTCGAGCTCTGATTTGTGGTGGCATTGAGATTTTCGATGGCGAAGATCCAAAGTACTTTTCACAGATCTCCAAAATCCTTCGCCCACCTGCGGGGTTTGAGTCTTGGGAACAAGCCAAAGGCTACGGCTGCTCGGTTGATAAGCTCACCGGTGCGCCGGAACTATTAGCGGAGCTATTCGCGAGCAAGTATGGCAATGAGATCGGCGCCGCCTAACCCTGCAGTCGAGAGGGACAGCCTGCAAGCTGCGCTTGCAGGTTCCCTACGTGCTACGCACTTCGGCTGCCCCTCACTTCCACGTTAGGCGTCACATCATGAAAGCTGCCACCGAAGTCATTCTCACAACAAGCAATCTTGCGACATGGCCTGCTTTCGGAAAGCTTTTCAATGAAGGCAAAGTCGTGGCTGATGGTCAGGGACGATTGCGCTACCCACACGGTGCGCCAGTTGGGAAAATGGTGCAGGTAGGCACTCACTCGGATGGAACACCTAAATATCGTGAGTCGGCGGAAGAGTGGTTTGATCCTGAGAGTAAAAAGGCTCGGGAGTTCGTGTGGCCAAAGTAACGTCTAACACTGCAGTCGAGAGGGACGGCCACAAGCTGCGCTTGTGGTTCCCTCCGCTTCGCTTCGGCCGCCCCTCACTTCCACGTTAGACGTCTCTACATGAACCCTCCTTGGTTGCAGTTTCCAGATATTCCGTTCAGGTCAGTTGGCTGGAAGATGGGGCACGGAGAAACATACATGAATGGCTGGATGCGCCACTTCTTTGATCTATCTCTGGACGAAAGAAGCACTTACATCAACAGCTACCCAGCGCCCGAAGATTGGCCTGGTTGGTATCAAGCAATCGAGCAAATAGAAAGAACAAGAAAAGAAGACGAAGAGTGGTTCAAAAGAAATAGCCAATCATGAATAGCGTGCATCCCAGATTGAGCATTCAAACCGGCAAGTTACGAAGCAATCCGTCTAATAACAGTTAGACGTCATATCCAGCCACGAACATGCTTGGCCCATTAACGAACGAGCTGATCCAAAAGACATGTCCCACCTCACATCAACAAGAGGTGGGTGGTTTGCTTTCTGAGCAATGCTCTGTTTCGCTGCCAGGGGTCGGCATGTTGATTTGCACCGAAACCTGACCCCGGATTTGCATCCAAATCTGACCCACCCAAGGGTCAGTTGTTCAGGGTAGTAGAGGTTGGTTTCGAGGTGCGCTTCTCCTTCTTGGGTTGAACCGTACTGTTCCTGAATCGATAGCTGTCGTTGCCCGTCTCGACGATGTGGCAGTGATGCGTGAGGCGATCGAGCAGCGCCGTAGTCATCTTCGGATCACCAAAGACAGAGGACCACTCGCTGAAGCTCAGGTTGGTGGTGATGACGAGGCTGGTGCGCTCGTAGAGCTTGCTGATGAGGTGGAACAGCAAGGCACCACCGGCCTGACTGAAGGGTAGATAGCCCAGCTCATCAAGAATTACCAGATCTGCATACATCAGGCGGTTTGCCGTGTGCCCGGGTCTGCCTGCGGCTTTCTCCTGCTCGAGCATGTTGACCAGCTCCACCGTCGTAAAGAAGCGCACACGTCGGTGGTGGTGCTCGATGGCTTGCACGCCGATGGCTGTGCCCAGGTGCGTCTTGCCTGTGCCTGGCCCCCCGACGAGCACGATGTTGTGTGCGGACTCCAGAAAGTCGCACCGGTGCAACTGGCGCACGAGGGCTTCATTGACTTCGCTGCAGCCAAAGTCGAAGCCCGTCAGATCGCGGTACGCAGGGAACCTGGCGACCTTCATCTGGTAGGCCAGCGACCGTACCTCGCGCTCGGTCAGTTCTGCCTTGAGCAGGCGCGACAGAACGCTCACCGCGCCTTGATAGGCCGGGGAGTCCTGCTCGGCCAGCTCCTCCAGGGCTTGGGCCATGCCGTGCAGTTTGAGCGACCTGAGCATCTGAATCATGGCCTCATGCTGCATGATGGGTCTCCCTGAGCGCGTCATAGCGTCCCACATTGGCTTGCGGCTCCACGTGCAGGGCTAATGCCTGGGGGGCGTCGACGGGGGACACCGGCCCGCCTTCGAGGAGACGGCTGAGAATGTTCAGAACAGTCTGCTTGGAGGGCGCGCCGCTCTCGAGCGCCAACTCCACCGCAGCCAGTACGGCCTGTTCATCGTGTAGCAGAACAAGCGCTAGCACCTCCACCATCTCGCGATCACCCCCTGGGCGTTTGAGCAGCGTTCGTTGCAACTGCTTGAAGCCTTCGGGCAGTTCGCAGAAGGGCGCCCCGTTGCGTAATGCCCCCGGCTTGCGCTGGAGGACGGCCAGGTAGTGTCGCCAGTCGTAGATCGTCTGGCCCGTACTATGGCTGCGGCTGATCAGGCGGGCGTGTTCGGCGATGATCTGGCCTTCGGCGACGAACACCAGTCGTGCGGCATAGACACGCAAGCTCACCGCGCAGTTGGCGAAGGACGCCGGCACGCTGTAGCGATTGCGCTCGAAGTGCACGAGGCAGGTGGGCGAGACCCGCTTGAGGTGTTCGACGAATCCATCGAAGGGCTGGCCCACAGGCATCAGATGGGGGCGCTCTTGTGACCATGCTTCCCACACCGTCATGTCCAGTTCCGGGTGACGGACCTGCTGCCAGAGCAGCACGCACTGGTCCGCCAGCCAATCGTTGAGGGCCTCGAGCGACGTGAAGGATGGGATGCGCTGCCAGATGCGATGGCGGCTGTCCTGCACGTTCTTCTCGATCTGTCCCTTCTCCCAGCCTGAGGCCGGGTTGCAGAACTCGGCATCAAACAGGTAGTGACTGACCATCGCGCTGAAGCGCAGGTTGACCTCGCGGTGCTTACCCTGGCCGACGCGATCGACTGCCGTCTTCATATTGTCGTAGATGCCACGCCGGGGAATGCCGCCCCACGCCACGAAGGCGTGATGGTGGGCGTCGAAGAGCATCTCGTGGGTCTGCAGCGGATAGGCGCGCAGGAAGAACGCCCGACTATGGCTGAGCTTGAACTGCGCCACCTGCAGCTTCATGCGCTCGCCACCGATGACCGCCCAGTCCTCGCTCCAGTCGAACTGGAAGGCCTCCCCTTCGGCAAAGCGCAAGGGAATGAATGTTCCCCGGCCCGCCGTCCTGGCCTGTTGCTGCTGGTCCTGGCGCCAGCGCCGCGAGAACGCGGCCACCCGATCATAGGAGCCCGTAAAGCCCAGGACGCATAGGTCAGCGTGGATCTGCCGCAGCGTTCGTCGCTGCTTGCGTGGCTTGTTTGATTCAGTCTTAAGCCACGTATCGAGCTTGGCCGCGTAGCCGTCGAGCTTGCTCGGACTATGTCGTGCGGCGTAGGTCGGAACGGTTGTTTGGGCGCGCAGGTAGCGCCGAACCGTATTGCGGGAGATACCCAGGCGCCGGGCGATCTCGCGAAGCGGGATCTGGTCGCGCAGGTGCCAACGTCGAATGATGCTCAGGATGGCCACGTCGATCACTCCAAACTCCTGCTCGTTGCCGAGCAGGCAAGTGTTCTATACGTGGGTCAGAATTCGATGCAAATCACCCCATCAGGTGGGTCAGGTTTCGGTGCAAATCAACAGTCGTTTCTTCAAATCGGTCGAGATGGCTCGGTAAATGTGTCGAAACTGCAGGCAAGGCCTCATGTTACCGCCGGGTGTGGTGGCTTCGTCGATATCACAAGCAGAGCCAAACGAATCGTGTTCTCCGGATATTTCACGGCTGGTGCGGAGCTTTCCATTGAAAACGGAAAACTGAAAATACTGCGTGAAGGCAAGGTAAAGAAGCTGGTGGACGAAGTCGACCACGTGACTTTCTCGGGCACTCGGGCAATCGAAACAGGGCAAAAGGTGCTGTACGTGACGGAACGATGCGTACTGGCACTCACCAAGAATGGTCTTGAAATCACCGAGGTGGCACCGGGAATCGATATTCAGCGAGACCTTATCGGCCAATGCTCCTTCCCCTTGGCTGTCAGCAAGGACGTCAAGGAAATGAACGGTTCGCTTTTTCGTCCGGAAAACACGGGTCTGTCATTTGGGGGCCAATGATGAGTGAGACACATGTCGCCTATCGCAAGGATGGGTCAGTTGGCGTAATTGAACTGGCTCGTCCCGAGAAACTTAATGCCCTGATTCCCGAGATGTTGGTTGCCCTTGAGGATATTGCGGACGAAATCGATCGAGATACCGACATACGTGCAGTCGTGCTAACGGGGCAAGGCAACGCCTTTTGCGTCGGCGCGGATATCAATGTCTGGTCTTCTCTCCAGCCGTTGGATATGTGGCGTCGATGGGTGCGCGACGGCCACCGCATTTTGGACAGGCTCGCCGCGCTACGACAACCGGTGGTTAGCGCGGTCAATGGGCCCGCTTTCGGCGGCGGTCTGGAATTGTTGGCCGCCACCGACATCAGGGTCGCAAGCGACGACGCGGTTTTTGCGTTGCCCGAAGCCTCGATTGCGACTTGTCCGGGGTGGTCCGGTACCCAACGGCTGGCTCGGCAACTAGGGCCTTGCCACGTCAAATATATGGCTTTGACGGGTAGGCGCATGAGCGCTACGGAAGCGCTCGATATTGGCTTGGTCCAGAAGCTTGCGAGTAAAGAGCAGGTGTTTCCGGAGGCTATGGAAGTTGCTCGTCAGATCTGCTCGCTAGCCCCGGTGTCGGTCCAGCTTACCAAGCAGCTAATCGATGCCGCCTGGGGGGAGAAAACAGCTTCTACGTTGGAGGCGATGGCCGGTGCGCTGGCTGCGACAACCAACGACGCCGCAGAGGGATTAGCGAGTTTTCGTGGGAAGAGAAAGGCGCAGTACGAAGGAGATTAGTTCGATTCTCAAGATTAGCGATCCTGAGCCAGAGTCGTATTTCTCCAATCGTACGAAACCACACTACGGAGGAATTGACTTCTCTTGTTGGCGCTGAACGACCAGCAGCGGCAAGAAGGGCTGAGCGGGATTGATAGAAAAATTACGTTCGGAAACTGGAGGAGACAATATGACAGCGAATACCGCGACCGTCGCAGGTTATGAAAAAGACATCAAGAGTCCCGCATCGACCGTGACAACGGCCGATCTGAAGAGAGCCGCGTGGACATGCTCTCTTGGCAGTGCGCTGGAGTACTACGACTTTGCTTTGTACAGCCTTGCGTCTGCACTCATTTTCGGACCGCTGTTCTTTCCTGAACAGACCCCGACGATGGGATTGATTGCGAGTTTTGGTACGTACTTCCTGGGATTCGCGGTCAGGCCGCTGGGTGGCATTCTCTTCGGATCGCTAGGGGATAGATTGGGCCGCAAATTTGTGCTGCTGGCGACCGTGCTGCTGATGGGCGTTGCCAGCACGCTGATCGGTGTGCTGCCCACCTTTGAGACTGTCGGATACTGGGCACCGGCCATGCTGGTTGCGCTTAGACTTCTTCAAGGACTCGGTGCGGGCGCCGAACAAGCGGGTGCCTCCGTGCTGATGACCGAATACGCTCCGCGCGAAAAGCGAGGGTATTACGCGGCATTGCCATTTCTGGGAATCCAGATTGGCACGCTGATGGCGACGGGTATCTACCTTCTCTTGTTACTGGGGTCGGACAATATCAGCCAAGGCTGGCTGTGGAGAATTCCCTTTCTGAGCAGCGTCGCCATCATTGCTGTGGCGGTCTACATCCGGCTGCACTTGAAAGAGTCCCCGTCGTTCGCAAAGCTGGAAGCGCATCAGCAGGTGACTGACAAACCGCTTGCCAATCTGCTCAAGGGATCGAAGAAAAGTGTCTCGATCGGTATTGGGTTGAGATTGGCAGAGAACGGTGGTTCGTCCATTTTCCAGGCGCTTGCGATCAGCTACTTGGTAAATATCGTTGGCATGGAAAAGACGACCGGGACGATTTGTCTGCTTGCGGCCGTCGTTGTAGGCGCCATCACAGTCCCGATTGCCGGCTGGCTTTCCGACAGATTCGGACGGGTTAAGGTCTACCGCGGCTTTGCCCTATTCCAATTGGTTGCTGCGTATCCGGTTTGGTGGGTCTTCAGTCAAGGGAATCTGATTGCATCGGTAGTGGCCATTTCGCTCGCACTGGGCGTTGGCGCATGGGGGATGTTCGGAGCGCAGGGTGCGTTGATGCCGGAACTGTTCGGAGCAAAGCACCGGTACATTGGCGTTGCAATGGCCCGTGAGGTGTCCGCCGTGATCGCAGGGGGGATCGCCCCATTGGTCGGATCAGCGATCATTGCATGGGTCGTCAGCAATCATGGTGGCGACAAAGCGGCTGGGATTCACGCGTGGATGCCCATCGCAACCTACTTGGCAGGTCTGACGTTGCTCACCGTTATTTCGACTTTTTTCACGCCCGAGACTCGTGGGCGGGACCTGGATGACGTCAGGGACGCTGTGCAGGAGTTGAAGTAATTTCCTTTTCTCTCGGCAGCGTGGCATCGCGCTACGTTGCTGAGAGAAATCCCCAAGCCGCCAAGCGGAACCTATCGATACGCAGCACCGTCTGCTTGGTCCCCACGGTGCCCCGATCTTCGTCACGATCGCACGCCGTTGGCGCGAATGCGCTATGAGGTGCCACACGTCCGCCTGGAGACGAGCACTGGCGGCCGTCACGGGAGCCGGCCTTCGGCGAGTGGTCAGACGCCTGCCCGTTCCTGTCGCCGCAGGATGACATGCGTGGCTTTCTCTGACGCGACGAACTCAACGCACGCATATCCCAGCGCGCGCAGATCAAGCCCTTGGAACAGCGATTCTCCCCGGCCGAGCAACACTGGTGAGATAGCAATGTGCAGTTCATCAATGAGGCGCTCACGAAGATACTGACGGATCGTGTCCGGCCCTCCGCCTATGCGCACGTCCATGCCGGCAGCGGCCTCGCGTGCGCGGTCGAGCGCCTCGCGAATGCCCCCCGTTATAAAGTGAAATGTCGTGTTGCCCTCCATCTCGATGGGGGGACGAGCGTGGTGGGTGAGGACGAAGACTGGAACGTGATACGGCGGGTTGTCGCCCCACCAGCCCTTCCAGTTCGTGTCCGGCCAGTCCCCACGAACGGGACCGAACATGTTCCTTCCTAGAATCCAGGCCCCCACATTCTTGAAGCCGCGGGCGGCGAAATCATCGTCGACCCCGGTCGTGCCATCGTCATTTCCGAACAATGCCTGCTGGAATGTGCGTGTCGGGACTAGCCATTGATGCAGTTCCGTTCCGCCAATGCCGAGCGGATTGTCGATGTCTTGATCGGGGCCCGCTCCATATCCATCGAGCGAGACAGTGAAGCCGTCAACGCGAATTCGAGTCATCGTTTGCTCCGTTTCTTCGCAACGAGTCCTGTCCACGCCGTCGCGACCTTGGTGATCAACGAAGCGACAGCATCGACTTTGCTCTGCCAGATGTTCAGTCCCATAGTGTGCGACGGGTCAATGCTGAAGTTCCGTGATGCAAAAGTCATTTTCCGGAATCAGGCGCCTGGGCGATTTTCAATCGACGGACACGCTGTGACGTTGGGCCTCAACCTGTCGGCGCCCCATCCTTACCGCGCCCTACCGCATCCGCAAATGCGCGGGCGATATCGGTGGGGAAGGGAAAGACAATGGTCGAGCTGTTCTGAGCGCCGATCACCGCCAGCGTGCCGAGGTAGCGCAATTGCATGGCCTCTGGCCGCTGGGCGAGTATTTCGGCGGCTTCGAGCAGTTTCTGCGCGGCCTGCTGCTCGCCCTCTGCGCTGATCACCTTGGCGCGCCGTTCGCGCTCGGCCTCGGCCTGCCGCGCGATGACCCGGACCATGCTCTCGTTCAGGTCGATGTGCTTGATCTGAACGCTGGCGACCTTGATGCCCCAGGGGTCGGTCTGCGTGTCGAGCAATTCCTGAATGTCATGATTGAGCTTGTCGCGCTCAGAAAGCATTTCGTCCAGGTCATGCTTGCCGAGCACCGAACGCAACGTGGTCTGCGCCAGTTCGCTGGTAGCCTGGCCGTAGTTGGCGACCTGAATCACCGACCGCTCAGGGTCCACCACCCGGAAGTACATCACTGCGTTCACCTTCACCGAGACGTTGTCATGGGAAATCACGTCCTGCGAAGGGACGTCGAGCACCATTGTCCGCTGGTCGACCCGCACCATCTGTTGCACATAGGGGATCAGCAGGATCAGGCCGGGTCCCTTGACGCCGGTAAAGCGGCCGAGCGTGAAGACCACGCCGCGTTCGTATTCGCGCAAGATCCGCACTGCCGCGCCCAGCAGAAAGATGACCAAGGCGATGATTGGGGCAAAGAAAGCGATATTGGCCATGGTGCGATGTCCTCTTCAGTCGTCCACGTCCGTGGCGCGCACGTGCAAGGTGAGCCCATCGAGTCCGACAATACGAACCCGTTGATCGGCCTTGAGGGGCTCTTCCGCCACCGCGTTCCAGCGCTCGCCCTGAGTGAGTACATGGCCGCTGCCATCCGACCAATCCATGACCAGTGCGGTTGAACCGATCATGGCCTCGCGGCCGGTTACGCGTTTGCTGTGGCGCGACTTGAGCGCGAGCCGACCAACCAGCAGCGCCAGCCCCAGCGCGGTAATGGCAATCCCGGCGACCATGGGCCACCACAGCCCAAAGCCGGGCGCCTCGCCGGGCTCCATCAAGAGCATTGCGCCGAGCACGAAGGCGACCACGCCGCCGATACCGAGCACGCCAGCGGAAGGGATGAAGGCTTCCGACACGATCATCCCGAGCCCGAGCAGGATCAAGCCCAGGCCGGCAAAGGTAAAGGGCAGCTCAGCCAGCGCGTAGAGGCCCAGCAGCAGGCAGATCGCACCCATGGTGCCGGGCAGGAAGGAACCCGGGATCATGAACTCCAGCACCAGACCGTAGAAGCCGATCATGATCAGAATCAGGGCGACGTTCGGGTTCGTGATGACACCCAGCATGCGGGTGCGCCAGTCGGGTTCGACCCGCAGCAGGGTGAGATCGCGGGTGTCGAGTTTCCCGGTGGCTTCGCCGATCTTCACGCTGCGGCCGTCGACCTGTTTCAGAAGATTGTTGACGCTGCCCGCGAGAATATCGACCACCTTCTGCTTGTAGGCCGCTTCGGCCGACAGGCTCACTGAATCGCGTACCGCCTTTTCGGCCCAGTCGGCGTCGCGCCCGCGAAACTCGGCGAGCGATCGGATGTAGGCCACGGCATCGTTGATTGCCTTGGTTTCCATCGTGTTGGGCTTGCCGGGCTCCGGCGCGGACTGTTCGGGCCGCTGCCCCGGCGGCGCGGGTAGCCCGCCGCCGATCGACACCGGCGTTGCAGCGCCGACGTTGGTACCCGGCGCCATCGCAGCGATGTGGCTGGCGTAGAGGATGTAGGTTCCGGCGCTGGCCGCCCGCGCACCACTCGGGCTGACGTAAGCCAGCACGGGAACGGGCGAGGCGAGGATCGCGCGGATGATCTCGCGCATCGACGTGTCGAGCCCGCCCGGCGTGTCCATCTGCAGGACCACCACGTTGGCCCGCAGCGCCTTGGCTTGCGCCAGCCCTCGGCTGACATAGTCCGATGCGGCCGGGCCGATCGCGCCTTCGAGTTCCAGGACAACCGCGACGCGCCCCGCTGCCGCGCTGGCCTGCGCACACACGAAGAGCACGCCCACGGCGAGCAGCAACATAGGGATCGAACGGCAGACATTGCGCCTGCATGTCTGCCCGAGCACGCTGATCATGAAGGAAACCTCCTCATGCCTCCTTCAATCATAGTCGCGCGCAAAGATCATCTCGGCGGCGCTTGACGCGGCGTACGCATTCATCCTCGGCATGGTGCTGTTGCGCACGCGGCCGACCGGGCGTGCGCTTGGCCGGTCGTACCGCGAAGAGGCCATGCGCGGACGCCCCCGCTTCGGTGATCGAGCAGACATCACGTCGAATTCGATCCGTTGACGCTGGGTCATGCACCGGTCATGGGCGAACGCTGTTCATGGTCTTGCCGCACCCGTCCTGATGCCCGATTGCATTTGCACAGAACGGCATGCACCTCGCACGCCACGACCTGTGCGACGCATATGTGTCGATCCAGCGTTACGTCCGATCGCTGAAATAGAATCGCCCCCGGATCGGTCTAACATACAGGAGACCGCATTCCCGGCGACTGCAATCGAGGCTGGCGATGACCGACCCTGACACTGTGCGGCGCTTTGAAGCCCTCGTCCTGCCGCACATGCACTCGGCCTACGATTTCGCCCGCTGGCTCACCCACAACGATCAGGATGCCCGCGATATCGTGCAGGACGCCTTTCTTCGGGCATTCCGTTTTTTTGACGGTTTCCACGGCAGCGATGCGCGCCCATGGCTGCTGAGTATCGTGCGCAACACTTTCTACACCTGGTATGAGCAGAACCGCATGTACTGCGCGCGCGCAGAGGTTTTCGACGAGGTGATTCACGGCCAGTCGCTGGATGCGACTGCCGTGAGCAACGATCCGGAAGCGCTCTTGATCCGCCGCGAACGCAATGCCCAGGTTGCCGGCGCGGTGCGGCAACTCCGCATCGAATACCGCGAAGTGATCGTGCTGCGCGAACTGGAAGACCTCGCGTATCGCGAGATCGCCAATATTGTCGGTGTTCCGATCGGCACCGTGATGTCGCGTCTCGCGCGAGCGCGCCAACAGCTTGCGGCGCTGCTGGTTGAAACGGACCGGGAGGGGTGATGGATCACGAACAGGCATTGCAGCTACTGCCGGCCTATGTGGACCACGAACTCAGCGTGAGTGAAACGCTCGTGCTGGAACAGCATTTGTCCGGATGCATATCGTGCCAGCGCGAGTACGAAGCGCAGCGAGGGGTCAGTCGCTTGATCCGCGAGGCTGGCCTGCGCTGGAACGCGCCAGAGGATCTTGCGGCCGCCATCCGTAGTGCGCTGCCTGCATCCCCGGCACAGAATCGGGGCCAGCCGGGCGGCCGTCATGAGCCCCCCGGACGCCGACGCGTCGTCATGTGGCCGCTGGCCGGCACGCTGGCGCTCGGGACATTCGCACTCGGTGTGTTCGCGCTGGTTGCCGCGGCCGTGCTGTACCTATCGTTGCCGTCGCCTGGACAGCGGCTGGCCGGGGAACTCGTCGACAGCCACATCCGTTCGCTGCAGATGGACCATGCAACCGACGTGGCCTCAAGCGACCGTCACACTGTCAAACCCTGGTTCAATGGCAGGCTGGATTTCGCGCCACCCGTGGTTGACCTGGCAGCGCAGGGCTATCCGCTGGCGGGCGGGCGGCTCGACTACCTGGACGGACGCGCCGTCGCGGTGCTCGTCTATCGCTATCGGCAGCACCCGATCGATCTCTACATCTGGCCGGAAGACGCACCGGGAGCCAGCCCCAACGCTGTCGTCCTCAAAGGTTATCGGGTTGCACACTGGCGGATGGCCAGCATGAACTTCTGGGCGATCTCCGACGCCGGCCAGGACGAATTCGACGGCTTCGTGCGTGCGCTGCGTGCGCAGACAGGTTCCTAGCTCGCACCACTTGTCTGGCTCGCCTCTGCCGCATCCGGAATAAACACTCTGCAACGCCGGTCCACCCGTTCACAGCGCACGCTTTTCGGGAGACCACCATGCCGTCAGATCCGCTGCACAATCCCTCGCGTCGCGATGCCTTGAAATGTCTGGCATTCGGCGGCACCACACTGTTTGTCCTGTCAGGCGGCGTACTGACACCACTCGCGTTACACGCAGCCGAAACCGGCGCGCCGGCGTCGTCGGGCACACCGCTTTTCGTACAGATAAGCGATTCGCACATCGGTTTTAACAAGGAAGCCAATCCGGACGTAGCCGGCACGCTACGCAAGACCATCGACCTCATCAATGCGATGCCGGCGCGCCCGACCCTTGCTATTCATACGGGCGATATCACCCATCTTTCAAAACCGGAGGAGTTCGACCTCGCGGGACAGTTGCTGTCCACATTGCAGATTCCCGAGTTGTACACCGTGCCTGGCGAGCACGATGTGACCGACGGAACTGGCGCCGAGTATTTCCGGCGCTTTGGCAAGGTCTCGGACAACCGTGGCTACTACAGCTTTGATCATGGCGGCGTCCACTTCATTGCGCTTGTGAATGTCATGCAGTTCAAGCCGAACGGATTGGGCGCACTCGGCGACGAACAGATCCGATGGCTCGAACTCGATCTCAAGAGCCGCACGGACAGCACACCCATCGTCGTGTTCACGCACATGCCGCTGTGGACGATCTACGCGCCGTGGGGCTGGGGCACTGGCGACGCCGCCGCGGCGCTCGCCTACCTGAAACGGTTTGGTTCAGTCACCGTCCTGAACGGCCACATTCACCAGATCGTGTCCAAGGTCGAAGGCAACATGACGTTCCACACGGCCCGATCCACCGCATATCCGCAACCCGTGGCCGGAGAAGGTGCGGGGCCGGGGCCGCTGACCGTGCCTCGTGACCAACTGGCCTCAATGCTGGGCCTGACCCGTGTCGATGTCGTCGCTCATCCGCTGCAGCCAGTATTGCGCGATATGACGCTGGCCTGACGTGCGCACTTTCCTGCAACCGGGGAATGAACATGACAACGATCTTCCGTCTGCCGAAGTTGCTGGCCTGTCTTGCACTGATTGCGGCCACGTTGACGGTGGCTCCGGCTGCGTCCGAGGACGCTCCCGCGATCAGCATCAAGAACTTCATGTTCCAACCAATGTCGCTGACGGTACGTGCCGGCACCACTGTCGTCTGGAAGAACCTCGACGATGAGCCTCACCTTGTGGTCAGTGCGGACGGACTGTTCCGTTCGCCCGCCCTCGACCAGGGGGACAGCTTTGAACATCGCTTCGACCAGCCGGGCACTTACGCGATCTTCTGCGGGATTCACCCCAACATGCGGGCAACGATCATCGTGCAGTGAAGCGCTCCCATCGCATCGCTGACTCGATGGCAACGCCGTCGTCGTTCAGATGGCGTTGCCAGTTGGGGCTACTCGGCATCTGGCATGCGCAGGGCGTCTACGACGAGGTTCAAGGCAGGGGATGACCGGCGGGTCGCGTAATAGAGGTGATACCCCGGAAAGGTGATCGAGAAGTCATCCAGTACGCTGATCAGATGCCCCGTATCGATGTGCGGGCGCGCCATGTCCTCGGGCACCCAGGCGAGTCCAAGCCCCGCAAGCGCAGCGTCGACAACCTGATGGCTGCGGTTGAAGATCAGACGTCCCTCGACATGAAGGTTGACGGCGCGTTCGGCCACCCGGAACTCCCAGGGCATCAACCCGCCGTAGGTGGGCAGTCGCAGACCGATGCAGTCATGCCCGGAAAGCTCCTGCGGTGTCAGCGGCGGGGGAAGTCGCGCGAAGTAGCTCGGGCTGCCCACCACGACCAGCCGCATGTCCGGCGCGATGCGCACGGCAATCATGTCCTTGGCGACATCCGCGCCAAGCCTGATGCCAATGTCAAAACGCTCCGCGACGATGTCGGCGAAGCGATTCTCGCTCGAGATCTCCAGCTTGATGTCCGGGTAGCGCGGCAACCAGGGCAACAGGCGCGGCCAGACGATTGACTGCACCGCGTGATCGGTGGCGTTGATACGCACCGTTCCCGCCGGCTTGCCACGCATCTCGGCAAGCACCAGCAGTTCAGCCTGAATCTCGGCCAGACGAGGCTCAATGGCGCGGTACAGATGTTGCCCCGCTTCCGTCGGGGCAATGCTGCGCGTCGTGCGGTTCAGCAGCTTGATGTCGAGCCGCCTCTCCAGCGCCTTGATGGTCTGGCTCAACGCCGGCTGCGTGACGCCTAGTTGCGCGGCGGCGCGCGTAAAGCTGCCGGCGCGCACCACGCTCGCAAACGCTGCCAGATCGTCGAGTTGCCCCATTGATAAGACTGTCTTATGACTGAATGTCGATTTCCTAGTCTAGTCGTCTAAATAGGCGCCGCCTAGACTCAATCCAGTACAAAACACGAGGGCACGTCATGGAAACCCGACAACTTGGTCGAAATGGGCTCACCGTCTCAGCGCTCGGGCTGGGCTGCATGGGCTTGAGCTATGGATATGGGGCCGCTACCGACACGGCTGAAGCCATCAAACTGATCCGCGCTGCCTTTGAGCAGGGCGTGACTTTCTTCGACACGGCCGAGGCCTACGGCCCCTTCGTCAACGAACGGGTGGTCGGCGAAGCGCTCGCACCGATGCGCGATCAGGTCGTCATCGCAACCAAATTCGGTTTCAAGCAGGGCGACATCCGCCGAGGGCTCGACAGCCGCCCCGAGCGCATCCGCCAAGTGGCCGACGAAGCGCTGATACGGCTGCGCACCGATCGGATCGACCTTTTCTACCAGCACCGCGTTGATCCTGACGTGCCTGTCGAAGAGGTGGCCGGAGCCGTCAAGGCGCTGATCGACGAAGGCAAGGTCCTGCACTTCGGCATGTCGGAGGCCGGTGTCGAGAGCATCCGTCGGGCCCACGCCGTGCAGCCGGTCGCCGCGCTGCAGAGTGAGTATTCCCTGTGGTGGCGCGAGCCCGAGAAAGAAGTCCTGCCGCTGCTCGAAGAGCTTGGCATTGGCTTTGTGCCCTTCAGCCCGCTGGGCAAGGGCTTCCTTACCGGCGCGATTGACCAGAACACCTCGTTCGGGGCAACCGACTTTCGCAATAGCGTGCCGCGCTTCAATCCCGAGGCGCGCGCTGCGAACCGCGCGCTTGTTGACGTACTCGCCGGCATCGCCGCACGCAAACAGGTCACGCCCGCGCAGTTGGCGCTGGGGTGGCTGCTGGCACAAAAGCCGTGGATCGCGCCGATCCCCGGCACAACCAAGCTGCACCGGCTGCAAGAGAACATTGGTGCAGCGGATGTCGCGTTGTCAGCCGAAGACTTGCAGGAGATCGAAACGGCCGTCCGCGATGTGCCGATCCAAGGCGAGCGTTACTCGGCCGATCGCCAGAAGCTGGTCGGGCGCTGACGTGGTCGCCGCACACGCACAGTGCCCGGACGAACACACACGAGAGAGGACGCAATCATGAACCCGGTTACGGTTGTCATTGGAGCAGGCTCCATCGGTCAAGCCTGTGCGCGGCGCGTAAGCGCCGGCAAGAAGGTCTTGCTCGCAGACCTCCACCAGGAGAACGCGGACGCGGCGGCGAAGGTACTGCTGGATGCGGGCTTTGATGTCACGACCGCCGTTGTTGACGTTGCCGAGCGAGCCTCGGTAGAAGCGCTGGTGCGGGCCGCCACGGCGCTGGGCGATGTTGTGCATCTCATCCATGCTGCCGGTGTGTCGCCGTCGCAGGCGTCGCCCGCCACGATCCTCAAGGTCGATCTGTACGGCACGGCCCTGTTGCTCGAAGCGTTTGGCGATGTCATCGCCGAAGGCGGTTCCGGTGTCGTCATCGCGTCGCAATCGGGGCACCGCCTGCCCGGACTGACGCCGGAGTCCAACAAGGCGCTGGCCACGACGCCGGTCGAAGACCTCCTGTCGTTGCCGATGCTGCAGCCGGACCAGATCAAGGATTCGCTGCATGCGTATCAGATATCCAAGCGCGGTAACGCCCTGCGCGTCATGGCCGAGGCCGTGCGCTGGGGCAAGCGCAGCGCACGCATCAACACGATCAGCCCCGGAATCATCTTCACGCCGCTGGCGCGCGACGAACTGAATGGTCCGCGTGGCGCAGGTTACCGTCGGATGATCGATCTGTGCCCGGCTAAGCGCGGCGGCACGCCCGACGAAGTGGGCAACGTCGCCGCACTCCTGATGGGCCCGGAAGGTACGTTCATTACGGGAAGCGACTTCCTGATGGATGGCGGCGTCACCGCCTCGTACTGGTACGGCGAGCTTGCGCCGCAGTAATCGAAACCAAGAAAGGACATCTCATGAAACTCATCCGCCCCGGCACCCAGCCCTCACAGAAAGGGCCAGAACAGTATTTCACCGGCACGGTCCGGATCGATCCGCTCAACACGCCTCCGGAGCCCGCGCGCGTTTCGTGCGCAAGCGTCACGTTCGAGCCGGGCGCGCGATCCAATTGGCATACGCATCCGCTCGGGCAGACGCTGATCGTCACCGCAGGCTGCGGCTGGACGCAATGCGAGGGCGAACCCATCGTCGAAATCCGTGCGGGCGACGTGATCTGGTGTCCTCCGGGCCATAAGCACTGGCACGGCGCAACGCCCAGTACGTCCATGACGCACATCGCCATTCAGGAAGCGCTCGACGGCAAGGCGGTCGAATGGTTGGAGAAAGTCACCGATGCGCAATACCTGGTGGGGCCCGCGACCTGAGTGACCTGCAACGAAGCGGTCGGCGGTGTGTGCTGCGGTTCAGTACACGCCGCCCTTTGCGACGAGGAGCGTGGAGGCAGAAACGGCTCACCACGCATACCACGTCGCACCGATCATGACGCTGTCGATCACCCATCGACCATAATCGGTCGCGCTACCTCCCGCGCGACGCATGAGATTGAGCCACAGCTTGAGTTGGTCTCCCAGGTCCTTGTCCACCATCACAACGCCTTCGACGCTGCCATCGTCGATGTCAGTGGTGAGGCGTAGTTTCCAGCTCACATCGTTGGTCTCACCACCGCCGAGCTGCACGCCAAGATAATTACGCCGCAGCGGCGAGGGCTGCTCCAGCAGCAAGGCCAACTGCCGGTCGGCCACGCCGCGCGGGCGCGTGCCCAGCGTGCGAACCGCCTGCGCCAGACGGCGGGCGTCGCCGTCGTCCAGTCCGTTGCCGTTGTGCCAATACTCGGTGTACAGCGTCCAGTTGTTCTCGAAGGTGTAGCTCATGCCGAGTACGGCCAGCAGCCCTCGATGCGAGCGACTCGTCCCAATGGACACGTCCGTGGCGCTCTCGGCGACGGCAGGCAGGTTGTAGAGCTGGCTGACCCGCCAGGCCACCTCACCGTACACCAGTGTCGCGTCGTTCGCGGTCCACTGCGCCCAGCCCTGCCACGAAGGTGTCTTGCCGGGTTCCGCCGCCACGATGGCTGCGGCGCTGGCCTCCTCGCCCGTCCAGTCGAGCTTGAAACCGGCCATGCGCTGCGTGCCGACCGTGCGCGGACCCCGCCCGAGCTGGCCGATGGCGGTGAGCGCCAGATCGCTCGATACCTGCCAGCGCGCGCGCACGAATTCCTTGCCGGCGATCTCGCGCTTGGGGTTGTTTTTGTTGTTCTCGATGAAGAACGGATTGGACGGATTCCAGAACATCGACGGCCCCCACAGGAGCACTTCGCGTCCGCCTTGCAGGCTGACGCCGTCGAACCGGGCGCCACCGCATCCAACCTTCATTGAGCCAGCCCTGCGTGTGTGTCTCGCCCGGTTGGCTCACGACGGCAAAGCGAGGGCGCAATACGGCCGCGGCGGCACCGGACTGCCACGCAAGATCGGGCCGGGCTTCGGTGTTCCAGACGTAGGCCGGCATCGTCGCGATGCGCTGGAAAGGACTGTCGGACGACGTACCCGTCGAATAGCGATAGCTCTGCACTTCAACCCGAACCGACACCTCCTGCGCGCCCTGCGCAACGCCAACGCATCCGCCCAGCACACACATCGCCAGACACGGCGCGCGCCACGTCATGGGCTGATCTCGAACGCCGACGGGTCCAGGCCCTTTACCGCCACCCCGCTATATCGCAGGACGGTCACGTTTTCGTGATTGATGGCGTCGGTGATGGTCATGCGACTGATGAACGGAAAGTGCCGCCCCGCGTGACTGATCTCATTGGCATAGTCGAACCGCGCCGACTTGAAGAGCTTGCCCGACACGGTATAGAACTCCGCCTTGACGCCCACCCGACGCTTGTCCGAAACCCAATAGCGAATGCGATCGTAGGTGGCGCTACGCTCGCGGGCGATGAGGTTCAGCACGACGCATTCTTCGCCGTCCACGCGTTCACGGCCCTCGATGTCGGCCTCGTAGTCGCGCGAATACCGCGTGGCCGCAACGTCACCATTGGACGCCGCACCGAGCAGCCGCTGGCGCGGACTGAGCGGCACCGGGCGCTGAAGGCCGGGGCGCAGAAACCACATGTTCCGGCCGACCATGACGATGCGCTGGCCGCGCATCTTGGCGGGCTCGGTGTAGTCGATGCGCGATCCGCGATCATTGGCGATGGCAGTCATCACGCGTGTGCTGTCGCCGTCGGCGTCGTGCGCGTCGATGGCGATCGTCCAGGCCACGCCGGGAAGGTTGCCGCCACGTGCGCGGTCGGCATCTTCGAGCACGGCATTGCCTTCGGCGCTGGCCCAGGCGAGAGGCGACAGCAAACAGGCCACTACGAACAGGATGGGTTTCATGGTCTTCTCCTCATGCGTGGCCGAGCGCTTCGACGATCTCCATGCGCGCCGCGCGCCGCGCCGGCCAGCACGCCGCCAGAGCGGCGACCACACATAGCAGCAGGGCGGTCTCGACAAGACGATCCGGCAGCAGGCTTACCGATAGCGGGACGGACGCACTCGACGATGGAGGCGTGTAGCGGATGTGGCCGGTACGGATCACCAGCACGGCGACCGTCGTGATGAATGCGCCGGTCATCGTCCCCAGCGCACCGAGCACGGCCCCCTCGGTCGCAAAAAGTCGCACCACGGCCCCGCGGCGCATGCCCAGCGCGCGCAGGGTGCCGATTTCGCGCACGCGTTCCATCACGCTCATGGTCTGCGTGTTGACGATGCCCATCAGCACCACGACGAGCACGATGGCCGAAAGGAACGCAAAGATCAGGTCGAAGAGATTGCGAACCTGCCGGTAGAAATTCGAGAGTTCGACCCAGGTCTTGATCTCGACGTCGAATCCCGCGCTGGCGAGGATCGGCCTGAGGTATGCACGGGCCGCGTCGGCGTCCGCATCGTCGTCGAGCAGCACCGCCACCCGATTGGCGCCGTCGGTATCGAGCAACTGCTGGACGAAGGTGAGCGGCAGGCGCAGCGTTTTGTCGTTGGTGGCGGCAGTACCCGTATCCCAGATGCGTAGCACCTCAAGATCGAGCGCATTGATCTGGCCCGACATCGTGTTGGCCAGCACCGTCACGTTGTTCCCCGGCTCAACACCCAAGCGCGCGGCGAGCCCTTTGCTGACGAGGCCGGCCATTGGTTTGTCGGGGTCGAGCTTCGGGCGCCCGCTGCCGCGCCGCCAGATGCGATTGGCGAGTGCCGGCGCCTCGCCTTCGGCGATGAAGATCGTCGACAGCTTGCCGTTCGAGACTAGCCCCGACGCGGACAAGCGCGCAGACACGACGCGTGGCGCGATCGCTTTGTCCAGCACTGCCGTCAGGCGACGCAGCTCGTCTTCGTTCAGCAGGTACTGCTCGGGCTTGAGGCTGCCTTGTGTGAAATACCCCGTGCGTGCGATGGTGAGGTGGCCCAGTCCTTCGCCATAGATCGCGCTGCCGCGCAGCGCCGAATACGTGTTGAAGATGTACCCGGCGAAGAGGTTGATGGCCGCATGGCCGACGGCGATTGCCAGCAAGGTGGCGCAACTGCGCCGACGGTTCTTCCACAGGTTGCGCAGGGCCAATGACAGGGCGATCATGCTGCGACTCCTTGCTGGCTCGCCGTGGTCCGCCCGATCCGGCGGTCGTCGACGAGCACGCCGTCCGAGAGCGTGACGACGCGGTCGACCTGTTCGAGCAAGCGCGAGTCATGCGTCGAAAACAGAAACGTCACGCCACGCCGGCGATTGAGTTCGCGCATGAGGCCGATCACCTGCTGCCCGGTGTGGGCGTCGAGATTGGCCGTCGGCTCGTCGGCAATGACCAGCAGTGGGTCGCAGACCAGCGCGCGGGCAATTGCCACGCGCTGTCGCTGACCGCCGGAGAGCTGGTCCGGGCGGTGGCGCGCGAGTGCGGACAGTCCAACGTCGGTCAGCCGTTGTGTGGCGACTGCCCGCGCCTCGGCAGTTGGGCGCCCGGCAATGATCAACGGCAGCATCACGTTCTCAAGCGCCGTCAGCACCGACACCAGATTGAAGGCCTGAAAAACGAAGCCGATATGCTGGTTGCGCAGCGTCGCCAGGGCGGCGTCATCCAGGCCGCTTGTCGCGGTCCCGTCGATGTGGACGGCGCCGGCGCTTGGTCGATCGATCAGGCCGATGAGATTGAGCAGCGTGCTCTTGCCGCTGCCCGACGGCCCCCACAACGCGGCAAACTCGCCTGCGTCCACCGACAGGTCGATGCCGCGCACCGCCGGTACGTCGGTGGCGCCCAGGCGGTAGGTTCGATGAAGCTCTTGTACTTCGATCAGGGACATGGCCGTCTCCGGCAACGGGATGGCCCAGTGTCGTGACTGATCGGCGCGGCGCCCATCCAAAAAGGGTGAGGCGCGGGATAGAGGGGGCGGATCGTCGCCCGCAGCGATGAACAGTCCGGCGACAGTTCCCGCCCCTGACGTGCAGTCCACGACCGCCAAACGGCAATTCATCGCGAACGTGGTGCGATACGCTTGGCGCCATGGCATTACGGCGAGGACGGCGCGAGCACTGACGATCTCGCGCCAGGACGGAGGACCGATTTCATGTTGCGCGACCTTGCTCGTATCGTTTTCATCACAGCGCTGGGCAATACGCTCATTGCCGCCCTGATCCTCGGGCTGGGCGTTCACGACCAGTTCGTGACCGTCTGGATCGCGGCACAGTGCATCGGCTTCGCCTGCCTGGCGAGCAGCCGTGTGCTCAAGTACCTGCTGCCTACTTCGCGTCGTCTGCCATCGATTGTGCTGGCGCCCTTCGTTGGCCTGCCCATTGGCGTGTGGCTGGCCTTTCTGATTGGCGTGCCGATTGGCGGCGAGACGCTCGAATCCGTCGTCACAAGTGCATCGCGCTATCTGCTTTTCTCGCTCTTCGCCACACTCGCCTACCACTATTACTTCACAAGCCACCGCCGATTGCGGGAGCTTGAGGAAGCGCGCCGCGAGGCGGCGCTACGTGAGGCGAACGTACAAAAGACCGCCCTGCGTGCACATCTCGTTGCCTTGCAGGCCCAGATCGAGCCGCACTTTCTATTCAATACGCTGGCCAACCTGCACAGCCTGATCGGGCGTGACGACGCAGCCGCGCGCACGCTGCTGGAGAACCTCGACGGCTACCTGCGGACGACGCTCGCTCACAGTCGTGCCGAAAGCGCCACGCTGGGGGACGAATGCGCCATGCTCGGCGCGTACCTGGCAATCCAGGCCCAACGCATGGCCGGGCGGCTGCAATGGCATATCGACGTGCCGGACGCCTTGCGCGCGCAGCCATTCCCTCCCATGCTGCTGCAACCCCTCGTGGAAAATGCCGTGCTGCATGGCGTCGAGCCGCAACTTGAAGCGGGGCGCGTGACGATCGCGGCGCACATGCAGGACGACTACTTGTGCATCGACGTGGCCGACGATGGTCCGGGTTTTGTGGAGAGCACGCCGGGCGGCGTCGGGCTGGCGAATGTGCGCGAGCGCCTGGCTGCCTTGTTCGGCCCGCGCGCACGGCTCGAATTGCGCACGCGACAACCAGCTGGAGTGATTGCTGAACTATGGATACCGCTGGACGACCGCGCATCCTGATCGCCGACGACGAGCCGCTGTTGGCGGCCGACCTCGCATCGCGCCTGCACGCCCTTTGGCCGGAACTCGACCTCGCGGCCGTCGTTCACCACGGGCCGGCCGCGGTCGAAGCGATCAGCGGACTGAATCCCGACATTGCGTTCCTCGACATCCGCATGCCGGGTCTGGGCGGTCTGGAAGTGGCTCAGGCCACGAGCGTGCCGCATCTGGTATTCGTGACAGCCTACGACCAATACGCCGTCAATGCCTTCGACATGGCGGCCGTCGATTACCTGCTCAAGCCGGTCAGCGACGAGCGGCTCGCTCGCACCGTCACCCGTCTGAAGCAACGCGTGGCTGCGCGCGAACCCGCACCCGACCTGTCCGGGCTGCTGCGCACGCTGATCGAACAACGGCCCGGACGCCTTGCGTGGATACGCGCCAGCGTGGGCGCCGACACACATCTGGTTGCCACGCGGGACGTGCTTTACTTTCGAGCGGACGACAAATACACCTTGGTGCAAACCGCAGAGCACGAATACCTGATCCGTACGCCGCTCAAGGAACTGCTGCCACAGCTCGATCCCGATCAGTTCTGGCAGATCCACCGCAACACCATCGTCGCCACGGCCGCCATCGTGCGAGCCCGGCGCGACATCACCGGCCGCATCAGCCTGCACGTGCAGGGGCGCTCCGAAACGCTGCCCGTCAGCCGGGCCTTCGCGCATCTGTTCAAGCAGATGTAAGAAGGGCTTCGCGGCGCTTCATCCGTCCGAGCCGCAGTCCGTCGCATACGATCCGCATTCGATCGCACTCCGCGCGAAAAGCGCGGTGGACGGGCGCAGTCTGCAGGCTCCCTCGTTCATCACGGAGCCTGCCATGTCATACCCGATTCGATTGATCGCCCTCGCCCTGTTGCTCGCCGGTGGATCGGCGCGCGCCGCTGACCTCGTCGTCAGGTTCAAGGGCGTTTCCAGCGGAGCAGGTGTCGTCATGGCGGCACTCTATGACTCCGAGTCCGCCTACAAGGCCAAGGACGCTCTGCGCAAGATGAGGCTACCGGCCAGCGGGCCGCTGACAGCCGAATTCAAAGACCTGCCCCCCGGCAAGTACGCCATCACGGCTTATCACGACGAAAACGGCAACGGCGCGCTGGACAAGGCTTCGACGGGTGAGCCCACCGAAGCGTACGGCTTCAGCCGCAATCCCTCGGCCCGCTTCGGCCCGCCGCCCTTCCCCGACATGGCCGTCGTTGTCGACAAGACGAATGTTCAGATCGATGTCGTGCTGGAGTGATGCCGCGCCGGACAAGGACCGGCACGGCTGCGTCTGCACGCGGAACAGACCTGCTTCCTGCCGCCGTAATGTGGCGGTGCTATAACAAGAACTTCCGTCACTCGATTGCAAAGGAGCTGCCATGAGCCTGTTCGGCAAAATTCTCGCGAAACTCGGATTTGGTGATAGCGACAAAGCAGCGGCGACCGTTCCTCCTCCATCGGCCGCTGCAACAGCAGCCGAGGCGACCGCACCGGCCGCTCCGGCTGCAATCGCCGTGGTCGATGTCGTGAGCAAGCTGGAAGGCATGGCGGCCAGCAACCCAGAAAAACTCAACTGGAAGCAGTCCATCGTTGATCTCATGAAGCTGCTGGGCCTGGACAGCAGTCTCGCCGCGCGCAAGGAACTCGCCACCGAGCTGGGTTGCCCGGCCGACAAGATGGGCGACTCTGCGCAGATGAACATGTGGCTGCACAAGACCGTGTTGCAGAAGCTGGCCGACAACGGCGGCAACGTGCCGAAGGAACTGCTGGGCTAAGGCCTCGGCAGCCGACGTCAACGCAGGGCAGGCCGGACTCTCCAACCCAGGTCCGGCCTGCCGCCCCTACGCACGGACACTACGGCGTCATGCCTCTTCCGCCTGCGTCTGCCGACGCGGCACGGCGGCTGGATCGCACATGATCGAGCGATAGATTTCGATCCGATCGCCGTCCTTCAGCGGGGTGTCCATCGGCACCATCTTGCCGAACACGCCGACCTTCTGAGCGGCGAGGTCGATCTCCGGGCATTCATCGAGAATGCCGGAGCGCTCCACGGCTTCCTGCACCGTGCACGGCGTATCCACCTTCAGCCGCACCCAATGCTGGCGCCCTCCTGCCCACACTACCGAGATATCCATCACCAGACTCCTTTGTGAAGATTGTCAACGCTCATGCGGACCGCGACGCCGTCTGGGCGTGTCCGCGAGCGCACGGGCGAGCCACCGCCGATGGGATCGCGCGGCAAAATGCCGGCCGGCAGGCAGGGCGCGAGCAAGTCGTTGCGCCAATGGCATGGCGCGCATGGCGCAGGGCAGCGACGGGATGTCGTCGTCAGCGTCGAATACCAGATCCATCTGCCGGGCCCTCAATGCGCGCCGTGCCCGGCGGCCGGAGCGCAGTGACTGGATGCCGTCGGCATGGTGCCGCGCTTCATGGCGTGAAAGCGCCGTGCCGCGATCAACATGCCGAGCGTCAGGAAGCCGCCGGGTGGCAGGATCATGAACAGCGTGGAAGCATCCGGCGGTAGGACGCGCGTTTCCAGAAACGCGAAGTGTTCGCCCAGCAACAGATGGGCATTGGCGAACAAAGTGCCGGCGCCGATGATCTCGCGGATCGCACCCATTGTCGTCAGCGCCAGCGTGAATCCCAGCCCCATCGCCAGCCCATCGATCGCCGACGGAATGGCCGGCTGGCGCGCGGCGAAGGCTTCGGCACGGCCGAGCACTGCGCAGTTGGCCACGATCAGCGCGATATACAGACCGAGCACCTTGTGCAGATCGTGGAACCACGCGTTCAACCCCAGATCCACCAGCGTCACCATGCCGGCGATGAGCACCACGAACACCGGGATGCGCACGGTCGGGCTGATCCACTGGCGCATGCTCGCCACCAGAAAATTGGACACCATCAGTACGGCAGCCGTGGCCAGTCCCATGCCGAGCCCATTGGTGGCGCTGGTGGTCACCGCCATGGTCGGGCACATGCCGAGCATTTGCGCCAGCACGATGTTGTTGTCCCACAGACCATCGCGCACGACGGTACGGATGGCGGGCGTGTCACTCATGATGTGGCTCCGACGGTGCACCGGCGCCCATCAGTTCGGCGCGGTGCGTGTTGAAGAACTCCAGACCCTGCCGAACCGTGTTCACCACGGCGCGCGGCGTGATGGTCGCACCCGCGAACTGGTCGAACTCGCCGCCATCCTTTTTCACGGCCCAGCGTTCGCGCGGCAGGGTGGCGAACGACTTATGCGCAAATGAATTGATCCAGTCGCCCTTGTCGGCGTCGATCTTGTCGCCCAGGCCGGGCGTTTCTGTGTGATGCGTAATGCGTACCCCCAATACCGTGCCGCTGGCGTCAACCGCCATCACCAGTGATATCGGGCCACCGTAGCCCTTGCCGGAAAGCTCGAACAGCACGGCCTTGACCGTGCCTTGCGAGCGCGCCCGGTACACCGTGAGAGGTGCGCCGCTCGGGCCGGTTACCTTGACGCTGTCTTCCAGCAGATTGTTGTCCGCATAGTTGGCGGGCAGCACCTGTTCGAGCGATTGCTGTGTGTCGCGCAGTTGGGCCTGCACGATCGGCTCGCGTGTGGCGCTGTCCATCAGCGCCAGCACGATGCCCACCATCAGGCCTGCTACGCCCAGCGAGATCGATTGGTACGAGACGGACTCCAGTCGAAATGCCAGCTTCATCATTGCACTCCCTCGCGGCGACGCGCCGGCAGCGATTTGCCGGTGAGGCTGCGGCCGAACACGCGCGGGCGTGTCCAGCGGTCGAGCAGGGGCGCGACTGAATTCATGAGCAGCACGGCGAAGGCCACGCCTTCCGGGTAGCCGCCCCAGGTGCGGATGATCCAGGTCAGCAGCCCGGCGCCAAGCGCAAAGATCCACTGCCCCAGCGGAGAACTCGGGGACGTGACGTAATCGGTAGCGATGAAAAATGCGCCCAGCAGGACGGCGCCCGAAAGCAGATGTGCGGATACCGGCAAATAGTGCGCAGGCGATGCGGCGTGCGCGATCACCGCAGGCACCGCAACGCCCAGCAGGAATCCCGCTGGAATTCGCAGGCCGATGATGCGTTGCGCCACCAGGAACAGCCCGCCCGCGACGATCAGCAGGCTGGCTGTCTCGCCCATGCTGCCTGCCCGCGCGCCGTTCAACGCGGCGCCGGGCGAGAACACCGACAGCGCATCGGTCAGGGCCGTTCCTCGCGTCAGTTCCGTCTTGACGTGCCCGAGCAACGACGCGCTCGTCACGGCATCCGGCGCGCCGCCGCCGAAGGTCACCGACAGCGCGTTGATCAGGCTGGTGCCGTGCGCCAGCGCATGCGGATCGGTCCACACCGTCATCTGCGCAGGGAATGACACCAACAACAAGGTGCGCCCGACCATCGCGGGGTTGAACAGATTGCAGCCCAGCCCGCCGAATACCTGCTTGGCGAGCACGATGGCGCACAGCGCGCCGATCACGCCCAGCCACCAGGGCGCCCAGGGCGGCATGGACAGCGCCAGCAGCCAGCCCGTGAGCGCGGCGGAGCCGTCGCCCAACACGCTGAGCGGTCGCTTGCCGGCGGCCTTGACGCATAGCGCCTCGGCAATCAGGCAGGTGCCGACGATGACCAGCCACAGCAGGAACGCCGGCCAGCCGAATTGCCAGAAGGCTGCCAGCGTGGCCGGCACCAGCGCAGCCATGACGAGGTACATGATCTGCGCGCTGGTGCGGCGCGCCACGGCGTGAGGGGATGAAAACACAACACTGTTCATGGCTGCACTTCCGTCTGTTCGGCCTGCGCGGCAGCCTGGGCGCGTTCGCGCTCGGCCTTCATGCGGGCGTGCTTTTCGGCCCGCAGGCGAGCTTCTTCTTCGATACGGGCCACGTGCGCTTCGGACAACTGGCGCACTTGGTCCAGGCGTTTCTTTTCTTTGGCGCGTACGGTCACGTCGCCCTTGGCGTGCATGAAGAACTGCACGAGCGGAATGCGCGATGGGCACACGAAGGCGCATGCGCCGCAGGTCAGGCAATCGTCCAGCCCGATGGCACTGGCGGCGTCCACATCGCCCGCGCGGATGCGGCCCATCATCTCCAGTGGCATCAGTCCGGCCGGGCAGGCGCTCACGCAACTGGCGCAGCGGATGCAGGCGGACGGCTCTCGCTCGCCGACTTCGGTGGCGGTCAGCGCCAGCACGCCGCTGGCGCCTTTCACGACCGGCGTGTCGCCGCTGTGAATGGCGATGCCCATCATCGGGCCACCCACCACCATGCGCGCCGGCGTGCCAGTCAGGCCGCCACAACGCTCGAACAGATACGCTACCGGCGTGCCGATGCGCACGCGCAGATTGCGCGGTGCTATCACTGCTCCGCCCGACACCGTCACCACGCGCTCGGTCAGCGCCTCGCCCCAACGCAAGGCGCGTTGTACCGCCAACGCCGTGCCCACGTTGTGCACCACCACGCCCACGTCGGCGGCACGGCCGTCGGCGGGCGCTTCGATGCCCGTGAGCGTGTGGATCAGTTGGCGGTCCGCACCCATCGGGTAGCGGCTCGGGATGCGCGCGACGAGAATGTCGCGGAACAGGTGGGCGGCACGTTTCATCGCCGCGATGGCCTGCGGCTTGTTGTCCTCGATGCCGATGAGAATGCGCGTAGCGCCAATGGCGCGCTGGATCAGGCGTGCGCCTTCGACCACGTCTTCGGCGTGTTCGCGCATGACGCGGTCGTCGCACGACAAGTACGGTTCGCACTCGCTGCCGTTGAGGATCAGCGTATCGACGCCGCTCTTCTTGCCCAGCGCAAGTTTCACCGCACTGGGGAAGGTGGCGCCGCCCATGCCGACCACGCCGGCCTCGGCCACGCGGCGTGCGATTTCGGCTGGCTCCAGCAACTGCGGATTGCGTTCGGGCGTGCTGGGCACGCGCTCGTCCAGGCCATCGGTCAGGATCGTGATGGCTTCGGCCGACAGGCCCGAGGCGTGCGGAACCACCGCCTCGCCAATGGCAATCACGGTGCCCGAACTCGACGCATGCACGGGGGCCGAAATGTTCGCGGCTGCGCGTGCAATCACCTGCCCGCGCAGTACGCGCTCACCCACCTTGACGATGGGTCGGGCGGCCGCGCCGACGTGTTGCGACAGCGGCAGGATCAGCCGCGGCGGCACACCGGCCTCCTCGATCGGCAGGCCATCGGCGGGTGCCTTGTGATGGTCTGGATGGGCGCCCCAACGCTGCAGGAATAAGCGCAGGGGCGGAATGACAAGTTGCGACATGCGACGGGTCTTTCGACGGATCGTTACGATTGGAGAGCAGGGCGCGGCATGACCCAGTTGCCCAGCGTCACTGGCGCTTCGAGCAAGTCGATGGCGCCAGTCGGGCACGCGGCGGCGCATTGGCCGCAGCCGGTGCATGCTTCTGCCATGACGTCGTGCATCTGCTTGGCGGCGCCGACGATAGCGTCGGACTGGCACAGGCGCAGACACTTGGTGCAACCAATGCAGCGCTCGGTGCTGACGACGGCAAAATTCGGTCTTGCCGGCAGGCCATCGGTGTTGAGCGCCACTCCCAGATGTGCGGCCACGGCGCGCGCCACCACGGCGCCGCCCGGCGTGCAGCACGTCACCGGCGCGCTGCCCGCGACCATCGCTTCAGCCGCTGCCGCGCAACCGGCGTAGCCGCACTGGCCGCAGTTGGCCGAAGGTAATAGCCCCTGCACCTCTTCGACCATCTTGTCGCCCTCGACGTAGAACACGCGCGAGGCAACGCCCAGTGCCAGGCCCAGGCTTGATCCAATGCCCACCAGACTGATCAATGCATTGAGCATGTCGGTCTCCTTATCAATGTGCGCCGGGCACCAGCCCCGCGAAGCCCATGAACGCCAGCGCCAGAAGGCTGGCCGAGATATAGGCGATGGGCGCGCCTTCGAACACCACGGGCACGCGCGACAGCGCCAGTCGTTCGCGCATGCCGGCGAACAGCATCATCACCAGCGTGAAGCCCGTGCCCGATCCAAAACCGTTGAGCGTCGCTACCGCCAGGCTCACGCCTTCCTGTGCGTTGAGCATGGGGATGCCGAACACAGCGCAGTTGGTGGTGATCAGCGGCAGGTAGATGCCCAGCACGCGGTACAGGTCGGGCGTGGTCTTCTTGACCACCATCTCGACGAACTGCACCACCGCCGCGATCACCAGAATGAACGTGAGGATGCGCAGGTACGCCAGATCGAGCGGCTCCAGCAGCCAGTGTTCGAGCGCCCAGGTGCCGGCCGATGACAACGTCAACACGAAGGTGGTCGACAGGCCCATGCCGATCGCGCCGTCCATCTTCTTGGTTACTCCCATGAACGGGCACAGCCCCAAGAAACGCACCAGCACCACGTTGTTGACGACCACCAGCCCGATCAGCGTCAGCAGAAATTCACCCACTTCAGATGCCCCTCATCGTTGTTTGAGGCATCCATAGCATCGGGTATGCCATGTGCGCGGCGCGGCAATGCCCGCACACCGGCCGGCGCCGCTTCGGGCAAGGATTTGCGGGGGCTTCGTCTGTCACCACGCGATCGCCCGGTGGCGTCACTCAATGCAGGCCGCGACGCTTGCGCGACACAAATGACGTAGGCAACGCGACAAACCCGACAGCCACGCATCGGACGCGTTGACGCTGATCGTGCAAAGCCATGCGCCACGCGGCATTGCGACATCTGGCGCACAAGTTGCATCGAGAGGGCCAAGCCTGTTGCGACGTTCGTGCGACAGGCCCTTTCCGTGCCACGTGCCAGGAGCACCCAGCCATGCAAGACCGCCCTATCTACCTGGACTACGCCGCGACGACGCCGGTCGACCCGCGCGTCGTCGCCAAAATGATGCCGTGGCTGTTCGAGCGTTTCGGCAACCCCGCCAGCCGCTCGCACAGTTTTGGCTGGGCGGCCGAAGAGGCCGTCGAGATCGCACGTGAACAAGTGGCCGCGCTGATCGATGCGGACCCGCGCGAGATCGTGTGGACGTCGGGCGCCACGGAATCGAACAACCTTGCACTCAAGGGGGCTGCGCGTTTTCACCGCAGCCGCGGGCGCCACATCGTCACCGTCAAGACCGAACACAAGTCGGTGCTCGACAGTTGCCGCGACCTCGAACGTGAAGGATTCGAAGTCACCTATCTCGACGTGCAGGAAAACGGTCTGGTCGATCCGCAGGCATTCATCGCAGCGCTGCGGGCCGACACCACCATCGCCTCGGTCATGCTGGTGAACAACGAGATCGGCGTGATACAGGACATCGCCACGCTGGGCGCGGCCTGTCGCGAACGCGGCATCCTCTTTCACGTCGACGCTGCGCAGGCCACCGGCAAAGTGGGCATCGAACTCTCGACCCTGCCGGTCGATCTGATGTCGCTGTCGGCGCACAAGACATACGGCCCCAAAGGCATTGGCGCGCTGTTCGTGCGCCGCAAGCCGCGCGCCCGGATCGAAGCGCTCATGCATGGCGGCGGCCATGAACGCGGCATGCGTTCCGGCACGCTGCCCGTTCACCAGATCGTGGGAATGGGCGAAGCGTATTGGCTGGCGCGCGACCTCATGCACGAAGAAACCGAACGCATCCGCTGGCTGCGCGACCGCCTCGCCGCCGGTCTCATGCGACTCGACCAGGTCTTCACCAATGGCGACGCGGAACACCGTGTCGCTCATAACCTGAACGTGAGCTTCAACTACGTCGAAGGTGAATCGCTCCTCATGGGCATCAAAGAAGTCGCGGTGTCTTCCGGCTCGGCGTGCACGTCGGCTTCGCTCGAACCGTCCTACGTGTTGCGCGCGTTGGGCCGCTCCGATGAGCTGGCGCACAGCTCCATCCGTTTTTCAGTCGGCCGTTTTACGACCTGCGAAGACATCGACGCGGCCGTGGCGATGGTCAGTGACGCCGTCACGCGCCTGCGCGACATGTCGCCCCTGTGGGACATGCACCGCCAAGGCGTCGACCTCGATGCGGTGCAGTGGGCCGCCCACTGACACTGCCAACCCGTACGAGAGGACTACACACATGGCATACAGCGACAAAGTACTGGACCACTACGACAACCCGCGCAACGTTGGTTCGCTGTCGATGAGCGACGCGCAGGTGGGCACCGGCATGGTCGGCGCGCCGGCCTGCGGCGACGTCATGAAGCTGCAGATCCGCGTCAGCGCGGACGGCGTCATCGAAGACGCCAAGTTCAAGACCTACGGTTGCGGGTCGGCCATCGCCTCCAGCTCGTTGGTGACCGAATGGGTCAAGGGCAAGACGCTGGACGAAGCGCTGGCGATCAAGAACACCGACATCGCAGAAGAGCTGGCCCTGCCGCCGGTGAAGATCCACTGCTCGATTCTTGCCGAGGACGCCGTGCGCGCCGCCATCGCCGACTACCGCATGAAGCAGGGACTGGACATCACAGAGCCGGTGGCGCTGTCCGCCTGAGCCCGCCCCACCCCGACAGAGAGGACACCTCCATGAGCATCACACTGAGCGAATCCGCGGCGCGGCATGTGAACAAAAGCCTGCTCAAGCGTGGTCACGGCATCGGCCTGAGGCTGCTCGTCAACACCAGCGGCTGCTCGGGACTGGCCTATGCCATCGAATACGCCGACACCGTTCGCGATGACGACCACGTGTTCGAAAGCCAGGGCATCCAGGTGCTGGTGGACCCGAAGAGCCTGAGTTTCGTCGATGGCACCGAGCTGGATTTCGTGCGCGAAGGGCTCAACGAGGGTTTCCGTTTCAACAATCCGCACGCAGCGAGTCACTGCGGCTGCGGACAGAGCTTTACCGTCTGAGGGGCGCACCATGCTGCTGCAACTGGTCGAACCGGACGCGCTCACCGCATCGCTGAACCAGCACGCCATTGGCATCGATCTGGGCACCACGCACTCGCTGGTGGCCTGTGTTGAACGCCGATGACGTTCGTGTGCTGCTGGACGAACACGGCCGCCCCCTGTTGCCTTCGGTGGTGCACTACGCCGACGCTGTCAACGCGCCCACGGTGGGCTTCGAGGCACGTGCGCTGCGCCACATTGCGCCGGCGCGCACCATTGCTTCGGTCAAGCGCCTGATGGGCCGCCGGCTGGCCGACCTGCCCGCCGATACGCTCGCCGCCAACACGCTGGAGGATGGCGGCGGCATGGTCCGGGTCGTCACGCCCGTCGGGCCGAAGTCGCCAGTGGAAGTGTCCGCCGAAATCCTGCGCGTGCTGCGCGACCGCGCCGAAGCGCAGTTGTCGGGCGATCTGGCCGGTGCCGTCATCACCGTTCCCGCCTATTTCGACGACGCACAGCGACAAGCCACCAAGGACGCCGCCCGCGTGGCGGGGATCAAGGTGCTGCGCCTGCTCAACGAGCCGACAGCGGCTGCCATCGCCTACGGACTGGACAACGGCAGCGAAGGCACTTTCGCCATCTTCGATCTGGGCGGCGGCACGTTCGACATTTCGATTCTGCATCTGTCCGAGGGCATTTTCGAAGTGGTCGCCACGGCCGGTGACGCCGCCTTGGGCGGTGACGATTTCGACGCCCGCATTGCCCGCTGGGCGCAGACGAACATCGGGCTGGAGACGCCGAGCCTGCGCGAAGCCAATGCACTGCTGGTCGCCGCGCGCGCCGCCAAGGAAGCGCTCTCGCAGGCGCTTACCGCCGACGTCGCCGGCACGCTCGACGATGGCACTTCGTTTGCCTGCCCGCTCTCGCGCGAGCAGTTCGTCGCGCTCACGCAGGATCTGGTCGAACGCACCTTGGTGCCGACACGCCGCGCCCTGCGCGATGCCGGGCTGACGACGACGCGCGTTGACGGCGTGGTGCTTGTCGGTGGCGCCACGCGCATGCCGCATGTACGTGCTGCGGTCGAGACCTTCTTCGGTCGCCCGCCGCTCACCAACCTCAACCCGGACGAAGTCGTGGCGCTGGGCGCCGCGCGGCAGGCTCACATGCTGGCCGGCAATCAACGCATGGCCGACTGGCTGCTGCTGGATGTCTGCCCGCTCTCGCTGGGGCTGGAGACCATGGGCGGGCTGGTGGAAAAGGTCATCCCGCGCAATGCCACGCTACCCGTGGCGCGCGCGCAGACCTTCACCACTTTCAAGGATGGCCAGACTGCCATGGCGATCCACGTGGTGCAGGGCGAGCGCGAACTGGTCGCCGATTGTCGTTCGCTGGCGCGTTTTGAGCTGCGCGGAATTCCGGCCATGGTGGCCGGGGCGGCGCGCATCGAAGTGACCTTCCAGATCGATGCCGACGGGCTGCTGTCGGTATCGGCGCGCGAAGCCACCAGCGGCGTGCGCGCGCAGGTTGAGGTACGCCCGTCGTATGGGCTCGATGACGCCACCATTGCCGACATGTTGCGGGTTGCCAATGAGCAGGCCCCCGCCGACATGGCTTTGCGCATGCTGCGCGAAGCGCAGGTCGACGGGCGTCGCCTGCTCGACGCCACCGCCACGGCGCTGGCGCAGGATGGCCGCACCCTGCTGTCGCGCGACGAATACCGGGTGATCGAAAACACGCTCCAGGCGCTGGCCGAGCAACTCGAAACGAGCATGGACGTGGCGGGTATCACGCAGGCCAGCAACGCCGTCAACGCGGCCGTAACGAACTTTGCCGAACGGCGTATGGACCAGAGCATCCGCGAGGCGCTGGCGGGTCTGTCGCTGGACGCGCTGGCACGCTGAACATTCGCACGGAAAGGTCCGGACCATGCACTCGCTCACCATCAACGACACCACGCTGCGCGACGGCGAACAGACGGCGGGCGTGGCCTTCAGCGCCGACGAAAAATGCGCCATCGCCGCAGCGCTGGCGCAGGCGGGCGTGCCCGAGTTGGAGGTCGGCATTCCGGCCATGGGGTCGGTCGAGGTCGAAGTGATCGGACAGATTGCCGCGCAACGCTTGCCCACGCGCCTGATGGTCTGGGCACGCATGACGGACCATGACGTCAACGCCGCGCTGCGCTGCCCGGTGGACATCGTGCACATGTCGCTGCCGGTGTCCGACCTGCACATCGAACGCAAGCTGCGTCGCAGCCGCGAATGGGTGCTCCAACAGATTCCGCTGCACGTGGCGCGCGTACTCGACGCCGGTTTTGAAGTCAGCATCGGCATGGAAGACGCTTCGCGCGCCGACGTCGACTTTGTGTGCCGCTTCATGGAGGCTGCGCGCCGTGCGGGCGCCGGCCGCGTGCGCTTTGCCGACACGCTGGGCATTCTCGACCCGTTCGCCACGCACGCTGTCGTCAGCACGTTGCTGCGTGCGGTTGAACATGCCGCTCGAAATCCACGCTCACGATGACCTCGGCCTGGCCACGGCCAACACGCTGGCCGCCTGGCGCGCTGGCGCCACGCACGCCAACACCACCGTAAATGGGCTGGGCGAGCGCGCCGGCAATGCGCCGCTGGAAGAAGTCGTCATGGGCATGCGTCATTTGCACGGTGCCGAACTCGGCGTCAGCAGCCATTCGCTCATGGATATCTCCGCGCTGGTGGCGCGCGCTTCGGGCCGTCCGGTGGCCACCAACAAGAGCATCGTGGGGGCCGGTGTGTTCACCCACGAAGCCGGCATCCACGTCGACGGGCTGCATAAGGATGCCCGCAACTACCAGTGTTTCGACCCAGGGGAACTGGGCCGCGCTCATTGCACGGTGCTGGGTAAGCACTCGGGCTCACGCGCGTTGAGTCTCGCGCTCACGCAGTTGGGCCTGTACCCGCACGAGGCGATGCTCGCGCGCCTGCTCGAACGTGTGCGGCAACACGCCATGTGCGCCAAGCGACCCCCGAGTGCCGAGGAATTGCATCGCTTCTTTCATGAAGAAGCGGCCGTATTCAACGAGGCGGCCTGACACGGACGCGCGCGTTCTGCCATTGAGACCCACTGCCATGAATGAATTTACCCGCCGCCTCGCCAAGCTGTCTTCGGCCGAAGAGTTCCTGCAGTTCTTTTCGCTTGCCTACGATCAGCACGTGGTCAACGTGGCGCGCCTGCACATTCTCAAGCGCTTCTACCAGTACCTGCGCCAGGACACGGGGCTGACCGACCATACCGACGAGAGCACGTTGTACGCGCGCTATCGCGCGCTGCTCTCGCGGGCCTATGACGACTTTCTGCGCTCGACGCCGGCGCAGGAGAAAGTATTCAAGGTCTTTCAGACCGCTCAGGGCCAGCACAGCGCCACGCTGGACAGTCTGCTCGACACGCTGCCTTCGCGTACGGTCCGGCGCGGGCACTGAACGGGCGTTACAGGCGGGTGATGCCGCACGCGCTGTGAAGGGCGGGGGCCAGTTTCGCTGAGAGTCGCCGGGCTACCTGATGCGAGATCACAAAGCCCAGCGCCAACCCTGTCAGCGCCGCGCCGGCCAGCGCGCCGTCGCCCCAACCGATGGTGAGCGCCATGCCGCCGCCAATCAGGAAGCCCGCCATCGGCGGCACGTATGCGGCAGCGGCGGCGACCAGCACGGTCGAGTCGGCCACCTCCAGTTCCATCTCTTCGCCTTCGCGCGCGCGCGATGCGACCTCCGCACCAACGTGCATGTGATGTTCGCCGTCAACGCCGCACAGACTGCGCGAGGCGCATCCTCCGCACCCGCTGGCTGCTTCTGCCTTGAAGCGAATGTGATCCCCATCCACCGCCATGACGGTGACTTTCACTTTGCTCACGTTATGTACTCCACTACCTAACGGTCGATGCATAACGGTTTGCAAGGGCCATACCACGTGCGCACGTTTGGGCGTGCCGCCCTGCTCTTGTGCGATGCGCACCGTATCGGCACGCGTCGCCCATGCGCGGACGCGTCGCGTTTGTCGACGCGAATGTGGGCTTTGTCGCGCTGCCCATTCGGGCCACATGCGCGCGAAGACCAGCGCCGTGCGGCTCGCACGCCATCCACGCCGCCGCAGCAATGGGTATACCCGCAAAGCGGGTATGGGCTTTGCTTCGTAATGCCATGCAGTCGCCAGACCGAGCCAAGAGGATCGCGCAAGATTGCATAGCTGCTGGAGGCTCCCCCGTGCCCGCCACAATGACCGCACCGCGTGATCGCACGCATATAGAACTGGTCACGATCTACGAGATCAGCAAACTTCTTACCGCCTCGCTGGACGTTTCGCGCACGTTGCGCGAAGCGCTCAACGTGCTCGTCCAGCACATGGGTTTCCGTCGCGCCATGATCGTGCTCGAAAACGAACGTGGCGATGCGCTCGACCTGGTCGCTGCCGTTGGACTGTCCGCCGACGAATGGGACGGCGGCCACTACGAATCGGGCGAAGGCGTGATCGGCCGCGTATTCGCCTCCGGCTCGCCCGTGGTGATCGCCGACATCCGCCAGGAGCCGCTGTACCTGAATCGCACCGGATCGCTCCCCGCGGCCGGCGAAGAAGAAGTGATCGCTTTCGTCGGCGTGCCCATGCGCACCAGCGGCGAGCTGGTCGGCGTGCTCAGCATCGATCGCCCCGCCAATGCGCGCGGCGAATTCTCGCGCGATGTGCGCCTGCTCTTCATGGTTGCCAACCTGATCGGCCAGACCGTGGCCCTGCAACGGCTGGTGGTCGACGAACGCGAACGACTGATGTTGCAGAGCAAGCGCGCGCGTCGCGAAGTGCCGCGCACTCGGTTCCGCCTCAATAACGTGGTGGGCGCCTCGCGCGTCATGCAGGACGTCTTCGCGCAGGTGCATCAGGTTGCCCCGGCGCGCTCGACCGTTCTGCTGCGCGGCGAGAGCGGCACCGGCAAGGAAGTGATCGCCCGCGCCATCCACGAACTTTCGCCACGCCGCGCCGGGCCGTTCATCAAGCTGAACTGCGCGGCACTGTCCGAATCGCTGCTCGAATCCGAACTCTTCGGCCACGAGAAGGGCGCCTTCACCGGCGCTGCCAACGAACGCAAGGGGCGCTTCGAACTCGCCAACGGCGGAACCTTGTTCCTCGACGAAATCGGCGACGTGTCACCGAGCTTCCAGACCAAGCTGTTGCGCGTGTTGCAGGAGCGCGAATTCGAACGCGTCGGGGGCTCGCGGCCGATCAAGGTCGACGTACGGCTGGTGTGCGCCACCAACCGCAACCTCGAACAGATGGTCTCTGCCGAAACCTTCCGCGCCGACCTGTACTTTCGCATCAACGTGGTGAGCATCTTCCTGCCGCCGCTGCGTGAGCGGCGCGAAGACATCCCCGCGCTGGTCAAGCACTTTCTCGACCGCTTCAACGCCGAGAACGCGCGTCAGCTCACCATCGGCGCTGGCGCGCAGGAGATGCTGCTGCGTTGCTACTGGCCGGGCAACGTACGCGAACTGGAGAACTGCATCGAGCGCGGCGCGACCATGGCGCTGCATGATGAGTTGAGCGTGGACGACTTCCCCTGCACCAGTAACCGGTGCATGACGCAGATGCTGCACTTCACGCGAAAGGATGCGATCCCACTGGCGAGTGCGCCTGCGCCAGTCGTTGCGCATGTACCGGACGCGGTCGAAACACCGGCTCCCATGCCTGCGGCGCCCGTGGCTTCGGGCATGGACAGCGCCAAACCGGAAGGCGAACGCGAGCGGTTGATCTGGGCGATGGAGCAATGTGGCTGGGTGCAGGCCCGCGCCGCCCGCTTGCTGCGCATCACCCCGAGGCAGATGGGATATGCGCTGCAGAAGTATGACATTCAGGTTCGTCGGTTCTAGCGACTGTTGCGGTGGTAAGCCGGGTCGAACGGCGGGCTGCTTGATGGATACGATCAGGCTCTCTCTGTTGGTTGATTTCCACATTTGTGCTTCGGCGCATGTGCGGAGGTGCGTTGGCCGGCAGTTTGCTCGTTTGCTGAATACGCGTATTTCTGCGTGGGATTTCGTCTATCAACCGTCATCACGACTGCCGATGCCCGACGGCCGGGAGTTCGCCCCGGCGGGCGAGTAACTTCTTTGTTATCGACAAAGAAGTCACCAAGAAAGCGACCCCTGCATCGCCGCCAGCCTGCGGCTGGTCCCCTGCGCTACTCGCCAAGTCAGGCGGCTGCGGAACTCGTCGCTGGTGCTCCTCAAACAGTCCTCGCCGACGGCTACGCCGCAACCTGACTTGTCTGCGTTGCTCGGCGGCTCAAAAGGGGCCGACCATAGCAAGCACCTTGATATGCGCGGAGCTAAAGCCTCTTCATTGGGGTGTCTCGTTGTGCGTGCACCACGAAGCGCACGCAACAGGCGCAGCGAGGTTTCAGATGTTGCGAGTAGTGCGTTGGGCGGCAAAGCGAAGCGTCATCCGCCGTCTTTGAGCTGACAAAGCTGTTCGATCAACAACGACGTGTGATTGGCGAGAGCGCCAGCGGAAGCGCGAACAGCTAGAAACAAGGCCTTGGCCTTTCGCCCAAACAACCATGCTGTGTGGTGTGGGCACCCCATTCAGCGTCGCCGAGCAGCACAGGGCGGGAAGGTTGCGGCGCAGCCGTCGGCGAGGACTGTCTGAGCCCGAAGGGCGAGTTCCGCAGCCGCCTTCTCGACCGCGCAGCGCAGGGGATCGGCCAACGGCCGACGAGGCTGTGGGGCCGCTTCTTTGGTGACTTTCTTGTCGGGGACAAGAAAGTTACTCGCCCGCCGGGGCGAACTCCCGGCCGACGTTCCCAAGCAGTCGCGACCAAGCGAGAACAACCAACCAGAAAGCAAGAAAGGGCTTTTATTTCGATAACAAAGAAGTTACTCACCCGCCGGGGCGGACTCCCCGTCAACGCACTCAAGCAGTCGAGACCAAGCTCGAACAACCAGCCAAAAGGCAAGAAAGGGCTTTTCAATCAGCCCAACCCCGAAGAAACCGCCATGGCGGATAACGCTCCGCCTTTCCGCCCTACGGCCCTGGCACGTTATTCGATCAGCCAACGTCTGATCGCGACCGCGCAGCGCAGTGAACCGGCCGACGTCTGCTCGCACGGGAGACATCGCATACAACAGCGTCGCTCGTCGCAAGGTCTCCAATGCCACACGCATCAGTCCCATGTCCGTTTTGTCGCAAGCCCGACATCCCCACACCACATCGTTCCGCCAGATATCGATAACCCATTGATTCCAAGCCACAAACCAACATGGCATGGAAATGGCATTAGAGGCTCCAGGCGCGTAGTCGAACGCGCATCGACAGACACCAGGAGCTTCGCATGCCGGACACGGCCCGTTTCGTCAGCCTCGCCGACCTCAAGGCCAAGCGTGTTGCATTGGCCCAGTCGTCGGCCACGGGCTGCGGTTCCGCGGCCGGCGCGGGCAAGTCCGGTTGTGGGAGTGCCGCTGGACCGGATGCGCTGTCAGCGGATGTGTGGGATCGCGTCAAGGACCACCCCTGCTACTCCGAAGACGCGCACCACCACTTCGCCCGCATGCATGTCGCCGTGGCGCCGGCCTGCAACATCCAGTGCCACTACTGCAACCGCAAGTACGACTGCTCCAACGAATCGCGCCCCGGCGTCGTGTCGCGCAAGCTCACGCCGCAGGAAGCGGCCGAAAAGGTGATCGCCGTGGCGCGCAAGATTCCCCAGCTATCGGTGGTGGGCATCGCCGGGCCGGGGGACGCGCTGGCCAATCCGGCCAAGACGTTCGAGACCTTCCGGCTGTTGCGCGAGGCGGCGCCCGACATTCGTCTGTGCCTGTCGAGCAACGGGCTGGCGTTGCCGGATTGCGTCAACGAGATCGCGGCGGCAGGCGTCAACCACGTCACCATCACGCTCAACGCCATCGATCCGGAGATCGGCGCACGCATCTACCCGTGGATCTTCTACAACCACGACCGCATCACGGGCGTCGATGCTGCGCGCATATTGCTGGCGCGCCAGATGGAAGGGCTCGAACGACTCGTCGCGCGCGGTGTGCTCGTCAAGATCAACTCGGTGCTGATACCGGGTGTGAATGACCAGCATCTGGTGGAAGTGAATCGCGCGGTCAAGGCACGCGGCGCGTTCCTGCACAACATCATGCCTTTGATCTCCGACCCGGCGCATGGCACGCATTACGGGCTCACCGGGCAACGCGGCCCGACGGCGCAGGAACTCAAGGCCGTGCAGGACGCGTGCAGCGACGGGGCCAATCTCATGCGCCATTGCCGTCAATGCCGGGCCGATGCGGTTGGCATGCTTGGCGAAGACCGCTCGGGGGACTTCAACGAATTTGAAGCGGTCGTGGCGCAGCCCGAGCAAGACATGGCGGCCCGGCGCCAGTACCGCGAAACCGTCGAAGCCACGCGCGCCGCACAACGCGCCAGCAAGGCCGCGCAGGCAGCGCTGAACGATACGCCCGCTGCCGACGTGTTGCCGCCTGTGCTGATTGGCGTGGCGACAAAGGGCGAAGGGCGTGTGAATCAACACTTCGGGCACGCGGGCGAATTCCAGATCTACGAGGTGACGGATACCGCCGTGCGCTTCATTGGTCATCGTCGCGTCGAGCATTACTGCCAGGGCGGCTATGGCGAGGACGACACGCTGCCGGCCACGCTCGCCGCCCTGAACGACTGCCACGCGGTGCTGGTGGCCAAGATCGGTGGCTGCCCGCGGGCCGAATTGCGCGCCGCCGGCATCGAACCAGTCGAGGCGTATGCACACCGCTTCATCGAAGAAGCGGCGCTGGCGTGGCGCGCTGATTTTCGCGGCCGCGTGCAGCGGGGCGAAACCGACTACCGCGCGCGGCCCGACGCCACGCTGCGACCTGACGCGCGTGCCGCTTCGGCCTGATGCGCGACGCGTTCAATTCCTGAGGAAGGCACCATGAGTCTGAAAATCACCGCCATGTTCTGCACAGCGTGCGGCGCGTGCGAACCCGAATGCCCGAACGAAGCCATCCATCCCAAGGGCGCGGCGTTCGCCATCGACGCCGCCAAGTGCTCTGAGTGCGAAGGCTTCTACGACAAGCCGCAGTGCGTGGCCGCCTGTCCGGCCGACTGTATCGAACCGGCCTGATCGACCCCGTCATGGACGACTTCGACGATCCCGCACCGGGCGACGACGGCGACGTTGAACTCGCTGGCGATCCGGCCTTCGCACTGGGTGAGCGGGTCGTCGCGCGCTACAACGTACGCAACGACGGCACCTATGCCGGCCGTGACATCGGCGACCGGATCGTCACGCGCGGCGACGTGGGTTACGTGCGCTCGGTTGGCACCTTTGTGCAGCGCTACTACATCTACGCCGTGGAATTTGTCGGCAGCGGCCACTGCGTGGGCATGCGCGCCCGCGAGCTGGTATCGCTCGACCACCTGCCGCCGCACGTCATCGAAGCGCTGGGTGATCGCGTCGGCCAGGTGCGCGCCATCACCGCTTAACGAAAAACGCATCATGCATTCGACACTCGACGCCAAATACCGCATCGGCCAACGCGTGGCCGCACGCATCGATCTGTTCAACGACGGCAGCCACCCCAGCGTGGACAACGACGGGCTGCTGGTGGCCGCCGGCACGCGCGGCGAAGTCATGCGCGTGGGCTTCATCGAAGAGGCCGCCACGGTGCTCTACATCATCGAGTTCAAGGCCGACCCGCAGCAGGTCGTCGGCGTGCTTGAGCACGAGCTGGCGCCGGTGTGACATGGAAGCGGGCGTGGGCGGCGACAAGACTTCGCCCGGCTCCACCATCGTGTGGGGCGAGCCACGCTTCATCCGGCGCCGCGTGCTGCATGCGCTGAGCCGGCGCCACCGTTACCTCTACGTGCAGCCGCAGGTGAGCCTGCATCGCGGAGGGTGGCTGGTGACCTGTCCCTGCTGCTCGCGCAACGTCAACCCTCAGGGCGGTGTGATCGACATTGCCCTGTTGATGCGCGACACCAAGAGCTGGCTGCTGTTCGCCAAACAGCATCCGGACGGCCGCTGGCAGCTCAAGTATGTGGACGAAGACCTCGACGCGGTGCTGGATATGCTCTGCCACGATCCCTTGCGTGTGTTCTGGCCGTAGATGCCACGCCCGATTTCAACATGACCTCAAGCGGGAACCACCCATGAAAATCACTCTGCGCAAACGCCCCGACGGCACACTGACCGCCTACGCGCCCAAGAAGGACCTCGAAGAACCCGTCGTCGCCACCGAGGTGGACACCCTGTGGGGCGGGGCCATTACGCTGGCCAACGGATGGCGCCTTGAGTTGCCCGCGCTGGCCGCCGACACGCGCCTGCCGATCACGGTCGAAGCGCGCAAGCTCGACGACGCTTGATCCACCGTCTTGCCGCACAGGGGCAGCCATCGCGCGATGGCTGCCCTTTTTTGTCTCAGCGACTGGCCTTGGCGCGTTCGGCTGCGCTGTAGTGGCTGAAGTGCCCTTCCTTCACTGCCTGGCGACGGCCTTCGGCGATACGCTTGGCCGTGGCGCTTGCCGGTGCGATGCGCGAGATCTGGCGTTCAAGTGCTTGCGAGTGGCATTGCGGACAGGCGGCCTGGGTGTCGCTGCGCACCAGCAGTTCAAATTGGCTGTCGCACTGCGTGCAGCGGTATTCGTATATCGGCATGGTGTTCTCTTGTGTGATGAGACGTCGTGACGCACGCGCGGCGTAGCGCCAGGAGCTGGCGCACCTGTACCTCGATGCGATGACGGATGTCCGGGTCAAGGCGCCGCAGCCAGACGCGCGGCAAGGCCGCCACGCCGCCGCGCGCTCCGGCAAGCATGCCGGCCAGGGCGCCGGTGGTATCGGCGTCGCCCCCGCGATTGACGACGGCGATCAGGCATTGCTCGAAGCTGTCGTGCGCCATGAAGTGATGCAGCACGGTGCGCACGGTGTCGACGACGTAGGCGCTCGGGCTGCTCTTGCAGTCTTCCAGACGGAAACAACGCTCGTGCGCGGCCAGTTGTCGCGCCATGTCGTGCACGCACTCGGCTGAATCCCCACGCAATAGCGCCGCCGTCATCCGCGCCAGCGTCACCGTGGCGACATCGGACAACGGATGGTTGTGCGTGATGTGCGCCTGCTCCACCGACACCTGCGTCAGCATGTCGTCGTCTGCCATGAAGGCCAGCACCACGGGCAGATTGCGCATGGCCGCGCCGTTGCCGGCATCTCCCTCATTGGGTTCGGCCTGCAGGCTGCCGTCAACCATGTAGCGACGAATGCCGCGACGACAGGTGTGGCCGCAATCGACCGGGCCTGCCCGCATCCAGTCGGCGAAATACGCGGCCGCGCGCGCCAGGTCCCAGCCACGCGCGTGCACGATGGCCTCACCCAGCGCCAGCGACATGGTCGTGTCGTCGGTCACCTGACCTGCGCGCAGGCTCAACCAGCCGCCACCGGTGATCTGGCGATGCACGCCATATTTATGCGCGATCTCGCGTTCGGTCATGAACTCCACCGTGGCGCCCAGTGCGTCGCCAATGGCAAAGCCCAGGTACGCGCCGAGGGCACGATCGAGAAGCGACGGAGCGGCGCCGCCGACTGCGACATCAGCCATAGCCCACCTTGACGTGATACAGCCCACCCAGTACGAGCGCTTCGCCTTCGCTGTTGAGCACGCGATCGGTGAGCAGGCCGGGAAAGAACAGGAGCTTGCAGGTGGGTACCTGTGCTTCGAGCGTCCAGTCGCCGAATTCTTCGGCGCGCTCAGACGACAGGCTGAACGACACGACGTTGTTCAACCGCATGACGCATGCGCGTTCGCGCAGACTGCCGGAGACGATCTGCTCGTCGCAGTGATTGGTGCCGCGCCACAGGCGCACCGATTGCGGCCCCACCAGTGCGAAGCGGCGGATGCTCCATTGGCAGTATTCGTAGAGCGCATCGAGCTGCATGTTGATGCAGTTGTTGTGAAAGCGACTCCCCATTTTTTCCATCACGTAATCGGTCCACGCAGGTGACGGAAAGCGCCCCAGCGGGGCCTTGTGATAGCGCGGCACGAGACCGAAGCGGCTCTCTGCCCAGCCTTTGATGACGGCGCCCTGCGGGCCGTTGGAGTCGAACCCCCAACCTTGCAGCAGCTTGAGGTAGCTGGCGCGGAACCGGTGTGGCCCGTCCGTGGTGCCACGCTCACCGCGTTGCAGGCCGAAGACGATGTCCATGTAGCGCGCGAACACTTGGGCCGCTTCCGTCTGTGTGCTGGACGCGTCGAGCATGCGGAACAGGCTGGCGTGCGCTTCGCGCGTGCCATGGATGGCCAGATCGCACGGCCGTTCGTTGAAGGCGGTCGAACCAATGATGCTGGCCGGCACGCCGGTCAGATTGGTGGTGTACCAGCGGTCCGGCTCGGCGAGCGCGTCCACGGGCTGCTGACCCGCGTTGTCGTCTTCGCCGGCCTGCCGCCACATGCCGATCAGACCGGACGATTGGCGTACGGGTCGCGCACCGGGCCGACAACCTTGAGCGCCTCTTCGTAGGTGATCGGCGTGAACTTGCGATCGGGCTTGAAGGCCGGCGCGGCGTCGGCAATGGCGTCGAGCTTGGCGCCCGTATCCATGCGCTTGAGTTCCGTGCGCTCCAGGTACAGCAGCTCAAGCGTTTCGTTGTAAACGGTCGCTTCGTCGATGGGCAGGACGTAGAAGGTCACGCCCGCGTATTCCATGATGTAGCGCTTGGACAGGTCCACGTTGTCGCAGAAAACGAAGTACTTGCCGCTCGGCGTGAGCGCCTCGCCCAGCACTTCGGCCAGCAGCCGCATGTTCTCGAACGACAGCAGGAACCCCGTCAAGAATGACAGTTGCTTGCTGCCGGCTTCGCAGGCGGCGATGACCTGCTCGCACACGATGTCCGGCGGGCGTTTTTCGTCTGCCAGTTGCGCGGGGAACTTCAGCGCAATGTCACCCCGAAAGCCGTAGCGTTTTCCGCTGGGCGCATCACCCTTGAATACGGCATTGAGCAGGCGCTCCTCGGCGTCGAGAGCGGCGAAAGCGGTTTGGTCGATTGCGGTCATGCGCGTCCATCCTGGTCGAAGAAAAGAACCGCATCGAGTAAGGCAGCTGACGTATTTCGTACGCATACGTCACGTGTGCCGATGCAGGCTTGGCTCTGCTAGAGCAAATGCCATACCGATTCGCGCACGGCCCCTCCAGCGCGGGTTCCCGCTGCATTGAAGACGTCTTCGCCGTGCTTGCGGATTGCGACACGGCTGGCGTGGTTTGTCGCGTTTGTCGCATCCATCACAGCGATTGAACATTCCCGTACGGGATCTCGCAAAGCCTTGCGGCACGCGGATTTCAGCGCTGCGAACGTGATATGGCACAGCCGTTGCTCAAGAGAGCTCGCACCGACGATTCGCCGCCAGTGGCTAACCACGAAGACCTACAAGGGCACACGAGGGACCGTATCCGGTAGCAAGAACAGACAACGCGCGCATCGCCGCCCCGGCATTCGCGCCCCTCAATGGCAATACGTTTCTTGGAGAATCACATGGCAACGCTCAGACAGATCGCCTTCTACGGTAAGGGGGGCATTGGCAAGTCGACCACGTCGCAAAACACCCTTGCCGCACTTGCGCAGATGGGCCAGCGCATCCTCATCGTCGGCTGCGACCCGAAGGCCGACTCCACACGCCTGATCCTGCACGCAAAGGCGCAGGACACCATTCTGTCGCTGGCCGCCGAGGCTGGCTCGGTGGAAGACCTTGAACTTGAGGATGTCATGAAGATCGGCTTCGGTGACATCCGTTGCGTGGAATCCGGCGGCCCGGAACCGGGCGTTGGCTGCGCCGGCCGTGGCGTGATCACGTCGATCAACTTTCTCGAAGAGAACGGCGCCTACGAAGACGTGGACTACGTGTCGTACGACGTGCTCGGCGACGTGGTGTGTGGCGGCTTCGCCATGCCGATCCGCGAAAACAAGGCGCAGGAAATCTACATCGTCATGTCCGGCGAAATGATGGCCATGTACGCGGCCAACAATATTTCGAAGGGCATTCTGAAGTACGCCAACTCGGGCGGCGTGCGTCTGGGCGGCCTGGTCTGCAATGAACGCAAGACCGACAAGGAATACGAACTGGCCGACGCGCTGGCCAAGAAGCTGGGCACCAAGCTGATCCACTTCGTGCCGCGCGACAACATCGTGCAGCACGCCGAACTGCGCCGCATGACGGTGATCGAGTACGCGCCCGAATCGGCGCAGGCCGGTCAATACCGCACGCTGGCGGAGAAGGTCCACGCCAACAAGGGTCAGGGCGTGATCCCCACGCCGATCTCGATGGAGGAACTCGAAGACCTGCTCATGGAGCACGGGATCATGAGCGCGGTTCAACGAGTCGGCCGTCGGCAAGACCGCTGCGGAACTGGCGGCATAAGGCAGTGCAGGCGGCGCGTACCGCCCCGCTCGCTGGCTGAACGGCACAGGAGATTTCACATGAGCATGACCATTGAAGAGAAGAAAGCGCAGAACGCCGCACTGATCGACGAGGTGCTGAAGGCGTACCCGGACAAGTCCGCCAAGAAGCGCGCCAAGCACATCAACGTCCACGAAGAAGGCCGCCCCGACTGCGGCGTCAAGTCCAACATCAAGTCGCTGCCCGGTGTGATGACGATCCGCGGTTGCGCTTACGCCGGATCGAAGGGCGTGGTGTGGGGGCCGATCAAAGACATGGTGCACATCTCGCACGGCCCGGTTGGCTGCGGTCAGTATTCGTGGGCGGCGCGGCGCAATTACTACGCGGGCACCACGGGTATCGACAGCTTCGTGACGATGCAATTCACCTCCGATTTTCAGGAGAAGGACATCGTCTTTGGCGGCGACAAGAAGCTGGACGCCATCATCGACGAAATCCAGGTGCTGTTTCCGCTCAACCGCGGCATCTCGGTGCAGTCGGAATGCCCGATCGGCCTGATCGGCGACGACATCGAGGCCGTCGCCAAGCGCAAGTCGAAGGAATACAACGACCACCCGATCGTCTCGGTGCGCTGCGAGGGTTTTCGCGGCGTATCGCAATCGCTGGGCCACCACATTGCCAACGACGCGATCCGCGACCAGGTGCTCAACAAGCTGCCGGAAGAGGGCAAGCATGGCTTCGTCGCGACGCCGTATGACGTCGCCATCATCGGTGACTACAACATCGGTGGCGACACCTGGGCGTCGCGCATTCTGCTCGAAGAGATGGGCCTGCGCGTGATCGCGCAGTGGTCTGGCGACGGCACGCTGGCCGAAATGGAGAACACCCCCAAGGCCAAGCTCAACCTGCTGCACTGCTACCGCTCGATGAACTACATCAGCCGGTACATGGAAGAGACCTACGGTATTCCGTGGATGGAATACAACTTCTTCGGGCCCACCAAGATCAGGGATTCGCTGCGCCAGATCGCGAGCTACTTCGACGACACCATCAAGGAAGGCGCCGAGCGCGTGATCGCCAAGTACACGCCGATGATGGATGCGGTGATCGCCAAGTACCGCCCGCGCCTGGAAGGCAAGCGCGTGATGCTGTCGGTCGGCGGCCTGCGCGCGCGCCACGTCATCGGCGCCTATGAAGACCTGGGCATGGAAGTGATCGGCGTGGGGTATGAGTTTGCCCACAACGACGACTACCAGCGTACCGCGCATGAGATCACCGACGGCACGCTGGTGTACGACGACGTGACCGCCTACGAATTCGAAAAATTCGCCGACGCGCTGCGGCCCGACCTGGTCGGCTCCGGCATCAAGGAGAAGTACGTCTTCCAGAAGATGGGCGTGCCCTTCCGGCAGATGCATAGCTGGGATTACTCCGGCCCGTATCACGGCTGCGACGGTTTCGCTGTCTTCGCGCGCGACATGGATATGGCCATCAGTGCGCCCGTGTGGTCACTGACCAAGGCACCGTGGAAATCGTGACCTTCAAGGATCAAGAACATGCCTCAGAACGCTGAAAAGATCATCGACTACGAATACCTCTTCCGCGAGCCCGAATACACGGAGATGCTCGCCAACAAGAAAGAGGTCTTCGAGTTCTGCCATCCGCCGGAACGCGTGCAAGAGATTGTGCAGTGGACCAAGAGCGAGGAGTACAAGGACAAGAACTTCGCCCGCCAAGCGCTGACCATCAATCCGGCCAAGGCTTGCCAGCCTCTGGGGGCGGTGTTCGCAGCCAACGGTTTTCACGGCACGCTGCCCTTCGTGCACGGCTCGCAGGGGTGCGTGGCGTATTACCGCTCGCACTTCTCGCGTCACTTCAAGGAGCCGACCTCGTGCGTGTCGTCTTCGATGACTGAAGACGCGGCTGTGTTCGGCGGGCTCAACAACATGATCGACGGGCTGGCCAACAGCTACGCGCTGTACAAGCCGGAGATGATCGCCGTGGCCACCACGTGCATGGCGGAAGTCATCGGCGACGACCTCGATTCGTTCATCAAGAACGCGCGCCAGAAGGGTTCGGTCCCGGCGGACTTCGATATTCCCTTTGCCGCGACGCCGGCGTTCGTGGGCAGCCACATCACCGGGTACGACAACGCCTTGCTCGGCGTGCTCAAGTACTTCTGGGACGGCAAGGCGGGCACGGTGCCGCCGCTGGAGCGCGTGCCGAACGGGTCGATCAACTTCATCGGCGGCTTCGACGGATTCGTGGTCGGCAACATGAAAGAAATCCGCCGCATCTTCGATCTGTTCGGCGTTGACTACACCATCGTGTGCGACCCCTCCGGTGTGTGGAGCACGCCGACCGATGGCGAGTTCAGCATGTATGACGGCGGCACCACCAAGGAAGAGATCGCCAACGCGCTCAACGCCAAGGCCACCATCGTCTTCCAGGAAATCTGCTGCGAGAAGACGGCCAAGTATCTTGCTGGCAAGGGCCAGGAAGTCGTGCGCCTGAACAGCCCGATGGGCGTGGCCGGCACCGACGAACTGGTGATGGCGATCTCACGCCTGACCGGCAAGCCCGTGCCGGCGCAGCTCGAACGCGAACGCGGCCAGCTCGTCGACGCCATCGCCGACAGTCAGGCTTATCTGCACGGCAAGCGCTACGCCCTGTACGGCGACCCGGACCAACTCATCGGCCTGACCAAGTTCCTCCTTGAACTGGGCGCGGAGCCGGCGCACATCCTCGCTACCAACGGGGACGACGACTGGGCGGACAAGGTGCAGGCGGCGCTCGACGCTTCACCCTTCGGCGTGGGCTGCAAGACGTATCCGAAACGCGACCTGTGGCACCTGCGTTCGCTGCTGCATACCGAGCCGGTGGATTTCCTGATCGGCAATACGTACGGCAAATTCCTCGAACGCGATGCGGGTGCTCCGCTGGTGCGCCTGGTGTTCCCGATCACCGATCGGCACCACTACCACCGTAGTCCGACCTGGGGTTACGAGGGCGGCCTGCGTGTGCTGGTGATGCTGCTCGATGAGATTTTCGAGACCATCGACAGCAACAGCCTGGACATCGGCAAGACCGATTACGCGTACGACACGGTGCGTTGATTCACCCCGCGCGGCGCAGTCCCCGGCGCCGCGCGGTCACGTTGCGAGGATCATCATGGACACGCGCGTAGCGGCCCGCATTCAGGACGTTTTCAACGAACCGGCCTGCGACCACAATCAAGCCAAGGCGCCGGCCGCCCGCAAAAAAGGGTGCAGCAAACAGCTCGCGCCCGGTGCGGCGGCGGGCGGTTGCGCCTTCGACGGCGCCAAGATCGCCCTGCAGCCGATCACCGACGTGGCGCATCTGGTGCACGGCCCGATCGGCTGCGAAGGCCACTCGTGGGACAACCGCAATTCGGCATCGTCCGGCAGCCTGCTGTATCGCAACGGTTTTACGACCGACATCGGCGAGCTGGATGTGATCTACGGCGGCGAAAAGCGCTTGTTCAAGGCGATCCGGCAGATCGTCAACAACCATCATCCGGCCGCCGTGTTTGTGTACCAGACCTGCGTGACGGCACTGATTGGCGACGACATCGAAGCCGTCTGCCAGCGCGCGTCCGAAAAATTCGGCACGCCGGTCGTCCCGATCAATGCACCGGGCTTTGTCGGATCGAAGACACTGGGCAACAAGCTCGGTGCCGAGGCGTTGCTCGATTACGTGATCGGCACGCAAGAGCCGCCCGACACCACGCCCTATGACATCAACATCATCGGCGACTACAACGTCGCCGGCGAGCTGTGGCAGGTCAAGCCGCTGCTCGACGCGCTGGGCATTCGCATTCTGTCGTGCCTGTCGGGCAATGCGCGCTATCGCGAAGTGGCCTGGAGCCATCGCGCCCGCGTATCGATGATGGTGTGCTCGCGTTCCATGATCAATGTGGCGCGCAAGATGGAAGAGCGCTATGGCATCCCCTATTTCGAGGGCTCGTTCTACGGCATCTCGGACATGAGCCAGACGCTGCGTGCGCTGGCACGGTTGTTGGTCGAGCGCGGCGCGCCAGACGATCTGATCGACCGCACCGAAGCGCTCATCGCCGTGGAAGAGCCGCGCGCATGGGCCCGTATCGCGGCCTACCGCGCCGGGCTGGAAGGCAAGAAGGTGTTGCTGATCACTGGCGGCGTGAAGAGCTGGTCGGTCGTGTCCGCCCTGCGCGAAGCCGGTCTGGAAGTGGTCGGCACCAGCGTCAAAAAATCCACGCAGGAAGACAAAGCGCGCATTCAGGAGATCATGGGCGAGGACGCGCACATGATCGATGAGCTGCCCCCGCGCCAGATGTACGCCATGCTGGCCGAGGCACGCGCCGACATCATGCTGTCGGGCGGTCGCACGCAGTTCGTGGCGCTCAAAGCGCGCATGCCATGGCTGGACATCAACCAGGAGCGCCACCATGCCTATGCTGGCTATGAAGGCATGGTCGAGCTGGTGGCGCACATTCACCGCACGCTGCACAACCCGGTGTGGGCTCAGGTTCGCCAGAGCGCCCCGTGGGACGTGCCCGCCAGGGGCTGACCATGGCGACGATCACGCTGCCCACCAAGGCCTGCACTGTCAATCCGCTCAAGATGAGCCGACCGCTCGGGGCGTGCTACGCCTTTCTCGGCATGGATCGCTGCATGCCGGTCATGCACGGCGCGCAGGGCTGCACCTCGTTCGGCCTGGTGTTGCTGGTACGCCATTTCAAGGAAGCCATCCCGCTGCAGACCACGGCGATGAACGAGGTCAGCACGATCCTGGGCGGCTACGACAACATCGAGAAGGCGCTGCTCAACATCAAGCAGCGCGCCAACCCGGCGCTGATCGCCATCTCTTCCACGGGCCTGACCGAAACAAAGGGCGATGACGTCCCCGCGTTTCTCAAGCTGATCCGCCAGGCCAACTATCAGGCGCTCGGTGACACGCGCATCGTGTACGTGCCGGCCCCGGACTACATCGGTGCGTTTCAGGACGGCTGGGCCGACGCCGTCACCGCTCTGATCGAAGAACTGGTACCGCCCGGCGACGGGCGCATGCTCGATCAGGTGAACCTGCTGCCGGGCAGCCATCTGACCTCGGCCGACATCGACGAACTGCGCGACCTGATCGCGGACTTTGGTCTTGGCACCGTGGTGCTGCCGGATTTGTCCGGCTCGCTCGACGGCCACATGCCGGACACGTTCACGCCCACCACGTTGGGCGGCACCACCGTCGAAGCTGCGCAGACCATGCAGTGCTCGCGCCTGACGCTGGCCATTGGCGAACACATGCATGCTTCGGCGGTGGCGCTGCATGCGCGCACCGGTGTGCCGTATCGTGTGTTTGCGCGCGCCAACGGGCTGGCGTCGGTCGACGCCATCGTGCATTGCCTCGCCTCGCTCACCGGACGCAAGGTGCCCGCCCGCTACCTGCGCCAGCGCAGCCAGTTGCAGGACGCCATGCTGGACGCGCACTTCTACATCGGCGGCAAGCGCTTCGCCCTGGCTGCCGAGCCCGACCTGCTCTACGCCAACGCCATGCTCGCGCATGAGTTGGGCGGACAGATCACCACCGCCATTACGCCGTCATCCGCCGCCCTGCTCGAAGGCTTGCCCTGCGAAGAGGTGGTGGTCGGCGACCTGGAGGATCTGGCCACCCGCGCCGAAGCCGCCGGCTGCGACATCGTGGTGGCGCACTCGCACGGCCGCCATGCCGCACAGGCGCTGGGCGTGCCGCACATCCGCACAGGCTTGCCGATGTTCGACCGCTTGGGCGCGGCGCATCGCTTGTCGGTGGGTTACAGGGGCACGCGCGAGACGATCTTCGAATGGGCCAACGCGCTGCTCGAACACGGCCACACCGCCCGGCCCGACGATTGGCCGCTGACCGACGAGGCGCGCCGGGCGGCACAGGCAACGCCGCCGCCCGCTCCGCACCGGCCGGGCTGTTCCGGCCACTGCGCGCACGAAGGGGCCACACATTGCTCCACGAGGACCACATCATGAAAGTTGCATTCGCCACGCAGGACAAACAGCGCGTGGATGCCCACTTCGGCTGGGCGCCCCACATTGCTGTGTACGACATCGACAGGCTGGGATACCGCTACGTCGAGACCTTCGACTTTGCCGCCGAAGATGAAGACGGCAACGAAGACAAGCTGACCGGCAAGCTTGCCGCGCTCGACGACGTGGCCATCGTCTATGTGGCGGCTATCGGTGGTTCGGCCGCCGCGCGCGTGGTCGCCAAGAAAGTCCACCCGGTCAAGTTGCCCACGGCCGAGCCCATTCTGGATGTGCTTGACCGTTTGCAGACCGTTCTTGCCGGCACGCCGCCGCCGTGGCTGCGCAAGGCGCTCATGCGCGATATGCCGCAACCGGATTTCGACGACGAAACCATCTGACTCACACAGAGAGAGCCCACGCCATGAGTGAAGCCGTCAGCGATAACGTCCCTGCCGTCGTGCCCGATACGCCATTCATGCACGATCTGATCGGCCAATGGCGTGCTCAGGACGCCCACGGCAATTGGGACAAAAAGAGCAACGCCGAGCTGATGCAGCCCTATGTGCTCAGCCCCGAGAAGCGCCGGACCATTCCCATCATGGCCAATCCCGATCCGCAGACATTGTGGCGGCTGGAATTGTTCTACGCCGCCGTGGGCATCGCCATTGAACGGCAGACCGGCATCATGGCTTCTCCCGTCATCAAGCTGCACAGCGAAGGTTTTGGTCGCGTGATCCTGATTGCAGGCCGCCTGGTGGTGGTGAGCAAGCACGTGCGCGACGTGCACCGCTTTGGCTTCCCGTCGCTGGAGAAGCTCTCGGAAGCCGGCACCGTGCTGGTCGACGAAGCGGTGGCACTCATCGCGCGTTATCGCAGCGTGGCCGAGGAATCCTGAGGCCGCCTTTTTCCGCCCCACTACGCAGGCGCGCCGCGCCCCACGCATGGAGTCTTTGCATTCATGGCTGATTTTTCCGTCACGCTGCCCAGTGGCGACATCTGGACCCCGCATTTCGTCACGGACCTCAATCACGACAAGTGCATTGGCTGCGCGCGTTGCATCCGCGTGTGCGCCCGCGATGTGCTGGCCCTCGCGGGCGTGGATGAAGCGGGTGAGTTGATCGCCGTCGATCCGGACGATGACGACGATGAATACGAAAAGAAGGTCATGACCATCGCCCACGCGGGTCACTGCATCGGCTGCGAAGCCTGCGCCAAGGTATGCCCCAAGAAGTGCTATTCACACGCCCCGGCGTCGGCCTGATCGACGAGGTGGCGCTGGACGCGCCCATCGCGCTGGCGTTGGCGGGGTCGATACGGCGGAGCTGGGCGCAATGCGGCCCAAACTGTCTGCCGCTGTATGGAATCGATGCGGATGTCATGATCCGCATCGAAACCGCCCTGCGGCCGCTGGAAAATACCGCGGGGGAATTTTCCCGTGACTGGCAACGCATGCGCCCGCCGTCTGCCTTCGATGAAGCGTTGGAGATGGATGACCTCGTCGCGCTGTTGCACAGTCATCGCGCCGTCGATACACCCGCACTCACGTGGCTCGCCCACGCTGTCGCCACCAGTTGTCTTGGCGACAACCACTTGTGGCAGGACATGCGCCTGCCTTCGCGCGCTGTGCTGTCGTCGCTCTTGAGCACGTACTTCCCCACGCTCGCCGTGCGCAACGTCACCAACATGAAGTGGAAAAAGTTCTTCTACCTGCAACTGTGCGAGCGCGCCGATATCCGCATCTGCAAGTCGCCCAGTTGTGGTGTGTGTTGCGACTACGCCTTGTGCTTTGGCAGTGAAGAAGCGGTCCTGGTCAGTGCCTGACGAGGCGAGGCCTACGGCAGCGCGCGTGTCGTGAAAGTCGGCTCCGCGCCGACCCAGCGTACGCGCGCCCGCATGGCGGAGGTCAGTTCCAGACTGCCGTCGGGCTTGACGCGCAGGACGTGCTCGATGCCCATGCGCCGCGCCTGGGCGGGCCAGTCGTCGCCGGAAAGAAAGATCGGCTTGCTTGCCACGTCCGACAACGTACCGGCGGCGTCGCGTGGGGTTATCAGCACCGTGGCCGCCTGCGAGACTTCGCTCGGCTCGCCCGTGCGTGGATCGATGAGATGGCTGTAGCGCCGGCCATCGACTTCAAAATAGCGCTGGTAGTCGCCAGAGGTGCCGATGGCTTCACCATCGTAGAGTGAGATCGTCGCCATCGGGCCGGCCTGGCGCGGACTCTGGATGCCCACCTGCCACGCCGTGCCACCCTTGCTGCCGAGCGCCATGATGTTGCCGCCGATGTTGATCAGCGCATTGTGAATGCCATGCTCGCGCAGGATCGTCACGGCGCGATCCAGCGCGTAGCCCTTGGCGAGCCCACCGAAATCGAATCGCACGTTGCGGTTGCTGCTCGTCGCAACGCCGTCCTGGATGTGCACATCTTCCGCACGGGGCCGCGCGGCCACCAGCGAACGCAAAAGATCGGGCGCGGGAATATGCGGCGAGAACTCGTCGCGCTGAAAGCCCCAGGCCGAAATGATCGCGCCGATGGCTGGATCGAACAGCCCACCGCTGGCCGCTTCAAAGCGCTGTGCGGTGGTGAGCAGACTGGCCATTTCCGGCGTGATGGGGGTCGGTTCGCCCTGCGCGATGTGTTCGTTGAGCGCGGTGAGTTCGGAAGGCTGCCAGGCGTGGTACGTGCGATGCAGCCGATCGAACTCGCGCAGCACGGCGCTGAGTGCGGCCTGCGCGCGAGCGTCATCGCTATCCCAGGTCAGGACTTCGACGCGCGTGCCGAAGACATAGGACTCTTGCTGTTCCACGTGCCCCTGACTGCATGCGGTCAGCGCGCAGGCAAGGCACAAACACAACAGGGTCAGAAGACGGCGCATGCGACGATGGTAGCGCGGCACGCACCGCGCGGCGTGTATACATCCGCCGCCGCATCATGCGCCTGCGCGTATATGTGGCGCGCGTGCACGGGCACTAGGCGAGATTGATGAGGCGGTTGATGGCGGGTGACAGCGTCTTGCTCCGGTGGCGCACGAGATAGAAGTGACGCGTGAGCGTCGGGAGTTCGGTGTTCAGAATGCGCAGATGGCCGAGCAATATCAGATTCTGTACGACGCAGCGCGACAGGCAGGCGATGCCCACACCGGCCGCGACTGTGCGCTTGATCGCTTCTGAGCCACCCAGCTGCATTGAGTGATCGAAGTGGTGCAGATGCGGCAGCAGTGCGTGTTCCACTGCGCTGCGCGTTCCAGAGCCCGGTTCGCGCAGAAGCCAGCGGGCGGATTTCAGTTGCTCGATCGACACAGGCTTGCGCGGTGTCAACTTGGCCAACGGATGGGACGGCGCGCACACGATGACGAGTTCATCCGTGCGCCACGGTTCGACGTGCAAAGCGTCGTCATGGCAGGGGCCTTCGACCAGGCCGACATCGATCTCCAGGTGGCTCGCCGCAGCCGCGATGTCGCGCGTGTTGGCAATGTGCACGTCGACGTTGGCTTCGGGCGATTCGCGCAGCAATGCGGCAATCATGTCCGGCACCAGATAGTTGCCGACGGTGGTGCTGGCGCCCAGGCGAATCCGTGGGATCGGTCGCTGGCCGTGCGTGCCGACAGGGCCAATGCCGAACTGGCGTTCGATGTCATGTGCGTCGCCCAGCAACGTGCGGGCGCGGGCGAGCAGATCGCGCCCCGTTTCATTGATGACGAGACGCTTGCCGATGCGATCGAACAGCGGCGCATCGAGCGCTGTTTCCAGTTCGAGCAGGGCGTCGCTCGCTGCCGATTGCGACAGCCCGATGTGACGACCCGCCGCCGACGTGCTGCCGGTGTCGGCCACGGCCACGAAGATCTCCAGTTGCCGAAGATTGAGGTGTACTGTCATTAACGGATTTTCCTGTTGATTGATAAAGAGATTACCCGTTTTTCTAATTGATTCAATGAGGCAACACTGAGCGCATCGTCTTTTTGAAATGCACGCCCCGACACCGTGCACATCGGCAATGAACTCAGCGTCCAGCCCTTTTCGCTCGTCTCCCCTTCACTGGCTGGTGCAGCGCTGGCCCGGACTGACGTTGTCGGCGGCGGTGGCCATGCTGGCATCGTGGCTCGGAGACTGGCCGGCCTTTCAGGCCCATGGCATCAGCGCGCTGACCCTGGCGATTGTCCTGGGCATGTTGGTCGGCAACACCGTGTACAGGCGGGTGGCGCCGCGCTGTGCGCCCGGCGTGAGTACCGCCAAGCAAACGCTGTTGCGCGCGGGGATCGTGCTCTATGGTTGGCGGCTGACTTTTCAGGACATCGCCCATGTGGGTGTGGTGGGCGTCATCATCGATGCCGTCATGCTCCTGAGCACCTTCGGGCTTGCGGTCTGGCTGGGGCGGAGCGTCTTCAAGCTCGACAGCAAGACGGCGGTTCTCATCGGGGCGGGCAGTTCCATCTGCGGCGCCGCAGCAGTCATGGCGACCGAGCCCGTGGTTCAGGGGCGCGCGGAGCAGGTGACCATTGCGGTATCCACGGTCGTGGTGTTCGGAACGCTGGCGATCTTTGTGTATCCCGCCCTGTACCACCTCGATGCGGCGACAGGCTGGTTTGCGCTGCAGCCACAACGCTACGGTGTGTTTGTCGGCTCGACCGTACATGAGGTCGCGCAGGTGGTCGCGGCCGGGCGGGCCATCGACCAGCACGCGGCGGACGTGGCCGTGATCGTCAAGATGGTCCGCGTGATGATGCTCGCGCCGTTCCTGGTCGCGTTGTCGGCGCTGGGCTCTCGACGTGGTGCCAGGCATGGCGACAGACGCCCGCGCTCGATCACGGTGCCGTGGTTTGCGTTCGGCTTTGTGGCGGTCGCCGTGCTCAACTCGTGCATCGCGCTGCCGCCGGCCCTGACCAACTGGATTCTCAAGGTCGACACCGCTGTTCTCGCAATGGCCATGGCCGCGCTCGGTGTCACCACGCATTGGGGCGCGCTGCGCAGTGCGGGAGTCAAGCCGCTTCTGTTGGGCGCGGTATTGGCGCTGTGGCTGGTGTTCGGTGGCCTGATGGTCAATAACGGCATCACGCATGCATTGTCGTGAACGCGCTGTCTTGCCCGGCACTGCACGGCTCGCTCTACACAGTCAGATATCGACTTTAATTGGCAGGAGCACGCAGATTTTCAGCGTCACCGGCCAACGCGCGCCAGCGTCTGTCCGGATCCACGCCAGGCCCAAGGAGAACACCATGAGCGACGAACAGGCGGCACCCGAGACGCGAGGCGTGACGGTGAAGTTGCTGGCGGCGGTAGACCTTGGCCCCGAGATCGAAGGCATGGCGGGGCGTCAGCTTCGAATGCGGTTGGTGACCATCGAGCCCGGCGGCGTCTTCGGTCCGGTGCACAACCACATCGACAGACCGGGCACCGTCTACATCCTGGAAGGAACGATCACCGACCATCGAAACGGCATCGCCACGGACTACGGGCCGGGCGTCGGCTGGCCCGAAGACAGACATACCACCCACTGGCTTGAGAACAGGGGCGCGGTCCCTGCGGTGGAAGTCTCGGTCGATATCGTCAGGCAACCGTAGCGCAGGCCCGCCCAACACATGGCGGGCCTGTGGACAGCGTTTGAATCAGTCGTTCTCGATGTCGTCGTTCGCGTCGTTGCGGATGTAGCCGGCGTCATTGATCGCGAAGATCGCGGCCGGGATCGGCTTGCGGTCAGCTGCGGTCACGCGCCAGACGACGGCGTTATCGGGCGACATGATCACGAGCGGAATCCTGAGCTGGCTGCTCCAGCACACATGGTTCGTGCGCTGGTTGGCTGTCAGGTCGTACCACTGACATCCCGAAATGGTTTGCGGAGCCTTGTCGGGGGCGCTGGCGCGCGTGAGCTGATAGTCGCCGACCGGATGACGCAAACCGTGGCCAAGGTCGTACCAATCGGTGAAAGTGCCAAGCCGGGCGAGGTTGGTGCGATCGATGATGTTACGGATATGGCGCTTGTGGTCCAGGATCGACAGGCGGAATTCAGAATCGCCCGGTTCCTTGAACGCGTACATGTCCGTGTCGTTGTCCGTTCTGCGACGCACGCGGTTGGCGTCGCGCCAGATTTCCAGGTGGCGTTCGGCGCCGCGCGACAACACCTGCACTTCGTAGTGGAGCGAAGCAGGCTCGCCCTTGGCGGAGAAGGCCTGTTCGAACGTCGGTTCTTTTGCCTGGGCTGAAACGACCGCTGCGGCCGCCACGCAGAACGTGACGAGCCGCAGGATCGAGCCCCGGCGATGCATTGCCTGGGTGTTCAAAACGTTACTCCCGATGTGAGACGGTTACTTGCGCACGGCTTTCGCGGAGTCGAAGTAACGGTAGGTCTTGCCGTCGACGGTCAGGTCCTTCACCTGCAGGTTGATCGTGTAAGTCCCTGCGGTCAGCGCGGTGTCCTTGGTGGTGCCCGTCAGATCGGTCAGCGATTCGAACGACAGACCGGTTGCCGTGGAAGTCGGGTTCACTGTCTTGCCGGCAACGCTGGCGGTCGACGTGCTGGCCGGCTGCTTCAGCGCTTCATTGATGACACGGCCATCAGCCTGCGGCATGGACAGGCCCAGCAGATAGGCGACAGTCGGCGCCACGTCCACATTGCCCGTCGGCGTGGTGATGGAGGTGCTGCCGTTGAACGACGGACCGTTGGCAATCAGCGTGTTGTGCACATCGGTGGTGCCGAACGTGCCGTGCATGCCGCGCTGGCCGCCCACGCTTTCGAATTCGATGCCGTTCATGCCCTGGACGGAGACGGTGTCATCCCAGGTGAAGCTGACGACGACGTCCGGCTGACCGTTGTTCTGGCGCGTGGCGTTTTCGAGGTTCACCATCGACATCGGCAGCGTGCCGGCGAGATTGCCGTAGCGGCTGTCGACAAAGATCGCCCCATATTCCGGACGTTGCTGCAGGAACTTGACGAGGTTCTGCACCGTAGCGGCGTCATGTCCCGGCACGTAGAAGTAATCCGAACCGCCATTCGCCGCAACGACCACACCGTTGGCGGGGAAGCTGGCCGCGGCGGGCACCTTGAAGCTCGCCACCGGGCTGGCCAGCGTGGCGCTGATGGCTTGGTACTTGGTGTTCGCCGCGCCGCACAGCGTGCCGGCGGTGTCGACCTTGATCGATAGCGTCGGCACCGGTGTGCTGTCGCCGCTCAGACCGTACATGGCGCTGGTGCTGCAACCGGCGCCGTCGTAGGCCTTGAAGCCGCGATAGGTCAGCAAGTCAGCCGAGCGGACGTCACCCGAGAACGAATAGCCGCTGGTGCTGACTGCGCCGATGCTGGCGTTGGTCGTGCCGTTGGTCGACCCATTGACGGGCGTGCCATTGGGTAGCGAAGTGCCGTTGATGGCGCGAAGCGGATACGTGGCGAGCGGGCCGGAAACGCTGGAGTGACCATGATCGGACACCACCACGATGTTGGTCGTGCTGTCCATGCCGTTCGCATGCAATGCCGAAATCAGCTCGCCCAAGCGAGCGTCCTGCGAGCGCAGGCCGGCCTTCATGTTGGCCGAACCCGGACCGTAGCCGTGCTCAACGTTGTCCGGCGTGCGGAACCAGATCAACGAGAGCATCGGCTTCTTCTGCGGCAGGATGTACTGCGTGAAGACCGACATCATGTACTTGTTGGCCGCATCGGCCGGCTCGCCCTGCGTGGTGTCGGACGAATCGCGCGCCGCGACGGTGATCGACGGCGTCGCGGCCGTGTCGTAGGCGGTCGTATTGAACGTGATGTAACCGGCGCGAGCGGTCGGGTTGCCGTTGGTCGACGCCAGTGTGACGGCGTCCGCGCCCGAGTAGTTGTAGACCGTGTTGGCCGGCAGCGCGTAGCCGGCATTCTGCAGTTCGGTCACAAGCGAGCGGGGCTGCACGGTGTTCTCGTCGAGAAAGTAGCCGCCCTTGCCCAGATCCTGGATGTAAGCCGCGCCGGACTTGCCGATGGTGGCCGTCGTCAGGCCGGCGCTCTGCGCCGTGGCAAACAGCGACTTCACCAGCAGGAGCTGACCGCCGTAGTAATTGTTCAGCGTGGTCAGGATCTGGTAGTCCTCGGTGAAGACGGGGTCCTGATAATCCGCCGCCGTACCGCCCGCGCCATTCCCGGCCGGGATTGTGTTCGAGCTACCCTGGGGCGGCGTCCAGAACGTGTTGCCGTAGAAACCGCTCGTCTTGGGGAACGAACCCGTGGCAAACGACGAACCATTCATCATCGTGAACGTCGGGTAGGTCGAGTGGTTGTCGGTGAAGTTAACGCCGCTCTGGCGCAGTTGATAGAGGTTCGGCGTGTCGGTCGCGTTGACCGAGTCAGGACGCAGACCGTCCCACACCATGATGATCGTTCGGGTCGGCGTGACCTTGACGACGGTGTTGTTGTCGTCCGAGGTGCTGGAATTGCCACCACAAGCGCTCAGCACGGCACCTGCAACCATTGCCACCAATACGGCCAGACGCCGTTTACTGGAGGCCATTTGAAAATCCGGATTCATATCGAGAAATCTCCAGGAGCTTTACTGCAAATGAATATCGCCGGACATTCAAATTCGATAGCCCCGCGATCAGGCCGGTACGGTACGGCGCAGTGATGACGAATTGATTACCGAGATTGAATGGAAATGCCCGATTAATATTTCATGCAAATGCACTCATTTCACGAGACGAAAAATAAAATCGATTGAACGAAAGTGTTTTGAACAAATCGGAGTGGGTTTGAAACGGGGTGAGGACGAATGCGTGTGGAGGAGATTCCACTATGAATGCCGCCGAATGGTGCTCTGGATGGGCTTTCCAGCTTGCGTGATGGATGCTGGAAGAATTGCGCGGTGGTTATGTATTCTGGCGAAACATATTCGCCAGAAACAGATATTGGAATGCTCGGTTCCGCTATTTGAAGATTTTTGGATTGAGTAATACGTCGAATATATTTCGTCGCCGAGCCGGGTCAGCCTGACGCAGCAGGTGCTAGAAATGAAGTGCGATAAAACCGAATGGAATATATCGGCGCAATGACCAACGTGTCCTTGCGCCTTGGCGGAATGGTCAAACAGAACGCGCCCGCACGCATGACAACAGTGCCATGCGTGCGGGTCGCCGGGCAGGCTAAAGATGCCGGATTTCGTCGGGCACGTTGCCCCAATTGTTGTGTCGCCCATCGGCGTACCTGACGGGGGCGGCAATCAACTCCTGCACATCTCCGTCGTCCAGGCAGCAGACTTGCACGGCGACGTAATGTCCGCCGATCTGTTCAACATATCCGCGCGCGAACGACCGGACGCCGCAGTGACGGCAGAACAGGTGGTGTCCGACCTTGTGTCCGAACTGATAGTCGAACGAGCGCCTCTTCCCCCGCAATCAAGCGGAACGCGGCGGGGCCGATGATGACATTCCAGTTGCGCGTCTTGGTACAGAGGGAACAGTTGCATTTGTTCGTGCCTGCACTCAAATCGATATCGGCCTCGAATCGTACGGCGCCGCAGTGGCAACTTCCGTGGTAGGTCTTCAACATGGTCACCTCTCATCTGGTCATATAGCGAACACCGACATCCTACGGCGACTCCATCCGGACGGCACCGGCCATCGATGCCCCGAGTGGCCCCTCTGCGATAGCGGCGGCACCCATGCAGGTGCCATGGCCCGCGTGTTCTGGCGTATCGTGCGTGCAAACCCGGCTGACCGTACAACAAGGCGACTATGCGACTCATCCGCAGCTTCTCCGACACCGGACTGATCCTCGGCGCGCTTTTCTTCGCCGCATCGATTACCCCAAGCCTCGTGCCGCGCGGCTATCTGGAACAGGGCGTACTGTCGGGCTTCTGTTTTGCCATCGGCTATAGCGTCGGCGTTTTTCTGCGCTGGCTATGGGCATATCTTGAGTTGCGCGTACCACGCAGCACGCGCAGGAAGTCGATCAAACGTGCGCTGGCAGTCGTGTGCGCGCTGGCGGTCGCATCTTCGGTGTGGTTTGCCCGGCCCTGGCTCGATACCGTTCGCGCGGCGATGAAGCTGCCGCCGGTCGACAATATCTTCCTGGTGCGCACGTTGCTGATCGCACTGGTGACGTTCGCCGTGCTGATGGTCATCGGGCGCGTCTTCATGTGGGTGTCGCTGGATGTCGCCTACCGCGCACGGGCGTGGATGCCGCGTCGCGTGGCCAATGTCATCGGTGCGGGCTGCGCAGCCTTGTTATTCTCTTTCGTCGCCAACGGCGTCGTCGTTCACGGCGCGCTCCGGCTGGTCAACGCTTCATTCCGTCAGGCCGATGCGCTGATTCCACCCGACGACTCGGCGCCGACCGCTCCTTTGATCAGCGGCAGCCCGAGGTCGCTCATCGATTGGGACAAGCTTGGCAAGGCCGGGCGGGAGTTCGCCGTGACTGCGCCGGACGCTGCCGAGATCGCCCGCTTTACCGGCCGCGAGGCGCTGTCGCCGATCCGTGTGTACGTCGGTTTGCCGGCTGGCGATTCGGCACGGGAGCGTGCTCATCTCGCCCTGAAGGAACTGCTGCGCGTGGGCGCGTTCTCGCGTCAGGCCTTGGTCATCATCACGCCCACCGGGACAGGCTGGGTCGATCCGGCCGCCATCCAGAGCCTCGAATACCTGTATCGCGGCAACGTTGCCAGCGTGGCGATGCAGTACTCGTACCTGCCGAGCCCGCTGTCATTGATGGTCGAACCCGACTATGGACAGGACGCATCGCGCGCGCTGTTCAACGAAATCTACGGCTACTGGAAGACGCTGCCCAAGGCGCAGCGCCCCAAGCTCTATCTTCATGGACTGAGCCTGGGCGCGATGAACTCCGAGCGTGCCGTGAACGCCTTCGAAATGCTGGGCGACCCCATCAATGGCGCGCTTTGGAGCGGGCCTCCGTTCCCGAGCACACATTGGCGCACCATCACCGACGCGCGCAACGCAGGTTCGCCCGCATGGCTGCCGGAATTCCAGGACGGCAGTCTTGTGCGCTTCATGAACCAGAACGGCACCAAGGTGCCGGCGGATGCACCATGGGGGCCATTGCGGATCGTCTATCTGCAATACGCGAGCGACGCGGTCACCTTCTTCGATGCGCACGACGCGTGGCGTGCGCCGGCATGGCTCGACGAGCCGCGCGGGCCGGATGTCTCGCCCGCGCTGCGTTGGTATCCACTGGTGAGCATGTTCCAGCTGGCGCTCGACATGCTGCTGGCCGATACCGCGCCGATGGGCTACGGCCACGTCTACGCGCCGTCGCACTACGTCGACGCGTGGCTGCTGGTGACGGGGATTGCGGACTGGCCGCCGCAGGACATCTCGCGGCTCAAGCAGATGCTCGACCAGCGGCGCCTGCAGGCGATACGGGCCGAGCGGGATTGATGCGGGCCGGCATTGCGATCCGTAGCAACGGATCGCAATGCGCCACCTTTGACGTCACAGCACGGCGTTGATCTTCAAGTGCCGTTCCGGGAATTGCGCCAGTTCCACCACGGCCGCCGGAATCTCTTCCATCGAAATCGCCTTGCTGATGACCGCGCTGGCTGGCACAACGCCGTCGGCGATCATCTTCAGCGCCTCGGCGAATTCGCGCACGCTGGTGCGTGAGCCGCGCACGTTAACTTCCTTCAGCGTGATCAGATTGGTCGGCAGCGGTGTCTCGTTCTTCGGCCAGCCGGTCAGTGCGATACGCCCCGCGAATGAGACATAGCGCAGCGTGTCTTGAATGGCGATGTTCGAGCCGGACGCTTCGACGACAACCTCGGCCATGCGCCCCTGCGTGATGCGCTTGACGGCGGCGACGGCGTCTTCGTGCCGCGGATTGATGACATGAGGGACACCGTGGGTTTGTGCATGCGTCAGGCGTTCATCGAGGATGTCCACCAGGATCGGCACCGCACCGTACGACAGCGAGGCCAGTGCGCACAGCAGCCCGATGGCGCCCGCGCCGATGATGACGATGTGCTCACCTGACTTGAGCCCGGTGCGATGCATGGCGTGCAACGCAATGGTCAGCGGCTCGGCCAGCGGAATCGCTTCGAGCGGAATGCCCGGCGGCACGCGATGCAGCAGGCGCGCAGGGTGGGCGAACACCTCGCTCATGCCGCCTTCGACGTGCACGCCGATGACCTTGAGGTGTTCGCAACAGTTTGTGCGACCAATGCTGCACGGGTAGCAATGACCGCAGTTGATGTACGGATCGACGATTACGCGGTCGCCGACGGCAATGCCGGCGGGCATGCCGACGCCGCCTTCGATGACGGTGCCGACAACTTCATGGCCGATCACGCGCGGGTAAGTGACGAGCGGATTGACGCCGCGATACGCGCCGATATCGGACCCGCAGATGCCCACCGATTCAACCTTGATCAGCACCTGATCGTCGGCCTTTTGGGGGTACGGTACGTCTTTCAATGTGATGTCACCGGGGGCGGCCAGGTAGACCGTCTTGACTGAAGCACTCATGGAATGTCTCCTAGGCTGAAGCGTTACATGGCAAGAATCGAGGCCCACACGCCGTCATCCACAGGGATGCCGTGGCGCAGGTTGTCCTGGCGCGTTCTGGATTCGATTTCACCGGGATAGAAAATCTCGCCGGTGCCGGGCACCTTTTCCGATGCCTTCAGATCGGCGACGACTTCGTTGATGGCGGCTGAGATGAATGCGTCGCCCGCCAGGCGACGGGCGTCGATGGCGATGAGCACTTGCGACAACTGATGTTCGTCGCTGCCCAGCTTGCCCACCTTCAGCACCGAGTTGCCGCCCGACAGCACCGTGGCGATCAGGTCGAGCACGATCGACAGGCTGGAACCCTTCCAATAGCCGATAGGCAGTACCCGCCAGGTCTTTTCGATTTCTGCCGGGTCGCAACTGATGTTGCCCTGGGTGTCGTAGCCGCCCGGCACGGGCAGCATCTGACCTTTGAGCTTGCTGTCTTCCATCTTGCCGTAGGAAAACTGCGCCATCGCCAGGTCGGCCACCAGGGGGCCTTCCTCGCGCGGCACGGCGAAGATCAGCGGGTTGTTGCCAATGCGGCGGTCGACCGCGCCCCAGGCCGGCATGTTGGGCTGCGTGTTGGTCCAGCAGATGCCGACACAGCCGGCGCGGGCCGCCTGCCAGCCATAGGTGCCGCCGCGCATCCAGTGGTTGGTGTTCTTGAGGGCAACGCAACCGATGCCGTATTCACGCGCCAGTTCGATCGCGCGATCCATGGCGACGGTGGCGTTGACGTTGCCCATTCCGGCGCGACCGTCCCAGCGCTCCATGGCGCCAAGGCCGTCGAGCTTCACGGGCGTGGCGACCGGATCGATGTAGCCCTTGTCGATGTACTGCACGACGCGCGGAAAGCGCAGCACGCCGTGCGAGTAGATGCCGTCCAGGCTGTTATCGGTGAACAGCCGTGCCGACGCTTCGGCGATGGCTTCGGAACAGCCTTTCTTGAGCAGGACGCGTTTGAATTCGGCCGTCATCTGGTCGGGCATGATGCGCATGATGGTTTTGCCTTTCTGTGCGAAGAAGGATTTGAAGCAGATCTGTTGATGCGTATGGCATATGGCGGGCGTAAGAAGCCCCTATACCGCTACGCGGGGCGTCGTCAGCTCAGTGGAGGATCTGTTTCAGGAACAATTGCGTGCGTGGGTGTTGCGGGTTGTCGAAGAAGGCATCGGGCGTGTTCTCTTCGACGATCTGTCCGCCATCCATGAAGATCACCCGGTCGGCGACCTTGCGTGCGAAGTTCATTTCGTGCGTCACGCACAACATGGTCATGCCGGATTCGGCCAGGGTGATCATCACGTCCAGCACTTCCTTGACCATGGCCGGGTCGAGCGCCGAGGTGGGCTCGTCGAACAACATGATCTCCGGCTCCATGCACAAGGCCCGCGCAATGGCCACGCGCTGCTGTTGCCCGCCGGACAGTTGTGTCGGGTACTTGTGCGCCTGCTCCGGGATATGCACGCGCTCCAGGTAATGCATGGCGCGCTGCTCGGCTTCCTTGCGCGAGAGCTTCTTGACCCACATCGGCGCCAGCGAGCAGTTCTGCAGAATGGTCAGGTGCGGGAACAGGTTGAAGTTCTGGAACACCATGCCGACGCCACTCTGCGCGGACGGGGCGCCGCGTCCATTGCGTTCCAGTTCGTGGCCGTCCACCAGTATCTGGCCGCGTTGATAGGCTTCGAGCTGGTTGATGCACCGGATCAACGTTGACTTGCCCGATCCGGATGGGCCGCATACGACGATGCGCTCGCCCTTGGCCACGGTCAGGTCGATGTCCTTCAGTACCTGGAACTGCCCGTACCACTTACTGACCTTGTGGAACGCAACGTGACGGTCTTGCGCGGCGTCGACCGGCGCCGATGTGATGTGAGATGTGGCTGCCATGTTCATTTCATGCCTCCTGCGCGGCCGGGCGTTCGGATCGATGGGTGCTCAGGAACTCACGCACCACGGGGTTGGCCGAGTGGCCGAAGAACTCAGCGGGCGGCGCCTTTTCGATCAACTGCCCCTGATGCATGAACCACACGTGGTCGGCAACTTCGCGGGCGAACCCCATTTCATGCGTGACACACATCATCGTCATACCGTCGCGCGCCAGCGATTTCATCAGGTCGAGCACTTCGGCCACCATCTCGGGGTCGAGCGCACTGGTGGGTTCGTCGAGCAGGATCAGTGGCGGCTTCAGGGCCAGTGCCCGGGCGATGGCCACGCGCTGGGCCTGTCCGCCCGAGATATCCGCCGGCACCGAGTTCGCTCGATCGCGCAGGCCTACGCGTTCAAGCAGTGCGAGCGCCGCGCTTTCGGCTTCCTTGCGCGCAACGCCCTTGACCCGGCGCAGCGGCAGCGCCACGTTCTCGAGCGCGGTGAGATGCGGAAATAGGTTGAACTGCTGAAAGACAAAGCCGATGCGCGCACGCAGTTCGTTGATGCCGAGTGAAGCGTCGTGGACGCTCGTGCCATCGAGCGTGATCTGGCCGCTTTCGATTTCTTCCAGACGATTGACGGTGCGGATCAGCGTTGATTTGCCCGAGCCGGACGGGCCGCACACCACGATGACCTCGCCGCGCTGAACCTGCGCCGTAATGTTCTTGAGCACCTGAAAGCGCCCGAACGATTTGCATACATTGTCGAAGCGGATCACTTGGCGGCCTCCAGTGCGTCGATGCCTTTGCGGCGCGTGGCGATGCGCGACTCGATGCGGCCAGCGAACCGGCTCAGCGAGAAACACAGCACGAAGTAGCAGGCTGCCAGCAGGGCGAACACCTGGAACGACTTGGTCACCGTGTTGCTGTTTATCTGCATCATGACGTAGGTGATTTCGCCGACGGCGATGATGGCGCCCAGCGACGAATCCTTGATCAGCGAGGTGAGCTGATTGATGATCCCCGGCAGCACGTTGTAGAGCGCCTGCGGCAGCACCACCCGCGCAGTGATGGGGATGTAGCCCAGCCCCAGCGCGCGTGCCGCTTCGACCTGACCGCGAGGCAGGCCTTCGATACCGCCCCGGATGATCTCCGACAGATACGCCGTCTGGTTGATGACGATCGCAACGATCAGCGTCACCGCCGCGTTGATCGGAAAGCCCAGCAACACCGGGACGAAGAAGTACGCCCAGAAAATCAGCATGAGCTGCGGAATGGCGCGAATGCCGTAGACGTATGCGGTGGCGGCGGCACGCAGCGGCGCGCAGCCACTCGTGCGGCACAGTGCGACCACGATGGCGGCCGGGAAAGTGACCAGCAGGCCGACGCCGGAAATCACGCCCGTCAGGGCGAGGCCGCCGAGGAAGCCGCGCGGGTATTCGCCCACGAGCATCAGCAGCCAGTAATCGTGAATGATCTGGAACATGTTATTTCGTCCTCAGCTTGAAGCGCGATGCCAGGACAGCGGCCACGCCCATGATCAGGAACGAACCGACCATGTAGAGCAGCGTCACGACGGTGAAGGCTTCGAAAACGCGGAAGGTCTGGCTTTCGATGTATTTCGACTGATAGCTCAGTTCCGCCACGCCAATGGCGGCGGCCAGGCTGGTTGCCTTGAACAGGAACAGCGTCTGGCCGAGCAGCGCGGGCAGCGCCAGGCGCCAGGCCTGCGGCAGGATCACCCAGCGCATGCTGCCCAGGTAGCTCAGGCCGATGGCGCGCGCCGCTTCGAACTGCGTGTTCGGGATGGCGCGCAAGCCGCTGCGGAAATCCTCCGACATGTACGCGGCCTTGTTCAGGGCCAGCGCAACGATGGCGAAACCCATTTCGGCACCGTAGTCGTTGAGCACGTCGTTGATGACGTCCGGCAACAGGCTGGCCATGCCGAAGTACCACACGAAAAGCTGGATCAGCAGCGGTACGTTGCGGTGGTATTCAACGAAGGCGCTGATCAGGTACTGCGTAGGTTTGAAGTTGATGGCGCGCACCACGGTCAGCACCAGCGCGAGGGATATGCCGAATACCCACGCCAGCGCGAACAGAGTGAGCGTCGTTCTGGCGCCGCTGAGTATCAACTGCAGATACTCGCCGGACAGAATGTCGCCGAAGTCCAATGCGTAATTCATCGATCGCTTTCGAAAATGCTTCCAGGCCGTGTCGCCCGGATTGAAGCGCCGTCTGGGCGCCGGCTGCCGTGCCTCGTCGTGCGCAGGCAGGCCGGCGTCGGATCAGGGTGGGCCGTTTCACTTTTCGAACCAGCTCTCTTGCGGCTGGCCGAACTTGAAGTCACGGGTGAGCTTGAAGTACGACTTCGAGCCCATCCACTTGTCGAACACCTCCTGCCCTTCGCCGTTGGCTTCGATCTTGGCGAGGAAGGCATTGATGCGATCGCGCAGCCGCGCATCGTCCTTGCGCATTGCGAATCCGGACGGCATGGTCAGCAACGATTCATCCAGCTGGCGCAGCGGCTTGATGTCGCTGCCCGCGTTGTGTTCGAGCGCCTTGCCTTCGGAGTTGCGGAACACCGTCGCCGCCACCTTGCCCTGTTGCACGGCGAGGAACGACGCCGCGCTGGTCTCGAACGACAGGATGCGCGCTTCAGGCAGGCGCTTCTTGGTCAGCGGTTCGAGCACGCTGCCCTTCACCAGCGCGACGCGCTTGTCTTCAAGATCATCGACCTTCTTGATGGGCGAACTGGCGAGCGTGACGAAATAGAAGTTCTCGGCAATGTACGCGCCGCTGAAGTCGACCTGCTTCGCGCGTTCCTTGCTGTAGCTGATCATCGCCGCCAGCACATCCACACGCCCTTGCAGCAGCTCGGCGATCCGCGTCTGCGGGGACACCGGCTTGATCTCAGCCTTCACGCCCAGGTCGCCCGCCAGCTTGCGGCACAGATCGATCTCGTAACCCGCAGGTTCGCGGGTCTGCGGGTCCTGCATGCCGAACGGCGGCGAATTGGTCAGCACGCCGCAGGTGATCGAACCCTTGCCCTTGATGTCGTCCAAGGTGTCGGCATGGGCCGTGGAAGCAAGCGCCGTCAGAACGACCGCGGCGAGCAGGGAAACTGAATGCTTGCGCATAGGGACCTCCTCCTGGATGAAGCCATTGGCTTCTGTCTGTTTGATGGTGCGGGGAATGGCGCAGGGCCAATTCGAATCCCGTTGAGATGGACTTTATAATGGTATCGATACCATTGCAATCATCTCGAACTACGGACATACCCGCATGACGCGCTGAGTCGAAATTGATCTCCTTGACGGTCGATGAGTGCGTCCGATACAGGCTCATCACTTCGTCAGAAGTGGCCGTCAGATAAGGGAAAATCCGCACAATCCAGCCTTTCTCCGAAGAGACATGGCGACGAAATCCAGTGAAGACACGACCGCGTCGAGGCTCAATGGCCTCGATGTCGGCCCGAAATGTTCATCAGGGTTTTGAGCAGGCTTGCGCTCTTAAAATGGTATCGATACCATTCGTTTCCGTCAGCGCACCACATCGATGTGGAGGGCGCGGCATCGCTACCGGCCTATCCGCAAATCGCTATCCAAAGGAGTCAGAGAATGATCAACGTGAAAAAATCCATCGAACGCCCGAGCCTCGAAGAAGTCGAGGCGCTGGCGAGGCACTCGTCGGCCACGCTGCACGAGGCCCAGGGCCGGCGCGGCGCGCTCTCTTCGCGGCTGAAGCCGATCGACAACGCCATGTCGCTGTGCGGGCCGGCCTTCACGGTGCAGGGCGCGCCGCGTGACAACATCATGCTGCAGATCGCAATTGCCTATGCGCAGCCAGGCGATATCATCGTCGTCGCCGCTGGCGAGTACGAAGAGGCCGGTTCGTTCGGCGACGTGCTGGCCAATGCGGCGCAGGCGCGCGGTATCGGCGGCCTGGTGACGGACACCGGCGTACGCGACACACGCGACATTCGCAAACTGGGCTTCCCGGTGTTCTCGCTGAGCGTGTGCATCAAGGGGACGAACAAGGTCGCGCATGGTTCGATCAACCAGCCTGTGCTGATCGGCGGCGAAATCATTCGCCCGGGCGATATCGTGCGGGGCGATGCCGATGGGCTGGTCGTCATCCGGCGCGAGGAGGCTTCAGAGGTGGCGCGCCTGGCCGCCGCGCGTGAAGCGATCGAAGCGGCCGACATCCAGAAGTACCGCGACGGCAAATCAGTGCTCGAATTGAGCGCGCCGGCGGCGGAACTACTGGAACGTGGTCTGATCGTCGAAAGTTGATGGGCGCGCGTACCGTGAGGCACGCGCGAGAACCTTAGAACCTGTTCTCGATCACCGCTGCGCGGCAAGATCGTGAGCAGGTTTTTATATCCGAGGGAGGCAACAGGTTGGGGACGGAGAACGATAAAGGACGGCCGCGCATGGCGGATGTGGCATCGCTCGCGGGCGTATCGCCCATGACGGTGTCGCGCGCGTTCAAGAATCCAGAACTCGTGTCCGAAGAAGCTCGCGCACGCATTGCACAGGCGGTCGAGCAACTCGGCTATGTCCTCGACCAGACTGCCGGCACCTTGTCTTCCAACCGGTCGGGTTTTATTTCTGCGCTGGTGCCATCGATCAACAGTTCGAACTTCTCCGACACGGTGCGCGGACTGGTCGATGCACTCGAAGTGGAAGGCCTGCAACTCCTGTTGGGTTACACCGAACACTCAGCCGAGCGCGAAGAGCGTCTCATCGAAACCATGCTGCGCCGCCGCCCCGAAGGCGTCGTGCTGACGGGCGGACATCACACCGAGCGCGCGCGCAAGATGCTCGCCAACGCGGGCATTCCGATCATCGAAACCTGGGACGTGCCGGCCAATCCCATCGAAAGCGTGGTCGGCTTTTCGAACGTATCCGCTTCGCGTGCGTTGGTGCGGCGGCTGGCCGAACGCGGCTACAAAGAGATCGGCTTTATCGGCAACACGCTGGAAGAAGGTTCGCGCAATGCCGAGCGGTGTGCCGGTTACGAAGAAGCCATCGCTGAATTCGGCCTGCCGAAGGGGCGGATCATTTCGTTCACCAAGCCGCCTGTGTCGATCGAACAAGGGGCGGAGGCGCTCGTGCAATTAGTGACGCGCCACCCCAACATCGACGCCGTCGTGTGCGTGTCGGACCTCTCGGCGTTTGGCGCGATCATGGAATGCCATCGTCGCAACTGGGCCGTGCCGGGCAAGATCGCGGTGGCCGGCTTCGGCAATTTCGAGCTGGCGTCCAACTGCCATCCGCGCATTTCCACGTTGGCCATCGATTGCTACGGCATCGGCCGCTCTGCCGGCCAGATATTGCTGCGTTCGATTGCTGCGCGGCGCGCGGGCGACTCCGTGTCGCCCGAAACCCTGCTGGTTCCATTCCAAGTGCTGGAGCGCGAAAGCACGCTCAAGCCGGCTTCCTGACGACTGCGCTGGAACGGTATCGCGGCGGGTTAGCCGACTACCGGCTTCACCTTGCTTGCCGCCAGCCTGGCGCGCGAACGCGCTTCATCGACCGTATCGGCGCCGGCAACTGCCACGCCCATGCGCCGCTTGGTGAAGCTTTCCGGCTTGCCGAACAGGCGCAGGTCCGATTCCGGTACGGCCAGCGCTTCGGCGACACCTTCAAAGGCAATGCCGGTTTTTTCCATGCCACCGTAGATCACGGCCGATGCGCCGGGCCGCGTCAGGCAGGTATCCACGGGCAAACCGAGGATGGCGCGAGCGTGGAGTTCGAATTCAGACAGACGTTGCGTGGCGAGCGTCACCAACCCGGTGTCGTGCGGGCGCGGGCTTACTTCCGAGAACCACACCTCGTCGCCCTTTACGAACAGCTCCACGCCAAAGATACCGCGCCCACCCAGCGCATCCGTTACCGCATGGGCGACCTCGCGGGCGCGCTGCAATGCCACAGGCGACATCGCCTGCGGTTGCCACGATTCGATGTAGTCGCCGCTGGCCTGCACGTGGCCGATGGGCTCGCAGAAGAAGGTTTCCACCTTGCCGGAGGCCCCGACCGCGCGCACCGTCAGTTGGGTGATTTCGTATTCGAACGGGACGAGCGATTCCACGATCACCCGCGCTTCTTTCACGCGACCGGATTCGAGCGCGTAGTTCCACGCCGGTTCGACGTCCTGCGGACCGCGCAGCAATGACTGTCCCTTGCCGGACGAAGACATCACCGGCTTCACGAAACACGGGTAGCCCACGCCGCCTTCGATGGCCGCTTGCAATTCCGCCAACGAGCCGGCAAAGGCGTACCTCGACGTCGGCAGACCGAGTTCTTCTGCCGCAAGCCGCCGGATGCCCTCACGGTTCATCGTCAGTTGCACGGCGCGCGCGGTGGGGATCACCTCTGCGAGCTGTTCGCGTTCGACGTCGGCAAGCACCGAGGTCGCCAGCGCTTCGATCTCCGGCACCACCAGATGTGGCCGCTCGGCCTCGATCAGTGCGCGCAGCGCCACCGGGTCGGTCATGTTGATCACGTGCGACCGATGGGCGACCTGCATGCCCGGCGCGTTCTCGTAACGGTCAACGGCGACGACTTCCACGCCCAGCCGCTGCAGCGCGACGATGACTTCCTTGCCCAGCTCGCCCGCCCCAAGCAGCATGACCTTGGTGGCCGAAGGGCTCAGCGGCGTGCCGATGCGTGAAAGGTGAGATGAGGTCATGGCTGTTTCCGTGTGCGGCCGAACAATGCGAGGACCGAATGGTACCTCGCAACGCTGGCGCCGCAGACGACGCAATCACGGCTCGACCCTCAGCAGCAGTGCGAATAGTGCCGGGCCAGTTCGCCGTCGAGCGCACGCACGGCCGTTCGCCACGCGGTATCGCCGGGTAGCGCTGCGCGCAGGCGGGCGGTGAGTTCCTGCATCAGCGCCGGGTAGTCGACGCCCAGTACGCGGCCATCGTGCACCAGCGTGCGGCCTTCGACGATGACTCGATGGATGTGGCCGGCGGTGGCGCGGGCCAGCACGTAGTCCAGCACCGGCACGTCGTCGAACAGGCGATCGTCCATCAGCGTGCGGCCATCGAGTACGAGCAGGTCGGCGCGCGCGCCCGGCGAGAGTGCGGCGCCGGTCTCGATGCCGCTGATGGCGTAGCGGCCTTCTTCACTGGCGATGCGCCACGCGTCTGCGTGAGAGAGCGTCGTGTCGTAGCCCCAGCCTTTGTGCAGGTGATGCAGCAGGCGCAGTTCGCGCAGCGCGTCGTCGTCTTCATCGAGCGCCAGTCCGTCCAGCCCCATCGCGATACGGCAGCCCGCCGCCTGCATGGCTTGCACTGGCGCGATGCCGGAGCGGATGCCAAGGTTCGACCCGGTATTGACCGAGATGCGTGCGCCCGCTTCGGCGATCAGCGCGAGTTCGTCCTGGCGCGCCCAGGTGCAGTGCGCGAGCGTAAGCCGCGGGCTGAGCAGGCCAATGTCGCGCAGGTAGTGGACGATGCCTTGCGGAAAGTGTGCGTCGGCCCATTCACGCTGATAGCGTGTTTCCAGCAAGTGCATGTGCACCTGGCGGCCGTTGGCGGCCGAAGCTTGCGCAATGGCGCGCAATAGCGCATCCGAACACCACTGGACACCCGTGGGCCCGTACTGCACGTTGAATCCCGGCCCGTGAGAGGCCGTGGCGATCTCATCGACGAGTGCCAGTTGCGACGCGGGCGATGCGGGGGCTTTGCCAAAGCGCGGTTCGAGCTGCGCGCGCAGCGCAGTGGGCAGGCTGGCAAGCATCGTCGCGTCGTCGACGTAGGCGATGTTCTGCCGGTCGCGCATGGCCACTGCAAAGCCGACGTGCACGCCGACATCGCGTGCGGCGCGTGCGACCTGTGTGGCTTCTTCCACCAAGGGCACCAGTCCCTGAATGCGCGTGTAGTGCACCATCACGCGACCGGCGCCGCGCAGGGCGGAGCGGGCCAGCGACGATGCCGCCGCAAGGTACGCGTCCACACCGGGCACCACGCCCAGATACATCAACCACGATTCCAGCGGCCGGTCGAATGCGCCCAGTGTGCTGGATCGCACCGCACGGGCGTGGTCGTGCGCGTTGCACAGGCCGGGCAGCGCGATGAGTTCGCGTCCGTCCTGCACCGCCGGCAACAGTGAGGTAATCCGGCCGTCCTGCCAGGCGATGGCGGCGCCGCGCTGTTCTGGTTCTTGTCCGGGCCGCGCCAGCAACCAATCGGCGATGAATTGTCCTGCGTACATGCGGAGGCTCCTGCGTTAAAGCCCACATCTCACGCAGAGATGTGGGCTGCCCGTTTCACTGCTGATGGTGCGGCTTCAGAAGGGAGTCTTGAGCATGCGTTCCGCCTTGGGGGGCAGGAAGCTGCGATTGAACACTTCCGACGGCGCCGGGCTGCGCGGCAGGCCATAGCTCTCATCGAGCTGCGCGATGGCGCGCGTCATGCGTGCGTCATCCACGTCGCCCAGGCCGATGTTGTCCGTCTCGGGCGTGACCATCAACGATTTGACCGTGTATTGCAGGCGACGCTTTTCAATGTCCTTGTCGATCAACGGCTCGTTCTTCGCGAGGTTGTCGATGCAGGCATCGGTCTGCGCAACGCATTCCTTCACTGCGCGATTGATCGCACGCACCAGTCCCGTCACCGCCTGCGGCTTGTCCTTTGCGAGCTGGCGCGACACCAGCACGCCGTTGCTGTACAGGTCCAGTCCGTGGTCGTTGTAGTAGATCCAGCGGATGTCGCGATCCGGGTCGACCTTCATCGCCACGAGGTTCATGTAGCTGGTGGCCGAGAATACGGCGGAGGCGTCCACCTGGCCGCGCAACAGCATCTGCTCCTGCAGGTTGGGTGCCATGTTGATCCACGTGACCTTGCTGTCGTCGATGCCATTTTTCTTCGCCAGCGCGGTGAATACCTTCAGCGCGGCGGCGCCGGCGGGCGAGCCGAGCTTCTTGCCTTCCACGTCCTTGAGCGACTTGATCGGGCTGTCGGCTTTGGCGATCAGCGCGAAGGGCGCGCGGTTGTAGAACATGTACACCATCACCGGTGCCTGCTCGGGGCGCACGGCAGCGTTCTGCACGATGGCGTTGATGTCGCCGAAGCCGGCCTGATAGGCGCCAGTCATCACACGCGTCACGCTCGCCGCCGAACCTTCGCCCTGGTCGATGGTGACGTCGAGCTTCTCGTTCTTGAAATAGCCCTTGTCCAACGCCCAGTAGAACCAGGCGTGCACGCCCTGGATTTTCCAGTCGAGCGTGAACTTGATCTTGGTGGTTTCCTGCGCCACGGCGGGCGGAGCCGCGACGACGCCGAGCGCGAGGCTGACGGCGATAGCGGAAAGTGCGCGTTTCATATGCATCCTTTCGGGAACGCAAGGGAGGGAAAAATTCGCGGTGCCATCAGGCCCGCAGGATCAGTGCAAACGGGCCGCCGCCAGCGGGGCCCTGATGTTCGGCGCCTCCCGACACGTACAGCGCGGTATCGCCCAGCACCGAAGCCATTGCCGCGCCGACCGCCGCGCGCGCGTGCCGCGTGGCGTTGATGTCGGAGTCATCAAGCATGGTGTGGCGCGTGCCGCGAATGCGCCCGTCAGGTGAGGCTTCGGCCTTGGCGAATAGGTTGACCACCCGCTCGCGCAAGGCTTGCGGATGACGGTCGGGGTCGATGTCGAAGTCCTCGCGCAAGCAACGGCGCAGGTCGCTCACGTCAATGGCGTCCTGCATCAGCCCATGTGCGATCACGTAGTCGCTGTGCGCGGCGTCGCTCATGCCCATCACGATGACCACGTTGTTGTCGAGTTCGATGCCAGCAGAGGTTGACGCCCGCGCCGAATAACGGGACCAGTCGTGCTGGATGTGCTCGTCGCGTAGCGCTGCGGCGTCGATTTCGTTCAGTGCACAGGCCACGCCCAATGCCGAAGCGGCCCGCGAGGCGCCCATCGATTCATAGGTGTCGCGCGTGGCGGTGTCGCAGCCCCGTAACTGTGCGTCGCGCATCTTTCCGGCCGTCAGCAGCGGGCACTTGATCTGCACGAAGTGCACGTCGTCGATCGAGCCGATACCCGCGTCGCGCATGGCCTCAGTCACGGCGTTGGCCGTGGCGTGCACTTGCGCGAGACGGCCGATTTCTTCTGGTGCGAAGTCACGCGTGAAGGCCACGCCCACGGCCAACCGCTTGCTGCGCGCAGCGGGCGGCGCGGGTTCCTGGCGTCGTGCAAACACCGTGAAGTGCGGTGACAGAACCCCTTCCGTGCCGCCGGACATCACCAGTGCGACGCGTCCATGCACCGCAACGGGGTCGATGCCCAAACGCGGTGCAAGCAGTGCGCACCAAGTCTGTGTGGCGTAGTCGCGGGTGAAGTCGTTCACACACCCGTTGCCTTCTGTCTTGCCCATCACTGCGACGATGTCCTCGGCGCGCAGTGCACCGTTGTCCAACAGGGTCTGCACGCCGGAAAGATCGCCCGGACCGCTGCACGGAATCTTGAGAACATCGACGCGCTGGGACATGTCGTGGCACCGCAAAAGAGACGAGACGGCATCAATCTTGCGTTGGCCGGTGCATCAATTCCATTGCCAAGTTCGCACCGATGCGTTCGCTTTTCGGCAACGCTCGATGCATGGCCCAACACTCTGGTCGTGCCATGTCCCTACAGTACCTGCGCATCTTCAACTACATCGATGCCATCGCCCGCAGCGGTTCGATCCGCAAGGCGGCCGAGGCGCTGTTCATCACGCCTTCGGCGCTTGACCGCCGCTTGCAGGACCTCGAAGACGACCTGGGCGCCGTGCTCTTCGAGCGCCACGCGCGGGGCATGCGCCCGACGGCGGCGGGGGAGTTGTTCCTCAAGCATGCGCGACATCAGCGTGCCGACTACGAGCGCCTGCGCACGGACATCGGCCATCTGCAGGGCCTGCATCGTGGCACGGTCGAACATTGCGGCCAGCCAGGCGTTGGCGTTCTCGTTGTTCCCCGACGTCATCACGCAGTTCCGTCAAGGCAATCCGGGCATCAACTTCAGCGTGCGTATCTGCGATCACACCAGCGTGATCCAGTCCTTGCGGGACTTCGAAGCCGACCTCGGACTGGTCTACAACGTGCAGCCCTCGGCCGACATCAGCCCCTTGCTGGAAGTCGAACAGCGCCTGTGCGCGGTGATGGCGGAAAGCCATCCGCTGGCACAGCAGCCAGACCTGCGCATGCGCGACTGCCTGCGTTATCCGCTGGCGCTGCCCGACGTGAGTCTGGGTGGGCGCATGTTGCTCGACGCGTTTTTTGCACGAAGTTCGCTGTCGCCCAACGTGGTGCTCGAATCGAACTCGTTCGAGATGCTGCGCAACTTCGTGCGTGGCAATGACGCCGTGTCGTTCCAGATCCAGGTCGGCACGGCGCTGGCGCGCGTGCAGGACGGTGTCACCGCACGCCACGTCGACGACCGCGGGCTGGGTTCGCGTCCGCTCACGCTGGCCCAGCTCAAGGGCCGCCATCTGCCACTGCCGGCGATGCGCTTTGCCCAGACACTCAGCGAGGTGTTGTCCGAAGCTGAGTAAGCCCGTTCATGCCGTGCCCGTACCGCGCCGTGTGGCGTGGTGGGGACGCTGTTTTTTCCGTTCCGAGCGTTGCCGAAAACGCAACGCTTCATTGAATAACCAGCAGCAGACCGAATCGCCCTGCCGCTTTACGCTGGAGCCCATGTCAGCCATGAACCCACCCTCTCGCCACGCAACGCCCCATCGTTTTGGCGCCCGCCACAACGCGTGGCAGGGCGACACGCAGCAGGTGAGCCTAGTGCGCGAAGCCACGCCGCCGCGCCGCCTGCGCTTTGCCGCCGAGGACCGGGCCATGGAGATCGACCTTGGCCGCAGCGCCATCGTCGTGGTCGATATGCAAAACGATTTCTGCCATCCGCAAGGCTGGTTCGGACAACGTGGCATCGACATCACCGCGTGCCGTCGTCCGATCCCCACGCTGTCGCGGCTGGTGCCAGCGTGGCGCGCGGCAGGCGGCCGCGTGCTGTGGCTCAACTGGGGCATCCGTGCCGACCGCGCCAACTTGCCGCCGACGATCCATTACAAGGCGACCGGTGGGGACCCGGCTGTGGTCGGGTACGGCGAGGTGTCGCCCGAAGACCATGGCCCTTCGTTGGTGCAGGGCAGTTGGGGTGCCGCGCTGGTCGACGGGCTCGACGCCGCGCCGCAAGACCTGCTGGTGCACAAGCATCGCTTGTCCGGTTTCTTCGACAGCGACCTGGACGGCGTGCTGCGCGCGCAGGGCATCACCACTTTGCTGTTCGCCGGCATCAACACCGACCGCTGCGTGTACTCAACGCTGCAGGACGCCGCCTTCCTCGGCTACGACTGTCTGCTGGTGCGCGATGCGTGCGATACACCGTCGCCCGCGCACGTGACCGACGCCATTCATTTCCTCGTGCGCCTGCTGCACGGATTCATCACCGACAGCACGGCGCTGGCTGCCGCGCTGGAAGCACTCCCTCCCCCGATCGACCCAACCATGAAGGACGCATCATGAAGATTGCCCGTTCCTGTTCGGCGCTGTTGTTCGCGCTCGTTGCTTCCGTGTCGCTGCTGCCCGGCGTGGCCAGCGCGCAGACCAAGATCAAGATGGTGCTCAACTGGAAGTACGAAGGCGCCCAGGCGTGGTTTTTCTATGCGCAGGACAAGGGCTACTTCAAGGCAGAAGGGCTCGATGTGCAGATCGACCAGGGCGAAGGCTCCGCCGCATCGATTCCGAAAGTGGCCAGCGGCGCTTACAACGCCGGGTTTGGCGACATCAACGCGCTGATCGACCTGGCCTCCAAGCAGCCAGCCGTTGCGCCTGTCGGCGTGTACATGATCTACAACGTCACGCCCTTCGTCGTGGCGGTGAAGTCCGGCAGCCCGATCAAGGCGCTCAAGGACCTTGAAGGCAAGAACATCGGCGGCCCCGCCAACGATGCCGCGCTCAAGCTCTTCCCGCTGGTTGCCAAGGCCGCGAAGGTGGACGCCTCGAAGGTGAACGTCACCAACATGGCGGCCAACCTGCGCGAGCCGATGCTGATGCGCGACCAGATCGACGGCGCATTCGGCTACGCGCTGACAGTGGAATTCGCCGCCAAGGCGATCGGCATGAATCCGGACAAGGACCTTCGCTTCATCAACTACGCGGACTACGGCATCGACTCGTATTCCAACGCGGTGTTCTTCTCGCAGTCGTTCATCAAAGAGAACCCGAAGGCGGTGCAGGGCTTTCTGCGCGCGCTCAACCGCGCCATCACCGAAGTCGTTGCCAACCCCGATGCCGGCATGGATTCAGTGATGAAGCGCGAGCCGCTGCTCAAGCGCGACATCGAAAAGGAAAAGCTCATCGCCACCTTCAAGACGCAGATGAGCCACCCGGAGATCGCCAAGATCGGTTTCGGCGACGTGGATGAAGAACGCCTCAAGCGCAACATTTCCGCCGTCGTCGAACTCGGCAACCTGAGCCGTTCGCCCGCGCCGGTGGAAGTCTTCAATCGCAGCTTCCTGCCACCCCGTGCAGAACGCGCGACTGCTTTCTGAGCTTTACGGAGACGACAAGATGGATCTCGGACTCAAAGACAAGGTTGTTCTCATCACCGGCCCGGCCAAGGGCATGGGCAGCGCGGTGAGCCTGGCATTCGCCCGCGAGGGCGCAAGGCTGGTGCTGGTCGGGCGTGACCTGGCCGCCATCGAACCGGTGGCGACCGAGGCCCGCGCGCTGGGTGTCGATGCGATCGTGCTGGCCTGCGACATCACGCGTGGCGAACAGGTCGCCACGATGACGCGTCACGCGCTTGAACACTTCGGTCGTGTCAACGTGCTGGTCAACGTGGCCGGCGGGTCCGGCCCCATCGGCAAGACTGGCTGGGAAACCACGCAGGACGAGTTCGAGCAGATCGTACAACTCAACATGACCGGTTGCTTCAACACCATGCAGGCCGTGTTGCCGGGAATGATCGAGCGGCGCAGCGGCAAGGTGGTGAATGTCGGTGGCACGTTCGGCATGCGCGGGCGGGCCGGGCGCATGGCGTATTCGGCCAGCAAATGGGGTTTGCGCGGCATCACCAAGAGCTTTGCGCTCGAAGCCGGCCCCCACGGCATCAACGTGAACTGCGTGGCGCCCGGCATGGTCGACGGCCCGCGCTTCCGCGAAAAAGTGTGCGCGAACATGGCGCAGAAACTCGGCATCAGCGTTGAAGAAGCCATGGAACGCCACGCGCAGGACTACGCGTTGCGTCGCGTTTCGACCGACCAGGATGTCGCCAACGCCTGCCTGTTCCTCGCCAGCGACGTGTCGCGCCAGATCACCGGTGTCAACCTGCCCGTCGATGGCGGCTGGGCAATGCTGTGAGCATGCGCACCACCCCCTCCCCTCGTACCCCCGCCGTGTGCGGGGCATGACAGCAGATAAAGAGAATCCACATGCCTACAGTTGATCTCGTCATTCGCGGCGGCAAGGTCGTATCGCCGGACGCCATCATTGAAGCTTCGGTCGCCATCGACGGCGGCAAGATCGTTGCCGTCGGCCACGACGACCTCATGCCCGCTGGCCGCGAGGAATTCCGCGCCGATGGCAAATACCTGTTGCCGGGCGCCATCGATAGCCACGTGCACTTTCGCGATCCGGGCTATCCGCACAAGGAAACCTGGGCCTCGGGTTCGGCCGCGGCGGCGTGCGGCGGTGTGACGACGGTGTTCGACATGCCCAACACCAAGCCCGCGACGGGCACTGTCGAAGCGCTGCAGATGAAGCTGCGCGCAGCCGAGGCGTCGTATGTCAACTTCGGCATTCACGCCCTGCTCGGCGACGACACGGTGGAGCGGCTGGAAGACCTGCTCGACAACGGCGCGACGAGCTTCAAGGCTTTCGTCGGCAACACCTTTGGCAACCTGCCCGCGCCGACCGACGGCGCGTTGCTGGAGGCGTTCGAAATTCTCGCGCCGCTTGGCATCCGCACCGTGGTGCATGCCGAAAACTCTTCGATCATGGCGCGCCGCCAGCAGCGCATGAGCGCGGCCGGCCGCATCGATGCACAGGCACATCTGGCAGCCCGGCCGGAGGTCTGCGAGATCGAAGCGGTGAGCCGCATCATTCATTTTTCAGAATGGACCGGTGCGCGTGTGCACATCGCCCACAAAAGCTCGGCGGATGCGCTGTGGTTGGTGCGCGAGGCCAAGGCGCGCGGCGTCAACATCACCGTCGAGACCTGCCCGCAATACCTGCTGCTCAACACCAGCGACGTGCTGCGTCTGGGCGGCGTGCTGCGCCTGAATCCGCCCATCCGCGATGCCCGTCACAACCAGCCGCTGTGGGATGCACTCATGGACGGCACGGTCAACATGATCGCCACCGACCACGCGCCGCACGCCATCGAAGAGAAGGTGCGCGAGAACATCTGGGAATGCGACTGCGGCTTCCCCGGCGTCGAGACGCAGATGGCGCTGATGCTGTCGGAAGTGAACAAGGGCCGTGCCTCGCTCATGGACTACGTGCGCTGGAGTGCGGTGGCGCCGGCCAAGGCGTGGGGTCTGTACGGCACCAAGGGCGTGATCGCCACGGGTGCGCATGCCGACATCGCCATCGTCAACATGGACCACCGTGGCGTGCTGTCGCACGGCAAGCTGCAAACCATCAGCAAGCTGTCGCCGTGGAATGGCCGGTCGGTGCAGGGCTATCCGCTGCACACGCTGGTGCGCGGCCGCTTTGTCATGCGCGACGGTCAACTGGTTGCCGACGCGCGCGGCTGGGGCAAGTCAGTCAAGGGCATCCAGAAGATGCCTACGCCGCAACCGCGCAACGTTGAAGCGGCCATGAAGAACATCCTCAAGGCTCCCGCCGGGGCCCCGCAGAACGCGCTGCCGCAGGTCGATGCGGTAACGCCCGCCGATGCGCGATGAGTCGCACCCACCAGCCCGGAGGCACCCAGCCATGACCCGCTCCTTCATCGAACTCTCGGACGTCACGCTGCGCTACGGCAGCAGTGACAATCCCGAGGCCACGCTGGCATTGGCGCGCACGGATCTCGTCATCGACGAAGGCGACTTCGTTGCACTGGTGGGCCCCAGCGGCTGCGGCAAGTCCACGATTCTGAAATTGATCGGCGGCCTGCTGGCGCCGAGTTCGGGCGGTGTCATCGTGAACGGCCGCGAGGTGGGTGACCCGCGTCGCGCACGCATCGGGTTGGCTTTTCAGAATCCGACGATGCTGCCGTGGCTGACGATCCGCGACAACGTGATGATGCCGCTGAAGATCGTCGAGCCCTTCCGGCACGAATACCGCGCGAAGAAGAAAGGCGAATTCGCCGAACGCGCAGAAGCGCTGCTGGCTGCGGTGGGGCTCACGGGCTTTGGCAACAAGCGCCCGTGGCAACTCTCGGGCGGCATGCTGCAACGCGCCTCGCTGTGCCGTGCGCTGATCCACGAACCGCAGCTGCTGTTGCTGGACGAACCGTTTGGCGCGCTCGATCAATTCACGCGTGAAGAACTGTGGGCGACCTTGCAGCAGTTGTGGATGGACAAGCGCCCGACCGTGCTGCTGGTGACGCACGATCTGCGCGAAGCGGCCTACCTGGCCAATCGCATCTGCGTGATGAGCGCGCGCCCCGGTCGCATCCTCGAGGATCGCGTGGTGGACTTCCCCCGCCCGCGTAACGTCGAGATGAGTTACGCGCCGGCGTTCTCCGAACTCGTGCAGGCCTTGCGCATGCGTATCGCCGAGGCGCGCTCGCCGGTATCGCCCGCCGTTGCCGCCGCACCTGCCACGCCGACTCTCGAACCCGCTGAACAAGAGGCCGCATGATGACCGCGCTTACTTCTCTTTCGCCCCGCCTGCGTCAGCGCCTGCTGTCGGGTGTTGCCATCGTGATGCTCTTCGTCGTGTGGGAGGCGGTGTGCGTCGGCTTCGGCATCTCCAACATCGTGCTGCCGCGTCCGAGCGAGATCTTCATCGTGCTGGTGCAGAAGCTGCCGCTGCTGTGGCCGCACGCCATGCAGACGCTCTACACCACGCTGCTGGGTTTTGCGCTGGGCACGCTGGCCGGCGTGCTCATCGGCGCACTGATCGGCGTGAGCCGCCTGGCATACGACGTGGCATACCCGATCCTGGTGGGCTTCTCGTCGATCCCAAAGGTGGCCGTGGTGCCGATCTTTGTCGTGTGGTTTGGCGCCGGCACGGTGCCGGCCGTGCTCACGTCGATGGTGATCTGCATGTTCCCGGTGGTGGTGAACGTGGCGACAGGCCTTGCGCATACCGAACCCGAATTGCAGGACGTACTCAAGGTCCTGGGTGCGCGCAAGCTGGACATCCTGTGGAACGTGGGCCTGCCGCGCACGCTGCCGTATCTGTTCGCTTCGCTCAAGATCGCGCTCACGCTGGCCTTCGTCGGGACGGTGCTGTCCGAGACGGTGGCCGCGAACAAGGGCATCGGAAACATGATGATGATCGCTAGCGGCAACTTCGATGTGCCCCTGGTCTTTGCCGGCCTGTTCATCCTTGCCGCGATGGGCGTGGCACTCTATGCCCTTTCCGCGCTGCTCGAACGCCGCATGACCGGCTGGGCGCAACGCGGCAACGACATCGCCACGGTCTGAGAGAAAGGAAACACCCGTTATGAAACTGCGCAGCGTCGCCGTCTACTGCGGCTCCAACTTCGGTATTTCGCCCATCTACGCCGAGGGCGCCCGCGCCTTGGGTACCACGTTGGCTGGGCTGGGTATCACGCTGATCTACGGCGGCACCCACAAGGGTCTGATGGGCGTGGTGGCCGATGCTGCACTCGCCGCTGGCGGCAAGGTGCACGGCGTCATCAGCCGTCGTCTGTTCGAGCGGGGGCACCTGCACGGCGGACTCACGCAGCACGAGATCACGCCCGACATGCGCAGCCGCAAGGCGCGCATGGCCGAGCTGGCCGATGGATTCATCGCGCTGCCTGGTGGCCTGGGCACGCTGGAAGAACTCTTCGAAGTCGCCACGCTGACGCAACTGGGCGACCACGTGAAGCCCAGTGGCGTACTCAACATCAATGGCTTCTACGATCCGATGCGGGCAATGCTGGAGAACATGGCGCGCGAAGAATTCATGCGCATGGAGCACGTCGACATGATCCATATCGACGCCGATCCCGGCCGCCTGATCGACCGCATGGAAACCTGGGAGATGCCGACGGTTGAAAAGTGGTTCCCCGCAAAGCCCGCTGCCTGATTCACTCACGACAACAACATACGCACCATGACCCGACTCCGTATCCGTGCCGGTGGTTTTGATTTCATCGCCGAAACGCACCCTGACGCACCGCAGACCGTCGCCGCCTTCCTCAAGCTGCTGCCGTATCGCCAGAAGCTCATCCACGTCCGCTGGAGCGGCGAAGGCTGCTGGATTCCGATGGGCGACTTTCAGTTGGGTGTCGACTACGAGAACCACACCAGCCACCCGTCCGTGGGCGACGTGTTGTTCTACCCCGGCGGCTACAGCGAGACCGAAATCATTCTGGCCTACGGTGCGTGTTCGTTCTCCAGCAAGCTGGGGCAGCTCGCGGGCAATCACTTCCTGACCATTGTCGAAGGCAAGGAAAACCTCCGCGCACTGGGCATGAAATGCCTGTGGGAAGGTGCACAGGACGTCGTCTTCGAAGAGGCTTGAATCGGAAGCCACCCCGGCGCGAGTACACATCGCAATCGAACACGATGTGTACTCGCGCTGTTGTGCCCGCTGGTCATCTTCAGCGGGCACGCATCAGAACGTAGCCAACGGGCGCCAGAGAATCAGTGCCGCCGCCAATACGTCAGGCCTGCTCGGCAGGCTCCGTCCGTTGCGCATTGGCGCCATGCTTGTCGCCAATGTGGAACCGGCGTTTGATGTACGCCGCAAGATCGTCGACGTACGTATAGACCACCGGAATGACGAGCAGGCTCAGCAACGTCGAGGTCAGCAAACCGCCGATCACGATGATGGCCATCGGTTGCCGGAAGCTGGGGTCGGCACCGAAGCCGACCGCAATCGGCAGCATGCCCGCGCCCATCGCGATGGTGGTCATCAGGATCGGGCGCGAACGCTTGTGGCAGGCGTCGATCAGCGCGTCGAAGCGGCTCATGCCGTGTTCGCGGCGCGCCATGATCGCGTACTCAACGAGCAGAATCGAGTTCTTGGTGACGATGCCCATCAGCATCAGCACGCCGATCACGGCGGGCATGCCAAAGCTACCGCCGGTTGCGAGTAGCGCGACGAGCGCGCCGCCGACGGCCAGCGGCAACGCCATCAGGATTGTGCCGGGCTGCAGGAAGTCGTGGAACAACAGTACGAGCACGACATAGACGCAGAGCAGGCCGATGGCCATCGCGATACCGAAGCTGCCGAGCATTTCGCTCATGCGCTGCAATTCACCCTGCTCGACGATGCTCACGCCCTGCGGTAGCGACTTCATGGCGGGCAGCGCACGCACTTCGCGCATGACCTCGCCGAGCGGTCGGCCGTTGAGTTCGACCGACAGCGTGACGTTGCGGTAGCGATCGATGCGGTCGATCTGCGAGGGGCCGCTGCCTATGCGGATGTCGGCCAGCGAGGACAGCGCGACCTGTCCTTCGCTGCCACGCACTCGCAATCCGGCGATGCGGTCGAGGTCTCCGCGCACGGCCGGGTCGAGCTGCACGCGCACGCTGACCTGGCGCTGCGGCAGGTTGAGCTTGTTGAGGCTGCTCGAATAGTCGCCGTAGGTGGCCAGGCGCACGGCTTCGGCCAGCACGTCAACGGTGACGCCGTACTGCGCGGCGCGCGCTGCATCGGGCACGATCTGGATTTCGGGGCGCTGCAGCGCCGTGCCCGATGTGACGGCACCGACGCCGCGCAGCGTACGCATATCCCGTTCAAGCGCGGCAGCGGCGTTGGCGAGCGCGCCGGCATCATCACTGGCCAGCGTGACTTCGAGCTTTTCGCCGCTGTTGCCGCGACCGACGTTGATGCGCACACCGGGCAGTCCGGCGAGCTTGGCGCGGATCTGCTCTTCGACCACTGGCTGCTTCGGCCGTTTTCCGCGTGGTGTCATGTCGACCGTGAGGTCGGCGCTGTTGACGGCGCTGCTCGTGGAAGCCTCCATCCCGCCGCCGCTGCTCGCGGTGCCGACCGAGGTGAACACCCGCGTCACCTCGGGCAATTCGCGGATCAACGTGTCGGCACGCAGCGCGAGTTTTTCGGTGTCGGCGAGTGAGCTGCCCGGTGGCAGCGTCAGCGTCACGCGTGTCTGCCCGTCGTCCATGGCCGGCATGAAAGCGGTCAACAGGAACGGCACGAGTGCCAGCGAGACGGCGAAGAGGGCGCATGCGGCGAGCAGCGTGCGGCCGCGATGATGCAGGCACGCCGAGACCCAGCCGAGGTAGCGTGTCATCAATGCCGAGTCGCCCTTCGGCTCGTGCTGCGGCGCTTTCATGAAGTACGCCGCCATCATCGGGGTCAGCAGGCGCGCAACGAGCAGCGAGACGATCACCGCCACCGAGGCGGTGAGCCCGAACTGGCGGAAGATCAGGCCCGGAATGCCGCCCATGAATGCGGTTGGCAAAAACACCGCGACGAGCGTGAAGGTGGTCGCGATGACGGCGAGCCCGATTTCGTCGGCGGCTTCCATCGCCGCCTGGAATGGCGTCTTGCCCATGCCCTGATGGCGCGCGATGTTCTCGACCTCGACGATTGCGTCGTCGACGAGAATGCCGATCACGAGCGCCAGCGCGAGCAGCGAGACGGTGTTGAGCGAAAAGCCCAGCCACTGCATTGCGAAGAAGGTCGGGATGATCGACAGCGGCAGCGCGGTGGCGGAGATGATGGTGGCACGCCAGTCCCGCAGGAAGAACCACACCACGATGACGGCGAGGATCGCGCCTTCGAGCAGCAGGTGCATCGAGCCGTGGTAGTTGTCGACGATCGGCTCGACCGTATTGGAGATTTCGCGGATTTTTGCCTGCGGATGCGTCGTCTGGAATGCGCTCACCGCTGCGCGAATCTCGTCGCGCACGGCGACGTCGGAGAACCCCCGCTGGCGCGTGACCTGGAAGCCGGTGGCCGGTTTGCCGTCAACGAAGGCGAGCGTCGAACGCTCGGCGTGCGTATCGGACACGCGTGCGACCTGATCGAGCCGGATACGACGCCCGTCGCTCAGCGGAATCTGCAGCGCGGCGACGGCGTCCGCGTCATTGACTGCGGCCGGCACGCGGAACGACTGAATCTGGCCGCCGACTTCGCCGCGCCCGCCGGAGGCGTCCTGCTGCACGGCCTTGAGCTGCTGCGACACATCCGCCAGCGTTACACCCATGCCGGTCATCAGCGCCGGATCGAGGTCCACGTGCACCTCGCGGTCGATGCCGCCGACGCGTGCGACCGAGGACACACCCTTGACCGAAAGCAGCGCCTTGCTGATGTCGTTGTCGATGAACCACGACAGTTCATCCTCGCGCATGTTCGGTGCGTCGACCACGTAGGTCAGCAGCGCGCTGCCCGCAGCGGTGACCTTCGCGACGGTCGGTGTGTTCATCTTCGACGGAAGATCGGGCTTGGCCGAGTCGACGGCGTTGCGCACTTCGTTGAGCGCTTCTTCCGAGTCCTTCTCAAGATCGAAGGACACGTTGATCGACACCGAGCCGTCGGTGATCGTCGTGGTGATGTGATCGAGCAACGTGAGCGAGGCGAGCTTGTCCTCGATCTTGCGTGCGACCTCGGTTTCGAGTTGCGCTGGTGCGGCACCTTCGAGCGAGGCCGAGATGGTCACCGTCGGCAGGTCCATGTCCGGAAAGTCCTGAATCGCGAGCCGATTCAGGCTGTACAGACCGACCAGCGTGAGCAGGGCAAAGAGCAGCAGCGACGGGACCGGATTTCGAATTGCCCAGGCGGAAAAATTCACGGGGCCTCCTTGGCGATCTCGACCAGATCGCCGTCGGCGAGGAATCCGCCGCCCGAGGCAACGAGCTTCATGTCGGCGTTGATGCCGTCGCGCAGTTGGACGAGGTCGTCGTGACGCATGCCGGTCGTGACGCGATGGCGAACGACGCGATTGTCGGTGCCGATTTCGAACACATAGGACAACCCGTCACGCTGTACGACCGCCGCTTCGGGCACCGCGAGTACCTGCGCCTCGCCGGCTTCGATGCGACCATTGCCAAACATGCCGGCCGTTGCGCCCGCGGGCAGACTGACCGTGACATTGGCGCGACTCGTCGTGGTCGACAGCGTAGGTGCGACGAGTCTTACTTTGCCTGTGAGCTGGCCGCCGTCGGGCAATTGCACTTCGGCCTTGGCGCCCGGCTGAACGCGCACGAGCTGTTTGGCGTTGACTTCGGCCTGCCATTCGAGTCGGCCCTGACGTTGCAGGCGGAACAGTTCGGTGCCGGCGCTGACGACCTGGCCCAGCAATGCGCTCTTTGCCGTGATGATGCCGTCATCGACCGCAACGATGCGTGTGTGCGCCAGTGTCACCTTTTGTGCTGCGACCTGGGCCTCGGCCTGTTTGACGCTCGCATCGGCGGTTGCCTCCGTCGCGAGGTAATCGTTGATCTGCTGTTCGGACAACGCGCCCGTGTCCTTGACTTCGCGCGCTCGTGAGGCGTTCGCTCGAGCTTGCACGAGGCTTGCACGCGCCGACGCGAGCGCGGCTTCGTAGCGGCGCAGATCGGCCTCTACCGTGTCGCGCGCAAGTTCAGCGAGTAATTGGCCGCGCCGGACAGTGTCGCCAACGTCGGCGTGCAGTGCGGCCACGCGCAGGCCGCCCGTTTCTGCGCCGATCAGTGCTTCTTGCCACGCGACGATGCTGCCGCTCGCGGCGAGTTCGACCGGCCATGAACGTTCGACGGGCTTGACCGGAACGACCGTGAGCACCGCACGCGGTGTGGCCGGTGTATTGGCGCGTCCAGGACGGGCGACGAGTGTGACTGCGCCCGCGCCGATCAACAGCACGGTCAGCACAGCGATGAGCGGGCGCCGACGCAGCAGGGTGGGGAGGGATGTGAGTGTCATGAACGGGTTCCTTCGTCGCCTTGCCAGCCACCGCCGACGGCCTTGTAGAGCGCAATCCAGTATTCGAGGCGAGCCTGGCGCAGTTCAAGCAGGCTGATCTGTGCGCTGATCGCGTTGCGCCGCGCGGTTTCGAGGTCGAGCTGGCTGGCACCGCCTGCGCGGCGGTGCTGCTCGGTTGCATTCAGATAGCTGGCGTAGCCTTCGGCGCTGCGTCGCGCGGCGTCTTCGCGCTCGGCCATGCTGTCGAGCCGTGCGAGCGCTTGTTCGACTTCCTTGACGGCGTCGCGAACGGTCTGCCGGTAGCTTGCGAATGCCGCGTCGTAGTCGGCCTTGGCGCTTTGAATGGAGGCGTCGATCGAGCCACCGTCGAAAATCGGCAGCGAGAGCGACGGGCCGAAGGACCACGGAGTGCCGACACTCAGACCGCGCGTGCGCGAGGTGCCGATCGAACCCGAAAGCGTGAGACTGGGCCAGCGCTGTGCTTCGGCTACGCCGATCAGTGCTGAGGTTGAAGCGAGCGTGCGCTCGGCGGAAACGACGTCGGGCCGTTGGCGCAGCAGATCGGCCGGCACTGCAGCGACTTCGAGTCCAGCCGGCTCGGGCAGTGTGGCGACGGCTTCGCCCAGGCGCGCGCGGAGGTCGGATTCTTCAAGGCCGGTCAGTGCGACCAGACTCTTGATCTGCACCGTGCACTCGACTTTCTGAGCGAGCGCCGTGGCCTGCGTGTTGGCGGCGGAGGCCTCCGCAAGCCTCACGTCGGCAGGCGCGGTGAAGCCCGCTTTGCCGGACAGCGTGATCAGGGTCAAGGTGCTCGCCTGCGAGGCCGCCTGTTCTTCGTAGTACTGCTGTTTGAGACGGCAGGCGCGGTAGTCCACGTAGTTCTGCGCGACCTCGGCCACGAGAGACACGCGTGCGCTCTGCCAGTCGGCCTGGCTACCTTCGAGCAACGCTCCCGAGGATTCGACGTCGCGTCGACGCTTGCCGAAGAGATCGATTTCCCACGACGCGTCGAACGAAGCGGTGTCGGTTTCGGATATACCAGTGGAACGGCGCAGCGAACCCGTGCGGGTGGCGCTCGCGTTTCCGGTCAGCGAAGGCCACAGCGCGGCGCCAGCGCCGGCGCGCGCCGCGCGTGCCTTGTCGATCGCGGCGGCGGCTTTGTCCAGGCTTGGGCTGTCCTGCTGTGCGGCGTCGATCAGGCCGTCGAGGACCGGGTCCTCGAACTGGCTCCACCACGCGCGGATGTTCAACGAGTGGTCCTTGCTGCGCCGTTTGCCAATGTGGGGGCACCGGCACTTCGGGCCGTCGATAGTCCGGCCCGACTGCACAAGCGGCCAGCAAAACGGCGCTTGCGCAGCACAACATCGATCGTAACTGCATGTTTTTCTTGGCAACTCCTATTGAGTTAGGAGCCTAGCATCGATGCAGTGTGCTATAAATCGACGTAAATCGAATTTACAGTCTCATGTAATCGAACAATGATCGACAAACTACGCAGCATGGCGGTGTTCGCGCGTGTGGCCGAGGCCGGCTCGTTCCGGCGCGCGGCCGAGCGCCTGGGCCTGTCGGCGTCCGTTGTCAGCCATCATGTGACGCATCTGGAAGATGAGCTGGGCGTGCAGTTGCTCTACCGCTCCACGCGGCACGTTGCCATGACCGACGCGGGTCGCCGCTTCTTTGAGTCCTGCAGCGCAATGCTCGAATCGGCCGAGGAGGCACTCGGCTCACTCAACGAAGAAGAGCCCGTCGGTGTGTTGCGGCTGGTGGCGCCGACATCGTTCTCGTCTGGGCCGTTCGTCCATGACGTGGCCGAGTTCTGCCAGCGCTACCCGCGCGCCGATGTTCGTCTGGAATTCGACGACAGACCTCGCAATCTGATCCAGGAAGGCATCGACTTGATGCTGTGCTTCGGCCCGCAGCCGAGTTCCACGCTAGTGAGCCGGACCTTGTTCCACACCCGGCCTTCGATCTGGGCGTCGCCGGACTATCTAGCCTCGTACACGGCGATCGACTCGCTTGAACTGCTTCAGGATGCGCGCTGGATACGGATGGGGCAGGCGGAGGAGATCGAACTGCTGTCGCCGGACGGGCAGACCGTCCGTGTGCGACCGCGCACGCGGATCAGTGTCAATAGCGTCAAGGCCCAGCATGAATTCGCGCTCGCCGGTCTCGGGCTGGTGGAGGCGCCTGCATTCAGCGTCGGCGACGACGTTGCCAAGGGCCGCCTCGTGCAGGTGCTTCCGGGCTGGTCGTTCAAGCCCTTTCCGTGCTGCGCCCTTTTTCCGGCCAAAGCCAACGTCAATTCCCTGGCACGGCGGTTTTTTGATTTCCTCTGGGCGAAACTCGAAGAACACCGAGTAGAGATGGCCGAGCGCGAATTGTCCGACGACCCGGCGATACCGCCTCTGCCACGCACGCCGTAGACGGGCGAGCACGTTCTTCCGCGCGTTCGCAAAAAAAACCGTACCGATGACATGCATCGGTACGGTCCAGGAGGACGGGAGATTACCGTCGTAAAACGCTAGAAGAGGTACTTGACCCCGACCATGGCCTGCGTCGCGTCGTAGCCGTTGTCACCGCCCTGGTAGCTGACATTGCCCCACAGGTTGAGGCGCTGGGTCGCCTGGGCTTCCACACCGACCTTGATTTCGCCGACGTTGCGCGCGCCACGCATGGCGTTCTTGTCGTCGTTCATGAAGACGGCGAAGTCCTTGGTGTTGTGGATCCAGGTTCACTTCCACGAACGGCTGGAAGTTGCGGTCCTTGCCCGTGGCATGCGCACGCACGCCCAGGCGGGTCATGAGGTTGCCGTCGCCATCGCCGCGCACGCGGGTGCCGTTGTGTTCGGTGTGCTCGTCGGCGCTCACGCCCATCCACACGACCTGCGCCTTCGGGCTCAGCCACCACGTGGTGTCGTTGCTCTCGCCCAGGCGGAAGGTGTAGCCGCTCTCGACGGACGCCGTCAGGCCGTTGGACTTGTACGTTTCCGCTTCGAGCGCCTGGCCGCTGACCTTGTTGTCGAACCAGCTGTACTGCGCCCAGGTGTCAACATACAGGCCGGTCTTGTCCGCCTTGTTGGCGTACCACGTGCCGTAGATGCCGACGCTGTAGCCGTCAACTTCGCCGCGCGAGCTGTAGCCGGTGTGCGACGAGGTGGTCTTGTTGCGGGCACTGCCGTAGCCGGCCATCAGGCCCAGGTGCCAGCGATCGAGTCCGTCGTTGCTCCACTGCGCCACGTCGCCGCCGATCTGCAGCACGTAGCGATGGTCATTGGTGTCGAGCTGGCCGGAGGCGTCGCGGAAGCTGCCATCGCCGCCTTCAGCGCGCGCCCACATGCTGGTGACTCTCTTCTCGCCAGTCAGCACGTCGGTGTACTGCGTCTCGCCCAGGCGGTCGTGCAGGCGCGTCATGAACATCGTGTTGGCCGCAGCCAGGTTGGCGATGTAGCTACCGGACTCTGGGCGATAGACGTGTTCCGACGGACCCGGATCGGGGTCGGGCGTAACGCCGGGATCGGGGTCCGGGTCGGGCGTGACGCCGGGGTCCGGATCGGGGTCAGGTGTTACACCCGGATCAGGATCGGGGTCCGGCTTGGGCGTGACGCCCGGGTCGTCCAGCAGGCTGGTCAGGTACCAGTTCTTGTCCTTGCCGACGATCGAATATTCGTAATTGCCGGCCACGATGCGAGTGCCATCCAGCTTCTGGAAGACGCCGTTGGAGTCGCCGTCGACGCTGACGATTTCGATGCCCTCGATGGTCTGCGCGCCTGCACCGCCGATATTGTTGATGACCACGTTGGTGGTGCCGGACGTCGAGCCCTTGACCACGAGCTTGTCGGTCTTCGACGCGTCGTCGCCCAGCACGGTGTTCATGGCCATCACGCCGCCGTCGCCTACGTAGTCGCCCGCGACGGTGAGCGTGGTCGGCACGAAGGCCGCCGCGTCGCTGGTGTCGGCCGGCGTGGCGAAGTTGATGCGCGCATTGGCGAGGCGCAGGTTGGAGACGACCGAGCTGTCCGTCATGTTCCAGACGCTGCCCGAGGCGACGTCCATGTTGAGCGTGCCGGCGTTAACGTCGTCCTTGATGCCAGCGGCGTCGTATTCGCTTGAATTGGCGATGCCGGTAAACACGCTGCCGTTGGCCATGGTCAGCGTGACCGTGCCTTGCGTGGCGGCCGTCAGGTCGCCGGTCAGGGTGCTGGCGTTGCCCATGGCAAGGCTCAGCGTGCCCTGGTCGCTGGCGCTGGCGTTGCCGATGAATGCGCTGCCGCCATCGAGTGTGGCGTCGAGCGTGCCGAGACCGGTGGCGCTGGCGTTGCCAGTGAATTGGCTGGCATCGCTCAGTGCAAAATCCACCGCACCTTCGGTTTGCGCGGTGATGTCGCCTGCGGCGAGGCTGGCCATGGCGAGCTGGACGTCAACCGTGCCCTGGTTCGAAGCGGTGATGTTGCCGTCGAGCTGGCTGCCCGAATCAAGTTGCAGCGTGACGCCGCCGCCTGAAGCGGTGGTGTCGCCGGTCAGCGCGCTGCCTTCCGACAAGGCCAGCGAAATGGCGCCAGCGGACGAGGCGTTGAGGTTGCCCGTGAACTGTCCTGCCGTTGCCATCGTCATGTCGATGGTGGCTTCGTTCGTTGCCGTGGCATTGCCCTTGACCGTGCTGCTGCGCAGGGAGCCATCGTCGGCCGAGCCGGTCTGGATCATGTTGAGCGCGACCTTGCCCTTCTGGTCGGCCGTGATGTTGCCCGTGATGGCGAAGGTGCCGGCGGTGACCGTGTCGGTATCGGCATCGTAGGAGTGCACGGCCGAGCCCTCGCCAGTCGCCAGGATGGCGTTCGACTTGGCGCCCTTGACGGTGATGGTCGCGCCGCCAAGCAGTTCGATCTGGCCGGCATCCAGGTTGACCGTGGTGCCCTTCTCGGCATGCAGCCCGTCGGCCGCCGTCGTGGCCGACGTGTTGTTCGTATTGACGGTGACGTTGTCGCCAAGCACCACGCGCCCGCCCTTGTTGACGAATACCGCGTGCGCCGCCGATCCGCTCGTGGTGATCGTGCTGTCCTCGCCGATCTTCACGATTGCCTTGCCGAGCTGGACGGTGTCTTCCGAACTGCCATCGTTGGGGCCGTTACGGTTGCCGGCATACACGCCATAGCCTTCGCCGCTGGTCGTGTTGCTGCCGCTGCCGTTGGTGGTGATGGTCGCGCCCTTGCCGATCTCGATCAGATTGACGATGGTGTCGCGGTCGCCGAGGTTGGCGCGTACGCCCATGCCGTAAGTGGCGGAGATCTTGGCGCCCTCGCCCACCACCACCGTCATCGACCCCGAACCGTAGCCGACATTGATGCCGTCGCCGGAGATGCCCTTGGCGGTGATCTGAGCATTCTTGCCGATCACGATGGAGGCGTTAACGTTTGCGCCGGCCTTGGTCATCACGACGTCATTGCCGGAGAACAGGCCGAAGACTGTCGTCGCAACCAGGTTGTCGCCCACGACGATACCGGTGGTCAGGTCACCCGGCACGCCGTTGTTGGCGTTCTTGTAAAGCACAGCTCCCTGATAACCGCCCTTGCTGGCGCCCGTGATGTTCACGTTGTCGCCATAGTTGCCATTGCCATAAATGGCCTGGGCCAATGCTGGGGCAGTCAGAAAAGAGGCGCCCAGCGCGAGCGATACGTTTATGGATAAAGTGGATAACTTCGTCTTGCAACGTGGCATGTGACACTTTCTATTCCAAATGGAAGCGACCGCGCCGGTGGCGGCTTTCGTCTCCCGTTTTCCCGTCAAGGTCGAATCGCTTTTCCCTGATGCGTCCCGGTTGTATTCAACGTGTGGTGACAAGAAGGGCGTTGCCCATCGACGCTGCTTCGGCGACGCGGAACGCTGTCCTGACGCCCGATGGAGCGATGACGTGACGGAGTATGGGGACGTGAAAGTGGTGCGTCTTTCGGCAGAATCCTGAGCGGTCGGTAGGGAAGGTCTTACCCGCTATAAATAAGCGTGACGTTCCTCAATTTCTGCGTGGAATGTGCGTAATCCGTGGCGATTCGATCCCGCAATCGGTGCACAAATCATCTGCATTTCGGAGCGGAATCACCTCCAGCGGGACACCTGTGCCGGCCAGTGCACAAGCAGGAATCCGTGTGGAAAGCGCCACGGCATGGTGTTGCGAAGGCTCACAATGCGGTCGGCCGAGCGACAGGCGCGGCGAGTGCCTGCGTCATATTCCGGCGCCGCTGGTCTTACCGGAGCGTGTCGCTCTCGCGGCTGGGTGCCCGCACACCCGACAGCGTCGGCATGTGGGTGCGGATGAGTTCGATGAACGCGCGCAGGCGAGCGGGGTAGAAGCGCGCGTGCGGGTAGACAAGGTAGACCGGCAGCGGAGACGCGGACCACGCCGGCGTGATGTGGGCGAGTTCCCCCCGTTGCAAATCGTCAGCCACGACCCAGGCCGACACGATGCATGCGCCCAGCCCACCGATGGCGGCATTGCGCAGCGCGTAGAGGCTGTCGGTGCTCATGCGCGGCCGGATGGGAAAGCGCTGTTGTTCGCCCGACGATGCGTGCATCAGCACGACCTCGTCGCGGTAGTAGGTGCGCAGGGCCAACCAGGGCAGATGGGCAAGGTCCTTTGCGTGCTCCGGTGGATCGCCAGCACCCCACAGGCCGGGGCGCGCGACCACAATGCGCGGCACTTCGGCCAGCCGGATGGCAACGAGGCTCGGGTCATCGACCGCGCCGACGCGGATCGCGCAGTCGATGCCGTCGGCGATGAAGTCGGGCTGGCGGTCATGCAGCAGCCATTCGACCGATACCTCCGGGTGCTGTTGCAGGTATTCGGCCATCGGTGCGATGAGTTGCTCCTGACCGAATGCGTGCGGCACGACCACGCGCAGCGTGCCGCGCGGGGCGTCTTTATCGTCGCGCAGGTCGGCTTCGATTGCCTGCCATGTCTCCAGCAGGTCGCGCGCGTGCTCGTAGCAGCGCTCGCCTGCTTCAGTGAGCTTCATTGCGTGGGTCGAACGCTGAAGCAGGCGCAATCCGAGGGTCTGTTCCAGCATCATCAGGCGGCGGCTGATGGTTGGTTGCGTGGTGCCGAGCAGGCGCGCGGCAGCCGACAGGCTGCCGGCTTCCACGATGCGGACGAAGGTCTGGAGCAGTTCGAGCCGGTCGGTGCCGGGGGTTGCGGGTGTGGTCATGCGTCAAGCGTATAACCGTTGTTCGATTGGCGCTACTACCGGCTTCATTCATACGCGCAGAGAATGCGGCTCACCCCTTCCCCAATAACAGGTGAATGACATGAATGCTTCTCACGCGATCCGCGCTGGCGGTGTGGCGCAAGCCAGCGACCTGCCCGCATCGCTGGTGCTGCTACTGGCGACCGGCGCCGGGCTGGCCGTGGCGTCGATCTACTACAGCCAGCCGCTGCTCGGCGTGTTGGGCATGGATATCCACGCCAGTGCGCGCGCGGCGGGCTTCGTCCCGACGCTGACACAGTTGGGCTACGCACTGGGTATCCTGTTCCTCGCCCCGCTGGGCGATCGCTATGACCGTCGCAGCATCATTCTGCTCAAGGCGATCCTGTTGTGCCTGGCGCTGCTTGGCGCGGCCGTGGCGCCTGGCATCGGGACCCTGCTGGCGATGAGCCTGGTGATAGGGCTGGCGGCGACCATGGCGCAAGACATCGTGCCTGCCGCCGCCACGCTGGCGCCAGAATTGCATCGCGGCCGCGTCGTCGGCACGGTGATGACGGGGCTGCTGCTCGGCATCCTGCTCTCGCGCGTGGTCAGCGGCGCGGTCGGTCAGATGTGGGGCTGGCGCACTGTGTATGCGGCGGCGGCGGTCTTGATTGCGCTGATCGCCGTGACGGCATGGCGCGGTTTGCCGCGCTTCAAGCCGACCACCCGTTTGCACTACGGCGCGTTGATGGGCTCGTTGGTCGACCTGTGGCGCAAGCACGCTGAGCTGCGCCGCGCGGCATGGGCACAAGGACTGCTGTCGGTGGGCTTCAGCGCCTTCTGGTCGACGCTGGCGGTGATGCTGCATGACAGCTTCCACCTTGGCAGCGCAGCGGCGGGTGCGTTCGGTCTGGCGGGTGCGGCGGGGGCGTTGGCAGCACCGCTGGCGGGGCGGCTTGCCGACCGGCGCGGCCCCGAACTGGTGACGCGCATCGGCACGGGCGTGGCGATGCTGTCCTTCGCGCTGATGGGCCTGGGTGTGTTTCTGTCCGGTCCGGCGCAACTGGGCCTGATCGTGGTGTGCGCCATCGGCTTCGACTTTGGCGTGCAGGCCGCGCTCGTCGCGCACCAGACGCTGGTCTACGGCATCGAACCTGCTGCCCGCAGCCGGCTCAATGCGCTGCTCTTCACGGGCATGTTCGTCGGCATGGCGAGCGGGGCCGCACTGGGTAGCCTGGTGTTCGCAAGTTGGGGCTGGCGCGGCATCGTGGTGCTCGCCACGGTATCTGCCGGCGCGGCGTTGTCGGTGCGCCTGATGAAGCGGGTCGGCCGCGCGTGAGTGACTCGCGCATCCGACGGTCGCCGCCATGCAGATGCCATGCGCGGAGCGGAATGACAATCGGGCAATGCCGTAGCGCTGCAAAGCGAGCGCTGTGCTATCACTAAGCGTGGAGGAGACACTCAAACCGCGCTCTATGGATGGCACCCATGCACTCCAATCGGACAGGCCGGTCTGGCAGGCGACATTGCAGTCCCGCGCTTGTCGGCCTGGGGTGCGTGGCGGCTTTGTCCGCGCCCGCCCAGGCCCAGGTCGTGCTGCCGAGCAGCAACGGCAGCACCGTCCAACTGAACAGCGCCTATCCGGGGCAATCGCAATTCACGCTGCCGGCGGGCGGGTTGATCACCAATACCGGTACGGCCATCCAGGGCGACAACTCACAGGACTGGCAGTTCACCAACGAAGGCTCGGTCGAGGCCAGCGGTAGCAATGCCAGCAGCGTGAAGCTGGGCAGTGCCCAGCTCAATGGCGCCAGCGTATTCAATTACGGCAACATCACCACCAGCACCTCCAGTGCCAATGGCCCGGCCGGTGTCCAGTTCACCAACGGCGGCGTGGTCTACAACTACGTGGGCGGCACGATCAGCGGCGGCTCGGACGGCCTGCATACCGACCGTGGGTCGATCGGCGTATTCAACTACGGTTCGATCACCGCCTCGTCGCAATCCGGCATCTACAGTGGCGAGGGCGCCATCATCCACAACTATGCCGGCGCCACCATCAGCGGCTTCTACGGCATCGTGTCCAACGGCAACGTGGACGTCGCCATCTTCAATGACGGCACCATTACCGCGCGGTCGAAGGTCATCTGGATGTATGGCGATGGCGTGGATTCGATCTACAACGGTCCCACAGGGTTGATCCAGGGCGGTTCTACCTCGGACGCGTCCATGGATCTGGCCAGCAACACACGAGACAGCCAACTGCTCAATTACGGAACGATCATCAATCCGCAGGGCACGACGATCTCCAGCCAGGTCATCGGCCACACCTACATCAATGCGGGGCTCGTCCAGGCATCCGGTTCTGGCATTGCCATCAAGATGACGGGTGACGACAACATCGTCTACAACCTCAATCAGCTCTCCAGCGATGGGACGGCACTGTCATTCATCGGCAACAACAACCTGTTGGTGCTGGGCCAGCACATGGTGGTCGCGAAGACCGGTGAGACGGTCTCCGGCCCAGGTTCGGTCATCCATGGTGCGGTGACGAGCGATGGCGACAACCGCATTGCGTTGACGGACGATGGTCGTGCCGACAACGCGTTCACGGGATTCAGCGCGCTCGAAATGAAAGGTCACGACTGGGTGCTGTCGAACGACCTGGCCCTTGCGGGCACCGAGAGCGACGCACTGCGCGTGAGCAGCGGTCGGCTGACCATCACGCAACGATTGACGACGGCGGGCGGCACGACCATCGATGACGGTGGCAGTCTGTTGATCGCGCCGGGCGCCACGGTGATCAGCCTGGGGGGCGTGTCCAACGCCGGGGTGCTGGGCGGCTACGGTCAGATCGAAGCCGCCGTACTCAACACCGGCACGATCATGAGCGCCGATGCGGCACCGGGCCTCACCGGTCAAGGGGGCGGACAGTTCTCCGTCATCGGCGGACTCATCAACAACGGCAGCGTCGACTGCGCGGTGCGCAACCCGGTAATCGTCTGCGTGTGGTGGGCAACTACGCGGGGCAGGGCTCGCTTCAGATCCAGAGCGTATTGGGCGGTGACGACTCTCCCACCGATCAATTGATCATCGATACCGGCCACGCGGCTGGCGACACCGCGATCGTCGTCACCAACGCAGGCGGTACGGGTGCGCAGACGAGCAACGGCATTCGTCTTGTGGCGCTCGACCATGGGGCCACATCTGCCGTTCAACGCCTTCCGCCTGGACGGCGCCGCCGTGGCCGGGCTGTACGACTACAGCCTGTATCGGAACGCGTCCGACCAGCAGTGGTATCTGTATTCGACGCAAACGCCGCCCGAGCCGCCACCGGAACCGCCGACGCCGCCAGAGCCACCCGAGCCCCCGACTCCGCCCGCTCCGCCTCCCCAACCCAACTATCGGCCGGAAATCGGTGCCTACCTCGCCAATATCTATGCTGCCGCAACGATGTTCCGCCACGGTCTGTTCGACCGCACGGCGAACGCAGACGGTACGGACAACAGCCGTGTTGGATGGGCGCGTATCGGCGGCGGACATCGCGCGAGCCACGCCTTCGATGGCCGCATGGACAACGATACCGACACGGCCTTGGTCCACTTCGGGGCCGACGTGTGGCGCACGAATGTGCAGCAGGGCGACGAGCTGCGCATCGGCTTGATGGGCGGCTACGGCAATGCGGATTCCAGCACCAGCGCGCTGGGCAATCGTCGTCACTCGAACGGCAGCGTCGACGCCTTTGGCGCGGGTGCATATGCCACATGGTTTGCCAACGCCAACCGCCGCAGCGGCACTTACCTCGATGCGTGGGCCATGTACGGATGGCAACGCAGCAAGGTCAACGGCGACCATCTGCCCGAGCAGACGTATCACTCGAACACCATCAACGCTTCGTTGGAGGCCGGCTACATCTGGGCGCCACAACCCGGCAAGAACTGGTACGTGGTGCCGCAGGCGCAGGCGATGTGGAGCAATTACCGCAACGGTTCGCACACCGAATACAACACTGGTCTTCAAGTGAATGCCGACGACATCGGCGGATGGCTCAGCCGCTTCGGGGTGCGTGTCTTTGGCGATGTCACGCTCGCAAACGGCTCGGTCCTGCAGCCGTATGTCGAGCTGAACTGGCTCTATGACGACGCGCGGTTCAGCGCCTCGTTCAACGGCACGCCCATCGCCATGGACAACACGCGCCAGATCGGCGACCTGAAGCTCGGTGTCGCCGGCTATGTCACATCGCGTCTGCAGATATGGGGCGAGGCCAACGTGCAGCAGGGCGGCGGCAGCTATCGGGGCTACGGCGGCATGCTGGGCGCACGCTACCTGTTCTAGCGGCACCGACGTTCGGGCAATGGGCCTCGTGCACACTCGTGTTGCATTGGGTGGTGGGCACACCGTTGACTATCGTTCTTGAATATGCCGGGACGACTGGCGATGAGCGCGGGGGTGGGCCATGCAGGAAGAGCGAATTGCGACGACAAAAGGGTTGAGCCTGTTCGTGCGTTCCTGGCGGCCGGATGGCCCGCCGCGCGCGGCCGTTGTCATCTGTCATGGCGTGAAGTCTCACAGCGGCTATTACGTGTGGGCGGGCGAGCAACTGGCAGCGCACGGCTTCACGGTCTACGCGCTCGATCTGCGCGGCCGGGGCAAATCCGACGGCGACCGCTTCTACGTTGAAGACTTTCCCGATTACACCGACGACGTGCACGTCGTCGTCCAGATGGCCAAGGCCCGCGATGCGGGGCTACCCGTGTATCTGCTCGGGCACAGCGCGGGAGGCGTGGTGTCGTCGGTTTACGCGCTCGACTATCAGGCTGGACTGGCTGGGTTGATCTGCGAGAGCTTTGCCTTTCAGGTTTACGCCCCCGACTTTGCGCTGGCCGCGCTCAAGGGGCTGAGTCACCTCGCGCCGCATGCGCATGTGCTCTACCTGAAGAATGAGGATTTCTCGCGTGACCCGGCCGTGGTGCGTTTCATGGACGAAGACCCGCTTATCGCGCACGAAGCGCAGCCCACGCAGACGGTGGCGCAACTGGTGCTGGCCGACGAACGCCTCAAGCGCGAATTCCCCTCGATCACGCTGCCGGTGCTGATCCTGCACGGCACCGCCGACAAGGTCACCAAGCCGGCAGGCAGCCAGTTCTTCTTCGACACCGCCGGCTCGCCGGACAAGACGCTCAAACTCTACGAAGGCCATTTCCACGACTTGCTCAACGATGTCGGCCGCGAAGGTGTCATGGCCGACATCCTCGCGTGGATCGACAAGCGCGTGGCCTGACGCGTCGGTTCAGACCACTTCGCGCAGGGTGATCAATTCTTCGGCGATGGTCGGATGCAGCGGCAGCGTGCGTTGCAGGTCGGCCAGCGTGGCGCCGGCCGTGATGGCGATCGCGAAAGTCTGGATGATCTCGCTGGCGGAATCCGCCAGCAGGTGTGCGCCGACGATGCGGCCGGTGTCGCCGTCGACCAGCACCTTGATGAGCATTGTGTCGGTGTGGCCGGCGAAGGCATGGCGCATCGAACGCAATCGGTCGCGGAACACGCGCAGGCGCGGGTAGCGTTCGCGAGCAGCCTCTTCCGGCAGTCCCACCGTGGCCGCTTCTGGCGTGGAGAACACGGCACGCGCGATGAGCGAGTAATCCACTGCGTGCGTGGCGCCGGCAAACAGGCGGTCGGCCAGGAAGTGCCCTTCGCGGATCGCCACCGGCGTGGCGTCGAGCCGGCCGGTGACATCGCCGATGGCGTAGATCGATGGCACGCTGGTGCGGTTGTGCAGATCGGTCACGATGGCGCCGGCCTTGCCTTGTTCGACGCCGACGCGGTCCAGGTTGAGCCCGGCCACGTTGGGGATGCGCCCCGTTGCCAGCATGACCGCGTCGCATTCGTGCGTCGCGCCGTTCGAGAACGTCGCGCGCAATGCCTCGCCATGGCGTTCGAGCCGTTCGATCTGCGTGTCGGGCAACAGGCCGATGTGGCGCGCGCGGTAGGCGTCTTCGAGCGCCTGAGCGAGTTCCTGATCCATGCCGCGCAGCAGGTGCTGGCCGCGATACACCAGCGTCGCCTGCGCGCCGAAGCCGGCGAAGATGCCCGCGAATTCGATCGCGATGTAGCCGCTGCCGACGATCAGCACACGGCGGGGCAGATCGGGCAGGTGGAAGACGTCGTCGGAGTTGATCGCCAGTTCCCGTCCGACAAAGCGCGGCTCGTACGACGGGTGCCCGCCCGTGGCGATCAGAATGTGTTCGGCGGTGACGCGCTGGCCGCTGTCCGAGAGCGATACCGTGTGGGCGTCTTCCAGCACCGCGCGGCAGGCGTGCACCGTCACGCCTGCGCCGTTGAGCGTTTCCAGATATTTACCCGCGAGGCGGGCGATCTCGACATCCTTGGCGCGGATGAAGGTGCCCCAGTCGAATGTCGCCCCCTGCACCCGCCAACCGAACGCATCGGCCTCTGCAAACTCGGGGCCGAGGCGGCTGGCGTGCACCATGAGCTTTTTCGGTACGCAACCACGATTGACGCAGGTGCCGCCGAAATCGGCCTGCTCTGCGATCGCCACGCGTGCGCCATGCCCGGCTGCGATGCGCGCAGCACGTACGCCACCGGACCCCGCGCCGATGACGAACAGATCGAAGTCGTATGCCATGTACTCAGTTCTCGGTGTGGAAGCCGACCTTGGCGTGGCTACCGTCGCAATAGGGTTTGTTGGCCGAATGTCCGCAGCGGCACAGCCAGGTTTCAGTGACCCGATTGATGGTCTTGCCGGTGCCACTGACGATTTCGAGGTTGCCCGTGACGTGCAATGGCCCATTGGGGACCGGATCGACATGCAGAGCGCCGTCGCGCACGGCAAGCGCGGCCGATTCCACGACTGCCGGCTCGCCTGTGGCCGCGAAGTGCGCGGCGTTGTGGCTGCCGTCGCAGAACGGCTTGTTGTGCGATTCGCCGCAGCGGCACAGGGTCAGGCGAAAGCCCTCTTCCTTGCCGGCAACATTGAGCGGCGCGTGGAAGGCGAGCGGGCCGTTTTCGCGTATGCGCACGAGGTTGACGACCGGCGCGGGTTCGCCCGGGCTGCCGTCGGTGCATTCGTACTGGATCGCGCCCGAGGGGCAGGCATGGGCGAGGATGGCGACTTCGGTGACGCTGGCAAGCTCCGGGTGTATCCACTCGCCTTCGACGTTGGGTACGAATACATCGGGCCTGCCCAGCACGCAATTGCGCGAATGCACACAACGCGTGCTGTCGAAATGAATCACCACCTTGCCGCCCGCAACGGTCTCGACAGCCATCTCCGCAGCCCTCTCAGTGAAGTGTCATGACTGGATTGTAGGTAGCCGCGCGGAGCGGCGCTATCGCACCGAACTGCCTGCCCGCCCACACGACCGAAGCTGCGAGCCGCCTTGCTCAGTGTTGTTGGCGGCTCCCGGTGACTGGCGCGGCGTTCCAGTCACCGCCCAGGGACTGGAACAATGCGGCCGTGTCGGCCATGCGATCCGCCGCTGCAGCGATGCGATCGCGTTCGGTCTGTGCGCGCGTGCGCTCCGCGTCGAGCAGGGCGAGGTGGCTGACCGCACCGAGCGAATAACGCTGCTGCGTGGTGTGGTAGACGTCCTCGGCGAGCGTTGCCGCATCGCTGCGCGCCTGTACGGCATCGGCGTCATGCTGGAGCGCCTGCAACACGTCGGCCACCTGCTGCAGTGCTTGCAGCACCGTCTGCCGGTAGCCGGCGGCTGCCGCGTCGTAGGCCGCTTCGGCTGAACGTTTTTCGGCGCGCAACGCGCCGCCGCGGAAGATCGGTTGCATCAGTCCCGCCGCGATACTCCAGACGTTGACGCCGTTGCTCACGTCTTCCACGCGGGTGCGCGACGAGCCGAAGCTCCCCGTGATGGTGAATTGCGGATACAGGTTGGCCGTGGCCACGCCCACGTCCGCGCTGGCCTGATGCCACAGCGCTTCGGCCGCGCGGATGTCGGGTCGCTGGCGAGCCAGCGCGGATGGCAACGACAGCGGCAGTTCTCGTGGCAGCGACAAGGATTCGAACTTTGGCACCTGCACGTCCGCTTCCCCTGGCGATGTGCCCATGTAGGTGGCGAGCTGGTGCCGCAGTTGCGCGCTTTGCTGTTCCAGCGGTGCGAGCGATGCACGCGTCTGTGCCACCAGGGTCGCCTGGTTGCGCACGTCCACCGTTGCGACAGCGCCGAGCGATTCGCGCTGCTGCATGATCGTCAATTGCTGCGACTGCGCCGCCAGCATGCGCGTGGTGGCGTCGATCTGCGCGCGGGTTGACGCCAGCCGGATGAAGGTCGTCGTGACGTTGGCCGCCAGCGACTGGCGGGCGGCTTCGAACTGGAAGCGTTGATAGTCGACCTGGGCCATGGCCCCTTCGAGCATGCGGCGGTTGCCGCCGAACACGTCGAGCGTGTACGACACATTGATCGACGCGTTGTAGACGTTGAACGGCCCTGGGTTGGGCACATTGGGGATGCCGAATGCGGCCGGGTTGACCTGCTGGCGCGTGGCCTTGAGCTGCAAGTCCACGGACGGCCATTCGGTGCCGCCTTGCTGCGCGGCGTAGTCCTCCTGCGCCTGCCGCAGGCGCGCGCTCGCCTGTGCCAAGGTGGGGCTATTGGACAGCGCGGTGTTGACCGCGCGATCCAGCTCGGCCGAGCCGAACGCACGCCACCATTGGGCAGGCAAAGCCGCTTCCGGGCGTACGGTCTGCGCGGCATTCGCAGCCTCGAAGCGCGTGGGCGGGTTGTCTGCATAGCGATCGTTCGGCGCGGCCTGCGGCGCACGGAAATCCGGGCCGACCGCACACGCGGCCAATGCGGATGCGACGGCGAGCGCGCACAGGCTTCGTTGCAAGGTTGCCATGGTCATGTCGTCACCTCATCAGTCCAGCGTGCGGCGGTAAAAGCGCACCGCCACGGCCATCATCACGATGCCGAATACAACAATCGGCCACACGCTGGGCCACAGGTCGGCCCAGTCGTTGCCCTTGAGCAGAATGCCGCGGATGAGCCGGTTGAAATACGTCAGCGGCAATACGTTGCCGATGTACTGCGCCCACACCGGCATGCCGCGAAAGGGAAACATGAACCCCGACAGCAGCAGGCTGGGCAGAAAGTAGAAGACCGTCATCTGCATCGCCTGCAACTGGTTCTGCGCCAGCGACGACAGCGTGATGCCGACCGTGAGGTTGGCCGCGATGAACAGCAGCGCAGCCAGGTACACCGCCACGATGCTGCCCATGAACGGCACGCCAAAAACGAAGTGCGCCGCGAGCAGGATGATGCTTGCCTGCAGCAGACCGATGGCGATGTAGGGCACGATCTTGCCGGTCATCACTTCGATGGGTTTCACAGGTGTGGCGAGCAGGTTTTCCATGGTCCCACGCTCGCGTTCGCGCGTCATCGCCAGCCCCGTCATCATCACCAGCGTCATCGTCAGGACCACGCCCATGAGGCCCGGTACGGTGTTGAACTGAGAGTTGTTCTCGGGGTTATAGAGGCGGTGAACCTGGATGTCGAAAGGATCGGGTTGCCCCTGCAGACGCGCCAGCGTGCCGGTGGCGTCGCGCTGCGACACGTTGTGCGCAATCTGATCGAGCGCCGACAGCGCCGTGCCCGTGGCGGTCGGATCGGTGGCGTCGGCTTCGACCAGCATTGCCGGGCGCTCGCCGCGCAATAGGCTCCGCGTAAAGCCTGCCGGTATGTTGAGCACGAACTGCACGCGTCCCTGGGCGAGCGCGGCGCGACCTTCTTCTTCGGTCGCCAGTTGCTCGGTGATCGCGAAGTAGTCCGAGTTCTTCATCGCAGCCACCACACTGCGCGTGAATTCGCTTTGGTCGGCGGCGATGACGGCGGTGGGCAGATGCTTGGGATCGGTGTTGATGGCGAAGCCGAACAGCGTGAGCTGAATGATCGGGAGGCCCACGATCATGCCGAAGGTGACGCGGTCGCGTCGCAACTGGAGGAATTCCTTGAGCACGATGCTCCACCAGCGCGCGAAGGAAAAACCGTCGAAGTGACGAAGATGGTGGCGCATCATGCCTGCCCTCCGAAGTTGTCCTGCGACTTGGCCATCATGTAGATGAAGACGTCTTCGAGCGATGTTTCGGTCGGCTCGATGCGTGCGTCCTGTCCGGCGACTTCACGGATGGCGCGTTCGAGCGCGGTGGCGTCGCGTCCGCTCACATGCAATGCAGAACCGAAGGCGACTGTCTGGTCCACGCCCGGCGTCTGGCGCAGGCGCGCGGACAGGTTGACCAGATGCTGGCCGTGGAGCGTGAAGGTGTACAGCCCTTGACTGGCGACGATGTCGGCAGCCAGACCTTGCGCGAGCAACTTGCCGTACGCGATGTACGCCAGTTTGTGGCAGCGCTCGGCTTCGTCCATGTAGTGCGTGCTGACCAGCACTGAAATGCCCTGTGCGGCGAGCTCGTGGAGTTCTTCCCAGAAATCGCGGCGCGCGGTCGGATCGACGCCGGCCGTGGGTTCGTCGAGCAGCAGCAGTTGCGGTTCATGCAGCATGCATGCGGCCAGCGCAAGGCGTTGCTTCCATCCGCCCGACAGCGAGCCGGTGAGCTGGTTGGCGCGCGAGGTCAGGCGCAAGCCTTCGAGCGCCTTGTCGACGACTTCGCGTCGGCGCGCCATGCCGTACACGCGTGCGACGAAGTCGAGGTTTTCGCGGATCGTCAGGTCGTCCCAGTACGAAAACTTCTGCGTCATGTAACCGACGCGACGCTTGATCTGGTCGCTCTCGCGCAGGATGTCGTAACCCAGGCAGGTGCCGCTGCCCGAGTCGGGCGTGAGCAGGCCGCACATCATGCGGATGGAGGTCGTCTTGCCGCTGCCGTTGGGGCCGAGAAAGCCGAAGATCTCGCCGCGCCGCACTTGCAGCGACACGTCGTTGACGACGTGCTTGTCGCCGAAATGCTTGTTCAGCCCCTTGACGTCGATGACGAGGGTGTCGTCGCGCTCGCTCACTTGAGGACCACCTCGACCGGTTGGCCCGGACGCAGGCGCGGCGCGTCGGCGGGCGTCGGGCGCGCTTCGATCATGAACATCAACTTGTCGCGGTTCTCGTTGCTGTAGATGACGGGCGGCGTGAACTCGGCTTCGTTGGCGACATAAGTGACCTGCGCATTGATCGGCGATTGGCAGCCGTCGCAGCGAATGGTCAGCGCGCGCCCCGGCGCAATGTTGCCGACGATGGCCTGTGGCACGAAGAAGCGCACTTTCACGTTTTCCGGCGGCAGCATGCGGACGACGGCGTTGCCTGCGGCGACCCATTCACCGCGACGGTAGAGCGTGTCATAGACCAGACCGGCGGCTGGCGCGACGACTGTCTTTTGGTCGAGCTTCCATTGCGCTTGTGCGAGTGCGGCACGGGCCGCGTCAACCTGCGCCGACTGGGCGCGGATCTGCTCGCTCCGATTGGGCAGCGCATCCACGGCCAGCTGGCTGCGCAATTGGCGCACCTGGGCGGCGGTGGCCTCGGCCTGCGCGCGAGATTCATCGAGTTGCGATTGGGGGATGCCGCCGATGCGTAACTGCCCCTCGTCCCGCGTGAGCTGCAATGCCGCCTTGCGCGCGTTGGCTTCGGCCTGCACGAGCTGGGCGCGGGTGACGTCGATCTCTTGGGGGCGCTTGCCGACGCGAATATCCGCCAGTTGCGCTTCGGCCGCCGCGAGTTGGCGCGCTGATTGTTGGACCGCGGCGGTCTCATCGATGGATTCCAGCACGAAGAGCGCAGCGCTGGCGGTGACCTGCTGGCCGCGTGCGACATCGAGTTTTTCCAGACGCCCGCCTTGTGACGACGCCAGATTGACGAATTCGCCCTCGACATAGCCCTGGTACGTGTCGCGCGCTGGCTCGGAACAGGCGGCCATGACCCATGGCATGAGTGCCAGGGCGGCGTAATGCAAAGCGGAGCGGGGGATATGCATGTCAGCTTCTCCGGGAAGGTGAGCGCGGTGTGTCCATGCCGTTGCGCAAAAGCGATACCGCGTGTTCGGCGAGTGCATCGATGTCGATGGACTGTCCGGTGATATGGGTGAAAACGTTCGATACGGCCAGCGGCATCATGATCAACCCGACCACCGACATGAACATGTAGCGCGTATCGAGTCGGGGGTTGATGCGCCCTTCGCGTTGGCCTTGGGCGATGAGTTCGCTCAGCAATTGCATCTTGTCCGTGGGCAGATGGCGCAGCACGCGCTGACGCAACTGCCCGCCGTCGCTGATGACTTCGCGCAGCCATAGCGATGGAATCTGCGGCACGGCGCGTGCGGTTTCGGCAATGCGGCGTACCAGTCCTTCGACGGCTTCAAATGGATCGGTGTCGAGATCGACGGGCGACCACACGCGCGCAATGGCCGTGGCGAGGCGTTCGGCCACCAGTGCATCAAAGAGTAGCTCGCGGTTCTTGAAGTAGTAATGAACCATGGCCGGAGTGACACCCGCGCGCTCCGCGATCTGCGCGATGGACGTGGCGGCGACACCTTGGTCGGCGATGAGCGACAGCGTGGCGTCGAGCAGGCGTTCGCGCGCGGCGGCACCGTCCGAAGCAATGGGACGGCCGACAGCATGGCGTTGGGCAGGTTTTCTGGGCGGCATGGCGCGTAGACTAATTAATGAATTAGTTAATTACAACCCCCAGAAGGGTTCTGGCAATCCGCTTGCCTTGCCGACGTTCAACTGCCGGATTCGACGCCCGGCTGCCCCGGTGTGCTCGCGCGCCGCAGGCGCTGGCGCATCTGGCCGGCCATTTCGCGTGCGCCGGCAGCGATGCCTCGCAGGGTCATTGGATTGCAGGCGACCAGCCCGACGCGTTGGCGGCGTGCCGTCATCCATGATTGTTTGTAGGGGTCGTCGCCCGTGAGGTAGTCGATCTCGGTCACGCGATCGTGATCGAGCGCCTGTTCGAAAAGGTGCGCTGAGAGCACCGTGCCGGCCGACAGCTTGGCGTATTCCTGATCGTAGGCGAGCTTGAAGATGCTGGCGCGCCCGTGCAGCGTGAACCAGAACTGCGCCGCGATGGGAACGTCCCCTACCCAGGCCAGCCCGAGCCGCAGCCAGCCGTGCTGGGCACAGACGGTCGCCCAGTCGCGCACGAACCCGGCGTACGGTTCCGGCTGCTTCCAGCTCAATGCGTAGATGCGCTCATAGGCGTCCATGCCACGTGCGACATCCTCCGGTGCCTGCACGATTTCCAGCCGCGCCTGTCCGTTGGCGGCGAACTGTTTCTTCTTGCGCGTCCAGGTATTGCGGGTCTGCGAGTCGCGCGCCGCCATGTAATCGGCAAACGACAGTCCCGCACAGGGCAGGTACCAGTTGCCGAAGCGGTCGTACTGGCGCGTCAGCCATCCGCGCGCGGCCAGCGTCTGGCGCAGTGCCAGCGTATCGTCGGCAGCGTCGTCGAGCGGCGATAGGTCAAGAATCGCCGGACGCGGCCGGCAGGTGGCGACTTGTTCGATCAGCGCGGCTACGGCCCGCTGGCGAGCGGTCGTGTCATCGAGCGTGCTGATGAGCGGCGAATACAGCGAGGTGTAGTAGTTCGACACGGCATGCCAGGTGCGGCGCCCGTCATCGCTGTAGAACAGCATCAGGCTCGCGCCGTCGTCGGTGACCGGCGCGAAGAAAGTCCATTCGTCGGTGGCGATGTGCTGGATGAACAGCCGCATCCATGCTGCGCACATGAACGGGTTGCGGCGTGCTTCGGCGTCGAAGAGCGCGCAATGCTCGTCGACGAATCGCAACGCTTCGTGCTGGGTCATGACGCGCATGGGGCGGGCTCCGCTGCGGTGTCTTTTTTTGGGGGCGGGCCGATTATCCCGGCCATCCCGCCGCGCCAACAAGGAAATCCGTCCGCAAGGGCAGGTAAAAGTCGTCTAGCGACACAGCGACTGGCGGATCAGGTGCCGCGTGTACGGCGCATAACGCCAGCCGCCGCCCAACAGGCATTGCCAATGCAATTGCCACGCGCGCCCCAGTTCGCCGCCTTGCAGGGCTTCGTTCGACAGTGTGTTCAGAGCGGTTTGGTATTTCGATTCGATGGCGCGTCGATGCACCTCCGGCATGGGTAGCCGGCCCAATTCGCGCAGGAATTCCGGATACACCGCGAAGTACTGCGCGCTGCGTGAGGCCGACAACGGGTTGTCGGCGTTGCGCCAGTAGGTCATGGCTTCGTCGTAGTGCACGCGCTTGCCTTGACCGAGCAGCGCGAACAGCAGCCACGTCCACTCGAAATAGTGCAGGTGGAAGTCGAAGGCTTCGGCCGGCACGGTGGCGTTGCGGAACATGACGGCCAGCGAGGCAAACCAGTTTGCCTGCAGGATGCTGGCGCGCGGGTCGGTGTTGATTTCGTTCGCGCGCCCCGGTGCGACCAGCGGCACATCCGTCCCGTTCGACCGATTCGTAGCCGTTGGTGACGATGACGTCAGCGTCCGGATGCGCAGCGGCGAGATCCAGGCGTGTGCGCAGCGCGTTCGGCAGCAGCCGATCATCATCATCGAGAAAACAGCAGAACGCGCCTTGCGCGACCAGCCGACCCGCATGGCGAGCGGCGGACACGTTGCCTTCGGCGCGACGCAGGATCGTTGCCTGTGCAGGGAGTCGCGCAAAAAGCGCGTCATCGACGCGCGCACCATTCACGACGATGAGCGCCTGGACGATCACGTCATGCTGCGTGAGCACGCTGTCGATGGCACGCAGCAGCAGGTCGGCGCGCGCCGATTCACAAGTGGTGGGGATGATGACGGTGACCTGCGGGCTGCTGCCCGGCGCCACCATCGGAGTTGAAGCCGCCATCGCGTCTCTCCGCCGCGGGTCGAGGCCCGCACGGCGGCAGAGTCTAGCGCGGGTGGGGAATGATCCGCGACAACCTTGTCACGGACGGGCCTACGCACTGGCGCGCAGCCCGTCCGGACGATCGGCCTCAGGCAGCGGCCAGCTTGCGGCGGCGGTGCTTGAGGATGCCGCCGACGATGGGTGCGGCCAGCGTCACGATGGCCAGCGCCAGCAGCACGACAGTGATCGGGCGCGTGTAGAGGAAGTCGATGCTGCCGTTGGACATCGACAGTGCGCGACGGTAGTTGCTCTCGGCGATCGGCCCCATGATCAACGCCAGCACCACCGGGGACGCCGGATAGCCCCACTTCTGCATGAAGTAACCGATCACGCCCGACAGCAGCATCACGCCGACGTCGAACATGCTGTTGCCGATGGCGTAGGTGCCCACCACGCTCAGCACCAGGATGCCCACGGTCAGGATCGATTGCGGCATCTGGATGACGCGGCCGATGATACGCAGCGATGCGAGCCCGAGGACCAGCATCATCACGTAGCAGAACAGCATGCCGGCGAAGACCGTGTAGATCATGTCGCCGTGTTCCTTGAACAGCAGCGGGCCGGGTTGCAGACCTTGCAGAATGAGCGCGCCCATCATCACCGCCGTGACGGCGTCCCCCGGGATGCCCAGCGTCAGCATCGGCAGCAGGTCGCCCCCCGTGCAGCCGTTGGCGCCCGATTCGCATGCGGCCACGGCCTTGAGTTCGCCCTTGCCGAAGTTCTCCGGCGTCTTGGAGAAACGCTTGGTCTCGTTGTACGCGACGAAAGCGGCGATGTCTGCGCCCGCGCCGGGGATGATGCCGACGATCACGCCCAGACCCGACGAGCGCAGGATGGTGAGGATCAGACCCTTGAACACCGACCACGGCGGAATGACGCTGCCGATGGTGGCTTTGACGCGGGCGGTCAGGTCGCTCTTCTCCATTGACTTGAAGGCTTCTGCTGCTGCGAAGAGGCCGATCATCACGGGGATGAACTTGACGTCCATGAGTTCATCCATGCCGCCCGTGAAGCGCGGGAAGCCGCCCATGGGGTCCAGCCCGATGGTCGACACCAGCAAACCGACCATGCCGGCGATCAGCCCCTTAAGCAAAGACTCACCCGCCACGCTGGCGATGATCGAGAGACCGAAGCAGGCCAGCGCGAAGCTCTCTGCCGCGCTGAATTTGAGTGCCCAACCGGCCAGCACGGGCGACAGGAAGATCAGCGCCAGAATGCTGATCGTGCCGCCGATGAAGGACGAAAAAGTCGCCGTGCCCAGCGCCAGCCCCGCTTGCCCTTTTCTGGTCAGCGCATAGCCGTCGATGGCCGTGGCTGCGGCCGCCGGCGTGCCGGGGATGCGCAGCAGGATGGCGGTGATCGATCCGGCGTAGACGCCACCGAAGTGGATGCCGGCCAGCAGCAAGAGTGCCGATACCGGCTCCATGCCGAACGTGAAGGGCAGCATGATGGCGACGCCCATGGTGGCCGTCAGGCCGGGCAACGCCCCGACGACGATGCCGAAGGCGGTGCCGACGACGGCGAACAGGATCGCCTGCGGGTGTGCCGCGAGATTGGCCGCGCCTTGCGCGAGTAGGTCCATTCCTAGCATGAGTACACCTGTGTTCCGCGTTGCGTCAGTCGAAGAGCGTGCCCGTGGGCAGCGCCACCGACATGCCGACATCGAAGATGAGATACAGCCCGAAGGTCACGCCCAGGGCGATCACCACGCTGGGCACCACGCGCCGGAAACCCAGCACCTGGAGCAGCACGAACATGAAGATCGGCGTGCTCACGAGGTAGCCGATCCATGAGACGGCCGTCACGTAGGCCACCGTCAGCGCCACGCCCAGTACCGGGTTGAGGTAATTGATGGGGCCCGTCGGCTCGGCCAGCGCTTCCGCTTCGTCCGTGCCGATGGGGTCGGTCGCATCCGGCAGCGATCCATGGCTGAAGTGATTGAAGATCAGCAGTGCGCACAGGACGATCAGGATGGCGGCGAAGGCCGTCGGGAACGCGCCCGCGCCGATGTCGGTCGCCACGGCGGTGGTCGGGAAGTTGCGCGACTCGATAATGGTGGCGAGAGCGATGAGGATCAGCAGCACGCCGACGAGCACGTCGGAGCGCCGGCCGATGCGCGCGAGGATGCCATTGTCCTGCGCGACGGGGTCGCGGGATTCAGCCATGGTGAAAATCTCCAGGGTGCAAAGCGGCGCGCCTTGCCGGGCGCGCCGGGTGACACGGTGTTACTTCTTGAGGCCGAGTTGGCCGATGAGCGTGCTGAAGAAGGCTTCGTCCTTCTTCATGGCGGCGCCGAAAGCATCGGCATCGAGGTAAGCGAAGGTCAGGTTCATCTTGGCCAGCGCGTCGCGGAAGCCTTGCTCGTCGGTCGCCTTCTTGGTGGCGGTCTTGAGCGTATCCAGTGCTTCCTTCGGCGTGCCCTTCGGCGCCACGATGCCGCGCCACGTGCCGATGGACAGATCCACGCCCTTTTCCTTCAGCGTCGGCACTTGCTCGAAGCCCTTGGCGCGGGCGTCGCCCATCACCACCAGCGACTTGAGCTTGCCGGCCTGCACTTGTGCAACGACTTCAGCCGGGCTGACCGACACGGCTTCGATATGGCCACCGAGCAATGCGGCAACTGCGGGTGCTGCGCCATCGAACGGCACATGGTTGAACTTGACGCCGGTCTTCTGTTCCAGCGCGGCGGCGGCCAGGTGCCAGATGGCGCCCGTGCCCGAGTTACCAATGCGGACCTTGCCCGGGTTGGCCTTCACGTAGGCCATGAATTCCTCGTAGGTCTTCCACGGTGCGTCGGCCTGCACGGTGATGGCGGCCGGTTCCGCATTGAGGCGCGCGACCGGTGCGAAGTCGTCGATCGAGAAGCGGCCCATGCCGAGCGACGGCAGGGTTGTCATCTCGACCACGCCCATGGCGATCTTGTAGCCGTCCGGACGGGCGCGCGCGACTTCGGTCAGACCTAGTGCGCCGCTGCCGCCGGGTTTGTTCACCACGCCGACCGATTTGGGCAGGTGCTTGTTGATGGCGTCGGCATAGGCGCGAGCCACCAGATCAGTGCCGCCGCCCGCGGCGTATGACACCACCAGCTCGATCGACTTGGTCGGATACTCCGCAGCCTTGGCAGGTGCGGAGAGCATGGCAACCGAGGCGAGGGCCGCCGCCAGTTGGGTGAAGAAACGAGTGTGTTTCATGGTTTGTCTCCTACGGGTGGACTGTGTTCACGCCGCGCCAGCCGTTTGGCTCTTGTCCGCAGCGAAAGAAAAATGATCAGGACATACGTGCTCCGGGCCCGACATCCAGCGCGTGCCACGCGTCGACGAAGGCGGCGGCATTGCGGGCCACATCATCGGCCGACATATGCGGCGCAAACAGCGCCGAGCCGAGCCCAAAGCCGTGTGCGCCGGCCGCGATGAACGGCGCCATGCCTTGCGGCGAGATGCCGCCGACCGGCAGCAGCGGTACGTGGCGCGGCAGCACCGCGCGCATGGCGCGCAGCACGGCGGGCGTGACCAGTTCGGCCGGAAAGAACTTGAGCGCGTCGGCACCCGCTTCGAGGGCGGCGAAGGCTTCGGCGGGCGTGACCACGCCGGGCAGGCTGATGAGACCGGCCGCCTTGGTTGCGCGGATGATGTCGCCGTTGGCGTGCGGCATGACCACCAACTGGCCGCCAACGTCGCGCAAACGCGCCACGTCATCCACGCGCAGCACCGTGCCGGCGCCGACCAGCGCGTCGGCGGGCAATTGATTGCGGATCAGCGAAATGCTGTCGAACGGATCCGGCGAATTGAGCGGTACTTCGATCAGGCGAAAGCCCGCGTCGTAGAGCGCGTGCGATACGGGCAGCGCTTGTTGCGGCGTGAGCCCACGCAGGATGGCGACCAGCGGAAGCTGGCGCATGGCGGCTTCAAAGGCCTGTGCGATGGCGGTGGCGTCAGTCATGTCGATCCTTAATCTGCAAGCAGCCCGGCCGCGCGCGAGAACGCATGCAGGCCTGCCGGGGCGGTGCTGTCGATGAGTCGCGGGGCAGGCCCGTCGAGCAGTTCCAATGCGCGCTGGTAGCGCTGGCAGAGGGCGGGTTCGCCGACCAGTACGAAGGGCGCACCGCTTGCCAGCAGCGCGGCATTGCGCGCCAGTCCGGAGACGAGTTCGTGGCCGATGAGCAGGCCCGAGAGGTAGTCGGCGAGTTCATGGCGCGGCAGGCGCGCGGTGAGGCCCAGCGTGCGGGCCGCAAACAGTTGATGCGGCAGATCGCCCGCGATGCCGGCGGCGGCAGCCCGGACGCCGCGCTGGAATCCACCGCCTTCGGGCGCGGGGCTGTCGTCCATCATCAGACCCAGCGTCGAGTGCGCGCGCAGTACCGCATACAGTTCGCCCGTCATATAGCTGGCGAAGCCGACGATATGTGCGGCCCGCACGCCGACCCACTTGCTATGCGTGCCGGGCAGCACGATGCAGGCGGCATCCGCCAGTGCAGGTTCGAGCGCGAGGGCGCCGAAGACCTGGATTTCTTCCCCGCGCATGACGTCCGGCGGCGCGTCGGCCATATCGGACAGCACGCCCGGGGCGATGTGCAGGGTGCGGCCGTTGGCCGTCACCGGGGCGGCGTGGCGTGCAATGGCGTCCAGCCCGGCGGGGCATGACACATAAGGCGCTTCGCGCCAGCCTTGCGCGCTGCCCACCATGCCGCTGGCGACCGCCGGCAGCATCGGCCACTCGCGCAGCCAGTCGCCCGCGATGGTGTCCAGCGCCAGCGCAAAACCGTCGCTGCGCGAAGGCGCGTCCGGCAGATGCTGGATGCCATGGCTGGCGCGGCGCTGTTCAAGGATCGCGCCTTGCGCGTCCATCAGGTAGGCGCGAAGGCTGCTGGTGCCCCAGTCGAGCGCCAGCAACGCCGGGCGTGCGGTGTCTGTAATGTTGCCCATGTCAATTCAGTGCCACGGAAATGTCGTGCGCGGCCTGCAGTACCACCGGCCCCAGTTCGCGCATGCGTTCGAGCGACATGTAGGGCACGGCGGTGGCCACGCTGATGGCGCCGATCACGGCACCCCGCGCGTCGTGCAACGGGGCGGCGACGCAGCGCACGCCGAGTTCGTTCTCTTCCAGGTCCATCACCCAGCCCTGCTCGCAGTAGCTGACCATGGTCCGTTCGTATTCTTCCCAGTGCGGGAGCAGTGGCGATTCGCCAGCGCGCTGTTTGGCGGCGATGGCCGATTGGTACAGCGTTGGCCAGGCGTTGCGTTCGATACCGAGCATCAGTGCGCGGCCGATGCCGGTGGAAGCGATCGGCATGCGAAAGCCCACGCGCGAGCGCATCTCAAGCCCGCGCGTGCCGGGAATCTTGTCCAGATAGAACACTTCGGCCGCTTCGCGCACGCCAAGGTGCACCGTGTCGCCCGTCTGAGCGGCGAGCGTTTCGAGGAAGGGCCGGGCGATGGCTGCCATGGGGCGTTGCTCCATGGCGCGGATGCCCAGTTCGATGACCTTCGGCCCGAGCAGGTAGGTGCCGACGGCCGATTGGCGCAGGTAGCCGGCGCGCGTCAGCGCTGACAGCATTCGATGCGTGGTGCTGCGCGGCGTACCGAGGCGGGCGCCGATGCTGCGGGCGTCGCTTGCACCGGCTGCGACGCATTCGAGCAGCGACAGGCCGCGCAACAGCGTCTGGGCGCCGCTCACCTTGTCGCTCTCGTCGGATTCTGAAGCTTGAATTTGGGACAGGTCGCTCACGTTTTGGCACATCTGTATCGGAACAGTGGTGGCAAATGTAGGGGTGTTCTGATTCGAGTGTCAATATGTGATTTCATCATCCCAAATAATGGGATTTTCAGAGAAATCGGCGAGTCTTCAGAGGCGGAGCGACTGAGGCTGTAAAATCTGTCGCCCCCTCCAGAAAGACCCAGCCCGTGCTCGACCGCCTCAACCCGCAACAACGCGAAGCCACCAAGTACCTCGACGGCCCCTGCCTCGTGCTGGCCGGTGCGGGCAGTGGCAAGACGCGCGTGATCACGCAGAAGATCGCCTACATGGTCACCGAGTGCGGCATGGAAGCGCGCAACATCGCGGCCATCACCTTCACCAACAAAGCCGCGCGCGAAATGGAAGAGCGCGTCGGCAAGCTGCTGACCGACGGGCGCTCCAAGGGGCTGACGGTATGCACGTTTCATGCGCTGGGCGTGCGCATCGTGCGGCAGGAGGCAAAGCTCGCGGGGCTCAAGCCGCAGTTTTCGATTCTCGATTCATCCGACATCCTCGCCATCGTCGCGGAAATCGCCGGCAGTACCGACAAGGCCACCACGCGGGGCATTCAGTGGACGATCTCGGGCTGGAAGAACGCGCTGATCACGCCGGAAGAGGCCGTCAAACTCGTCAACGACGACATGACCGCGGTCGCCGCCAAGCTCTACCCTGCCTACGAACAGACGCTGCGTGCCTATCAGGCGGTGGATTTCGACGATCTCATCCGCCTGCCGGTGAAGCTGTTCGAAGAGCATCCGGAGGCGTTGGAACGCTGGCAGAACAAGCTGCGCTATCTGCTCATCGACGAATATCAGGACACCAATGCCGCACAGTACAAGCTGCTTAAGCTGCTGACGGGTATTCGGGCTGCATTCACCGCCGTGGGCGACGACGACCAGGCCATCTACGGCTGGCGCGGCGCCGATGTGGAAAACCTGCGCCAGTTGCCGCGTGACTTTCCCAAGCTGAAAGTCATCAAGCTCGAACAGAACTACCGCTCGACCAACCGCATCCTGAACGCGGCCAACACACTGATCGCCAACAACGAAAAGCTCTTCGAGAAGACGCTGTGGTCAGAGCATGGTCACGGTGACCCGATCCATATCGTCGCGGCGCGCGACCCCGAGCAGGAAGCCGAACTGGTGGCGATGCGTATTTCGACGCACCGCTTCGAGCACCGCGCCAAGTTCAGCGACTACGCGATCCTGTATCGCGGCAACCACCAGGCGCGACTGATCGAACAACAACTGCGCAACCACAAGATCCCGTATGTCATGAGCGGTGGGCAGAGCTTCTTCGAGCGCGCCGAAATCAAGGACGTGCTGTGCTATCTGCGCCTGATGCTCAACGGCGACGACGACCTTGCATTCATTCGTTCGGTGACAACCCCGCGCCGAGGCGTGGGGGCTGCCACGCTCGAAGCGCTCGGGCGTTACGCCGGGCATCGACATATCAGCCTGTTTGCGGCGGTGTTCGAAGAAGGCGTGACGGAACATGTGCCGACCCGCCAGCTCGAAGTGCTGCGCAACTTCGGCAACTTCATCAACTCGCTGGAATACCGCGCTACGCGCGAGCCGGCCGCTCGCATCCTCGAAGATCTGCTGCGCACCATCGGCTACGAAGCGCACTTGATGGAAACCTGCGAGGTGCGCGAGGCCGAGACCAAGTGGTCGAATGTGCGCGACCTTGTCGAATGGCTTGGCCGCAAGGGCGAGGCCGACGGCAAGAACCTGCTCGAACTCACGCAGATGGTGGCGCTCATTTCGATGCTCGAAAAAGGTGACGAAGACGACGTCGATGCCGTTCAGCTTGCAACGCTGCACGCGTCGAAGGGACTGGAGTTTCCGTACGTGTTCCTGGTCGGCGTCGAAGAAGGCTTGCTGCCGCACCAAAGCAGCATCGACGGCGATCAGGTCGAAGAAGAACGCCGGTTGATGTATGTCGGCGTGACGCGCGCACAGAGAAGTCTGACCATCACGCATTGCGAGCGCCGCAAGGCTGCGGGCGAAGTCCGTACCGTCGAACCTTCGCGCTTCATCGAAGAACTGGGTGACGGACTGCGTCGCGCGGGCAAGGACGCGCCGCCGGTCTCGCAGGAGGACGGTCGCGCCAAGCTGGCCAATCTGCGAGCGTTGCTGGGCGGCAAATAATCCGTCCGACAATTAGCGTCACAATTCCTTTCTGAAACCCAGATTTATCCGTATACAAACCAGATACTGCTGATATCTAGCCCTCATTGGTCTGAAGGAAGATTCGCCTCCTCGCGGAATGACCCGCACAAAAGACGAATCGACCCCTGCCATGAACAAGGCGTATCGCTCCCTCTGGAATTCCCACCGGCAAACATGGATCGCTGCCAGCGAAACAACCCGCGCCCGCTCTAGCGGCAGTTGCCGCAGCGTCGCGGCGCCGCTCGCCGCCCTGGCAATGCTGGCGAGCGGCTCCGTCATGGCGGGCGACCGCTACCTTGCCACCGCGGGCCAGAGCCAGACAGTCCAGGACCAGACGCTGTCGCTCAGCGCATCCTCCGACACGGCACTGCGCGCGACAGGCGCGGCTGCAACGATCACCGCGACCGGATTCGATATCTCCAGCACGACGTACGACAACAGCGTGGCAAAGGCGGAGAGCGGCGGGCAGATTTCGCTCATCGACAGCAGCGTGCGCGGCAAGACATCGATCACCGCCACCGGCATGGGTTCGAAGGTCCGCTTCGACAACGTTGACATGACGACCGATACGACGCTCGCGGCGGCCATCGCCGCCAACGGTGCGACGATCGAACTGAAAGACACCACGCTCACCGGCACCAATGCCAGCTACTCCAACACCTTTGTGCGTGCCTATGGGGTAGCCGGTCAGGTGTCGCACGTGATCATCGACGGTTCCACGCTGTCAGCGGGCGGTCGCTATGCCAACGTCGTGTCGCTGGAACGCTATGCAGATGCCGACATTGCCAACGCCAAGATCATCAATACCGGCTCGGGTGGCTACGGCGTCTGGCTGAGCGACCCGACAACCACTGCGCGCCTGACCAACACGGACGTGACGACGTCGGCGGATTCCGGTGTCGCCGTCGTCAACCAGGGCGGCGGTGACCTGACCATGACCGGCGGCACGGTGAGCACCTCTGGCTACCAGGCGCATGGCCTGTACGCCGACGGCGGGTCGAATGCCACGACGCAGCACTTCACGGCGCAGGGCGTGACGGTGAACACCACTGGCGTAGGGGCCGCCGTATACGGGCGCGGCAATACGCTCGTGGACGTGCAGGACAGCACCGTCAACGCCTCCGCCGACGGCACGCATGGTCTTTACGTGACGACTGGGGCGGCCAGCATGAAGGTCTCCGGCACACAGGTCAGCATGACCGGCAAGCAAGCCAGCGCAGCCACGATCAGCAACAACGCGGCGTTCGCCATGGAAGGCGGCGCATTGATCGCCAACGGCGAGAACGCCACGGGGCTGAACCTGTTCGGTTCGGTGGCGGGGGTGTCGCTGACGCCGACGCTGACAGGAACGCGCATCGAAGCGATGTCGGGGACGGCCATCAACGTGCGCGGCGCCAATGCAGACGTCGTGCTGGATGGCGTGACGGTTGACGCCGCCCGCCTGTTGCGGGTGTCGAACTATGGTGACACCGTCGCCGCCGGGCAGGTCAACGTCGCCGCCAGCAATGACAGCGTGTTGTCGGGCGACATTCTGCTCGACAGCTCCAGTGGGCAGGCCAGCCTCGCCTTGCAAAGCGGCTCTCGCTGGAATGGCGCGGCGAGCAACGCCACGCGCGTATCGCTCGATGGCACGTCGCAATGGAACGTGACAGGCGATTCGACAGTCGGCACGCTCTACAACGACGGCATCGTCAGCTTTAACACGCCCACGGGTGACGTATTCAAGACGCTGACCGTGACCGGCGACTACACCGGCAACGGCGGTACGCTGGCTTTCAACACGCGTCTGAGCGACGACAGCTCGGCCACCGACCGCATGGCGGTACTCGGCAATACGTCCGGGCAGACCAACGTTGTGGTGTGCAATGCCAATGGTGCGGGGGACGCGACCAGCAAGGGGATCGAGCTGATTTCGGTCGGCGGCAGCTCGGACGGCGATTTCTCCCTGCAAGGGCGCGCCGTGGCCGGACTGTACGAATACAAACTGTACAAAGGCAGCGAAGGCGATGCTGCCGACGGCAACTGGTATCTGCGTTCAGTGAAGGATGACCAGCAAGGCGGCGGTGGGGAAGACGGTGGCGACACCGGGCCCATCGATCCGCCAGATGGCGGCGACGGTGGCCTGACGCCGGACCCCGGGCCGGATGGCAACGTCACGCCGCCCGAGCCCGAGCCTCTGCCCCAGCCGCAGGTCATGCGGCCCGAACCCGGTGCGTACCTCGCCAACCAGTCCATCGTTCGTGATTGGCAAATGCACACATTGCGCGATCGCGTCGGCGAACCGCAGAACGATCCCAGCGCCAATCCGGCGGCGGTGTGGCTGCGCGTGGTTCACGACAGCATCGACAACACCGCCGGCGCAGGCGAACTGGCGCAATCGACGGCGGCGACGCAGTTGCACGGCGGGGGTGACATCGCGACATGGCGCGACGGTGCGCAAGCCCTGCATGTAGGCGCCATGCTCAGTGCCGGCACTGCTAGCAGCGACGTGCGCGCCGACAGCAACGGCGCCCGCGCCAGCGGCAAGGTCGACGGCTACGCCGCCGGCATGTACGCCACGTGGTTTGCGGACGAAGCGCGCCGGCTCGGCGCCTATGTCGATACCTGGGTGCAATACGGCTGGTACCGCAACAAGGTCGGTGCTGACGCCGCCGCTACGCAGTCATACGATTCGCGCGCATGGACGGCATCGGCCGAGACGGGCTACGCCTTCGTTCTCGGTTCGAGCACCAGCCGGGCCGTGTTGCTCGAACCGCAGGCGCAGCTTGCGTACAACTATTACCGCGCCGATGCGCTCACCGACGACGCTGGCACCCGCATCGACGGGCAGAACGGCGGACAGTGGCGCAGCCGCCTTGGCGTGCGTTTGTCGCAGCGCCAGGACGTGACGCCAACGACGCAACTGCAACCGTTCGTGGAGGTCAATTGGTGGCACGTGTCGGGCGCGGACCAAGTGGCATTTGATGGCGCACGCGCTGTGGCCGATGGCACGGGTAACCGGTTCGAGCTGAAGGCAGGCATTGAAGCGCGCCTGGGCGAGAACGTCAGCGCCTGGGGCCGTGCCCACAGTCAGTGGGGAGGCAACTATCGTGACGTAGGCGCCACGGTGGGCGTGAAGTACCGTTGGTAAGGCGACGATGGGCGACTCGCGGTGCGGGCCGCCCATGTCTCAGCGGCGTGCCGGGACCACCGCCATGCCGATCGGCATGAGCGCGATCATGGCCAGCTTGAGATGCTGGATGCCGAAGGGGATGCCGATGATCGACACGAAATTGACCACGGCCGCGCAGACGTGGCCGATGGCGAGCCACCATCCGGCGAGCAGGAACCACACGATGTTGCCGATGAGTCCGAGCGAGCCGGTGCCGATGTCGTCGCGGCCCGTGACTTCACGGCGCGGGATGGCCACGCGGCCGAATGGCCAGAACGAAAATCCCGCAATGGTGAAGCAGGCGCGGCCCCAAGGAATGCCGATGATCGTGATGAAAGCGATCAGGCCCGCAAGGCACCAACCCAGACCCATCCAGAAACCACCCAGCACGAACCACAGGATGTTGCCGATCAGGCGCAACATGGTACGACCCCCGTTTTCTTGTTGTTGAAGATGTCTTCAGCCGGCGAACGGCTCGAAGCGCTCACCTGCCGCAATGGTGAAACCCCGCAGGAAATCTCCCGCCGGTAGACGCTTGCCGCCCGGCTTTTGCAGCTCGGTCAGGCGCAATGCACCCTGCCCGCATGCCACCACCACACCGTTGCCATCCGCAGCGAGCACTTCGCCCGGCGTGCCAGTCCCGTTCTACCGCATCCGCGCGCCACAACTTGAGCGCTGTGCCGTGCAGTGTTGCCGCGCCGCCCGGGAACGGATCGAACGCGCGCAGCTTGCGGGCGAGTGCGTCGGCCGGCGCGTTGAAGTCCAGCGCGGATTCACTCTTGGCGATCTTGTTGGCGTAGGTCACGCCTTCTTCAGGCTGTGCCGTGGGCGTGAGCGTGGGGAGCGTGCGCAACGCTTCGACGATCATCGTGCCGCCCAGCGCTGCCAATTTGTCATGCAGCGAGAAGGTGGTGTCGGCCGCTTCGATCGGCAACGCCCGACGCAGCAACATGGCGCCGGTGTCGAGGCCGGCATCCATCTGCATGATGGTGATGCCGGTTTCGGCGTCACCCGCTTCGATGGCGCGATGGATGGGAGCGGCGCCGCGCCAGCGCGGCAGCAACGAAGCGTGGATGTTCAGGCAGCCGTGGCGTGGCAGGTCCAGCACCGCCTGCGGCAGAATCAAGCCGTAAGCGGCCACCACCAGCACGTCCGGCGCGCAGGCGGCCAGCCGCTCGCGCTGTTCGGGCGTGCGGAGTTTTTCGGGCTGGTCGACGGCGATGCCGTGTTCGAGCGCGAGCTTTTTGACCGGACTGGCTTGCAGGCTCATGCCGCGCCCGGCCGGGCGGTCGGGCTGGGTCAGCACCAGCGGCACTTCGAAGCCTGCGTCGAGGATGGCACGCAGTGCCACGGCGGCGAATTCGGGCGTGCCGGCAAAGGCGATCTTCATGTGGGATTCGTCCAGTTGGGTCGCGTCCCGGCCCGAGGGCTGGGTGCGGATGAGAGAGGGCCGCGCGACCGAAGGCCGCGCCAGCGTCAGGCCGTGATACGAGCCCGCTTGGCGAGCTTGGTCTTGATGCGGCCTTGCTTGAGCAGCGAGAGGTATTCGACGAAGACCTTGCCGTCGAGGTGGTCGATCTCATGCTGGATACACACGGCCAGCAGGCCATCGGTTTCCAGTTCGAACGATTCACCCTTCTCGTTGAGGGCGCGCACCTTGACCCATTCGGAACGGGTGACGGTGTCGTAGATGCCGGGTACCGACAGGCAGCCTTCTTCGCAGGTCTGCTCGCCGCGCCGCTCGATGATCTCGGGGTTGATGAAGGCACGCAGGCCGGTCTTGTCTTCGCTGATGTCGATCACCACGACGCGCTCATGCACGTTGACTTGCGTGGCCGCCAGGCCGATGCCCGGCGCGGCGTACATGGTTTCGGCCATGTTCGCCACGAGTGTGCGGATGCGCTCATCCACCACGGCAACGGGCTTGGCCCGCTTGTGGAGGCGTTCATCCGGGTAGTGCAGTATGGGCAGGAGTGCCATTCGTCCGACTGTCCAAAAAACCTTGATGTAAGAAATAGCTTACGGGCAGAATCTAACGGAAAACATCAATGTCCGCAGCATAAGCCCAGCGATCCGCGGGCCCTGTATACGTTGACCATAGCGCGGGGTGTGATATCCCGCGCGCCACAGAACACAACAATCGAGCTTGCCGACTGGCGGCATCCGAGCGTAGCGCGCTCACTCTTTCGGGGCATTCGCTGATGATTCGAATTATATCCGTGCTGCTGGTGGCGCTCCTCGCCAACGCTGCCGTTCCCGGCTTTGCGGCCGAACCCGCTACGGCCGCCGCCGCTCGCCAGGCGCCAGTCCAGCTCGCCGACAATGCTCCCGATTCATACACGGTTGTCAAAGGCGACACGCTGTGGGACATCTCCGGCAAGTTCCTGAAGCAGCCTTGGCGCTGGCCCGAAGTCTGGCGCCTGAACCGTGACCAGATCCGCAACCCGCACTGGATCTACCCCGGCCAGGTGATCGTGCTGGACCGCAACGGCCCGACGCTGTCGATCCGCGGCAGCCAGGGTGCCGGTGGCGCCGTCAAGCTTGAGCCGCGAGCCTATTCGACGCCGCTGGATACGCCGCTGGCCAGCGTGCCGATGAAGGCCATCCAGGGCTTCCTGGTCGAACCGCTGATCGTCGAGGACGAAACCCCGCGCGATCTGCCTTCGGTTGTCGCCATCCAGGAAAACCGCGTCATTGCAGGGACGGGCGACACGATCTTTGCCAAGGGCATCTCCTCGGGCGTCGATCTGTGGCAGGTGTATCGCCGCGCCACGCCGATCAATGATCCGATCTCCGGCCACGTGCTCGGCTATGAGGCCAAGCTGCTCGGAACGGCCCGCGTGATCACACAGGGCTCGGGCAACAAGGCATCCGCCCTGCAAGTGGTGTCCAGCAAGCACGAAATCAATAGCGGCGACCGCCTGCTCCCTGCAGGCAAGGCCGAAATCCTGTCCTTCCCGCCGCATGCGCCGGCCGCATCGACCAACGGACACGTCGTCAGCATCTATGACGGCCTTGAAGACACGGGGCGCTACGGTGTGGTGATGCTGTCGCTGGGCAAGGCGCAAGGCATCGAACCGGGCCACGTGATGGCGTTGTACCGCAATCGCGGCGAGGTCACGTACAAGCTCGACGGCCGGGCTGAGAAATATGAACTGCCGGAAGAGCGCTACGGGCTAGTATTCGTCTTCCGCGTGTTCAACAACCTTTCGTACGCCCTCGTCCTGGACAGCAGCGAACCCGTACGGGTCGCCGATTCGGTGAGGGCGCCTTGATGGCGTGACTCTTCCGACCGAATCCACTTCACACGACCTCGAACACTGGCTACGCCTGACGCTCATCCCGGATATCGGGACCGAGCGTCAGCGCCATCTTCTGGCCGCCTTCGGCCTGCCTGAACGCATTTTCTCTGCCGGCCGGCTCGCTCTCGAAAAAGTAGTCGGGCCGGGGCCAGCGGACCTCCTGCTGAGCACCGACAGCCGCGCCCAGATCGACGTGTCGCTGGCCTGGGCCGCCGAACCGGGCAATCGCATCATCACGCTGGCCGATGCGGCCTATCCGCCCAGTCTGCTGCATACCCCCGATCCTCCCTGCCTCATATATGTAAAGGGCCGGCTGGAACTGCTTAATCGCCCGTCGATTGCGATGGTCGGTGCGCGCAGCGCCACACCGCAAGGCGTGTCCAACGCCGAGCAGTTTGCTGCGGCGTTCTCCCGTGCCGGCCTAACGGTCGTGAGCGGGCTGGCGCTGGGCATCGACGCTGCGGCGCATCGCGGCGCGCTGTTGGGCGACGCCAGCACGGTGGCGGTGATCGGCACCGGCATCGATCGCATCTACCCGGCGCGCAACGCCGCTTTGGCGCGGGCGATCGCCGAATCGGGCGCAATCGTGAGCGAATTCCCGATCGGCACGCCGCCGCTGCCGCACAATTTCCCTCGTCGCAACCGCATCATCTCCGGCCTGTCGCGGGGAGTCCTGGTGGTGGAAGCGGCCGTCGGAAGCGGTTCGCTCATCACGGCGCGGCAAGCCGCCGAGCAGGGACGAGAGGTGTTCGCCATTCCGGGGTCGATCCATTCGCCGCTCTCGCGCGGCTGCCACCAGCTCATCAAGCAGGGGGCCAAGCTGGTCGAGAGTGCGGCCGATGTGCTGGACGAAATGGGGTGGCAGGGGCAAGTGGCAGCACCGGTCCCATTGCCGAATGCGATTTCGCCCCCATCTGTGTCGCAGGAGTCGGAGAAAGTCCTTCTGGCCATGGGTTTCGACCCGGTTGACGCGGAAAACCTGCTTGGCCGCGCACGCTTGACGCCAGATGCGCTCTTCGCCATTCTGACGGCACTGGAGCTTGACGGGCGCATAGCGCGCTTGCCGGGCAACAGGTATCAACGTCTCAATTGAATCTGTTCAAAACAGTCGTAGGGCTTTCAGGCCCGCAGCCGTGGCAGTTCATTGAATCGATTCTGGGTGGCTGGCAACGGTCGCCAAAGGGGCCAAAACGCATGATCGACATCCTGGTGTACCTGTTTGAAACGTACGGCTACGCCGATGCTTGTCCCGCCGAACCCGAACAGCTTGCCCGCAAGCTGAGCGCCGCCGGGTTCGAAGAAGAAGAAATCACCGACGCCATCGAGTGGCTCGAAGGCCTGCGTGAGATCTCCGGGCAACCGGCGCCGGTCATCAATAGCGACAGTCGCGCTTTTCGCATCTTCAGCGACGAGGAGCTCGGCTGCCTGGACGCCTCGTGCCGTGGCTTCCTCGCGTTCCTGGAGTCTTCGGGCGTGCTCAACGCAGGCCAGCGCGAAGTGATCATCGAGCGCGCCATGGCGCTGCCTGGCGGTGAGGTCTCGCTGTCGCAGTTCAAGATCATCGTGCTGATGGTCTTGTGGCAGCAGCAGGTCAATCTCGACATGCTGGTGCTGGACGAACTGCTGACCGAAGAGGTCGAGGAGGGCGATGACCTCCCGGACGGCAGCGAGGCAGTAACGGTTCATTGAACGAAGCACGCAACGGCCGGTCAATCCGGCCGTTGTCACATTGGTGCCGCCCGTCTGGCCGGAGGTGGCACGACAGTGCCGTTTGATGGCCCGTGTTGCGCTTTTGCGTAGCGCGCTCCTATCATGCCGCACTCATCGCACCCCAGAAGGTGTGCGAAGGCGCTTTGCGTTCCCCCCTTTTCAGAATTCCCGAGCATGAGCAAACAGCTGATCATTGCCGAAAAGCCTTCCGTTGCGCAGGACATTGCGCGCGCGTTGGGCGGCTTCACCCGTCAGGGCGATTACTTCGAGAGCGAGGAATACCTGCTCTCGTCGGCTATCGGCCATTTGCTGGAACTGGCCGTGCCCGACGAATTCGAGGTCAAGCGCGGCAAATGGAGCTTTGCTCACCTGCCGGTGATTCCGCCGCACTTCAAGCTGAATCCGATCGAAAAGACCGCCGAGCGCCTCAAGCTGCTCGAACGCCTCATCAAGCGTAAGGAAGTCACCGGCCTCGTGAATGCCTGTGACGCGGGGCGCGAAGGTGAGCTGATCTTCAATTACATCGCCGAGCATTCCGGCACCGCCAAGCCGATTCGCCGCCTATGGCTGCAGTCGATGACGCCGCAGGCCATCCGGGACGGCTTCCAGCGCCTGCGTACGTCGAACGAGATGTCCGGCCTGCGTGAAGCCGCCGTGTGCCGTGCCGAGAGCGATTGGCTCATCGGTATCAATGGCACGCGTGCCATGACCGCCTTCAACTCCAAGACCGGCGGCTTCCACCTGACTACGGTTGGTCGTGTGCAGACCCCGACGCTGGCACTGGTGGTGGAGCGCGAAGAACGTATCCGCAAGTTCGTCTCGCGCGACTACTGGGAAGTCGAAGCCCACTTTGGCGCCGAGGCAGGTGAATACGTCGGCCGCTGGCTGAACGAATCGTTCAAGAGGCCTGAAGACGACGAACACGCAAACGCGCACCGCCTATGGAAGATCGAGCAGGCGCAGGCCATCGTCGACAAGTGCCAGGGCAAGCCGGGCAAGGTCGAAGAAGAATCCAAGCCGTCGAACCAGCTCTCGCCGCTGCTGTTCGATCTGACCAGTCTCCAGCGCGAAGCCAACGGGCGCTTTGGTTTTTCTGCCCGCACCACGCTGCAACTGGCGCAGGCCCTGTACGAAAAGCACAAGGTACTGACCTACCCGCGTACCGATGCGCGTGCGCTGCCCGAAGACTACGTCGGTCAGGTGCCGACCATTCTGGGCTCGCTGCCAGACCAATATTCAAAGCTCGCGTCCGACGTGATCAAGCACGGCTGGGTCAAGCCGAACAAGCGCATCTTCAACAACGCCAAGATCTCAGACCACTTCGCCATCGTGCCCACCGGCACGCACCCGAAGAACCTGTCCGAGGCCGAAGCCAAGATCTACGATCTGGTCACGCGCCGCTTTATCGCGGTGTTCTACCCCGCTGCCGAATATCTGATCACCACCCGCATCACGCGCGTCGAGGGCGAAGCCTTCAAGACCGAAGGCAAGGTGCTGGTCAATTCGGGCTGGCTGGCTGTGTATGGCAAAGAAGCTGCGGTCGAGGGCGACGAAGGCGCCACCGGTTCGCTGGTGGCGGTCAAGCCGGGCGAGACGGTCAGCACCGACGAGGTCAACGTCAAGGCCAACCAGACCAAACCGCCGGCACGCTTCAACGAAGCCACGCTGCTCTCCGCCATGGAAGGCGCAGGCAAGCTCGTCGACGATGAAGAACTGCGCGCCGCCATGGCGGGCCGCGGGCTGGGCACGCCGGCCACGCGCGCGCAGATCATTGAAAACCTGATCGCCGAAACCTACATGCTGCGTGAAGGGCGCGAGCTGATCCCGACCGCCAAGGCGTTCTCGTTGATCACGCTGCTGCATGGCTTGGGTATCGAAGAACTGTCCTCGCCGGAACTGACCGGCGAGTGGGAATACAAGCTCTCGCAGATGGAAAAGGGTGCGCTGTCGCGTGCCGAGTTCATGGACCACATTGAATCCATGACGCGCGAGATCGTTGAGCGCGCCAAGAAGTTCGAATCCGACACCGTGCCGGGCGACTTCGTCACGCTCAAGACGCCCTGCCCGAAGTGCGGCGGCGTCATCAAAGAGAATTACAAGAAGTTCCAGTGCCAGTCTTGCGACTACTCACTGTGGAAGATCGTCGCGGGGCGCCAGTTTGAAATCTCCGAGATCGAAGAGCTGCTGTTGACCGGCCGTGTTGGCCCGCTGCTGGGCTTCCGCAACAAGATGGGCCGGGCCTTCAACGCCGAGATCAAGCTCAACGATGAAAAGCTGCCTGAGTTCGATTTTGGTCAGCCGCGCGAAGAAGAAGGCGGCGAAGCGCCGGACTTCTCCGACCAGCAGTCGCTCGGCCCTTGTCCCAAGTGTCAATCGAACGTGTTCGAACTGGGCATGGCGTACGTGTGCGAAAAATCCGTCGGCCCGGGCAAGAGTTGCGACTTCCGTTCCGGCAAGATCATTCTGCAGCAGCCCATCGAGCGCGAGCAGATGGAAAAGCTGCTCAATACCGGCCGCACCGACCTGCTCAAGGGCTTTGTCTCGGCACGCACCAAGCGCAAGTTCTCGGCGTTCCTGGTGCGCGGCGAGGACGGCAAGGTCGGTTTCGAGTTCGAAAAACGCGAGCCCAAGGCGCCTGCTGCCAAGAAACCCGCCGCGTCGCGCGCCCGCAAGACCACCGCCAAGAGCGATAGCGAGTAAGCCCGCGTAATGGCGAGCCAGCCCAATGATGTGCTGGGTTTCTGGTTTGGCGCGCCGCCGCTGACCCAGCGCCGGGCGTGGTTCGTGAAGGACCCGGCGTTCGACGCGCACATCGCAGGGGGCTTTGGCGACACGATCGAAGCCGCGCTGGCTGGCGGCCTTGCCGGGTGGGATGCCACGCCACGCGGGCGGCTGGCGCGCATCATCGTGCTCGACCAATTCACCCGCAATGTCTTTCGCGGCACGCCTCGCGCCTTTGCGGGGGATGCGCTGGCACTGGCGTCGGCTGAAGCCGCACTGGCTGCGGGTGAAGACCAGCAGCTCGATCCAATCGAGCGCATCTTCATGTACCTGCCGCTGGAGCATGCCGAAGACGTTGCCGTGCAACGCCGCAGCGTGGCCGCCTTCGCGCGGCTGGCGCAAGGGCATGCCGGGTTCGACGAAACCTACGACTACGCCCTGCGCCATCAGGTCATCGTCGAGCGCTTCGGGCGCTTTCCCCACCGCAATGCCATTCTGGGCCGTCCGTTGACGGAAGAGGAACTCGCCTTCTTGAGCGGGCCGGGTTCCAGTTTCTGAAGGCATTCTCAGCCAGAACCACGTTGCTGTAATAATCTGTAGCTATTGGCTTCTTGTGGGTTTCCACAGGGCGAGATAAGTCAAGAAACGTTAGAATACTGACTGGCTGAGCAAGCCGACCCCGTTCACCGCGCGGACACCTATCCCGTCCAGCCCCGCATCACCCACTATCCCTCGGGTGCAGAACAAGGCCGCTGCCGGTGGCCCACCCTTCCCGCCGCAAGCCGCCTCCCTTTCCTGACTGTTGAGCATCATGAGCCAAGCCGAATTTACTGAGGCCGAGCTGCATCGGCCATTGAACCGCAGCGACTACAAGACCCTTTCGCTTTCCGCACTGGGTGGCGCACTCGAGTTCTACGATTTCGTTATCTACGTATTCTTTGCCGGCGTCGTCGGCAAACTGTTCTTCCCCGCCGATATGCCTGACTGGCTGCGTCAGATGCAGACCTACGGCATCTTTGCTGCGGGCTATCTGGCCCGTCCGCTGGGCGGCATCATCATTGCGCACTTCGGCGATCTGTTCGGCCGCAAGCGCATGTTCACGCTGTCGATCTTCCTGATGGCCGTGCCGACGCTGCTGATCGGCCTGTTGCCGACCTACGAGACGATCGGTTTTGCGGCGCCCGTCCTGCTGCTGTTCTTCCGCATCCTGCAAGGCGCGGCCATTGGCGGTGAAGTCCCGGGCGCCTGGGTGTTCGTGGCTGAACACGTACCCACCAGCCGCATCGGCATCGCCACCGGCACGCTGACCTCCGGCCTGACCGGCGGCATCCTGCTGGGTTCGCTGATGGCAGTGGCCATCAACAAGGTTCTACTCGGCGGATGAAGTCGCCGCCTTCGCGTGGCGCATTCCGTTCATCGTCGGTGGTGTGTTCGGGTTCGTGGCGGTTTACCTGCGCCGCTTCCTCGAAGAGACTCCCATCTTCAAGGAAATGCAGGCCCGCAAGGCGCTGGCCAAGGGTTTCCCGATCGAAGAAATCAAGCGCCATCTGTCCGGCACGATTGTCTCGATGCTGCTGACCTGGGTGCTGTCGGCCGCCATCGTGGTGGTGATCCTGATGACGCCGGGCTATCTGCAGAAGGTGCACGGCATTACGCCGGTGCTGGCCGCTCAGGCCAACGCGCTGGCCACGCTGACACTGACCGCCGGCTGTATCGCGTTCGGCTGGGCCTGCGACCGTTTCGGCGTGCGTCCTGCCATGTTGGTCGGCTATGCGGGTCTGGTGCTGGCGAGCTACTTCTTCTATCACAACGTCGCCAACGACTCGAGCCTGTTCCTGAGCTACGGCGTGGCCGGCTTCTTCGTGGGCAGCATCGCGACTGTGCCGTACGTGGCGGTGCGCGCTTTCCCGGCGGCGATCCGCTTCTCGGGCCTGTCGTTCTCGTACAACGTGTCGTACGCGATCTTCGGCGGTCTCACACCGATGGTGCTGACCGCGTGGCTACAGGTTGACAAGCTGGCGCCGGCTCATTACGTGGGCTCGCTCGCGGTGTTGGGCTTCCTGCTGGCATTCGTGCCTTTGGCGGGGCGCCAATCGGCTAACCGTCTGGTCGGGGCGACGCTGGCAACGCAATCGCACTGATCTGTTTTCGTGCCCGGCCAGGGCATGTGACGCGCAATGGTGGGCGACCGCCGTTGCGCGTTTTTCTTTGGTGAAGCTGCAAAGGCGCGTGTTGTGCGTTATTCGCCGGCTTCGCCCCAGCGTGCGACGAGCGTGTGTGCCACACCCAGTTGGTCGAGAACACGCGCCACGACAAAGTTGACCAGATCCTCGACGCTTTGCGGCTTGTGATAGAAGCCGGGCGACGGCGGGAGAATCACGACGCCCATGCGGGACAGCCGCAGCATGTTCTCCAGATGCAGGGTCGAGAACGGTGTTTCGCGCGGCACCAGCACCAGCGTGCGGCGCTCCTTCAGGCAGACGTCCGCCGCGCGCTCGATAAGATTGTTCGATAGTCCCGCCGCAATTGCCGCCAGCGTGCCCATGGTGCACGGGCACACGGCCATGGCGTCCGGAGGGTTCGAACCTGACGCCAACGGAGCGAACCATTCTTCGCGCCCGTATACCTGGAGCTGACCTTCCGGCGCGCCGTAGCGCTCCATCAACCACGCTTGCGCCTCTGCCGCACGCGACGGCAGGGCGATGTCCATCTCTTGCCGCGCGACGATCTGCGCCACCTGCGAGTACAGCACTTGCACGCGGCACCCGGCCTGCAGCAGGCATTCGATGAGGCGCAGCCCATAGGGCATGCCGGAGGCGCCGGTCAGGGCGACAGCGATCGTTTTCATGGTTTCTCGTCGAGCAGGCGGGCCGTCACCAGCCCGTTGATGGTCCCGAATAGTAATGCCGCCGCCGCGAAGACGGGCGACAAGGCCCACAGGCCGTCATGCGGCACCAGCCATAGGCGCGCAAGGACGAGCTGCCCACCGATATGGGCGAACGCCGCAAGGACGCTCAGCGAAACAGGCCCGAACCATCGCGCCGGCAAGCGAGCTGCCAATGCCAGCACCGTCAGGCTCGTCAGGCTGCCTGCCAGGCTCAGGAAGAAGCCCGGCGCCATGAACTGCCCCAGCAACAAGCCGCCGGCCAGCACGCGCAGCAGTGCAACCCAGGCCGCCTCGCGCCACCCGTGGCGAGACAACACCAGCAGCACCACGATGTTGGCCAGCCCCGGTTTGACGCCCGGTAGCGGCATTGGGATGGCTGCCTCGGCGACCGACAGCACGGTGGCCGCCGTCGCATAGCGGGCGATGCGAAAGTCTGAGGCGTTGGCGGTGATGAGTCGGGTCGGCACGATCAGCATTATCGCGCGAATGACCTAGCGTGCAGCGAGCTTGCGGCCACGCACTGTTACAAGTCCTGACTTCCCCAGTCGGGTGATAAGGCGTAAAGTTTATCTACTAAGTTTAACTTCGTAGTTTGCCTGAATACACAGCGGAGCCCATGTTGAGCGAAAAGCCAGAAAGCGCCGAATCCCCAAGTACCCAGAGTGTGGCGGTCGATTTGCGCGTGCTCGTCGGCAAGTTGCGCCGCAAGCTGCGCGAGGCGGCAGATACGCAAGGCCTGAACGACGCACAGCGTTCGGCGCTCATGCACCTGGAGCGCGAAGGCACTTCCACCGTTACCGCCATGGCGCAGGCTGAGGGCATGCGGTCGCAATCGATGGGCGCCATTGTCACGGTGCTGATGGAGGCCGGGCTGGTCAGCGGCGCGCCGGACCCAACCGACGGCCGTCGCACGCTGCTCTCGCTTACGCCCGATGCACGCAGGTACATCCGACAACTGCGGGCGGCGCGGGAGGATTGGCTGGTGCAGACCATTCAGTCGAAGTTCTCCGCGACCGAACAGAAGCAACTGGCGCGCGGCGTCGATCTGCTCAAGCGCCTCGTCGAATAACTCACCGGGAGCCACCCATGCCCATCACTACGCTCGATCCGAAAACCGCTCTGGTTGTCATCGATCTGCAAAAAGGCATCGTCGCCCTGCCCACGGCGGCGCCCGCTGCCGACATCGTTGCGTGCGGGGCACGGCTGGCGGCGGCGTTTCGGCGTCGTGGTTTGCCGGTGGTGCTGGTCAACGTGGCGGGTGGCGCCCCAGGTCGCACCGAACAGGCGCGGCGTTCCGGCGAATTACCGCCGGATTGGGCGGTGCTTGTGGATGAACTTGACCCGCAGCCGACTGATCTGCTCGTCACCAAGCGCACCTGGGGCGCATTCACCGGAACCGGGTTGAAAGACCTGCTCGCCGAGCGCGGCGTGACGCAGATCGTGCTGGCCGGTATCTCGACAAGCATCGGCGTGGAGTCCACCGCGCGCCAGGCTCACGAGCACGGTCTGAACGTGACGCTCGCCGTTGACGCGATGACCGACACCAATGCCGACGCTCACGCCAATAGCGTCACCCGCATCTTCCCTCGCCTGGGTGAAACCGGCTCCACCGAAGAAATACTCGCCCTGATCGAAAAACTACCGCACGCCTGAGGCCGCACACGAAGGAACCCTCCATGGATCGCAGCACATTCCGCTCGCTTGGCAACTACAACTACCGACTGTGGGCGGCGGGTGCGCTGGTGTCCAACGTTGGGACGTGGATGCAGCGCACCGCGCAGGACTGGATCGTGCTCGCCGAACTTACCCATCGCAGCGCGACCGCCGTGGGTATCGTCATGGCCCTTCAGTTCGGCCCACAACTGCTGCTGTTGCCGCTGACAGGGCTGGCTGCCGACCGTCTGGACCGCCGCAAACTGCTGATTGCTACACAGGCGACGATGGGCACGCTGGCGCTCGGCTTGTCGATACTGACCATCACCGGGCTCGTGCAGTTGTGGCACGTGTACATCTTTGCCTTCCTGTTGGGCTGCGCCTCGGCCTTCGACGGCCCCGCGCGTCACACTTTCGTGTCCGAGCTGGTCGGGCAAGACGATCTGTCGAACGCGGTCGCGCTCAACTCCACGTCGTTCAACGCTGCGCGCATGATTGGCCCGGCCATGGCGGGCGTGTTGATTGCCGCCGTCGGCAGCGGATGGGTGTTTTTGATCAACGCCGCCTCCTTTGTGGCGGTGCTTGTGTCCTTGTACCGGCTGCGCGTGGGCAACTTGCATGCGCGCCCCGCTGCACACCACGCCAAGAATGGGCTCGCCGAAGGCTTCCGTTACGTGTGGGCGCGTCCCGATCTGCGTGCCGCCTTGTTTGCATTGCTGCTAGTCGGCACGTTCGGGCTGAACTTCCCGATCTTTATTTCGACCATGTCCGTCACGGTTTTTCATGGCGGCGCTGGGCAGTACGGGCTGCTGTCGTCGGCAATGGCCATTGGCTCGGTGACCGGGGCGCTCATGGCCGCCCGCCGTGCCCGCCCGCGCATATCGCTGCTGCTGACAGGTGCGAGCGTCTTCGGTTTCGCATGCGCGGTTGCCGCGTCGATGCCGCACTACATTCTGTTCGGCATGGCGCTGGTCGTCGTGGGCGTCTCGGCGCAGACGATCACCACGTTGACCAACAGTCTCGTCCAACTGTTGACCGAGCCCGCGCTACGCGGCCGCGTGATTGCCATCCTGCTGGCGATCTCGCTGGGCAGCACGCCGGTCGGTGCGCCGATCGTCGGGTGGGTCGCCGATACCTTCGGGCCGCGCTGGGCGCTGGCTGTCGGTGCGGCGTCCGGCTTTGCGGCAGCGTTGGTCCTGTTGCGCTACCTGATGAAGTACCGCGGCGTGCGCGTGCGGCTCGACTCCGGCTTGCCGCGCCTGGTGCCTTCCGTTTCCCACCGGCCGCGCGCGGGCTGACCGTCTGCCTGCCCGCTTGGGGTGGTGCCCAGGTGGGTTACAGGTCCAGCACCATGTGGTGGCCCTGGCAGCGCGACACGCACGGCAGGATCAGTTTGCCGCCGTCGCGTTCGGCCTTCGAAAGATAGGCGTCGTTGTGTTCGGGCATGCCTTCGATCACGTTCGTCAAACACGCACCGCACACCCCTTGTTCGCATGACGTGACGATCTCTACGCCAGCGGCTCTTGCCGCAGCGAGGATCGTCTGCCCCGCCTGTACCGTGCAGCGGGCGCCGCTGCGCTGGAACACCACTTCGAACGTACCGCCCGTTGCTGCCGGCTTCAGCGCGCTGCCAAACGATTCACTGTGGACGGCCTCATCCGGCCATCCCGCCGCAGCCGCGCGATTCGCTACCAGTTCCATCAACGCACCGGGGCCACACACATACAATGCGCCGCCTGCCGATGGCGCGCACTCGGTAAGGATGCTCTGGAGCCGAACGCGCGTAGCCATCTCGTCGAGCCCGAAGTGACAGTTGATCGCTGCCCCCGCCGGGTGCGCCGCCAGCAAGTCGGCGAACGCTGCCATGGCGCGACTGCGCGCGAAGTAATGCAGCGTGACGTCCTCGCCTCTGGCCGCCAGCGACTGGAACATCGACAGGATCGGCGTGATGCCAATGCCGCCGGCAATCAGCACATGCCTGCGCGCGTTATGGTCGATGCCGAAGAGGTTGCGCGGGGCGCGCACCAACAGCGTGTCACCGAGTGCGATTTTCTCGTGCAGGCAGGCCGAGCCGCCACGAGAGGCCGGTTCGCGCTTGACGGCGATACGGTAGCAATGGGTTTCGTCCGGGCTGTTGAAGAGCGAATACTGTCGCGCGATGCCGCCGGGCAATTGCACCTCAATGTGCGCGCCCGGTGCCCACGACGGCAGGGGCGAGCCATTCGTCGACACGAGCTCGAAGCTGCGGATGCCTTCGGCTTCGAGTCGCACGCCGCGCACGCGCATGGGGATCACGAGTGAATCGAGCATCGCATTCATGCCGCGTCCTCCACCATCTCACGCACGGTGCGGCGTGCTTCGGCCGCGAGTGCTGCCATGTCGAGTCCGGCGATCGCACCGTCGACCACGACTTCTTCGCCGCCGACCAGCAAGGCCTTCAGATGAGCCCGACCGCCGCAGGCGACAGGGGCAATGGCGACGTCATGCATGCCGAAGTAGCGCGGGTCGTCGTCCAGCCGATAGATGGCGATATCTGCCGCCATGCCTAGCGACAAGGTGCCGACCGCGTCGAGCCCAAGAACACGTGCGCCGCCTGCCGTGCCCCAGCGCACGACGTCTTCCACACGCGGCGCGGCTTGCACCGGTTCGCCTTCTCCGCCTCGGAATTTAGGTTGCGCGCGGTCGCCTTGGGCTGCGCGCTGCATCAGCCACGCAGCGTGCGTTTCTGAAATCATGTCTGCGGCTTCGTTGGAGGCCGCGCCATCGACGCCGATCGACACTGGTGCGCCTGCGGCCTCCAGCGCCATGACGGGTGCGATGCCGCTGGCCAGTCGCCCGTTGCTCTGCGGACAATGGGCGATGCCCGTGCTGGTTTCGCCAAGCAACGCGATCTCGTCCGCATCGAGCTTGACCAGATGGGCGAACCACACGTCCGACCCCAGCCAGTCGATTTCGGCCGCGAAGCGGATCGGCGAGGTACGGTGCTGCGCGTTGACCGTGTCTTTGTAGCTCACGGTCTCAGATAGATGCGAGTGGAGCCGAATGCCGAGCCGTCGCGCCGTCGCCGCTGCTTCACGCAGTTCGGACGGCGTCATCGAATAGGGCGGCGTGGTCGGCGCCATCACCACGCGACGCATCGCGTCGGGCGCGGCGTCGTGGTACGTGGCGGTCAGTCGCTCCATGTCGGCGAGGTACGTGTCGAGCTTTTCCGGCCGCAGGGCGGTGGGCAAGTCCGCTTCCAGCTGGCGCGTGATGGTGGCGCCGCCCCGGCACAGCACGAAGCGCAGGCCGAGCCGTTCGGCCTCGTCAAACAGAATCGCCGACGAGTCGAACGGCATGCCCGGGTAGTACATGTAATTGTGGTCGGCCACCGTTGCGCAACCCGACAGCGCCAGTTCGATCAGTCCGATGCGCGCAGCCAGACGGAAACGCTGCTCGTTGAAGGTGGCGCGGTAGCGATAGGGTGTTGCGCCCAGCCACGCCGTGAGTGGCAGGTCAATGCCATGTGGATCGCCCTTGAGCATGGCCTGGAACAGATGATGGTGGGTGTTCACCCAAGCCGGGTAGACCACGCAATCGGTGGCGTCGATGACGCGCTCGCCGGGCCGTGCCTCCAGGTGGCCGAGCGCTGCGATCTTGCCGTCCGTCACGCGGATGTCGGGGCCGACGTGGCGCTCGCCCGCACCTTTCATGCCGGTGAGGATGGCGGCTGCGTTCTTGATCAGTAGTGATGTCATTTGTCCTGTTCCTGTCTGTCAGCCCATTTCGCTTTCGTGCCAATGGCCTAGCGACTTTCGCGCCAGAAACACCATGGCGAGGAACAACACGATGCCGGCGACCGAGATCAGGAAGAGCGCGGCGAAGAGACGCGGGATGTTGAGCTGAAAGCCCGCTTGCAGAATCTCGTAAGCCAGCCCGGCGGAGGTGCCGCCCGTGCCAGCCACGAACTCGGCGACGACCGCGCCGATCAGCGCGAGCCCGCTGGAAATGCGCAGTCCGCCAAAGAAGTACGGCAACGCACTGGGAATGCGCAGGCGCCGCAATGTTTGCCAGCGCGTTGCACCATTGATGCGGAAGAGATTCACCAGCCCGGGATTCACGCTGCGTAGCCCGAGCACCGTGTTGGAGATGATCGGAAAGAGCGCGACCAGCGTGGCGCAGATGACGAGCGCAATCGTCGGGTTCTTGAACCAGATGATGATCAGCGGCGCGATGGCGACGATGGGGGTGACCTGCAGCAGGATGGCATACGGGAACAGGCTCGCTTCGAGCACCTTGCTCTGCACGAACATGAAGGCGCACAGCACGCCGACGATGACGGCCGCGACAAAGGCGAAGAACGTGATCTTGAGCGTCACGAACAGGGCGCGCAGCAAGTCCGGGCCATCGGTCCATAAGGTGCGGAGAATGTCAGTCGGCTTGGGCACAAGGTAGATGGGCACGTTCCACGCCGTGCATAGCCCTTGCCACAGGAGCAGTAGTACGACGCCACACAGGAATGGCGCAGCGATCTTGAGTGCGCGCGGATGGTTCAGCAATGGGGTGGCCATGTCGATTCTCTGGCGGGTCAGTGGGCGTAACCGCTGGCGGCGGTCAGCGTTGCCGAAAGCTCGCGGCAATGCGCGGCGAACTCGTTGGACATGCGGAACGCTTCGTCGCGCGCAGGCTCCTGGATGGCAACATCGGCGACCAGTCGCCCCGGGCGCGCGGCCATGACCACGACGCGGCTGGAGAGATACACCGCCTCGTAGATACTGTGGGTGACGAACACCACCGTTAGTCCGCCGTGGCTCCACAATTCGCGCAGATCGGCGTCGAGCTTGTTGCGCGTGAATTCGTCCAATGCGCCGAAAGGTTCATCCATCAGCAGTACGTCGGGTTCGGTGACCAGCGCGCGGGCAATCGACGCGCGCATCTGCATGCCGCCGGATAGCTCACGCGGATAGCTCTTGCCGAATGTGCCGAGCCCCACTTGTTCGAGTGCGCGTTGCACGCGTGGCTCGCTCTGCGCACGGGGTACGCCGGCAAGGTCGAGCGGCAGGCGCACGTTGGTGGCAACGTCGGCCCAGGGCATCAGCGTGGCTTCCTGGAAAACCATGGCGATCCTCAGCCCGCTCTTGCTGGGGGTGTCGGTGCCCGCCCAACGAACGTGGCCGTGCGAGGGCGATTCGAGCCCGGCATACATCTTGAGCAGCGTGCTCTTGCCGCAGCCCGAGGGGCCCAGTAGTGACACGAAGTCGCCGCGCTGGACGCGCAGCGTCATCTCGGTCAGCGCGTGCGTGCCGTTGGGGTAGGTCTTTTCGATCCTGTTGGCGAACAGCACTGTGTCCGCGTCGGGTACAGGCCGTGCGCTCTCGACCGCTTGCGGATCGATCTCTTCGGCTTTCATCAGCATAGGTTCTCCGTTGGGGTCGTTGCGGCATGGCCGCGGCCCCGCGCTCAAGCGGCGCGGTGGCTCTCTCTTTCGTCATGCATGGTCAACAGGTTCATCAGCCAGCGGCGCATGATGATTCCGGGCTGGTCAGTGCGCATGTGTTGCTCGGCCAGCCGTGTCATATCGACCGGCGCATCGGCGTCAACCGATTCAAGGATCACCTTGTCCTCCGCCACCACACGGCGGTCCCATTCATTGAGCAGTTCGGCCGGGCAGTCTTCTTCGCGGTCATTGCGGTACAGCCATTGGATGAGCTGAATGTGTTCGTCATCGATGGGCGTGGCGCACGTGTAGATCGTGTGTTGCAGGCCGTTCGGGTATTCCAGGCCGAGGCGACGGTTGAAGGGCGCGTGCCATTGGTTGCGAAAATGGCGGCGCGTGGTCGGCTCCGTCGTGCCGGTGATGCGGTGCGAAGCCGGCGGATTGTTGATCGTGATGATCGTCTCGGCCTCGAAGCCGTAGTCGGTCTCCACGATGGCGAATTTCTCTGGCTTCGGTTGATCGAACTGACCGAAAGTGCCTTTGTGCACGAATGAAAAATGCGCCGTGTCGAACGAGTTCTCCATCAAACGCAATGCGCCTGTGCGCCACGGTTCATTGAACTGTTCGATGCGGCGAAAGTGCGTGTCGCGGTGTTCGGGTATCTCGAACACCGGCGCGAGCGGTGCGTCCAGGGCGACCCACACGTAGCCGTATTTCTCCTGGCAGCGGAAGGCGCCGACGCGGGCGCCAGGGGGAATCGCCGCGTCCGGCGCCTGTGGAATCTTCACGCACGTGCCGGAGCAATCGAACTGCCAGCCGTGGTAGCCACATACGATGTTGCCGTTTTCCACGTAGCCCTTCGACAGCTTTGCCGTGCGGTGACAACAGCGGTCGCGTGCAGCGGCCGGTGTGCCATCGGCGGCACGCCAGACGACGAGGGATTCGCCCAGTAGCGTGAAGGGCTGCGGACCGTCATCGAGCGCGCCTATTGGCATGACGGCGTACCAGAAGCGTCGTAGCACGGGTTGTCGGGTGACCAACATGTCGCATCTCCTTGGCCGGACCGCAGCGCGATCCGGCATGTCGATTGTGTCCGCACCCGCGTGTTGCGGGCGCGATATCGTTCATCAGCGAATACTGATCACACCGCCTTGACGGGAATGACATCGACGTTGCCGCGATGAACCTCCTCTTCGCCGTGTGCGTGCAGCAGGTCGAGCAGCATCTTGCGAATCACCAGCCCGGGTTTGTCGGATGCCATGTGGAATTCCGCTCTGCGGCGCGTGTCGATGCAGGCGTCCGGATCGGTGGCTTCGAGGATCTCACGATCCTCGGCGGTGATCGTCTTGTCCCAGTCGATCAGCATCTGTTCCGGGCACTGCGCTTCGGTGTCGTTGCGGTACAGCCACTGCACCAGCACCATGTTTTCGTCGTCGATCGGCGTGGCGCAGTTGTAGATGGCATGCTCGATGCCACTGTCGTAGCGGCATCCGAACCGTCGGCAGAACGGCAGGTAGTAGCGGTTGACCATGTGGCGGTAGACCATCGGCGCCTGCGATCCCGTAATGCGCCAGCTCACTTCGGGGTTCTTGATCTCGACGTGGGTCTCGGCTTCAAAGCCGTAGTCGGTTTCGTCGATGTCATAGGTCTTGGGCAAGGGGCGATCGGGGTCGCCGAAAGTGCCTTTGTGCACGAACGAGAAGTGCGAGTTGTCGAATGAGTTTTCCATCATTCGCACCGGGCTCGTCCTCCACGTCTCATAGAGCTGGAAGATGCGGCGGTAACCGGGCTTGCCGTCTTCCGGGAACTCGGGAATCGGGCGCAGCGGGTCTTCCAGCGCGACCCACACGTAGCCGTATTTCTCCTGACAGTGATAAGCCTGCACCTTGGCGCCGGAAGGGATCTGCGTGTCCGGCGACTGCGGAATCTTCACGCATGCGCCGCTGCAGTCGAAGGTCCAGCCGTGGTAGCCACAGACGATGTTGCCGTCCTCCACGTAGCCCTTCGACAGCTTTGCTGTGCGATGGCAGCACCGGTCGCGCACGGCGGCGGGCGTGCCGTCGGCCCGCTTCCACACGACGATGTCTTCGCCGAGCAGGCGGAAGGGTTTGGGGCCGTCATCCAGTTCAGCGATCTGGAACAGGGCGTACCAGAAGCGGCGCAGTACGGGTTGCTTCGTGACCAGCATGGTGAAACTCCTCTCTGTGGGCCTGGGGGCGGCAATGGCACCTCTCTGGGCCCGCCAGCCGGCGCGCCAGACTGGTCGCCTTCGCTGGCTGCGTCGGGCGTCGATCTTGTGCGACGCTCCGACGGTGCTGTGGTGCTGTTACGGCATGACCTTGGCGTCTTTCACGAATTGCGTCGTGAAGGCCTTTTTCCATTCCGTATCGGCGCGCAGCAGGCCGGCCGCCACCATGAAGTCGTAGGTCTGCTTCCAGCGCGCTTCGGTCATCGTGCCGATGCCCTGTTTGGTGGCGTCGCCTCCGTCGAGCACTTTCAGTTCCTTCATGCGGCGGATGGCGTAGGCGATCTGCTCGTCGCTCATCTTCGGGTTGTCTTTCTTGATGAGCTCGTTGGCGGCAGCCGGGTCGGACATGTAGCTCTTCCAGCCTTCCATCGATGCCTTCACGAAGCGCGCAACCACATCGGGCTTGTCGCCGACCAGCCTCTGCGTGGTGACGATAGTGGTGCCGTAGGGCGGGTAGCCGTCATCGGCAAAGAGGAAGAAGTTGGCCTTCACGCCCTGTTTTTCGGCCTGGAACGGTTCGGACGACGGATAGGCCTGCTGCGCCGAGTTGGGATCGGCGATGAAGGGTTGCATGTTGAAGGTATAGGGCTTGGCCTGCGCGTCGGTGAAGCCGTACTTGGCCTTGAGCCACGGCCAGAAGGTCATGTGGCTGCTGCTCGCGATGAGAATCGACTTGCCCTTCAGGCCCGCGACAGATTTGACGTCGTCATGCGTGAGGATGCCTTGGAGGTCTTTCTGGAACGATGCGCCGACGGTCACTACCGGCAAGCCCTTTTCGACAGCGGAAAGTGCTTGCAGGTCGTAGCCCATGATGAAATCGGTCTGTCCGGCGGTGAGCAATTGCAGGCCATTGACCTGTGGGCCGCCCATCTTGATCGTGACGTCCAGCCCGTACTTTTTGTAGATGCCCTTGGCGAGCGCCTGGTAGAAGCCGCCGTGTTCGGCCTGCGCGTACCACGAGGTCAGGAAGGTCACCTTGTCTTCAGCCGCGGCGAAGGCGCTGGTGAGGGCGAGTGCGCCGCCGACGAGCGCGCGGCAGAGGGTGCTGGCGAAATGCTTGCGAACGTTCATTGTCAATCTCCGTTGGGGACCTCACGGCAACATTCGTTGCCACCGGCGAGGACGACGTCGCGCCAGAGTGCGACCGCGACGGGACGAATCCCGGGAGACTGGCTCGGCAAATCACGCGAGCAGGCAATGCGCGGCAATACCCTGTTGCACCGGCAAGCCGATGCAAGCGCCCATGGGCGCGCGACGGACGAGGCACCGTCACCAGAGCAATGACCCGTGGCGGGACGACCTCTCTGTTTTGTCGTCCGGTCGGCGCGGTGTTGTGGTTGCCGCTGCCATGCCACTGACTGCTTCTACTCTGCGCTCGAATTAGCAACGGACATGCCATGTGGCCCGGAACGAGCACCGGCAAGGCTTGGGCTGCAATCTGACAATGACAGAGGGGCGGCGGTGGACGTGGGGCGCACCGCGTCGGTGCTGCCGATTCGCCAACATGGCGCGTGGCGAGAGACGTTCGTCACGGCGGAAGGGCGAATGACTTGCCATTGCGCAGGGCCGCACATATAGTCGATCAGCCCATGCTTCCCACGAATAATTCTTTACTGCCTTCCTCGCTGCGCGAAAAGCTTCTGGCCGAAGCGCGGGGCGAACTGCTGGACGGATTGCGCCAATGCTTGCGCACCATCGGATTCTCGATGCCCGACGTGGTCGAAATCGGCGCGTCGGCCGCTGGCGAGTGCTTCGATGAACTGGCCCGCCTCAAGGACCGGCGCGGGTTTGAAATGGCGCGCAGCCTGACGGCTTCGCGCATCAGCCTGCTGCACGAAGCCGACCTCGAATTCTCGATCCGCCTGACCGATCTTGCGCGTCGCCTGCGCGAACTGACCGAAGAAGAGCTCCATCCGCTGCACATGCGCTTTGTGCGTCTGCTCGAACAGCGCGACGCCAGCGACGAACAGACCCCAGTAGGGCCGGACGCGGCCTGCGCAGCGCTGCGCGCCATCGTGGAAGAGGCCGGGCTCGAACCCGACATGCGCCTGCACATGCTGGTGCGGGCCGAAGCGCCCTTCGGAGCCATGCTTCGCCAGCTCTATCGCAAGCTCAACGAACGCTTCGAGCTGGCAGGTGTATCGGGCAGCCTATATTCGCGCCCGCGTAGTGCGCCCGCTGCGCCGCCCGAACTGCCTCCCGGCGGTTCCTTGCAGCAGTTGCAGCAGCGTTTGGTAGCGGCTGGCGCGCACGAGGCCATGACCAGTCATTCGCTCGATCCGGGCCTGTCGTCGGCGCTGCGCGAACAAGTCCTGTCGTGGTTGGCCGACCAGCAGGTGCAACGGGCTGGAAAACCGTCGGAGACGCCCCTGCAGGGGCTGGGCGCGGCTGGGTTGTCGGGCTTGCTGAGTGTGTCAACGCGTGCGTCGCTCGAAGCCGTGAGCCAGGTATTCGAGACGCTCTACGCCGACCCGTCCCTGCCGCCCGTCATCAAGGGCCTGATCGGCCGTTTGCAGATTCCCGTTTTGCGGTTGGCGCTGACCGATGAGGGCGTCATGTTGCGCACTGATCACCCGGCGCGCCTTCTCATCGACACCCTCGGCGCCGCAACCATCGGTCGCAATCTGCCGCATTCCGACCTGGCCGCACTGCACGCCATCATCGATACGCTCGAACGCCGTCGCACCATCGACGCGCCGGCTTTCAGTGAGGCCCTTGCGGCGATCAATGCCCGTCATGACGCCGCCATCGCAGCCCTGACCACCGAGGCCGAACCCTACATTCCGGTGGCGCAGCGCGAAGAGCAACGCGAAGGCGCGGCGCGGCTCGCCTCGCAGGCATTGCGTGCGATGTCGGAAGGCAACGTGCCGATGCCGGTCATCAACTTTCTCCGCTATTACTGGGTGCGCGTGCTGATCGGCGCACTCACTGCGCGCGGCGAACGCTCGGACATCTGGCGCAGCTTGCTCGAATCGGCCCACCGGCTCGTGCAGAGCTGCCAGGACGTGAGCACGCCGGAAGCGCGCGATGCCTTGGCCAAGGCGCTGCCTGATCTCGTCAAGCGGCTCGACGCAGGCCTTGCGCTCGTCGGACTCGACGAAAACGGCCGCCATCAGGCGCTGGGGCCGTGCCTCGATATGCATACCGCGATGATCCGTAATCAGCCGCTGCCCGACGTGCAACCGCTGGGGCCGCGCCCCGGCCTGCGCTGGCGCAGCGTGCCCGAAACCACACGCTTACGCATCGCCCGCGCGCCGGAATACCTACCCTATGAGCCGGAAGCTTCGGCACAGGCCGATTCATTGCAGGTCGGCAGCCCGCTGACCTGCAACCTGCCCGATCTGGGCGAACGGATCGGCTCCGTCGCGTGGGTTGGACCTGCGCGCCGTGTTGTCTTGTGGACGACCCCCGGTGTGCATGGCATGTCGGTGTTGCCGATGCGCTGGATCGCCGAAGGCTTCAAGACCGGCGACACCAGCCTGCCGCGAGGTGGCAGCTTGTTCGAGCACTTGGCGTCCACCGCACTCTGCCGCTAAAGCCGGACAACAGACCCAATCCCGTGAGCCTCTGCCCCTGAGGCCAGAAGGCGGGCGTTCGCCCGGCCTGCTAGATTGAACCGAGCAGCGCATTCGACGCTGCCCCACGGAGAGAGACTGGCATGTGCAGATTGTTCGTCGGCGCCGACCCCAATTTCTATCGCGCACGCACCCGCTCGCTGCGCCTGCATGGCGTGGCCACCAGCATCCGGTTGGAGAATTTCTTTTGGAAAGTGCTGGCCGAGATCGGCGAGCGCGACGGACTGTCGCTCAACCAGCTCATCACCCGCCTGCACGATGAGCTGGCACAGACCGGCGCGGACTTGAGCGATCTGGGCAATTTCAGCTCATTCCTGCGTGTCAGTTGTATGCGCTATGTGTCGCTGCAACTGGCAGGACATATTCCCCGCGATGCGGGTGTGCCGATCCGTAGCCTCGATGCCGAAGCCGTACTCCGTGCTGAACGCGGCCTGGGCAAAACCGAAGGGCGGCTGGCTGCCTGACGATGTGCGCATGCGCGCCATGCCGGGACAGGGTATAAAGGGGCGGTTGTCGTCTTACTCGTCCCGACCATGTCCGTACCCCTGCTGTCTGCGCTCGAAGCGCGCATCCTTGGCGTCCTCGTCGAAAAACAACGTACCGTCCCCGACACCTATCCGCTGTCCGTCAACGCGCTGGCCTCGGGCTGTAACCAGAAGACCAGCCGTGATCCGGTAATGAACGCCAGCGAAGGCGAAGTCCTCGCCGCGATTGACACGCTGCGTTCGCAGACGCTGGTGATCGAATCATCCGGCAGCCGTGTGGCGCGCTACGCGCACAACATGGATCGCGTTCTGCATGTGCCGAGCCAGTCGGTGGCGCTGCTTGCCACGCTCATGCTGCGTGGTCCGCAGACGACCGCCGAACTGCGCGCCAACAGTGAGCGTCTGCACAAGTTCGCCGATGCATCCTCGGTTGAGGCCTTCCTCGAAGAGCTGGCGGCGCGCGCCGACGGCGCACTGGTGATGATGCTCCCGCGCGCACCGGGCAGTCGCGAGAGTCGCTGGACGCATCTGCTGTCCGGTGAGCCAGACTTGTCGGCGATGGCGGTTGCCGTGCCTGCCGCGACAGGAGGGAGTGCAGCACTGGCAGAGCGTGTGGAGGTGTTGGAAGCGGAAGTCGCGCGCCTGCGCGAACAACTGACGCGTGTGCTGACTGAACTGGGAATCGAAAGCTGAGTCGTGAGCGCCGCTCAGGCGGCGCGCCCGTTGCCGATGAATTCTGGGAACAGGCTCATGGGCGGCAGTTCGTGGTCGGATTCCACCAGCCCGCGTCGGCCCAGTTCGAAGATGATCGTGTCGGGATCGCCCACTGCCGCAAGTTGCAGACGCAGCTCGCACCAAGGTGTTTTGCCGTTGACCATCAACAGCGCCGAGCGCAGGCGCCGCGGCAGCGCGTCGTCCTGTATCGCGGCACGGCCCTTGGCGGTCTTGTAGTAAATTTCCTGGTCAAACATGAACCTCTCCCGCGAAGCATCCTACGTGTCCGCCGGCCGCCTTAAAACGATTACAGGGCGAACGGCCCGCGTACGCAGACTAGCGTTTGAACAAACGTTCAAACGCTTCGCCTCGTCGGCTTGAATCCTTGTGCATCGATGAACTGCCGTCCGCATTGCGGGGCCTGCTGCACGGCCCCTTCCATTTCGTCGCCGATCCCCGGCATGCCACGAGGCAAGCCCGCGGGGGTGCCGTGTGTGCAGCTCGACGAGCACCTGCGCTGCCGAATCTTCGGCCACCCCGAACGGCCCGCCTGTTGCAGCGGCTTGCAGCCATCGGATGAAATGTGTGGAGATTCGCGTGAGTACGCGATGGTGTGGCTCGCGCGCCTTGAGGCGACCACTGCGCCGTGAGCAATGTGCCCTACGCCTTGCTCTTGCCCGTGGCGGTAAGCCAGTCGAAGAAGTCCGTCAGCCGTCGGCCGCGCACGTCGGGGTAGCGCTGGTCGTCAACCTGCAGGTTCTGGATGCGGTCGACGCGGAAGTGACGGAAGTCGTCGCGCAGCAAGCACCAGCCCACCAGGGTCCAGTTCTGCCCCCAGAAGAACAGCCCAAGTGGCCACACGGTGCGCGCCGATTCGGCTTTGTCTTCGCGCATGTACTGCATGTGCGCGACGCGGCGCTGGCGCACGGCGGTGCGTAGTTCGCCGAGCCAGCGCGGGCGCGCAGCGTATTCGATGGGCGGCACGAAGAGACGCGCGGCGTCGACCTCGCGTCGGCGTTCTTCCGGTAGTGCGTTGTGGATCTTGGCGAGTGCAGCGGTCGCCGCGCGGGCAAGTTCCTCATCGCCCCAGGCCTGCACCATGCGCGAGCCGATGATGAGCGCTTCGATCTCATCAGTGTCGAATTGCAGTGGTGGCAGGTTGACACGATGACGCAGGCGGTAGCCGACGCCTGCTTCGCCTTCGATGGGCACGCCCGATAGCGACAGGTCCTGAATGTCGCGGTAGAGCGTGCGCAGCGATATCTGCAACTGATCGGCCAGCCAGGCGCCTGTCACGCTGTGGCGGCTGCGCAGCAGTTCGACGAGTCGATAGAGGCGGTCGGCACGGCGCATGGTGGCGTATCAGTGGCGGGGAGCGGGCATATTACTGCGTGACGACGGGGCTCAGTTCGGCGAGTGCAAGCCGATGAGGTTGCCTTCGGTGTCTGCAAAGAGCGCGATGTAACCGATCTCGGGGCTGATCTGTTGGCGCGGCAGCTTGATCTCGCCTCCGGCCTCTTCGATGCGGTCGAGGATCGGTCGCATATCGTTGCCGCCATTCAGGTAGACCTTCACGCCGTCCTGCCCCGGCTTCATCTTGTCCATTTCAACCACTGCACCGCCGACACCGGGCTCGCGATACGGGAACAGCGCCAGCCGGCAGCCCGGCATGTTTTCGACCGGCATGTCAACGTCGAGAATGGTCTGGTAGAAGCCGCGTGCACGCTGGAAATCGGTGGCGGGGATTTCGAACCAGTTAAGGGCGTTTCGCATGGCTGCACTCCTTGTGTGTGAATAGGAGGCGCCACTTTGCAGGGGGGCTGCTGACACCATGGTGTCAGCAGACTTCGGCGATGTCACCAATAAACGCGCTGGCGCTGTGCGTGGCGCTGATCAATGCGCCGTTCGCCGGCGGTTGAGCCTAAGGTTCAGCGCAGGCGTGCGAGAAAGTTTTCTGGCAGCAGGCAATGTTGCAACGATCGTTGCGAGAAGAGAAAGCGTCCATCGCAGACGAAACCGAGTTCAGCCCACGGGACTTCATTGAGTGCGGCGGCCACGCGTTCGACGTCGAGCGAGTTGTCGTGTGGGAAGACCGCCATCACCGATCCGTCATAGTCCTTGCACGTATGCGTGAAGAACGGTGCGGCGCGGCGGGTCTTGCAATTGACGTAGATGCGCGGGGCGTCCGAGCGCGCGTGCTCGCGCCCCCAGCGCCACCAGTTGCGTTCGTCGAATTTGCGCACGCGTCGCGCGAGCAGCGCTTCTTTGTGTGCGTCGAGATGTGGATGCTGCACGTTGTAGAGCATGCGGCGCGTGGCGCCGGTACGCGCCGTGCCGGAATAAACAAACTCAACGTTGCCATCCGCATGCGTGAACACCCGGTCCGCTCCCGAGACCGCACCGACGCGCACGCCGAACAGACTGTCGAAGGGCACGCTGAAACGGTTGGACAGGAACAGCAATTGCCCGTTGTGGCAGTCGAAATTACGCCCGTCCGTCATGTGGCGGTCACGCAGCCCTTTTTCGAAACGGAAGATGGCGCAGTTGGGAATGGCGCCTTCGAAGATGCGCGCGTCACCCAGGTCGTCGAAATCGGTGATGCTGCCCTGATCGAACAGATGGCGGTTGAGCCGGCGGGCGCCGGTTAACTTGATGAAGTCGCGCGGCGTGATGAAGATCAGTTCGCCGCCCGGCTTGAGGTGCCGGAGGCACTTTTCGATGAAGAACAGGTACAGGTTGCTGCGCGAATCGAACAGGCGCATGTCGAGCTTGTTGCGCGTCGCTGGCAGGATGTCCTGGTAGCGCACGTAGGGCGGGTTGCCGATGATGGTGTCGAAGTGCTCGTGCTCGGGCAGATCGAAGAAATCCATGATCCGTGCGTTGTCTGGTGCGACACGTTCATCGTACTCAATGGCCATGCAACCCGCGATGCGTGACGAGAACGCACCGTCGCCGCATGAGGGTTCGAGCGTGCGGCCGTGATTGCGGCGCAGGGCAAGCATGCGTTCGACGATGCGCGACGGCGTGAAGACTTGCCCGAGCTGGGCAACGTCGCGCGGTGGTGCGGCCAGCTCAGCGAGCGCCACCCGCGACCTCGATCGTCTCGCCCGCTACACGCACCGTGCTACCGGCGCGCAACTTGCGCGTCTTGCGCAGTTCGACCTCGCCGTCCACCGTGACCTGCCCCTCCGCGATCATGGCCTTGGCCGCGCCGCCCGAAGAGGCGATCGCTAGCAGCTTGAGCAGCTTGTCGAGTTCGATGTACTCGCTGGTGAGGGTAAAGGTGTGCGTCGTCACGACAGTCAGGCAAAGGATGCGGCGGAGGCCAAGGTTAACACAGCCGGACAGCCGCCGAAAAAAAGCCCGGCACGTGGCCGGGCTTCGGAGGATCCGCCCGGGGGGGCGGGAGGGAGGATCAGAGCTTGCCTGCGCCAGCGTTGGTCGTGACCTTGGTCTTGATGCCGGTTGTCGGTTCCAGCGTGTAGGTGTAAACGCTGGACGGCTTCCAGACCGTGTCGGTGCCCAGCAGGATCGGCTTGCTGGCGGCTGCGGCGGCAACGTTGGCGGCCGTGAAGATGTCCTGCGCGACGCCATTCAGTACGGAGCCGGAGTCGTAGTAATACGTGCTCTGGTTCACGTCAGCCGACGTACCGCTGGTGGGCGAAGCCTTGTGCCACACGTAGAACATTGAGTTCACGCTAGCCTTGGTCGAGTTGCCTGACGGCGCATCCTGGATGTCGAAGACGTTGTTTTCCGAATAGATCTTCGACAGGTAACCAATGCCCATGCCATACAGGAAGCGGTTGTTCGGCACCGCGATGTTGTCGCTGTCGATCGGTGCGTACTGGCCGGTGTAGCCAACTTGGCCGCTGTAGTAGTTGTCATAGACGTGGACCTTGCCGAAGCGCACGCGCGGCAGGCGCTGGCCGGCGTTTTCCCACCAGTTGTGGTGCAGCGTGACCGAGAGGGCGCCGAAACCGTTGGTGGAAATGCCGGTGGTGCTGTCATACGTGCCGACCGAATCGGAACTGCCGATCAGGTGCGTCTTGTCGTGGTTCTTCACGTGGTTGTACGACAACGTCACGTAGTTCGACTTGAGCGTGACGTCAACTGCACCGTCGTGGTGTTCGACGACGTAGTCCAGGCCCTTATGCGGCAGCTCGAAGACCGACGGGAACATCCAGTCTTCACGGTCACCGTCGGTGAACGTGCAGTGGTCGATCCACACGTGCGTGCCGCCGGACAGCGTCAGCGTGTCGTAGTTGGAGTTCCAGTGGCCGCCCGGGCACATTTGCGGGCCATGGGTGGCGTCAACGTAAGTGGCCTGGCAGCCCGGCTTGGTCGTGTCGAGCACCCACGAGTCGGTCGGATCCCACGCCGGGAAGTAGTCGAACGCGTCTTCAAAGGTGATGTTGCGGACCACCACGTTGTCGGTACCGTCACCGATCGAGATCTGGCCCTTGATGATGCGGGCGTCGCTGCCCAGGCCGATCAGGGAGGTGTTCGAGCTGAGCGCGACCTTTACCACCTTGCCTTGGTTGCCGGACGAGGTTGAACGCGCCGTCTCTAGCGTGCCGGTCGGCTTTCTCGGTTTGCTGCTGCTATCGAGCGTCACGTTCCACACGCTCGGCTTGTACGCGGCCACGTAGGCGTCGAAGTCGTAGCCGGCAGCCTTGTAGTCGGCTTCCTTCAGCTCGACCAGGGCCTTGTTCATCGACAGGTTGATGGTGCCCTTTACGTAAACGATCTTCTTCGTCGTATCGAGCGTGCCGGTAAAGGTGCCGTCATCGTTGATCACGGCGTTGGTGTAGAGCGCCTGGATCAGTTCGTTGCGGTTGGTCACCGTGTAGGTGTGCGCAGCGTCGGCGCCGTTGCCGCCGGTCGTACCGGTCGCGCCGAGGTTGTTGGTGCCGACTGTGGCCCAGCCGTCCGCGCCCAGCGAGCCAGCGGGCAGTGCGCTGCTCGACGAGGACGAACTTGACGAACTGGTGGACGAACTGCTCGAGGAACTCGTGGAGCTGGTCGAGGAGCTTGCCGAGGAACTGACCGAAGAAGAGCTGCTTGATTGGGTGCTGCTGGAAGTGCTCGAGCTGCTGGAAGAAGAAGTGCTGGAAGAGCTGTCGTCGTCACTGCCGCAGGCCACAAGGGTGGCGCTGAGCAGGGCGGCGAGCAGCAACGAAGGTGCTTGCCGATTCATGTATGTCTCCCCCGGGTTGTATGTGTCAGGCAAATCAGGCACTTGCGTGCAAGACGCCCCAAACACCCGGTAGTTTTGTTGAGTTGCCCACGTTTTGGCGTTTTGTGAGCGATAACAAAACGCCAGAAACGGCGCTGAATATACGCCCGGCGATTTCAACTAAGCAAGCAATTCGCATACATGTCAGACATTCTGATGCTTCAATGCAACATTGCTCCCAATTCGTCTGCCCTTTGCATCCGGCATGTGCGATTTGCGATCATCCGCGACAGTTGCCGACCGGCCAAAAAAACCATTCGCCCCGTCAGGAGCCACCCCATGCTCGCCCAAGTTGCCATCTTTCTTGCCGCCGCCATCGTCATGGTGCCCATCGCCCGGCGCTTCGGCCTTGGTGCGGTGCTCGGGTATCTGGCGGCCGGCGTACTCATCGGGCCTTGGGGGATGGGGCTCATCAGCGGAGTGGAGACGACGCTGAGCTTTGGCGAATTCGGCGTCGAGCTGATGCTCTTCGTGATCGGGCTGGAGCTTCAGCCGCAGCGCCTGTGGGTGCTGCGTCGGCTGGTGTTCGGGCTGGGCGGCGCACAGGTCTTGCTGACGGCGCTGCTGATCGGCGCCGCCGCATTGTGGCTTGGCTTGCGCTGGCAGGCGGGTGTGGTGGTCGGGCTGGCGTTGGCCATGTCGTCCACCGCGTTGGTGTTGCAGACGCTGGCAGAAAAGCACCAGTTGACCGACCGTCACGGTCGCAACGCCTTTGCCATCCTGCTGTTTCAGGATCTTTCGGTGATCCCCATCCTGGCCCTGCTGCCTTTGTTGGGCAGTGATGCGACGGCTGGCAGCGATTGGCACGATGCACTGCGCGGGGTAGCTGTGATCGCAGGCGTTATCTGGGGCGGCCGAACGCTGCTGCGCCCGGCGCTCAAGTGGATCGCCACCAGCGGTGCACGCGAGAGCTTTACGGCCGCCGCCCTGTTCGTCGTGGTGGGCGTGACTTTGCTGATGGAGTACGCCGGACTGACGGCATCGCTGGGCGCCTTCCTCGCCGGCATGCTGCTGGCCGATTCGGAATATCGCCACGAGTTGGAAGCCGACATCGAGCCGTTCAAAGGGCTATTCCTCGGCCTGTTCTTCATCGCCATCGGCATGAGCGCCAACGTAGGGTTGTTGCTGTCGCAGCCGCTGTCCTTGCTGGCGGGTGTCGTCGGTTTCATGGGGATCAAGTTCGCGGCGCTCTACCTGATTGGCCGCGTGGCTGGTGGTGCGCGCTCGGCGGCGCGACGGCTGGCGATCTCGTTGGCTCAAGGCGGTGAGTTCGCGTTCGTGTTGTTTGCACTGGGGCGCAGCCACGGCGTGCTGAGCGAGCCGCAGGCGGCATGGCTGGTGATGGTGGTCACGCTGTCAATGCTGTGCGCGCCGCTGCTCTTCGTACTGGAGGAGAAGCTCCTTACGCCGTGGTTCGATCGCGATGTGGCGCGCCCTTTCGACGCGGTGCCCGATCCGGGGCGTCCTGTGATCATCGCCGGCTTCGGGCGCGTGGGGCAGATCGTGTCGCGCCTGCTGGCGCTGCGGCGCATTCCCTTTACGGTGCTGGATGCCAGCGCGCAGCAAGTGGATTTTGTCCGCCGCTTCGGTAACAAGGTGTACTACGGCGACGCGTCGCGGCTGGACGTGTTGATGGCGGCGGGCATCGACAAGGCGCGCCTGTTCGTGCTCGCGATCGACGATGTGGAAGCGTCGATCAAAACGGCCGAACTTGTGCGCGCGCACTTTCCCACGCTGCCGATCTATGCGCGTGCGCGTAATCGATTCCACGCCTACAAGCTGATGGACATCGGCGTTGAGACGCTGGTGCGCGAGACTTTCTTCAGCAGTACGGAACTGGGCCGCGGCGTGTTGCGTGGGCTGGATGTGCCGACTGCAGAGGTCGACGCCATGATCGAGCGTTTCATCGCCCACGATGAGCAGGCATTGCAGCGCCAACATGCCGTGTATCAGGATGAGGCCGCGCTCATCCAGACGAGCCGGCAGGCGGCCGCCGAGCTGCGCGGGCTGTTCGAGGAGGACGCCGCCGCACAGCGAATCGCGCAGCCGGCGGACCCGGCTCGGGCCGGCGCAGCGTCGTGACGCGCCGGCTGTTGGATGGGGCGACTCAGGCTGGCAGATCGGCGAGGTAGATCGCCGGTTCGCCCTCGAAGTCAGACGTATAGAGCACACGCTTTTCGTCCGGCGTGAAGGCTGGGTGCGGATGCGTGACCTGCCGGTTGGCGCGATATTCGCGCCACGAGGTGTTGTGGCGGCAGATGCGGCGGGTGCTCTTGTCTCGGAAGTCGAACAGATACAGGTACGGATCGGTCGCTTGCTCGTGGCCCGAAGTGTCCGCCATGTCTTGCGGCGTACCCGAACCGTCGGCCACTGCCAGCGTGCCGTCGAAATTGCTCATCAGGTGCGAGCAGGCCGGCATGGGCATGAGCACTTCATTCTCGAGCGTCACCGGATCGGCCGTGCAGATCCAGCGGTCATGCTCGCCACGGCGCAGGTACGACACGTACATCATCTTTGAGCCGTCCGGCACCCAGAATTCGTGCGTGCAGCGTTCGCCCGGTTCGTGTTGCTTGATCTTGCGGATGTGGGCGCCGTCTTCGTCGATCAGCCACATGCGCGCGTTGACCAGATCGAGCGGACCTTCGTGGCAATAGCCGACGGTGTTGTCGTCGAAGGGGCGGTAAATCGGGTGCCCGGTCCACTTGGCTTGCTCCAGCAGCGTGCGAGCCTTGCCGGTTTCAATGTCGATGGAGATCAGCCTGCAGCGCGGATTGCGCAGAAACTGCTCGCGGAATTCCTGCCACGTCGCCAGCGGCATTAGTTCGCCGTTCGACGACTTCAATGCCGACGAGCTTGGTACAGGCGGAATTCACGCCCCAGGTGCCGTAGCCGACCCATCCGGCCGGCACGTCGTAGATGACCTTTTCTTCGAGTGATTCCAGATCGACGCGGCGCAACTGACGCCCGTTCTTCACGTAATACAGGTATTGCTCATCAGCCGACAGAAAGCAGCCGAAGGTGTTGTCGCCCTTGCCCTCGGTGAGCTGGCGAGCGGTCTGCGTGGCCATGTCCAGCAGGTAACAGTTCCAGTCGTTGTCGAACCATCCGCCGAAGAGCAACTTGCTGCCGTCGTCGAACCAGCACTTCTGATAGAAATAATTGCGGTGGCAGGTGATGTCGGGAGGAGTCAGGCGCGTGATGCTCACGCCGGTGTCCGGGTCAGTGAAGGTATGGAATTCAAGCTGGATGGAGTCGCCTTTTGCCACGTGCTGCCTCGTAAAACGCGTTGCAGAAAAAAAGAGGCCCGAAGACGGAGGATGACTTCGGGCCTGGCAGTCCGATGTGCCGGAACCCTGGGCACACATGCACGGTACCGCCGTGGTCGCAGTATCGGCAGGCGGGTCGGGCGTGTCTTGTAAATTTGCGACATGCTCGGACGCCGCTCGGGCGATTTCCGAAATGTCGCTTTTTTACAAGACAACGACATTGGCTCCAAAAATACTTCTCGCCACGAGGCGTCGGCTGAACGCCCGTGGATAAGTTGAGTTGAGGAGACCTGCATGAAGAAGTATTCCCGGGCGCTGATCGCCACCGTCGTCGCGGCTACGTTGCCGGCCGTTGCACTGGCATACACCCAGGCGCCGATGCTGGCGGGCGACGCGAAGTTGCCGCCCGTTGACAAGCGCCTGCCCGACAAACCGCTGGTGATCAAACCCATCCAGGCAAATGGCGTCTATGGCGGCACGTTGCGCACCGTCGTGCGGGCCACCGGTGACCAGAACGGCATTCTGCGCACCATCGGCAACCAGGGCCTGACGCACTGGACGCAGGACGGCAATGGTGTCGAGCCTTATGTGGCGGAGAGCTACACGGTCAGCGCCGATGCATCCGAATACACCTTTCATCTGCGCAAAGGCATGAAGTGGTCGGACGGTGCGCCTTTCACGGCCGACGACATCGTCTTTGCGATGAACGACCTCATCCTGAACAAGGAGTTCTTCGGCCAGACACTCGACATGTACATGGTCGGTGGCAAGCCGCCCGAAGTGACCAAGGTCGACGACTTCACCGTCAAGTTCAAGTTTGCCGCTTCGTACCTGACCTTCCCGGAATGGCTGGCCGCGCCTTACGGCCAGCATCAAGTGCTGTACGCCAAGCACTACTGCCAGCAATTCCACCCGAAGTACAACAAGAACGTCTCGGAACTGTTTGCCAAGAACAACGTCAAGGACTGGCCCACGCTCATGCGTGCCAAATGTGCCGACACGGAAGTACCGGCGCGCTGGGCCACGCCAGAGCGCCCGACGCTGGATCCGTGGCTCATCAAGGAGCCTTACGGTGGCGCCGCGCAACGCGTGCTGATGGAGCGCAATCCGTACTACTGGCAGGTTGACCCCAGCGGCAAGCAGTTGCCGTACATCGACCGTATTCAGTTCTCGGTCATCTCCGACGTGCAGGCTGCGCTGTTGTCGGCAACCAACGGCCAGTTCGACTTTGAAGGCCGCATGTTCGTCGACGTGACCAATCGCCCCGTGCTGCTCAAGAACCAGCAGAAGGGCGGCTACAAGGTCTTCGGCCAGATCAGTACCAACGCAAACGTGGCCGGCCTGTGGCTGAACCAGACGACGAAGAACGAAAAACTGCGTCCGTTCATCACCAACCACGATTTCCGCGCTGCCCTGTCACATGGCATCGATCGCGAGGAGATCAACAAGGTGGTGTATTACGGCCTGGCTGCGCCATGGCAGAGCGGTCCGTTCAAGGAGAGCAAGTGGTACAACGAAAAGCTGGGTACGCAGTACCTCAAGCATGACGTTGACACTGCCAACAAGATGCTCGACGCGCTGGGCCTGACCAAGCGCGACGGCGACGGCTATCGTGAGTACCCCAACGGCGGTCGCGTGCAGATGGAGGCGATCGTAATGATCGACCGTACGCACATGATTGCCACGCTGGAGCTCATCCGCCGTCAGTGGAAGCGCATTGGTGTTGAATTGACGATCAACGCTTCCGAGCGTTCGCTGGCGACCAACCGCGCGGTGAACAACGACTACGACATCAGCATCGACGTGTTCCCTGGCGGTCTGGACGCCACGCTCGCACCGCGCGCATACGTTGCCAACTATCCGCTCGAGTCGCGCCAGAGCCTGGAATGGGTGAAGTGGTATCTGACGCAGGGTAAGCAGGGCACTGAACCATCGCCAAGCATGAAGAAGCGTATGGCGCTGTATGACCAGTGGCGCTCGGCCAAGACGCCGGCCGAAGCAGACAAGCTGTTCCGCGAAGTGCTGCAGATCGCTGCCGACGAGTTTGAAGTCATCGGCACCGTGCGGCCCGCACCCGTCACGACCATCCGCAGCCTCAAGCTGCAGAACGTGAACGAAAAGGCGCCGTTCAGCTGGCCGATGGGCTCGCCCGCCCTGTCGCTGCCGCAGCAATGGTGGTTCAAGAACTGATCCGTTGATCGCGATGTGATGTTGTCAAAGGCACGCCCCGTCAGATTCCGACGGGGCGTTCTCTTTGTAGCCTGATCGCTATCCGTCAAGCGATACGCCGTTCTTTTTACCTTCATTTGCTTGAATCTTTTCGCACGACCTCCATCTAAGCGGGAGCGCATGAGCGCTTTTTTGGCTGAAAGGCAGGTTGTAGCAATGTTCAATTGGGTCAAGACCTCGATTCTCATGGCGGGCATCGTGGCCTTGTTCGCAGTGGTCGGCCAACTCATCGGCGGCACGCAAGGCATGATGATCGCGCTCGTTCTGGGCGGCGCCATGAACCTGTGGGCGTATTGGTTCTCCGACAAGATGGTGCTGCGCATGTATCGCGCGCAGGAAGTTGACGCGACCTCGTCCCCCTACCTCTACAACATCGTGCGTGAGCTGGCAGGCCGGGCGCAGTTGCCGATGCCCAAGGTGTACATCATCGACGAGCCGCAGCCCAACGCCTTCGCCACCGGGCGTAATCCCGAACATGCCGCCGTGGCGGCGACAACGGGCATCCTCCATCTGCTGTCCGAGCGTGAGCTGCGCGGCGTGATGGCGCACGAGCTGGCGCACGTCAAGCATCGCGACATTCTGATTTCGACGATCTCGGCGACGGTGTCGGGCGCGATCTCGTCGCTGGCGCAATTCGGCATGTTCTTTGGTGCGCGCGACGAACATGGTCGGCCGACCAATCCCATCGTCGGGATCATCGTGGCGATCCTGGCGCCGATCGCGGCGATGCTGATTCAGTTCGCCATTTCGCGCACACGTGAGTTCGGCGCCGACAAGGGCGGGGCGGAAATCTCCGGTGACCCGAACGCGCTGGCCGATGCGTTGGCGAAGATCCACGCCTACGCGCGCGGCATTCCCATGGAAACCGCCGAGCAACACCCGGAAACGGCGCAAATGATGATCATGAACCCACTGTCGGGCGGCGGCCTGCAGGGGTTGTTTTCCACTCACCCGGACACTGCCGAACGTATCTCGCGCCTGCGTGCCATGGCGGCTGGCCGGGCATGACATAGCGCTCATCGACGACAAAGCCCGGCTTGTGCCGGGTTTTTTTTCTGTGCGCATGACATGACTGATTCCTCTTCCTTCTCGATCGACGTGGGGCCGTACCGCGTCATTGCGAGTGGCCGCAGCGCATACCAGTCGTGGGAGGTTTGGGAGACGGAAAAATTCGGACGCCTTTATCGGCTCGATGGGGCCTTCATGGCCAGCGAGTACGACGCTCACATCGGTCATGAGGCCTTGGTACATGTACCGGCCATCGCGCATGGCAACGTCCGGAACGCACTGATTCTCGGTGGTGGCGATGGCGGTTCTGCGCGCGAGTTGCTGAGGTATGGCGATGTTCACGTGACCATCGTGGATATCGATGCGGATGTCATCGATCTGTCGAGACGATATCTTCAGTCGATCCATGATGGAGCGTTGGATGACCCGCGTACGAACATCCGCGTGGGGGACGCACATCAGTTTGTCACGACGACAGACGAGCGTTACGACCTTATCGTCTTCGATCTGACAGATCCGGATCGTTCCCCCGCATTGCACGATCGTGCGTTCTTTGCAGCCTGCAAGCGTCTGTTGTATGCAAACGGATTGCTGTCGGTGCAGTTGGGATCGCTTGATTGCCAGCGTGAACAGGTGCGTCGGTTGCTGGCTGACCTGCGCTCCCATTTCAATGTCATCACGCCGTTCGTGCTGGACATCCCCATATACGGTGGCGAATGGACCATGGCGTGCGTGAGTGATGTTCCGTTGGTGGACGTGCTCGATGACACAACGTTGGCCGCACGCATAGAGGAACTCGACGGACTGCGCGAGACCACGCCAACGCGATATCGGCAATGGATCGAGCGCGGCAACGTGCTGCGCTGAAACACCGAAAAGACTGGCCCGAAAAGTCAAAATCTTGGCTTGCGCAGACAGGGAACGTCACACGCCGTCCTCATAACATGCTCCTACCGCAATCGGTACGACAGCCTCCCCCGGCTCCCCGTCGACCGACGGTGAATAACCATCGTAAGAGGAGCAACGAATATGAAAACCAAGCTGATGATTGTTCTTGCCGGCACCGTGCTCGCCACTTCGGCCGCCATGGCTGCTGAACCCGGTTTCTACGTGGGCGCCAACGTTGGCGCTGCCAAGCAAGACGTGAATAGCGACGGCCATTACAAGGACACGCCCGCCACGTACGGCGTGTACGGCGGCTACAACTTCGACAAGAACTTTGGTGTCGAAATCGGCTATCAGGATCTGGGCGGCATCTCTGCCACCAAGGCCAATGGCGACACGGCCAAGGCCCGTACCAATGCTTATTCTGCCGACTTCGTCGCACGCTTGCCGTTGACCGATCGTCTCGATGTATACGGCAAGCTTGGTGTGGTGCGTTATGACCGCAGCTACTCGGGCCTGGATAGCGCTTCGTCGGATACGGGCACGGGTGGTAAGGTCGCAATCGGTACCGAATATTCGGTCACCAAGAATTTCGGCCTGCGTGCTGAATTGGCCCAATACCAAGGCATTCCGAACCGCGACGAAATGGGTGTGAGCTTCAAGGATTCGTCGACCGTCATGACGTTGGGTGCAAACTATCGCTTCTAAGCGGTGACTGCGGGGCGATCCGCAGGAATCTGCTGCAGATGTTTGCAAGGCGTTGCGGATGACTGCAACCGCAACGAATCCTTACAGTTGATGTCGAAATGGACGGCCCACAAGGCCGTCCATTTTTTTATCCGGGTCTAGAATGGACGGCCGCTGATTCCATGATGCCGATCCATGTATGACACCTGGTTAGCCAGCGTTTTGCTGCTCGTACACGCCGAACTTGCCAAGCGAGGACTGGATGCCGACGCTGTTGCGCGTAGCGCGGGTGTTGAGCCTTCTGATCTGCGCGACGCCAATGCACGGCTACCGCACGACAAGGTGCGCGACTTCTGGGTGGCCGCCGTAGCGGCCTGCGATGGCGATCCTTGTTTCGGGCTCGACGTCGTCTCGCTCGCCAATCCGACTACATTGCACGCTCTGGGCTTCGCTGTGATGGCGAGCGGCACGCTGCGCGAAGCGACTGAACGGCTGCGTCGCTATACGCGAATCGTGTTAACCATTGATAACTGGGAATCCCGCCAGGAGCCGGATGTCACGTGGCTCGTGTTTCAAAGCACCGATGATGACGCCAGTTACCCACGCAGCTTCGATGCTCGTCTTGGGCTCATCGTTCGTATCTGGCGCATTCTTGCCGGGAAGCCGCTGGCGCCGAAAGCGGTACGCATGCGCCATCTGGCACCGGCCGAAAGCCTGGACCGCATCGTGTCGTTCTTTGGCGTCATGCCAGAGTACGAGGCTGGCGAATACGCGCTGGCTTTTGCCAACGACGACCTCGACCAGCCTTTGCCGGGCGGCAACCCCGAACTCGCGCTGGCGGCAGAAAAGGTCGCGGCAGACTATCTGGCGCGGCAGGAAAAGGACGACGTGGTGCTGCGCGTGCGACGCACGCTCATCGAACTGCTGCCATCGGGCCAGAGCAGCCGGGCGATCGTGGCCAGCAAGCTGTCAATGTCGGAGCGCACGCTGCAGCGCCGCCTGACCGAACGCGGCATGACGTACGCGGGATTGCTCGACGATCTGCGCCGCGATCTGGCGGCGGACTACCTGCGCAATAGCCGGACGACGGTTCAGGAGGCAGCGTATCTGCTGGGATTCGCCGAAGTGGCGAGCTTCAATCGCGCCTTTCGGCGCTGGATGGGGGCGTCGCCCTCGCAGTGGCGCGAGGAAGCGACGCAAACGAGCTGAGTTAGGCTCAGGCGTTGAGTTCGGCCGGCGAGGCGGCGTCCAACGCTTCCCACACCACGTTTTCTTCGAAGTCAACGTGTTCCTGCAGCAGCTTCGAGAATGCGGCGATGGTCGCGGCGTCCGGCTGGCTCAGCGCGGCGATCAGGCGACGTAGCTCGACGTGCTGTTCCATTACTTTGTCGGCGAGATCGTCACGGCCGATGGCACGCAGGCGAGGAAGCGCATGGCGTTCTTCTTCCTGGAAATGCGGTTCCATCTCGGTCTCGAACACCTCGTAGAACCCGGCGGGCAAAGCCAGAAAGATTGCTGCCCTCTTCGCCGCCTTCGGGGGCAGCCTCGCGCGCGGCGGCGACGAGCATCATCGCGGCGCGGTGTTCTTGGGACAGGTGTTTGAGGCGTAGACTCAGCTTTCTCATAATGCGGTGCCTTGAGAATCTCGGGAACCCTCAAAAGTACTTGCGGGAAAATTCTTGCGGATGACCCAGATCAATATATAGCCATGGATTTGGGAATATGCGCAGCTTCGTTGCAATCCTTGGAACTGAACTGATTCACCCATGTATCAACCCCAACAGATCGAACAAGAAAATGCCGGGATTCTTAATATTTCGGCCTATAAATTCGTCGAAATTGCTGATATTGACGCACTTCGTGCTGCTTTGCAGGCTCGGTGCGACGCACACGGACTGAAGGGCACGATTCTGATCGCCCCTGAAGGCATCAACCTGTTTCTTGCCGGTCCGCGTGAAGACGTCACCGCTGTGGTGGACTTTCTCCGCGCCGACCCCCGTTTTGCGGATCTGGCACCTAAAGAGTCGATGTCCGCTGCGCAGCCATTCCGTCGCATGCGGGTGAAGAAAAAGCGCGAAATCATCACGATGAACCACCCTATGATCCGCCCCGCACAAGGTCGCGCGCCCGCAGTGCCGGCGCAGGTGCTGCGTCGCTGGCTCGATCAGGGGCATGACGACGACGGGCGCCCCGTCGTGACGCTCGATACCCGCAACGCGTTCGAGGTGGACGAGGGGGCATTCGATGGTTGCATCGACTACCGCATCGCCAGGTTCAGTGAATTCCCGGCTGCCGTGTCGGCAAACAGGGCCGAACTCGCGGGCAAGACCGTGGTCACTTTCTGCACGGGAGGCATTCGCTGCGAAAAGGCGGCTATCTATATGCACGAAGCCGGCATGGATAATGTCTTCCAGCTCGAAGGCGGTATTCTCAAGTACTTCGAGGAAGTGGGCGGCGCGCACTGGCGCGGCAACTGCTTTGTCTTTGACGAGCGCACCGCGCTCGATCCTGATTTGGCTCCTGCAAAGGCCTGAACATGAACGCACCCCAGTCCATCTACCTCAAGAACTACACGCCGCCGGCATACCTCATCGATATGGTCGATCTGGACATTGCGATCCACGACGGCTTTGCGCGCGTCACTGCCACGTTGGCGGTCCGTCGCAATCCGGCTGGCGCAGGCGGCGCACTTCGCCTGAATGGCGAAGAACTGGTGCCCGAGTACATTGGGATCGATGGTATTGAGCTGGACGCTGCGCGCTGGCGGTATGCCGACGATCTGCTCGTCGTGCAGGACGTGCCCGAAGCCTTTGCGCTCAAGACCGTGGTGCGCATCGAACCGGACAAGAACACGCAGCTCTCGGGGCTCTACCGTTCCAAGGACGGTTACTTCACGCAGTGTGAGGCCGAAGGTTTTCGCCGCATTACGTTCTATCCGGATCGCCCCGACGTAATGGCGCGCTTTACTTGCACGTTGCATGCCGACAAGGCGCGCTTCCCCGTGTTGCTGTCCAACGGCAACCCGACCGCGGCGGGCGACGAACCCGAAGGCCGCCACTGGGCGCGCTGGGAAGATCCATTCAAGAAGCCCGCCTATTTGTTCGCCTGCGTGGCGGCCAAGCTCGATGTGAAGGAGGACTTCTTCTCTACGGCCTCCGGTCAACGCGTGCGTTGCGCCGTCTATGTCGAGCCGGGCAAGCTCGACCAGGTCGACCACGCGCTCGCCGCCATCAAGAAGTCCATGAAGTGGGACGAAGACACTTTCGGGCTGGAGATGGACCTTGAGCATTACATGATCGTCGCGGTGGGCGACTTCAACATGGGGGCGATGGAGAACAAGGGCCTCAACATCTTCAACACCAAGTACGTGCTCGCCCGCCCGGATACGGCCACGGACATCGACTATCAGAACATCGACCGCGTGGTGGCGCACGAGTACTTCCACAACTGGACCGGCAATCGCGTGACTTGCCGCGACTGGTTCCAGTTGTCGCTGAAAGAAGGGCTTACGGTTTTCCGCGACCAGCAGTTCGGCATGGACGTCCACTCGGCGGGCGTGACGCGCATCCAGGAGGTCCGTCTCTTGCGTGCGGCGCAGTTCCCCGAGGATTCCGGCCCGATGGCGCATCCGATTCGCCCTGCCAGCTACGCTGAGATCAACAATTTCTACACCGCCACTGTTTACGAAAAGGGCGCCGAAGTCGTACGCATGATCCACACGCTGGTTGGCAAGGCGGCCTTCCGGCGTGGAATGGATCTGTACTTTGAGCGCCACGACGGACAGGCTGTGACGTGCGAAGATTTCGTGGCCGCCATGCAGGATGCATCGGGCGTCAACCTGTCGCAATTCAAGCGCTGGTACAACCAGGCAGGTACGCCGCATCTGGTGGCGCGCGGCGATCTCGACGCACGAACGGGCACCTACACGCTGGAAGTTGAGCAACACTATCCTGCGACCGCCTACGAAACGCGCATGGCGGCAGAAGGCAATCCGATCGAGCGCGGGCCGTACCACATTCCGCTGGCAGTCGGCTTTGTGGCTGACGACGGCAAGGCGATTGCTGTCCGACTGGAAGGCGAATCCGTCGCCAGCGCCGACACGCGCGTGCTGTCGCTGACACAGAACGTGCAGCGCTTTGTGTTCCGCGACGTGCCGGAGAAGGCCGTGATATCGCTGCTGCGAGGATTTTCTGCGCCCGTCACGCTGGAGTTTCCGTACCGCGACGAAGAACTCATCCGTCTGATGGCCTTCGACGCCGATCCCGTCACGCGTTGGGATGCGGGGCAGCGCCTCGCAACGAACATTCTTCTCGATGGCGTGCGCGCCTACCAGGCAGGCAAGGGCGAGGCGGCGGCGTGGATTCCTGCTGCCTACGCGAACGCCATGCGTGCGCTGCTTGCCGATGCGTTCGCTACTGGCGGCGACCCGGCGCTGATTGCAGAGAGTTTCGTGCTGCCGGGCGAGACGGTGCTTGCCGAGCAGATGGAAGTGGTTGATCCGGACGCCATCCATGCTGCTCGCATGCATTTGCGTCGACACATCGCAACGGCGCTGGAGGTGGATCTTGCGCAGGCCTACGTGCAATTGCGCGTGACCGATGCATATTCGCCGGACGCCTTGCAGGCCGGTCGCCGTGCCCTGCGCAACCAGTGTCTCGGCTATCTGGCTGAGCTTGGCACGGCGCATACCAACGATCTGGTGGTGACGCACTTCAACACGGCCGCCAATATGACCGATAGCATCGCGGCCTTGTCGGCGCTGGCCAATCTCGATGTGCCCGAGCGCGCGACCGCGCTGGCCAGTTTCTACGAATCCTGGAAGGGCGAGGCGCTGGTGGTGGATAAGTGGCTTGGGGTGCAGGCGATGTCGCGCCTGGCCGGTACGGGGGCCGCAGTCCGGGCGCTCATGGCGCACGAAGCGTTCGACATCAAGAACCCCAACAAGGTGTATTCGCTGATCCGCGCCTTCTGCGCAGCGAATCCGAAGCACTTCCATGCCATCGATGGTTCGGGCTACTCACTGGCGGCCGATGTGATCCTGCAACTGGATGCAATGAACCCGCAGGTTGCCTCACGTATCGCTCGCACGTTCGATCGCTGGAAGAAATTCGATGCCACTCGCCAGGCACTCGCGCGTGCACAGCTCGAGCGCATCCAGGCGCATGCCGGTCTGTCGCCGGACGTGGCGGAAGTGGTCGGCAAGGCGCTGCATAGCTGAACGTCGCAACACTCCAATAAAAAACGCCCCGTCTCGACGGGGCGTTTTTTTTTGTTTGTGGAGCGAGCGTCTTACTTGCCCAGAGCCTGCTTCTGCAGCGCAACCAACTGGCCGATGCCATCGGCAGCCAGCCCAAGCAGCGTATTGAGTTGTTCGCGCGAGAAAGGGGCCCCTTCTGCCGTGCCCTGCACTTCTACGAAGCCGCCGCTCCCAGTCATGACGACGTTCATGTCGGTGTCGCAGGCCGAGTCTTCCGGATAGTCGAGGTCAAGCACGGGGGTGCCGTTGAAAATGCCGACCGACACAGCGGCGACGAAGTCGCGCATGGGTGATGCCTGCAGCTTGCCGTGCGCGACCAGCCATTCGAGCGCGTCATGTACCGCTACACAAGCGCCGGTAATGGCAGCGGTGCGGGTGCCGCCGTCAGCCTGCAGTACGTCGCAGTCGATGGTGATCTGGCGTTCGCCCAGTGCGACGGTGTCGACCACCGCCCGCAGGCTGCGGCCGATGAGGCGCTGGATTTCCTGCGTGCGCCCGCTCTGCTTGCCCTTGGCGGCTTCGCGCGCACTGCGCGTGTGGGTCGAGCGGGGCAGCATGCCGTATTCGGCAGTCAGCCACCCTTCACCCTTGCCGCGCAGGAACGGCGGCACCGACTCCTCAACGCTGGCGGTGCACAGCACGCGGGTGTCGCCGAATTCGACGAGCACTGAACCTTCGGCGTGGCGGGTGAAGTTGCGGGTGATGCGCACATCGCGCAATTGATTGGGAAGTCGTCCGGAGGGTCGCATGTCTTGGTCGGTTCAAATAGGGGAGGTGTTGGTCGCCGCTTGCGGCCCGGCAACGCCGAGCCGTGAGCGGTAGGTTTACTCGGTCATCCAGGGCGCCAGACCCTGCGATGAGGAGGCGCCAGCGGCGCCATCCTGACCGGGCGTCGAAGACTCGGTGCCCGGCGCGGGCGGTGGCGGGACGAATTCTTCGTACACGTAGTCGTCCTGGCTGGCGCCCTGCGGCCGCACGGAAATCAGGCCGGCCGGCATTTGTGCGCTCTGTTGCGGCACGCCCGCCAGCGCCTTGCTCATGTAGTTGATCCACACAGGCAGGGCCAGACCGCTGCCTGTTTCGCCGGAGCCCAGACGGCGTGGCTGGTCGAAGCCGATCCATGCGATGCCGACCAGCGTCGGTTGATACCCACAGAACCACGCATCGAGGTAGTCGTTGGTCGTGCCTGTCTTGCCGGCCAGATCGGAGCGGCCGAGCGCGTTGGCCTTGGCGGCCGTCCCACGGCGGACCACGTCCTTGAGCATCGAATCCATGAGGAAGGCATTGCGCGGGTCGAGCATGCGCTCGGCGGCTTCGCCCGCCACCGGCGGATCGACGCGGGCCACGACCTGATCGTTTTCGTCGCGAATCTCGCGCACGATGAACGGCTGGATGCGATAGCCGCCATTGGCGAAGGTGGCGTATGCCTGCGCCATCTGCCACGGTGTGACGGAGCCGGCGCCCAATGCCATCGTCAGATAGGGCGGCTGGCGCGCCTTGTCGAAGCCGAATCGGGTCGTCACGTAGTCCTGCGCGTACTGGGCACCAATGGCTTGCAGCAGGCGGATGGCAACCACGTTCTTGGACTTTGCCAGCGCCGTGCGCAGCGTCATCGGACCTTCATACTTGTTGTCGATGTTCTGCGGTTGCCATGCCTGGCTTCCGGTGTCGCCCGACGAGAACGACAGCGGCGCGTCGTCGAATACGCTCGACGGCGAATAGCCCTTTTCCAGCGCGGCCGAATAAATGAACGGCTTGAAACTCGACCCCGGCTGGCGCCACGCCTGCGTGACGTGATTGAACTTGCTGCGGTTGTAGTCGAAGCCGCCCACCAGCGAGCGCACGGCACCGGTACGCGGGTCGAGCGAGACAAATGCGCCTTCGACTTCCGGCGGCTGCGTAATGGCCCAGCCCTTGGTTGTTTTGATGAGGCGGATGATCGCCCCTGGGCGCACGCGCTTTTGCTGTGGGGCGTTGTCGGCCAGCATGGTTGCCGCAAAGCGCAGCGAATCGCCGGTCAGCGTGACGACTTCGCCGCCGCGCAGGTAGGCCTTGAGCTGCTTGGTGGATGCGGCCAGCACGATGGCCGCCTTCAATTCGTCCTGGTCTGGATAGGGCTCGATCAGGTCTTCGAGCGCGACGTCCTGATCGTCCTTGATGTCCTTCAGGTCCACATAGGCTTCGGCGCCACGGTAGCCGTGACGGCGCTCGTAGTCGATGACGCCCTGGCGCAGCGCGGCATAAGCGGCTTCCTGATCGGTGCGCGTGATCGTCGTGATGACCTTGATGCCGCGCGTGTAGGCCTCGTCCTTGAACTGGTCGTAGGCCATCTGGCGGGCCATTTCGGCCACGAATTCGGCGTGCAGGCCCGGCGTGGCGCCACTGGTCGCGGCCGAGCTGCCGCGTCCGGTCACCAGCTTGACGGGCTCTGCCAGCGCCTGTTCATAGACGCGATCATCGATGTAGTTGAGTTCGTGCATGCGGCGCAGCACGTACTGCTGCCGCAGTCTGGCGCGCGGCGGGTTGGCCACCGGGTTGTAGGCCGACGGTGCTTTGGGCAGGCCGGCCAGCATGGCGGCTTCGCCGACCGTCAACTGCTGCAAAGTCTTGCCGTAATAAGCCTGTGCAGCTGCCGCAAAGCCGTAGGAGCGCTGGCCGAGGTAAATCTGGTTGATATAGACCTCGAGGATCTGTTCCTTGGACAGACTGTTCTCGATCTTCATGGCCAGCAAGATCTCGTACAGCTTGCGGCTCAGTGTTTTCTCGCGCGACAGATAGAAGTTCCGCGCGACCTGCATCGTGATCGTGCTCCCGCCCTGGCGACGAGCGCCGCCTAGCAGGTTGGCCAGTGTTGCGCGCGTGAGACCGGCAAAATCAACACCCCTGTGCTCGAAGAAGTGATCGTCTTCGGCTGCCAGGATGGCCGCTTGCAGGGTTTTCGGGACTTGGGCGATGGGTGCGTAGGTGCGCCGCTCTTCTCCGTACTCGGCAATCAGCGCGCCATCGGCGGTGTAAACGCGAAGCGGGATGCGCGGCTTGTAGTCGGTCAACGCTTCGAGCGACGGCAGTTTGGGCCACGCGAACGCGGCGGCGATGCCGAGGGACGCGATGCCCAGCAGCGCGAGGCCGAACAGCACGGCCAGGGACAGCATGATCCAGCGTTTTTGCATTGGGTGACCTTCGGTATACGAGACGCGATTATAGGCGGGAGGGTTCCCCTCTAGGGTTGAAGATCGACCGTTCGGCGTCGTTGTAACTGCGCAAGTAGGATTTTGCTGATAGCATTTAATGTAAATTGTTGTTAATGCGCCCAACTTACTGATTTTCAGGACCATTTCGAGGAAGACGCCATCGTGAGAGATCTGTCCGCCCTGCTGGGAGGAAGAGCCAAGCCCTTGTTGGGCCTGGATATTTCCTCGTCGGCGGTCAAAATGGTCGAGCTGGCGGAGGCTGGCGCCAACCAGTACCGGCTCGAGCGATACGCCATCGAGCCTTTGCCGCGCGACGCGGTGACCGACGGCAACATTGCCAGCCTGGAAGTGGTCGCTGACAGCATCCGCAAGGCGTGGAAGCGCCTCGGCACCAACACCCGTCAAGTTGCGCTGGCTTTGCCGGCGCCCGCCGTGATCACCAAGAAGATCGCCCTGCCGGCTGGCTTGCGCGAGCTGGACATGGAAATCGCGGTCGAATCGGAAGCCAACCAGTACATCCCCTTTGCGATCGAAGAAGTGAATCTCGACTACCAGGTGCTCGGCCCGATGGCGGGCTCCGAGGACGAGGTCGAGGTGCTGATCGCCGCCTCGCGCAAGGAAAAGGTCCAGGACCGTGTGGCCGCCGCCGAGTCGGCTGGCTTGAAGGCAGTGGTGATGGACGTTGAGTCCTTTGCCGCGCAGGCCGCGTTCGACCTGATCCGCCGCCGTCTGCCGGAAGGCGGCAAGGGCAAGATCATCGCCGTCATCGATGTCGGCGCGCACAGCATGAAGGTCGCCATCCTGCGCGATGACGTGGTGCTGTATTCCCGCGAACAACCTTTCGGCGGCAGCCAGCTTACGCAGGACATCATGCGTGCCTACGGCATGAGCATGGAAGAAGCCGAAACCGCCAAGCGCTCGGGCAGTCTGCCGGACAATTTCGAAAGCGAACTGCTGCGCCCCTTCATGGATAGCCTCGGGCTGGAAGTCTCCCGCGCGTTGCAGTTCTTCTTTACCTCGACGCAATACAACCAGGTCGATCTGGTTGTGCTGTCCGGCGGCGTGGCCGTGATTCCGGGCATCGACCAGATCGTTGCCAGCCGTACTCAGGTCAGCACCCAGGTTGCCAACCCGTTCGTCGGCATGGCGCTGTCGCAGCGCGTTCGTCCCAAGAACCTGGCTTCTGAAGCGCCTGCGCTGATGGTGGCCTGCGGCCTTGCCCTGCGGAGGTTCGACGCATGATCCGCATCAACCTTCTCCCGCACCGCGAAGAAGCCCGCAAACAGCGTCGCCAGCAGTTCTATTCGCTGCTCGCGCTGGTGGCGCTCCTGTGCGCCATGATTGCTTTCGTCGGCTACACCTTCATCAATCGCGCCATCGAAGATCAGGAAGCCACCAACGACTTTCTCAAGCGCGAGATCGCCTCGCTCGATAAGGAAATCGCTGAGATCAAACGCCTGCGCGAACAGACGCAGGCGTTGCTGTCGCGCAAGCAGGTCATCGAGTCGCTGCAGAGTAATCGTGCTGAAACCGTGCACGTCTTCAATGAGCTGATCCGCCAGACGCCGGAAGGCGTGTACATCCGCGCGATCAAGCAGACCGGCATGCGGATCAACATCCAGGGCTATGCCCAATCGAATGCGCGTGTATCGCAACTCATGCGCAATCTGGATTCTTCGCCTGTGCTCGAAAAGCCTGAGCTCATCGAGATCAAGGCGGTGGACCTCAAGGGGCGTCGCGTTGGCGACTTCAACCTGAATGTGAGCATCGAACGCCAGCCGGTCGACGCCGAAGGCAGCAAGAACGCCAAGGAGGGCAAGTCGTGAAAGCCCCTGCATTGAAGAAAGTGGCGGCGTTCGACTTCAAGCGCCTGGTCAACGATTTCCGTCAGCTCGATCCCAACGACCCCGGCCTGTGGCCTGCCGCTCCGCGTGTGGCGGTGCTGGTGGCTGTGTTCGTCGTGCTGCTCGCTGGTGCCTGGTGGTTCTTGTGGAAAGGCCAGCTTGAAACGCTGGACGAGCGTCGCAACCAGGAAGTGCAACTGCGCGAAGAATGGGTTGGCAAGAAGCGCCAGGCCGTCAATCTGGACGAATACCGCAAGCAACTGGCCGACATCGACCGTCAGTTCGGCACCCTGCTCAAGCAACTGCCGAACAGGTCCGAGATGGAAGCGCTGCTGGTCAACGTAAACCAAGCTGGCCGTGGGCGCGGTCTGTCGTTCGAGCTGTGGAAGCCGGGCACCGAAGCCGTGCGCGACTTCTATGCCGAGCTGCCCATCGCGCTGCGCGTGACCGGCTCGTATGACGATCTGGGCAACTTCGCCGGCGACGTCGCCAAGCTGCCGCGCATCGTGACGCTGTCCGACATGGCCATCACGATGAACCAGAGCGGCAAGCTGACGATGGACGCCAGTGCCGTGACCTACCGCTATCTCGACGAAGAAGAGATCGCCAAGCAGCGCCGCGAAAAGGCGGCTCAGAAGAAGTGACGAGCCGGGGAGATCGAAACGTGAAATCGAGTTGGCTCATCCTCGTGGGCTGCGCGTTGCTGGCAGGTTGCAGCAATGACGACCACCAGGACATCAGAAACTGGATGCAGGATCAGGCCAAGGACATGCGTGGCCGCGTGCCGCCGCTGCCGACGATCAAGACCTTTCCGGTCGTCGACTATGACAACGGTGGACTGGTTGATCCCTTTGCAGCCAGCAAGCTCGAGCCGGAGCGCCGCGGGGGCGGCAAGAACCGGCCCGACATGAACCGTCGCCGCGAACCGTTGGAAGCGTATCCGCTGGAGACGCTCAAGATGGTCGGAATGATGATGTCCGGCGGGCGCCCTGTTGCGCTGATCCAGGCGGACAAGACCATCTACCAAGCGCGCGCAGGCAACTACCTGGGACAAAACTTCGGGGTGATTACCAAGATCACCGACGGTGAGATCACGCTCAAGGAACTGATCGAAGACTCCAACGGGGATTGGATCGAGCGTGTCAGCACGATGCAGCTGCAAGAGCAAGAGGCTAAAAAATGAAAATCGGTACTCGACTGTCTGCACTCTGCCTGTCGGCGGGCGTCAGCTTGATGCTAGCCGTCCCGGTGGCACACGCCCAGACGGCGCAACCGGCCGCAGCGCCCGCAGCGGCTACCGCCAAGAACGCGATCGAGGCGATCGGAGCCACCTCGCAAGGCGGCAACGTCATTGTCCGCGTCACGCTGCGTCAACCGTTCGACGGACAACTGGGGAGCTTCTCTGTCTCTAACCCGTCGCGCGTGGCGATCGACTTCCCGGGGACTGCCAACGGGCTGGGTCGCAACGCTCAGACGATCAACGAAGGTGACGTGCGCAGTGCCAACGTCGTGCAGGTTGCCGACCGCACACGACTGGTGCTGAACCTGAACCGCGCGCTGACCTATGACACCCGCGTGGAAGGCCGCGACGTGGTGATCACCCTTTCCGCCGCCACTGCCAAGTCACCGGAAGCGACCACCACGGCGCGCTTCGCCGAACAGAAGGGCGGCCCGGATCAGCACAATATTCGCGATCTCAACTTCCGCCGCGGCCCGAACGGTGAAGGCCGCATCGTGGTCGATCTGTCGGACGCGAACACGGGCATCGACATCCGTCAGCAAGGCACCGACCTGGTGGTCAACTTCCTCAAGACGAGCCTGCCGCAGAACCTCTCGCGCCGCCTGGACGTGACCGACTTCGCCACGCCGGTGACCGCCGTGTCAACCACGCAGCAAGGCGGCATGGTGCGGCTGGTGGTGAGCCCGAAGGGGCTGTGGGAGCACAACGCCTACCAGAGCGACAACCAGTTCGTGCTGGAAGTGAAGCCGGTTCAGGAAGACCCGCGCAAGCTCGTGCAGGGTGGCGACAACCGCCAGAAGTACGCTGGCGAAAAGCTGTCGCTGAACTTCCAGAACATCGACGTGCGTTCGGTGTTGCAGGTCATCGCCGACTTCACCAACTTCAACATCATCACCAGCGACAGCGTGACGGGCAACGTGACCCTGCGCCTGAAGGATGTGCCTTGGGACCAGGCGCTGGACATCATCCTGCAGGCCAAGGGCCTGGACATGCGCAAGAATGGCAACGTCATCTGGATCGCTCCGCGTGACGAACTGGCTGCGCGCGAAAAGCTTCAGCTGGAATCAAAGTCGCAGATTCAGGACCTGGAGCCGCTGCGTACCGAGAGCTTCCAGATCAACTATCACAACGCCAAGCAGGTCTCGGACTTCCTCAAGGGCAAGGACCAGACGGTGCTGTCCAAGCGCGGCACGGTGGCAGTGGATGAGCGCTCGAACAAGATCTTTGTGACCGACATCGGCACCCAGCTCGAAGCGCTGCGCGGCCTGATCGCCGAGATCGACGTGCCGGTGCGCCAGGTGCTGATCGAAGCACAGATCGTTGAAGCAACGGATACCTTCAGCCGCAACCTGGGTGTGCGCCTGGGCTTTGGTGCGGCCAATGGTTCGACATCCGGCACCAACTCGGCGGGCAACACCATCCCGCGCACGACCATCGGTGGCGGCCTCGGTTCGACGGCTTACCAGGCTGGCCTGACCGATCAGCAACCGGTCTTCTCGAGCCAGGGCCTCGCCTTGAACTTGCCGGCATCGTCGATCGGCGACAAAGCGGCTGGCGCTCTGTCGTTCGTGCTGTGGAACAGCGCGGCGACCCGCTTCCTGACGATGGAAGTGTCCGCACTCGAAGCCGACGGACGCGGCAAGGTGGTGTCCCGCCCGCGCGTCATGACGGCCGACCAGGTCGAAGCGCTGATCGAGCAGGGCACGGAAATTCCGTACCAGCAAGCGACCAGTTCGGGCGCGACCAGCGTGTCTTTCCGCAAGGCCAACCTGGCCCTCAAGGTACGTCCGCAGATCACGCCTGACGGCCGAGTGTTCCTGTCTCTCGATGTGAACAAGGACACGCCTAACACTTCGCTGTCGACCGGTTCCGGTATTGCCATCGACACCAAGCACGTCAAGACCGACGTGCTGGTGGAAAACGGCGGTACGGTGGTCATCGGCGGTATCTATCAGCAGACCGTGGGTAACACCACCACGAAGGTGCCGGTCCTTGGCGACGTGCCATACCTCGGCGCGTTGTTCCGCAACAACGAGCGCTCGGACGACAAGACCGAACTGCTGGTTTTCATTACACCGCGAATCGTGACTGACCAGGCTCTGGCACGTTGATTCCGCGACCCGCGCAATGACGACATGACAACGGCGTGAGCTACCCGCAAGGGTGCTCGCGCCGAAGTGCATGAAGCGTCAGACTGCGGGCCTTGAGTATCAACGGCACGGTGCCGTCTTGGAGAGAAACACAACATGAAGATGTGGCAAAAACTGGCGATTCTCGTCGCCACTCCCTTGGTGCTCGCTGCCTGTGGTGGCGGCGGTGGCGGTAATGGCACCTGTCTGGCTTCAGGCGGCTGCGGCAATACGTCGAGTTCGTCAACGTCATCGTCGTCGAGCTCTGAAGCGACAACGGCTTACGGTATGACGCTCGAAACCATGGACACTGCCAGCGGCCTGGCGGTGAACCCGGTGACCTCGGCTCTCGTCTACGGCAAGCCGTTCAAGCTGTCAGTGACGGTCACCAATCCTGACAAGACTGCGGCGGCAGGCGTGGTCGTTGTGTTTACGACTGACGATACGACCAACTCCCAATTCACGCCGAGTTCCGGCAAGGCGCTCACGGACGTCAACGGCAAGGCATCTATTACGCTGTCGGCGACGACTCCTTCCGCGAGCGGTGCTATGACGATCAAGGCTGCTGCGGGAACCGCCTCGGTTAGCCAGAACTACTCGATCAACTCGACCTCGGGGACCGGCACCGTAGGCACGCCCTCGTATCTGCAGTATGTCGGTGCATCGACGACCCGTCTGTTCATTTCGGGTTCGACCAACGGCATCAACAACGCTGCCGAGCAGACGATTGTCCAGTTCAAGGTGTTGGATAGCTCCAATAACCCGGTCAAGAGCGCGCAAGTGATCTATTCGGTTACTAAGCGCAATGGTGGGATTCTTACCAACGGCAGCGCATCGGATGTGACAGTGACTTCCAACGATGACGGGATCGCATCCGTCACCGTTACTTCAGGCACCGAGCCACTTACTTTCAACGTGATCGGCAAGCTCGTCGTGGCACCGGCCAAGGAGTACTACTCGAACGATCAGATCGTGATCACCGGTAGTCGCCCTGACCAGTCCAAGTTCTTCCTGATGTGGGATCCGACTTCGCCCTGCGCGTTGGGCTCTGCGCCGCGGAACTATCCCTGCAAGTTCACTGTTACGGTGGGCGACATCAAGGGCAACCCGGTGGCAGACGGCACGGTCGTCAACTTCGTCAGCTATTCCGGCGTGGTTGTTGCAACGACTCTCGCCGGCCAGCCTAGCGGCGCATGTTTGACCGTGAATAGCCAATGTACTGCTAACTACACGGGCCGTCCGGACATCATCTGGGGTTACCACCGCATTGTGGGCTACACAGTCGGCAACAATGCTCCGACCAATAGTCCGATCACTGACGGATCGTCAACGATCATTGTCAATACGCCGGACAGCGACAATTACATCCGCTACATGATGTCCGACGCTTCGTCTTCCTCGTCATCGGCTGGCAGCACGCCGTAATCTTCTGACAGTCCGCAGCCGCGAAGAAGCGGCCGCGGACTGCTAGAATCGCTGTCGTGAACGGACAGCGCCATAACATCTATCTCGTGGGCCTCATGGGCTCGGGCAAGACGACCATCGGTCGCGCACTTGCCCGGCGCATGGGGCGCCGTTTTGTTCGACACTGACCACGAGATCGAAGCGCGCACGGGCGTGCGCATTCCTACCATCTTCGAACTCGAAGGCGAAGCCGGTTTTCGGCGCCGCGAGGCTCAGACCATCGTCGAACTGTCCGAAGAAGCCGGCATTGTGCTGGCGACCGGGGGCGGGGCGATCCTCGATCCGGAAAACCGCAAGGTGCTGCGTCGCACTGGCTGGGTGGTGTACCTCGATGTGCCGACCCACGTGTTGCTCGAACGCACCCGTCACGACACCAACCGTCCGCTGCTGCAGGTGGCCGATCCGCTGGCCAAGCTCAATGCCCTGCGTGCGCAGCGTGACCCGCTCTACCGCGAAATCGCCGACATCATCGTGGATGGCGCACGCCATCACTCGCATACGGCGGTATCGAGAATCGTCAAGGAATGGGAACAACTGTGCGTACACTCGACGTAGCGCTGGGTGAGCGCGCTTACCCGATCCACATCGGCCGTGGCCTGATCGGTCAGCCGGACCTCATACTCCGCCATCTCAAGGCGCGGCGCGTAGCGATCGTCAGCAACGAGACCGTGGCGCCGCTGTACCTCGCACAACTCGCCGATGGGCTGCGCGGCGCCGGGGTGAGCACCACCGAGATCATTCTGCCCGACGGCGAAGCGCATAAGGACTGGCAAACGCTGAACCTTGTATTCGACGGCCTGCTCGGTAACCGTTGTGAGCGCTCGACCACCATCATCGCGCTCGGTGGCGGCGTGATCGGCGACATGGCTGGCTTTGCTGCCGCCACCTACCAACGTGGCGTGCCCTTCATCCAGGTGCCGACCACGTTGCTGTCGCAGGTCGATTCATCCGTTGGCGGCAAGACGGCGATCAATCATCCGCTCGGCAAGAATATGATTGGCGCGTTCTACCAGCCGCGCTTGGTGCTTGCCGACGTTTCTACGCTCGATACCCTGCCCGACCGTGAACTCAAGGCCGGGCTGGCGGAAGTCATCAAGTACGGGCTCATCCGCGATCTGCCTTTCTTGGAGTGGTGCGAGGCGAACATCGATGCGATGCTCGCGCGCGACCCGGAAGCACTGGCATACGCCGTGGAGCGCAGTTGCCGCAACAAGGCTGAAGTCGTCGCCGCCGATGAAACCGAACAAGGTGAGCGCGCCACGCTTAACCTTGGCCACACTTTCGGCCACGCCATCGAAACCGGTATGGGCTACGGCGTGTGGCTGCACGGCGAAGCGGTCGCGGCGGGGTCCGTCATGGCGGCAGAGCTTTCTGCGCGGCTGGGCATGCTGACGTCGGCCGACGTAGCCCGTGTGCGGATCATTTTTGAACGCGCGGGCTTGCCGGTCGCGGGACCGGACCTGGGCGTGGATCGCTACGTGGAACTCATGCACCACGACAAAAAAGTCGAAGCCGGTCGCCTGCGCTTGATTCTGCTTGAGCAGATCGGGCGAGCGCAGATCAGTGACCGCGCTGCGCGCGCAGACATCGAAGCGGCCATCGCCGCCTGCGTAGCATGACGACCGCAGCCGCCTCGCTCGCCACCTACGCGATCAGTGAGGCCAATAGCCGTGGCCGCGTGCATGCTGAAGACCATCCGGCTTCGCGCAGCGAGTTCCAGCGCGACCGCGACCGCATCATTCATTCGACCGCATTTCGCCGGCTCGAATATAAGACGCAGGTTTTCGTCAATCACGAAGGCGACCTTTTCCGCACGCGCCTGACGCACAGTATCGAAGTCGCGCAGATCGGTCGTTCGCTCGCTCGGGCGATGGACCTGAACGAAGACCTGGTCGAAGCCATTTCGCTCGCGCACGACCTTGGTCACACGCCTTTTGGCCACGCCGGCCAGGACGCGCTGAATGAATGCATGCGCGAGTTCGGCGGCTTTGAACACAACCTGCAAAGCCTGCGTACGGTCGAATTGCTGGAAGACCACTACGCGCAGTTCGACGGACTCAACCTCACGTACGAGACGCGCGAAGGCATTCTCAAGCATTGCTCGCCCAGAACGCCGCGTTGCTCGGCGAACTGGGCCGTCGTTTCATCGACAAGAAGCAGCCTTCGCTCGAAGCGCAGTTGTGCAATCTGGCCGACGAGATCGCGTACAACAATCACGATGTCAACGACGGCCTGCGCTCGCAGATCATCACGCTCGAACAGCTCGAAGGTGTCAACGTCTTTGCGCGTCACGCCAAGGATGCGCGCGGCCGCTATCCCGGCATTGCCGGTCGCAAGCTCATCCACGAAACCGTGCGTCGCATGATCAATGCGTTGGCGCTCGACCTTATCGCGACCACGCAGCGAAACATCGCCGACGCCAGCGTCACCACGCTCGACGACGTACACAACTGCAGCGCGCCGCTCGTGGCTTTTTCGGACGAGATGCGCCGCGAGCAACATCAGCTCAAACAATTCCTGCGCGAGAACTTCTACTGGCACTACGTTGTGTTGCGTGAAATGGCCAAGGCCAAACGCATCATCGCCGAGTTGTTCGAAGCCTTCATGAGCGACATCCGACTGCTGCCCGTGCAGCACCAGGAACGTGCACGTGAAGACAAGGCGCGCGCTGTCGCCGACTATATCGCCGGCATGACAGATCGCTACGCGATGAAGGAGCATCGTCGGCTGTTCTCCGTTGGCAGTGTCTGATGCCGACGTATGCCGAAGTCATGGTCAGACGAGTCAGAGTCGGTAGCCTCTGCTACGCCTGAATGTCATGAGCCGCCTCCCGCGACTGTACGTTCCCGATATGCCGCAGCTGATCCTGCAGCGGGGCAACAATCGCGCGCAGGCGTTCAATGACGACGCCGACTTCGAGCAGTATCGCGCGCATCTGCGTGAATCCGCGCGGGAGGCGGGTGTGGCACTGCATGCCTATGTGCTCATGCCGAACCATGTTCACCTCGTTGCCACGCCAAGCGATGAAGGCGCAGCCGGCGCGATGATGCAGCGGCTGGGGCGACGCTACGTGCGTTACTTCAACGATCGCCACGGTCGCAGCGGCACGCTGTGGGAAGGGCGCTATCGCTCCACCGTCGTCGAGCCCGCCGCTTATCTGCTGGCCTGTTACGCCTACGTCGAACTCAATCCGGTTCGCCATCAGCTCGCCAACGACCCATCCCATTACTACTGGTCGAGTTGCCGTCATCACATTGGCCTGGCCGCAGACCCACTCATCACCGATCACGCGCTCTATTGGGCATTGGGCAACACGCCGTTCGAGCGCCAAGCGGTGTATCGCACCTTGCTTGAAAGCGGTCTGTCCGGTAGCCAGTTGGACGCCGTCCGCTTCGCTGCCCATCGGGGATGGATGCTAGGCGCAGCGGATGTTGAATCGACCGCTAATCGCCGTGGGCAACCATTGCCCAAGGGGCGGCCGCGTCGCAGCCCGGCGAGCTGATTCACTTCCCGCCATACGCGGGTGCCCGTTCGGGCGTCGCCCCTTAGGGCTTTCTTAGGATTTCCTTAGCCAAGATTTAGCGGCGGCCTATCCGTGCCCGCCGTACTCTGCCGCTCCATGTAGCGACGACTCATGGCACGTCGCTGCGTCACCCGATCAAGACGTTTGAGGAGAGCAGCATGATGGGCAAGGAACCCCGCGCCGTTGCGCGATTCGACATGTACGTATTGGTGCACAAAGGCTTGCGGGCATTCATGAGCGATACGCTGTCGCTCCTGGGCCGTACCGACTGGAGCGACGAGCACGATGCGCTGGTTGCGACCGCACAATTGCGCAAGTTGATGGAAACCTGCTTCAAGCACCTGCAGCACGAAGACGAGTTCATTCACGCCGCGATGGAAGCGCGCCGCCCTGGTTCCGCTGGCGACACATTGCTGGACCACGTAGAGCACGTCATGGCGATCAAGGCGTTTCTCGCCGACGCGCAGGAGCTTGAGCTGCTGCCCATTCCGTTGCGTCAGCCATTGGCGTCAGAGGTCTACAAGCGGCTTGCCGTTTTTGTCGGTGAGAACTTCCAGCACATGGCGCACGAAGAAGCCCACAACAATGGTGTGCTGTGGGCCGCGTATTCGGATGCGGAACTCATCGAAATCCACGACCGGCTGGTGGCGTCCATTCCGCCGCAGGAGATGGGCATCGTCATGCGCTGGATGTTGCCGTATGCGAATACTCACGAGCGCGCGATGCTGTTGGGCGACATGAAGTCGAAGGCGCCGGCAGAGGCCTTCGATGCCGTACTCGACATGCTGCGGCCATTGGTGTCTCGGGCTGACTGGGGCAAGCTGATGAAGGCGCTTGGCATTCCCGCCACGGTGCGGAGTACTGTGCCGGCATAGTCGCTATTGGGTGGGCGTGCACAAAGTCGCCCACCCTCGCCCGATCTACTCGGCAAGTGCGGCGAAGCGCGCCCGCAAGCGTTCCACCGGCAAATCGCGGCCAATCAGGACCATGCGCGAGGTGCGTGTCTCGTTCGCCTCCCATGGGCGCCCGTAGTCATAGCCCGCCACTTGGTGCACACCCTGAAAGATGAGTCGCCGCGACTCGTCTGCGATGGAAAGAATGCCCTTGTAGCGCAGCAGGTCGTTGGCGTGGTCGGCCAGCAGCTCGTCGACGAAGAGCGATATGCCATCCAGCGGCAGCGGAACGTCGCTTTCGAGCACCACCGAAGCAATCGCGTCGTCCCACGAACGTTCGCCCACCGGGCGCCAACCACGCCGCGGCAAGCCGGACTCATGCAGCATGAATCCGCCGATTGCGAGCAGTTCTTTCGGATTGCCCAGGCGCGAGGCCCATTCCAGTGGCGCACGTGCATTGATACGGGCCAACCGCGCAGCCAGCGTCGCCGCGTCGTCAACCGAAAGCGCGTCGGTCTTGGTGAGGATGAGTCGGTCGGCAAAAGCGACTTGCGATGCCGCGACGCGTTCGCGGTCGAGTTGGGTCGTGGCGTGCAGCGCGTCTATGACAGTGATCACGCCATCGAGCTGATAGTAGCCACGCAGAATCTCGTCGCGCAGGAATACCTGCACGATCGGCGCCGGGTCGGCCAGTCCGGTCGTTTCGATAATCAGTCTGTCGAACGTGAGTTCGCCGTTTGCACGCCGTGCTGCCATCGAGATGAGCGCATCCGAGAGCGCGCCTTTGACGGTGCAGCAGATGCAGCCGTCGGATAACTCGACGACCGCACTGGCCTCCGATGCGACAAGGCTGCCATCGATGCCGACGGCGCCGAATTCGTTTTCGACAATGGCGATGCGCGTCCCCCGCATGGCCGCCAGAAAGCGGTTCAGGAGCGTGGTCTTTCCAGCGCCAAGAAAACCGGTGAGTAAGGTGACGGGAATCGTGTCTTGCATGACGGATGAAAAAATGCGCGTCACCGCAGTGACGCGCAAGAGGCGGAGATCGTAATCAGCCCACCCGCGTAGAACGAGCGGGCCGGGTAGTCAGCAGCATTTGCCCGTGCCACCGGAATAGCGTGCCTCCTGACGTTCGCGGAAGAACTCCTCGTACGTCATCGGCGTGCGATCCGGATGCGTGGTGCGCATGTGCTGAACGTAAGTGTCATAGTCGGGCAGGCCTACCAGCGCACGCGCCGCCTGCCCGAGATACTGACCCATGCGTGCCAGGTCGTTGAACATGGTGTCCTCAGGCACCCGCTGCGTTGGCAACAGGCACGTATTCGGACTCGCGCACCGTCGGGCGCTGTTCTTGCAGCGCCTTCATGCAGGCACGGATGCCGAACAGCAGCACGGCCAGCACGACGAAGATGAATACGCCGGAGAGCGTTGCATCCACGTAGTCGTTGAAGACGATCTGCTGCATCTGCGCCATGGTCTTGGCCGGAGCCAGGATTTCATTGCGCGCGACAGCGTCCGAGAACTTGGCGGCGTGCGACAGGAAGCCAACTTTCGGATTGGCCGAGAAGATCTTCTGCCAGCCGGCCGTCAGCGTACAGGCCAGCAGCCACACCGTCGGCAGGATCGTCGTCCAGGCGTAGCGCTGACGCTTCATCTTGAACAGCACGACCGTCGCCAGTGTCAGCGCAACGGCTGCCAGCATCTGGTTGGCCACACCGAACAGCGGCCACAAGGTGTTGATGCCGCCCAGCGGATCGACCACGCCCTGGTACAGGAAGTAACCCCAGGCAGCCACACACAGCGCCGTGGCGATAAGGTTGGCGACCAGCGACTCGGTGCGCTTGAACGACGGCACGAACGTGCCCAGCAGATCCTGCAGCATGAAGCGGCCGGCACGCGTGCCCGCATCGACAGCGGTCAGGATGAACAGTGCTTCGAACAGAATGGCGAAGTGGTACCAGAACGCCATCATCGCCTTGCCACCGATGGCTTGGTGCAGGATGTGAGCCATGCCCACCGCCAGCGTCGGAGCGCCACCTGCGCGCGCAATCACGGACTTTTCGCCGATGTCGGCAGCGGTCTGCGCCAGCACGTCAGGCGTGATCACAAAGCCCCATTGCGAGATGGTGTGCGCAGCGGTTTCGGCCGTCGGTCCGAGCACGGCCAGCGGGCTGTTCATCGCGAAGTACACGCCCGGATCGACGCACGAGGCAGCGACCAGCGCCATGATGGCGACGAAGGATTCCATCAGCATGCCGCCGTAACCGATGAAGGCGAGGTGCTTTTCGGATTCGATCAGCTTGGGCGTGGTGCCCGACGAAATCAGCGCATGGAAGCCCGACACCGCACCGCAGGCAATGGTGATGAACAGGAACGGGAACAGGTTGCCCGACCAGGCCGGACCTGTGCCATCCACGAATTGCGTCAGCGCGGGCATCTGCAATTGCGGCGCCACGAAGGCGATGCCGATTGCCAGGCCCAGGATGGTGCCGATCTTCAGGAAGGTCGAACAGGTAGTCGCGCGGTGCCAGCAGCAGCCACACCGGCAGCACCGAAGCGATGAAGCCGTAGCCGATCAGCATCCACGTCAGTTGCTTGCCGTCGAAGGTGAACATCGGGCCCCAGGTCGGGCTCTTGGCAACGTCACCGCCGAAGATGATGGCGGCCATCAGCAGCACAAAGCCGAGTACCGAGATTTCGAGGATGCGGCCCGGACGGATGAAGCGCAGGTAGATGCCCATGAAGATCGCAATGGGAATCGTCGCCGCCACGGTGAAGCTGCCCCAGGGCGAGTCGGTCAACGCCTTCACGACGATGAGCGCCAGCACGGCCAGGATGATCACCATGATCATGAACGTACCGAACAGTGCGATCACGCCCGGGATGGGGCCGAGTTCCGACTTGATCAGGTCACCCAGCGAACGGCCATCGCGGCGCGTCGAGATGAACAGCACCATGAAGTCCTGCACCGCGCCGGCGAAGATCACCCCGGCCAGAATCCACAGCATGCCTGGCAGGTAACCCATCTGCGCAGCCAGCACCGGGCCGACCAGCGGGCCCGCACCTGCAATGGCGGCAAAGTGGTGGCCGTAGAGAATGTTCTTGTTGGTGGGCACGTAGTCCAGCCCGTCATTGTGACGGTAGGCCGGCGTCATGCGGTTGGGGTCCACACCGACGACGGTGTGAGCCAGGAAGCGTGCGTAGAAGCGATAGCCGATCAGGTACACCGATACGGCTGCCACCACGATCCACAGCGCATTGATGGTTTCGCCACGCGACAGCGCGACGACGGCGAGCGAACAGGCCCCCAGTATGGCGAGGGCTGCCCACCCTAGCCTGGGTAGGACATTCTGCATGGTCTCCTCCGACTTTGTCCGTGCGACCCGCACGGAGCGTCTGGTTGTGAATGCGGCGGGCGTGGTGCGCCCACCGTGTAACCAAGTATGAGAAGGAGAAGCCGTCGGCACATCCGCGCGACCACGCAGAATGCCGATGTAGTAACACGTAAAGGAATACCCTAGCCGGTGGCGGCTTTTCTGGGCGGTCCTACAGCACGCGCTGCACCGCCTGTCGCCACGCGTGCAATAGCGTCTGGGCCTGGTCGCGCCCAATGGTGGGCTCGAACATCCGTTGGCGCCGCCACATGCTTGCCAGTGCCTCGGCATCCGGCCATACGCCGGCAGCCAGTCCGGCGAGGTACGCGGCGCCCAGCGCGGTGGTTTCCAGCACCACTGGGCGCACGACGGGCACGCCGAGCAGATCGGCCTGGAACTGCATGAGCAGATCGTTCCGCGAGGCGCCGCCGTCGACGCGCAACTCTCGCACCGCGAGGGCGCTGTCGGCCTGCATGGCGGACAGCAATTCGGCCGATTGATAGGCGATCGACTCCACCGCCGCCCGCGCGATGTGCGCTGCGGTGCTGCCGCGCGTCAGGCCGACGATTGCGCCGCGAGCCTCGGGTTCCCAGTAAGGCGCGCCGAGGCCGGTAAAGGCGGGCACGACATGTACGCCACCGTTGTCCGGCACCGACGTTGCGAGCGATTCGATCTCCGACGCGCTGCGGATGATGCCGAGCCCGTCGCGCAGCCACTGCACGACCGCACCTGCCACGAATACGCTGCCTTCCAGCGCGTAGCCCGGTTGTGCGCCGAGTTGAGCCGTGCGCGTGGTGACAAGGCCGTGCGTGGACGTGCAGGCTTTGTCACCCGTGTGGGCCAGCGCAAAGCAGCCGGTGCCGTAGGTGTTCTTGGCCATCCCCGGCGCGTGGCAGGCCTGTCCGAACAATGCGGCCTGCTGGTCGCCCGCCATGCCACCAATGAGGATCGGCGCACCGAACAATTCCGCCTGCGAGTGGCCGATTTCGCCGCTTGAGGGCACAACGCGCGGCAGCACGGCGCGGGGAATGCCGAGCACGGCGAGCAGGTCATCGTCCCAGTCGCCGGTGTGGATGTCGTAGAGCAGCGTGCGCGAGGCGTTGCTCACATCGGTCACGTGTATCGCGCCCCCCGTGAGTTGCCACACCAGCCAGCTGTCGACGGTGCCGAAGGCCAGTTCGCCTTTGCGCGCGCGCGACTGGGCATCTGGCACGTGGTCGAGCAGCCAGCGCAACTTGGTGCCGGAGAAATACGGGTCGACAACGAGCCCCGTGCGGGCGCGGAACACCGGTTCCAGGCCGTCCTCCTTCAGGCGCGCGCAGTGCGCGGCGGTGCGACGGTCCTGCCAGACGATGGCGGGGGCCACGGGCTGGCCGGTGGCGCGATCCCACAGGATGGTCGTCTCACGCTGGTTGGTGATGCCGATGGCGGCGATATCCCGTGCGGCCAGTCCGGCCTCGGCGAGTGCTTGTCGCGCGCAGGCCAGTTGGCTTTGCCAGATCTCGATCGGATCGTGCTCGACCCAGCCCGGCTGCGGAAAGGACTGGGTCAGCTCGCGCTGTGCGGTGGCAATGATGCGGCTGTCGTGGTCGAAGACGATGGCGCGCGAGCTGGTCGTGCCCTGATCGAAGGCAAGCAGGTGTGGCATGCGGTGGCTCCAGGGTGGGGCGGCCCCGATAATGCGCGAGCCAAAGCCGTGCCGCAACGTGGGAAAGCGCGTGTCTGCCGGCAAACCGGCGCGGTGCGATAAAATGCAGGATTACCTGTTGAAGACCGCACGCAATGAGAAGCGATTGGGAAGTCGTCATCGGGCTGGAAACCCACGCCCAGCTCAACACCCGTTCGAAGATTTTTTCCGGCGCCAGCACGGCTTTCGGCGCTGAACCGAACGTGCAGGCCAGCGCCGTGGACATCGCGCTGCCCGGCGTGCTGCCGGTGCTCAATCGCGGCGCGGTGGAGCGGGCCATCCGCTTCGGCCTGGCGATTGGCGCAACCGTGGCGCCGCGCTCCGTCTTTGCGCGCAAGAATTACTTCTACCCTGACCTGCCCAAGGGCTACCAGATCAGCCAGTTCGAGCTGCCGGTGGTGCAGGGGGGCACGATCACCATTCGGGTCGGCGAAGGCGAAAAGGCCTACGAGAAGACCGTGCGCCTGACGCGCGCGCACCTCGAAGAAGACGCCGGCAAGTCGCTGCACGAAGACTTCCATGGCCAGTCGGGCATCGACCTGAACCGCGCTGGCACGCCGCTGCTGGAAATCGTCACCGAACCGGACATGGCTTCCGCGGCGGAAGCCGTGTCCTATGCGCGCGCGCTGCACGCGCTGGTGCAGTGGATCGATATCTGCGACGGCAACATGCAGGAAGGCTCCTTCCGCTGCGACGCCAACGTCTCCGTGCGCCGCCCCGGCGAGCCGCTCGGCACGCGCCGCGAGATCAAGAACCTCAACAGCTTCCGCTTCCTCCAGCAGGCCATCGAATACGAAATCAGCTGGCAGATCGACGAGATCGAATCGGGCCGTGCGATCCAGCAGGCCACGGTGCTGTTCGACCCGGATACCGGCGAGACGCGCATGATGCGCTCCAAGGAAGACGCGCACGACTACCGTTACTTCCCCGACCCTGACCTGCTGCCGTTGGTGATCGACGCCGACTGGATCGCCCGCGTGAAGGGCGAACTGCCCGAGCTACCCGTGCAATTGGCGCAGCGCCTGCAGGACGAATATGGCCTGTCGGTTTACGATGCCGCCACGCTCACCGCCAGCCGCGACACGGCGCAGTACTACCTCGCTGCGCTGGCCGCAGGAGGCACTGCGCTTGCCAAGCCGCTGGCCAACTGGGTGATGGGGGAATTGGCCGCCCGCCTGAATCGCGAAGAGCGTTCGCTGGCCGATTCACCGGTGTCGCCGGCACAACTGGCCGGGTTGATGGCGCGTGTCGCGGACAACACCATCTCCAACAACATCGCCAAGAAGGTCTTCGAGGCATTGTGGAACGGCGAGGGCGCAACCGCCGATGAGGTCATCGAAAAGCAGGGCCTCAAGCAGGTGACAGACGCGTCTGCCATCGAGCCGATCATCGATGAAGTGCTGGCTGCCAATCCGAAATCGGTCGAGGAATTCCGCGCCGGCAAGGAAAAGGCCTTCAACGCGCTGGTCGGTCAGGTCATGAAGGCCTCGAAGGGCAAGGCCAGTCCGGCGCAGGTCAACGAGCTGCTCAAGAAGAAGCTCGGCGGCTGACACCATGAACCAACGGCGCGAGCGCTTGGCGGCATTGGCTGCTCTGGTGCTTGGCGCCGTCATGGTCGTCTTTACGTTCCAGCCAGCGCTGTCTGCGCTGCGCTACCGGCCTGGCGGCGATCCGCTCTGGATGGCATTGCCAGCACAACTGGTGCACCTCGGGCCGTCACACCTTCTGCTCAATCTGCTGGGCCTTGCGCTGGTGGCATGGGTTGCCTGGCGGCATGCGCTGCTCGCCGGTGTCATGGGCGCGTTGCTCGCGGCGGCCATTGGTGTGGCCGTCGGTCTGCGCTACGACGATCCGCTGCTGGCATGGTACGTGGGGTTGTCCGGCGCGCTGTACGGCGCCGTCGCCGCCTTGGGCTGCGGGCTCACTAATCGTCGGTATGCCAGCGTGCTGAGAATGGCGGGTGTGCTGCTCGTGGTGGGCGTCGGCATCAAGACGTGGGCTGGCGTCGCCCACGTGGGCGGCCCTGGCGAATGGCTAGGCATTCCGCCTGCGCCCAGCGCACATCTGTATGGCTACCTGGGTGGCCTTGCCTGGTCTGCTACGGTCGGCCTGCTCGCGCGACGCAGGCCGTAACTTATTGCCGCCAACACAGCCAATCCAAGCAAAGTCAGAGGATCGGCCGCTCCACCACCGCCCCCACCGCTGCTACCACCGCTGTTGGCCGGCGCGCTCGACTCGCTGCTCGCGGTAGAAGATGAGGAACTCGACGTGGTTCCGCCTACCGCGATCGTGGCACGTACGGTATCCGTGGCGCCCTGGTCATCCGTAACGGTCAGCGCAACGTCGAAGGTGCCGTTCAACCGCAGGCAGCGCGGTCGCCTGTGCCTGATCGGTGCCCGACAGCGCGGTGACGATGCCATTCCCGTTGATCAGTGACCACGCATAGCTGGCGATGCGTCGGCCGTTGGCGGTGGTACTGCCGCGAGCATCCAGCGTCATCGCGGAACCGGCCGTGGCGTCACCTGCGGCAACGCGGGCCTCTGGACGCAGGGCGTCATTTACCGCAGCCTGCGCATTGAGCAGTCCCGCACCACAAGTGGTGGTCGTGCAGTTGCATTGCTGATCGGCATTGGTGCCCGTGCTGCAACTGGGCAGGCCCGCTTCTGCCGGGAAGGCAGCGGCCGTACCCTTGATGCGTGCCATGACCGTCGCTGGCGCCAGGCCTGGGTGCACTGACAGCATCAGGCCTGCTGTGCCGCTTACCAATGGCGTGGAGAAGCTCGTTCCCAACGCGACGCGCGATGTTCTGTCGGTGTAGGTGCTATTGCCCGGCGCTTGCTTGCCATCGTTGACCGTGGTGATGAAGGGATAGGTGCACGGGGTGCCGGTCGGGCAATTGCCGGCTGGCGCGGCGATACCGGCTTCGGGGCCGAAACTGCTGTAGCCAACCTTGCCTCCGGTATGGCGCACGCCAGCCACAGTCAGCACGCCAGCGCAGTTGCCCGGCTCTTCGACCGGGCCGTTGTCGTTGCCGGCAGCCACGACGATCGTCGTACCCTGCGCCGTGATCTGGGAAATGGCATCGCGATAGGCGGCGCTGCACGTACCCGATCCGCCAAGGCTCATGCTGATGATGCGTGCCGGGTGCGTATTGGTCGGCACTCCGTTCAACTTGCAGGCCCGCGGCCCAATACATGGCGGCGATGATGTCCGAGTCATATCCGCCGCACTTGCCCATGGCGCGAACCGGCAGCACGCGCACACCCCAGCCGACGCCCGCGACACCGACCGAATTATTGGAGGCGGCGGCCAGGATGCCCGACACCATCGTGCCGTGCCACGAACTATTGCTTACGGTGCAACCCTTGAAAACACTCTGGTTGTCGATGTCGGACTGCACGACGAAGTCGCCCGGATCACTCGGGTCTGCGTCTCGTCCGTCGCCGTCGTTGGCGATGAGCGGTTCAGAGATGAAGTCGTAACCGTAGATCGAGCCATCATCGCGCGTGACGAATTTGCCATTGAGGTCTGGGTGCTCCGGGCGCACGCCGGTGTCGATGATCGCAACGAGAACGTCGCTGCTGCCGGTGGTGATGTCCCATGCGCCGGTGGCGTTGATGGCCGATTTCTCGGTCAACTGCAGGTACCACTCCATGCTGAAGAGCGGGTCGTTCGGGATGGCCCGCACCTGCTTGCGGCGATCTGGCACCGCGTATTCCACGTCGGCCTGCGCGGCGAGTTGACTGGCCAGTTGCTGCGCATCCACTCCGTTCGCTTCGACCAGATGCAGACGATCGGTCAGCTTGCGTTCGGCGCCAATCTGCAAGCCCGTGCGCGCAGCGAGTGCCGTTGCGCGGCCCGCCGGGTCGCTCTGTCGAACCAGTGTCGAGCCATCCCGATACTTGACGATGACGCGTGCCTGCTGGGCATATGCCATCGACGTCGAAAGCGCGCCGAGTGCTGCAATCAGGGCGGCATGTTTCGCGATGTCTCTGAAGGTCATGACGGTGGCCTCGCTGTTGATTCAGCGTATCGACTTGCGCGAATCGCGCTCCACGCTGCGGACCAGCCCGCTGGCTCGCAAACGTTCAATGGCGTGGGTGCATTCCGGATCCTGCGCGATGCAGTCTATCCGGTAGGCAGCCCATCCGGATGACATGTTTGAACCAAAATGAACCGTGCTGCCCGCGGCTTGCGTGAGGCGTTGCAGCCAGGTGGGGTCGTCCGGCCTGGTGCCCGCTGGCAACGCGATCATCACATTGGCCGAGCTCGTCGGCGCCGGGGCGGATTGCGCACAAGCAGCTGCGGCCAATGGCAATAGCAGTGCCGCCGCGACTCTGGGCATGCGGCGCGCGCATGCCATTACAGCGTTGTATTTCCATGCCATGGACACGGTCCTTTCTGCCCTGCATTTCATGCTGCTTGGCACCCACGCAACGTTACGCGTGACGCTCTTCGCGTGCGGCGAGATCGGTCGCAACACTTTGGCGAATTAGATGGCAAAGTGCGTGACTGCACGACAGCGGGGGCTGCCGTGCGATTGCAACCCATGAACCGTCTGTGACCGCACATGAATGACCGTACTGAAGTGGATCTGAGTGACTCTGTCGCATCGCAGCACCTTCCGTCGCCCGCCATTGCGCCCTGGCGTCCTCTGGGGCTCTGGCTCGGGTTGATGGTCTTGCTCAACGTGCTCTGCTCGACGAACTCGGGTTTTGAGCCCGACATCGAAGCCTGGGTCGATTGGTCACGCGTATTGCGCGACCTTGGCTATGCCGGTCTTGAAGGCAACTACCCTCCGCTTTTCACGCATTGGCTGTGGCTCGTCGGGAACGTCCACGGACTGCTTGGCGTCACGCCCCAATTGGGCGGCCTGCTGCGCCTGCTGGCCATCACGCCGGTGATCGTCGCGCACGGCGGCCTGCTATGGATGATGGACCGCCTGTTGCGCACTTCGCAGGCGACCGAACGTCAATCCAACTGGATCATGGTCTTTGCCGTGTTCAGCCCCGCGCTGCTGATGGACGGGCCGATCTGGGGGCAGGTCGACCTGCTGTTTTCGTTCCTGATCGTGTCGGCGCTGCTCTGCCTGATATACGGGCGTTATTTGCTGTGCGTATTCCCGTTGCTGACACTGGCGGTCCTCACCAAGTTCCAGGCCATCTGCATCGGGCCGGCGATCCTGCCGCTGCTCTGGCACCGCCGTCGTCCTGAACTGTTCGCCGGCCTGTTGTTGTCGATTCCAATGGCCGCAGTCCTATTGCTGCCGTATGTCATGACCGGCAGCCTGGGGCTCATGATCGACAAGGCGTACATCGGCGCCTCGGGGCTCTTCCCGGTGTCGAGCTACAACGCCGCAAACCTGTGGACACTGATCGGCATGAACGAAGTGCAGGACTCGCGGCTGTTCTATGAACATGGCACCGTCGCGAGCGGGTGGCAACTTCTCTTTACGCCGCACTACCTTGGCATCGCCCTGTTTGGCGCCTGGAGCCTGTGGCTGGTCGTCGACGGACTGCGCCATGACGTGATCGAACGCCACTGGCGCAATGCCATGTTGAGCATCGCGGGCTTCTTCCTCTTTCTGCCAGCGATGCACGAGCGTTACCTCCTTCCCGCCGCCGTCGTGGCGATGGTGGCGGTCGCGTGCGACCGGCGATTCGCCTGGCATGCGGTATTGTTGTCGCTGCTGACCGCCGCCAACATGGCTGCGGTGATGAAACCGGCTGGCGGCGCGCTGCTGCACGTGCTGGCCGTGCTTACCTTCGTGGCGATCGCTGTGATGATCGTCGGTCTGCCTCGTGCCGCCGCCCTGTTCCGCTGGGCCGGCCGCCTGCCCCTGTCGCTGTGGCTGGCCGTGTGCGTGGTGGTCTGGGGGACCGCATTGGTGATTCACTTGCACGGCGTGCGCGAGGCCGAATCACTGCGCATGGCCAATTTCAAGACTCGCGGCTGGATGGATGCAGCCGCCATGCAGGGCCGCACCTCTCACCAGGAGTGGGGCCAGTTGCAGGTAGATAAGAGCGTCGGCCAGCGTCCGTTGATGGTGGCGGGACGTCGCTACCTTACTGGCATGGGCACCCACGCGCGCTCGTCGATCCTGATCCCGATTCCCGAGGGTGCCACTGCATTCTCGGCACAAGTGGGGCTCGACGATGAGGAGCCGGGCGGTCTGGTGCGCTTCGAGGTCTATCTGGACGGCAAGCAAGCCTGGACGAGCCCGGACATCCCTTACAGCGCGGCCGCGCAGCCGCTGTACGTTGACGTGCTCGGCAAGCGCACGTTGGAATTGCGCGTTGATCCCATGGGCAGCAACGCTGGCGACCATGCCGACTGGCTTGAGCCGAAATTCCTGTTCGAGCGCCGATAAGGCCGGATTTTCGACAACAAAAAAGGCGCACCTTGGTGCGCCTTTTTCTTGCCAGGTGGCGGTGCTCAGGCAAACGGCCCAGTGACGTGTTCATCGCGCTTGCGCGCGAACGCCGCACCCCGTACCACGTTGACGTGGAAGCGAGGACGCGCCTTGGTCTCGGTGTAGATCTTGGCCACGTACTCGCCGATCACACCAAGGCTTAACAACTGAACGCCACCGAGGAAGTACGTCGGGATCACGGTCGAGGCCCAGCCAGGAATCGTCTCGCCCGGCACGAAGCGCATGATCAGCGCCCACGCCGCCAGGGCGATGCTCGCCAGCGACACCAGGAAGCCCAATGTCGTGATAAGGCGCAGCGGGTAGGTGGAGAACGAGGTAATGCCCTGCCAGGCAAAGGAGAGCATCTTCTTGAGCGGGTACTTCGATTCGCCAGCGAAGCGTTCGGCGCGATCGTACTCGACGATCGACGAGCGATAGCCCAGCAGCGGCACCAGTCCGCGCAGGAAGAGGTTCACTTCGCGATATTCGCGCAGCGATTCGAGCGCGCGGCGGCTCATCAGCCGATAGTCGGCGTGGTTGAAGACGATGTTGACCTTCATCGATGCCATGAGCTTGTAGTAACCCTCGGCGGTGAAGCGCTTGAAGAAGGTGTCGGTATCACGACGCTTGCGCACGCCCAGCACGATGTCATCGCCACGGCTGAAGGCTTCTACCATCTTCGGGATGACATCGAGATCATCCTGCAAATCAGCATCGACGCTGATCAGCGCGTCGCCGGGCGCTGTCATCAGGCCGCACAGCAGCGCATTCTGATGCCCCCGGTTGCGCGACAGCTTGATGCCGCAGATCGATGGATGCTGGCGTGACAGTTCGTCGATCAACGCCCATGTGCGGTCACGGCTGCCGTCATCGACGTAGAACACCGCGCTGTCGTCGGAGCAGACGCCGCGGGCGCGCATGTCTTCAAGCAGCACCAACAAGCGCGAGGTGGTCTCGGGCAAAACGCTTTCTTCGTTGTAGCAGGGGATCACCAGCCCGATGCGCGGCGGGCGATTCACTGCTGTGGCCGGAATGTCCAGATTGCGTTGATCATGTAGTTCCATACGAATACCACGCCGGTAGCGATGAGTTGAGCGAGAAGAAAGACCACGCCAAAGCCGACGAGCGCGTCGAGCACCAGCGTATTGATAAGGCACCCGGCGGCCGCAGTGGCGGCAAAGCGCGGCAGACCGTGTCTATGTCGGTTGTTGGTGGCGAAAGTGAATCGCGCGTTGAGCAGATAGTTGGCGACGGCGGCGATGACAAAGCCGACCGCTGAAGCGGTCACGCCGTCGAACACGCCCAGCCAGACGAAAATCGCCAGAAGCAGGTATTGCAGGCCGGTCGCCGCGCCACCCACGAGAAGAAAGCGCCACGCGGTACTCGCGTTGATGTTGCTCATGATGTCGGACCTGAACGCAGTCGCGCGCAGAAGCGGAGTCCGGCGAGTTTTTTCGACTGCATGTGATCGGTTCCAGCCGGGGCGCTTGAAAACCGCAACATTCGCCGAAGTCGAGTCGCGAATCAAGGCGCCGCGCACAAATTTGTGCGCTTTGGACGGGCGTCTTGCACGTATTGCGCAAAAAGCCCGCAAGAAGCCGGTGACGAAGGCGCATTGCGCGCCTTCGTCAGGACATTTACGCCATCGGTTTAGCGCTTGATGCGTGCAAAGGCGTCGGCCATGGCGCTATTGGCCGTTGGTTTTTGCTGTTGGCCGCGACGCGCGTCTTTCTGTCCGGGTCGCGAGGCCGGGCGTGCGTCGCCACTGCCACGGCGTGGCGCCGGCTCGGCGGGGTCGTTCAGACGCATGGTCAGGCCGATGCGCTTGCGGGCGACGTTGACCTCTACCACTTTGACCTTCACCACATCGCCAGCCTTTACGACCGTGTGCGGGTCTTGCACGAACTTGCTCGACAAGGCCGAGATATGCACCAGGCCATCCTGATGGACGCCGATGTTGACGAACGCCCCGAAGGCCGCAACATTGGTCACCACGCCTTCGAGCAACATGCCGGGCTGCAGGTCTTTGATGTCTTCAACCCCGTCGGCGAAGGTCGCCGTCTTGAATTCGGGGCGCGGATCGCGGCCGGGCTTGTCGAGCTCGAGCAGGATGTCTTGCACCGTCGGTACGCCGAAGCGTTCATCGGTGAATTCACTGGCGCGCAGACTGCGCAGGAAGTTGCCATCCCCGATCAGCTCGCGCACCGGCTTGCTGGTCTTGAGCACGATCTTCTCGACCACCGGATAGGCCTCCGGGTGCACCGCAGACGCGTCCAGCGGGTTGTCGCCGTTCATGATGCGCAGGAAGCCCGCTGCTTGCTCGAAGGTCTTTTCGCCGAGGCGCGGCACCTTCTTCAGTGCGGCACGGTTGGCGAATGCGCCGTGTTCGTCGCGATAGGCGACGATGTTCGAGGCCAGCGTTCCATTCAGGCCAGAAATACGGGCCAGCAGTGCTGCCGAAGCCGTGTTTACATCGACGCCGACGGCGTTCACACAGTCTTCGACCACCCCGTCGAGCGAGCGCGCCAGGCGCGTCTGGTTCACGTCGTGCTGGTATTGGCCGACGCCGATCGACTTCGGATCGATCTTCACCAGTTCGGCCAGCGGGTCTTGCAGGCGACGCGCGATCGACACCGCGCCGCGCAGGCTCACGTCGAGCTGTGGAAATTCCTTGGCCGCGAGTTCGGATGCCGAATACACCGACGCGCCGGCTTCCGACACCACGATGCGCGTGAGGCCCAACTGCGGATGATCGCGCATCAGGTCGTTGGCGAGCTTGTCGGTTTCGCGGCTGGCCGTGCCGTTGCCGATGGCGATCAGTTCGCACTGGTGGCGAGTGGCCAGTGTGGCCAGCGTGGCGAGCGAACCCGACCAATCGCGGCGCGGCTCGTGCGGATAGATGGTGGCCGTGTCGAGCAGCTTGCCCGTGGCATCCACCACAGCCACCTTCACCCCCGTGCGCAAGCCCGGGTCGAGACCGATGGTCGTACGCGGGCCGGCAGGGGCCGCCAGGAGCAGGTCGTGCAGGTTGCGGGCAAAGACGCGGATGGCTTCTTCTTCGGCGCCTTCGCGGGCGCGGGTGAAGAGTTCAAGTTCGAGCGTCAGGAAGATGCGTGCGCGCCACGCCAGACGAACGCTGTCGAGCAACCATTTGTCTGCCGCACGGCCTGCATCGCGAAGCCCGAAATGCCCGGCAATGCGCAGTTCATACGCGCTGCGCTCGGTCGAGGGTACGTCGTCGGGCTGATAGGCCAGTGCGAGCGTGAGGAATTCTTCGTTGCGACCGCGCAGCAGCGCCAGCATGCGATGCGAAGGCAGTGCGCGGATCGGCTCACGGTGATCGAAGTAATCGGAGAACTTGGCACCGGCCTGTTCCTTGCCGGCCACCACCTTGGCGACGACTTCACCTTCCTGCCACAGTTTGTCGCGCAGCTCGCCCAGCAATTGAGCATCTTCGCCAAAGCGTTCGATGAGGATCGCACGGGCGCCATCCAGCGCAGCCTTGGTGTCGGCCACACCGGCTTCGGCGTTCAGATATGCGGCCGCGGTGTCTTCCGGCGACAGCGTTGGGTCGGCCAATAGTGCGTCAGCGAGTGGTTCGAGACCGGCTTCGCGCGCGATCTGAGCCTTGGTACGGCGCTTGGGCTTGTACGGAAGATAGAGATCTTCAAGGGTGGTTTTGTCGGTCGCGGCGAGGATCGAGTTTTCCAGCTCGGGCGTGAGCTTCTCCTGCTCGCGAATGGACTTCAGGATTGTGTCGCGGCGGTCGTCCAGCTCGCGCAGATAGGTCAGCCGCTCGTCGAGCGTGCGCAGTTGCGTGTCATCGAGACCGCCGGTCACTTCCTTGCGGTAACGGGCAACGAAAGGGACGGTCGCGCCTTCGTCGAGCAGGGCGACGGTGGCGGCGACCTGGGCTTCGCGCACGCCGAGTTCTTCGGCGATACGCAGGGAAATCGGTTTCAGCATCGGATCAAAACACCGGATTGAAATTCTGGGTCTGGCGGCCCGACAGGCCTCCGTCCCGCAGTGGGCCGTGCCCGGCGCGGGGCCGAGAAGGATACAACAGGCTCACGCGCAATGGCCCGGAGCGAACTCAGCCCCGTGGCGGTTCAGGATGGTATGAGGCTGACAATAAGAAGGCGATCATTGTTTTTCATCGAAGTTTGGAACTTTTGAACAAATAAACAGCCAATGCGAACGGTTCGCATTTGTTTGTAATAACGTTCAGTCCCTTTCCCCTTCGGAGAACTTCGTCGTGAAAATCAATTTCCGCCATCTGGCGATCCTCGCTGCAGCCGGTCTTGGCGCCCAGTCGGCGCTGGCGCAACAAGCCGTGGTCAATCTCTACACCGCCCGCCATTACCAGACGGATGAGGCGCTTTACGCCAAGTTCGAAAAGGCCTCCGGCATCAAGGTCAATCGCATCGAGGGCAAAGAGGACGAACTCATTGAACGCATCCGTAACGAGGGGGCCAACAGCCCGGCCGATGTGTTCATCACTGTTGACGCCTCGCGTCTGGCCAAGGCTGAACAACTTGGCCTGTTCGCCCCTGTGAAGTCGAAGGTGCTCGAAGAGCGCATTCCTGCGCATCTGCGTACTGCCGACTGGTTTTCGTTCTCCATGCGCGCCCGCGTGATCGTCTATAACAGCGCGTTGGTGAATGGGGCCGACGTGCAGACGTATGAAGACCTTGCCAACTCCAAGCTGAAGGGCAAGATTTGCGTACGCGAAGGCAATCACCCGTACAACCTGTCGCTGGGTTCGGCGATCCTTGCCCATGACGGCACGGCCAAGACCGAAGCCTGGGCGCGTGGTCTCGTCGCCAACCTTGCCCGCGCACCGAAGGGCGGCGACACCGATCAACTCAAATCGGTGGCGGCCGGCGAGTGTGGCGTGGCGGTTGCCAATAGCTACTACGTTGCCCGCCTGATGCGTTCGGACAAGCCGGAAGATCGCAAGGTCGCCGACGCATTGACCGTGGTATGGCCCAACCAGAAGAGCTGGGGTACGCATGTGAATGTTTCAGGCGGCGGCATGCTCAAAACCGCACCGAACAAGGCCAACGCGCAGAAGCTGCTGGAGTTCTTCGCCTCCGACGAGGCGCAGGTCTACTTCGCCGACGGCAACAACGAATGGCCAGTCGTAAAGAGCGTGAAGGTGCGCAATCCAGCGCTCGATAAGCTCGGGCCGTTCAAGGCCGATGAGCTGCCCATCGGCAAGGTGTCGTCGGGCACGGCAGAGGCGCAGAAGATCTTCGATCGCGCCGGCTTCATGTAATAAGTGGTGTCGGCCGTGGCATGCAGTGCCTGTGCCACGGCTGATGTCTCGCGGGGGAGTGCGGGTGACGGCATAATCGCCGCTCCCCCATGCACGCCCTACGGATTGTCAGTGACCCCCGAAGAGATCACCCGCTCCCCATTCGATACCTTTGGCGGAGAAGATGTCGTCCGTCGCCTTGTCGACCGCTTCTACGACCTGATGGACACGCTGCCGGAGGCTTACGTCATCCGTAAGCTGCATCCGGAGTCATTGGAATTCTCGCGCCAGAAGCTCTTTGAATTTCTGTGTGGCTGGCTGGGCGGCCCCCAGTACTACATCGAAAAATACGGGCACCCGCGCATGCGTGCGCGACACATGCCACTCGCCATCGGCAATGCTGAGCGCGACGCGTGGTTGATGTGCATGGCGCAGGCCGCCGATGAGACCCTGCCTGAAGGCGGCGCGCGCGAGCGCTTCTGGGAGGCGATCCTCGGGCTCGCCAACCACATGCGCAACCAGTGAGGCGGCTTGCCTCACCAGAGGCTTCAGCGTGAAAGGCCCGCCTGTTCGCGGTAGGCCGCGGTGATGGCGCTCAGGTCGCCGTTGATGCGATAGAACGTGATGGTCAGCCGTTGTGACAGGCTGCGCAGCATGCTGTCGGTAGCCGAACGGCTCAGCCGTGCGGTGATATCGCGCAGTTCGGTGGCGCTTGCCGGGTCGCGTTCAGCAAGTGTCGCCATGACCTGCGAAGGTGCAGGCGCGTCTGGCCGCAACGAGGCAAAAACGTTGTCCAGCCTGGCCGCGACTTCAGGTGCGTTGGGCGAACGGCCAGTCATGTCCTGATACACGCGCGCCACCAATGCGTATTCAGCGATGAGTGCGTAGGCCTGCAGGTCTTCTGGTGTGGCATTGCGCAGGATCTCGTCCGATCCCGCCTGCGCAGTCAGCGCGTCGCGCACATTCTGCGGCGTGATGCCGAGCAGCTTGCCGGAGCGTGATTCCTCGTCGTCGAGTGCCGCGCAGACCAATGCGTATTCGCGGTCGTAGTACGGGTTGCCGGGATGCCAGTCCTTGCCGAGCTGGCCGCGCGCGCCAATACCGGCGAGCATGTTGTGCGCCAGCATGCCGCGTTGATCGGCAATCAGGGAGTCGACCAGCGTCTGCACCTGCGCAAGTTCGATCTTGCTGGCCAGTTGTTCGGACATCGCTGGCGGCATGTCGGTCGTGGCCGAAGCATGGAACGCCGTGGTCGCAATGACACCAGCGAAAAGACAACGGCAGGCAAGGGTGGGCATCTTCATGGCCAGGGGCTCCGGCAGACAACAGCAAGCGCTACTCTACATAAGCCTGGAGCAGACAGGGTCAATCATCGTTTCGTCGCGCTGATCGCCGACAACTGGTGCCGACTCAGGTCAGCAGCGCCGCGTCGCGCTCGAAGATGCTGATGATCAGGTCGGCCACCAGTCGCACGCGCGGGGAGCGGCGCACGTCGGGGTGCAACACCAGCCAGACTTCACGCGAGGGCGGGCCATCATCGGGCGCCAGGCGCACTAGCGCCGGTTGCGTGCGGGCCAGATAGTGCGTCATGAATGTGACACCCAATCCAGCGGCCGCCGCCGACACGATGGCGGCGAGATCGTTGCTACGCAAAGCAAAGCGACGGTCGCCCGCATATTCCTCCAGCCACCTCTGCTGCGGCACGTTGCGCATGCTGTGGTCGTAGGACACGAATTCCCATTCTTGCGGGGGCTTCTCCAGCCATTCGCGTCTGCCGTACAGGCCGTAGCCGACCTTGCCGATGGGGCGCGCGGCGAGCGCGGGCGATTGGGGGCGCCCCATCCGCAGCGCGATGTCGGCCTCGCGGCGCGCCAGGTTTGCTTCGCGCGTTTCGCCGACGACTTCGAGTTCAATGCCTGACCATTGCGCGCGCGTGGCGGCCAGGCGCGGCATGAGGAACTGGCTGACCAGGGTTGGCGGCGCCGACACGCGTACCCGTCCGGTTTCGGTGCCCGCGCCGACGGCGGCGCGTTCGAACGCCAGCGCTTCATCTTCAATTCGCTCGCCCAGTGCGACGAGTTCCTCTCCCTCGGCGGTCAGCCGCCATCCGCGCGGTAACCGGTCGAACAGCCGCAGGCCCAAGCTCGATTCGAGTGCTTCAACTCGTCGCGCCACCGTTGAATGCTCCACCGCCAGCGTGCGTGCGGCGCCCGACAGGCTGCCTTGGCGCGCCACGGCCAGAAAGTAGCGGACGTCTTCCCACTGCAAGCGGCTGTCTGTTTGTTTTTGCACGGAATATGGGCGGTCATGACGAATTCACTGCAAATTGTGCCCAGATTAGAGTGAGCCGCACAAGGCTGCGCCCCCCTTAGCAGCCACTGCTGGAGGCCTTCCCCATGCTCTACCTCGTGCTCCTTACCTACATTGAACCTATCGACCGCGTTGACGCGTGGCTGTCTGCGCATCGCAACTTTCTTAACGCCCATATCGAAAGCGGCACCTTTCTGCTGGCTGGGCGCCGCCAGCCGCGTACGGGCGGTTTGATCATCGCGCGTGCGGACTCCGTCTTCGCGCTTGAGCGCATCGTGGCGCAGGACCCCTTCGTGCGTGCCGGTGTGGCGCGTTTCGAAATCGTCGCCTTTGATCCGACCGCAGGCCTGCCGGAATGGCTGGACGCTGCTACCGCCGTGGAGGTCGCATCATGAACGCCCGGAGCGAGCGGCTTGGCGGCGTTGCCCTGCTGATCGTCGCTACGGTGATGTGGGGCTGCATGTTTCCCATCGGCAAGCCGATTCTCGGGCGCGTGGATGCGTTCGCCATCACTTTCGTGCGCTACGGGATATCGGCCGTTGCGATCGCGGCGTTGCTCGCGGTGAGCGAAGGCCGCGCCGCCTTCGCAACCGAAGGGCGCCCATGGCGGCTGGCCTTCTTTGGCGTCGCCGGCTTCTGCGGTTTCAGCCTGCTGGCGTTTAGCGGGCTCCGGTTGTCTTCACCCGCGCACGGCTCGGTCGTGGTGGCAACGCTGCCGCTGCTCACTGCGCTCATCCAGGGGCTGCGCACGCGCAATTGGCCCGCGTCGCATACGGTCACCGCAATGCTGCTGGCGCTCAGCGGCGTCGTGTTGGTCGTAAGCAACGGACATCCGGCAACGTTGCTTGCGTCGCGTTCCGCATTGGGCGACGCCATGATCCTGGCCGGTGCGCTGTGCTGGGCGTTCTACACGCTAGGCGCGCGCGACTTCCCGCATTGGTCGCCGCTGCGCTACAGCGCCGTGACACTGCTGTTCGGTTTCGGCGGTATCGCGGTGGTGTGCCTGATGGCGTTCGAAGCCGGCGCCACGCATGTACCGTCGGGGGCCGACCTGGCTACGGCATGGCCGCATCTGCTGTTCATGGCGCTGGGCGCCTCCATCATCGCGGTACTGTCGTGGAACTCCGGCGTGCGTCGGCTCGGTCCTGTGAATGGGGCGCTGTTCATCAACGTGGTGCCGATCAGCACCTTCGCCGTCGAAGCGATCGGAGGGCGTATGCCCAGCGCGTGGGAACTGGCGGGTGGCGCTTTGGTCATTGCGGCGCTGTTGCTCAATGGCCTCTATCGTCCGCGCCCCGTCGCCATGCCACGGGTATGTCCGGACGCGGCTTGATTCGGAGTGACGATGGGCGCGGCGCTACACTAGCGGCTTTGATTCGCGCCGCAATGCGGCCTGCCGAGAAAGGAAAAAGCATGTCCCAGCCCGCCAACCCGTCCGGTCTGCCCGGTTACGGCCTGTCCTTGAACCTGGAAGACGCCAAGCGCGTCGTCGCGGCGGCCGAAGCCGAGGCGCGCGCCAACGGTTGGGCGATGGTGATCGCGGTGGTGGATGCGGGCGCCAATCTGGTGGCGTTGCATCGCATGGACGACGCCAACATCGGCAGTCTTGCCGTCGCGCAGAGCAAGGCCGATACAGCGGTGAAGTTCCGTCGCTCGACCAAGCTGTTCGAAGACCAGATCGTCGCGGGCGGTGTCGGCCTGCGTGTGCTGTCGATGAGTGAGATCTGTGCCGTCGAGGGCGGGCTGCCTATCGTGGTGGATGGTCGCATCGTCGGCGGCATTGGCGTGTCGGGCGCGCAAGCGACGCAAGATGCACAGGTCGCTGCCGCGGGCGCTGCTGTGCTGGCCCGCTGAGCCAGGCGCAGCACGGTCCACGAAAAACGGCAGCCGAGGCTGCCGTTTTCTTTTGCAGATGCATTGTCGTTACTTGGCTTGCGCGACCATGTAGTCGACCGCAGCCTTCACTTCGGCATCCGACAGGCTCGGATTGCCGCCCTTGGCGGGCATGACGTTGTTCTTGCCGGTCAGCGCCGAATGGTAGAGCGCGTCGTTGCCTTGTGCCAGACGCGGCGCCCAGGCGCCTTTGTCACCCAGCTTCGGCGCGTTGGCCGCACCTGTCGAGTGGCAAGCCGTGCAGGTGGCGTCATAGACCTTCTTGCCGTTGACCGAGGCGGTCTGTGCCGGGGCGCCCGCCGCTGCTGGCGCGGAACCACCCGCGTCGTTGGCGCCCGCAGGGGCCGCCGGTTCCTTGAAGTTGGCGCCGCCCTGGTTGGCCATGTAGACCACCGCGCGGGCGAACTCAATGTCCGGCATGTCGGGCTGACCACCCTTGGGCGGCATGTTGCCCTTGCCGGTCGTCGCAATCTTCAGGACAGCGTCGTAGCCTTCGGCAATACGCGGCGCCCAGGCGGCGTGATCACCGAATTTCGGCGACCCCACCATGCCGGTCGCATGGCAGGCCGCGCAGACCTGTTCGTAGACTTGTTGCCCGGTGCGCAATGCACCGCCTGTTGCGGGCGCGCCGGCCAGTTCAACCTTGGCGACGGGCTCGATGAACGAAGCGGTGTCTTCCTCCGAGACGGGCTCGGGCTTGTTGCAGGCAGCGAGCACACCCGCCGCGACGACAATTGCTACCGTGAGCGCAGAACGCACAAACTTGGCCATGAAACCCCTCGGAAGGAACAAGCGGATTCGAAAGGCGCGATTATAGCGTCAGGCTTGGCTGGTTTGCGCAGCACATTGGACGCACGGGGGGCTCTGAAGTATCATCCACGGCTGCCATGATGGCTCGCGGAGCATTCCGCAACCCGGCATCGCCAATCCCACCACGCATCCGTAGCTCAGCTGGATAGAGTACTGCCCTCCGAAGGCAGGGGTCGCACGTTCGAATCGTGTCGGATGCGCCAAAAACCCGTCGTTACGCAGACGGTTTTCAGTTTCTCCTTTCATATTTTCCGTGTGTCGTCGCGCTGGAACGCCTGGCACGCATATCCGGCCATTTTCGATTTCTAGAAAATCGTGCGATGAAACAAATGCCGGTATCGGGTATTCATTCTCCGAATGCGTGCCGGCGGTTTTCCCAAGCCAATAAATAGTCCGCTGCCCATATTTGCTCTGGCGAGAAAAACATAAAAAGCCGCGGACGCTTTTTTTCCATTGCCCGCATTGCCTCGCGCACGCTTGGCTGCGCTTGGTCCACAGCGCTCTTCCAATCCGTCTGGCCGGCGATCTTCCGCTCGCATGACGAGAGCTCACTAAGTCTCATCGAACAATTCCCTAGGAACTCATCCGGGCAGGGAATGCCGTTACTCGGAACATTGAAAAATCACCCGATCGAATTAATCGCCATCAACCTTTTTGGCCCGGCATCGTCCTTACGATCGCGCCTCTGCATTCAAAGTTGGTGAATGCGCATGCGCCATTTGCCTTGGTTTTTCGAAATCAAACCGGGCGATGGCGTCATTCAAAAAGGGTGCTTGATATGCAAGTCGATGGAGGTAATGAGCTGTTTCACGCGCGGGCGTTGGCCTCTGTGGATCGGCCTGCAAAGCACGTGCATGGCGAACGGGCCGGCTCGGCGATCGACACATATCGTGGCCGACGTACGGAGGGCGTTCGCTCACGCCAAGGCGGTTCGGTCAATGGCTGGCGCTCCGCTGTGAGTGGCCAACACACAGACCCCGCGAGACAGGCATGAACGATGCAATCCTCCGCGCGCGGCGCCGGGCCGGGCTCTGGATCATTGCCGTCGTGTGCGCAGGCCTGGCCATTGTCTTTGGCGCGCTGCTCGCGATGCAGAGCTTTCTCGTCGGGCTGAATACGATGTACGACAAGCACCTCGAGCCGATGTACCAGCTCGACAGCATCCGGGCGGCACAGGTTGACATCGCCCGCATGGAATTCCGCATCGTCACGCAGCGCGACACGGCATATACGTGGCAGGCCGCGCGCAGCATCGCGGATCGGCTCGATGCCATCGACGCAATATGGACATCGTATTACCCGCGTGGCGTCGCCAACGAAGAGGAGGCGCGCCTCGCTGCGGATATCCGCGTCGAGCTACAACCATTCCGGCAGCGCGTTGAGCGCTTTTCGACGCTCGTGCTGTCTGGTCATTACGCTCGCGCGACAGAACTCGTCCACGCATCGGAGGGACCGCTTGCCCGGATGGAATCGCTGATGGCGCAGATCATCCAGGTCAATCTCGACGGCTCCGCCCACGAACATCGCCGTGGCGTACGGCTATTCGAGCGGGTTGCCACCGTGGGGGCCGGGCTGTTCGCCATTGGCGTGGGCGTTGTACTCATCGCGCTGTATCGCATGAATAGGCGTCGCGACAGTGCGCTGCGCGACTCACGCTATCGCGGCAAGCTGGCCGAGCAGGTTACCGAGGGCAGCCCCAACAGCGCAGTGGTCACGGACGCCGCAGGCACCGTCGTGCACGTCAACGCCGCCTTCAGCGCGACCACGGGATACAGCGCCCGAGAGGTCATCGGCCAAAACCCGCGCCTGTGGAGTTCGGGGCGGCAGTCGCCCGATTTCTACAAGGCGATGTGGCAGAGCCTTTCCACGACCGGCAAGTGGTCGGGCGAGATCTGGGATCGCCGCAAGGACGGCGAACTCTTTCTCATGTCGCTCAACATCTCTGGCATTCGCGGCCGCGACGGCGCTTTCTCCTGCTACGTCGGCATCGGCTCGGATGTCACGCATCGCCGCAAGGCCCAGGATCAGCTCGGGCACATGGCGATGCACGACGCGTTGACCGGCATCCCCAATCGCATGCTCTTCGACGAACGTCTGCGCCACGCGATTTCGCGTGCGCACGCCGATCGATCCCGGATCGGCGTGATGTTCATCGACCTGGATGGATTCAAATCCGTGAACGACTCCTACGGTCACATGGCGGGTGATGCCGTGCTGGTTTGCGTCGCTTCGCGGCTGCGCGCCGCCGTACGCGAGAGCGACACGGTCGCCCGCCTGAGTGGTGACGAGTTTGCGGTGATCATCGAAGACATCCGCGAGACGACGCATCTCGGCGCGGTTGCGCTGTCCTTGATCGCCGCGGTCGTCACGCCGGTGCAGGTCGGTCGCAATGCGGTAGATGTATCGGCCAGCATTGGCATCAGCGTGTATCCGGACGATGCCGACGACGCGCGGCAACTGCTCGAATATGCCGATCAGGCCATGTACGCCGCCAAAAAATCCGGTAAGCGCGCATACCGGTTTTATGCGGCACAGGTGTCGTCGAAGACGTTTGGTGATGACGCGATGTCAGATGCGGTTGCAGGGAGCAACGCATGAACGCCTCTCTCCGGATAAGCAGCCCCCAGGGCCTTCTGTCCGCCCCAGCGTTCATCATGGCGGTCGGGTTCGTCGTCATTCTGGCGGCGCTTGCTGTGATGAGTACCTTCGTCACCAATCTGTCGGTGATGCACGAAAAGCACGCGGCGCCGCTGTCGCAACTCGACGCCATTCGGGCGTACCAGATGGACATCCGCTGCCAGCAGTGGCGGATACTCTTCGCGCGCGATCCGGCCGTCACTGCGGTGAATGCGCGTCAAATCGAAGAGCGGCTCGACGCCATCGAAAAGCTCTGGGCCCGCTACTACCCCGCAGGGGTCATCAGTGCGCGCGAATCGGAGCTGGCGCGCGAATTCCACGCAGACATTCCCGAGGCGAGACTGAACCTTGAACGGTTTGTCAGCCTGGTGCGGGCCGGCTACTACGATGAGGCGCAAAGCTGGGTCATTGCGCATGCCCCCGATCGCGAGCACATGGATAGCGTGCTGTTCGCCGACATCCAGGACAACATTGATCAGGCGAGAACACTGCGTACCCGCAGTCAGCGCATCTTCGACATTGCATTCGGCATGGGCGCGATACTCATTCTGTGTGGCGTCGGCGCGATTGGTTATGCACTCGCAAAAATGGTCCGTCGTCGCGATCAGGCGATCTGGGACTCGCGTTTTCGAACGTGGTACTGCGAGCAGATCATCGAGCACACCAGCAGTGCGGTCGTCATTACTGATGCTGCCGGTACGATCGTGAGGGTCAATCCGAGCTTCTGCAGTGTGTCGGGCTACGCCGAAGAGAATGTCGTTGGTCGCAACCCACGCATGTGGAGTTCGGGGCGGCAGTCACCCGAGTTCTACCAGGAGATGTGGCGAGTGCTGCTCGCCGAAGGTCGATGGAAAGGCGAGATCTGGAATCGGCGCAAGAGTGGCGAGCTTGCACGGGTCATGCTCACCATTTCGGCCATTCGGGGCCCCGACGACACGTGTCTTGGCTACGTGAGTATTGGCACGGATGTCACGCAGGCGCGGCAGAAAGAAGATCGGCTCGGTCACATCGCCATGCATGACGCGCTGACCGGCCTGCCTAACCGCACGCTCTTCGGTGAGCGTCTGCGCCACGCTGTCACGCGCGCGCACCGTCATCGTTCGCGGCTGGCGGTGATGTTCATCGACCTCGACGGATTCAAGTCGATCAACGACAACCACGGGCACGCTTTCGGCGACACCGTACTGGTGGCGGTGGCGACCCGTCTGCGCGGTGCGCTGCGCGAGGGCGATACGGTGGCGCGGCTGAGTGGCGACGAGTTCGCGGTGATCGCTGAAGACCTGCGCGACCCGCGCGACGTGGGGGCGCTCGCTCAATCGCTGTTGTCCGCCGTCATGCAGCCCGTGCAGGCTGGCGAGCATGTCGCCGATCCCTCATTGAGCATCGGCGTCTGCATCTACCCGGACCATTCGACCGAAGCCGAACGCCTCGTGGAACTCGCGGACGCAGCGATGTACCGTGCCAAAAAAGCCGGCAAGCATACCTACCGGGTGCATGGCGAGCCCGACGAATTTGTCGCGACGGCATGACGTAGGCCTGCTCGGCCGATCAGTCTTTCATCCCCAGCCGTCGCGCAAGCTTGTGCAGGTTGCTCGCGTCCACGCCGAGCGCGCGGGCGGCGCCGGCCCAGTTATCGTCGTGCTGGGACAATGCTATCTGAATCGCTTCGCGCTGACTGTGTTCGACGACTTCTCGCAGGCTGAGTCCCGGCGGTGTTGTCGTGACGCTCGAAGTTTCGAAGGCAATGCTGTCGGCATTGATGGGCTCGGCGCCATGCAGCCCGGACAGTGCATCGAGATCGAGCAGTTCGGGCTCCAGCGTCACGATGTCGCTGCGCGCCGCCCCCCGGCTCACTGCCTTCAGCGCCGCGCGGCTGATGACGTGCTCCAACTCGCGCACGTTGCCCGGCCAGCCATAGCCGAGCAGCGCGGCCTGCGCGCCGGGCGACAGGCGCAGGCTGCGCAGGCCGAGTCGAGCCCGGTTCAGCTCGATGAAGCGGCCGGCCAGCAACAGCACGTCGTTGCCGCGTTCGCGCAACGGTGGAATGGGGATCGGGTACACCGACAGCCGGTGGTACAGATCCGCGCGGAACAGGCCGTCGCGCACATGCGTGCTCAGGCTGCGGTTGGTGGCGGCGATCACGCGCACGTCAACGCGCAATGGGCGGTCGGCTCCGAGCCGTTGCACCTCGCCGTTCTGCAGCGTGCGTAGCAACTTCGCCTGGATCGAAAGCGGCAGCTCGCCGACTTCATCAAGGAACAAGGTGCCGCCTTCGGCTGCCTCGAAGCGACCCGGGCGGTCGCTCATCGCGCCGGAGAACGCGCCGCGCACGTGGCCGAACAGTTCGCTTTCAGCCAACGACTCGGGGAGCGCCGCGCAGTTGACGTGAATGATCGGCTTCGCGGCCCGGCGCGAAAAACGATGCAGCGTGTGCGCGAACAGCTCCTTGCCCACGCCGGTTTCCCCCAGCAGCAGCACCGGCAGGTCGGAGTCGGCGACCACTTTCAGTTCGTGGAGCAAACGGGTGATCGCTTCGCTCTGTCCAACGATCTCGCTGTCCTCGTACACCGCGCCGCCGTCGTGCCGCACATTGGTCGCGGCCAGTCGCAGCACGCGCACTTCGTTTTCCAGTTGCGTCAGACGCACGGCCGCTTCGATGGATGGCGCCAACTGTTCCAACGCCGCGCGCGCATCGTCGTCGAAGGTGCCGATCTGCAGTGCGTCCAACGTCAGCACACCCCACGCCGCGCCATCACGAAGCAGGGCGATGCCCATGCAGTCGTGCACCGGCAGTGGCTCGCCCGCGTGTTCCAGTACCAACCCATCGTAAGGGTCGGGCAATGCGCTGTCGTGATCGAAGCAGGTCACGCCGCGCTGGCCCAGGATTGCCGCCAGGCGCGGGTGATCCTTCACCGCGAAGCGACGTCCGAGCGTGTCGCGGGCCAGGCCGTCGATGGCGATGGGGCGCAGCGTGTCGCCTTCCAGCCGCAGGAGTGCAACCGCGCCGCAGCCAAAAAGCGTGCGCACCGTGCCGAGCAGGCGCTGCAGACGGATGCCGGCAGGGAGTTCTCCGGCGAGGTCCGTCTGGATCATCAAAAGTGCGGTGATGAGGGTCATATGTACCGCTAATGGTCAAAAATACCGCGCTCGGTAAGTGGTGAATATTACCATCTGTGTGCCTAAGGATTTGAAAATAAAGGCCAGATAATTTGGCACAGGGTTCGCTAAGTGAATGGCAAGGCGCTCGTCTTGCCCGCACGCCGCGAGCGGGGACGACGCCGTCACAAGGAGAACATGATGGATTTCGTCGACCAGCCTCTCGGCCAGATTGCCCGCCGCATTGCCGGCGCTACCCGCGTCTTCGACGCTTACCGGCTCGATTTTTGTTGTGGTGGCAACCGCACGCTCGGTGCTGCGGCGGCCGCCGCAGAAGTTGAACGTCGCACCCATCGTCAACGAGTTGCACGTGTTGCAGGCCCGTGCTGCGGAGCCGGGCGAACGCTCGTGGGACGAGGCCGATGCCGGCACGCTGATCGACCACATCCTGCAGCGCTACCACGCGGTGCACCGTGAGCAATTGCCGGAGCTGATCCGTCTGGCGCGCAAGGTGGAGCAAGTGCACGGCGACAAGGCCGATTGCCCGCTCGGGCTGGCTGATCTGCTGACCGACATCGCGCAGGAAATGGAAAGCCACATGAGCAAGGAAGAGGGAATCCTCTTCCCGATGATTCGTGTTGGCCGTGGTGCGCTGGCCGGCGGGCCGATCCATGTCATGCGCCTGGAGCACGACGAACATGGCGCCGCGCTGCGTCGCCTGTCCGAACTCACCAACGACATCACCCCGCCGCGCGCCGCGTGCACGACGTGGCGTGCGCTCTATGCCGGTCTGCGTACCTTCCGGCAGGACCTGATGGAACACATCCATCTCGAAAACAACATCCTCTTTGAGCGCTTTGCCCCGCTCGCCCAGCACTGAAAGGAACGAGGACCACGCTATGGGCCCGTACAAGAAACTCTGGTTCACGCTCATCGCCGTGCTGGTGGTGACGTTCTCGCTGCTGGGCTATTTCGGCAAGGAGGTCTATCGGCATGCGCCGCCCATTCCGGCGCAGGTCGTCACTGACGATGGCCGCACGCTGTTCACGCAGGACGACATCCTCGACGGGCAGACCGCATGGCAATCGGTCGGCGGCATGCAATTGGGTTCGATCTGGGGGCACGGTGCGTATCAAGCGCCGGACTGGACCGCCGACTGGCTGCACCGCGAGCTGACGGCGTGGCTCGATCTGGCCGCGCAAGCGCAATACGGCAAGCCTTACGCGCGGATCGATGGCCCCGCGCAGGCCGCGTTGCGCGAAGCGTTGCGCGCGGAATATCGCGGAGCCGCCACCGATGCGAACGGTGTGCTCAAGGTCAGCGCGCGCCGCGCACAGGCCATGGCGCAGACGGCGGCTTACTACGACAAGCTGTTCTCCGACGCGCCCGCGTTGCAGACCAGCCGCGAGCACTTCGCGATGAAGAACAACACGCTGCCCAGCGCGGAGCGTCGCCAGGCGCTCACGCATTTCTTCTTCTGGACGGCGTGGGCGGCGTCGGCGCAGCGCCCCGGTTATGAGGCCACCTACACCAACAACTGGCCGCATGAGCCGCTGATCGGCAATCAGCCGACCGCCGAAAATGTCATCTGGTCGGTTGCCAGTGTGGTGGTCTTGCTGGCCGGTGTCGGGCTGTTGATCTGGGCGTGGGCATTCCTGCGCAAGCACGATGACGAACCGCCCAAGGCGGCCGCCAACGATCCGCTGACCAGCTTTGCGCTGACGCCATCGCAACGTGCGCTGGGCAAGTATCTGTTCCTGGTCGTTGCATTGTTCGTGTTCCAGGTCTTTCTGGGCGGCTTCACCGCGCACTATACGGTTGAAGGCCAGTCGTTCTACGGCATCGACGTATCGCGCTGGATTCCCTATTCGCTGTCACGCACGTGGCATATCCAGAGCGCGCTGTTCTGGATCGCGACCGGCTTTCTGGCTGCGGGTTTGTTCCTCGCTCCGCTGATCCATGGCGGCAAGGACCCGCGCTTCCAGAAGTTGGGCGTCAACATCCTGTTCTGGGCACTGGTCGTGGTGGTGGTCGGTTCGTTCGTTGGCAACTACCTCGCCATCGCGCAGATCATGCCGCCGGAATGGAATTTCTGGCTGGGTCATCAGGGCTACGAATACGTCAACCTGGGTCGCCTGTGGCAGATCGGCAAGTTCGCCGGCATCCTGATCTGGCTGGGGCTGATGCTGCGAGGCATCGTGCCGGCATTGCGCGCCAAGGGCGACCGCAATCTGCTCGCGCTGCTGACCGCATCGGTTGTCGCCATCGGCCTGTTCTACGGCGCCGGCTTTGGCTATGGCGAACGCACCAGCCTGACGATCATGGAGTACTGGCGCTGGTGGGTGGTGCACCTGTGGGTGGAAGGCTTCTTTGAAGTCTTTGCGACGACGGCGCTGGCTTTCATCTTCTCCACGCTGGGCCTGGTGTCGCGCCCGATGGCGACGGCGGCAAGTCTGGCGTCAGCGTCGCTCTTCATGCTGGGTGGCATTCCGGGCACGTTCCACCATTTGTACTTTGCCGGCACGACCACGCCGGTGATGGCGGTCGGTGCGAGTTTCAGCGCGCTCGAAGTCGTGCCGCTGATCGTGCTCGGCTATGAGGCGTGGGAGAACTGGCGCCTGAAGTCGCAGGCCCCGTGGATGGAAAACGTACGCTGGCCGCTGATGTGCTTCGTGGCGGTGGCGTTCTGGAACATGCTGGGCGCTGGCGTATTCGGCTTCATGATCAATCCGCCGATCTCGCTGTACTACGTGCAAGGGTTGAACACCACGCCGGTGCACGCGCATGCCGCATTGTTCGGTGTGTATGGTTTCCTTGCGCTGGGCTTCACCTTGCTGGTGCTGCGTTACATCCGCCCAGGCTTCGCTTTCAATGACCGTCTTATGAAAACGGCATTCTGGTCGCTAAATGGCGGGCTGGTGTTGATGATCGCGACGAGCCTGCTGCCTATCGGCATCATCCAGTTCCACGCCAGCGTTGCGCATGGCCTGTGGTACGCGCGCAGTGAGGAATTCATGCAGCAGGGCATCCTGCAGACGCTGCGCTGGGTGCGTACGTTTGGCGACGTGGTGTTCATCGTCGGCGCCCTGGCGATGGCATGGCAGGTCGTGCTGGGTGTCTTCCGGCGCAACCCGTTTGGTCGCACCGAACAAGCAGCGCCCGTGCCGCGCTGAGGACCGACTGCATCGGGTCGTGCCCTGTCGCAGTTTGATCGGGCATGCTGGGCCGACACCTTGGTGTCGGCCCTTTTTTTTGTCCAGGAATCAGGGTGCCTGGATGCTTGCCACCGGCATGCACGTGGTGCAGCGATTCCAGCCCGGCGCGAGTACGTTGAGCCCATCGACGTGCACCAGAATGTCGTCGTCATTCAGTGTCGCGCGGGCGGCTTGCACCGATCTGTTGTCGAGGATGAACAGCGTGTCGGCCTCATATTGACCGTCGCGCAGGCGGGCTGCTGCGTTCTGCTCGGACTGCCGCATGGCGTCACGCGACACGCGTGCGAGGTACACCGCATCGGTCGTCATGCCGTGCGTGCCGGCAAAGAAAGACAACTGCGCCCAATGCGGCGCCATGCTTTTCGGTGCGATGTGCCGTACGCGCGTGTAGCGCGCGGCCGCCTGCTCCCAGAACGGTCCGGTGAGCGCCTGCGGCCATGTCTGGGAAGGCTCTGTGTCGAAGCGCTGCCGCATCGGCCGCCATCCGGCGCGTGTGTCCGCGATTTGCAGGACGAGCGCCACGCTCAATACGGCTACGATCAATCTGGGTGGGCCATAGCGTACGACGGCATAGAGAATGCCCAGCGCCACCAGATAGAACACGGGCCAGAACATGCGGCCCGACGCACGGAATACGCTCGCGAGGTAGTAGAGCTTCTCGGGGAGCGGGAACTCGAATTCGTAACTGCCAATGCCGATACGGTTGGTCAGCGCGAACAACAGTACCGCACCGGCAGCCGGCAAGAGCAGCGGGTGCCGATGCAGGGCTGCACCGATTCGTGGTCGTCGAAGGGCCAGCATCACGATGGCAAACACTGCCAGCACAACGAGACCGAACCCGAGATAGTTGAAGCCCTCGTATTCGCCTTCAGCCTGCGGAATGTCTCCCAGCAGATACGACCAGCCGTCCGCGTCGAACAATGCCAGCAGGTTCATGCGGTAGTAGCCGTAGCCGCTTGCCACGGCACCCGTGCCGATACCAAAGTAGCCGGCCTGCCAGCAGGCCACGCCTACCGCGGCGAACAACGCTATGGCTTCCACGAAAGCCACACGCGTTCGGAACTCACCGCGCAGTCGCCGCGTTGCGACGTCCAATACCCAAATGCCACCGGCCATGCCGAGCAGATAGGCGTGCACGAGCGCTGCGATAACGAGCACGGGCGCCCAGCAGAGCAGTCTGCGCGCGTTGCCCGGGCGGAAGTACAAGTACAGCGCGGCGAGTATCAGGAAGTGACCCGCGAGGCTGGAGTGGTCATGCAGGCGCCACAGCATCGGCGGCGAAAAAACGAGGATCGCCGTGACCAGTGACTGCACGAGTCTGCGATCCGTGAATAGCCCGGCAAGCTGCCACGCGATCCAGCTCTGCGCCACAAAGCAGATGAGGAGCCACAGCCCGATGTATTGGAACGTCGTCGGCAGCACGCTGGCGAAGGGCTTGAAGACGAAAGCCAGCAGCGGAATGGCGTCGGCGTAGATGACCGAATTGGCGATCTCCAGCCCGTAGCCGGGATTGCCGCCAAGCGGGAATACCCATGGCGCCTGACGGTAGAACAGCCAGCCAAGATAGTGCTGGGCGGCATCGCCGTCCCCCAGCCATGCGATGTTGGTCGGGTCGATCGCGCGCACGCCGACCACGATCGAGAACGCCAACACACCCAGTAGCGCGGGCCATAGATGGTCCGCGAAAAATTCGCGTCGGGGCTGCATGTACGGTCAGGCGTGCGGAACGGCCAGCGCGGGGGCCGGGACTTCGCCGCTGGCGATGGGTGCCGCGTCCGCCATGCTGCTGCTGTTCTCGTAGATTTGCCGCACGAGGAATACCGGCCGGCGCTTTGATTCGATATAGGTGCGACCGAGGTATTCGCCGATGACGCCAATGCCCACCAGTTGCAGCCCGCCGAGCAACGTTACCGCCACGATGATCGACGCGTAGCCGGGTACATCGACGCCATGGATGATCACCTTCAGTGCAATGTAGAGGCCGAACATGAATGACAGCGCCGACACGGCGATGCCGATGTAAGTCCAGATTCGCAGTGGCGATGTGCTGAAGCTGGTGACGTCTTCCAGCGCCAGATTCCACAATCGCCAACCATTGAACTTGCTGTTGCCGGCGGAGCGTTCGGGCCGCGTGTAGTGCACCGAGGCAGTACGGAACCCGACCCACGCGAACAGGCCCTTCATGAAGCGCCGCGACTCTGGCAGCGCCTTGAGCGCATCGACCACGCAGCGATCCATCAGGCGGAAATCGCCCACGTTTTCGGGCAGCTTGGGCGACGCGATCATGTTGTGGATACGGTAGAACCACGACGCGCTTGAACGCTTCGCCCATGAATCGGAGCCACGATGCTCCCGGCGGGCCAGCACCATCTCGAAGCCTTCTCGCCATTTGGCGATCATCGCCGGGATCAGCTCGGGTGGGTCTTGCAGGTCGACATCGATCGGCACCACGACCTGTCCGCGCGCAGCCTGCAAGCCCGCCGACAGGGCGGCCTCCTTGCCGAAGTTGCGACTCAGGTCGATCACGCGCACCCGGGCATCGCGCCTTTGCAGGCGCAGGAGCACGTCCAGCGTATGGTCGCGGCTACCGTCGTTGATGAAGACAAATTCGATCACGACCTCAGGCATGATCGAAAACACCTGGGTGACACGGTTGACGAAGAGAGGAATCGCTTCCTCTTCATTGAAGACCGGTACGACCAGAGAAAGCCTCACGGTCGAATCGAAACTCTCTCGGCTGGTCATGGATTCCCTCGTGGTGAGCGGTATCTTCCGCCCATCGTGGTACTCCGGCGCGCATTTATGCCGGCACGATTTTCAAAGTAGAGGGTTTTCCTGTCCCGTCACTGGGACAATCGGGCAGTTTTGCTGCGGTGCAGCGTCTGACGTGACGGATGTCGCATCGGCGAAGATGGCGCGGCCGGGCTCGACTGCCCGGCCGGATACTGCGGGCGCTTCAGGCGCGCTCGGGTTCGGTTTGTGCGGCGGGTGTTGATTCCGGGCGGGACGTGATGGCCGCGCCCATGGCCGCGACGACCGCGCAGCCGACGGCAAACCACTGCTGCGCGGTGAGATGCTCGCCCAGCAGGGGCCAGGCCACGAGCGCCGCTATTGCCGGTTCCATGCTGGTCAGGATGCCGAAGGTCTCCTTGGGCAGATGCTTGAGCGCGAACATTTCGAGCGACATGGGAATCGCGCTCGACACCAGTGCCACCACCAGCCCCATCGCCAGAATGCCCGGATGGAACAACGCTCCACCGGCATGCACTAGCCCGACCGGGAAGACAATCAACGCAGCCACCGACAAGCCCAGCGACACGACATGCCCCGAATGGAGATGGCTCGCCCGCTTGCCGAACACGATGTACGAGCCCCAGCACACCGCCGCACCGAGTGCGTACAGCATGCCGACGATGTCGAGCTGATGGGTGCCGGTGCCCAGGGGCAGGATCAACGACAGGCCGAGCACCGCGAAAGCGGCCCACAGATAGTTGGTCCAGCGCTGCGAGTAATAGAGCGTCACCGCCAGCGGGCCGAGGAATTCGATCGCCACTGCAATGCCGAACGGAATGGTCCGCAGCGCCATGTAGAACAGCAGGTTCATGCAGCCCAGCACCAGGCCGTAGCGGATGATCGAGCGGGCGTCTTCGCGGCGCAGGGTCCAGCGCCACGGGCGCCACAAGGCCAGCACGATGAGGGCGGAGAACGTTACGCGCAGCGCGCTGGTGCCCTGCGCGCCGATGAGGGGGAAGAGCTGCTTGGCGTAGGAGCTGCCCAGAGCCAGCGCGGAGACCGAGCCGAGCACTGCCAGCACCGGTACGGCGCGGTGGGGAGTAGAAGACATGGCACAATAATATTTCGCGTAGCCCGGCGTTCCGTTGCACTTTCCGGGCGCGCGCCGCACTTTTCGCTCGAAAGTCGCCCATGTCCACGCAATCCTCGCTCGACCGCTACGATGCGGCCATTCTTGAGATCCTCCAGCGCGACAACCGCACGCCCCAGCGTGTGATCGCCGAATCGGTAAACCTGTCGGCGCCTGCCGTGCAGCGGCGCATTCGCCGGATGGAAGAAGCCGGCATCATCACGGCCAACGTGGCGGTGGTCGATCCAGAGAAAGTGGGCGTGCCGCTGACCATCATGATCGCCGTGCAGGTCGAACAGCGAACGGCCTGTGCACGTCGCTACCTTCCGCCAGCGCTTGATGCAGGAGCCGGCCGTGCAGCAGTGTTACGAAGTGACGGGCGAGACAGACTATTTTCTGATCGTCAGTGTCGAATCGATGAAAGACTACGAGGCACTTACCGATCGGTTGTTCGGCGACGATGACAACATCCGGCACTTCCGCACCTCGGTCGTGCTCAAGCGCTTCAAGGCCGGTCTGGCCGTGCCGCTGTCGTCGGACTGACGCGAGCGACCGTACACATAATCCTGCGCATAGCCGCATTCCCCACGGAGGCTTTCATGGCACACATCCTCGGCATTTCCGGCAGCTTGCGCGCCGGCTCATACAACAGCGCCCTGCTGCGCGCGGCACAAGGGCTGATGCCCGAAGGTTCGACGCTCGAAATCGGCACCATCCGTGGCATCCCGCTCTACGACGGGGACGTCGAAGCCGCCGAAGGCCTGCCGCAAGCGGTCGTCGCGCTGAAGGAGGCCATCGCCGCCGCTGACGCGCTGCTGATCGTCACGCCCGAATACAACAACTCGATGCCGGGCGTGTTCAAGAACGCCATCGACTGGCTGACGCGACCGGCCAGCGACATTGCGCGCGTCTTTGGCGGGCGGCCTGTCGCCATCATCGGCGCATCGCCCGGCGGTTTTGGCACCATCCTGTCGCAGAACGCATGGTTGCCGGTGCTTCGTACGCTGGGCATGGAGCCCTGGTTCGGTGGGCGATTGATGGTGTCGCGCGCCGGCACTGTGTTCGATGCGCAAGGCGTGCTCGTCGACGACAAGGTGCGCGGTCAGCTCGAACAGTTCATGGCCGGTTTCGTGGCGCACCTCGGGCGCTAATGGCGACGCGGGAGGATGGGGGAAATTAGATAGCCGGGCTATCTATTGCTAAAATGACGACAGTCGTTCCCCCATTACCCTACTCGCCGTGCCAACCTCAACCACTCCCTGGCTGACACTGGACCGGGCCACCATCGCGCAGGCGCTACGCCTGGCGGGGGCGGCTCTGCTCGCGTTCGCCATCGCCAGCGTCCTTCACGTCCACAACGCCTATTGGGCGGCCATGCCGGTCTGGGTGGTGGCACAGTCTTCGCGTGGCCTGCTGCTGGAGCGGGCTTTCTTTCGCATCGTCGGCACCCTGTTGGGCGCGGCGTTCGGCTTTGCGATCCTGCATCTCACCGGCAACCCATACCTGCAACTCGTGATGCTCTCCTGCGTGGTTGCGCTCGGCGGAGGCTTCACACACATCCTGCGCGGCGTGCATTCCTATGGCGCCTTGCTGACCGGCATGACGGCGGCCGTCGTCGTCCTGCCTTCCATGCTGGCGCCTGAAGGTGCCACGCTGCTGGCGCTCGCGCGTGTTGAATGCACGCTCATCGGCGTGCTGGTCGTCACCGCCGTGATGGGCTTGTTCACGCCAGATTCGCGCCGCGACGCGTTCTATCTTCGTGCGCGCCAACTCGCCGGAGATGCCGTCACCTTCGCGTCGTTCGCTGTCGAAGGCCGCGCGGATGACGAGACGATGGCCTATGAACGCCGCGTGCTGGCAGAGATGAGCGACGTTGACGCGCTCGCCAGCATGGTCTCTGCCGGTTCGGTTGAAGGCTATCGACGCCTGCGCCACGTCAACGCGCTGATCATGTCGGCGATGTCCATCATGGCCGCCGCCCGCGCCGTGCGCGCGCGGTTGGCCTACGACGAGCCCTTGCCGAAAGACCTCGCCCCGAAACTGGTCGAGCTGGCCGCGCATCTCAAGTCTGGCCGAACGGGGAACATCGCCGCCGACTGGACGAGCGCAAACATCGAACAAGCGCGACTGGCCGACGCGATCGCCCAATTGCAGGACGCCGAAGCCCGCCTGTTTGCCGAGCCCGACGACGCGGATGCACGTTCATTCAGCCGCAAGGCCGCCTACCTGGCGCCGCACCGCGACTGGGCGCTGGCGCGCACAACGGGTGCCGTGGCCGGTGCAGGCTGTCTGATTTCCGGTGGCATCGCTTATTTCAGCGGCCAGCCCGCCGCCGAGCTGACGGCCATGGGCGTGTGCATCTTCTCGATGGTGCTCGGCTCGCTGCCGGTGCCGCAACGCGCAGCTCCGCACATGATGGCCGGCGTTCTGGTGGGCGTGATCGCTGCGACTTTCTATCGCTTCGTGATCCAGCCGCACGCATTCGAAGGTGCCGCGCTCGTGCTGGGCGTGGCACCCTTCATCGTGCTCGGCAGCTACATGCGAGCCAACCCCCGCACTACCCTCGCCGGCATCGACGCCAACATGTGCTTCATGCTGGCCAGCCAGGCCGGCATGGCGCCGACCGGTTCAGCGCAGATCATCGCGGGCTCACTGTCATTGTTGGTCGGGGCTGCGGTGGTGACGGGCGGCTTCGTGCTCATGCCGCGTCGCTTCGACCGTCAGGCGCGCGAAGTGGCGCGCAGTATCCGTACCGACCTGCGGCGACTCATTGGCGACGTCACGCCCGAAAGACTCGCCGACTGGCATCCCCAGACCGCGCGACAGGTGCTGCGCCTCATGCTGCATGCCACCCGCATTGGCGGACGCATGGGCAACGACGCGCCTGATGGGCTGCTTGCCACGCTCAACCTCGCACACGCGATCGCGATCCTGCGTACTGAAGCCGTCGCCGACGGGGCGGCGTCGTCCGCCGCTGCGGCGGCGTTGCGCCTGTTGTCCGAGGCCAGGCACGCGCCGGATCGCACCGCGACACAGATGGCCAACGAAGCGCGCGCGCAGCCCGCCGGCCCCGTTCGTCATGCCATGGAAAACGTCGCCGACTGTTCTACTGGCTGCGTTGCCCTTGCTGCGTTTTGCGGACGAGACGCCATGACAGCGATGACACGACACGAACGCTTTGGGCGCTCACTGGTGCTGCTGGCGCGCCTGTACCGCCGCTACCTGGACGACGCGCTCAAGCCCTACGGACTGTCCGAGGCTTCCGCATTGCCGATCCGCTACCTCGCACGGCTTGGCGATGACACGCGCCAGGGCGAACTGGCCGAAGTGATGAACATCGAGGGCCCCACGCTCGTGCGTACGCTCGATCATCTGGTGGCAGCCGGTTGGGTCGAGCGCATCGAGGCGTCCGACGACCGCCGCGCGCGGCTGGTGCGGCTGACGCCACAGGGGCGGGAGCTCAATCGCAAGCTGGGGAGTGTGCTGGCGGAGTGTCGGCGGCGGTTGCTACGGGGCGTTGATGAGGCCGACATGGATGCCGCGTTACGGGTGTTCGCGTTGCTTGAGGTGCGTTTGGCGGGGGAGTTGTCTCGGAATCTGCAGGAGTCGTGAATCGGGTCGTCCTGAGAGGTCGTTTCTTTGTTGCGGATTACGGACTGGAAGGCGCCCTCTTGCTCGATCCTTGGTCGTGCGAGCGTGGCCTCTGCTGCTGAGGTACGTTAGCGGGGAGTTCTCTCGTCGCGAAAAGTGTGGCCCTTGCTCGGCTGTCGAACAGGCACATCCCTGCGTGAGGTTTCGGTCTAACAACGGTAGTCTCGACTGCTAATGCTCGATGGCCGGGAGTTCGCCCCGGCGGGCGAGTAACTTCTTTGTTATCGACAAAGAAGTCACCAAGAAAGCGACCCCTGCATCGCCGCCCACCTTCGGTGGGTTCCCTGCGCTACTCGTCAAGTCAGGCGGCTGCGGAACTCGCCCTTCGGGCTCAGACAGTCCTCGCCGACCCGCTGCGCGGGCAACCTGACTTGTCTGCGTTGCTCGGCGGCTCAAAAGGGGCCGGCCATAGCAAACACCTCGATATGCGTGGAACCAAGTCCTCTACATTGCGCGTGACATGTTGTGCGTGTACCGCAAAGCGCATGCAACACGCGCAGCGAGGTTCCAGATGTCGCGAGTAGTGCGTCGGGCGGAAAAGCGGAGCGTCATCCGCCGTTTTTGAGCTGGCGATGCTGTTCGATCAGCTACGGCGCTTGATTGGCGAGGGCATCAAAGCGATGCACGAGTATCTAGAAACAGGGGCTTTTGCTGTTCGCCCGAACAACCATGCTGCGTGGTGTGGGTACCCCATTCAGCGTCGCCGAGCAGCACAGGGCGAGAAGGTTGCGGCGGTAGCCGTCGGCGAGGACTGTCTGAGCCCGAAGGGCGAGTTCCGCAGCCGCCTTCTCGACCGCGCAGCGCAGGGGATCGGCCGTAGGCCGACGAGGCTGTGGGGCCGCTTCTTTGGTGACTTTCTTGTCGGGGACAAGAAAGTTACTCGCCCGCCGGGGCGAACTCCCGGCCAACGCACCCAAGCAGTCGCCACGATGGTTGATAGATAAAAGCCCAAGCAAGAAAGGGCCTTCCGCCTATCGCCAGATCGTGTGACGCCCTTCGAAATCCCCCTGCCCATCATCAAGGCTTCTGCCCCGAAAACCCCGCATCCCTCGCACGTCGATCAAGGTTGTCCATCCGCTCGCTCGTCAGCGGATGCGACGAAAGATAGGCCCCCGCGTTGTCTTCCTCATGTGACGACGACTTGCCATCTTCAGTCGTAAGCCGCTGCAGAAACGTGCCCAGCTTTCGCGGATCGACGCCATTCGCGAGCATGACCGTGGCGGCGAAGTCATCGGCTTCGCGCTCGAAGTCGCGCGAATAGTGCATCGACACGAGTGCAGTGGAAGCAGCCGCCAGTGCGCTGATATCACCGAACCACATCGCCGCCGCGACCGACACAGCACTGCCCTGGATCAGTTGGCGCATGGCGTGGCGTCGTTCGACGTGACCGAGCTCGTGCGCGAGTACGCCGAGGATTTCGTCGTCGCTGCGCGCGTCGTCCACCAACCCGTCGAGCAAAACGATGTCGCCGCCCGGCAGGGCGAAGGCGTTGGCGCCGAACTTGTTGCTCTTGCGGAACAACAGCCGGTACGGCGGATGCGAATCGCCTTGCAGCCAGTTGGCGAACTTGCGTTCGATCTGTTGCTGGCGCGTCTTGGGGAGCTTCGATTCCGAGAAGTTGACCTTGTCCAGTGTCGCCAGCGTGGTGCTGGAAAGCGTTTGCTGCCACGACTGCGGCACGAGGTACGAGGCAACATTCGCGCCCCATGGCAGCAGCCAGAAGTACGTTGCCACGCAGATCAGGGCGATTGCCGCCAGTGATCCGGCGGCAAGGCTCCAGCGCGATTCCATGCGATCCAGCCAACGCCCCCGCGGAGTGCCGAACAGGGCTTCTACCTGCGGCGAATCCGCCAGTTCGACGCTGGCGCCATCCGGCAACAGGAGCCTGCGTGCTGCGCTCCCCAACCGGGGTTCCAGCCGGCACCGGTCCAGCGGGATGCGCAGCGAGATATCCGCGTTGTCGATGCATACCGCGTTAACGTGGCGCGCAACGTGTACGGCGTGCGAGCGGCTGCTGTGGCCGTCGTAGTAGAGGCCATCCAGACCATCGGAGCGTGTGCCGTCAGAAGCCAAGGTCGATGTCCAGGAAGTCGGCGGCCTCGTCTCCGGTGGCTGCCACGCGCTGCTCGTTGTCAGCGACGAAATTGTCGAGCCCGCCGGCCACGTCGATCGCCAGTGCGCTTGCACGATAGCGCGCCAGCCGGATCTTGGCATAGGGCATGTACAGCCCCAGCGTGACGATGGTGAGCACCAGATTGCTGGCCATGATCCACGCCAGCGGGAAGAAACGCAGCGTGCTGACAAACTGATGCCCGCCTACGCGCGTGGCGTTCAGCGTGGCGTTGCCGATGCGCGAACGCACGAAAGCGCCGGCGATGAAATAGATGACGATGTAACCGAGCCACACCGAGCCCACGATGCCGACGCCACGCAGAACCTTGCTTGCTTCGGCGTCCGGCAGCGATACCTGGAAGACTGCGGCGAGTGCGGCGGCGGCTGCGCCGATCAGAATGCCCGTGACGACCGTGACGCCGGCTGCGCCGAGGTATCCCAGGTAGAAGTCCGACGTGCGCGGCTCGGAGTGGAACTTCTCATTGCCCAGTTGCAGGTGGCCGTAGATGAACTTTTGCAGATGACGCTGCCACCACGGGAAGGCGATGCCCAGCGAGAAGGGAACGGCCAGGCCATACAGGTAGAGAATCTTCACGGCCTCGCCGATGTCGCCCGAAAACCCCATGCGGATGCCGCGCCAACTGGTGTTGTAGGTGCGAAAACGCAGCGCCTGGCACAGGACCCACGGCCACAGCACGATGAACAACAGGCTGGCTGCGGCGCCCGCGAGCGGAGCAAATTCCGTCAGCACGTTGTACGCAACGAGGACACCCACGACGAGCAGTCGCCCTTTGAGAATCGACTTCGGCTGACCGTGATAGTCGAACGACGAACCGCCGAGTGCGGTGTGGCGATGGAAGTACTGCTCGCGGCGCACCTTCGCCCATGCCGAATAGATGCCGAGCGTGACGATCGAGAGCAGGAGGTTGACGATCCAGATGCGGAAGTACTCGTTGCCCGAGCCCGTAAAGCGGAATTGCTCGCGTGTGATCGGGGCGGCGGGCGCAACGACGATATCGGAATTTTCCATGTGAAGAGATTGAGTTTCGCGTTCTTGTCATGCGGGCGAGCACGATGTTTGTTGCCCTGCCCGACCCCCGTCGGGCGGGACTATTCTGGCATGACGCACGCGGACGCGCGCCGATGACGCACAAACGTGCGTAGTCGATGGTGCGATAACTCGGTGTGAGGAAATGCGCGGGCGGGCGGCGAGCGCCGCCCGCGGTGAACTGCCAGGATGTCAGACTTTGAAACGTGCGATGTCAGATTGCAGGCGTGCTGCCAGCGCTTCCAACGACTGCGTCGTGCCTGCAGTGCTGCGTGCTACGGCGTGGTTCTCATCCGCCATCTGGGCGATGTGCTCCACGTTGCGTGCCAGATCGTTGCTGGCTGAAGTCTGCTCACGCAGCGCCAGTGAAATGTCGGCGACATATCGCACCACGCGTTGAGATGCCTGATGGATGTTGCGCATAGCTTCGCCGGCTTGGTGCGTCAGCGCCACGCCGTCATCCACGCGTGCCACGCCCATCTGCATCGAGCCCACGGCGTCGCGCGTGCCCGACTGGATTACGTCGATCATGCCGGTGATCTGGCGCGTCGCCTGCGAGGTGCGCTCCGCGAGCTTGCGGACCTCGTCTGCCACCACCGCGAAGCCACGGCCGGTTTCGCCAGCGCGGGCGGCTTCGATGGCCGCGTTGAGTGCCAGCAGGTTGGTTTGCTCGGCAATCTCCTTGATGGTCGCGACGATGGCGCTGATCTGCTCCGAGTTCGCGCCCAGCTCATCGATGACGCGAGAAGACTGCGCGACTGAATCCGAGATACGTTCGATCTCTTGCTCGGTGCGGCGCACGACTTCTTCGCCACGGCCGGATACGTCGCCCGAGTGCGTTGCCATGCCTTCGGCATCGCTGGCGAAGCGTGCGATCTCGGTGATGCCGACGGTCATTTCTTCGACCGTCGACGCCATGTTCGACGCGGCTTCACTCTGGCGTTCGGAACCGTTGGCAACATTGGCGGCCAGCACGTTGAGCGTGCTGGCTGCGGTGGCGACTTCCTGCGCACCGGCTCCGACGCGCCCGAGGATGCTGGCGAAGGATTGCGCCATGTTGTTGAACTGGTTGGCTACGTCGCGCAGTTCGTCTCGGGCAGTAAAGCCGATGCGGTACGTCAGGTCGCCTTCGCCAATGTGGCGGGCGCCTTCCCGCAACTCTTCGACCGACTGCGTCATTGCGATCAGCACGCTGATCGACATGTAAGCCAACGCCAGCACCATGGCGAGGGCCACCAGCGCGCTGCCCCACACACGGGCGGCCAGACCACGTGCGCGCCAGTTGACGATCGATTCAAGCTCGTCCAGCGCGGCGTCCGCCGCCTTGTAGTAAGCGGCTACGGCCTTGTCGCCGGTCTCCATGAAGGGCATCGCCGTCACGGTCATTTCGCCACCGACGATCTCCTTGCGGGTCATGTCGAGCAGCGGCGTCGCTGCGGCGTCCATGCTCTTCACCACATTGGCGAGCGTGCCGCCCAGGCTGCTGTCATAGCGACCGACGCGATTGAAAAGCTCCTTCAGCTCGGCTTGTCCGTCGGTGAACTGATCGAGCATGCCGCCCAGACGGCGAGACTCGTTGCCGTAGGCGGACGCCACCGCCAACGCCAGTACGCCGGAGCCGCGGATGCTGGTGAGCGTTTCGGCGCCCACGGGGATCTTGTGCAACAGCGCGTCGACCACATAAGCGCCGCGACGATCCGGGTCGCTCTGCATGGTCGAATTGCCTGCCAGGTCACGAATGAAGAGCTTGAGTTCCTCGCGCACGAGGTACGAATTGCTCGCCTCGGACGCAGGCGCTGCGCCTGATTGCGCCGCCGCCACGCGTTGCTTGAAGGCGGTCCATTGGTCGGACAGGAACTTGAGTCGCTTGGACAGGTAGAGATTCGGATGCGCCTCGACCGCCGCTGCCAATTGCTTGAGCGCTGCATCCGTCGCGGCCGCACTTTTGTCGAGCGGTGCCTTCAGGTCGCTATTGCCGGGCGATGCGGCGGCCAGACCTGCGTACATCAGCAGTTGCTGGTGCAGCGCGTAGGTCGGCGTCAGCAGTTCGACGCCGCCTTGTTCGCGGCGTGCGACGTTGAGGTCGTCGCTCATCCGGTTGGCAGTCTCGATCGTGAAGAAGCCGATGGTGATGACCGACATGGCGCCCAGCAGGGCGAATTTGTACGGATAGCGCAGTCGCCGCAGGATGGCGATGGCGGGTGCAAAAAATACGCTGATGAACTTCACGGCTCTACCTCCTGTGTGGCGTGTGATCCCGCCACTGTCTCGTTTCAGGAAGAGACGCGCCGCAGCCGTGCCAACGCGCTCTTCGATTTCTCTCTCTTCCGGGATTACAAGCGGAAACGTGCGACTTCGGTGGTCAGCTGATGCGCCAGGGATTCCAGGCGGTTTGCCGTCTGGGCCGTTTCGGCCACAGCAGCGTTGTTCTCGTCGGCCATGCGTGCGATGTGTTCGACGTTGCGTGCGATTTCGGTGCTGGCCGAAGTCTGTTCGCGCAATGCCAGGGAGATATCGCTGACCGACTGCACCACGCGACCCGATTCATCGCGGATGCGCATCATCGATTCGCCTGCCTGGTTGGTCAGTTGCACGCCTTCGCGCACACGCGTGACGCCGTCCTGCATGGCGGAAACCGCGCGATTGGTGCCCGACTGAATGGCCGCAACCATGCCGCCGATCTCTTGCGTGGCACGTGCCGTGCGCTCGGCGAGCTTGCGCACTTCGTCGGCCACGACTGCGAAGCCACGGCCCGATTCCCCTGCGCGCGCCGCTTCGATGGCTGCATTGAGCGCCAACAGGTTGGTCTGGTCGGCAATCTCTTTGATCGAGTTCACGATCGAGCTGATCTGTGCCGAGTTCTGGCCGAGTTCTTCGATGACGGTGGCCGATTGGTTCACCGCCTCGGCGATGCGTTCCATCTCCGACACGGTCGATTGCACGACCTCACCACCCGTCGTCGACAAGGTGCCCGAATGCGAGGCGACTTCTTCCGCCGACGCGGCGTGACGCGAAATTTCGTCGATGCCGACGGTCATTTCTTCCACCGCCGCTGCCATGCTGGAGGCGGCTTCGGACTGGCGTTCGGAGCCCTTCGACACTTGCTCGGCACTGCCGGCGAGCGCCGTCGCGGACTGGTTCAGTTCCTGCGCAGTGCTCTGCACGCGCTGGATCACCTCGGCGAACGACGACGACATGGCGTTGAACTGATCGGCCACGGCGCGCAGTTCATCGCGGGCCGAGAACGGAATGCGATACGACAGCTCACCGTCGCCGATGCGGCGTGCGCCTTCCGACAACTCGGAAACCGAACCGAGGATGGCGAAGAACATGGCGACAGAGAAGTACGCGAGCAGCAGCACCATGACGGCGGCAATCGCCGTGTTGGTGATGAACGCGCGGTTTAGTTCGCCGATGCGCGCGTCGAGAACAGCACGCAGCGTCGGGACGATCTGCTTGTCGGCCTGGCCGAATAGCGTGTCGACCATGGCCGCACTGTGCGTTGTGTAAGCCTTGGGTTCTACGGCCAGCGCGCCCTTTTGCAGTTCGGCGTCGGCTTCGGCGATGAAACCGTCATACGCGCCGCCGAGCGCCTTGCCCGTGGCCTGCAGCGCTTCGCGGGCAGTACGGCTGGCGTTGGCTGCGCGATTGAGCGAGTCGAGCAACTCGGACCGCGTGCGTTCGACTTCTGCAATGTGGCCGCCGATCTTGCGCCATTCGGTCGCCATATCCTTGGTGACGATGAGGAACAGGCCCGAGCCGCGCAGGCGATTGGCGCGATCGGTGGCGTCCGGCAACTTGCGCACGAGCGTGTCGGCCAGGTAGTTGGCGTCGGGCGAGGCGTCGGAGATGAGGTTCGACACTTCGCCGATATCACGCAAAAAGTCGCCCATCTGGCCGAACAGCTTGGCGTGCAGCGTGGCGATGTCCTTGCCTTGCGTGGCGGCCGTCTTGCCCTTGACCTGTTGCCACTCGGCCTGGACGGCCTTCCATGCAGTGGCGAGGTTCAGACTGCTGGCGGCCAGCGCCTTGTCAACTTCGGCCAGCGCGGCGTCGACTTCGCCTGCGCGCGCCTGCACGTCGGACTTGAAGGTGTCGTCACCGCTTTGTGCGGCGGTGGCGACCACGGAATGGTGCTGCATGGCCTGCAACGCGCGCAGGGCCGGCTGATAGACCGACAGACCGTCGCGCTCGGCGCGGGCGGCCGATAGCTCGGACTGCATGGCGATCGTCAGCGATACGACGAAAAAGCCGATCGACACAACGGCGACAAGGCCGATCAACCCGAATTTGTAGGGATAGCGCAGCCGGTTCAGAAGTGCCACGGCGGGGCTGAATATTGCTTTCACTGCTGTCTCCTCGCGAGCTCCGGCGACCCTATGGTCGCTGTCTCACCGGTATCGGGCCGGGTGACGATAACTTTAGCTAGCGTCTTCCCGTACCTCGGGCACACCGTGCGCAAACTCGCGCCGGTGCTTGTTTTCATGACGACGTGCCGCTCGTCGGCGGGCGCCGGTGCTACATCAAAACTGCCTTGTCTACACCGTCGGTGCAGACGACATCAGTGCCGTGACCTGGTCTGCCGGCATCGGGCGGCCCAGCAGGTAACCCTGCGCCTCGTCGCAGCCACACGCGCGCAACGCGCCCAGGACTGGGCCTTCTTCCACGCCTTCGGCCACGACACGTAGCCCCAGGCTGTGAGCCAGGGCGATGGTGGAGCGCACGATGATGGCGTCCTGCTCGTCGTTGAGCATGTCTTCAACGAACGATCGGTCGATCTTTAGCGACGTCAGCGGCAGCCGGCGCAGATAGGCCAGCGACGAATAGCCGGTGCCGAAGTCGTCGATGGACAGGCGCATGCCTTCGGCCACCAGCCGGTCGGCGACCGCCAGCGCACGATCCGGGTCGCCGATCAGCGCCGTCTCGGTGATTTCCAGCTGCAGGGCTGCCGGCGGCAGCCCGTATTCATCCAGCAACTCGGCCAGCGCGTCCGGCAAGGTCACGTCGAGCAGGTTGCGCGTGGACAGGTTGATCGCCACCGACACGTCGAGCCCAGCGTCGCGCCACATGCGCAACTGGCGCAGCGCCTGACGCGCAACCCACAGCGTGAGCGGGCGGATCAAGTCGCTGGTTTCGGCGTAGGGAATGAACTCGGCCGGCGCGATGCGGCCCAGCGTCGGGTGTTCCCAGCGCACCAATGCCTCGCAGCCGCTCCAGCGGCCCGACACCAGATCGAGCTTGGGTTGGTAGTGCAGCACCAATTGATCGGCCTGGATGGCCGAACCCAGCTCGGTGATCATCGCCAGCCGGCGCGGATTGTGAGTGTCGTACTGCGGGTCGAACACGCTGATGCCGCCGACCTTGCTCTTGGCTTCGTACATGGCTACGTCGGCGCAACGCAGCAGCGCGTGGCTCGATTCGCCGTGCGTGGGGTAGAGCGACACGCCGACCGAAGCGCCCAGTTCGAGCGCGATGCCCTGCACGTCGAAGGGCTGGCGCAGCATGGTGCCCAGCAGCGCCGCGAAGGCGTTGGCCTGTTCCTGTCGCCCCTCGCTGGGCAGAAGCACGGCGAATTCGTCGCCACCCAGCCGTGCCAGCGTTGCGCCGAATGGGGCGGTGGCCGAGCGCAGGCGATCCGCCACCAGCTTGAGCAGATGGTCGCCGGAATGGTGGCCGAGCGTGTCGTTCACTTCCTTGAAGCGGTTCAGGTCCAGCAGCAACAGCGCCACGCCGGTGCCGGTGTGCTTTGCCTGTTCGATGGCGGCGGTGGTTTCGCGGTGCAGTTGCGCGCGGTTGGGCAGGCCGGTGAGCGAATCGTGCATGGCCTGATATTCGAGGTCCTGCACGTGGCGAGCATTGGCCAGCGCCAGCGCCACCGTCTGGCAGACGGCGTTGAGCGTATCGAGGTCAGAATGGGCTAGCGAGCCGACGCCCTGGCGGAACAGCAGACTGATGACGCCAAACGATTCGTCGCGGTAGATCAGCGGCATCGACACCAACGAGCGAATGCCATTGGCAATCAGTTTGCTCTTGCCGGTGGGCGTGATGCGCGGCTCGGCAGAAATGTCCTGGCAGACCATGATGCGGCGAGCCTGCAGGGCTTCGCCTGCAAGACTGCCGCTGAGCGAGATCATCGGCTCGGTGTTGGTCAGTTCGGTGGCCCCCGGCCCAAGGCACGCGATCCGGTGCAGGTGGTCCTGGTCGGCACCGATGCGGAAGAAGCTGACGATATCCGCACGCCGCAGCAGATGCAGGACACGTACGGTTTCTTCGGCGATCAGTGTGATGTCGGTGATGCCGTGCAGGCGGCGTGCGAGGCTGTTTACGACCTGCAGCGCGTTGTTGCGTTGTTCGAGTTGCTTCTGGGCCTGCGCGCGGGCGCGTTCGGCGCGCTGGCGATCGGTGATGTCGCGCACGATGGCCAGGGTGAAGGCTTCATGCCCAAGCGCAATGGCGGTCAGGCTGATTTCCGCATCGAACACCGATCCGTCGAGCCGGCGGTGCGACCATTCAAAGAACTGCGGCTCGCCTTCGAGCGCGCGGCGGATCATGACGCTGGCTTTTTCCGGCGAAGACTGACCGTCGCGCTGGGTGGGCGGCGAAATATCCTGCGGCCGCATGCTGCGCAGTTGCTCGCTGTTGCAGGCGAACATTTCGGCCGCGCGCTGGTTGCAGTCGATGATCTCGTCGCCGCGCAGCGTGAAGATGGCGTCGCCGGCCAGTTCAAACAGCCGGCGGTAGCGTTCTTCGCTGTCCTTCAGTTCGTGGAACACCAAGAGCTGCGACACAAGGTCGGCCACCGAGATGGCGAAGGATTGTTCCTCGCGGCTCCACAGCCGCGCGCTGCCAAGATGTTCGATGCAGATCGCGCCGCTGAGACGTCCGGCTTTGTGGAGCGCCGCGTCCAGCATTGCGCCGACCCCGTTGGGAATCAGGTAGCCGGCAGCCAGTTCGCTGGTGCGTTGATCATTGACCGCGTCGGTCGCGTCGATCAGGCGAGCGCTGTCCAGCGCGTGCAGGTACAGCGGCGCGTGGTCGAGTGCTACCGGGTCGATGTGTTCGAAGGCGCAATGCGTGGCCAGATAGTGCACGCCGCATTCCAGCGCGCGGCCATCCGGGCGCATCAGCCAGATGCCAGCGCGGCCCACGCGCATCGTCTCGGTCAGGCACACGGCCACGTACCGCAAGGCCGCTTCGAGGTCGGTCTCCCACAGCGCAGCATCCTTCGACAGACGGATAAAAGCCGTCTGGAGGCGATGCGAAAGGCTGTCGATGGTGTCGACCGATGGGAGGCTCATGATCCGGGCGAATAGGGCACGAAATCATGGTATCGACGGAAAATATGGAAACTGAAGGGGAAATGTCGGAAATGTCAGGCCGCTTTGGCCGGGTTGCCCGATGGGGCATGCGCGGCCGGCGTTGCACCGGCCACGGCGAGGTGCGCGCTTAGCGGACGGTCTTGTCCAGGCGGAGCTTGACGTACGATCCCGGCGCTTCATCCAGCGGCGGCAGGGGGCCGGCAGCCGGGTCGCGGGCTGCGATCTGGGTGTCGTCCTGCGCCACCAGCCACGCGTTCCAGTCGGTCCACCATGAGCCGTCATGCTGGGTCGCGGAGGTCAGCCAGTCGTCCGGCGACGGCGGCAGCTTGCCCGCGTCGTTCACCCAGAAGCCGTATTTGTTCGCCACCGGCGGGTTGACGATGCCCGCGATGTGGCCCGAGCCGCCCAGCACGAAGCGCACCGGTCCGCCCAGCAATTGCGTGCCGAGGTAGGTGGTCTTCCACGGGGCGATGTGGTCTTCCTTGGTGCTGATGAAGTAGGCCGGCACCTTGATCTTGGAAAGATCGATCGGCGTTCCCAGTAATGTGACTCCACCCGGCTCGCGCAGCGCATTGCGCATATACATATTGCGCAGGTAGAAGCTGTGCATCTTGGCTGGCATACGCGTGGCGTCGGAGTTCCAGTACAGCAGGTCGAACGGGAACGGGTCCTTGCCCAGCAGGTAGTTATTTACGACGAACGACCAGATCAGGTCGTTGGCGCGAAGCATATTGAAGGTGTTGGCCATCTCGCTGCCTTCGAGATAGCCGCGTTCGGACATTTTGCGTTCGAGATTGGTAACCTGATCTTCGTCGATGAACACGCCCAGTTCGCCCGGTTCGGAGAAGTCCGTTAGCGTGGTCAGGAAGGTCGTCGAGGCGATGCGCTTGTCTTTCTTGGCCGCCATGTAGGCCGCCGCCGCCGACAGCAGCGTGCCGCCCAGGCAATAACCGACGGCGTTGATCTCGGTGGCGCCGGTCTGCTTGCAGACGGCACCGACGGCGTCGATCACGCCTTCCTGCAGGTAGTCTTCGAACTGCTTTTCGGCCAGGCGGGCGTCCGGATTGACCCAACTGATGACGAACACCGTGTGGCCTTGGTCGACTGACCACTTCACGAAGGAATTCTTCTCGCGCAGATCGAGGATGTAGTACTTGTTGATCCACGGCGGCACGATCATCAGCGGGCGCTTATAGACCTTGGTCGTGGTCGGCGTGTACTGCAGCAACTGGATCAGATCGTTCTGGAACACCACCTTGCCCGGCGTGGTCCCGACGTTCTTGCCTAGCTCGAAGGCGTCGGTGTCAGTCATGCGGATACGCAACTGGCCGTCACCGTCTTCGATGTCGCGCAGCAGGTTGTTGAAGCCTTTGACGAGGTTCTGGCCGTGCGATTGCACGGTGGTGCGCATCACTTCGGGGTTGGTCAGCACAAAGTTGCTGGGCGAGAGCGCGTCCACGTACTGACGGGTGAAGAAGTTCACCTTCTTCTGGGTGTTTTCATCCAGCCCTTCGACGCCCGCAACGGTGTCGTGAACGTGGCGTGCGGCAATCAGGTAGGACTGTTTGATGAAGTCGAACAGAAAGTGGTCTTGCCAGGCATCGTCGCGGAAGCGCTTGTCGTCCTTGGCAGGCGCGGCGACGGGTGCCGACGCCAGCCCCATGAAACGCTGCATCGAGTTCTGCCACAGCGAGAAGTAATCCCACGCCAGCGACCATTGTGCCTGCGCCAGGCGCATCGGATTGGCGAGCAGTTTGGCGGTCATGTCCATGAACGCCTGCGCCAGACCCAACTCATCGTCGCAGGGCTTGATGCCTTTCTGCATCTGGCGCTGCATGTGCTCGGTCAGCAGCTTGGAGCTGCGCCGGGCCACGTCGGCGTAGGTTTGCGCTATCTCTTGCGGATCGGGCATGGTTGCCGTTTCGGCTTCGTTCTGCTTGGTCAACATGGAACTGCGCTCCTGAACACGGGTTTAGGGGGCGAAGCTTGTGCCGGCAATGGCCAGCGTTTTAGAACCTGTCCCCGATCTTACTGCGAGGTCGTGACCGGGGCGCACGTGCTGCCTGGAATCCTGGTTGATTATTCATCAACCCCGGTTCCTGTACCGCTCTTCATGCCGCCGCCGACCTGTCACCGCAAGGTCGTGAGCAGGTTCTCAGGTCACCGCTACAAAGCGGACCCTGTTACCGTCTTCGATGCGCCGCACGGAGCCGCGCACCATCAATTGGTTCAAGTGCGCGATGGCTTCGCCCATGGCAAACATCACCTGATGCGAGTCCAGTTCGCGCGGGAACAGCACCGGCAATACTTCGGCCGCGCTGCGCGGCACGTCGAGCGCGGCGAGCAACGTAGCATCGCGCTCTTCATGGTGTGCTTCAAGTTGGGCAATGCGCGCATGGACGCCAAAGAAGGGCGCACCATGCGAGGGCAGCACCAGCGTGTCGGCCGGCAGCGGCGCGAAGCGGCGGACCGAGTCCAGAAAACGGCTCACCGAATCTTCGTCGGGCAGCGCTGCGGGCACGTTGACGTTAGTCGTGATGCGCGGCAACAGCATGTCGCCCGAGATCAACACACCCAGTCCGGCGCAATACAAGGCCATGTGCTCTGGTGAATGTCCGTAGCCGACGATGGCCTCCCACGTGTGGGTGCCGATCCGCAGCCGGTCGCCAGCCACGATGCGCCGGTACGCGCGCGGCAGCTCGGGTACGCCACGCGCATACACATTGCCACGTCGCGCCAGCCGGCCACAGCGATCCTCGTCCAGTCCGTGGCGGCGGAAATGATCCACCATGGCCGCGACGTCGTAGCCGGCGGTTTCGTGGAGCAAGGTATGGGCCAACAGATATTCACCCGTGCTCATCCAGACCGGCGCGCCGCTCAGGCGGGACAGCCATTCGGCATTACCCACGTGGTCGGGGTGGTAGTGGGTGACGATGATCTGCGTCACCGGCTTGTCCAACGTTGCCAGCACGGCATCCCACGCCGCACGGGAGGCATCGTCGCCCAGGCCGGTATCGACGATAGCGATGCCCGGGCCATCTTCGATCAACCACAAGTTGATGTGATTGAGCGCAAAGGGTAGCGCCATGCGCAGCCAGGCGACGCCGGGTGCCACGGTTTGGGGGGCAGCGCCTTCCGGGCTTGTGCCGAAGGGGTATTCAAGCGAGTCAGGATTCACGTTGGGGCTGGCTGTATGGCTGTTGTCGTTCGATTGTAGCGCCCAGTTTTGCGGCGACGCCGAAAAACGGCCCCGGCGGGCTGCACACCCAAGGTCTTCGTCCAGGCTGTGCATAATCGGGGCTTGTTCGTGACGAGATGCATCCATGCAAGACGTTCTTATTGCCGGTGCCAGTCGCGGCCTCGGGCTGGAGTTGGCTGTGCAGTACGCCGCCGAGGGTTGGCACGTGATCGCGGGTTGCCGCCATCCCGAAGAGGCGCGCGGCTGGTTGCCCGCCGGGGTGGACGTGCAAGCGCTGGACGTGATGCGCGCGGAGTCCGTGGCCGCGCTGGCCTGGCATTGCGACGATGTGCCGTTACCTTTGCTGGTCATCAGCGCCGGGTTGGCCGGGCCGGCGGCGCAGCGCTTCCTGGCGCCGGGCGACGCCGAATTCGACGCGGTCATGCGTACCAATGTGCTGGGCGCCATGCGCCTGATTCAGGCCGTTGCGCCGGCCGTTGCGCAGGCGCGTGGCCGTATCGTGGTGCTGTCGTCCGAACTGGGCTCATTGCGGGCGACGGCCGATGCGAGTCTGCCGCTATATCGCATGGCCTGCGCAGCGGTGAATATGGTGGTGCGCATGGCAGCGGCCGAGTTCGGGCCGCTTGGCGTCACCGTGGCGAGCGTCCATCCGGGCAGTGTGCGCACCGACATGGGGGGCGCTGAGGCCGAATTGCCCGTGGGTGAAGCAGTTGAACGGCTGCGGCGGCTCATTGAAACGCTCGAGGTGCGTCATAACGGACAGTTTCTGTCGATCGATGGCCGTACGCTCGACTGGTAGCGGAACTGCCCGTAGCATTGGCCCTCAGCGCCGGATGAACGCCTGGCCTTTTCACATAAGAGACACCATGGCCCCAATCGACTTCTACTTCGACTTTTCGTCTCCGTACGGTTACCTGGCTTCTGAATTGATCGACGATCTGGCTGCGCGCCACGATCGGCCGGTCGTGTGGCATCCGATTTTGTTGGGGGTGGCGTTCAAAGCCACGGGCGCGGCGCCCTTGCCCCAGATTCCGCTCAAGGGCGACTACGCCCTGCGCGACTTCGCTCGCTCGGCGCGCTTTCTGGGCATCCCCTACTCGCATCCGTCGAACTTCCCCGTGCCGACGCAGCACGCAGCGCGCACCTTCCTGTGGTTGCAGGACCGCGACCCCGATCAGGCTCGGGCTTTTGCGCACGCGGCCTATCGTGCGTGCTTTACGGCGAATGTGAACATCGCTGAACTGGACCGTGTACTGGAGATTGCCGCCGACGTCGGTGCCAATCGACATGAGCTTGGCCAGGCGCTGGCTGAAGCGGCGCTCAAGGAGCGGCTCAAGGCCGAGGTCGAGCTGGCCATGGCGCGCGGCGTGTTCGGCTCTCCGTTCTTCATTGTTGAAGGCGAGCCGTTCTGGGGCGTGGATCGTTTGCCTCATCTCGAAAAGTGGCTTGCGTCAGGCGGTTTCTGATCTAACCAACAGGGTAGGGCCTGCTATTTCTTTGCAAGACGAAGGCATCGTTGCCCGACACGAATGACGCGGGCTGCTGTGGTGACTTGGTCGCGTGATCTGACATGAACTGGACTCACCTCGATCTGACCCATCTCGTCGCATTGGCGGCGGCGCTCGGATTCGCCAGTGGCATCCGGTTGTACGCGCTCGTGTTCGTGCTGGGCGCGGCCGGGCATTTTGGATGGATCGACCTGCCGTCGGGGTTGCAGGTGCTGACGCATCCGATCGTGATGGGGGTAGCGGCCTTTCTGGCGGTGGTGGAATTTCTGGCCGACAAGATCCCCGCTGTCGATACCGTCTGGGACAGCATCCATACCTTTATTCGCCTGCCAGCCGGGGCGGCGTTGGCTGCGGGTCTGACCGGTAACGGCGCGGCGGCCACCGTAGCGATGGCGCTGTTGGGTGGTACCTTTGCCGCGACCGGCCATCTGGCCAAGACAGGCACGCGGGCCACGCTCAATACCTCGCCCGAGCCGGTGTCGAACTGGACAGCGTCGTTCGGCGAGGACGTGGTATCGCTCGGGCTGTTCTGGCTCATTGCCCATCACCCATTGGTGGCGGGCGCACTTGCTTTGGTGCTGGCCGCGATCTGTGTGTGGATCGTGCGTCGGCTGTGGCGCTCCCTGCGCCGACTCCTGCGTAGCGCCGGTACGCTGGCGCGCTCCAATCCCGACCCTGATCGGCACGTCACCTGACGACGCCAGACTCCGTAATGAACGAAGAGAACTTCGACGAAATCGCTTTGCCCGTTTCGCCCTGCGTGCGCCTGTGTTGCCTGGACAGCGAGTCAGATGTCTGCACGGGCTGTTTTCGCAGTCTTGATGAGATTCGCGCCTGGGCGGGCTCGGGCGTCGCCGAGCGTGAAACAATCCTGGGCAATTGCCTGCAGCGACGCGAAGCGCACTACGCGCGCCACGGGCTACCGCTGCATCTGCGCGACGCCTGAGTACCTCAGCGCGATTCCTTGATGATGCGGCCGTTGGCCGACTGGATGGGGCGAGCGTTGTTGCGGTAGAAGCGCGTGAAGATATCGATCTGCTCGCGCGAGATGTCCACCGGTTGTTTCATCACCAGCCACAGAATGCCTTCGGTGCACGGGGGCGTTGTCAATGACCCCATGTAGCTGAAATACCCCTGCTCCGCCGGCAGCAGGCGCGAGATGTCCAGCGGCGCCTCGGGCTGGTACGGCTGGTTCTTTTCGAGCGGCAGATTGTTCCACAAGGTCTGCACGGCATCGTTCGGTTTGCCGGCTTTCAGCAGCACCGCGAGGATGGCGATGCGACCTTCAGTGTCGCGGTGAACGAGGTGTGCGGTCATGTCGAAGGACTGACCATTGATGCGCTCTTCGGCCGGGTGATGGAAGTGCACACCCGTCAGCACGTAAGTGCGGCCCATGACCTTGAGCGTCGAGCCCGCCGCCACGTCAACATCGATATTGCGGCCCGAATCGACGATGGTGAATGCCGACGGCCGATAGTCGATACGGAGTGGCTCTTGATCGACCTTGATGGTGTCGCGCAGATCGATGGGCGATTGGCGCTGCCCGCGTGCGCAGGCGGCGTATTCGTTCGACAGGTGCGCCCATGACTCCGGACCGGTGTCGCCTTCGTAACTCCACGACCGAGGGGCCACGGCTTTCGGCGTGACGCGCTGCGGGACTTCGCGTGGCGGCGCGTAGGCGATTGGCGGCGGCGGGGTCGCGCTGCCACCATTGGCTGCGTTAGCCAGGCGCTCGGCCAGGGTCGAGTCGGTGGTGGCGTCGAGCGCGACCCGCCGTGGCCTGACGGGCGGTTCGGCGGCAGCTTCGGTCTTGGCCTGATTCTGAACGGCCGCCGCCTTGCGTTCGGCCTGCGCCGCGAGACGGGTCAGCGATCTGACGGTCGCAGGCGGGGTGACCGCCGATTGGGCCGGCACTTCGCACACTTCAGAGAAAAAACGATCATCCGCCGTTCCCGCCTTGATGCCGATCGGATGGGCGTTGTCGACGCCTTCCTCGCGGATCGGACGCTCGTTGGCGTCGAAGTACACACGCTTGACGATGGTGAAGGTACGCGCTGCGCAGTCATAGCGATTCAGCGCGCGCACTTCGCGATACCCGGCCAACTGGGCCTGTGCATCCGACAGCACGATGCGACCCCACGCGACGCGGGCGCCACGCTCGGCGCGCAGCACGCTGCCGCGGTCCAGCTCGACGCGGCGCAGGCGATCGCTGGCCACCGTCATCCAGTCAGCAGACCAGGCGGGCAGAGCGATCAGCAAAGCGAGGGCAAGCACCGAGCGTGCGGGCATGTTGGGGCGGGTTGTTGTTTCCTCTTTTTTCGGCCGCAACGCCCCATAACTTGAATGCCCGGTTTGCCAAAGTGAGGTTTTTTGAGTACCGTGCCGCCATTCGCTGGGGGTCTGCCGGGTTGTCCGGCAGTGAGAAATACCCTTCGAACCTGATCCGGGTGATACCGGCGTAGGGAAAGCGAGAGCACGTCTCCATGCCCCGTTGCGGGCGCCGGCCGTGCAGCCTCCCCGCCCCACCCACAACGGAGGTTGCACCATGAACGCCAATGAGAAATTCATCGCTTCGAATGCCCACGTGGACGAAGCGGCCATCCAGCCATTGCCGAATTCGCGCAAGGTCTACATCGACGGTTCGCGCGCGGACATCCGCGTGCCGATGCGCGAGATCGCCCAGGCCGACACGCCGACCGCCTTTGGCGGCGAAAAGAACCCGCCGATTTTTGTCTACGACACTTCCGGCCCCTATACCGACCCGGCAGCCAGGATCGACGTCCGCGATGGCCTACCGGCATTGCGCGCAGGCTGGATCGAAGAGCGTGGCGACACCGAACAGCTCTCTGGGTTGAGTTCCGAATACGGCCGTGGCCGCGAAGCCGATGGCTCGCTGGACGGGCTGCGCTTCAATCTGCAACGCAAGCCGCGCCGCGCCAAGACTGGCGGCAACGTGACGCAGATGCACTATGCGCGCCGTGGCATCGTCACGCCGGAGATGGAGTACATCGCCATTCGCGAGAACCTTAACCGGGCCGCGTACATCGAGTCGCTGAAGGCGACCGGGCCGAACGGCGAAAAGATGGCGGCTTTCATGGGCCGGCGCCATCCGGGCCAGAGTTTTGGTGCGGCGATTCCCGACGTGATCACGCCGGAATTCGTGCGCGATGAAGTGGCGCGCGGTCGCGCCATCATTCCCGCCAACATCAATCACCCGGAAAGCGAGCCGATGATCATCGGCCGCAACTTCCTCACCAAGATCAACGCCAACATTGGCAACAGCGCGGTGACTTCCAGCATCCAGGAAGAAGTTGAACAAGCTGACCTGGTCGATCCGCTGGGGCGGCGACACGGTGATGGACCTGTCGACCGGCAAGAACATCCACGAGACGCGCGAATGGATTTTGCGCAACAGCCCGGTGCCCATCGGCACGGTGCCCATCTATCAGGCGCTGGAGAAGGTCAATGGCAAGGCCGAAGACCTGACGTGGGAGATCTTCCGCGACACGCTGATCGAACAGGCCGAGCAGGGCGTGGATTACTTCACCATCCACGCGGGCGTGCTGCTGCGCTACGTGCCGATGACCGCCAACCGCATGACGGGCATCGTGTCGCGCGGTGGGTCGATCATGGCCAAGTGGTGTCTGGCGCACCACAAAGAGAATTTCCTCTACACGCACTTCGAAGACATCTGCGAAATCATGAAGGCCTATGACGTGAGCTTTTCGCTCGGCGATGGCCTGCGCCCCGGTTCGATCTGGGACGCCAACGACGAAGCGCAACTGGGCGAACTCAAGACGTTGGGCGAACTCACCGAGATCGCGTGGCGCCATGACGTGCAGGTGATGATCGAAGGCCCGGGCCACGTGCCGCAGCAGCTCATCAAGGAAAACATGGAGCTGGAACTCGAATGGTGCAAGGAAGCGCCGTTCTACACCCTGGGGCCGCTGACCACCGACATCGCACCGGGCTACGACCACATCACGAGTGCCATCGGCGCTGCGCAGATCGGTTGGTACGGTTGCGCCATGCTGTGCTATGTGACGCCCAAGGAACACCTGGGGCTGCCCGACAAGGATGACGTGAAGGCGGGCATCATCGCTTACAAGATCGCCGCGCACGCTGCAGACCTTGCCAAGGGCCACCCGGCCAGCCAGATCCGCGACAACGCCATGAGCAAGGCGCGTTTCGAGTTCCGCTGGGAGGACCAGTTCAATCTTGGTCTGGACCCTGACACGGCCCGTGCCTACCACGATGAGACGCTGCCGCAGGAAGGCGCCAAGGTCGCGCATTTCTGTTCGATGTGCGGCCCGCACTTCTGCTCGATGAAGATCACGCAGGACGTGCGCGACTTTGCCGCCGCGCAGGGCATTGCCGAAGCCGAAGCGATTTCGCGCGGCATGGAGACCAAGTCGGTCGAGTTCGTGACCAAGGGCGCTCAGGTCTATCACAAGCTCTGAGCGTGTGACGGCAGGTGTCGAAACGAAGGGCCGCGCGAGCGGCCCTTGTCATGTGCGTGCCCGGACAGTCCACGCGGCCATCCGGCGGTACAGCAGAACCAATCACACCGCCGCTGGCGTCGTGGCGGGCGCCTAGGTTTGGTGTTCCTTCGCCTGCCTATTGGCATACGCACCCGGCCGAAAGCGGTTCGGCGCGTGATCGTGATCGCTGCAAGCGGCTGAGTTGCAGTCGCTCACTCAGTAGCAACCTTTGCAGCCACCCACAAAAAAGCCATCCGGTGTCGAACCGGATGGCTTTTTCTTTGGTTGGAGCAGCGCGTTCAGTCTTTGACGAACAGCGTCACCAGCGGCTCGTCGCCGACCTGACGGCTCCAGTGGCCGTGCACCTTCGGATCAAAGGTTGCGCCTTCGGGCAGCGTATCGGCCGAGTAGAAGTGCTCGCCCGCCTTGAACAGGCGCGAGGAGCCGTCGAGCAGCACGATTTCCATTGCGCCACTCAGGATGTACACCCACTGCGGTGCGCCGGTCACGTGCACCGCGCTCTTGAAGCCGACCGGGCTGCGGCGCAACTGGATGCCGGACGCGCCGATCACGCTCGACAGATGGACGTTGGGATTGGATTCGTCCAGCGAAATGTCGTCTTCGCGGAAAGCCGCGCGGCCGCCGGCGCCGGTGTACAGGACCACTTTGGTAAAGCTGCTCATGAACATCTCCAGAATTCGAAAAGGCGCTTATGACGCCGTGGGGCGGATGGTAGCGCACAGTGGCAGCCTTATTCGATGGAAATCCGCTTCGCGGCAGCAGTCGGTATTGCCCTTCGGTCTGTAAATTTGTGTCAATGAATGAGGTTTCGCCTCAGTAGAATTCGAACGATCGGCGCGCCTGCGCCGCATACCAAAAACAACCGACGGGGGAGTCATATGAAGTCCGTAGTTCGGGGGTCTGCTGCTGTTCTTTTTTCTGGAATTCTGGCTGCTTGTGGGGGCGGTGGTGGTGGCGGCGGCGATAGCGCCTCGCCCAGTGGGGCAGGGTCGAGCTCCAGTGCTTCGTCCAGCTCGAGCAGTGTTTCGTCGAGTGCTAGTAGTTCGAGTAGTTCATCCGTGGCAAGTTGCCCCGCGGGCAGCCCTGTCGGTAGTAGTACGGCGTTGAACGGCAGATTTCAGCTTGTCCACGACTCAACTGGACTTCACTGTCACCGAAGGCGAGTTGAGCGTCCCGCAACTCGTATCCGCAGTTTTCGCCAATACACCGATTGGTTATCTCAAGCTATCCCCGCCACCTGGCGTGACGGCCACCACCTGGCTGACCACCGAGCTATACCAGACCTCATCGGCAGCCTGGGTCTATGCAGATGCACGGGCGCTGAAAGCAGGCACGTATTGCACGGCGGTGCGCGTCGAGACACTCGATTCCACAGGCACCAAGACGCTCTCTTTCCTTGATGTGGGTGCCAAGGTCACGGTGTCACCGAAGAGCTCTTCTTCATCTTCGGCGTCCGCTGATCTCGAATGGGGTGTGTACGCTGGAGGAGCCAAGCCGACGGGAACCGCGTCGATCAGCTATCCGACCCTCAAAGGTATGTTCTACGTTCTCCCTCGTAAAGGGGACGACCGTCAACTCGCAAGGCCGCGCCGTATCGTTCTTCGATGGATTCAAGGCCGATGGTGCGACGGGCTTGCTTCGTGTTGATACGTCGTCTTCGGCCCTGGACCGCAGCTTGCTGCGCACGGGCTCGATTTTTTCGACGAAAGGCTACCCGAAGAACCTGACCTATCTCGTGCGAGTAGCGCCGGTAACGGGCGTGACATATGGAAGCCAGCAACGCTTTCTTGATGTAGAACTGAGTCTCTCGGAAGCCAATGCCACCGAAGGAGCACGCATTGTGTTCTCAGTTCGGAACGATAGTGTCGCGAAGGGTGTATATCTTGATCTCGTCGAACAGAGCAGTACGACTTCGGTGAGCGGCACTCCACTGGATATGTCGGTTCCACACATCTACCAGATCAGCACCGTACTGAACGGACCCCGCAGCGGCTCATTCACGGTGTATGCCGACGGGTCAGACACCCCGGTAGTACCTACCATCACGAGCAACGATCTGCGGTGGGCGTGGCTTCCTGCCAATTTCATCCAGATCGGCGACAACGGCGCTTCGGCTGCCACCAGCGACATCGACTGGATGGTCTGGAGTGACCGGGGGGCGTTCAAGCCTTCAGAGCTCAAAGGCAGATTGCCTGCTGGCATCGGTATTACCACTGGCTACTGAACTACGCGACACAAGCTGTCACCGAAGGGCCGCGCTGCGGCCCTTTTCCATTGGAGCCTTGTGCATGAACGGCTTCTGCCCTTTGGTACGTAAATCTGTGTCAGTGGAGCAGGGGGGCGCTCAGTAGAATTCGAACAACCGGTCACAAGCGCCGGCGCAGAAATCAAAAAACAACGGGGGAGATTGATGAGGTTCGTTGCACAGAAATGCGTTGCTGTTCTGTTTTCGGGGCTGTTGGTCGCATGCGGTGGCGGCGGTAGTGGCGGGGGTGATAGCGCCTCGCCAAGCGGTGCAAGTTCGAGTTCGTCGAGCACCAGCAGCGTTTCATCGAGTTCAATCAGCTCAAGCACAGCTAGTAGTTCGAGCAGTTCAAGTAGCTCGTCGGTGGCGAATTGCCCCGCCGGCAGCGGTAAAGCGGAGACCGCCGATTTCATTCTTTCCACGACCCAATTGACCTTCGTAGTTAACGAAGGAGAGATCAGTGCTCCCCAGTCGATGTCGGCCGAAGTGATTACACCGGCTACCCTAAAGTTGGCGCCGTCGCCCGAAGTGCCGGCGACAAGTTGGCTGGTCACGGAACTTGCTCCCTATGCGCCGGCCATGTGGGTGTCTGCCGACGCCCGTACGCTGAAGCCCGGCACGTATTGTTCATCTGCACGCGTCGAGGCGATCGATAGCACCAGCAAATCGCTGTCGTTCATTGACGTGGGGGTACAGGTTACTGTGCTGCCAAAGGGGGCCGTATCGACAACTGATCTGGCATGGGCGGTTCTACGGCGGCGGGGCGAATCCTACGTCACGCGGAGCAATCGGTTTTCCGTCTGCCAAGACGGCTTCTCCATTTGTCCTCGGGACGGGCTTTACCACTGATTCGTACGGCAAGACCATCACGTACTTCAATGGCTTCAAAGCGGATGGCGCGACAGGATTGCTTCGTCTGAACACCTCGTCGTCTGCCCCGGACCGTAGTGTGCTAAAAGGCGGACCGTTCTGGTCAGCATCGGCGAGCTATCCGAAAACTCTGACTTACCTTGTGCGTGTGGCGCCTGTTGCGGGCGTGACATACGGTTCGCAGACCCGTCTGCTGGATGTTTGGCTGCAACTGCCTGCAGTGCCGTTTTCCAGCGACGGCGGTGCGCTCATCTCCTTTTCAGTCTGCAATGATTCGCTGGCCAAGGGTATCTACATAGAACGCTTCGAACAGTCGTCACTGATGTCAAAGGTCAGCACTGCATTGGATATGACTGTTCCCCACATTTTCCAGCTCAGCGTCAGGATGGATGGCCCCCACAGCGGATCGTTCACCATTTATGCTGATGGCTCGGACACGCCCATCGTGCCCACCGTCACGAGTACGGACATGATTCGGACCTGGGAGCAGCAGGAGTTCATTACCTTTGGTGACGAGGGGGCGTACTCGGTCGTGAGCGACATCGACTGGATGGCCTGGACGACCGCCGGCGCCTTCAAGCCGTCGCAACTCAAGGGCGCACTGCCCGGCGGTCTTGGCATTACCACCGGCTACTGACCGACGCGACACAAGCTGTCACCAACGGGCCGCATTGCGGCCCGTTTTCGTTTGTTCTGCCGATTTGACCGGCCGGCCGGGTGCGCCTACCCTTCGCACCTTCCCGAGCGGCGCGCCTCCAGACATCGCCGGGTATGGACTTCCCGACATGGCAACGACACCGCACCTCGAACTCCTTTCTCCCGCCAAGACGGCCGACATCGGTCGCGAAGCGGTCCTGCATGGCGCTGACGCCGTCTATATCGGCGGACCGTCGTTTGGCGCGCGCGCCAATGCCGAGAACACCGTGTCGGACATTGCCGGGTTGGTGGAGTTCGCCCACCGCTACCGCGCGCGCATCTTTGCCACGCTCAACACGATCCTTCACGACGCGGAGCTTGAACCCGCGCGCAAGCTGATCTGGCAGCTGTACGACGCAGGAGTGGATGCGCTGATCGTGCAGGACATGGGGCTGCTTGAACTCGATCTGCCGCCGATCCAGCTACATGCGAGCACGCAGACTGACATCCGCACCGTCGACAAAGCCCGCTTTTTGGCCGACGTCGGGTTTTCGCAGATTGTGCTGGCGCGTGAGCTGACGCTGCAGCAGATTCGTGCCGTGCACGAAGCGACGGATGCTACGCTGGAGTTCTTCATTCATGGCGCGCTGTGCGTGGCGTTCTCGGGGCAGTGCTACATCAGCCACGCGCATACCGGCCGCAGCGCGAACAGGGGCGAATGCTCGCAAGCTTGCCGCCTGCCTTATACGTTGCAGGATTCGCAGGGGCGCGTGGTCGCCTTCGACAAGCATTTGTTGTCCATGAAGGACAACAATCAGAGCGCGAACCTGCGTGCGCTGATCGATGCAGGTATCCGTTCGTTCAAGATCGAGGGCCGCTACAAGGACGCCGGCTACGTCAAGAACATCACCGCGCACTATCGCCTGTTGCTCGACGAAATCCTCACGGAGCAGCCAGAGCTTGCACGTGCGTCCAGCGGCGAGACGCATTTGCTGTTCACGCCCGAACCGGACAAGACCTTTCATCGCAGCGCGACGGATTACTTCGTGAATGGTCGCCAGGAAGACATTGGTGCTTTCGATTCACCGAAGTTTGTCGGCGTGGCACTCGGTATGGTGACGCGTGTGGCGGGCGACCATTTCGACGTGGAGGCCGACGCGCCCTTGCACAACGGCGACGGCCTCAATTACATGAACAAGCGCGAAGTCGTCGGCGTGCAGGCCAATCGAGCCCAGTGCATCGAGGGCAACCTGTGGCGCGTCTGGCCGAACGAATCGATTGCTTCGTTGCCAGGACTGAAGCCCGGCGTGGCCATCAGCCGCAACCGCGATCACGCCTGGGAACAGGCGCTGACCAAAAAGTCGGCTGATCGCCGCGTTGGCGTGTGGATGCAGTTGCGCAACGGCGATGCGGGCTTTGCGCTGTCGCTGACTGACGAGGATGGTGTGATGGCGAGTGCCATCCTGGCGCATGACAAGGCGCCTGCTGAGCATCCCGAGCGGGCCGTTGCCGCTCTGCGCGACGGTTTGTCGAAGCTCGGCAACACCATGTTCTCTGCGCGTGAAGTGGTGATCGATGATGCGGCGGCTGCGTACTTTGTGCCCGCGTCGCAGCTCAATGCACTGCGCCGTGACGGCATTGCAGCCTTGGAGGCCGCGCGCGCTGCGTCGATGGTACGACTGCCGCGCAGAGCCCCTGTTGAGCCGCCGGCAAATTACCCGGACGACACGCTGAGCTATCTCGCTAACGTCTACAACGATGCGGCGCGTCGTTTCTATGCACGCCACGGTGTGAAGCTGATCGATGCCGCCTACGAAGCCAATGAAGAAGCGGGCGAAGTGTCGCTGATGATCACCAAGCACTGCCTGCGCTTTTCATTCAACCTGTGCCCCAAGCAAGCCAAGGGCGTGAAGGGCGTACAGGGGCAGGTGCGTGCCGAGCCGATGACGCTTGTGAATGGGGCAGAACGCCTTACGCTGCGCTTTGATTGCAAGCCGTGCGAGATGCACGTCGTCGGCAAGATGAAGAAGCACATCCTCGTCTCCCCGCCACCGGTCAGCGTGCCGGTGGCGTTCCATCGCAAGCGCCCGAGCGCCTGACGACGCGTTCTTAGCTGTCGTCGTCCATCAAGGGCGGTTCTTGCCCCGCCACGCGATAGGACTCGGACGCCCAAGCGCCGAGGTCGATGAGCTTGCAGCGTTCGGAGCAGAACGGACGGTATGGGTTGTTCGGCGACCACTCTGCGGGCGAGCTGCATTGCGGGCAGGTGACGGTGCGGACTGACTTCGGGGTGTTTTCGCTGCTCATGCTGATACCTGAATCATGGTTCCTGGTGCGAGTGTGCGGTGGCCACCTCGCAACAATTCTTGCCGCGTGATTTTGCCACGTACATGGCGCGATCTGCCGCAGCCATGAGCGTATGCGAGTCATGCGCATGCTGGGGCGCGACGGCGATGCCAAGGCTGGCGCTGACGTGACAGGTGGGGCCGATCCCCGGTGGCGCAAGTCCCGCGATGGTACTCAGCACGCGTTGTGCCAACAGCATCATGCGTTCTTCGTCCGTGTCTGCCACCAGTATTGCGAATTCATCGCCACCCAGACGGAAGAACAACTCATTGCGGCGGACGATGTCGCCCACGCCCATCGCGACGGCGCACAGCAGCGCGTCGCCAACATGGTGCCCGAGCGTGTCATTGACGTGCTTGAAGCCGTCCAGGTCGAAGAAGATCAGGCCGATCTGCAGGCCGCGCCGCTGGCTGTCGGCGAGTTGTCGTTCAAGTTCTTCCACAAAGCGGCGCCGATTGAGCAGATTGGTCAGCGGGTCGCGCTCTGCCATGTCAACCAGCCGTTGTCGGGCGCGCAGCGCTTCGGTAACGTCCTCATGCACCCACACCCGCCCAATGGCGCCCGCATCATCGTGCGCGGTAACCATCGACGATACCTCGCGTAGTACGCGCCCATCGTTCATGGCGATGTCATAGGGCTTTGAGGTGCCGCGTTGTTCGAGAATTTCGGAGAGGTGGCGTCGATAGTCTGCATCATTCGCCCTCGACGGGGCTGTGCTTTCGAGCAGCGTTCCGGCATCCATGCCTGCCGTCAACGCGTGATCGGCGATGCCCCACATTGCCTGCGCCGCCGGGTTGACATAGAGCACGCGGCGCTCCCGGTCGATGAATACGATGCCCAGCGTAACGGTATCGAGGAGCGCTGCAAGGCGTGCGCGTTCGTCGTCGCTCTGGTGCAGATAGAGATCCGTGAGCGCTTGGGCGTCGCGCAGCGCGGACACCGTTTCGCGCAGGCGCGCTTCGATTTCGCGACGATGCTGGACGTTCTGCCCGGACAGTCGCACGCCGGTGAGTCGGCCTTTTGCGTCGCTCAGTGCGTACCAGCGGCACGCGAACCAGACTTCATCGCCATTGCGGTGCCGGACGCGGAGTTCGTGGCCGGCGTTGGACCTGCCTTGCAGTGCGCACAGCGCCATAACGTGTGCGCGGCGTCGATCGGCGGGGGCAACGCAGAGGTTGAACGAGCCGACCTGCCGGCGCGCATTCGTCCAGGGTGTAGCCCGTGATGTCATGGAACGCGGCGTTCACCCAGAGCACCCGTCCGTCCGTGTCGACGAGGGCTTCGAGCCCCGGCGTGTCCTCAGCCAGTTGGCGGTAATCAGCAGGGGAGCGGCCACCTTGCGGAGCGGCGAGGCGTCGGCCCGCTACATAGCCAACCCAGCACGAGGCACAGCCCGCCGCGACGAGAAGCGACCAGTGCAGAGCGCCGGGCGAAAAGCCAATGATCCAGGGCGCCACCGCTATGCAGATGAGCACCGCGCAGGCAAGCACGGGTACAAGAGGTCGGGGGCGCGGCCATGCGCGGGCCCGGCGCTGATCGCCGGTTGCGGGCTTTGCCACCGGACACCTCCGTCACAGCGTCTTCATCAGTACCTTGGAGCGCCGTTGAAAGTTGTATAGATCACGCTTGCGGGCGGGCAGTTCTTCGGGGGCGACCTCAATGAAGCCGCGCTCGCGGAACCAATGCTCGGTACGAGTGGTGAGCACGAACAAACGCGAAAAGCCGGCATTGCGTGCGCGACTTTCCATGTGTTGCAGCAGTCGGTCGCCAAGCCCCGCGCGACGGTAGTCGGGCTGGATCGCCAGGCAGGCCATTTCGGCCATGCTTTCTTCGGGGAACGGGTAGAGCGCTGCGCAGCCAATGACTACGTGGTCGTGCTCGACCAGCGTGAAGCGCTCGATTTCTTTTTCCAGCAACTCGCGCGGGCGGCGTACAAGCGTACCGTCGGCTTCGAGCGGCTGGATCAGATGGATCAGCGAGGCGATATCTTCGTTGTTCGCTTCGCGGATGCGATGCAGCGCGTCGCGCGTGACCATCGTGCCGACACCCTGGCGGGTGAAGAACTCCAGCAGCAGACCGCCGTCCTTGTCGCGGTCGATCAAGTGGGCGCGGGCAACGCCGTTGCGCACGGCGCGGATGGCGCGCGGGAGGAACAGGTCGAGGTCTTCGGTCAGGCCGACGCCTTCCTGGAATTTGCGTTCGGCTTCATCGGCCGTGATGGCTTCGATCAGGTTGCCCTGGCCGTTGAGCAGGCCCGGCGCGTCGCACAGGTAGATGAGCTTTTCGGCTTGCAGAGCGATGGCGACTGCTTCGGCGACTTCTTCCATGGCGAGGTTGAAGATCTCGCCTGCGGGCGATACCCCGAGCGGCGTGATCAGCACGACGTTTTGCTGGTCGAGGTCGGCAGAGATTTCCTCCGCGATGACCTTGCGCACCGAGCCGGTGTATTGAAAGTCAATGCCTTCCACAACGCCGATCGGGCGCGCAACGATGAAGTTGCCGCCCGTCACGCGCATATATGCCCCTGCCATCGGCGTATTGGGCAGGCCTTGCGACAGGCAGGCTTCGATTTCGATGCGCGTTACGCCCATGCCAGCCTTGACGGCTTCGAGCGCACGGCGATCGGTGATGCGCAGGCTCTTGTGATAGACCGACTCAAGGCCGCGTCGCGCGAGTTCCTGTTCGATATGCGGACGCGAGCCGTGCACCAGCACGAGCCGCACGCCCAGCGCTGCCAGCAGGTTGCAGTCGTTGCACAGATCCTGCAGCGCTTCGCCTTGTGCGACTTCGCCACCAAAGGCAATGACGAACGTCTTGCCACGGAATGCGTGGAAGTACGGCGCCGCACCTCGCACCCAATCCACGAACTGCATGGCGTTGGCTTCGGGCATGGGCGGCGCTGCCGTCACGTTCTCGTTGAAAGCGGAGTGCTGTGCCTTATCGTTCAATGCTTGCTCCATCGGATGAAAGCGATCCGCGCGGGGGAGGGACGCCACGCCATGCGGCGGGGTGCGCGCAGCGCAGGCGGGCGTGGCCCTGCCTGCAGCCGCAAAGAATGCCACGTTCGCGGGGCGACGGCGATGCGCTCGTCGGATGCGGGGCTAGAAATCGCCCCAGAGTGCCAGCATCGCCGCCACAGTGGCCAGTCCGGCGGTTTCCGTCCGTAGCACGCGCGGTCCAAGGGTGATCGGCGTGCAGCCGGCCGTACGGGCTATCGCCAGTTCCGCGTCGCTCCAGCCGCCTTCCGGGCCGATAAGCAGTGCCACCGGCCCCGTTGGCGCAGCGCGATCGCGCAGCGAGGTGCCTGTGGCCGGGTCGAGAATCCAGCGTTCGCCGGCAAAGCTGCCGCCCAGCCAGCCAGAGAGTGACGTGATTGGTGCAATCGCGGTGAGCCGATCACGCCCGCATTGTTCGGCCGCTGATTGCGCGACTTGCTGCCAGTGGGCGACGCGTTTGGCGGCGCGATCGCCATCCAGCCGCAGCACGCTGCGTTCCGCCGCGATGGGCTGGACCTGCGTGACGCCCAGTTCCACCGCCTTCTGGACGATCCAGTCCATCTTGTCCGCAACCGCCAGTGCTTGTACCAATGTGATGTCGAGCGGGGATTCGCTGGCGGATTCGCTGACGGTATCGATGCGCATGCGCACTTCGCGCCCGGTGGCGGTGAGCTGGCCGGAATAGCGCAGGCCTTCTCCGTCGAAGATGCTCAGCGCATCGCCAACGCGCATGCGCAGCACGCGATCGGCATGGTGGGCCGCCTCGCGTGGCAGGGTGATTTCGGCGTCCTTGGTGAGCGGGCCGGTCGAGTCCGGCGGGCAGTAGAAGCGTGGTGTCATGATGTTATGATCGAAAACCCGTGGGGTACGCCACCGGCTCGCCATTATAGGCGGCGCTTGGCTCGCTCCCATGCATCCAACTATCCCCAGGAGAAGGCCGATGCCCAAGCTGGCCCGGGCGCTGGCGCTGGAATCGATCGTGCGGGCTGTGTCCCGCGATGTCATCGTGCCGCGCTTCCTGAATATCACCCGCGAACGCAAGCTCGACGGCAGCTCGTTGACCGAGGCCGACATCGCTTCGCAAAAGGCGCTCGCCGAGCGGCTTCCACATTTGCTCGACGCACCTGTCATCGGCGAAGAAATGTCGCCAGAAGAACAGCTGGCACATTGGCAGGACGGGCGCGACGGACTGTGGTGCATTGACCCGATCGACGGGACAACGAATTTCTCCAACGGCATTCCGGTGTTTGCCGTGTCGGTGGCCTACCTCGTTAATGGCGAGACCGAATTCGGTGTGGTGTACAACCCGGTTCGCGACGAAGCTTTCTACGCGGAGCGCGGTGCCGGCGCGTGGCTCAACGGCACCCGGCTACCGTTGCGCGAGAGTGCGGGCAGCTTGTCCGACGCCGTGGCGGGGATCGATTTCAAACGTATCCCGCCCGATCTCGCCGTCAATCTGGTCCGCTCGCCGCCGTATTACTCGCAGCGCAATTTTGGCTCCAGCGCATTGGAATGGTGCTTTGCCGCCGCGGGGCGCATCGATGTGTACCTGCACGGTGGGCAAGCGCTATGGGACTATGCCGCTGGCCGCTTGATCCTCGCCGAAGCGGGTGGGTGTGCCGGCGTCCTGGGGGGCGAGCCGCTGGTGGCTGATCCAGCTGCCAAAAGCGCCGTCGTGCTGGCCGCTAATCGGGCGCTCTATGACGAGTGGCAGGCCTGGCTCGAACGGAACGGATAGGGCGCGGCATGTCGAGCAAGCATCCCATTGTCGCGGTGACCGGTTCTTCGGGGGCGGGTACGTCGACCGTCTCGCGGACCTTCGACTGGATTTTCCGCCGTGAGGGCGTACGCGCAGTCATGGTCGAAGGCGATGCATTTCATCGCTACGACCGTCGTGAGATGACCGAGCGCATCCTGCGTGCCGAAGAGCGCGGCGAGCCCGCCCTGAGCCATTTTGGCGTTGAGGCCAACCACATCGATCGCCTCGAAGAGCTATTCGCCGGATATGCGCGCGACGGCACCGGCATGCATCGGCATTACGTGCATGACGAAGTTGAACGCCGCGCGCTGGTGCCAGGAGCCGGGCACGCTGACGGAGTGGGAGCCGCTGCCTGAAGGGTCGGACCTGCTGTATTACGAAGGCCTGCATGGTGGCGTGGTGACCGACACGCACGACGTGGCGCGCCATGTTGATCTCTTGATCGGCGTGGTGCCGACCATCAATCTGGAGTGGATCCAGAAAATCCATCGCGACACGCGTACGCGCGGCTATTCGATGGAAGCCGTGCAACAGACCATCCTGCGCCGCATGCACGATTACGTGCACACCATCGTTCCCCAGTTTGGGCGCACGCATATCAATTTTCAGCGTGTGCCGGTAGTCGATACGTCGAACCCGTTCATTGCACGTGACGTGCCGACGGCTGACGAAACGCTCGTCGTGATTCGCTTTCGCAATCCGCGGGGGCAGGATTTTCCGTACTTGCTCAACATGATTTCCGGCTCGTGGATGAGCCGCGCCAACTCGATCGTCGTGCCCGGCGGCAAGCTGGATCTGGCGATGCAGTTGATCTTGACGCCCCTTATCTGGCGGCTTGTAGAGCGACGCCAGAAGGCCATGGCGCGCAGCTAAGACTAGGTGCGAAGAGAAGTCCGGCGTCAGAGAGTTCGTGCTGCTCTTGCGGGCGATCAATCGACGGGGCCGGAATAACTGTTAATTTTCCAGAGAATATTGTCTGGCGGAAACGAAACCGGGCGGTTTTGTGGCGTCCAATGCCCTGTTTCGCAGATAATTCCACTCTTGTCGACACCGTTCAAGGCCTTTCCGCCAGAAGTGACTATGCAAAATACCCCCAAGACCCCCGTTTTCACGCCCATCACAGGTGCCATCCGCGCGCTGGCGATGGACGCCGTCCAGCAGGCAAACTCCGGCCACCCCGGCATGCCGATGGGCATGGCAGAAATCGCCGAAGTCGTCTGGCGTCGTCATCTGTCGCACAACCCGGCCAACCCCAAGTGGGCCAACCGTGACCGCTTCGTCCTGTCGAACGGCCATGGCTCGATGCTGCTGTATGCCCTGTTGCACCTGACGGGTTACGACCTGCCGATCGAAGAGATCAAGCGCTTCCGGCAACTCGGTTCGCGTACGCCGGGTCACCCCGAGAATTTCCAGACGGTAGGCGTTGAAACGACCACTGGCCCGCTGGGTCAGGGCCTGACCAATGCAGTCGGTTTCGCGCTGGCAGAAAAACTGCTGGCTGAAACATTCAATCGCCCCGGCCACGACGTCGTTGACCACCACACTTATGTGTTCCTTGGTGACGGCTGCCTGATGGAAGGTGTCAGCCACGAAGCCAGTTCGCTTGCCGGTACGTGGAAGCTGGGCAAGCTGATCGCCTACTACGACGACAACGGCATCTCTATCGACGGCGAAGTCACCGGCTGGTTCACCGACGACACCAAGGCTCGCTTTGAAGCCTACGGCTGGCAAGTGCTCGGCCCCATCGACGGCCATGATGCCGAGGCCATCGAAGCGGCTACGCAGGCAGCCAAGGCTGATCATGAGCGCCCGTCGCTGGTGATCTGCCGTACCGTCATCGGCATGGGGTCGCCCAACAAGGCGAATTCCGCCGACGCCCATGGCGCAGCACTGGGTGCGGCCGAAGTCGAAGCCGTGCGCAAGGTGATCGGCTGGAACCACCCGCCGTTCGAAATCCCGGCCGATGTCTATTCCGCATGGGATGCCAAGGCTGCGGGCGCCACGCGCGAAGCCGATTGGGACAAGCGTTTTGCCGCCTACAAGGCTGCACACCCGGAACTTGCCGCTGAATTCGAGCGCCGTCAGATCGGCCTGCTGCCGCAGTCCTATACCGGCGCGCGCGACGCACTGCTGGATAAGGCCCAGAACAAGGCCGAGTCGATCGCGACTCGCAAGGCCTCGCAACACGCCATCGAAGCGCTGGCGCCGGCACTCCCCGAATTGCTCGGCGGCTCGGCCGACTTGGCTGGCTCGAATCTGACGCTGTGGTCCGGCTCGAAGGAATTCCTGCCGGGCGTGACGGGCGCCAACTACATTAACTACGGCGTGCGCGAGTTTGCCGAGGTGGCGATCGCCAACGGCATCGCGCTACATGGCGGCTATATTCCTTATACCGCCACGTTCCTGGTGTTCTCCGACTACGCGCGTAGTGCCATCCGTATGGCTGCGCTGATGGGCGTGCGCCAGATCATGGTCTTTACCCACGATTCGATCGGCGTGGGCGAGGACGGCCCGACGCACCAGCCGGTGGAGCATGTGGCCTCGATGCGCATGATCCCCAATCTGAACGTCTGGCGTCCGGCCGATACGGTTGAAACCGCTGTGGCCTGGGCTGCCAGTATCGAACGTCACGATGGTCCGAGCGTGCTCGCACTGACGCGCCAGAATCTGCCGTTCTCGGCTCGTACAGCCGAACAGGTGGCGGCGATCCGTCGAGGCGGTTACGTGCTGTCCGAGGCCGCTGGTGGCGAAGCGCGCGCAGTGCTGATTGCGACGGGCTCCGAAGTGGGCGTCGCGCTGGGTGCGCAGAAGCTGCTGGCCGAACGTGGTATTCCGGTTCGCGTGGTGTCGATGCCGTGCACGCGTCTGTTCGATCTGCAAAGCGCGGAATATCGCCGCGAAGTACTGGGTCAGGGCGTGCCGCGCGTGGCGATCGAAGCGGGTGTCTCTGACGGCTGGTACAAGTACGTCGGTCTCGAAGGGGCCGTCATCGGGCTGGATCGTTTTGGTGAATCAGGCCCTGGCGGGGAACTCTTCCGCCATTTCGGTTTCACGCCTGAGAAGGCTGTCGAAGCCGTCATGAAGCTGATATAGACTGGTTGTTTCGCGTATCCGGATTGCCCCCGGCCGGATTGAAGCGGCGCTTTTTGCAGCGTCGCACGCGAAGGTGGTGGATGTTGAAGAACTTTTGCTAACTAGGAGTATAAAAATGGCAATCAAGGTTGGTATCAATGGTTTCGGCCGCATCGGCCGCATGGTTTTCCGCGCCGCCGTCCAGAATTTCTCCGACATCGAAATCGTCGGTATCAACGACCTGCTCGAGCCGGACTACCTGGCTTACATGCTGAAGTTCGATTCCGTGCATGGTCGCTTCAAGGGTGAAGTCGCTGTTGACGGCAACACGCTGATCGTCAATGGCAAGAAGATCCGCCTGACGGCTATCAAGAACCCGGCCGAGCTGAACTGGACCGAAGTCGGCGCCGATGTCGTCGTCGAATCGACCGGCCTGTTCCTGACCAAGGAAACCGCTGAAGCCCACATCAAGGCTGGCGCGAAGAAGGTCATCATGAGTGCCCCGTCCAAGGACGACACCCCGATGTTCGTGTACGGCGCTAACGACAAGGCCTACAAGGGCGAAGCGATTATTTCGAACGCCTCCTGCACGACCAACTGTCTGGCTCCCGTTGCCAAGGTTCTGAACGACACCTTCGGTATCAAGCGCGGCCTGATGACCACGGTGCATGCCACCACGGCCACGCAAAAGACCGTTGACGGCCCGTCCAACAAGGACTGGCGCGGCGGCCGCGGCATTCTGGAAAACATCATCCCGTCGTCGACTGGCGCTGCCAAGGCCGTGGGCAAGGTGATTCCCGAGCTGAACAAGAAGCTGACGGGCATGTCGTTCCGCGTGCCGACTTCCGACGTGTCGGTGGTTGACCTGACGGTCGAACTGAACAAGGAAACGACCTACGAAGAAATCTGCAAGGTCATGAAGGCCGCTTCCGAAGGCGCACTGAAGGGCGTGTTGGGCTACACCGAAGAGAAGGTCGTGTTGACCGACTTCCGCGGCGAACCCTGCACCTCGGTGTTTGACGCCGACGCTGGTATCGCGCTGGATGGCACCTTCGTCAAGGTCGTGTCCTGGTACGACAACGAATGGGGCTACTCCAACAAGGTGCTGGAGATGGTTCGCGTCGTCGCCAAGTAAGCGCCTGAGCCGCGCTCCGAGGGCGTCGCAGAATTGCGGCGCCCTTCGTATGCGTGGCGTAAGTGGACCGTGAATGGTGAAGCGGCGGCCGGCCGTGCGCCGTGTCGCAGCCGTCCGCGCGCCATTCACCTCACCTTTCACTGGACACAGGATTCATCATGCAATTCAAGAAACTCTCCGATCTGGATCTGGCCGGCAAGCGAGTGTTCATCCGCGCCGACCTGAACGTGCCGCAGGACGACACCGGTGCGATTACCGATGACACCCGCATCCGCGCTTCGGTGCCCGGCATCAAGCTGGCGCTGGACAAGGGCGCCGCTGTCATGGTCACGTCGCACCTGGGCCGCCCGACCGAAGGCGAATTCAAGCCTGTCGATTCGCTGGCCCCGGTGGCCAAGCGCATGTCCGAACTGCTCGGCCAACCGGTTCGCCTGATCCAGAACTGGGTTGATGGCGGCTTTACGGTCGCTCCAGGCGAGGTCGTGCTGCTGGAGAACTGCCGCGTTAACAAGGGCGAGAAGAAGAACAGCGAAGAACTGGCCGCCAAGATGGCCAAGCTGTGCGATATCTACGCCAACGACGCTTTCGCTACGGCCCACCGTGCCGAAGCAACCACGCATGCGCTGGCATTGGCCGCGCCCGTGGCTTGCGCCGGCCCGCTGCTGGCGGCTGAACTCGAAGCGCTGGGCCGCGCGTTGGTCGCGCCCGAGCGTCCCCTGACCGCCATCGTCGGCGGCTCGAAGGTGTCCACCAAGCTGACCATCCTGGACAGCCTGGCCGACAAAGTGGACCAACTGATCGTCGGCGGCGGCATTGCCAACACGTTCATGGTTGCGGCCGGTCTGCCGGTGGGCAAGTCGCTCGTGGAAGCCGACCTGGTTGAAAGCGCTCGCAAGATCATCGACAAGATGGCCAAGCGCGGCGCCTCCGTGCCTATCCCGACTGACGTCGTGGTGGCCAAGGAATTCGCCCCGACCGCAGTGGCGACCGTCAAGGCTGCCACCGATGTGGCCGCTGACGACATGATCCTGGACATCGGCCCTGAAACCTCTGCCAAGCTGGCCGAGCAGTTGAAGGCCGCCAAGACCATCGTCTGGAACGGTCCGGTGGGCGTGTTTGAATTCGACGCCTTCGCCAACGGCACCAAGGTCATCGCTGACGCGATCGCATCGTCGTCGGGCATGTCGCTCGCTGGCGGTGGTGACACGATTGCCGCCATTGCCAAGTTCGGCATTGGCGACAAGGTGGGCTACATCTCGACGGCTGGCGGTGCTTTCCTGGAGTTCCTCGAAGGCAAGGCCCTGCCGGCGGTCGAAGCGCTCAAGCAGCGCGCCAACGGCTAAACGAACCCCAAGCGCCGGGTCTGAGTATCCGGCGCTTTATTTTTGAGCGCCCTCGGGCGCAAGACGCCATGAAGAAAAACGAAGGCTTGGCAAACAAGCCCGTCAAGAAAGTCTCGCGCAGTAAGGTTGCACGCACTACAAAGGAAACGAGTGCGGCACCCTCTGTTGCAGCTACCGAAAAACTCCCTCCGCTCTCTTCCTATCAAGGAGTCAGGATGCAACGCCATACCAAAATCGTGGCCACTCTCGGCCCGTCTTCCAATGACCCGGAAATTCTCGAACGCATGATTCGAGCCGGTGTTGACGTTGTCCGTCTGAATTTCTCGCACGGCAAGGCCGAAGACCATATCAACCGCGCCAACATCGTGCGCGAAGCCGCTCGCCGCGTGGGCAAGCAAGTCGCCATCCTGGCTGACCTGCAAGGCCCGAAGATTCGCGTCGGCAAGTTCGAAAACGGCAAGACCTTCCTCGAGAAGGGCCAGAAGTTCATTCTGGATTCGGACTGCGAGCTGGGTAACGACGAGCGTGTCGGCCTGGACTACAAGGATCTGCCCAAGGACGTTCGTCCCGGCACGATCCTGCTGTTGAACGACGGCGCCATCGTGCTCGACGTCGAGCGCATCATCGGCAACGAAATCCACACCACCGTTCGTTTCGGTGGTGAGCTGTCGAACAACAAGGGTATCAACCAGAAGGGCGGCGGCCTGACCGCTCCGGCCCTGACCGCCAAGGACATGGAAGACATCAAGACGGCCGCGCAAATGGGCGTGGACTACGTCGCCGTGTCGTTCCCCAAGACCTCGGCCGACATGTACATGGCCCGCACGCTGATCCGGTCGGCTGGCAGCCAGGCGCTGACGATCGCCAAGATCGAGCGTACCGAAGCCGTCGTGCCGGAAAACCTGCGCGAGATCCTCGAGTCCTGCGACGGCGTGATGGTGGCCCGTGGCGACCTGGCAGTGGAAGTCGGCGAAGCTGCCGTGCCTGCGCTGCAGAAGAAAATGATCCGTCTGGCCCGCGAGCTGAACAAGATCGCCATCACTGCCACGCAGATGATGGAATCGATGATCTCCAGCCCGGTTCCGACCCGTGCCGAAGTGTCCGACGTGGCCAACGCCGTGCTGGATGGCACCGACGCCGTCATGCTGTCGGCCGAAACGGCTGCCGGCAAGTTCCCGGTCGAAGTGGTCGAAACGATGGCGCGTATCTGTGAAGAGGCTGAAAAGTCCTTCCCGGTGACGCTGGATCAGGACTTCCTGAACCGCACCTTCACCCGCATCGATCAATCGATCGCCATGGCCGCGCTGTTTACCGCCTACCACATGGGTGCCAAGGCCATCGTGGCGCTGACCGAGTCTGGTTCGACCGCCCTCTGGATGAGCCGCCTGCGTGCTGGCGTGCCCATCTACGCGCTGACCTCGCAAGAGTTGACGCTGGGCAAGTGCGCACTGCTGCGCGACGTGCAGCCGATCCTGATGCCGCGCATCACGGACGACCGCGAACGCCTGCTGCGCGAAGCCGAACAGACCCTGCTGCGCCACAAGCTGGTGCAACGCGGCGACGTGATCGTGATCACCGTGGGCGAGCCGCTCGGTCAGTCCGGTGGTACCAACAGCCTGAAGGTCGTGCGCATCGGCGAAGTCTGATACTTCCAGACATCGCTTTAACGCACCGGAAAGCCGGCTCCCGCAAAGGGGGTCGGCTTTTTTTCTTGTTGCTTCAGGCGTTGGGCGAACCGTCCATTATTAATGAGGACTATCGTGTGCCCCTACGGTGTCTCTCCGACATCTTCACCCCTGTCTTGGGAGTAGAATCCGCCCCACAAGAATTTCAACCCAATCACCCAACTCATCCAGGAAACCGCGATGCCACTCGTTTCGATGCGCCAACTCCTCGACCATGCGGCCGAAAACAGCTACGGCCTGCCGGCCTTCAATGTGAACAACCTTGAACAGGTCACGGCAATCATGGAGGCGGCCGCCGAATGCGACAGCCCGGTCATCATGCAGGCGTCGGCAGGCGCCCGTAAGTATGCTGGCGAACCTTTCCTTCGCCACCTTATCTCGGCGGCGGTGGAAGCCTACCCGCACATTCCTGTCGTGATGCACCAAGACCACGGCCAGAGTCCCGCTGTGTGTCAGGCCGCGATCCGCTCCGGTTTTTCGTCGGTGATGATGGACGGCTCGCTGAAGGAAGACGGCAAGACGCCGTCCGACTACGAATACAACGTCGCTGTCACGCGCGAAGTGGTCAAGTTCTCGCACGCCATCGGTGTGACGGTCGAAGGCGAACTGGGTTGCCTCGGCTCGCTGGAAACCGGTATGGCCGGTGAGGAAGACGGCATCGGCGCCGAAGGCGTGCTGGACCACTCGTCCATGCTGACCGATCCGGAACAGGCCGCTGACTTCGTCAAACAAACGCAGTGCGACGCGCTGGCCATCGCCATCGGCACTTCGCACGGCGCCTATAAATTCACCCGCAAGCCCACGGGCGACATCCTGGCGATCAGCCGCATCAAGGAAATCCACGCTCGCATCCCCAACACCCACCTCGTGATGCATGGTTCGTCCAGCGTGCCGCAAGATCTGCTGGCAATCATTCGCGAATTCGGTGGCGACATGAAAGAAACCTACGGCGTGCCGGTCGAAGAGATCGTCGAAGGCATCAAGTACGGCGTCCGCAAGGTGAATATCGACACCGACATTCGTCTGGCGATGACCGCTGCCGTTCGCAAGTTCATGGCAGAAAATCCCAGCAAGTTCGATCCGCGCGACTACCTGAAGCCCGCGCGCGAAGCGGCCAAACTGATCTGCAAGGCGCGCTTCGAAGCGTTCGGCAGCGCGGGTCAGGCCGCCAAGATCAAGCCGATCAATCTGGACAAGATGGCCACCCGCTACAAGGCTGGCGAGCTGGCGCAACAGGTCAAGTAATACCCGGGCGTCTCTGCGAAGACGCCTGACGCCACTGTTTTCAGGGCCCCTCTCGTGGGGCCCTGATCGTTTTCGGGTCCGGCCCTCGGCCTCAGGATCGCAATACGGATCAGCCCGCTTTGTGCAATCATCCGCCTCTGGTGCCCTGTGACGACTCGCCAGCGGGGTTCGGAACCATCATCACAAAGAACGCGCCGGCTTGAGCGCGAGCAGTGGAGGAGTTGAGTGGGAGAACGGGAACTGGTCCGGCGCGGCCCTAAAGGTCTGGGGTACGAAGTGCCGAAATCCACGGCGGCCCTGCTGCACGACGAATTACGGCGCGCCATTATCGAAGGCCGTTTCAAGGCAGGGCAGTCCTTGTCCGAATCGGACGTATGCCGTCACTACGACGTCAGCCGACAGCCGGTCCGCGAGGCTTTTGCCAAGCTTGCCTACGAAAACCTGATCGAAGTGTTGCCCCAGCGCGGCACTTACGTGCGCCGTATCTCGGCGCGTCAGGTCATGCAGGCACGCTTTGTCCGCGAGGTGATCGAGGTCGCCGTCGTTCAAGAACTCGCTTCCCACGTTGATCGGGCCGATATCGTTACGCGGTTGCGCAGCATCCTGCGCGAACAGGCCTCGGTCGCGGGCGACGATCGGGCGGCGTTCAACTCGCTCGATGAATCTTTCCACCAAGCCCTCGCAAGCGGTTGCGATCGCGACTTCGCGTGGCAGGTTGTTGAAGACGTGAAGGCGCAGATGGACCGCGTCCGCTATCTAAGTCTTGAGCGCGAAACCCCGTTCAATCTGCTGGTCGACCAGCACTCGCGCATCGTCGACGCCATCGAACTGGGTGACCCGGCGGCGGCGGGCGAAGCTGTTCGCGCCCACCTGCGCGAGATCTGGCGCACATTGCCCGAAATCGCCAAGCAACACCCCGAAGCCTTCGAGCCGGACGAAGCCGCCCGGCAAGGCTGACGGTTATCCAGCAGACGGCGCTTCGCACAAAGAGCGGGGCGCCGTGCCCATCCGCGCTTGCTCAGACCAAGTGCGTCTCGATTTCGATGTGCCCTGTCAGGGTTCGATGAACCGGGCAGCGGTTGGCAATCCCAAGCAAGAATTCGCGCTGCTCCTCGCTGAGTTCGCCGATCAATTCAATCTGCCGATCCATGCTGTAAACGCCATTCGCTTCCTTGTGCGAAATGCTCACCCGTACGTCCTGCAAGGGAATCTGGCGACGTTGCGCAACGAGTGTGACAGTCAGCGCCGTGCACGCGCCGAGTGCCGCGTCGAGTAGTGCGTGGGGGTCTGGTGCGGAATCGTCGCCTCCGTTGGTAACGGATGTGTCGGCGAACACTGTATGGCCGTCGGCGTCGATCTGTTGTCGAACCTTGCCGTCTTCAGCCTTGCGAACGTGGATCATGGTTGGGTTGTCCTTTGGTCGGGTTGAGGGGCGGAATTCAAGGGGAATCTTGTTGATTTTTGAGAGAGTTGGAAGTCGCGTCTAAGCACTGTCTTAGCCCCGGCGGCGGGGCACATCTTCTTACGCAAATCACCCTATCTACTTGATCGGTAACGTATTGACTCAGTACGGGGTACGCCACTATGCGCGTTCTTTCAGGGAGAACTTACTCTTTAAGGACAACACATATGAAACCCTCTACCCTAATGTCTTCGCTGCTTGCCATCTCGGTGAGCGTGTTTGCCCCTCTTTCCAGCGCCCAGGCGCCGGCCCCTGCGCAAAAGGCCGCCACGGCGCAAGCTCCGCAGGCTGCCCAGGTCGTCAAGGCCGAACCGCTCTACATCCTCATGACGTCGCCCAAAGAGGTCAAAGGCTGGGATCGCACCACCATTGGCCAAGACACCGTCTATATCAACCCCAAGCCTCTGCTGGGCAGCGCCGACCTCACGAATATTGATCCGTTGGCCAATAAAGATGGCCAGGGATTCATTGGCCTGTACTTCAATGACGCCGGCAAGACAAAGCTAGCCGACGTGAGCCGCGCGAATAGTGGCCAGCGTATTGCCGTGGTCGTGGGGCAGGACATCGTGGCATTGCCGCTCCTGAAGGACCCGCTGAATGATGGTTTCATGATGTTTGGCGTGGTTTCACCGCAAGCCGCGCAGATCATTGCCCACAAGGTCGCAGGCCAACCGCTGCCGCAATAAACAACCCCTTCTTCGTTCGAATAACGCCCGCCTTCGCGCAAGTGAGGCGGGCGTTGTCATTTGCCGATTCGGCGCACCATCAGGTTGACGTTATCGTAAGATACGTATATCTTGCGATACACATCGTAAGATACATAAAGGTAGCGTCATGTTCAGATCCGCTTTTCATTCCTTCCGCCATCACGGCGCCTTTCATTGCATGCCCGGTGGCCATGGTGGTCACGGGGGCCGCCGCGGCGGCTTTTTCGGTGGTTTTGGCGACGACGCCATGGGATTCGGTGGCCGTGGATTCCCGAAGGCACGCAAGCTCGCCTCGTCCGACCTGCAACTTCTCCTGCTCGCATTGCTGGAACGCAAACCGTCCCACGGGTACGAACTCATCAAGGCGCTCGAAGAGCATTCCGGCGGCTTTTATGCGCCGAGCCCGGGCATGGTCTATCCGGCACTCACGTACCTCGAAGAGATTGGCTATGCCGATGTCAGTGCCGAGGGCAGCAAGAAGCAGTACAGCATTACCGACGCCGGCCGTGCGCATCTCGACGCCAACCGCAGCAACGCCGAAGCGATGCTGGAGCGGTTGGGGCATATCGCGCGCAAGCTCGACCGCGTGCGCAAGTTCTTCGCAGGCGAAGCGGAAGAGCAGCCGGCCGAAGGTGCTCCGGAGTTGGACAGAGCCCGTCATGCGGTGAGAGCCGCAGTGCACGGCGCCGCCAACGCTGACCTCGAGGAACAACGGCGCGTTGCCGCGATTCTCATGCGTGCTGTAGAAGAGATCCGTCGAGGGGCCGACGGCGTTTCGGCATAAAGCCTGCGGCGATCAACAACAACACCCCCAACCCCTTTCAACAGGAGCTTCACAGATGTTTCACGCCCTCGACGAAGAGCGCCACGGCCCCGATCGCGCTGGTTCGCCCTACGACTCGCCCTTGCTGGCGGGGCTACTCGATCGCCAGTCGATCAAACGTCTTCAGGCTCCCGAGCCGAACGACGAAGAGTTGAACGCGATTTTCGATGCTGCGGTAAGGGCGCCCGACCATGGCCAGTTGCGGCCATGGCGTTTTGTCGTCGTGCGCGGTGCTGCGCGCGAGACGTTGGCGGATATGTGCGCGGAGTCCGCGCGTCAGCGCGAGCCGGGTATTGCGCCCGAAAAACTCGAACGCACGCGTGCCAAGATTCTGCGTGCGCCGATGTTGATTGCGCTCGGAACGCATCTGACACTGGGGCACAAAGTGCCGGAGTTCGAGCAGTTGATGGCAGTGGCAGCGGCGGGAATGAACATCCTTAACGCGGCTCACGCCTTGGGGTACGGCGCCTTCTGGGTAACGGGCGCTCCGAGCCAGGACCCACACGTCGCGCAGGCGTTGGGGTTCAGCACGCCGGATCGTCTGTTGGGGTTCATTCACCTTGGCACTCCGGTAGAGACGCCGGCGCCCGTCAATCGTCCCGCCAGTCATCAGTTTGTACGCGAGTGGTCCTGACGGTTGTCGAGTGGGCCGAAGCCGTCGTTCCGCTCATTTCCTGCCGCGCTGATCGGGAACGGACGCCAAGGCAAGCGCGCGGCGCTCATCGGCGCCGAGTGGCGATGTTGTCAAGCGGCGACACAATGTGGTCTGCAATAATTCTGCTTTCCACGTTTCCGCTTCCGGAGTCCCCGTGCTTCTCCACACTTGGCTGGCATTTTTCGTCGCAAGCTGGCTGATCAGCCTGTCACCCGGCCCGGGCGCTTTGTCGTGCATGACAGCAGGATTGCGCTACGGCTACCGGCGGGCGGTGTGGAACATCTTTGGTCTGCAGGCCGGCGTGGTGATGCTGGTGACGGTCGTGGCGGCAGGGCTTGGTGCGATCCTCGCAGCGTCCGTCGTTGCTTTCGATCTCGTCAAATGGCTGGGCGCGGCGTATCTCATCTGGCTGGGCATCCAGCAATGGCGGGCAGACGCGACCAACGAGCCGCTCGATGCCGACGTGGCGGATTCGTCGCGCCGCACTCTGATGTTGCGCGGCTTTCTGGTTAACGCCAGCAATCCCAAGGGCATTCTCTTCATGCTCGCGGTGCTGCCCCAGTTCATCGATCCCAACGCGCCGCAGTGGCCGCAGTATGCAATCTGCGCTGCCACGCTTGTCGTGACCGATATGGTTGTGATGAGCAGCTACACCTTGTTGGCTTCGCGCGTACTGCGCGCCTTGCGCGGGCGTCATGCACGGGCGGTCAATCGCATGTTCGGTGGCTTGTTCATTGGTGCCGGCGTACTGCTGGCGAGCTTCCGTCGAGGTTGAGTTTGCATCAGGCTGGCAAGGGATTCCGTGGGGGACTGCTGCTTCTTGCGATCGTGTTCGCGGGGTGTGCCACGCCGCCCCCGCCCCCGCCAGAGCCCGTCCCCGAGCCTGTTGAAGTACCGCCGCCTCCGCCACCCCTTCCGCCACCCGCTCCCGCGCCCGTGCAGCCCAAGCCTGCTCCGGCCAAGCCCGTGAAAGCGCCGCCGGCCAAGCCGATCACGCTCGCGGCGGACTGCCACTTTCTGCGCGACAGTGGTGAAAGCGGCGATGCCACGCTCGAAGTGCGCGACGGCACCGTGCGCAGAATGCGGACCGTGATCCAGGCCCCCGGGCAGGGGCAATGCGTATTTGAGTTGGCCGACATGAAGCAGACGCGCTCGCAACCCTATGTTGAATTACGCGGCAGGCGGACCCAGTGCGTTGCGCGCATCCGCGACGACGGCAAGGGCGGCGTCACCATGGTGTTTACGAACTGCGCTGAACGTTGCACGCCTCCTTCCGTTTTCGCCAAGGTGCGGCCGATCCGCTTCGACGCGCGCGGTTCGCGCTGCGAGTAGTCTTCTCGCGCCTGACTCTTCCTCCTGAACTGCGCTATCGTGTCGGTTGTCGAAACCGGGCCACGCCCCGGTACGATCCAAGACAGGAGACCCCATGCTGATCACTTTCAAATCGCGCGCTGCTGGCGACGTCATCATGTTTGGCAAGGTTGCGCAACGCATGCTCGACGCCATGGGCAAGGACCCCAATGACGTGCGCGGCATCATCACCGTCGAGCAACTGCCGGCGGCCATCGCAGGGCTGCGTGCCGCCGTCGAGGACGACCGTCGCGCCAATCCGCCGGAAACCGAAGACGACGACGATGACGACGAAGACAAGCCGCGCGGCATGGCTGCGGCGGTGAGCTTTGCGCAGCGCGCAGCGCCTTTGCTCGATCTGCTTGGCTACGCGCAGCGCGACAGCGAGCCCGTCATCTGGGAGGGTTGAGCGATCGATACACAAGCCCCTCTTTCTGCGTCTCGCGTTGTATTGGTGACGGGCGGTGCCCGACGCGTCGGTGCTGCCATCGTTCGGCGGCTACACGAGGCAGGTTGCCGCGTAGCCATCCACTGCCACGGATCGGTCGCACCGGCGCATGCCTTGGCCGACGAACTGAATCGTGCGCGTGCTGACTCGGCGGATGTCTTCTCCGCCAACCTGCTGGACGTGCAGTTATTGGCGCCATTGGTCGAATCGGTGGTGACCCGCTTTGGGCGTCTGGATGGGCTGGTCAACAACGCATCCACCTTTTACCCGACTGCATTGGGCGAGGTGGATGAGGCCGCATGGACGGACCTCGTTGGAACTAACCTGAAAGCGCCGCTCTTCCTGACCCAGGCCGCGGCACCCGCTTTGCGCGTCACGGGGGGCGGGGTGGTGAATATTGTCGATATTCACGCTGAAAGGCCGATGCCCGGCTACTTGGTGTACTCGGCTGCGAAGGCCGGATTGCTTGGCCTGACGCGGGCGCTGGCAATCGATCTGGCGCCCGCCGTGCGCGTCAATGGCGTGGCGCCCGGCCCGATCGAATGGCCGGAGGACGATCAGTTTCCGGCTGCCGAGCGTCAGCGTATCGTCGATCACACGCTGTTGGGCCGTACCGGCTCGCCGCGCGATATCGCCGATGCCGTGCGCTTTTTGCTGCTCGATGCGGGCTACGTCACTGGGCAGATCCTGGCTGTCGACGGCGGGCGCAGCGCGCATCTGTAATAAACGGAGATTGTTGTCGTATGGCATTGGAATACAGAATCGTTCCGGTCACTGCGTTCATGCAGAACTGCTCCATCCTCTGGTGTACCGAGAGCATGGAAGCGGCCGTGGTCGACCCCGGTGGCGATCTGCCTCGTATCGAGGCTCAACTGGCAACGACCGGAGCACGACTGACCAAGATCCTGCTGACCCATGGGCATATCGACCATGCAGGCGCCGCCGCTGAGTTAGCCGAAAAAACAGGCGTACCGATCGAAGGGCCACAAGAAGAAGAGCGCTTCTGGATCGAAAAGCTCGCCGACCAGAGCCGCATGTTCGGTCTGTCGCCGTCACGCCCGTTTGAGCCGAACCGTTGGTTGAATGACGGCGACACGGTGACGGTCGGCCGCGAAACCCTGCAGGTATTGCATTGCCCAGGGCACACGCCAGGGCACGTGGTGTTCTTCCATGCGCCGTCGAGGTTGGCCGTGGTGGGGGATGTGCTGTTCGCGGGGTCGATCGGACGAACGGACTTCCCGCGTGGCGATCACGCCGCCCTGATCGCGGCAATTCGTGGCAAGCTCTGGCCTCTGGGAGATGATGTTGATTTCATACCTGGCCATGGGCCAATGTCATCTTTCGGCGCCGAACGCGCCAGCAATCCATTTGTGGGTGACCGCGTGCGCGGAATGTGAGCGGCGCGTTTGCGGCGCGCTAGAATCAACAGAAGCACCATGGCGTATTCCCGCCGGCCGGCAGGCAGACGTGGGCGTGAAGACGCAATGGAATACCAACTCCCATAGAGGTGACCAGCATGCGCATCGCACTGCTCGAAGACGATCCGACCCAGTCGGCGTTGTTTACCGCTTGGTTGAAGGATGCCGGCCACGACGTTCATAGTTTTGGCCTCACACGCGACCTGCTTCGCTTCGCCTCGCGTGAGAGCGTCGACCTATACCTTGTGGACTGGATGGTGCCGGATCTTTCCGGCGAGGCATTCGTGCGCTGGTTGCGCGACGAGCGCCGAGACCAGACACCCGCAATCTTCGTAACCGCCCGCGAGTCCGAAGACGACATCGTTGCCGGCCTGCAGGTCGGCGCGGACGACTACATCGTCAAACCCGTTGCGCAGCGCGTATTGCTGTCGCGCATCGACGCCGTCTTCCGGCGCATCAAGCCGCGCGGTGTCGATGAGCCGATCGAAGCGCCGCCGTATGTCATCGATCTGCAGGCCAAGCGCATCAGCCTCAATGGCGAGCCGGTGGAGCTGACCGAAAAAGAATTCGATCTGGCGGTCTTCCTGTTCCGCAACATTGGGCGTTTGCTGTCGCGTGGTCACTTGCTCGAGGCCGTGTGGGGGCGTAACCCCGATCTGGCCACGCGTACGGTTGACACCCACGTCTCACGCGTGCGAGGCAAGCTCAAGCTACGGCCGGAAAATGGCTATCGGCTGGCGCCGACCTACAACTACGGCTATCGACTCGAAAAAATCGAACCGACCGAGGTTGCCGATTCCGCTGATTCGTCCGCCGACGTGGACGAGCCCGATACCGACAAGGACGAGTGACGGGGTTCGGGCGGATTCCTCGTTCGCCCTCCGTTCTCCAGTCCCTTTTCGACCTGCCATGGCGACATCCCCTGAATCCGGGGGATGTTGCGCGCCTTTCCTTCCTTAGGCCTCCTCCTTGCTCTGCGGCGTCCACCCTTGAAGGGGAATGGTGACGTGCGTCTTCTCGTTTTTACTACGCCTAGTCAAAAACCCTTACATGATGATCGGAGTTGACCGGTTCGCTGTTATTGGCGACGCAAGGCGGGTTGAATGGACAGCGATGCATGCATCCGCATGTATCAAGCGATAGAGGAGACAAGTCGATGATCGCAGGTCAGCTCAAGCACGCCATGCGCTACACCGCAGTGCACCCACGATTGCAGAAGGCGTTTGAATTCTTGATGACGCAGGATCTGGAATCACTCGCACCGGGGGCGTACCCCATCGATGGAGTGAATATCGTCGCGCTCGTGCAGGAGTACACCACTGCCGCGCCCGACGTTGCCGAATGGGAAACGCACGACTACCACATGGACGTGCAGTATCTGGTTCGGGGTGAGGAACGCATCGGTTACGGCCGCCGTGACGGCACTGTGCCCGTTAAGCCGTACAACAAGCTCAATGATTACGACATCATCGAGCCTATCCAGGGCAACTACTACACGCTCGAAAAGGATGGCTTCATGGTGCTCTTCCCGGAAGACGCCCATCAGCCCCGCGTGTTCGCGGACGCACCGCAGGCCGTCAAGAAAATCTGCATCAAGGTCTTGGTGTAGCGTTCGCTTCGGAGTCGCGGCTCCGGCGTAAATCCATGGGCGCAGTCATCTGCGCCCTTTGCTCTTTTCTGGGGAGGCTCGATTCATGAAGCAGCAGGACTGGTCCGTCAGGATGGCCGACGCCACACTGGTTCGATGGCCAAGTTTGCCACCCGCCTGGTCGCACGAATACGGGGTTCTGTTCAAGGCGCTCATGGCCGTAGCGCGCAGCACCAGCAATCCAAGCTATGCCGATTACGTACAGAAGCATGTTGACGCCGTTGTTGACGGGCGCGGCCACATTCGTGGCTACGAGCGCGAACACTACAGCCTGGATGAACTCAACAGCGGGCGACTACTGTTCGCGCTGTTCGACCGTACCGGGCGCTCACACTATCTGAATGCCGCAGCCGCGCTGCGCCTGCAACTCGATACGCATCCTCGCACTCGCTCTCGTGGGTTCTGGCACAAAGCTAAGTATGCCAACCAGATGTTTCTGGATGGTATCTACATGGGCATTCCGTTTTACGTGGAATATGCGATCTGCAAGGGAGATGCTGCAGCGCTCGACGATGCTGTGTCCCAGGTGCTGATGCCGCTGGCGAATCAGCGTGACGAAGTGACTGGCCTGTTCTTTCACGGATGGGACGAATCGCGAGAGCAGTTTTGGGCCAATCCGCAGACAGGGTGTTCCGCTTCGTTCTGGAACCGTGCCACCGGCTGGTATGCCATGGCGATTGTTGACGTGCTCGAATTGCTGCCTTCGAGCCACCCCCGTCGTCAGGTGTTGATCGATCTACTTGGAGACCTGATGCAGGCGCTACTGCGCGTGCAGGACGAAAAGACCGGGCTGTGGTGGCAAGTGCTCGATCAAGGACTGCGCGAGGGCAACTACCTTGAGGCATCGGGGTCTTGCATGATCATCTACGCCTTGGCCAAGGGGGCTCGCCTGCGCTATTTGCAGGATGAGGCATTCCATGTTGCCGCGCACCGCGCAATGGAAGGGGCGATCAGCAACCTCATTGTGAGCGAAGGTTCGACGGTCGGTATCCGCAACGTCTGCAAGACGGCCGGCCTGGGTGATACACCGCGCCGTGATGGCAGCTTTGACTACTACATGAGCGAGCCGCGTGTGGAAAACGACTACAAGGGCGTGGCGGCATTCATGCTTGCCGCCGATGAGGTCGAGCAGTTGGCGCGCGATTGGGCGGTCGCTCCCGCCTGAATCTGTCTGAACGATGCGGCCGCTTCTTTTGGAGCGGCGCATCGTCGTCATTCAATGCGCGGGGGCCGGGCGTTGAGCGATCTCTGCTGAGAGATCGTCCCACCAGTATTTGTCGCTCAAGGGCGCGAGCGCTGACAACTCGGGATTGTCAAAACGCAGTACGCGTCGTCCCGCCAGATTCACGTTACCCAGAACGAGCTTCTTGTAGGCCTTGTAACGACGCTCGAACTCTCCACTGGCAACCAGCCGCATGAGGCCGTCGCGGATGCGCGCAGCCATGCGTTCGCCTTCGGGCGTGCGCGGTACGAAAAAGTACCGCGGCATCGGGTACTGAAGAATCAGTCCGCGCTCGATGGTCAGTCCCTGGATCTTGTCGCGATGCGTGAGCCACTCCGGTTCGATCTCATTCACGCCGCGCGAGAACAAATCGAAGCGATGCGCGCCGAGCATCTGGAACAAGCCTTCGTAGTCTTCTGCCGTGACCACGTTCAGCCCCGCGCTGCGCAGCACCGCGACGTCGGTCCACGTGGACGCCTGCCCGATCGAAAACGCGCGCAAGTCCGCGAGCGTGCGCACCTTGTCCAGGCGCGGCTGCGTGTCCGGCATGATCAACAGAAGGCGGTTACCGAGCAGCCCCTTATCGAGCGGAATGGGGATCGGTAGCAAGCGCTTTTCGAGTTCCAGATTGGTGGCGCGAGCGATGATGTTGACGCGTCCCTTGCCGGATTCCACCTCGGCCACGGCGCGCGGAAAGGTCATCGGCGTAGTGTAGGGGTGGGCAACGAAGTCGCCGTACTTGTCTCGATTGGTCGAGAGCGCGGCGTCGAGCAATTGCCAGTAATAGAGGTGCCGCTGATCGTTGCCCGTTTCGGGCGGCGGATAGACGAACGCCATCGGCTGTGCCGCACGGACCGCAGCACAGCAGACAAGCAGGATTGCAGCGAAGAAGCGGCGCATCGTGTTCGGTTGATGAGTGGCTCGCCGTTGCAACATAGGCGAGGCGCTCACGGGCCTGGAATGCGTGCAAACCCCATTTCCGACGTGCGGTATCACATTGTTGCAATACCGCTCGCGGCAGGGGCGTTAATTTGTCGGCGGCACGTAGCCGGTGGCAACGTCGGCACCGGCTCCGAAGAAGTGACGTTCCATCTGCTCGGCCAGATACTTGCGAGCCTTCGGGTCCATCATGTTGAGTCGGTTTTCGTTGATCAGCATGGTCTGCTGGCGTTGCCACTGGGCCCAGGCTTCCTTTGAAACGTTCTCGTACAGGCGCTTGCCGAGCTCACCCGGCATCGGCGGGAAGTCCAGTCCTTCGGCTTCGACGCCGAGCTTGATGCATTTGACGGTACGCGCCATGGCGTGATTCTCCTGTGTTCAATCCGCCATTCTACTGCGCCGTCCATCCGCCATCGACAGACATCAACGCGCCGGTAATGGAGCGCGCAGCGTCGGACGCCAGGTAGCCCACCATCGCGGCGATTTCTTCGACGGTGACGAACCGCTTGGTCGGTTGCGCCGCCAGCAAAACGTCGCGCTCGACCTGCTCGCGCGTCATGTTGCGGGCTTTCATGGTGTCCGGAATCTGTCGTTCGACCAATGGCGTGCGCACGTAGCCCGGGCAGATGGCATTCACCGTCACGCCAGTCTGGGCCAGTTCCAGCGCACACGACTTGGTGAAGCCTGCGATGCCATGCTTGGCCGCCACGTAGGCGCTCTTGAACGGCGACGCGACCAGCGCGTGCGCCGAGGCAATGTTGATGATGCGGCCCCAACCCCGTTGCCGCATGCCCGGCACTGCCAGGCGCGTGGTGTGGAAGGCAGACGATAGATTGATCGCGATGATGTCGTTCCACTTGTCGAGCGGAAACTCATCGATCGGCGCCACATGCTGGATACCGGCGTTATTGACGAGGATATCCACGCCGCCGAATTCGTCGAAAGTCTGCTCCATCATGGTGGCGATTTCGTCGGCTTTGCGCATGTCGGCAGGGTGGTGCAATGCGCGCCCGCCGTGGCTACGGGCTGTGTTCAGCAGGCCATCGATGTGATCCGCTTCACCAAATCCGTTGAACACAATGTTCGCGCCTTGCGCCGCCAGCGCTTCGGCGATGGCTTGTCCGATGCCGCTTGTCGAGCCCGTCACAAGTGCGGTCTTGCCGTTGAGCATGTTCGTCCTCCGCTGTGGGTGGGCGCAAATTGCCGCGTCGTGCCCGGTTGTGCAATGCCCGTTTTCGCCAGTAGCGAGCGGATTGGTGCCGCCAGACGGTAAAATCGCCGCTTGCTCAGGAAAACAACCGCATGACTGATCGTTACGCCGTAATCGGCAACCCCATCGCCCAAAGCAAGTCGCCCGTTCTGCAGATGGCCTTTGCTCGCCAGACCGGGCAAGACATGAATTACATCAGCCTGCTCGGGCCGCTGGACGGGTTTGTGCCGACCGTGCGCGAGTTCCAGCATGCCGGCGGGCGCGGCATGAACATCACCATGCCCTTCAAGCTCGAAGCTTTCGAGCTTGCCGACGAACTGACGCCGCGTGCGCGTGCGGCCGGTGCCGTTAACACCTTTGTTTTCCGTCCCGACGGTTCTGTCCTGGGAGACAACACAGACGGCGTTGGCATCGTGCGTGATATCAGCATCAACCTTGCCCGCCCCCTGAAGGGCGCCCGTGTGCTGATCGTCGGTGCGGGCGGTGCCGTGCGCGGTGCGCTACTGCCGTTGCTCGCGGCGGGGCCGAAGGAAGTCTTTATTGCCAACCGCACTGCCGCACGGGCTGCAGAATTGGCCGCTAGTTTTGCAGGCGATACAGATGGTGTGCGCTTGGAGGGTGGCGCATTCGACCAGGCACATGGCCATTTCGACATCATCATCAATGGCAGCGCATCCAGCATGAGCGACGATCTGCCGCCGCTACTGCCCGAAGTGTGGGATGCCTCTACCCTTGCTTACGATATGGCCTACAAGAGCGAGCCCACGCCGTTCATGCGCCACGCGCACGAATGCGGCGTCCATGCCTGCTCGGATGGCCTGGGCATGTTGGTCGAACAAGGGGCCGAGAGCTTCTTCCTGTGGCGCGGCGTCCGTCCGGACACCTCGCCTGTGATCGCCACGTTGCGCGCCGCGTAAGGAGCCCGTCAATGCCTGCTCCCGATCGTCGTCCCGTCCGCACTGGCGGCAAGCCCCGTCAGCCTGCGTTGTCGCCTCTGCCTTCCGACTCATTGGCGGCCAGCCTGACGGCCGCCGCCGAAGCACTCGCCGCCGTGCGCGGTGGGAGTGCGCTCAATGATGGTCTCGCCAGCCTGTGGCGGGCGCATCCCGAATTCGACGCACGCGCCCGTGGTGCTGTGCAGGACATGCTGTTTGGCACATTGCGCGATTACGGGCGCGCCGAATGCATGCTCGGCGTCTTGATGCGGCAGCCGCTCACGGAGCCGACCATCGACGCGCTGCTGCGGATTTGCCTGCACGAACTCGAAACCCGCCCCGACGCTGCGCACACGTTGGTCGATCAAGCCGTGGAAGCGGCGGCCCGCATCGCGCGCGGAGGGCTCAAGGGCCTGGTCAATGCGGTGCTGCGCAATGCATTGCGCCAGTGGCCACAATTGGTGTTCGAGTGCGAACGCAATGAAGAAGCCCATTGGCGCCACCCGCAATGGTGGATCGACGCCGTTCGCAAGGGGCATCCGAATGATTGGCAGGCTGCGCTCACCGCGGGCAATCAGCATCCGCCAATGAGTGTACGCATCAATCGTCGCCGCAGTTCGGTCGAGGAAGCTCAAGCGGCGCTGGCCGCGGCCGGCATCGCCGCTCGTCCGCTGGGCCATATGGGGCTTTTGCTCGAACATCCGGTTCCAGTTGCTCGTCTGCCGGGCTTTGCCGAAGGGCTGCTGTCGGTGCAGGACTGGGGCGCGCAACAGGCTGCACGCCTGATCGACCTGCGCGACGGACAGCGCGTGCTGGACGCCTGTGCGGCGCCGGGCGGTAAAACGGCGCACATGCTGGAATCGGCAGATGTTGACGTGGTCGCGTTCGACGCAGATGCTCAGCGAGCGCAGCGGGTGTCCGACCAGCTCACGCGACTGGGACTTGAAGCAACCGTCAAGGCGGCCGATTGCCGTGACGCGGCCGCTTGGTGGGACGGACGTCCGTTCGATCGCATTCTGGTCGATGTGCCCTGTTCTGCTTCGGGTGTCGCCCGTCGGCATCCAGACATCAAGTGGTTGCGCAGATCAGACGATGTTGCGAATTTTGCAACCGTTCAGCGGCAAATCCTGAACGCACTTTGGCCCCTGCTGGCTCCAGGCGGCAAAATGCTTTATGTGACATGTTCGGTCTTCCCGGAAGAGAACGGAGCGCAGATCACGAGCTTCGTCGAGGGCAGGCCTGATTGCCGCCGACTGCCATGGGCGGACGGAACGTTCGAACAATATTGGCTTCCCGCACCGGACCATGACGGTTTTTTCTTCGCGCTGCTCGAAAAGCTCGGCTGACCGCCTGAATCCATGGCTGGCCCTTGCAATGGCCTGCCTCATGGCGTTCTTGCTTGCCTTGCCGCGCCCGTCCGCCGGGCAGGGACGGCCGACGCTGGAATTCATCTACACCGAAGTGGTGCCGTCCGAGTCGCAGTACGTCGTCAATGCGGCTGTCACCATGAGCGCCAATCCGCGCGTTGAAGAGTTGGTCAACGCGGGAGTGGCGGTGCCGTTCGTGGCCGAATTCGTCCTTACGCGCTCGCGCTGGTACTGGTTCGACGAATCCATCGTCGAACGGGTCATGGACTTTCGCCTTTCCTATCACGCGCTCACCCGCCAATACCGGCTGACGGTGGGCAGCCTGCATCGCAGCTTCGACAGCTATGAAGAAGCCTTGTCCGCGATGCTGTCGATCCGCAACTGGGCAGTGGTCGATCGTTCACGCTTGCGCGGCGGGGAGTCGTACGACGCTGCGCTGCGCTTCCGGCTTGATCTGAGCCAGTTGCCCAAACCGTTCCAGGTCGCCGCTCTCGGTAGTCGCGACCTCGACTTGTTCTACAGGCTGGACGAATTGGACCTTCCTGGCGGCCTCTCGCTGATGCGACGTCTGGTCATCATTACCTCTGCGCTGGGCGCGATCCTGCTGTTCCTGCTGGCTTCGGCGGGCGCCAACACTACGCTGTTCGCACACAACTACCCCTTGCTGCTGGGTGCCAACGGCTTGCTGGCGCTGGCGCTGGCGATCCTGGTGGGTGTGCAGGTGCGTGTGCTGTGGCGCGAATACCGCGAACGCCAGTTCGGCTCGCGGCTCAAGCTCAAGCTGATGGCGATGTTTGTGCTGCTGGCCGTGGTGCCGGGCAGCATCATCTATCTGGTGTCGGTGCAGTTCGCCGTGCGCTCCATCGAGTCCTGGTACAACGTGCGCGTCGATACCGCACTGGAGTCAGGCCTCACGCTCGGTCGCAGTGCGCTGGACGCGCTGCTCGACCAACTCGCCGATCGCGCACGTGACGAAGCGTTCGAGCTGGGCGACCAGGGCAGTACCCCTAGCTTGCCGGCGCTATCGCGCGCGCGCGACCGCATGAGCGCTGATTCGGCAACGATCCTGTCATCCACCGGTCACGTGCTGCTGTTAACGGGCGATCACTACGGCAGCCTGGTGCCAGACGTGCCCTCTGCCAACCAGTTGAGGCAGGCGCGTGCATCGCGGGGCTGGAAAGCGGTGGAGAGCGATGGCGGCGAGGGCTTGGTGCTGCGCGTGGTGATTCCAATTCCGAGCCGTCATTTCACGGCCGATCCGCAGTTGCTGCAGGTGATGTCCGCCGTACCCGAAGGTTTGGCGCGCAGCGCGGAGAGCATCCAGAACCTGCACCAGGAATACCAAGAGCTGCTGCAAGCGCGCCAAGGCCTCAAGCGCATCTATCTCATTACGCTGACACTTGCTCTGTTGCTGGCGATGTTCACCGCCATGGCGATTGCATTCGTGTTTGCGCGCGCCTTGTCGGCGCCATTGTCGATCCTGGCTGAAGGCACGCAGGCGGTGGCTCAGGGTGACTTCTCGCCACGGCAGGCGTTGCCGGCGCGAGATGAGCTGGGCGTGCTGACGCAGAGCTTTAACCGTATGACGCGCCAGTTGCAGGACGCGCGCGAACTCGCCGACAAGAACCGTGCGGCTGTCAACACGGCGCGTGCGTACCTCGAAGGCGTGCTGACCAACCTGTCCGCGGGCGTGCTGGCATTTGCCGTGGATGGAACGCTACGCGCGGCCAATCGCGGCGCACTGGTGTCGTTGCGGGACGAACTTGCCGGTTACGAATCCATTCCGCTCAAGGACTGGTCCGCACACACGCAGTTCCGCGATGCGGTGCTGGCAGGTTTCGCCGAGAACGAAGGCGACTGGCATCGCCAGATCGAGATCGAACACGAGGGCGGCCACAAGCAGACGTTGCTGTTGCACGGCTCGCGCTTGCCAGAAGGCTCCAACGGCGGCTTCGTGGTGGTGTTCGACGATATCTCGGAGCTTATTTCGGCGCAGCGCAATGCGGCGTGGGCCGAGGTTGCGCGCCGTCTCGCGCACGAAATCAAGAATCCGCTCACGCCAATCCAGCTCGCTGCAGAGCGACTGGAGCACAAATTGTCGGACCAATTGGCCGAGCCCGAGCGTGCGATGCTGGCGCGGTCAACGCAGACCATCGTCAATCAGGTCGAGGCGATGAAAAACCTGGTGAATGGTTTTCGCGATTACGCGCGACTGCCGTTGCCGACTCTCGCGGCGCTCGATCTCAACGAATTGATCCGCGAAGTGCTGGTGCTGTATGAGAGCAGCCGTTGCCCGATTCACGCCGATCTGACGCCGGGGCTCCCCTCCGTGCTGGCCGATTCCAGCCAGCTACGCCAGGTGATCCACAATCTGCTTCAGAACGCGCAGGACTCGGTGCAGGACGTTGCCGACCCCCACATCGACGTTGTTACGCGTTGGGATGGCAAGCGAGTGGAACTGTTGATCGCGGATAACGGGCCCGGTTTTCCGCCCGCTATTCTCTCTCGCGCCTTCGAGCCTTACGTCACCACCAAGAGTCGCGGTTCCGGACTCGGTCTGGCCATCGTCAAGAAGATCGTGGAGGAGCATCGCGGCGACATCGCGCTGTCCAATCGCGCCGAAGGGGGCGCCCAGGTCAAAGTCCGGTTGATTTCCGGCGAAGGAACGGTCGCTACAGTAGTAGCAAAATAACAACAGTCTGCTAGTCTCTGCGCATGGCAAAAATTCTGGTGGTTGATGACGAAATCGGTATCCGCGAGTTGCTGCGGGAGATTCTCGCCGACGAGGGTCACGATGTCGTTCTTGCTGAAAACGCGGCGAGCGCCCGTCATGCGCGTCAGGCTGGCAAGCCCGATCTGGTTCTGCTCGATATCTGGATGCCCGACACCGACGGTGTCACGCTCCTCAAAGAATGGGCCGCCAACGGCTCGCTGACCATGCCCGTCGTGATGATGTCCGGTCACGGCACGATCGATACCGCCGTCGAAGCCATCCGCTTCGGTGCCATGGATTTCCTCGAAAAGCCCATCGCGCTGCAAAAGCTGCTCGCTACCGTCAAGCGTGGTCTGCAACGTCAGCCGCCCAAGGCGCGCGCGCACCTGACGCTGGCAGCTTTCAGCCGTTCCGGCCCGTTGCGCGATCTGCGCAAGCGTCTCGATCAGATTCTCGACAAGTCGCGTGTCCTCACGCTGCGCGTCGGCGCAGGTTCGATTGCCGAGCTGTGCGCACGTAGCCTGCAGTCGGCGGGTAGCCCTTGGCTTGATCTTGGCTCGCTGACCATGCCGATCGAAATCCAGGCACTCGAAGGCGCGCGCGGGGGGCTGCTGTTTGTCGAAGAACTCGCGCAGTTGTCGCGCGCTCAGCAGAAGAACCTTGCTTTCGCGCTTGATCGTCTCGACCGGTACGAACTGCGTCTGGTCGTCGCCACCAGCCGCGCCGCAGAAGAGTTGCTCGAAGAAAGCTGGGATCCGGTCGTCCTCAAGCGTCTGTTTGAAGTCTCTCTTGTGCCCCCTTCGTTGCTTGAACTGAAGGACGAAGTCCCCGAGATGGCCAGCCAACTGCTGCTGCACTTGTCCGAAGCAGGTGAAGTCCCGCTGCGCACGCTGTCGAACCGGAGGGCTCAACGCATTGCGCAATTGCCCTTTCCCCGGCGGGTTCGCCGAACTGAAGGCGGCGGTGAAGTCGCTCGCGCTGGGCGCGCTGGACGAGACGATCAGCCCGGAAGAGGTCATCCGCCTCATGAACAAGGCGTCAACGGCTGCGCTGGCGTTGCCGCTCGATCTGCCGCTGCGCGAAGCGCGCGAGACGTTTGAGCGTTTGTACTTTGAACACCATCTCCAGCTTGAGTCCGGCAACATCACGCGTTTGGCGGAAAAGACCGGCCTCGAGCGCACCCACCTGTATCGCAAGCTGAAGCAGTTGGGTATTCCGCTGGGGCGTCGTTCGGAAGCCTGATACTTTGCATGACCGATTGTCGGTGGGCGTCGCGCGCTCACCGCTAGCGGTTTCGGGCTGTGGCGCCGCGCTGCAACGTACAGCCAACTCACTTCTAACCCGTCGAATTGCCCGGCTGCCGACTCTAATGCACACCGGGCACCTCTCTTGTGCCATTGCACGTCCTCGCACACGGGCCGCCATTGGCGCCGGTCGTGTCACACACCGCTACGACCTTGATCGCGCCGCTTCGGCGCTTTGTTGACGAGAAAACGGGCCCCCGTGCGTATAATTTTGGCCGTTCAAGTCTTTAGCAAAAGTTGGTCGCGTGGAATCCCAGACACTGACCGCTCCCACGACGGTGGCGGAACTCTCGAATTCGGTTGAGCGCTTGCGCAAATGGTTGCTGCGCCGGGTGGGGCAGGCCATCAGCCAGTACGACATGATCTCCGATGGCGACGTGGTCATGGTCTGCTGCTCGGGCGGTAAGGACTGGTTCACGCTCCTGACGCTGCTCCTCGCGTTGCGCGAACGCGCCCCGATCAACTTCCGTATCGTGGCGATGAATCTGGATCAGAAGCAACCCGGCTTCCCTGACCACGTACTGCCGGATTATTTCGACTCGATCGGTGTTGAATACAAGATCGTCACGGAAGACACGTATTCCATCGTCAAGCAGAAGATCCCCGAGGGAAAGACGACCTGCTCGCTCTGCTCGCGCCTGCGTCGCGGCATCATCTATCGCACGGCGCGCGAGCTGGGCGCGACCCGCATCGCGCTCGGTCACCATCGCGAAGACATGGTCGAGACGATGTTCCTGAACATGTTCTTCGGCGGCAAGCTCAAGGCCATGCCGCCCAAGCTGGTGAGCGATGACGGCCAGCACGTGGTGATTCGTCCGCTGGCGCTGTGCCCGGAAGCGGACATCGCCAAATTTTCGCGTGCGATGAATTACCCGATCATCCCCTGCAATCTGTGCGGTTCTCAGGAGAATGCGCAGCGCAAGCAGATCAAGGCCATGCTGGCTGACTGGGAACGCCAGTGGCCAGGGCGCGTGGAGTCGATCCACACTGCCCTTCAGAACATAGTGCCCAGTCACATGGCCGATGGCAGTCTTTTCGATTTCAAGGGGCTCACACGTGATACAACCGTTGCCGAAGGGGACACGGTGTTCGACCCTCCTGATGTGGGCGACATCGCGCGGCAGGCGCCGGCACAGCCGGTGGCGTGGATGCCCTGGGAACCGCAGTCGCAGTAACAGACAAATCACTACAACAGCTGGACCGAACAGCTAGCGAGACAACATGACGTCGAGCGCCGAAAACTGCGTATTGATCGCCGAGATCATCGGTGATGGACCTCTCGTCCAGAAGCTCGGGCAAGTGGAGGCAAACCGGGCAATAGAGCGCTGCCGGGCGAGAGCGGAGCGTTCGATCAGTGGTAACAGCGGAACGATCGTGTCCTCGCAGGGCAGACGGCTGACGGCGACGTTTGCTGACAGTGAAGACGCCGTTCTCGCCGCCCAGGATATCCGGCAACGCGTGGCGCAGTTGCCTCCGGTGTCGGGGGTGTTGTTGTCGGTGCGCAGCGGCGTGCATGCCACCGCCGAAGGTGCGGGCGCGCTGATCGACGGGGCTGCTTCCGGCGACATCCTGCTAAGCGCAACGTCCGGGGACAGTCTGCCCGACGCTTTGCGAGGTGCGCTCAACGAATACAGCGGGCCACGTCCCGTTGCGGCGCCTGAAGGGGTGATCTTCCAGTTCAGGGCGGGTGTGCAAGCGCTACGCGAAGCTACCCGTCAGCCCGCGTCCCCTCCGCCGGAGCGGCCTGTGGTGGCCGCCGCCAAGGTCGCGCCGGGCCGCGGACGGATGATGCTGCGTCATCAAGGCAGCAGCTTCATCATCAGTGAATCGCACCCCGTTCTGCTGGCTGGGCGTGAAGAGGGCAACGATGTGGTTGTCGTCGATCGTCGCGCATCGCGCCAGCACGCCCGCATCGAGTGGCGCGCAGGGCGTTACATGCTCGTCGATAGCAGCACCAACGGCACATATCTGGTTGATGGCAGTGGTACCGAGACAATCCTGCGCCGCTCCGAATGTGAGCTGCCCGCGACAGGGCGGATCGGTTTCGGCTACTCGCCGCAGGAGCTAGGTGTCGAGTTGGCGATGTTCGATATCGGCCAGCGCTGACTTCTCGTCGCTGCGACAGCAAACAAAAAAAAGGGCGCCTCGGCGCCCTTTTTGCTGATGTTTCACGCGTATACGTGGTCAGTAGTCGAGTTGATCGTCCTGATCGATCGCACTGCGCTGACGGGCGACGAATTCCTGCGTGGAGTCGATCCCGCGCAATTGGAGGATCGTGTTGCGGACAGCCGCTTCGAGCAGCACTGCAAGGTTGCGGCCAGCGGCGACCGGCAGCACGACACGGCGCACCGAGACGCCGAGGACCTCTTGCGCTTCATCGTCGAGCGGCAGGCGCAAGGGTTCGTCATGCCCGGGGTTGCGGCGTTGCAGGTGAACGATGAGCTTGAGCTTCATCTTTCGGCGGCATGCCGTTTCACCAAAGATCGTGCGAATGTTGAGAATGCCCAGCCCGCGTACTTCCAGGAAGTCCTTGAGCATCTCAGGGCAACGCCCTTCCAGTACGCCAGCGGCCACGCGCGAGATTTCGACCACGTCGTCTGCGACCAGCCCGTGGCCGCGTGAGATGAGTTCGAGGGCGAGTTCCGACTTGCCGGCGCCGGAGTCACCGGTGATCAGTACGCCCACGCCAAGCACGTCCATGAAGACGCCGTGGAGCGATACGCGTTCGGCGAGCTTGCGGGCGAGATAGGCGCGCAGGACATCGATTACCCGGGCCGATTCGACCGGAGACGCCAGCAAAGGAACGCCAACTTCTTCACAGTGGCGTCGGATGATGTCGGGGACTTCGCAATCGTCGGCGACGATGATGCCCGGCGGCGAAGCGGCAAGAATGCCGAGCAAGTGGTGTTCGAGCTTGTCGCGAGCCTGTCGGCGCGCCCAGGCGAACTCCGTCTCCCCCATCACTTGCAGGCGATTCGGGTGGATGAGGTTCAGGTGACCAACCAGGTCGGCCGGCCAGGCCCGGTTGTCGAGAATGGTGAGATGCGTGTCCAGCCTGCCCGCCACATGGCGGAGGCGCAGCGCGGCGCGATTGGCCTCAAATAGCTGCGCGACGCTCGTTCGCCGCATTCGGGTTCCAGTCGTTGAACAACTGCTGGACGGCAGCAGCATCCGGAGCCGCGATCAGGTCATCGCGGAAAGTGCGATCACTGAACATCTGTGCCAGTTCGGACAGCAACCGCAGGTGCGATTCATTGGCCTGTTCGGGTACCAGCATGAAGAAAACCAGATTGACCGGCTTGCCGTCCGGTGCGTCGAAACCGATCGGCTCGGTGGTGCGGAAGAAGGCCCCGCGCGATTCCTTCAGGCCCTTGATACGGCCGTGCGGAATGGCGATGCCCTGACCCAGACCGGTGGAGCCAAGTTTCTCGCGCTGCGTCAGAGCATTGTTGATGGTCTTGGCCGACAACCCATGCTCGGTCTCGAACAGCCGTGCAGCCAATTCGAACAGCACGGACTTGCTGGCGGCCTGAACGTCGACGGCGATATTGGCCAGCGGCAGAATGTTGGAGATGAGGTTCATGCAAATGAGACAGCAGGTTGCCAGTATTGTGCCAGTAAACGATTAACCGCTTGCGCCGCCTTGTTTCACAGGGTGGGACTTAGGCCATCGCGCATAGCTCGGCAAGACGCCTGAGGAATCCGAAACGTTACACCAAGCGCGGATGGTACAGCGATTATGGGTACGAAAACACCACCTGTAGTGAGAACCTTTTCGCGGTCCACTCACAAGGCTTCGGCTGAGGGGGATTGACGGTGTTGCGGTGCGGTAAAGCCTGGGGTGGGAGCCCCGCCCGGAGGCCCGGGCGGAGGACGGCTCAATCAGTGCCGATCAGCTTTCGATGTGCTTGATTGAATCGCGGGTGTGGTCGTTCTGCTTCTCCTTGTACTTGACCATCTGACGGTCGAGTTTGTCGACCAGGGCGTCGATGGCGGCATACAGATCGTCGTCAATGCTCTCCACGAACAGGTCCTTGCCAGGGACGCGCACCGTGACTTCAGCCTTCTGCTTGAGCTTTTCCACAGAGAGGGTCACTTGAGTGGCCGTCACGTGATCGTAGTGGCGGACCACCCGATCAAGCTTGCCCGTGACATAGTCGCGCAGGGCAGGGGTCACCTCTACGTGATGGCCGGTGATATTCAGGTTCATGATCTTCTCCTCTCTTAGATCGATTTGCGCTGACTGACCGGCGGGATATTGAGTGATTCGCGGTACTTGGCAATGGTACGGCGAGCCACCACGATACCCTGCTGGCCCAACATTTCGGCAATCTTCGCGTCGGACAGCGGTTTCTTGCCGTCCTCGGCGCCGACCAGCTGGCGAATGAGCGCTCTGATCGCCGTCGCTGAACACGCGCCACCGGTATCAGTGGACACGTGGCTACCGAAAAAGTACTTCAATTCGAAGATTCCCCGCGCGCTCGCCATATATTTTTGCGTTGTGACGCGCGAAACCGTCGATTCATGCAACTCAAGCTCTTCGGCGATCTCGCGTAGCGTCAGCGGACGCATGGCGACTTCCCCGTAGTCGAAAAACTGCCGCTGGCGATCCACGATGGCCTGGGATACACGCAAGATCGTATCGAAACGCTGCTGCACGTTCTTGATCAGCCACTTGGCCTCTTGCAACTGCCCCGACAGCGAACTGCTCATGCCGCGGTTCTGCTGGAGAATGTCAGCATACACGCGATGGATGCGCAGTTTCGGCATTGCCTCTGGATTCAGGCTCACCGTCCACGCATTGCGCACTTTCTTCACCACCACGTCGGGGATGATGTAGCGCGTATCGGTTACGGCAAACGGTGCGCCGGGCCGCGGATTCAAGCTGCAGATCAGATCCTGCGCGGCACGCAGGCCATCATCCGAACACCCCAGCCTGCGCTTGAGCTTGGTGAAGTCACGCGAAGCGAGCAACTCCAGGTTGCCGTCGACGACGGCCAGCGCAAGATCACGCGTACCGCCAACCGGCAACGCCTTCAGTTGCAGGGTCAGGCACTCCTGCAGGTTGCGTGCGCCGACGCCCGTGGGGTCGAGGTTCTGCACGTGCCGCATGGCGATGATCAGCTCTTCGGGCTCGACCTCCCATTCTTCCGGGATCAGCGGCAGGAGGTCTTCCAGCGGCTGGGTGAGATAACCATCGTCGTCGAGCGATTCGATCACCAGTCGTACCAGCGCGCGGTCACGATCGGACAACTGCATCAGTGCGACCTGACTTGTCAGGTGATCGTTCAATGAAGTTTCGGCGGCTTGGAATTCCTGGAAGTCGGAATCGTCGTCATCGTTGTTCGACTTACCGCTGCCTGCCTCCGAGCGCCATTCGGCCGCTTCACCGATGTCGTCGTCCGACACTGAGTCGTACGCCTCGGTGATGTTCTCCGGCATGGCTGGTTCGGGCGCTTCGAAGTCATCGTCAGCCGGCGCCGTCACGGTGTGCTCGGGGACGCTGATGTCTTCTGCCGGAGGCGCTTCGGCTGCCGATGCGATCTCCGCAGCCGAAGGTGTGTCGTTGTCGTCCTCGCGCTCGAGCATCGGATTGTCGAGCAGCATGCGCTCGATCTCCTGGTTCAGCTCGAGCGTTCAACAACTGCAGCAGCCGGATCGACTGCTGCAACTGGGGCGTGAGGGCCAGTTGCTGAGAAAGACGCAGTTGCAGCGAAGGTTTCATGCTTGTTCTGTCGAATGGGCTTCGGCTTGAATACTTCGTTCAGAGCCTGAAATGTTCTCCCAGGTACACCTGTCGTACCTGGTCGTTCTGCACAATCTCGTGCGGTTGGCCTGCTGCCAGGACCTCACCCGAGTTGATGATGCAGGCATGGTCGCAGATACCCAATGTTTCACGCACGTTGTGGTCGGTGATCAACACGCCGATACCACGCGCCTTCAGGTACCCAATGATCTTTTGAATATCCAGCACCGCGATCGGGTCGACGCCGGCGAACGGCTCGTCGAGCAGGATCAAGCGCGGCTGAGTGGCCAGCGCGCGGGCGATTTCCACACGGCGGCGCTCGCCACCAGACAACGACATCGCGGTGGCGTCGCGCAGGTGGCCAATGTTAAGTTCGTCGAGCAACTCGTCGAGCCGTTTAGCGACAGCAGCCTTGGAGAGCTTTTGTAGTTCGAGCACGGCCATGATGTTCTCGGCGACCGTCAGCTTGCGGAACACTGAGTTCTCTTGCGGCAGGTACGACAGGCCCATGCGCGAACGCTTGTGCATGGGTAGATGCGTCAGATCGGTGGCATCCAGATGGATCGTGCCGCCGTTGGCCTTGACCAGCCCGACGATCATGTAGAAACACGTGGTCTTGCCCGCGCCGTTGGGGCCGAGCAGACCCACGACTTCGCCGCTGCCGACCTGGAAGGACACGTGCTTGACGACGGTTCGCGCTTTGTAGCGCTTGGACAGTCCGTCAACTCTCAGCAGACTCATCGAAGGGTTCTTTCAACAGCTTACGAATGATATCGACCGGAAAGCCCCGGCCCTGTAGGAAGCGCGCCTGCTTCGCCCATTCGCGCGCATCGGCGGGCGCTGCAGCAAATTTCTTCTGCCACACCGCGCGGGCGCGGCTCATTTCATCTTCAGGCAGGGCCTCGGTCAGCGCCTCTTCTGCCATGTCGGGGCTCACACCCCGTTCAGCAAGCTCGCGGCGCAGGCGGGCCGAGCCGACACGGCCTGCGCGCGATCGCACGTAGCTCTCGGCAAAGCGCGCGTCCGACTGTAGGCCGGTTTCGCTCATGCGATCGAGTACGGCCTCGACGTCCTCACCTTCTTGCGCCCGTGCATTGAGCTTGCGTCGCAACTCAGTGCGCGAATGCTCGCGCGTGGCGAGCAGTCGCAAAGCATGGGATTTGAGATCGCCTGCCACGCCGTCTCCGTGATGCGGCGTTACTCGGCCGCCTCGGCAGCGGGCGCGCCCAGCTCCGAAACGCCCACCGCCGCGCGCACCTTGTTTTCGATCTCGCGTGCGGTGTCGGGGTTGGTACGCAGGAATTCACGTGCGTTGTCCTTGCCCTGGCCGATCTTCTCGCCGTTGTAGGCATACCACGCGCCAGACTTCTCGACGATGCGGTTGTTCACGCCCAGTTCGATGATCTCGCCTTCGCGCGAAATGCCTTCGCCATAGAGAATGTCGAAGTTGGCTTCGCGGAACGGGGGTGCAACCTTGTTCTTGACGACCTTCACGCGGGTTTCCGAACCGATCACCTCGTCGGACTTCTTGATCGTGCCGGTGCGGCGGATGTCCAGGCGCACGGACGCGTAGAACTTCAGTGCGTTACCGCCGGTGGTGGTTTCGGGGTTGCCGAACATCACGCCGATCTTCATGCGGATCTGGTTGATGAAGATGACCAGCGTATTGGTGCGCTTGATGTTGGCCGTCAGCTTGCGCAGCGCCTGGCTCATCAGGCGGGCTTGCAGGCCTGGCAGTTGATCGCCCATTTCGCCTTCGATTTCGGCCTTCGGCGTCAGCGCTGCCACCGAGTCGATGACGATGATGTTGACGCCGCCCGAACGAACCAGCATGTCGGCGATTTCCAGTGCCTGCTCGCCGGTGTCCGGTTGCGAGATCAGCAGATCGCCCACGTTTACGCCCAGCTTGGCCGCGTAGCTCGTGTCCAGCGCGTGTTCTGCGTCGATGAACGCCGCCGTCCCGCCGATTTTCTGCATCTCGGCGATCACCTGCAGCGTCAGCGTGGTCTTGCCGGACGATTCCGGACCGTAGATTTCGACCACGCGGCCGCGCGGCAGGCCGCCGATACCCAGCGCGATGTCCAGCCCCAGCGACCCGGTCGAGACGGCCTGGATGTCCTCTTGCTGCCCGTCGCCCAGGCGCATGATCGAACCCTTGCCGAACTGCTTCTCGATTTGAGCCAATGCTGCAGCCAGGGCTTTCGCCTTGTTGTCGTCCATCTGTGTGTTCCCCGTAGTGATTGCGTCAAATTATGGCATAGACCTTGCGTGTGACGGCGACTTCTCCGCGACCGAAGGTCGTCGTCGGTAGCGTGGAGCGTCGCCGCGCTCAGCCGGTCATGTCATCGGTAATTGGGGTGCCCGTCGCCAAGGAAAATTCCTGTTGTTGGGCGTGCTTGAGCCAGCTCACATTGGCCCTAGCGGCGTCCGCTGACGATACTCGGCGGACGCGATGCGTTCCGAATGCTTCTCTCCATACGCCCCCGTTCTGCCGCGCGCGGAGCGGGGGCGTCCTCATTTGTTGCGCCATTGCCGTGTTCAGAACATCGCCTCGGCCAGTTTGTATTCCTCTTCGATGACCGAGCGCAGCGTGTTCGGACCGGGCCGGCCCGCCATGCTGCAATCGATGTCCGGCCGGCAGCCCGACAGCAACGGGCAGCCGCTGAACAACTCCGCTACCCAATCCACGAACGCCCGCACCTTGGGCGACAGATGGCGGTTGTGTTGATAGACCACCGAGATGGGCATCGGCGAAGGCTGCAGATCGGGCAGCACGCGCTTCAGGGCGCCCGAGGCAAGGTGCTCCATGACCATGTAGCCGGGCGCCTGGATCAGCCCGAATCCCTGCAGGCCGCAGGTCAGGTAGGCGTCGGCGTCGTTCACTGACACGCAGCCGCGCATCTTCACTTCGGTGCTCTCGCCATCGATCACGAAATCCCACTCGATCGTGCGCCCCGTGCGGCTGGAAAAGTAATGCACCGAATGGTGATTCAACTGGAGGTCTTCCAGGTCGCGCGGCTCGCCAAAGCGCTCCAGGTAGGCCGGCGCTGCGCAGGTCAGGCTCTGGAAGGTGCCGATGCGGCGTGCCACCAGCGATGAGTCCTGCAGGTCGCCCACGCGGATCACGCAATCCACCGCCTCGCGGACCATGTTGACCGGGCGATCACTCATGCCGATGACCAGTTCGACTTCCGGGTTGCGGGTGTGGAAGTCGCACAGGCTGGGGATCAGGATCCGCCGCCCGATCGATGGTGGCACATCGATGCGCAGTCGTCCGCGCGGCACGCGGGCCACGTCGCGGAAGGCCGCTTCGGCATCGTCCAGGTCGGCCAGGATGCGCTGGCAACGCTCGTAATACGCCGCGCCGTCGGTAGTCAGCGAGAGCTTGCGCGTGGTGCGGTTGAGCAAACGTACCTGAAGGTGCTTCTCCAGATTCTGAATCGTCGTGGTGACGGTCGTGCGCGGCAGACCGAGGCTGTCGGCGGCCTGCGTGAAGCTGTTGGCGTCCACGACGCGCGTAAAGACCTGCATGGCCTGGAAGCGATCCATACGACCTCCCGATGGGATTGGGCTGCGGCGAATGCCGTAGTGCGCAGTCTAGACCTGATTGTTCTGACTAGACAAACAGTATTGCCGCGCCAAGCGTGTTTATCCCGATCTTACAAACATTCATGATGCCGCCATCCCACCAAGAACAGGCGTCCGCCCCGTGTCCGCACAACTCACTGCCCGCCGCACTTCTCTGCACCCGGCCATTCGTGCCCGGCGGCCGGCAGCGTGTTGGCGAGGCTGAACAACGCCGAGGGAGGCGCCTGCGGGCGCCACGTCGCACTCCCATAAACCCCAGGGGAACCATCATGCCCATGTCCCGTACCCGTTTCGCCCTTATCGCCACTGCCGTCCCGGTCATCCTCATTGCTGGCGGCTTGTTTGCGCTGGGTGTTCATGCCGACGCAGGCAAGAGCGCCGCACCGGCCGTGCCGCCAGCCGCCGCCGTCGATGTCGCCACTGTTGTGACACGCAGCATCACCGACTGGCAGAGTTATTCGGGCCGGCTGGAAGCCGTTGACCGCGTGGAGATTCGACCTCTCGTGTCCGGCACGCTGACCGCTGTGCACTTCAAGGACGGTGCGAGGGTTGCCAAGGGCGATCTGCTATTCACGATCGATCCGCGCCCCTACGCCGCCGAAGTCGACCGCGCCCGTGCGCAACTGGCCGCTGCCGACGCGCGCGCGGCCTACACGGCCAGCGATCTGGCGCGCGGCCAGCGTTTGCTGACCGAGAACGCCATCGCACGCCGCGACTTCGAAGAAAAGCAGAACGCGGCGCGCGAAGCCTCCGCTAACCTGCAGGCAGCGCAAGCCGCGCTGGAGGCCGCCCGCCTCAATCTTGAATACACCCGCATCACCGCACCGGTGGCGGGCCGTGTATCGAGGGCGGAGGTCACTGTCGGCAACGTGGTTGCGGCCGGTGCGTCGTCTGCGCCGCTGACGACGGTGGTCAGCGTGGCGCGCATGTACGCCTCGTTCGACGTCGATGAGCAGAGCTTCCTCAAGTACATCAACCCAGGCCGTGCGCAAACGGACCGGCAGGTTCCGGTGTACCTGGGCCTGGCGAACGAAGAGGGGTATTCACGGCAGGGCCGCATCAGCTCGGTGGACAACCGACTCGACACGTCATCCGGCACGATCCGTGTGCGCGCTGAGTTCGACAACCCGGACGGCATGCTTGTACCCGGTCTGTATGCGCGCATCCGTCTGGGTGGCGGCTCACCGCGCGACGCGGTGTTGATCGATGAAAAAGCCATTGGCACCGATCAGGACAAGCGTTTCGTGCTGGTGGTGGATGGTGGCAATCGCGCCAACTATCGCGAAGTACATCTGGGCGCCACGCAAGGCACCCTGCGCGTGGTCGAAGCTGGGCTCAATCCGGGCGAGCGCATCGTGGTGAACGGCCTGCAGCGCACCCGCCCCGGCGAGCCTGTATCGCCGCACGACGTTTCGATGAGCGAAACGGCGAATGACGGTCTGCCGCAGCCGGCGGCGGGCAAGATCATCCGCGCGTCGAACTGAGCGGGAGATACGTCATGAACATATCCCGCTTCTTCATCGACCGGCCGATCTTTGCCGGCGTGCTATCGATACTGATCCTGCTTGCAGGTCTGTTGTCGGTATTCCAGTTACCCATTTCCGAATACCCGGAAGTCGTACCGCCTTCGGTTGTGGTGCATGCGCAATATCCGGGCGCCAACCCCAAGGTGATTGCTGAGGCGGTCGCCTCGCCGCTGGAAGAATCGATCAACGGCGTCGAGGACATGCTCTACATGCAGTCGCAGGCCAACAGCGATGGCAACCTCACGCTCACCGTCAACTTCAAGCTCGGCGTCGATCCGGACAAGGCGCAGCAACTGGTACAGAACCGCGTGTCGCAGGCGTTGCCGCGCTTGCCGGAAGACGTGCAACGCCTCGGCGTCACCACGATCAAGAGTTCGCCCACGCTCACCATGGTGGTGCACCTCATCTCGCCGAACGACCGCTATGACATTACGTACCTGCGCAATTACGCCGTACTCAACGTCAAGGATCGCCTGGCGCGCATTTCCGGCGTGGGCGACGTGCAATTGTGGGGCGCGGGCAATTACTCGATGCGCGTGTGGCTCGACCCGCAGAAGGTGGCGCAGCGTGGGCTGACGGCCAGCGATGTCGTCCATGCCATTCGCGAACAGAACGTGCAGGTGGCCGCCGGCGTGATCGGCGCTTCGCCGACTCTGCCCGACGTGCCGCTGCAGTTGTCGGTCAACGCGCAAGGGCGCCTCAAGAGCGTGTCCGATTTCGAGAGCATCATCCTGAAGTCATCCGGGGACGGTGGCGTCACGCATCTTGGCGATGTGGCGCGCGTGGAGCTCGCCGCCGCCGAGTACGGCCTGCGTTCGCTGCTCGACAACAAACCGGCCGTGGCGCTGGGCATCATGCAATCGCCGGGGGCGAACGCATTGTCAGTGTCGGACCAAGTGCGTGCGGCGATGAAGGACCTGTCAGCGGATTTTCCGCCGGGCGTCGAATACCGCATCGTCTACGACCCCACGCAGTTCGTGCGCGCCAGTATCGAGGCGGTCGTCCACACCCTGCTTGAAGCCATTGCACTGGTTGTACTGGTGGTGATCGTGTTCTTGCAGAGCTGGCGCGCGTCGCTCATCCCGCTGCTGGCCGTGCCGGTGTCGATCATCGGCACCTTTTCGCTGATGCTGGGCTTCGGGTATTCGATCAACGCCCTGTCATTGTTCGGGATGGTGCTGGCCATTGGCATCGTCGTGGACGACGCCATCGTGGTGGTCGAGAACGTCGAGCGCAATATCGCCGCCGGGCTCAGTCCGCGCGATGCGACCTATCGTGCCATGCAGGAGGTGAGTGGGCCGATCATCGCCATCGCACTCACGCTGGTGGCGGTGTTTGTGCCGCTGGCATTCATGACCGGGTTGTCGGGGCAGTTCTACAAACAGTTCGCCATGACCATCGCCATTTCGACGGTGATATCGGCCTTCAACTCGCTGACGCTTTCTCCCGCACTCGCGGCGATGCTGTTGCGCAGTCACGATGCGCCGCCTGATTGGCTCACGCGTGTCATGAATCGTGTGCTCGGCGGATTCTTCTCGCGCTTCAACGCGATCTTCGGTCGCGCGTCGCATGACTATTCCACTGGCGTGTCGCGTGTGATCACGCATAAGGCTTCGGCCTTCGGCGTGTACGCAGCATTATTGGGCCTGACGGCGTTGGTGGCCTACGTGGTGCCCGGCGGGTTCGTGCCGGCGCAGGACAAGCAATACCTCATCAGCTTTGCGCAGTTGCCCAATGGCGCATCGCTCGACCGCACCGAAAACGTCATCCGGCGCATGACCGATATCGCCCTCAAGGAACCGGGTATCGAAAGCGCGGTGGCCTTCCCCGGACTGTCGATCAACGGCTTTACCAACAGTTCGAGCGCGGGCATCGTCTTCGTCACGCTCAAGCCCTTCAAGGAGCGCCGAAGCAAGGAGCTTTCGGCAGGCGCCATCGCCAACTCGCTCAATCAGAAATACGGTGCGATCAAGGATTCGTTCATCGCCGTGTTTCCGCCGCCGCCAGTGATGGGGCTGGGCACCATGGGTGGCTTCAAGTTGCAGATCGAAGACCGCGCCGGGCTCGGCTACGCCGAACTCGACAAGGCCGCGCAGGCGTTCGTGCAGGCTGCGGCCACCACACCCGAGTTGGGCCCGACGTTCTCGGCCTATCAGATCAACGTGCCGCAGCTCAACGTCGACCTCGATCGCGTCAAGGCCAAGCAATTGGGCGTGGCAGTGACCGATGTATTCGAGACCATGCAGATCTACCTGGGCTCGTTGTACGTGAATGACTTCAACCAGTTCGGGCGCGTGTACCAGGTACGTGCGCAGGCCGACGCGCCGTACCGCGCACGGCCGGAAGACATCCTGCAACTGAAGACGCGTAATGCAGCCGGCGAAATGGTGCCGCTGTCATCGCTGGTCACTGTCAATCCCACATACGGACCCGAGATGGTGGTGCGCTACAACGGCTATACGGCTGCCGATATCAACGGCGGGCCGGCGCCTGGTTATTCGTCGGATCAGGCCGAAAAGGCTGCGGAACGTATCGCGGCACAGGTGCTGCCGCGCGGCATCAAGTTCGAATGGACGGACCTGACCTACCAGAAGATCCTTGCTGGCAATGCGGGCGTCTGGGTGTTTCCGATCAGCGTGCTGCTGGTGTTCCTCGTGCTTGCCGCGTTGTACGAGAGCCTGACGCTGCCGCTGGCGGTGATTCTCATCGTACCGATGAGCATTCTCGCCGCGCTGGCTGGCGTGTGGATCACTCGTGGTGACAACAACATCTTCACGCAGATCGGTTTGATGGTGCTGGTGGGTCTGGCATCGAAGAATGCCATCCTGATCGTCGAGTTCGCCCGCGAACTTGAACTGCAAGGTGCCACGCCAATCAAGGCCGCCATCGAAGCCAGCCGCTTGCGGTTGCGCCCGATCCTGATGACGTCCATCGCCTTCATCATGGGCGTGATCCCGCTGGTGACGTCAACCGGCGCGGGCGCCGAAATGCGCCATGCAATGGGCGTGGCGGTGTTCTTCGGCATGCTCGGCGTCACCCTGTTCGGCCTCTTCCTCACCCCGGTGTTCTACGTGCTGCTGCGCTCGCTGGGCCGTGGCCGTCAATTGCACACCGCCAGCCCGCATGCAGCACCCGCGACGCTGCCGCAGGCCATCGAAGGATGAAACGTACATGACACATAGAACCATGCTCAAACGACGCCTTCCGCGCGTTCCGCTCCTGCTGGCGAGCCTGTTGGTGATGGCCGGATGCTCGCTGGCGCCGACTTACGAACGGCCGGACGTCGCCGCACCGGGCGCATTCAAGGAATCGCTCGACCCCGCGCAGCAAGCCAAGTGGAAGGTCGCGCAACCGTCTGAGGCGGTTGCACGCGGCCAGTGGTGGACGATTTTCGGCGACGCTACGCTCAACGGTCTTGAAGACCAGGCATTGGCCGCCAACCAGGATCTGCGCGCAGCCGCCGCCCGCGTTGCGCAGTCGAGGGCGTTGCTGGGGACCGCGCGCTCCGACCAATACCCTCAGGTGGGGGCCGCGTTTGGCCCGACAAGGCAGCGTGCCTCGGCCGCTGCGCAGGGTGTAGCGCCCGACGATGCCGCCGGGCCGTCGACCTTGTGGCGGGCGCAGGTCGGTATTGCCTACGAGGTCAACCTGTTTGGCCGAGTGGCCAATAGCGTCAGCGCTGCGCGGGCCGACACCGAACAGAGCGAGGCGTTGTTTGAATCGGTGCGCCTGGCTTTGCAGGCGGATGTGGCGCAGGCGCACTTTCTGGTGCGCCAGCTCGACGCCGAGCAGGAGATCTACGTCGGCACCGTGGCTCTGCGCGAGCAGACTCTCAAGCTGGTGCAACGCCGCTTTGACGAGGGCGATATCAGCGAGCTGGACGTGGCCCGGGCACGCACGGAGCTGGCTTCTGCGCAGTCCGAATCGATGAGCATCGCGCGCCGTCGTGCAGCGGCCGAACACGCATTGGCGACGTTGTTGGGCAGTGCGCCGGCCGCGTTTTCGTTGCCCGCGCAACCGCTCACAAGGGTCTCCGTCATTGTGCCGGCAGGCTTGCCGTCGGCCTTGCTCGAACGTCGTCCGGACGTCGCCGCGGCTGAACGGGCAATGGCTGCCGCCAACGCGCGCATTGGCGTGGCGCGTTCCGCGTTTTTCCCCAGCCTGGCCATCACCGGGGCTGCTGGGTATGAGTCGGCACAGTTATCCGATTTGTTCGAATGGTCGTCCCGTGCTTTCCTCATCGGTCCGTTGGCGGGCGCCATGCTGTCGATGCCGATCTTCGACGGTGGACGCCGACAGGCAGGCGTCAACCGCGCGCACGCGGTGTATGAAGAAGACGTTGCCCGGTATCGCCAGACCGTACTCAATGCGTTCCGCGAGGTAGAAGACAGCCTGGCCAACCTGCGCATCCTTGCTGACCAGACCGAGGCGCAGGATACGGCGGTCAACGCATCGTCACGTGCAGCGCAACTGTCACATTTTCAGTATCGCGAAGGCTCGATCAGCTACCTCGATGTGATCGACGCCGACCGCAGCGTTTTGACGCAGAAGCGCGTCTCCGTGCTGCTCGATGGTGAGCGCGCACGCAGTGCCGTTGACCTCATCCGCGCCATGGGTGGCGGCTGGTCGCCTGCCGCCGTGAGCGATGCGCGCAACCCCGGCGACATCCGGCTTGCTGTGGGTAGCACTCGGTGATTTGACAACCGTTCGGCGCGGCGCTGGCAAAGCGCCGGACGGCATAAAATGCGCGGCACGTTCCCCGTTATTCCGTTTTTGGCAATGCAAACGGGATATTCTCTGTAAAGCAATCCGACAGTTTTACGCCCTTAGGGGAAAGTCCGTACGACCGAACGGTACTTCGAGGTTGCGTTTCATCCTCCCCCGGCTAGAGTGCAGCATGCTACAGCGCGCGCCGCGGCACCGGACGGCGCTTACGCGGCCTTGAATCACAAGAAGCGGCCACACTCCGGGCTCGTTCCGCACCGCACCTCAACATCGCCGTCTTCACATGGACGGACGGGAAACTGTGTGCCGTGCGCAACGATTTTTTTTGCCGCAGAGGTGGGCTGCGACATGACACAACGACAAGGCGTCCTGCTGGATCATCGCGGCGCCATTGCCAGACAAATCGGAGACATGGCAAAGCCGGAGTGGTCCTTTCACGTCCACGCCTCGCTCGATGCCATGCGCACCGCACGCGCGCCGCCCGTGGGCATCGTGGTGTTCGATCGCTCGCACACCTGGCCGCACGATGAGCTCGAACTGCTCACCGCCCGTCACGACATCGAATGGATCGCCGTCGTCGAACGCGACATGGTCCAGAACGGCATGATCGGCACGACCACGCTGCGCAACTTCCACGACTTTCATTCGCTGCCGATCGATCGCGACCGACTTTTGCTGACGCTCGGGCATGCCTGGGGCAAGGCCATGATGTGCGTGGCCGACGCTGTCGCCGCGCCGGTCGAGCGCTATCAGATGGTGGGCAATAGCCCGGTCATGCAGGCGCTATACCGGCAGATCGACAAGATCGTCGCGGTCGATGCCCCGGTGCTCATCGGCGGTGAGTCCGGCGTGGGCAAGGAGCTCGTTGCACGCGCGATCCACCAGCACTCGCGGCGGGCAAGCGGTCCATTCATTGCCATGAACTGTGGCGCCATTCCGCCGAATCTCATTCACGCGGAACTGTTCGGTCACGAGCGCGGCGCGTTCACCGGCGCGCATCAGCGCAAGATCGGCAATATCGAAGCGGCCGACGGCGGTGTGCTGTTCCTGGATGAGATCGGCGATCTGCCGCTCGATATGCAGGCGAACCTGCTGCGGTTTCTGCAGGAAAAAACGGTCGTCCGTGTCGGCGCAACGGAGCATGTCCGCGTTAACGCACGGGTCATAGCGGCTACGCACGTCGATCTGCGTCAGGCCATGGAAGAAGGGCGCTTTCGCGAAGACCTGTACTACCGCCTCAATGTGGTCCACGTGAAAGTGCCGCCGCTGCGCGAGCGCGCGGGGGACGTTGTATTGATCGCCAATGATGTATTTGCACGCAACAGCGATCAGAAGAGCCCGCAGGTGCGCGGGTTTTCGCGCGAGGCGTTGCTGGCGATGGCGTCGTACGGTTGGCCGGGCAATGTACGCGAACTGATCAATCGTGTGCAGCACGCCATGATCATGAGCGATCACCGCTTGATCACGGCGGCCGACATGGGGTTTGCTATAGAGGGGACCAGCGAAGCCAACGTGCGCACGCTCGACGAGGTGCGTTCGAGCGTGGAGAAGGAGTTCATCGAGTCGAGTCTGCAGAAGCACCAATACAACATGTCGGCGGTAGCGCGGCAGTTGGGCGTGTCGCGCGTAACGCTGTATCGCCTCATCGAGAAGCTGAAGATCATCATCTGAAGCGCGGTAACGCGCCGGAGGGGTTGGATCGATGCGTAATGCGGATTGCATGGAGTCAAACGGGGCCGTGCTGTTCCGGCTCTCTGCCGCGGCGCTGGCCGTGTCGGCGTCATTCAGTGCCATCGCCGCCGATCCGCCGGCAACGGCGGCTCCATCGCTCGATGAGTTGCGCGGACGACTGACCGAACAGCAGCAGTTGATCGAAAAACTGAAGCAGGACATCCAGCGCCAGGAGCAGGAACTCTCGCGCTTGCGTCAGCAGATCGATGCCGCTAGCGGCGGCAGCAAGCCCGCTGTCGCGCAACCGTCGCCCGCTCAGCAGCCGGCACCGCAACCCGCACGCGCGGCAGCGCCTTCCGCTGCTCCCGCCGCGGCAGGTGCTGCCACCGGAGCTGTGGCAGGTGCAGCGACCGCACAGAACAACAACGGGCAGCAGCCACCTGCGCAACGCACTGGCACACCGCCGCCTTCACAGACTGCTTCGGCCGACGACTACGTGGCGCCTCCGGCTGTTGCGCCAATCTTTGAAGGCCCGGGCGTGCTCACGCCCAAGGACAAATGGGTGATCGAGCCGTCATACGAATACTCGTACGCCTCGAACAACCGTATTGCGCTGGTGGGCTACACAGTGATCCCGGCGATTCTGATCGGCCTGATCGATGTCCGCGAGGTCAAGCGCAATACCATGATCGGCGCGTTCACCGTGCGCCGAGGCATCACCAATCGCTTCGAGATGGAAGCGCGTATCCCTTACGTATACCGCTTCGATTCATCGATCAGCCGCGAGGTGTTCCAGGGTTCCGCTGTCGACAGCGTGTTCGATGCCAACGGCAAGGGTCTCGGCGACGTAGAGGTGGTCGGTCGCTATCAGTTCAATAACGGTGGCATCGACAAACCCTTCTACATTGGCTCGCTGCGCTTCAAGAGCCGCACGGGCAAGGACCCATTCGAGGTTGAAACCAACCGTACGCTGCCTGGCGGGCGGGGCACCGGCCTTCAGACCGAACTGCCCACCGGCACGGGTTTCTATTCGCTGCAGCCGACGCTCACCGTGCTCTATCCGTCGGACCCGGCAGTGTTCTTCGCCAACCTCAGTTATCAATACAGCTTCAAGCGCAACAACGTGCAGGCCAAGACAGACACCGGTTGGGAGGACATCGGCTCGGTGCAGCCGGGCGGCATTTGGGAGTTCGGGTTTGGCATGGGCATGTCCATCAACGAGCGCGCTTCGTTCTCGATCGGCTACGACCAGCAGTCCGTTGGCAAGCTCAAACAGAACGGTCAGGCCGCGCCCGCGTCGGTGCGTGTCCAGTTGGCGAGCCTGCTGCTGGGCTTTTCGTATCGCCTGACCAGCGCCACTACGCTGAACGTTTCGATCGGCGCTGGTTTGACGAGCGATTCGCAGGATCTACAACTCACTGTGCGTTTGCCGATCATGTTCTGACGGCGCGCACCTGCCGCGCGAACGAGCGCTCTGTCGCTCGATCACGACAATTTGTCGATTTTCGCATTTGTGACATTTTTTAACTCCACTCTTCGCTGACCTCGCCGATATCCATTGGCCCGAAAGCGTCGCACGCGTACGCCGAGGGTGACGTCGTATCTGCCGGGGTATGGGATTCCGGCATGCCATTGCGCGGCGTCGGCAGTCGATGAAGAGTGTTTGATGAAGAACTCACGCAGAGAGAAAAAGCCCCACAGCCAAAACGGGGTTCAACAGGTAGAACGTTTTCCGGCACAGCCCGGTGCGTCTGGCGGTGATGGCAGCGCTGGCGTCTGTCTCCGTCCCCTCCATGGCCACGCCAGTGGTGTATTTCCAGACCATTGCCGACGGTCGCAACTATTTCGATACCACGGTCGGTACCTACGGCGGTGTGACTGACACCGCCACGTTCAGCGGGCTCGGCTCCGGTACGAGCTGGGTGGTGGGCGATGCCACCATCACGCCGACCAACGGCAATTCGCGTTCGATCCAGGCCAGCTACCTGTCCAGCGCACCCAGCCTGAACGGCAGCGGTACGGGCCAGGCTATCTCGATGAGCGCATCTGCGCAGAACTCCGAAGGCACTGGCCTGACCTTTACCTTCAACAGCGCCATCAACGCGTTCGGCATCGAGTTGGGCGATTGGGGGACATGTTGCTTCCCATCGTCGCTGTATATCCAGTTCGGCACCAACGGCGTGTGGGAAACCGCGCAGCTGATCGGCACCGCCACCGCGCGCAGTGATGTGCCGGAAGTCGCTAGCGGCACCTACGCCTTCATCGGCGCGATCAACGACACGGCCACCTTCAATCAAGTCCGCATTTACGGTGACGGCGACGGCGACGCGCTGTATGCCGGTGGCGTGTTGAGAACTGGCACGGTGGATCTGAACTCGGTGCCTGCGTCGGCCGGTTCGTCAACGCAGAATCCGGTCAAGACCGGCATCGATTCGAGTCAGCCGGCCTTCTCGTCGAAGGATCTGGTGTCCGGCACCATCGACCCCGTCTTCGACGGCGGTGTGCTGCGCATGGACAGTTCGGACACGTTTGCGCAGAACGTCACCATCAAGAACTCTGGCGGCTCCATCGACATCAATGGCAATTCGGCTGTGCTGTCGGGTGTCATCGCCGACGACAAGGGCGCCAGCGGCGGGCTGACCGTACGTAACGGCGGCAACGGCGGCTCCTTGCGCCTGACCGGCGAGAACACCTACACCGGTGGCACCGTGGTTGAAGTGGGCGCGCAACTCATCGTGGGCGATGGTGCGAACGCCGGCTCGATCGTTGGCAATGTTGCCAACGAAGGCTTCCTCGGTTTCGACCGTGCCGACAGCACGCAATTTGGCGGCAATATCTCTGGCAATGGCGGCGTGGCACAACTCGGCTCAGGCGTGCTCACGCTGAGCGGCGAGAGCACCTATACCGGTGGCACGTATATCGGCAAGGGCACGCTGTCGATCTCTGCCGACAACAACCTCGGTGCGACCGGCAGCAACGTGCTCATCAACGGAGGCACGCTGGCCACCACCGCTTCGATCGAGAGCAAGCGCTCGATCACACTCAGCGGCAGCGGCATCCTCGACGTCAGCGACAAGACCACGCTGGGCGCCTACGGCACCATCGACGGCAAGGGCGCGCTGGTGAAACAAGGCAACGGCACGCTGGTGCTCGGCGGCATCAACACCTATACGGGCGGCACGGTGCTCGCTGGCGGCACGACGGTCATCTCGTCCGACGCCAACCTCGGTTCGTCCGACGGTGCGATCACTTTCGCGGGCGGCACATTGCGTTCGACTGCCAACACCAGCAGTGCGCGCAATATCACCATGGAAGGCGCGGACGCCGTGTTGTCCGTGGATGCGGGGACGGCCTTCGTCTCGAGCGGTAACGTTTCGGGCGGCAACAGCCTCATCAAGAATGGTTCGGGCGCAGCCGCCTTCACCGGTGTGGCGTCGCACACGGGCGGCACCATCGTCAATGACGGCGTACTCGTTCTGTCTGGCGACAACACCTACACCGGCGGCACCACGCTCAATGGCGGCACGCTGTCGATCAGCAAGGACGCCAACCTGGGTAATGCCAGCGGCGCGTTGACCTTCAATGGTGGCGTACTGGAAACCACCGGCTCCCTGCAACTGCAACGCACGGTCGAACTCAACGCGGCGGCCAATGTGACGACCGCTAGCGGCACCACGTTGACGGCGAGCGGCCCGATCTCGGGCGTTGGCCAGCTCATCAAGAATGGCAGCGGGATGATGATTGCCGATGGGGTGCTGTCCAACAAGGGTGGCGTGGTGGTCAACGACGGCACGCTGGCGCTCTCCGGCCAAAACACCTACACCGGCAACACCATCGTCAACGGCGGGCGGGTGGCGGTGTCGTCGGACGCTGCGCTGGGCAACGCGGCCAACTCGGTGGTGCTCAATGGCGGCGACCTGACCGTTACCGCCTCCATGCAAACGCTGCGCGGCATCGTGCTTGGCGCAGGCAACGGTTCGATCACCACCGCGACCGGCGTGACCTTCAATGCTGGCGGCAGCGTTACCGGCACGGGCGGCCTCATCAAGAATGGCAGCGGCACACTGGTCATGTCGGGCGTGAATTCGTATGCCGGCGACACCGTCATCAATGGCGGCGTGGTCAAGGTGGACACGGGTTCGTCGCTGGGCAAGGGCGTCGTGCTGCTCAATGGCGGCATTCTGCAAACCACGGCTACGCTCGGTTCGCAGCAGACGGTGTTGGTCAGCGGGCAGGCCGGCGTGAATGTCGATGCCGGTACGTCGGCTGAACTCGGCGGCCAGATCGCCAGCGTCGGCAGCACCGATTGCTTCGTCAAGCGCGGTCAGGGTGCGCTCAATCTGAGCGGCAGCGTGTCGCTGTCGAAGGGCACTTGTGTGGAAGAGGGTGTGCTGCGTGCGAATGGCACGCTCGACAGCACGGTGTTGGTGGCGGACGCCGGCACGTTGCGCGGGACGGGTGTGATCACCGGTCCGATCTACGTGCAAGGCACGCTGGCACCGGGCAATTCGCCGGGTACGCTCAACGCGACGTCCTCCGTCACCATGGCCGACAGCAGTACGTTGCAGATCGACGTTGACGGCACGGGGACGGGCAACGGCGCGGGCAACTACTCGCGCCTGATCGTATCGGGCGCGGACAATCAGTTCGTGGCAGCCGGTACGCTGGCGCCGGTGCTGCGTGGCATTACCGGCAGCGCGGACAATACCTTCACTCCGTCGCTGGGCCAGACCTTCCGCATCGTCGAAGCCGAAGGCGGCGTGACGGGTCGCTTCACGCAACTCACGCAGCCCGGCGCGGGGCTGGCTCCGGCCACGCGCTTTGCCGCGTTCTACAACGTGTTCGGCAGCAATGCCATCGACCTGCGCGTCGTGCCGGAGTCGTACCGCAGCTATATGGAAAGCGCTGGCGCCAACGCCAATGCGCGTTCGATGGGCGGCGCGCTCGACACCTTGGCGACGGCGTCGGCAAGTGGCGCGGCCAGCACACGCCAGAGCGAGTTGATGTACGTGGTTGCGGGTCTGCCGCAAGGCCGCATCGCTGAGGTGGCTCGCGGTCTGTCGGGCGAGGTCTACGGCGCGATGGCTGCGGCGGCCCCGGCGGCGGCGCGTCGCACGCAGGACGAAGTCGCGCGCCATCTGCGCCAGGACGCGCTCGCCGATCCGGAGAGCGGCAGCCTGCTGTGGGTCAACGTCAGCCGTTCGCAAGCTCGCGTGAGTGGTGACGACAATGCGTCGGCTTCGCGCAGCACGGCTGACCAGATCACCGTCGGTGCCGACCTGCTGCGCTCGCGCAATGGTCGCTTTGGTATCGGCGTGGCACACAACACCACCGACGTCTCGGCCAATGACGCCAGCGCGTCGATGAAGGAGAACATTGCCTTCATCTACGGCGAACAGGCTGTCAGTGACGTGCGCGTTGACGGCATGCTGGCCTACGGCAAGAACGATGGCGACGTCGATCGCGCCGATCCGCTGGGCATGCGCGGTGGTCTGAGCAGCTCGGCCAACGGCCGTAGCGTGCTAGTCAGTGCGGCCGCGCGCCTGCCGATGGCGGTGGCCGGCAATAGCTTCGAGCCGTTCGCGCGCATTACGTGGCAACGTGTCACGCGCGACGCGGTGTCGGAAGACGCAAGCGCGCTGTCGGCACTGCAGGTTGACAAGAGCAGCCTGTCCGGCACGCGTGCCGTGGTCGGTGCCGCGCTGGCGTCGAAGGTGGCCGATCCGTTGGCCACGGTTTACACATATCGCTTGGTCAGCGGAGTGGGTGTGGACATGGGTGAGCTGAGCCGCCCGACGCTCAAGGCGTCGATCAACACGGCACAGTTCGACATCACGACACCGCATTCGGGCCGCGTGTTCTTCCAGCTCAACCTGGATGCCACCGCGCGCTTCGGGCGCCAGGTGTACGGCTACGCCGGGGTGACCGGCGAAGTCGCATCGGGCCGCAGCGACGTGGGCGTGACGGCGGGTCTGCGCGCAGCGTTCTAAGCTGCCGCACCTACGCGGGCATCGTGTGCGCGATGCCCGCGCTCTTACTGGATGAACCGAAGATGCACCAATCCCTCATCAAGCAATTTGTTTTCGCGGCTTTGTCGACGCTGAGCCTTGCGGCGGGCGCACAGGCCCAGACGTTTTCCGTCAACGGCGCTGCCGTACCCGCACTGCGTGCGCAGATCGCGTTGCAACAGGCGCTGGGCCAGGGTGTGGCTGACACACCGCAGGTACGCGAGGCGGTACGCAACAACCTCATCAATGGCGAACTCGTCGTGCAAGCGGCACACAAGGACGGACTCGATCGCCTGCCCGAAGTGGAAGAGCGCATGGCGCTGGCGGCCCGCTCAGTTTTGATCGCTGCGTATCAAGAGAATTTCGTGCGTACCCATCCGGTGACCGATGCCGAGGTCGCCACCGAATACAACACCCTGCGCGGCCGTCTGGGCGAGAACGAATACGACGTGAGCCACATGCTGTTCGCCAGCGAGGCGGACGCACGTGTGGCAATTGCCCGCCTGAACAAGGGCGAATCGTTCGACGCGGTGGTGGCTCAGGCCTCCATCGATGCGGGCTCGCGCGACCGTGGCGGCGCGCTGGGCTGGAATCCGCTGTCCGCGTATGAAGCGCCATTCGCTGCGGCCGTGAAAACGCTCGCCAAGGGCCGCTACACGACCGAGCCGGTGCACACCAGCTTTGGCTGGCACGTCATCCGCGTGAACGACGCGCGTGCCTTGGCGCTGCCGCCGCTGGAGCAGGCCACGCCTCGTATTCGAGAAGTTCTCGCGCGCCGCAAATTCGATGCTTATCTGGCCGAGCTGCGCCGTACGGCGCGCATTGAGATGATCAGCGCGGGCGCGCGCTAGTGCACACTGGTTTCACTTCACGCGGAAGCCGATCTTCAGCGTGACCTGGAAGTGCGCGACTTTGCCGTTGAACGACATGGCCGCGCGTTTCCACCACTTCGAACCAATCGATATGCTCGATGGTTTCTGCGGCCTTGGCGATGGCGCTGCGGATGGCGGCGTCGCAGCTGTCGGGCGAGGTGCCGACGATGTTGACGAGCTTGTAGGTGTGTGACATACGCGCCTCCTGATTTTTGATATTCGGGTGATCCGCCGGGCGTGGCGGATCACTTCATCATAGGCAGGGGCGCGGGGTGCCGCCGTCAGCGAGCGATGTTTTCCGAACCCTCGTTCTTCATGAGGGTTTTTACTTCATCGGCACTGACGAGATTGAAGTCACCGTAGATGGTGTTCTTGAGTGTCGCGGCGGCGATGGAGAATTCCAGTGCGCCAGCGTCATTGCCCGGGTAGTTGATGAGCCCGTAGATGATGCCGGCGACGAAGGCGTCGCCAACGCCGACGCTGTCGACCACGTGCTGGATGCCGTAGGTATGGCCGCGCGTGAGCTTGCCGTCGGCGTACATCAGGCCAGTGAGGATGTGATGGTTGGCGTCCAGCGTGTTGCGCAGGGCGACAAACAGCTTCTTGCCCGCGGGCAGCGCAGCCTGCACGTGCTGGAAGAATGCCTCGTAGGCCGACAGGTCGATAGCCTCTTCGGCGTCGCGCACCTTGTAGGGAACCGGCTCTCCACCGAATACCACCTTGTATTCGCTGCCCGTGCCGAACAGCACGTCGCAATGTTCGAGCAGCGGCAGCATGATCTCCTGAGCCGACTTGCCGTATTGCCACAGCGTCTTGCGGTAGTTGAGGTCGCAGGACACCGTCAGGCCCAGCCGCTTGGCCGCCTTGACGGCCGCCAGCGTGGTGTCGGCTGCATCTTGCGACAGGCCCGGACCGATGCCGGACCAGTGGAACCAGGTGGCGCCTTCGAAGACCTTTTCCCAATCGATCATTTCCGGGCGCAGCGACGAGAACGACGAGTTCGCGCGGTCGTAGACCACCTTCGATACGCGCTGTGCCGCGGCGTTCTCAAAGTAATACAGCCCCAGTCGATCGCCGCCGCGCACCACGTTGTTGACGCGAATGCCGTGCGAGCGCAGTTCCATCAGGCAGGCTTCGGCGATGTCGTTGCGGGGCAGGCGCGTGACGAGTTCCGTTGCCAGACCGAAATGCGCCAGCGACACGGCACAGTTGGTTTCGCTGCCGCCGAAGGTGGCTTCAAAGGTATTGGTCTGCGACAGCTTGAGATAGCCGGGCGGCGTAAGGCGGAGAAGCACTTCGCCGAAGGTGACGATCCTGGGTTCCATATTTATAGATATCCAATGCGTGAGGGGGCGATGCGGGCCAGAGGCGGGCGCATCAGCATTCTTTGTAGCATCCGCTGTGGTTTCGTCGAGTCGAGCGGCATCAGGATGTTCTCAGATAGTTGAGAAAAATCTGAACTTCGTCACGCGCCGCCCGTGGACACGCCGCCCGTTCGGTGCTTTGGCTGACAATGGCTGCTGGTGTTCAACTCTCTTGCTCTTTCCATGACTTCCTTGTTTCATCGTTTGGTTACGTGTCGAGCGGCCGTCTGTGCGGCGGCGATCGGTCTGCTTGCAGGCTTTGCGCCGACGGCACTGGCGCAGACTGCGTCGTTTGACATCGCCATTGGTCCGCTGCGTTCGGCCGATGGCAACCTGCGCGTCGGCATCTACCGCGACCCGGCGACCTTCCGCAAAGAAGCGCAGGCGATCAAGGTGATCACGCTACCCGCGCGCACGGGCCAGATGGTGGCCAAGGTCGATGATCTCCCGCCGGGGCGCTACGCCGTGATGGCCTATCACGACGAAAACGCCAACGACAAGCTCGATCTGCGGCTGGGCATGTTCCCCATCGAAGGCTATGGCCTGTCGAACAACCCAACAGTGATCGGCCCGCCTGCATTCGACGACAGCGCGTTCGTCATCGAACGCGCCGGGCAGCGTATCGATATCGAAATGCGCTATTGAGTGGCCACGAGGTGCGCGTTGCGTGCGCCAATGTGGCGCGGCCGCGCACCGCGATCGGGCCTGCGCGTCGCGACAGCGCATATCGAGAGCCGCCGCGCCGGACATCGCCATGCACGATGCAAAAGTGTAAGTAGCCGTTATCCATCCATGCATTCAGTGTTGTCGCCCGGCATGCGCGGAGCCCTTTTCAAGGCGCGCATGCGGACTAGTGCAATGTCATATATCCGGCGAGACAAGCCTTTGTATCGGCGTGGATTCCTGCCCTTTTGGGCGGTCGCCGCTTGTCGCCAGAAGCGACAGCGACGACTCGCCGGCGAATGCCGACAGCATTCTTGTTCTGAATGGTCGATGAGGTGTTATACGAAAACACGCATGGTCATCATCGGCGCTTACTGTCATCCGTAAACGCCCAATCGGGCATGGTCGTTGCAATGAGGGAGCCGCAGTACCTGTCTCCCCTCAAAACGGATAGCAACGACAATGACCCCCTCATCTGCAAGCAGATTTCCCCGTAGCGCCAGTCTTTCCCTCAGCCTGATTTTCTGCGCGGTGCTCGCCGCGTGCGGCAGCGACAACGACAGCGACGCATCGAACGACGCGGACGCGCCTCATCCGGTTACGCTCAAGGCCGACCGCAAGCCGTTCGCGCTGGTCGAAGCCACCGTCGAGGGCTTCCAGACCGCGATGAAGAATGGTGACGTCTCTTGCCACGACATCGTGCAGGGCTATCTGGAACGCATTGCGGCGTATGACGCGGAGCCGTCGCCCAACTATCCGTCGAGCCCGGCACTGCACGCCGTCATCGCCACCAACGCCGCAGCTGGCGCTGGCCCGCGCCGATGAACTCGACAAGCAATTCTTCAGCACCGGCAAGATGGTCGGCCCGATGCACTGCGTGCCGGTGCTCGCCAAGGACAACTTCGACACCTACGACATGAAGACCACCGCCGGTTCGTTGGCGTTGGCCAACAACCAACCGCCTGACGATGCGTTTGTCATCAAGCGCATCCGCGATGCGGGCGGCATCATCATCGGCAAGGCCAACCTCGACGAGTTCGCGTTCGGCTTTACCGGCAGCTCTTCCGTCGGCGGCAAGACCAAGAACGCGTATATCCCGGCTAACAGCGCGGGTGGTTCGTCGTCGGGTACCGGTACGGCGATCGCTGCCAGCTTTGCGATGCTGGGGCTGGGGTCCGATACGGGCGGTTCCGTGCGTGTGCCGTCGGCGGTGGAAGGCCTGTACGGCCTGCGCCCGACGCTGCGCCTGGTGTCGCAGGACGGCATCGTGCCGCTGGCCCACGGCCAGGACACGGCCGGCCCGTTGTGCCGCCAGGTGCAGGACTGCGCGCTGGTGATGGATGCCATGGTCGGCTTCGACGGCACCTCGCACAGCGGTCAGCGCACCGACAAGGCCTGGGACGCTCCGCTGGTCGCCAGCGCATCGGCCTACAACACCATGATCGGCGCGCCCGCGAGCTACCTCACGGCGCTCAAGGCCGACGGTCTGAAGGGCGCGCGCATCGGCGTGGTGCGCGGCATGTTCCCGACGGCGACGACCGCCAACCAGGGCTTCATCGATACGCTCAACGCTGCGCTCGACAAGATGCGCGCCGCAGGCGCAATCGTGGAAGACGTTGACATTTCCGACCGCACGACGATCCTCGGCACGTACTCGTCGCTGTCGTCGTACGAGTTCCGCGACGACCTGACTTCGTATCTCGGCTCGTGGTCTTCGTCGCTGGACAACCATCTGCGTACGACGGAAGACGTGGCGACCGCGCTGGTCACACTGGAACCGACGCGTTCGTCGGGCTTCAACAGCTACGTCACCAACGGCACTAACAAGGAAGCCAACGCCACCTACCAGAAGAACCTCAAGCCCCGCGATGAGTACGTCATCCCGCGTGTGACGGCCGCGCTGGACAACAAGGACTTTGCGACTGGCGTGAGCAAGGGGACTGCGTATGACGTGCTGATCTATCCGGTGCTGCAAGGCTTCAACGGCAACAGCGTGAACTCGGGTAGCAACAACCGCCTGAGCCCCTTCACCGGCTTCCCGGCGATGGCGATTCCCGCTGGCTTCGTGAAGGCCACGGATACGTCGAGCTCGGTCGAGCCGGTGGGTTTCGAAATCCTCGGCCGCGCATTCGCCGAACCGACGCTGTTCAAGCTGGCCTATGGCTGGCAGAAGACGACGGGCGACCGCGTTGCCAGCCCGCTGGCACCGGAGCTGAGCGCCAAGTAATCGGCTGCTCTTGCTTGCAGGAAAAACAACGGGCGCTTTTTGGCGCCCGTTGTTTTTGTAGAGCGGGAAGGCTTCAACCTTCTCCGCCAGCGATGCGGTTACGGCCAAATTGCTTGGCGCGGTAGAGACGGCGGTCCACGGCTTCGATGAATTCCGCGGCGCTCTCTTCGTGCGCCGGGGTGTGCGTGCCCACGCCAAGGCTGATGGTCAGTATCTGGCTGACGGGCGACGACGCATGTGCGATCTGTTCCTTGAAGATGAGGTCGCGACAGCGCTCCGCGATTTTCTGCGCGGCCTGCGCTGGAGTCTCCGGCAGTATGAAGACGAACTCCTCGCCGCCGAAGCGAGCGAGAAAGTCGCGTGAACGCGTGGCGGCGCGCGACAGCGCCTTGGCTACGCGTTTGAGGCATTCGTCGCCCTGCAAGTGGCCGTAGTGGTCGTTGTATTGCTTGAAGTAGTCGATATCGAGCAGGATCGCCGACAGCGGTTGCCCCGTGCGTCGCGTCTGGCTCCATTCCTGTTCGAGGATCGAATCAAACATGCGTCGGTTGGCCACGCCCGTGAGCCCGTCCTTGAAGGAGAACTCTTCCAGCTTCTTCTGCAGCGTGATGAGTTCCTCTTCAGTGCGCTTGCGCTCGGAGATGTCGAACATGAATCCGACCAGCGCTTCGACTTCGCCCGCCGCGTCGCGCAGCACGTGCACCACGTCGCGTATCCACACGTAGGCGCCGTCGCGCGTGAGCGCGCGGTAGTCGGCTTCGTGGTCGACGCCAGCCTTCGATTGCGAGATGCAGAAGTTGACCACGCGCTCGCGGTCTTCCGGGTGAATGCGCTCGGCCCAGTCCTGCGCGCTGACCCAGCTATCGGTGGTCCATCCGAGTAGCGGTTCGATCTGCGGACCGATGTAGGCGAACTGCATGCTGCGCCAGTCGATCTTCCACGGGATCGCGCGTGTCGATTCGAGCAACGTCTTGTAGTCGGGGCTTGTCGGGTCGGGCGAGGCGGTCGTCATGGCGGCACGGCTCTTGAGAATTCTCGTTGTCGGGACCTGCCTGAGGGATATTAGATAACTCCCCCGACGCTGACCATTGTGACCGTGTGACGTGGTGCACGAACCTGTGCGATGAGCGCCCATGGTGGCCGTCAATTGACCGGCGGGCCGGCGGAACGTACCCTGCACGGCCCTCTGCCGCCACGCAGTCGTTCCATGAGTACCTTCGCCTGCGGTATCGACTTCGGTACCTCCAATTCAACCGCCGCCGTCCACACGCCTACCGGCCCGCACCTGATTGCGCTGGAAGACGGTAAGCCCACGCTGCCCTCGGCGGTGTTCTTCAATCTCGACGAAGAGCGCCAGACGTACGGGCGCGCGGCCATCGCCGAATATCTTGAAGGTTACGAAGGCCGCCTGATGCGGTCGATGAAGAGCCTGCTCGGTAGCGGACTGATGGAGGCCGGTACGGAGATCGGTGGCCGATTGTTGCCATTCCGCGCGCTGGTCGGCGACTTCATCGGCACCATCAAGCGTCGTACTGAAGCCGCTTGTGGTCATGCGTGCGACGCCGTCGTGGTCGGGCGGCCCGTGCGCTTCGTCGATGAGAACGACGCGGCCGATCGTCTGGCGCAGGACACGCTTGAACAGATCGTGCGTGGTCTGGGGTTCGCCGAAGTCAGCTTTCAGTTCGAGCCCATCGCGGCGGCGCACGCGTATGAGCAGGACATCGAGCGCGAAGAGCTCGTATTGATCGTTGACATTGGCGGCGGCACCTCGGATTTCTCGCTGGTGCGTTTGTCACCAGAGCGTCGTGCATTGGCCGATCGTTCGTCCGACTTGCTGGGCAACACCGGCGTGCACATCGGCGGCACGGATTTCGACAAGCGCCTGTCGCTCGCCTGTGTGATGCCCGAACTGGGGCTGGGCGACGTGTTGCGCAACGGCGCGCCGATCCCCAACAGCGTCTACTTTCTGCTCGCCACCTGGCACACCATCAACCAGGCCTACCAAGGCAAGGTGTGGTCGGGCTTTCAGGAAATCGTCCGCAATCTGGCCGAGCCGCGTCGCTTCGAGCGATTGCTCAACGTGATCCGCAAGCAGGCCGGTCACCAGTTGGCGATGCAAGTCGAGGCGGGGAAGATCGATCTGTCGGCCGCCGCCATGAGCGCGCTGGCACTCGATGAGGCCGAAGAGGGCTTGCGCATTGCACTCAAACGCGACGAATTCGAAGCCGCGATTGCGGGCGAAATCGACCGCATTGGCGTGGCGGCCGAAGCGTGCCTCGCCCAAGCCGGGGTAACGCGAGAACGCGTCGACACGCTGTTCTTCACGGGCGGCTCGTCGGCGGTGCCCGCTTTGCGCCAGGGACTGTCGCAGCGCTTTCCCGCTGCGCGGGCGGTCGAGGGCGATCTCTACGGGAGCGTTGGCTGCGGCCTGGCGGTGGTGGCGGGGCAGCGCTACGGCTAGGCGCTGCCGGCGTTCCGGCCAGTGTGATCCTATGAATCGTGCTTTTCGGAACGTCCTCGACTTGAAATCCCGATACCTCGCCCCTATCATTAGCACTCGCTGGGGGGGAGTGCTAACAGAACTCCCGCCTCCAAAAGGTTTCTTTTGTGCGGGCGCGCTGCGCCCACTAACGTTTTGACCGACAGGAGTCGATATGAAAATCCGTCCTTTGCACGACCGTGTGATCGTCAAGCGCATCGAAGCAGAACGCACCACCGCCAGCGGGATCGTCATCCCCGACAGCGCCGGTGAAAAGCCCGATCAGGGTGAAGTCCTGGCCATCGGCAACGGCAAGCTGCTCGACAGCGGCGAAGTCCGTAAGCTGGACGTGAAGGTTGGCGATCGCGTGCTGTTCGGCAAGTACGCCGGCCAGACCGTCAAGGTCGAAGGCCAGGAAGTCCTGGTCCTGCGCGAAGAAGACATCATGGGCGTGATCGAGGCCTGAGTCCGCGGCGCCCCTGTCTGGGGGGCGCACGACCGACTTCGCCGCGAATCCGCTGCATTCCGAATCAATCAATATCTGGAGTAACAAATGCCCGCCAAGCAAGTTCTGTTTGCCGACGACGCACGTTCCAAGATCGTCAATGGTGTCAATATCCTGGCCAACGCCGTCAAGGTAACCCTGGGTCCGAAGGGCCGCAACGTGGTGCTGGAGCGCTCGTTCGGCGCCCCGACCGTGACCAAGGACGGTGTTTCCGTCGCCAAGGAAATCGAACTGAAGGACAAGTTCGAAAACATGGGCGCCCAACTGGTCAAGGAAGTCGCTTCCAAGACCTCGGACAACGCCGGTGATGGCACCACCACCGCGACCGTGCTGGCCCAGGCCATCGTTCGCGAAGGCTTCAAGTACGTTGCCGCCGGTTTCAACCCGACGGACCTGAAGCGCGGTATCGACAAGGCGGTCGCCGTCATCGTTGGCGAAATCAAGAAGAACGCCAAGCCGACCACCACCTCGAAGGAAATCGCCCAGGTCGGTTCGATCTCCGCCAACTCCGACGAATCCATCGGCCAGATCATCGCTGAAGCCATGGACAAGGTCGGCAAGGAAGGCGTGATCACCGTCGAAGACGGCAAGTCGCTGGAAAACGAACTGGACGTCGTGGAAGGTATGCAGTTCGACCGCGGCTACCTGTCGCCGTACTTCATCAACAACCCGGACCGCCAGATCGCCGTTCTGGAAGCCCCGTTCGTGCTGCTGTACGACAAGAAGATCTCCAACATCCGCGACCTGCTGCCGGTGCTGGAAGGCGTGGCCAAGGCTGGCCGTCCGCTGCTGATCATCGCTGAAGACGTCGAAGGCGAAGCGCTGGCGACCCTGGTGGTGAACAACATCCGCGGCATCCTGAAGACTGTTGCCGTCAAGGCTCCGGGCTTCGGCGACCGTCGCAAGGCCATGCTGGAAGACATCGCCATCCTGACGGGCGGCACGGTGATCTCCGAAGAAGTCGGCCTGTCGCTGGAAAAGGCTACCCTGCAAGACCTCGGTCAAGCCAAGCGCGTCGAAGTCGAAAAGGAAAACACCACCGTCATCGACGGCGCTGGTTCGGCTGACCAGATCCAGGCTCGCGTTGCCCAGATCGACGCCCTGATCGAAGGCGCGACCTCCGACTACGACCGCGAAAAGCTGCAAGAGCGCAAGGCCAAGCTGGCCGGCGGCGTGGCTGTGATCAAGGTTGGTGCCGCGACCGAAGTCGAAATGAAGGAAAAGAAGGCCCGCGTGGAAGACGCGCTGCACGCAACCCGTGCCGCCGTTGAAGAAGGCGTCGTGGCTGGTGGTGGCGTGGCGCTGCTGCGCGCCCGTGCCAACGTGGCCGTCAAGGGCGACAACCCGGATCAAGAAGCCGGCATCAAGATCGTGCTGCGCGCGATCGAAGAGCCGCTGCGCCAGATCGTCGCCAACGCCGGTGACGAACCGTCGGTGGTCGTGGCCAAGGTGCTGGAAGGCAAGGGCAACTACGGCTACAACGCAGCCAACGGCACCTACGGTGACCTGGTTGAGCTGGGCGTGCTGGACCCGGCCAAGGTGACCCGCTCGGCGCTGCAAAACGCCGCTTCGGTCGCTGGCCTGATCCTGACGACCGACTGTATGGTTGCTGAACTGGCTGAAGACAAGCCGGCTGGCGGCATGCCGGGTGGCATGGGTGGTATGGGCGGCATGGACATGGGCATGTAAGTCGAAGACTCCGGTCTTCGGCTGTCCCATCGACAGCGTTCAAAAAAGCCCCGCAGGTGCGAGCCTGCGGGGCTTTTGTTTTGGTTCGCGTATGCCTGAACGCCTGGCGTGCAGCCGACGCGCTAGGGCGCCGGAGGCTCCTCGGCCGCCGGGATTGGCGGGACGGACATCGTTATGCGCTGCTGGCGAAACCACTTGAGCAGATCCGTTGACAGCGAGTCCGCACAACGTTCGAGCACATCGCACGAACTGCTGAAGCCCGCCATGACCCCACCCATGGAGTTGCGCGTGCCGTTGAATGTGGCGGTTTTCTTGCCGTTCACGTAGAGATCGGCCATGAGCTGGACTTGCTTGCGGTGCCCCAGAAAGGCGTGGCCGCCTGAATATGCGCTCGCGATCTGCGGCACAAGGTGAATGCCTTGCTGCGGCACCGCGTCTGCATCAGAGGGACTGAGCGTGATGCCGGCCGCGCTGAACGTCTTCTGGATTGCGCTGGCCTGGTACTGCGGCAGTGAACATTCGCTGCGGATGTTGGATGCGATGCGCTCGGCATCGAGATAATTCGCGACAGCTGGCATCGACACCGTTTCGGCATGGGCCGAGAGTGCGCAAAGACAGAGCGCTGCGCGCGTCAGCGTGGTTCTCATTTGATCTCCCCTGGTATGTTTTTGTGATATCCGGGCAGCAGTGTGTCATGCGCCCTCGATGCGGGTGAAGGCCTTCCCATTTGTCTGCGTGACTTGCATGCCTGCCAAGGCTCTGCAATGCTCTGCACGCCTCGCCATCCGTACACACTCATGAAGTCTGTTGCCCGCTTTGCCAAGCGCGCCCTCGTCGCCGTCCTGTTGCTGATCATTGCCTATCACCTGTGGCTGCTCGGGCAGATTCTCTGGTGGAAGTGGATTCCGCCCCAGCAGACGAGCTTCATGTCGCTGCGCCTGGACGAACTCCGCGAGAAAGATCCGAAAGCGCAGCTCAAATACCAGTGGGTGCCCTACGAGCGAATTTCGGTGAACCTGAAGCGTGCCGTGGTGGCCGCCGAAGATGACCGCTTTGTCGACCACGACGGCTTTGATTGGGAAGGCATCCAGCGGGCACTCGAAAAGAACGAGCGTCGCGGCCGGGCCGTGGCGGGCGGCTCGACGATCAGCCAGCAGCTTGCGAAGAACCTCTTCCTTACGCCCAACCGCAGCTATCTGCGCAAGGCCGAGGAAGCCATCATCACCGTGATGATCGAAGTGCTGTGGGACAAGCGCCGAATCCTCGAGGTGTACTTGAACGTCGTCGAGTGGGGCAACGGCATCTTCGGCGCGGAAGCCGCTGCGCGCCGCTACTACAACATCTCCGCCGCTCAGTTGTCGCCGCAACAGGCCGCACACATCGCGGTGATGCTGCCCAATCCGCGCAAGTTCGAAAAAACCTACTCGGCGCGCCTGTCCGCCCATGCCGATCGAATACAGGGGCGCATGCGCTACAGCGAAGTGCCCTGAGGAAGGTGCCGGATGCCGCCCTTAATCTGGGCGTCATCATCGTAGCGTCTGCTGTGTCGCTGCCCGCCAGAAGGCCAGCAGTCCCCTTTTTTCCGGCAGCGCAGCAAGCATCCGCCGGGCCGGGTTAAACTCCCGCCTCCGTTCCACCGCAGCCCTGGTCATATGACTCATGCAGACGACCGAGCAATCCGTCCAGCACCACGATGATGTTCAGCGCACCCTGAAAGAGGTGGAGGAGCTGCTCGTCCGTCAGCGACGTGAGGAGGAGCTCGTTCATCGGCAGGAGATGCCCAAGCACGATCTGGTCGAGTCGCTCGTTCACAAGCAGAACATGGCGCGGCTCACGGCCAAGCTGTCCAGCCTCCACCCGGCCGACATCGCCTATGTGCTGGAGTCGTTGCCGCGCGATGACCGTCTGTTCATCTGGGAGCTGGTACGCGGCGAGAACGACGGTGAGATCCTGCTGGAACTGTCCGACGCGGTCCGTGAATCGCTCATCGAGACGATGGACCGCGAAGAGCTGGTCGCCGCGGCCGAGCAGCTCGACGCGGATGAACTGGCCGACCTTGCCCCCGACCTGCCCAAGCACGTCATGGAGGACGTGTACCTCGGCCTGGATGCGGAGGAGCGCGAACAACTGCGCGCGGCCATGTCGTACGACGAGGACGCCGTCGGTGCGCTGATGGACTTCGACATGGTCACGGTGCGCGAGGACGTCACGCTCGAAGTCGTGCTGCGCTACCTGCGCCGCTTCGACGAATTGCCCGACCACACCGACCAGCTTTTCGTGATCGATCGCGAAGAGAATCTGCGTGGCGTGCTGACCTTGTCGCGCATGCTGGTGAGCGACCCGGAAGAAACCGTGAGCGCGGTGATGATCACCAACATGCTCACGCTCCACCCCTCGGACCACGCGGACGAAGCCGCGCAGGCCTTCGAGCGGTATGACCTCGTGTCAGCGCCGGTGGTCGCCTACGACGGGCGTCTGCTCGGCCGGGTGACGGTGGAGGCCGTGCTCGACTTCATCCGCGATCAGGCAGACGCCGAACTGCTGAGCCAGGCCGGTCTGCGGGAAGAAGAAGACATCTTCGCGTCGGTGTGGGATTCAGTCAAAAACCGTTGGGCGTGGCTGGCGGTGAATCTGGTGACGGCTTTCATCGCTTCACGCGTGATCGGCGTGTTCGAAGGTTCCATCCAGAAGCTCGTGGCGCTCGCGGCGCTCATGCCGATCGTTGCGGGGATCGGCGGCAACTCTGGCAACCAGACCATCACCATGATCGTGCGCGCCACGGCCATGGGGCAGGTCAAACCCGAGATGCTCCATCGCCTGCTGCGCAAAGAGCTTGGCGTGGCGCTCATCAACGGTCTGGTATGGGGCGGTCTGCTGGGCTTCCTGGCCTGGTGGCTGTATCACAGCGCTTCGCTTGGGATGGTGATGACCGGTGCGATGACGCTCAACCTTCTGTTGGCTGCCACCATGGGCGTGAGCATTCCGATCTTCATGATCAAGCTCGGGCGCGATCCGGCACTCGGCTCGTCGGTGCTCATTACCGCCTGCACCGACTCCGGCGGCTTCTTCATCTTCCTTGGGCTGGCCAGTCTGTTCCTGATGTAACCGTACGGGCCGCGCGGGCAACAAAAAGGGCAGCCGAAGCTGCCCGAATAAAGACGCGAGCCGTCCTCAACGCCGGCGTCGCGTCCACGCCAGCAGGCCCAGCCCCAGGCCTACCAGAGTGAAAGACAGGGGTTCCGGCACAGCCGTCACCGCTGCGGGGGTCACGTCGATCTGCGGCAGATCGTTACCGCCCGGGGCGAGCGGAGACTGCGGATCGATTTCCTGCGTGAAAAAGAAGCTGAACGCGGCGAACAGATATGAGTTGGCCGGATCCGGGCTGAAAGCGCTGCCGAGATCGGCGTCGCCAGCGAACAGACCACGTGAATACAGGTCACTGTCCGTGCTGATGTTGCCGGCCGAAGCCCATTGCGAACACAGCGCCAGCGCCCCGATCGCTACGAGTCGATGCCATTTCATGAGAGCCTCACTGGTAAAGCGGTTGGGCTCTCAGTAGCAATAGATTTGCCAGTCTTTGCAAATCAATGATCTACGGACGATTACGGCAATAGGCCAGACGTTTACGTAAAAAAACTCGACACATCAATGACTTGGCTTCGTGACAAATGTCACGCGAATGTCGGGCGGCGGCGACTTAACCCATTTCGACGCGATTCTTGCCAGCGCGTTTTGCGCGATACATCGCCCGGTCGGCCCGCTCGATCGTCCGCTGCGGGTCTTCTCCGATTTCAAAAAGCGACACCCCAGCGCTGAAGGTGATCAGCACGCGCTGGTTGTCGTGCAGGAAGAAGCGCTTGGTCAGCTCGCGCTGCAGGCGGGTCAGTGCCTGCACCGCGTCTTCGTGCTCAGTGTCCGGCAGCAGGATCAGGAATTCTTCGCCGCCGTAGCGCCCGCAGGAGTCTTGCGGACGCAGCGTCTCGCGCACGACGTCGGCCAGATGGCGCAGCGCGTCGTCGCCCGTGGCATGGCCGTAGGTGTCGTTGAGCTGCTTGAAGTTGTCGACGTCGAGCAGTGCCACGCACAGGCGCGTGTTACGGCGCTGCGAGCGGGCGATCTCTCGCGTCATCATCTCGTCGATGCCCTTGCGATTGAGCGCGCCGGTGAGCGTGTCATGACGCATCAGGTCGCTGGCCTGCTGCAGTTCGGATTCGAGGCGCGCGATCTCGCGGTGCGCCTGGTCGACCGTGGTGCGCAGCGAATGGAGTTCGTCTTGCGAACGGCGGGCGTGGCCTTCGACGACGCGGGTTTCCTGGATCACTTCCGAAATCAGGCCGGCCAGTTCGTCCGCGCCATGGGCGGTCGCCACGCGGGTGGCGAACTGTTCCATCTTGGTGTGATACGCGCCGGTTGATTCGGCCAGCTCTCCGAGGCGGTCGATGAAGCTCGCCAGCAGGTCGCGCAGGCGTTCATGGGCGTCCGACAGATTGCGCTTGAGCGTGCCTTGCTTATAGATCACGTCGCGCAGCCGATCGCCCAGCTCGGTCAGCATCTTCTTGTCGAGCGGGCGGGCGAAGAGTTGCAGCACGGCGTCGAACTGGCCGCGCATCCATTGGTCGTCGACGACCAGCTCGCTGATGTTCTCGATGATCAACTGCAGCAGGTTGAGCAGCGCCTGCCGAATGTAGCTCTGGTCCTGCGCCACCCATTGCAGCTTGTAGGCGAAGTCGCGCAGACGCTTCTCGAAAGTGGCTTCGCCGCCAGCGTCGGGTTCGCGCATGATGCGCGCCAGATCGGTGGCTTCCGCTGCCAGTTCGGGAGTGTCGATGAGCAACATGCCGACAGCGGTTTCCATGACCTGCGCCATCAGCTCGCGCCAGGGCTTGGGGGCGGGCGCGGCGGCGACCGACACCGTTTGCGGCGGACGAGGCGCTGGTGCGTGCACGGCGGTATAGCGCACCAATGCGCTGCGAACCGCCGGCCAGCTCTGCTCCATGATGGCCGAGTCGATCCGCTGGGCCGCGCGTAGTTGCGCTGTCGTCACGCGAGGCAGCGTGGCCACCATCTGCTTGAGTTCGCGCTCGGGGAAGGTCTCCTTGGGCACGGTGCCACCGACCTTGTGGTACAGCTCGGAGAAATTCTCGGGCGTCGGCGGGATTCGCTGAACCGCCAGTTGCCGGATGACCTCGCGGGCGATCTCGGCGGGCGTATTGAATTCGGGCATGCAGCGGGTGGCGCGCTAGATAAAGGTGAGAGAGCGTTGGGGGTTTTGTCTGTTATTCAACCAGCCCGTGCTTGAGCCCGTAATGGGTCAGCTCGGCATTGTTCTGCAGTTTCATTTTTTCCAGCAGCCGCGCGCGATAGACGCTGACCGTCTTGACGCTGAGGTTCAGCTTTTCGGCGATCTGCGTCAGCGTTTTGCCCGAGGCGATCAGGCATAGCGTTTCGTATTCGCGGTCGGAAAGCTTCTCGTGCGCCGGACGACTGTCTTCATCGTCGCCGATGGCGTTGGCCAGCTCTTCGGCAACCGCCGGGCTGACGTACTTCTTGCCGTTGGCCACCTGGCGGATCGCGGTGACGAGTTGCTCCGGTGCGCCCTGTTTGGACAGATAGCCGGCTGCCCCGGCGCGCAGTGCGCGCACGGCATATTGCTCCTCCGGGTGCATGCTCAGGATCAGCACTGGCACGCGGGGGAATTCTTTCTTCACCAGCTTGAGTGTGTCGATGCCATTGCGGTCGGGCATCGAAATATCCATCAACACCACGTCGTAGACCGTGCCGCGCATCATCTGCATGGCCTTGACGCCGCCGTCGGCTTCGCCGACCACCGACAGATCGTCGGTCTCCGACAGGATCTGCTTGAGCCCGTGCCGCACGATCGCGTGATCGTCAGCAATCAGGACCTTGATCTTCTCGCTCATGTCCCCAATCCGTTCGCAGCCATTGCTGCGGCTTCCGTTGCGTGCCCTGCGGGCGCCCGCAATACAACCGTTGTTCCACCGTCCGGTCCGGGGGCGATCTTCATCGTGCCGCCCAATGCATGGAGCCGTTCGCGAATACTGCGCAATCCAAATGACTTGGGTTTGACGAGGTCTGCGTTCTGCACGCCGCGCCCGTCATCGGCAATCCTGAGCACGATATCCGCTCCGTCCAGCGTCAGCCGTACGTCCACCCGGCTTGCCTGGGCGTGCTTGCTGACGTTGGTCAGTGCTTCCTGGTACGTGCGGAACAACGCCAGCGCTGTGTCTTCGCCCGCTTCGACATCGTCCTGCGCGCACTCTACGTGGCACGCAATACCCGTGCGTTGCGAAAAGTCTTCAGCGTAGCTCTCTACAGCGGCAGCCAGACCGAATTCCTTAAGGATTCCCGGTCGCAGTTCCCGTGCCACACGACCAGCGGTGGTGATGGCGTCATCCAGCATGTCCTCGATGGCGCGCAGGCGAGGGCGCAGCGCGTCGTCGTGTTCGAGCCGCGTGGCAAGCAGCGAGGCAGAAATCTTGATGCCCACCAGCGTGCCGCCAAGCACGTCGTGGATGTCGCGCGCAATGCGATCGCGCTCTTCTTCCTTGATGCGTTGCAGGTGCGCCGACAGCTCGGCCAATTGCGCACGCGAAGCGCGCAGTTCCAGCTCGGCGAGTTTGCTGTGGGTGATGTTCCACATCACCCCTTCCCACAATGTGCTGCCGTTTTCGGTGCGATGCGGTGAGCACCGCACGTTGATCCATTTGATGTCCGCGTCCTGCGGGCGCACGCGGCCTTCCCAGTTGAGCGTCGTATTGCCGGCGGTCGCCTCGGCCAACCCTTGTTCAAAGCCGGCGCGGTCCTCGGGCACGATCAGGCGCGCGAATGCGTCGCCCGCTTCGATCAAGCGTGTGTTCGGCAGGCCGAACAGCATCTGACTGGCTTCGCTTACATATAGAAAGCGAAGGTCCGACACGCTCGTCGCCTGCATCTGGAAGAGTACGCCCGGAACATTGGCGGCCAGCGTAAGGAATCGTGCCTCGCTCTCGCGCTCGGCCCGCAGCGCCGCCACGCGTTCGCGTCGCAGGCCGGCGTCGCGCCGTTCGCGTTCGATCACCGGCATCAACCGGTCCAGCTTGTTCTTGGAAAGGTAGTCGCGCGCGCCGGAGCGCATCAGGAGGCAGGCGGTTTCTTCATCGATGGTGCCCGACACCACCAGGATCGGCAGGTCGTCATCGATCTCTTGCACGACAGCCAGCGTATCCAGCGCTGTAAAGCCGGGCAGGCTGTAGTCGGCGATGATGATGTCCCAGCCCCCCGAGCGCACGGCGTCGCGCAGTGCGTCGAGCTGCCATAGCTGGCGATGCTCGATGTCATAGCCCTGGCGACGCAGGTGGCGCGCCATCAGCAGCACATCGTTCTCATCGTCTTCCACGAACAGCACGCGCAAGCTCGTGCGTGCCAGGTCCATCTGCATGGTCATCCTTCAATCCGGAGGGTTGCGCTATACTCCCGCCCTCGCGCCGTGCCGGCATAGCTCAGTTGGTAGAGCAGTCGCCTTGTAAGCGGAAGGTCGCGGGTTCGATTCCTGCTGCCGGCACCAGCGCCCGCATTCTCTCTCCCCTGCATTTCCTTCCCGCATTTTTCCCGTCTGGCGGTCGACACCACACGCTCTATGTGAGTCTCGGCATCGCCCTTGTTCTAATTCCTGCCGTCCTTTGGTCGCGCGAGTATATGTTCAGAAATATCCCGTGAACATGTAGGAAATATTCTTATGACACTTTGTGACCTTGTGTTGTTGTTCCGGCGCACATGAGGTCCTGTCGGCCCCCGTCGCGCCAGCCCGAAAAGAGATTGCACGCGCAGCGCCGCCATGCGCGCATAGCGCTTCCCCCGAGTGTCTGACGCACTCGGCGGCGACGCTCCGCGCTCGGGGAACAGAAACTTCTGCATCGTCGTGCTTGACTCGCGGGGGGCGATCGCCCATAATGCTGTTCTTCCAGACGCGGGGTGGAGCAGTCTGGCAGCTCGTCGGGCTCATAACCCGAAGGTCACAGGTTCAAATCCTGTCCCCGCAACCAGATTCACAAGCGTTAGGCCAACCTTCACCGGTTGGCCTTTTGCTTTTCTGGCTTCATGCAGATTCGTTGCAGGCAAGTTTCGGGCGAGTCGTCCGCATGTTGCCGGTTCTCCCTTCTTCGGCAAGTCCCGGCTGGTGGTCGTTCACAATGCGAGCCGTGGCTCAGAGCACGCAGCGCACGAGTGTTCATGTGGGTGCTGACGCGCGTGTGCGCGTCACGGGGCCGATCCGTGTGGTCTTGTTGCCGGCGCAAAGACGAACTTCAAGCTCGGCCTTGCTCCCTGAAGGCGCGTCTTGGGCGTAGCGCGAACAGAGACATTGGCTAGAACTGAATCTCTCCTTCGAGATAGAAGACGCACTGGCCCTCGAGCTCCACCCTGCCCTGTTTGACGCGACACAGGATTTCGCCCCCGCGTGCCGAGGCCTGAAACGCTCGCAGCTCCAGTTTTGTGAGTTGCTCTGCCCAGAAAGGCGCCAACATGCAGTGTGCCGATCCCGTGACAGGGTCTTCCGGCACGCCCTTGGCGGGCGCGAAATATCTGCTGGTGAAATCGAACGGGGCATCGCCGGCTGCGGTCACGATCACGCCGGGGCGGTCGAGCCGGGCGAGCAGGGCTATGTCCGGAGTCAAATCACGAACCTGTTGCGGCGTCTCGACGCGGGCGAGATAGCAGAACGGATCGACGAATACTGCATGCGGCTGCACGCCAAGCGCCTCGGCAAGTCCGGCGGGGGGCGCGGTGGCCAGCGATGGCCGGGCAGGGAAGTCGAGGACGTAGCCCTGGTCTGTGCGGACGGCGGTGAGAGGTCCGCTCGCAGACGCAAAAGTGACCGAGCGCCGACTGGGTTCCAGTCGTTCCATGACAACGGCAGCACTTGCCATCGTGGCGTGGCCGCAAAGCGGGACCTCTACGCGCGGCGTAAACCAGCGCAAGCGGTAGCGATCCTCTGTACGAAATAGAAAGGCGGTCTCGGACAGATTGTTCTCGGCGGCAATCGCCTGGAGACGATCCGTCTCGACGGGTTCATCGAGAACAACAACTGCTGCCGGATTTCCTTCAAATCGGCGAGGCGAAAAGGCATCCAGCTGGAATATGGGGGCACGCATGGTTCTGGTCCGATAGGAATGAGCGACGAGGCTGACATGCTGGTCCCGGATCATTCTCTGCAAAGCCCGGGGAGGGCGGCCAGCGTGCACATTGTGACAACAAGCGCCGACGAGGTCCGCCGACAAAATGATAGGCGTCGGGCATTGAGCAACGACCTGCACCTATGCCGGATGATTGACGGAGTAGCGAGCCAACATCCACCGCGGCTCTCCCGACCGTGCCGCTCAATGCGCACATGCCGCCACCTCGGCACCACACAGGAGGGGCCTCGTCACGATATCCGCCGGCATCAGCGTCGCGTGCTCGCGGCTACCAGTTCGGCAAGGCGTTTGCCGAACGCATAGGCAGCACTCGGATCACGGCCCGTCAGCACGCGGCCGGCCACTACGACTGGCGCGTCGACGTAGCGTGCACCGCCTGCTTCGAGCTCTGCGATCCAGTTGCGATCCGGCCACATCGTGGCGGGCTGTCCGTCGAGCAAACCGGCTCGCGCCAGCACGGGTGGTGCTGCACACAGGGCGGCAACCACGTGATTTTGCGCATGGACTTTCTTGAGCAGCACGCGCAAGCCGGCATGCCCCCACAGGTGATCACGTGCGCCGTAGCCGCCGATGACAGCAACCGCGTCATAGCGTTCGGGGACGGCTTGATCGATGCCGAGATCCGGCCGGACGACGCCATAGCTGTAGCCGGTCGCTTCGTCTGTCGTCACGCTGGCAACCTCGATCTGAAGGCCGGCCTCCTGCAGCGCTCGACGCGTATTTTCGTATTCGCTCTCAAGGTAGTTGCGCGGTGCAATCACCATGAGTACGCGCGCCGAAGCGGCACTGCAAGCGGGCGCCGCCAGTGTCAGTGCGGCCAGGGCGCAGAGAAAAACGCACTTGAAAGCGCTCATTGCACGACTCCCGGTGTGGCGCGAGCGAGTCCGGGCGAAGGGGCGCCGCCGCCAGATTGAATGGCAATGGCGCGCAGCCAGATCAGGAACAGATCGGGCCAGCTACGCGCTGATTCAGCGGCCGTCTCTTTTAGGCTGAAGCCATGTCCCCCTTGTTGCACGATGTGCAGTTCGGCTTTGACTCCGACTGCGCGCAACGCCTGCCAGAGTGCGATGTTTGCGCTGAGCGGGACGCGCGTATCGTCTGCAGCCGCAAAGATGAAAGCGGGCGGTACGTCTCCGCGTATGGCATCCAGCGTTCCACTTGCACGGTGAGTCACCGACGACTCGTCGCCGCTGGTCGCCGTCGTCAGCGGCTGGAACGCCGCCGCGCCATACAGGAGTGCCATGAAGTCCGGCCGTGCCGAAATGGCGTCGATGGCATCGCGTGCGGGATAGGTTTCGCGAGCGAAGTCGATCCCTGAGGCGGCGGCCAGATGGCCCCCTGCCGAAAAACCCAGAATGCCGATACGAGCCGGGTCAACATGCCAGCGCGCCGCGTCCTGGCGCAGCACCCGTATGGCGCGTTGCGCGTCCTGGAGCGGCACCAGTCGGCCGACCTTATGACCTTCATTGGGCAGTCTGTATTTCAGGATGAACACCGTGAACCCTTCGGCGGTAAAGCGACGCGCGACCGAAAGCCCCTCGTTGTCATAGGAGAGCTTGGTGTAGCTGCCGCCGGGCGCCACGATGATCGCCACCCCATTGGGTTTGGCGGGCAGAAAGGGAACAAGGCTGGGGCGGCCCACGCCGCGGATGTTGCGATCGGGCTTGGCCGGATCGTTGCTGTTGTTCTCGATGGTCTCCTGCAGGGCCAGCCCCTCGGACCCCGGCGGCGTCAGGTCTCCCCATATGAAGATCGGTGGCGCCTCTCGCAGGGGTTGCGGTTGTGCGCTGGCGGTCTTCAGCCACATGGGCAGGCAAACGAAGGCCAGCAACACCAGTTTCAGGAACAGAGCACCGCGCCCGCGCCGGCGTTTATGGATGGCTTCGCCGGACGGATTCGTTAACGCTCCCGCACTGAAGATGCAGATGACACAGGACATGCACGCTCCCCTCGAAAGATGGACGCATGCAGTCTTCGCCTTTCAGCCCTTGCCTGCTTGATCAAAAAACGCATTTCGTCCAGCGGTCGCCACGACCGGGACATACAGCGCGATACGCCGCTCTTGCGGCGCACGATGGTCGCGCACATTCAGATCCCGTTCGAGGATGGCGGCGTCACGCAGCGTCCATCCCGTCTTGTCGGCAAGCCGCGCAGCAAGGTCCGCCAGTCGGGCGCTGCGCTCAAGAGGATTGACGTGCGCCACCGCGAACAATCCGCCCGGATGCGTGACGAGATCCGCTTCGCCGAGAGTGCAAGCCTGCTGTGCAACGGGAATAAAGTGGGCCAGCTTCACGCTGTGCGAGGCGTCTTCGTCGAACGGATGGTCGCGGTCGTTGGCGCGCCAGCCGCGCCAGAAGCGCCCGCCGGCAGCAAGGCATAACCACGCAAGGCGTGCCTTGAAGTGGCTGTTGTCGGCATAGCGCCCTGCATAGTCGAACTGCCACACCTTGCGTTCGGGCAGACGCACGAGGCGCCAGGCTGACGCTACGTCGCTTCGTGCGGAGGTGCTCGTAGGGGGATGCTGGAAGGCGCGGCCATACGCACGCGTGAACGCCGCATGTGAGTTGTAGCCCGCATCCAGCGCGAGGTCGATGATGGGCGTGTCCGGTTGTTGGGCGAGACGCTCCCGCGCGCGCTGCAGACGCAATCGTTGCAGCGTATGCATCGGCGTCTCACCCGTGCGTTGCCGGTAGAAGCGCAAGGTCTGCGATGGCGAGAGACAAGCAATGTCTGCCAGATCGGCGAGACGTACAGATTCGTTGTCGAGTTGCGAGCCAATGAAGTCGGTGATGCGGCGAATCCGATGCTGCTGAAAGATGAAAGTCGCAAAACTCTCTCGCATACTCCGCTCCCCAAGCAAGGCCGCTTTGTGCGGCACTACTATAGCCCGCACGCGCCATGACTTCAGCAAACGGCACTGGCGTCTCGCGCGGCTGTGGTGCAGCAATCGAGGCCTGCCCCGCCAATCGGAAACCCTGTGCCGCCCTGTAATACTGCGCGCAGCGGCGGTAACCTTCATCTTTGGTGGAGCTGGAAGCTCATCCAATCGCATCTTTCCGTGCGCGCGCCGCGCGGCCTCTTATTAAATCTCGGTGGTCTGAGAATTGCTCATGTCAGCACTTGACCTTGACGCAACGGCATCTCGAAGAATGCTCCTTGAGCAGACTCGGAGCGCAAAGGAATGATCCCGATTGGCCAAGTGGCACGCTTGATGGGTATTACGACACGGACCTTGCGATATTACGACGCCATAGGTCTGTTCACGCCAAAGCGGGTGCACCCGGAAACGGGGTACCGATACTACTGTCCGACGCAGGTTGTGCAGCTAGAGCGCATTCTTCAATTGCGGAAACTGGCTGTGCCGGTGGAACGTATCCAGTCCCTGTTGCACGTTGGGGCACTCGACGATCTTGAAGTGTTTGCGGACTTTCTACGCCAGCATCGCCTCACGCTGCGCGACGAGATCGCCCAGCGCACCAGTCTGCTCGATGAGCTTGAATTGATGATTCACTCTATCGAGAAAGGACCACCCATGAAACTTCAACCCAAAGTCATCGACCTGCCCGCTTTTGAAATCATCGGGCTGCCGGTCATCTGCGAAGATCCGTCCTCCATTGCCCGTGTTTGGGACGAATTCTTGCCACGCTGTCACGAAGTCCCCAGCCCAACGCCGGACGTTGCATATGGACTGTGCGAATGTATCGATGACAAGCACTTCCGCTATGTGGCGGGCCGCATGGCCGAGCCGGGTGCGCCGGTTCCCGCAGGCATGTCGCGCTTTGACGTGCCCTCCAGGCGTTATGCGTGCGTCACGCATGTCGGGGCAGTCGCGGGTATTGCAGAGACCTTCCGTCAGGCGTGGCGTTCGCTTGAGCCCGACTGGCATCTAAGGCCTGGGGTCGGGCCCGACCTGGAACGCTATGACCATCGCTTCAAGGGGAATGCGCCTGATTCGGAAACAGACCTGCTGATCCCTCTGGAGGCGGAGCCTCGCACGCCCTGATTGCCAGTTGGACGGTCAGCGCGTTTCGGCGGGACTCGACTCGGCCGACCCGTTATCAGGCCGAAGGCCCATCCCGTATGGATGGGCCTTCTTCGTTCCCGCTCCCCCGAAGCCTTTTGTGGCATTCCGGCTTCTATCGGACCCGTCGCGCTCCAGACGTTTCAACACCGCGAAACACCGGGCCGATTTTTCGTCGCGACGTGGCGACGTGCTAAGCTCGCTGCCGTTTTTCCCTTCGCATATCCGAGGATGTCGAGGTACCACTCCGCATGAAGCTCGTTCCTTTCGTGACCGATCTGGGCGATCTGATCGGGCGCGTGGTGCAGGATCTGCGCTCGTGGCCGGTGCGCGGTTCCCGGCTCGTCGATGAGCTGGAGTGCGTGCTATCGGTACTGCTGGCGATTGGCTTTGCGCACGCGCTCGAAGTCCGGCACGTGGGGTGGGCGGCGTTCAGCGGGTACATGGTCATGCGCTCGCATATCTGGCGTAGCTTCAAGCGAGGTTCTCTGCGCGTCATCGGGACTGCGGCGGGTGCGGCGGTTGCGTGGTATCTCGCCGCGCACGTGCTCGACTCTCTCTGGCAGACCAGCATCGCGCTCCTGCTCGTCACGTTCGTGACGCTCTACTTCACCATGGTCAGTCCGCGCGGCTACGCGTGGCTTTTCACCGGCCTGACGTTCGGCATGGTGCTGATCGACGGCATGCAGCACCCGGACGAAGCCGTGCAGGTTTTCGCATGGACGCGCTTCGTCGAGGTGGCCGCAGGCACTGTCGCCTGCTTGATCGTAAGTGCCGTGTTGACGCTCACCGTGCGGCGCTACATGCTGAATGAACGCGGCGTGAGCATGGCCTACGAGTGGTGGGTGGATCGCTTGTTGCCCTGGCACCCGGCGGCGTTCGTTCACGCCTGGCAAGGCGCTATCGCGATGGCGCTGATTCCGCTGGCGTGGCTGTGGCTCGGGCTGGATTCGCTCAGTCAATCGAGCGTGACGATCATGGTCGTCATGGCGATTCCACTGGCCAGCGTGGCGGACAACCGCACCCGCACCAAGCTGATCCACCGTTTTGTCGGGTGTGCGATGGGTGCGTTGTTCGCCACGATAGTGCTACTCGTCGGACGACAGTCGCCAACCTTCATTCTGCTGGCCACGGCGGTGGCGGTGGTCATCGGCCGCCACATTGAAAACGGCAAGCACGGCATCGACTACGTCGGCACGCAATTTGTGCTGGCGTTCCTCGTCGTCAGCGTGCCGGACACCTACGAGGCGCTGCACCTGTCGGTCGGTGTCGAGCGTGTGGCCGGCGTGTTGCTCGGCATCGTGCTGCTCGAGCCTGTGCGCATGTTGCTGCCCGTCCGCCGCGTCTTCACGGTCGAGTCGGACGGGCGCCGCAGCGACGACAGCAGCGAGTGACGGATCAGTAGCTCGCCAACGATAGCGCCGCCCACAAATGCGCGGCAGTGAGCGCCCGCCACGGCGCGAAGGGCTCCAGCCATTCACGCGCCTGCGTCTCGCCAATGCGCTCGGGCTCGCCGAGCAGCCGTTGCAGGCTGTTGCGCACGGCAACGTCGCCGTGCAGCGATCCATCCAGGAATCCGAATCCGCGCAGCAGCGCGTAACTCACCGTCCATGGGCCGATGCCGCGAATACTGCGCAATGCGTTGGTGATCTCATCGACCGGTAGTGCCACCGCCCACGCGTCGAGCGGCAGTTCGCCCGACGCCGCGAGGCCGGCCAGTGTCTGCAACGTGTGCGTCTTGGCGGTCGAAAAACCCGCCGTGCGCAGGGTGTCGGCTGACAACCCTGCGACGCGTGCGGCATCGGGATAGCATCTCAGCCCGCTCGAATGCGTGGCGCCGCAGGCTTCGATCAGACGCCGCCGCAACGACACCGCTGCGCTGACGCTGATCTGCTGCCCGGTGATGGCCCAGGTCAGTGCTTCGAACGGGTCGGGCGTGAGCGGCACGCGCAGACCGCGTTGGCGCTTGATGAGTGGGCCGAGGACCGGGTGCTTACCATGACGCTGCTCGAAGGTCTCGACAGGCTGGTTCAGCCCGAGCATGTGGCGGACGAGGGATTCGAGCCGGCCGGCGTCCGCCCCGTGTGTGCGCCCATCTACGTCGAGCAAGACCTGCGCCTCGTCGGATACGAAACGAATGCTCAGGCATGCCGGTTGCCCGGACCACAGAAGTCCTTTTTCCAGATGGGCCTCATCGACCCGTTCGGCTACCGCCTGCACGTCGCGCCGATGGAACGCCAGCACGTCCTGCACGCGATAGTGCTTCGGCAACGGGATGCGGGCGGCGACGATATCGCTCATGCGGCGCTGCGGCGGGCGGTGTTGGCTTCGCGGTCGAGCAGGGCGCGCTTGCGCTCCACGCCCCAGCGGTATCCGGCGAGCGATCCATCGAGGCGGATCACACGATGACACGGGATCGCCACGGCGAGCGTGTTGGCGGCGCAAGCAGCGGCCACCGCACGGATCGCACGCGGCGCACCGATGCGCTGCGCAAGTTCGGTATACGTGACGGTGGCGCCCGGCGGCACGCGCTGCAGGGCTTCCCAGACGCGTTGCTGGAAGGCGGTGCCGCGCAGATCCAGCGGCAACTGAAGGGCCGCGTTGCCGGTGTCGATGAAGCCGATCACTCGCGCCATCCAGTCTTCAAATGCGGCATCGCCGCCGATCAGTTCTGCGCGGGGGAAGGCATCCTGCAATGCGCGCGCGAGCGCATCCGGGTCGTCGCCGAGCAGGATCGCGCAGACGCCTTTTTCACTCGCCGCCACCAGGATCGCACCGAGCGAGCATTGGCCGACGCCAAACCGGATGCGCTGGTCGCGCCCGCCCTGGCGGTAGTGTTTGGGCGACATGCCGAGCACCCGTGCGGATTCGTCGTAGAGACGCCCGCTCGAACCGTAGCCGGCATCGTAGAGCGCCGCCGTCACGCTATCGGACGATGGCAGCCCGCGCCGCAGCCGCTCGGCGCGCTTCGCGCGAGCGAATGCGTGCGGTGTCAGGCCGACGATCGATTTGAAAACGCGTTGCAGGTGGTACGGGCTTAATCCTGCTTTTGCCGACAGTTCCGCGAGCGAGGGCGGTGTCTCGGCCGCTTCGATGTAGCGGCACAGGTCGGCGACCAGTCTGGCGTGTCCGGTTGCGGATTCGGCGCGCGGCCGGCAACGCTTGCAGGGCCGAAAACCGGCCGCTTCGGCCTCGTCGGCGGTGGCGAAAAAGCGCACGTTCTCGCGTCGCGGGGTGCGTGCGCCGCACGACGGCCGGCAGTACACGCCGGTGGTGCGCACCGCATAGAAGAACTGCCCGTCGGCATGCGCATTGCGGGCCTGTACGTCGGCCCAGTGCGCATCATCGGCGGACGTGGGGGTTGGTGAGCGTTGGCGTTGCGACATGGCGAATTCGTCCGGAAGGGAGACGCCCCGACTGTAAGGTCTGGGGCGATCCGGAACACTCCGCGCCTTGCGGTTGAATCCGGGGGATTGCGCGGTCATGGTACCCGAGCGATCCGTTGTGCGGCAGTGGTGCTGTTCTGCCCGAACGGCTCGCGGTAGAGTCACATTCTCGACTGGGCCGGTCGGCCCGGTATCCGCAGCGCATCGTGAATCCTTCACAGGCCCGTCGGCATGCGGCCGGCAGGGGAGGGCGAATGCACCAGCTCAATCCGCTGGTCGATGACCGGATCTATCGCATGCTCGTCGAGCAGACGCGCGACTACGCGCTCTTCCTGCTCGACCCACAGGGCCACATTGCGACGTGGAATCTGGGCGCGCAAACCATCAAGGGCTATTACGCCGACGAGATCATCGGCAAGCACTTCTCGGTGTTCTATACGCCCGAGGCGGCCGCCAGCGGCTGGCCCGACCGCGAACTGGCCAATGCTGCCGCCGAAGGGCGGTTCGAAGATGAGGGCTGGCGCGTGCGCAAGGACGGTTCGCGCTTTTGGGCCAATGTGATCATCACCGCGCTGCGCGACGACGACGGTCGCCTGGTCGCCTTTGCCAAGATCACGCGCGACATCACCGAGCGCAAGCGACATGAAGAAGCCCTGCGCCAGAGCGAAGAGCGCTTCCGCCTGCTCATCGAAGGGGTGGTCGACTACGCCATCTACATGCTCAGCCCCGAAGGCGTCATCACCAGTTGGAATGCGGGCGCGCAACGCATCAAGGGCTATCGCGCCGACGAGATCATCGGTCACCACTTTTCGCGCTTCTATAGCGCGGAAGATATCTCGGGCGACAAACCGTGGAATGAGCTGGCGGTGGCGCGCCGCACCGGCCGCGCCGAAGGTGAAGGCTGGCGCATCAAGAAGGACGGTTCGCGCTTCTGGGCGCGCTTTGTGGTGACCGCGTTGCATGACGGTGCCGGGCGCCTGCGCGGCTTTGCCAAGGTCACGCAGGACCTGAGCGAGCGTCGTCACATGCAGGAACTCGAACTCGCTGCACAGAACGTGCGCGAGTTCATCGCAACGCTGGCGCATGAGCTGCGCAATCCGCTCGCACCCATCCGCTCTGCCGTGCAGGTGCTATCGATGCAGGCGCCAGAGGGCGAGCGCTCCACGCAGTTGTTGCGCATGATCGATCGTCAGAGCGCACACCTCGTACACATCGTCGATGACCTGATCGACGTTTCGCGCATTGCGCGTGGCGTGATGTCGGTGGCCACCGATCCCGTCGATCTCGTGCATGTGGCGCATCTGTCGATTGAGGCGTCCATGCCGCTGATCGAAGCCAGCCGCCATGCGCTGACGGTCGGCGGGGACGACACCGGCCCGGTGATCGTGCGCGGTGACGCCGCGCGCCTGGCTCAACTGGTGACCAACCTGCTCAACAACGCAGCGCGCTACACGCCGCCCGACGGCTGCATCCGCCTGAATCTGCGTGTGGATGGGAACGCCGCCGAACTGTCGGTTTCGGACAACGGGCGCGGCATCCGTCGCGACATGCTTGAAGATATTTTCCACATGTTCGTGCAAGGGCCGACGCCGGCAACGCGTGCGGCGCACGGGCTCGGCGTGGGACTGGCGCTGGCTCGGCGGATCGCAGAACTGCATGGCGGCTCGTTGCAGGTTTACAGTGAAGGTGAAAACTGCGGTGCGACTTTCACGCTGCGGCTACCGCTGGCCGATGTCCGCCCTGAGGTCGCGCGGGAGTCCGACGAGCGCGGTGCGCAGACTTCCGCGTGGCGCATTCTTGTCGTTGATGACAACATCGATGCCGCTCGCGGGCTGGAGGCGCAGTTGAGTTTGCTCGGACATGAAGTGCGCGTGGCCACCAACGTTTGCGATGCGCTGGCGATTGCGGCGAGCTTCATGCCGAACTTCGCGCTGGTGGACATCGAGATGCCGGATATCAAGGGCGAAGAATTGGCGCAACGCTTGCGCGCAGTGTGCGGCGAAGGGTTGCGTGTCGCGACGGTGACGGGCTCGACGCGCGACGCAGAGTCGTCGTCGGCCCGCGCGGACATCGACGTTCGGCTCATCAAGCCTGTCGATCTTGATACGCTGCACGCGGCCATTTTCGCCATGCAGAACATGTCGGCAGCGCCTGCCCGCCCGCAATCACCATAGCGCATCGCTGCAACGCACCCTCGGAGAGCCCACATGCGTACCCTATTTATCGCTGGCGCGCTGGCATTGCTCGCCGCCTGTGGCGAGATGGCGACCCTGCCGTCGTCGGCCGGGTTCGGACCCACGCCTCAACTGCCGCCACCGAATCCCACGCTGTTCCCCACTGTCAACATTGCCAAACCGGTCGGTTGGCCGGGGGGCGGTGTGCCGACCGCAGCGCCAGGCCTGGCCGTCGCGCCCTTCGCCGACAAGCTCGATCACCCGCGCTGGTTGTACGTGTTGCCCAATGGTGACGTGTTGGTGGCAGAGACCAACTCACCTCCGCGCGAGTCCAGCGGCGTGCGAGGCTGGTTCATGCGCGTTTTCATGGGGCGCGCTGGCGCGGGTGTGCCGAGCGCCAATCGCATCACGCTCCTGCGCGACGCGGACGGCGATGGCGTGGCCGAATTCCGCTCGGTGTTTATCAGCGGGTTGAAGTCGCCCTTCGGCATGGCGCTGGTTGGCAGTGATCTGTATGTCGCCAATACCGATGGCATCGTGCGCTTTACGTATCGCACGGGCGCCACGCATCTCGAAGGCCCCGGCACGCTGCTGACCGATCTGCCCGCTGCGCCGATCAACCATCACTGGACCAAGAACATCATCGCCAGTCGCGACGGCAGCAAACTGTACGCAACGGTCGGGTCGAACAGCAATGTTGGCGAGAACGGCATCGACAAAGAAGACGGCCGCGCCGCCATCTGGGAGGTGGATCGCGCCACCGGCAACAAGCGCTTGTTTGCCACCGGGCTGCGCAATCCCAACGGCATGGATTGGGAGCCGCGTACCGGCGTGCTGTGGACGGCGGTCAACGAGCGTGACGAAATCGGCAGCGACCTCGTGCCCGACTATATGACAGCCGTGATCGACGGCACTTTCTACGGCTGGCCCTACAGCTACTACGGGCAGCATGTGGACGAGCGCGTGCAGCCGCCGCGCCCCGATCTGGTTGCAACCGCCCGTGTGCCGGACTACGCGCTGGGTGCACATACGGCGTCACTGGGACTGGCGTTTTCGCGTGGCAGCCTGCTGCCGCGCGAGTTTGCCGATGGAGTCTTCATCGGCCAGCACGGCTCATGGAACCGCAAGCCCTTCAGCGGCTACGCGGTGATCTTCGTGCCCTTTGCCCAGGGGCGGCCGGTTGGTGCACCGAAAGACGTACTGACCGGCTTTATCACGGCTGAAGGCGAAGCGCGTGGCCGTCCGGTCGGCGTGGTATTCGATCGCGCGGGCGCATTGTTGGTGGCGGATGACGTTGGCAACGCCATCTGGCGCGTGACGCCCGCGCGGTGAGCGGGCCCCTTAGCCGACCCGATCGCGCCCATGCGGCGCATCGAGGTCGATCACCGGGCCGACCGGCACGATGCGCGTTGGATTGATGGTCGGATGGCTCATGTAGTAGTGCCCCTTGATGTGCGCCATGTTCACCGTTTCGCGCACGCCGGGCCATTGGTATAGCTCGCGCAGGTAACCCGACAGCACGGGGTAGTCGGCGATGCGCCGCAGGTTGCACTTGAAGTGGCCGACGTACACCGGGTCGAAGCGCAGCAAAGTGGTGAACAACCGCCAGTCGGCTTCGGTGATCGTGGCGCCGCACAGGTACCGTTTGTTGCGTAACTCCAGTTCGAGCCAGTCGAGCGTTTCGAACACGCCGGCGAAGGCTTCTTCATAGGCAGCCTGCTGCGTGGCGAAACCGGCGCGATACACGCCGTTGTTCAGTTGGTCGTAGATGCGTGTGTTGAGGGCATCGATGCGTTCGGCGAGTTCCGGCGGGTAGTAGTCGCCGGTCAGGGCGCCGATTTCATCGAAGGCGCTGTTGAACATGCGGATGATGTCGGCCGACTCGTTGCTGACGATCGTGCGGCGTTGCTTGTCCCATAACACGGGCACCGTGACGCGGCCGGTGTAGTTGGGAGCCACCTGCGTGTAGATCTGGTGCAGGCGCGAGACGCCGTTGATGTGGTCGGGGATCACGCCGTCGGCGGCGTCGAAGGTCCAGCCTTCGCTGCCCATCAGCCAGTGCGTGACCGACAGCGAAACATGCGGCTCCAGCCCCTTCAGCGCGCGGAACAGTGCCGTGCGGTGCGCCCACGGGCAGGCACGCGAAATATACAGATGGTAGCGGCCCGATTCTGCCGCGAAGCCGCCTTCACCGGTGGGGCCGGGGGCACCGTCGCGCGTGATCCAGTTGCGGAAAGCGCTGTTCTGGCGCACGAACTTGCCGCCGGTGCTGTCCGTGTCGTACCACTTGTCCACCCACTTGCCGTTTACCAACAGACCCATCGCAGCCTCCGCGCCAGTGCGTTCGTCTGGCGGGAGGATGCGTTACTTTCCGCGTGCCGGCAATCGGCGTCGCGGTGATCAGGCGGCCGCGCGGGCGGCGGGTTGGCGCACACCATGGTCGTCGCCACCGCGCCACTTGATGTTGCAGCCGATCGATTGCTTCTGCTGCGTCGGCGCGGATTGCCCCGCGAGGAGCGCATCTGCCGCGTTGCGCAGGTCAGCGCCGGTGGGCGTGACACCGTTCTTCGGGCGCGCGTCGTCGAACTGGCCGTGGTAGTACAGCCGATGCTGCGCGTCGAACAGGAACAGGTCCGGCGTGCAGGCGGCGTCGAAGGACTCGGCCACCGACTGGTTTTCGTCGCGCAGGTAGGGGAAGGCGTAGTTCAGTTCGCGCGCCACGCGGGCAGTTTCTTCGGCCGATTCACCGTCCTTGACTTCGGGGGCGTTGGCATTGATGGCGATGACTTGCAGACCGCGCGCGGCATAGTCGCGGGCGAACTGGTTGAACGCCTCGTCGATCAGCTTGACCGAGGGGCACACGTTCGAGATGAACGCCACCAGCACCGGTTTGCCGGTGTAATCCGCAAGGCTCACCTCGCGGCCGGTCAGCGGTTCGGGCAGGCGGAAGGCCGGCGCTTGCCAGCCGAGGGTGATGTCGTTCGATAGCGTCTGGGGCATGAGTATTCCTCTCTCTGTTCACGATTCGCCCGGCCCATAAGCCGGAAGCGGTACGTCAAGGCAGCTTCCATGCCAGCGAGGCGCATCGATGCACCGATGGCGTCGCGCGGCTTGGCGCGGAGTGGTCTCGTCACGCACGTCGTCATTTTGCGCCTTGTAGATGGCATGCGCGGATTGCTGGTTTATCGACACCTGTCGGCGGCATTTGCGCAGAAACCAACACGGCGTGGCGTCCCCATCGCATGCGCGCCGGCGTCGCGGAGCCGGTGCGACAAGGCGTCGGCACAGATGAATGACAGCCGGCACGCGCCTTGCAATGGCGGCACGATCTTCATTCCACCGCTTCTGGCGGCCGCTCACTGCCCGATGAACGCCACGTCCGCATCACGTCGGGACGACGAATCCGCCGTCGCCCCACCGCAGCCTTCCCATGCCGAGGTCCGTCACTTCGTTGCTTTCAGCGCAGGGCAGGGGCTGTCTTCCGTTGGCACGTGGATGCAGAAGGCTGGTGTCGGATGGTTGGCGTGGGAACTGACGCATTCCGCCGCGTGGGTCGGCACCATGGCGCTGGCGGATGTCTTTGCGGCGCTCATCGTTGCGCCGTTGGCGGGCGCCGTCGTCGACCGCCACAACCCCTATCGTCTGCTGTGGCTGACGCAGATGCTGTTGCTTGTGCAGGCAGCATCGCTATGGTTGTTGTATGCCACAGGCATTCTCGACATTGGCCTGTTGTTGGCGCTGACGATCATCGAGTCGATCCTGCAGGGTTTTTGCCAGCCGGTCCGCATGATCGTTACTGGCACGCTCGCCGGCCCGGCGCGCATGTCGCAGGGTGTGGCGACCAATTCCATTGCCATGAATCTGGCGCGCATCACCGGCCCGGCGCTGGCTGGCGTCTTGATGTTGCACGGACAGACGGGACTGGTGTTCCTTGGCAATGCGGCCTCGTTCCTGTCAGTGCTGGCGGTGACGGTCTACGTGCGTCGCTGGATCGACCAGGCGGCCGCGCCTTCGGGCAAATCGATCGGGCGCGATATTGCGCAGGGCTTTGAGTACGTTGTCAGCACTCCCGCCATTGCCATGGTGTTCGTGGTGGCGGTGTCGTTCTCGGTGCTGGCACGACCGTTCGCCGAACTCTTCCCGGCGTTTGCGGGCGTGGTCTTCCAGGGCGGACCGCAAACCCTGTCGATGCTGATGAGTGCGCAAGGTGCCGGTGCGCTGATCGGTGCGGGCTGGATGCTGCGCACGCGTCCGGGCCTGGATACGCTGCCGCGCATCATCCTGTGGAGCGGTATCGGGATTGCCGTGGCATTGCTGGTGTTCGTTGCAACGGGCGACTTGCGCGTGGCCGTGCCGGCCATGGTGGTGGCGGGATTGTTCCACGTGACCTGCAACATCGGCATGCAGTCGTTGGCGCAATTGCGTGCCGAACCGGCCATGCGTGGCCGTGTCATGGCGTTGTACGGACTGGTGTTCCGGACGGCGCCTTCGTTGGGCGCGTTCATCATCGGGCAGGGTACGCACTGGATCGGACTGTCGTGGCTCGTCGGCAGCGGAGCGTTGGCATACGGGCTGTTCATGCTGCGCTTGATGCCGCGCCTGTATCGCGCGCTTGGTGTGCCGGTAGCAGCCGTGCAGACGCAAGGGAGCGCTTCATGAGTGGCCCGCGCGACATCGACAACGTACAGGCGGATGTTCTCGTCATTGGCGGCGGCCCGGCGGGGTGCTGGGCGGCACTGACCGCACGCGCGGCCGGCGCGCGTGTCGTGCTGGTCGACAAAGGGTACGTCGGCACCTCAGGCGCAACGCCGCCTACCAACAGCACGGTGCACGCGCTGTCGTTGCACGACGAACGCCAGCGGCGCGGGCTCATCGAGACGCGCACGCAGACCGGCGCGCCGTTTGCCGAAGCCGAGTGGATTGAACGCGTCTACGAACAGACTGCGCGCAACCTGCAATGGCTGACCGATTGGGGATACGTATGGCCGCTCAACGAGCAAGGTCGGCAATTCCGCGGCAACCTGCGCGGGCCCGACTACATGCTGTTTCTCCGCAATCGCCTGCTCGCAATGGGTGTCACGGTGCTGGACCATGCGCCCGCATTGGAACTGTTGCGGGCCGGGGACGACATCGTCGGCGCACGCGGTGTGCGGCGCGAAACGGGTCGAACGTGGCAGGTGTCTGCGGGCGCCGTCGTGCTGGCCACGGGGGGCGCGACGTTCCGCTCGGGTGCGGTGGGCACGTTCAACCTGACCGGCGACGGCCACCTGATGGCGCTGGAAGCCGGCGCACGATGCTCTGGCATGGAGTTCTCCGGCAACTACGCGTTCGCCCCGGCGGCGGGCGGGCTCACCAAGGGCATCATCTATCGCAGCGCTACGTTTTCTGACGAGCAGGGCGAGGTGATTCCGCGTCCGCGCGTCATGCGCGCATTGAGCCAAGGGTTGCGTGTGTTTGCTGTGCTCGACAAGGCCGATCCGTATCTTGCCGATGGTTATCGGCACGGACAGGTGAACATCTTCACGTACTTCGACCGTTTGGGCGGCAACCCCTTTGTGGACCGCTACGAGATCCGTGCCTACTTCGAAGGCACCCTGCGTGCGGCAGGGGGCGTGCTGGCAGACGACGCTGGCGCCAGCGGTACGCCCGGTCTGTTCATCGCGGGCGACATGGCGAGCCGCGAACGGCTGGCCGGGGGTGGCAGTTCCGGTGGCGGGCCGGCTTCGAGCTGGGCCATCGCATCCGGCACATTCGCGGGCCGTGCGGCCGCGCGCCATACCTTGTCCCACCGTGAATCGCCGCATGCGCGCAGTGCCCACGGACTCGCTCGCGTGACCGGGTCGCTCGACTATGCCGAGGCATTGTCGGTGATTCACGGCGCAATGCTGCCGCTGGAACGTAGCTTCTTCCGCCACGCCGACGGGCTCGCGCGCAGCCGCGATGAGCTCGATGCCCTGTGGCGCCGCCTGCACGAAGCGCCCGTGCGTGACACCCCTACGGACGCGCGCGACGCTGCACGCCATGCCACGCGGCAGCGCGAACTGGCAGCCATGATCGCTACTGGCAGAGTCATCGTCGCCAGCGCCCTGGCGCGTGAAGAAACGCTCGGCCTGCACCGTCGCGAAGATTTCCCCGATGCCGCGCCCAACGTGCCGCACCACGTGCGCAGCGCAGGGCTCGACGATATCCGCGTGTGGCGCGAAGCGCCGCGCGGGCTGACCACCGAGGTAGCGCCAGCGTGATCGAATTCATCATCGAAGAAGACTGCATCCTGTGCGACCGTTGCGTCGTCATCTGCCCGGACCTTGTGTTCGACGCCAAGGACTCGGATATCCCCAGCATCGCGCGGCAGGAGGATTGCCAGACCTGCTACCTGTGCGAGGTGCATTGCCCGGTCGATGCGCTGTACGTGTCGCCGCGCATCACGCCCGAGCCGGCGCTTGATCAGCATGAGGTGATCGACGCCGGGCTGGTCGGCAGCTATCGGCGTGCGCTGGGTTGGCGCAATGGCAAGCCGGCCGGAGCTGAGCACGACCTGTCGTACCGTATGCACGAGACCGACCCCGGCGAAATGGGCGAGGTCTGGCGGCGCGGCAGCCTGTGAACGACTGGCGGTCGCTCTCCCGGCGGAGTATGGTTCCGCCTTCCGGCCCGTCGCTCATGCAGGCGCGGGCTCCCAGTCACTCGCATCACATGACCCAAGCCTCACTCCCCAACGCGCGCCGCGTCGCGCTCATCGTCGCCTGTGCGTTCTTCATGCAGAACCTGGACGGCGCGATCATCAACACGTCGTTGCCGCAGATGGCTGCGTCGTTTGGCGTGCAGCCGCTGGACCTGTCGCTGGGCATCACCATCTACATGCTGATGGTGGCCGCGTGCGTGCCCGCATCGGCGTGGATCGCCGACCGCTTCGGCGCGCGCAATGTCTTTCTGCTGGCGATCGTCGTGTTCTCGGTGTCCTCGCTGGCCTGCGGGCTGGCCACCAGCCTGCCGATGTTCGTCGCCGCGCGCGCTTTGCAGGGCATTGGCGGCGCGATGATGACGCCGGTGGGGCGCATGGTGGTGCTGCGGCATGCGAGCAAGGCGGAACTGCTGCAGGCCACCGCGCTCATCACGTGGCCGGCACTGATCGCCCCCGTTATCGGCCCGGTGTTGGGGGGCTTTATCACCACGTACATCAACTGGCGGTGGAACTTCCTGCTCAACGTGCCCATCGGCATCGTCGGCGCGTGGCTGGTGTACCGGTTCGTGCCCAATCTGCGCAGCCATGAGGACGTGGCGCTCGACGTGCGCGGCTTTGCCCTCGCATCGACTTCGCTCGTATGTCTGCTCTATGGGCTGGAGAGCTTCGGCCACGCACATGGCAGCAGCAGCGTGGCGCTGGCGCTCGTGATTGCAGGCCTGTGCGTGGGGGCGCTGGCGATGCGCCACTTCCGCCGCGTGAAGCAGCCGCTGCTCGATCTGTCGTCACTGCGCGTGCAGACCTTTTCGATGGCGTCGGTCGGCGCGGGCAATTTCTTCCGGCTGTCTATCAACGCCACACCGTTTCTGCTGCCCTTGCTGTTCCAGGTGGGCTTTGGCCTGACGGCCATCGAGTCTGGCTGGCTGGTGCTGGCGTACTTCGCCGGCAATCTCGGCATGAAAACGGTGACGACACCGACGCTGCAACGCTTTGGCTTCCGTACCGTACTGGTGGTCAATGGCCTGCTCGCCGGACTGTCGTTGCTGGCCTGCGCGCTGCTCACGCGAGACACGGCTTTGCCGGTGACAGTCGTGGTGATGTTCATCGCCGGGCTCACCCGTTCGATGCAGTTCACCGCACTCGCCACGCTGACCTTCGCCGACATCGAAGGTCCGCAACGCAATGCGGCGGCCACCTTGTCCACGATGACGCAGCAGATTTCAATGGTGCTTGGCGTGGCCGTGTCGGCGCTGGTCATCAAGATGTCGCAGGCCTGGCACGACACCACCGGGACCGGGCTGGTCGACCTTCGCGCGGCCTTTGTCGCCGTGGGTGTGCTGTCGATCGTGTCGGCGCTGATGTTCGTACGCCTGCCGCATGACGCAGGCGCCGACGTGTCGGGCCACCGGCCGAAAACGTCCGCCGCCTGATCTGCTGCATTTTCACCAGCGCATCTGCGCATTGGTGGTTTTGCAGCAGCGCGTCTGCTACGTCCGCGCCACGCTGAAATCGCGCCAGGCGCGGCAATGCCCGCCCGATGCGGCGTTCCGGCACATGTGCCTCTACGGCGCCACCATGGCATGCCGCCTGCTATGGATCTCCCCTGACCCACGCGGGCGCGGACGTTCTCCGCGCATGGAGATCGAATCTTGCAGACGGCATCACCCCTCGCGCGCGGCCTCTCCAGGAGGCTCCGGCGCGCATGAGCACCACACAGACTCATCCACTTTTTTCCGCCAGCCGCGATGAAGTCGCGGATGTGCTCGTCATCGGCGGCGGACCCGCCGGTACGTGGGCCGCGCTTGCAGCGGCCGCGCAAGGCGCGCGCGTGATCCTCGCCGACAAGGGCTACTGCGGGACTTCCGGTGCGACCGCGCCGTCGAACACGGGCGCTTGGTATCTGCCTGCTGGCGCGCGGCGCGACGCCGAGGTCGAACGCCGACTCGAACGCTCGACCGGCCTCGCGCATCGCCGCTGGATCGTGCGCACCATGGAGCAGGCACTGCGCGGGCTGGACGATATTGCCGTCGCTGGCTATCCGTTTCCGTTCGACGAAGAAGGGCGCCCGTATCGCGCGAATCTGCGCGGGCCGGATTACATGGCTTTCATGCGTCGCCGCGTCGTGCGCGCAGGCGTGCGCATTCTTGATCACCACCCGGCCACCGAATTGCTGTGGAGCGACGGCGTTGTGGCGGGCGCGGCCGGATTGCACCCGCGCAGCGGTGAGCGTTGGCAGGTGCGCGCGGGCGCGGTGGTGATCGCCTCTGGTGGCTGCACCTTTCTTTCGCACGCGCTGGGGTGCGACGGCAACACGGGCGATGGCTACCTGATGGCAGCCGAAGCGGGGGCGCGTCTTTCTGGCATGGAGTTCTCTGCGCAATACGGGCTGTGCGTGGCCGATGCATCCGTGACCAAGGGACTGCCTTTCGCGTTGGCGAGCTTTACGCTGGAGGACGGCTCGCCCTTGCCCGAGACAGGTGAGGAGCGCGCTGTGCGTATTGCGCGCGCCATCGTGGAGGGGCACCAGGTCTACGCGTGCCTGGATCGCGGACGCGAAGAAGAACACGACTGGCTGCGCCGGGGGCAACCGAACTGCTTTCTACCGCATGACCGCGCAGGTATCGATCCTTTCACGCAGCGGTTTCGCGTCACGCTCCGTTCCGAAGGCACCGTGCGCGGCGTGGGCGGGCTCGACCTGATCGACGACGATTGTGCAACGACCGTGCCGGGCCTTTTTGCGGCGGGCGACGCCGCGACGCGCGAGAACCTTGCCGGCGCTGTCACCGGTGGTGGTAGCCCCAATGCATCGTGGGCGATTGCCAGTGGTACGTGGAGCGGACGTGGCGCGGCACACTTTGCGCGCGGCCTTGGCGAGTCGGCCTTCACCCGCCAGATGCGCGCGCTGGGCGGCGCGGGGTTGAGACCTCGTCGTGCTGCGTCGGAGACACTGACGGCACGTGCGCTATTGCCCTATGTGAAGGCCGAAACGTTGCCGCTGGACGTGAATTTTTTCCGTACGGGGGCGCGCATCGCGCGGTCGCAAGAAACACTCGACGCGCTGTGGGAAGACGTGCGCGATCACGTCGTCGGCGCGGGACGCGACGCCATCCGCGCGCGCGAACTCGCAGCGATGACGGCGACCGGGCGCTTTATCTGGGCTGCGGCCGCGGCGCGCAATGAAAGCCGTGGTCTGCATCGCCGGGTCGATCTGCCCACGACCGATGCGACTCAAGCACACCGCATTCACGTAGCGGGCGTGGACGAAGTGTTCGCCGCGCCCGACGACACGGCATGGAGGGCATTGGCATCATGATCGAACTCATCCATGCCGAACGTTGCATCGACTGCAACCTGTGCGTGAAAACCTGCCCGCGCGATGTGTTCGACGCTACAGGCGGGACGCCCGTGATCGCGCGCCAGGAAGACTGCCAGACCTGCTTTCTGTGCGAACTGTACTGCCCGGTCGACGCGCTCTACGTTGCGCCGCAGGCAGACGAGCATGTGCTCGTCGATAGTGCGGCGATCGAGGCCGGTGGCCAACTGGGCGGCTATGTGCGCGCCATGGGCTGGCGGCGTGGCAAGCCCGGTGGCACCGAAAACGATCCGACGCGGCACCTGCGTGCACGCGGTGCGGGTTAGAAAGTCCGGCGCGCTGCACCGTGCGGGGTGTGCGGCGCGCCTCTATACTTTGCCGTCATGAGCTTCCAGTCCAAATTGCCGGATGTCGGCACGACCATTTTTACGGTCATGAGCCAGCTCGCCAACGAGCATGGCGCGATCAACCTGTCGCAAGGGTTTCCGGATTACCCATGTGATCCGGCCTTGGTCGATGCGCTGGCCCGAGCGTCGCGCGACGGGTACAACCAGTACGCGCCGATGGCTGGTTTGCCCGAGTTGCGCAGGGCGGTGGCGGCCAAACTGGCGCTGAGCCGTGGCGTGACGGTGGACCCGGATACGGAAATCACCGTTACGGCTGGCGCCACGCAGGCGATCTTTACCGCCATTGCGGCGGTGCTGCACGCGGGCGATGAAGCCATCGTGCTCGATCCTTCGTACGATTCGTACGCGCCAGCAATTCTGGCGCAGGGCGCGGTGCCGGTGCACGTGCCGCTGGACGCGCCGGGCTACAGCGTCGATTGGGCGCGTGTCGAAGCAGCCGTGACACCGCGCACGCGCATGGTGCTCATCAACAACCCGAACAATCCGGCGACGACGGTTTTCACACGCGATGACCTCGATGCGCTGGCGGCGATCGTCGAACGGCACGACCTTTACGTGCTGGCCGACGAGGTCTACGAGCACCTCGTTTTCGACGGTATCGAGCACCAGAGCGTACTGACCCATCCGCCGCTGCGGGCACGCAGCTTTGCCGTGTACTCGTTCGGCAAGACCTTTCACGTGACTGGCTGGAAGATCGGCTATTGCGTGGCGCCGCCCGTGCTGACGACGGAATTCCGCAAGATCCATCAGTTCTTGGTTTTCGTGGTGCACCATCCTTCGCAAAGGGCGCTGGCCGAAATGCTGGCCGAGCCGGCGCATTGGCAGGGCTTGCCGGCGTTCTTCGCGCACAAGCGCGATCTGCTCGCGCCGGGGCTGGAACGCGCCGGTTTCGAGCTATTGCCAAGCCGCGCGACCTACTTTCAGCTCGCCCGCTATGCCGGGGTTCGGGACGATCTGGGCGACGTGGCTTTCTCGCGCTGGCTGACTCAACAGGTGGGCGTGGCCTGCATTCCGGTATCGGTCTTTTATGTCAACGGGCGCGACGACGGCATCGTGCGCTTCTGCTTTGCCAAACAGGACGCCACGCTGACGGCTGCCAGCGAACGGTTGCAGGCCTTGAGTCGGTAGGGGCAGACGTCGCTATTTCGCTATTTGGAATAAGCGACGCAGTTTTTATTATTTATTTTCACAAGGGCTGACCCCTAGACTTGGCTCCATTCAATCGGAATGGAGCCGTGATGTCCTCCCATGCCCTGTCCGCCGGCTCCGGCGGACTCCCCGCGCATAACCCCCGCCGTCCGCGACGCCATCGCGTGTTGCCGGGTTTCGGCCTGTCGTTGGGCTACACGCTCGTCTATCTGTCGCTGATCGTGCTGATCCCGCTGTCGGCGGTGTTCCTCAAGACCGGCACGGCGGATTGGTCGCACATCCTGAACGTGGTGACTTCGCCGCGCGTGGTGGCTTCGTACCGGCTGTCGTTCGGCGCTTCGCTGCTGGCCGCCGCCATCAACACAGTCTTTGGCCTGCTGCTGGCGTGGGCGCTGGTGCGCTACCGCTTCCCCGGCAAGAAGATCATCGATGCGCTGGTCGATCTGCCCTTTGCCCTGCCGACGGCCGTCGCCGGCATCGCGCTGGCGTCGATCTATTCGCCCAAAGGCTGGGTCGGCAGTCTCTTTGTCGACTACGACATCCGTATCGCCTACACCCGCTGGGGCGTGCTGATCGCGCTGGTGTTCATTGGCCTGCCGTTCGTGGTGCGCACCATCCAGCCAATCCTGCAGGACCTGGAAACCGAGCTTGAAGAAGCCGCCGCAAGCCTGGGGGCTCAACGCTGGCAGACCTTCCGCCTGGTGATCCTGCCGTTGCTGCTGCCGGCGCTGCTGACCGGGTTCGCCCTGGCCTTTGCTCGCGCAGTGGGTGAGTACGGCTCGGTGATCTTCATCGCCGGCAACATCCCGATGGTGTCGGAGATCACGCCGCTGATGATCATCACGCGGCTGGAGCAATACGACTACACCGGCGCGACGGCGATCGCGGGCGTGATGCTGATCTTCTCGTTCATCCTGCTGTTCATCATCAACGGGCTGCAAGCGTGGAGCGCGCGCCGCATCGGGAGGGCCCTGTAATGGCCGGCGCTACCACCATGAGTCTGGCCGACGCGGCTGACTACTACGAAGTGAATCCGGCCACGCGCGAGTCGTCGTGGGTGAAGTGGACCATCGTTGGCGTGTCGCTGGTGTTCTTCGCGGTGTTCCTGCTGCTGCCGCTGTTGCTGGTATTCACGCAGGCCTTCGCCAAGGGCTGGGAGACTTACATCGACGCGCTGACCAATGAAGAAGCCTGGTCGGCGATCAAGCTGACGCTGCTTGCCGCTGTCATCGCTGTGCCGTTGAACCTTGTATTCGGTGTAGCGGCGGCGTGGTCGATCGCCAAGTTCGAGTTCCCGGGCAAGCAATTGCTCATCACGCTGATCGACTTGCCGTTCTCGGTGTCGCCGGTCATCGCGGGCCTGATCTACGTGCTGATGTTCGGGGCCCAGGGCTGGTGGGGGCCGTGGCTGTCGGCGCATGACATCAAGATTGTGTTTGCGGTGCCGGGCATCGTGCTGGCGACGGTGTTCGTGACTTTCCCGTTCGTGGCGCGCGAGCTGATTCCGTTGATGCAGGCTCAGGGCAAGGAAGAAGAGGAAGCCGCGATCGTGCTCGGCGCCTCGGGTTGGAAGACCTTCTTCCGCGTGACGCTCCCCAATATCAAGTGGGGCCTGATCTACGGCGTGGTGCTGTGTAACGCACGGGCGATGGGTGAGTTCGGCGCGGTGTCGGTGGTCTCGGGCCACATTCGCGGCGTCACCAACACCATGCCTTTGCAGGTAGAGATTCTCTACAACGAATACCAGTTTGCAGCGGCCTTCGCAGTGGCGTCCCTGCTGGCGATGCTGGCGCTGGTGACGCTGGCGATCAAATCGTACGTGCAGTGGCAGGCATCCCGACAGTTGGCCAACGATGACGGCCGGCCCGAATAAGGCGAGAGAGATACGACATGAGCATCAAGGTTGAAAACATCCATAAGCAGTTCGGCGACTTCACGGCGCTGGGCGACGTGTCACTCGACTTCCCCTCGGGCGAACTGGTGGCACTGCTGGGGCCGTCGGGCTGCGGCAAGACGACACTGTTGCGCATCATCGCCGGCCTGGAGCAGGCAGACAGCGGCCGCGTGCTGCTCGATGGCGAGGACGCATCCGACACGCACGTCCGCGAACGTCAGGTGGGCTTCGTCTTCCAGCACTACGCGTTGTTCCGTCATATGAGCGTGTTCGACAACGTGGCCTTCGGTCTGCGCGTGAAGCCCAAGAAGCAACGTCCCCCCGAGGCTGTCATCCGCAAGAAGGTGCACGAACTGCTGGAACTGGTGCAGCTCGATTGGTTGGCGGATCGGTTCCCGTCGCAACTGTCTGGCGGGCAACGCCAGCGTATCGCGCTGGCCCGTGCGCTGGCGGTAGAGCCGCGCGTGCTGCTGCTGGACGAACCGTTCGGCGCGCTCGACGCCAAGGTGCGCAAGGAACTGCGCCGCTGGCTGCGCCGCCTGCATGACGAACTGCACATCACGAGCATCTTCGTCACGCACGATCAGGAAGAAGCGCTCGAAGTCTCTGACCGCGTAGTGCTGATGAATCGTGGCCGCGTCGAGCAGGTGGGCTCGCCCAACGACGTGTATGACTCTCCGGCGACGCCGTTTGTGTATGGTTTCCTTGGTTCGGTGAATCTCTTCCACGGCCGCGCCGAAGGCGGGCATGTGCATGTCGCCGGCCACACGCACGTGCATGATGGCGAGGCGCTGACCAATGGCGCGGATGTCATCGCCTTCGCGCGTCCTCACGAGCTGGACATCGTGCCCGAGCAGGGAAATGCATCCGGCATCGCTGCACAGGTCACGCGTATCCTGAGCTTTGGCCCGGTGTCGCGCATCGAACTGGCCGGACAACCGGGCACAGGTGCGCCGGCCGTGGTGGAAGTCGAACTGGCGCGCCAGCGTGTGCGTGAATTGAATCTGGCCGAGGGCACCCGCGTGCGCGTCGTGCCTTCCCAACTAAGAGTATTCGAGCAGCCGGCGCAGACCGTGCAGAAAAGGGTTGCATCATGAACTTTCAGCAGCTTCGCATCATTCGCGAAACTGTCCGCCAGCACTTCAACCTGACGGAAGTTGCCAACGCGCTATTCACCTCGCAGTCCGGTGTGAGCAAACACATCAAGGACCTCGAAGACGAACTGGGCGTTGAACTGTTCGTGCGGCGCGGCAAGCGCCTGCTCGGGCTGACCGAGCCGGGCAAGGAACTGGTGCTGATCGTCGAGCGCATGCTGCTTGATGCCAAGAACATCAAGCGGCTGGCGGAGCAGTTCAGCCAGCGCGACGAGGGCAAGCTGACCATTGCCACCACGCACACGCAAGCGCGCTACGCGCTGCCGCGCGTGGTGACGAAATTCAAGCAGGCTTTCCCCAAGGTGCACCTCGAACTCCATCAGGTCAGCCCGGCGGAAATCGTCGACATGCTCCAGAGTGGCGACGCCGACATCGGCATTGCAACGGAATCGCTCGAAGGGCAGGCGGACATTGCGTCGTTCCCGTTCTATACCTGGAACCACGCCGTGGTCGTGCCGCGCGAGCATCCGCTCAACACGGTCAAGCCGCTCACGCTGGAGGCGGTGGCGGAGTATCCGCTGATCACGTATCACGAGGGCTATACGGGCCGCGCGACGATCGACAACACGTTCCAGCGCGCCAGCCTGTCGCCGGACATCGTGATGTCTGCGCTGGATGCGGATGTCATCAAGACCTATGTGGAATTGGGGCTGGGGATCGGCATCATTGCGTCGATGGCTTACAACGCCGAGAAGGACGATGCGCTGCGCCTGCTGGAGAGCAGCCATCTGTTCGAGGAGAACACGACGCGTATTGCTGTACGGCGCGGGCATTACTTGCGCGGGTTTGGGTTCGCGTTCATTGAGTATTGCTCGCCGTCGCTGACGGCGGCGGTGATCCGACCGGCGATTACGCCGGGGAGAGATGCGGAGGAGTAGGGGGCGGTAGCCTTTGCGGCGCCTTGATCGGGGTGCCGTTTCTGCTTGCTGCGGTTGGTCGTGGGGAGCAATGGCGGGGCGTCATCCGCCATTGCTCCCATGCGCGCAGCGTTGAAGGGCCCTTTCTTGCCTTTTGGTTGGTTGTTCGGGCTTGGTCTCGATTGCTTGGGTACGTTGGCCGGGAGTTCGCCCCGGCGGGCGAGTAACTTTCTTGTCCCCGACAAGAAAGTCACCAAAGAAGCGGCCCCACAGCCTCGCCCGCCTTCGGCGGGTCCCCTGCGCTGCGCGGTCGAGAAGGCGGCTGCGGAACTCGCCCTTCGGGCTCAGACAGTCCTCGCCGACGGCTCCGCCGCAACCTTATCGCCCTGTGCTGCTCGGCGACGCTGAATGGGGTGCCCACAGCGAACAAAGTGGTTGTTCAGGCGAAAGGCAAAAGCCCCTGTTTTTAGCTGTTCGCGCTTCTGCTGGCACCTTCACCAATCTGCTGTCATCGCTGATCGAGAAACGTCGTCAGTTCAAAAACGGCGGATGACGCTTCGCTTGTCCGCCCTCTGTGCTAACCGGCATCCAAGACCTCACTGCGTGTGCTTTGCATTGCATGCACGACACGAAGCACACGATGAAGAGGTTTTAGCTCCGCGCATATTCAGGTGTTTGCTATGGCCGGCCCCTTTTGAGCCGCCGAGCAACGCAGGCAAGTCAGGTTGCCCGCGTAGCGGGTCGGCGAGGACTGTCTGAGCCCGAAGGGCGAGTTCCGCAGCCGCCTGACTTGACGAGTCGCGCAGGGGACCAGCCGTAGGCTGGCGGCGATGTAGGGGTCGCTTTCTTGGTGACTTCTTTGTCGATAACAAAGAAGTTACTCGCCCGCCGGGGCGAACTCCCGGCCGTCGAGCGCTAGCAGTCGCGACTGCCCCAAGAATAGCGAAGCACTGCGCAAGAGAGTCCCCTCAGCGACAACCACTCGCCTCCGAGGATAACTCCCGGCTATCGAGCATTGGCAATCGAGGCTACCGTTGAGCAACAGAGGCCCAAACAGGAAGGGCCATTCTCGCTGCACTCTGATCAATCCATTCGCGACTACATGAGGCGCGTCTTCGGGGCGTCTGCGTCAGCACTTACGAACCGTTGGGAGCCGCATTGCGCCAACCAAGGAAGCGCTCCAAAAGCGGGCGAGCGCAACACGCGTCTATCAGTGAATCTCCGGATCTTCCGTCGGTGCCGTCCCCTCCAGAAAATCAAAATCACACCCCTCGTTCGCCTGCTTGATATGCGCCTCGAACAGCGCGCCATATCCTCGTGAATACCGGGGCGGAGGGGCTTTCCATTCGGCTTGTCGTCGTGCCAACTCTGCTTCGTCGACCAACAGATCGAGACGACGCTCTGGCACGTCCAGGCAGATCAGATCACCGTCGCGAACCAATGCGAGCGGGCCGCCGATCCATGATTCGGGTGCGACATGCAAAACGCATGCGCCATAGCTGGTTCCACTCATGCGTGCGTCCGAAATGCGCACCATGTCCTTCACGCCCTGCGCGAGCAACTTTTTCGGAATCGGCAATTGTCCCCATTCCGGCATGCCGGGTCCGCCTTGCGGGCCCGCGTTACGCAGCACGAGAACGGTGTCGGCCGTGACCGGCAGGTCTGCGTCGTCGATGCGGGCGGCCATGTCGTTGTAGTCGTTGAAGACCAAGGCGGGGCCCGTGTGGCGCAGCAGATGCGCCTGCGCTGCTGGGGGCTTGATGACGGCGCCATCGGGCGCGAGCGAACCACGCAGTACCGCGATGCCGTCGCGTTCGACCAGTGGCTTGTCCAGGGGGCGGATGACTTCGTCATTGAAGACTTCGGCGCCAGCGATGTTCTCACCCAACGAGTGGCCGCTGACGGTCGGGGTGTCGAGTGCCAGCAGATGCGCGATGCGCGCCAGCAGCGCGCGCAATCCGCCTGCACAGAAGAAGTCTTCCATCAGGAAGCGACCGGCCGGGCGCAGGTCGGCAATGACGGGGGTACGCTGGGCAAGGGCGTCGAAGCGCTCGGCGGTCAGCGCAATGCCCGCGCGGCGCGCCATGGCGACGAGGTGGATGATCGAGTTGGTCGACCCGCCCAGCGCGAGCACGGTGGTGACGGCGTTGTCGAACGAGTCGGCGGACAGGATGCGGGCGGGGGTGAGGTCTTCCCACACCATGTCGACGATGCGGCGTCCGGTGTGTGTTGCCATGCGCGCATGGGCTGAATCGGCGGCCGGAATGGAAGCGGCGCCGGGCAGCGTGAGCCCGAGCGCTTCGGCGGCACTCGTCATGGTCGAGGCCGTGCCCATGGTCATGCAGTGGCCGGGTGTGCGGGCGATGCCTTCTTCAACTTCCATCCAGGTGGGTTCGTCGATTTCGCCGGTGCGAAGCTTGTCCCAGTACTTCCAGGTGTCTGAGCCCGAGCCCAGCGTCTGCCCGCGGAAGTGCCCGCGCAACATTGGCCCCGCAGGCATGAAGATGAACGGCAGCCCCATGCTGAGCGCGCCCATGATGAGCGCCGGCGTGGTCTTGTCGCAGCCCCCCATCAGGACGGCTCCGTCAACGGGGTGCGAGCGAAGGAGTTCTTCCGTCTCCAGCGCCAGCAGATTGCGGTACATCATCGTCGTGGGCTTCTGGAACGGCTCGGACAGTGACATCGCCGGCAATTCGACGGGGAAGCCGCCCGCTTGCCAGATCCCGCGCTTGACCTCTTCGGCCCGCACGCGAAAGTGACTGTGGCACGGGTTGATGTCGCTCCAGGTGTTGACGATGGCGATGACGGGTTTGCCGGCATAGTCGCTGCGCTCGAAGCCCATCTGGGCGGTGCGGGAACGATGGCCGAAGGCGCGGAGATCCTTTGCGCCGTACCAACGATGGCTGCGGAGTTGCTCGGGGGTTTTCTTGGTCATGGTGCGGCGGGAAAGTAGCGGAACGCTGCGTCGATGGTGTCGGCGCGGATCGGGCTTGTCAAACGTATTTGTGTGCGATGTTCGCGCGACCGATATCGGTTTTGCATGGCTCGGACTCATGGCGATGCCTGCCCGTGGGTATGCCCACGCGTCGGCTTGCCCGCCATGTCGTAGAATCCCGCAGTTGTCGCGGAGCGGGTTACAAATCGACTAGGTGTCAGGCAAAATCCGCCGAACGCTCAGTGCCTCGAGCACCTATACAAGGAGACGACATGGCCGACTACCAGCCCGGCAAAAGAGCAGCAGGTGTCAATCGCGTTGATACGGTATATGCCGGCATCATCGATGCGATGTCCAACGGGGACTACCCGGAACAAAGCCGCCTGCCGACCGAAACCGAACTGGCACAACAGTACGGCGTGTCGCGCCCGACAGTGCGCGAAGCGTTGTCGCGCTTGCGCCTGGACGGCCTGATCGCGTCGCGGCGGGGCTCCGGCAGCTACGTGCTGCGCCGGCCCGATCGCAACATCAAACGTTTTGCGCCCATCGAAAGCCTTGCCGATGTGCAGCGGTGCTTTGCGTTCCGGATTGCGCTGGAGTCGGCGGCCGCCGGGTTGGCTGCCGAACTGCGCACGCCGCGCGACCTGGAAGATATCCGTCGCGCGCTCGAGCAACTCGACCGCGTGCGGGAGTCCGACCTCGGTGTGGACGAGGATCGCGACTTTCATGTGTCGATCGCTCGCGCTTCGCAGAACGTGTTCTTCGTCACCGCGCTGGAAATGATCGCCGATCAAATGCGTGTGGCAATGCAACTGTCGCGCAGCCTGTCGCTCGAAAAGAGCCGCAGCCGCCGCGAACTGGTGCAGGCTGAGCACCGCGAGATCGTCACCGCTATCGAAAAAGGTTCGGCGACCGACGCGGCCGAAGCGATGCGCCTGCATCTGGGTAACGCGCGCCGCCGTCTGTTCGAAGGGCCGCAGTCGCAATAGTTGCACTGGCCGGAACGAGTCCGGTCACCGAGACGACCGCCACTCGACGAAGTGGCGGCGATCAACCCTCCCTCCCCGGAGCAGTACATGAATCCCCGCCGCCTGGCCTTTGGCCCGGAGTCCGCCATCTCGCCACAGTTTCGGTGCGCGACTGGCGAGAGTCCCCTATGGCATCCCGATGACGAAGCGTTCTACTGGGTCGATATCCCTGCCGCGACCATCCACCGTTTTCGGCCTTCCGATGGGGCAACAGCGCAGTGGCGCTTGCCCGAAGCGATCGGCTGCATCGCGCGCAGAGCCGGCGCGGGCAGGCTGATCGCCGCCTGCGAGCGCAGTATCTTTGCCGTCGATCTGAACGAGGCAGGCGGCGTCGGGCTACATACGCTCGCGACATTCGATATGCCGCTGCCCGGCATGCGCTTCAATGACGGTCGCTGCGACCGGCAAGGCCGTTTCTGGGTCGGCACGGTGCTGATGGGACCGCAACGCCGCACGGTGGGCCAGATGCTGCGGCTGGATGAGCGCGGCCTGCAACGTACGGGCGTCGATGGACTGGCGGTTCCGAACGGGCTGGCCTTCAGTCCGGATGGCCGCACCATGTACCTGTCGGATGCGGCAATCGAGTCGCGCACCGTATGGGCCTTCGACTACGACATCGATGAAGGCGTGCCGTCGAACAAGCGCGTGTTCATCGATATGGCCATGCATGGGGGGCGGCCCGATGGTGCCACGGTGGACGCGGACGGCTGCTACTGGATCTGCGCCATCGACGGCGGGCGCGTATTGCGCTTCACGCCGAACGGTCTGCTCGACACCATGATCGACCTGCCCACCCGTACCCCGACCATGGCGGCGTTCGGTGGCGCCGCCATGAGGACGCTGCTGCTCACTTCGCTGGCCCGCAAGACAGAGAGCGACGATTGGGCGGGGGCTGTATTTCTTTCCGAAATGCCAATGCAAGGGCTGACGGATACGTCCTTTTGCTATAACTAACTAGTTAGCAGACGAGTGTTGTATTTGTTACACGCGGCACCGGATTTTGCTGTCAAAGAGAGCGACGTCTCGCCTGCTGATAGGTGGTTTCTGACGTTCACATCGTAAATCTCACTTGTATACAGGCTTTCCCTAGGGCCTTTTGGCAGGAGTTTCGAATCAATTTTGATAATTCGCAAAGAGACGTTGTTTATGGCCGCACGTAACAGTCTGTAAGGATTGTTTGCGGAAATTTTTCTGCACAATCATTTCCGCGTCGCGTGGAGCAATGTGCGACACCCCCGCTTTTTTGTGATGACCATGAAGCCGCGCAAGTGGCATTTGATGGAGACAAGATCGATGCGTATGAAGTATCTGGTGGCCGCCGTGATGGCCGTGGGTCTGGTGAACGGCGCTGTTGCCGCTGACAAGGTTGTGCTGAAGGTGTCCGAGATCTGGGGCGAGGATTACCCCAACACCAAGGCTCTGCGCTGGATGAGCGATCAGTTGGCGAAGAAGTCCAACGGCCGCATCGAGCTGCAGGTGTACTCGAACGGTACGCTCGGTACCGAGAAGGAAGTCATTGAACAGGTGAAGATGGGTGCGCTGGCCATGGCGCGCGTGCCGGGCAACCTGATGAACAACATCTGCCCTGAAACGCTGGTGCCCAGCCTGCCGTTCCTGTTCCGCTCGGTCGACCACATGCACAAGGCACTGGCCAGCCCGGCTGGCGAGAAGATCCTGCACTCGTGCGATGCCAAGGGCTACGTTGGCCTGGCCTACTACGACAGCGGCACGCGTTCGATCTACTCCAAGAAGGAAGTCAAGACGCTGGCCGACACCAAGGGTATGAAGCTGCGCGTTCAGCAGTCCGACCTGATGGTGGCGATGGCTCAAGCCATGGGTGCCAACCCGTCGCCGATGCCCATGGGTGAGGTCTACACCGGTCTGCGTACTGGCCTGATCGACGCTGCCGAAAACAACTACCCGTCGTACGAAAGCGCCAAGCACTACGAATCGGCTCCGTTCTACAACAAGACGGAACACCTGATGAGCCCGGAAATGGTGATCTTCTCCAAGCGTATTTGGGACAAGCTCACCCCGGCCGACCAGAAGCTGATCGCCGAAACGGCCAAGGCTTCGACGGACGTGCAACGCAAGTTCTGGGACGAGCGCGAAAAGCAGTCGTATGACATCGTCGTGAAGGCAGGTGCGAAGATCGTCGAAGTCGACAAGAAGCAATTCCAGGACGCCATGAAGCCGGTTTACGACAAGTTCATGACCACCCCGGAGCTGAAGGGTCTGGTGAAGTCCATTCAGGACGTCAAGTAATCAGTAACGCTGCGCCATAAGCAGTCGTACGCCCGGCCGGGTTCTCCGGCCGGGTTTTTACCCCCTTGTTTCAAGGAAGGAATCGCAGATGTATACAACGATCTGCGCAACGATCTCGCGCGTCTGTCTGAAGATCGCGACGGTCGGGCTTGGGCTCGTCATTTTGTGCGTGCTCTATCAAGTGTTCGGTCGCTACGTCCTCAACGACACGCCGACCTGGGCCGAAGCGCTGGCACTGCTGCTGGTGCTGTACGTGACCATGCTCGGCACCGCCGTGGGCGTGCGTGACGCTGGCCACATCGGCATGGAATCGCTGCTGGCGATCTGCCCGCAGCCGTACAAGACCTGGCTGGAAATCTTCATCCACGCGCTGGTTGCGTTCTTCGCCTGCTGCATGACGTACAACGGCGCGTTCCTCGCGTCCGAAGGGATGGACATCCGCATCCCGACGCTGCCGCTCCCCGAAGGTCTCTACAACATTCCGATCACCATTGCTGGCGTTCTGATCTTTATGTTCTCGATCGAACACATCATTGCGCTCGTCCGCGGCACCGAGGTTGAACCGTCATGGCACTGACAATTCTCTGTTTGAGCTTTTTCGCAGCGCTCGTCCTGGGCGTACCGGTGGTGTTCGCCATCGGCCTGTCGGCCGTTGCGACGATCCTGTATGAAGGCCTGCCCATGGCCGTGGTCTTCCAGAAGATGACCGGCGGCATGCAGGTGTTCACCTTCCTGGCGATCCCGTTCTTCATCATGGCGGGCGAGCTGATGCTGCTGGGCGGTATCGCCGAGCGCATCGTGAACTTCGCCAAGGCGATCATCGGCCACGTGCGCGGCGGTCTGGGCATGGCGAACGTGGTGGCCTGTACGCTGTTCGGTGGTGTGTCCGGCTCTCCGGTGGCTGACGTGTCGGCCATGGGCGGCGTGCTGATCCCGTCGATGAAGCGTGAAGGCTACGACGCTGACTACGCGGTGAACGTGACCACCCACGCGGCACTGGTGGGCGCGCTGATGCCGACCTCGCACAACATCATCATCTACACGCTGGCTTGCGGCGGCATGGCTTCGGTCACCTCGCTGATCCTGGCTGGTATCGTGCCGGCGCTGATCCTGATGGTGTGTAACCTGGCTGCGGCCTATTACGTTGCCATCAAGCGCGGCTACCCCTCGGGTTCGTTCCCGGGCTGGAACGCCGTCGGGCGCACGCTGGCTTCTGCCATGCCGGGCCTGTTCGTGGTGGTGATCATCGTGGCCGGTATTCTGTCCGGGGTGTTCACGGCAACCGAGTCGGCCTCCGTCGCGGTGCTGTACGCACTGCTGCTGACCACGCTGGTGTACCGCAGCCTGACCTTCGATCAGTTCGTGAAAGCCCTGGCCCACACAGTGAAGAAGACCGGCGTGGTGCTGGCGCTGATCGGTATTTCGGCGACCTTCGGTTACTTCATCGCCTATTACCAGATCGCTGAGCTGACCGGCCAGGCACTGGCAACGCTGACCAACAACCCGTGGATGATCTTCTTCATGATCAACATCATCCTGTTCTTGTTGGGCACGTTCCTGGACATGGCGCCGACCATCCTGGTGTGCACGCCGATCTTCCTGCCCATCGCCATGAAGTACGGCATGGACCCGACCCAGTTCGGCATCATGATGCTGCTTAACTGCGCACTTGGCCTGAACACGCCGCCGGTGGGTACGACGCAGTTCATTGGTTGCGCGATCGGAGAGATCTCGGTCGAGAAGGTCATGAAGTCGATCCTGCCGTTCTACACGGCACTGGCTGCGACCATGTTCGCTGTGACGTTCATCCCGGCTGTGTCGATGACCCTGCCGCGACTGTTCCACTAAGCAGAACGCGCTCCAGACAAACGCCCCGTCCTCGCAAGAGGCGGGGCGTTGTTGTTTGGGCGACAACCCTATGCCAGGCGGGGCTTTGCGGGTGGTTAATACCGGTAAACCCGTAAATTTTTCAAGTAGATATGCCCGATATGGCATGACGCCATATCGGGTTTTTTTTATTTGTTCTGCTGATAGTCAAATAAACGTAGTTTTCAGTAAAAGGCGTGTTATCTTTTCGCCGCCTCGGACTTGTCAGTTTTTTATGGCGTTTAACGCGATGCTTTCTGACAACTCCGGCTAAAGATCCCAACGGAGAGCAGCCGTACGCACGGCTGGTGGGGGTCCATTCGTTCCGGCAAGTCCTATCGAAGGAGACTTACAACATGATGCGTGTTTCAAAAATCGTTGCCGCCCTGCTGACCGTTGGTTGCATGGGCACGGCCATGGCCCAACAGAAGATCGAACTGCGTGCCTCCGACATCTGGGGCGACGACTACCCGACCGTGAAGGCACTGCGTCACATGGGCGAGCTGCTGTCGGAACGCACCAAGGGTCGCCTGTCGATCAAGGTGTACAGCAACGGTTCGCTGGGTAACGAAAAGGAAGTGCTCGAACAGGTCAAGATCGGTGCGCTGGACATGGTCCGCGTGAACATCTCGCCGCTGAACAACATCTGCCCGGACACCATGGTGCCGGCTCTGCCGTTCCTGTTCCGCTCCATCGACCACATGCACAAGGCGCTGGACGGCGCTCCGGGCGAGAAGATTCTGACCGCCTGTGAAGGCCAGGGCTATGTTGGTCTGGCTTACTACGACAGCGGTGCCCGTTCGATCTACGCGAAGAAGCCGATCAAGTCGCTGGCCGACACCAAGGGCCTGAAGCTGCGCGTTCAGCAGTCCGACCTGTGGGTGGCAGTGGCGCAAGCCATGGGTGCCAACCCGACGCCGATGGCAATGGGCGAGGTCTACACCGCGCTGCGCACCGGCCTGATCGACGCTGCCGAAAACAACATCCCGTCGTGGGAGTCGGGCAAGCACTTCGAAGTGGCCAAGATCTACTCGAAGACCGAGCACTCGATGGCGCCGGAAGTCGTGCTGATTTCCAAGCGCGTGTGGGACAAGCTGTCGCCGGACGACCAGAAGCTCGTCAAGCAAGCGGCCAAGGACTCGGTGCCTTACAACCGCAAGCTCTGGGCTGAGCGCGAAGAAGCTTCGCTGAAGATCGTCACCGCTGGCGGCGGCACCGTCGTCGATGTGGACAAGAAGCCGTTCCAGGACGCCATGAAGCCGGTCTACGAGAAGTTCGTGACGTCCGACTCGCAAAAGGCGCTGGTCAAGGCTATTCAGGACATTAAGTAATTCAGTCGCCGTAGCACGAAGCCCGGCCAGGTTCTCTGGCCGGGTTTTTTTCAACGTTTCACGGAAGGACTCGCAGATATGTACACAAAAATCTGCGCAACGATTTCGCGCGTCAGTTTGAAGATCGCGACAGTCGGGCTGGCCCTCATCATCATCTGCGTGCTCTACCAGGTGTTCGGCCGTTACATTCTCAACGACACCCCGACCTGGGCTGAAGCATTGGCGCTGTTGCTGGTGCTGTACGTGACCATGCTCGGCACCGCCGTGGGCGTGCGTGACGCCGGCCACATCGGCATGGAATCGCTGCTGGCAATCTGCCCGCAACCGTACAAGACCTGGCTGGAAATGGTCATCCACGCGCTGGTCGCCTTCTTCGGTTGCTGCATGACGTATAACGGCGCGTTCCTCGCCTATGACTCCATGGGCTACAACATTCCGACGCTGACCGTGCCGGAGGGGCTGTACCACATCCCCGTCACCATCGCGGGCGTTCTGATTTTCATGTTCTCCATTGAACACATCATCGCCCTGGCGCGCGGCACTGAGGTAGAACCAGCATGGCACTGACAATTCTCTGTTTGAGTTTCTTCGCTGCGCTCGTCCTGGGCGTGCCGGTGGTGTTCGCCATTGGCCTGTCGGCCGTTGCGACGATCCTGTATGAAGGCCTGCCCATGGCCGTGGTCTTCCAGAAGATGACCGGCGGCATGCAGGTGTTCACCTTCCTGGCGATCCCGTTCTTCATCATGGCGGGCGAGCTGATGCTGCTGGGTGGTATCGCCGATCGCATCGTGAACTTCGCCAAGGCACTGGTTGGCCACGTGCGTGGCGGTCTGGGCATGGCGAACGTGGTGGCCTGTACGCTGTTCGGTGGTGTGTCCGGCTCGCCGGTGGCTGACGTGTCGGCCATGGGCGGCGTGCTGATCCCGTCGATGAAGCGTGAAGGCTACGACGCCGACTACGCGGTGAACGTGACCACCCACGCGGCACTGGTGGGCGCGCTGATGCCGACCTCGCACAACATCATCATCTACACGCTGGCCTGCGGTGGTCTGGCTTCGGTCACCTCGCTGATCCTGGCCGGTATCGTGCCGGCGCTGATCCTGATGGTGTGTAACCTGGCTGCGGCCTATTACGTTGCGATCAAGCGCGGCTACCCGTCCGGCACGTTCCCGGGTTGGGGCGCGGTCATCAAGACCGGCGCGTCGTCGATGCCGGGTCTGTTCGTGGTGGTCATCATCGTCGTCGGTATCCTGTCGGGCGCCTTTACGGCAACCGAGTCGGCTTCCGTCGCGGTGCTGTACGCGCTGCTGCTGACCACGCTGGTGTACCGCAGCCTGACCTTCGATCAATTCGTGACGGCGCTGGCCCACACAGTGAAGAAGACCGGCGTGGTGCTGGCGCTGATCGGTATCTCGGCGACCTTCGGTTACTTCATCGCCTACTACCAGATCGCTGAGCTGACCGGCCAGGCACTGGCAACGCTGACCAACAACCCGTGGATGATCTTCTTCCTGATCAACATCATCCTGTTCTTGTTGGGCACGTTCCTGGACATGGCGCCGACCATCCTGGTGTGCACGCCGATCTTCCTGCCCATCGCCATGAAGTACGGCATGGACCCGGTGCAGTTCGGTATCATGATGCTGCTCAACTGCGCACTTGGCCTGAACACCCCGCCAGTGGGCACGACGCAGTTCATTGGCTGCGCCATCGGTGAGATCTCGGTCGAGAAGGTCATGAAGTCGATCCTGCCGTTCTACACGGCACTGGCTGCGACCATGTTTGCTGTGACGTTCATCCCGGCCGTGTCGATGACCCTGCCGCGACTGTTCCACTAAGCGCGCAAGCGCATCGCGGCCGACGCCCCGTCCTCGCAAGAGGCGGGGCGTTGTTGTTTATGGCGGTCACTTCGCGCCAGCGTGGCTTTCTTCTATGATCGCCCTACCTGACATAAAGACATCCGGAGCCACCCCATGCGTACGCACCGTTTGCTCGTCCTGCTGACCTGCCTGGCCGTCGCGCCAGCCTTCGCGGCCAATCTGAATTTCATGCGCCGCACGCCCATGACGGAATTCAGCAAAGAAGACACGCGTCTGTTCAACGAAGCGCTGACCGGCGTGCTCGAAGACTCATCCTTCACTGGTACGCGTCAATGGGGAGCGGAGGGCTCGCAGGCCGGCGGCTCCATCACCGTCATTCCAGATGCCTCGCTCAAGAATGATTGCCGCAAGCTGCGTGTGGCCAACCACTCGCGCACGCTCAAGAACGAGGGCGAATACGTGCTGTGCAAGCGCAAGGGGCAGTGGGAGCTGGCCAACTGAAATCGCCCGAAAGCCCATTTTTCGCCTGAGTGATGCTGCGCGCGAGACTCTTCCGCCGCTACCTGTTCAGTCATCTCCTCTATAGCGGGCTCACCGTCGCCATCGGTGTGCTCGGTATCACGCTGGGTGGCTATGCCATTGCGGGACTTGCCAGCGGCATGGCCGCTTCCACCGGCGCGCTGCTGGTGAGTACCGCCGACGTCCCCTCGCCACGCGGCGACAAGTTCCGCAGCATGTTCGCCAACTGGCTGCTGGCGATGCCAGTGGTATTCGTCATTGGCTACCTGCGGCATTCGCCCGCCGCGCTGGCGGTGTCGATCCTCGTCATGAGCTTTGTCGGTGGCATGCTCACCGCATGGGGGCGGCGTGCCATTCCGCATAGCGTGGCCGTGTTCATCGGCATGGCCTTCGCCCTGGCGACACCGGCCGGCGACTTCAACGAGTTGCTGCATCACACGCGCTTCATGCTGATCGGCGGCTTCATCTACGTGGTATATGCCACAGCCATGAACTGGGCGCTGGCGCGCCGCACCAAGCAGCAGGTATTTGCCGATTGCCTGCATGAATTCGCCGTGTACCTGCGTCGCAAGGCACGCTTTTTCGATCCTTCAACGCCCTTGCAGAAGGTCGAGATGGTGCTGCTTCAGCAGCAGGCGATCCTGGCCGACAAGCTGCAATCGGTGCGCGACTTCATCTTCCGTCGCCTCGATGACGATGACGGCTGGGCGCTGGCCGCCGGCATGCTGGCGCTGCTCGATGCGTATGAACAGGTGCTGGCTAGTCAGACCGACTACGAAGCCATCCGTACCAATTTCGCCGATGAACCGATCATGCTGCGCATACGCGAGTGGATCGAGTCGGGTGCCGAACAGTTGCTGCGCTTGTCGCGCGAACGTATGGTCGGTATTTCGCCGGGGCCGCCGCTCGATTTGAGCCGCGAAGAGCTTGCCGTCATGGCCGAACTCGAAGCGATGAGCCATCGTCTCGAAGGCCCGCGCGCCGCCGCCTTTGGGCTGCTCGATGGCCTGGTGCGCAAGATGCAGGCGGCCACCGTGAGCCTGGCCCGACTCGACGCCACCTATCGCCACAAGGTCGACCGCGCGACGATGCCCAGCGAGCGCGAACTGCAACTGTTTGCCACCCGGCCGCACTACAGCCTGCGGCCATTGTTGCGGGCGTTGAATCGCGGCTCGCCGGTGTTCCGTTATTCCGTGCGTGTTGCGTTGGCAATGGTCAGCGGCTTTCTCATGGCCTATCTGCTGCCCTACGCGTCACATGGCTACTGGATCGTGCTCACCATTGCCGTGACCATGCGCGGCAGCTTCAGTCAGACCAAGCAGCGGCGGGCCGATCGGATGATGGGTACCCTCATTGGCTGCGTGCTCGCCGCCATCGTCATCCGATTTCTCGCGGAACCTGCCGCGCTTATCGGCATTGTGTTCATGTGCCTGGCGATCTCGCACGCGTTCGCTGGTGTGCGTTATCGCTACACGGCGACGGCGGCATGCATCACCGCGTTGCTGCAATTGCATCTGCTGGCGCCCGGCACGCCTTTCGTCATTAGCGAGCGCTTGGCCGACACCGCCATTGGCGCGACCCTGGCCTACGTCTTCAGCTTTGTGCTGCCTAACTGGGAAGCCCGCGCGATTCCGGGACTTGCCGCAGACCTGCGCAGCGCGCTGATGGCCTATGTTGCCCAGGCCCTGTCGTGGTCGCCGCGCGACTTCAACTACCGTATTGCGCGCCGCCGCATGCACGATGCGCTCGCCGCACTGTCGCAGGCGGGCGTGCGCATGCGCGACGAACCCGAAGAGCAACACGTCTCTGCGACCACCCTCAATACGGTTACCACGACTAGCCATTTGCTGTATGCGCACCTCGCGGCGGTACGCATTCTGCTGCTGACGCGTTCCGCCGAACTCGATCGAGCCAAGGCAGAAGAACTCCTGCAGCAGGGGCGCGAAACCCTGCTGCTCCGGCTCGACAACCACATCGTGCCGTCGCCGCTGGTGCCTGCTGCGAGTGCCGACGCGGAAAGCGGCGATAGTGCCGAGCTGGCGCTGGAGCGGCGCATCGAGCAGGCCTTGCACGACGCCGCGCCGCTGACTGGCGCGTTGGACGACCTCATCATGCAAGCGCACAAGATCAACGAGGACATGGGCCTGGCCTCAAGCTAAGCGCCTAATCAGAAGCCGCGATAATCAATCCATTTATTCATCGTTCCCCTCAGCGGGGGCGCTTTCGTACAGTGCTGGAAACGCAGCAGGAATTGCCTGCAAGCGTACAAATGACTCTGGCATAGCATGGAGCGCAAATGAATACGACCACCGACACATGGAGAGCGCCTGCGCGCGTGCTGTCTCTGCCGGACCCCGACGCGCATGTACTGTCGATTCGCGCCAAGGCGCTGATCTTCGTTGACCCGCTGTCGCGCTCGCTGCTGCACCAGATTGAACAGGTTGCCGACAGCACCGCGAGCGTACTCATCCAGGGCGAGAGCGGAACCGGCAAGGAACTCGTCGCCCGCTACCTGCACGAATTGAGCGGGCGCACCGGTCCATTCGTGGCCGTCAATTGCGGCGCTTTCCCCGAAAACCTCGTTGAAGCGGAACTGTTCGGCCACGAGGCCGGCGCTTTCACGGGCGCACAACGCGCACGTGCCGGGTGGTTCGAAGCTGCCCACGGCGGCACGCTGTTCCTGGACGAGATCGGCGATCTGCCGCCCGCGATACAGGTCAAGCTGTTGCGTGTGCTGCAAGAACGTGAGGTGCTGCGCATTGGATCGCGCACACCGACACCCGTTGACGTGCGTCTGGTGACGGCGACCAACGTCGATCTGGAGCAGGCGGTGTCGTCGGGACACTTCCGCATGGATCTGTTCTACCGCATCAACGTCGCCGGACTGCGTGTACCGCCGCTGCGTGAACGCCCGGGCGATATCGAGCCTTTGGCGGCTTACTTTGCGCAGCTCTATGCCGAACGCCAGGGCAGCATCGCGCCCGACTTCACTGCCGAAGCGCTGCGCGCCCTGACCGCCTATAGCTGGCCCGGCAATATCCGCGAACTGGAGAACGTCATCCACTTTGCGCTATTGGTCTGCCGCAACCGACTCATCACGCCGGCCGACCTGCGCTTTGTGGCCGTCACGTCTCCGAGCGCTGCCACCGCTGCGCCGCTGGCGCCGCCGAAGGCATTCGAAGCGGCACTGGAGCGCTTGCTCGACGATGGCGCGCCACAACTCTTCGAGTTCATCGAGTCGAGCGTTGTACGCAGCGCCTTCCGCCTGTGTGGCGGCAATCAAGTGCGCACGGCCGAGCTGCTGGGCATCTCGCGCAACGTGGTCCGCACCCTGCTCAAGCGCTACGAGCTGATCGCCAACTGATTGCTGCAATACCAGCGGTGATTGCTGGAATCGCAGCAGCGCATCGCTCACAAAAACAACAGTGCTCGCGCAAGTAGCGGATTAATAACAACAAACCTGCATGGCACAAAGCCTGCCTGCAAAAGAGGTTCAGGCAACGCATCGACCGATGTGATGCTGAATGAATAACCGTATACAGAGAGAACAAGCATGAAGATTTTTGCTCGCATTTTGACCGTGGCCGCATTGCTCGTGCCGCTGGTCTCCATCAACGCCGCGGCACAGGACAAACCCAAAGTCATCCGCGTCTACGGCCAGGGCGCCGGCTTCGGCAAGCCCTATGGCAATCAAGTGATCGGCGTGCTGCGCGATCGCAGCCTGCTGGAGAAGGAATTCGAAAAGGACGGCATCAAGGTCGAATGGACCTTCGCCACCGGCACCGGGCCTGCCATCAACGAGGCCATCGCCAATGGACAGGCCGACTTCGCCAACTACGGCGGTCTGCCCAACATCGTCGGCAAGGCGGCGGGGCTGCCGACCAAGATCCTCGCCTCGTACGGCATCGGCAATGTGTACCTGGCGGTACGTGCCAACGCGGGTATCGACAAGATTGAAGACCTCAAGGGCAAGAAGGTGGCCGTCGCCTTCGGCACCATCAACCATCTTGGCTTCCAGCGCTTTCTTGATCTGCACAAGCTCACGCCCAAGGACTTGAAAGTGGTGAACCTCAAGGCGGGCGATCAGGTTTCTGCTTTGCAGGCCGGCACGGTCGACGCGGCCTTCGGCGGTTCGAACTTCCTCAACCTTGAAGACAAGAAGCTGGTGAAGATCCTGTTCGACACGCGTGGTGAGCCGTCGCCGGTGAACAACTTCGGCGCCTTCACCGTCACCGAGAGCTTTGCCAAGCAATACCCCGACGTCGTGCGGCGCGTGGTGAAGAACTTTGTTATCGCCGCACGCTGGGCTTCGGACGACGCCAATCGCCAGGAAGTCTTCAACATCTGGGCGAAGACGGGCATTCCTGCGGACGCATATGCCGACGACTTCCTGAACCAACCGCTGCGCGAACGCCTCAGCCCGCTGCTCGATGACTTCGTGCTGGCGCGTTACCGCGAAGGCGTGGTGTTCTCCAGGGAAGAAGGTTTCATTCGTCAGGACGTTGACCTGAGCAAGTGGATCGATACCAGTTATCTCGACGCCGCGCTCAAGGAACTCAACCTGCAGAACTACTGGCCGCGTCGCGATGCTGCCGGCAAGGTGAAGAAGGGCTGATTCCGTCATGCAGCCAGCAGTTCATTCCCTTGCTGCCGAAGCGGGGGCGGCCGAGGCGCTGATCGCAACGCAGGGTGGCGTCACGCAATGGACGTCGCCTGCGCAACCTGCGTGGCCTGTCTTTGCGCGCGCGTTGCGCCGCGTCGAAGGACTCGCGCTCCCGTTGGCCGTGCTGGTGTTGTGGGAGATCGCCGCCCACCAACAGTGGCTGCCGACGCAGATACTGCCGCCGCCCGAGCGTGTGTGGGAGGTGCTGGTCGACGGGCTGGCCGGGGGAGAACTGCTGCACGCACTAGGCGTGAGCCTGCTGCGTGTGCTCGAAGGCTGCCTCATCGGTAGCGTGCTGGGCTTGGCCTTTGGCGTATTGCTGGCGTCCTCGCGCCTGAGCGAAGTGCTGTTGTACCCAACCTTCAAGGCGTTGGCGCAGATTCCGACCATTGGCTGGCTGCCGTTGCTGATGCTCGTGTTCGGGCTGGAAGACGCGCTCAAGCTTGTCATCATCGCCAAGTCTTCGTTCATTCCGATGGCATTCAACGCCTTCGAAGGCGTGCGAGCGATCCCCAGTCCGCTCACCGAAGTCGGCACCGTGCTGCGCCTCAGTCTGTGGCAACGTCTGCGGCGGCTGGTGCTGCCGGGTTCGCTGCCGGCCCTGTTTACAGGGCAGCGGCTGGCCATCAGCCATGCGTGGAAAGCGATGGTCGCGGTGGAGATTCTTGTCTCCACCGACGGCATCGGCGCCACCATGCTGGCTGGTCGTCAGTTCTTTCAACTCGACGTGGTCATGGCCTGCATCGTGGTGATCGGCGTGACGGGCTTTCTTATCGACCGGGCGTTCGTACTCGTCGAGCGCCGGGCGCTGCGCTGGCGCGTGGTGGGCAATGCGGGGAGTCAATCATGAATGCCCTGCATCGCACCTTGCTGTCGGCGCGTAGCTGGCTCGTACCGGTGGGCCTGATCCTGCTCTGGGAAGCCAGCATCCGCCTTCATTGGGTTGGACCGAACGTGCTCACGTCGTGGGGCGACGTACTGGGCGCGCTGCACACCCCCGAAGCCGCCGACGTGTGGCAAGGCTGGTTGTGGACCGCGCGCCGGCTCGGCAGCGGCGTGGCACTGGGCGCATCCGCGGGCCTTGGGCTGGGCATGCTGCTGGCGCTGTCGGATCGGGCCGAGCGGTTGATCGGCCCGAGCTTTCATGGCGTTCGGCAGGTTGCATTGTTCGCGTGGATTCCGCTCATCACCGCCTGGTTTGGTAATGGTGAATGGGGCAAGACGGTGTTCGTCGCCACCGCCGCGTTCTACCCGATGGCGATGGGCAGCATCGACGGCCTGCGCGGCGTGCCGCGCGCGTGGCGCGAAGTCGGTGCCGTGCTCAAGCTGGGGCCTGTGCAACGTCTGGCCCGAATCCTGTTGCCTGCTGCCGCGCCGTCGATCCTCGCAGGCCTGCAACTGAGCCTGATCTACGGCTGGCTCGCCGCCATCGGTGCGGAGTACATGCTCGGCGTGGGCGTCGGCCTGGGCAATGTGCTGGAAGCCGGTCGCGAGCAGTTCCGCATGGATCTCGTGCTCTTGGGGTTGTGCGTCATCGGGTTGTCGGGGGCGGCCATCAATGCCGCCTTCGATCGCCTGCGCCGCCATGTACTGCGCTGGCGCGCGGCCAATGCGGGGGCGGCCGTCTAGAGCGAATTTGGCGAATCATCGCGAGACGCGTTGTACTTCTCGTGTCCTGCTCCTCACTTGCAGGCCGTTGCGAGTGAATTCCGGCCAGTTCGCAGGGTGGGGGACCTGTCGCGTAAAATGCGCACTTTGTCGTGCGCCTTGCGCGACTCATCCTTCATCGGAGTTCAGCATGTCCAGACAGATCATCGCCACCGCCAATGCACCGGCCGCCATCGGCACCTACTCGCAAGCCGTAGCGAGCAGCGGCAAGACGGTTCTACCTGTCGGGCCAGATCGGCCTTGATCCGGCCACCATGCAACTGGCCGACGGCTTTGAAGCGCAGGCCGTGCAGGTGTTTGAAAACCTCAAGGCCGTGGCGGATGCCTCGGGTGGTTCGCTGGCTGACGCGGTAAAGGTCAATATCTTCATGACCGACCTGTCCAACTTCGCCAAGGTCAACGAGATCATGGCCCGCTATTTCAGCGAGCCGTATCCGGCTCGCGCAGCGGTTGGCGTGGCCTCGCTGCCGCGCGGTGCGGTGGTCGAAGCCGACGCCGTGCTGGTACTGGGCTGATCGCGCGATCCGCATGATGACGGTGCGCGACATGCGCCGGAATGCCGCCCATGGGCGCGGCTGAGTCGTCCGCCAGCGCTGGCGCGCGCAAGACGAACGCGCTCGCCGGCCGGCTGGCCAAGCTCGGGCTGTATAACGACGACGACATCCTGCTGCACCTGCCGCTGCGCTATGAGGACGAGACGCAGGTCACGCCCATTGCGCAGTTGCCGTTCGGCGAATCTGCCCAGGTGCTTGGCACGGTCGAGACGGCGGAGGTCATGCTGCGTCCGCGTCGCCAGTTCGTGTGTTCAACTGCGTGACGACACCGGCGTCGTCACGCTGCGCTTCATCAATTTCTATCCCTCGATCCAGAAGCAGCTTGCCGTGGGCAAGCTCGTGCGGGCCTTTGGCGAAGTGCGCGGTGGCTTCTGGGGCGACGAAATGGTCCACCCGCGCGTGGTGCCGGTGGTCGAAGGCCAAGAACTGCCCGCAACGCTCACGCCTGTGTATCCGACCACGGCGGGACTCGCGCAGAGTGCGCTGCGCAAGCTGGTCGAGCGCGCCTTCCTGCGCAGCAAGCTTGGCGATCCGTTACCCGACGCCTTGCGCGCTGCGCTGCGTCTGCCGGGTTGGGAGCGCAGTCTGCGCTTCTTGCATCAACCTACCCCGGGTACGCGGCTGGAGTCGCTTGACGACCGCAGTCATCCGGCATGGCGCCGCATCAAGTTCGATGAACTGCTTGTGCAGCAGCTTTCATTGCGACGTGCCCATGCAGAGCGGCGCGCACACAGCGCACCTGCCTTGCCCGCGCGCGGCCACCTGACCGCAGGCCTCATCAACACCTTGCCCTTTGCGCTGACCGGTGCACAGACACGCGCGGTCAACGAGATCGCGCTTGAACTGGCGCAGCCACATCCCATGCAGCGCTTGTTGCAGGGTGACGTGGGCAGTGGCAAGACCATCGTTGCCGCGTTGGCCATGTTGCAGGCTGTGGAAAACGGCTATCAGACCGCATTGATGGCGCCGACCGAAATTCTTGCCGAGCAACACTATCGCAAGCTCGCCGGGTGGCTCGCGCCGCTCGGCATCGAAGTCGCGTGGCTCGCCGGTTCGCAGAAGAAGCGCGAGCGCGAGGCCATGCTCGCCAAGATTGCAGAAGGTTCCGCCCTGATGATCGTCGGCACCCATGCGCTGATCGAAGAAACCGTGGCGCTTGAACGATTGGGCCTCGCAGTGGTGGACGAGCAGCATCGCTTTGGCGTGAAACAGCGCCTGGCTCTGCGTGAGAAGGTCGACGGACAACTCCCGCACATGCTGATGATGAGCGCCACGCCGATCCCGCGCACGCTCGCCATGAGCTACATGGCCGACCTGGATGTCTCGGTGCTCGATGAACTGCCACCCGGCCGCACGCCGGTGCACACGCATGTCGTCGCCGATCGTCGTCGCGACGAGGTTGTGGCGCGCGTGCGCGACGCCTGCCATGAAGGACGCCAGGCGTATTGGGTGTGCCCGTTGATCGAAGAGAGCGAAACCCTGGAACTCCAGACGGCGGTCGCCACCTTTGAAGCGCTCACGGCAGAGTTGCCCGAGCTGCGTGTCGGACTGGTGCACGGTCGCCTCAAGCCTGACGAGAAGGCCGCCGTCATGGACGCCTTCACCCGCAATGAAGTGCAATTGTTGGTGGCCACCACCGTCATCGAGGTGGGCGTGGATGTGCCCAACGCGTCGTTGATGGTCATCGAACACGCTGAGCGCTTTGGTCTGGCGCAGCTTCATCAATTGCGCGGACGGGTCGGGCGCGGTGCGGCGGCGTCGAGTTGCGTGCTGCTCTATTCCGCACCGCTGTCCCAGAACGGGCGGGCGCGGCTCAAGGCGATCTTTGAAACCACCGATGGTTTTGAGATCGCTCGTCGCGATCTGCAGTTGCGCGGGCCGGGCGAGTTCGTCGGCGCGCGGCAGAGTGGGGTGCCGCTGCTGCGATATGCGGATATCGAGGCGGACGTCGACCTGCTTGAGCTGGCACGGCAGGCGGCGGATGACATGCTGTGTTCATACCCGGAGGCGGTGGAGGATATTCTTGGGCGCTGGCATGGTGGGCGGGAGTCGTTGCTCAAGGCTTGAGCTGCGCTTTTTGAAGCCCTTTTTTGCTTGATGCGGGGTTGTTCGGGACTGACCTCGACTGCTTGATTACGTAGGCAGGGAGTTCTTTCTCCACGAAAAATACGGCATGTCGCTCTGCTGCCGAATAAGCGCATTCCTGAGTGGGTCGTTTATCAACGGTAGTCTTGACTGCTGAAGCTCGACGGCCGGGAGTTCGCCCCGGCGGGCGAGTAACTTCTTTGTTATCGACAAAGAAGTCACCAAGAAAGCGACCCCTGCATCGCCGCCAGCCTGCGGCTGGTTCCCTGCGCTACTCGCCAAGTCAGGCGGCTGCGGAACTCGCCCTTCGGGCTCAGACAGTCCTCGCCGACCCGCTGCGCGGGCAACCTGACTTGCCTGCGTTGCTCGGCGGCTCAAAAGGGGCCGGCCATAGCAAACATTTGAATATGCATGGAGCTAGAACCTCTTCATCGTGTGTGGCGCACCGTGCGCGCACCGCAAAGCGCATGCAACAGGCGCAGCGAGGTTTCAGATGTCGCGGTAGTGCGTAGAGCGGAGAAGCGATACGTCATCCGCCGTTTGTGAACTGGCGATGCTGTTCGATCAGCTACGGCGCTTGATTGGCGAGCGCACTAAAGCGAGCACGAGTATCTAGAAACAGGGGCTTTTGCCGTTCGCTCGAACAACCGTGTTGCGAGGTGTGGGCTCCCCATTCAGCGTCGCCGAGCAGCACAGGGCGAGAAGGTTGCGGCGGTAGCCGTCGGCGAGGACTGTCTGAGCCCGAAGGGCGAGTTCCGCAGCCGCCTTCTCGACCGCGCAGCGCAGGGGATCGGCCAACGGCCGACGATGCTGTGGGGCCGCTTCTTTGGTGACTTTCTTGTCGGGGACAAGAAAGTTACTCGCCCGCCGGGGCGAACTCCCGGCCAACGCACTCAAGCAGTCGCGACGAAGCTCGAACAACCAACCCAAAGGCAAGAAAGGGCTTCTGTTTCGATAACAAAGAAGTTACTCGCTCGCCGGGACGAACTCCCGGCCAACGTAATCAAGTAGTCGAGACCACGGTTGGTAGATGAAAGCCAAAGCAAGAAGGGGCTGTTGTCGCCGCCGGCACCGGGCAGCAATGGTGGATAACGCTTCACCCTTCCGCCCAACGGTGATGCCAATCACCGACAGCCCCACCCACCGTCATTTCATCAAAGCGAAAACCGCTTGATCGTCCCATCCAGCCGTTCTGCAATCCCACCCAGAGCGGTGGACAGATCATGCGTCTCGCCTGCCGCTGCATTGTTCTCCGCACTGGTCGACGCAATGCGTTCAATGTGCCGCGTGATGTCCTGGCTCGCGGCGCTCTGCTCCTTGATCGCCATGGCGATGTCCGCCGTGTGTTGCGCGGTATTGCGCGACAACTGCTCAATGCGGTGGAGCGCCTCGGCCACGTGCTCGGTGCTCGCCACGCCCTTGCCGATTTCTTCGCTGGCCGCGTGCATGTCGGCAGCGGCCGTGCTGGTGTCCTTCTGCACACCGTCAATCTTGCCCGTGATGTCGAGCGTGGCGGCGGTGGTGCGCTCGGCGAGCTTGCGCACTTCGTCGGCGACGACGGCGAAGCCGCGACCTTGCTCGCCCGCGCGTGCGGCTTCGATGGCGGCGTTGAGGGCCAGCAGGTTGGTCTGGTCCGCGATCTCCTTGATGACCATGACGATGCTGCCGATTTCGTCCGAGCGACGGTTCAGCGAGTTGACGAGTTCGGCCGATCGCTGAATGGAAGTTGCCACTTCGCGGATATGGTCCGCCGTGTTGCGGGCAGCGTCGACACTGTCCGCGGCCGTCTGCGCGGCGTGATGCGTTTCGTCTTCGACGGCGCGGGCACGATCGGCGACGTGAGCGATGCTGGTCGTCAGTTCGTCGATAGCAGCGGCAGTGGCGCCGGCGGCTTCGGCTTGTTGGTGTGATGCTTCTGTCACGCGCATGGCGGCGTCATTCAGCGTTTGGGCGGCTTCAACCAACTGCGCGGAATTCTGCCCAGCGTCGCCGATGACGATGCACATGCCTTCAAGCAGATGGTTGACGGCCTGAGAGGTGCGCGCGATTTCGTCGGTGCCTTCGGTCGGCATACGCATGCCGATGCGGCCGCTGCGTTCGATGTGCTGCACGGTGTCCTGCATGGCGCGCAGCGGACGGCGGATGCTGCGGATGATCAGCCAGGCGCCGAAGCAGCCGAGCGCCAAGGCGGCGGCGACGATGCCGGCGGTCAGCCCGGTGATGCTGGCGCGGATGGCACCCAGCGCACCGTCGATGGCCTTGATGCGCGCGTCCGATTGCTTGGCGAGCTTGTCGAAACCGCCGATGAGGTTCTGCGCCTGCTTCTTGGACGGCTCGAACGCGTCGTTCACCTGCAGCGACGAGGCGTAGGTGCCGTTCTTGATCTTCGCGACAGCGTCTTGCATGCCGGCGCTGTACGCGGCCATGACTTTTTCGATGTCTTCCAGCGCGCGGCGATCATCGGCGCTGGAGAGCTTGCGCACTTCCTCTGCACTGCTGCCAACGGCTTGCAGCGATTTGTTCCACTTGCCCAGGTATTCGTCGATGAGCTTGGTGTCGCCGACAGAGAGGAACACGTCCTTCTCGTCGCGGCGCAGTTTGCTGACGCGCAGTTGCGCCGTCAGCAGCGCACGATACGTGCTGATGTCGCGATCGAGCAGTTCGCTGACTTGCCGGTATTGGCGCGTCATGCCGAAGATGCCGACGCCGCCCACGGCGACCAGCAGGATGATGAGAATGGCAAAGCCCGACGCAACGCGCTGGGCGATGGTGAGTCGTGACAGCATGATTCCAACTCCGATCAGGGTGCCCGTATGCTCGGGCTCGAATGACCCGTGCGGGGCGCGCGGGCGATGGCGCCACGGATGGCGGCGAGTCCGTTGTGGACGGCCGATGGCGCGACACCTTTAGGGAAAACCCTTATGTGGTGCTTGATCGAAGTTGGTAAATGGCCTGCAAACCCGCGCCAGTGTTGGCGATGCGGGATTTGCGTAATTTTGTAACGACGCTTGTAAACAGCGCCCCGGGATCAGCTTGCTGCGGCCGCCACTGCGTCGCGCCAGGCTTGCGGCTTTCCTAGATAGGGGCCGGGAGAGAGCAGGCGCATGGCACCGTCGCGCTCCAGCGCAAAGGTGGGATAGCCGCCTCCACCGACGCTGCGTAACAAGGTGTTGGATTCGCGCGCATGAGTCGCCACGCGAGGTGCGGCGGCGTCGAACTCTCGCTCGAAGGCTGCGGTGTCGAGGCCGATTTCCTGCGCCAGCGCTACGAGCACTGCGCGGTCTGAAACGCGCCGGCCGTCGATGTAATGTGCAGTCTGGACGCGCGCCAGCATGTCCAGTCCATTGCCGTCGAGCGCTTGCGCTGCAAGGATGGCGGCGATGGGCGGATCGGAGTCGAATACGGCGGTATGGTCGCGCAGCAGGATGTCGAAGTAGTCCTGCCCGAACGTTTGGCCAGACAGGGCGGAGATACGTCGGTCATGTTGCACGACGTAGTTGCGCAGTTGGTCAGTCACCGGCTGCCGGTTCGCGCCCGAGAACATCGCGCCGCCATGTAGCGCGATGGTCACGCCGGGCAGGTCGCGTACGGCACGCACCAGCGGGGCGGCACCGTAGCACCAGCCGCACAGCGGGTCGTAGATGTAATGCAGGGTCGAGGACATGAAGCTGCTCCGGCAGACGTGCCGCAGGCCGGCACGCCCGCGACTATACAGGCAGCCCGTGCGATTCCTCGCATGGGCGTTTTGCCACATACAGGCACGACGGCGCGGTTCTTGAGAAAATAGTGCTATGAGTATTCGCATCCCCCTGCATGCCCGCCGTGATTGCTGGCGCGCGCCGCCGCCTGCGCGGCCTGATCCCCTGCATCCCTGGCTGACAGACCCCGGTTCGCTCACCGCTCGCATCGCTGCGCGCTGCAAGCGTGTTTCTGTGCGTGTGCTGGCGCAGCACATGGCCACGCCGCATGCCGACGAGGCCGCCATCCTTGGCACGCGACGCGGCGAGCGCGTGTGGTTGCGCGAGGTGCTGTTGCTCGCCGATGGTCGCCCGGTGGTCTACGCGCGCTCGCTGATGCCGCGTGAACGCGGCTGGCGTTTGTTCGGCACCATCGGCTCGCGTCCGCTCGGGCACGCGCTGTTTGCCGATCCGCGTGTGAGCCGGGGCCACCTGACGGCGCGACGACTCGATATGCGCGATAGACGCTATCATCGCGCGGTCGCCGTTGCCGAGGCGGCCCAGGGTACGGCGCTGTGGGCGCGCCGCTCGCTCTTTACCCGCAACGCCGGGCGCCTGCTGGTGTGCGAAGTCTTCCTGGCATCCATTCTCGATCTACCGACATGAACCTTACTCAACGCCTTGATGCTTACGAAAGGCTGATGCGGCTGGACAAGCCGATCGGCATATTGCTGCTGCTTTGGCCCACGCTGTGGTCGCTCTGGGCCAGCGGGGCGGGGCGCCCGAATTTCATGATCGTGTGGATCTTCGTTGTCGGCACCGTGCTCATGCGTTCGGCGGGCTGCGTGGTCAATGACTGGGCCGACCGCGATTTCGACGGCCACGTCAAACGCACCGCCAAGCGTCCGCTCATCACCGGCGAAGTGGGCGGGCGCGAAGCGTTGATCCTTGCCGGCGCGCTGACCTTGCTTGCCGGCTGCCTGATTTTGCCGCTCAATCGCCTGGTGTGGGCGCTGTCGGTGGTGGCGGTGGCGCTGGCGGCGACCTATCCGTTCTTCAAGCGTTTTTTCGCCATTCCGCAGGCATACCTGGGTATCGCTTTCGGCTTTGGTATTCCCATGGCCTACGCAGCGCAGCAGATGCAGGTGCCGCTGGTGGCGTGGGTCATGCTGCTCGGCAATATCTTCTGGGCCGTGGCTTACGACACTGAATACGCGATGGTCAACCGCGACGACGACCTGAAGCTCGGCATGCGTACTTCGGCGATCACTTTCGGTCGCTTCGACGTGCTGGCCGTCATGCTTTGTTATGCCGCGTTTCTCGGCATCATGGTCTGGGTCGGTACGGTGTTGTTCATGGGCTGGATCTACTACGCCGGACTCGTTGGAGCGGCGGTGCTGGCCGGGTATCACTACACGCTGATCCGCACGCGTAGCCGCGAGGGGTGTTTCAAGGCATTCATCCATAACAACTGGCTGGGCGGCGTGATCTTCATCGGCATGGCTGCGGACTATTACGTGCGTGGCTATAGCGCTGCACCGCTATGACAAAGTTGTCCGATACGGCGGCGCGGTTATTCATGTGTTCTGTGGTGGCGGGGTGCATGTCGCAGAATCCCTATTACGATCCGTCGCGTGCGCATCACCGCGAAAAGGGGTTCGTCAATACGTCGGGTGAGGCATCGGGCAGCCGTATCCCCGCGTGGGAAGCGCTCTGGCGCAATCTGCGCGGCGATTTCCGGCCCAAGGCCGAGCCCGATGGCGGTTACGAGAAATTCGCCGCCGACTGGTCCGTGCCGCTCGATGCCAAGGCCCTGGCTGCAACACCGTCGGCAGGAAAGCGCGTGACCTGGCTGGGCCACGCATCGGTGTTGCTGCAGACGCCAACGGCGACGGTGCTGACTGATCCTGTGTTCTCCGATCGCGCGGGGCCCACATCCTGGCTCGGTGCGCGCCGTCGCGTGCCGGCGCCGATGACGGCCGAAGCGCTGCCGCACCTCGACCTCGTGCTGATTTCGCACAACCACTATGACCATCTCGATGTCGACACCGTGCGCCGCATTCACGCCGCGCAGGGCGACGCGCCGCTGTGGATCGTGCCGCTCGGGCTGAAGGCGTGGTTTGAGAACGAGGGCATCCGTAATGTGCGCGAACTCGATTGGTGGGACAGCATCGAATACGCGGGTGTACGTCTTACGTTTACGCCGTCGCAGCACTGGAGCAAGCGCACGCCGTGGGACACCAATCAGTCGTTGTGGGGTGGCTTCATGGTGGAGCAGGCGGGCTGGCGGTTTCTGTACACCGGCGACACGGGGTATTCGAAGGACTTTGTCGAAATCCACAAACGGCTTGGTACTGTCAACTTGTTGGCCGTCCCGATCGGCGCCTACGAGCCACGTGACTTCATGCGTCCGCAACATGTGAACCCGGCTGAATCCGTGCGCATCGCGCAAGACGTCGAGGCGCGCCAGGCGTTCGGGGTGCACTGGGGCACATTCGAGCTGACGCAAGAATCATTCGACGCACCGCCACGCGATCTGGCGGCGGCGCTCAAGGCCGCACAACTGGCACCCGACTACATCCGTCCGCTGCGGCATGGTGAGTCGATCGTCATTCCGGATTGAACCTTATGCACTATCAGGACCTGCGCGATTTCATCGCGCAACTCGAAGCCCGCGGCGAACTCAAGCGCATCAGCGTGCCGGTCAACACGCATCTTGAGATGACGGAGATCGCCGATCGCGTATTACGCGCCGGAGGCCCGGCACTGTTGTTCGAGAAGCCCCACACACAGGGCCGCGCGCATAGCGTACCGGTACTCGCCAACCTGTTCGGTACGCCACAACGCGTGGCTTACGGCATGGGCGAGGAAGGGGATTGGCAAGGCGCGCTGCGCGAGGTGGGCAAGTTGCTGGCGTTCCTCAAGGAGCCGGAGCCGCCCAAGGGGTTGAAGGATGCATGGGAGAAGCTGCCTGTCTTCCGCCAGGTGATGAATATGTCGCCCTCCGTCACGCGCAAGGCGCCGTGCCAGGAGGTTGTCGTTGAAGGCGACGCGGTCGATCTGTCAACGCTGCCAATTCAACACTGTTGGCCGGGAGACGTCGCACCGCTGATCACGTGGGGGCTGGTCGTTACGCGCGGCCCGCACAAGACGCGCCAGAACCTGGGCATTTATCGCCAGCAGGTGATCGGCCGCAATCGCGTCATCATGCGCTGGCTGGCGCATCGCGGCGGCGCGCTGGATTTTCGTGAACACCAGCTCGCGCACCCGGGCGAGCCATTCCCGGTAGCCGTGGTGCTGGGTTGTGATCCTGCGACGATCCTGGGCGCTGTGACGCCGGTGCCCGATACGCTGTCGGAGTATCAGTTTGCCGGTCTGCTGCGCGGCGCGAAGACTGAACTGACCAACTGTATCGACTCGGATCTGCAAGTGCCGGCGCGTGCCGAGATCGTGCTGGAAGGCGTCATCCACCCCGGTGACATGGCGCCCGAGGGCCCGTATGGCGATCACACCGGTTACTACAACGAAGTGGCCGAGTTCCCCGTGTTCACGGTTGAACGTATTACGCACCGGACGGCCCCCATCTATCACAGCACTTACACGGGCAAGCCGCCCGACGAACCGGCGATGCTCGGACTGGCGCTCAACGAGGTGTTCGTGCCGCTGCTGCAACGCCAGTTCACCGAGATCGTGGACTTCTACCTGCCGCCGGAAGGTTGCTCGTACCGTCTCGCGGTGGTGTCGATCCGCAAGCAGTATCCCGGCCATGCCAAGCGCGTGATGTTTGGTATCTGGAGCTTCCTGCGCCAGTTCATGTACACCAAGTTCATCATCGTGGTGGACGAGGATGTCGAACATCCGCTCGTGGCAGGAAGTGATCTGGGCGATGACTACGCGGGTCAACGCCGCGCGTGATACCTTGATCGCCGAGAACACGCCCATCGACTACCTTGATTTCGCCTCGCCCGAAGCGGGCCTGGGCAGCAAGATGGGGATCGATGCCACCAACAAGTGGCCGGGCGAGACGCATCGAGAATGGGGGCGCGCCATCGAGATGGACGATGACGTCAAGCGTCGCGTGGATGAGATGTGGGCCTCGTTGGGCCTGTAGAACAACCGGTTCCGGGCAAGGAGTGGCCATGCCGAAAGACGACGACAACATCATTGACGTAGAGCCCAGCAATCCGGGGCTCGTGCCGTTGCGTGGCCGTGGTGATGGATTGGTGACACTCACCCATGTGATCTACGGACTGCATGCCTTGTCGGTGCTGATCGGCGTGACCACAGCGGCGACCATCGTCGGCAGCTTTGTCTTTGGACTGCCCTCGATCCTGGCGGTCATCCTCAACTACATCAAGCGCGGCGACGTGCGTGGCACGTGGCTCGAGAGCCACTTCAGCTGGCAGATCCGCACCTTCTGGTTCGCGTTGCTGTGGTGCGTGGTGATCGCCGTCCTGATGCTCACCATTGTCGGTATTCCCATCGCACTCATCGGCTTGCTGGTGGTCGGCGTATGGGTGGTGTATCGCATCGCGCGCGGTTGGCTGGTGCTCAAGGAACGCCGTCCGCTCGAACCTTGACGTTGGGCGCGCCGACCGTCCCGCGACCATGGTGCGCAGCGTCATGCCTTTGGCGTGAGCTTTGCGTAAGCTCCGCGCATCTTCCATCTCGTTTGCCATGAAATCATGACACCGCTTTGCCGCATTGCCGCCCTCCTGGCCATCATCGTAGGTCTGGGCGGATGCGCTACGGCGTATCAGGCGCGCGGCATGACCGGCGGATATCAGGACGAGAAGATCGACGATAGCCGCTATCGCGTCGAGTTCTTCGGTAACGGACACGCGTCCAAGGAGCGTGTGTGGAACTTCTGGATCTATCGCTGTGCCGAGCTGACGATATCCAAGGGCTACACGTATTTCCGCGTTGAACCGCTTCCGAAGTCGGGTTGGCTTGATGAGTCGGCCATCCGCCCTGCTGTGTTCGACGGCATACGTGATGGCTTCATCAAGACCGCTGGCGCGCCGGTGTTCATCTATATGCCGGGCGGCACGATCACGACCTGGAGCAGCCGGGGCATCGTGACGATGTTCAGTGATCCGGTGCCGGCCAATGTCCATTACGCGCTGCGCGCACAATCCATCCTGGATGACCTCGATGCCTACGTGAAGTCGGATGGCAAGGAACCGGCACGGCCCGAGAAAGAAATCGTTGCGCGTGCCCTGGTTCCATTGGGGGTGTTTTCGTTCCCGACCATTCCGTCTGCACCTTTGAAACCGAAGAGCGCGTCGCCGACCATTTGAGCGTCGCCCTCATAGCCCGGCGGACAAGGGGCAGGTGCACCGTCGCACGATGTATCAGGCGGCACAGCCTTCCGCGAATCGTTCGCTCGCAAGCCTGCCTAGTTCTTCGGCCGACAATACGGTATCGAGCTTGAGTGCAATGACAAATTCATCCTCGACACGCGCCATGCCGTGGATGAAGTCCGCGCGCAGATGGGTGCCGAAACTTGGTGGCGGTTCGATGTTCGCATCGGCGATCTCCATGACTTCGCACACCGCGTTGACCATGACGCCGATGATGTGATGGTTCTCGTCATGCATTTCCACGATCACCACGCAAGTGCGTGGATTGATGGCGGTCTGCCCGCGTCCGAAGCGTGCTGTCAGGTCGATCACCGGCACCACCGAGCCTCTCAGGTTGAGCACGCCACGCACGAAGGTTGGCATCATCGGGACTTCAGTGAGCGAGCGGAACTCGATGATCTCCTTGATGTTCAGGATGTTCGCCGCAAAGCGTTCGCGGCCAAGCGAGAAGATCAGGTATTGGCCGCCTGTGCCGTTTGTGTCGGGCTGTGATGCGATTCGCATGATGTCCCCCGTTCAGAAGCGGACGTAGCCGGATTCGTCGCCGCTGCGCACGAATTCTCGGGTTCGCGTCGCCGGGCGGCGGGGGGTTTCCGGAGCGCTGCCTTCGACTCGGAAAAAGCCCATCAGCGCCTGGAGCTGTTGCGCCTGGCTGCTCATGGCTTCCGACGTGGCCGATAGTTCTTCGGACGAAGAGGCATTCTGTTGTGTCGTCTGGTTGAGCTGATTCATCGCACCATTGATCTGCGCCGCTGCGTGCGCTTGCTCACGCGAAGCCGCGGTGATCTCCTGTACCAGATCGGCCGTTTTGCGGATCGACGGGACGATTTCCTGCAGCAGGCCACCCGCATGCTCCGCCAGACTGACGCTGGAGCCGGCGACTTCGCTGATCTCCTGTGCTGCCACCTGACTGCGCTCGGCCAGCTTGCGTACCTCCACGGCTACCACCGCAAACCCCTTGCCGTGCTCACCGGCGCGGGCTGCTTCGATGGCGGCGTTGAGTGCAAGCAGATTGGTCTGGTAGGCGATGTCGTCGATGATGCCGATCTTCTGTGCGATCTGCTTCATCGCCTGCACGGTGTCGCCCACGGCTTTGCCGCCGACTTCTGCGTCGCGCGACGCCTTGTTGGCGATGCCATCGGTGGCGGTGGCGTTTTCGGTGTTCTGCCCGATCGATGCCGACATCTGCTCGATCGAGGCGGACGTTTCTTCTACGCTTGCCGCCTGCTCGCTGGCGGCCTGCGACAACGCTTGCGAAGTTGCGCTGATCTGTTCCGAGGCGGACGCCAGCGATTCCGCCGAGATGCGCACGTCGGTGATGATCTGCGCCAGACGGCTTACGGTGTTATTGACCGCAGACTTGAGTTCTTCAAAGGTGCCGGCGTAACTGCGCTTCATCGACACGGTGAGGTCGCCCGATTCGACCTTGCCGAGCACGCTGCGCAGTTCGTCGATGGGCGTCGATACGGCATCCATCACGCCGTTGAGTGCTTCGATCAACAGACGGAATTGCCCGCGGTGCGCGGCCGCCTCGCCGCGCTGGTTGAGCTCACCTTTCTGCACGGCAGTCGCGAGCATGCGCGCGTCGGCAATCGATTGGTTCAGCGGGTTGATGACTGCATCAAGCGTGGCATTCACGCCTTCGACGATGCGGCGGTAGTCCCCCTCGTGGCGACCGGCATCCGCGCGTACGTCAAGTTTGAGATCGACGGCCGCCGCGGCCAGCATGCTGGCGTCATCGATCAAGGCGCGCACATTGGATTGCAGCGCACGCATGCTGTTCGACCAGCTGGCCGACCTCGTCGCGCGAGTGGTGCTCAAGTGAGAACGACAGATCGCCCTTCGCCATGCGGTTGGCCGCTGCGACGACTGTGCCGACCGGATGGGTAATGCTGCGGGTGATGAAAAGGCCGACCAAGCCAGCGGCGACTACCGACAGCGTGGTCAGCACCAGGATGGCCAGCATGGCGGCGTCGGCAGTTTTTTGGCTGTCTTCGCCTGCATGACTCATGAGTTCGCCCTGATAGTCGATCAGCGCTTCGACTGCGCTGATGTAGGCCTCCTGTGTGGTACGCATGTCACCCATCAGCAGCGCCGTCGCCTCGTCGCGCTTGTCGCTGCTGACCAAGGTGGTCAGTTTTGTGACGGCGGCGCGATAGGCATCGCCGCGAGTGGTGACCTCGCGCAGCAGTTCGCGTCCATGATCGGTGTGGATAGCTTTGTCGAGCTTCGCTGTTTGCTCGACGATGCGCTTGACCGCTTCGGGTACGTGCGCAAGTTCGGCACGGGACTGCTCATCGTGCAGCATCACCGCGTTGCGCGTGGCAAGGGCCATGGCGTTGACGTCGTTGATGATGGCATTGGCCCAGACGGTCTTGGGAACAGCTCGCCCACCATGGTGCCGAGCTGGCGATTGATCTGGCTGATGCGCGTGTAACCCACGACAGACACGGCCAGCAGCAGGAGGAGTACCAGTGCGAATCCCAGTGTCAGGCGCGTGCCGATTTTCAGGTTCTTGATCATGACGTTCCGCTTTCCGGTTTGACGATATTGATTTGTCGTAATGGCCCCTGCGGGGTTTCAAACTGAATCGCACCAGATCGATGCCTCGCAGCGGCCGGGTGCGCTGCGCGCGAACCCGCCTCCGTGATTGCGGCGCGATTGGTTGGCTGTCTAACGGAGTGGCAATTGGAAAGTTGAGGAAAGTTGCGTGAGGTGGTGCGAGTGACGGTGAGTCGCGGGTGAGTCGTACGCTGTCTGGCACGCATCAGAAACGGGACGCAGGCGCAGAGGTTGTCCGGCAGATCGACAGGTTTATGGGGCTTTGAGGCGCCCATATCGATCCAGATTGTCAGGCAGCCTGTGTGCAGAACGTTGCTCGAAATGTGCACTACGCACAAAAGGGCAGGCGATGCGTCATCACCTCAAACGGCGTGAAATGCGCGTGCGAAATCCCAAGGCATGCCATCGGGATTACGCGTGCGTGGTAGTCGCCGGGCGGCGACGGGGAGGCTTACAGCAGGGCCGACAGCTTGTCCGAAATCTCGGGCAGCAAAGTGGCGCGCATGTGCGCGGTGGTCTGGATGCGCAAGCGTTCGACCAATGCGTCGAGTTCGCCGGAAATGATCTGCGGCAGTTCGCGTGCGATCCACCCGTCGATGGCCTGAGCGATGTAGGCGTCCAGTTCGATGAGGCGTTCGCCCATCTGTTCGGACGCCGCTTGGCGCGCCTCGCGGTGAATGTCGGCGATAACTTCTTCGCTGGGGCGGGCACTGGCAGCGGCCTCACTGCGCGCTGCATCGATGGCGCCGGCATGCTCGACGGCAAGTGCTTCGCGTGCGCGAGCCACGGCCTCTTCGATGGCGCGTTCCTGCGCGCGCAGCATTTCGTCGCGCGTGCGCTGCACGGCGTCATCGATGAGCACGTTCTACCTGTTCTTGCGAAAGGCCTTCGGGCGCCTGTTGCACGACCAGATCGCGTGGCGGGCCCGCGATGGCCTGTCGAACCGTCGGCAGGTCGATCTGCTGGATAGCCGGGCCGTGCATGGGCGGCAGTTCGGCATCGTTGAGCAGGTTCTACGGTATCGGTCAGCGTGATGTCATCGAGCTCTTCGGACAACAGGATGTCGTTGTCCATGGCGTCCGTCAGCTCCGGCAGATCATCGTCGATCTCTTCGATCAGCAGGGGCAGGTCGTCGTTGGGCTGCGTGTCGGCGCGATGACGCCGGATTAGCGCATCGGCCTTGGAGATCAACACGTCATCCGCGTCATTCACTGCCGGCATGGTCATTCCGTTCGGTTCAGGTCGTAGGCTTCGATGGCGTAGCCCTGCTGCTTGTAATACTGCCAGCGGCGGCGTGCCAGGTCGCGGTCCTCGCCATCGCGCGAGACGACTTCGACCAGCAAGGCATAACGTTCATAGTCGGCTGGCGGTTCCAGGCCGAGATTGATCAGTACGTCGCTGTGCGGCGCATTGTCCCCATCGCGGGTAAGCACCACCGGGGTGCGTTGCGCGAGCGGCGAAGCGGCTGCGACGTGCGGCACGAACGATAACGGTTGCGCGCTCCACAGTGCCTGGTCGAAGCGGCGCGAGACCTCGGGATCGGGGGCGTAGACCACGATCCGCCGCCCCTGCTTCACCGCCTTGGTGGCGATGGAGCAGGCCGCCATCAGGCGGTTGGGGGCGTTGTGGTAGAACTTGATTTCCATCGATGCCCGGTCAGCGGCCTGCGTGAGCGATCAGGTAGCTCGTGAGCAGCGGCACCGGGCGGCCGGTGGCGCCTTTCTCCGCGCCGGATTTCCACGCTGTGCCGGCGATATCCAGATGCGCCCACTTGTAGCTCTTGGTAAAGCGCGACAGGAAGCATGCGGCGGTGACGCTGCCCGCCGGGCGGCCGCCGATGTTGGCCATGTCGGCGAAGTTGCTCTTGAGCTGCTCCTGGTAGTCATCCCACAGCGGCATGTGCCAGGCGCGGTCGCCGCAGTCTTGACCGAGGTCCTGCAATTCACGCGCAAAGGTGTCGTCGTTCGAGAACAGCCCGCTCGGGTGGTGGCCCAGCGCGATGATGCATGCGCCGGTGAGCGTGGCGATATCGATGACCGCTGCCGGCTTGAAGCGCTCTGCGTAGGTCAGCGCATCGCACAGGATCAGGCGGCCTTCGGCGTCGGTATTGAGCACTTCGATGGTCTGGCCTGACAGCGAGGTGACCACGTCGCCCGGCTTGGTGGCGGTGCCGCTGGGCAGGTTTTCGGTGGCGGGGATGAGGCCGATCACGTTGATCGGCAGCGCGAGTTCGGAGATGGCTTTGAAAGTGCCGAGCACCGATGCTGCGCCGCACATGTCGTACTTCATCTCGTCCATGCCTTCGCCCGGCTTGATCGATATGCCGCCGGAATCGAAAGTCACGCCCTTGCCGACGAGGACGACAGGGGCTTCTTTGGCTTTGCCGCCGTTGTAGTGCAGCACGATGAAGCGCGGTGCCTCATGCGAGCCGCGCGACACCGACAGGAACGAACCCATGCCGATCTTCTCGATACCGGCACGGTCGAACACTTCGACCTTGAGCTTGTATTGCTTGCCAAGTTTCTTGGCGGTGTCGGCCAGGTACGTCGGGGTGCAATAGTTGGCGGGCAGGTTGCCCAGGTCACGCGTCAGCGCCATGCCGCTGGCGATGGCTGCGCCCTGCGCGAGCGCAGCCTTGGTGGCGTTGTCGCTCTTGCCCACGAGCAGCATCTCGACTTTCGTCAGGCGCTTGCCTTGGGACTTGCTGTCCTTTTTGCCGTAGGGCGCTTCGTATTTGTAGGTGGCGTCGAACAGCGCCTGGGCTGCGACGCGCAGCGTCCAGGGCAGATCGCGTGAGCCGGCGACAAAATCAGTGGCGCACAGGGCTGCGCTCGTTGCGCGGCTGCCTGCCAGCCACTTGCCTACGGCTGCCAGTGCGCTGCGCACGGCCTTGTCGCCGAATTCGTCGCGTTTGCCGAGGCTGACCACCAGCACGCGTTCGGCCGCTACGCCGGCCAACTCCGGCAGGGCCAGGAGCGTGCCGCTCTTTTCTTCGAGGTCACGGGCAATCAGGCGCGAGAGCTGGCCAGCGCTCGCGGCATCGACGGCCAGACCTTGTGCGCTGAGCGCGCCGTCGGAAAAAACCGGGACAACCAGTGCGCCGGTTTTGAGCTTTTCGGGGGCGGAGGCTTTTATGCTAAATTCCATCGGACATTTTCCTGTTAACAAGTTCTGGGAACCAGACGGCGTGCGCGCATCGATCCGCGGTGGCGAGCATTATTGCCCCGCCCGTCTGGCTCCGTCAAAGCACACACTCCAACGACAATGATCTTCCGGCGCGCGGCCCTGCGCGAATTCGCCAGTACCGCGGCGGCTGTTTCGGCAGCCTTGGTCGTCATTCTGGTCACCATCATCCTGATCCGCCTGCTCTCGCAGGCCGCGGGCGGCCGCGTGCCGGCCGATGCCGTGGTGGCGCTGATCGGGTTTTCGGCGCTCAACCACTTGCCGGTGGTGCTGGCGCTGTCGACCTTCATTGCGGTGCTGTTGTCGCTGACACGCAGCTACCGCGATTCCGAAATGGTGGTGTGGTTCGCCTCCGGTCTGCCGCTGACGGCCTGGTTCAACCCGGTGCTGCGCTTTGCCATCCCTGTGGCACTGGTGGTGGGCGGGATGTCGTTGTTCCTGTCGCCCTGGGCGCAGGGGCAGGCCGCGGAATACCGTAAGCAGTTGGAAAACCGCGACGAGGTGTCGCAAGTGTCGCCGGGCATGTTCCGCGAATCCGCTTCGGCCCAGCGCGTGTTTTTTGTCGAGTCGGTGTTGACGGACGACGGCAAGGTGAAGAACGTCTTCATCAACCAGACTCAGGCCGGCCACCAGAGCGTGACGGTATCGGCCGAAGGCATCATCGAGCGGGCACCCAACGGCGACCGCTTTGCCGTGCTGCTCAATGGCCGCCGCTACGAAGGCGAGCCGGGTACGGCATCGTTCCGCGTGACGCGCTTTGATCGCTACGCCATCCGGATCGAGCCGCGTGAAGTCGGCGAAATCGAATTGACACCAAAGATCACCCAGACGCCCAACCTGATTGCGCTGCCGACGCCGGCCAATCTGGGCGAGCTGTCGTGGCGTATCGGCCTGCCGGTGGCGACGGTGCTGCTGGCGTTGCTGGCGATTCCGCTGTCGTTCGTGAATCCGCGCGCAGGGCGTACCAACAACATGCTGTTCGCGGTGCTGACGTTCGCCGCGTACGTTAACTTCATGGGTATTGCCCAGGCTTGGATATCGCAAGGCAAGATGTCGCCGCATATCGGGCTGTGGGTGGTGCACGCCTTTATGTTCGTGCTGCTGCTGGTGCTGTTCGGCTGGCGGCTTGCGCCTAACCTGCGGCGCTCGCAATGAGAGTCTTGCCCCGTTACCTGCGCCGCGAGATTGTCGCGGCCACGCTGCTGGTGCTGGTGGCGTTCCTGGCGCTGTTCCTGTTCTTCGACTTTCTCGGCGAACTGGACGATGTTGGCCGCAACGGTTACACGCTCAAATACGCGTTGATCTTCGTGCTGTTGTCGATCCCCAGCCGCGCCTATGAGGTCATGCCCATCGCGGTACTCATCGGCACGCTGTATGCGTTGACCACGCTCGCGCGCAATTCTGAACTGACCGTGATGCGCACGTCCGGCGTGTCGATCATGCGGTTGCTGGCGTCGCTCATGGGGATTGGACTGATTTTCGTCGTCACCACGTTCGTCCTTGGCGAGGTGGTCGCGCCGCCGCTGGAACGCGTGGCGCAGAAGTGGCGCCTGCGAGGCACGACGACCACCATGCCGCAGGAGCTGCGCAGCGGCCTGTGGGTGCGCGACGGGCGCTTGTTCGTGAACGTGCAGCGCGCCCAGCCGGACGCTGGCCTCGAAGGCGTCAAACTCTACGAGTTCGACAATGAACACCGGCTGGTGTCGATCAGCCTGGCAGCCAAGGGCGAGTATTCGGCCGGAACCGGCTGGACGCTCGAAGATGTCGTGCAAACCCGCTTTGAAGGCGATCGCACCAGCGTGCAGAAGATGCCGCGACTGCAGTGGAAGTCCGAACTCACGCCCGAAATGATCAGCGTGGTCATGGTCACACCCGAGCGCATGGCGATCCGTAGCCTGTACAACTACGTTCGCCACCTGCAGGAGAACAACCAGCGCACGGGCCGCTATGCGGTGGCCTACTGGAAGAAGATCGTCTATCCGTTCGCTGCGCTGGTGATGATCGGGCTGGCGCTGCCGTTCGCGCTGGGCAACCAGCGCTCGGGCAACGTCGGGGCGCGTGTGCTGCTCGGCGTCATGCTGGGCATGCTGTTCCACCTGCTCAACAGCCTGTTCTCCAACCTTGGCGTCATCAACAGTTGGCCGCCATTCGTGAGCGCGGCTGCGCCAAGCCTGCTGTTCCTGGCGTTGGCGGTGGGGTTGTTACACAGCGTCGAGCGACGATAGATAGCGAGCGGCGGACGGGCAGGTTACTTTCCGCCCGCTGCGCCGCGTCGCACGTGTTATGGCGGTTTCAGTCGGCGATCGAAGCGCGCTCGCTCGATTGCCAGAGGAACCACGAAACCCCTAGCCCCGCCGAGTAGTTTTCCTTGCGCGTGACCAGTGGACTGTCTTCGAAGACGGCTCCCCGCACAGTCGAGGCACGCACGAATCCACCAATCCAGAACGTATTGAAGCGCCGCGTCAGCGAGATCGTGGCTTGCATGCCGCCGTAGCCGGCATCCGGGTCGTAGGCAGGGCGATCGGGGCGCGCGAATTCAGGCTTGACCTGATACGCGTAGCGATTCTGGCGCTGGTTGCCGAAATACGGACCGCCCGACAGGCCGAGATCCCAGCCTGCGTGGCGAATGCGTAACGCCAGCGACGGCGTAAAGACGATGCCTTCATTGCGGATCGTCCAGTCATCCACCGCCAACACCTGCCGTATTGGCAGTCGCAGATCGAGCCGAACGGGGTCATTGCGCTCGCCGAAGAGACGGAAGATGGCCTGCGGGCCGAATTCCACCGTCGGGGCGAGGTCAGGCATGCCTTCTCGCGCGGGATTGTCGCTGCTCCGAACGGGGATGCCGGCTGCCAGGCTCAGTTCGATGTTGAGCCGGCCGTGGTCGTAGAGTTCGGCGCGTGCGCCGTCGCGATCCGCCCGCACGATGGGGCCGCGATAGACGAAGTACGGTAGCGGCAGAACGTAGCCACGCTGCTCGGATGAGCCGCGATAATCAGGCAGAGTCAGGGCCAGAGCGCCGAAGCCGACTTCCCATTTCGGCAATTCAGCCGCCGTGGCAAAGGCGCACGGCAATGCAAACGTGAGCGCCAGTGCGGGCAGGCGGCGCGGCAACTTGATCATCAGATGTCAGTGGAATGTAAAGCAAAAGACTGCGCATTCTACCCACTTGTGCTGACGCCGTTCGCTGCATCGCGTAGCCCTCCTGTCGCCACAGTGGCGCTGTCACATGGAAGTGCTTGGTGGGCAGCGGTGGGCGCGCCATAATTGCGCGCGATGAAGCTGCTCCGAACCTCTTGCTACCTGCTGCTGGCGCTCGACGTTGTATTGCTCGGGCTGGCCGCCGCGCCCGTCGCTGGCGTGGCGTTGCCGCGCACTGGCGACAGCGAACCCGAACGCATCGCCAACCAACTTCACCCTGAGCGCATCCGCGTGTTGCCCGTGAGCGCCGAAGGCGCCGTTCTGACGTCGGTCGCTGCGAGCAGCTCCAGCAGCGCTTCCAGCGAACCCCCGCACGCCCAGGCTGAATCTTCCGAACCCGTGGTGACTGCCGAGCCGGATAGCGCCCCCGCATCTGTATGCGTGGCCTACCGTGGTCTGTCCGGTGACCAGATTCAGCTGCTTGCCTCGGGCGCCAAGGCTCAATCGGTGGCGATGCGCGAGATCAGCGCGCCGGCCGTGCCGACTTCGTGGTGGGTGAATATCCCCCCGCAGGGAGGCAAGGAGGCCGCCGAGCGGCGCACCGACGTTTTGCGTCGCAACGGCGTCCAGGACTTCTTCGTCGTGCAGGAAAGCGGTGCCACCCAGTACGCGATTTCGCTGGGTCTGTTTCGCAATGAAGCTGCTGCCAAGCGGCAGCTCGAAATGCTCCAATCCAAAGGCGTAACCACCGCGCGGATCACGACGCGCGAGCCGCGCGACAACACGCGCGTTGAACTGACCGGCCCGTCGGCCGTGCTCGAACGCCTCGGCAATGAACTTGGCGCCAAACTCAAAGGCGCTGAAACCGGCAAGTGTCAGGTGGGCTGATGCGCCCATTCACGGTCGGCCTCACCGGCGGCATCGGTAGCGGCAAGCTCTGCCGCCGCCGATTTGTTCGGCGAGCTTGGGGCGGCCATTGTTGACACTGACCTGATTTCGCATCAACTAACCGGCCCCGGCGGTGGCGCGATGCCGGCCATCCGCGCGCAGTTTGGCGACGACGTGGTGCGCGACGACGGCGCGCTCGATCGTGCTGTCATGCGCCAGCGCGTGTTTGCCGACCCTGCGGCCCGTGTTGCGCTCGAAGGCATACTGCACCCCATGATCCGGGCTGAAAGCGAGCGCCAGGTGCTGGCCGCGCAGGCGCCATACGTGGTGCTGGTCGTGCCCCTGCTGATCGAATCCGGGGTCTATCGTGAACGGTGTGATCGTATTTGCGTGGTGGACGTCCCCGAGTCGGTGCAGGTGGAACGCGTAGTGAGCCGCAGTGGTCTCACGCCCGACGAGGTGCGCGCGATCATCCGCGCGCAAACGGATCGCGCCACGCGATGCGCTGCGGCGCACGACATCATTGACAACTCGTTTGATTTTGATAGGTTGCGGTCTCAGGTCGAAAGCCTGCACGCGCGCTATCTGGTCCTTGCGGCCGAGCGCGTGCGTTGATGGTCGGCGCAGGCTTCGTTTGATGCGTGTTGCATTACCTTGAGTCTTGGGAACGTGCGCAAACGGACCGCGCGTTACCATTTAGAATTGCGCAGGGCTGGCCGCGAGCCGCCTTTTTTGCAGTCCCGACACTGGCCGGTGTGTGGTGATTACCTACGAATATCCTCTGAGCGAGCGCATCCGCACGCTGTTGCGTCTTGAAGACCTGTTTGACAGGGTGCTTCATTTTTCGCTCGCCGACGGCTCTTACGAGCATCACACCGCGCTGCTGTCGCTATTCGAGATTCTCGAAGTCGCCGGCCGTGCGGATCTCAAAGTCGATCTTGTGCAGGAGCTGGAACGCCAGCGCCAGATTCTCTACGCATTCCGCGACAACCCGCAGATATCCGAAGAAGCCCTCTCTGGCGCGCTGCGCGAAATCGAGCAGGCGAGCGCCGCGCTGCTGGCGATTGCAGGCAAGGTCGGGCAATACCTGCGCGAAAGCGAATGGCTGATGGCGATCCGCTCGCGTTCGGCGATTCCCGGCGGCGTATGCGAATTCGATCTGCCTTCGTACCACTACTGGCTGAATCGCGACCCCACCGAGCGCCGCCATGACTTGCAGGGCTGGATGGCGCCGATGCTGCCTATCCGCGATGCATTGGCGATCGTACTTCGCCTTCTGCGCGCCAGCGGGCGGCCAGAACAACTGGTGGCCCGGCGTGGTTCGTTCCAGATGATGATGGCGGGCCGCAACGCACTGATGGTGCGTGTGCGCGTGCCGCGTTCGGATGTGGCGGTGCCCGAGATCAGCGCCAACAAGTATGCGTTCAACATCCGCTTTATGGCGCCCGATATTGCCACCCGCCCGCGGCAGGTTGACAACGACATCGATTTCGAGCTGACCTTCTGCAACCTCTGATGTGCGAATTGGGTCGGCTTGCCGGCCCAATTCAGTTCTTGCGGGCAGCCATCACCGCAACTTCCACACGCCAGCCCGGGTGCGCCAGCGCCGATACCTGCACGCATGCGCGTGCCGGTGCGGTGCCCGAGGGTACCCACGCTTCCCACACCGCGTTGAAAGCATCGTAGTCGTTCATGTCGACGAGATAGATCGTTGCCATGAGCATATGGCCCAGACCGCTGCTTGCCGCCTTCAGCGTGCGCTCCAGGCTGGCCATGAGCGCCTGGGCCTGCTCGGCGACCGTACCTACGTCACTTGGCGGGACTTCGACTGCGTGGACGATGCGGTTGAAGATGGTGGCATCCGAATAGCGTGCCGTGGTGTTGATGCGCTCGATCATGGCGCGCTCCGGTTCAAGATGGTGTCGAGAATGCTGGTGAAGCGTTCGCTGCCCATAAAGCCAACGACGCGTGTGTCTGTGACTTCGCGTCCAGCGCCGTCGAAAAACACGATACCCGGCGGCCCGAACAGGCCGAAACGTCGCAGCAGTTCGCGGTCTTGTGCGGTATTGGCGGTTACGTCGGCCTGCAGCAGCACGAACTGCCCCATGCGTGCGCTGACCTCGGCGTCGGGGAAGGTGTAGCGTTCCATCTCCTTGCACGACACGCACCAGTCCGCATAGAAGTCGAGCATCACCGGCTTGCCGCCGGCTGCCTGGATGCGCGCATCGAGATTGGCCACGCTGCTGATGCGCTCGAAGTGCACCGTGTCGGCCGTGGTCTGCCGCGCCCGGAATGCCGCAAGCGGGCGGAGCGGGTCACGCGAACCCGCCAAGGCGCCGACGAATACGGTTACGCCCGTGACCAGCACCAGGATGCCCAGTCCCTTGAGCAGACGTTGCGCACCCGTCGCGCGAGGCGGCAGGCTGTCGAGCGCACGCAGGAAAACCCCTGACAACACCAGCAGGACCGCCCACGCAAACATCGGCACGGCGGCCGGTACGACCGGCGATACCAACCAGATGGCAGTCGCCAGCAACAGCACGCCGAACAGACGTTTTATGCCTTCCATCCATGGGCCGGGCTTGGGCAACCAATGGCGAGCGGCCACGCCGACTACGACCAAAGGCGCGCCCATGCCAAGTGCGAGCGAGAACAGCGCAGCACCACCCAGCACGGCATTGCCGCTCTGCGCGATATAGAGCAGCGCGCCAGCCAGCGGCGCCGCCATGCAAGGGCCGACGATGACGGCGGAGAGAGCCCCCATCAGCGCGATGCCGCCGACCGAGCCGCGCTGCCGATTGGCTGCGCCAGAAAGCCGGCTTTGCAGGCCAGCGGGCAATTGCAGTTCATACAGGCCGAACATCGACAGCGCCAGCACGACGAACACCAACGCGAACGCGCCGAGTACCCAGGCGTTCTGCAGCCAGATTGCCAGCAGGGTGCCGGAAAGCGCGGCCGCCACGCCGGCCAGGGTGTACGTCACCGCCATGCCCAGCACGTAAGCAATCGAAAGCAGCGCGGCGCGCCCGCGTGAGATCGCATTGCCGTGGCCAACGATGGTGCCCGACACGATCGGGATCATCGGCAGCACGCAGGGCGTAAAGCACAGCAGCAGGCCGAACCCGAAGAAGCTCGCCATGGACAGCGCGAGGTTGTCGGAGGAGAGCAATCGGGCGATGCGGCCTGCGTCGTCGTTGTCGACGTTCGACGACGCGGTAGTCGGCATGTTGGCGCCCGGCACATCCATTTGCGGTGCGGCGCGATTCATGAGCGCACCCAGCGGATCGGCATGTTGCCGCTCGTTGGCGGCTACGCTCATGGCGGCAAGCCGCAAGTTGGCCTTGAAAGGCGTGGGCGGATAGCACACGCCGGTATCGGCGCAGCCCTGCGCGGTGACGGTCAGCGTGAAGTCGCGCCCAAGCGGGGCGTCGACAGGGATGCGGAAGGTGGTTGGGCCGCGGTAGATGGTCTGCTTGCCGAAGAACTCGTCTTCATGGATCTCGCCGCCCGCTGGAAATTCCGGTTGCCCTGCCGTCGCACCAACGGCGGCGATGCGTGTGCGGTCACGGTACAGGTAGTAGCCGGGTTGTACTTCAAAGCGCACTTCGACAGCGGTTTCGCTGATGGCACGCGCCGAGAACCGGAAAGCCTGTTCGGGCGGCAACGGGTCCGCTGCCCCGTATGCGAGGATGGCGAAGAAGGACAACAGCAGGGCGACAAGCCCATGCGGCAGGCGGAAACGCATGTCAGGTTTTCAGTTCGTATCGGTCGGCGTGACGGCTTCGCAGGATTGCAGCACCCACGCCAGATATTGCGGCAAGCCACCCGCCACCGGAATAGCAACGATCTCTGGCACCTCGTACGGGTGCAGTTCGCGGATCAGCTCCTGCACGGCCGGATAGCGCTGCGCCGTGGTCTTGATGGCCAGCGGCACTTCGACCGCCTCTTCCACCCTGCCGTTCCATGTATAGATCGATCGGCACGGTGACTGCACATTGACACAGGCGGCCAGCCGGCGTTCCAGCAGTGCATGCGCGATCTGATGTGCGACGGCTTCGTCCGGGGTGTTGCTGATGACCAGCAGCGTTTGATCGACGGACATGAGGGACTCCTTTATTTCAGCAACCGGCGGCGGATGAGTGCGCGTGCCACGATCAGTCCGCCCGCTGCGTAGAGCGCCAGCACCAGCACGTGCAGCCACAAATCTGGATTGGGCGTGCCAAGCAGCGTTGGGCGCACTGCGCCGATGGCGTGCAACAGGGGCAGCCAGCCGGTGGCCGAGCGCAGCATCGCCGGGAGCTGGTCGACCGGAAAGAACACGCCCGACAACATGGCCATGGGGCTGATGAACAGGGTGAAGTAGTACATGAAGAAGTCGTAGCTGGGCGCCAGCGCGGTCGCGACCAGCCCAAGCCCTGCGAAGGTCAGGCCGATCAGCGCCACCAGCGGCATGGCGGTCAGCGCATGCGTCCATGGCGTGAGCCCGAAGGCGGCGATGACGATCAGGATGGCCGAGCCTGAGAAAAACGCTTTGGTCGCCGCCCAGCACATCTCGCCGACGATCACATCGTCCAGCGACATCGGCGCGTTCATGATCGCCTCCCACGTTTTCTGAACGTGCATGCGCGCAAAGCCGGAGTACAGCGCCTCAAAGGTTGCGCCGTTCATGGTCGAGAAGGCTACGGTGCCGGTGGCGAGGAAGGTCAGGTACGTGACGCCGGCCACTTTGGGCAACAACAGACCCAGCCCCAGCCCGAGTCCAAGCAGATAGATCAGCGGGTCGGCCAGGTTGCCGAGCAGCGACGGCACGGCCAGCCGTCGCCAGACCTTTACGTTGCGCAGCCAGACGGCGTAGGCGCGCGACGCGGAGAGTTCAGGTGGATGAAGCAGCGTCTTCATGGAGGCTCCCGGCGGTCTGGCTTAGCTGTCGCGCAACTCGCGCCCGGTCAGCTTGAGGAATACGTCTTCGAGATTGGCGGGCCGATGCAGGTAGCGCAGGCCCGTGTCGGCGAGGTGGTCGAGCAGGGTGCGCGGTTCATCGATGTAACAGAAGGCGGTCTCGCCGCTGATCTCGAAGCGCCGCGAGAACGCCGCCGCGTGCGCCGCCGCCCAGGCCGGGGCGCCGCCGGAGTGTCCGGTCCAGTCGCCGAATACTTCCACCACTTGCGGTTCGATATGTTCGGCGATGACGTCACGCGGCGTGCCGATGGCGATGATGCGCCCCTCGTCGAGGATGGCGATGCGGTGCGCCAGCCGTTCGGCCTCATCCATGAAGTGCGTGGTCAGCAGTACCGTCTTGCCGTCGGTGATCAGTCCCTTGAGCCGATCCCAGATCAAGTGACGCGCTTGCGGGTCGAGGCCGGTCGTGGGTTCATCCATCACCAGCAGTTCCGGGTCGTTGATTAGCGCCCGTGCCATGGTCAGCCGTCGCTTCATGCCGCCGGAAAGCGCGGGTACCTTGGCGTCGGCCTTGGCTTCCAGCCCGGCAAACGCCAGAAGGCGCGGAATGCGCTCGCGGGCGCGATCCGGCGCGATACCGAAGTAGCGCGCAAAGACTTCGAGGTTTTCTGCTGCGGTGAAGTCCGGGTCCAGGCTGTCGGTCTGGGGGACCACGCCGACCCGCTGCCGTGCCTGCCGCGCGCGGTCCGGCACCGATTCGCCAGCCAGTTCAATGCGCCCGCCGGAAGGCATCGTCTGCCCGAGAATGCAACGGATGGTGGTGGTCTTGCCTGCGCCGTTCGGGCCGAGCAGCGCAAAACACTCACCCGGCACCAACGAAAAGCTGACGCCGCGCACGACTTCGTGTTCACCGTAGGACTTGCGCAGCCCCTCCACCACGAGCGGGCTGGACCGTCGTGTTTCGGTGCGTTGGCGTGCATCGGCCGGGCGGTCCATGCCTGTTACACCGGTAGTGTGTTCTGGAAGCTGTCGCGCTGGGCCAGCCGATCAGCCAGTGCTGTGAGCGCAGGGCGGCCATTGCGCCAGTCGTCGTGAATCTGGCGGAAGTCCAGCCAGAACAGTGCGCAACCCAAGGCGATGTCCGCCAGCGTCATCGAAGGGCCTGCCAGCCATTCGTTCTTTGCCGCGCGTTGTTCGAGGGCGTCCAGTCCGCGCACGACCTTGGCGTTTTGGCGGTCAAGCCACGTCGCCACGCGAATTTCTGTCGGGCGCTGCAGTTCCATGCGGATCGCCACCGCGGCGTCCACTGTGCCGTCGATGAGCGCTTCGATCTGGCGCACGCCCAGCGCGGCCCGCGCATCGGCCGGCAGCAGCGGGTGGCTGGTGAAGCGCATTTCCAGGTAGCTCGCCACTATCGGTGAATCGAAAAAGACCTCCCCCTCGTCGGTGACCAGCGCCGGCACCTTGCCCAGCGGGTTGTAGTCCGACACGCGGGTGTCCGGCTCCCACGGCGACTCTTCGATGAACTCGAAAGGCACTCCCTTTTCAAGCAGCATGATGCGGATTTTGCGCACGAAGGGGCTGGTGTAGCTGCCGATCAGTTTCATGGAGCGGGTCTCCTCGTAAAGGGTGTATGTCGCGTTCAGTCGCGCCAGGCGCGCAGGATAATGTCGCGGATGATGTGTAGCCGCGCATGGAAGAAATGGTCCGCCCCCGGCACCACGACCACCGGCAGGTTCATGGGCTCCGCCCAGGCCAGCACGTTGGGCAGCGGGACGGTTTCGTCATGCCCGCCGTGGATCACGATGGTGTCGTCGGCGACCGCGTCGGTGTCGTAGTGGCGGGCGCCTTCTACGTGGCCGGACGCCGTGCCGACCAGGATCATGCGATGTACGGGCGAGCCAGCGGCGGACAGTCGGCTCGCCACGCGGGCCTGCACGAACGCGCCGAACGAAAAGCCGGCCAGTACCAGCGGCAGTTCGCTGCCCCAGCGGTCCTGTGCGTAGTCGCGCAGGGTCAGCATGTCGTCGGATTCGCCGCGGCCGTTGTCGTGCTCGCCAGCGGTCGCGCCCACGCCGCGGAAGTTGGGCCGTAGGGCGACGTAGCCGAGATCGCGCAACGTGCGCGCCAGGGTGTAGGCCACCTTGTTCGTGTTGGCGCCGCCGAAGAGCGGGTGTGGGTGAGCCACCAGCGCGATGCCGCGCACGGTGTCGGGGGTGTCGATGATTGTCTCGATGGGGCCGACGGCGCCGTCGATCAAAAGTTGTTCACTGCTCATAGGGGTTGGGCTCATCCAATATGCCAGAACCGGATTCCGATCTTGCCGTGAGGCCATGACCAGGCATTCATGCGCCGCTCGGAATCCTCATTGACCGAAAAGTGCCGGTTTTCTGCTGTTATTTTATCGCTCGGGAACGGGTTCTCAGAGCTTGAGCCGTTCAACGATGCGGCCGTTCTGCAGGTGTTCTTCGATGATCTCGTCGATGTCCTGCTCGTCCACGTAGGTGTACCAGACGCCCTCGGGGTAGACGACCATCACCGGGCCGTCGTCGCAACGATCGAGGCAGCCTGCCTTGTTGATACGCACCTTCCCCTTGCCCTTGAGCCCGAGCTTGCCGACGCGGTCCTTGGCGTAGGCTTGCAGGCGGCTGGCGCCGTGGTCGTTGCAACAGGTGTCGCCGGCCTCGCGCTGGTTGCAGCAGAAGAAGACGTGGTGTTTGAAATACGGTTCCATATGGGGATTACTCCGTACAGCGAGGAGAAGGCGAAGCTGTGATTATAATCGGCCGCCCCTGCTGCAACCGGAAGTAGGGAATCGTGTGCCCGGCATGCCGCGGCATGACCCATGCGTGCCGATGTCATGCCGCCCGATACCGCCCTTGAGGCCGATGCCCTCCGGCGCGGCAGTGGGGCAGACTGTAGACGACTATGCGCATACTGCTGGCCGAAGATGACGAACTGATCGCCGACGGACTCACGCGCGTGCTGCGTGGCGCGGGCTATGCCGTCGACTACGTGGCCACCGGCACAGAGGCCGACGCGGCACTCGTCGGCCAGCCTTACGATCTGGTGTTGCTGGACCTGAGCCTGCCGCGCATGACAGGCATTGAAGTCCTCACTCGCCTGCGAGCCCGCAAGGTGACCGTGCCGGTGCTGATCCTCACGGCACGCGACGCGCTGGAAGACCGGGTGAACGGTCTGGACGCCGGCGCCGACGACTACCTCACCAAACCCTTTGCACTGCCTGAACTCGAGGCCCGCGTGCGCGCGCTGACCCGGCGCGGCACCGGGCAGGGCAAGAGCCTTTCGTTCGGGGCGTTGCGCTACGACCAGGCTGACCGATCTGTCACCGTGGACGGGCAGATACTCGATCTGTCGGCGCGCGAGGTCGGCGTGCTCGAAGTGCTTTTGCTGCGCAGCGGCCGTCTGGTGAGCAAGGAAAACCTCGTCGATCACTTGTGTGGCTGGGGCGAAGAAGTCTCGCTCAATGCCATCGAGGTCTACGTTCACCGGCTGCGCAAAAAGCTCGAACCCTACGGGCTGCACATCACCACCGTCCGCGGTTTGGGCTACTGCCTAGAAAAGCCGGATGCGACTGCGCCGATCCCGCAGTAATCCGCCCATCCAGGATGCCGGCGCGGCGACGCGACGAGGCCTTTTTCGGCGCGGCACGTATTCGCTATTCGGCGAAATTCTCGACTGGATGCTGGCGCCGCTGCTGTTCCTGTGGCCGATCTCCATCATCGTCACGTATGACGTCGCCTCGCGTATCGCCGACCAGCCCTACGACAAAGCGCTGGGCGACCAGGTAAGGGCGCTTGCCGGGCAGGTGCACGTGCTGCCGTCGGGGGCGGTGCGAGTCGACCTGCCTGCGTCTGCGCTGCGCGTGCTGCGCACCGATACGGAAGACACGGTGTACTTCCAGATCGTGTCGCCACGCGGCACGCTGCTCGCGGGCGATGCGGAAGTGCCCAGCCTGCCGGAAGGCACGCGCCTGGGGTCCGCCGACATCCAGTATCGCGACGACGCGGTGCAGGGTGAAGATATCCGCGTGGCTTACATGCCGGTGTTTGTCGATCAGGTTGCCGGTACGCACGTGCTGGTTCAGGTTGCCGAGACACGGCACAAGCGAGACGCGCTTTCGTCTCGCATCGTATCGGGCGTCTTGCTGCCGCAGTTCGCCATCATTCCACTGGCGGTCGTGTTGGTGTGGTTCGGGTTGTCGCGCGGCATTGCACCGTTGAACCGTTTGCAGTCGATGATCCGCGAACGTCGCCCCGGCGATCTGTCTCCTGTCGCCGAAGACAGCGTGCCCGAAGAGGTTCGCCCGGTGGTCATGGCGTTCAACGACATGATGGCGCGCCTGGAAGACAACCTGCACGCGCAGCGCCGCTTCATCGCCGATGCCGCGCACCAGATGCGTACGCCGATCGCCGGGTTGAAGATGCAGATGGAATTGGCGCGGCAAGAAGCGGCGAACTCTCGCGCCGCGCACTCCGTTCGCCGCTCCATCGAGCAGGCAGAGAAAGGCGCGGAGCGCGCCGCGCGGTTGATCAACCAGTTATTGGCGTTGGCGCGCGCCGAATCGAGTTCTGAAAAGGTGAATGCCTTCGAGCGGCTTGAGATGAATGGGCTCGTGCGCGAAGTGCTGGGTGATTACGTGCCCATCGCGCTGGCGCGGGACATCGATCTGGGTGCCGAGATGGACGATCAGCCCGTGTGGCTGGAGGCGACACCGATCATGCTGTTTGAATTGGTGTCGAATCTGGTCGACAACGCGGTCAAGTACACGCCGAGTGGCGGCACGGTCACCGTGAGTGTCACCGCCAGTGATGCTGACGGCATGGCCGTGCTGCGAGTGCGCGATAACGGCCCCGGTGTGCCAGAAGAAGAACGCGAGCGCATTTTTGAGCGTTTCTACCGTGTGCTCGGTACGGGAGCCGAAGGCAGCGGGTTGGGCTTGTCTATCGTGCGCGAAATCGCCGAGCTGCACGGTGGGACTGTCACGCTGAACGCCAATGAGGATGGCATCGGCACCGTCGTGACTGTGCGATTGCCGCTCCCGGCTCCGCAATGATGTCAGCATGGATGTCGAACGGCGCGGTGACGATGTGCACTGCGGTATGAAACGGACATCGCGCAGTGGCGCGGAATGCCGAGTCGGAAACCTCGTTTTCTCCCGCAAAAACACGTGCTTTTGTGCTGCACTGCAATGCCATAAACGTAAGAATTGCGTAAGCCTGCCGGCCTAGTGTCTCCCTGCGCCGGTGTCCTGCCCACGGGTTGGACACCGTCGATCCCAACAACAGGAGAGAGACATGGCACAAGCAACAGTGGCCGGTGCGCCCGCGCGCGCCGGTATCACGCGAGAAGAGCGGAAGGTGATTTTTGCCTCGTCGCTCGGCACCGTATTTGAGTGGTACGACTTCTATCTCTACGGCTCGCTTGCAGCCATCATCGCCAAGCACTTCTTCGCAGGCGTTAACGAAACCACCAGCTTTATCTTTGCGTTGCTGGCCTTCGCTGCGGGCTTTGCCGTTCGCCCCTTCGGCGCCATCGTCTTCGGTCGCCTCGGTGACATGATCGGCCGGAAGTACACCTTCCTTGTCACGATCCTGATCATGGGTCTGTCAACGGCAATCGTCGGCCTGCTGCCCACTTACGCCAGCATTGGCGTCGCGGCGCCGATCATTCTGATCAGCCTGCGCCTGCTGCAAGGCCTGGCACTCGGTGGCGAGTACGGCGGCGCGGCAACTTATGTGGCTGAGCATGCGCCTGACGGCAAGCGCGGCTTCTTCACAAGCTGGATTCAGACCACCGCAACGCTGGGCCTGTTCCTGTCGCTGTTGGTGATCCTGGCCTGCCGTACGTTCATGGCTCCCGAAGCGTTCGACGCGTGGGGCTGGCGCATTCCGTTCCTGCTGTCGATCCTGCTGCTGGCCATCTCGGTCTACATCCGCATGCAATTGTCGGAGTCGCCGGTGTTCCAGCGCATGAAGGCAGAGGGCAAGGCTTCCAAGGCGCCGCTGACCGAATCGTTTGCGCGCTGGGACAATCTGAAGGTGGTGATTCTGTCGCTCATCGGCGGCACGGCTGGTCAGGCTGTCGTGTGGTACACGGGGCAGTTCTACGCGCTGTTCTTCCTGACGCAAACGCTCAAGATCGACGCGCAGACGGCCAACCTGCTGATCGCGGCCGCGCTGCTTACCGGCACGCCGTTCTTCATCTTCTTCGGCTCGCTGTCGGACCGCATCGGCCGCAAGCCGATCATCATGGCCGGCTGCCTGATCGCGGCGCTGACGTACTTCCCGATCTTCAAGGGCCTGACGCACTACGCCAACCCGGCGATGTTCGAAGCGCAACGCGATTATCCGGTGACAGTGGTTGCCGATCCGTCGCAGTGCTCGTTCCAGTTCGACCCGGTGGGCAAGGCCAAATTCACTAGCTCGTGCGACATCGCCAAGAGCGCTTTGGCCAAGAAGGCGATTCCCTATACCAACCAGGTCGCCGCACCGGGCTCTGTTGCGCAGATCAAGATTGGTGACAAGGTCATCGCCAGCTACGACGGCAGCGCCGCCGACGCCAAGGAGCAGGGCGCGACTTTCACCGCTGCGCTGAACGGGCAGTTGAAGGACGCCGGTTACCCGGACAAGGCCGACCCGGCCCGCATGAACAAGGTGGCGGTGTGGCTGTTGCTGACGGTGCTGGTGCTCTACGTGACCATGGTGTACGGCCCGATCGCCGCCTGGCTGGTCGAACTGTTCCCGGCGCGTATCCGCTACACCTCGATGTCCTTGCCGTACCACATCGGCAACGGCTGGTTCGGCGGCTTCCTGCCGACGACGGCCTTCGCCATGGTGGCCGCGACGGGCGACATTTACTATGGGCTGTGGTATCCGATCGTGGTGGCGCTGATCACCTTCGTGGTCGGTATCTTCTTCGTGCCCGAAACCAAGGACCGCGACATCCACCACGCCTGATTGGCACCGGGTGACGCAGACGCAAGCCCCGGCCTTCGCGCCGGGGCTTTTTCGTCCTGAAGCGCCTACGATGAAGTCGGCGCTGCGGCGTTTGCTGAAATCGGCAACGCATTTTTCGAGCGCGCTTAGTTGCTTTCCGCGAAAAGGGTCGCTACAATGCGCCCTCTCTTTGGCCTGGTAGCTCAGTTGGTAGAGCAGCGGATTGAAAATCCGCGTGTCGGTGGTTCGATTCCGCCCCAGGCCACCAAGGTTTCAACGCAAAGGCCCGTCCATCTGGATGGGCCTTTGTCGTTTCTGCCTGCTCCTCCATGCAGCCAAGCGCGCATGGACTGGTTTCAGCCATTCCTGCTGTTTCAATTTGTTTGGTCTGTGTGACCGGCGGTCCTCTGTGTGCACTCACACCCGTTTCGGGCATTTGTTGCACTCTTCGTGCCTGCGTTGCCGTCTTTGCTTTCTACGCGTCCATCAAAACGCCGCTGATGTTGTCGATGGTGTCAGCGCAACAGGGCTCGCTCAGCGGGGCCTGTGCTTATCCCTTGTGTAGCGAAGGTCGTGCCCATGCACCCCCGCGAGCTATTTTCGCCACGATCACGGTGATACCATACCCCCCTACCCTATATGGTGCTGTTGAATCATGAGCCATACGATCCGTGACAAATCGAAATTGCTGGGCCGGGTCCGCCGTATCAAAGGGCAGGTCGAAGCCCTTGAGCGCACGCTGGATGCGGAGAAGGGCTGTACTGAAGTGCTGCATCAGATCGCCGCGATCCGCGGTGCAATCAACGGCCTCATGGCGCAAGTGCTTGAGGAGCACGTCCTCACGCACATTGCCGATCCGTCGATTGATTCCGATGCTGAGCGCCTTCAGGGGGCCGACGAGTTGATCGAAGTGTTGCGCACCTACATCAAGTGATGGGCGCCGGGCGTCCAGGGAAAACAAGCATGCATACCGAAGATCTTTCCACGTGGAAGCACGACCACGTTTTCAGTGACAACAACGAGGCTGCCGAGCGCAGCACGCGCGTCGTGATGTGGATTACCGCCGTCATGATGGTCGTCGAGATCACGGCGGGCTGGTGGTTCAACTCCATGGCACTGCTGGCGGATGGTTGGCACATGAGTTCGCACGCCGTGGCAATCGGACTGTCTGCGTTCGCGTACGCCACCGCGCGTCGCTACGCAAAGGACCCGCGCTTCGCATTCGGCACATGGAAGGTCGAAATCCTTGGGGGCTTTGCCAGCGCGATCTTCCTGCTCGGCGTAGCGGTGATGATGCTGGTCGGTTCCGTGGAGCGGATGGTTTCTCCGCAGCCGATCCAGTATCAGGAGGCGATCATTATCGCGGTCATCGGGCTCGCGGTGAACGTGATCTGCGCGCTTATTCTTGGCAAGGCGCATCACCACGATCATGGGCATTCGCATGGTCATAGTCACGGACATGACCACCATCACCACGACCTCAACCTCAAGTCGGCCTATGTCCACGTCATCGCTGACGCTGCGACCTCCATTCTCGCCATCACTGCGTTGTTCGGTGGATGGATCTACGGCTGGTCATGGCTGGACCCGGCCATGGGGATCGTCGGGGCGGCGCTGGTGGCCATCTGGGCCAAGGGCTTGATTGCCGAAACCGGACGCGTATTGCTGGATCGCGAGATGGATCACCCCGTGGTCGACGAAATCCGCGAGGTGGTGGAAACCGGGCCCGACCACGGCGACACGCGCATCGTCAACCTGCATGTCTGGCGCGTCGGCAAAGAAGCCTATTCGTGTGCGATCACGGTGGTGACACACGATCGAGCGCTCACGGCGGACGTCATCCGCAAACGCCTGTCGGTGCATGAGGAAATCGTCCATTCGACGATCGAGGTGCATTCACGTACCCCCACGCCAAGGGGAGCGTGTTCAACATGAAGCTCTATAGCAAGACGCTGATGGTTTCGTTCAATAACGAAGGCGTCGTGACTGACGCGGACTTCACGACGGCAGGCGACAAGTAAGCCGTCCTGGCGAATTCGTCCTTATACAACTGCGGGACGGTTTCGCCGCCATATCTGACAGCCACTCGCGCAGATCCGGCCTGCCAGGCCCGGATCTGCGCTCACACTTCCCCACGCATCGAGGCAGGCCAGCGCCTTACGCTGATTGTTGCGTTCGCTACTGACGGACGGCCTCCATACGCACCGTCTCTCACCGCTCCTGATCTGGTCGAACGGCTTGCGTCTTTTCCCGCAAATCGATCCGGCAAATACATCTGTTACCGGTCGCTTCTCCTTGCTACCATGACGGCGCCTGTGGGCGTTGTCAAAAATATAATTATTAGAAATCTAGTTGTATTCCGAGGAGGATGGTTGCATGTCCGCAGCAAATTCGGGGCTGAAGTCCGCCCTATTGACGAGTATGGTGTGTGCGGCGCTGGCCGCATGCGGTGGTGGTGGCGGTGGTGATGGTTCTGGGGGCTCGAACACCTCTCCGAGCGGAAGTTCTTCATCCAGCACGTCTTCAACGAGCAGCTCGAAATCATCGTCGAGCAGCAGTTCCGTAAGTTCTTCGTCGTCGAGCACGAACAGCTCCACGTCTTCATCGAACAGTTCCGCCAGCAGCACGAGTTCAAGCACCAGCTCGACCAGTTCGAGCACCAGTTCCAGCGCCAGCTCAACCAATTCGTCCACCAACGCGAGCGTCGGTCCGGCCGCCACGGCTGCAGTGGGCTATGGCCAGGCAACGACCGGCGCGGGCTTGAGCCCGTCCAAGTCGGTGACCGTTGCGACGCTGGCTGAGGCGCAAGCCGCCATCGATGCCTACAGCGGTTCGGGCGGCCTGCTGATCACCTATACCGGTACGGTCGATTTCTCGCCGTATTACGACACGTCCACCTACACCGGCACGCCGGTCAAGGACCAGAACGGCGTCGTCCTGAATACCGGCGACGTGCTGACCTGCACGCTGCACAGCCAAGCTGCGCAGACGCTGGAGATCAAGGGCAGCTCGTCCAAGCCCAAGAACAACATCACGATCCAGGGCGCCGATGGTTCGTCCGCACAGTTCGGCATTCACATTGCCGCTGTGTCGAACAACATCATCATCCGCAACATGACGATCGGCCTGACGCCGGGTGGCGATGCTGCTGACATCATCAGCCTAGAAGGCATGAGTGCGGGCAAGCCGACCAATATCTGGATCGACCACAACACGCTCTTTACGAAGAACATCCTGTGCCCCGGCGCTGGCGACACTTCGTTCGATGGCATGCTCGACGTGAAGAAGGGCGTGGAAGCGGTGACCGTGTCGTACAACGTCATGCGCGATCACGAAAAGGTGAGCCTGAACGGTTTCAGCGACAGCGAAACCGATGTGCGCCACATCACGTTCGCGCACAACATCTTCCAGAACGTCAATTCGCGTACGCCGCTGCAGCGCATCGGTTATTCGCACATGCTCAACAATTACTTCTACAACATCGCCACGTCGGGCATCAACGTGCGCATGGGCGGCTATTCGCTGGTGGAAGGCAATTACTTCGAGAACGTGCAGAACCCGGTGACCTCGCGCGACAGTTCGGCGATCGGCTACTGGGAGCTGCGCAACAACAACATCACGAGCACGGCCGACTTTGCGACCTATGGCATCAAGTGGGTGGCCAGCCCGTCCACGCCGACCAAGGACGCGAGCGACTGGCAGTCGACGGCGACCTTCCCGGCAGCCGAAATGACCTACACGTACACGGTCGATGCACCGGCATGCGTGAAGAACGGCCTGCCTGCTGTGGCCGGTGCCGGCAAGCAACTGGCAACGCTCAAGTGTAATTAAGCGACGCGGAGCCCCGCGCTCCGCAAGCAGCTTGCTGTGTCGAGCCCTCACTCCCGCGGAGTGGGGGCTTTTTTCTTGGGTGGCGCTTCGCGCCTGATCAGGCGGCCTGTTCGCGCCGCTGTCGTTTCACGCGATACATCTGTGCGTCGGCAATGCGGAAGGCTTCTTCCGCATTGGCGCGCGCCGGATCGATTGCGACGACCCCTACGCTCGCCCCGGCATAGGCGAACGCCACGTCCTGAAAACGGAATGCGCCGACCGTCGCGGCGCCGAGGCGATCCTGCAGCAACTGTGCGGCATGCTCGCTATCCGCGGCGGGGCTGGGCGCGACGACGCCGAACTCATCGCCGCCCAGACGCCCGATCACATCCATTCCGCGCAGACTCGCGCGTAAGCGCTGTGCGCAGTCTCGCAAGAACAAATCGCCCACCTGGTGACCGTACGTGTCATTGATGCTCTTGAAGCGATCCATGTCGACCAGGCCGACGAGCACGCACGCGCCGTCTCGCTTGGCTTGCGCCAGCGCACGTTCGAGTACGTCGTAGATGGCGCGTCGATTGGGCAGGCCGGTGAGCGTATCGACGAGTGCATAGGTGGCGAGCCGTTCGTTGGCTTCGCTCAGTTGCGCGACGAGGCGCTCACGCTCCATCCATGTGCCGATGAGTTTGGAGAACAACTGCAGCAGCGCTTCGGACGCTGCGGATAGTGGTTGCGTAGAGGCGCTCGCTGCGCACAGCGTGCCAAGCAGCAAACCGTCTGTGCCGCGCACTGGCGCGCTGACGTAAGTGCGAATGCCCAAGGCCCGCGCTGCGGATGAGTCCCCCCAACATTCCGAGACGTTGGGCGTATACGTGCGCCCTTCGTTCAGCGAGCGCCGGCACAGCGTGTCTTCCCACGGGACATCAAGCCCTTCCGGTATCTGCATCTCGCCGGCATTGCGGGCGAACTTGACGTGCTGCGTGCCCCTTTCGAGGTCGATCGTCGTCAGGTAGGTCGACTCCATGCCCGCAACGGTGCTGAGGATTTCCAGCAAAGGGCGGGTGAGTTGTTCGACGGATTCTGCACGTGGTACGGCGGAAGACAGCTGAAAGAGAAGCGGGTCCATATGGGTGTTGCCGGTATTCGAGTCGCGTTGCTGGGCCCGAAGTCTATACCGCCCAAACGTGCGTGGATCGCCCGCTCGCCTGTCCGACGCGCGGCGCTACGCGCGGTTCAGAAACAGCGTCAGCAGCAACACCGTGAGTTGATCGCTGGCGACGGCATGCGCCTCCGCATTGCGCAGGTGAACCAGGTCCCCAGGCTTGAGCGCGCGCGTCGTACCGTGTGCAGTGAGTTCGATCTCGCCTTGCAGGCACTGGATCGTCAGCGATCCCGATGCGCGGTGCTCTTGCATGCGCGTACCGGGCTGCAGAACGAAGCGGAACACTTCGATATGTTCATCGCGGATCAGTGTTTCGGAAACGAGGCCCTCAAGGCTCGCGCCGGACGCCAGCGGAATACCAATGGCGACGACGTCGCCTGACTTCGCGTGGGGAATTGCCATCGTTCTCCTCCTTTGCGTGCTTGGGGCTGGCAGATGGGGCGATCCGGTGTGGGCATCATTCCACCTCACCTTACATAGGCCCGAAAGTCCATGCAGGCTGGTGCGCTAGCTTCGCTGGAATACACTGCCGGCCGTATTCGCTTCCATACCGCTTCTTCGGAATTTTCAGATGCACTACCTTCTTGCCACACTAGCGTTTGTCATTCTAGCGTTCGCACTGCCCGTCTCGGCGTTGATCATGTTCGCGCTATACCTCGTCGCCAGCGCATTGGTAGTCAAAGTCAGCGCAGGATTGATAGCGCGCGAGAGTTACCCGTTGTTGACATGCCTGAAAGCTGTCATCTACTGTGGGCTGTTCTCGATCATTGCCTTCGTCGTCTGCATGAACTTCATGAGCCACGCACCCCTAACCGGCGTGCTTCTGCTGCCTGTGCTTGTCTTCGCTGCACAGGTCATTGCTTATTGCACAGCGCTGGACTTGCGTTTCGGGCCGAGCGTGGGCGTGTCGTTGTGTACCCTTCTTCTGGGTTGGGGGCTGTCGATGATTCTGAAGGTTAGCCTTTCGCCTGTTCAAACGCTGCCGTTGTAACGTGCGATGTGGAGGCAATTGGCGCGCTTCGTTCCACGAAACGTTGCGCGCCAGGGGCCTCAAAGCTTGAACCGCTTCACCAATCCATCGAGGTCGCGGCACAGGCCGTTAAGCTCGGCGACGGTGGTCGATGCCGACTGGATCGCCCCATCCGTCTGTGACGTCATGCGATTGACCTGTTCGGCCGCGCGTGCCATGTCATTGGTGGCGGACGATTGTTCGCGCGTGGACCCGGCAATGTCGCGGATGGCGGAAACCACGCTTTGCATCTGTGCGTCGATGCCCGCCATCTGTTCGGCCACCGAATGTGCGGTGCCGACCCCGGCACTCACCGATTCGCGCGTGTGCGACATGTTGCTCAGTGCCGATTGAATGTCGCCGTGGATCGACGAGATGCGGTGCCCGATTTCCACTGTCGCTTTCGACGTGCGCTCAGCCAGTTGTCGCACCTCGTCGGCCACCACGGCAAAGCCGCGCCCCTGTTCGCCGGCGCGCGCAGCTTCGATCGCAGCATTCAGCGCAAGCAGGTTCGTCTGTTCGGCAATCTCCTTGATCACTGCGACGATGCCATTGATTTCCGTCGAGCGCGTGCCAAGCGAGCCCAGCGTATCCGACAGCGTGTTAACGGCTAGCGCGATGCGGTCGATCTCGTGGGTGAGCGTATTCACCGACTCGGCCGATGTCAGTGACACCTTGCCCGTATCGATGGCCGTGCGTTCGGCCTCCTGCGCGCTGTCGGCGATGTGATTGATGCTGACGGTGATCTCTTCGATGGTCGCCGCCGAGGCGCTGGAAATATCCGCCTGCTTCTGCGAGTCGGCAGAAATGGTCTGGATCACGGTATGCAGCGCGTTAACCTTCTGCGCAAGGCTGACCGATTCGTCGCGCACCTTGCTGAACATGCCGCGCAGGATGACGATGAAACGGTTGAAGGCATCCGCCGTCAGCCCGATTTCGTCGCGACGCTCCACGGGCAGCTCGTGCGTCAGGTCGCCGCCGCCGCTGGCGACTTCCTCAAGCATCGCGCGCAGACGATCGAGGCCAACGAACAGGCGATCGAGTGCGAACTTGGCGATGCCCACTGCCAGTACGCCGACGACGAGTCCCGCAATCACCAGTGTGATCAGCAACGCATCGAGCGGTTGCAGAATCTTGCTGCGATCGATGACCGTGCCCAGCAACCAATCGGTGCCGGCGATGGCGGCCACGCTGACAAACACCGGCGCATCGTCCAGGCGCATTTCGGTCAAGCCGTGCGACGATGACAGCTGCGTGATCGTTTTCGCATCCAGCCCGTGCATGACTTCGCCTGCCGGCTTGAGGACCGTATCGGGTTTCGGGTGCGCGACGATCAACCCATCGTGCGTGACGAGGAATGCGAACCCGTCGCCGCGCAGCTTGATGTCGAGCATCAATGCCATGACGTCCTGCAGCGCGATGTCACCGCCGACGACGCCGACCTGTTGGCCGTCGCGCATCATGGGGGCTGCGACAGTGACGCCCAGTTGCTTGGTCGAAGCAAAGATATACGGCGCCGAGATTGTCGGTTTGCCTTCCGAGCTGGCTTTGCCGTACCACGGACGCGCGGTCGGGTCATAGCCGTCCGGCGCTTGCTTATCGGGGTTGTCATAGACCATGCGCTTGTCGGCAAAGCCTACGAAAGTCTGGTCGAATCGCCCGCCGGCCTTGGCGGTTTTCAGCGCCACTGTCGGCGCTTCGTCAGTGCCGATATGTTCTGCCGCACCTTGTATGGCGTCCTCGCGCTGCCCGGCCCAGCGCGCCAGCGCTGCACCATTACCCTGCATCACTGCCTGGATCTCGTGTTCCACACCCGAAATGATCTCGGACTTCATCCGGCGATAGGCCATCGTGGACAACACCACAATGCTTGCCGCGACCAGTAGCGATACAAAGAGGATCAGCCTTTGCTTCAGTTTCATCATGCTTCCCGCGTTGTTTGGCACCTGCGTTTACGGTGGGTCGATGAAACGATTAAGGCTTCAATTGTTAATCCCTGAAAGGAATTGATGTCACGCAAGCGATAAGCCTTATAGCAAATCAGGGATTGAAATTTAATAATCGATTTGCCGCGCATGAATATCGTCACCTGTTTTTGCTGTGCATCCCTGCTGCAGTGCGGCATGCGCATTCGTCCGCGCGCGCAGAACGCTTAAATGTGAATTGAAAAATTGTGTGGCACACTATAAGCGGTTGTTTTTGAAGGCTAGGATTGTCAGCAGTTGCCCATGTGTCCGGCTTGCCGGCTTGCACGATCCGGGCAAGGCACCGGTTGGTGACAGCCATAAAACACGAGCGCGCTCGCGCGCGAGGTATTCAGGAGTAGTGCAGGGCAATGCGCAATAATCAGCCGGTCACGCAGATAGAAACTCTTGTTCCCGATAATGTCTTTATTTATTCGCGGACCGATCTGCACGGAAATATCACTTACGCCAATAAGGCTTTTGCGGAAATAAGCGGTTTTCTTCCAGAAGAAATGGAAGGTCAGCCGCACAATATGATCCGCCACCCCGACATGCCGGTAGATGCCTTTCGCGATATGTGGGCGTCGCTCAAGGCGGGCAAACCGTGGAAGGGTGTCGTCAAGAATCGCCGCAAGGACGGTGGCTTCTATTGGGTCGTTGCCAACGCCTCTCCGGTGCGTGAAGGCGGCTCCGTCGTGGGTTACCAATCGGTGCGCTCGCGTCCCACGCGCGAACAGATCGATGCCGCAGACAAGGCGTATCGGCGCTTGCGCGAAGGCGACAAATCGTTGCGCATCCAGAACGGTCGCGTCGTGCGCAATCATTCGCGCACGGTCGAACGCGTGCTGTCTCACGAGTCGCGTCTGTATGCATTTGCGGTACTGGTCCTGCTGGCGCAGATCATCGGTGTCGCCGCAGGCTCGTTCCGAGACCAGGCTTGGTTGCACACCAGTTACGTGGCGCTGGCGGCGCTGACGCTGTGTGCAGCGCTCTACATGGTCGTGTTCTACCTGCCACACGCCCTGCGCCGGTTGCGGCATATCGACGCCTTCCTTGAAGACACGCTATCGAGCGGCAACCTGACGCGCGCGCTCGAACCGGGTCAGCACGACATCATCGGCAACATCGCGGCAAGGCTCGATACGCAGATCGCCGCCACGCGCGCCACGCTGCAAGTGGTGGGCGATGCAACGCGCGAGGTGTCGGAGACCACCGCGTCCATCAACGGCAGTATCGAGGCGCTGGTCAGTTCCGCCACGCGTCAGAACACCACGACGTCCTCGGCTGCTGCTGCGGTTGAAGAGATGGCCGTGTCCATCGAAGAAGTCGCCGCGCATGCGGTCGGCACACGCGAAGCGGCCAGCGAATCCGGCGCGCGTGCGCGTGAGGGCGCACGCCTGTCGGCGCTCGCCACGGAAACGATCAATGCTCTGTCGACCACCGTCAGCCGCTCGGCCGAGACGGTCGAAAAGCTCGGCGATCGCACGACCGAAATCGGCAGCGTGGCCTTGGTCATCAAAGAGATCGCCACCCAGACCAACCTGCTGGCGCTCAATGCCGCGATCGAAGCGGCCCGTGCGGGTGAGCAAGGGCGTGGCTTTGCCGTGGTGGCGGACGAGGTCCGCAAGCTCGCCGAGCGGACGGCCCAGGCCACCGAAGAAATCGACGGCATGATCGGGCGCATCCACGCCGACACGGCGGAGGCGGTGTCGTCGATGCGCCAAAGTGCAACCCAGGTCTCGGACAGCGTAAGTCTTGTGCATAAGGCGCACGAATCACTTCAGTCCATCAACGGGCACATGGAAAACACCTTGCAGATGGTGTCCGAAATCTCTCACTCTGCGGCCGAGCAGGGCAGCGCCATGACTGAAGTGGCGCGGGGCGTCGAAGAAGCTGCCCGCCTGTCGGACCAGAATCTTGGCATCGCCAACGACACTGAAGGTGCGTCGCACGTATTGCAGGCGAACGTGGCGCGCATGCAGCGCGCGGTGGCGCAGTATCGCGTCTGATCGTACCTGCGGGCGCCATCCCCGAACGCAATGCGCGAAGCATTGGATTGGAAAGGCGGCCCGCGGTATTGATGCCTGCGCGGGCCGTCGTCGGCGCATCGGGCGAGATCGGCTGTGTCACCTGATCGACGAGATCGCTGAATGTCGAGCCGCTGTCAGCCAGCGACAGGGAGATATGTTCGAGCAGGTCGTCGTAGGCGTCGCCCTTCTCCGGTAAAAACGAGGCGGTGAAGAAGTCCGCGTCGCTGCGAGTGGCGTAGCCCGCATCCACCAGCATTTGTGCGACGGCCACTTGCGCTTGGGGCACGCCCGCACTCACCGCCAGCAGCGCTGATGGAGCAATGGTGTCGACCGACGCGGCCGAGCCGCCAATCGCTACGGCCCGCGCCAACACCAGCTCGGTCAGCGGTGTGACGTTGACGTTCTTCGCGCCTTCATCCGCCATCGAATGCAACGGTGCTGCGTTGCCCAGTGAGCCGCCGGACACGGTAACGAGGCAGGGGTACCGTGCGTCGTCGAGCGCCACCTCCCAATCGGGTGGAGACGTTACGGACGCATCATCGCTATTGCCGTTGTGATTGCCACCGCAACCTGCGAGACCGATGAAGGCGAGCGCAATTGCCGTGGACAGGGACGAGCGAGACCTGCGCGATGTGCTGCGCAGGGAGTGAGTGCAGGACATTCCAGGCCTCCTTCGCGTGGGCGTGAAAAGCTTGCAATGCAGACCCTGCGCGCCTCATGTCGTTGTTCTGGATTTGTCATGCCTGAACGCGCCTTGCGGGCGCGCTGGCTACGGGCCGCATTTGTGCGGAATATGCTGTGTCCGCGTGATGGGTTCAATTCGACACGCGAAGCGAAAAGGCTCCAAATTGTCTATCGGAGCGTACCGATGGGCCTGGGTATGTATGCCATTCGGGCTCGGCGGACAGGCGCGTATCGCGCATTGCACGCGTCATGATTTCAGCGACGGCGGCGCAACTGCTGCGCATGGAATTCGCGCGGCAGGTAATAGAAAAGGGGCTCCGAAGAGCCCCTTTCGCGTGCTGCGCGGATCCCTGTGACGATCAGTTGCCGCTGATCGAACCGGCGCCCGTGTTCTTGTACTCGTACAAGCGGTTCGCCGGGAAGACCGTTAACGCACTCGACCATGTCACGGTCTGGCTATTGACCGGATCGAACAGACGACCGGTGGTCGCTGCCGGTGCCCACGCGACGGTGGTGCGGATGTGCGCGCCGATCACTGAATTGCGCACGATAGCGATGCCGTTGGGCACGTAGGTGGTGCTACCCACCGTGTAGCCGCCCGAGCTGTCATCCCATGCGCGACCCAGGTTCAGGTCCATCATGTTCGCCGCAGTCGAGGTGTCGGACGTAAAGGTCGAATTGATGGCCAGATAGCCGTACTGATAGAGCTGCGGATGCGACGGGGCAAACACGTAACCCAGCGTGGTGCGTGATGTCAGTGACTTGAAGGTCACGCGGTTGAACACCGACACGCCACGCCCGAAGACATAGTCAGTGTCGCCTTCGACGTACGAGTCGACAAAGTACGAGCGCGCGATCTTGCCCGTGCTGCTGCTCTTGGTCTGGAGCGTGTCCTGATTGCCAAGGAAGCGCACGTTTTCAAAGATCAGCTTGTCGCCGGTCGTGGTCACCGCCACGGCTTGCAGGCCGCTGGTGGCGGTGGTTTCGTCGAAATCGTTCGAGAAGGTCAGGTTCTTGGCCTGGAAACCATCCGAATACGCCAGGAAGGTCGTGCTGCCGCTGGTGCCGTAGGTGGTGCTGCCGCTACGTCCTTCGCACGCGTTGAGTACGACGGTCGAGACCTTTGCTTCGCCGTTGTAGTGGTTGTTGACGATGACGACCTTCGAGGCGTCCGCGTCGGCACTGTACAAGGTGATCGGCGGTGCGTTCTTCACGCAAACCTGCTCGCGATACGTACCCGGCATGACCCGAATGTAGATGCGCGCCGTGCCGCCCACTGTCGTGGCTGCATCGACCGCAGCCTGGACCGTTGTGTGCGTACCGCCGCTGGCGGCGACCGTGTAGGTCGGCACAAAGGTACTGACGTCGCCGATGCCATTGGTGACGGGGTCCCAGTTGTCGGCGACCAACGCGTCAGCAGTGCCGCCCTGGGCCAGCGTGAGCAGGATGGTGGCACGCGTGGAAGCTTCAGTGTCGGTCAGTTGCGGGCGCGTCAGCGACGTGTTCGACGGACGAACTGGAGCTGGATGCGCTGGAGGAGACCGAAGAACTCGAAGAGCTGGAAGAAATCGAAGAACTCGAAACGCTCGACGAACTCGACGAACTCGACGAACTGGAAGAACTCTTCGAGCTGCTGGAGCTGGATGCACTGCTGCTCACGCTCGACGACGCGCTACTACTCGTGCTGGACGATGTCGATGATACGGACGACGACGATGAAGCGCTCGACGATGAGATAGAGCTAACAGAGCTGGACGAACTGGATGTAGCGGGCGTGCCCGAATCATTACTATCTCCGCCGCACGCAGAAAGCGTGAACGCAGTGGAGATTGCCAGTCCCATGATGGCAAGCTTGCGGTACTGCACGGTGACTCCTCCTTGGTAGAAAGTCCGGGTAGCTCCACGTCTGATAGGGGGTTTTTACGCGCGGGTGATACCGGTGCCACGCATCTTGCACAACGCATATGCGGGCAGCAAGGGAATGTCGCCAAATGGGCATGCTCGCCGTGCCAGAATGCGGTGTTCGCGCGCAATGGCGCGAAGGGTGCCGGGAAGCCCCGGCACACGCTGGCTTTTGTGGATCACGCGCCGGAGTGGCCGGCGCTGGGGCTTGCGGATCGGCGTCGATCCGGGCTCTGTCAGTATCCGGCGCAGGCGCCGTCAGCGCGCGGATCGGTGGCGCCTTCGATGCGCCCGTCTGGATGAAAGCTGATGGCGCCCGCGTGGCCCATCATGTCGTCGAACGTGTCGACCACCTGCACTGCATGGCCTGCGCGCATGAGTTGGTCGACCAGCGCACCATCGAAACGCGATTCGAGCTTGAGGTTGGTGGTTTCGTCGCCCCAGGTGCGGCCGAGCAGCCAGCGCGGTGCAGTGACAGCGGCCTGCATGTCCTGCCCGAATAGCACGTGACGCGAGAACACCGCCGCCTGTGTTTGCGGCTGGCCTTCGCCCCCCATCGTGCCGTAGGCCATCACGCGGCCGTCGCGCAATTGCGCCATCGCCGGGTTGAGCGTGTGGAACGGCAGGCGGCCCGGTACCAGTGCATTGGGCCCCGGCGTGAGCGAAAAGCTCGCGCCCCGGTTCTGCCATTGCACGCCGGACTCTTCCAGCACCAGCCCGCTGCCGAATTCCCAATACACGCTCTGAATGTAGCTCACCACGCGACCCTGCCGATCCGCCGCGCCCAGCCAGACCGTGTCGCCGGGCAGCGCAAGCTCGGGCCATGGTGCTGCGTGCTGCATGTCGATCCGGGCCGCTTCGTGAGCAAGCGATGTGTCGCGGAGGAAGGCCGCCGCGTCGCTGCGCATGAAGGCCGGATCGCCTACATGAGCATTGCGCCAGCGGAAGGCGCGTTTGGTGGCTTCGATCAGGCCGTGCAAGTGCGCAAAGCTCTCGGCCTCGCGCACGCCGAGCCGATCGAAGATGCCCAGGATCGCCAGCGAGCTGATGCCCTGCGTAGGCGGTGGATGATTGAACAGGCGGCCTGCACCGATCTCGACCGACAACGGTGCGAGCGTCCGGGCGCTAAACACTTCCAGGTCGCTCAAGCGAACCGGGCTACCGGCGGCTTCGAGATCACGCGCCATGCTGCGCGCAAGATCGCCGCGATAGAAATCGTCCAGTCCCGCGCGTGACAACTGCGCCAGCGTCGCCGCCAGTCGAGGCTGGCGCAGCGTGTCGCCACATTGCGGCAGACCGTGTTCCGCAAAGGTGCGCGCGAAGCCGCCGACGTGTTCTAGCTGCTGCCATTTGTCGCGCGTGAGCTGTGCTTGCGAGCGCGAAATTGCGACACCTTCCTGCGCGTGTCGAATGGCGTCTTCCAGCAATCGCGACAACGGCAATGGCTTGCCCCAATCTGCTGCTGCCTGCAGCGCTGCGTGCCAGCCGCCGACCGCGCCAGCCGCCGTCAGTGCGGCGCGTGCGCCACGTGTCGGGATGACTGCGTCGCCATGCTCAGCGTAGAAGCCGGGAGTCGCCAATCCGGCCGCTTGTCCGCACGCGCGGATGGCAACGGGCGCTTTGCCCGGCTCGGCGATCAGCCAGAAACCATCGCCCCCGATGCCGTTCATGTGTGGGTACACAACGGCGATGGTGGCGGCTGCTGCGACCATGGCTTCGACAGCGTTGCCGCCTTCGCGCAGAACGGCCGCGCCACTCTGTGCTGCCAGATGGTGAGGGGCGGTTACCATGCCGCCACGACAGGTTTTGCTGTGATACACGCAAGCTCTCCGTTTTGTTGTCAGCGTGTCGCGTCCATCCACGACACGTGTGCTGCGACCACTCGCCACCCTTCCGGCTGGCGTACCCACGTCTGGCTTTGGCGGCCGATGCGCGGTTCGCCCTCGCGCACGAACTCCATGTCCGCCGTGGCGAAATCGCGGCCGAATGTCGTGATGGCGACGCGTTGCGGGGTGCGCGCGAGGCCTCGCGACGGACGTGCCTTGCGGAACGCGTGGATCTCATCGACGCCATAGAGGTTCTCGGTGGCGCCGTAACGCACCGTGTGCGCGCTGTCCCAGAACAGCTCGTCGAGCACGGTGACATCGTTGCTGGTGAGCGCGGCCTCGTAGCGCATGAAGGCGGCGGACACTTCGGCCACCACATCAGGCAGATTGATTTCCATTGCGTCGTCCCTCAGTGCCCGCCAAGGTAGGCCTTGGTCAGCGTTTCGTCGGCGGCGATCTCGGCTGCGGTGCCTTGTGCGACCACGCGCCCGTTCTCGAGCACGTAGGCGCGGTCGGCAAGCGCCAGCGCTAGCGCCGCCATCTGGTTGACCAGCAGCAGCGTCATGTTCTCGCCGCGCAGGCGGTCGAGTGCGGCGAACAGCTCTTCAATGATCTTTGGCGCTAGTCCCAGCGAGGGCTCGTCGAGCAACAGCACGCGTGGACGCGACATCAACGCGCGGGCGATGGCCAGCATCTGTTGTTCGCCACCCGACAGCAGGCCTGCGCGCTGGTGCAGCCGCTCACGCAGGCGCGGAAAGCGTTGCAGCATTTCTTCAACGCGTGCTTCGCGATCCTGCGGATGGAGAAAGGCGCCGAGCCGGATGTTGTCGAGAACGCTCAGTTCGGGGAATACCTGGCGACCCTCAGGCACCAGCACCAGTCCGTGCGCCACGATCTGTTCGGCGCGCAGGGTCGCCAGTTCCACTCCGCCCACGTGGATGCCGCCAGTGAATGGCCGGTGCAGGCCCACCAGCGTGCGCATGAGCGTGCTCTTGCCGGCGCCGTTGGCACCGAGCAAGGCGATCATTTCGCCTTCGTTGACGCGGATGTTGACCGCGTTGAGCACCGGGTCTGCGCCGTAACCCGTGGTGAGTGCGCCAATGCCGAGCACTTCGTTTCCGGCGACCGGTGCGGTGCGCTGCGCGGGTGCAAGCGACATGCCGCCTTCGCCGAGGTAGGCACGGCGCACGGCCGGGTCTTGTTGAATCTGCGCGGGCGTGCCTTGCGCCAGCCGTTGGCCAGCGTCGAGCACCACGATGTGGTCCGAGATCTCCATCACCAGCGCCATGTCGTGTTCGACCAGCACCACGCCGATGCCGGCGTCGGCGATGCGTCGCAACAGTGCGGCCAGGCGCGACTTGTCTTCGCGCGAAAGACCGGCCGCGGGTTCGTCCAGCAGCAATACGTCTGGGTCGCCGGCCAGCGCGCGAGCGATTTCCACCAGACGACGGTCGACGTGCGCCAGGCCCTTGGACGCGATCGACACGTCGCCCGCGTAGCCGCACCAATCGAGCAGGGCACGAGCGCGCTCGACGGCTTCTGCTGCGTGCATGCGTTCATCGCTCAGCAGACTGCCGAGGCGTCCGCGCGACATCGCCAGCGCGACGTTGTCGAGCACGCTCAGGCTGCCGAACAGTTGCGAGGTCTGGTAGCTGCGTGCGACGCCCCGGCGGGCGATGCGCCATGCGCCGCGCCCCTGCAAGGCTGCATCGTCGAGCAGTACGTGGCCCGTGGTCGGCGTGTAAAAACCGCTGAGCATATTGAGTGCCGTGCTTTTGCCGGCCCCGTTCGGGCCAATCAGCGCGGTGACGGCCCCAGGGCGCACTTCAAAGCCCACGCCGCTGACGGCACGTACGCCGCCGAACACCATGCTCAGATCGTCCGCACGCAGCGTCTTGCGCGCCCGGCTTGGCAGGTTTGCCGGGCGGACGGCGGGCAAGGGTCTAGGCTTGATTGCTTCGCGGCGGAAGGTGAACGCGCGGCGTGCAAGGCCGACCATGCCTTCGGGCGCCGCCCACAGCACGACCAGCAACAACATGCCGAAGAACAGCAGGCGGTATTCCTCCAGGCTCGACAGTAGTTCTGGCAGCAGACCGACGATGAGCGCGCCGATGATCGGCCCGGCAAGGCTGCCCGATCCGCCGATCATCACCACCAGCACGAACAGGATCGACTGGATGAAGCCGAAGCTGTTGGGTGTGACAAAGCCCGACAGCGGCGCATACAAAGCGCCCGCCGCGCCGGCCAGCAGGGCCGACAGGCTGAAGGCGACCGTCTTCACCACCAGCGGATGAATGCCGATGGATTCGGATGCGGTTTCGCTGTCGCGCACCGCACGCATGGCAATACCCCATGTGCCGCGCGAGAGCAGCGCGAAGGCTGCGAATGCCACCGCTGCCGCGAGAATCGCCAGCACCGCGATGGCGCGTTCGCCGCGCAGTGTTTCGCTCAGCGCGGGCGCCACGATGCCCATGAGCCCGTTCTGCCCGCCGGTCAGCTCACGCGCCTCGACGATGCTGTGCTCGACGATAAAGCCAAACGCGATGGTGATCATCGCCAGATACGGCCCTTTCACACGGAGCGCAGGCAGCGCCAGCAGTGCGCCGACGCCTGCCGCAAGCAAGGCCGCCATCGGCCACGCAGCCCAGAAGCTCCAGCCGGCCTTGGTGGTGAGAATGCTGACCGCATATGCGCCGATGGCGTAGAAGCCCACATGGCCGAAAGACACTTGCCCGGAGAGCCCCAGCAACACGTTGAGTCCGATGCCGACCATGGCCAGCAATGCAACATTGGCGAGCACAAAGACGTAATAGCCATTGACGTTCATCGCCAGCCCAAGCGCGATGGCTACGACCATCGCGCACGCCCCGAGCGGAGCGAGACTCGTCATGACCGGCCGTGTGGCGCGCATCGGTTGCCGGGCCAGCACGGCTTCGATTTCGGTGGGATGCGTGTTCATACCTTGCGTACCTCCGCACGACCGAACAACCCATTGGGGCGCGCAGCGAGTGCCACGATGACGAGCGAGAAAGTGATGATCTGTGTGTAGCCCGAGCCCAGCGTGGCGGTGACGCTGGCTTCGACGATGCCGAACAGCAGGCCGGCGATCATCACGCCCCATGCGCTGGAGATACCGCCGAGAATGGCGACGGCGAAGGCCTTCAAGCCGAACAGCGTGCCCATGTCGGCGTGCACGTTGACCAGCGGCGCGATGAGCACGCCTGCTACGCCAGCGAACAGCGTCGACAGCGCAAATGCGGCCGCTACGACGCGGCGGATGGGAATGCCCATCAGGCGTGCGGCGTCGCGGTTCTGCACCACCGCCAGCATCGCCGTGCCCCAACGCGTGCGGCGCGCAACGAAGTGCAGCGCCCACGCCAGAGCAAGACCGACGAGGGGGATGACCAGTTGCAGCGGGTAGATGCCCAGGCCTTCGAGCCCGAGCGTCGAGAAATCGATCGGTGTTTGCGCCAGGGGGGACGGCAGGCTGCGCGGCTCCTTGCCAAACGAGAACATGACGACGTTATCGAGCACGATGCCCAGCGCCACCGTCGACATCAGCCAGGCGTCCGAGCCGCGGCTGGCGAAGGGGCGCACGGCAAAGAACTCCACGAGCAGGCCATAGAGTGCGCACAACAGGAGTGCTGCGCAGATGGCCAGCGCCAGTGGCCAGCCCAGGCCGCGTGCGAGTGCGAACGTGAGCACGGCGCCCAGCATCATCGAACTGCCTTGTGCGAAGTTGACGGTGCCCGAGACGGCGTAGGTGACATGAAAGCCCAGCGCCATGAGGCCATACATGCTGCCCAGGCCCAGCCCGCTGACGAGTGCGGAAAGTAAAAGCATGGTGTATCCGATCGAATTGCTTGTGGGGTGCGGCGGTGCCACACGGCACCGCCTTGCCCGGTCCTCTCTGCTTATCGTGCTGAAGCGTTATCCGCTCAGCGCGACGCCATGCCCACCGGGAGGATGTAGTCGTTGTTGAAGTACGCCCACACGTAGTCGTTCTCGCCCAGCGCGTCATGCTCTTGCGGCGAGAAAGGCTTCACGTAGGTCTTGATGAGGCCTTCATAGCGGTCGATCTTGTAGAAACCTTCGCGGACCGCGTCGCCATTGGTCGAGCCGGCCTTGGCGATGGCCTGGGCGACCAGTTGCATGCCGTCGTACGCATTGGCGACACCGACTGCCGGCGTGATGTCATCCACATCCTTGATGTCCGGATACTTGGCCTTGAGCGCCTTGACGACCTTGTCGCCCACCGGGGACTGCTTGCCGAAGAAGCTATAGGTCTGAACGAAGTGGACGTTCTTGGCGTTGGGCCCTGCCAGTTCGGTGAAACGGCCACCCGCCGGACCCCAGTGCGAAACCACCGGCACTTTCCAGCCCATGCGGTCGAGCGACTTCACGACTTGTGCCGAGGGACCGACGTTGCCGACCATGAACAGCGTGTCTGCGCCAGCGGCCTTCAGGCGCGTGAGTTGCGGCACGACGTTAACATCGTTGGCTTCGAACTTCTCGATGCCGGCCGGCTTCATGCCCTTGGCGGCCAGTGCGGCGACGATGCCTTGCTCGTTGGATTCGCCCCATGCGTTGTTCGACCAAAATGAGGCCGGGCTTGGCGGCCTTGAAGGTCTTCTGCGAGTAGCTGAGCATCGCCTTGTCGACAATCTCATCGACCGCCGATACGCGGAACGCATAGTTCGACCTTGGCGCCGTTCTTGGTGATCGGCGTGCCGGCTGCCCACGGGCCCATGAACGGCACTTTCTCCTGGTTGGTCATCTGCACGATGGCGACCGACACAGGCGTATCCAATCCGCCGAACAACACCGCGACCTTTTCCTTGTAGATCAACTCGCGCGCAGCGGTCACGCCCTTGGCCGGATTGCCTTCATCGTCGCGGCGCACCAGTTCGAGCTTGCGTCCGCCGAGCAGACCGCCCTTGGCGTTGATTTCTTCGATCGCGATCGTCATGCCGCGGGTGAGTGCTTCGCCCGCCAGCGCGGACTGGCCCGATAACGCGGTCACCAGGCCGATCTTGATCGGTTCGGCGGCAAATGCGTGGGGGGCGGCGGACAGAGCGAAGGCGGCCATCGATGCGGCCAGCACGGTGCGACGGGTGACGGATTGCATGACTCGTTCTCCAGATAGAAAGCTGCGTGGTCAGAGTGGTGGACTCCTGGGAGCCTCGATCCGTCCGGATGCACGAAGCATGCCATTGTTGCCAATGTTTATTTAAAAATGCCGACAAGGCTGTATTTGGATTGTCGACAATCTGGCACAGCCTATGCTCACAAGGTCATGCAGGCCGCACGTGTCCAGGCGATAGCCGACAGGGCGCACCGGTGCGGTGCAGACAAGGAGAAAAACCAATGAGTGATGCATCAAGGCAGGGCGCGGTTGCCCTCGAAGAGATCCCGACTGAACCGGGGGCGCTGGTCGAAGCGTTCCTGCGGGTGATCATGATTCCCGACCCCGAAGGTGCGCGCCGTTTCACTGACCCCGCCATGCGTATCCGCTTTACCGGAGGGCGTGAGATGCGCGCCCCCGCCGATTGCAGTGCCTTCAACGCGGGACGCTACGCGTGGGTGAAGAAGCGCTTCGAGCGCACCGACGTCGTCGCCGGTGCGACCGCCGAGGAGGCCGTGGTCTACAACATCGGCACGCTGTATGGCGCCTGGCCCGACGGTACGCCGTTCGAAGGCAACCGGTACGTGGACCGCTACGTCGTGCGTCACGGACGCATCGTGCAGATGGATGTATGGAACGACAGCGCCGAATGGATGCTTGTACGCGCGGGGCTGGCCGAGCCGTGGCCGTCACCCATGGCGGAGCGCCGCGCATGAGTGACTTTGGCCCGCTGCGCCATCATCAGCGCTTTGACTACAGCCCCATCACACGTCGTGCCCAATACCGCTGGCCGGGTACGGGTGGAGGCGCAGGGCTGGCGGTGTACATCGGATTCAACCTCGAACACTTCGCATTTGGTGAAGGTCTGGGCGCATGCATCGGCCCGGTCTCGCCGCAGCCGGACGTGCTCAACTACAGTTGGCGCGAATATGGCAATCGGGTGGGGGCGTGGCGTTGCCTGGACCTCTTCGACAGCCTCGCGCTGCCGACTGGCGCCATCGTCAACAGTGCGCTCTACGATCATTGCCCGGAACTGATCGCGGCCTTCGCTGCGCGGGGCGACGAACTGATCGCGCACGGCCACAGCAACGCACAGCGCCAGGGCGACTTCGACGAGACAACCGAGCGCGCCTTGCTGGCGCATTGCCGCGAACGCATCGGGCGCGAGAGTGGTGCGTTACCGACCGGATGGCTATCGCCGTGGATATCGGAGAGTCCCGTCACGCCCGATCTACTGGCCGAGACGGGCTACCGCTACACGCTCAACTGGTGCCACGACGATCAGCCGCATGCCATGCGCACGCGTGGCGGGCAGGAGTTGTGGTCGGTGCCGTATCCGCAAGAGGTGAATGACATTCCGATGATCGTGGCGCGCCAGATGGACGGGCGTGATTTTGCCGATCTCATCATCGACAACTTCGACGAAATGCTCCTGCAGTCGCGCGAACAGCCGCTCGTCATGGGCATCGCCTTGCATCCGTACATCGTCGGCCAGCCGTATCGACTGCGTCACCTGCGCCGCGCCCTGATGCACGTAGCGAAGGCGCGCGACGAAGGGTTCGCGTGGATCGCCACGCCTGGGGACATCTGCGCTCACGCTGCGCGCCACGCGTGAGTCCATTGCCTTCGTACGAACAACACTACTGAAAAGACTGCTTCACATGACCACTGATTTCTCTATTCAAGACAGCGTCAATGCATGGGTGCCACACGGCCGTTTCGTGATCGAGGGAGCGTCGCACGGGCCGCTCTCGGGACTTCGCTTTGCGGCCAAGGATCTGTTCGACGTTGCGGGTCACCCCACTGGCGCAGGGAACCCGGTGTGGCTCGACACCCATGCGCTACCGACCCGGCACAGCGCGTTGGTGGAGCGCTTGCTTGCGGCAGGCGCAACGCTAACGGGCAAGGTGATCACCGACGAACTGGCCTACAGCATCCACGGCGACAACGCGCACTACGGCATGCCGATCAATAGTGCCGCGCCCGATCGCATCCCCGGTGGTTCATCGAGCGGGTCGGTCGCAGCGGTCGCCGCCGGGCTGGTGGACTTTGCGCTCGGCACCGATACGGGCGGCTCCACGCGCGTGCCCGGCAGCTACTGCGGCGTTTGGGGCTTGCGCCCGACCCACGGGTTGTTGCCGGTCGATGGCCTGGTGCCACTGCACCCCGCCTATGACACACCGACATGGCTGGCGCGCGATGCGCGAACGTTCCTGCGCGTGGGCGAGACCCTGCTGCCGCCGTCGTCGCTGTCCCCGCAGCGCGCGCTGGCGTTGAGCGATACCTGGTCACTCGCCGAAGAGAGCTTTCAACCGCTGTTGAAGAATGTGTTTGCGCTGCTGTCGCGCAGTCTGCGAGGCGAGTCGATGGCCGTCGCGGGCGAAGAAGGGCTCGACGCATGGCGCCAGATCTACGTTACGAGCGGCGCGTTCGAAGGCTGGCAGGCGCATGGCGAATGGATTTCAACGCACGAGCCGCGTTTTGCACCTGCCATTGCCTCGCGCTGGACCCACGCAGCGTCGGTGACCGCGGAGCAGGCCGATGAGGCCGTCGCGCAGCGCTCGCGCATTCGTCAGCACGTACGCGACCTGCTGGGCTACGACGCGGTGGCCGTCGTGCCTTCTGCCGCGAGCGTAGCGCCTTTGCGTTCGGCGGGCGGCGCGGAGATCGACGACATCCGCATGCGTACCTTGCGCATCTGTTGCGTGGCCGGACTGGCTGGGCTGCCGCAGGTGACCATGCCATTCCGCACGCGCGAAGGGCTGCCCGCCGGCGTGTCGCTGATCGGCCCGGCAGGGAGTGATCTGGCGCTCATTCGTCTAGCGGTGGCGTTGCATGCCGCACTGGCCTGATCCAGTTGTGGCACTCTATGTCGCCCCAATGACGTATCGGATTGTTGACAATCTTCCACTCGAACCGTCACGCATTCATGTCACGCAAGCGCATTGCCCGGCCGGAAAGCGGCCCTGATATCCGTCGCAGCAAACAGGCCGAGCCCATGGCTGAAGACGAGCAAGGCGGGCACTCGTCCGAGGAAATCGAAGCGCGCATTTACGATGCGGTCTTCGAGAGCGTCATGACCCAGCGGCTCTCGCCCGGCACCAAGTTGCCCGAGGCGTCGTTGTGCGAAATCTTCGGCGTCAGCCGGGCGATGGTGCGCAAGGTGCTGCAGCGCCTTGCGCATGACCACATTGTCGAGCTGCGGCCCAACCGGGGGGCGATCGTCGCCGCCCCCACGCCGGAAGAAACCCGCAAGACATTCGAGGCGCGCCGCGTGCTCGAATCCGCCATCGTGCGGCTGGCGGCCGCCAATGCCACGCGCGCCGACATCGCCGCGCTGCGCACCATGCTCAAGCAAGAGCACAACGCCATGCATCGCCTGCCTCAGCCCCAGTGGGCGCGGCTGGCCAGTGGCTTTCACATGAAGCTGGCCGAAGTGGCGGGCAACCCGATTCTGCAGCGTTACCTCATCGAACAGGTATCGCGTTGTTCGTTGATCGTTGCGCTGTATGAACCGCCGGGCAATGCCGCCTGCGAGCACGACGAACACGCGCGGATCGTCGATCTCATCGAGCAACGCGACGCCGAAGGCGCCGTCCGCCTGATGGAAGAACATCTGGACGTGCTCGAGAAAAACATCAACCTCGAACCGGAATCCGAGGAAAAGAGCCTGGCGAGAATGCTGGGGCTCTGATCGGAGCGCGACTGCCCTTTTGACTGTTTGTGAAACGGATCAGGGCTGGATGAGGGAGAATTCGCAGCCGTTGCCAACTCCTGTTCCGGTTTCATGACTGCTGCCGCAATGCCCCTGCCGAACGATGGGTTGACCCATTGGCGTGTGTCGCTGCCTTTTGTGCTGTTGTGCGTGACGGTGTCGCGCCTCATCGTGCTTGCGACGGCCGCCTATTTCGCGAAAGACGGCGACGTCGGGCGCGCCATGTGTCAATGGGACTGCGGCTGGTACTCGGGAATCATGGCTCGCGGTTACCAGCCGGAGGCCAATGCGCACCCCGCTGGCGATGCCGCCAACTGGGCGTTCTTCCCCTTTTTCCCCTACATGGCGCGGTGGTTGGCGGCGCTGAGCGGCGTGGACGTGTTGCTCACTGCGTTGGTGATGAATGCGGTGGCCTTCGTGGGCACATGCGCGATGCTGTATCAGTACTTCCTTCGCCTCGTCGGGAGGGATTCCGCCGCCTTCGCTGTGTTGCTGTTCGCCTTTTGCCCCTTGTCGCTGTACTTCTCGGCGCCATACACCGAGTCGCTGTTCCTGTTCAGCATCGTCGCTGGCGTCCTGCTGTTGCAGGATGGTCGCTTCCTGATGGCGGGGCTGGCGGGTGCGGTGGCCAGCGCGACACGCAACAGCGGTTTTCTGTTCGGATTCATTTATCTCGCGTACGCATGGCATGCATGGGGTGGCTGGCGGGGGATGAAAACGCTGTCGCCGCTGAACCTGCGCATCGTGCTCGGACTCTTGCTGGTGCCGGTCGGGCTGGAGCTTTACGCGTTGTTCCTGCATTCATTGATGGGGGACGCGCTGGCGTTCTCGCACGTACAGCGCGCCTGGGGGCGCGTGTTCTCCAACCCGGTCTCCGCACTGTGGAGTGGGCTGGCTGCGCCTGGCTATCTCGTGCGCATCCGCGTCGTAATGGTATTGGCCGCGCTGTTCGGAGCCTGCCAGGCATGGCGCTGGGGCAAGCGCGGCGAAGCAGTCTTCTGCGCTTTGTCGATCCTGTTGCCCGCTTCGACAGGCTCGCTGGATTCGCTGCAGCGGTACGTGGCGACTTCGCTCGCATTCGTGTTTGTTCTCGCCTGGGTCGCTATGCGCTTGCCGCGCGCCCGATGGGTGCTGCTCGGATGTTTCGCGCTGACGATGCCGTGGACGGTGCTGCGCTGGACGGAGGGCTGGTATGCCCTTCCTTGATCGCACCCCCGTTGTGGCGACGAAGGCCTGCCTGCTGACGCTCATCGCGCTCGTGGCAGCGTTCCATGTGTATGTTGCATATGTCATGGCGACGCCAAAGGTGGACGAAGCCTATCGTCTGTATTTCATCGAGCGGCGCAGTATCCCCTGGCGCACTTTGCTCAGCCTTGAACCTTACCGGCTGGGCGAGCGGATGGACTTCGCGGACGAGCGCTGGGCGCCTCAACTCATCAATTTCTCGGTGTCCGAACAGTCCGGCATGCGTATGGCCAACAATCGCGCGGAAGTTGTCTTGAATCTCGCTGACAGCAAGCCGCGTGCGCTGGTCATCGAAGGCATGGCTGCCGTGACCGACAAGCTGCCACGTCAGCGAGTCGCGGTGAGCCTGAATGGCCAGAAGATCGGAGAGCTGACCTATGAGTCCCGCGACATACGCACCGATGTGATGACGATTCCGGCAACAGCGCTGCTTGATGATCGCCACCACCTCGTCATTGAGTTTTCGGCCCGCAAGCAAAAGCCTTGGCTACCGGGCAAGCAACACGTGTCTTATGGCATTGCTGCGCTGACGCTACGCCCGTCGGTTCCCGCGCATTGACTCAGCGCGAGGGAGGGCGCGTCACGCCCTCGCACGGGTCGCCGCGATCAATCGGTGCGAGGGTGATGACGGCGTCGAACTGTCCTTCCGGCGCACCACCTTCGACAAAGCCGACGGCAATCACGTCGTTCGGCGCCACGCCCGACAGCCAACGTGCGACGCCGATGTCGCGGCGCACATGTCCGTTCCCTGCCAGCAACACGACGCCCTCTGGTGCATAGGCCTGCACGGCGCGTGCCATGCCAGCGTCGCGCGCCACCTGGGCGCGCACCATCAAGGGCAACATCGCGGGCGGCAGCATGCCGCAGTGTCCGTCGTTGACGGCACGCGTCTGGGCATGATCGATATCGGCGGGCAAGGGCTGGTCGAGCCCTGCCGTGCGAATGGTGTCCGCGTCGAACACTGCGCTGAAGCCTTCGCGCATTACGCGTGCGGCATCCGCACGCGACACATTCGCTGCGACGATGCGCAAGTGCTGTTGCAGGGCGAGATCGATCACCGGTTCATAGAAGCGCCATTGCCAGCCGGCATTGGCAGGGGATGCAGCGCGGATGACGCATGCAGCATCCGTGCAGGTGCGCAGGGCATCGTCCAGCGCGGCTTGGCGATCGAGGTCGAATTGCTCCATGGCGATGACCGGTCGCCAGCCTGCATCGACGCGGCGCTTGAGCATGTCGAAACGTATGCGATGGCCTTCGGCGTTGTCGTGCACCTCACCCAACAGCACGACGTGTCGCGCCGCGATGCGCTGGTCGAGCGATGCCGTCGGACCCGATGTCGCACAGGCGGCAAGCGTCAGGGCCAGTAGCGGCGTGATACAACGGGCAACGTGCAATCGATTCAAGGCTGTCCTCATGCGGCGCGAGTGCAGTGGCCAAACACCACGAGCGGTACGGCAGCGTTCTCCGGATGGCTGACCACGCGAACGGGCAGATCATAGACCCGGCCGAGGATGTCGGGTGTAAGCACTTCAGCCGGCGTGCCAAGGGCCACGGTGCTCCCTCCTTCGAGTAGCAAGAGGCGATCGCACCAGTGCGCGGCGAGGTTCGACATCATGCAGCACCACCAGCGCAGCGATGCCCTCGCGACGGGTCAGTGAATACACGGCGGACAGCAGCATCAGTTGATGCTTGGGGTCCAGGCTGGAGGTCGGCTCGTCGAGTAACAGCAGGCGATATTCGTCCTGTGCGCGGCAGGCCTGCACCTGCACCAGGACACGGGCGAACTGCACTCGCTGCTGTTCGCCACCCGAAAGCCCAAGGTAGCGGCGGTCGATGAGTGATTGAGCGTCGGCCTGCGTGAGCGCACGCCGCAATAACGATTCGTGCTCGGCCGGCGATAGCTCGGGGAAGGGGTACCCCCCCATCGCCACGACTTCGCGCACGGACAGGTCAAAGCTCAGGTTGGGCGATTGCGGCAGCACCGCGCGGCGTCGCGCAAGGACGGCGGGCGACAGGGTGTCGAGCTGCCGATCATCGAGGTGCACGGCGCCTTCGCCAGCCGGCAACTCGCCGGCAATCGTTGCAAGCAGCGTGGTTTTGCCAGCGCCGTTCGCGCCGAGTACACCGAGTACTTCGCCAGCGCGCAATTCGAGGTTGATGTCGGTGAGTACGCGGCGTGCGCCGCGACGACAGCCGAGGTGGCGAGTGATGAGCACGTCAGGCAGCCTTTCGCGTGAGCATCCAGAGCAGGAAGGGGCCGCCCACCAGACTGGTGACGATACCGATCGGCAATTCGGCGGGGATCACCACCAGGCGTGCCACCCAGTCGGCCAGCGATAGCGCGATCGCACCGCCCACCAATGTATTGGGCAACAGCCAGCGGTGGTCAGCGCCAAGCGGCAGGCGGATCAAGTGCGGCACCACGAGGCCGACGAAACTGATGGTGCCGGTGACGGCCACCAAGGGGCCGACAAGCATGGCCGTCAGCACGATCAGACGGCGGCGCAGGCGCTTCAGGTCGAAGCCAAGATGCTGCGCTTCGCGCTCGCCCAACAGCAGTGCGTTCATCGCGCGCCAATCGCGGATCAACAGCGCACACAGTACGGCGACCAGCGGCACCAGCCAGGCCAGCATGCTCCAGTTAGCGCCGGCCAGGCTGCCCATGTTCCAGAAAGTGAGGTTGCGCAGTTGCACGTCGTTGGCCTGATACGTGAACAGGCCGACGAAGCTGGCGCAGATGGCGTTGATGGCGACGCCCGCTAGCAGCAGGTTGGCCACGCCCGGCCGCAGGCTGCCGAGTTTGTAGGCCATGGCGGTGGCGGCCAGACTGCCGGCGAAGGCTGCGGGTGCGATGCCCCACAGGCCCGATGCGCCGAGCACGATGGCTGCCACGGCTCCCATCGCCCCGCCGAGTGAAATGCCGATCAGCCCCGGTTCCGCGAGCGGGTTGCGGAACAGCGCCTGCATGACGGCGCCCGACAGTGCGAGCCCGCCGCCGACGATGATCGCCAGCACGATGCGCGGCAAACGCACTTCGATGAGCACGTTGCGCCACATGATCTCCTCGCCATCGGTCGGCGCAGACAGCAGCAGCGGCAGGATGCGTAGCCGTGGGATCGTCAGCGCGCCGCTGGCGGCGGCACCGATGGTGATGAGCACGAGCAGGACGCACAACGCGACGAACACGCCGGAAGGCGTTGGACGCCAGCGCGCACGAGGGGACGCTGCGACGGAGGAGGCGGATGTCGTCACGCTGCGGCCCCGCTGTGGTGAGAGGAATCGGCGCATCGACGCATCAGCGTGCGGCCGTCTTGCCGGTGATGCCGGCTTCGAGCTGGCGCACCGCTTCAGGCAGGCGCGGGCCGAAGCCGAGCAGCAACAGGTCGTCCATGACGATCACCCGGCGCGCCTTGGCGGCGGGTGTGACGGCCAGTCCCGGTTGTGCGAGGAAGGCGTCGATGCTGCCGCTGGCGGCCACCGACATGGTGGTGGTGACGATCACGTCCGGGCGCAGGGCGGCGGCGGCTTCGGCCGAGAACGGTTTGTAGCCAGTCTGCGAGGCGAGCACGTTGGTGGCGCCGACGATCCGCAGCATGGCGGCGGCAGCGGTGTCGTCGCCCGCGGCTTCGAGCTTGCCCGTGTGGCTGCTGACCAGCAGCACACGCGGGTGCTGCGCGGGCGGTTTGATGGCGGCGAGTTCGGTGTGGATGCGATCGACCAGCGCCTTGCCGCGCGCCGCGTCGCCGAGCGCTTCGGCCACGCCGATGATGCGTTGGTCGAGTGCCTCGATGGTCGCCGCTGAAGGGAGAATGACGACCTTGCTGCCGAGACGGCGCAGTTGTTCGAGTGCCTGCGGTGGGCCGCTTTGGTCGGATGCGAGGACCAGGTCGGGCTTGAGGCTGGCAACGCCTTCGACGGAGAACGCGCGGTAGTAACCGACCTTTGGCAGCTTGGCGGCGGCGGTCGGATAAATGCTGGAGGCATCTGCGCCAACCATGCGGTCGCCGGCATCCAGCGCATAGACGATTTCGGTGACCGGGCCGCCCAGCCCGATGATGCGCGCGGGGGGCGCGGCGTGGGCGATGCCCGTGGTCAGCATCAAGCCGCACAGGGCGGTACGCAGAATGTTCATATCGTTCCTCTTCCTCGCTTGTCCGCGAATGTCATTCCCGCAGTGCGCGGTTGACACAGGCCGGACTGACTGGGTACAGAGAACCGGCAGAACGGCACATGTTGTCATCCTGCCGGCGGTCACGCTGTCGGGCGTGTGCGCTCAGCGACACCCGCCCGAGGTTCAGCAATTACTTCAGGCAGCCAGCGGCTGCGCACACAACGACGTCATCAGTTCGCGCCACGCCGGCAGCTCCGGCTTGCCGGGCTTACGCTCGCCGAAGAACTGCACGATCATTTCGCCGTTGGCGTTGTAGAGCTCGAGTGACGTCACCCAACCGTCTCTGGTGGGTTTGTTCACCACCCAGCTCGATGCCACGGCTTCGGTGTTCAAATGCAGATTGAATTTTTCGTCCAGCACGTTGTACCAAGGGCCCGTACGCATGAGCTTTTTCACTGGCCCCGTGTGGATTTGCACGATGCCGCGGTTGGCGACGAAGCACATGATCGGCAGTTCTGTTTCTGCCGCACGTGCGAGCGTGCTTTCCACTGCGTCGTCGGCCACGCGTTGAGCGAGGTCTTCTCCGGCTGCGCGCAGCGCACCCATGCGCGACACCTTGAACTGACGCAGCATGGTGAAGAAGTCGTGGGTGTCTTTCAGGCCCAGCCAATGCGTGCGCAGTGCGGCTGCATCGTCGGCGTTTTCGGCTTCGATGGCGGGGGTAATGGTCTCGCGTATGACGGCGGTCTTTTCTGGCACGCCGAACTTGGCGACGAAGGCGTCCCACGCTGCTGCGTCGGAGTGCTCGGTGCGATACACCTTGTGCACGGCTTCACCGGTCTTGTCGAAGAACTGGATGCTGTGACGGCCGTTTTCGATGACGGCGTAAAAGTACTTCCAGCTACCGAAGAACATGCGCAGATCAATGTCTGGCCCCAGCACGATACCCACTGGCCCTTCGGCCTGGATGTCGGTGTAGGCGCCGTGGCGTTCGTGCACACACCAGTCGTTGCGCGACAGGGCCATGACTTGCCCCAGCGTACCCAGTTCGCGGAACAGCGCCTGCGCGGTGCCGGTCAGTTCGATCGATTCCACGCCGCAGTTGGCGGCGACGAGTTCGGCTTCTGTGGCGCCCAGGCGTTGGGCGCGTTCGCGGATGCGCAGCTTCGGTTCCTGCTCACACAGGGCAGCGTGGCGTGCGCGTAGGGATTCGATGTTGTCGTTCATTTTTGTGATTGATCCGTTGGGTGTTGCGAGAGGTCGGCGACCCGTGGGCCGCCGACCGTGTCATGCGCGCAGCGTGATCAGGGCTGGACGTTGAATTCGATCGTCCAGGTCTGCGTGCCGTTGTAGGCAGGTGTCGCTGCTGCGTAGTTGATGCTCAGCACGTGCATGCGGGCGTACGTGCTGCCCTCGCCGCCGCGCACCAGCGTCGCCGCATCCGGGTTCGCCTTGAGCATGTGCTGGGTGACGCCCACCGCTGCACCCGCTGCATCGGTCGGGTAGTACGAATACCAACCGTAGTTCAGCGCGTTCGGGTAAGAGCCGGTGTAGGCCGGGCTTAGTTGCGAACCGATGGCGTCCTTCTTCCAGGCGCTGGCGGCCGAAGGCAGGGACAGGTCGGATGCCGTCAGGTCGGCCAGGAAGTCAGCCGGTTTGGCGGCGACGATGGCCGTTTCGTTGGCCGTACCGCTCGGGTACAGGCTGGCCGGTGTCTTGGCCAGATAGCCGCCGACCTTGCCGGCGCCCGACGTGCCGCCGTTGAGCTTGACGTTGTAGCGGTTGAAGGCAATGTGCCAGTTGCCGTTGACGTCGGTCGTGGTGTTGTTGGCGAGGTCGTAATAGACCCACGCGGAGCCGCTGGCATCGATGGTTTTGGTGTTGACCGTAGCCGGCGAGGCACGATCGATCCAACGGATGGTCGGGTAGCCCGATGCCGTGCCGCTGGGGCCGCCGTAGTAGCCGATCACTTGCAGGGCGAACACTGGCGCGCTGGTATCGGTGATGGCCTTGGTGTTGTCGGTGGTGATCAGGTATGTGCGATAGCTCGGGTAGAGCAGGTGAGTGCCGGCCAGGCCGTATTCGAAGATGCCCGAAGCGATACCGTTGGTGCCCGAGAACACGTTGCTGGCAGCGTCCTTCATCCACGCAGCGGCAGGGATCGCGCCGTTGACGGGGTCGGTGGTGGCGTTTTGCCAGGTCAGCAATTGCGCCCAGGTGTAGTCGAACGGCGAGCCAAGCGCTGCGCCGTTGCCGGTGCCGCTCTCACCGCTGTTGGTGAAGAACGATGCCGTGCGGCCGCCGCTGGTCATCTTCACGTCCCATGCGGTGCCCGAACAATCGGCGACTTCGGCCTTGGCGTTGAAGTCGTAGCAGATCGAGCCCGAAGACGGCAGGACGAAGGTCCACGTCGCGGTCTGCGAGAAGCTGCCGGTCGAACGTCGAACTCGACGAGGAGCTGGAGGACGATGAACTCGACGACGAAGACGAATTGCCCGCCGATGACGAAGACGAGCTGGTGCTCGACGACGATGCACTGCTCGACGAGCCACCGCTGTCGCCGTCGCCACCACCGCCGCCGCAGGCCGCGAGTGCGAGCGCGAGCATGACTGTGCTCAGCGCAAATACCGGTTTGCGAATCATTTGGAATTCCTCTCCTGTTGTTTCCTGTCGCATTAACGAGAAGCGTCGAAGCTGTACTTCGCGCCGAGATAGATGAAGCGCCCCGCCACGGGCCCGAAGTCATTGGCGTCTGAAAAATCGCGTTGCTTGTTGAACATGTTGTTCACGCCGACAAAACCGGTGAAACCGGCGCCGAGCTTCTGGTTGATCACCAGATCGAATGTGGTCCATGCCGGCGAACGGGCGTCGGTGGTCGAGTCGACCAGTTCGCTGCTCTGGTAGCGGCCGCGCAACGACACTTCGGTCGACGGCAGTGCCTGCCACGTGAAGCCAAGGCGCGCGATGTTGCGCGGACGGCGGGTGAGTTCGGTGTCGGCGTCCAGGTCCTTGGCGTCGGTGAAGGTCCAGGCCGCGTTGACGTCGAGCGTGTTCGTGGCTTGCCAGCGCACGGCGGTTTCCAGCCCCTGCGTGCGGGCGCGGGCAACGTTGCGATACGTGTAGACGGCGATGCCATTGGTCACCGTGTAGTTGTCCATGTCGGTCTGGATCAGGTCGCGCACGCGGTTGTAGAAGAGGTTGGCGTCCACCGTCAGGCGATCGCGCCAAGTCATCGTGCCGCCGAGCTGGAAGCTGTTGGACGACTCGGGCTTGAGGTCCGGGTTGCCGAGCACGATGTAGCCCAGCGAGCTGTGATCGAAGAGGTAGTGGCGTTCCTTCAGATTCGGCACGCGGTAGCCTTGGCCGAAGTTGGCGCGCCACACGCTCTTCCAGTCGTCATTGATCGGCAGATTGGCGCGCACGCCGATCTTGGGCGCGAGGTGACTGCCAAAGTCAGAGTCGTCCTGGCCGCGCAGGCCGACGACCATCTCCCACGTGTCGTTGAAGATCACGTCGTTCTGCGCATACAACTCGTGCGCGGTGCGCTCGGCGTTGCCGAGCAGTTCCGAGTTGTTGTTGACGCTCTGGTTGAGGCGCTCCATGTGATAGTCGCCACCAAACTGCCACAACTGGCGGTTCCAGGCCGGCAGGTCGAACTGCAGCGAAACGTGTTCGGTGCGCTGGTTCGACAGACGATTGGCGGTGCGGAAGTCGTTGGAGTATTCCTGCGAGTTGCTTTCGTAGCCTTCGGTCATGCCGATGAGCCGCGCCTGCACGCCGGTGTCGAATTTCCATTGCGCGCCGTACTCGAAGCGGTCACGCGTGATGTCTTCAGTCTTGCGCTGCGGAACGTAGTTGGGCGGTGCGTAGTACTGGTAGCGCTGCTCATCGTTCTCGCGATAGGTGCTGGCATCGATCCAGAGGCGGCCATTCTTGCTGGGCAGCCATTCCAGGCGCCCGGCGTACTGCTGGCGGCGGATGGCGTCGCCTTGGCGAGCCCAGCCGTCCGGGTCGGTCGAAAAGCCTTTGTCGTCGAGCGCGTCGGCTGAAACCCGCGCGCGCCATTGGTCGCCGCCGCCTTCCACGCGGAAGTTGCCGTGCGTGTTGCCGATGTCGCCGTTGACGTTCTGTCTGCCGTAACTGCCCAGATCGACCGTTGCCGATCCTGCAATGCCTGCCTTGATCGGTCGCGTGATGACGTTGATGACCCCACCCATCGCCGAGCTGCCGTACTGCGCTGAGCTGGCGCCCTTGACCACTTCGATGTGATCGACCTCGGTCAGCAGGTATTGCGACAGATCGACCGTCGAGCCGGTGCTGGCCGAAATCGGCAGGCCGTCGATCAACACCAGCACCTGATCGCTCGTCATCCCTTGCAGCGACACCTCGAAGCCCGATTTGCCGTGGATTTCGCGCAACTGCACGCCGGGGACGTTTTCGAGCGCGTCTTTCAGCGTGCGCGCGTGGGTGCGGTCGATCTCCTGCCGGTCGACGACTTCAGTGCGAACCGGCGTGTCGTCGGCGGTCTTTTCGGAGCGCGTGCCGGTGACGACGATGGTGGGGAGCGTGGATTCCTGTGCTTGAGCGGGGAGTGGAGCGAGCCAGGGGAGAAGCAGCGCGCCACAAAGAAGAGATGGGACGCGAGGGGCAAGGTAGCGATGCTGGCGTGACACGGCTTTGTCGTCTGCAATAGAGAATGTAGACGCAAATAATAATAACTCTCATTAAGAATTACAATTCTTTCAAAATTCGTGTCCACGTCGATTCGCCCCGAACCCTGGCAAAGCGTTCCGATGGTCGTCCGAATGGTCGGTTCGCCTGCCTTGCGTGTGCGGCCATGGCACGCCTGTTACGCGGCATCGTTCTGCCGCGAACGGTCACAAGGTGGTCGGCCGGCAACAACACAGGCTGGCGCGGACTGCGGCTTGATGAGGCAGCGAGCACCGCGATAAAATCGCGCGGCCGTCACGCCCGCAGCGTGGCGACGGACACGACGGGCCCGGCACGAGTTGTTCGGCCCGTTTTGCTTTACGGACTCTTGTGCGGGCAAAGCGCCTGCCTCGGGGCAAAGAAGGGCCGCACGCCAGCGACCCCGTTTCTTTGCAAAGCCCAGACAATCCTGTAATAACAAGGTGTCGGGGCCGCGCCGCCCCTCGACCCCATATCACATGTCGCTTTTCGCTCTCGGACTGAACCATCACACCGCGCCGCTCGCCATCCGCGAGCAGGTGGCGTTTCAGCCCGAGCGCCTCGTGCAGGCGCTGATCGAACTGGTGCGCACCGCGCCCGTGCGCGAAGCGGCCATCGTGTTGACGTGCAATCGCACCGAGTTGTATTGCTCGACCGATTCACCCGAGGCCGCTGCCGATTGGCTGGCACAGCACCACCGTCTGCCGCTGCGGGATATCGCCCCCTATCTGTATACGTATCCCCAGCAGGACGCCGTGCGGCACATGTTCCGCGTGGCGAGCGGGCTCGATTCGATGGTGCTGGGCGAACCGCAGATCCTCGGTCAGCTCAAGGAGGCCGCGCGCCTGGCGGAATCGGCCGGCACGCTGGGCAGCCTGCTGCACAAGCTCTTCCAGCACAGTTTTGCGGTCGCCAAGGAAGTACGCTCCACCACCGCCATCGGCGCCAACATCGTCTCGATGGCCGCTGCTGGCGTGCATCTGTCCGAACGCATTTTCGAGAGCATGAGCGACACGCGCGTGCTGTTCATCGGCGCGGGCGAGATGATCGCCCTGTGCGCGGCGCATTTCGCCGGCACGCGTCCGGCTTACATGAGTGTGGCCAATCGCACGCGCGAACGCGGCGAGGCGCTGGCGTCGCGTATCGGCGCCGACGTATTGCCGCTCGAAGCCATCGGCGACGTACTGCACCGCTATGACGTGGTGGTCTCCTGCACCGCCAGTCCTTTGCCGATCATCGGTCGCGGCGTGGCCGAACGCGCGATCCGTGCGCGCCGTCGCAGGCCGATGGTGATGGTCGATCTGGCCGTGCCGCGCGACATCGAAGCGGAAGTCGCCGATCTGCCCGACGTGTTTCTCTACACCGTCGACGATCTGGCGCAGATCGTCAGCGCGGGCATGGAGTCGCGCCAGGCTGCGGTGGAAGACGCCGAGGGCATCATCGACACCAGCGTCACCGGCTTTTTCCAGTGGCTGGAACGTCGCGATGCCGTGCCCACCATCCGCGCGCTGCGCGAGCATGGCGAAGCCGTTCGGCAGCAAGAAGTCGCACGCGCCTTGCGCATGCTCTCGCGCGGCGAAGATCCGCAAGCCGTGCTGGCCGCGTTATCCACGGGGCTGACCAACAAGCTTCTGCATGAACCCACGCAGTTCCTCGCCCGAGCCAGCGGCGACCAGGTATTGCGTGCGGCCGACACCATTCAACAGATTTTCGATCTGGCGCCGGACGCCGACGAGACCGCCGGGCCCGACAAGACATGAAATCCAGCATCCGCAACAAGCTCGAACAACTCGCCTTTCGCCTTGAAGAACTGGACGGTGTGCTTGCCACCGAGGCGGCTACGGCCGACATGGATCAGTACCGCAAGCTGACCCGCGAGCACGCGGAAATCGGCCCCGTGGTGCACCTCTACAAGAACTTCCAGCTGGCCGAGGCCGACGAGGTGAGCGCGGCAGAAATGCTGGCCGACCCTGAGATGAAGGAGTTCGCCGCGGCTGAACTCGACTCCGCGCGCGAAGCGCAGGCCCGTATCGAACAAGAATTACAGATCGCGCTGCTGCCGCGCGACCCCAACGACGAACGCAACCTGTTCCTCGAAGTCCGCGCCGGTACGGGCGGAGATGAAGCCGCGCTGTTCGCCGCCGACCTGCTGCGCATGTACACACGTTTTGCCGAACGCCAGGGCTGGCGCGTCGAGATTGTTTCGGCCAGTGAGTCCGATCTGGGCGGCTACAAGGAAGTCATCGCCCGCATCGTCGGCCAGGGCGCGTACTCCAAGCTCAAGTTCGAATCCGGCGGCCACCGTGTGCAGCGCGTGCCAGTGACTGAAACACAGGGACGCATCCATACCTCAGCCTGTACGGTAGCTGTGATGCCTGAAGCCGACGAGCTGGCGGAAATCCAGATCAATCCGGCCGATCTGCGGATCGACACCTTCCGTGCCAGTGGCGCGGGCGGCCAGCACATCAACAAAACCGACTCGGCCGTGCGCATTACCCACTTGCCGACCGGTATCGTCGTCGAATGCCAGGACGACCGCTCGCAGCACCGCAACAAGGCGCAGGCCATGAGCGTGCTCGCTGCGCGCCTGAAGGACGCGCAACTGCGCGAGCAACAGCAGAAAGAAGCCGCAACGCGAAAGAGCCTCGTCGGCAGCGGCGACCGCTCCGAGCGCATCCGCACCTACAACTTTCCGCAAGGCCGGATTACCGATCACCGCATCAACCTAACGTTGTACAAGCTCGATGCCGCCATGGATGGCGACATCGGGGAACTGATCGACGGCCTGATCGCCGAACACCAGACCGAACTGCTGGCGCAACTGACCGAAGAAAACTGACGCGTACCGCGCGCGGGAGGGGACATGGATTTCACGACACTCGGTGAAGCATTGGCCTTTGCGCGCGCGCGCATCGACGTGGTCGACGCCAAGGTGCTGCTGCGCTACGCGGCGGACGTGACGGCGTCGACGCTGGTGGCGTACCCCGAACGCGCGCTGACCTGCGAGCAAGCCATGCGCTTTGCCGAATGGGTCGGGCGCCGGGAGTACGGCGAACCGGTCGCGCATATCATCGGCGAACGCGAATTCTTCGGTCGGATGTTCCACGTTACCGCCGACACGCTTATCCCCCGCCCGGACACCGAAATCGCCATTGAATGCGCGCTGGAGTGCTTGCACGATCTTGCCTCGCCCGACGTGCTGGATCTGGGCACAGGCAGCGGCGTGATCGCCGTCTCGCTGGCGCTGGAATGCCCGCGCGCCGATGTCACGGCCGTTGACGCCAGCGCTGCAGCGTTGGCGGTTGCCAGGCACAACGCCAGCACCCTGGGGGCGCGTATGCGCAGTCTTGCAGGGAGTTGGTTCGAGCCGGTGGCGGGCGAGCGCTTTCACCTTATCGTCTCAAATCCACCCTATATCGAAGAGCAGGACGCACATCTGTCGCGCGGCGACGTGCGCTTCGAGCCGCGCACGGCGCTCGCCAGCGGCGCGGACGGGCTCGATGACATCCGCCACATTGTGCGTGAGGCGCCCGCACATCTCGCGGACGGCGGCTGGCTGGTGCTGGAGCACGGTTACGATCAGGCCAGCCGGGTGCGCGCCTTGCTGGTGCAGGCTGGCTTTGTCGACGTGTCCTCGCGCCGCGATCTGGCCAGCATCGAACGGGTCACCTCGGGACGGTTCGCCGCCCGCTGATCTCGCAGCGGTGGGGCAATCCCGCCGCATTCTCAATATGTGAAAACGTGCCGCGCGCGCCATGCGCGATTCGCGCACGCTTTATGCATCGTGATGGTACGTCGGGCGGTCGACCTCGCGGACATCGCCGACTATCTTTCAAAATGGTGCAGTGTCCGCCACCCTTTTCCCCGGGAGCGCGCCATGAAACAACCCCCGCTGTACAGCCGCAGCAGCCCGCCGCCGGCTCCCGTTGCGCAAGCCGCTCCCGCAGATGTGGCGCCAGCGCAGCAGAAGCCCCGTCGCTTCGCGCGCGTGCGGCGTCACGCCGGGCAATTGGCACTCGGGTTTCTGTTGCTTGCCGCGCTGGCATGGATGGCGCACCTGAGTCTGCAACCGCGGCCATACGCGCTCACGCAAAAGGAAATCGATCAGGCCGTGCTGCACACGCTGGCAACCAAGGAGCTGCCTTCGCAGGCAGCCCGCGCGGCGGCAGCGGTTGCGCCATCGGTGGTGCGGGTGGTGAGCTACGGGCCGGTCAAAGGCGATGCGCGCCAAGCCGTACGCAAGAAGGACAAGGGCGCGCTGTCGGGCGGTACGCGTAAAGGCGCCCCCAAGACCGACGATGCCGCCAAGGACGAGGACAAGGACCAACCGCAAGGGCTGGGCACCGGTGTAGTGATCGTCGACAACGGTACGATCCTGACCAGTCTGCATGTGGTTGCCAGTGCGCATTCGGTGAAAGTGATCTTTGCCGATGGCCTGGAGTCGGTGGCCGATGTGACGGGCGTGCAGCCTGAAAACGATCTCGCCGTGCTCAAGGCGCGCAAGATTCCCGACGACCTGCAGCCGGCAACGCTGCGTTCCACCAGCGATCTGGCACCGGGCGACGAGGTGGTGGCCGTCGGTCATCCATTCGGCATCGGACCGTCGGTGTCCGCAGGCGTGATCTCGGGCTTCAAGCGCGAATTCCAGTCGCCCGAAGGCGAGCGCCTGCTGACCAATCTCATCCAGTTCGACGCCGCCGCCAATCCCGGTAACTCGGGCGGGCCGCTGGTGACCATGGATGGCGCGGTGGTCGGCATCGTTGCCGCCATTCTCAACCCGAGCGCGCGCACGTTTGCCGGCATTGGTTTTGCCGTCCCCATCGAGAACGCCGCTGCCGCCGTTGGCATGTCCCCGTTCTGAGCAGTCCCCGACGTTTCACCACAACCCGGAGAGAGACCCATGGACAGCAGCGATTCGCGCACGGCAGAAGTCGCCACCCTGATGGAGCGCATCCTCTATGAAGTCAAACGGGTGGTGGTCGGGCAGGACTATTTTCTCGAGCGAGTGATGGTGGCAATGCTGGCGCAGGGCCACTTGCTGGTGGAAGGTGTGCCGGGCCTGGCCAAGACGCTTACCGTCAAGACGCTGGCGCGCACATTGCACGGCACATTCAAGCGCATTCAATTCACGCCCGACCTTGTGCCGTCCGATCTGGTTGGCACGCGCATCTACAACCAAAAGACCGGCGAGTTCGCGACGTCGCTCGGCCCCGTGTTCGCCAACCTGCTGCTGGCCGACGAAATCAACCGCGCACCGGCCAAGGTGCAAAGCGCGCTGCTGGAAGTGATGCAGGAACGACAGGTCACCATCGCGGGCGAAACGCACCGTGTGCCAGAGCCCTATCTTGTAATGGCCACGCAAAACCCCATCGAGACAGAAGGTACCTATCCCTTGCCCGAGGCGCAGGTCGACCGCTTCATGATGAAAGTGCTGGTCAACTATCCGAGCGAGGAGGAGGAGTTCGTGATCGTCGAGCGCGTGACAGGCCCGGCCGTGCAAGTGTCGGCAGTCACGACTGCTGACGAACTGGCGCAACTGCAGGCGGTGTGCCGCGAGGTGTACGTCAACCCGGCGATCATGCAGTACGCGGTGCGTCTGGTGTCCGCCACGCGGCAGCCCGAAAAATACGGACTCAAGGATTTCGCCAAATACCTGACCTTCGGTGCGAGCCCGCGCGCCACCATCGGCATGGTCGAAGGCGCGCGCGCATTGGCGCTAATGCGTGGAACGCAACTACGTGTTGCCCGAAGACGTCGTGGACATCGTGCCCGACGTCATGCGTCATCGCATGTCGTTGTCGTATGAAGCGCTGGCCGAAGGACTGTCGGCCGACGATCTTGTCGGGCGCATCCAGAAATCGGTAGCCCCCCCCGATCGCCAACAACTCAGGCAAGTGGCATGAGTGGCCGCGCCGAACAACTCCTCACGCGCCTGGAGTGGACCGTCGTGCGACGGCTCGACGGGCTGCTGCAAGGCGACTACCGTACGTTGATGCGTGGAGCCGGGCTGGATTTGGCCGACCTGCGCGAATACCAGTATCACGACGATGTGCGCCACATCGACTGGAACGTCACCGCGCGCTTGCAGATTCCGCATGTACGGCAGTTCACCGAAGATCGCGAAATGGCGGCATGGTTTCTCGTCGACCTTTCGCCTTCGGTGGACTTCGGTTCGCGTGACGTGCGCAAGCGCACACTCTCTGGCGAGTTCGTCGGCGTGCTGGCGCGCCTGCTTACACGCCACGGCAATCGCGTCGGCGCCTTGCTGTACGGCGCGGGCGTGGATACGGTGATTCCGCCGGGCAACAGCCGCCGCCATGTGCTGCGTCTGCTGCACAGTCTTATGACGCGCCCAACGCTGGTGCGCCCTGGCGTCACGGACCTCAAGGCGTTGCTCGACACCGCGCTGCGCACCATTCACCAGCGTGGCAGCATCTTCGTGATCTCGGATTTCATCAGCCAGCCGGGCTGGGAAAAACCGCTCGGACAACTCGTCCAGCGACATGACGTGCTCGCCGTGCGCGTGGTGGATCCGTTGGAACGTTCTCTGCCCGATCTGGGTCTGCTGGTGATGCATGACCCGGAGACCGGCGAGCAGATTACGGTCGACACGCAGAATGCAGGATTCCGGCGCCGCTTTGCTGAACTGGCGCAGGCGCGCGACGTCGAAATACGCGAGGCTTTCGTGAAGGCTGGCGTCGACGCGCTGGAACTCGTCACCGACGGCGACCTGGTCGACGCAGTCGCGCGTTTCGTCGAGTTGCGCAAGCGGCGCATGGCGCTCTCCAGCGGAGGGTTGCCGCAGCATCTGCGCGCCACGGGGTAGGGCGGTGTGTTAGGGGAGCACAACAACAAGGCGCGTTCTGCGCCGCACATGAATGCTTTGTCGTTGTTGGCCGGCGTGGGGGATGGCTCCACGCCCTATCGAGGAGCATCGGAAAATGGTTTTCCTGTGGCCCGAGCTGTTGTGGCTCCTGTTGTTGGTTCCTCTGCTCATACTGGCCTACCTGTGGTTGCTGCGCCGGCGCAAGAAGCTGGTTGTCGAACTACGCCAACCTGTCGCTGGTCAAGGCAGCGATGGGGCGCGGGCAGCGCTGGCGTCGTCACGTGCCGCCGGTGTTGTTCTTGTTGGCGCTTGTGTCGATGCTCATCGCCACCGCCCGGCCGACGGCGGTCATCACGCTGCCTTCTCAGCAGCAGACGATCATCCTGGCGATGGATGTTTCAGGCAGCATGCGCGCGCAGGACGTAGCGCCCGATCGCATCACCGCGTCGCAGAACGCCGCCAAGGCCTTCGTGAAAAATCTGCCGCCGAACGTGCGCGTTGGTGTCGTGTCTTTCGCCGGCTCTGCCGCTGTCGTTCAACCGCCGACGCGCAGCCATGACGACGTCGTGGCGGCGATCGATCGCTTCCAACTGCAACGCGGCACTGCGCTGGGGAGTGGGCTGATTCTGTCGCTGGCGACCTTGTTCCCGGATGAGGGTATCGATATTTCGGGCATCACAGAGGGGCGGGGCGACGACCGCTATGGGCGCGCGATCGGCAGCGAGGCCAGCAAACCCAAGGTGGACCGTCAGCCCGTCGCGCCCGGTTCGTATGCTTCGGCCGCCATCATCCTGCTGACGGATGGACAGCGTACGCACGGCCCCGATCCTGTCGAGGCCGCACGCATGGCAGCCGACCACGGCGTGCGCGTCTACACCGTCGGGTTCGGCACTGTTGAAGGCGAAGTCACCAGTTTTGAAGGCTGGTCGATGCGCGTGCGGCTCGACGAAGACACGCTCAAGGCCGTGGCGGGCCTCACGCAGGCGGAGTACTTCCACGCAGCGAGTGCGGACGATCTCAAGCAGGTCTACCAGAAGCTCCACTCGCGCATTACGGTCGAAACGAAGGAGACGGAAATTACCGCGCTCTTCGCCGCACTGGCCGCCGTGCTCGCGACCATCGCCGCCGCGCTGTCGGTGCTGTGGTTTGGCCGGGTAGTGTGACGACTGACACGTGGGCGCGCGGGACGCGCCCACGTTGCTAATCAAGGATTGCAGGAATCCGTGGGGAAGAGAGGGGTGCGTTGCGGTGACAACCGAGCGTTGGTCACCCCAAACCCATGCCGTCGTCGGTAGCGTGCGACGACAACGCTTGCTTGACACGTGCGACGACATCGCGCCAATCGCACAGATGCGATTGGCGGAATACGCGTACCGAGTCGTACCACCAAGTGCGGCCTTCGCCGGTACCCCACAAATACGAACCGGCGCGGTCGATCAATGCCAGCGTCGGAATTCCTAGCGCGCCCGCCAGATGGAGCGCCGAGGTGTCGACAGTCACCACGCAATCGAGATTGCTCAACAATGCGGCGGTGTCGGCGAAATCCGTCAAATCGTCCTTGCCCCACGCCACGATATCGTGGCCGCCGGCCGCCAGTGTTTCTGCTTCGAGCGTCTTGGCAGGATTGATGGAATGGAAGCGGACGCCGGGAATGTCGAGAAGCTCCTTCACCGCATCCAATGACATCGAGCGCCAGTGGTCGCGGTGGTGACCGGGGTTGCCTGACCAGGCCAATGCGACTTCCAGTCGCCCCGGAACGCGTTCAATCCTTGTACGAAATGCTTCAACCAGCGCAGGATCAGCAGTCAGGTACGCGCCGGCAGGGACTGTCTTGTCGGTGAAGCCGAACGTCTTGTTGGCAGCAGTCAACGGGATATGGAGAGCGGCCGCTTCCGCTTGGTGGTCAATGCAAGGGGCCGCGAAACTGTGGAATAGTCAACGCAGTGTTCCGTCGCAGCCGAAGTGGAGGTTCCCGCCCAGGGCTTTGACTCGTGCAGCGATGGCGGGCAGATAGCGCACCAGCCAGATCGAGTCTCCCGAGAAGAGCTCTGCCCACACGAACAGGGTTTTTCCTGTGAGCGGCTCACCCCGCCAAAGTGTCGCCTTCCACCTCCGCCCGTATTCATCCATCGTCGTCGAGTTCTCTGCCAGGACGCCATCGGCCAGATTGGCCCACCCCGAAGCCCAATTACCCTTGCGCAGGTGAATGGATCCCAGCTCCATCGTCGTGATCGCATGATGCGGCATCCGAGCATGTTGTGCTTCCAGGATGGCGATGCTATCGTCATAGACTCCGCAATCCCACATGGAGTGAACCAGGTTCACGCCCCATGTTGGCGTGTTCGCATCAGGACGATATCGGCGCTGCGCGAGGTGTAGCGCATCCTGCACGCGGCCCGAACGGCGCAGGGCGTCGTGGAGCTCCTGGTCGGTGCAATCCGCTTTGTCGAACTGGCCGTTGCGGTCGTAGGCAGCCGACAGGCCCGACAGCACCATCGCATCCGGCGCCTCGCACAGTTGGCGAGCACGCTCGAGCACGGACACTTCCTCGCTGTGTCCAACGTCCTCCTGCCGCAATGCCCGCGCATACAGGCACCAGGCTTGTGGGCTATGGGGAAAGCGCTGCGTGGCTTGTCGCGCCAAAGCAATGGCGAGTGGGGCGAGCCGGACGTTGCCGGGAAACCGGTCCAGGCGATAGATGGCTTCGTCTTCATTGAGCGCGTCGAAGCTACCCAGTAGCTTATTCAACAGGTGCCATGCGGGAGTGGCACCTGTGGTTGACGCCTGTGCGGCGATACAGCCTGCCAGCGCGGCGAGATAGTCTTGAGACGGATCGCGTAACGTTGATGACATGGGAGATTCTCTACAAGTCAATCTGACGACGGATTCTAAGAAGTGTTGGTTGCCATTACGTATGACGATTCGCCGTTCATTGATGACGAGCACGCCATACGCATAGTGTGTGAAGCTATCCGTGACGCCCAGGGATACCGTTTTCTGGGCGCCACGGAAAGAGGGGCGTTACGCTTCGTCGCCGACGCGCTTCACTTCGCCGACAAGCAGGATGTATGACAGGGCGCCCAGAAGCGCGACAACGGCAATGTAGGTCAGGGCCGGTGCAAAACCATAACCCTGTGCCAGATGGCCGACTACCAGCGGCACGGTGATGCCGCCCAATCCTCCGATGAAATTGAACACGCCGCCGGTCAGACCGATCAGGCGCGTCGGTGCCAGCGACGACACGAGCGACCATGTGATCGAGGCGAAGCCGTTGCCGAAGAATGCAATCGCCATCAGCGTCATGATCCAGACCGGATCATTCGTGTAGTTCGCCCCCATGATGCAGGTCGACAGGAGCAGGCCGCAGATGATCGGTGTCTTGCGCGCGAATCCGATCGAGCGCCCACGACGCACCATCCAGTCAGCCACGTTGCCCGACAGAATCACGCCCACGAATGCGGCGAGGAAAGGAACGGTGGTCATGAAGCCCGCGCTCAACGCGCTGATCTGTTTTTCCGTCGTCAGATAATTGGGGAACCAGGTCAGGAAGAACCATAGCGTGGACGCGATGGCGAACTGGCCGATGTAGACGCCCACCAGCTTGCGATTGAACACTAGCTTCCAATCGGCCGAGGTCAGCTTGGCGGGCGCGCTGCCTTTTCCGGGGACAGCATCGCCATCGATGAGGCCACCTCCCGCTGCGATGTAGTCGAGTTCCGCCTGATTGACGCCCTTGCTCTTGCGGGGCGGCTGGTACACCAGGTGCCACACCAGCGCCCAGACGATGCCGATGCCACCGGTTATGATGAATACCCAATGCCAACTCAGTTTTTCCTGCACCCAGATCAGGAATGGCGTCAGAAAGGCCAGCCCGACGAACTGCCCCGAAGTGTAGAACCCCACTGCGCCGGCCCGTTCTCGTTCCGGGAACCAACTCGTGACGATGCGGTTGTTGGTCGGGAAGGCCGGTGCTTCGAACAGGCCGGTGAGCGCGCGCAGGCCGATCAGCGAACCCAGGCCGTTGGCGAAGCCCTGAAGCAACGTGGCGACCGACCACCCCATGATGGCAATGAAGTACGTCAGCTTGGAGCCGATGCGGTCGAGGAAACGTCCCCCCGGAATCTGCAGGACGGCATAGGTCCACGAGAAAGCCGAGAAGACGTAGCCCATCTGCGCCTTGGTGATACCGAATTCCTTCTGGATTTCTGCCGAGGCGACCGACAGGTTGGCACGGTCGACATAGCAAATGACGACGGTGATGAAAATCATCAGCAGCGTGAGATAGCGCCGCCGCGTGGGCCGGGTATGGTCCATGTGGGTTCTCCTTTGGTGATACGGATCAGATGCGGTGCCCGGGTGCATGCCCAGGGCATCCGGTTTTCAGGGCGGGCCGAAATGGTCTGTCGGGCTTACCATTCGGCGACGGCGCCATCGGGGTAGCGCCACAGCGGGTTGCGCCAGTCGGGCGCGCTCTTGCTGCGCTCGATGACGAGTTCTTCGTTGATTTCCACGCCCAGGCCCGGTTTGTTCAGCGGATGGAAGTGGCCGTCGGCCATGCTGAAGTCCTCTTTGTTGAAGACGTAGTCGAGCAACTCGGCTCCCCGGTTGTAATGAATGCCCATGCTCTGCTCTTGCAGGACGGCGTTGCGCGACACGAAGTCGACATGCAGGCACGAGGCCAGCGCGATCGGACCGAGCGGGCAGTGAGGCGCGAAGGACACGTCATACGCCTCGGCCATGGCGGCGATCTTGACGCACTCGGTGATGCCACCAGCATGGGAGAGGTCTGGCTGGATAATCGACAGCCCGCCATCGGCGATGACGCGCTTGAAATCGAAGCGCGAGAACATGCGCTCGCCCGCTGTGATGGGAATGTGTGTTTGCGCCGCCAGGCGTGGGTAGTATTCGGCCTGCTCGGCCAGCACGGGTTCTTCGATGAACAGGGGGCGGTACGGTTCGAGTTCCTTGATCAGCACCTTTGCCATCGGTGCGGTGACGCGGCCATGAAAGTCGAGGCCGAATTCGATCCGGTTGCCGAACGCCGCGCGGATCTCTGCGACGACTGCCACCGCCTCATCGATCTTGCGGGCGCTGTCGATGATGCCGAGTTCCTCGCAGCCGTTGAGCTTGAACGTGTCGAACCCGGTCTGCATGAGCCGCTTGATGCCGTCGATGACGTCTGCCGGACGATCGCCGCCGACCCAGCTATAGGCCTTGATCTTGTCGCGTACCAATCCGCCCAGCAGTTGGTGCACCGGTGCGCCGAGCACCTTGCCTTTGATGTCCCACAGAGCCTGGTCGATGCCGGCGATGGCACTCATCAGGATCGGACCGCCGCGGTAGAAGCCTCCGCGGTACATGGTCTGCCACAGGTCGTTGATGCGGCTCGGGTCTTGCCCGACAACGTATTCGGACAGTTCGTTCACGGCGGTTTCGACCGACCGTGCGCGCCCCTCTATGACCGGTTCGCCCCAACCGACGACGCCTTCGTCGGTTTCGACCTTTAGGAACATCCAGCGCGGCGGTAGCCGGTATGTGGTGAGTTTTGTGATCTTCATTGGCGTGTCTCCTGGTATGCGCTCACAAAGGCTTGCGCGTGTTTGAAGGTCGTCTCGGCGCTTTGGCCTGCGCGGTACAGATCGCTGCCCAGGCCCGCGCCGAGACAACCGGCTTGCAGATAGGAAGAAAGGTTCTGCGGCGTGACGCCGCCTACGGCGAAGATGGGCACCTGTGCTGGCAGCACTGCCTTGAGCGCCTTGATGTAGTCGGGTCCGAAACAGGTCGAAGGGAAAATCTTCAATGCCTGCGCTCCCGCATCGAGAGCCTCGAAGGCTTCGGTCGCCGTGGCACACCCTGCACACACCTGCATGCCACACGCCACGGCGTGGCTGATGACGGTCGGGCGCGTGTTGGGGGTGACTACCAGGCGGGCGTTCAGACGGTTGAGTGCGTCAACGTGCGCGACACTGAGCACGGTGCCCGCGCCGACGAGCGCGCGATCGCCTCCGATGGCGAGTGCCGTTTCGATGCTGCGCGCCCACTCCGGCGAATTGAGCGGAACTTCGATTGCCTGGAAGCCCGCTTCGAGTAGGGCGTGTGTGTGCTCGGTGATCTCCGCCGGGGTGATGCCACGAAGAATGGCGATCAGCGGAAGGCGTTCATGCCAGTCCATGGACGATGCTCCTGATTCCGGATTGAAAGGCGACGTCGCCGTTGACCGTGCGATGTGCGACGCCAGCGATGTCGAGGGCGTGCGCGTAGCGCTCGGTCAGTCGTGCCGGGCCTACGAGCGTGATGTGTTCGCCTGGCGCCATGGGGTAGATGTGGCGCAGGCTGCTGATCTCATTGCCGATGAGCAGGCCGGAGAGCCATTCGCTTACGGTGTCGCGCGCTAGACGACCCAATACGTGTGCGGCGCGCGCCTCGAACAGGGCCCGCAGAATCGAAGGGTTGTCGAAGCCCGCGAGCAAGCCTTCACGGAAGACTTCCGGCGCGCTCACCTGTTCGGGGAGCCCCATACCGATGAGCGAGTGGCGCATCAGGATGTGATGCATCTCCCCCGTCATGACGGTGCGGAAGTCCACCAGCGTGTCGCCATCCACGCGTACCCACTTGCAGTGCGTGCCGGGCATGACGTATAGCGTTGTTGGGCAGGCGTTTCGTGCGCCGATCAATTGCGTTTCCTCCCCGCGCATGACGTTGGCGTTGTCGTCGCGATTCACGCTTACGCCGGGGACGATGCAGACGTGCGCGCCTGCGACTTCATCGACGCGGGTGAGGTGCTGCGAGACCCTGCCAAGATCGGTTGGGCAGGAGAGATACGGCACCGACAGCCATCCTGCGTTGCTGCCGACCATGCCTGCCATGATCACGCGCGAGCGGCCGGCCGGATCGAGCCACGGACCGATCAGCCGGTCGAATGTCGCGCGCGCATCTTTGCCGGCTAAACGGGTAATGCCGGCTTCGCTCGACAGTGCGTCTATGCAATGTCCGTTCTGATAGCGCCAGGCCCGCAGATTGGTCGAGCCCCAGTTGACCGCGATGTAGTCGTCGTTCATAGAAGTCCCTTCAGTCGTCTGGCAGCGCTGGCAACCAGCGTGTGGGCGGCCTTCTCGGCTGACGCCGGGTCTTGCCGCCGGATGGCGTCGAACAGCGTGCGGTGCTCTCGCAAGGTGCGCGGCATGTTGTCTTCGTCGCCCATGTAGGTGCGGGTGAAGACAACGCGCTGGAGCGAACTGATGGCAACGCCAAGCTGCTTCAGAATGGGGTTGTGGACCGATTCGAGTACGGCCTCGTGGAAACGGATGTCCGCCTCGTTGAACGGGTCGCGGTCCTGGTTGTGCTGCGTCATGTCGTTGAGCGCGGCCTCCATGTTGACCAGGTCGCGCGACGTAGCTCGTATTGCGGCCCAGCGAGCAATCTGCGGTTCGATGAAATCGCGTACTTCGCTCAACGCCGCAAGCAGGCGCGGGTCTCCGTCATGGCACAACGCCCAGCCCAGGACGTCGCTGTCGAGGTAATTCCACTGGGCGCGGCCGCCGACATAGGCACCTTTGTGCCGGCGCACGATGATCAGGCGCTTGGCGAGCAGCGCCTGTTGGACTTCTCTGATGACGTTGCGGGACGTATCGAATTCCGCACACAGGTCGGCCTCCGTCGGCAGCGCTGCACCAGGGAGGTACTTGCCGGCCACGATCTGCTGACCAAGCTGACAGATGATGTGATCGACCTTCCCTTGGTTTTGCTTATTCACGGGAGTTCCTTGGGTCCAATCTATGTATGCGGCACTCGTACGGCTTGTGCTGCGATGTTGCTAAAGGTGGCGACAGGCTGCGTGGCTTGTACTGCAATTATGCTCATTGATTGATCGTCAATCGGCGCGTCAAAAGGCATGTCATTGCGCTGACTGAGGGTGCGATGTGAAGAAGGGAGAAAATCCCGCAAAAGGCGTTTGCTATGCCTAGGGAATATTTGAGTTGTTGTGTAGATAGCGTTACGAATCCGTCACGGAGACGGCTGAGTAGGGCGACTCAGGCGCGTCGCACGATGCAGTGCGGGTTGGGGCAGGTTGGGAGGACGTGGGGGCGCTCAAGGAGCTAGCGTTGATGTGCGGCAACAGCAAAGTCGCCATCGCTCCAGCGCGCGCATCAACAGGCAACGCCGCGACGAGCTAGCGACGCAGTCCAGAAGGTAGAGGTGCCAGACGCCGCCATTTCTGGAGGCGCCGCTCATTTGCGAATGGGTGTGTGTCGCCGTGCCGACGGCAGTCGGCGCGGAATGGGAAACGCCAGCGAGCGGAGGTGATAGATGAGGGCGCCTTGTTGCCCTCTCTGCGCATGCTCAGCGTTCTGCAGTGGAGTCGCGATCAGCGCTCGTGAGACGAGCCAAGTTTTCGTTCGGCGCGGATTTGGCGTGCGACGTATGTCCACCCAATGCCTGTCCGGTTGTCGAGACGCAACGCGAGGGTTTCAGCTCATCCAATATCTGACGATATGGAAGAACACCGGTGCGGCAAAGCACACGGAGTCGAATCGGTCGAGCATGCCGCCGCGCCCTTCGAGCGTGTTGCCCCAGTCCTTTACACCCCGGTCGCGCTTGATGGCCGCCATGACGAGTCCGCCGAGGCAGCCCATGACGGCCACGGCAAGCGCGGCGAGCGCGGCTTGCCACAGCGTAAATGGTGTCGCCCACCAAAGTGCGGCGCCCAATGCGGTGCTGGCCGCGACGCCGCCGGCCAGGCCTTCGACCGTTCGATACGAAGAGAGCCCGGGGGCGATCTTGTGGCGACCGAAGAGCTTGCCGCACAGGTATTGCATGAGGTCGCCCGATTGCACGATCAGCACCAGGAAGATCACCAGCAACAGGTTGCGTCCTTCATAGCCCGGAATGCGCAATACCAACAGCGCGGGGAGCTGCGAGATGCAGTACACGCAGATCATCAAGCCCCATTGGGTCTGTGCTGCACGGTCGATGAAGCGGGCGGTGTCGTGCCCGAAGCACGCGAGGATCGGCAGGATCAGGAAGGCATACACCGGCACGAAGATCGTCGCCGCGCTCCACCATTCATGCCATACGAATACGTATTGCAGCGGCAGGACGACGAAGAAACTCGCCACCAGCGGCCAATGGTCGCCGCGTTGCGTCGGCGCCAGCGTGATGAACTCGCGCAGCGTGTAGAACGACAGCAAGCCGAACAGGATCACGACGCCAGTGTGTCCGCCAAGGAAGGCAACACCGGTGACGATGGCGATGATCCACCACGTGCGTGCGCGCGCGTTGAGGTTGCGGACCAGCCGATGGTCGGTACCAAGACGGCGACCCAGCACGGGGCCAAGAATGCTGGCAAGCAGCAGTACGACACCGATACCGGCAAACAGCAACAGCGTGATGTGACGCGTGGCGATGGCGTCGCCACCGAAAATCGAAAACGGCAGGGTCATGCTGGCGCCAGGGCGAGGTCGATGATCGATTGCCGCGCGCGAGACAGAAAGTCGCCTTTGTCTTCACCCGAGACGAGGCCGACGGCCGCGCCGAAGGTGATCGTGCAGATCAGGGGCAACGGAATCAGTTCGCCCTTGGGCATTACGCGGTTGAGGTTTTCGATGCGGGCCGGCACCAGCTCGATCTGTGGGCACTGCTGGGCCAGGTGATAGAGGCCGCTCTTGAACGGCAGCATTTCGGGTTCGGCGTTGCGCGTGCCTTCGGGGAAGAAGATGAGCGAGTCTCCTTGTCCGAGTGCAGCGACCACCGGAGCGAGCGGGTCGCAACCTTCCTCGCGCCCGCGGCGTTCGATGAGTACACCGCGGAAAACCTTGTGAATGAGGTAGCGCCGAACCGCCGATGCGTTCCAGTAGTCAGCGCCTGCCACTGGCCGCGTGCGCCAGCGCAGGTGCGCCGGCAGCATCGCCCACAGCAGCAGAAAGTCGAGGTGGCTGGAGTGGTTGGCGAAATAGATGCGTTGGCCTGAGCACGGCGTGCGTTCGTTCCAGCGCGCCTGCGCCCCGGTCACGACACGAGCAATAAAGATCAACAGGTAAGCGACAGCGCGTGAGATCAAGGGAGTCAGGCTTTTGGAAGTCTAGCGTCGGCGTTTGGTGGCCGCCGCAAAGATGCGATGTTCCACGACGGGCCTGAATGGCGCTTGATGCGCATCAGGGCCAGCGTCCGGACCCGAAGCGCTGCACGCTTGTTTGCAAAGCAGCAATCGAGTCCGGTGGCGTGTGATCAGAGCATGTGATCGAGAAACGCGCGCGTGCGCGGGTGCTGTGGGTTGGAGAACATGTCGGCGGGCGTGCCGCTTTCGACGATCTCGCCGCCATCCATGAAGATGGTGCGTGTCGATACGTCGCGCGCAAAGGCCATTTCGTGCGTCACGACCAGCATGGTCATGTGTTCATCGGCCAGCTCGCGCATGGTGCGCAGCACTTCGCCGGTCAGCTCCGGATCGAGCGCCGAGGTGGGCTCGTCGAACAGCATGATGTCCGGCTCCATTGCCAGCGCACGAGCGATCGCGACGCGTTGCTTCTGGCCGCCCGACAGGCGCGACGGGTAGTTGTCGCGCTTCTCCAACAGGCCAACCTTGCGCAGGAGCTCTTCAGCCTTGGGCACGACGGCATCGCGTGCCATGCCCTTCACGGTGATGGGCGCTTCGATGATGTTCTGCAGCACCGTGAGGTGCGGGAATAGATTGAACTGCTGGAACACCATGCCCATCTTGCGGCAGATGCGGCGCACTTCTTCCTCGCCTGCGTAGTGCGTGCCTTTGGCATCGGTCAACACGAGCGTTTCGCCTTCGATTTCGATGTGGCCCCGGTCGATGGTTTCGAGGTGATTCAGGCAGCGCAGGAAGGTGCTCTTGCCCGAGCCCGAGCGGCCGATGATGGCGATCACGTCGCCCTTGCCGACTTCGAGCGAGACGCCCTTGAGCACTTCGGTGTGACCGAAGCGCTTGTGGATGTCGCGGGCGCTGATCATGGCGGCGTTATTCGTCATGGACGGCATATTTCTTTTCCAGGCGCTGGAAGCCGATAGTCAATACCAATGTCATGGCGAGGTAGAAGACGGCGGCGACGAGGAACGGGCTGGTAGTGAAGTCGCGTTGCACGATGCCGCGCGCGGCGCGCAGCAGGTCGTTCATGGCCAGCACGTAGATGAGCGAGGTGTCCTTCACCAGGGTGATGGTCTCGTTGCTGAACGGCGGCAGGATGCGCCGCGTCATCTGCGGCAGGATGATCCGGCGCATGGTCTGTCCGTACGACAGGCCGAGCACCTTGGCCGCTTCGTACTGGCCCCGGTCGATGGACTGGATGCCGGCGCGGAAAATCTCCGCGAAGTACGCCGCGTAGTTGAGCGAGAAGGCGACGATGGCCGCCGGGAAGTCCGGCAGGCGAATGCCGATGATCGGCACAAAGGGCAGGGCGAAGTAGATGAACAGCATCTGCAACATGAGCGGCGTGCCGCGCATGAGCCAGATGTAGCCATTGACCAGCGTGCTGGCGGTGCGCGAGCGCGAAATGCGGATCAGCGCCAGTGCCAGGCCCAGCGGCACCGAGAGTGCCAGCGTGACGACGAACATCTTGAGCGTCACGCCAGCGCCTTCGGTCAGCGGGCCGAGGATCGAAATCAGGTAATCCATGTTGCCGCCCTCAGCGGCGACGCGGCCCACAAGGGGCCGCGCGAGCAGGGTTGTCGGGGTGTGCCGCCGGGGCGGACGTACTGCTTGTTATTTGACGACGTCCTTGCCGAACCAGGTCGTCGAGATCTTGGCGGCGCTGCCGTCCTGCTTCATCTTGTCCATCGCTTCGTCCAGCTTGGCGAGCAGGGCGGTGTCTTCCTTGCGCACGCCCACGCCGTATTCTTCGGTGCCGAAGTTGTCGTCCAGTACGGTGTAGTCGCCGGGCTTCTTGGCGGTGTAGTAGCGGCCGACGACTTCGTCCACCACGATGGCGTCCAGGCGCCCAGCGGTCAGGTCGAGAAGCGCCGTGATGTTGTCGCCGAACTTTTTGAATTCCTTAAGCGACTTGAGCGTGGCGTCGTTCTTTTCGACGGCTTCGACCGCGCTGCTGCCTTCCTGCACGCCGACGACCTTGCCGGCCAGGTCGGCCTTGGTCTTGATGGGTGAGCCGGCGCGAACGACGATGATCTGGTGGTTTTCCAGGTACGGCTTGGAGAAGCCGATGTTCTGCTTGCGTTGTTCGGTGATCGTCAGGCCATTCCACAGCACGTCAACACGCTTGCCGTTGAGTTCGGCTTCCTTGGCGTTCCAGTCGATGGGCTTGAACTCGACTTCCATGCCGAGGTGCTTGGCGGCCTCTTTGGCCAGGTCGATGTCAAAACCGACCAGTTCGTTCTTTTCGTCGCGGAAGCCCATGGGCGGGAAGTTGTCGTCCAGACCAACGACGATCTTGGTCGGCAGCGCCGACGCGGCGGGCGCATCGGTCGTCGGGGTGGGCGTTGCTTCTTTCTTGCCACAGGCGGCAAGAACGGCGACGGCGACGAGCGCCAGCATCCAGGCGGACAGAGGTTTCTTCATGACGGTTTTTCCTGAGCAAACGAGGTCGTGGAGTCCGACGCACACTGCGCCGGCGTTTCTGGGCCAAAACTCTCGAAGCCTAGCCGATTGCGGTGGCCGCAATCTGGACTACATCAGCTTTCTAGTGGGTATTGCGAAATTTCCTAAGGGTGCCGGCCGGTGTTGAGGCCGGTTGCGGCGCGTGATTGTCCCACAGGCGGGTGCGGACCGGTGAATCCCGGTCCGGGTTCGGCAGGGCAGAGGGGCGGTCAGGCGGCCAGGGTGGCCGCTGCCGGAGTCGGCTCGGCGGGTGCGAGCGCGCGTTCGATGGCGGCCTGCATGCCGCGTAGTTCTTCGAGCTGACGCAACAGCACGGTTTCGTGCTGGTTGAGTTCGTCGATGCGCTCTTCCAGCGTGCCGGTGGCCTCATAGACGCGCTTGACGCTTTCCAGGCGACGCTTGAGCTGCAACTGATACTCGCGCACTTGCGTCTCCAGCGGCGCCATGACGGCGCGCAGCCATTGTTCGACGTCGCGGTTGGCGATCTCGAACGTGCGGCGCGCCTCTGTGGCAATGGTCTCGAAGAATCGTTGCGTGACCGTGCCCTTCCACTGCGTGATCATGGTGCCCACACTGTTGAGCTGGTCGTTGAAGGCTGTTTCGAGCTTAGTGATCTCGCGCTGGTAGCGGAAGGTAGAAAAGCTCGTCGGCGGCGCCAGCTTCAACCCGTGCTCGACCGACAGGCGTTTGTACATGGCGTCGAGCATGGTGGTGATTTCGGTGACTTCCTGCGAAGACTTCAGCAGATTGCCGCGCAGCGTGTCGAAGAATTCGACCATGGCGCCGCGCAGGTCGCGCGAAAAGTTGGCGTCGAGCATGGCTTCGCGCGTACGGCGGGTTTCCACACGCACGGCGTCCAAGCCGATATGTGCCAGCAGCTTGTTCGACAAATTGGTAAAGACGCTGCGCACGGCGTGGTACTTCTGCAGGCCCTGTTCAAATTCTTCTTTTTCCGTGCGGACCTTGCGCATCATGTATTCGATGACGCTTTGATTCTTGCCGCGCAGGTCGGACATTTCGCGCAGTTGCTCGCGCAGGCCCGACAGGCGTGCTTCGAGCAGTTCCACCACGCGGCCGACGATCTCGCTGGCTTCGCTCAGTGCGGATTCGGTAAGTATCTGCTGGCGGGCGGGCAGCAATTCGTGGCTGAGCGCACGTTCCAGGCTTTCGATACGCGAACGGTCAAGCAGCGGCTGGTCGTGATTGACCTTGGCCAGCAGCGCTTTTTGCGCCGAAACCGGAAAGACCTGCCGCGATTCGATGCCGAGCGTTTCGGCCACCGAACTCACTTGCCGGCTGATTTCGCTTTCGATAGTGGTGTCGGAGCGAAGGCCGTCCCAGAGGCCATCGATCTTGTTGAGCACTACCATGCGGCCGCGCTTCTGCGTGCGGCCGGTGTTGACCTGATTGTTCCAGACCGCCAGATCGCTCTGCGTGACGCCGGTATCAGCGGCCAGCACGAACAGCAGTGCATGGGCGCTCGGCAGCAGCGACAGCGTCAGTTCGGGCTCAGAACCGATGGCGTTGAGCCCCGGCGTGTCGACGATCACCAGCCCTTGTTCGAGCAGCGGGTGCGGGAACTGGATGATGGCGTGGCGCCAGCGGGCAACCTCTACCTGCCCATCGGCGTCCGGGCGGGCGCCGGCCATGCCGGTTTCGTCCACCACGAAGCCCAGGCGTTCAGCTTCGGCGCGCGGCACGCGCAGGGTTTCGCTCACGCGGCGGAGCGCGCGTTCGACGCTGCCAGCATCGCGCACGTCAAAAGGTTCGAACACCCATTCGGCCGGCGCGCGGCGCAGGTCGTTCATGCTTTCGCGGCGCGCGCGCGTGTCGATGGGTAGCAGGCGCACGCCAGGCGTCTGGCCGTTTTCCCATTGCAGCTCGGTCGGGCACATGGTTGTGCGGCCGGCCGACGAGGGCAGAACGCGCTTGCCATATTCGGCAAAGAAGATGGCGTTGATCAGCTCGGATTTGCCGCGCGAGAACTCGGCGACGAAGGCCACGACGAGCTTGTCTTCGCGCAAGCGTTCCAGCAGGTGTTGCAGTCGCAGGTCCGATTGCGCGTCGCCGACTTCCGTTTCGGTCAACCACGAGCGCAGGTGCTGGATCGCGCCCGAAACGTTGGAGCGCCAGGCGGCATAAGCGGAAAAGCGATCGATAAGGGACATGGCTGGGCCGGATTCCTAGGCTCGAGACAAGAAGGATCAGTATCTTCTGGCGGCAAGAATATCCGTATTCCGATCGTCTCCGTCGAACACGCCCGAGGGCCGTTACGGGCGGACGATTTTTGATGATGGGCGGGTCGGAGTGCGCCGTCAGTGCTGGCAGAAAGGGCAATAGAAGGTCGAGCGCTGTCCCATGACAAGGCGTCGGATTTCTCGCCCACACACGCGACAGGCCTCGCCTTCGCGGCCGTAGGCGAAATACTGTTGCTGGAAGTAACCGCGCGACCCGTCGCTGGCGACGAAGTCACGCAGGGTGCTGCCGCCTGCTGCCAGCGCGTCGGTCAGTGTTGCCTTGATTTCACCGACCAGCCGCGTGCAGCGCTCGCGCGACAGGCGCCCGGCAGGCGTCTTGGGGTTGATCCGCGCCCGGAACAGGCTTTCGGATGCGTAGATGTTGCCGACACCGACAACCACGGCGGCATCCATGATGAATAGTTTGACCGGCGTCTTGCGGCCCCGGCTGGCTTGGTACAGGTATTCACCGTCGAAATCGTCGGTCAGCGGTTCGACGCCAAGTCCGCCCAACAGCGGGTGGTCGTCGCCGATGGGTAGCCACAGCATGGCGCCGAAGCGGCGCGGGTCGTGGTAGCGCAGCACCTGATCGCCGAAAACGATGTCCACATGGTCGTGTAGGCGCAGGGGCGTGCCGATGGGTAAAACACGCAAAGTCCCTGTCATGCCCAGATGAACGATCAATGTGCCGGCGGCGGTTTCCACCAGCAGGTATTTCGCCCGCCGTCCGAAGCGCACCACCTGCTGCCCCCGCAACAGGCCTGCCAGATCGGTGGGCACTGGATAGCGCAGGCTGCCATTGCGCACCACCACGTCAGTGATGGTCGCACCGGTCAGGAGTTCGGCGACGCCGCGGCGGGTGACTTCGACTTCTGGTAGTTCGGGCATGTATGGAAATAAACGGGAATAATCGGCCCGCCGCTTGCTGTTACCATCGGCGGACATATTCTAGGGCTGTTCTCTTGTGGTTGGCCGTGCGCTACGCGGCCGTTGGTCAGGGAACGGCTGCGCGTCCAGATACTCCAACCCCGGGTCACCTTCGAGATAAAAACATGCCCAAGATTGCGCGCCTGACAAAGTCGATCATTGCTGCAGCTACCTGTGCGATCACGACATCAGCGGCGCTGGCGGCGACTCCGCCCAAGGCGCAGGAGGTCGCCGCCTCGACGACTGCCGGCCCGGCCAAGGAGCTCACCGGCCAGTATGTATATGAGCTGATGCTGGCCGAGATCGCTGCTGCGCGCGGCGAATACCAACTCGCGGCGGCCGCCTATGTCGATCTGGCGCGCCGGACGCAGGACGGCCGCATCGCGCGTCGTGCCACCGAAATTTCGTTGATGGGCCAGCAATTGCAGCAGGCCGGCGAAGCCGCCCGCCTGTGGGTGCAGGCTGAGCCGGACTCCGTGCCCGCCTTGCAGACGCTGGCCGTCGTACTGGCCAATGGTGCCGGCTCGGTCAGCGAGCTGGAGGCACCGGTGGCGCGTCTGCTGGCTTCGGGCTCGGCGCCGCTGGATTCCATGCTCATGCAGTTGCCGCGCCTCTATGCCCGCTACCCGGACAAGGCTGCGGTGGCGGCGTCGATCGAGCGACTCACGCAGCCTTACATCAACATGCCCGAGGCTCACTTTGCGCGCGCCGTCGCATACGTCGGCGCGCAAGACACCGTGCGCGCTCAGAGCGAGGCCGCCGAAGCGCTGCGCCAGCGCCCGGATTGGGAAGCCGCCGCACTCCTGCGCGCGCAGTCTGCGCCGAAGGCACAGCAGGCTGACGCCATGGCACAGCTCAACGAGTTCGCCAAGCGCAATCCCATGGCTCGCGAGTCGCGCGTGCTGTATGCCCGTTGGTTGGTGTCCGAAAAGCGTTTCGACGAAGCGCGTGTGGCCTACGCCGATCTGAAGAAGAGCTTTCCTGAGGACGATGACATCGCCTACGTAGTTGTGGCTCTCGCCGTGCAGAGCGACGACTACGACACCGCCGAGCGCGAATTGCAGCGCCTCATCGACCGCAAATATCGTGACCCCGACCTGCTGCGCCTGCAGCTTGGCCAGGTGTACGAAGAGGCCGGTAACTCGGCGCGCGCGGTCGAGCAATATCGCCAAGTGGGAGAAGGGCAGCATTACGCACCGGCGCAAGCCCGCATGGCGATGGTCATGGCCAAAAGCGGTGACGTCGCAGGCGCGCGGGCCTTGCTCGAAAAGGCTGCGGCTGCCGGCGACGAGGACGAATCCGCCGCTTACCTGATGGCCGAATCGCAAATGCTGCGCGACATCGGCCAGCCTGCCGAAGCGCAAAAGGTCATGGAGGGCCTGCTCGCCAAGCAGCCGGATAACCCGGAAGCCCTTTATGAGTCCGCCATGCTGGACGACCGTCTGAAAAACTACGACGGCATGGAAAAGAAGTTGCGCCGGCTCATTCAGCTCAAGCCCGACTACGCGCACGCCTACAACGCGCTGGGGTATTCGTTTGTCAACCGCAACGTACGCCTGGAGGAAGCCGAACGGCTGCTCACCAAGGCCATTGGTCTGGCGCCTGAAGATGCCGCCATCATGGATAGCGTGGGCTGGTTGCGCTATCGCATGGGGGATCTGCCCGGTGCGCTGGATATGCTCCAGCGGGCCTATGCGCGGCTCCAGGACAGCGAAGTCGCCGCTCACCTGGGTGAGGTGCAATGGAAGATGGGGCGCAAAGACGATGCCCGTGCGACCTGGGATGACGCGCTCAAGGCCGCGCCGGACAGCCCCGCGCTGCGAGAGACGATCAAGCGCCTGACGCAGTAGAATCTGCGCCCATGCGCAAATTCCTCTGCTCGATCATTCTGCCGGTGCTGCTGGCCGCCTGTGCCAGCACGCCGCCCGCCCCGAAGGAAATCCCGCCGCGGCCCGCCCGGGAATCCATCACTTCGTTCATCTTCGATGGCCGTGCCGTGGTCCGACAGGGACAAAAGGCCGACACGATGCGGATCTCGTGGCAGCACAGTCCGGCCGAAGACGACATCGGTTTCGCCAATCCGCTGGGGCATGTGATGGCCGAGCTGCAGCGCGACTCGACCGGTGCGCGCTGGACGACTTCCGATGGCGAACGCTACGAAGCGCGCAGCCCGGACATGCTCATCTCGCGGCTGACTGATGCGCCCGTGCCGATCGATGCGCTGGCCTTGTGGGTGACGGGGCGCGTGCGTCCTGACGCTGCCGTACAGCGCGACAATCTGGGCCGCATCGTGCAGGCCAGCGACGGTGGCTGGCTGCTGTCGATACAGAGCTACGAAAACGAAATGCCCAACGCCATGCCGAGCGTGCTTGAAGTGCGTCGTGGCACGCTGCAGATTCGACTGGCCATCGAGGTCTGGCAGCTTTGAGCGTCACGACGCTGCATTGCCCGGCGCCGGCCAAGATCAATCTCTTCTTGCATGTCACCGGTCGTCGGCCGGATGGCTATCACACGCTGGAAACCGCCTTTCGGCTCCTCGACTACGGCGATGACATCGTCCTGGCCTTGCGCGAAGACGGACGCGTCGAGCGTACGACCGACGTTGAAGGCGTGCCCGCCGAACAGGACCTTGTCGTTCGCGCAGCTCGTCTTCTGCAAGAAAAAACCGGCTGTTCGCTCGGCGTGGATATTGCCGTCACCAAACGGCTGCCCATGGGTGGCGGGCTAGGCGGGGGGAGTTCGGACGCTGCCAGCGTACTGCTGGGGCTCAATCGGCTGTGGGGTTTGGATCTGCCGCGAGCCACGTTGCAAGAGTGGGCGCTCGCGCTCGGTGCGGACGTCCCGTTCTTCGTTTTCGGCCGCACTGCGCTGGCCGGCGGTGTGGGCGAATCGCTTGAAGCGGTGGATGCGCCGCCAGCATGGTACGTCGTAGTCAAACCGCCGGTTTCGGTGCCGACACCACTAATTTTTTCGTCAAAGGATTTGACTCGGAGTACCGAAGCGGCCATAATGCCGGGCTTCGCAGCACAGGCGGTCTTTGAAAGATTGTCGCGTGTTGGGCGGAATGATCTGCAGCCTGTGGCGTGCAAATTGTTCCCGCCGGTTCGGCAGGCGATTGATGCCTTGCTGACAGCGAGCGCGGGTTTCGGCCTTCAAGGCGAAGTTCGCATGAGTGGTTCGGGAGCCTGTGTTTTTGCGGCTTTCGCAACTCAGAGTGATGCGCAGGCCGTTGCAGATTCGCTCACTGCACACTGGCAAGTGTTCGTCGCCCGCTCGCTGGATGTTCATCCCTTGCACAATCTTGTGCGGGCTTGAACGGATACGATAGAATTGAGAGATTCGCCAAAAATGCAGTGCGGTGGATCTCGACACAGCTTACTGCTGGGGAGTCGCCAAGTTGGTCAAGGCACCGGATTTTGATTCCGGCATTCGAAGGTTCGAATCCTTCTTCCCCAGCCAAAAATAATCGGGCAGGCCGTCTCATCGAGGCGGGCTGCCCGAATGCTTTCAGCACTAGCACGACGGCGTGAGGCACCCCGATGGCATACCGCAGCCTGATGGTTTTTACCGGCAATGCAAACCCCAAGCTGGCCGGAGACGTGGTCAAGCGACTTGGCATTTCGATCGGGTCCGCGACCGTAGGGCGCTTCTCTGATGGTGAGGTGAACGTCGAGCTGCTCGAGAACGTGCGCGGCAAGGACGTCTTTGTCCTGCAACCGACCTGCGTTCCGACCAACGACAACCTCATGGAGCTGATGATCATGGTCAACGCGCTCAAGCGCGCATCGGCCGGTCGTATCACCGCTGCCATTCCTTACTTCGGCTACGCCCGCCAGGACCGCCGTCCCCGTTCTGCCCGCGTCCCCATTACCGCCAAGGTCGTCGCCAACATGCTGCAGGCCGTGGGCGTGCAACGCGTGCTGACCGTTGATCTGCATGCCGACCAGATTCAGGGTTTCTTCGATATCCCGGTCGACAACATCTACGCCACGCCCTTGCTGCTGGATCATCTGCGCAAGGTTGAACCGCTGGAAGACCTTACCGTGGTCTCGCCGGATATCGGTGGTGTGGTGCGCGCCCGTGCGGTCGCCAAGCAGCTCGAATGCGATCTGGCCATCATCGACAAGCGTCGCCCGAAGGCCAACGTCTCCGAGGTGATGAACATCATCGGTGACATCCAGGGGCGCACCTGCGTCATCGTCAACGACATCGTCAACACCGCCGGCACGCTGTGCAAGGCCGCGCAGGCATTGAAGGAAAAAGGCGCCAAGCGCGTCGTCGCCTACATCACCCACGCGGTGTTGTCGGGCGCGGCAATTTCGCGGATCGGCGAATCGGAACTCGACCAGGTGGTCGTCACCGATACCATTCCGCTGCGCGAAGAAGGTCGCAACTGCGCCAAGATCAAGCAGGTGTCCATTGGTTCGTTGCTGGCCGACACGATGCTGCGTATCAGCAATGAAGAATCCGTGAGCTCGCTGTTCCGCGACGAATAATCTCGCAGCGTCATACGACGCTCACATACCGGTTTCGCAGTGGCGGGCAACCGCTGCTGTATTTGGAGGGCTCTCAGTCTGGTCGCGGACGAGAGCCATAATTTTGGAGAGTAACCATGCAATTCACGTTCAAGGCTACCAAGCGCGCTGAACAGGGTACGGGTGCGAGCCGCCGCCTGCGTCGCGCTGGCGTCATCCCGGCAATCGTCTACGGTCAGGACAAGGACGCCGTCCAGATTTCTCTGGATCACAACGAGCTGTTCCACCTGCTGCGCAACGAGAAGTTCCACTCGTCCGTGCTGAGCATCGATGTTGAAGGCACGAACGAGACCGTCATTCTGCGTAACACGCAATGGCACCCGTTCCGCCAGATCGTTCTGCACCTGGACTTTCAGCGTGTCGATCCGAACCAGAAGCTGCACATCAAGGTGCCCCTGCACTTCATCAACGCCGACATCGCTCCGGGCGTGAAGCTGCAAAGCGGTATCGTGTCGCACGTCATGAACGAAGTTGAAGTGCAGTGCCTGCCTAGCAACCTGCCCGAGTTCATCGAAGTCAACCTGAAGGATCTGGCTGCTGGTCACTCGCTGCACGTTTCGCAACTGGCCCTGCCGGCAGGCGTCGAGCTGGTTGCTCACGGTGAAACCGACCCGGTCGTGGCTACCATCACCATTCCGCGTGGCGTTGCCGCTGCCGAAGGTGAAGCCGCCGCTGCTGCGCCGGCTGCTGAGTAATACGGCAATATCGATGAACAGGGTTCCGAGCGGGCCCGTATGACGCAGCCCGCACCCAAGCTCATCGTCGGCCTCGGTAACCCTGGGGCCGAATACACCAAGACCCGGCACAACGCCGGGTTTTGGTTTTGTGAGTGCCTCGCCCAGGACCTGGGCGTGTCGCTCCATCCCGAATCGCGATTCCATGGTTTGGCTGGTCGTTCGCGCGAGGCCGACGTATGGATTCTGCTGCCGCAGACCTTCATGAACCGCTCCGGCCAATCGGTGCTGGCGCTGGCGCATTTCTACCGCATCTTGCCGAATGAAATCCTCGTCGTGCATGACGAGCTGGACATTCCTCCAGGACAGTTGCGGCTTAAGTTCGGCGGCGGTCTGGGTGGCCACAACGGTCTCAAGGACATCAGTGCGCGTCTGTCGAGTCACGACTACTGGCGTTTGCGCATTGGCATCGGCCATCCGGGCGATCGCAACGAGGTGGTCAACTACGTGCTCAAACCGCCGCGTCGCGAAGAACAGACGGAGATTGATGATTCGATCAACCGTGCGTTGCTCGCGTGGCCGAAAATCGCGCGTGGTGAATGGGCGGCGGCCACCCAGCAACTGAACACCAAGCCACAGGCTCAGAAATAAGGCGAAGATCATGTCCCTCAAGTGCGGCATCGTTGGCCTGCCCAACGTCGGCAAGTCCACTCTCTTCAATGCGCTGACCAAGGCCGGCATTGCGGCCGAGAACTATCCGTTCTGCACGATTGAGCCGAACGTCGGCATCGTAGAAGTGCCCGATCCGCGTCTCGACGCGCTGGCGGCCATCGTCAAGCCGCAGAAGGTGCAGCATGCGATCGTCGAGTTCGTCAACATCGCAGGCCTGGTGGCCGGCGCTTCGAAGGGTGAAGGTCTGGGTAACCAGTTCCTGGCCAACATCCGCGAAACCGACGCGATCGTGAACGTGGTGCGTTGCTTCGATGATCCGAACGTCATCCACGTGTCGGGCCGCGTCAACCCCATCGCCGATATCGAAACCATTGTCACCGAACTGGCGCTGGCCGACATGGCGGCGGTAGAAAAGGCGATTGCCCGCGATGGCCGCAAGGCCAAGTCTGGCGACAAGGAAGCGCAGAAGTTCGTTGCGGTGCTCGAAAAACTGCTGCCGCACCTGAACGAGGGCAAGCCGGCACGCACGATGCCGCTCACCGATGAGGAGCAGGTACTCATCAAGCCGCTGTGCCTTATGACGATCAAGCCGGCGATGTACGTGGGCAACGTGCTTGAAGACGGATTCGAAAACAACCCTCACCTCGATCGCCTGCGCGAGCACGCTTCGAAGGAAGGCGCTCCCGTCGTGGCTGCGTGCGCCAAGATCGAAGCGGAACTTGCCGACCTCGACGACGAAGACAAGAAGGCTTTCCTTGCCGATCTCGGCCTGGACGAGCCGGGCCTGAACCGTCTCATCCGCGCAGGCTATGACCTGCTTGGCCTGCAGACCTACTTCACCGCCGGCGTGAAGGAAGTGCGCGCCTGGACTATCCATAAGGGCGACACCGCACCGCAAGCCGCTGGCGTCATCCACACCGATTTCGAACGCGGCTTCATTCGCGCGCAGACGATTTCGTACGACGACTTCATTGCCTGCAAGGGCGAGCAAGGCGCCAAGGAAGCCGGCAAGATGCGCGCTGAAGGCAAGGAATATGTCGTCAAGGATGGCGACGTGATGAACTTCCTCTTCAACGTCTGACCGTTCGCGCGCGGCTGTCCGCATCGCGCAGCCCAGAAGCCCACGGCACGCCGTGGGTTTTTTCGTTTGTGCGCAGGGCCGGTCTTGCTACTCTCGGGCGTTGCTAGAATCCGACGGGCATCAGCCGTCCCGCACAGACTTTCTCGTATGCCTCTCTCACTCGCCGCTCCCGTCCATAGCGAACTGCTCATCAAGAAAAGTCGCTTTATCGGCTGTGTACAACCGGTCGCGGATCGACCGTCTGCGCAGAAGGTCGTCGCCGAACTCTGGAAGGAACATCCCACCGCTTCGCACGTATGCTGGGCATTGCTGGCTGGCGGGCAATCGGCGGCTGTCGACGATGGCGAACCGAGCGGAACTGCCGGGCGCCCCATGCTCGACGTGCTGCGGCATCAGGATCTTGAAGGTGTGCTGGCGACAGTGATCCGCTATTACGGCGGCATCATGTTGGGCGCTGGTGGCCTGGTGCGCGCCTACACCGATAGCGTCGCGCAGGCGCTGCGTCACGCGCAGAAGATTCCGATCATTCGGCTCCGTACCCTGCGCTGTGAAGCGCCGTACGCTTTTGAAGGCACCATCCGCCGTGCCATTGATGCGGCAGGTGCAACGCTTGCCGCGGTAGAGCACGGCGTTCGCGTGGCTTTCGTTGTGACGATTGCGGACGATGCTGCGGATCAGTTCGTTGCCCGATTGAACGAACTTGGCCATGGCGAAGTCGTCTGGATCGATTCGCCGGAGGGGTAAGGCGAGTGTGGCAATCGAGCCGCGCGGGGCCATCTGGCCGTGGCGAATACAGCCCCGAATGGCGGGGCTGTATGCAATCGCGCGGTTTGGCTACCAGATGGCTTCGCGTTCCGGCGTCGAACTGATTTTGTGAATGGTGAGGTCGGCGCCTTCGTATTCCTGCTCAGGCGTGAGACGCAGGCCAGTCATCCATTTGAGTCCGCCATAGACGATCAGCCCGCCGCCGAAACCGACCGCCACGCCCAGCCCCGTGCCAATGAGTTGCGACCACAACGACACTTCGCCGACGCCGCCAAACGCCGGCTGGCCGAAGATGCCCGCCGCGATGCCGCCCCAGGTGCCGCACAGACCATGCAGCGGCCACACGCCGAGTACGTCGTCGATCTTCCAGCGATTCTGCGTCAGGGTGAATAGGTGGACGAACAGGAAGCCTGCGACCACGCCCACCACCAGCGCGCCCAGCGGATGCATGACGTTGGACCCCGCGCAAACGGCCACCAGACCGGCCAGCGGCCCGTTATGAACGAAGCCCGGGTCATTGCGTCCTGCAGCCAGCGCGGCCAGTGTGCCACCCACCATCGCCATGAGCGAGTTCACCGCTACCAGTCCGCTAATGCCTTCGGCTTGCTGCGCGCTCATGACATTGAAGCCGAACCAGCCAACCACCAGAATCCAGGCACCCAGCGCAAGAAAGGGAATACTTGATGGCGGATGCGCCGCGATCGCGCCGTCGCGTGAGTAGCGACCACGGCGTGGCCCCAGCAGCAGCACAGCGGCCAGCCCGATCCAGCCGCCCACCGCATGGACGACGACGCTGCCCGCAAAGTCGTGGAAGGGGGCGCCGAACGTGGCCTTGAGCCAGTCCTGCAGCCCGAAGTTGCCGTTCCACGCCAGCCCCTCGAAGAAGGGATAGATGAAGCCGACCACGATGAAGGTCGCAGCCAACTGCGGTGAGAAGCGCGCCCGTTCGGCGATGCCGCCCGACACGATGGCCGGGATGGCTGCCGCGAAAGTCAGCAGGAAGAAGAACTTGACCAGCGCAAAGCCATGATGCGTCTGCAACTGACCTGCGCCGACGAAGAAGTGAACGCCATAGGCGACGCCGTAGCCGATGAAGAAATACGCCAGCGTCGATACGGCGAAATCGGTCAGGATTTTGACCAGCGCATTGACCTGATTCTTCTTGCGGACGGTACCCAATTCAAGGAATGCGAAGCCGGCGTGCATCGCGAGCACCATGATGGCGCCGAGAAGGACGAACAGAACATCGCTGGGAAAGAAAGACTGCTCCACGTTAGCTCCACAAATGCACAACGGGGGAGCAAAAAGCAAAACCCGAGCCCGCTCATGGTTATATACAAATCAACGGGTTGTCGGCGTCAGGGCAGAGGATATGCACCGAACGCGTGCGACGCAGGGCTTGGGACGGCACCAGATCAGTGCTGAAAGAGGTGCGCAAGAAGTTGGTGTGCACGCAATTGGGAGCGATGGCGTCCGAGCTGGTGCGCGTGTTGCGATGAATGAGTCAGGAACGGCGGGCCCAAGGGTGACCCGCCGTGACGAAAGGCCGTTCAGGCCATTAGAAGCTGAAGCCTTCGGCTGTGACCGACGGATCGAGTTTCTCCAGCAGGGCGGCCAGCGGGCGTAATTCGTCATAGCGCTGGCAGGTCTTGCGCAGGTAGTTCATGACCAGCGGCATGTTGGCAAGGTAGCCGTCTTTGCCATCGCGATGGTAGAGACGCGCGAAGATGCCAAGCACCTTGATGTGCCGTTGCGCGCCCATGAATTCGTAGTCGCGATGGAAATCAGCGAAGTCCTCGCGAATCGGCAGGCCGATCTGCCGTGCGGCTTGCCAATAGCGTACCAGCCAGTCGAGCGTGAGTTCTTCGTCCCATTCGACGTAGGCATCCTTGAGCAGTGACACGAGGTCGTAGCTCATTGGTCCGTAGACCGCGTCCTGAAAGTCCAGCACGCCAGGGTCCTTGCCCGGGAGGTGCATGAGGTTGCGTGAGTGATAGTCGCGATGGACGAACACTTTTGGTTCGGCGAGATTCACTTCAAGAATGCGGTCGAACACCTCATAGAGCTGGTTGGTTTCTTTTTCGCTCAGTGTGACGCTCTTGTGACGGCCGACGTACCACACGGGGAAAAGTTCGAGCTCGCGCATCAATAGCGCGCGGTCATATTCCGGTAGTGCTCCAGGGCGACTCGATGCCTGGATGACGGCCAGCGTGCCGAGCGCTTCGGCATAAAGCGTGGCGGCGTTGTCGTCGTTGAGCGCGGCGAGGTAGGTGGTGGAGCCCAGGTCGGACAAGAGCAGAAAACCCTCTTCGAGGTTCTGCGCGTGGACCTTCGGCACGTTGGCGCCCGCCGTACCGAACAGTTCGGCAACGTGGACGAAAGGCCGGCAGTCTTCGTGCTCGGTCGGCGCGTCCATCACGATGTAGGTGCCGCCGTCGTCCAGCGTGGCGCGGAAATAACGACGGAAACTGGCGTCCGCCGAGGCCGGCGTCAGTTCGATCCGATGGCCGGGCAATTGTTGCCCGACCCATTGCTGTAGTCGTTCAAGGCGATTCAAGACTGTCTTCCAGTTGTTAGGCTGCGGCTGAGCGGTCGCGGCGGTCGGCGCGCCCGCTTCATGTAGAATCCCGAATCTTATCAAGCCGCCGCCTCGGCCTCGCAATCTGCGTGGTCCGCCCCTGATGGGGAGGCGGTCGTCGGAACACATCCAATAAAAACGCCGCATGCTATCTCGCCCACGTTTCGGCGCAGTCCAGCGATCGCGCAATGGTTCGCGCCGCCTGCAGCCTCGCCTGCTGACTCTGGCTGTGCTTGCCACTCTGAGCTCGGTGAGCCGGGCAGCCGATCCCGTGCCGATGTACGTCGATCCGCGTCTGCTGATCACCGCGCAGGCTGGCGCCGTCGCTGGCACGCGCGGTACCGCAGGCGACCGCGCTGCGCCGACGGTGATCGACGCTGACAAGTTCGACGGTCGCAACGATGTCGAGGTGCGTGCTGCGGGCGACGTGCACCTTGAGCGCGGCGCGTTGATTCTGGATAGCGATCATCTGATGTTCGACCAGATCAGCAATGATGCTACCGCCGAAGGCAACGTACGCATGCGACGCGGCGAGGACCGCATTTCGGGCCCGCGTGCGCGCATCAACGTTGACACATCGTTCGGCGAATTCGAGTCGCCCACCTATTCGTTCCAACGTGCCGACACGTCCGAAGGCGTGGTCGGAACGAGCAAGCGCATGGTTACCGGTGGCGGCGAGGCCGACATCATCCACCTGGAAGGTGAAAACCAGTACCGGCTTGCCAACGCCACGTACTCCACGTGCCCCGCGCCGAGCCCTGACTGGTATCTGAAGATGAACGATCTTCAGCTCGACTATGACCGCGACCAGGGTGAGGGCTACAACACGACGATGGTGTTCAAGGGCGTGCCGATCGCCTACACGCCGTGGATGAAATTCCCTCTGTCGGGCGGGCGCCAGTCGGGTCTGCTGCCGCCGACCTTCGGCAGCACCAGTAACACAGGCCTGGACCTGACGGTTCCGTACTACTTCAACCTGGCGCCGAACTACGACGCCACGTTTGCGCCCCGCTGGATGGGTCGTCGCGGCATGCAGTTGAATGGCGAGTTCCGCTACCTCACGCCGACCTACAACGGCGCGATGCAGGCCGAGTACCTGCCGGGCGACCAGGTCACCGGTACGACCAGAACTTTGGTCCAGCTTGCCCACAACCAAGGCTTTGGCAACGGCTTCTCGGGCGCCATCAACTATGCCCGGGTGTCCGACAACAACTACTTCAACGATCTGTCGACACGGATCACCTCGACTTCGCAAACGCAGCTCAATCAGCAGGCGATCCTCAACTACAACAATGGCTCGTGGCTGTCCGGCGCATTCAACGTCCAGCGGTCGCAATGGATCGGGAACACGGCTCCCGACTATGACCGTCTGCCTCAACTGAGTGCACGTGCTTTCCTGCCGGACTGGCACGGGCTGGCGCTGACACTGCCGGTGGACTTCACAGCGTTCTCGATCCAGCCGAGCACGAATGCCCTGAAGCAGGACGAAGGGCGGCGCGCCTATATGTATCCGCAGGTCGCCTATACGCTGCAGACGCCGGGCTGGTACATCACCCCGAAGGTCGGTGCGCACATGACGCACTACGACCTGGATCGCAAGAACACGATCGGGCCGGATTCGCTCGACCGTACGGTGCCGGTCTTCTCGGTGGATACGGGCATGACCTTCGAGCGCGCCACGAGCTTCGCGGGCAAGTCCACGACGCAGACGCTGGAACCGCGCCTGTATTACGTGCGTGTGCCCTATCGGAACCAAGAGGACTACCCGGTATTCGATACGGCTCTGGCCGACCTGAGCTTTTCACAGTTCTTCTCCGACAATATCTATTCCGGTAACGACCGTATCGCCAACGCCAACCAGCTGACGGCGGCCGTTTCGTCGCGTTTCATCGACGACGGCACTGGCGTTGAATGGATGCGTCTGGCATTGGCGCAGCGCTATTACTTCGAGGATCAGCGCGTGACTCTGCCGAACGAGACGCCGCGCACCAGCCGCCGTTCCGACTGGCTGGCGTCGGCGTCCGGGCGTCTCTATGAGAAGGTGTGGCTCGATCTGGCCTACGAATACAATCCGCAGGACAACCGGACCGAACGAGGCGTTGCTGGGATCCGCTACCAGGCGGACTTCGCCAAGGTGATCTCAGCCAGCTATCGCTACAAATACGGCCCGTTCAACTGCGGGTGGCTATCGCGATATCGACATTTCCGCGCAATGGCCACTGCTGGGCAACTGGTATGGTGTCGGGCGCTATAACCGGAACTTGCTGGACCATACGCTGACTGAAGCCATTGCCGGTCTTGAGTACAAGGCCGATTGCTGGGTGTTCCGCGGGGTCTGGCAGACGCTGCTGAACACCTCGTCACAGCACAACAATGCGTGGTTCCTGCAAATTGAATTCAACGGGCTGGCGTCCGTTGGCTCCAGTCCGGTGCAGTTGCTCAAACGCAGCATCGGCGGCTATGGCAAGATCAACGATTCCAGTTACGGCGATCCGGTATTCGGTGGCACGGCCGGGTCGTTCTGAGGCGGGGCGGCTGCATGCGCCGCATTTTTTGTCGCAAACAGAAGATACAACAATGTCCTTGAACAGACTCCTGCGAGTGGCGCTGGCCCTCCTGCTGACGGCCATGCTGGCGCCGCGCCTGGTACAGGCTCAACAGCCGGTTGACCGTATCGTCGCCGTCGTCAACGATGAAATCATCACGCAGTCGGATCTGCGCGCACGCGTGACGGCCGCCACGGCAACGCTGCAACGGCAGGGGACGGCTCTGCCGCCTGCGGATCAACTTGAGCGCCAGGTGCTCGACCGCATGATCTACGACAAGCTCCAGCTGCAGGAGGCGGCCAACACGAATGTGAAGGTGGACGACGCGACCCTGCAGCGTGCGCTGCAGACCATCGCCGAGAACAACCGGATGAACATCAACCAACTGCGCGAAGCTGTTGAAAAGAGCGAAGGCCTGCCTTGGGACCGTTTTCGCGAAGACATCCGCAACGAGATCATTCTGTCGCGTCTGCGTGAGCGCGACGTTGACAGCAAGGTGGTCGTGACCGACGCCGAAGTCGATGCTTTCCTCGCCAGCCCCGAAGCCGCAACGGGTTCGCGCGAAGTTCAGGTCCAGCATATTTTGCTGCGCGCACCGGAAGGCGCCACGCCCGAACAATGGGCCGCACTGCGCAAGCGTGCCGACGAAGTGCAGCGTCTGATCCGCCAGGGCGACGATTTCGCCAAGCTCGCCGCAACCTATTCCGACGCGCAGGACGCCATGCAGGGCGGCATCCTGGACTGGCGTCCCATCGAACGCCTGCCCGCTCTGTACGGAGAGGCTGTCTCGCGCATGAAGCCGGGACAGATCAGCGACACCATGCAGAGCGCGGTCGGCCTGCACATCGTGCGTTTCATCAACGAGCGTGCCGCTGCTGAACAGAAGCAGCAGATTGAACAGACGCACGCTCGCCACATCCTGATCCGCACGAGCGATGCGGCGTCCGACTCGGACGTGCGTCAGCGCCTGATCGCCTTGCGAGAGCGCATCGTCAATGGCGTGGACTTCGCCGAAATGGCCCGCACCAACTCGGTCGACGGCACGGCCGCCAAGGGCGGCGATCTGGGCTGGGTGTCGCCGGGCGACACGGTGCCTGAATTCGAGCGCGCCATGAACGCACTCAAGATCGGAGAGGTCAGCCAACCCGTGCAGTCGCCGTTCGGCTGGCACCTGATCCAGGTACTGGAACGCCGCACGGTCGACGTCACGGACGACCGTCGCCGTGCCCAGGCTCGCGACGCCCTGCACGACCGCAAGGCGGACGAGTCCTTCGAGGACTGGCTGCGCCAGTTGCGCGACCAGGCCTACGTTGACATCCGTCTGGACCAGAACCGCTAAGAGACCGCCATGTCCGCCACGCCCGTCGTCGCCGTCACCAGTGGAGAGCCTGCAGGCATCGGGCCTGAACTGTGCGCCATGCTTGCCACACGAGAGTGGCCTGCACGACTGGTGGTGTTGGGTGATCGGGCGCTGATCGCTGAGCGTGCCGCCGCCATCGGCCTGCATATCGCTGTGCGGCCGTATGTCGCGGGCAGCGTGGCGCTGCCGGGCACGCTCGATGTGCTGGATGTGCCGCTTGCGCGCGCCGCGCGCGCCGGGCAGCTCGACGTGGTCAACGCTCAGTACGTGCTGCAATTGCTCGATCGCGCCATCGATGGTTGCCAGCGTGGGGAGTTTGCAGCCATGGTCACGGCGCCGGTGCAGAAGAGCATCATCAATGACGCCGGCATCCCCTTTACTGGCCACACTGAATACCTTGCCGAAAAAACGGGCACCGCTCGCGTGGTCATGATGCTGGCCGGGCAGACCGGACAGTCGCGCGAATGGTTACGCGTGGCCCTGGCCACGACGCATCTGCCGCTGAAGGACGTGCCGGCAGCCATTACGCAAGAAGAGCTCACGCGCACCCTGCGTATCCTGCATGCCGATCTGCGCGACAAATTCGGGCTGGCTTCGCCGCGTATTCTGGTGGCCGGGCTCAACCCGCACGCCGGTGAATCAGGCCATATGGGGCACGAAGAGATCGATGTCATCGAGCCAGTGTTGGCAACACTGCGCGGCGAAGGCATGCAGCTCATCGGACCTCTGCCGGCCGACACGTTGTTCACGCCGCATCAGCTGTCCCGTGGGGACGCAGTGCTGGCCATGTTCCATGACCAAGGTTTGCCCACGCTGAAGTACGCCACCTTTGGCGGCGGCATCAACGTGACCCTTGGCCTGCCCATCATCCGTACTTCCGTTGACCACGGCACGGCGCTGGATCTGGCCGGTACTGGCCGGGCCGATCCAGGCAGCCTGTATGTGGCGGTTGACTGCGCGCTTTCCATGGCGCGCGCCATCCACTGAGTGATTTCCGTTTCATGAAGCGCCGCGAATTCCTGGGCACTGCCATCGGTGGTGCCGTACTGGCCGCGTGTACGACAACGCCGCCGCAAGAGACGCCGTCCACGCCGCGTCCCACGACTGCCAGTCCGGCGCCTGTTGCGCCGGTGGTGCCGCCGCGCAAGCCGCGTATTGCTCTAGCCTTGGGCGGTGGTGCCGCCCGCGGGTTTGCTCACGTTGGGGTGCTCAAGGCGCTGGAAACCAATGGCATCGTGCCCGACGCCATCGTCGGCACCAGCGCCGGCAGCGTGGTCGGTTCGCTATACGCAGCGGGCTTTGGCGCGTTCGATCTGCAGAAGCTTGCGCTGCAACTGGATCAGAGTGCCTTTGCCGATTGGGCGCTATTCGATCGTGGATTCCTCAAAGGCGAAGCGCTCGAACGCTTCATCAACAAGCAGGTCGGCAATAAGCCGATTGAACAGCTCAAGCGCAAGTTCGCTGCGGTGGCGACCAATTTGTTGACGGGCGAGGCGGTGATCTTCAGCTCGGGCAATGTTGGCGTGGCTGTGCGCGCGTCGAGTTCTGTGCCCGGCGTGTTCTCGCCTGTTGTCATCGGCGACAAGGAATACGTGGATGGCGGCCTCGTCAGCCCGGTACCGGTGCGCATTGCGCGGCAGATCGGCAACGCCGACATCGTCATCGGGGTGGATATTTCCGGCCGCCCATCGGGCCGCAAGAACCAGGGCAGCATTGACGTGATGCTCGACACCATCGCCATCATGGGCAACCGTATCGCCAGCTATGAACTGCGCGACGCCGATGTGGTGATCCAGCCCGACGTGCGCAGCATGTCGCCGAGCAATTTTCAGCTCAAGAACCAGGCCATTCTCGAAGGAGAGCGTGCAGGCTTTGCGGCCGTGCCACGCATCCGCGAGAAGATTGCCGCGTTCGCGAAGGGGTGACACGGATGCCGCAAGGACATCAGGCTCGCAAACGTTTTGGTCAGAACTTCCTCGTTGACCTGAACATCATCGGCAAGATCGTTGCCGCCGTCGCGCCCAAGGCTGGGCAGGCTGTCGTTGAGATCGGCCCGGGGCTCGGTGCACTGACTCGTCCGCTTCTGGCGGCCTGTGGGCATCTGCACGTGGTGGAAATCGATCGCGATCTCATCGCTCGTCTGCACGAGACATACACGCCTGAGCAGATGACCGTACATGAGGGCGACGCGCTCAAGTTCGATTTTGGTGCGCTCGCCGAGCGGGTGAATGGCCCGCTACGGGTCGTTGGAAATCTGCCGTACAACATTTCCACCCCGCTGTTGTTCCATCTCGCCGAGGCCGCCGATCGCGTACAGGACATGACTTTCATGCTGCAAAAGGAAGTCGTGCAGCGCATGGTGGGCGAGCCTGGAGAAGAGGCGTATGGGCGTCTGTCGGTCATGCTGCAGTATCGGTTCGAGATGGCCCGCCTGTTCGACGTGCCGCCGGGCGCCTTCCGGCCCGCACCCAAAGTAGTGTCGTCCATCGTTTACATGCGCCCCAAGCCTGTCGAGGCGCTCACATGTACCGACGAGAAGCTGCTGTCGCGTGTTGTGACCGCCGCGTTCGGGCAGCGCCGCAAGACGCTCAGAAATACCCTGCGCGACATCGCCAGTGAGTCAGATTTTGCCGACACGGCGATTGATCCGGGCGCGCGGGGTGAAACCCTTTCAGTAGAAGATTACGTCCGTCTCGCCAATCACTTAGCTGCAACGGTGAGCTAGGCGAACTTATGGACAGGTGGTCACACTTGCTCTGAGATGTCTGAGGTAAACTGCTAAATTCGCTGTTTAGCTCAGAATCATGACCATCCTTGTTACTGGCGGCGCCGGGTTTATCGGCGTCAATTTCGTTCACGACTGGCTGGCTACCTCTGATGAGCCCGTCGTTAACCTCGATGCCCTGACGTACGCGGGCAATCCGGAAAGCTTCGCGTCGCTGAAGGGTGACGCGCGGCACGTTTTCGTCAAGGGCGACATCTGCGATCGCGAGTTGGTTGACCGCCTGCTTGCCGAACATCGCCCGCGCGCCATCGTGCATTTCGCTGCCGAGAGCCATGTGGATCGGTCGATCCACGGTCCGGGCGAGTTCATGCGCACCAACGTAACCGGCACGTTCACATTGCTTGAGGCGGCCCGCGCATACTGGAGCGCGCTCGCAGGTGCTGAGCGTGAGGCATTCCGTTTCCATCATGTCAGCACCGACGAGGTTTACGGTTCGCTGACGGCGGACGCGGCGCCCTTTACCGAGACACATCCGTACGAACCCAATAGTCCGTATTCGGCTAGCAAAGCGGCGTCCGACCATCTCGTGCGCGCCTGGCACCATACCTACGGCCTGCCCGTTACGACGAGCAATTGCTCGAACAATTACGGCCCGTACCATTTCCCCGAAAAACTGATCCCGCTCATCATCGTCAATGCACTGGCCGGCAAGCCGTTGCCCATCTATGGTGACGGTCGTCAGGTGCGCGACTGGCTGTACGTGAAGGACCACTGTGCTGCGATTCGCGTGGTGCTGGAGCGTGGCCGTCTGGGCGAAACCTACAACGTCGGGGGCTGGAACGAGAAGCCCAACATCGACATCGTCAACACGGTCTGCGCGTTGCTCGACGAATTGCGGCCTGACGCTGCCGGCCCGTACAGCCGCCTGATCACTTACGTCGTTGACCGTCCTGGGCACGATCGCCGCTACGCCATCGATGCGCGCAAAATCGAACGTGAGCTGGGCTGGCGCCCGGCCGAAACTTTCGAGACCGGCATCCGCAAGACGGTGCAGTGGTACCTCGACAATCAGGCGTGGGTCTCCAACGTGCAGACCGGCACCTATCGTGAATGGGTTGAGCGCAATTACGACGCGCGCTGATCAGGCGGACGAATCATGAAATCGAAGAGAAAAGGCATCATCCTGGCGGGGGGCTCCGGCACCCGCCTGCATCCGGTCACGCTTGGTGTTTCCAAGCAACTCGTGCCCGTCTATGACAAACCGATGATCTACTACCCGCTGTCCACGCTCATGCTTGGGCGTATCAGCGAGGTGCTGATCATCTCAACCCCGCAGGACACCCCGCGCTTCCAGCAATTGCTTGGCGACGGCAGCGCCTGGGGGATGTCGATCCAGTACGCCGTGCAGCCGAGCCCGGACGGGCTGGCGCAGGCTTTCATCATCGGCGAAGAGTTCGTCGGCGACAGTCCCTCCGCGCTGGTGTTGGGCGATAACATTTTCTACGGTCATGCCATGGCCGAGCGTTTGCGCGCGGCGGACCTCAACGATACGGGGGCAACCGTTTTTGCTTACCCGGTGACCGACCCCGAGCGCTACGGCGTGGTGGAATTCAACGCAGCCGGTCGCGCCATCAGCATTGAAGAAAAGCCGACGAAGCCGCGCAGTCGCTACGCGGTCACGGGGTTGTACTTCTACGATCAACAAGTCATCGACATCGCACGGCACCTCAAGCCGTCGCCGCGCGGTGAGCTGGAGATCACCGACGTCAATCGCATCTATCTCGACCGCGAACAACTCGACGTGCAGGTGCTCGGTCGTGGGGACGCATGGCTGGATACGGGTACGCACGATTCGCTGCTCGAAGCGGGTCAGTTCATCCAGACCCTCGAAAAGCGGCAGGGGCTCAAGATCGCATGTCCCGAAGAAATCGCCTGGCGCAATAAATGGATCGATGACGCTCATCTGCGCGACATCGCCAAGCCGTTGGCCAAAAGCGGGTACGGGCAGTACCTGCTGCAATTGATGGAAGACCGGGTGTTCTGATGCAGGTAGTTGAAACAGCAATTCCCGAGGTGCTCATCCTTGAGCCCAAGGTGTGGGGTGATGCGCGCGGCTTCTTCATGGAAAGCTACAACGCCCGTACATTCCAGGAACTGACCGGGTTGTCGGTCAACTTTGTGCAGGACAATCACTCGCGCTCCCAGCGCGGCGTGCTGCGCGGGCTGCACTATCAGATCGAGCAGGCGCAGGACAAACTCGTGCGTGTCACTGCCGGCAGCGTGTTCGACGTCGCCGTGGACATGCGCCGCAGCTCGCCGACCTTCGGCAAGTGGGTGGGTGTGGAGCTGTCCGGTGAAAACCACCGCCAGTTGTGGGTGCCGGCCGGCTTTGCCCATGGGTTCGTGGTGCTCTCCGAGAGCGCTGACTTTCTCTACAAGACAACCGACTACTACGCGCCACAGTTCGAACGCACGCTGGCGTGGAACGACCCGACCGTGGGTGTCGAGTGGCCCCTCGAAGGCATCGAGCCGCAACTGTCGCCGAAAGACGTCGCCGGCAAGCCGCTGGGCGAATGCGAGGTGTACGCATGAAGCTGCTCGTCACGGGCGTGACCGGGCAGGTGGGTTTTGAGCTCGTCCGGTCGTTGCAGCCGCTGGGTGAAGTCATCGCGGCAGACCGCCACATGGCTGATCTGTCGCGGCCCGAGACTCTGGGTGACCTCGTCGATCGTGTGCGCCCCGATGTCATCGTCAACCCCGCGGCTTACACGGCGGTTGACAAGGCCGAAGACGAAGAAGCCCTTGCCCTGAGCATCAACGGTGGCGCACCCGGCGCACTGGCTGTCGCCGCCCGGCGTCACAATGCGCTGCTTGTGCACTATTCCACCGACTACGTTTTCGACGGCAGCAAGACTACGCCGTATCTGCCGGAGGACGCGACCGGGCCGCTTGGGGCTTATGGACGCACCAAGCTCGCGGGCGAGCAGGCGATCGCCGAGGCTGGCGGAGACTGGCTCGTGCTGCGGACTTCATGGGTGTATGGCGCGCGTGGCAAGAACTTCATGCGCACCATGCTGCGACTGGCGGGCGAACGCGAAGAGCTGCGCGTGGTGGGCGATCAGATCGGCGCCCCGACGACTGCCCGCTTGATCGCTGACAGCACGGCACAAATCGTGCATGCTGCAACGCGGCAGCGGAAGTCGAGCCAGTTTGAATCGGGCGTCCACCATTTGGTGGCTGCAGGCGAGACGAGCTGGCACGGCTTCGCCGAGGCGATCGTTGCGGGTGCGCGCGAGCGTCTTCCGGAATCGGTCCGGGCGCGCAACATCGTGCCTATCGCCACCGCCGACTACCCGACGCCTGCGCGTCGGCCGAGCAGTTCGCGTTTGTCGACGACCTCGCTCGAAGAGCGCTTCGGCGTCGTCATGCCGCCCTGGCAAAAAGGGCTGGCGCTGGCGCTGGACGAAACCTTCGGCTGACGCTGCCCTGATCTGGCTGGCACCCGGCAGGGGCGGGCGCCACGCATACCCTTGCTGGAGTTTTTGCCATGGCATGTATTCTCGTAACCGGCGGCGCCGGCTACATCGGAACCCACACCGCGGTCGAATTGCTGCAATCCGGGCACGACGTGGTGGTGGTCGACAATCTCTGCAACAGCAAGGCCGAGGCCGTGCGCCGGGTAGAGGAAATCGCCGGGCGCAAGCTGACCGGCTTTCATACGATCGACGTGCGTGACCGCGCGGCGCTGGCTGAAGTCTTCCGCGCTCATCGCATTGACGCGGTGATCCACTTTGCCGCGCTCAAGGCCGTCGGCGAATCGGTCGCCAAACCGCTGGCCTACTACGATAACAATATCGCCGGCACTGTGGCGCTGGCCGAGACCATGGCCGCAGCTGGCGTAAAGACGCTGGTGTTCAGCTCGTCGGCCACGGTTTATGGCGATCCGGCGAGTGTGCCGATCCGCGAAGACTTCCCGACCGGGCCGACCAATCCGTACGGCCGTACCAAATGGATGATGGAATACGTGCTGCGCGACGTTGCCGCCGCCGACCCGGAATGGCGCATTGCGCTGCTGCGGTACTTCAATCCGGTGGGCGCGCATGAGTCGGGCCGCATCGGCGAGGACCCCAACGGCCTGCCCAACAACCTGATGCCTTTCGTCACCCAGGTGGCGGTCGGCAAGTTGCCGCGCCTGCGCGTATTCGGCGGTGACTATCCCACGCCAGACGGCACCGGCATGCGCGACTACATCCACGTGTGCGATCTGGCGGTCGGGCACGTCAAGGCGCTCGACCGACTTGCGCAGCGCCCTGGCGTGTTCGACGGTGAACCTCGGTACTGGACAGGGCTACTCGGTGCTGGACGTGGTGCACGCCTTCGAGCGCGCTTCGGGGCGGCAGATTCCCTTCGAGATCGTCGCCCGCCGTGCTGGCGACATTGCGCAATGCTGGGCTGACCCGGCTATGGCCGAGCAGGAGCTTGGCTGGCGCGCCGAACGCGACCTTGATCGCATGTGTGCAGACTCATGGCGCTGGCAGAGCGCCAATCCGAACGGCTACAACTGAAGCTGGATTCACCCGGCGGCGCAATTCGTGCGCCGCTGCGGAAGGCTGGCAGGTAGACAAACGAAGGCCCTCGTTCGACGGGGCATTCTTCGCAGACCGCCCGGCACAGGGCGGCTGACGGCGCGCGTTGCGTGCGCCGGCGCGGTTCCCCCTTCGCAATTCCGACAGGAGGTGATTCATGTCCCTGCAACCCGTAATTCTGTCCGGTGGCTCCGGCACGCGTCTGTGGCCGGCGTCGCGTGAGCAGTATCCCAAGCAATTGCTGGCACTGACCGGTGCGCACACGCTGTTGCAAGAGACGGCCCTGCGGCTGTCCGGCTTTGAAGGCGCGGTGGCCGAACCGATCATCGTCACCAACGAGGACTACCGCTTCATCATCGCCGAACAACTGCGCCAGATCGGCTGCCCGAGCAGCCGCATCGTGCTCGAACCGGTGGGCCGCAACACCGCGCCCGCCATGGAGCTGGCCGCGGTCATCGCCGAGCAGGACGGTAACGACCCGGTGCTGCTGGTGATGCCGGCCGACCAGGTGGTGGTCAACGTGGCCGCCTTCCAGCGCGCCATGCACGAAGGCTACATGCTTGCCCAGAGCGGGGCGCTGGTCACCTTCGGCATCGTCCCGGATCGCGCCGAGACGGGCTACGGCTACATCCGCACCGGCACGCCGGTGGAGGGTGCTGCCACCGCCCGCGCGCTCTCCGCCTTCGTCGAGAAGCCCAACGCCGAGCGCGCCGAACAATACGTCGCCTCTGGCCACTACCTGTGGAACAGCGGCATCTTCATGATGCAGGCCAGCGTCTGGCGCCGGGCCCTGGCCACCTTCGCCCCGGCCATCAGCAAGGCCTGTGAAGCGGCGGTCGCACAGGCCTGCCGTGATGTTCGACTTCGTGCGCGTCGACAAGGCGATCTTCGCCGCCTGCCCGTCGGACTCCATCGACTACGCGGTGATGGAAAAGCTCAACGAGCACCCCGAACTGGGCCCGGGCATCGTCGTGCCGCTGGCGGCGGGCTGGTCGGATGTCGGTGCGTGGGACGCGCTGTGGCAAGTGGGTGACAAGGACGAAGCGGGCAACGTCACGCGGGGCGAAGTCATGCTCGAAGATACCCGCGACAGCCTCATCTATGGTCACACCCGGTTGGTGGCGGCCATCGGCGTCAAGGACCTCGTGGTGGTGGAAACCCCGGACGCCGTGATGGTGGCCGACAAGGCGCGCTCGCAAGAGGTCAAAAAGGTCGTCGCCCGCCTCAAGTCGCAAGGCAAGACGCTGGCGCAGAACCACCGCAAGGTGTACCGCCCTTGGGGCTGGTACGACTCGATCGACATGGGCTCGCGCTTCCAGGTCAAGCGCATCGTCGTGAATCCGGGAGCCAAGCTCAGCCTGCAGATGCACCACCACCGCGCCGAGCACTGGATCGTGGTGACGGGCACGGCGGAGGTGACCTGCGGCGACAAGGTGTTCCTGCTGGGCGAGAACGAGTCGACCTACATTCCGCTGGGCCACACGCACCGCCTGGCCAACCCCGGCAAGGTGCCGCTGGAGATCATCGAAGTGCAGTCCGGCTCGTATCTGGGTGAGGACGATATCGTGCGCTTCGAAGACACCTACGGCCGTACGGGCTAACGAAGGAGCAATGTCATGAGCGTGCAGCTCGGGCAGGCCCGCAATGTTCTGGGTGGTGTGCTGATGGCGTGCAACTATGCCCCATTGACGGGCTTTTACCGCACGGGGTGCTGCGAGACGGACGGCAGCGATCTCGGCCAGCACGTGATCTGTGCGCGCATGACAGAGGCATTTTTAGCGTTCAGCCGAGAGCAGGGCAATGATCTGAGCTCACCCAGACCTGAGCTGCGTTTCACGGGGCTCAAGGCGGGCGACCGCTGGTGCCTGTGTGCTGCGCGTTGGTTGGAGGCCTGGCAGGCAGGCGTAGCGCCACCAGTGGTGCTGACTGCCACGAACGAATCAGTGCTCGAAATCGTTCCACTGGAGCTGCTCGAAGCCCACGCCGTCGCGGGCTCCTGAGTCTAGGGGCGCGGGCCTATGCGTGAAAGACGCTGGGCCCGCTTTGCGTGGCTTGGTGCTGCTCCAGCCGTGCGGTGATTGCGGCGGCAGGCAGCGGCTTGCCAAAGTAGAAGCCTTGCATCTCGTCGCACCCCATGGCGCGCAACGCGTACACCTGTTGCTCGGTTTCCACGCCCTCGGCAATCACATGCAGGCCGAATCCGTGCGCCACCCCGGCGATGGCGGACACGATCGGATGACGGTTGTTGCCGCCATCCAGTTCGCGCACAAAGCTGCGGTCGATCTTCAGGCTGGTTACCGGCAGTTTCTGTAGATAAGCGAGCGACGAGAAACCCGTGCCGAAATCATCGATCGACACGCCGTAACCCTGCTTGCGCAACTGGCGAACCTTGCGGGCCACGCCTTCGGTATCGCGCAGCAGAGAGCTTTCGGTGATTTCGATGTCCAGCGAACTCGGCGGCAATGAGTGGCGCTGCGTGGTGTTGAAGACGTCGTCGACGATGTTGTCGCGGTCGAAGTCGCGTGGCGACAGATTCACCGCCAGTTGCAGCTGCTCGTGTCCCATGCCGCGCCAGCGTGCCATCTGCGCGCAGGCTTCGTTCAGCACCCATTCGCTGATCGGCCCGATGAGGCCGCTTTCTTCCGCGATGTCGATGAACTCGCTCGGCGGAATCAATCCGCGCTGCGGGTGACGCCAGCGCACCAGCGCTTCGACACCGACCATGCGGCGCCGGCTCAGGCTGTACTTGGGTTGGTATTCGAGTTCGAGTTCGCCCTGTTCCACTGCGCGCGCCAGTTCGCGCTCCAGCGTGACGCGCTCCATGTGCTCGACGTTCATCTCGGCCGCGAAGAAGCACGCATTGTTGCGGCCGCGAGATTTGACCTTGTACATCGCGATGTCGGCATGTTGCGTCAGCGCCTCTGCGCTGTTCCCGTCGCGCGGGAAGAGTGCGATGCCGATACTGACCGTGGCGCGGAATTCGGTGTGCGCCACCGGGAAGGGTTCCCGCAACTCCTGCAGAATCTTGCCGGCAATCGTCGCGGCATCTTCCGGCGAGGAAAGATCGGGCAGCAGCGCGGTGAACTCGTCGCCGCCCTGGCGGGCCAGTGTGTCACCGCGTCGCAGGCAGTTCTTGAGCCGAGAGGCGATGGCGCGTAGCAGTTTGTCGCCTTCGGTGTGGCCGAAACTGTCGTTCGACTAGCTTGAAGCGGTCCAGGTCGATGAACATCACGCCCAGCGTGGCGCCGCGTCGCTGCGCCTGCGCCATGGCAAGCTCCAGTCGATCCTGGAACAGCGCGCGGTTGGGCAATTGGGTGAGCTGGTCGTGGTAGGCCTGGTAGGCGATCAGCTCTTCCGCATGCTTGCGGTCGGAAATGTCGCGCGCCACGCCGTACGTGCCCAGAAAGCGCGGCTGCAAGACGTTGCCGTCCTTGCTGTGCGAATACATGCCCATGGCGTTGAGCATGACGGTGATGTACGGAATCGCGTGCTCGTGCCCGCCGTCGGCTGCGGGGTGACGGCGCAGACGCACTTCGACGTTGGCTGCGGCGCGCGCGCCGGTGCGACGCTCACGGAATGCGTCGTGGCTCTGGCGATGGTCGTCCGGCCACAACACCATTTCGTAATGCTGGCCGATGAGATCGTCACGGCGGAAGCCCAGCAGCGATTCCACACGCAGGTTCACGTAGGCAAAGCGGCCTTCGGGCGTGAGCGTGTAGATCAGATCCGGTGAATGCTCGATGAGGTGGCGGTGCAGCCGACCCGACTCTTCCAACTGGTGGCGCATGCGCTCGTTGGCGCGCTCCAGTTCGGTTTTGCGCAGCGCGTTGTCGACGGCGCGGCGCATCTGGTCCGGGTGATAGGGCTTCTGCAGGTAGTCGTGCGCACCACGGCGAAGGCCGCCGATGGCCGCGTCGGGCGAGGCTTCACCACTGACGATGATGACCGTTTCACCGCGTTCCGCGTCGCACAGCCACTCCATGACCGTGAGCCCGGTGGCGTCCGGCAGGCGGTAGTCGAGCAGGATGAGATCGAAAGTCTGCGCCTTGAGCGTGGTGATGGCTTCGCCCACCGTGCGGGCGTGCTCGAAGCTGCGATCAGGATGGGCGAGCAGTTCGATGAGGCTCTGGGCCAGTAGCGGATCGTCCTCTACCACCAGAAGCCGTGCGGTGCCCGACGATGCGGCCGGAGGCGCCGGTTCGCCGAACAACTGCTCCAGTTCGGGAATGGCCATCACGGCAAACGGAACAGTGTCCGGACGCAAACGATCCATGGGCGAGTCGGATGCCTCAAGTCGAGCTTCTGCCATGTTCGCCGCATTCCCAGATTTCTGCAACTTTTTGTCCATTTAGTGTCGGATTCTTCCGAAAACGGCCCTTTGTGCGCCTAAATTGCCAGGGGCAACAGGATCGAGAAGGTCGTGCCGGCGCCCTCGCGCGAGCGGCACAGCAAATGTCCGCCAGCCTGGTGCACCAACTCCCGACTGACCGCCAGGCCGACACCCGAGTGCGGCGAGGTCTTGCTGGACGAGTGCGGCAGTTCCAGCCTGTCGTCTTTACTACGGGGCAGGCCTGGACCGTCGTCCTTGACGCGGATTTCCACCCACGGCTGATCGTCGAAATTGAGATCGCAGCTACTCGATACGCGCACCGAGCCGCCGTGGTCGCCAATGGCTTCGGCCGCATTGAGCAAGAGATTCAGGATGACCTGGCGTAGCGAATCGGCCTCCACGCCCACCGCCGGCAAGTCCTGGGCGAGTTGCATCTGCAATGCGATGTTGCGACGCGAGAACAGGCTCTCTTCGTAGAGCAAGCGCAGGTCTTGCAGGATTTCATTGACGCGCGTGGCACCGGGGGTTTCGCGCGCCGGAGCGGGCTGGCCGAGTGTTTTCACCAGGCGCTGGGCGCGGCCGATTTCGGCCTGCATCAGCGCCAACTGACGCGTCAGTTCGGGTGTCGCCCCTTGTTCGCGCTGAATGACCGACAGGTAATTGCCCAGCACTGACAGCGGGTTGCTGACTTCGTGGGCGACCTTGCGGGCGGCCTGCTGTTCGGCGTGGCGAGCGGATTCGCGTGCCGTGCGTATCGCCAGTTTCTGGATGCGGGCGCGCTCATGCGCACCCAAGGCGCTGCTGACAATGGTGCGCAACAATTGCTGATCATTGCCGTCTTCGCGGACTTCGCCCGTGTGTGCGAACACCGCGACACCGGCCGCAACACCGACATGCCAAGGTACGAACTCCAGGCGTGCCGCACGAAGCTGGCGTGCCAGCAACCAATCGGCGCCGACGCCTGCAAAGTCGGGGGTGACGACGATGCGCTGCCCGCTGTCAACCGCGCGCGCGCCGCTACTGTCGTCCGAACGCAGTGCGCCATTGGCAAGTGGGGCGGGCCCAGACAGATCGGCCACGATCATCAGGCCGGCATCGTCACCCTGGCGCAAAACCAGCGGAGCTGCGCGCCCGCACAGCAAGGTGCCGGCGATGCCAAGCCGTTCGCGTCGCGTGGCGTCGGTCAGCTCGCTGAATGCTGCGCGGATCATGCCCTGCGCACTGGTCATGGCGAGTTCGAATGCGACTGCACCCGGTGCCGGCAAAGTGATGGTGCCGCCGTCGTCGAAAGCGCCCAGCGCGTCGCGTGCCTGTTCGGGTGTGATATCCAGCAGGCGGGATGCGAATTCCACGCCGGCCACATTGCCCGCCGCCGCTTCGACCGCTGCACGGAGTACGCGCGGCAAGCCGGGCATGGCGCGCACAAATGCCTCCGGCGCGTGATGAAGTTCGATGGCTTCAGCCAGTAGCGGAATGGTCGATGCCGTGCGCGCTAGCGCCGCGCCGACTGCCGCATGGTGTTCGCCGTACTGCCGTTGCTCGCCCGCTACCAGCGTGGCTTCGCGAGCATCGGTCACCGGGCCGGGGTATCCGGCGTGGCGAGCCGCCAGTACGAACTGCCCCAGGTTGTGCCACAGGCCGGCGATGTATGCGTGATCCGGGTCAACCAGCCCGGAGCGTTGAGCCAGCGCGCGTGCCACGCGGGCAACGCCGCGCGTGTGCTGATTGAAGCCCGCGTACTGAGCAAGTCGTGCGGGGCTCAGATCGTCCAGCGTGGCGGTGGAGAGCATCGCCCACGCGGCGAGCAGGTCCCGTCCGGTGCGTTGGCAGGCGCTGCGCAGTGCGGCGAGGGGCGATTCATCGGTCGCACCACAGGCCGCCAGCAAATGCAGTGACAGCCATGGGCTGTCGAGCAAGGTGGTCGCCAGTGAAGTCTCGTCCGGCAGCGCATTCAAGTCGCTCAGCAGGCGCAGACCGTCAGCCGCGCAGATGCCTGCAGGCCAAAGGCGCGAATCCAGCGGAGAGGCGAACGGTCGGTCGGACACGATGGATGGCTAGGGGTCGTTAGCGCGTCATTCTAGGAGTGCATGCAAGAGGCAACCGTGACACCCGCCACACTCACAATTTTTGTAAAAACACCTTAAGTAATCTCTGTTACGGCGTTGAACGCTTCAACTTTAACGAAATCGCCAAAAACGACAGTCGTTCTGCCCGAAAGGCAGGCGATACAAAAGGGCAGAGAGGAGCGGCAGCCCGGACGAGCCGCCGTGCAGGGGGATGGGACCAGGGCTTCCACTCGCGCAGAGTGCGAACCCCTTCAAGGGGCAAGGCGCGTCGCTTTTCGCGACGCCTGCCGCTAGCCGAAGTTGAGACCGTCAGCAAAGCCGACGGCACGCACCAATGCGGAGGCCACGTCGGCGGGTGGGATGCCCAGGGCTTCACACTGATGGCGCAGCGCATCGGGCAGGAATGTCTCGGTGGCGCGCGCCAGATTGAGCAGCGGCGCGTAGGAGCCTTCGTTGTGAAGCAGAGCGTCGGTGATCGATGCCGGCAGCGCCATGTGCTCAAGGATGGCGTCGAGCGAGGTATTCAGCAGTACGTCTAGTAGAGAGAAGGCACCGGTGATGAACAGGTTATCCAACTCGCTCCTGTCGAACATCTGCGCACCGAGCAACTCCATCAGCCGGCCACGCGCGATGGCTGCCTGCATGACCGCCGGTGCGCCGGGGTCGCGGCTGGCGGATACCAGTAGCAGCGACAGCCACTTATTGAGCTTGTCCATGCCGAGGATCGTTACGGCATGGCGGAAGGACTGCACTTCCACCATCAGCCCGAAGCCGGCCGAGTTGATATAGCGGAGCAACTTGTACGACAGCGTGACGTCTTGCTTAAGTGCGGCTTCGATATCGGCGATATCTGCGTTCTGGCGGACCAGGTTGAGCAGCCGCACGATCTGGGCGTGCGATGCCTCGAGCTTGGTGGCGGCGTTCGTGCCACGCAGGAAGAACATCCCCACGGCACCGGCATAGCCGGCCGAAACGGCGGGCGCAAACGAAGTCAGGTCGCCGAGTCCCCACGCCAATACCAGCCCCGGCGCGCCTGTCGGCGAGGGCACGCGGCGCGCATCGGCCAGGCTAAAGCGGCAGTCAACACCGTCGGGCCACTGCACGCCGGGCTGGTACCAGGCCAGGCCCAGCGGCACGCCGGCTGCATTGAGCTGGGAGAGAAGCGCTTGGGTGTGAGGGTGTTGCAGCGTCTGCGCGGGGATCTCGACCATGGTGTTGGGCGGGACCTGCCACGTCAGCAACTCGGGCGTGGGCACCAGTTTGCCCAGGCTGAGGAAGACCATGTGTTCGCTGGGCCAGACCTCCGACAGCGAATTGAGTGCCACCGCCGCTTCTGCCACGTTGGTGGCATGCACGATCAGGCGGTTGGCGGTAATGGCGCGCTGCTTGTTGACGACGGGTTCGCGGGTGATCAGTACACCTTGCTGCATCGGGGCCTCGTTTGCTGCGGTCATGTCCGGCCCCGTCGCTGCGCTGGCTACGGTTCGCAGACCGTGGCGCAGCGCACATCAGGGCGCTTCAACTGTTGTTATCGGCAGCAAATGTAAAAGCATCAGCGAAAAATTCGCCGTCCGGCAGGCCGCGCTCGGTCTCGAAATCCCGACGAGCGGCATCGATCATGGCTGGAGAGCCGCAGGCATACACCTGATGGCCCGACAGATCGGCGATGTCGTCCATGGCTGCGCGGTGCGCAAATCCGGTGCGCCCGTCCCAGCCGTCGGGCACTTCATCCGAGATCACCGGGATGTAGCGGAAATTGGGCAGCGCCTCCATCCACTGTTCGGCAACCTCATGCTGATACAGGCCTGCGCGGTCGCGCGAGCCCCAATACAGCACGGCAGGGCGCTTGTTGCCGGTGTGGATCATGTCCTCGACGATGCTCTTGATCGGTGCGAAACCGGTGCCGCCCGCCAGGAAAACGATCGGCTTGTCCGAGTCGCGCAGGTAGAAGCCGCCGAGCGGGCCTTCGAAGCGCATGATGTCGCGCTCTTTCATGTTGCTGAACACGTGCTCGGTGAAGTGCCCGCCAGGGACGCGGCGGATATGCACTTCCAGCGCCTCGGCCGTGTGCGGCGCGTTGGCGATCGAAAAGCTGCGGCGCTTGCCGTCCGCCAGCAGAAAGTCGATGTACTGTCCGGCGTAGAAGTGGAAGGCGTCGTTGGCCGGCAATTTGAGCGTGGCCACGATGACGTCGTCAGCCGGGCGGGCGATGGTTTGCACGCGGCAGGGCAGCTTGCGCAGCGGAATGTCATGGGCCGAGCGCACATCGCGACATTCGATGGTCAGGTCGGAGCGGGCGTGCGCGCAACACAACAGCGCGACGCCGGCTTCGCGCTCGCTCTCGGGCAACGTCGTCAGCGGCGATTTGCCGTGATCAATTTCGCCGGATACCACCTTGGCCTTGCACGAGCCGCACGCACCATCGCGGCAGCCATAGGGCAGGATCAACTCGGCATCGAGCGCGGACTGCAGGACGGTGGTATCGGAGTCGGTTTCGAACTGGCGGTCGCTGGGCTTGAGCGTTACCTGGAAGGACATGAGCGAAAAACCTGGCGTGTGATAATCGTAAAAATGAATACCAAGAGGCGGCTGCTGATCATTGGTGCGGGCGACGTGGCACAGCGTGTGGCCCGGCAACTGGCTGGGCGCTACCGACTGTTTGCGCTGGTGCGGCAGGCGGAATCTGCATCAGTCTGGCGTGCACTGGGAGCCACCCCGATCATTGGCGACCTTGATACGGCTGACTCGCTGCGACGACTGGCTGGCGTGGCGGACATCGTCCTTCACTGCGCGCCACCCCCGGCAAACGGTGATGCCGACCCACGCACGCGACGCCTGCTGGCTGCGCTTGGCCGGGGGCAGAGTCTACCATGCAGCCTCGTCTACATCAGCACGACGGGCGTTTACGGCGACTGCCATGGGGCATCGATCAATGAGACGCGTCAGACGCGCCCGACCACGCCTCGTGCGTGCCGCCGTGTGGCTGCCGAAAAAGCGCTGCGAGCGTTCGGCGTGCGCTGTGGTGTGCGCGTTGCCATCCTGCGTGCGCCGGGCATCTATGCGTCGGATCGGCTGCCCATTGAGCGTCTGCGCCGCGCCGATCCTGTCCTTCGCCAGAGCGAGGACGTCTTCACCAACCACATTCATGCGGACGATCTGGCAAGCGCTGCGACCCTCGCCATCACGCGTGCAGCACCGGGCCGCGTCTATAACGCCGTCGACCACAGCGACATGCCGATGGGTGATTTCTACGATCTTCTGGCGGACAGCTTCTCGCTTCCGAGGCCTCCGCGCATGAGTCGTTTTGAATGCGCCGCACGACTGGGGGCCGCGACGCTGTCGTTCATGGGTGAATCCCGCCGTATCGCCAACACGCGTCTCGTGCGCGAACTCGGCGTGCGGCTGCGCTATCCAACCGTCGGCGATGGCATCCGCGCCGCCGTCGATGCACGATCAAAATCACAATAAAGGAGCAAGTACGCATGGCAACCCTGTATCCCTGGTTCAAGGCACTCCACGTCTTTTTCGTGGTGAGCTGGTTCGCGGGCCTTTTCTATCTGCCGCGCATATTCGTGAACCTGGCCCAGGTGGAAGACACCAGTTCGGCGGAATATCAGCGCCTTCTGGGCATGTCGGTGCGGCTCAAGCGCTTCATGCTGCCGTTGATGATCGGTACATGGGTGTTCGGTCTGGCGATCATTTTCTGGGGACCGTTTCCGTGGGAGTACTGGAAGACCCAAGGCTGGTTACACGCCAAGCTGGCGCTGGTGGTGTTGCTGACGGGGTATGACGGCTATTGCAGTAGCTTGCTGAAAGCCTTCAAGCGTGGAGTGAATGCCAAGAGCCATGTGTGGTTTCGGTGGTTCAACGAGTCGCCGGCGGTGGTGTTGATTCTGGTGGTGGTGTTGGTGATTGTGCGGCCGTTTTGAGGACGGGGAGAGGGGCTAAAAGTCCTTTCTTGCTCGGTACTTTGTTCGAGCTTTGTCACCACTTCTTGATGACGCGGGCCGGGAGTTCTCGCCGCGAAAAATGCGGCACCTTGCTCGGCTGTCGAACAGGCACATCCCTGCGTGAGGTTTCGGTCTAACAACGGTAGTCTCGACTGCTAATGCTCGATGGCCGGGAGTTCGCCCCGGCGGGCGAGTAACTTCTTTGTTATCGACAAAGAAGTCACCAAGAAAGCGACCCCTACATCGCCGCCCGCCTGCGGCTGGTCCCCTGCGCTACTCGTCAAGTCAGGCGGCTGCGGAACTCGTCGCTTCGCTCCTCAGACAGTCCTCGCCGACCCGCTACGCGGGCAACCTGACTTGCCTGCGTTGCTCGGCGGCTCAAAAGGGGCCGGCCATAGCAAACACCTCGAAGTGCGTGGAGCTAGGGCCTCTTCATCGTGTGTGGCGCACCGTGCGTGTACCGCAAAGTACACGCAACAAGCGCAGCGAGATTCCAGATGTCGCGGTAGTGCGTAGAGCGGAGAAGCGATACGTCATCCGCCGTTTGTGAACTGGCGATGCTGTTCGATCAGCAACGACGTGTGATTGGCGAGCGCAACAGAGCGATGCACGAATATCTGAAAACAGGGGCTTTTGACCTTCGCCCGAACAACCATGTTGCGTGGTGTGGGCACCCCATTCAGCGTCGCCGAGCAGCACAGGGCGAGAAGGTTGCGGCGGTAGCCGTCGGCGAGGACTGTCTGAGCCCGAAGGGCGAGTTCCGCAGCTGCCTTCTCGACCGCGCAGCGCAGGGGATCGGCCAACGGCCGACGACGCTGTGGGGCCGCTTCTTTGGTGACTTTCTTGTCGAGGACAAGAAAGCTACTCGCCCGCCGGGGAGAACTCCCAGCCAACGCAATCAAGCAGTCGAGACCAAGCCCGAACAGCCAACCAATACGCAAAAAAAGGGTCTCTACCCTCGTCCGCTCATAACCCAACAACGCAATAGCGGCGATCCAAACCCAACCAGGACAACGCGAAAACCGCCGTCGACACGGCGCTCCCCCAATAAGCGGTACACTTCGCCCCTCGAATCGAAAGTGCGCTCATGTCCGAAACCTTCTTCTCTCCCTGTCCCCGCGGTCTCGAAGACCTGCTCGTCGAAGAGCTTTCCGCGTTGGGCGCCAGTGATATCGCCAAGGTGCCGGGCGGCGTGCAGTTTGGGGGGGATTGGGCGGTGGCTTACCGAGCCAACCTCGAAAGCCGCATTGCCACCCGCGTCATGTGGCGCGTCGGGCATACGCGTTATCGCAGCGAAGAAGAAATCTACAAACTGGCCTATGCCACGACGTGGGCGAAGTGGTTTACGCCACAGGACACGATCCGCATCTACGTCACCGCCATCCGCTCGCCGCTCAAGAGCCTGAATTTCGTCACGCTGCGTATCAAGGACGGTGTGTGCGATCACTTCCGCACCGTTGCTGGCGCGCGTCCGAGTGTCGACACCGACGCGCCGGACATGCGCATCCATGCTTTCATCACCGCCGAGACGTGCACGCTGTATCTCGATACGTCTGGCGAGCCGCTGTACAAGCGTGGCTTCAAGCGCGCCAAGGTCGAGGCCCCACTCAAAGAAAACCTTGCCGCAGGCATTCTCAAACTATCGGGCTGGACACCGGCCGAGCCACTGCTTGATCCCATGTGTGGCAGTGGGACGTTCCTGATCGAGGCCGCGCAGATGGCGCTGGATGTTGCGCCGGGGCTGGGGCGCAGTTTCGCGTTCGAGAAATTCCGCCATTGCGAGCAGGCCGCGTGGCGCCGCATGCGCACCATGGCCGAGCAGCGTCGTGCGCCCAAGCGCAAGCTCGACATCTATGGTGCCGACATCGACCGGCGGCAGATCGACGCCACCGGCCACAATCTGGCGGCGGCCGGTCTGGCCGACCTGGTGCAATTGCGAGTAGGCGATGTGCTGGTGCTGGAGGCGCCCGCGCCGGCTGGTGCGCTTGTCAGCAATCCGCCGTATGGCGTGCGTCTGGGCGAAGAAAGCGAGCTGGTTGAGTGGTATCCCAAGCTGGGCGATGCGCTTAAACGTCACTTTGCCGGCTGGCACTGCCATTTCCTGACGGCAGATAGTGCGTTCCCCAAACACGTTGGGCTGAAAGCCAGCCGCCGCACGCCGCTCATGAACGGCGAACTTGAATGCCGCTTGTTGGAGTATCGGATCGTCGCAGGCTACAACCGACGCGAAAAGGCCATGCCAGAAGGCGGGCAGGATTGATCCTGTCGCTGCGGCAGGGCCAAAAGACAGAAGGGCGCTTTGAGCGCCCTTTTTCTTGCCAAACGGGATGTGCGAGGGGGTTAGCGCAGAACGCCCCAGGCCATCCAGTTTTCGCACGGGGTGTTGGCACGCATGCCAGAGCCCAGGTGCTCCGATTGCGGACGCAGGCAGCGCCCGACGGAGCCAGTCGATTCAATGATTGCGTATTGGCGGGTGAAATCCGGGCGGCGCTGGCCGTGCCAATAATTGCATGTGCCGCAGCAGTGTTCAGCCTTGGTGTATTGAGGCATGGTATTCCCTCCAGAAGACTGCTCACTATGGACGAGGCCAAGTGAGTACTTTCTGCGGCAAGTCAGTTTCCCACACACTGTTTGTGAATTCTCTCCGCGCGCTACCATTGCGTCCGACAAATAAGAACGGCCTATCCAGGCCAAACGGGGGAGTGTCATGAAAGCGTGGAAGACTTACACGGCTGCCTTTATGGGCATGGTCGTCGTCGGGGCCGTGCATGCGGAATCGGGGTTTGAATCGGGCGCGGCGGTTGTCGTGTCCGCGCCAGAGGCGCAAGTCGCTACGACGGCTCCACAGCGTTATCGGTGTATTCGGGAGCGACGGAATCTCTTCGGGAAGACTGCCCAAAGCGAATATGTGACTGTCAGCCTCGTCGATTTGGGTGAGTTCTGGCTGTGGCGAAGCGACAAGCCGTGCGGGACGATCACGCTTGATGTCGCGCCGTTCAAGCACGACACAGCAACGTCCATGCTCTTCCCGAAGCGGATCACGAACGGGGCTGGCTGGCGCAACATGCTGGTAGCGCAGTATGCGGGTGAAGGCCCCTATGTTTCGGAGACGATCAATGCACGCTACCACGTTGTGCCCAAACGTCTCGGTAGCGTCATGGAGCTGCGTATTGACGTGAAATACGACCTCCATCGTGCCGGCAACGGCGCCAACACCATCGTGGGCGAGCGGATCACCGTCGTGTATGGCGTCGATGGCCGATTGGTCAGCCTGAATACGGACGCGAGCCGCACTGATAACCAGGACGCCAAGTACTCGTTGCTCGATTGCCGCGATCCGGCATCTCAGTGCGACGCACCTTGATGCCCTGACGGAACTGGGCGCCGCCCAAGGCGGCGCCTGAACAGCTTCAGATGATGTCGAGGTTCTGCACGCCAGCCAGCAAGTCCTTCGCCGCCAGTTTGCTGTTGAGCTTGATCTGCAGGCGCAGGTCGTTGACCGAATCCGCGTTGCGCAGCGCGTCTTCAAACGTGATGAGACCGGCTTCGTAGAGGTCGAACAACGCCTGGTCGAAGGTCTGCATACCCAGTTCGCGCGAACGGCGCATCACTTCCTTGATCTCGTGGACTTCGCCCTTGAAGATCAGGTCCGAGATCAGCGGCGAGTTCAGCATCACCTCGATGGCCGGCACGCGGCCCTTGCGATCACGCATCGGCAGCAGGCGCTGCGAAACCAGCGCGCGCAGGTTCAACGACAGGTCCATCAGCAATTGCGGGCGACGGTCCTCGGGGAAGAAGTTGATGATCCGGTCGATCGCCTGGTTGGAGCTGTTGGCGTGCAGGGTCGCCAGACACAAGTGGCCGGTTTCGGCGAACGCCACGGCGTAGTCCATGGTCTCGCGGTCGCGGATTTCACCCATCAGGATCACGTCCGGCGCCTGCCGCAGCGTGTTCTTCAGGCCGGCTTCCCACGAGTCGGTGTCCAGTCCCACTTCGCGCTGCGTAATGACACAGTTCTTGTGTTGGTGGACGAACTCGATCGGGTCCTCCAGCGTGATGATGTGGCCCTGGCTGTTCTCATTGCGGTAGTTGACCATCGCCGCCAGTGAGGTCGTCTTGCCGGTGCCGGTGCCGCCGACGAAGATCACCAGACCACGCTTGGTCATGGCGATTTCTTTCAGCACGGCGGGCAGGCCGAGTTCGTCGAGCGTCGGGATCTTCTGCGCGATGGTCCGCGCGACCAATCCAATGCGCCCCTGCTGCACGAAGGCATTTACGCGGAAGCGCCCGATGCCGGACGGCGAAATGGCGAAGTTACATTCCTTGGTGGCTTCGAATTCCGCCGCCTGCCGGTCGTTCATGATGGCGCGCGCCAGTTCTGCCGTGTGCTGTGGGCTCAGCAACTGGTTCGACTGCGGCACGATCTTGCCGTCGATCTTGATCGCCGGCGGAAAGCCAGTGGTGATGAACAAGTCCGACCCCTTCTTGCTCGTCATGAGCTTGAGCAGGTCGTTCATGAATTTGATTGCCTGGTCGCGTTCCATCGCAGCGAATCCTCAGTTGGGTGTGGGGCACGTCGTGGCCCCATTCATCAGTTGCCGGGGAACAAGTCCTTGTTCATGGCGCGCGGGCGGGCTTCGGCCGCCGAAATGACATTGCGCCGGACCAGGTCCTGCAGACACTGGTCGAGCGTCTGCATGCCGTACTGCTGACCAGTCTGGATCGCCGAGTACATCTGTGCCACCTTGTTCTCGCGGATCAGGTTACGGATGGCGGGCGTGCCGACCATGATCTCGTGCGCGGCCACGCGGCCCTGGCCGTCCTTGGTCTTGAGCAAGGTCTGCGAGATCACTGCGCGCAGCGATTCAGACACCATCGCGCGCACCATTTCCTTTTCTTCAGCGGGGAACACGTTGACGATACGATCGATGGTCTTGGCCGCGGACGACGTATGCAGCGTGCCAAATACCAAGTGGCCCGTTTCGGCTGCGGTCAGCGCAAGGCGGATCGTTTCGAGGTCGCGCAATTCGCCCACCAGAATGATGTCCGGGTCTTCACGCAGCGCGCTTCTCAGCGCGTTGGAAAAGCTCAGCGTGTCGCGCGCTACCTCGCGCTGGTTGATCAGGCTGCGCTTGGATTCATGCACGAACTCGATCGGGTCCTCGATGGTGAGGATGTGGCCGTATTCGTTTTCGTTGAGGTAGTCGATCATCGCCGCCAGCGTGGTTGACTTGCCCGAACCGGTCGGCCCGGTGACCAGCACCACGCCGCGTGGCTGGTTGGAGATATCCTTGAAGATGCGTGGAGCATTCAGATCGTCGAGCGACAGCACCTTCGACGGAATGGTACGGAACACCGCACCTGCGCCACGGTTCTGCTGGAACGCGTTGACCCGGAAGCGCGCCAGGTTGGGCACTGCGAACGAGAAGTCGCATTCGAGGAATTCCTCGTATTGCTTGCGCTGCGAGTCGTTCATGATGTCGTACACCATGGCGTGGACCTCTTTATGGTCCAGCGGCGGCAGGTTGATGCGGCGCACGTCCCCGTTCACACGGATCATCGGTGGCAAGCCGGCCGAAAGGTGCAGGTCGGAAGCCTTGTTCTTGACGGAAAACGCCAGCAGTTCAGTAATGTCCATGGGGCGGGTCTGGTTCGTTGTCGATGCAGCGGCGGGCGCGGGCAGCCTTGAGCGGACTGCTATACTCCCCGACGCTTCTGGATGGAAACGATGGAATCGATTATATGCCCGGCATTGAGGCCAGCCTGAGGGCTGTTCGTGCCCGGATGGGTGCCGCTGAGCGGGAAAATGGACGAGTGGCGGGTAGCGCGGGATTGCTGGCGGTCTCCAAGACCGTGCCGTCCGCCGTGCTGCGCGAAGCATGGGACGCGGGTCAGCGTGCCTTTGGTGAGAGCTACGTACAGGAGGCGCTGGAGAAAATCCCGGCGCTGACCGACCTGCCCATCGAATGGCATTTCATCGGCCCGCTCCAGAGCAACAAGACGCGCCCCGTGGCGGCTAATTTCGCCTGGGTACATTCGGTTGATCGCGCGAAGATCGCTCAGCGACTGTCCGAGCAGCGAGACATACACCTGCCGCCACTCAACGTGTGTGTGCAGGTGAACGTCAGTGGCGAAGCAAGCAAGAGCGGTGTCGCGCCGGGCGAGGTGCGTGCATTGGTGGGGGCCATCGTCGGTCTGCCGCGACTGCGGTTGCGAGGCTTGATGTGCATTCCTGAGCCGAGCAACGATGCGGACATCATTCACGCCCGTTTCGCACTCTTGCGAAGCCTGCGCGATGAGCTGAATGTCGCGCTCGGACTCGATATGGATACGCTGTCGATGGGCATGTCGGACGACATGGAAATGGCCATTGCCGAAGGCGCCACGCTGGTCCGCGTGGGCAGCGCGATATTCGGCGAGCGACCATCTGCGTGACCGACACGGGTGGCACCATGCCACCCACACTTGGGTGAGGCGTGGGTTTTGCCTGGCACTGCGGCCGGCAAAACCGACTCCTTACACGACGAAAAGGCGCTGCCGGTGTGACCGTGCCGGCGCTTTCATACACATGAAAATCACTTTCCTCGGCGGCGGCAACATGGCTTCCGCACTGATTGGCGGCATGCTCAAGCAGGGTTTCGCGCCACAGGACATCGCCGTCGTCGAACTCTCCGAAGAAGGCCGCGCGCGTCTGGTCTCGCAATTCGGCGTGCGCACGGCAGGCTCGCTCACTGGCGAGGTCGTGGACTGCGACGTACTGGTGCTGGCCGTCAAGCCTCAGCAGATGCAGGCTGCATTGGCTCCGCTCGCGGGGCGCATGTCGCGCCAGACAGTGGTCAGCATTGCGGCCGGCACATTGCTCGCCAGCGTGTCGAAGTGGCTTGGCGGGCACACGCGCATCGTGCGCGCCATGCCCAACACGCCTGCGTTGATCGGGCAAGGGGTAACGGGCCTGTTCGCCGACCCGAGCGTCAGCGCGGATGAACGCGCCGCGGTTGAGCGCGTCATCGGTGCGGTGGGCACCAGCGTGTGGGTGGATGCTGAATCACTCATCGATGTCGTGACCGCTGTCTCGGGCAGCGGCCCGGCGTACGTGTTCTACTTCATCGAAGCATTGCAGGCGGCAGGCGAAGCCCAGGGCCTGCCTGCGGACACGGCACGCACGCTGGCATTGCAGACATTCACTGGATCGTCGGCGCTGGCAGCGGGCAGCGCCGAGCCGTGCAGCGTGCTGCGCGAACGCGTCACATCCAAGGGTGGCACGACCGAAGCAGCGCTGCGCAGCATGGGGCAGGATGGCCTGCCCGCGCTGATCGCTCGCGCCGTGGCGGCGGCCACTGAACGTGGCCGGGAACTCGGCCGCCAAAGTCAGGACTGAGTCCAGGAGCCGTCAGCGCTGATCGCGCGGCGGCATCAACGATCAACGACTTTCCGGGGACAGCATGCTGGGTGGCCTACTCTCGATGATTCTTGTAACGGTCGGCGGCTTCATCACGATGATGTTGCTGATCCGCACCGCCATGCGCTGGATGCGCGTGTCCTTCGTCAATCAGCTTGGACAGTTCGTGCTCGCCACGACCAACTGGATCGTACTGCCCGCGCAGCGTCTCTTTCCCAGTGTGGGGCGTCTTGATCTCTCTGCGCTGATCCCGGCCTGGGGTATCCAGGTGCTGCTGACTGTGCTGACCGTCGTGCTGGTGGGCGCGTCGTTCGGCAATCCGGTGACGGCGTTGGGCGGCGTGCTCGCCGTGGGCGCTCTGGATGTCGTCAAGAGCGCGCTGTATCTGTTGATGTTCGCCGTCATCGTGGCGGCGGTGCTGTCGTGGGTGAATCCGCATTCGCCGCTGGCACCTGCGCTCAACGTACTCACGCGGCCGTTCCTCGCGCCTTTCCGTCGCATCATCCCTCCCATCGCGGGCGTCGATCTTTCGCCGCTGGTCCTGCTGCTGTTGGTGCAGGTCGCGCTCTACGTGCTGCAACACGTGCGTGGCGCGTTCTTCATACTCATCATTTCGTGAGTTGGCTTCGCCGCAATGACGGCGGTATCTCGCTGACGCTGCACGTGCAGCCGGGTGCGAAGCGCACCGAGTTCGCCGGTCTGCACGGCGACGCGTTGAAAATCCGGCTCGCGGCACCGCCTGTCGAAGGCAAGGCCAACGCCGCGCTGCTGGCGTTCCTCGCCAAGTACTTTGGCGCTGCACGGGCGAATGTCGAACTGATCAGCGGCGACACGTCGCGCCACAAGATCGTGCGCGTACAGGGTGTGGATGCCGCTGCCATCGCCGCGCTCGAAGCCAGCGTCGGCTGAATTCCCCGCATGGGCGCGCTTGCCGCTTACGGTAGTCTCTTCGCTGCCGCGTTCCTTGCCGCCACCATTTTCCCTGCGCAATCCGAAGCGTTGCTCGCCGGTCTGTTGCTGGCGGGGCATCAATCGGCAGCGCTGCTCGTACTGGTTGCCAGCGTGGCCAACGTAGCGGGGTCATGCGTGAACTGGTTGCTCGGCCGTTACATCGAACACTTTCGCCACCGTCGGTGGTTTCCGGTCAGTGACGCGCGGCTGGCTCAGGCGCAGCAGTGGTATCGCCGCTGGGGGCGCTGGTCGCTTTTGTTGAGTTGGGCGCCATTGATCGGTGACCCGATCACGGTTGCGGCAGGGTTGATGCGCGAGTCCTTCGGCGTTTTTCTCGCCATCGTCGCGGTCGCCAAAACAGCGCGCTACGTGGTGCTTGCGCTACTGGTTCTGTGACTTACGCAGCGATTGCCAGCCGGATCGGAATGCGTCGATTGCCAAAGCGTCCTGCGTGGGCGGCAAAGTGCCCCACGAGTGGGGTGGCGCAATCCGGGCAGTGGCCCGACGCGTCAAGCCGGTAGTCGACGATGGCATAACCGTCGCGCACGATCAGCGCTTTGCCGCATCCCGTGCAGTACGTGGTGGCACCTTCTCGGTCGCGTACGTTGCCGACGTAGAACGTGGCGCAGCCCTTCGCGACGTGCGATGTTGCGCGCACGCGTGAGCGTTGCGTGGGGCGTGGGCGGTCGATCTGTCAGTTTGAAATCCGGGTGGAATGCAGTGAAGTGCACCGGGACCTCCGGCGACAGTTCTCGCGCCACCCATTGCGACAGTGCGGTGATTTCCTCGTCGCTGTCGTTGGCTTCTGGAATCAGTAACGTGGTGATCTCCAGCCATGTATGGGTGTGGTGGTGCACGTAGCGCAGCGTGTCGAGGACCGGGCCCAGGCGCGCGCCGGTGAACTGTGTGTAGAACGCCTCGGTGAAGCCTTTCAGATCGACGTTGGTGGCATCCATGGCGGCGAAAAACTCTTCACGCGCGGCTTCGCCGATGTATCCCGCCGTGACGGCAACTGTCTTTACGCCCGCGTTGCGACATTCATGCGCGATGTCGATGGCGTATTCCGCAAAGATCACCGGATCGTTGTAGGTGAATGCCACGCTGTCCGCACGGGCCGCGATGGCGGCGTGTGCGATGTGCTCGGGCGTGGCGCTGTCCATGAGCCGATCCATGTCGCGCGACTTTGAGATGTCCCAGTTCTGGCAGAACTTGCACGCGAGGTTACAGCCGGCAGTGCCGAACGACAGCACGCTTGAACCGGGCAGAAAATGATTGAGCGGCTTTTTCTCGATCGGGTCGAGACAGAAGCCGGAGCTGCGTCCCCAAGTGGTCAGGACAATGGCATCACCTTCGCGCTGGCGCACGAAACATGCAGCCCGCTGCCCTTCATGCAGTCGGCATTGACGGGGGCAGAGATCGCATTGGATGCGTCCGTCCGGTAATGCGTGCCACCAGCGGCCGGGATGATTCATGGCGTGCCTCGTGTTGCTTTGCCAGCCCGATCAATGCCTCGCGTCGCCGTGTGCTTCGTGGAATTCGTGCACGCGGTAGCGACCCAGCAACATGTCGTCGGGCCAATGCGTCATGCCCGCCTTAATCATGAGCTGTTGCAGGAAGGTTTGCACGTCCGGCAGTTTGCGCCACACCTGCGGCAGGAAAGTCGCGTGATTGCACCCGGCCATGATCACCACACCGTCTAGTCCCGGTTCGATACACGCCACGGCCTGCGCCATGTCGCGGCAGGGTTCGAGCGCCATCGGCCCGAGCAGCGAGACCTCCACGCCGATCTCCGGCCAATCGTCCACCGTGACGACGGAGTAGCGCGGGTCGCGCGTGGCGGCGGCCACCGCGTTGGCGCGTACGTCCTGCCGCGCCGGGCGGCTGGCTTCAAGCTGGCCGATGCAGCCGCGCAATTGACCGGCCTGCGTGAGTGTTACGAAAGTCGCTCCCGGCTCGTCCAGCGCGGGGTGCTCCAGCGGAGGCGTGCGCGGCAGATCGAGGTACTCGGCAATGGCGTCCCGCGCCTGCGAGATCAAGGCCCTTCCCAATGCGGCGTCGGCGACTTCAGTGTGCGACACGGGGGGCCTCCGAAAAGCTGAACGATGCGTAACCCACCACGCGTGAGCGGTCGCCCGCCGTGTCGCCGGAGTTGCGCACGTCGAGCAGATGAGGCGTCAGATGATGGCGCTGGGCGGCGAGCATCAACGCATTGATGGCGGTTGCGCCGCAGGCCTGTTCGTGGTCGAGCACGGGTTCGAGTTTCATCACGCGGTCGACGGTATAGGCGTCGATCTCTCGCGCGCGACGATAGTCGTTGTAGTGCGACAGGTCAGAACTGATGATGAACAACGTCTCTGACCCGCCCCACAGCGTGTCGATCATTGCGGCGATTAATGGGGCTTCTGAGAAGCCGACCGTGATCGGCACGATGCGAAAGCGCTCCAGCACCGTTTGCAGGAACGGCAGTTGTACTTCCAGCGCGTGCTCGACGACGTGTGCGTCGTCGTCGATCACCACGCCCGGCATGTTTGCCAACTGGTACATCGCTTCGCCGTCGATTTCGACGCGCCCCAAGGGGGTTTCGAACGCATTGCAGCCGGGCAGCGCGGCGCCGCTTACGGGCACGCGATGGCTGGGGCCCAGCATCACCACGCGTGTTACCGTTTGGCGCAGCGGTAACAACTGCGCGTAGGCCTGCGCGGCGATCGGGCCAGAGTACACGTAGCCCGCGTGCGGCACGATCAAGGCCTTCGGCGGGTAGCCGCTGGCAACGTCAACATGCGCCATCAGGTCGTGCAATTGCGAGGTGAGGGCAAGCGTGTCCGACGGGTAAAACAAGCCCGCAACGGCGGCGGGCCGGATGAGCTCGGTAGCCATGGGGAGACCTTGCTGCAAGAGGGGCAACTCTGATTATAGGAAAGCCCCGCGCCGCCTTCGCCGGGGCGTAGAATCCCGCTCCATGCGTTACATAGCCATCGTTCCAGCCGCCGGCAGCGGCAGTCGCATGGGCGGAGACCGCCCCAAGCAATACTGGCCGCTGCATGGCCGTCCGCTCCTGTGGTACGCCGTCGAAACCCTGGTGTCGGTGCCGCGTATCGACACCGTATGCGTCATCCTGTCGCCCGAAGACACCGAATGGGATCGCTACGATTGGGCGTCCCTCGGGCCGAAGCTGCGCACTCTGCGAGCGGGTGGCGCGACGCGGGCGCAGAGCGTGACGAATGCCCTGTCGCAATTGTCGGCTGAGATGTCTGCACAGGACTGGGTGTTGGTGCACGATGCCGCGCGCGCCTGTCTGACCGTGTCTCATGTCGATGCGCTCATCGACACGCTGGCGGACGACCCCGTGGGCGGCTTGCTGGCGATGCCGGTGGCCGACACCATGAAGCGCGCCGACGACAGTGGCCGCGTGGGCGAGACCGTTGCACGCGATGGTTTGTGGCAGGCGCAGACGCCGCAGATGTTCCGCGGCGGCATGCTGACCGAAGCGCTGCGCGCATGCCCTGACGTGACCGACGAAGCCGGCGCCATTGAATCGCTTGGTTATCGTCCTCGTCTGGTGGCGGCCGACGCAACGAACTTCAAAGTGACTTACCGCCAAGATTTCGCGCTGGCCGAGCGTCTGCTCGCCACGCGCGGCAAGTGACAGAGCAACCCATGAACATTCCATTCCGTATTGGCCAAGGCTTTGATGTGCACGCGCTGGTCCCCGATCGCAAATTGATCCTCGGCGGCGTCGAGATCCCCTATCACCTGGGGTTGGCGGGGCATTCCGACGCAGACGCGCTGCTCCACGCGATTACCGACGCCATCCTCGGTGCGGCGGGCCTGGGCGATATCGGTCGCCATTTTCCAGACACTGACGCGCGCTTCGCGGGCGCCGACAGCCGCGTGCTGCTGCGCCATGCCATGCAACGCGTGGCAGAAGCCGGCTGGGCGGTGGTGAATGTAGACGCCACGATCATCGCGCAGGCGCCCAAGATTTCGCCCCACGCGGCAGCCATGGTGAGCAACATCGCGGCCGATCTGGGCATCGATGCAGGCTGCGTGAACGTGAAGGGCAAGACTTCGGAAAAGCTCGGCTATCTGGGCCGCGGTGAAGGCATTTCGACACAGGCTGTGTGCCTGCTGGCGCGACGCGAAAGCTGAAGACACTCCATCATGGATGGCATGCAGCGGGTCTTTCTCGCGCTATGGCCGCCGGCTTCGGTGGTCGAGCGGCTGCGCACGGTCGTGCCGCTGCACGTGAGTGGTCGGCATATGCGGGCAGACACACTCCACATGACTCTGGCCTTCATCGGCAATGCGGATGAGGCCGGCCTCGAACGCATTGCGACGGCAGCCGCGAGCATCCAGGCGCCGCCTTTTACTTTGCGGCTTGATCACCTCGGGTACTGGGCCAGCAATCACATTCTGTGGGCCGGACCGTCACGCACGCCGCGCGAACTGCTCGAATTGGCCGGCGGTTTGCGTGACGCCCTCGATGCGCAGGCCGTACCCTACGATCCCCATCGTTTTACGCCTCACGTGACGTTGGTACGCAATGCTTCAGCGGTCGTGCCGGCGCGCTTGCCCGAACCCATCGAGTGGGATGTCGCGGGCTGGTGTCTGGTGAGTTCTCGTCCGGACGCCCACGGCCCGCACTACGAACTCCTCGCGCGCTGGCGCTGCCACGCCTGAGTCACGTCGCGAGCGGGTTTTTCGCCAGCCTCAAAACCAGAAAGCCCAATGCGCCATGCAGACAAGCATGGCGCATTGGGCTTTCTGGTTTTTGGCGGGGCTGTGTCAGCCGGCGTGAATGCCTTCTGTCATGCCTGCCGCGTTGGCTGGCGTATTTGCCATCCACAGGGTGTCGGCTTTTTCGAGGGCTTCCATCTTGCCCAGCAGCTCGCCCAGGCATTGGTGGAGCGATTGCAGCGTTTCGGGCGCGAGCTTGTCCAGCGCGTCCGGCAGCAGGCCACGGACGGGTGCCGGGGAATTACGCACGCGTTCGATGCCGGCTGGGGTAGGGGTCAGCAAAACTGTGCGGTTATCGCCCGCACCGCGAGTGCGGATGACCAGACCCGCATCGACCAACTGATCCAGCAGATTACTGGCGGTGGATTGATGCACAGACATCAGGCGCGCCAGTTCGGTGACGCGTAGCCCCGGCTTATCCACGATGACGGCCAGCGCCCAAAGCTGTGCACCGCTCACGCCTACAGCGTTTTCGATGGCGTGAAAGTGTTTTCGAATGGATTTGAAAATGACACGAAATTGCTTGAGAACCGCCAGATCTTGTGTGGCGACGGGCGTCATTACGGTGTCCATGGTGCTGATCTCTCCAGTGGCAGATAGGGCCTGCTGGAGAGCAATAACGCGCCGGTCACGGAAAGGATGACGCATTCCTACCGAAAAGATGTGGGAATCCTACTTAACAAATCCTGGTATGCGATTTTGACGGATTCCAGCGTCAGCGCCTCCATGCAACGGGCCCGTGGGCACTGGCCCGGCCCTGTGCCGAAGCCGCGTCCGCAACGGCGCACCCACTCGATCTGGCGGCGGAACAGAATGCGCTGGTCGCGGCATTCGATGTCGGCCGTGAGCGCCACGTAGGGCGCATCGCGCCAGAACTCGCCCGGACCACATAGCAGGGCCGAGCCTGGGCCGAACAGCACCACGGTGGGTACGTTCACGATCCGCCCAAGATGGGCGATGCCTGTGTCAGGGCAGATCAGCAGGGCTGCGTTGCGTAGCAGGTGAGCCATCTGGAGCAGATCAAGGCGCCCCGCGTAACTTGTGTAGTTACCGTCGGGGTCGGCCGCAGCGACAAGCTCCAGTTCCTTCGCACCAGCGCTCCACACGGGGGTGATGCCCTGCGCGGCAAGGGCGTCTGCGAGCGTGCGCCAATGAGCGCTGTCCCAACGCTTGAGCTTTGTTGACGCGCCCAGATGAAGCACCGCGTAGCGACCGCCCGGTGCGTCGAACGGCCGGGCTGCGGCCAGCGGCCATTGCTCGGGAGTGAAGCCGGGCGGCTCGACGCCGTCAGCCAATTGGGCGAAGGTTTCGACCAACGCGGTTGGCGTGGCGGGCCAGGGGCGGCGCTCATCGACCAGCCAGTTTTTGTAGCCCTTGTCGTCGCCAGCAAAGCCCACGATGTGGCGGGCCCCCAGCGCGCGGGCAAGCCAGGCCATGCGGTTTTCGGCCGGTACGATGGCAAGGTCGAAGCCACGATGGCGCCAGAGTGCGCGCAGGGTCGCCGCGTCGCGTTCGGCGTAGGGCTGGGCGATGACACCGTAGGGCCGCGCCGCGAATAGCGGCAGCATGGCCGGCGGGCAGGTCATGATGATCTCGGCGTCGGGATGATTCTGTCGCACCTTGGCCAGCAGGCCTGCCAGCATGAGCGTGTCGCCCAGCAGCAATTGATGCGCGACCAGAATGCGGCGCGGCTGCGCCACGCGCCGCCGCGGGCGTGCCACCAGTGCGCTCCAGGCCAGCATCGGGGCGAGCGTCAGCCGGGTGGCGGTGCGACTCAAGCGTGCGACTCGCTGACGACGCGGCGGAATACCGCTTCCATGCGATCGATCATGTGGTCGATGCCGCAATGCTCGCGCGCGTAGAGATGCGCCTGTTGTCCCAGGCGCGCCGAGAGCACCGGATCATTGAGCAAGCGGCGCAGCGCTTCGGACAGGCGTATCGCATCCTGCGGCGGCACGATGATGCCGGTTTCGCGGTCATGCACCACGTCGGTCATGCTGCCCACCGCCGTAGTGACGATCGGCAGGCCGACCGCCATGGCCTGCATGACGGCCTGCGAGACGCCTTCATTGGCATAAGAAGGCAAGGCGAAAATATCGAGCGCCTGCAGCCAGGGCACGACATCGGACTGGTTGCCCGTAAAGTGCACGCGTTCGGTCAGACCCAGTTCGCGCACGCGATCTTCCAGCGCCTTGCGTTGGGGACCGTCGCCGACAATCGCCAGCCGCACGTTGGGGTCGTTGAGCATCTTCACCGCATCGAGCAAAAAGCGGTGGCCTTTCCATGAGCGCAGGGTGGCGACGATGCCGATCCAGCGTGCGTTTTCTTCCAGACCCAGTGCGCGACGAGCCTGGATGGCATCGCTCGGTACGAAACGCGCGGTGTCGATGCCGGTCGCGATGGACGCGCTGGCGTCCGGCCGCACGCCCAAGTGGTCGATCAGTTCGGTTCGCAGACGCTCACCGGTGGTCACGACGAATTTTGCCGCGCGTGCATACAGCCAGCGATTGGGCAGGCTCGATGCAACCGGCGCCGAAATATGCCGCGTGCGGACGATCGGCGTGTGGCCTCGCATGGTGTGCGTAGCAATGGCCGCCAACCAGGAATCGGTCGAGCTATGGCTATTGATGACGTCGATGTCGCCTTGCGCGGCCAGCCAGTGGCGCAACGCCATCAGGCACGGCAGGCGCTTTTTGCGGATGGGTAGCGCAATGGCTCGAACGCCCCAGGCGTCTGCCCGCTGGTAGAGCTTGGATTCGCCCGGGCAGAGGATGCTGACGCGATGCCCGCGTGCCTGCATGCCTCGCGCTTCCTCAAGGATGCGGATTTCCTGTCCGCCCCATCCGCACGATGATTCCGTGTGGACGATATGGAGTGATGTCGGATCGCTCATGATTGGCGCCGATTATAGCGGGCTGCGCTCGGCCGCTTCGCTTAGGAGCAACCGGTAGAGCGCCAACTGCCGCGTGGCCATGTCGTCGCTGCCCATACTGGCCACTGCGTGACGCGCGGCGTCGCACACCAGATCGCGTTGCGCCGGATCGGCAACGCGGGCCAGCAGGTGCGCCAGTTCGCGGCCAATGCCGTTGACATCCAGTGCATCGACCACCGCGCCGTACGCGGGGCGGATGAGTTCGGCCGCTCCGCTGGTGCGCGAAGTCAGTACCGGCAGGCCACAGGCCAGCGCTTCGAGCGCCGCGTTGGGCATCGGGTCGTACAAGGTCGGCAGTGCAAAGGCATCTGCTGCGCCGAGATACGGCGTGACGTCCTGCTGCGGTCCGAGAAAGCGCACACGGAACGACAGCCCGCAGGCGCCCGCCCGCGCCACCATCTTCTTGGCATCGCGGTCCTTGCCGATGATCCACAGCTCGGCCTGCGCCAGCGCCGGGTTGCGGAACGCGTCGATCAATTGCGGCACGCCTTTGCGTGCAAAGCCCGAACCGACATACACCACCACCGGCGTACGGCGATCCACGCCCAGTTGGGCGCGCACGGCGTCGCGATGCTGCGCGCGCAGATCGGGCGAAAAGCGCGTCAGGTCCACACCGTTGTGGATGACATGCAGCTTGTGGCCGATGTCTGGATAGCGCCGGGCGATGTCGTCGCGCACCATGTGCGAATTGCAGATCACCGCGCGCAGGCGGGCGTCGCGGAACATCGCGTCCTCTGCCGCCAGCGTATAGCGGTGCCAGCGCGAACGTTTCTGCAGAAAGCGCTGCCAGCGAGTGAGCGTGCGCGTGCGTTGCTCAAGCCATGTGGCATGCACGCCGTCGCCCGCGCGAAAGATGTCGCAGCCGGGGATGCGCTCGTGGCTTTGCACGAGGTCATAGCCCTCACGGCGGATCAGCCGCTGCACGGCTTCGGCAAAACAGCGGTCGCGTGACAGCCGGCCGAAGTGGAACGGCCGGCATTTTTTCAGGTGGAATCCCTCGGCGGCAGGGCCGTCCCACTTGCGGGCGATGAGCGTGACGTCCAGGCCGCTGCCGGCCAGTGCGCGCAGTGCGCGTTCGACGAAACGCTCCGCGCCGCCAAACGGGTTGTAGCGCTGGCGCACGATCGCCAGGCGCAATGGACGTTTTTCTGCGGCGTCGGGCGCGTTCATGCGCGCTGCCCCAGCAAGCGTTGCGCGGCAGCCAGCACACGGGCCGCCGGCAGCGTCACCAGACAATCCGACACCTTGCCACCGCCGCACCCGTCCAGCCCGCACGGGCGGCACGGGTGCGCGTCACTGGCGACGATCTCGTGCGGCACCATCCATGGGCCCCATTCTTTGTCGCCGGAAGGGCCGAACAGCGCCACTGTGGGCGTGCCGACGGCGGCCGCAATGTGCATGGGGGCCGAGTCAACGCCGACAAACAGGGCGGCGCGTGCCGACACGGCGCCGAGTTCCTTGAGCGACAGTTTGCCGGCGAGGTTGACGACCGGTACGCCCGCTTGCGCGAGGATTGCATCGACCAGCGCCTGCTCGCGTGCATCGGGTGCGGCTGTCATCACGACGGTGCGGCCGGACTCGACCAGCGAGCGCAATACGTCGGCATTGCGTTCGACCGGCCATGTCTTGAAGAACCAGCGCGACGCTGGATGAAAGTGGACGTAGCCGTCCGCCACGCCAGCCTCGCGTAGCAATGCATCGACGCGTTCTGTGGCGGCCTTGCCGGGCACCAGCGTCAGTGCGCGTTCTTCGGGCGAGGGCTGGATGCCGATGCGCCGCAGCGCATCCAGGTGCATCTCGACGGTATGACGGCGCCCGCCGCCTACGGTGCGGAAAATGTGCGTAAAGGACTTCTTCCACCACTTGGCACCCTTGGCGCGCTGCGGCGCCACGGACCAGCGCACGCCCAGAAAACGCGCCAGCCACGCGCCGCGCGGATGGTCGGTCAGGTGGATGATGAGATCGTAGTTGCGCGCGCGCAGCGTGCTGAACAGATTCCACTCCGCGCGCCCCTGCGCCAGCGGGCCGAGTTTCTTCCAGTTGCGGTCGACGGTATGAAGCTGTGCCAACGCAGGGTGTTCCGACAGCATCGCTACTGTGTCGGCGAATACCAAGGCATCGATCTCGCATAGGGGCGCGTGGGCCTTGAGCGCCGAAAATACGGGCGAGGTCAGCAGTACATCGCCGTGGTGGCGGAGCTTGACGACGAGAACCCGGCGCAGCGCACCAGCGGGAATCGCGTCGGGCAGGGGTGAAAGGTCGGCCGAGGTCGGCATGCGGGGGCAGAAGTCAAAATCAGCCGGGGATTTTAGCCCGGATATATGGCGAAGTTGGCTTATCTGCGCTCGGGAGAGGTTTTGGGCGGGTGAAGAGAGGCCCTTTCTTGCTTGATGCGCGGTTGGCCTTGGTTGCTTGGCTATGTTGGCTGGGAGGCTTCCCCGACGAGAAGTGAGGCATCTTTCTGTTGGGTAAGACAGGCTCTTCCTTGCTTGGGCTTTCGACTATCGACGGTAGCGTCAACTGCTGATGCTCGATGGACGGGAGTTCTCTTCGGGGGCGAGTGGTTGTTGTCGAGGGACTTTTCTTGCCGAGTGCTTCGCTGTTCTTGGGGCGTCGCGACTGCTGAAGCTCGACGGCCGGGAGTTCGCCCCGGCGGGCGAGTAACTTCTTTGTTATCGACAAAGAAGTCACCAAGAAAGCGACCCCTGCATCGCCGCCCACCTTCGGTGGGTCCCCTGCGCTACTCGCCAAGTCAGGCGGCTGCGGAACTCGCCCTTCGGACTCAAACAGTCCTCGCCGACCCGCTACGCGGGCAACCTGACTTGTCTGCGTTGCTCGGCGGCTCAAAAGGGGCCGGCCACGGCGAACACGTCGAAGTGCGTGGAGCTAAAGCCCCTTCATTGTTGGTTGTGGGATGTGCGAGCAATACGCTGCATGCGTAGCGAAGTCGCAGATGTCAGGTAGGACGTAGGGTGGAAGAGCGAAGCGTCATCCGCCGTTTTGGAGCGGCGCGTTGTTCGAGTTGCAACGACCGTTGATTGGCGAGAACGCGAGAGAGAGTGCGAACATCTAGAAGTAGGGGCTTTTGACCTTCGCCTGAACAACCATGCTGCGTGGTGTGGGCACCCCATTCAGCGTCGCCGAGCAGCACAGGGCGGGAAGGTTGCGGCGGCAGCCGTCGGCGAGGACTGCTTGAGCCCGAAGGGCGAGTTCCGCAGCCGCCTTCTCGACCGCGCAGCGCAGGGGATCGGCCGTAGGCCGACGATGCTGTGGGGCCGCTTCTTTGGTGACTTTCTTGTCGGGGACAAGAAAGTTACTCGCCCGCCGGGGCGAACTCCCGGCCAACGCACCCAAGCAATCGAGACCAAGCTCGAACAACCAACCAGAAAGCAAGAAAGGGCTTCTATTTCGATAACAAAGAAGTCACTCGCCCGCCGGGGCGAACTCCCGACCAACGTACCCAAGCAGTCGAGACCAAGCCCGAACAACCAACCAAAAGGCAAGAAAGGGCTTCTATTTCGACAACAAAGAAATTACTCGCTCGCCGGGACGAACTTCCGGCCAACGTACCCAAGCAGTCGAGACCAAGCTCGAACAACCAACCAAAAGGCAAGAAAGGGCTTTTCAAGCCTTCGCCAACACCGCCCTCAGGACGGACCTACGATCCGCATGGCAACACCGCCATAACCATCAACTTCAAACTCCACGACCTCCCCGAATCCAAACCGTCGCGCCAACCATGCACCCTCATCCCCGCCCCATTCCCCAAGCAGAACCGCCGCCATGACACGCATCGGCCCACCATGCGTCACGACGACGACGTCAGACTTCGGCATTCGTCGTAGATCGTCGAGCGCCGAGATGACGCGTAGCGCCATTTCACGGGCAGTTTCTCCTCCGGGCGGGCGAAAATCCAAAGGTCTCGTGGCCCAGGCGTCGATGTCTTCGCGTGCGATGTCGTTGAAAAGCCGCCCCTCCCATTCGCCGAAATCCATTTCGGCCAGGCGCGCATCTATTTCTGATGTGCCCAGTGCCTCCGCCAAGCGTCGGCAACGCGACAGGGGGCTTGTGACGAGCGTGTAATCCGCGGGAAGAAGGGGGCGCAAGCGTTCTGCTGTGACCGTGGGCGATTCGGTGACGCCCACGTCGAGTCGTCCGTAGCATGTGCCCGGCTCGATGTCGGGTGATGCGTGGCGGACCAGATGGAGTCTTTGCATGACGCGTGGGGCTCAGGCCCAGCGTATGCAAAGCGCCATGTAGCCGGCGAGTTCACACAACTGCTGCGCCATGCCAAGGCAGTCGCCGGTATAGCCCTCAAGCCGACGGGCGAAGTAACGCCGGCAGAGCCATGCCGCGAGGATGATCGCTACCAGTGCGCCGAGCCAAGGGTGCATCGCGAAGGGGCCGATCGTCGCCACGAGTACCAAGGGCAACGCTCCTGTGACGAGCCCGACGCTGATTTCGATTGCGCCGATGCCCTGCGCCACCGGTTTGGCGCGGCTGTCTTCGTCGCGCACGTAAGGCAGAACGGCCATGATCCAGAGTGCTGCGGCGCGCGATAGTGGATGAATGACGACGAGGGCGAGACACGGCAACAGCGGCCCCGCGTTTCCAAGCGCGTCGAGCGCGACGAACTTGGTGAGCAACCCCATGATCAAGGCCATGGCGCCGAAGCTGCCGATGCGCGAATCCTTCATGATGCGCAGCACGTCGGCGCGTTGCCATCCGCCGCCGAAGCCATCCGTGGCGTCGGCCAGTCCGTCTTCGTGGAATCCGCCGGTCAAGACGAGCGAAGCCGCCATGCTCGTCAGCACCGCCAGCGACCACGGCAATACCAACGCGGCGAGCCACGCGACGCAGGCCGCGATGGCGCCGACGATCAGGCCCGCGAGCGGAAAGTAACGCGCTGCGCGGTTGAGTTCGTCCGGCGCCCAGCCGACCCATTTCGGGATAGGGATGCGGGTGAAATACCCGAGGGCCATGAACGCGCGGCGCAGTTCCTGCATGGACTCAACCGCGGCTCACGCCGGCATCATCGAAGCCAGCCATCTCGGAAGCGGTGGCGGCGGCCGAGCGTAACAGCGACAGGCCAAGTGCGGCGCCGCTGCCCTCACCCAGACGCATACCCAGTTGCAGCATCGGGTGGGCTTCGAGATACGCGAGCTGGATAGCATGGCCCGTTTCGGCAGAGCGATGCGCAAAGAAACAGTACTCGCGCACGTTTGGTGCCAGTGCAACGGCGACCAATAGCGCGCTGGTGGCAATGAAGCCATCCACCACGATGGCGATGCCGGCCCGCGCCGCGCCGATGTATGCGCCTGTCATCATGGCGATTTCGAATCCGCCGAATTCCGCCAGGACCTCATGCGGCGTCAGCAGACGCGAGCCGACGCGCTCCTGCGCCTGCCGCAGAAGGTCGCGCTTGCGTGCCAGTCCAGCGTCATCCAGTCCGGTGCCGCGTCCGACGACGTCATCCAGCGGAACGCCACACATCAGTTTGGTGACGAGGCTGGCCGATGCGGTGTTGCCGATGCCCATCTCGCCGAAGCCGATCGCGTCGCAACCGCCATCTGCCCATGACATGGCCAACTCGATACCGCGCCCGATGGCGTTGTTGACGTGTGCCAGGCTCATTGCGGGCTCGAACAGATAGTTGCACGTGCCGGGTCCGAGCGAGGCGTCGACATATTCGATGCCTTCCACCGCTTGGGTGGAGTAATCACTGGCCACGCCCGCGTCGACAATCGACAGCGCCAGCCCATTGGCGCGCGCCAGCGCGTTGATGGCGGCTCCCCCCGTCAGGAAGTTGCTGACCATCTGCCCCGTGACGGCCGCCGGGTAGGCCGATACACCAGAGGCCGCCGCACCGTGGTCGCCCGCGAACACAACAACGCGCGGATTCTGGATGCACGGTGTGACGCTGCGCTGGATAAGGCCGAGGCGCAGGGCCAGGTCTTCGAGCATGCCAAGGCTGCCCGGTGGTTTGGTGCGGCAATCGATGCGCGCTTGCAGGGCGGCGCGCAGCGCATTGTCCAAGGGAGGAACGTCGTAATCTTTCATGCTGCGTGGGACCATCTGTTGCAGGGTGAGGCCGTCATCATCGCATGGCGTGACCGGGCTTGAGCGGCATAGGCAACCCCGCGACGACCAGCGTCACCGCTTCGCACACAGCGGCCAGACGCTGGTTGAGGCGACCGGCTTCATCGCGGAACTGTCGCGCCAGCGCGTTTTCCGGAACGATACTCCAGCCGACTTCATTGGCAACGATGATGAGTTCGCCCGGCGCCCGCGCAACCGCGTCCACCAGTTCGTCGCAGGCACGTTCGAGGGTGTCCGGTGCGCCGCACATGACGTTCGATAGCCACAGCGTGATGCAATCGAGCAGCACGCAGGCATTCGGACGGCAGGCAGAATCGATCGCCGCAGCGAGCGCCAGGGGCGCTTCGATGGTGCGCCAATGCGCCGGGCGACTCTGGCGATGCAGCGCGATGCGTGCGCGCATTTCATCGTCCCACGCTTCCGCAGTAACGATCATGCTCACGTCGGGCGCGGTTGAAGCCATGTCCTGTGCGTAACGGCTTTTGCCCGAACGCGCGCCGCCGAGTACGAGATGACGGCTCATCGCGTAGATCCTGTGTGACGCGCAGCATCGATTGCCGCGCAGACGGCTTCGGCACCGTCGATGATGCGCGGCCCCGCCCGACTGATGGCATCGCCCGGCACCGTCCATAATTGGTCGTTACGTACGGCGCGCATGGAAGAAAATCGGCGCCAGGATGCGATGTCCGAATCTTTGTCAGCGCGCCGTGCGCCCGAGGCGGCATCGTGATCGACGCGCGAAGCAAGGATCACGTCCGGGTCGGCGGCGACCACGCTTTCGCTCGACAGCTGCGGCACGGTGCCGTGTTGTGCGCCGAACACGTTGTCGCCACCGCATAGGGCGATAGCATCGGAGATGATCTGTCCGGCGCCGATGGTCAGCAGCGGCTGCGCCCAGACTTGATAGAACACGCGCACACGGGGTTTGCCGGCATAGCGTGTGTGCAGATCGTTCAAGCGCTTGCGGAAACTGCTGGCCGCGACATTGGCGGTCGGTGATGTCCCGAGGATTGCGCCGATGCGTTCGACGGCTCCGGCCACCTCGTCGAGTTTGCGCGGTTCGATGTAGAACATCGGAATGCCAAGTGCGGAAAGACGATCGAGTTCTTTCTGGCTGCTGCCGTGGTACCACACGAGGATCAACTCCGGGCGGAGGGCGGCGACGCGCTCCAGATCGAGCCGCCGATTGTCACCCACATGTGGGATACGCGACGCTGCCGGCGGGTAGTCGCTGTATGTGACGGAGCCCACGATGCGATCACCAGCACCTGCGGCAAAAACCAATTCGGTAAGGCTCGGTGCCAGTGTGATGACACGTTGCGGCGTCGTGGCAAGTGTCACGACGTGGCCGGCATCGTCACGCCAGCTTGCGGCGAGCGCGGGTTGCATCATCGCGCATAGCAGCGTGGTGATCAGAAGGCGTGTCATCTGCGGTTCTCCGGTGCGCCCAGTTCGACGCGGAACCAGCGCGCGCCATCTTCATTGCGTACCGATATGTCGATGTCGTACGCGTTGCTGAGTTGTTCGGCGGTGAGGATTTCTTCGCGCGAGCCCCAACGGACGCGTCCGCGACCGTTGAACAACAGCGCGTGGGTCGAAATCGTCCAGGCCAGGTTGATGTCGTGCACGGCGGTGACGATGGTGCCGCCTGCCGCACTCCAGTCGAACAGCACGTCACGCAGCAATACCTGATGCGCCCAATCGAGGTGCGCTGTCGGCTCGTCCAGCAGTACGAGCGGCGCGCGCTGTGCGAACGCCGTGGCAAGCGCCACGCGCTGCCGCTCTCCGCCAGACAGGGCGCGAACGTCGTTGTCGGCCAGTGCGCCCATATCGAACCGCGCCAGCCACTCGCGCGCCGTGCGCTGTGTATCGTCCGCGCTCAACTCGGGGTGCGTGGCCTCGATGGCGCAGGCCACAGTCTCCCACGCTGCGGCGGCAAACGGATCGAGCCAGAACTGCGGGCACCAACTGCGGCGTCGCGCGAGCGATTGGGGGCGGGCACGCGCGATCGGCGCTCCGTCGATATGCACTGCGCCAGCATACGGTGCGGACAGTCCGGCAAGCGTGGCGATCAGCGTCGACTTGCCAGCGCCATTCGGACCCAACACCACCCATCGCTCACCCGGCGCAAAGTGCAGTGACAGATCGCTGCACAACATGCGTCCGTCCGCGCGGCCACCCGCATGCAAAGTGAGTGCATCGAGCGAGCATGTGGCGGGACCGCCGTGGAACGGTGTGGCGTTCATCGCGCGCTCCTTTGCCGCAACAGCAGCCACACGAACAAGGGCACGCCGACGCACGCCGACACGACACCGACCGGCAATTGGCTGGGCGCTACGACCGTGCGCGCAACGGTATCGGCGATAACCAGAAACGCACCGCCGAAGAGCGCCGAGAAAGGCATCAGCAGCCGGGCCGAACGCAGTCCGCACAGGCGCACCACGTGCGGTGCGACGAGGCCGACGAACCCGACTGCGCCGGCCGTCGCTACGGCGAGCCCGATGGCAATACTGGCTGCGGCGAGGGCATGGCGACGGCGCTGTGCGACCGGCACGCCCAGCGTCCACGCCCACGCGTCGCCGCGTGCGAGCCAGTCCAGTTCATGTGCGCGCGGCAATACCATCAGCAGCGCGATGACTGCAGCTACCCAGACCGGCCACCATAGCGATGCACCGTTAAGGTCGCCCAGCAGCCAGAAGAGCAGGCCACGCAATTGTTGTTCGCTGGCGATGGCGAGCAGGATCGCCACCAGCGCACTGCTGGCGGCCGACAGCATCATGCCGATGAGCAGTACCGTGACCGTGCCGGGCTGTGTGACGGGCGATAGACCACGGCCCAGCGCGCGCCATGACAGCGCGAAGACCAAGGTCATCGCCAGCATTGCCCCGAGTATGGCGCCACCCTCGGCGGCGAACTGCGTGCCCATTGGCAGCAACATCAGCGCGGCCAGCGCCCCGACCGACGCGCCGCCGGTGATACCCAGCACATGCGGTTCGCCCAATGGGTTGCGCGTGACGAGCTGGATGATGGCTCCGCCCAGCGCGAGTGCGGCGCCCACGCCGAACGCTGCCATCGCCCGAGGGAAGCGCAACAGCCAGAGGATGTCGCTCTGCGGCCAGCCCCAGCCCGATGTGCCGCTGGTGAGCGCGAGCAGCATGGCAACCGGCACGCAGAAGGCTGCGAGCAGGGAGGCGCGAGCCAGCGGTGGCGCAGATAGCCTCATGCGCTCACCTCGTCATGCAGCAACGCACGCAGGCGCGTGGTGTCCATGTGGTGTTCGATCATGTCGGCCAACCGTTCGAGACTCGCTTCTCGCAGTGCTGCGATGTCAGGCGAGCGGGGCGCGACAAGCCCGGCCCATTGCAGCAAGGCATTGCATGCGGCGGGGGAATCGAACAAGCCGTGTACGTAGCTGCCGAGAATCTGGTTGTCATCGCTCAACGCGCCGTCGTTGCGACCGTCGAGCCGGACGGCAGGCTTGTCGAGCGCAGGTCCTGCGCTGCGCCCTGCGTGGATTTCATAGCCTTGTACGGGCGCGTCTGCAAGTGCGAGCGTTCCCCGCACGTTGTGCAGCGCCTTGTGTGGCGTGAGTCGCGTCTGCATGTCGAGATAGCCGAGTCCATTGCTGGTGCCGGCTTCGCCTTCGATGCCCTCTGCGTCGATCAACTCGCGCCCCAGCATCTGAAAACCACCGCAGATGCCGATGAGCTTGCCACCGTAGCGCAGGTGGCGCGCGATGGCAGCGCCCCAACCGTGTGCGCGCAGGTGAGCGAGATCCGCGCGCACGGCTTTTGAACCGGGGAGCACGATGAGGTCGGCAGCGGGAATGTTCTGCCCTGGGCCGATGAAGCGGAAGTCGACCTGCGGGTGTGCGCGCAGCGCATCGAAATCGGTGTGGTTGCTGATACGCGGCGTGACGGGAACGATCACGCGCAGACGAGTCGTTGCCTGCGAAGTGGGTGCGACGGTGCCGATGGCGTCTTCCGCATCGATGTGCAGACCCATCAGGTAGGGAAGCACACCAAGCACCGGCTTGCCTGTATGCGCCTCAAGCCAGTCCAGGCCGCCTTGCAGCAGTGCGATATCACCGCGAAACCGATTGATGACGAAACCCTTCACGCGGGCGCGTTCGGTTTCCGAGAGCAGCGCCAGCGTGCCGACCAAGTGCGCGAACACGCCACCACGGTCGATGTCGGCCACGATGATCACCGGGCAATCCACGGCCTCGGCAAAGCCCATGTTGGCGATGTCGTTGTCACGCAGGTTGATCTCGGCCGGAGAGCCGGCACCTTCGACGATGACGTGCTCGTATGCAGCGCTCAGGCGCTCGAATGATGTAATGACGGCGGCGCGGGCCTGCTGTTTGTATGCGTGGTAGTCGAGCGCGTCCATGTTGCCGATGGCGCGTCCCTGCACGATGACCTGCGCACCGATGTCAGTGTTTGGCTTGAGCAGCACCGGGTTCATGTCGGTGTGCGGCGCGATGCGACACGCCTGTGCCTGTAACGCCTGCGCACGGCCGATCTCGCCGCCGTCGGCCGTCACCGCGCTATTGAGCGCCATGTTCTGCGGCTTGAATGGCGCCACCCGCGCGCCATGGCGAACAAGCCATCGGCAGAGCGCCGCTACCAGCGTGCTCTTGCCTGCGTCGGATGTGGTTCCTTGCACCATGAGCGCGCTCACGGAGTCTCCTTCATGACGTTCGACAGGATGCCCTGCAATCGTTGCCAATCGCTATGCGACGCGGGCAGCCCGAATCGCAGCGCCTGCGGATCGGGCAGGTGGCGCACCAGCACGCCATGCCGTGCGAGTGCTTGCGCCACATTCGCGGCGCGCGGTGTGGTGACCCATTGAAACAACCTGCATCCGCCGGTTGGCGTAAGGCCAATACGCGCCAACAGTGTTGCCATGTGTGTCGATGCCCGAGCCAGTCGCAGCTTTTGCACGCGCTGCCAGCTTGCGTCGCTCAAGGCGTGGCGCGCGACGAAGCGGGCTGGCGTGCTGACTGTCCACGCGCCCAGCGCGCCGCACAGATTGTGCAGCAAGGGTTGTGGCGCGCATACAAAACCGACGCGCGCGCCGGCAAGCCCGAAGAACTTGCCCAGCGAGCGCAGGACGATGAGCCCTTCGGCATCCGAATGCGCTGCAAGACTGGGTTCGTCCTCGGCGTCGAGAAAAGCCTCGTCTACCACCAACCAGCCACCGCGTCGCTGCAGTCGTGCGTGCATGTCGAGCAGGGTAGCGATGTCGGTCTTGTGACCGCTTGGGTTGTCCGGGGTGGCGAGCACCACGACATCTGCATGATCGGCGGCGGAAGGGAGCGCCGCCAGCGGGAGCGCTTTGACGTCGTGGCCAGCGTCGAACCATGCCAGCGCATGTTCGGCGTAGCTGCCGTGTGCGACGGCGACCCGACATGCGGGCCGCAGCCGGGGCAAGGCTCGGATCGCTGCCTGACTGCCTGCCACGGACAGGATGTGCGGCGCACCGTAGTGCGCAGCGGCGATCAGTTCCAGACCGTCTCCGTGCGGCCCGTCTTCGGGCAGGCGTTGCCAGCACTCCGCTGGCAGAAGAGGGACGGGCCAGGCCCAAGGGGCGATGCCTGTTGACAGATCGATCCATTCGCCAACGGGAATGCCGTGCGCATCTGCCGCCTGTCTGAGCGCACCGCCGTGTTCGCCGTTGCGCAGCGTTTCACGCATGGAACAGATTCGCCAGATCGACAACAAGCGAGATCGCGCAGACGACGATCACCCAGAGTGCGACGGCGCGGTGGATCAGTTCCCTCGCCCGTGCGATATCGGCGGCGCGCGCCACACGGCCGTGCCCAAGGTCTGGCCGTTGTTCGATGCGCCCCTCGTATGACGCGGCGCCTCCGAGGCGGATGTCGAGGCTGCCGGCACCTGCCGACATCACCGGGCCCGCGTTTGGGCTGGACCATCGACGGGCCTGCGTACGCCAGCACGCCAGGGCATTTGCCGTGCTGCCGGCCAGCGCGTAGCTCACGGCGGTGAGTCGCGCCGGCAGGTAATTGAGGGCGTCATCCAGGCGCGCGGCGCACCAGCCGAAGCGCTCGAAACGCGCGTTGCGGTAGCCCCACATCGCGTCGAGCGTGTTAACGAGTCGAAATAGCACTATGCCCGGTGCGCCCGCGATGAGTGCCCAGAACAAGGCGCCGAAGACAGCGTCGTTACCGTTTTCAAGCACGGATTCGACCGTCGCGCGCGCGATGTCCGATTCGGTCATCGCCGCAGTGTCGCGGCTCACCATGCGGCTGGTGTTGTAGCGCGCGGCTTCGAGATCATTTGCGCTTAGGGCGGCCTGTACGGCGTATGCGTGTTCATCAAGACTGCGAAACCCCAGCGCGATGTACAGCGCCAGTGCATCGACCAACAGCGGTTGCAGGGGACGGATGTACGCGGCCAATGCCACGCATGGGGCGCAGACGACGAATGTCGCAACCACGCCCGCGCTGCGCCGCCGGATCGCGCTACCGCGATTGAGCCAGCGTTCGACGCTCGCGGCGACGTGCCCGAAGCCTACCAACGGATGCCATGCGCGCGGCTCGCCCAGCAGGCGATCAAGCGCGATCGCTGCAACGAAGGCGAGCGCGTGCCCGGCCATCAAAATTCAACACCCTTCTGTGCGCGCACACCCATGCGGAAGGCGTGCTTGATGTCATCGATCTCGCTCACGGTGTCGGCGATTTCGATCAGAGGTTCGGGCGCACCCCGTCCGGTTACGACCACGTGCTGAGACGCCGGGCGCGAGCGGAGCGCATTCAATACGGTTTCCAGCGGCAGATAACGGTACTTCAGTACCACGCACAGCTCGTCGAGGATGACGAGTTCCACGCTAGCGTCGGACAGCATGGCCTCGGCGTGGCGCCAGCCTTCCATCGCCTTGGCGATGTCGCGCTCGCGGTCTTGCGTATTCCACGTGAAGCCTTCACCCATGACGTGGAAGTTGACGCCGCTGCAGCGACGGAAGAATGCTTCCTCCCCCGTTGCTGCAGCGCCCTTGATGAACTGCACGACGCCGACGCGCATGTCGTGGCCGAGTGCTCGCGCGGCCATGCCGAATGCGGACGAGCTTTTCCCTTTGCCATTGCCGGTCAGGACGACCAGTACGCCACGGTCGATATCGGCCGCGGCAATGCGCTGATCGACGACGGCCTTCTTGCGCACCATGCGCGTCGCGTGCCGCGCATTGATGCCATCGTCGTTGTTGTCGGTGTCGTGCACTGTGGGCCCCTTATAGTGCGGCGTAACGCAGCGTGATGAAGGCGCCGAAGCCCGGCTGGTTGTAGTAATAGGCGGTCTGGTAGCGCTTGTCGAAGAGGTTCTCGATACGCCCTTGCACGCGCCACGACTTGGTCAGCTCATATTCGGCACGCAGATCGACCGTGCCGTAACCGCCCAGCTTGGTCTTGTTGGCAGCATCGTCGTAGCTCTTGCTCGCACCGTACAGCGATCCACCCAGACTCCAGCGGCCGAAGTCATGATCGACATCCAGACGCGCGGATTGCTTGGGACGACGCGGCAGCAGTTTGCCGTCGTTGGCACCGCCTGAGTCATCCTTCGGGTCGACATAGGTGGCATACAGCGTGAATTGCGTGCCGGCCAGTTGCGTACCGAGCGTGGCTTCGACGCCGCGGATGCGCGCTCTGGAGATATTCGACAGCGGGTAGCCGGCGATCAGATCGTCGACCTGCGTCTGGTATGCATTGAGCGACCAGTTGGTCGTTTGCGCGAATTTGCCGGACGCACCCAGTTCGACGCTCTTCGACTTTTCGGGCTTGAGGTCGGGCGTGCCGTAGCCGGGGTAGTACAACTGGTTAAAGGTCGGAGCCTTGAACGCGGTGCCGACATTGGCCGTCAGGCGCAGCGCTGGCGAGAAGGTGTAGCCGAACGCAGCGCTGCCGGTGGCGTGGTTGCCGAACTGCTCGTTGTCGTCGTTGCGTGCGGCAAGCTGCACGTCGCTGGCACCAAAGTTACCCAGGTACTGCGCGAAGATCGCCTTGTTGTCGCGCGAGGTGACCGTGTAGGCCGTGTCGCTCGAAACATGATCGTTCTGGTAGTCCAGCCCCACTGTGACCATGTGGTCGTTGGTGATGGCGAAGTCATTCTGCCAAGTGGCCTGATCGGTGCGCGTGAGGAATCGCGAGGCGAAATTGCTGTAGTAATAGCTCTTTGAGCGGTCCTGAGTCTGGCCCACCGTGAGCGAGCTCTTCCAAAGGTTCCACCGGTTGATAGCGCAGCGTAGCGCTGGCGACCTGTTGCACATTGGTTGAGTGATTCTGAAAGCCGCCGTCGAACTCGTTGTTGCTGTACGCCTGCATGAATTGCGCGTCGGCGTCGAGCGACTTCGAGAAGCGATATCCGCCGCGCAGGTTGTACGACTGATTGTTGTAGCCGTCGCGATCCGGTTCATTGGCGAAGCAGCCGGCGGAAGTGCCCTCACAGGCGTTGATGCCATTGGTGGTATCGGCGCTGATCCCTGCATTGAGCCATGCTTTGTCGGTGCCGACGGCAGCGGTGGCCGCCACTTCGCCTGTGCTGCGCGAACCGCCGCCAATGCTGAAGGTAGGCCGCCAGCCACCCTCTGCGGTGCCGCCCTTGCGGGTGAAAATCTGGATGACGCCACCGATCGCTTCCGAACCGTACAGGCTGGCGCGCGGGCCGCGTACCACCTCGATGCGATCGATCAGTTCGATCGGCAGGTCTTGCAGTGCGGCCGCGCCCGTGGTGGCGGAGCCGATCTTCATGCCATCGATGAGCACTAGCGTGTGATCGGAGTTGGTGCCGCGCAGGAATATCGACGTGGCCTTGCCGCGGCCACCTGTGTTGGCGAACGTGACGCCGGGGATACCACGCAATGCGTCCGGCACGGACACAGCCTGCTGGCGTTCGATGTCTTCGCGTGTGATGACCGTGACTGACGCCAGCGTTTCGTCTTCGGTTCGCGCCACGCGGTCAGCCGTGACGATGATGGGGTCAAGTTGCTGCGGCGCGCTCTGCGCCATGGAAACCTGCGTAGCGCCGAGCAGCACGGCGGCCGGCAGAAGAGGGTATTTCAAGATGTGCTCCTTCCGTGCTCACCCGCACGGAACGTTCGTGGGTCAATGCACGCGGAAGGAGAACGAGGCTCGGCCAGGATGGGCGCAAACCGCAATCGCCCACCGCGATGCGCTTCGGCCTTGCATGCATCGGTTGGGACGTGCGTGCGCGGCCATGCCACAGGCCGGTCTCCGGGCTGGTGAGGGGATGCCGTGGGCATCCAGGCGCGGCACCTTCCCGTGCCGTGGGGCACAGTGGTTTGCTCTGGGGCTTATCGCCGCGCTTTGACTCACTTACCGTTGCGGGGGCAGCGCCGGCCTTGCGATCCAATCGCGCACCGGCTTCCCGTTTAACCCGGCAACACATGTTTGCCGGGCACCTGAAGCGAGGGCGGATGATACCTCAGAACGCGCTTTCCCCGGGCGGCTGCCTCTGCCCGTGAGCGAGGGCGCGTGCTTCGCGCAAGGTGTCGTGGAGGTCATATTGACCACACGCGAAAGGGGGCACTAACATCCTTCGCCATGGACAACGAAATTGCCGATCTCGATGCCCGCATCTCGCGGCTCATCGAAGCCTTTGCCGACGCGCGCCGTACCAACGGCGAACTGGCCGAGCGCGTGGCGCGACTCGAAGCCGACAATCGCGCGCTGACCGACAAGCTCTCGACGGCTGTCGCGCGCATCGAAGCGGTGCTCGAAAAACTGCCTGCCACGGAGTCGTGATGGAATCGCTCGACATTCAATTGATGGGCAAACGTTTTGCCGTATCCGTCAAACCGGAAGAGCGCGAAACCTTTGAAGCCGCTGTCGCTTTGCTCAACGAAAAGTTGCAGCAGGCGGCAGGCCGCAGCTCCGGCAGCAGCGAAACGCTTGCACTCATGACGGCACTGAACATTGCCCACGATTTTGTTGTGGCGCAGCGTTCGGCAGGGCTTGATCTACCGGGCCACCAGCGTAGAATCGCAGCCATGGGGCAACGCATCGAAGATGCGCTAGCCCAGCAGGAGAAACTGTTCTAGACGGGGGCTTTCAAGCGTCGTACGACGTGTACTTCCCCCAAAGGTTTTCGGTTCGCAGTAGCGGGCCACAAGTTATCCCCTGCGGTGTTCGTTAAGGTCTAATACTCCTTGAACCAATGTCTACGTGACATGGTTGCCAACCGATACACCGCTGTTGTGAGCGCTCCTCGTGGGCGCACCTGATGCGGCAGGAAACGCAGCCCCCTGAACCCAGGTTCAGGATGATGACCTGACGGCACATGCGGGGGACCCACTTTAAAAACGCGGCGCGATGCCGCGTTTTTCATTTGTGCATTCTGCACATCATCGGTGTTCGCCCGGCTTGTCCACCAGCGTCCGGGACGGTACCTTGCGATGTCATTCGTTCGTCATCGCTACCGATGGATTCCTGGCTCATTGCGTATTTTCTTCTCGGAACTGTTGCGGGATTTCTCGCCGGATTGCTCGGTATCGGCGGCAGCGTAATCATCGTTGCAGTGCTGACCATGATCTTCGATGCCCAGGCAATTGCTCACGAATATGTTCTGCGGCTGGCGCTGGGGACAGGTATGGCGACCGTGATCTTTACTTCGCTGGCGAGTCTGCGCGCGCACAATCAGCGTGGCGCCGTGCGCTGGGATGTCGTGCGAGACATGACGCCGGGCGTGATCATCGGAACATTCGTTGGCACCAAGGTCGCGGGTGTTTTACCGACTCGCGGGCTGGCGCTGTTCTTTGCCTTTTTTCTCATTTGCGTAGCGATCCAGATGGCATTGGATCTCAAACCCTCGGGCAAACGTGACTTGCCGGGCCGCGTTGGCGTGGCTGGCGTGGGGGTCGGCATAGGTGCCGTCTCGGGGCTGGTTGCCGTTGGCGGAGGTTCGTTGACGGTGCCTTGGCTGAGTTGGTGCAACGTCCGCCTGCAGCACGCGATCGGTACTTCCGCCGCCATGGGCCTGCCAATCGCCTTCTTCGGCACGTTGGGCTACATCTGGCAAGGGTTGGGGCGCCCCGGTTTACCTGCCGCCAGTCTGGGTTATGTGATGCTCCCCGTGCTTGCCACGATCGTCCTCGGCAGTGTTCTGACTGCACCGTTTGGCGCCCGGATGGCGCACGCTTTACCTGTCAAAACTCTCAAAAGAGCGTTTGCCGCACTTTTGTTGATTCTGGCAACGAAGATGATCTGGAGCGTAGGCTACTGAATCGAAACAATAAGTTCCCGTGTGCGGTGCACCATAGAAAACTTTTAAGTCCAAAAGTGCAATTGATAGGCGCATAAAACGATGTGATCTGTCACAATTCGTTTCAACGGATCGCTGATCGCGTCAGACAGGCGCCAAGGCACACCGGGGGATTGTTGGAGACATATAAAGCCGCAAAAATGCGGCAAATAGCAAAAGTCGCGGGGCAGCAAGGCTGACCCCGCGACAAAAAACGCAGCAGACGCGCTGGTCGCCAAGACCACCGGCAAAAAAAGAAAACAGCCGGTTTGCGCTGAATGCGCCAAGTGACACCAAAGGACACTGGTTCGAAAGAACCAAACGTAGGGGGAGGGAAACCCGCAAAACGGGTTTCCTCAATTGGGGACGGGAAGCTACGGGCGTAGCTTCCCGTTTTTTTATGTGCGGTCCGCTCTCGCGCCGCATCCCTCGCTGCGTATCGTTCGCCTTTCTCCCGGCCCCACCGAGTGCCAGAATCCAGACATCAGGATCGCTCGGCGTCGGCGACGCACTTTTCCTGATTTCCACCATCGACTGACTCTTCTCCGATTGACGCGGCCGATGGCGCTTGCCAATCTCCACGCCGAAGCGGCCGTTCGCAGGCGCGCTACGATTTCCCCTAAGGAGCAGGCCATGCGTTTTGAAGATGGGCAGGAAAGCAACAACGTGGAAGACCGTCGCGGTGGCGGCGGTGGAAGACTGCCGATTGGCGGCGGAACGATTGGTGTCGGCACCGTGGTGCTGGCGCTGGTGGCCTGGTATTTCGGGATCGATCCTTCCGTGGTGCTGAATGGCACCAGCATGGTGAGTGGCAGCCCTTCCGCCACACAGCAGGCCCCCGCGGACCCCAATGCGCCGGATGATCCGGACAAGCGTTTTGTGCGGCAGGTGCTGGGCGACACCGAACGGACGTGGTCGCAGATTTTCGCGGAAGGTGGTAGCCAGTACGCAGCGCCCAGGCTCGTGCTATTTACTGGCGCCACGCAGACTGCCTGTGGCACGGGGCAGACTGCCATGGGGCCGTTCTATTGTCCGGCCGACCGCAAGGTCTACATCGATCTGGCTTTCTACGACGAGTTGCGCAAGCGCTTTCACGCGCCGGGTGATTTTGCACAGGCCTACGTGATCGCGCACGAGGTGGGGCACCACGTTCAGAACCTGCTCGGCATTTCGGACAAGGTTCATCAGGCGCAGCAACGCGCGTCCGAAGCTCAGGCCAACGCGTTGTCGGTGCGGCTCGAACTGCAGGCCGACTGTTTTGCTGGCGTCTGGGCCGGGCGCTCCAATCAGCGTCATAAGATGTTGGAGGAAGGCGATGTCGAAGAGGCGCTGGCCGCCGCCACCGCCATTGGCGACGACACCTTGCAGAAGAGCGCGCGCGGTTATGCGGTGCCCGACAGTTTCACCCACGGGACATCGGCCCAGCGAGTACGCTGGTTCAAGCGCGGGCTAGAAAGCTCCAATGTGCAGCAGTGCAATACGCTTTCCAGCAGCGCTCAGCTCTAGTTCGCGACTGGCTTACTTTCGGTACAGCTCGTAGACGGTGCCGCTGAAGTCGTCCGAGACATACAGCGTGCCCGTCGGCGAAGGCACCGCGTTGAACGGGGCGGCCCCAGCGGCTGCGGGCGGAGGCGTCGGTCATCCAGCCCGTGATCATGTCAACCTCATGCGCCGGCTTGTCGCCGTCGAAGGGGACGAACACCACTGCATGGCCATTCAGGCGCGTGCAATTCCAGCAGCCATGGAGTGCGATGGCCGCCCCGTTTTTCCACGGTGTTGGCAATGACGAGTCCTGCAAAAAGGTCATCCCCAGCGGAGCGCTGTGCGCCGGCAACGAAAGACTTGCTCGATCGAGTTTCGAGCAGTCGCGCTGGCTGCCGTCGGCATTGGTGTCCATGTCGCGTTCGAGCGGCAAGGACTGGAATCTGTCGGCAGCGCGCGCGCCCGCGTTGCAGTACGGCCACCCATAGTCGCCACCATCGCGCACGGCGGTGAAAGGCTCCGGCGGATTGTCGTCGACGAATCCGCTCATGACGCGCCCGTAGTCGTCATGCCCGTCGCCATCGAAGTCGCTTTGATACGGATAGGGAATCTGGTCGCGATTATTGACCGCCACCCATAACTGTCCTGTGGCAGGAAGGATGTCCAATCCTTCCGCATTGCGTAGCCCGCGCGCGTACAGGCGACCGTTGGCACCGTCCGCGTCGTAAACATAAATCGAACCACGCACCGGATCGGCGTTGGCATCCGATTCGCACACATTGCAGGTGGATGCGATGGCTACGAACAATTTGCCGTCCGGCGACAACGCAATGTTCTTCAACTGGTGACCGTACGAGCCGATTCCCAGCGTGCTCGCATTCGGCAGATTCGCCACGACCACCTGTGGCGAGCCAGCCTTGGCCATGCCGTTCGTCCACGCATAGCGGATGATCCGATGCGTCTCACTCACGTACAGCCACGTTGTGTTGCCGCTGCGGTGGAACACCATGTCGTGCGGCAAGCGCAAACCGGTGATGAAATCGCTGGCGCGCCACGTACTGCCGTCGCGGCGCAGCAACGTGATCTTGCTGGCATTGGGTTGCGATACCAGCAGGCCGCCGTCGGGCGTTGCCGCCAAGAAGCGTGCGCCGTCTAATCGCGCAATCACGCGGATACCAAAACCCTGTGGAACGTTGAGCGTGCGTGCTTGGTTGAAAGGCGAAGAATCAAGCCCGGAGGGAGCTTCGACACTCACCGATTGCAGGGTAAAGGCGGTGGATGCCGGGCTGTTCGGTGCGCTGACGGACGAATCAGATGAAGCTGCCGCGATGCTTGATGAGGAAACGGATGTTGCTGCGGAACCGGATGAGCCTCCCGAGCCGCCGCCATTCGAACCACAGGCTACCAGTGCGGTAGTAAACAACAGGCCGAAGATGCCTGCCGCGCGAAGAGGACCGCCGAGAAAGTGCTGCCGCATGGTGAGACTCCTCGACGAAGTTCGGAGTCGTTTAGTCAGCGACAGGTGGCGGACGTTCCATCCGCCACCGCGTCAGCCGATCAGTGGTGCAGGATCTTGGACAGGAACTGCTGCGCGCGCTCCGAGCGCGGCGTGCCAAAGAACTCGTCCTTCTGAGCATCTTCCACGATCGTGCCGTGGTCCATGAAGATCACGCGGTTGGCCACCTTGCGTGCGAAGCCCATTTCGTGCGTGACCACCATCATGGTCATGCCCTCGCGCGCCAGTTCTACCATGACGTCGAGCACTTCGTTGATCATTTCAGGGTCGAGTGCCGAGGTCGGCTCGTCGAACAGCATGCAGATCGGGTCCATCGACAGCGCTCGTGCGATGGCAACGCGCTGTTGCTGCCCGCCCGAAAGCTGACCGGGGAATTTCTGTGCGTGGGCTTTGAGCCCGACGCGCTCGAGCAATTTCATGCCCTTGTCGCGAGCTTCGTCCTTGCCACGATTGAGCACCTTCATCTGGGCGATCGTCAGGTTCTCGACGATGGTCATGTGTGGGAAGAGCTCAAAGTGCTGGAACACCATGCCCACCTTAGAGCGCAGCTTGGGCAGATCAGTCGTCGGATCGTTGACCTTGATGCCATTGACGATGATGTTGCCTTGCTGGATCGGTTCGAGCGCGTTAACGCACTTGATAAGTGTGGATTTGCCCGAGCCCGAGGGGCCGCACACCACCACGACTTCGCCTTTGGCAACGCCGGTGCTGCAATCTGTCAGTACCTGAAAGTTGCCGTACCACTTGGAGACATTTTTGATCTGAATCATGGGATCTTTACCCGCGAGAAATCGGTTAGCGGACGATGGCAATGCGCTTTTGCATGTGCTTGACAAGCAGCGACAGCGAGAAGCAGATGACGAAATAAATCAGCGCAACGAAGAGGTACATCTCGACTGGCGCATGTTCTGTGTTGGCGATGTTCGTGGCAACGCGGAATAGATCTTTAGCCCCGATTGCATAAACCAGCGACGTGTCCTGGAACAGCACAATCGTCTGGGTCAGCAGAAGGGGCAGCATGTTGCGCACGGCCTGCGGCAGAATGATGTGGCCCATTGCTTGCCAATACGTCATGCCAAGTGCATAGCTTGCATTCACTTGGCCGGTTGAAACGCTCTGAATGCCCGCCCGCATGATCTCGCCGTAATACGCCGCCTGGAATACGGTAAACGTGATTAGCGCGGAGTTTTCGGAGCCGATCGGATGGCCGATCAGCGTCGGGATAATGATGAAGAAGCCCATGATGACCATCAGCAGCGGGATGGATCGCATGGTGTTGATGTAGACGGTTGCTGCCGTTGCCAACCACGGCCCGCCCGACAGTCTGGCCATGGCCAGCAAGGTGCCGAGGATGGTGCCGCCGACCATGGCGGTTACCGTGATCTTCAGGCTGAACAGGAAGCCTGCCCACAGAAACGGAAGGGACGCAGGGATGATGCTGAAATCGAGTGCTGAGAGCATTGTCGGCGCCTTTATTTCGATGCGATGAAACCGGGCACCCGGGTGCGCTTTTCGATGGTGGTCATCAGTCGATTTGCCGCGTAGGCGAGTATTGCGTACAGACCGCCCACAATGATCAGGATCTCCAACGAACGAGAGGTCTCCTCATTGATCTGGTTGAACTGATAGAACAGTTCGATTACCCCAACAGCGTAGGTCACGGCGGAGTTCTTGATCACGTTCATGAACTCTGACGTCAACGGGGGCAGCACGATGCGATAAGCCATTGGCAGCAGCACATAGCGGTAGGTCTGCGCCAGCGTGAAACCCATTGCCAAGCCGGCGTTACGTTGTCCGCCCGAAAGACTCTGGATGCCAGCACGCAATTGCTCGGCAATACGAGCCGCAGTGAACCAGCCAAGACCTAGCGCGCCAGTAATGAACTCCTTGGCAGGCATGTCCTGCTTCATCCAGATCTTGAGATCCTGCGGCATCAGTTCGGGCACGACGAACATCCACACGAACAACTGCACCAGGATCGGGATGTTGCGGAATATCTCGACGTATGCGTTACCGAGCGCCGCGATGTAGCGATTGGGCAGCGTGCGCATGATGCCGACGATGGACCCGATCACCAGTGCAATGATCCATGCCGTGAGCGAGACGGCGACTGTCCAGCCGACAGCTGCGACGAGGGTGTCGAGGTAGGTCTCATCACCTCCCAATATGTTCTGGAAGAGAAAGGTCCAGTCCCAGTGATAACTCATATCGAAGCCCTAGAGTGCCGGTGTCAGGGAAGGGCGCCCCGACCGACGGGTATGGCTGGCGCGCGCGAGGCATGACGATACCGGGTGCGCACCCAATTGTGTGAACGGACATGTGGACGGAATGGGCGGCGGGCATTTGATGCTCCGCCGCCCAAATCAAGCAACAGACCTTACTTCTTGTACGACTCCGCCGGCTTGTCGTTGGGGCTGGCGATGGCTTCCTTGAGCGCTTCGCTCATCGGGAAGCTCAGGTTCACACCCTTCGGCGGGATCGGCGAGGTAAACCACTTGGCGTACAGCTTGGTCAGCTCGCCCGACTTGGCCAGGTCGCCGACGGTCGTGTCCACCAGACCCTTGAACTGCGGGTCGTCCTTGCGCAGCATGATCGCAATCGGTTCGGTCGACAGTGGCTCGCCTGCCAGCGTGTATTCCGACGGGTTTTTGGAGCTGGCGATCAGGCCCAGCAGCAGGTTGTCATCCATCACGAACGCAACAGCGCGATCCGTCTCCAGCATCAGGAAGGAGTCGGCGTGGTCCTTGCCGTAAACTTCCTTGATGTCCAGGTTCTTGCCCTTTTCGTTGGCGCGAATCAGTGCCACGCTCGTGGTGCCAGTGGTGGTGGCGACGGGCTTGCCGTTCAGTTGCGTAATGGTGGTGATGCCCGAAGCCTTCTTGACGGCCATGCGCACTTGCGTGACATAAGTCGTCGGGGCGAAGGCGACCGACTTCTGACGGTCGAGGTTATTGGTGGTCGAGCCGCACTCCAGGTCGACCGTGCCGTTGGTGGTCAGCGGAATGCGGTTTTGTGAAGTCACCGGCACCATGTCCACGGTGAGGTTCGGTGCGTTGATGCGCTTCTTCACGGCGTCGACGATCTTCAGGCAGATGTCGATGTGATACCCGATCGGCTTCTGGTTGGCGTCCAGGTAGGAAAGGGGGAAGGAAGATTCGCGGATACCGAGCGTGATCTTGCCCGTGTCTTTCGCCTTCTTCAGCGTACCAGTCAGTTCCTGGGCAGACGCAACACCAACACCAGCACCCAGCATCACGGCCGCGATAATGGCCTTCTTGAACATTACGGATCCTCCTGTTCGTTATCTGAAAAAAACGGGCCTACGCCTGCGGCGCAGCTGTCTCCTCCCGTATGCGAAAACTGTACCAATTACCAAAAACGTCCAATCCGTAGAACCACGTATTTGACGGAAATCATATCGCGAAAATTTCATCGTCCCGACGGGCGGTGATTCGCTTGATGTCGAACAGAAGGGAGTCTTGCCTCATTGCGATTGCGACGTGATATGACGATCGCAATCGAGCGAAAGAGATGACGGGGCGGATGCAAAAATTGCCGTCGCTTCAAGATGGGGCGCGATTTTGGTCGGTCAATGCACCATTGTGGTGCGTGACTCTCGGCAGATATAGACTTGCCGCCGGTCTTTACGAGCGGAGAAGGATCAGCGTTGCGCCGTGCTGGCGCGTGCCGACGTCTGATCCGCTGCGGCGGGGGCCGAGGCTTGGCTGTCTGCGTCGTCGTCCTGCGCCACGCGCTTCTTGCGGTTGGCGGGCAGTGTGGGTTCGACTTGCGGCTTGACGATGTCCAGCTTGTTTTCGGTCATGTAGTCATTCATCTCGCGCCAACCTGTGAAGATGGCAGCCTTCGTCGCGTTCGGATTGAAGGCGTAGCAGTCTTCGAGTGCGCGGCCAGACTGGCGGCAAGCGCCGCCGATCGCTTTGCCTTCGGCTTCCTTCTGCAGCGCGTCTTTGCGTGGGTCGGGAATACCGAGTTGCTCGCAGGCGGCCAGAGTCAGCACAACGATGAGCGCCAGACAGATGCGGGACATGATCGCTTGATCGAATGGAGTGTAAGGAATAACGTCACCCGTCCCGCCGACTTGAGCCGACGCCCGTCCCGCTTGTCGAAGACATCTGGGCGCCCCGGGGGGATTTCCTATAATGCCGCATCGTTTCACCACGCTGGAGCCCGTCCCACAATGCAGCAAGTTTTCCCGATCAAGATTTCGTGCGCTGTCCTGGCCGCCGCGCTGGCGGCATGTGCTACCGCAGCGCCCAAGCAGGCCGCCAAGCCTGCTGCCAAACAACCTGCGCAGCCCACCGTCGTCGAGCTCGAGTTCGTCCAGCAGCTTGGCGCTGACAAGGGCGAACAGCTCGCCAAGCTGGTCGAGCGTTTCAATGAAGCCAACCCCAACATCAAGGTCACGTTGAGCGATCGCGACTGGACCGAGGGCAAGCAACCGGCGCTGATCCTGCCGACTCAGGAAGGCGAAGACCGTCTTATTTCCACCAAGCGCTACAAGCCGTTGTGGGACGTGATGCGCGGCGCAGGCCTGCCGCTCAAGACCTTCCCGGTCCTGAAGATGGTCACGCCGACGCCGGTCAACTCCAAGGGCCGCCTTGAGGCTCTGCCGGTCGCGCTGTCCACGCCCGTTCTGTTCTACAACAAGGACGCGCTGGCCAAGGCCGGCCTCGACCCGAACAACGTGCCGAAGACGTGGATGGACTGGCAAGCCGCGATGGGCAAGATCTATGCGTCCGGCAATACTTGCCCGTTCACGACCGTGCAGCCGGCGTGGATCCTCATCGAGAACACCAGCGCCTGGAACAATCAGCCTTTCGTTTCCATGAACGGCAAGCAAGAAGCGCTGGCGGCCAACGGCCTCATCCAGGTCAAGCACCTGGCGATGATGTCGAGCTGGTACAAGGCCCGCTATCTGCAAGTCTTCGGCCGGGGCGATGAAGCCCTGGAACCGTTCGCCAAGGGTGCTTGTGCCGTCCTGACTGCACCGTCGGACGACTACCCGACGCTGCAGCGCATGGCTTCGTTCGATATCGGCGTGGCGCCGTTCCCGTTCCATGGTGACGCCTACGGTGCACCGCAGAATACCGTTGCCGACGGCTCCAGCCTGTGGATCGGCGCCGGCAAGACGGCGGCTGAGTACAAGGCGGCGGCCAAGTTCGTAAACTTCTGGCTGACGCCCGAGACCCAGGTTGAATGGCAGGTCAATGCGGGGTATCTGCCGCTCAACACGGCGGGCGCGCTGGCGACGGGCAGCAAGCTGCTCAGCGACAAGCTCCTGGCGCAGCAGATTGCCATCGAAGAACTGACCAATAAGCCTGTTTCCATCGCCTCAACGGCTTCTACCTACGGCCGCCGTGCCGGCGTGCGTCGCATCCTCGACGAAGAAATCGAGTCGGTGTGGGCCAACAAGAAGCCGGCCAAGCAGGCCCTCGACGACGCGGTCAACCGTGCCCGCGCCGGCGAAGACGGCTGCTGCCGCGCGACGGTTCGCCCGTAACTGTGCGAGCCTTGGCCGACTGGCCTTATCCGCGCGTGATGGCACACCGTTGCGGCGGTGCGCTGGCGCCGGAGAACACGCTGGTCGGCCTCGACCTTTGCGTGCTGGCGGGGGTGAAGGGCGTCGAATTCGACGTCATGCTCTCTGCGGCTGGCACGCCTTACGTCATTCATGACGAAACGCTTGAACGCACGACCACGGGCGTCGGGCGCGTGAACGAAGCCACCGATGCGCAGCTCGATGCGCTCGATGCTGGACAGCCTTTCCACAAAGCCTTCGCGGGTGAGCCGTTGCCGCGCTTCGCCGCAGTGGCGGCGCGTTGCCGTGCGCTGGACCTCGCGGTCAATGTTGAGATCAAGCCAGCAGAAGGTTTCGACACCCAAACCGGGACCGTGGCGGCTCAACTCGCCGCTGAGTGGTGGCTTGATGTGTCCGTGCCGCCGCTCCTGTCGTCATTCTCTGAAATTGCACTGCAGGCTGCGGCCGACGCAGCGCCCGCTTTGCCGCGCGGTTGGCTCGTAGACCGCGTGCCGCCGGACTGGCTGGCCCGTTGTCAGAGCCTGGACGTGATTGCCGTCCACACCAACTGCAACTATCTCGAAGAAGCCACTTGCCGCGCCATCAAGGCCGCCGGCTATCGCGTGGCGGTCTATACGGAAAACGACCCGCAGCACGCCATGACGCTGCTCGGGTGGGGCGTCGACACCATCATCACCGATCGTCCGGATCGTTTCGGGCCGCTGCGCTGAGCCTGTCTTTACCGGCGAAGTCGCAATAGCGGCAGGCCATCATTTGCATGCCTTGTGCGGTGGAGCGCGATGCGATGCTAAAATCCGCGATTCCTCTTTGAAATCAGGCCGTAGCGAGCGTCGCGTATCCATGAAAGCTGCCGAGATCCGTTCCAAGTTCCTCCAGTTCTTCGAGTCGAAGGGTCACACCATCGTCCCGTCCAGCTCGCTCGTACCGGGCAATGACCCCACGCTGCTGTTTACCAATTCGGGCATGGTGCAGTTCAAGGACGTGTTTCTGGGCGCAGAAAAGCGCCCGTACTCGCGTGCCACGACCGCCCAGCGCTCGGTGCGCGCAGGTGGTAAGCACAACGACCTGGAGAACGTGGGCTACACCGCACGTCACCACACCTTCTTCGAAATGCTGGGCAATTTCAGCTTCGGGGACTACTTCAAGCGTGACGCCATCCACTTCGCCTGGGAGCTGCTGACCGAGGTCTACAAGCTGCCCAAGGACAAGCTGTGGACCACCGTGTACGCCGAAGACGACGAAGCCTTCGATATCTGGACGAAGGAAATCGGCGTGCCGGCCGAGCGCTGCGTGCGCATCGGTGACAACAAGGGCGCGCGCTACGCCTCCGACAATTTCTGGCAGATGGCCGATACGGGGCCATGCGGCCCGTGTTCCGAGATTTTCTACGACCACGGCGCTGATGTTTGGGGCGGCCCTCCGGGGAGCCCGGACGCCGACGGCGACCGCTACATCGAAATCTGGAACCTCGTGTTCATGCAGTTCGAGCGCTATGTCGAAGGCGAACAACTCTTCGATAGCGAAGACGCCGCACGCGCAGCGAAGGACGCCGCCGAATCTGTTGGCAAGATCGGCGCAGTGAGCAAGGAGGGAGCGCAATTCAAGCTCACCACCTACGCGCAGAAGCCGCTACCCAAGCCTTGTGTGGACACCGGCATGGGCCTGGAGCGCCTCGCCGCGATCCTGCAGCATGTGCACTCCAACTATGAGATCGATCTGTTCCAGACGTTGATCGCTGCGGCTGCACGCGAAACCCACATCAAGGATCTGACGGTCCCGTCGCTAAAGGTCATTGCCGATCACATCCGCGCCTGCGCGTTCCTGGTCGTCGACGGTGTCATCCCCAGCAACGAAGGCCGCGGTTACGTGCTGCGCCGGATCATTCGCCGCGCCATCCGCCACGGTTACAAGCTGGGCGTGCGTGCCCCGTTCTTCCATCGCCTGGTCGCCGACCTCGATCGCGAAATGGGCGAGGCCTACCCGGAACTCACGCAAGCTGCGCCCCGCGTGACGGAAGTGCTGCGGCAGGAAGAAGAACGCTTCTTCGAGACCATCGCCCACGGCATGGAAATCCTCGAAGCGGCGCTGGCCCAGCTCAACGGGGGCAAGGTGCTCGACGGCGAAGTGGCGTTCAAGCTGCACGACACCTATGGCTTCCCGCTTGATCTGACCGCTGACGTTTGCCGTGAGCGTGGCGTGACGGTCGATGAGGCTGCCTTTGACGCAGCCATGGCGCGTCAGCGCGAACAAGCCCGTGCGGCCGGCAAGTTCAAGATGGCGGCTGCGCTTGAATATACCGGCGACGCCACGCGCTTCTTCGGCTACGACTCGCTGCATGTCGACAGTGCCAAGGTGCTGGCGCTGTACCGCGACGGCGCGGCGGTCGATAGCATCGCCGCGGGCGACGCAGCGGTGGTGGTGCTCGACAACACTCCGTTCTACGCTGAATCCGGTGGTCAGGTCGGTGACTCTGGCGTGCTGTCAGCCGACGGCGTTGAGTTCCGAGTCGATGACACACAGAAGATTCAATCCAGTGTGTTCGGTCACCACGGCACGCTGGAGCGAGGCAGCCTGAAGGTCGGCGACACGCTGACCGCACAGGTTGACGCCGAGCGCCGTGCATCCACCATGCGCAACCACAGCGCCACGCATTTGATGCACAAGGCACTGCGCGAAGTGCTGGGTTCGCACGTGCAGCAAAAGGGTTCGTTGGTCGACGCCGACAAGACCCGCTTCGACTTTGCGCACACCACGCCGCTGAGCGATGACGAAATCCGTCGTGTCGAGCGCATCGTCAACCGCGAAATCCTTGTGAACGAATCGACGCTGGCGCGCGAAATGGCGATCGATGATGCGCAAAAACTTGGCGCCATGATGCTGTTCGGCGAAAAGTACGGCGATACCGTCCGCGTACTCGACATCGGGACTTCGCGCGAGTTGTGCGGCGGTACGCACGTTGCACGCACGGGTGACATCGGGTTCTTCAAGATCGTGGCCGAATCCGGCGTCGCCGCTGGTGTACGCCGCGTTGAAGCCGTTACGGGCGTGAACGCGCTGCGCGTGGTGCAGGAGCACGAAGCCGTCCTCGACGGCGTGGCTGCTGCGCTCAAGGCGCCGGTTGCCGAAGCCGCACAGAAAATCATTCAACTGCTCGATCACGTTCGCGCAGCCGAGAAGGAACTCGCCCAGCTCAAGGGCAAGCTGGCCGGCGGCCAGTCGGAACAATTGGTCGGCAAGGCGGTCGATGTCGCAGGCATCAAGGTGTTGGCCGCGACGCTCGATGGCGCTGACGTACCGGCGCTGCGCGAGGCTGTCGACAAGCTGAAGAACAAGCTGGGCTCGGCAGCCATCGTGCTGGGCGCGGTGGCGGACGGCAAAGTGTCGCTCATCGCGGGAGTGACGCCCGACCTCACCGGCAAGATCAAGGCCGGCGAGCTGGTGAACTTTGTTGCCCAGAAGGTGGGCGGCAAGGGTGGTGGCCGTCCCGACATGGCCCAGGCTGGCGGCACCGATCCCAGCCAACTGCCGGCAGCCCTGTCGGCCGTCGTCGATTGGGTGGGCGCCAAAGCCTGACCGACGCGCCGCGAGGCGTTGGTTCGCCATGCCTTGTCCATGTGGGCAAGGCATGGCATCGCACGGTTGCGCGCATAGGCAGCCGAGAGCAAGTCTGGTTTACTTGCCGCATCACTTTGGGGCGTGACGTCCGTCGCGTTCCGGCATTTCTTTCTGCTGTTCGTCGGTAAAGTTTGCGCAGTCCAGGTCGTTGAGCATTCATCGACTCCGGGGCTTTTCCCGTTGCGGTACCTGTTGGCAGGCCCGTTATGTCGAACGCAATCGCACTGGTGGTAGTGATGACATGTGCCGCAGGCCTTGGGCTGATGGCGTATGCCGTCGCGCGCTGGCGCCGCGATGCGTTTGAAATTCTTGCCTGTCTGGACCATGCCGTCGTCGTCCTGGATAAGCGACGTCGCATCGAGACCTTCAATGCAGCTTTTCTCTCGTGGTTTGGCGGGCCTGTGCGGCGCGGCGACGATTTCGCCAGCGTTCTCAGCCGCAAGCACGATGGCAACGGCATCGATGCCGAAGACTTGCAGCTCGTCAATGGACTCGCCCCCGCACATGGTCAGGTGCGCGTGGTCATCGACGGTCATCCTGTTGGCGTACGTTGCATCGTCCTGCGCGACAAGCGCATGGCGTATGTCATGGAAGATCGTTCGGCGGTGGAGCGTTTATCGCATGCCATTCGGCGGGTCGAAGCCGAACGCACCGCATTGCTGGACATCGTGCCAGTGGGGCTCACGATTGCGGCCTCCGGTTCGGGCGAAGTCCGTTACGCCAATCAGCGTGCGGCCACCTATCTGGGCTTCGATAATGCGCAGGAATTGATCGGCCGCAGCGGCCTCGAGCTCTGCCATTCCGATACCCAACGTGACTACTTGCAGCAGCGCCTGCGAGAAAACGGCATCGTGGAAGGTGCCGAGCTGGAGCTGCGCACACGCGATGGCATGCCGCTGTGGGCGCTGGTGTCCGCACGAGCCATCGAACTCGATCACGAGCGGCTCATCTTCGCCAGCGTCAGCAACATCACCCACAACAAGCGCACCGAGCATGACCTGCGCGACAGCGCCCAAAAGTTGCGGCATTTGCTGGATGCCGCGCCGTGCGCGATCTTCATGATCGATCTGCAGGACGGCCGCCTCGTGTTCTTCAACCGTCATGCGGACGATCTGTTCGGCTTGCAGGACGGCGACACGCCACGGGCCGAGGCTGACTTCATGCCGCCAGACGACCTGGCGTTGCTGATGAACACGCTGCGACGCGTTGGCACCGTAGCTGACCGCGAGATGCAGTGCCAGACATCACTGGGCGAGGTGCATTGGTTCCATGTGTCCGCCGCGCGGGTTGAGCATGACGGGCGTTCCGCCATGTTCTGCGCGCTGCTCGATATCGACGCGCGCCGGCAGGCAGAAGTTGAAGTACGTGTGGCGCGTGCCGAAGCGGAAGACGCCAACCGCGAGCTGCGCCTGCTCAATATGGAACTGGAGCAGCTTGCCAACACGGATCGCCTGACCAATGCATTCAACCGACGCCATTTCGAAGAGGTCGCCCTGCGCGAAATGAGCCGGGCCCGACGCTACAACTTGCCACTGGCGCTGATCATCATCGACCTCGATCACTTCAAGCTCATCAACGATGACTTTGGCCACGCGGCGGGCGATCGCGTGCTGGTCGAATTCACGCAACTGGCGCGCAAGCATCTGCGTTCTTCCGATGTGCTGGCGCGTTGGGGGGGCGAGGAGTTTGTCGTGCTGGCGACGTCAACGGCGCTGGATGAAGCGCTCGTGCTGGCTGACAAGCTGCGCGAACTGCTCGAGCTACATCCCTTCGATGGGCTGCGGACAGTCACGTTGTCGGCGGGCGTTACCAGCCTGAGTTTGCGCGACACCTTCGACGCCTTTGTGCGACGTGCCGACAAGGCGCTGTACGCGGCGAAGAGCGAGGGGCGCAATCGCGTCGTGGCGATCGGGCAGGAACTGGCTGCCTAGCGGTTCTGTTCGGCATAAAAAAACCGCGCCGGAGCGCGGTTTTTTTGCGAGGTCGTCTCTTAGAACGGCAGTTGCACGCCCGGCCACGCTTGCGTCAGCGCGCGGCGGAAGTCTGCCTGGATGCGCGCAATGGCGGCATCGTTGTCGGCTTCGAAGCGCAGCACCACGACCGGAGTGGTGTTCGAGGAGCGCGCCAGGCCAAAGCCGTCGGCGTATTCCACGCGCAGGCCGTCGATGGTGATGCGCTCGACTTCGCCTTCGAACTTTTCGTTCTTGAGCTTTTCGACCAGCTTCACCGGTTCGCCTTCGTTCATCTTGATGTTCAGCTCCGGCGTGCTGACTGCGTCGGGCAGCGCCTTGAGAACCGCCGACGGGTCGGCGCTGCGCGAGAGGATTTCCAGCAGGCGCACGCCGGTGTAGAGACCGTCGTCAAAGCCGTACCAGCGTTCCTTGAAGAACATGTGGCCGCTCATCTCGCCCGCCAGCGGCGCACCGGTTTCTTTCAGCTTGGCCTTGACCAGCGCATGGCCGGTATTCCACATCACCGGCTCGCCGCCATGGTCGCGCACCCACTTGGCCAGGTTGCGTGTGCACTTCACGTCGTAGATCACCTTGCCGCCCGGCACGCGCGACAGCACGTCCGCCGCGAACAGCATGAGCTGGCGGTCGGGGTAGATGATCTCGCCGTCCTTGGTGACGACGCCCAGGCGGTCGCCGTCGCCATCGAAGGCCAGACCCAGTTCAGCGTCGGTGCTCTTGAGGGCGTGGATGACGTCTTCAAGGTTCTCGGGCTTGGAGGGGTCTGGGTGGTGATTGGGGAAGTTGCCGTCGACCTCGGTGAACAGCTCCACCAGTTCACAGCCGAACTTTTTGTACAGCTCGGGTGCCGTGTTACCGGCGACGCCGTTGCCGCAGTCGAGCACGATCTTCATCGGGCGGGCCAGCTTCACGTCGGACAGGATGCGTTCGATGTAGGCGGGGCGGACGTCCGTCCGGGTGACTTTGCCGGCACCGTGGGCCAGATCGTTTTCGACGATGCGGCGACGCAAATCCTGGATGAGCGCGCCGTAGAGTGTTTCGCCGCCCAGCACCATCTTGAGGCCGTTGTACTCGGGCGGGTTGTGGCTGCCGGTGATCGACACGCAACTGTTGGCGCCCAGGTGGTACGCAGCGAAATAGGTGATCGGGGTGGCAACGCAGCCGATGTCGATGACGTCCACGCCTGCGGCGGTGATGCCTTCCGCCAGCGCTTGGGCGAACTCGGGGCCGGACAGGCGGCCGTCGCGGCCGATCACGATGCTCTTCTGCTGGCGTGCCACCGCTTCGGAGCCAAGCGCGTGACCAATCGCGCGTACGACGTCAGCCGTCAGCGTCTTGCCGACGATGCCACGGATGTCATACGCCTTGAATATTTCCTGTGCCGGGTTCTGCATGATGTGCTCCATTTTCATTCGAAGGTTTTGGGGGCCGGGTGCCGCCTCGTGGGCGTTCGTGACGCCGCATCGGGCCAGCGCCCTTCGCAAGCGCCGTGCCCGGAATGTCTGTGGCGCCCGCGTTCTAAAGGAATAGCGTGAGTGCTCCGGTCATGCCGAAGAGCCGGTTGCCGACGATTTCGCCGGCCGAGAAAAAACCCGTCAGCGGCATGTCGCCAAATACCTCGGCGATCATTTCGACTTCGGTTTCGTCCCGCTCGAACAGTGCGCCGCCGCGTGCAAGGCAACTCACATAGATGCCGCCGCGCGGTGGGGTGGGGCATGCGTCGCGCAATTCTTCGAGCATGCGTCTCAGATCTTCGCGGGCACTGTCATCGTCCTGCCGCACAAACAGGATGTGCTGCCCCTGTTCGATGTTGTCCGCCATCGCGAGTTTGCCACCGCGCACATCGACGCCAACGATGCGCCGCACGGCGAACAGGCGACGATCTTCCGGGCCGTCGGTGAGTCCGACTTGCACGTTGCGTACCGCGCGCCGCAAATCGGCGCCCAATGCCGGGCCTGCAGCCTGCCGGAACACTTCGAGCGCACTGCGCGCGTCGATGGATTCGATCAGATTGTCTCGCGAGCGGGTGACGCGCCAATGGCCGGGCAACGGCACGCAGCCTTGGCTCACGCCGGTGACGAACTGTACTTCTTCATTGAACACGGCGCCGGACATGCCGCCCGAGAGGACGTCGCCTGCAACCTGCAATGCCGTGGCGCGTGCGCTGGCCAAACCCCCCGCGAGGGTTTCGCCACGCAGTTTGGACGTCATGTCCTGTACCAGTTCGCCCATGTCGGCAGTGTGCGGGTCGCCGTGCACGATGGCAGCCCACGGCAAAAAGTCGCGTGGTACCGGGCGACGGCCGGAGAAAATGCGGAAGCTGTCTTCCGGCAATTGCGCCAACATCAGGCTGATGCCACCGGCATCCAGCGCTGCGCCTGCATTGCCCAGCACGCCGACGGCGCTGGCACCGATCCAGTCCTGCACGCCCGTGGCGCGGCGCAGGCGCGCCAGCAAGGCATCGGCTGCCGGCGAGAATTGATCCGAAAAATAGACGATGCCGAGGTTCGATTGGGTGCCAGCGTTTGCAGGCAGTTGGCGCAGCGCATGTTCGAGTGCGCTGCTCCAGTCGCCGCCCGCGGCGTACGCTGCGTGAAAGGGTGGATGACTCATCGTGCTCGGTTATTTGCTACGGCTGCGCGAAGAACGGCCCTTGGTCGGCGGCGCTTCGGGCTCGGGTGTGTCATCGGTTTCTTCTGTGGCCGGAGGCACCGCGAAGGGCCAGGCCCACAGCGCGGGATTGGCAAACGGGTTGGTGGCCGGATCGTTGCCGGCGGCTTCGTGCGCCTGGCCCATTGCCCGCACCGCCTGCAGGGTGGCGCGCTGCACTTCCAGCCCCTGGATTGTCATCTGCAACATGCCCAGGTTCATCCTGAGCCAGCCTTCGACGGCCTTGAGGTCGTTGACCCGACGATCGAGTTCATCGACATCGAGGGTGGGCGTGACCATACCGGGCATGCCGAAGCCCATGTTGCCCCACATCTTGCGAAGAAATTCGAGTCCCTCATCAGGCGACGGGGTAGTGCCAGTCATAGCGACCTCCGGTGGGTGATGGGATAGTGCAACCGCGAATCATGAATCATACATGCCGCCGCCGCACCCGCGCAGGCGCGGCGGCGCTCAGACTTCGCGGCCGATGATGTCTGGACCGGTGTCGTTGATGAGCCGTGTGACTGCCGCGCGCAGGCGTGCCGGCCGCACGGGTTTGTGCAGAAGAGGAATGCCGTATTCCGTGGCGCGCCGCAACGTGTCCGGCCCGGTGTCGCCGGAAAGGAGCAGGCCGGGTAGTCGGGCGCCGTAACGCTCGCGGACAGCGCCGATCACTTCCAGACCGTCGAGTTCGCCGGGTAGGCGGAAATCGCTGATGACGATGTCGGGTTTGACCTCCAGGTCGTCCATGTCGGCGATGAGTTGTTCGACGTTGTCAGCGGCGATCACAAAGCACCCCCACGCGCGCAGCAGTCCGGCCAGACTCTGCTGCGCCAGGCTGTCGTCGTCGATGGCGGCGACAACCAGGCCGGTGAGATCCATGTGCAGCGGCGTGGTGGCGTCACGCATTTCAACCGGGCTGGCGATGGCGGCTTCGACCGCGAACACTGAGCCCTTGCCCGGCGCCGAGCGCAGCGTGACGGTGTGGCCCAGCAAGTCGACCATGCGACGAACGATGGCAAGACCGAGGCCGAGCCCCTTGCTGCGATCGCGGGCAGGGTTGTCGAGCTGGACGAACTCCAGAAATACGGCCTCCTGCTGCTCTTCGGGAATGCCCAAGCCGCTGTCGCGGACTTCGATGCGGATACGTTTGCCGCGTCGGCGGGCGGCGAGCATGACGCAACCACGCGGCGTGTAGCGCAGGGCGTTGCCGATGAGGTTGAGCAGGATGCGCTCGAACAGCAGCGGATCGGACTCGATCCAGGCCGTTGTGGGGCGCACGCGCAGTTGCAGTCCGCGTTCGCTGGCGGCTGGGCCGTAGTCGGCTGCGATGCGCTCAAACAGCGGGCCGAGCGCGAACGGGCGCGGGTTGGCGGTGACCACGCCGGCGTCGAGCTTGGAGATATCGAGCAGGCTGTCGAGCAGGTTCTCCATCGCTTCGGCCGACGCCGAAATACGATCGATGAGCAGCCGATTGGCCGGCACGTGATCCTTGCGCGCGAGGTCCGCAATGAACAGTCCCAACGCGTGCATGGGCTGGCGCAAATCGTGGCTCGCCGCAGCAAGGAAGCGCGACTTGGCGAGGTTGGCGAGTTCGGCTTCTTCTTTGCGGGCGCGCAGTTCGACGGTGGCGTCTTCGACGCGCTGCTCAAGGTCATCGCGTGCCACGGACAGGCGCGCAGCCATGTCGTTGACGCCTTCTGTCAGGCGGCGCAGCGTGCCACCCCGTTCGACCGGCACGCGCGTGGCGAGCTGGCCACGGCCAATTTCCGTTACTGCATGGGCGATGCGCCGGATCGGCGTGCTGACCGAACGGCTCATGAATAGCGCCAGCAAGCCGCTGCCCGCCAGCACGACAAGCAGCGTCAGCATGGCGGCGAGCATTTGTGCGCGCTTGCGTGCCTCCAGGGGTTCGAGTGACACCAGCACCACGATTTCGCCCAGACGGGTTGGCTGGCGCGTGCGGGCGAGCCTGCCGCGTGTTTCGGTGTAAGGGTCGTCTTCGAGGGCCGACGTATATAGAACGGGCTCGGTGATGCGCAGCATGTTGCCGCCGACCTGTTCGATCTGCGAGCTGTCTTGCGGCAGATGCGAGGTATGTGCCTGCAGGCCGGCGACGGCCATGAATTCGCCGTCGTGATCGAGAATCGCGATGCCTTGCAGATCGGAATTCACCATCGTTGAGCTGGCGAGCTGTTCCAGCGCGTCGCGGTTGCCGGCGAAAAGGCCGTATTCAGACGCGGCCGCCAACTGCTTGGCCATTGCCTGCCCGCGTTGCACGAGGGCTTCTTCGAGGTCCGACAGGCGTGAGAATGTCAGCAGCCCGGTGAGCAGAAGGCCGAGCACCAGCGTTGGCACCAACGCGACCACGAGTACCCGGGTACGAATGTCCCAGCCGATTTTCATGGCCGCTCCAATCGTTCAAGTTTTTCGCGGATGCCGGTTTCGCTGTCCAACTGATAGCCAAGCGAGCGCGCGACATGGGTGTTGATGCCGACACTGAAGAGGCGTGGGTACTGCGGGGCCGGGACCGCTCCGCCGGCTAATACGCCCCGGGCGACTTCGGCCGATTGGGTTCCGATCTGCGCAGGCGTCGAATAGAGCGCAATCAGTGCGCCGGCTTTGACGTACGCCTGCGAAAACCCCACCACTGGCACGCGGAAACGATACGCAGACAGCAGCAGGTTGGGGATCGTCTGCGAGTTGAATACCGCCGTGTCCGGAACAGCCATGAGCACGCCACCCCCTTCGCTGAACATGCGCTGCAGGGCGGGAAAGATATCGCTGTCGTTGCACGACGTTTTCTTGTACCGGTCGCAGTTTGCGGTCGCGTGCGGCTTGAGCGAGCCGGGCGACGGTGTCGCGGCTGTCGGGGCCGGCTAGCAAGCCGATACGATCGGCGTCCGGTAGCGCCACACGGATGAGGTCGAGATAACGTGTAGGCGGCTGGTCTATGAATAGGGCAGAGATGCGTTTGTCATCGCGTTTGCCAGCGGCGATGCGGTCGTAGGCGCTGCGGGGCAAGAGTGCGAGGAGCGTGGGCGCCTTGATGTCGCGATTGATGAGAATCTGCGCCGCGCGATTGCCTGCGCCGATGACGAACTGTGCCTCGGGCAATGGTTTTGTGCTGACCTGGTCGCCATGCATCTGAATGACTTCCAGGCCTGGTGCGTCGCGCCGTAGTTCGTTGGTGACGGCGTTGGCGAATTCCTGGTAGATCGGCGAAGGCTCCGACAGCAGGACGAGCACGGTCGCTGCCGCAGCCACATGGGTGGCGGCACACAGTACGAGCAGTATCAGCAGGCGAAGGAGGCGGCCGAGTGACAACATTGCGCGCTGTCAGTACTCCCAGCGCAGCCCGGCGTAATAGCGGGCGTCTGCCTGATAGATCGGCTTGTACTCGGCATTCGATTGCCCGAGATACTGGCCTACGGCGTAGATTTCGGCGCGGCTCTTGCCGATGAAGAATTCATAACCAACACGAATGTCGGTGCGGTGATAAGGCGGGATGGTTTCCTGCTCCGTCTGCTGCCAGTTCATCCTGCCGTAGCGGTAGTGCGTGAGGCTGACGCTGATGCCCGCATCAAAGCGATGCGCCGCCGTGATGACGGTGGCGACGTGCGGGGCTGACATCGTGTTCTTCGGGTTGTCGCTGCGTATGTTCATAAAAGTCTGAGCGAGCGAAATCCAACTGGTCTGTAGCGGCCTCCACATCAGTTGATACTCCAGCCCCGTCATGCGTGCCCAGGAACCATTGACCGACGTGCGGACTTCGGTTCGCGACGGGTCGAGCTGGTCTTGTGGGATACGGATGGGGATTTTCAGATCCTGGATAAGCCCTTCGACTTTTTCGTCGAAGGCGCGCGTATCCAGCGATAGATTGGCTGTTCGCCACTCCCCCAGGTATCCCAGCTCGAAGCCGGTTATTTTTTCTGGATCCAGATTGTTGGCAGGTTTGTCGGTCCACCGCAGCACCGTTCCGTTGTACGTGTACTTGGTATCCGACAACTGTTCGTAAGGCGTTGGGGCGCGGTAGGCCCGGCTCCATGCAAAACGGACAGTCTGCTCATCGTCCAGATGGTAATTGACCGCTACCCGCGGGGCGGTGTTTGTGCCCGAAAGAGAAGCATTTTCAATCATTGCACCGCCATTGAGCGTCCACCGCTTGCTGGGGCGCCATTCGACATTCCCGAAAGCCTGGATGTCCTGAATCGTCACTGTCTGCAGTGTATTGAACTGGAGCGGCGCGTGCAGCCGGTCCTGTCGCCATGCTCCGCCCCAAACCACGCGTATCTGCTCGTTGATGGTCTGGGTGCGCTGGATCTCGACATCGTCGCGCGTGGTGTCATAGCTCGAGTCAATGGTCAGCGTCAGCGATGTCGGCAGCCCGTAGGCGGCCAGGACGGCGGGGCTGAGGATGCGCGACAGCGGATAGGTCTGTACGAACGCGTCGCTCTGGCTTTGATTCTGGTGATAGTACGTGACCGACCATTCGTCGTCAGCGGCGTCGCTCATCCGCCAGCGCAGCAGGCTGTAGGACGTTTGCATGTTGGTGGTGCGGGGTGGGTCGCCGGGTTCCGTTGGATAACCGCGTCGCACATCGGCGTCGGTCTTCCCTGCGTGGAATTCCAGGCGTTGCGCGGTATTGATCTGGTAGTCGCCGCGCAAATCGACCATGCGGATGCGCCGGCCGTCGTAGGAATTTTCAAAGCCGTCGTCCTGCTGTTCGTGTCCGCGCAGACGGAGTCCGAGCCCTCCGCTCTGCAGACTGCCGGCGACTGAAGTGTCAAGAATGCCGTCATTGCCGCGTTGCTGGCTGGCCGAAATGCGCTCACTGTCATAAGCGCTACGCGTGGTGATGCTGACCACACCCAGGAACGCGTTGGCGCCATAGGCCGCGGAGTTGGAGCCCCGAAAAACCTCGATCCGTTCGATGTCGTCGATGTTGACGCCGAGCTGGTTCCATTCGATTCCGCCAAGGAAGTACGGCGAATAAGCGGAGCGCCCATCGATCAGGACCTGCATGCGCGGTGAACGATCCCGTGTGAGGCCGTGGTAGCCGACGGCGGGATAACTGCCATATGCAAGCGTCGTGACGAATCCTGGTACGAGCTTGAGAATGTCCGCAACATCCCGCGCACCAGAGGCCTTGATCTGGTCTCTGTCGATGACGGTGACCGAGCCGGGGGCGTCTTGCAGCGGCTGTGACAGGCGCGAGGCGGACAGCACGACTGGCATGTCGCTGAAGAATGCCGATTCGTCTGTCGCCGCCGACGCCGCTGCGGAGCGGGTGACGAGCAAGATCCAGAGCACACTGCGACAGCCGTTTCGGCGCAAAGGCTTCATTCAGGTCCTGTTGGGAGTCCGCCCCATTCTTTGGGGGCGTGGCGAAAGTCCGTCATCGATCAGGCGATGAATATATTTGTGTAGATTGCCCTGACAGGAAGAGTCCGACAATACGACAAGAAGTCTGGAGGAATCTTAGGGTTTTTCGGAGGAGGGGGCGTGATATCCTGAGCCCCGCATTCCTATCGCTGCACACGCACCGCCACCTGTCACATGGATCTGTCCCGGATTCTCGTCGTTGAAGACCACGCCTTGGTGCGCCAGGCGCTCATCGGGATGCTGAGTCCGCTGGCTACGGATATCGAATTTTTCGAGGCCGCATCGGCTGAAGAAGCGCTCGCTTTTCTTCCTTCCGGCCACGAAGCCGATCTCGTCGTCACCGATCTGATCCTGCCCCAGATGAGCGGGTTCTCACTGGTCTCCGAACTTGCTCGTCGGTTTCCGAGCCTTCCTCTCGTGGTGTTGTCGGCGCAGGAAGATTCCGCTTCCGTTGATCGGGCCATGCGTGCCGGCGCGTCCGGCTACCTGGGCAAGAACGTCTCTCCGCACCAATTGCTGTCAGCCTTGCGTTCTGTGCTGGCTGGCGATGTCTTGCCGGGTTGTCTCTTTCGCGCCGGTAGCGTCGCGCCCAAGCAGCGCCCTGCCGTTGATCTGGCCGAGCAGTATGGTCTGACTGTTGCTCAGCTCAGGGTGGTGGAACTGATGGTCGAAGGGCGTACCAATCGAGAGATCGCGACGGCGCTGGGTATCACCGAGGGGACGGTCAAAGTCCACTGTTCGGCGATTCTGAAGGCGCTAAGCGTATCGAATCGGGCTCAGGCGCTTGTCGTGCTGTCGCGGCTGGGATTCATCGGCTAATCACGCCGTTCAGGCCGCGGCTTCTCTCAGGCTGGCTTCCACTGCCGCTACATCGTCCCCAAGAATAGCCACCACTTGCCCCGCTACCGCCTTGGCCGCGCTGTTCAACGCTGCCGGCAGCGAGTCGGGCGGCGTGCTCTGCAACAAGAGCTTGGAGGCGGAGACGGCGTACGTGGGCGACAGCACACGATCCTGCATGTCGGCGGGCATGCTGGTGATCAGCTTGGCCGCGGCCTCTTGCTGCCATTTGTTCTTTGGCCATTGGGAGGGCAGGGCGAAGGCGCGCGGGAAGAGCTCCAGGTCGTGCATGACCGTGCGCAGGTCCTCCGGCGAGTCTCGGAAGGGGAGCAGCACCAAATCCGACATTTCGTATAGCGAAATATCGGTGTCCGTGCGGTTGGCGCCGCCATCGAGCACCCCCATCCACCCCGGCAACTCTTTGAGCTTCTCCACCACTTTCACGCGTGCCTGCGGCGAGCGCGCGTCCGCCATGATGTAGCGACGGCCCTGTGGTGGCAGTGGGTCGCGGTATTCGTCGGTCATCACACAGGCTGTGCGACGCCCGAGCAGGCTCAGGCCGTGGCATAGCAGGTGCGACAACGTCGTCTTGCCCGTGCCGCCCTTGGTGCCGATGATGCAAATGATTTCCGCCATCTGTTTCGCCTTTGGCGCCTCATGTTCTCTGAAGCTGGCGCGTGACGCGCCGCCGAATAACATGAGTTTACGGCAGGAACGGGCTTCACTTAAGCGGGCGGGGCGACTGGACTCTCTGGCGCAGCAGAGGCTCGCCTATTGCGTTGCGCCGGGTTTTGATCTTTTTCTCTTGAAGGCGCTTGACTTGTTCTTTTACGGTCTCTATAGTGCTGCGTCTCACGTGGAGGGATTCCCGAGCGGTCAAAGGGATCAGACTGTAAATCTGACGGCTCAGCCTTCGAAGGTTCGAATCCTTCTCCCTCCACCAGAAATTTGAGTGCGCCATGCGCGGCTGCGGTAGTAAGTGCGAACCGCGGTTAGGCGGCTGTTGACGCGGGTGTAGCTCAATGGTAGAGCAGAAGCCTTCCAAGCTTACGACGAGGGTTCGATTCCCTTCACCCGCTCCAGCTTTTGCGTATGAAAATCGCCCATGTAGCTCAGTGGTAGAGCACTCCCTTGGTAAGGGAGAGGTCGGCGTGTTCAATCCACGCCCATGGGCACCACATCATCTTTTTGTCTGAACTTCTGATCTTTTGACTCAGTTTGAGGTAGTAGACATGGCCAAGGAAAAATTCGAGCGTACGAAGCCGCACGTGAACGTTGGTACGATTGGTCACGTTGACCATGGCAAGACGACGCTGACGGCGGCGATCGCGACGGTGCTGTCGGAGAAGTTCGGCGGTGCGGCGAAGAAGTACGACCGAAATCGACAACGCACCGGAAGAAAAGGCGCGTGGTATCACGATCAACACCTCGCACGTGGAATACGAGACGGCCAGCCGTCACTACGCGCACGTTGATTGCCCGGGCCACGCCGACTACGTCAAGAACATGATCACGGGTGCTGCGCAGATGGACGGCGCGATCCTGGTGTGCTCGGCCGCTGACGGCCCGATGCCGCAGACTCGCGAGCACATTCTGCTGGCCCGTCAGGTGGGCGTGCCCTACATCATCGTGTTCCTGAACAAGTGCGACATGGTGGACGACGCCGAGCTGCTGGAACTCGTCGAAATGGAAGTGCGCGAACTGCTGTCCAAGTACGAATTCCCGGGTGATGACATCCCGATCATCAAGGGTTCGGCTCTGAAGGCGCTGGAAGGCGACAAGGGAGAACTGGGCGAAGTGGCCATCATGGCCCTGGCCGATGCGCTGGACTCCTACATCCCGACGCCGGAGCGTGCGGTCGACAAGCCGTTCCTGCTGCCGATCGAAGACGTGTTCTCGATCTCGGGTCGTGGCACGGTGGTGACGGGTCGCGTTGAGCGTGGCATCGTCAAGGTTGGCGAAGAAATCGAAATCGTCGGTATCAAGCCGACCGCCAAGACCATCTGCACCGGCGTGGAAATGTTCCGCAAGCTGCTGGACCAAGGTCAAGCGGGTGACAACGTCGGCGTGCTGCTGCGCGGCACGAAGCGTGAAGACGTCGAGCGCGGTCAGGTGCTGGCCAAGCCGGGCTCGATCACGCCGCACACGCACTTCACGGGTGAAGTGTATGTGCTGTAGCAAGGACGAAGGTGGTCGTCACACCCCGTTCTTCAACAACTATCGTCCGCAGTTCTACTTCCGTACGACGGACGTGACGGGTGCGATCGCGCTGCCGGAAGGCACGGAAATGGTGATGCCGGGCGACAACGTGTCGATCACCGTGAAGCTGATCGCCCCGATCGCCATGGAAGAAGGTCTGCGTTTCGCGATCCGCGAAGGTGGCCGTACTGTTGGTGCCGGCGTCGTCGCTAAGATCATCGAGTAATTCGTTGGTTGGGGCGGCATCTGGAGGTCGGAGGCGCCTAGCGGACATGTCGCTGGGCGCTTTACAGTCTCTGCTGCAGGGGTATAGCTCAATTGGCAGAGCGTCGGTCTCCAAAACCGAAGGTTGGGGGTTCGATACCCTCTGCCCCTGCCACTTTACTTCACATGGAGCATGCAAGTTCTGATGTCCGATAAAATCAAGTTCGTGATCGCACTGCTGTTGCTGGTTGCCGGCGTGGCAGGCTTTTACCTGCTTGGCGAATACGCAAGCATCTGTCGCGTGCTGAGCGTGCTGGCTGGCGTTGTCGGCCTGTGCCGCGGTGGCTTGGTTCACAGCGCCTGGTCGTCGTTTCTTCGGATTTCGCTCGTGAGGCAGTGACCGAGACCAAGAAGGTCGTCTGGCCGACGAAGAAGGAAACCGTCCAGACGACTGGTGACCGTGTTTGCCTTCGTGGTGGTCATGGCGGTGTTCCTGTTGCATCGTCGACAAGAGCCTCGAGTGGGCTGTTCTACGGTATAATTCTTGGCGGATGGAAGTCATGAGCAAGCGTTGGTACGTGGTTCACGCCTATTCGGGCTTCGAGAAAGTCGGTGAAGCGTGCGCTCGTTGAGCGCATTGCTCGTTCTGGCGTGCAGGATCTCTTTGGCGAGATTCTGGTGCCCGTCGAAGAAGTGGTCGAAATGAAGAGCGGCCAGAAAAGCGTGACCGAGCGGAAGTTTTTCCCGGGTTACGTTCTGGTCGAAATGGAGATGAACGACGAGACCTGGCACTTGGTCAAGAGCACGCCCAAGGTGACCGGTTTTGTTGGTGGTTCAGGCAACAAGCCGACGCCGATCTCCGAGAAGGAAGTCGAAAAGATCCTGCATCAGATGCAGGAAGGCGTGGAAAAGCCCCGTCCCAAGGTGCTTTTCGAAGTTGGCGAAATGGTGCGCGTCAAGGAAGGTCCTTTCACCGACTTCAATGGCTCGGTCGAAGAGAGTCAATTATGAAAAGAACCGTCTGCATGTTTCGGTGACCATCTTCGGTCGCGCAACGCCGGTCGAGCTCGAATTCAGCCAGGTCGAAAAGGCCTGACAAGCTTTACGGACGTCGGGGCCGTTCTTCCCCGGCACGAGGAGCGTCGTCGACTAGTTGGCGGTGCGCTATTACTCACTCAAAGGAGCCATCATGGCAAAGAAAATCGTCGGCTACGTCAAGCTGCAAGTGCCGGCAGGCAAGGCTAATCCTTCGCCCCCGATCGGTCCCGCGCTGGGTCAGCGCGGCCTGAATATCATGGAGTTCTGCAAGGCGTTCAACGCCCAGACCCAAGGCGTCGAGCCGGGTCTGCCGCTGCCGGTCGTGATCACGGCCTTCGCAGACAAGAGCTTCACTTTCATCATCAAGACTCCGCCGGCAACCGTTCTGATCAAGAAGGCTGCGGGTGTGCAAAAGGGTTCGTCCAAGCCCCATACCGACAAGGTCGGCAAGGTGACGCGTGCCCAGTTGGAAGAAATCGCCAAGACCAAGATGAAGGACCTGACCGCTGCCGATCTGGACGCGGCTGTTCGCACCATCGCCGGTTCCGCCCGCAGCATGGGCATCACGACGGAGGGCGTGTAAATGGCCAAGTTGTCCAAGCGTGTTCAGGCGCTGCGCGCCAAGGTTGACCGTAATAAGGTCTACGCCGCTGCCGAGGCCCTGGGCCTGGTAAAGGAAATTGCTAGCGCCAAGTTCGACGAATCCGTCGATGTGGCCATCAATCTTGGCGTCGATGCCAAGAAGTCGGACCAAGTGGTTCGTGGCTCCGTGGTGCTGCCGGCAGGTACCGGCAAGACGCGTTCGCGTTGCTGTGTTCGCCCAAGGCCCGAAGGCTGAAGAAGCCCGCGCCGCTGGCGCCGACGTCGTCGGTTTCGACGACTTGGCCGAGCAGGTCAAGGCTGGCAATATCGATTTTGATCTGTGTATTGCCACCCCGGACGCCATGCGTGTCGTCGGTGCGCTGGGTCAGATCCTCGGCCCGCGTGGCCTGATGCCGAACCCGAAGGTCGGCACCGTGACCATGGACGTGACCACGGCTGTCAAGAACGCCAAGGCTGGTCAAGTTCAGTACCGTACCGACAAGGCCGGTATCATTCACGCCACCATCGGCCGTGCTTCCTTCACGGTTGAAGCGCTGAGCCAGAACCTGGTCGCGCTGGTTGACGCTCTCGTCAAGGCCAAGCCGGCTGCGTCGAAGGGTCAATATCTGCGCAAGATGGCTGTGTCCTCGACGATGGGCGCAGGCGTCCGCGTTGAACCGACCAGCGTTCAGCAGTAATTTTCAAAGCCGGGCCGGTATCTATTGGCCCGCACAGAACTTTGGGCCTGGCTTGGACTGTCCAAAAAACAGTTGGAGCCAGGGTTGTCAAAGACCGCAGGGGTCTTCGGCGTGTGCCAGATGGCAGGCGCCAAGACTTAATTGATGGCGCGGAAGGCATCGATGATGCTGGATGTGTACCCCCTGCGCAGATGGCGCTACCCGAAAACAGGTTTGTGTCCTTTGTCCGGCTTGCCGGACAAAACGTGTTCCTGAATTTGAGGTCGCCGTGGTGGGGAAGGGTGCGAGCCCGGACCCGTAATAGTTAGGAGCTGACCTTGAGTCTCAATCTCGATGACAAGAAGGCCGTCGTGGCCGAGGTGTCAGCACAAGTGGCGAACGCGCAGACGATCGTCGTGGCCGAGTATCGTGGCATGGAAGTGGGTGACCTCACTTCGCTGCGTGCTAAGGCCCGCGAACAAGGCGTGTATCTCCGTGTGCTGAAAAACACCCTGGCACGTCGCGCGGTGGCTGACACCGCATTCGCCGGCCTTGCCGAGCACATGAGCGGCCCGCTGATCTATTCGATCGGCACGGACGCCGTTGCGCCCGCCAAGGTGCTGAGCGAATTCGCCAAGTCCAACGACAAGCTGGTGGTCAAAGCTGGTTCGTACAGTGGCAAGGTGCTGGACAAGGCAGGCGTGCAAGCGCTCGCTTCGGTCCCGACCAAAGAAGTGCTGCTGGCGCAACTGCTGGGTCTTATCCAGTCGCCGATCTCCGGTCTGGCCCGCGGCATCGCTGCCGTGGCCGCGAAGAAGGGCGAGGCCGTTGCGGCCTAATGCTGGCTTGATCGCTACCAATCACTGCAAATCAATTCATATTCAGGAATACGAAAATGGCATTCGATAAAGACGCTTTCCTGTCCGCCCTGGACAGCATGACGGTTCTGGAACTCAATGACCTGGTCAAGGCCATTGAAGAGAAGTTCGGCGTGTCCGCCGCTGCGATGGCCGCTCCGGCCGCTGGTGGTGCCGCTGCTGGTGGCGCCGCTGCTGAAGAGCAGACCGAGTTCACCGTTATCCTGGCTGCCGCCGGCGACAAGAAGGTTGAAGTCATTAAGGTGGTTCGCGCTGTTACCGGCCTGGGCCTGAAGGAAGCCAAGGACCTGGTCGATGGCGCGCCGAAGCCCGTGAAGGAAGGCATCGCCAAGGCTGACGCCGAAGCGCTGAAGAAGCAACTGGAAGACGCTGGCGCCAAGGTCGAAGTCAAGTAATTCGACTCAGCGAACAGCAGGGTTGGCGGCAAATTGTCGCCAACCCTTTTGTGCTTTGTAGCACCGCGCGGACCCTGACGATGGCGTGGGGATTCGCGTTTTGTCGCGTGTTTTCGTAACACGCAGGCCATAAGACAGCGTTGTCGCCGGAATCCAACTCCGTGCCCCTGACAGCGCTGCCTTCTGTCCTCTGCCGTCGGACTTGACCCGGAGCTTGTATGGCGTACTCCTACACCGAGAAAAAGCGCATTCGCAAGAGCTTTGCCAAGCGTGCAAACGTTCTGAATGTCCCCTTCCTGTTGGCGACTCAACTGGAGTCTTACACTGGTTTTCTGCAAGCGGATGTGCCGCCGGCAGCCAGGCGGAACGAAGGCCTGCAGGCCGCGTTCACCTCGATCTTCCCGATCGTGTCGCACTCAGGTAACGCTCGGTTGGAGTTTGTCCACTTCATCCTTGGTGAGCCGGCGTTCGACGTCAAGGAATGTCAACAACGTGGCCTGACGTTTGCGTCGCCGCTGCGCGCCCGTGTGCGCCTGGTGATCCTCGACCGCGAAGCGCCGAAGGAAACCATCAAGGAAGTGAAGGAGCAGGAAGTCTACATGGGCGAAATTCCGCTCATGACGACTACTGGCTCGTTCGTGATCAATGGCACCGAGCGCGTCATCGTGTCGCAGCTGCACCGTTCGCCGGGCGTGTTCTTCGAGCACGACCGCGGCAAGACGCACAGCTCCGGCAAGCTGCTGTTCTCGGCACGCATCATTCCCTACCGTGGCTCATGGCTCGACTTCGAATTCGACCCGAAGGACTTTCTGTTCTTCCGCGTCGACCGTCGCCGCAAGATGCCGGTCACCATTCTGCTGAAGGCTATCGGCATGACGCACGAGGAAATCCTCGCGACGTTCCATGATTTCGATTCCTTCGAGCTGGCTGGCGACAAGCTTCGCTTTGAACTGGTGCCCGATCGCCTGCGCGGTGAAGTTGCTCGCTTCGACATCGTCGATAGCAAGGGTAACGTCATCGTCGGCAAGGACAAGCGCATCAACGCCAAGCACATTCGTGACATCGCCGCCGCCGGCATCACGACCATCGAGGTGCCCGAAGATTTCGTGGCTGGCCGTACGCTGGCGCACGACATTATCGATCCGGCCACGGGTGAGTTGCTGGCTCGCGCGAATGATGAACTGACGGAAGACCTGCTCAACAAGCTGGCAATCGCCGGCGTGAAGCAGTTCAAGACGCTGTACATCAACGATCTGGATCGTGGTGGTTACATTTCGCAGACGCTGCGTTCGGATGAAACCGCCGACCAGTGGCAAGCGCGAGTTGCCATTTACCGCATGATGCGTCCGGGTGAGCCGCCGACCGAAGACGCCGTGGAATCGCTGTTCCAAGGCCTGTTCTATTCGGAAGAGCGCTACGACCTGTCGACCGTCGGTCGCATGAAGTTCAACCGTCGCGCCTACCCGGAAAAGCTGGACGAGCGCGCGCCGGAATGGCTCAAGCGCTTCTATGCCAATGCCGGTGAGCATGGCGACGATGGCGCGGGCGTCCTGTCGAACGAAGACATTCTGTCCGTCATCAGCGTGCTGGTTGAGCTGCGCAACGGTCGCGGCGAAATCGACGATATCGATCACCTCGGTAACCGTCGCGTGCGTTCGGTGGGCGAACTGGCCGAGAACCAGTTCCGCGCTGGCCTCGTGCGCGTTGAACGTGCAGTCAAGGAGCGCCTCGGCCAAGCTGAGAGCGACAACCTGATGCCGCACGACCTGATCAACGCCAAGCCGATTTCGGCGGCGATCAAAGAATTTTTCGGTTCCAGTCAGCTGTCGCAGTTCATGGACCAGACGAACCCGCTGTCCGAGATCACGCACAAGCGTCGCGTTTCGGCACTGGGCCCGGGTGGTCTGACGCGCGAGCGCGCTGGCTTTGAAGTCCGTGACGTGCACCCGACGCACTATGGTCGTGTGTGCCCGATCGAGACGCCAGAAGGCCCGAACATCGGTCTGATCAACTCTCTGGCTGTGTACGGCCGTACGAACCGCCATGGCTTCCTGGAAACGCCGTATCGTCGCGTTGACGCAGGCGTGGTGACCGATCAGGTCGACTTCCTGTCGGCGATCGAAGAAGGCCAGTACATCATCGCTCAGGCGAACGCCGAAATCGGTGCTGACGACAAGCTGACGGGTGAGCTGGTGTCCGCGCGCTCCAAGGGCGAAGCCATGCTGGTTGAACCGAGCCAGGTTCAGTACATGGACGTGTCGCCGTCGCAGATCGTGTCGGTCGCTGCTTCGCTGATTCCGTTCCTGGAACACGACGATGCAAACCGCGCGCTGATGGGTGCCAACATGCAGCGTCAGGCGGTACCGTGTCTGCGCCCCGAAAAGCCGCTGGTCGGCACGGGCATCGAACGTACGGTGGCCGTTGACTCGGGCACCACGGTGCAAGCGTTGCGTGGCGGCGTGGTCAACTACATCGACGCAAACCGCGTGGTGGTGCGTGTCAATGACGACGAAACCGTTCCGGGCGAAGTCGGCGTCAACATCTACAACCTGATCAAGTACACGCGTTCGAACCAGAACACGAACATCAACCAGCGTCCGATCGTGAAGATCGGCGATCGTCTGGCCAAGGGTGACGTGATTGCTGACGGCGCGTCGACCGACCTGGGTGAACTGGCTCTCGGCCAGAACATGCTGGTCGCGTACATGACGTGGAACGGCTACAACTTCGAAGACTCGATCCTGATCTCGGAGCGCGTGGTTGCTGAAGACCGCTTCACTTCGATCCACATCGAAGAACTGACGGTCGTCGCGCGCGACACCAAGCTCGGACCTGAAGAAATCACCCGCGACATCGCGTCGCTGGGCGAAGCGCAACTGTCTCGTCTCGACGAATCCGGCATCGTGTACATCGGTGCTGAAGTTGACGCGGGTGACGTGCTGGTCGGCAAGGTTACGCCGAAGGGCGAAACCCAACTGACGCCGGAAGAAAAGCTGCTGCGCGCGATCTTCGGCGAGAAGGCATCCGACGTTAAGGACACCTCGCTGCGCGTGCCGTCGGGCATGAATGGCACGGTCATCGACGTGCAAGTGTTCACACGTGAAGGCATCGAGCGCGACAAGCGTGCTCAGTCGATCATCGACGACATGCTCAAGAGCTTCCGCCTGGATCTGGCGGACCAAATGCGCATCGTCGAGCGCGACACTTTCGAGCGTATCGAACGCCTGATCGTCGGCCAGGCCGTCAATGGTGGTCCGAAGAAGCTAGCCAAGGGCGCCAAGGTCACGAAGGAATACCTGGCCGAACTCGAAGCCTACAACTGGTTCGACATCCGCCTGGCTGATGACGTTGTTGCTCAACAGCTCGAACAGCTGAAGGAAGGTCTTGAGAAGACCCGTAAGGACTTCGACCTCGCCTTCGAAGCGAAGAAGAAGAAGCTTACGCAAGGCGACGAGCTGCCCCCGGGCGTGCAAAAGATGGTCAAGGTGTACCTGGCCGTGAAGCGTCGTCTGCAGCCTGGTGACAAGATGGCCGGTCGCCACGGTAACAAGGGTGTGGTCTCCAAGATCGTCCCGATCGAAGACATGCCGTACATGGCTGACGGTACTCCGGTCGACATCGTGCTGAACCCGCTCGGCGTGCCGTCGCGGATGAACATCGGTCAGATCCTCGAAACGCACCTTGGCTGGGCCTCGAAGGGCCTGGGCAAGAAGATCGACGCCATGTTGTCGGCACAAGCCACGGCGAAGGAAGTCCGCGGCTTCCTGAACGACATCTACAACGGCAACGACAACGGCGAAAGCGTTGGCGAGCTGAGCGATGGCGAAGTGATTGAGCTTGCCAGCAACCTGCGCAAGGGCGTGCCCTTTGCGACGCCGGTGTTCGACGGCGCCTCCGAAGACGACATCGAGTCGATGCTGAAGCTTGCCGATATGCCGGTGTCCGGTCAGGTGACCTTGTTCGACGGCCGCACGGGCGATGCTTTCGAGCGTCAAGTGACGGTCGGCTACAAGCACGTGCTGAAGCTGCACCACCTTGTCGATGACAAGATGCACGCACGTTCGACCGGCCCGTACTCGCTGGTGACGCAACAGCCGCTGGGCGGTAAGGCCCAGTTCGGTGGCCAGCGTTTCGGTGAAATGGAAGTGTGGGCGCTGGAAGCCTACGGTGCGGCTTACACGCTGCAGGAAATGCTGACCGTGAAGTCGGACGATGTGTCTGGCCGTACCAAGGTGTACGAAAACATCGTCAAGGGCGAACACAAGATTGATGCTGGCATGCCGGAGTCGTTCAACGTGTTGGTGAAGGAAATCCGCTCGCTGGCGATCGATATCGATCTCGAGCGTTTCTAAGCCGCGAACTGGACTGGAGTAGAGAATGAAAAGCTTGCTTGCTGATCTGTTTAAGCAAACGCTCCCGAACGAAGAAGAGTTCGATGCGATTACCATCGGCCTGGCTTCGCCGGAAAAGATCCGTTCGTGGTCTTACGGCGAGGTCAAGAAGCCTGAAACCATCAACTACCGCACCTTCAAGCCGGAGCGCGATGGCCTGTTCTGCGCCAAGATCTTTGGCCCGGTCAAGGACTACGAGTGCCTGTGCGGTAAGTACAAGCGCCTGAAGCACCGTGGCGTGATCTGTGAGAAGTGCGGCGTTGAAGTCACGCTGTCGAAGGTGCGTCGCGAGCGCATGGGCCATATCGAACTGGCCTCGGTGGTCGCACACATCTGGTTCCTGAAGTCGCTGCCGTCGCGTCTGGGCATGGTGCTCGACATGACGCTGCGCGATATCGAACGCGTGCTGTACTTCGAAGCATTCGTCGTGGTCGAGCCCGGCATGACGCCGCTTACCCGCGGCCAACTGCTGACTGAAGACGACTACCTCGCCAAGGTTGAAGAATATGGCGACGAGTTCGTTGCGCTGATGGGCGCGGAAGGTATCCGTGGCCTGCTGCGTTCGATCGACATCGCGTCGGAAATCGAACGCCTGCGCTCGGAACTCGAAACCACTGGTTCGGAAGCCAAGATCAAGAAGATCGTCAAGCGCTTGAAGGTGCTCGAAGCCTTCACGCAGTCGGGCATCAAGCCGGACTGGATGATCATGGAAGTGCTGCCCGTGCTGCCGCCGGACCTGCGTCCGCTGGTGCCTCTGGATGGCGGCCGCTTCGCGACCTCCGACCTGAACGATCTGTACCGCCGCGTCATCAACCGTAACAACCGCCTGAAGCGCCTGCTCGAACTGAAGGCGCCGGAAATCATCGTGCGCAACGAGAAGCGCATGCTGCAGGAATCGGTTCACTCGCTGCTCGACAACGGTCGTCGCGGCAAGGCCATGACGGGTGCCAACAAGCGTCCGCTCAAGTCGCTGGCCGACATGATCAAGGGTAAGGGCGGTCGTTTCCGTCAAAACCTGCTGGGTAAGCGCGTTGACTACTCGGGTCGTTCGGTGATTACCGTGGGTCCGCAACTCAAGCTGCATCAGTGCGGTCTGCCCAAGCTGATGGCGCTCGAGTTGTTCAAGCCGTTCATCTTCAACAAGCTCGAGCTGATGGGTCTGGCTACGACCATCAAGCAAGCCAAGAAGCTGGTTGAATCGCAAGAACCGGTGGTGTGGGACATCCTGGAAGATGTCATCCGCGAACACCCGGTCATGCTGAACCGCGCGCCGACGCTGCACCGTCTGGGTATTCAGGCGTTCGAGCCGATCCTGATCGAAGGCAAGGCAATCCAGCTGCATCCGCTCGTCTGCGTGGCGTTCAACGCCGACTTCGACGGTGACCAGATGGCCGTTCACGTCCCGCTGTCGCTGGAAGCGCAGATGGAAGCCCGCACGCTGATGCTGGCCTCGAACAACGTGCTGTCGCCCGCCAACGGCGAGCCGATCATCGTCCCGTCGCAGGATATCGTGCTGGGGCTGTACTACGCGACCCGTGCCGGCGTGAATGTGCCGGGCGAAGGCATGGCCTTCGTCGACGTGTCGGAAGTCAAGCGTGCTTACGAGTCGGGCCAGATCGCACTGCATGCCAAGGTGTCGGTGCGTATCCGCGAATACGACGTGACGCCGGCTGGCGAGAAGATCGAGAAGATCACCCGTTACAACACGACTGCGGGCCGTGCTCTGCTGTCCGAAATCCTGCCGGCCGGCCTGCCGTTCTCGGTGATCGACAAGGCGCTGAAGAAGAAAGAAATCTCGCGCCTGATCAACACCTCGTTCCGCCGCTGCGGTCTGCGCGAAACCGTGATCTTCGCCGACCGTCTGATGCAGTTCGGTTTCGGTCTGGCCACGCGTGCCGGTATCTCCATCGCCATCAAGGACATGTTGGTCCCCGATGCGAAGGAAAAGATCATCAGCGCGTCTGAGCACGAAGTGAAGGAAATCGCACAGCAATACGCGTCCGGTCTCGTGACCGAAGGCGAGCGCTACAACAAGGTGGTTGATATCTGGGGCCGTACCGGCGACCAGGTTGCCCGCGCGATGATGGAACACCTCGGCCAGGAAGACGTGGTCGACCGTCACGGCGCCAACGTGAAGCAAGAGTCGTTCAACTCCATCTACATGATGGCCGACTCCGGCGCGCGTGGTTCTGCGGCCCAGATTCGTCAGCTGGCTGGTATGCGCGGCCTGATGGCCAAGCCGGATGGCTCGATTATCGAGACGCCGATTACCACCAACTTCCGCGAAGGCCTGAACGTTCTTCAGTACTTCATCTCGACTCACGGTGCTCGTAAGGGCCTGGCCGATACGGCATTGAAGACCGCGAACTCCGGTTACCTGACACGTCGTCTGGTCAACGTGACGCAGGATCTGGTCGTGGTGGAAGACGATTGCGGCACCAACGGCGGCTTCGTCATGAAGGCGTTGGTTGAAGGCGGTGAAGTGGTCGAGCCGCTGCGCGAACGTATCCTCGGCCGTGTCGCGGCGGATGACGTCATCAACCCGGAAACGCAAGAAACCGTGCTGGAAGCCGGCACTCTGCTGGACGAAAATGCCTGCGACCTGATCGATTCGCTGGGAGTGGACGAAGTGCGCGTGCGCACGCCGCTCACCTGCGAAACGCGTTACGGTATGTGCGCCAAGTGCTACGGCCGTGACCTCGGCCGCGGCCATCTGGTGAACGTTGGCGAAGCGGTCGGCGTGATCGCCGCGCAGTCGATCGGCGAACCCGGCACGCAGCTGACGATGCGTACCTTCCACGTTGGTGGTGCGGCATCTCGTGCAGCGGTGGCAAGCTCGGTCGAAGCCAAGTCGGCGGGTATCGTTCGCTTTACCGGCAACATGCGTTACGTGACCAACGCCAAGGGCGAGAAGATCGTCATCGCGCGTTCTGCCGAAATGGTTGTGGCGGATGATGTCGGTCGCGAGCGCGAACGTCACAAGCTGCCGTACGGCGCTACGCTGTTGGTTGATGATGGCACCACCATCAAGGCCGGTACGCAGCTGGCGACGTGGGACCCGCACACCCGTCCGATCATTACCGAGTACGGCGGCACCATCAAATTCGAGAACGTCGAAGAAGGTGCAACCGTTGCCAAGCAGATCGACGAAGTCACGGGGCTGTCGACACTGGTCGTTATCGACGCCAAGCGTCGTTCGGGCAGCGCGGCGAGCAAGGGCGTGCGTCCGCAGGTCAAGCTGATCAACGACGCTGGCGAAGAAGTGAAGATCGCCGGTACCGAGCAATCGGTCACGATCACCTTCCAAGTCGGCTCGCTGATCACAGTGAAGGACGGCGAACAGGTTGCAGTGGGTCACGTGCTGGCACGTATCCCGCAAGAATCTGCCAAGACCCGCGACATTACCGGTGGTCTGCCTCGCGTGGCTGAACTGTTCGAAGCCCGTGCTCCGAAGGATGCCGGCATGTTGGCGGACGTGACGGGTACGCTGTCGTTCGGCAAGGACACCAAGGGCAAGCAGCGTCTCGTGATCACCGAGCCGGACGGCACGGTGCATGAGTTCCTGATCCCGAAGGACAAGCACGTGATGGTGCACGATGGCCAGGTCGTCCAGCGCGGCGAACTGATCGTCGACGGTCCGGCCGATCCGCACGACATTCTGCGTCTGCAGGGCGTCGAAGCGCTGGCGCGTTACATCATCGACGAAGTGCAGGACGTCTACCGTCTGCAAGGCGTGAAGATCAACGACAAGCACATCGAAGTGATCGTGCGTCAGATGCTGCGTCGTACGGTGATCTCGGATCCGGGCGATACGCGCTTCATCCGTGAAGAGCAGGTTGAGCGTTCAGAACTGTTGGACGAAAACGATCGCGTGATCGCCGAAGACAAGCAGCCGGCCACTTTCGAGTACATGCTGCTGGGTATCACGAAGGCGTCGCTGTCCACCGACTCGTTCATCTCCGCCGCTTCCTTCCAGGAAACGACGCGCGTGCTGACCGAGGCGGCCATCATGGGCAAGCGCGACGAGCTTCGCGGCCTGAAGGAAAACGTGATCGTCGGTCGTCTGATCCCGGCCGGCACCGGTCTGGCCTACCACCGCACCCGTCGGGCGCAGTCGGCAGGTCTCGATCTGGGTGGCGGCATCACGGGCGAAGCGGCACAACTGCCGAGCGAGGAAGTCTCCGAGACGTCCCACGCAGGTTGACGGGTGGCGCGGGGAACGTTTATACTCCCGCGTCTTTGAATGGGTCGACCAATCGCAGTCGGCCCCTGTGTTTTATTCGTCGAGCGGCGGCTGGTCCGCGGCTCGACATCAATAAGAAATGTACTATGCCTACAATTAACCAGCTGGTACGCCAAGGGCGTCAAGTTGCGCAGGCCAAGAGCAAGGTCCCTGCGCTGGAAGCCTGTCCGCAGAAGCGTGGCGTTTGCACTCGTGTCTATACGACGACCCCGAAGAAGCCGAACTCCGCGCTTCGTAAGGTCGCCAAGGTTCGTCTGACCAATGGCTTCGAAGTCATCTCCTATATCGGCGGTGAAGGCCACAACCTGCAAGAGCACTCGGTTGTCCTGATTCGCGGCGGTCGTGTGAAGGATTTGCCTGGTGTGCGTTACCACATCGTGCGCGGTTCTCTCGACCTGCAAGGCGTGAAGGATCGTAAGCAGTCTCGCTCGAAGTACGGCGCGAAGCGTCCGAAGCAGGCTTAATTGTCCGGTATTGTTGAATAGAGGTTTGCCATGCCACGTCGTCGCGAAGTACCTAAGCGTGAAGTTCTGCCTGATCCGAAATTCGGTAGCCAGGACGTTTCCAAGTTTGTCAGCGTCATCATGATGTCCGGTAAGAAGGCTGTTGCCGAACGCATCGTCTACGGTGCGCTGGATGTCATCGCTGCTAAGTCCGGCAAGAATCCGATTGAGATCTTCCAGTCGGCAGTCGGCAATGTTAAGCCGGTGGTGGAAGTCAAGAGTCGCCGCGTTGGTGGTGCCAACTATCAGGTTCCGGTTGAAGTGCGTCCGAGCCGCCGCATGGCGCTGTCGATGCGCTGGATTCGCGAAGCCGCTCGTAAGCGCTCGGAAAAATCGATGGCTCAACGCCTCGCTGGCGAGTTGATCGAGGCCGCTGAAGGCCGTGGCGCCGCCATGAAGAAGCGCGACGAAGTCCACCGCATGGCCGACGCCAACAAGGCGTTTGCCCACTACCGGTTCTGATCGTCAGCCGCATTCGGCCCTTATGGGCAAGCTTCGGGCCCTGTACAGGGCTCGAATGCTTTTGGCGGCGACCCCAGTCCCTCTCCTGAATTGCAGAGTTCATTCAATTAAAGGTTAATACCGTGGCACGCAAGACCCCGATCGAGCGCTATCGCAATATTGGTATTTCTGCTCACATCGACGCCGGTAAGACGACGACGACCGAGCGGATTCTTTTCTACACCGGCGTCAATCACAAGCTGGGCGAAGTGCACGATGGTGCAGCTACGACCGACTGGATGGAGCAGGAGCAGGAGCGTGGTATCACCATCACCTCCGCCGCTGTGACGACGTTCTGGAAGGGCATGGCTGGCAACTTCCCGGAACACCGTGTGAACATCATTGACACTCCGGGGCACGTGGACTTCACGATTGAAGTGGAGCGCTCCATGCGCGTGCTGGACGGTGCTTGCATGGTGTACTGCGCGGTCGGCGGTGTTCAGCCGCAATCTGAAACCGTGTGGCGTCAGGCCAATAAGTACGGCGTGCCGCGTCTGGCGTTCGTCAACAAGATGGACCGCACCGGCGCCAACTTCTTCAAGGTCTACGACCAACTGAAGAAGCGCCTGACCGCGAACCCCGTGCCGGTTGTCGTGCCTATCGGCGCTGAAGACAGCTTCAAGGGTGTGGTCGACCTGATCAAGATGAAGGCGATCATTTGGGACGAAGCCTCCCAGGGCACCAAGTTTACGTACGAAGACATTCCGGCTGACCTGGTTGATTCGTGCAACGAGTGGCGCGAAAAGATGGTTGAGGCTGCCGCGGAATCGTCGGAAGACTTGATGAACAGCTACCTCGAAAATGGTGAGTTGTCCGAGGTCAACATCATCAAGGGCCTGCGTGATCGTACGATCGCCTGCGAGATTCAGCCGATGCTGTGCGGGACCGCCTTTAAGAACAAGGGCGTCCAGCGCATGCTGGATGCCGTGATCGAATTCCTGCCGTCGCCGGTCGATATTCCCCCGGTCAAGGGCGTGGATGATCGCGAGCAAGAAGTCGAACGCAAGGCTTCCGACGACGAGAAGTTCTCGGCGCTGGCGTTCAAGCTCATGTCCGACAAGTACGTCGGTCAGCTGACCTTCATCCGCGTGTACTCCGGCGTGGTGAAGTCTGGCGATACCGTATACAACCCGGTGAAGGGCAAGAAGGAGCGTATCGGTCGCTTGGTGCAGATGCACGCAAACGATCGTCAGGAAATCGAAGAAGTGCGCGCAGGCGATATCGCAGCGGCGATCGGTCTGTCGTCGGTGACGACGGGCGAAACGCTGTGTGATCCGGATGCGGAAGTGACGCTTGAGCGCATGGAGTTCCCGGAGCCCGTGATTCACGTGGCGGTCGAACCGAAGACGAAGAGCGACCAGGAAAAGATGGGTCTGGCTCTTGGCCGTCTGGCACAAGAAGATCCGTCGTTCCGTGTGCGTACCGACGAAGAGTCCGGCCAGACCGTGATTTCCGGGATGGGCGAGCTTCACCTGGAAATTATCGTCGACCGCATGAAGCGTGAATTTGGCGTGGAAGCCAACGTTGGCGCGCCGCAGGTTGCTTACCGTGAGACGATCCGCAAGGTTGTCGAAGATGCCGAAGGCAAATTCGTCAAGCAGTCCGGTGGTCGTGGTCAGTATGGTCACGTCGTTCTCAAGATCGAGCCGAACGAACCGGGTAAGGGTTACGAGTTTGTCGACGCCATCAAGGGTGGCGTGGTGCCGCGCGAATACATTCCGGCTGTTGACAAGGGCTTGCAAGACAGTCTGCCGAATGGCGTTCTGGCGGGCTTCCCGGTTGTTGACGTCAAGGTTACGCTGCACTTCGGTTCGTACCACGATGTGGACTCGAACGAAAACGCGTTCAAGATGGCAGCTTCGATGGCCTTCAAGGAAGGTTGCCGTCGCGCCAGTCCGGTGATTCTCGAGCCGATGATGGCCGTGGAAGTGGAAACGCCGGAAGAGTACATGGGTAACGTGATGGGCGATCTGTCGAGCCGTCGCGGTATCGTTCAGGGCATGGAAGATCTGCCGGGCGGGATCAAGGCCATCAAGGCTGAAGTGCCGCTGGCTGAAATGTTCGGCTACTCGACGACGATGCGTTCGCTGTCGCAGGGTCGCGCCACGTACTCGATGGAATTCAAGCACTACGCTGAAGCGCCTAAGAACGTCGCTGACGCCATCATTAACAAGAAGTAATCACACTCTACTGACCGAGGATATTGGGAAATGGCCAAGGAAAAATTCGAGCGGACGAAGCCGCACGTGAACGTTGGTACGATTGGTCACGTTGACCATGGCAAGACGACGCTGACGGCGGCGATCGCGACGGTGCTGTCGGCGAAGTTCGGCGGTTCGGCGAAGAAGTACGACGAAATCGACAACGCACCGGAAGAAAAGGCGCGTGGTATCACGATCAACACCTCGCACGTGGAATACGAGACGGCCAGCCGTCACTACGCGCACGTTGATTGCCCGGGCCACGCCGACTACGTGAAGAACATGATCACGGGTGCTGCGCAGATGGACGGCGCGATCCTGGTGTGCTCGGCCGCTGACGGCCCCATGCCCCAGACTCGCGAGCACATTCTGCTGGCCCGTCAAGTGGGCGTGCCCTACATCATCGTGTTCCTGAACAAGTGCGACATGGTGGATGACGCCGAGCTGCTGGAGCTCGTCGAAATGGAAGTGCGCGAACTGCTGTCCAAGTACGAATTCCCGGGTGATGACATCCCCATCATCAAGGGTTCGGCTCTGAAGGCGCTGGAAGGCGACAAGGGAGAGCTGGGCGAAGTGGCCATCATGGCCCTGGCCGATGCGCTGGACTCCTACATCCCGACGCCGGAGCGTGCGGTCGACAAGCCGTTCCTGCTGCCGATCGAAGATGTGTTCTCGATCTCGGGTCGTGGCACGGTGGTGACGGGTCGCGTTGAGCGTGGCATCGTCAAGGTTGGCGAAGAAATCGAAATCGTCGGTATCAAGGCGACCGCCAAGACCATCTGCACCGGCGTGGAAATGTTCCGCAAGCTGCTGGACCAAGGTCAAGCGGGTGACAACGTCGGCGTGCTGCTGCGCGGCACGAAGCGTGAAGAAGTTGAGCGCGGCCAAGTGCTGGCCAAGCCGGGTTCGATCACGCCGCACACCCACTTCTCGGGTGAAGTGTATGTGCTGAGCAAGGACGAAGGTGGTCGTCACACCCCGTTCTTCAACAACTATCGTCCGCAGTTCTACTTCCGTACGACGGACGTCACGGGTGCCATCGCCCTGCCGGAAGGCACGGAAATGGTGATGCCGGGCGACAACGTGTCGATCACCGTGAAACTGATCGCCCCGATCGCCATGGAAGAAGGTCTGCGTTTCGCGATCCGCGAAGGTGGCCGCACTGTTGGTGCCGGCGTCGTCGCTAAGATCATCGAGTAATTCGTGATATGCTGCGCGGCCCGCAAATTTGCGGGCCGCGTTGTTTTATCCGGAAGCTGCACTTTTCATTACGCTCTTTCGCTCTTTAGGACACACATCATGCAAAACCAGAAAATCCGTATCCGTCTCAAGGCTTTTGACTATCGCCTGATTGATCAGTCCGCCCTGGAAATCGTTGATACGGCCAAGCGCACCGGCGCTGTCGTTCGTGGTCCCGTTCCGCTGCCGACCCGCATCGAGCGCTTCAACGTTCTGCGTTCCCCGCACGTGAACAAGACTTCGCGTGATCAGTTCGAAATCCGTACCCACCAACGTCTGATGGACATCATCGATCCGACCGACAAGACGGTTGATGCGCTGATGAAGCTGGATCTGCCGGCAGGTGTTGACGTGGAAATCAAGCTGCAGTAAGCGCTTGCGTTTCAATGGGTTGGTAAGTTAGAATCCAAGGCTTCGCGTCTTTTTGGGCGCGAAGCTATCGTTTTTATGCGTCGGCTCGGTCAATCGCAACCGGGTCATAGGAGAAAAACATGAGTCTGGGCCTTGTTGGTCGCAAGGTCGGCATGACTCGCATCTTTGCTGAGGACGGTGCTTCCGTTCCGGTGACGGTGCTTGACGTGTCGAACAATCGCGTGACCCAAATCAAGACGCCTGATCTGGATGGCTATTCGGCCGTCCAGGTTGCGTACGGCGAACGCCGTGCGAGCCGCGTTTCGAAGGCGCTGGCCGGTCACCTCGCTAAGGCGGGTGTGCAGGCTGGCAGCATCTTGCGCGAATTCGCTGTTGCCGCTGAAAAGCTCGAAAGCTTGAAGGCTGGTGACGTGATTAGCGTTGATATCTTTGCCGTTGGCCAGAAAGTCGATGTGACGGGGACGTCCATCGGTAAGGGCTATGCGGGCGTTATCAAGCGTCACAATTTCGCTTCCAATCGTGCTTCACACGGTAACTCGCGCAGCCACAACGTGCCGGGGTCGATCGGTATGGCGCAGGATCCGGGGCGCGTGTTCCCTGGTAAGCGCATGACGGGTCATCTGGGTGCGGTCAAGGCGACCGTGCAAAACCTGGAAGTGGTGCGTGTCGATGTCGAGCGCGGTTTGCTGCTCGTCAAGGGCGCAGTGCCCGGTCATGACGGCGGCAACGTGGTTGTTCGTCCGGCTGTCAAGGCGTGAGCGGAGGCGTCATGGAACTGAAACTGATCAACGACCAGGGCCAGGCTGCATCGACGGTGCAAGCTTCGGATGCCCTGTTTGGTCGTGAGTACAACGAGGCGCTGATTCACCAGTTGGTGGTGGCCTATCAGGCCAATGCTCGCTCGGGTAACCGTGCTCAGAAGGACCGCGAACAAGTCAAGCACACGACCAAGAAGCCGTGGCGTCAAAAGGGTACGGGCCGTGCTCGTGCCGGTATGACGTCCTCGCCGCTGTGGCGTGGTGGTGGTCGCATTTTCCCGAATAGCCCGGAAGAAAACTTCTCGCAGAAGGTTAACCGCAAGATGTATCGCGCCGGTATCGCCGCGATCCTGTCGCAGTTGGTGCGCGAAGAACGTCTGTTGGTGGTCGAAAACGTTGCGCTCGACGCACCGAAGACCCGCCTGCTGGCGCAGAAGCTGAAGGGTTTTGGCGCCGAGTCGGCGCTGGTCATTACCGACGAGATGGATGAAAACCTCTATCTGTCGTCGCGTAACCTGCCGAACGTGCTGGTGCTCGAAGCGCATGAAACGGATCCGGTGTCGCTGGTTCGTTACCCGCGCGTGTTGATCACCCGTGCCGCGGTCGCCAAGATCGAGGAGATGTGGCAATGAGCGTGAATCAAGAGCGCCTGCTGCAGGTGCTGCTCGCACCGCAGATTTCGGAAAAGGCAACTGCTGTTGCCGAGAAGAATGAGCAAGTGGTTTTCCGCGTGGCATCGTCCGCGACCAAGCCCGAAGTGAAGGCGGCTGTTGAGCTGCTGTTCAAGGTTGAAGTTCAGTCGGTTCAAATCCTGAACGTCAAGGGCAAGGTTAAGCGTTTCGGTCGTATCGTCGGCCAACGCAAGGGCTGGAAAAAGGCCTTCGTGAGCTTGAAGCCGGGTCAGGAAATCAACTTCGTTGATGGAGGGGCCGCATAATGCTGGTCAAAGTCAAGCCTACGTCGGCAGGCCGTCGTGGCGTCGTCAAGGTTGTCAGCCCGAACCTGTACAAGGGTCGTCCGGTTGCTTCCCTGGTCGAAAGCCAATCGCATACGGCTGGTCGCAACAATAACGGCCACATCACCACGCGTCACAAGGGTGGCGGCCACAAGCAGCACTATCGCGTGGTTGACTTCAAGCGCAACAAGGATGGCATCGTGGCCAAGGTGGAGCGTATCGAATACGACCCGAACCGTACCGCGAACATCGCGTTGCTTTGCTACGCCGACGGCGAGCGTCGTTACATCATTGCTCCGAAGGGTGTGCAGGTTGGCCAGGAAGTCATTTCCGGCTCCGAAGCCCCGATCAAGGCTGGTAACGCATTGCCGATCCGTAACATTCCGGTCGGCTCGACGATCCACTGTATCGAGATGCTGCCTGGCAAGGGCGCCCAGTTGGCGCGCTCGGCGGGTACGTCGGTGCAGCTGCTGGCTCGTGAAGGCAGCTACGCGCAACTGCGTCTGCGTTCTGGTGAAATCCGTCGCGTGCACATCGAGTGCCGCGCGACGATCGGCGAAGTCGGTAACGAAGAGCACAACCTGCGCAAGATCGGTAAGGCCGGCGCGCAACGTTGGCGTGGTATTCGTCCGACGGTTCGCGGTGTGGCGATGAACCCGGTGGATCACCCGCATGGTGGTGGTGAGGGTCGTACCGGTGAGGGGCGTGTGCCTGTCAGCCCGTGGGGTACCCCGACGAAGGGTTATCGCACGCGCAGCAACAAGCGCACGAACAGCATGATCGTTCAGCGTCGTCACAAGCGATAAGAGGTAGTCATGGCACGTTCTATTAAAAAGGGACCGTTTGTAGACGCCCACCTCATCAAGAAAGTGGACGCTGCGGTCAGCTCGAATGACAAGCGGCCCATCAAGACCTGGTCGCGCCGTTCCACGGTGCTGCCTGAGTTTGTGGGTCTGACGATTGCCGTGCATAACGGTCGCCAGCACATTCCCGTGTATGTCACGGAAAACATGGTCGGCCACAAGCTCGGCGAATTTGCTCTGACGCGTACCTTCAAGGGGCACGCTGCGAGCAAGAAGGCCAAGAAGTAAGGGGTGATTATGGAAACTAATGCCAGTTTGCGCGGCGTTCGCCTCTCGGCCCAGAAGGGCCGTCTCGTGGCTGACTTGGTGCGCGGCAAATCCGTTGATCAGGCGCTGAATATCCTGACGTTCTGCCCGAAAAAGGGCGCTGGTATCGTCAAGAAGGTGCTCGAGTCGGCTATCGCCAACGCTGAGCATAACGACGGCGCTGATATCGATGCGCTGAAGGTCAAGACGATCCACGTGGAAAAGGGGACTTCGCTGAAGCGTTTCACGGCCCGTGCAAAGGGTCGTGGCAACCGCATCGAGAAGCAGACCTGCCACATCTACGTGACTGTTGGGGAGTAAGGAGAGCGTATGGGACAGAAAATCCATCCGACCGGCTTCCGCCTTGCGGTGACCCGGGATTGGGGCTCTCGTTGGTTCGCCAACAGTCAGAGCTATGCAAAGATGCTGCACGAGGACATCAAGGTCCGCGAGCATCTGAAGAAGAAGCTGGCTCACGCCTCCGTCGGTCGCGTGCTGATCGAGCGTCCGGCGAAGAACGCCCGCATTACCGTTTTCAGCGCCCGTCCGGGTGTTGTGATCGGCAAGAAGGGTGAAGATATCGAGCAACTGAAGGCGGATCTTCAAAAGATTATGGGCGTGCCGGTGCACGTCAATATCGAAGAAATCCGTAAGCCTGAGATCGATGCTCAGCTGATCGCCGATTCGATCGCGCAACAGCTCGAGAAGCGCATCATGTTCCGCCGCGCGATGAAGCGTGCGATGCAGAACGCCATGCGTCTGGGTGCCCAGGGCATCAAGATCATGAGCTCGGGTCGTCTGAACGGCATCGAAATCGCTCGTACTGAGTGGTACCGCGAAGGTCGTGTGCCTCTGCACACCCTGCGCGCCGATATCGACTACGGCTTCTCGGAAGCGCGTACGACGTACGGCGTCATCGGTATCAAGGTGTGGGTTTACAAGGGTGAGTACCTGGGCCGCAACGAGCAGGCCGCTGTCGAAGCGAAGGAAGAAGAGGGTCGTCGTGGCCGTCGTCCGTCGCGGAATGATGGCGACAAGCCGGCCCCCCGCCGTGCCGTGCGCAAGCCGGTGAGCGGTGCGAAGAACGCAGGAGCGAACGATGCTGCAGCCGAATAGAAGAAAGTATCGTAAGGAACAGAAGGGTCGCAACAAGGGTATCGCGACCCGTGGCGCAAAGGTCAGCTTCGGCGACTTCGGCTTGAAGGCGATCGGTCGCGGCCGCCTGACGGCTCGCCAGATCGAATCCGCTCGTCGTGCCATGACGCGTCACATCAAGCGCGGTGGCCGTATCTGGATTCGCGTGTTCCCGGACAAGCCCATCTCGAAGAAGCCTGCCGAAGTCCGTATGGGTAACGGTAAGGGCAACCCGGAATACTGGGTTGCCGAAATTCAGCCCGGTAAGGTGCTGTACGAGATGGATGGTGTTGATGAAGCGCTGGCTCGCGAGGCGTTCCGCCTGGCCGCTGCCAAGCTTCCGTTGGAGACCGCGTTTGTGACGCGGCAAGTGGGGTGATCATGAAGAGCAATGATCTTCGTGCAAAGAGCACCAGCGAACTGAACGACGAACTCGTGGCGCTGCTCAAGGAGCAATTTTCCTTGCGCATGCAACACGCGACGCAACAGCTGACGAACAGCGCTCAGCTGGGTCGCGTTCGCCGCGATATCGCGCGCGTTCGTACCATTCTGCGTGAGAAGGCGGTGGCCCAATGAGTGAACAGAATCAAGTCATGCATCGCACGCTGGTCGGCCGTGTCGTTAGCGACAAGATGCAAAAGACGGTGACCGTCCTGATCGAGCGCCGTGTCAAGCACCCGCTGTATGGCAAGGTGATCGTGCGTTCGCAGAAGTATCACGCGCATGTTGAAGATGGGGTCGCCGCAGCTGGCGACTTGGTGGAGATCGAGGAATGCCGTCCGATCTCGCGCACCAAGAGCTGGAAGGTGACAAAAGTCGTCGAAAAGGCTCGCGCCTGATCGATTGATCGGAAAAGAATGCAAGGCCGGCGCAAGCTTGGTCTTGCATTATTATTTGTGCTTGGCTATACTGGCCGACTCATCACCCTGCTTGGCAGGGTTTTTCACCCGGACGGGATCCAAGACTGAGCGCCTTCTTCGGTTTGCGCGTCAAGTTGGATGGAGTTTAAAAAATGATCCAAATGCAGACGGTACTCGACGTCGCCGATAACACCGGTGCGCGTTCGGTTATGTGCATCAAGGTGCTGGGCGGCTCTAAGCGTCGGTATGCCGGCGTGGGCGACATCATCAAGGTGAGCATCAAGGATGCGGCTCCTCGTGGTCGCGTCAAGAAGGGCGATGTGTATAGCGCCGTGGTCGTGCGTACGGCCAAGGGCGTGCGCCGTCCGGACGGTTCGCTGGTGAAGTTCGACAAGAACGCAGCGGTGCTGTTCAACAACAAGTTGGAGCCCGATCGGGACCCGTATCTTCGGGCCGGTTACGCGCGAGCTGCGTACCGAGCGTTTCATGAAGATCGTTTCGTTGGCACCGGAAGTCCTCTAAGGGGCGAACATGAGCAAGATTCGCAAAGGGGACGAGGTTGTCGTCCTGGCAGGTAAGGATAAGGGTAAGCGCGGTGCTGTGCTGAGCGTTTCGCCGACTGACGATCGCTTGGTCGTTGAGGGTGTGAATCGCGTGAAGAAGCACACCAAGCCGAACCCGATCAAGGGGCAGGTGGGCGGTATCGTCGAGCGCGAAATGCCGATTCACGTGTCGAACGTGGCGCTGTTCAACCCGGCGACGCAAAAGGCTGACCGCGTTGGCTTCAAGACGCTTGAAGGCGGCAAGAAGGTTCGCGTGTTCAAGTCGAACGGCGAACAAGTCGGCGCTTAAGAGGGATCACCATGGCTCGCTTGCAAGAGTTTTACAAGTCGACGGTGGCGCCTGAGCTGGTTAAGCAGTTCGGCTACAAGTCCGTCATGGAAGTGCCCCGCATCACCAAGATCACTCTGAACATGGGTGTTGGTGAAGCAGTGGGTGATAAGAAGGTTCTGGATAACGCCGTTGGCGATCTGACCAAGATTGCTGGTCAGAAGCCCGTTACCACTAAGGCCAAGAAGTCGATCGCGGGTTTCAAGATCCGTGAAGGCTATCCGATCGGCTGCATGGTGACGTTGCGTGGTCCTCGCATGTTCGAATTCCTGGATCGTCTGGTGTCGGTCGCGATGCCGCGTATTCGCGACTTCCGCGGTATCCAGGCTAAGGGTTTCGACGGCCGTGGCAACTATAACCTCGGTGTGAAAGAGCAGATCATTTTCCCCGAGATCGAGTACGACAAGATCGACGCTCTGCGTGGTTTGAACATCAGCATCACCACGACGGCGAAGACGGACGAAGAAGCGCGCGCGCTGCTGGCCGCGTTCAAGTTCCCGTTCAAGAACTGAGGCTGACATGGCAAAAGTTGCTCTTATTAATCGCGAAGAAAAGCGCCGCAAGACGGTTGAGAAGTTCGCCGCCAAGCGTACTGCGCTGCTCGCCGTGATCAACGACGTGAATGTCTCGGACGAAGAACGCGCCGAAGCTCGTCAAAAGTTTCAAGCGCTGCCGCGCAACGCCAGCCCGTCGCGCCTGCGTAATCGTTGCGAACTGACTGGCCGCCCGCGTGGCGTGTTCCGTAAGTTCGGTCTGTGCCGCAACAAGCTGCGTGAAGTGGCTTTCCGTGGCGAAGTGCCTGGCATGACCAAGGCTAGCTGGTAAGGAGATCGAGCGATGAGTATGTCTGATCCGATCGCCGATATGCTGACGCGTATTCGTAACGCACAACAAGCCCAAAAGGGCGCGGTGGCCATGCCGGCCTCGAAGTTGAAGGTTGCGATCGCCCAAGTGTTGAAGGACGAAGGTTATATCGACGATTTCGCCGTTCGCGGCGAAGGTGCTGAGCGCGAGCTGAATATTGCGCTGAAGTACTACGCCGGCCGTCCGGTTATCGAACGCATCGAGCGCGTGAGCCGTCCCGGCCTGCGTGTTTATAAGGGTAGCGGCGATCTGCCGCGCGTCATGAACGGTCTGGGTGTGGCAATCGTGTCAACCCCGTCTGGCGTGATGACCGACCGCCGCGCTCGCGCCAGCAATGTTGGCGGCGAAGTGCTCTGCATCGTGGCGTAAGGAGATATCGATGTCACGTGTAGCTAAGAATCCGATCGCACTGCCCGCTGGCGTGGATGTCACGTTGGCCGCTGGCGAGATCACGGTGAAGGGCCCGCTGGGTACGCTCAAGCAGCGCCTGCATCCGTCGATCAGTGTTGAGCGTGAAGGTGCCAACCTTCAATGCAAGGCGCTGGACGGTGCGGTGAATGCCAACGCTATGTCCGGTACGACCCGCGCGCTGGTGAACAACATGGTCACCGGTGTGAGCAAGGGCTTCGAGCGCAAGCTGAACCTGGTGGGCGTGGGGTATCGTGCCCAGGCTCAAGGCGACAAGCTGAACCTGTCTCTGGGGTTCTCGCACCCGGTGGTGTCGACCAGATGCCGGCTGGCATCAAGGTTGAAACCCCCACGCAGACGGAAATCGTCATCAAGGGCGTCGACAAGCAAGTCGTTGGTCAGGTGGCTGCCGAAATTCGCGCGTACCGTTCGCCGGAACCCTATAAGGGCAAGGGTGTTCGTTATGCTGACGAAGTGGTGGCGCTCAAAGAGACCAAGAAGAAGTAAAGGCGGACGATTATGAACAAGAAAGATGCGCGTTTGCGCCGAGCCCGCAAGACCCGGGCTCACATCGCCGAACTGCGGAAGGTTCGTCTGACGGTGTTCCGTTCGAACCTGCACATTTATGCGCAGGTGATCTCCGCCGAAGGCAATCAAGTGTTGGCCTCGGCCTCGACCGTCGAAGCCGCTGTGAAGAGCCAAGTCGCCAATGGTGGCAACGTCGCGGCAGCCGCGGCAGTTGGCAAGCTGATCGCCGAGCGTGCGGTGGCCAAGGGTATCGATACCGTGGCTTTCGATCGCGCGGGTTTCCAATATCACGGTCGCGTCAAGGCGCTGGCTGAGGCCGCCCGCGAAGGCGGTCTGAAGTTCTAAGCGAGAGTCCTATGGCTAAGCAACAGACTAAAAAGGTTCAGGCCGCTGACGAGCGTGATGATGGCCTGCGCGAAAAAATGGTGTCGATCAATCGCGTCACCAAGGTGGTGAAGGGCGGCCGTATTCTCGGCTTTGCCGCACTGACCGTGGTGGGTGATGGCGACGGTGGCGTTGGCATGGGTAAGGGCAAGGCGCGTGAAGTGCCGGTGGCCGTGCAGAAGGCGATGGACGAAGCTCGTCGCAAGCTGGCACGCGTTCCGCTGCGTAACGGCACCCTGCAGCACTCAGTAATCGGCCGTCACGGCGCATCCGAAGTGCTGATGCAGCCGGCTCCTAGCGGCACCGGCATCATCGCTGGTGGTGCAATGCGCGCGGTGTTCGAAGTGATGGGCGTCACCGACGTCATCGCCAAGTGCATCGGTTCGACCAACCCTTACAACGTCGTCCGCGCGACGCTGAATGGCCTGTTCGCCACCAGCACGCCGGCGGAAATTGCTGCCAAGCGCGGCAAGACCGTTGAAGAGATTCTGGGGTAAGCGTCATGGCTGACAAGAAGATTCGCGTCACGCTGGTGAAGAGTCTCATCGGCACCAAGCAGCCGCACCGCGCCACCGTGCGTGGTCTGGGTCTGCGTCGTCTCAACCATACGGTGGAACTCGTTGATACGCCCGAAGTGCGTGGCATGATCAACAAGGTCTCGTATCTGGTGAAGTGCGAGGAATAAATGGAACTGAATAACCTCAAGCCGGGCGAAGGCGCCAAGCACGCTTCGAAGCGTGTTGGTCGCGGCATCGGCAGCGGCCTGGGCAAGACCTGCGGCCGCGGTCACAAGGGTCAGAAGTCGCGCTCGGGCGGTTTTCATAAGGTTGGCTTCGAAGGCGGTCAAATGCCGCTGCAACGTCGTCTGCCGAAGCGCGGCTTCGTTTCGCTGACGGCCGCTCGCAACGTCGAAGTCCGCTTGTCGGAAATCGCCGCGCTGCCGATCGACGAAATCGATCTGCTGTCGCTGAAGCAGGCTGGTGTTGTGCCGGCGGATGCTCTGTCGGCCAAGGTGATCCTGTCGGGCGAGATCGCTCGCAAGGTGAGCCTGCGTGGCCTGACGGCGACCAAGGGTGCTCGTGCTGCGATCGAAGCGGCCGGCGGCTCGGTGGCTGAATAAGCCTCAGCGGATAAAGCAAGGGAAGCGAAGCGTGGCAAACCAATCTGCGGTGCTCGGGGAAGTCTGGCAAGTTCAGCGATCTCAAGCGGCGTCTGTGGTTCCTGCTGGGCGCGTTGGTGGTGTATCGCATCGGCGCGCACATTCCGGTTCCGGGTATTGATCCCACTGAGCTGTCTCGTCTCTTCGAATCGCAGAAGGGTGGGATTCTCGGCGTGTTCAACCTGTTCTCGGGTGGTGCGCTGTCGCGTTTCACGATCTTTGCCCTGGGGATCATGCCGTACATTTCGGCGTCGATCATCATGCAGTTGCTGGCGATTGCTTCGCCGCAACTCGAGGCGCTGAAGAAAGAAGGCGAAGCAGGTCGTCGCAAGATCACGCAATACACACGGTACGGCACAGTACTGCTGGCACTGTTCCAGGCTTTCGGTATCTCGATGGCGCTGCAGGGGCAAGGGGGGCTGGTGTTGAACCCCGGTGTGCTTTTCGAGATCACGACGGTTGCGACGCTGGTGACGGGTACGTTGTTCCTGATGTGGCTGGGTGAACAGATCACCGAGCGTGGTTTGGGGAACGGCATTTCGATCATCATCTTCGCTGGTATCGCTTCGGGGTTGCCGAATTCGATCGGTGGTCTGCTGGAGTTGGTGCGCACAGGTTCGATTCACCCGCTGTCGGGTATCGTCATCGTCGCGTTGGTGGTCCTAGTGACTGCCTTCGTGGTGTTTGTCGAACGTGGTCAGCGCAAGATCCTGGTGAATTACGCGAAGCGTCAGGTCGGCAACAAGGTGTATGGCGGGCAAAGCTCCCATCTGCCGCTGAAGCTGAACATGTCGGGCGTGGATCCCACCGATCTTTGCATCGTCGATCATCCTGTTCCCGGCGACGTTGGGTCAGTGGTTCGGCACCTCGGACAACATGCGTTGGTTGCGTGATTTTGCCAGCACGCTGTCACCCGGCCAGCCGATCTACGTGCTGCTGTATTCGGCCGCGATCGTGTTCTTCTGCTTCTTCTATACGGCGCTGGTGTTCAACGCCAAGGAGACGGCAGACAACCTGAAGAAGTCCGGTGCTTTTGTGCCTGGGATTCGTCCGGGGGAACAAACGGCGCGCTACATCGACAAGATCCTGATGCGCTTGACGTTGGTCGGCGCCCTCTACATCACGTTGGTGTGTCTGTTGCCGGAACTGCTGATCCTGAAGTGGCAAGTGCCTTTCTATTTCGGTGGTACGTCGCTGCTGATCATCGTGGTCGTGACGATGGATTTCATGGCCCAGGTGCAGGCCTACATCATGTCGCACCAGTATGAGAGCCTGCTCAAGAAGGCGAACTTTAAGGGCGGCTCGGCGCTGTCGGCCAAGTAGTCGAGAAGCGGGGATCCGTGGGTCTCCGCCAGCAGGGTGCGACGTCGATTGTTATAGCTCGCTGGCGAGCAAGAAGGTTTTGAGGAGTTGAGAGATGAGAGTTCAGGCCTCCGTTAAGGCGATCTGCCGCAAGTGCAAGGTGATCCGCCGCAAGGGTGTTGTGCGCGTGATCTGTGAAGACCCGCGTCACAAGCAACGTCAAGGTTGATAGGCGTTAGGATTTAATATAAAATTCTGAGTTCCGCCCAATTTGTGTTGGGCGTAGCCAGGGTAAGCAAAAGGTAATTTCATGGCCCGGATTGCTGGTGTAAATATTCCGAATCACAAGCACACCGAGATCGCTCTGACCGCCATTTATGGCATTGGTCGCTCTCGTGCGCAGAAGATTTGCGATACGGCGGGTATTACCCGTTCCGCGAAGATCAAAGATCTCACCGAAGAGCAGATGGATCGTCTGCGCGAAGAGGTGGGCAAGTTCACGGTTGAAGGCGATCTTCGTCGTGAAATTACCATGAACATCAAGCGTTTGATGGACCTGGGCAGCTATCGCGGTGTGCGTCATCGTCGTGGTCTGCCGTGTCGTGGTCAGCGTACCCGCACGAATGCGAGAACTCGTAAGGGTCCGCGCAAGCCGATCGCTGGCAAGAAATAAGAAGCTGGGATAGAACATGGCAAAGACTGCTGCGAAGGTTCGCAAGAAGATCAAGAAGAACGTTGCCGAGGGTATCGCCCACGTGCACGCTTCGTTCAACAACACCATCATCACCATCACCGACCGCCAGGGCAATGCGTTGTCGTGGGCGACGTCGGGTGGTGCTGGCTTCAAGGGCTCCCGCAAGAGCACCCCGTTCGCGGCTCAGGTCGCGGCCGAGGCCGCTGGCAAGGTCGCTCAGGAGTGCGGTGTGAAGAACCTGGAAGTTCGCATCAAGGGCCCGGGCCCGGGGCGCGAATCGGCCGTGCGCGCACTGAATGCGCTTGGCCTGAAGATCACGTCGATCACGGATATCACGCCGATTCCGCACAACGGTTGCCGTCCGCCGAAGCGTCGTCGCATCTAACTGTTTTTTGAATGGCGTGTTGATGACGGCATCGGCCGTCCGGTTTGCTGAGCAAGCGGGATGGGCGATGCCGGTGGTCTTGAAGGGTGCGGAAAGCGCTGTCGGGCCAGGCAGGAGGGCGTAGGTAATTGCCTGCTGATTTAACCGAATGCCGTCGTCATCAAGTGAAGGTCTGGTTGTGGAAGTGTAAATGCGTCGGGTATCTGACGCATGCTGACCCCTCAGGCTCGTGAGAAGGATAAACAATGCAGAGTAACAGCCTCCTGAAGCCGCGCATCATTGACGTCCAGAACGTGTCGCCGGTTCATGCCGTCGTCGTGATGGAGCCGTTTGAGCGTGGTTTCGGTCATACGTTGGGCAACGCGCTGCGCCGCATTCTGCTGTCGTCGCTGCCAGGTCACGCCGTGACCGAGGTGTCCATCGACGGCGTGCTGCATGAGTACTCGACGCTCGATGGCGTGCGTGAAGACGTGGTCGACATCCTGCTGAACCTGAAGGGCGTTGTGCTGAAGCTGCACAACCGCACCGAAGCGGTTCTGCGTCTGTCGAAGTCCGGTGAGGGCGTGGTGAAGGCCGGTGATATCGAAACGTCGCACGACGTGGAGATCATCAATCCGGACCACGTGATTGCTCACCTGGCACCTGGCGGCAAGCTGGATATGCAGTTGAAGGTTGAACAAGGTCGCGGCTATGTGCCGGGCAATGTGCGCCCCGCTGCCGAGAACAAGATTATTGGCCGTGTGGTGCTGGATGCTTCGTTCAGCCCGGTTCGCCGCGTGAGCTATCAGGTTGAAAGCGCCCGCGTCGAGCAGCGCACCGATCTGGACCGTCTGGTGATCGACATCGAGACCAACGGTGCGGTTGAGCCTGAAGAGGCGATCCGCTATGCAGCTCGCGTGATGATGGACCAGTTGTCGGTGTTTGCCGATCTGGAAGGCACGCCGACTGCTCCTGAAGTGCAGCGCGCGCCGACCATCGACCCGATCCTGATGCGCCCGGTGGACGATCTCGAACTGACGGTTCGGTCGGCCAACTGCCTGAAGGCGGAGAACATTTACTACATCGGCGATCTGATTCAGAGAACCGAAACGGAATTGCTCAAGACCCCGAACCTCGGTCGCAAGTCGCTGAACGAGATCAAGGATGTGCTGGCCTCCCGTGGCCTCACGCTTGGGATGAAATTGGAAAACTGGCCGCCGGCGGGCCTGGAAAAGCAAAGCTGACCGGCAAAGGTAGAGGAAAACTGAAATGCGTCACGGTAACGGCCTTCGCAAGCTCAACCGCACCAGCAGCCATCGTTCGGCAATGTTCCGCAACATGGCCAACTCGCTGCTGCGCCACGAAGTCATCAAGACCACGCTGCCCAAGGCGAAAGAACTGCGCCGCGTTGTCGAGCCCCTGATCACCTTGGGCAAGCAACCGACGCTGGCGAACCATCGCCTGGCGTTCAATCGCCTGCGCGACCGCGAAATGGTGGTCAAGGTCTTCAAGGAACTCGGCCCGCGCTTTGCTACCCGCAATGGTGGTTACATCCGTATCCTGAAGTGCGGTTTCCGCAACGGTGACAACGCTCCGATGGCTTACGTCGAGCTGCTGGACCGTCCGGAAGGCGACGTGGAAGGTGCGGTCGAAGCGTAAGCGACGACTCGTTTCCTGCCAGTTCCAAGGATTGAGGCCTGCAACGGAAGTTGCGGGCCTTTTTCTTTGGTTTGGCACCGCGTACCGCCTCCGTTTTTTCGGCGCGCGGTCTCTGTCATCGAGACCGTATAGAGGTGCTCACGGATGGTCTGGTGTCGGGAGCAACGTATCGGCCAGGCCGTTTGGCTAACGGGCAAGGACATTAGCGGCTGATGCGATGCGCATCGCCGGCTGCCAGTCCTCCCCGTCCTCTGCGGACCATGCGGCAGACAACACGCAGTGAGCAACAAGCCACGCCACAAGTCGTGACTCAGCGTAGCCGAGCAACGCTGAGAACTGTTCAACCATCGAGCGCGTTCGTTCGCATAGCACGTCGTCCGATGCGTCGGCATCTAGCCGATTGCGAATGAAGACCGCAGGTTCATAAGCCGGATCCCCAATCACACCTTTGGGGTCGAGTAGCCGCCATCCGGCGCCATCTGCGATGACGTTGTGGTGATGCAGATCACCGTGAAGCAGCCTATGGGGCTGCGATGACGCGTCGAGCTCGCCTGCGACGCGCTTTGTTGCCGCGATGAGCTCACGACCTGCCGCTGCATGTTCGAATGCTGCAAGCGACGGAATGGCGCGGAACCATTCCATTAACGATGGAAAGGCCCGCGCTGATGGCGTGGACATTGTGGCGATCCGCTGCATGAGCAGAGCGACGGCTGCAATGGCGTCCACGTCGCTCAGATCAGTGTCGTGAAGGGTGGTGCCGGGAGCGATCCGTTCCATGAGAAAGGCGTTCGCAGAAGGCGAGGTTGCGATAAGTCGCGGCGCAAGCCCGTCGAAGTGGGCAAGAGCGAGGACTTCTCGGCTGAAGTCCTCAGCAGATGCGACGAGCTTGATGACAGCGGGCCGGCCATCCGCCCGAGTGACGGGAGCGACAAGCGTGCTTTGTTGGCTCGGGAAGGGCGCCCCCGCCGTTATCAATGACCACTCAGCAAGACATCGCGCGTAGCAATCATGTAACGCACGGTGCTGCGCATTGCGAGAGTTTATGTCGAGCGCCTCCCCAGCCATGCCGCTCTCGGATCTAAGTCGTCGCGGCCTTCGCGCGCCGAGGCGCCAATAGCGGCGCTAGATAGCGACCGGTGTGGCTTTCCGGGTGCTTGGCGACCACCTCGGGCGGGCCACTGACGAGGATTCGGCCACCACCACCGCCGCCCTCTGGACCAAGGTCGATCAGCCAGTCTGCGGTTTTGATCACATCAAGGTTGTGTTCGATGATGACGATGGTATTGCCGTGTTCGCGTAGTCGGTCGAGTACTGCAAGTAGCAGTTCGATGTCCTGGAAGTGCAGCCCGGTAGTGGGTTCATCGAGAATGAAGAGTGTCTTTCCCGTGTCCCGCTTGGAGAGTTCCAGCGCCAGTTTGACTCGCTGCGCTTCGCCGCCGGAAAGTGTTGTCGCGCTCTGCCCCAGCCGGATATAACCCAGACCGACCTCGATCAGCGTATCGAGTTTGCGCGCCACGACCGGCACTGCCTCAAAGAAGCGCTGTGCTTCTTCGACCGTCATCTCCAGCACGTCCGCGATAGTCTTGCCTTTGTATCGAATCTCCAGCGTCTCGCGGTTGTAGCGCTTGCCGTGGCAGACGTCGCAGGGGACGAAGACATCGGGCAGAAAGTGCATTTCCACCTTGATCATGCCGTCGCCCTGACAGGCCTCGCAGCGACCGCCTTTCACGTTGAACGAGAAGCGGCCGGGTCCGTAACCACGGCTGCGCGATTCGGGCACGCCAGCGTAGAGTTCGCGGATCGGCGTGAGCAGGCCGGTGTACGTGGCGGGATTGGAGCGAGGTGTGCGGCCAATGGGCGACTGGTTGACGTTGATGACCTTGTCGAACATGTCCATGCCTTCGACTTCGTCGTAGGGCGCAGGCTCTGCCGATGAGCCGTAGATCTGCTGGGCGGCGATCGCGTAGAGCGTGTCGTTGATCAGCGTGGATTTTCCCGATCCAGACACGCCGGTGATGCAAGTCATCAAACCGGCGGGAATCTCCAGCGTCACACTCTTCAGGTTGTTGCCACGGGCGCCTTTCAGACGAAGGATTTTTTCTTCGTCGGGTATGCGCCGTTTGGCCGGGACGGCGATTTCGCGCCGGCCGGACAAGAATGCACCCGTTACCGAAGCGGGGTCGTCGGCAACTTCGGCAGGTGTGCCCGACGCTACGATCTGGCCCCCGTGTTCACCGGCGCCAGGCCCCATGTCGATGACGTGGTCCGCTGTGCGGATGGCGTCTTCATCGTGTTCGACCACGATTACCGTGTTGCCAAGGTCGCGCAGGCGCCGCAAGGTGCCAAGCAATCGATCGTTGTCGCGCTGGTGCAGGCCGATGGATGGCTCGTCCAGCACGTACATGACGCCCGTCAGGCCCGAGCCGATCTGCGAGGCCAGCCGAATGCGCTGGGCTTCGCCGCCCGACAGGGTGTCCGCCGAACGGTTGAGCGAAAGGTAATCCAGGCCAACATCGATCAGGAACTGAAGGCGCGCGGCGACTTCTTTCATGATCTTGTCTGCCACTTGTCCTTTGTGGCCCGTCAGCGTGGTTTGTGCAAAGAAGTCCCGGCAGTCGCCGATCGGTAGTGACGTCAGCTCGGGTAGCGTGCTGTCTCCGATGCGCACGAAACGCGCCTCTGTACGCAGCCGGCTACCTCCGCAGGCGCGGCAAGGTTGTGTCGAACGGTACTTGGACAGCTCTTCGCGCACCGCGATGGAGTCAGTCTCGCGGTAACGGCGTTCAAGATTGGGCAAAATCCCTTCGAACGCATGCTCCTTGGTGACCATGCGTCCGCTTTCGGACATGTACTTGAACGGCAACTTGCGCGTGCCAGAACCGTGCAGCACGGCTTCGCGGGCGTCCTCCGCCAGCGACGCGAATGGCGCATCCACGTCAAAGCCGTAGGCCGAGGCCAGGCTTTGCAGCATCTGAAAGTAGAACTGGTTGCGCTTGTCCCAACCCCGGATGGCGCCGGAGGCCAGCGACAACTCCGGATGGACCACCACGCGTTGCGGGTCAAAGAAGTCCAGATGTCCCAAGCCGTCACATGTAGGGCAAGCACCGGCCGGGTTATTGAACGAGAACAGGCGCGGTTCGAGATCGGGCACCGCAAAGCCACAAACCGGGCAGGCGTAGCGCGCCGAAAACACGTGCTCCTTGTTCGAGTCCATTTCGACAGCCAAGGCGCGGCCTTCGCCATGGCCGAGCGCTGTCTCGAAGCTCTCAGCCAGGCGCTGGCGAGAATCGGGCCGTACCTTCAGGCGGTCAACCACCACTTCGATGGTGTGCTTGGCACTTTTGTCGATCGGGGGCAGAGTGTCGATTTCAAACGTTTCGCCGTCGATGCGCAGGCGTACGAACCCCTGTGCCCGCAACTCCGAAATCAGCTCGTCATGCCCGCCCTTGCGGTCGCTGACCACCGGCGCCAGGATCATCAATGCCGTGCCTTCGGGCAGTGCCAGCACATGGTCGACCATCTGCGAGACGGTTTGCGCCTCTAGCGGCAGATGATGGTCCGGGCAGTAGGGCGTGCCTGCACGCGCAAACAGCAGGCGCAGGTAGTCGTGGATTTCGGTGACCGTGCCGACCGTCGATCGCGGATTGTGGCTGGTGGCCTTCTGTTCGATCGAAATGGCCGGCGACAGACCTTCGATCAGATCGACGTCCGGCTTTTCCATCAGTTGGAGGAACTGGCGTGCGTACGCCGACAGCGACTCGACATAGCGGCGCTGCCCTTCCGCATAGAGGGTGTCGAAAGCCAGGGAACTCTTGCCAGAGCCCGACAGCCCGGTAACCACCGTCAGGCGATCACGGGGGATGTCGAGGTTGATGTTCTTGAGGTTGTGGGTGCGTGCCCCGCGAATCCGGATCCAGTCCATCGATGCTCGGTGTTGGTCAATGCGGCCGCTGCGAGCGGCGAACTCATCACTATATCGGCTCGGCGAGCCCAAGGCCAAGTGCATTGGCGTTGCATTGCCAACGCCTGTAACACCATCGCGCCAGCTCGCCCGGCCCTGATAAAATGCTGGGTCCCCAACCCTGACGCCGCCGTGCGTGGTGCCGGCCGCTTCCATGTCCTCATCTGCATCGACCCCAACTTCCGACCGTATGAGCCGTTCCGAGCTCAGTGTCGCTGGCTGGCTAGCGTTGGTTTTCGGGTTCCGCATGTTGGGCCTGTTCCTCGTCTTGCCGGTGTTCTCTCTCTATGCAAAGACCTTGCCCGGTGGCGACAACATCATGTGGGCGGGGATTGCCATGGGCGCATTTGCGCTCACGCAGGCTGTCCTGCAGATCCCGTTCGGATTCGCATCGGACCGTTGGGGTCGCAAGCCGGTCATTGTGTTAGGGCTGCTGCTCTACGCCGTCGGCAGCGTGCTGGCAGCGTATGCACCGAATATTGGCTGGCTCACCGCTGCGCGGTGTCTGCAAGGCGCTGGCGCCATTTCGGCGGCTGTCACCGCCCTTGCTGCTGATCTGACCCGTGAAGAACACCGCACCAAGACCATGGCCATCATTGGTGTTTCGATCGGCGTGGTGTTCGCGGTTTCGCTGGTGGCCGCTCCGGCGCTCTATAGCTGGATCGGCATGCACGGCATGTTCCTGCTGATCGCGGCTCTCGCCCTGGGGGCGATCGGCGTGGTCACGCTCGCTGTGCCGCATGCGCCCCGCGTTCACGTGGGCGCGCCGGATGCGCGCTTGCGCGATGTCTTGTTCGACACTCAGCTCCTGCGACTGGATTTCGGAATTTTCTCCAAGCACCTGATGCAGATGGCGATGTTCCTCGTGGTGCCGCGTTTGCTCGTCGATCAACAGCACATTCCAGTCGAGCATCACTGGATGCTGTATCTGCCGGTCGTATTTGGCGGTTTCGTGCTGGCTGCGCCGGCCATCATGCAGGCTGAACGCCGCAGCCGCATGAAACCCGTTTTCATGGGCTCGATCAGCGTCATCGCGCTGTCGCAGCTAGGCTTATTGCTGGCCTATGACCACTTTGTCGTGCTTGTGGCCATGCTGTTCTTGTTCTTTGTAGCGTTCAATTTCCTTGAGGCATCGATGCCGTCGCTGGTGTCGCGTATCGCGCCGCCGCATGCCAAGGGCCTCGCACTGGGCGCGTTCAATACCTCGCAAGCGCTCGGCGCTGGCCTGGGTGCTGCCGCAGGAGGCATGCTGGCATTACACTTCGGTCCGCAAGGCGTTTTTGGCGCTTCACTGGTATTGAGCCTGCTATGGGCCCTATGGGCAAAAAGCATGGTCGTGCCATCATTGTCGGCCCGCCGCGAATATCACATCGCGCCGCATCTGGATCTGATCGAGGTCCGCGAGCAGATCGCACGCTTGCCGGGCGTGCGAGAAGTGGTCCTCGAACCGCAGCGGCGCATTGCAGTCTTGAAAGTAAACCCGGAGCGCTGGGACGAAAGCCGTCTGCGCACCCTGATCGGAGGAGAAGTTTAAATGGCGAGCGTGAACAAAGTGATTCTGGTGGGCAATCTCGGGCGTGACCCCGAGACGCGCTACGCCCCGAGCGGCGACGCAATCTGCAACATCAGCATCGCCACCACCGACCGTTGGCGCGACCGCGCATCGGGCGAGATGAAGGAACAGACCGAATGGCACCGCGTGTCCTTCTTTGGCAAGCTCGCTGAAATCGCCGGCCAGTATCTGAAGAAGGGCTCGCAGGTCTACGTCGAAGGTAGCCTGCGCACGCGCAAATGGACCGACAAGGACGGCGCCGAAAAGTACACCACCGAAATTCGCGCTGATGCCATGCAGATGCTGGGCGGTCGTGAAGGCATGGGCGGCGGCCGTTCGCAGGACGATGATTACAACCAGGCTCCTCCGCGCAGCTCGGGCAACCGTCCGCCCGCTCGCGAAAGTGCTCCGCAGCGTTCGGCGCCCCCGGCACAATCGAACTCGAACAGCGGTGGCTTCGGCGACTTCGACGACGACATTCCGTTCTAGGATTTACCTCTTTCTTGATCGTCAATGAAACCCCAGTGAGTCTCGCGCTCACTGGGGTTTTTGTTGTCCACGGCTTTCTTGGTGTCGATACCTATATGGGGTGTCTCATGCATCGAGAATGGATATCGATCATGTCTCTGGGGTACGGCATAAAAGCCGTGGTTCCTGCAACCGGTGCGGCAGTCGATCTGATGTAGATGTCATGCGCCGCATTCGTGGCGTCACCTCTTGCGTTACCCATTGAGCCCGCCTTGCGCGGGCACTTTTTTGTCTGTCTCACCGCTGTGCTGAGGTTGCAGAACGTTGGCATATTTACTGTCTTGGCCGGAGTGCCGAATTTTCAGCGTGAGCCGTGTTCGATGCGCTATCAGATCAGACATGTCTGATCAGCGTGCCCGATATGGATTCATGCAATGTCCGACCTTCTCGCAGGCATCGAAACGCTAAGTAAAAACGTCAGAACAGCCTGCCTTGCATCAGATTTTGGCGTCGCCTCCTTTCCTAAAGTCCATGTGCTCACCGGTGCTTTCTTGGCCTCGCAACAGAGTTTTCAAGTTACGCCGATCACTAAAAAGCCAATCGGGGCCGAAAAATGAACAAACAATATCGAGTGATCTGGAATGAACTGTCCGGCACATGGACTGTAGCCTCAGAGATAACCTCCGCGCGCGGAAAAAGAGCATCACGCAGTGTTGCTTCGTCTGCGCTATCCACAGTCTTTGGCCTTGCGATGCTGACCGTCTGCGCAGGGACCATGAATGCCGCGCACGCGGCGACTGTCGTCGACGTTCCGGGCGGAACGAACCTGACCTCTTATACGTCGCTTGCCAGCGGCGACATCTGGAACCTGCAGGGTGGCGCATCGCTCTATGGGGCCGCCGTCGCTTTGCCGGCAGGGGCCACCGGCCTGACGATCAATGGCGCGGCGTCGGGTAGCGTCATCACCCTGAATAACGGCAGCGGGGCCTACGGGTATTTCTCCGGATCCAATGCGACGTTAGCCCTCTCTGACATTACCCTCACCGGAGGGAATGCAGCGAGCGGAGGTGCGATCCATGACAGCGGGAACCTCACCCTGACAACCAGCGGGCCAGTGCTGTTCAGCGGCAACACGGGCACCAGTTGGGGCGGTGCGATCCATACCGACGGCAGCCTTGCCGTGACCGGCACGGCCATCAGCCTGAGCGGAAATAAAGCGGGCGTTGGCGGTGGTGCAGTCAATGCCGGGGGCAGCGTCACGCTTGGCGATGCTACAAGTACGGTGACGCTGTCGAGCAATGCCGCGACGGCAGGTGACGGCGGTGCAATCCGCGCCATCCAGAACGCCACCGTGAACGACGATCTGATCGCGAACGACAACCGTGCCGGCGCGTCTGGCGGTGCTATCTACTCCCAGTACGGTCAAGTCACGGTAGGCGGTGACTTGACGGCGAACGGAAACAACGCGGGCGGTTACGGCGGCGTGATTCATGCCGGGGGCAGCGTCAGCGTGACCGGCGATGTTGTCAGCCTGAGCGGAAATACGGCGGAAAGCGGCGGTGGCGCAATCAATGCCGGGGGCAGCGTCGCGATCGGCAATGCTGCCAGTACGCTTACGTTGTCGAGCAATGTCGCGACCACAAATGACGGCGGCGCCATTCGCGCCATCCAGGGTGTTACCGCGAATGGCGAACTCACTGCAAGCGGCAACAGTGCCGGCAGCTCTGGTGGCGCGGTCTATTCCGAACGTGGTGACGTTGCCGTGACCGGAGATACCATCAACCTGGACGGGAATACCGCGGGGACAGGCGGCGGCGCCATCTATGCCGGGGGGAGTGTTGCGCTGAACAATGCCGCCAGCACGATTGCCCTGACGAACAACACGGCGACGACAAGTGACGGCGGTGCCATTCGCGCAACCCAGAATGTCACTGTGAATGGCGACTTGAGTGCAAACGAAAACCACGCTGGCGCGTCCGGCGGTGCGATCTACGCTGCCAATGGCGGCGTCCAGGTGATCGGGGATTTGACGGCGAGCGATAACAGCGCGAGCAACTCTGGCGGAGTGGTCTATGCCGGGCAGGGCGTTACCGTGACCAGCAATGCCATCGACCTGATCGGAAACGCGACGGGAGGTGGTGGCGGCGTCATCTATGCTGCCAATGGCAACGTCACCATGACCGGTGCTTTCACGGCGAGTGGCAATGGTGCGGCCAGCTTTGGTGGCGTGATCGATACCGAGACGGGTGACGTTTCCATCACCGGCAATGCCATTAGCCTGAGTGGTAATACGGCGGGAGTCGGGGGCGGCGCGATCAACGCTGGGGGCAGCGTCACGCTCAGCAATGCCACGAGCACGATCACGTTGTCGAACAATGCTGCAACGACAGATGACGGTGGTGCCATTCGTGCCCTCCAGCGTGTCACCGTGAATGGCAACCTGAGTGCGAACGACAACAGTGCCGGCGCCTCTGGCGGCGCGATCTACGCCGACAAGGGCAGCGTCGTGGTGAACGGTGAGCTGAATGCGAGTGGCAATAGCGCAGGCAGCTACGGTGGCGTGATCCATAGCGAAGAAGACGACGTCACCGTGACCGGGGATGTCATCAACCTGAGCGGAAACACGGCAGACGTCGGTGGCGGCGCGATCAATGCCGGCGGCAGCCTTGCGCTCAACAATGCCGCGACGACGATCACCTTGTCGGACAATGCGGCAACGATGCATGACGGCGGAGCCCTTCGCGCAATACACGACGTCACGGTGAATGGCGATCTGAGTGCGAGCGGCAACAGTGCCGGCAGCTCTGGTGGCGCGATCTATTCCCAACAAGGCGATATTGTTGTGACCGGCAATGCCATCAGCCTGAGCGGGAACACGGCGGGAGTCGGTGGCGGCGCGATCTATGCCGGGGCCAGCATTACCCTCAATGACGCTGCAAGCACGATCATCCTGTCGGACAACACGGCGGCCATAAGTGACGGCGGCGCCATTCGTGCCGCCCAGAATGTCGCGGTGAATGGCGATCTGCAAGCGAACGGCAACAGCGCCGGGGCCTCTGGCGGCGCTATCTACACTGCCAATGGCAGTATCCAAGTGATCGGTGATCTGGCGGCGAGCGACAACAGCGCGGGCGATTCTGGCGGAGTGATCTTTGCCGGAGGGGGCGTCGTCGTGACCAGTGATGTCATCAGCCTGACCGGCAACACGGCGGGAGGCGGTGGCGGCGCTATCTATGCCAAGAATGGCGGCATCGTGTTGAGTGGCAATTTGACGGCGAGCGACAATAGCGCGGCCAGTTTTGGCGGCGCGATCGATTCCGAACATGACGTTGTCGTGACCGGCGATGCCATCAGCTTGAAGGGAAATACGGCGGGCGTCGGTGGCGGCGCGATCAACGCCGGAGGGGCCGTCACGCTGGGCGACGGTGCGAGTACGGTAACGCTGTCGAACAATGTGGCGACGGCTGGCGACGGCGGCGCCGTTCGCGCCCTCCAGAATGTCAACGTGAACGGCAACCTGAGCGCGAACGACAACAGTGCCGGCGGTAGTGGAGGTGCTATTTATGCAGCCAATGGCGGCACCATCACGCTGAATGGTGACTCGGCGGCGAGCGGCAACAAAGCGGGTGGCTACGGCGGTGCGATCGATACTGACGGTGACGTCGCCGTAACTGGCGACGCCATCAGCCTGACCGAGAATACGGCCAGGAACGGTGGCGGCGCGATCAATGCCGGAGGACTCGTCGCGTTGGGCAACGGCGCGAGCACGGTAACGCTGTCGAACAACACGACGACGGCAGGCGACGGCGGCGCCATTCGCGCCCTCCAGAGTGTCACGGCCAACGGCAGCCTGACCGCGAGCGGCAACAGTGCCAGCGGTAGCGGCGGCGCAATCTTCACCGAGGGTGATGCTGTCGTGAGCGGCAATGCCATCAGCCTCACCGGGAATACGGCAGGAAGGCGTGGCGGCGCGGTTTACGCGGGCGGCGACGTCAGCATGGGTGACGCCGACAGCGTTCTGTCCCTGACGGGCAACAGTGCGGGCGCCGATGGTGGCGCTGTCTGGTCGGGTGGCAACGCCACGCTCTTGGGCGCCAGCGTCAGCAACAACACGGCTGCCGGCAATGGCGGCGCCATTTATGCCACCGGGGACTTCACCCTGAACACCACTGCGGAGGACACGATCAGCGACAACACCGCTGGCGGCCACGGCGGGGCGATCTGGGCCGGCGGCAACGCCACGCTCAACGCCGTGGGCGGTGGCATCACCTTCGCCGGCAACACGCAGGGCGGTGGCGCCAACGCGATCTGGATGGATAACACCAGCGGCACATCTGCGACTCTGACTCTCAACGCAGCCGGCGCTCCCATCACTTTCTACGACCCCGTGCAGAGCAACGCCGCCAATGGATTGATTTCGGTGGTTGCTACCGGGGGCAATACCGTCACCTTTGACGGCTCGCGGTACGGCAACGCAGCCGATCAGTGGTCGCAGGTCTTTGGCAGCACCGAGGTGAAAAACGGCACCACCCTGGCAGTGCAAAACAACGCCGTCTACGGCGCGTTGGCGGCAGACGTGGGCCAGAGTGCACTGTCCAGCTTCTCGGTGGATTCCGGCGCCACGCTCATTGGTGGCACCGTGGGTACCGTGCGCGCAGACAACTTCACGCTCGGCGGCACGCTGGACATCGCGGGAGCGGCTGCGGCAGGCACAGCCTCAGGCGGCTACAGCACCTTCAATGTCGTCGGCCGTAACGTGACTCTCGGGTCGGGCAGCCGCGTGCTGTTCAACACCTACCTGAACGACGCCAGCGTGCAGCGCACCGACCTGCTTACGCTGAACGTGAGCGAGGACGCCAGTTCGGGAACCGCTAGCGTCTTGGTCAACAACACTGGCGGGGCGGGCGCTCTGACTCAGGGCGACGGCATTGAACTGGTTCAGGTGACCGGTAGCTCCAACGCCAGCTTCGTTCTCGCATCGCCGGTGCAGGCGGGCGCCTATGAGTACCAGTTGTTCCAGGGCGGCGTCGCCGCGGACAACGGCAATTGGTATCTGCGCTCAAACATGCTGCCGACCGATCCCTCCATCGTGCCCGAGCCAAGCAATCCTGACGAAACCGACGCCGGCACGCCGATCTACCGGCCTGGCACCTCGAACTACGTGGCGGCGCAAAGTGCCAACATGGAGCAAGGGCTGACCCTGCTGTCCACGCTGCACCAGCGCATCGGCGGGACCTACGACCTGAAGAGCGGCGAACTCCAGGGCTGGTCGCGGCTGTATGGCGACAACCTGCGGGCCGACGGCGATCGCTTTAACTTCAAGCAGAACATCCTGGGCATCCAGTTCGGCCATGATCTCCGGGTGGATCGCGACGACGAAGGCAACACCAAGCGGGCCGGCGTGGTTATCGACTACGCCCATGGCGACGTCGAATTCTCCGATGAGATGCGCGTTGCCGAAGGCTTCGGCCGCGAGCATACCGGCGACATGGGCTCCAACACCCTGAGCCTTGGCGGCTACGGCACCTTCTCGAAGGCTGACGGCCGTTACCTGGACAGCGTGGCGATGATCTCCCGCATCCGCAACAGCTTCGACGACGTTCTACGGCGCCCGCGCCACGCAGAAAGCCTGGCGCCTCGGCCTGTCTGTGGAAGTGGGCAAACGCATGGCACGCTTCGCCGAGAACTGGCAGATCGAACCCCAGGCACAGCTGAGCTATCAGCACACCTGGTACGACAGCTTCCACGACGACATCAGCCAGATCGACAGCTACCAGGCCGACAGTCTCCGGGGCCGCCTTGGGGTCCGTCTGTTCAACGACGCTGTGCGCCCAGAGAACAAAGGGCAGTTCTATGTAGTGGCCAACCTGATCCACGATTTCATCGAACCCGAAAGCGTGAGCATCGGCGGCACCAAGCTGCGAGAGAACTACGATCGGACTTTCGGCGAACTAGGCCTGGGCGGCCGTTTCATGGTCGCGGAGAACACCACGCTGTTCGGTGATGGCCGCTTCCGGCAGTCCTTTGGCGGCAACTCCCGGGGCGCCGCGGTCAACCTGGGGATCCAGGTAAGGTTCTAAGAGACCGCCGACTGCGCTGCTCATAAGCGGGCCAGGTAAGGGGCAATGCCCCCCGGACGCGGGCAGCGCAAGCATCTGGAGTCCGATCTCGTACCCAGGCGGATCGGGCGTGCAGAAGCGTTCGTCGGATGAGCAAATCGCCAAGGCTCTTACGTGGAGTGGAAGTCAGGCGGGTCTGCCAAGCGGCGACTGACACGCGGCCGCCTGTTTTCGAACAGGCGGTTGCTCTCTTTTGGTGCATGCGTTCGTGACGGTTTTAAGACCGTTCGTCGATCTGACGCGTTTTGAGGCGGTTTGATCGCTTTTGCCGTCTTTTGTCCTACGCACAAGGCGACCGCCGTGCTCTAACCTCTGCCAATCGGCATGCCGCACCCAACGCCAGCAGCCATGTTGCGCGTAACATTGCCCCCTTCCGCCAGTCACGAAGACGTCATGGCGGCCGCATGATTCCAATCCGGCGACATAAGCCCTTTTGGCTGAGTTTGACGGGTCAGAATTTTTACTAAAATTGTCTGAAAGCGCGTATTGATGGGATGCGCCCCGACCTGGGGCGACCCTCCTTCGACGAGGCCCCCCAATGGCAGAGCTGGTCCAAAGCAGAAGCAAGACCGAACGTGAGTACTGCAGCACGAGCGAAGCAGCCCAGATGCTCGGGGTTTCGCTCGGCACCGTTCAGCAGATGGTGGAAAACGGTTTGCTGGAGGCCTGGAAAACCGCCGGGGGCCATCGCCGCATTCGTATCGGCTCGGTCGAGTCATACCTGCGCAAGCGTCATGCCAAACCGGACAGCGGTTCGGATCGGCTGCGCGTGCTGATCGCCGAAGACGACCGCATCATGCAGGCACTCTATGAGCGCACCCTGGCCAGCTGGGAAATGCCCATGGACGTGAAGATCGTCAGCAGCGGCTTCGAAGGGCTCATGGAAATCGGCCGTGATGCGCCCGACCTGCTGGTGTCCGATCTCGTCATGCCAGGGCTGGATGGCTTCGCGATGATCCGCAAGCTGCGCAGCAATCCGCAACTGTCGGACATGGACATCGTTGTCGTCACCGGCCTGGTGCCCGAAGAAATCGAGCGCGAAGGCGGCCTGCCGGAAGACGTCATCATCTACGGCAAACCGATTCCGTTCCGCGAGCTCAAGGGCTACGTGCAGGCCAAGCTGATCCAGTTGCAGAAGCGCGCCCGCGCCTGATCGCCAATCGCTGATTCCGCGCCCGGCATTCGTTCGGGCGCTTCCTTGCCCTTACCTAGTTTGCCGGCAACGCAGCTCGCATCCGTCTGAGCGCTTCGTCCAGCGTGCTGCGCGGGCAACCAAAATTCAACCGCACAAAACCCGGCATGCCGAAGTCGGCTCCATCGGACAGCCCCACGCCGTGCGCTTCAAAATGCGCAACGGGCCTCTCCAGCCCAGCTTGGCGGCAATCGATCCAGGCTAGATAAGTCGCCTCGACCGGCGTCATGGATAGCCCGGGTATTTCTGCCACGGCCGCTTCGACGGCGCGCGCGTTGTCCGCCAGATATTTCAACAAGGCCTGCCGCCACGGGTCGCCATCGCGATAAGCCGCTTCCGCCGCGACCAGTCCGAGCACATTGGCGTGCGGCACGATGCCCTGCATCGCAGCCACGTAGCGCTGGCGCAACGCGGGGTCGGGGATGATCGCGAAGCCGCAGAACAGTCCCGGTACGTTCCATGTCTTGCTCGGTGCCATCAGCGTGATGGTGCGGCGCGCAACCGTATCGTCCAGCGCAGCGATGGGGACGTGCGGACGTCGCGGGTCGAGCACCAGGCCCGCATGGATTTCGTCCGAGCAGATGAGCAGATCGTGCTGTTCGGCGATGGCCGCCAGACGGAACACCTCTTGGTGGTCATACACGCGGCCGACTGGATTGTGCGGGCTGCACAGCAGCAACATGCGGGTGCGCTCGTTGATCTTGCGGCTGACATCGTCCCAGTCGAAGGCCCAGCGGCGGTCCTGCAGGCGCATGTCGCTGCGCGCGAGCCGCCTGCCCGTGTGGCGCGGCGCACTCAGGAAGGGCGGATAGACGGGCGTGAAGGTAAACACTTCGTCGCCGGGCGCACCAGCAATGGCGCAAGCAAGGTTGAACCCGGTCACGATGCCCGGCAGCCACACCAACCAGTCAGCGTCGATGCGCCAGCCATGATCGCGTGCGACGCCTTCGACAACAGCGTCAACCAGCGATGGCCACGGCGCCGCGTAGCCGAACACGCCGTGCTCGACGCGTTTATGAAGGGCCTCGATGATCGCGGGCGGCGAGGCAAAGTCCATGTCGGCCACCCAAAGTGGCAGCACGTCGCGGCCGGCGTAGCGCCCCCACTTGAGGCTGTCGCTGGCACTGCGGATGATGGGTGTGTCGAAATCGAATTCCATGGCAAGACCCCTGCAATCGTTCTGCTGGATGCCCGCATGATGCGAGCCCAAGCGCAACGGCCATTGTCGCTGAACGCGGCGCCGTACCGCCATCCGCGCGTCACACTGGGCTGATAAACTGCAGGGCTGTTCTTCGCCCGAATGCCGAAGTGAGACTCCTCGCCAGCCTGTTAGTGTCTTTGGTTCTGATGATGGCCGGCGTGGCCTGTGCGCGCAGCGACGGGCCATCTCCGTCGATGCAGACGATCGCGGCCACGGCGTTGCCGGTCGAAGCCCGCCAGACGTTCGACGTTGATCGAGCGGGGCGGCCCGTTCCCCTATCGGCGCGACGGTGTCGTGTTCCAGAACAGGGAAGGGCGGCTACCGAAACGAGAGCGCGCTTACTACCATGAATACACCGTCCCGACGCCCGGCTCCCATGACCGCGGCGCGCGGAGAATCGTGACCGGCAGCGTCGGCGAATACTATTACTCCGACGATCATTACCGCAGTTTCAGAAGAATCCTCCCATGACATCATCACAGCTCGACGCTGTCACGCTGCTCGCCCGCGAGGACGAGGCCGGCGTCTATCGTGCCGACGAAGACGCCGCACGCGTTGCCTTCAATGCCGCTGCTACGCTCGGCTACAACGCCTATCGCATCGACCTGGGGCTGGCTACCGACAAGAATTCGCTGCTGCGCTTTTTCGGTCGATCGCTGCATTTTCCCGAGTGGTTCGGCGAGAACTGGGACGCGCTCATCGATTGCCTGACCGATCTGTCGTGGGAAGAAGCCGACGGCTACGTGCTGATTCTTCAACGCACGGACGTGCTGCGCGAAATCGACCCTCCGGCGATCGACACCTTCTATGAAGTCCTGCGCGACGCCGCTGCGACGTGGCGCGACATGGGCGTGCCGATGTGGGTGCTGATCATCAGCGAGGACGGCGCATTGCGGCAGTTCGAAGCGCGGGGATGACCTACAAGCATCCTGTCTCGGTTCTCGTCGTCATCCACACGCCCACGCTCGAAATCCTGCTGCTCGAACGTGCCGCGCACCCCGGCTATTGGCAGTCGGTGACGGGCAGCCAGGAAGAGGGCGAGACGTTGGAGGAGACCGCGCGGCGCGAGCTGTTCGAAGAGACGGGCATTCGCGTGGAAGCGGCGCAGATCGAGCGCTGGCCGTTGGCCAACCGGTTCGAAATCCTGCCGCTGTGGCGTCACCGCTATGCGCCGGGCGTCACCCACAATCTCGAACATGTATTCAGCGTTTGTGTCCCGCAGGGCGCCGAGGTGACCATCGCCCCGGGCGAGCATCGCGCCTTTCGCTGGTTGCCCTGGCGCGAGGCGGCTGCCGAGTGCTTCTCGTGGACCAATCAGGACGCCGTTCTGATGCTGCCGCTGCGCGTTGCGCGCGCGGCCTGATGCATCTACTGGGTTGCCTGCGACATGCGCAATACATGCCGCGCCGCAACCAGCCCGGAACGCACTGCGGTTTCGATCGTTGCCGGATAAGGCGAATCCAGATAATCGCCCGCCAGCACCAGATTGCGGATCGGCGTGACGTGGCGCGGCCGCACCAAACCCGGCCGGCAGGCGAAGGTGGCGCGCTTCTCCGTGATGACGGTTGACCAGCGTGGCGCCGTGACGCGCGGGAACAACCGCTCCACCGCCTGATGCGCGCGCAACCCGATTTCCTCGCGCGACAGTTCGGTGTGTGGTCCGCGTGCTGAAATGACCGCCGCCAGCATTCCGGGCATGCCACCGAGCTGGCCTCGGTCGAACAACCACTGCACGATCGAGTCGGCCACCCCGATCATGGGTTCGGGCAGGCGGATGTCACGGTCATACTCCAGGTACACCGTGGTGATCGGTTCGTAAGGTAGTGCATCGATCTGCGCGCGCAGCAACGCAGCTTCATCGAAGGCTTCGAGCAGCGCGCTCACGTGGTAAGGCGCCGTCGCGACCACGACGTGGTCGAACACCTCGCCGCCGAACGGATTGCCTTCCAGCAAAAAGCCTTCGCCAGCGCGCGTGACGCGCTTGATAGGCGTGGCGGTGTGTACCGCGTGGCCGTTTCGCGACAGGTAATGCGTGGCGGGGAAAGGCAGCAGCTCCGACAGGTCCACTCGCGGGATGAGGATTTCGGCGTCCGCCGAACGCCCGCCGATCGAATCGCGCAACACGTTGGCAAATACCTGCGCCGACGCTTCTGCGATGGGTGTATTCAGTGCGGCCACGCAGAGCGGTTCCCACACGAGTTCGATGAGCAGCCGCGTCTGACGGGTATCGGCCAACAGTTCGGCCACGGGGATGTCGCGGTCGAAGCGATAACGTATGCGCTTGAGATGGCGCATCAGGCGCATCGCGGCAAAGCGGTCCTGCCACGACAGCTCGCGCGAGCGCAGCAGGCCGATGGCAAGGTTGAATGGCGCGGGCGCTTGGGCGGCGCGTAGATCGAGCCTGCCCGGCACGTGCAACGTAAAGGGGCGCGACAGCAACTGACGCGGTGGCACGCCCAGCGAGCGCAGCATGCGCAGCGTTTCGGTATACGCGCCGATCAGGATGTGCTGGCCATTGTCGATGCGGTAACCGTCTTTTTCGACCACGCGCGCGCGCCCCCCCAGTGTACGGGACGCTTCGAACACGGTGACGGCGCAGCCCGCACGGGCCAGTTCGACGGCGGCAGTCAGGCCGGCATAGCCCGCGCCGATGACGGCAACGCGCGGAGCGCTCATCGCCATGCTCCCGGGCACGTGGCGCTGGATCGTGCGTCGAACATGTTGCTGGATTCCCCCGTGTTGCAGTCTGGCTGCATATTTTGAGTGGTGGGGCGCTCTGCGCCCGCGCGTTATCTTATCCCGCCAACCACGTGCGTGTGGCGATCCACAGCTTGCGCACGGGGGTGAGGGCGGTCCGGTAAGTCAGCACCTTGCAGCCGTCGGCGCGGATTTCGCGCAGCAGCGTGCGGTAGATCGCAGCCATCACCAACCCGGGGCGCTGGCTCTTGCGATCAACGGCGGGTAGCTGCGCCATTGCCTGGTCGTAGTAACGCTCGGCGCGCTCGATCTGGAACTCCATCAGCGCGCGGAAGTTGTCGCTGTAGCGCGCCTCAATGATGTCCTTGGCCGGCACATTGAAGCGCTGCAGGTCTTCGATAGGCAGGTAGATGCGCCCGCGACGCGCGTCTTCACCCACGTCGCGGATGATGTTCGTGAGCTGGAACGCCAGTCCCAGATCGTGTGCGTACTTGAGCGTCTGGCGGTCTTTGTAGCCGAAGATCTCAGCCGCCAGCAGGCCCACTACGCTGGCGACGCGGTAGCAGTAGAGCTGCAGGTTCTTGAAGTCGAGATAGCGCGTCTGCTGCAAGTCCATCTGCATGCCGTCGATGATCTCAAGCAGTTGCTCCAACGGAATGTTGAACTGCTTGCGGACCTCGGCCAGTGCGATGCACACCGGGTGCGTGGGCGAGCCGCCGTAGATGGCGGCAGTCTCACCGCGCCACCAGTCGAGTTTGGATTGCGCCACCTGCAGATCGTGCGTTTCGTCGACCACATCGTCAACTTCGCGGCAGAAGGCATACAGCGCCATGATCGCGCGCCGGCGCGGAGCCGGAAGGAACAGGAAGCTGTAGTAAAAGCTCGAGCCGCTGGCAGCGGCCTTCTGTTGGCAGTACTCGAATGGGTCCATGGTGTCAGCGCGGCTTCGCAGGCCGTTTCGTATTGTTCATGGTGAGTGCCCGACCGGCCAGCCGCAGCCAGTCGCCTTTGCCGAGCGTGGGCCGCGCCCGGAAGACATCGTAATCAGCGGCTTCGATGCGTTCGAGAATCCGCAAGCCGCCCTGTACCACGAGGCGAATCTCCCAGCCGACCCGGCCCGGCAATCGCTGCGCGAGCGGCGCGCCGGCCAGCATCATCGTGCGAGCGCGAGTGATCTCAAAGCGCATCAGCGCACGCCATGCGTCGTCGACGCGGGCTTCGGCAATCTGCGCCTCGCTCACGCCAAATCGTGCAAGGCTTGCTTGCGGCAGGTAAACGCGATCCTTGCGCCAATCGACGCCCACGTCCTGCCAGAAATTGATGAACTGCAGGCTGCTGCAGATGGCGTCCGAATCGGTGCAGTTTTCTGGCGTGGCGTGCCCATACAAATGCAGCATCAGTCGCCCAACCGGATCGGCCGAGCGCCGACTGTAGTCGCGCAGCTCGGCAAAGTCGGCATAGCGCGTCTTGACGACGTCTTGCGAGAACGCATCCAGCAAGTCATGCAGGAGCTGGACGGGGAGGGCGTGTGTGCGTATCGCCGCAGCCAGCCGCACCCACATCGGACCTTCCGGCGTGCCGCCGCCTTCGATCACATTCAGCGCGTGGCGATACTCGTTAAGCTGGGCCAGCCGCACCATCGGCGCCGCGTCGCCCTCATCGGCGATATCGTCGGCGCTGCGTGCGAATGCATAGATCGCCTCCACCGGCTCGCGTAGGCGAGCGGGCAGCAGCAACGACGCAACAGGGAAGTTCTCGTAATGCTCGACGGGCATGCCGCAGGCGGATTTGCAAAGCCCCGCAGTATAGCCGCCTGAGCGCTGCTATACTCGCCATCCTCTCAGGGCCGCTCGGTCGGCCCGAGCCCAGGTGGCGAAATTGGTGAGACGCACCAGATTTAGGTTCTGGCGTAGCGATACGTGGGGGTTCGAGTCCCTTCCTGGGCACCAAATACAGTTCCAAAGCATTCCAAATAAGGCCGGAAACCCAAGATTCAGCAAGGGTTCTGGCCTTTTTCTTATTCCGGGGTATTCCGAAGCGTTTCACTGCAATTCGGCTCGACTGGCCGCGCGCCAAAACGACTGCGCTGTTCGTAACATCAAGCCAACGGATAAGGTCCAGTGCCTTTCCGATGCCAATGGCGAGTATCTGGTTGTTTCGCCTGGCGGCGGAAAGTGGTGACGATTGACGCAACGAATCGGCGGCAAGGAGAAACGCTTCAGCGCGCTCGTTCGCGAAGGTGCGTGCTGACGGTCATTCTTCGGCAATCCCGTCGTCATTGAAGGCCGTGATGCGCGCTACTTGAAAGGTCCCGCTCAGCGAACGCAGTTCGGCTTCGTGCTGCGCGGCGAGTTTCTCAAGCTGGCGCGCGCCCTTGGGTTCGAGGTGGATTTCCACCAGCCGCCGGTCGAGCGTGCTGCGCTGGCGTCGTACGAGGCCGGCTTCTTCACACCGCGTGATGAGTGCTACCACGCCGTGGTGTTGCAATTGCAGGCGTTCAGCCAGTTCTCCAACCGACGCCCAATCGCGACCGGGGAATCCACGTACGTGCAGCATCAGCAGATATTGCTGCGGTGTGAGCCCGGCGTCGCGGGCGGCGGTCTCGGAAAAATGCAGAAAGCGCCGCAACTGGTAGCGGAATTCGGAGAGGGCTTCGTACTGGGGTTTCTTCACGTTTGGGCGAGCGAGTGTTGGCGTTCCGGAGAATACATCACGGCGTGATATATTCCGACTCCCAACTGAGATAACCCTGATCATGAAAATAACAAGACAGGGGCTGCGTGGTGCCCTGGGGCGCCTGTGGCCGCACGCGCTCGCCGTTAGCGGGCGCGAAATGGTCGTTGCCTGCGTCGGCGCGACGCTCGGGCTGATGGTGACGGAATGGATCGGACGCCACGGGCTCGGCACGACGTCACCATGGTTCATCGCACCGCTGGGTGCATCCGCTGTATTGCTGTTCGGCGTGCCCGCGAGCCCGCTGGCGCAGCCATGGTCGATCGTCGGGGGCAATCTGGTGGCGTCGATCATTGGCGTTACCGTGGCGCGACTGGTGCCCGAGCCGGGGCTGGCGGCGGGTCTTGCGGCGGGGCTAGCGATTGCCGTCATGTTCAAGCTGCGCTGCCTGCATCCGCCAAGTGGCGCGGTGGCGTTGACTGCCGTGCTGGGCGGGCCGGCCGTCACCGATCTGGGTTATCAGTTCGTGCTGCATCCGGTGCTGCTCGATTCGGTGGCCCTGGCTGTGCTGGCTATCGTCTTCAACAACCTCGCGGGGCGACGCTATCCGCACGCTTTGGCGCCGAGCGAGCCGCGACCGGCCAATCCACCCATCGCGGCGGTGTCGATTACGCGTGAAGACCTGCACGCAGCGCTGATCCAGGGCGAATTGCTCGACATCGACGAGGACGATCTGGAGGATATCCTTGTGCGTGCCGAGCAGTGCGCGCATGAGCGTCTGGGCGGTCGCGCCTTGGTTCTGGCTGCGGGTGGTGCGCTGGCAACTTCTGGCGCCACGGGCCGCTAGGCCGCCCTGTAACTGTCATTGCTCAGGGCTGCAGGCGCGTTCTGAGCGCCATGACGCCGGAAATTCCACGGAAATCCCCTTTCTAAGACTAGGATTTACCCGATGTATCGTTGCACTAAATCGATTTAGATTGTAGCCTCACGCCGTGCTCAAGGACTTTGCAGCAAATGCGTCTTGAGCATGGTCGCTCGGAGGTGGTGGGCGGCCGGATCGTGCCGCCGTAGTAGCAATCGTGGAGGAGGGCCGGCTGCGGGGCGCATTGTTGGACCTTCACGAGACCTAAAACATGCACACACCAAGCTTTACCCGAGCGGCCCGACCATGGCTGCTGAGCCTTCTGGCTGCGATGGTTCTGGCGGCCTGCGGCGGTGACGACGACAACAACTCAGCGACGACATCGTCGAGTTCGTCACGTTCGTCGACCAGCTCATCACTTTCTTCGTCGTCGCAAAGCAGCGGCGCCAGTTCCAGCAAGAGCAGCGCAGGCAACTCAAGCAGTTCGAGCGCTACGTCGAGCGCAGGCAGCTCCAGCTCCAGTTCGTCGAGTTCGACGAATTCGTCCAGCTCGTCAACCAGCCTTGGCGGCGCTCCCGCGCAGATTGCCAACCCGGACAACCCGACGCGCCCGGACTTCACCATGCCGACCAATGTGCCGGCCGGCTACACGTACTACCACGACGTGTTCGTCGGCACGGGCGGCAACAGCAATATCTACATGGAAATCGTGGCGCCCACGACCGACCCGGGCAAGCGCCTGCCGGTCATCGCGCGTATCCACGGCGGCGGCTGGAATCATGGCGACAAGAACGATCAGGCCAGCGCCATCGTCAGCGATGCCACCAAGGGCTATGTTGGCGTGTCGATGATGTATCGCCTCACGCCCACGGGCGCGGTGTTCCCTGCGCAACTGCATGACCTCAAGCTTGGCTTGCGTTACCTGCGTGCCAACGCCGCCAAGTACTTCATCGATCCGGACAAGATCGGCGTGTGGGGTTCGTCGTCGGGCGGCCATCTGGCTTCGCTGCTGGGGACCACGGGTGGCGTTGCGGCGCTGGAAGGCACGGGCGGCTGGTCAGGTTATTCGACCCGCGTGCAAGCGGTGGTCGACGCTTCGGGGCCGGCTGACTTCACCACGTCGTTCGCCAACGCTTGGAGTTCCGTCACCGCGCTATTGGGCGCGCCGGCCAAGTCGGTGCCCGAATTGGCGCATGCCGCCATGCCAGGCGACTACGCTACCACCGACGATCCGCCATTCCTGATTCTGCACGGCGATGCGGACACCACGGTGCCGCCCGCGGACAGCGTGTACTTCAAGGATCAACTGATCGCCGCTGGCGTCGACACCACCTTCAGCCTTGTTGCTGGCGCGGGTCACTCACTGTCGGCATATGGCTGGGTGTCGCCGCTGCAAAGGGCGTTCATGGACTTCAACCTGCGGGGCGTGGGGACCAAGCCGGTGCCGCCGGAATACGTGCCGCTGCCGACCGAACCGACGACGCCGACGGAGCCTGACTCGCTGGTGCCGGCCGCCAAATGGAGCCTGAACGAAGACGCGACGATGAACGTGCTGGCGGACTCGTCGCAGGCCGATCCGGGCGTGGCGCTCAAGCGCAATAGCACAAGCGGCCAGGCGAGCGCGGCGGGCAAGTATGGCAATGCCATCCACTTCCTCGACGGCTATTCGTACCTGTCGAACAACGTGCTCAACACCGAAGCCGAAGTCATGGCGCTCAACTTCAAGACGACGAGCAAGATGTCGGCCGAAGCCTGGGTCAACCTCGACACGCTGCCATCGACCTACGTCGGCACCACGGGTTCGGCCAAGCTGATCTACAAGATCAACTCGACCAGCAAGGCCGGTTACGAGCTCTACATCGGGCCCGACAACAAGCCTACCTTCAAGATCTGGCTGGATGGTTCGGTCAAATACGCCGTGACCGCGCCGACGGCGCTCACTACCGGGCAGTGGATACATCTGGCCGGCACGTATGACGGCACCGCGTTGCGCATTTACGTGAATGGTGCGCTGGCGAACACCACATTCTGGTCGGGCACGTTCAACGACGCCGGCGCGAATGACATCAAGATCGGTGCGACCACCACCAACAAGAGCAGCACGTCGACCGGCCTGATGGGCTGGATGGACGAAATCCGTTTGTACGACCGAGCTTTGACCGACGCCGAAGTGCTGGGGCGTTATCAAGCCCAATAAGCAGGCAGCGTAAAAACAAACGGGCCGGACTCCGCGAGGAGCCGGCCCGTTTGTTTTGCGACGCGACGGTTACTGCTGAGTCACACCGTCGCCAAAAAGCGCTTCGCTGAACTCGCGCGCGCTGAAGGGCTGCAGATCTTCGATGCCTTCACCCACACCGATGAAGCGAAGCGGCTTCGGATGGGTTCGGGCGATTGCGGCGACGACGCCACCCTTGGCCGTGCCGTCGAGCTTGGTAACCACCAGGCCGGTAACGCCGACTGCGGCGTCGAAGGCCTTGAGCTGCGCCAGCGCGTTCTGGCCGATGTTGGCGTCCAGCACCAGCAGGACTTCATGTGGCCCGGTCGGGTCGGCTTTCTGGATGACGCGGCGCACCTTGGCGATTTCTTCCATCAGATGCAATTGTGTCGGCAGGCGGCCAGCCGTGTCGGCCAGCACGACATCGATACCACGCGCCTTGGCTGCATTGATGGCGTCGAACACCACTGCCGCCGGGTCGCCGCCATCCTGCGCGATGACGGTGACATTGTTGCGCGTGCCCCATTCCTGCAATTGTTCGCGCGCGGCGGCGCGGAACGTGTCGCCCGCAGCCAGCAGAACACTACGGCCTTCAAGCTGGAAATGGCGGGCGAGCTTGCCGATCGAAGTTGTCTTGCCGGCGCCATTGACGCCCGCCAGCATGATGATGAAGGGCTTGTGCGTATTGGCGTTGATGGGGTGCTGCAGCGGACGCAGAAGTCCTTCGAGCACTTCAGCGAGTGCCGCCCGCAACTGCTCGCCGGTTTCGAGCTTGTCGCGCTTCCAGCGCAGGCGTAGCTCGGTGATCAACGCCTGCGTCGCTTCGACACCGCAGTCTGCCATCAGCAGCGTGGATTCGAGTTCTTCGAGCAGGTCTTCGTCGATCTTGCGACGCGAAAAAATCCCGCCCACGCCGCTGGCGGCCGAGCCGATCTGGTCACGCGTGCGCGACAGCCCCGACTTGAGTCGGTCGAGCCACGAGCGACGCGGGGCCTCGGGCTCCGCTGCGGCCGGCGCATTGACCAGCGATTGCGAAGGCTGCGTCGTGTCGGGCGATGCCGCCGGGGCTGCCGCTTCCGGCGTAGCGTTCTGTTCGGGGGCGGGGGTTTCGGCCTGCCCGGATTTCTTGAAGAAACTAAACATTGTCAGCGAGGGTCGGAATAGGGCTTGCAGGCCGCCTCCATCCAAGAAAGTGTTCATCGTCTTGCTGCAAGGCCGTGATCGGGGCTCACGCAGTGCAGACTCTGGACACGTTCTAAAACCGAAGCATTTGGCGCAATGCGCCGGGCTCTGCAGGCGTTTGATTTATCATGCCGCGCCGGCCTCGAGCCGGACACCCGCGGATGTCCGCACGATCCGTGCCTGTCTTGGGAAAGTCTAACAGATGCCATCGAACCGCCTGCTAGGCAAGCTGTCGGCCATTTGCGTCGCCGCGCTATGCCTTGTTGCATCGGCCTGGGCTGCCGACCCGGCCGCCTCCACATTCGAAACCACCTTGCCCAACGGGCTGAAGGTCGTCGTGCGCGAAGACCACCGCGCGCCCACGCTCGTTCACATGGTGTGGTATCGCGTCGGCAGCATGGACGAAACCACCGGAACCACCGGCGTTGCGCACGCGCTCGAACACATGATGTTCAAGGGCACCAAGGACGTCGGCCCTGGTGAATTCTCCAAGCGCGTGGCCGCCATGGGCGGGCGCGACAACGCCTTCACCACGCGCGACTACACCGCCTATTACCAGCAGGTGCCGTCATCGCGCTTGAGCGACGTGATGGGGCTGGAAGCCGACCGCATGGCGAATCTCGTGGTCGACGACGAACTGTTCAAGAAAGAAATCCAGGTCATCGCCGAAGAGCGCCGTTGGCGCACCGACGACAAACCGCGCTCCAAGGCCTACGAGGCGCTGATGGCCGCGTCGTACGTGGCCCATCCGTATCGCGTGCCCGTGATCGGCTGGATGAATGACATCCAGAACATGACCGCGCAAGACGTCCGGGATTGGTACAAGCGCTGGTACGGCCCCAACAACGCGACCGTCGTAGTGGTGGGGGACGTCGAGCACGAAGCCGTCTTCCGACTGGCCGAACAGACCTATGGCAAGCTTGCCCGCGTCGAAGCACCAGCCCGCAAGCAGCAGGGCGAACCGCAACAGGCGGGCGTGCGCCGCGTGACTGTCAAGGCGCCGGCCGAACTGCCTTATCTTGCTCTGGCGTGGCATGTGCCGGCCATCGTCGATCTCGACAAATCGCGCGATGCATACGCACTGGAAATCCTCGCCGCTGTGCTCGATGGCTATGACGGCGCGCGCATGACGCGCCAGCTCGTCCGCGGCAACAAGCACGCGGTGTCCGCTGGCGCGGGTTACGACTCGCTGTCGCGTGGACAGCAGGGGCTGTTCATTCTGGAGGGCGTGCCAAGCAAGGGCGTGACCATCGCCCAGCTCGAAACCGATCTGCGCGCGCAAGTGCGCGACATCGCCGCCAAGGGAGTGACCGAAGCCGAACTCTCCCGCGTCAAATCACAGATGGTCGCGGGCAAGGTGTATGAGCAGGACTCGCTCATGGGGCAGGCTACGCAGATTGGCGGGCTCGAAGTGCTTGGCCTGTCGTGGCGCGACGATGACCGCTTCTACCAGCAGCTACGTTCCGTGACGGCGGCCGAGGTCAAGGCCGCTGCGGCGCGCCTGCTGACCGACGACACGCTCACCGTCGCCAATCTCGTGCCCCTGCCGCCCGACCCCAAGGCGCAGCAGAACGAACCTGACTTCAAGTATTAAGGAGCACGCGATGACTTACCGAATGCTTGTCGCCGTCGCGCTCTTCGCTGCGACGACCATGGCCCAGGCGGCCATCAAGATCGAACACTGGACCGCGCCTTCCGGGGCGCAGGTGTATTACGTCGAAAACCGTACGCTGCCCATGCTCGACGTGCAGGTCGACTTTGATGCCGGTTCCGCACGCGAGCCTGCCGACCAGGTCGGCGTGGCCAGCATGACTGCCAGTTTGATGGACGCTGGCACCGGCAGTGGCAAGAGCGCGCTGGACGAGAACGCCATCGCCGACCGCCTCGCCGACATCGGCGCACGCCTCGGTGGAGGGGCGGAGGCGGATCGCGCGAGCTTCAGCCTGCGCGTGCTCAGCAACCCCGCCGAGCGCAATAGCGCACTGACGATCCTGCGCGACATCCTTGCGCATCCGACTTTCCCCGCGCCGGTGCTTGAACGCGAACGCGCCCGCGCCATTGCCGGCCTGCGCGAAGCGCAGACTCAACCGGGTTCCATTCTTGGCCGTCGCTTCACCGAACTGGCTTATGGCAAGCATCCGTATGGCCATGTGAGCTCGGTCGCTACGCTGCAGAAGATCTCGCGCGATCAACTGGTAAGCTTCCACCGCACCCACTACGTGGCCCGCACGGCGGTCGTTACGCTGGTCGGCGACATTACTCGCGCCGAGGCGGAAACCATCGCGCAGCAACTGACGGCCGACCTGCCGGCGGGCGCGACGTTGCCGCCGCTGCCTGACCCCGCCATGCCGCGCGCGACGGTCGAGCGCATCGCCAACCCGGCCACGCAGGCGCACATTGCCATCGGCATGCCGACGCTCAAGCGTGGCGATCCGGACTTCTTCCCGCTGGTGGTGGGCAACTACGCGCTCGGTGGGGGCGGATTCGAATCGCGGCTGATGAAGGAAATCCGCGACAAGCGTGGCCTGTCGTATGGTGCGTACAGCTATTTCAGTCCGCAGAAATCCATGGGGCTCTTCCAGATCGGGTTCGAAACGCGCGCTGAAAAAGCCGATGAAGCGGTGCAGGTCGCCAACGACACGCTGGATGCTTTCCTGCGCGAAGGCCCGACCGACGCCGAACTGCAAGCCGCCAAGGACAACCTCATCAATGGTTTCGCGCTGCGCCTGGACAGCAACGCCAAGATACTCGGGCAGGTGGCGGTCATTGGCTATTACGGGCTGCCGCTGGATTATCTCGATCACTACACCGAGCGCGTCCAGGCGGTGACCGTCGAGCAGGTGCGCGAGGCGTTCGCCCGCCACGTGAAGCGCGAAAACCTCATCACCGTCGTGGTCGGAGGCAAGGCGTCGTGAGTCGTGTGCGTATCGTTGGGGGCAGCATGCGCTCACGCGTCATCGACGTGCCGGAGTGAACCGGACTGCGGCCGACTCCCGACCGCGTGCGCGAGACGGTTTTCAACTGGCTGGGCCAGGAGCTATCGGGTCTGAACTGTCTCGATCTCTTCGCGGGCAGCGGCGCAATGGGCTTCGAAGCCGCTTCGCGCGGGGCAGCCAGCGTGGTGATGGTCGAACAAGCACCGGCCGTTTTTGCGCACCTCCAAAAGACGGCGGATGCGCTCAAAGCACCGAATGTGCGGTTGCAGCGTGGCGATGCGCTAGAATTTTTGCGCGCCACGCCCGTGCGCTTCGACGTGATCTTTCTCGATCCGCCGTATCGCCAGGGCTGGCTGGAGCGCGTGGCACCCTTGTTGCCGCGCGTGCTCGCCGAGAATGGCCGCGTGTACGTAGAGGCCGAAGCGGCCGTTGACAGCTTGGCCGGGCTGACGGCCTTCAAACGCGGCAAGGCTGGGCAGGTGCACTATCAACTGCTCGCCATTGAGGACACCCCATGAACCAGTCGCACAACGCCGACATCGTCGTCTATCCGGGCACGTTCGATCCGCTCACACGAGGGCACGAAGACCTCGTGCGCCGCGCCTCGGGGATGTTTGACCACGTTGTCGTCGGGGTTGCCCAGCACAGCGGAAAGAATCCGATATTTACACTCGACGAACGTGTCGAGCTGGCGCGTGAGGTACTGTCGAGCTATTCCAACGTTGAGGTGTGCGCTTTCTCCGGGCTGTTGATTGATTTTGTCCGCAGCAAGGGCGCCCACATCATCCTGCGCGGCTTGCGCGCTGTGTCCGACTTTGAATACGAATTCCAGATGGCCGGCATGAACCGCCGTCTGCATCCGGACGTCGAGACCGTGTTCCTCACGCCGGGCGACGAATTCATGTTCGTGTCGGCTACGATGGTCCGCGAGATCGGACTGTTGGGCGGCGACATCAGCACCTTCGTGCAGCCGACAGTGGCCGAGAGCATCCGCCGCAAGGTCGCAGCGCGCGCGCGGGCAAATCAGGGGGGAGAGCCCCCAGCATCGAAGTAACGGAAGGCAAGTCACACCATGTCATTGATGATCACGGACGAATGCATCAACTGCGACGTCTGCGAGCCCGAGTGCCCCAATAACGCGATTTCGCAAGGGGCCGAAATCTACGAGATCGACCCCAACAAGTGCACCGAATGCGTCGGCCATTTCGATGAGCCGCAGTGCCAGCAAGTCTGTCCGGTCGATTGCATTCCGCATAACCCGGACTACGTTGAGTCGCAGGACCAGTTGATGGAGAAATTCATCAAACTCACCACCATCAAGCGCTGAACGCCCTCTCGACAGCCCCGTCGCTTGGCGGGGCTGTCATCAATTCGTCACTTTTCCTGAAGACCGCTGCAACTTCCGCCCCCTAGCGTCGACCTGCCACTATCGCGGAGCGATGCCCATGAGCGAGCGGATTGCGCTGGACGCCAACGCACTCGAACGGTTTCTGTTTGTCGTGGAAGGCGCGGCGCGCGTGCGCCAGCGTCACCATCTTCATCTGTGGGCGCGCGGCGCTTTGCAGGGTTTTGTGCCGCACGGCACGCTAGCCTGCCTCTGGGGTGACGCACGCTCCCCCCAGGCATGCGCGATGGTGTTTGCCGACGAGCCCGCGACCTTGCGCGTCAGCCTGCACACGCTCGATGCCCTGCAACGCGTGTGGCGCGAACAGTCCTGCCAGGTGGCTCATCTGCGCGCCGACGATGGCAGCGCCACTGCACAACTGCTTGCATCCATCGGTGCCAATGACGTTCTGCTGCATGGCATGCCTAGCCTTGGTGGTGCCGTTCCGGCGCTATTCGCCTTCTTCGACGTTGGTCGTACCTCCGATGTTCACCTGGCCTATGTGTGCGAGCTCATGCTGCCGTACTTGTATGCCGCACTGGCGCATGTCGTCGCCGAAGGTGAAACCACCGACAGCGCCGACGCCTTCCGCCGGCCACGCCTGTCGCCGCGCGAGGCGCAGGTGCTGCGCTGGATGCGCGAGGGCAAGACCAACCAAGAGATCGGCAGCATCCTCGCGATCAGCCCGCTGACCGTGAAGAACCACGTGCAGAAGATCCTGCGCAAGCTGCAGGTGGCCAACCGTCAACAAGCCGCACGTCATCGCGCAACGGAGGTGACACAGACCTTGGGGCACGTCGAGTCTTGAGCAACGGGATATGCCATCGACAACGCTATACTCCGGCGTTTGAGTTCAACGGCTGACAAAGTTGGACCATAACGCGCCAGCAGGTTGCATGGCGTCACGGTGGCAAGGCGCTCGGGGGCGAGAACTTCCGGGCGGGGGAGCGGGTTGCATCGTCGCGAGGCCGTTCGGCTGCGCTGCGTGTTCCTTCGACAGAGTGAGACCGGGGATCTGTGGGGTCGGCTGTCTTGTCGCGGTGTCGCCGCACCGCGATGGCGCCCAGTCCGAGCCTCCGGATCGATCCTCTCGTGCCGACGACGATTCCCGCCTATCTGCCCCGAACGCTGCTCGGCTGCGCGGTCGCGCTCGCGGTATTCGAGCCGACGCGTGTCGCGGCGGCCGAGGAGTCAGCGTGGTTCGAAGACCTGCCTACGGTCCTCACCGTCTCGCGGCTCGAACAGCCGATCAATGAAGCGCCGGGCGCGGTCACTGTCATCGACGGCGACTACATCCGCGCCACGGGCTACCGCGATCTGTCGCGTGTCTTCCGCTTGGTGCCCGGTATGCAGGTTGGGCAAGAGCGCGGCAGCACATCGTGGGTGACGTACCACGGTTTGTCGAACAACTTCCCCTCTGAAATGCAGGTGCTCATCGACGGTCGCTCGGTGTATTCGCCCACGGCCTTCGGCGGTGTCGATTGGGCCGCGTTGCCTTTGTCTGTCGACGAGATCGACCGTATTGAAGTCGTGCGTGGCACGAACTCAGTGACCTATGGTGCCAATGCCTTTCTGGGCGTCATCAACATCATCACCAAACACAGTGCGCAGGAGCCGGTCGATCGCGTGACCATTGGCGCAGGTGGGTCCGACATCGCCGATGTGCGCGCCAGCGGAGCCGGACATGCCGGGTCGATGAGCCTGCGCGCCAACGTGTCGTACGTATCCGATTCCGGCTTCGAGGACATCAACGACTCGCGCCGTGTGGCCATGCTGAGCGTGCGCGCCGATACCCGGTTGTCGCCCAGCGATGAATTGATGCTGCGCGTGGGAGGGAGTCGCGCGTACGAAGGTATCGGCTATCCGGACTCGCTCCTGAATAGCAACAAAGAACGCACCACGACGGCGTATGACTATGTGTTGCATGCCAAATGGATTCACGCGCCAACGATGGGCAGCGAATGGTCGGTGAATTACTACCATAACCAGGAGCGTGTCACGGACGAATGGATGTCGCTGGCCGAGCCGCCACTGGTGCCACGGCCAGCCTATGTTCCGCTGAACCGCAATCGCCGCGCGACGCGCGATCATCTCGAAGTACAGAACCGTTTCGAGCCGCGACCGTCGATGCAATTGGTGTGGGGCGCGGAAGCGCGGCGCGATCGTATCAATGCCGACTTTCTTTATGCCAATGGCGACCCGGAGCCGAGCGACCTGTTGCGCGCATTCGGCAATCTCGAATGGCGCTTTGCGCGGAACTGGACCGCCAATGCGGGCGCTGCGTGGGAGCGCTACTCGTCCGAGCCCACGCACTTTGCGCCACGCGCATTCATCAACTGGAACGTCGCCGACCGACAGACGCTGCGGGCTGGCTACGCACGTGCCTGGCAACAGCGACCCACTTTCGAGAAAGAAGGTGACGTCGTCGCCATCGATCCGGCAAGCGGCACGTTGCTGGTGCACCCGTACCTGGCCAACCCCGATCTGAAGCAGCCTCGCGTGGACAGCTACGAACTGGGCTACATCGGTCACTATCGGACCTGGCAAAGCTCGCTCGACGTACGCATCTTCGATGAGCGCATCAAGGGCTTTCTCATCCGTGTGCCGGTGTTCGCGCAGCCGTCCCCTCTGTTGGAACCCTATATTGGCTCCGCGCAGTACGTGAACTACGGCGCTGAAGTGCGCCTGCGCGGCATTGAATACCAGTTTCGCGCGCGGCCGTGGCAAGGGGCGGACTGGAGCTTCACGCATACGCTTATCGACCGTCATTCGGGCGACCCCCTCATCGACGATCGCACGGCGCCGTACTCCGCCAGCTTGAGCTGGAAGCAAGACTGGGGGCGCGGTTGGACTACCACGCTGACGGGGCTGCGGATGGGGCCGCTGGCGGGTGGTGATGGATTCGTGCCGATCTACCCGTACGTGGCGCCGGCATACACCACCTACGACGCGCGCATTGCGTGGAACGGGCGATTGAGTGGTCGAAAGGTCGAAGTCTCGCTCAACGCCATCAACCTCGGACCACGCCACCAGGAGATCGCCGATCGCTCGCAGCAGGCCGCCGATGCTCGGTTCGGCGACACCGCGCCGGCCAATACGGTGTCGCGCATGGTGTACCTCGGCTTCGTGCTTGAACTCTGATCAGGGCACCTTCGGCGACAGCAAGATTGCAGGAAGCCTACATATGGCGGCATGATGAGTGCCTCGCTCTGCGGCAGGCTCAGCCATGCCGAGGACCGCATTCCTGCGCCAGACCCTCCGCCGCAACGCCCCCTGACACCAAAAAGAGGAAGCACCATGCCCATGGATACGCCGCTCGCGCGGATGCTCGGCCTGCAACACCCCATCATCCAGGCTCCGATGGCAGGTGGCGGCGACACGCCAGCGCTCAACGCTGCGGTGAGCGAGGCGGGCGGCATGGGCTTCATCGGCGGCGCATACCTCAGCGCCGAGCAACTCCTGGTGGCTGCGGGCGAAGTGCGCGCGAAGACCGCGCGCCCGTTCGGCGTGAATCTGTTCGCGCCACAGCCTGAGCAGGAGGTGTCGGAAGCCGACATCGAACGCGCCATGGCGGCCGTCAGGCCCTATTACGACGAGCTGGGGCTCGAAGTACCGCACCCCGCGTTGCCCAAGAACCGTTTCGACGATCAATTCGCAGCCGTGCTCGAGAGCGGTGCGTCCGCCTTCAGCTTTATCTTCGGCACGCTGCCGGATGGCGCCGTCGCCGAACTCAAGCGCCGCGACATCATCGTGCTGGGTACCGCGACAACGGTGGAAGAAGCGCTCGTTCTCGAACGCGCTGGCGTGGACGCCATCATTGCTCAGGGCAGCGAAGCCGGTGGGCATCGCGGCACCTTCTGGGACACCGGCTACGAGCGCGGCATGGTCGGCACCATGGCGCTGACGCCGCAGATCGTCAACGCGGTCGGTATGCCGGTAGTGGCGGCCGGCGCCATCATGGATGGCCGTGGTCTGGCTGCCGCGCTGGCGCTGGGCGCATCTGCCGTGCAGATGGGCACGGCCTTTCTTGCCAGCGACGAAGCGGGCATTAGCGAGGAATACCGCAATGCCATTCTGGCGGCGGCGGAGGCGGGTGGTACGCGCGTCACATGTTCATTTTCCGGGCGGCCCGCGCGTGGCCTCGTGAATCGTTTTTTGCTCGACGCCGACGTCGCGCGCACGGCGTTGCCATTCCCACTGCAGAACGCCCTGACGCGTCCGTTACGCACTGAAGCCGCTCGTCAGGGCAAGATCGAGTATCTGTCGCTGTGGGCGGGGCAGGCGGCGTCGCTGGGGCGCCGTGGGAGTGCCGCCAATGTCGTGCGATGGATCGTGCAGGAAGCCAGCGCCGTGCTTTCCGGGCTGGCCGATTCGACACGCAAGGCGCAGGAAGACGAGACCGGCTGACCGGGCCCGTTGCCCCAACGTCGCCCCGCTAACGCAATCTTGGCAGTGCGCGAGGCAGGTCGACGACCGACGCGAGTTTCACATCCACCCACGCAGGTTTGCCCGGGCGGCGGCTGATCCACACCGTGCGCATGCCCAGCGTTTTCGCCGCGCGCAGGTTGACGGCGGAGTCCTCCACCATCACGCATTGGGCGGCCGGTTGCCCGATATGTGACAACACGCGCCGGAAGGCGGCCAGATGTGGCTTCGGTGCCAGGCGTAGCTGCTCGATGCCGAACACCTCTTCAAAGCAGTGTTCGATGCGCATGCAGCCGAGCACCGCGTCAACGTAGGCCCGCGGCCCGTTGGAGCACACAACTTTGCGGCCCGGTAGCCGCCGGAACAGGCTGCGCACCGCCCGATCGAACACTACCTTTTCGTGCAGCGCGGGAATCTGATGCGTGTGATGCAGAAAGTGGTGCGGATCACATCCGTGATGGCGTACCAGCCCGAGCATGGTCGCGCCGTAGCGTTGCCAATAGACGCGCCGCAAGCGGTCCGCCTCGATGGCATCCACGCGTAGTTCACGCGCGACGTAGTCGGTCATCGCCGCGTCGATGAGCGGAAAGATCTGCGCGCTGGTGTTGTGCAGCGTGTCGTCCAGATCGAAGATCCACACGGGCGACGAGCTTTTCATGTCAGCGGGGCTCGCGCGGTTTGAACTCGATCACGGAGCGTCCGTCAGCGGTTTGCTTCGGCGCCGCCTTCCACGCATGGCCGTAGACGACTTCGAACGTCGCTGGCAGGCGGCCATCTTTACGCAGACGTTCATACCCTTCTCGCGCGCGCGCCCATCCGGCCTTGCCGGATAAACCGCGCGGCCGGGTGGACGCTGCGTTGGTAGCGCCCGCGTGACGCAGATCGCGCAGCAGGCTGTCGAAGTCGCCGTAGGTCAGCGTGATCGTCTGCATGTCCATAACGGGCTCGGCAAAGCCTGCCTGCACCAGCGCATCACCGATGTCGTGCATGTCGATGAAGCGATGCACGCGCTCGCCACTGCCGGCCGGCATTACCGCGCGCAGCTCCTTGAGCGTGTCAGGCCCGAGGGTCGAGAACATCAGCATGCCGCCCACTTCGAGCACGCGATGCATTTCGCGGAAGGCCGGCATCGGGTCGGCCAGCCAGTTGAGTACGAGGTTCGACCACACCATCTGTACGCTGGCCCGCGCCAGCGGCAGGGCGGTGGAGTCTGCGCAGATATAGCGGGGATCGGTCGCCCGTGCCGCGCCGAGCAGCTTCTGAAAGAACCCACGCTCGCCTCGCGCCAGTCGTAACAACGGCAGCGCGAAGTTGACGCCAATGCGTTCGGCCTTCGGATACCGCTGCGCCAACAACGGAAAATCTCTGCCCACGCCACACCCGATGTCAACGATGCGCGCAGGCTCGTACTTGATGTAGGCAAGCCGCTCGGCCATGCGCTGTGCAACTTCGCGTGCCAGGAATCCGGCTTCGTCAGCCTGCTGCGCGTGACGCGCGGCGCGCTCGCGGACGAGTCGGCGGTCGATGTCGAAATCGGAGGGGTGACTCATGGGGTATCGGGGCGGGGGTGGGGGGTCATGATACGACAGCGATGAGGGGGATGTGAGTGGCGGTGCTGCGAAGGCCCTTTGTTGCTTTGGCTTTCATTTATCAACCGTGGTCACGATTGCGGGCGTTCGTTGGTTGGGATTTTGTCTTTGTCACTTCTGGTTCTATGCGGGCTGTCGTTGCTGTTGGGTGGGAGGGCGGGGCGTTATCCACTGCTGGCGGCGATGAAAGCCCTTTCTTGCCTTTTGGTTGGTTGTTCGGGCTTGGTCTCGATTGCTTAGGTGCGTTGGCCGGGAGTTCGCCCCGGCGGGCGAGTAACTTTCTTGTTGCCGACAAGAAAGTCACCAAAGAAGCGGCCCCACAGCATCGTCGGCCGTTGGCCGATCCCCTGCGCTGCGCGGTCGAGAAGGCGGCTGCGGAACTCGCCCTTCGGGCTCAGACAGTCCTCGCCGACGGCTACGCCGCAACCTTCTCGCCCTGTGCTGCTCGGCGACGCTGAATGGGGTGCCCACACCACGCAGCATGGTTGTTTGGGCGAAAGGCCAAAGCCCCCGTTTTTGGCTGTTCGCGCTTCAGCTAGCGCTCTCGCCAATCACACGTCGTTGTTGATCGAACAGCTTCGTCAGCGCAAAGACGGCGGATGACGCTCCGCTTCTCCGCCCGACGCACTATCCGCGACATCTGAAACCTCGCTGCGCGGGTTGCGTGCGCTTTGCGGCACACGCACGGTGCGCCACACACGATGAAGAGGCCCTAGCTCCACGCACTTCGAGGTGTTTGCTATGGCCGGCCCCTTTTGAGCCGCCGAGCAACGCAGACAAGTCAGGTTGCCCGCGTAGCGGGTCGGCGAGGACTGTCTGAGGAGCGTAGCGACGAGTTCCGCAGCCGCCTGCCTTGGCGAGTAGCGCAGGGGACCCACCGAAGGTGGGCGGCGATGCAGGGGTCGCTTTCTTGGTGACTTCTTTGTCGATAACAAAGAAGTTACTCGCCCGCCGGGGCGAACTCCCGGCCGTCGAGCATCAGCAGTTGAGACTACCGTGGTGAGATCGAAACCCTCGCAGGAATGCAGTTGTCCAGCAGGCCAGCAAGGTGCCGCATTTTTCGCGGGAAAAGAGCTCCAGCCAACGTGATCAAGCAATCGAGACCAAGCTCGAACAACCAATCCTCAAACAAGAAAGAAAGGGCTTCTTCCTCAAACCACCCGCACCCCACGCATTACGAGGCGTACGAGAACTTATCGCCCGCCACCTCGCGGTCATACACCCGTTCCCCCGCCACATACGTCGCGCGCACTGCGCGGTCGTCGCCAAGAATCATCATCACGAACAACTGCTCGACGATGTCCTGTACGAACCCGCTGCGGAAGGACATGAGCGGCGTGGCTTTCTTGTCGAGTACGACGAGGTCTGCTTCGAACCCCTTGGCAACGGTGCCGATGCGGTCGTCGAGATACAGTGCTTCAGCACTGCCGCGCGTGGCGAGGTAGAAAGCCTGGATGGCGTTGAGCTTGGTCGAGTTCATCTGCGCCATCTTGTACGCCTCGTTGAGCGTTTGAAGCTGGCTGAAACTCGTGCCGCCGCCGACGTCCGTACCCAGGCCGACGCGCACGGGCCGCTCTGCCTTCTTTGCATCAAAGAGTCGGAACAGGCCGCTGCCGAGAAAGAAGTTCGACGTAGGGCAGTGCGCCAATGCCGCACCGGTCTGATGGCAGGTGCAGAAATCGTCCTCGGTCAGATGCACGCCGTGCCCGTACACAGAGCGCGGGCGAACGATGCCGACGTTGGCGTACACGTCGAGGTAGCTCTTGCGATCGGGGAATAGCTCTGTCACCCAGGCGATTTCCGCCAGGTTCTCGCACAGATGGGTCTGCACGAAAACGTCGTCATGCTCGCGCACCAGCGTGCCGCAGGCGTCCAGTTGCGCCTGCGTGCTTGTCGGGGCGAAGCGCGGCGTCACGCAGTAATGCTGGCGGCCTTTGCCATGCCAGCGCGCGATGAGCGCCTTGCTCTCGTCGTAGCCGCGTTGTGCGGTGTCGAGCAAGGCGTCCGGCGCGTGACGATCCATCAGCACCTTGCCCGCGATCATGCGCGTATTGAAGCGGCTGGATTCTTCAAAGAATGCGTTGACCGATTGCGGGTGCACCGTGCAGTAGACGACCGCCGTGGTCGTACCTGCACGCAGCAACTCGCGCAGAAATACCCCGGCGACTCTGTCGGCATGCGCCTTGTCGGCGAACTTCTGTTCCGCGACGAAGGTGTATTTGTTCAACCATTCCAGCAGTTGTTCGCCGAAGGCGGCGATCATTTCGGTCTGCGGGTAGTGGATGTGCGTGTCGATGAAGCCTGCCGAGATGATCGAGTCAGGATAGTGCTCGGGGGTGACACCTGTGGGCAGGCGCTTGCCGACTTCCGATGCGGGGCCAAGATCGACGATCACGCCGTTGTCGATCACCACGATCGCATCGGGGATGTAGACGAGACAGTCTTCGGGCTTGCTGAGAAACGGGTCGCCTTTGAACGTGACGACGTCTGCGCGCAGCGCCTTGCTGTGGGCCATGGTGCATTCCTTTGCTGGAGTCGGAGGGCGGGAGCGGGCCCGCATCGAGCGGCAGAACGACCGGCCTCGCAAGGCGGCGTGGTGATGCGCGGCCGAAACGACGCGCATCGGATCTGCAGCGTATTCTGCCATCGGCAGGGGGCCGTCCGGCAAGCCCCCTTTTTGTGATAGTGCCGATAGGCGAACGCGCAGCCTGGACGTCAGCGCTTGCTGATAGCCGTGATCACACCTTCGGTTCCCTGCATGCGGAGTTCGAAGGCGACCTTGTCACCCACCTTGAGGTCTTTGGGCAACACGCCCGGCAGCACGTTGAACGGCATGGTCATGCCCGGCCAGTCGAGGCTCGGGATCGCGTCGTGCGCCAGCGTCACACGGTTGCTGGCGGCGTCGATGCGACGCACCACGCCTTGTCCCTGATGCACCTGCGGAGTCGCGACGGCGTGTGCGCCGTGACCCGCGTGCGGATCGGCGGCAACGGCCGGGAGCGTGGTGCCCAGCAGGGCGAAGACTGCGAACAACGGGGCGATCATGTTGTGGCGATTCATGCGGATTCTCCTTGATGAGTGGAGTGGGTCGAATGCTGGCGTGGGCGGCGCATCAGCAGGTAGGCAGCAGGGATGACGAACATTGAAAGCAGGGGGGCAGTGATCATGCCGCCCACCATGGGTGCGGCAATACGGCTCATGACTTCTGAGCCCGCACCGCTGCCCCACATGATCGGCAGCAGGCCGACGAGGATCGTCGCCACTGTCATGACCTTGGGCCGCACCCGTTGCACGGCGCCTTCGCGCAGCGCGTCGAGCACCATCGCCAGCGTGGGCGTCTGGCCGTGTGGCGTGCGCGCTTCGAGTGCTTGCTTGAGATACAGCAGCATGATCACGCCGAATTCGGCGGACACCCCGCCAAGCGCGATAAAGCCCACGCCCGTGGCAACCGACATGTGATAGCCGAGCAGGTACAAGAACCACACGCCGCCGATCAACGCGAAGGGCAATGTGGCCATGATCAGCAGCGCTTCGTCAAAGCGACGGAAGGTCAGGTACAGCAGCACGAAGATGATCAACAGCATCGCCGGCACGACGAGCTTGAGTCGTGCGTTGGCACGTTCGAGGTACTCGAACTGGCCGGAGTAACCCACGCTCACGCCAGCGGGCAGGACGACATGCTCACCAATGGCTGCCTGCAGATCGTGGACGACGGCGGAGAGATCGCGCTCGCGCACGTCGATGTAGATCCACGAGGCCAGTTGACCGTTTTCGCTCTTGAGCATCGGAGGGCCGTCGGCAATGTTGACCTTCGCTACCGTGCCGAGCGTGATCAACGCGCCGGCAGGCGTTACCACCGGCAACTCGCGCAATCGCTGCACCGAGTCGCGCAGTTCACGCGGATAGCGCAGGTTGATCGGATAGCGGGCGGTGCCCTCGACGGTCTCTCCGATGTTCTCGCCGCCAATCAGGCGCGTGACCACGTTCTGCACGTCCGCCACATTGAGCCCATAGCGGCCAGCGGCGTCGCGATCGATGGCCACGTCCACGTAGCGCCCGCCGGTGAGCCGTTCGGCCAGCGCGGACGACACGCCGGGCACGCTCTTGGCGGTGCGCTCGATTTCGAGCGCGGCACGTTCGATGGCGGCGAGGTCACTACCTGACACCTTGATGCCGATGGGGCTCTTGATGCCGGTCGCCAGCATGTCGATGCGGTTGCGGATGGGCGGTACCCAAATGTTGGCAAGCCCCGGCACCTGCACCACGCGGTCGAGTTCCTCCACCAGCTTTTCGGGTGTCATGCCCGGCCGCCATTGATCGCGCGGCTTGAACTGGATGGTGGTCTCGAACATCTCCATCGGCGCGTTGTCGGTCGCGCTGTCTGCGCGCCCTGCCTTGCCAAAAACAGTGGCGACTTCCGGCACGGTCTTGATCAGGCGGTCGGTCTGCTGGAGCAGCTCGGCAGCCTTTGCGGCAGACAACCCCGGCAATGCCGATGGCATGTACAGCAGATCGCCTTCGTCCATCTTGGGCAGGAACTCGCCGCCCAGATGCAGCGTGGGCCAGATCGATGTGGCAAGCGCTACCGCTGCTACTGCCAGCGTCACGCGCGGCCGTCTTAGTACCCATTCGAGCAAGGGGCGATAGGCTGCGATCAATGCACGACTCAGCGGATTGCGCGATTCGGACGGGATGCGGCCGCGAATCCACAGCCCCATCAGCACGGGAACCAGCGTGACGGACAGGCCCGCCGCTGCCGCCATAGCGTAGGTCTTGGTGAAGGCCAGCGGACCGAAAAGGCGCCCCTCCTGCGCTTCGAGCGTGAAGATCGGCACGAACGACAGCGTGATGATGAGCAGGCTGAAGAACAGCGCTGGGCCGACCTCTGCCGCCGCCTCGCCGATAACGTGCCAGCGCTCGTCACCCTTGAGTTCGCCGTCGGGGTGCGCGTGCTGCCATGCCTCGATGCGCTTGTGGGCGTTCTCGATCATCACCACCGCGGCGTTGACCATCGCGCCGATGGCAATGGCGATACCACCGAGCGACATGATGTTGGCATTTACGCCCTGGTAGCGCATGACGATGAACGCGCACAGCACGCCCAGCGGCAGCGAGATGATCGCCACCAGTGCGCTGCGCAGGTGCCACAGAAAGACGAGGCACACGACGGCCACCACGATGAACTCTTCGAGCAACTTGTGGCTGAGATTCTCTACCGCGTGGTCGATGAGCTGGCTGCGGTCGTAGGTGGTGACCACCTCCACGCCTGCGGGCAGGCTGTGTTTGAGTGTTTCCAGCTTTGTCTTGACCGCTGCGATGGTCTCGCGTGCATTCTTGCCTGAACGCAGGATCACCACGCCGCCGACCACTTCGCCCTGGCCGTCCAGTTCGGCAATGCCGCGTCGCATTTCGGGGCCGGTCTGCACGCGCGCCACATCACCAAGCCGTACGACGGTGCCGCGCTCGGTCCGCAGGGGAATGGCGCGGAAGTCATCGAGCGACTTCAGGTAGCCCGTTGCGCGCACCATGTACTCGGCCTCGGCCAGTTCCACGACCGAGCCACCCGCTTCCTGATTCGCCTTCTGCACCGCGTCGGCCACCGCATCCGCGTCGATGCCGTAGGCGGCGAGGCGCGCCGGATCGAGCACGATCTGATACTGCTTGACCATGCCGCCAATGGTGGCCACCTCGGCCACGTTGGGCAGCGTCTTCAGTTCGTACTTGAGGAACCAGTCCTGCAGGCCGCGCAGATCGGCGAGGCTACGCTGCCCGGTCTTGTCGACCAGTGCGTATTCGTAGATCCACCCCACGCCAGTGGCGTCCGGTCCGAGTGATGGACGTGCGCTTTGTGGCAGACGCCCCTGCACTTGGTTGAGGTACTCAAGCACGCGGGAGCGGGCCCAATACAAATCTGTGTGATCGTCGAACAGCACGTATACGTAGGAGTCGCCAAAGAACGAATACCCGCGCACGGTCTTCACGCCCGGCACCGACAGCATGGTGGTGGTGAGCGGGTAAGTGACCTGATCTTCAACGATGCGCGGGGCCTGTCCGGGGTACGGCGTGCGGATGATGACTTGCACGTCGGACAGATCGGGCAGGGCGTTGACCGGCATCGTTCGCGCAGCCCATAGTCCCCATGCAGTCAGCATGAGGGCCGCAAGCAGGACCATGAAGCGGTTGCCGATAGACCAATGAATGAGGCGCGAGATCATCGTGTGCCTCCGTCCTGGGTGATGTCGGTGACGACGGCGCCGTTCTCATCGTTGCGGAAGGTGAAGCGCACCGTATCGCCCGGCTTGGCGCGTGCAGCCAGCGTTGGGTCGGCCAGTTCGAAGGGCATGGTCATTGCTGGCCATTGCAGCGACGGAACGGGCTCGTGTTCCAGCGTGATGCTGTGGCCATCGACCGCCCTGACCACGCCGCGTGCCGTGGCGACCTGTGCTGTCGCCGCCGGTGCCGACGCCGATGCCATGCGCGCCAGCACGCCACGCAGGCTGGCTTCGGAGTCGATCATGAATTGGCCCGACACCACCACGCGCTGGCCTTCGGCAAGGCCAGCCAGGATTTCGCTCTGGCCGTCGCGTTCGCGGCCGACGCGGACTTCGGCGGGGGCGAACTTGCCGGCGTCCTCGGCGACGATCACAACATGACGCGTACCGGTCGCGATGACGGCGTCGCTCGGCACCAGCAACGCGGCCTGCGATGCGCTGCCGGTGAGTTCGATACGCGCGTACATGCCTGGGCGCAACGCACCGTTGCGATTGGGGATCTGCGTGCGCACACGCACCGTACGCGTCGTTGCATTGAGTTCCGGCACCACGGTTTCGATGCGGGCAGCGATGGCATCGTCAGGCGAAGCGGCGATGCGCACGCGCACAGGTGTGCCTGGTTTCAGCGCGCTGGATTGCGCTTCGGGTACGTCCGCTTCGACCCACACCGAAGACAGCCCGTTGATGCGCGCCAGCGTCTGGCCAGCCGTGACGATCATGCCTTCGCGTACCGACCATTCGGCCAGCATGCCACCGCGCGGGGCAGACACGGTGAGCACGGCCTGCGGCGTATTGGTGCGTTCGAGTGCGACGACCTGCGATGCGGTCATGCCCAACTGGAGCAGGCGCGAGCGCGAGGCGGCGGCCAGCTCGGCATCGTTGCGCACGGCGAGATATTCACGTTGTGCCGCCAGCCATTCCGGCACGCGGATGTCGGCGATCGGCGCGCCTGCAGCGATGACATCGCCTGCTGCGCGGGCGTACACGCGCTCGACGATGCCGCCGGCACGCGCCTGCGCGATGGCGACGTCGCGGTCATTGAAGACCACCGTCCCGGTGACATCGAGCGCACTGGTCAGTTGCCCACGGGTGACGGTGGCGAATTTCACGCCGGTGTTCTGCGCCAAGGTGGGGTCGATGCGTACGGCGGCTGTTTCGGCGGTTTCGTCCGCGTAACGCGGCACGAGGTCCATATCCATGAATGGCGACTTGCCCGGCTTGTCGAAATGCTGGTCGGGCTTCATCGGGTCGTACCAGTACAGCACGGCGCGTGATGAGGCCGCCGCCGCAGCGTCGGCATGCGAAGCGTGTGAATTCGCGAGACGTGCGTTGAGCATCCAGCCGGCGCCTGCGCCGACGACGAGTGCGACGGCCACGGCCGTGCAGAGAGTGGTCTTGTTCATCAACGTTCCCCGGTCAGGAAGTAGAGGCGCGTGTTGGCAGCGGCCAACCGGCTTTCGATATCGATGCGGCGCAGTTGTGCCGCCAGTCGCGCGCGGCGCGCTTCGATCACGGCGGTCGTGTCGCTGCGCGCACCTGCGACGGAGGCGAGCGCGAGTTGGATCTGGCGGTCGATCAGCGGCAGCGTGTCGGTATCGATGCGGCTGAGCTGACGTTGCAATGCGTCGCGTTCGGCGAGCAGCGTGGCGTACTCGCTGTGCGCTTCGGCGAGTCGCGCATCGCGTTCGGCCTGGCTGCGGTCGATTTCGGCCTGCGCGGCGGCGATGCGCGGTTCCTGACGCGTGCTCTGGAAGATGGGCAGGTCGACGCTGAACTTGACCATGGCCATGCCTTTGTCCATGGCGTCGAGGCCGAAGCCAAGCTCCACGCCCCAGTTCGGATGCGTGGCGGCGCGAGCCAGTGCCAGTTCGGCGGATGCGGCTTCGTGCTGGAGTGACGCGGTGCGGATGTCCGGCTGCTGATCGAGCGCAGAGTCGTCTACTTGCGGGCGGCTGACCCAGCCCGGCAGTTCTCCGTCGGCGGTGTTTGCCGATGTGCCGATCCAGCGCGCAAGGCGTGCGACGGCCTGTGCACGCTGCGCTTGCAGATCGTCGCGGGCATCTTGCAGGTCGAGCGCGTCGGTGCGCGCACCGAAAGCCGTGGCGGGACTTGCGCCGCCAGCGATGCTGGCAAGGTCGCGCTGGCGCCACTGCTGGTTGAGCGCGTCTTGTGCGTCGAGGACCGCGACGCGACGGTCGACGTAATACAGGCCCAGCCACGCGAGCGCGGCTTCGCGCCGCACGTTGAGGCGAGCAAAGCGTTCGCGCGCCTGAGCCGTGCGTACCTCGGTTTCGGCAAGCCGTTGTTCCGCTTCGCGGCGTGCGCTACTGGGTAGCTCCTGCATGACGCTGACCACGCGCTTGGCACCGCCGGGGCGGAACCGATCGGGGCCGGACGTGGGCAGGTCATCCACCCAGGCGGACAGTTTCGGGTCCGGCAGGGCGCCAGCCGAAACGGTGAGCGATTGCGCCGCACGGCTGGCAGCCGTGGCGGCAAGGATGTCGGGCGCGCGCTCGGACGCAGCCTGCATGGCTTGGTCCAGGCTCAACGCGTGCGCCGACAGGCTGACGGTGCCATACAGGCAGGCCGCCAAGCCAAGTCGAATTGGGGACATGAGTCTCTCCGCTCGATACGTTCAGAAATGAGCGGCGCCTGGCGCGTGCATGCCAAGGGCATGCGTCTTGCGCGCGGCGACGCCCGGGACGGACGTCAGCGGAGAGGGCTAATTACGGAAGACCTGGTACTGCAATCGCAGTGGCGGCGACGCCGCAACGAGCGTGGGCGGCTCGGGGCGGGCAACGGGAGCGGTTTCGGTGATGGCGTTGACCAATGCAGGGGCCACGAACAGCGTGAACAGCACTGGCGGCGGCAGATTGGGTACGCGTGCGTCGGAGGATTGCGAGTCGCGCTCGCAGTGCACCTTGCAGGCGACGGGCTGTTCCTTCTGCGTCATTTCGCAGTCGGCCATGCCCGCCATCGCGCCATGCCCCATGCTGCTCGCCATCGGTTCCGGCATGGGCGGATGCCCGGTCACGTTCTCGACGCAGGCATAGGCAGCCGTCACCAACTGGCTGAACACCAGCATGAGGGCGAGGAACCACGCCAGACGAGGGACGCGCAAAGGGCGAAACATGTCCGCGAGTATAAGGAAATAAGTGACACTTGGTGTCGCAGATGCTTAGGGCGCCTAATTGAGATGGATCAACAACGCCCGGCAACGCTCGTCCAGACGTGCTCTACGCCATCGATTTCCCCTTGTCGTGAGCCCGCGTCACGCAATGTTGCGGCGTAACGCTTTGCGTTTAATCCGGCCACGGTTTACCCTTACGGATTGCCATGCGCTCGCAGGAAGCCGTCTTTCGGCTCCCGCCAGGTCTCCCGGATAGTGAGCGCGCAGTGTTTTTCGCAACTGACGCCTCGCGTCACCTTCAAGAAATAAAGGGAACTCTCATGAAGATCGCTCTCATCAACGAGAACAGCCAGGCTGCCAAGAACGAAGTCATCTTCAACGCGCTGAAGACGGTTGCCGAGCCCCTGGGCCACACCGTGTTCAACTACGGCATGTACTCGGCCGACGACAAGGCGCAACTCACCTACGTGATGAACGGCCTGCTGGCTGGCATCCTGCTGAACTCCAAGGCCGCTGACTTCGTCGTGACCGGCTGCGGCACGGGCATGGGCGCCATGCTGGCCTGCAACGCGATGCCGGGCGTGTTCTGCGGTCTGGTGATCGATCCGACCGACGCTTTCCTGTTCGGCCAGATCAACGACGGCAACGCCATCTCGATGCCCTACGCCAAGGGTTTCGGCTGGGCCGCTGAACTGAACCTGCAAGACGTCTACCGCAAGCTGTTCGACGGCGAGCGTGGTCTGGGCTACCCGAAGGAACGCGCTGCCATCATGGCGAAGAACCGCGGCATCCTGAAGGAAGTGAAGGCCGCTGCAAACAAGGACATGCTGACCGTTCTGAAGAGCGTTGATCCGACGCTGGTGAAGGCCGCTGTGGCCGGCGAGAAGTTCCAAGAGTACTTCTTCGCCAACAGCCAAGACGCAGAAATGTCGGCTTACCTGAAGCAAGTGCTGGCTGCCTGAGTTCCGGCGCTGCCTCGCTGAAAAAACCCGCCTCGTGGCGGGTTTTTTTTCGCCTGTCGTCGCGACAGTTACTACGCGGGCGGTGTCTGTCGCTGTTTCCAGTCGGCGTAAAGATCGGCGCCGTCCTCTGGCCGGGTGGGGACGTGGCGCATCTTGATGGATTGCTCGGCAAGCGGTTTTGCCAGCTCCGCGTAGATGGCCGCCGTTGACAGCCCGTACGGCGCGCCATCTTCATTGCTGTACGCGTAGGCGATGTCGCTGACGCCCGCCATACGCATCGCCGCAAGACACATGGGGCAGGGGTGGCCGCTGGCGTACACGCGACACCCGGCGAGATTGGGGGAGCCGATCTTCTGGCTCGCCGAGCGAATTGCGTTCAGTTCGGCGTGCGACGTTGGGTCGCATGTTGAGAGGATCTGATTCACGCCGGTAGCGATGATCTCGTCGCCCTTCACGACGACCGCACCAAAAGGACGGCCTCCGTGCGCGCTGTTGTCGCGCGCGAGCCGTATCGCCTCGCGCAGGAAGTACTCGTCGTTTTTCATCGGGTGTCCTTTGGCGTGGCAAGGTCGGTTGCCACGATGCCATGCGCAGTCACCCCGAGCAACAAGCCGTCGTCAGTCGCGCCGTTCGCGGTGCTCGCGCACTGCGTGCAATACGTCCGCCAGCATCGGGTGCGTTTCATTGCGGCGATATGCGCAATGCGTGAGGAATGACAGTTCGTTTTCGTGCTCGATCGGCCGATACACGACATTGGGCAGTTGCATGTCGACAGTTGTCGCGGGGACCAGCGTTGCACCATATCCGGCCGAAACCATCAGCACTGCGGTGATGATGTCCCAGGTGCGGTGCCGTACGTTGGGCATGAAGCCATGCTGTTGGCACAGAAGCGAGAGCCGTTCGATCGACTTGTTGGCGACTTCGATGAATGTGGTGTCGGCCAGATCGCGGATTTCGATGAGCTCGCGTTGTGCGAGTGGATCGTCGCGATGCACTGCGAGCATGCCGGGTTCGCGGTCGACGAGTTCGACGGCAATGTCCGGTGATTCCGAAAGGTAACGGTCGAAGAAAACGAGGATGCGCCCTTCGCGTAGGCCCTCCACCAGCAGCGCCTTCGGTTCGCTCTGCAAGACCAGTTCCACATGCGGATGGCGTACAGAAAAGCGCTCCAGCACGCGCGGCACGACGCTCACCATGGCAGTGCCGTGCACGCCGACATCGACACGGTCGAACTGGTCTGCGGCGACCCGGCGCGCATGGCGTGTTGCCAATTCGATCTGGGCGCGGATGGTGCGCGCGTGCTCCAGCAGAGACCTACCCGCCGGAGTCAGTTCCACGCCCCACGTGGTGCGCTGGAGCAGTTGCACGCCAACACTTTCTTCCAACGCCTGTATGTGGCGGGTGAGCGAGGGCTGCGTCATGTTGAGGAGCGTGGCCGCGCGACTGATGCGGCCTTCTTCGGCAACGACGATGAAGTAGCTGAGTTGTCGGATGTCCATGGGTGTCGGGGTGTGTTGGGCGGCACAAATGAAAACGGGCCGCAGTCTGCGCTGCGGCCCGCTGGTGCTACGCGTGGTCGATCAGTACGTCAGGCCGTGGCCGAACGGGTACAGCGTGTCCTTTTCAGGATAGCCGGGTACGTCCGGTTCGTTGTCGATGACCGCTTGCAGGTTGTTGGCCAGTGCAAACGGCATCTTGCCTTGCGGCTTGAACTTGCCGCTGAGCACTTCCATCAGCGCCGTGTCGCTTACCCCGAAAGTGGCGACGATGGCGCCTGCGTTCTTGGCGCCGCTGGCGTCATCCAGCACGTACGGTGCGCGGAAGTACACGCTCAGCACGACCTTCTTCGCATCGCCGATCTCGGCCATGACCGCCTTGATGTCTGCCAGCGAAGGCGTCATGGTGCGCGACTTTGCCTGAGCGATGGTCGTGAGGGAGAGCATGTTGTTCTCCCACGGCAGCGCGCCGCCGAAAGTCAGCGCGGTGTCGGCACAAGTCGGGTTGATCAGCGGGAAAAGCACGCACGGGTCTTCGCTACCCCAGGTCTTGCCGGTGAGCGGATTGAGGTAGGACGGGTTGGCGCCCGTCGCCGCATCCTTGCTCGAGTATGCCGAACCCGCATCCTTGATCAGCACGCGGATGACTGCGTAGTCGGCGCCCGCGGCACTCTTACGCGTTTCACCCTTGGTTGTGTCGTAGTTGCCGTCGATGGCGGTGTAGCCGTATTTCTCGACGTCAGCCTTACCCATGCCAATGGTGTAGACCGTGGCGCCGCTCTTCATTGGAAGCGTGCGGGTGCCGGAGCCCATGTCCTGGTTCTGCAACAGAACGACGGACTTCTTCTGCATTTCCAGACCCTTGGCGCGGTGGTCGTCTGAGCCGATCACGCTCGACGCGCGTGAGGCGTCGATGTACGGGTTCTCGAACAGCCCAAGCCTGAATTGCTCAAGGAGCAGGCGCTTGACGGCTTCATCCACGCGGGCCTGGGTGATCAGGCCGGCCTTTACCAGATCGGTGATGGTCTTGTTGGTGTGATAGCCCGACAGCGTATCGGTGCCGCCGTTGACGGCCGCCGCGACGCGTTCGGGAATGGTCTTGTCTTCCAGTCCCCATGCGCGCGTGTCGATGATGCCGGTGTCGGAGTTGACGTAGCCCTTGAAGCCGAGCTTGCCGCGCAGGAGGTCGGTGACGATCTGCTTGGAGAACGCCATGCCGACCTGGTCGTACTTGACCCCTTCGTAGGTGACGTTAATCGGCACGCCGTAGTACGGCATGATCGACGAGACGCCCGCGTTGATGGCCGCCATGAAGGGCTTGAGGTGGTAGCCGAAGTTGTTGCCCGGATAGATCTGGTTCTTGCCGAACGAGTAGTGCGGATCGAGCCCCAGTTCTTGCGGACCGCCGCCGGGGAAGTGCTTCATCGTCATCGCCACGGCCGTCTTGGCATTCACCGGGCCACCCTGAAGGCCTTCGACCAGCGTCTTCATGATGTTGGCGTTGAGGTCGGCGTTTTCGGTGAATGTTTCGTGCACGCGATACCAGCGCGGCTCGGTCGCGAGGTCGGCCATGTAGCCGTACATGCCACGCAGGCCGACGGCGTTGTATTCCTGCCCCATGACGTCAGTGAAGGTGCGGATCACCGACATGTCGCCAGTCGTGGGGGCTTTGCCGGTCTTGAGCGACTCTTCGCCCAGTGCGGCGGCAGCCAGACCGGCTTCCTTGGGGAATTCGGTAAACGCACCGGCACCGGCCGAAATCCCGAAGCGCGGATCGGTCTCGTAGTGGTTGCGCGCGTTGTCCTTGAACACGACGGGGATGCCCAGCGGCGCACGTTCGGCCATCTCCTGGATGCGATTGGAGAACTCCGCCAGTTGCTGCGGCGTGACCACGTAGCCACTGCGCGCATTGGCCGCGGTCGTGCCGCATGCTTCGCCCGTGAACTTGGCAACCGAGCGCAGGATGAAGCGCGTCATCTTCTGCGTGCCGATGTAGTCGGTGGCGGTCGCGTCTGCGGTGCCTTCGCAACCGGAGTTCAGCGTGTCGATCATCATCATGCCCGCCTTCTCCTCCAGCGACATGCGGGTGACGAGATCGTCGGCGCGTTGTTCTGCGGTCAAGCGCCAGTCTTCATACGGATCGAGCTTGCCGTTGGCATTCAGATCCTTGAACTGCTTGTTCTCGACAGTGATGACGCTCTTGGAGCGAGCGCTCAATGTCGGCTGCGCAGAGGCGTCGCTGTCATTGGCGGGGTCGTCCGATCCGCAAGCCGCCAACATGGCGACGCAACTGGCAATGATCGACAGGCGCAACGCGTTGCCGCGTGCAGCCGGGGAATGGGTCAAGTGCATATCGTCTCCTTGTGTTCATGTATACAAGCGGCGCCACTCGTGACCGCCGGTGACGCGCGAGCAGATCATCCGACACTCGCAAACCGCTGACTAATGCTCATTTTGGCGGGGGGTATGCGGCGGCTGCATAGCGCGCCAGGACTGGATTTGCAGGTGTTTTTCGGTTGCCGGGCGCATACGGGAGAACGCGTATTCGGTGCAGAACACTCCTATTTCGGTCGGATGTTTCAGCGCGTTCGTTGGGCGGTTTTTCCGGTGACGTCAGACCGCATTGCTAAAAGTCAGGCAACAAGTGTAAAGATTTGATAGCGTTCACATTGCTTCGTGAGCCCGGTCTCTGTCGGAGCCCTTACGGTGACGCCAGAACGCGGTCGCCGTCGTGGGACAGTGAGCGGGCAGGCTACCGGCGGCATTCGTGCTGCCGTCGGCCGATCACGTCGCTGTGGGCAGGGAATCGGCAGCGACATTTCGCTGCCATGGCCGGGCGGTTGTTGGCCCGGCCGAATCCACATAACAACAGGAGACCTCCATGCAGCACCGCAACCCGTCTTTCCGTCCGCCGCCTTTGCGCTGCCCGTGATGGATCGTTCCTAGAGCGCAAGACGCGCGAGCGCTCCAGGGTCCATCCACCGTCGCGCGTTCGTCGAGAAACCTCTGCCACGCTCAAACGATTCGCCGGACTCAGCCTATCGAGTTCCTGAATCGATGCAGTGTGCGCTGGCGTCTTTCGACCCGTTGAGTTCGACAGGCTGCTTCCGCGGCCCGAAGAAAGGCGAAGACAAATGAGTAGTGCAATGAAATACGCGAGGGGAAACCCCTTCGTCATACTGGTGATGGCGTTCCTGCTGTCGCTTCTTGCGGCTTGTGGATCGGACGACGATTCCAATGACACAAGTCCTCCACCCACCGCTGTTACCCGCGCCGTGTCCTACGACGTGGACGGCACCGTCACCAAGGTCCAGGTTGCCGATGGTGCGCAACTGACGGCACCCACCCGCCCGGACAAGGGCAAGACCTCCTACTTCGTGGGCTGGTTCATCCAGGACGCCGGCGCCGGCCACATGTGGGACTTCGCCCACGAGAAGGTCGCGGCCGATCTGGTGCTCAAGGCCAAGTTCGTCGAACTGTCCGCCACCAACGTCGTCGTTGATGCGTACCTCGATGAAGCCCGCCGTGGCACCTACACCTTCAAGACGCTGCAAGAGCTGAAGGCCGCCAATATTGCGGACGGTACGACGGTCGAACTTCACGCCGGGTGTGTATTGGACGGATGACTACAAGGACCCGGCCATCGCCAACACGGCCGATCACCCGGGCCTGATCGGGATTTCGTTCCCGCAGGCGAGCCTGACCTTCAAGGGGCTGACTTCCAATGCGGATGACGTCCGCATCGCCGGCAATCGCGGCCAGACGATGGGCTCGAACGGCAACTGGAACGTCATTGGCATCGGGACGAGTTTCTCGGCCTACAACCTGACGATCGCCAACTACACGTCGGTCGATCTGGTCTTCCCGCGCGATCCGTCGCAGAACCTGGCACGTCGTACCGACGCGCGCGTTCAGGCCCAGACGATCACCGCTGCGGATGGCCTGAAGGATCCTCTCGACAAGCTGTACTTCGAGAACGTCCGCTTCGTCAGCTTCCTGAACCTGATTGCCGCCAGCCCGACGCGTGCGTACTTCAAGAATTCGTACTTCCAGCTGACCGACGACTCGATTGCCGGCGGTTCGACCAACGTCTTCGAGAACTGCACGTTCGATTTCTACGGCAGCCATCCGTCATACGGTGGTTCGTCAACAATCGCCGTCTTCCTGCATTCGACGTTCAACTTCATCAACGACAGTCCGACGTTCTGGTTCTCGAAGAGCGGCGGCAACTGGGCGCTGATCGACAACGTCTTCAAGGGCCCGAAGGAAGAAGTCCGTTGGGAGAACACGCAGCGTCCGGACGTCACGCACTACGTGTACAACAACACGTATGAAGACGGCACGCCGGTGGTGTTCGATCCGAAGAACCCGCTCGTCACCGAAGCGCTGGACTCGAATTCGCTGCAGATCTTCAAGGTCGGCACGGAATACAACGTCTACAACCTGCTCAAGGGAACAGACGGCTGGAATCCCTCGGGTCAGCAGCAGAAGAACGACACGGCGTTCAAGTTCGTGATGGCCGCCAACGCCACGACCATCCAGTCGGACAACGCGACGAACGAGACGATCATCACGCCGACGTTTACGCCGGCCAACGCCTACACGTACCAGTCCATCAGCTTCAGCTACGACACGTCGTTGTTTGAACTGCTGGACAACGCGGGCGACGGCAAGCTGCACCTGCGCGCCAAGCTGAACTCGACCGGCAAGATCATCGATACGGTCGTTAAGGCATCCGCGCCGAATGGGCTCAAGGCGCACGTGACGCTGCATATCAATCCCGAGACTGTTGCCGCTCCCGTGGTGAAGGGTACGCCCTCGATCACGATCGGCCAGAACAAGGCCGCGCTGCAGATCACGTACGACCATCCGGAGTTCACCGACGCGTCGCCGATCACCTGGTTCCGTGGCAGTGCGCCGGGCGACAAGGCCGTTCAGGTTGCGGTAACGACGCTCGACAATCCGTACAAGAACTACCAGTTGACCGCTGGCGACATCGGCCAGTACCTGACCGCTGTCGTGACGCCGAAGTATGAGTTCAGCCCGGCGGCAGCCAGCACGGTCGAAGTGTCGACCAGCCGCGCCATCGCATCGGCCGACGTGACCAACCCGCTCGTGATTTCGACCAACTTCGCGAACATCACGTGGGCCGGCCACACGCTCAACCAGCCTAACGTCTGGTATGCCGACACGATCAAGCCGAGCGACGTCAATCAGGTGTGGGTGCCGGCCACGACCACGCCGTGGACCTACGTGATGGGTGATCGCGACGGTGCGCTGGGCGTGCCCGGTCTGAGAACCACCACGCAAGGCGCACGCCTGCTGTATCAGCCGCAAGGTTCGTTCTCGGACATGTCGCTGTCGATGAGCTTCACGCCGGAGAAGATCGCCGGCCAGGGCTTTGGTAGCGCGACCGACCAATACATGGAGGTCTACATCAAGTGGGATCCGGTGACGCAGACCGGCTACGCGCTGCGCTTCCAGCGCCTGTCAGCCGACCCGCTCGACAACAACAAGCCGATTCCGTCGTCGGGTAACTCCACGCGCGTGTCGATGATCCAATACGTCAATGGCGTGCGGACCATCCTGCCGAATTGCTACGTCGAAAGCTCGGTCTACATGCCGGGCGCTCACCTCGTGTTCAAGCTCGTTGGCAACGTGCTGACGGCCGACGTCACGACGGACTCGCCGCAGACCAACACGCAACTGGGCTACAGCCTGCCGAGCGAAATTCACTTCAGTGCGACGCTGCCCAGCGTCACCAGCACCGTGGGTGGTTTTGGCGTGCAATTCACCGGCACCATCTCCGCAGGCAACCGGACTGAACTGGAAGACATGGAAGTCACGTTCAAGTCCATGTAATACGCATTCGGCAGTACCACAAAGCCCTCAGGCATCGCCTGGGGGCTTTTTTGGGGGCTCGATCTCGTCTCGCGTCCATTCCTGAGCCGACCCGCAATCAGTACCGCGCGAATTTTCCAGATACACAAATGAACCGGTCTGCCGAATGCAATGCTGTACTGTGTTCGGGGGCGACCGAGATCAGGCCGCATCAGTCGTGGCTGAAAAACACCGGAATTTTGTTGTCATGAAAATCACTCGATGTATCGTGCTGGCGACCCTGTTGGTTGCTTCGTATCCTTCGCTGGCCGCGCCAAGCGTTGAAGTTGGATTTTCGCCCGAAGGTTCTGCGCACAAGCTCGTGCTGGGAGTCATCGACAATGCTCAACACAGCATCCAGATGATGGCCTATGCGTTTTCGGCGCCGGACATTGCGCGGGCGCTCGTGGCAGCCCAGAAACGCGGCGTTGAAGTGCGCGTGGTGATCGACAAGAAGCGCAACGAAGGCAAGTCCAGCCAGAAGGCAATGCGATATGTCACGCAAAACGGTGTGGCATTGCGCACCAATGATCACTACAACATTCACCACGACAAGGCGATCATCGTTGATGGGCGCATCGTCGAGACAGGTTCGTTCAATTTTGCGCCCTCTGCAGAAACGTCCAACTCTGAAAATGTCATCGTCATTCGTGAGATGCCGGATGTCGTGCAGAAATATCTCGCGCACTGGCAGTCCCGCTGGGACCTTGGCGTCCCTTATGGTGAGCGTTAAGCGACAAGGTAAAGCGGGGCGGTTCGACGACGAAGCCTAGGCAAATCTGAAACGACTGCATCACGGCATCTTCGCGGCCCAGAAGGTCAATTCGGTCACCGGGCCGTCGTTCTATTCGTAGGTTGCATAGAACATCCGTCGCAAGCGGCGTCACGGCGACAAACGGCGGTCTTGTCTGTGGCGCGCGTCTGGAGCGGAGAACATACTTCCGTCCATCGTTCACTCTTCCGTCAAACCCATGCGGGCTGCATTCCGTTTTCTGTTGCTGGCGTGTGCCGTGGGCTTGAGCGCCGGGTACGCATTCGCCGACCAATCGACCCGCGCCTGGACCCCGCCCGCTGAAGAGCGTGTGCGCGTCGTGCAGCGTGCAGATGCGCGCTGGCAGCGATTGTTTCCGCAAGGCCAGATTCGCGCTCACGCTGAAGGGCGAGAACTGATTGCGTTCGCGCTCGATGCGGCGGCGACCGGTGGCGACGCGGACCGCATACGCCAGGCTTTGGAGATGCTGCGTGCGATGCAGGATACCGACCCGGCCAGCAAGACCTACGGCAACATGCGTTGGTACACCGACGACGCTCGCGTCGTGGATCGCAACGGCGTCGAATTCATCGTTCGTCACGCGGCGGTGTTGTGGTTGCAGTACCGAGATTGGCTGACGCCGGAGCAGCGTGCTCCGCTTGTCGCGATGCTGGAGCTGGCGCGTACCGGCATCACGCGACATGCGGTGGCGGTGAGCTACACGAACATCTTCTTGATGAAGGCATGGAATCTCATCGCGCTCGGCGAAGGGCTCGATGACGCGCCGCTGGTTGCACAGGGTCAGCAGATGCTGCGCGATTGGCTTGCCTACACATCGCGCAACGGCATCAGCGAATATCTCAGCCCGACGTACAACGCCGTCAACCTCGAAAACCTGTCGCTCATCCGCAACCTGTCGCGCGATCCGCTATCGCGCCAGCTTGCCGATGCCGGGCTGGATGCGATCTGGAGCGACGTAGCGTTGCATTGGTATGCGCCGGCCGGCCGTCTGGGCGGCAGTCACAGCCGTGACTACAACCGCCTGTTCAATACGGGCGACATCAACGTGCTGGCCGGTCGCGCTGGCTGGCCGGCGGCAGACTTCGGCGCCATCCAGCCAGGCCCCTATGCGTACTTTGCGTGGCGCGCGCCTTCTGAACGCGTAGAGCAGTTGCGGTCGTTGCCATTGCCCCGGTGGATCGGCGCGCGCTGGGGCGAGGGCGCGCAACAACGTCATTGGCATTACATGGCGGCTGACTACAGCGTCGGCTCGACGGAGTCCGGCTACAACACGATCGACACCGCACCCTTGGCGATCAACCTGGGAGGTGGAGCCGATGCGCCCGTCGTGACATGGGCCATGGACGGGCGCGGCGATCACTACGGTACGCAAAAGATTCTGGAGACTGGATCAGGGCACTTGAAGGCCCTTCACCTGCGACCGTTCCTTGCGAGCGTGCAGCGCGGTAGCGAAGTGCTGTTCGTCGCGGCGGGGCGCGAAGACGGCAGCTCGGACCGGCTCGAATCGACCCTCGTGCTGCCTGCGAATTCGCAGTTCTGGCTCGACGGCAAGCCCTTGTCGGTGTTCGCGCATCGCAGTGCATGGCGATTCGAACCCGCTCCGGATGGGCAGCGTACCCGCATGGCGGTCGCGCAGCAGAATGGTCGCGATGTCCTCGTGCTCGACGACGGTGATACAGGCGCCGGGCTGGGTGTTGCGCGCGTGTTCCCGGTCGAGCAGGGCCGCGAATACCGCCTGCGTGCGCGCATCGCGGGGGATGCTGTCACGCTGTACCTGAACTTCTACGACGCACAAGGGCATCTCATCGGTGGCGAGCGCATGCAACGCGCAGGTGGTGGCGCGATGGCCGACTACGCATTCGCGCAACGCGCACCGGCTGGTGCGGTGAGTTGCCGTGCGTGGCTATATTCGAGCATCGCTGCGCGCGCGCATGCTGTCGTCAGCGAGTTGGCGTTTGAACGCATCGAGGGAGAGGCGGTAACCGTCCTTGGTGGTTTCGATTTCAAGGTGCACCAACCTCAGGACATTGCGATCCCTGCCGGTGCGACACTCGTCGTGCAACGCGGCACCGCAGCGGCGGCGTTTCGACTGCTCGGCGCTCGCGACGTCGATGGGCGCGAGATTGGCTGGCACCTCCACAACGATGGTTTGACCAACGGCGCCGTGCGCCTGACCGCGCAGCATGCGACAGCGCGCCGCGACGGCCTCGGGGTGCTGGCCATGTGGGCGTGGGTGCAAGGCGGGTTGGATGAGCGGTCGGCCGCGGAATTTCGGCAACGAGCGAGTGCGGCACGTAGCCGCTTCGCGCTGACGGACGATGAGATCGACGCGAACGTGCAAGCTGTCGGGGCGGTCGCCTCGCTGCACCTGAAAGCCGACGTGGCGCGCGGTGTGCGTTTGGTGCGCGAAGGTGGCGATACGTTGGAAGAGGGCGCGGCGCGCAGCGTCAATGGACAAAACACGCCCTATTGAGCCGGGCGTTGAGTGTCCATTCGTTCTACATGACGCATGCAGCGTTGGGGGTGCGTCACACAACTACGATGCTCAGCCACGCTGCTGCCAACGTCCACATGCTGCAATCTGGACGTTCTCCGCAGGTCGTGGCTCCGCGCGTTCATCCACTATCGCTGGCGCGCGTTACTTGCCTCGTGCCGCAAGCCCAAGTTGTGCGTCGCTGTGACGAATGTGATTGCGCAGCCAGTCACTCAAGAAGTGAAACACATTGACTGACAGCGTCGTCGCGCCGGCATTGAACTTGGTCTGCAGGTCCTGCACCGTGGCGACCAGCTTGGCGTGCTCCGCCTTGTGCTCATCGTACTTGGCGTAGCTAATCTTCCGCATGAGCGCTTCTTCGCGAGCAAAGTGATTAGCGGTATAGACGATCAGCTCATTCAGGATGTGCCCGAGTACATCGTTCCCCTTGCCCGCCTTCATGGCCTGGTAAAGGCTATTCACCAGTTCTACAAGATGCTTGTGGTCACTGTCGATGCCAGTGTGTCCCGTCGTCAGATCGTCGCTCCAGTCCAGAAACGCCATTATTGCTGCCTCGTTGAGTTCGGTTGTGGGTTGCGCCGTGGAGTATTCGTCACGTAGTGACATCGGCATAAGTTATCGCCACGCGTTTCGCATACGTGGCGAAAGGTGTCGATCTGTTACACCTCAACGTATCGCAATCGCGAAAGTTGAGTGCGTCGCGCGCCCTTGTTGTCGCAGGTCAACTGCCACCCTGCGGTGCGCCAGGCTGGAACGTTACATATCTGATGGATGGGCGAACCAATGCGCCGCTGCGCAAAGTGACTTGGGATCGGCGGGCCGCGTTTTGGTCACTCGCAGTCCGCCGGGGCGGAAAATCGCTTGGCGGGGGAGGGCGCACAACCGTTTGCCGCGTGACGCCTGGACCGTCTTTCGGCTTTCGAACGGAGTCGGGCTTGTTGCCTTGTTCGTGGCTATCACCTCCGCACTGGGCGCAGAAAGCGCTGGAGCCGCCACCCTCCGTCGTGCCGTGTCAGCGGCCGAGCGGGGCAACGGCGCCGCTGGGGTACAATCGCCCGACCCTTGCGATCGCGTTGCGGCCTCGACCGCAGCGCTCCCCACTCAATGCCGTTTTCCCCCTGTGTGTATTCCGTGTGCGTCGTGCTCGCTCATCGTGACGTCGTGGGCGCTTTCGGCCATGGCGAGGGCGTGAACGCCCGCTTCCTGGCAGGGCAGACGCGATGAGGTCACTGCGCCGGGGTGTGGCTGCCAATATGGCGGGCCAGATCTACAGTGTCGGCATCAATGTGCTCATGGTGCCGGCGTACATCCACTTCATGGGCATGGAAGCCTATGGATTGGTCGGCTTCTTCGTCGCACTGCAAACCTGGTTCGCTCTGCTCGATGCCGGCGTGTCGCCGACGCTGATCCGTGAATTGTCGCGCTATCGTGCCGGCGAACTGACGACCGATGCGGTCTGGCGCTTCATCCGCAGCGCGGAATGCCTGTTCGCCGTGCTGGGCGTGGTGTGTGGCGGCCTCGTCGTGGTCCTGCGCGGCACCGTCGTCAGCGACTGGCTACGGCTGGAAACGATCGATCCACTCAGCGCTGCGTGGTGCGTGGCGATGATGGGCCTGATGCTGGGGCTGCGCTGGTTGAGCAGCCTCTACCGCAGCGGTCTCATCGGCATGGAGCGCTTTACGCTGCTTAACGCGTGCCAGGTCGGGCTGAGCACGGTCCGTTCGGTGGTGGTGCTGGCCGTGCTGGCGTTTGTGTCGAACGCGGTGACCACCTTCTTCACCTACCAAGCCTGTCTTGCTGTGGCTGAACTGCTGCTGCTCCGCCAACTGTTCGTGCATACGTTGCCAGGTGGCGGCGCAATCGGCCCGAGCATGGCGGCCTTTCGCCCCGTGCTGCGATTCGCAGGCGCGATGGCGGCCCTGAGTATCATCTGGGGCGTGTTGGCGCAGACCGACCGACTTATCCTGGCGCATGTCATCAGCATGTCGGCATTCGGCGAGTACTCACTGGCCACGGTGGCGGCAGGCGCGGTAGCGATCCTGGCTACGCCATTCACGCAAGCGCTGCAGCCGCGGCTGGTGTATCTGGCTGCCTCGGGCGCGAACGCCGATCAGGCTGATCTGTATCGGCGGGGCACGCAGGTACTGTCGTGGATTCTCGGTGTGGTTGCGGGCGCGGCGATCTTCGTAGGTGAGCAGGTGCTGTTCGCATGGACCGGCACGCCGGAGGTCGCCAGACGCATCGCTGGACTGCTCGCACTGTACGCCGCAGGCAATGTCTTCTGGGCGCTCTCGAGCCTCGTCTTTCAATTGCAGTACGCCAGCGGCAACGTGCGCCGGCACGTCGTGGGTTCACTCGCATTGGCGGTGCTGTGGGGGCCGCTGATTGTCGTCATGGCCATGCGCTACGGTGCGCAGGGCGCGGCCTGGACATGGTTGGCCGGCAACTCGGTGTTCTTCTTTGCGTGGATGCTCGGCACCCAGCGCAGCATGATGCCGGGGCTGACCGCGAGTTGGTTGCTGCGCGATGTCATGGCGGTGCTGTTGGGGTGCTTTGCTGCATATGCCTTGATCGGCTGGCTCGTGCCGCCACTTGGGCGCTGGGCCACGCTGTTGATGCTGGTGGGCGCAGCGCTTGGTGCGGGCGCGGTCGGCTGCTTGTGCGGAAGTCGCCTGCGGCCAATGGCGGCAGCGGCATGGCGCCGGGTGATGCGAGGGACGGCAGCATGAGCGCTCGTATCGACATCCTGCTTGCGACCTACAACGGCGGCCGCTACCTGTCCGAACAACTGGCCTCTCTTGAAACGCAGACGCATCCCGACTGGCATCTGATCGTGCGTGACGACGGTTCGTCCGACGACACGAATGCCATCCTGCAGGACTTTGCGCGGCGGTGCCCTCAACGCGTAACGATGCTGCCGACAGAGGCCCGGCTCGGTGCACGCGCCTCGTTTGCCGCCTTGATGTCGCAGGCGAAGGCGGACTACATCGCCTTCTGCGACCAGGACGATATCTGGCAACCGCAAAAGCTGGAGCGTTTGTTCGCCTGCATGCGCAATCTCGAAGGCGAGGCTGACGTCGTGCCGGCGCTCGTCCACTGCGATCTCGAACTCGTTGACGAAACGCTCTCGCCGATCGCGCCGAGTTTTTGGCGCTACCAGGGGATCGACCCGGCGCGCAACGATCTTGCCCGGCTGCTGATGGAAAACACCGTCACAGGCTGTGCCACGTTGATCAACCGTGCGCTGCTCGAACGTGCATTGCCCATGCCCGACGCCGCGCAGATGCATGACTATTGGCTGGCGTTGATCGCCGCTGCCATGGGGCGCATTGCGTACGTGGATGCATCGCTCGTGCGCTATCGCCAGCATGGAAAGAACGTGGTCGGCGCGAGTCGCCCCGGCGGCATGGGCGAGGTACTCAAGGTTGACTCCAGCGTACGCCGCGGACTGGACCTGCGGCCGTCTTGCCGCCGTGCGCAGGCGCTGGTCGAAGCGATCGGTGCTCGTGTCGATCCATCGCGACTGGCGCCGGCTCGCGCGCTGGCGCAACTCTATGATCAGGGCTGGTTTGGCCGGCGCCTCCTGCTGTGGCGCTACGGCATGTGGCCGTACCGTTGGCGTCGACGCGCGCTCTTGTTGTGCAGGATCTGAAAATGAACGCCTCTGCATCCCCGTCCCCATGCGTATGTGGTGTGATCGTCACCTACAAGCCCGATCACGTCACGCTAGGGCGGTTGCTCGACGCTCTTGTCGAGCAGCTCGATGTTGTCGTCATTGTCGACAACGGCTCTGGCGATGAGCTTGCCAACTGGATCGCGGCGCGGGGGCGGTCACGCGAGACTTTCGTCGCCCTTGGTGACAATCTCGGCATCGCTGCTGCTCAGAATCGAGGCATCGCACGCGCGCGGGAGTTTGGTGCCAGCCATGTTGTGCTGTTCGACCACGATAGCGAACCGGCGCCCGACATGGTCTCGCGCCTGCTTCAATGTTTGCTGCGACTGGAGTCTGAAGGCCGGCGCCCGGCCTCGGTCGGGCCGCGCTACATGGATTCCCGGCAGGACAATCCGCCGCCCTTCATCCGTGTTCGCGGTTTGTCGCTTGCACGCTGCATGCAGGCCGAAGAGGGTGACGCTGTCGAAGTCGACTACCTGATCGCGTCGGGCTGCCTCATGCCGATGGCGGCCATCGATGTTGTCGGTGACATGGATGAAGCGCTTTTCATCGATTACGTGGACATCGAATGGGGACAGCGCGCGCGGAGCAAAGGCTTCCACAACTTCGGCTGTTTCTCGGCGGCCATGGCCCATTCGCTGGGTGACGAGCCGATCCGCTTTTGTGGCACAGCCTATCCGGCTCGCAGCCCGCTGCGGCACTACTACATGTTCCGCAACGCGGTGCTGCTATATCGCATGCCCCACATCCCGCGCGACTGGAAGCACGCCGACGGCCTGCGCGCCGTGCTGCGCTTTGGTTTCTATGCGCTGCTGGCCCGTCCACGCCACCAGCACGCGCGGATGATGCTCCGCGGCATCGCCGATGGCCTGCGCGGCCGCGGCGGTAAACTGCAACAAAAGCCGTAACGATCTCCCGGCACTCGCAGAGTGGGGGCTGTGTTCGCTATTTGTAGCAACCCGCTGAGCAGGAGCTGGGTTCGCAAGGCTCGGCTCACGTTTCGTGCACGAGCTTTTGGGCAGCTCACCGGGGTGGAAACGACGCGATATTCTTTGCGCCGACCAGCTCGAATCTTTCTTGACGCGCCTGAAAACGCCACCTATAATTCGGCCTCTCTGCTGCACAGGGGTCGTTAGCTCAGTTGGTAGAGCAGCGGACTTTTAATCCGTTGGTCGCAGGTTCAAGTCCTGCACGACCCACCAAACGGATAAAAGTTGGAAGTCATCAAGACTTTCTATACCGATTAAAAGTGCAGTAGAATGCGCAGCTTGCATTCGGGGGTATAGCTCAGTTGGTAGAGCAGCGGACTCTTAATCCGTAGGTCCAAGGTTCAAGTCCTTGTGCCCCCACCAAGAACATCAAACAAAAAGCCCAGTCTTCGGACTGGGCTTTTTGCTTTCTGCCTGCTCTGATCGACATTTGCGCCAGGCTCCGCTGATGGGCGGGGCGTGCTCGACGGTTTCCGGCCTCTCCACGCAATGCCTCGCAATCCAGGCAGATCGGAGGCCTACCCCTTTGCCCGCCTCGATCACTCAAGTCTGTTGGCATCGCCCCTATTTGTTCCGGACTCTTTCTGCGGTTTTGCACGTCGAGATGTTGCCCGGATTGCGCTGAGCGTCATCCGGGCTTGTCCGTTTGTGGGCGCGCGATGCGCTTTCAGGCCAGTCCCAGGCGTTTGCAGATGGCGCTGGTGAGCCCAGCCTGGTTGAGCGTGTAGAAGTGCAGACCCGGCGCGCCGCCTTCGAGCAGTCGTTCGCACATGGCGGTCACGACATCCAGCCCAAACGCGCGCACGCTTTCGGCGTCGTCGCCGTAGCTCTCGAACTTGCGACGCATCCATTGCGGGATTTCCGCGCCGCAGGTTTCCGAAAAGCGTGCCAGCTTGCTGTAGCTGGCGATGGGCATGATGCCCGGCATGATCGGAATGTCGATGCCCTGACGGCGGACTTCTTCAATGAAGTAGAAATACGCGTCCGGGTTGTAGAAGTACTGGGTGATGGCCGAATCCGCACCTGCGCGAACTTTCCGCACGAAGTTGGCGAGGTCAACCTGTGCGTTGCGCGCCTGGGGGTGCACTTCTGGGTAGGCGGCGACTTCAAGGCGGAACGTGTCACCCGCCTCTTGCCGGATGAATGCCACCAGTTCATTGGCATAGCGGAATTCGCCCGGATCGGCCATGCCGGAAGGCAGGTCGCCGCGTAGTGCAACGATGCGATGCACGCCGATGTCACGAAACTCGGCGAGGTGATCGCGGATGCTTTGCTGCGTCGCGCCGATGCAGGACAGATGCGGCGCGGCATCTTGCCCTGCGGTCTTGAGTTCGCGAACGATGGCGAGCGTACGGTCGCGTGTCGAGCCGCCTGCGCCGTAGGTGACGGAGAAGAACTCGGGGCCGAGTGCGGCCAGTTGTTGCGCAACGTTGCGCAGCTTTTCGATTCCTTCCGGCGTAGCGGGCGGAAAGAACTCAACGCTGAAACGGGATGTCTTGTTTGTCATGTCGGTCCTTGCGGCACGGCCCGCGTGGGGCCGCGCCGGTCAGATCATCAGTAGCGGTAGTGATCCGGCTTGTACGGACCTTCCTTGGAGACGCCGATATAGGCGGCTTGCTGGTCGGTCAGTTCGCTCAATTGCGCGTTCAATTTCTTCAGTTGCAGGCGCGCGACCTTTTCGTCCAGATGCTTGGGCAGCGTGTAGACACCCACCGGGTACTTCTCGTTGTGTGCGTACAGTTCAATTTGCGCGATGGTCTGGTTGGCGAACGACGACGACATCACGTAGCTCGGGTGTCCGGTGGCGCAGCCGAGGTTCACCAGGCGACCCTTGGCGAGAATGATGATGCGCTTGCCATCCGGGAAGATCACGTGATCGACCTGCGGCTTGATTTCTTCCCACTGGTATTGCTCGACCGAGGCAATGTCGATCTCATTGTCGAAGTGACCAATGTTGCAGACGATGGCTTGGTCCTTCATGCGGGCCATGTGGTCATGCGTGATGACGTGGTAGTTGCCGGTGCAGGTGACGAAGATGTCGCCGTGCTCGGCGGCGTATTCCATGGTCACTACGCGGTAGCCTTCCATGGCTGCCTGCAGCGCGCAGATCGGGTCGATTTCGGTGACCCATACTTGCGCAGACAACGCGCGCAGCGCTTGTGCCGACCCCTTGCCGACGTCACCGTAGCCGCACACCACGGCGATCTTGCCGGCGACCATTACGTCGGTGGCGCGCTTGATACCGTCGACCAACGATTCGCGGCAGCCGTACAGGTTGTCGAACTTGCTCTTGGTGACCGAGTCGTTGACGTTGATCGCGGGGATCTTCAGTTCGCCCTTTTCATGCATCTGGTACAGGCGATGCACGCCGGTGGTGGTCTCTTCGGTCACGCCCTTGATCTGTGCGAGGCGCACCGAATACCACGTCGGATCCTTTGCCAGCTTGGCGCGGATCGCGGCGAAGAGGATGCGTTCTTCTTCGCTGCTCGGGTTGGACAGCAGCGACGGGTTCTTTTCGGCGCGCGAGCCCAGGTGCAGCAGCAGCGTAGCGTCGCCACCGTCATCCAGGATCATGTTCGAATAGCCGCCGTCGGCCCACTCGAAAATGCGGTGGGTGTATTCCCAGTAGTCTTCCAGCGACTCGCCCTTGACGGCGAACACGGGGATGCCGGCGTCGGCGATCGCAGCGGCGGCGTGGTCCTGTGTCGAAAAGATGTTGCACGACGCCCAGCGCACTTCAGCGCCCAGCGCCACCAGCGTTTCGATCAGGACGGCGGTCTGGATCGTCATGTGCAACGAACCGGTGACGCGTGCGCCGCGCAGCGGGCGGGTGGCAGCGTATTCGTCGCGGATGGCCATCAGGCCCGGCATTTCGGTTTCGGCGATGCGGATTTCCTTGCGGCCCCAGTCGGCCAGCGAGAGATCGGCGATCACGTAGTCTTTGAATTCAGCCACAGTGTTCATGTGTCGTCCTTGAACGTGTGGCCGGGAGGGGAAGGGGCGCTTGAGTCTCACCTTCGACCCGTGCCCGGCACGGTTTGTCAGGTGAGCGCCGTTGAAACGATTGACCGCGCGAGGCGCGGCCTCCGAGCCTGGGGTTGAACCTCGCAGCGCTCCTCGGAGAGCCGCGCATTATACGCGAGGCTCGTGTCGCTGCGTAGGTTCCCGCAACTCGGGTAATCCATGGCTGAGGCATGCCCCAATAGATGCCCGATCGCCTGCATGCGCTAAATGTGACCGCTATCGGAGATCATCATGCCGACGATCACGCACCAAGTTTTCAACCAGGTTCCGCCGCTGCATGGCGATAACCTCTTCGACTCAGACCTCGTGCTGCGCGAAGCCCTGACCCGCGAAGGCGCAGCGGCGAGCGAGGCGGCGCTGTTGGCGCTCGGCGCAAGGTTGGGCCGCGAAGAGGTGAGGGAACTGGGTACGCTGGCCAACCGCGAGGCGCCGCGTCTGCATGCCTTCGACGCCAATGGGTATCGTATCGATAGTGTCGAATTCCATCCTGCTTGGCACGCGCTCATCGCCATGCTGCGCGACCAGGGGGTGCATTGCTCGGCGTGGTCTGACGAACGCCCTGGTGGTCACGTCGCACGGGCCGCCGCGTTCTTTTTGCATGGGCAGATCGAGGCGGGCTCGCTTTGCCCGATCACGATGACGTTCGCAGCGATTCCCGTGCTCCGGCGCGAGACCGAACTCTTCGCATCGATTTCGCGCCAGGTGCTTTCACGGGAACACGATGCAAACGATCTCCCGCTGGATGGCAAGCGCTCGGCCATGATCGGCATGGGCATGACAGAGAAGCAGGGCGGCTCCGACGTGCGCAGCAACACCACGACCGCGCGCCCGCTGTCGCATCCCGGCCGGGGCGCACGATATGCGCTGGTTGGTCACAAATGGTTCTTCTCCGCGCCGATGTGCGATGCGCACCTCGTGCTGGCGCGCACCGACGACGCACTGTCCTGTTTCTACGTGCCGCGCTGGCGCGAAGACGGCACGCGCAACAGCGTTCATCTGCAACGTCTCAAGGACAAACTCGGCAACCGCTCCAACGCGTCATCTGAAGTCGAGTTCGATGATGCGGAAGGCATTTTGGTCGGCGAACCTGGGCGCGGCATCAACACCATCATCGAGATGGCGTCCTACACCCGGCTCGATTGCGTACTCGGAAGTGCCGCGCTCATGCGGCAGGCACTGGTGCAGGCCCTGCATCACACATCGCATCGGCAAGCCTTTGGCAAACGGCTGATCGAACAGCCGTTGATGACCAACGTTCTCACCGACGTGGCACTTGAAAGCGAAGCGGCCACTACGCTTGCACTGCGCCTTGCGCGTGCCTGCGAACGTGCGGCGAGCGACCTACTGGAGCGCGCGCTATGGCGCATCATCACGCCCGCCGCCAAATTCTGGGTGTGCAAGCGCGCGATCGACGTGATGGGCGAATGCATGGAAGTGCTCGGCGGGAATGGCTACGTGGAAGAGGGGCCGTTGGCGCGCCTGTATCGCGAAGCGCCTGTGAACTCCATCTGGGAAGGCTCCGGCAACGTCATGTGCTTGGACGTACTGCGCGCATTGAGGCGCGAGCCCGATGCCGCCGACGCGCTGTGGGCATACCTGGGCGACGCGCACGCGGGCGACGCCGATGCGATGAGCGCCATTGCGCGGGCGCATCGTTTGACGGCGGCGGGCGATGAGTTTGTCGCCCGCGATCTGGCGCGCACGCTGGTGCTGCTTGTGCAGTCCGCATTGCTCAAGTATTCCGCGCCACTGGCGGTGGCCGAGGGCTTCATCGGCAGCCGATTGCGTAATGCCACGAGAGGGCGCGATGCCTTCGGCATGCTGGATGGTGCAATGCCGGTAGCATCGATCCTGCAGCGCGCGTGGCAGCCGGGACTGCCCCGGACGTGACAACTTCAGCGATGCCAAACAAAAAGGCCAACCCGAAGGTTGGCCTTTTCTCGTTGTAGCGCCTGCGATTACAGGCCGGCTTCGGCACGCAGCACGTCGGCCTTGTCGGTGACTTCCCAGGTGAACTCCGGCTCGTCGCGGCCAAAGTGGCCGTAGGCGGCGGTCTTGGAGTAGATCGGGCGCAGCAGGTCGAGCGAGGCGATGATGCCCTTCGGGCGCAGGTCGAAATGACGCTCGATCAGTTGGACGATCTTATCGTCGCTGATCTTGCCGGTGCCGAAGGTATTGACCATCAGCGATACCGGGCGCGCCACGCCGATGGCGTACGCCACCTGCACTTCGCAACGATCGGCCAGACCAGCGGCCACGACGTTCTTGGCGACATAGCGGCCTGCGTAGGCGGCGGAGCGATCGACCTTTGACGGGTCCTTGCCCGAGAACGCGCCGCCACCGTGGCGAGCAGCGCCGCCGTAGGTGTCGACGATGATCTTGCGGCCGGTCAGGCCGCAGTCGCCGTGCGGGCCGCCAACCACAAAGCGGCCGGTCGGGTTGATCAGGTAGCGCACATTGCCTTCGAGCAGGTGCTTCGGCAGCACCGGCTTGACGATTTCTTCGATCACCGCTTCGGACAGTTGTGCGTGCGACACGTCCGGGCTGTGCTGTGTCGACACCACGACGGTATCGATGGCGACCGGCTTGCCGTCGGCGTAGCGAACGGTGAGTTGGCTCTTCGCATCCGGGCGCAGCCAGGGCAGGCGGCCGTCCTTACGGACCTCGGCCTGGCGTTGCATGATGCGGTGCGCATAGTAGATCGGCAGCGGCATCAACTGCGGGGTTTCGTTACAGGCGTAACCGAACATCAGGCCCTGGTCGCCCGCGCCCTGTTCGAGATCGAGGCCTTCGCCTTCGTTCACGCCCTGTGCAATGTCCGGCGACTGGCGGTTGATGGCGGCGAGCACTGCGCACGACTTGTAGTCGAAGCCGATTTCCGAGTCGTCGTAGCCGATGCGGCGAACCGTGTTCTGGGCGATCTCGCGATAGTTGATGTGTTCGGTCGTGGTGATTTCACCCGAAATGACCACCAGGCCCGTCGATACCAAGGTTTCGCAGGCTACGCGGCCATGCGGATCATTGGCGAGGATAGCGTCGAGGACCGCGTCGGAAATCTGGTCGGCGACTTTGTCGGGATGGCCTTCCGAGACCGATTCGGACGAGAAGAGATATTCCTGAACCATTACTTGCTGCTCCTTTGCTCGTCAAAAAGCAAAAACCCCGTCACTGGCGCGAGGCCAACTCCGGGGTTTCGAGCAGGCGACGCTTTAGCAGTATTTTCATGCGTCCTGTGCGCATGGCCGCCCTGCAAGTTGTCTGTTTAACTCGGCGGATGGGAGAATTATAACTTTTCTTGCCGCCTGCTGCGCAAGCGCTGCCCGTCACAAAGCGTGAAAGAGGGCATGGCCGGCGCACTACCGACGACAATTTCGTGAATCTTCTTCCATTATTCCGATGGCTCGGCACCTGGTCGCTACCCGCGCTGCAACGCGCCGGCAGCGTGGCCGGGCTGATCACCTACTTCAGTTCTGGTCCCTATCGGCGGCGTCTGCGCGAGAACATGGGCCGTGCGCTGGGCCGCGCGCCGACGCGTGGCGAGGCTTGGGCGGCAGCGCGTGAAACCGGCAAGCAGATCTTCGAGATGCCGTTTCTCTGGCAGCGCCCCCTCGACGACATCACGCCGCTGATCGTTGAGTTCGTCGGCCAGGATCGACTCAAGGCTCATCTGGACGCCGGACGGCCCGTGCTGGCCGTGACGCCGCACATGGGCTGTTTTGAAATCACTTCGATGTACGTCGGCCTGACCACGCCGCTGACCATCATGTACCGGCCCCCAAAACAGCGCGAACTTGAGCCGATTCTGCGCGCCGGGCGCGAGCGCGCCCACACCAGGCTGGTGGCCGCCGATCTGTCGGGCGTGCGCAGCCTCATCAAGGCTCTGCGCGGCGGCGGCATGGTCGGCATCCTGCCGGATCAGGTGCCGGGGGTGGGCGAGGGGATGTGGTCGCCATTCTTCGGGCGGCTCGCCTACACCATGACGCTTGCCGCGCGACTGACGGAAGTGCGCGACACGCAGGTTGTCCTGTTCTGGGGGGAGCGCCTCCCGGCCGGTCGCGGCTGGCGCATCCATGCCATCGAACCCGCCGAACCCATCACTGGCTCGCTCGAAGAGCGGGTCCATGCTCTCAATCGTGAAATCGAACGCGTCATCATGCTGAATCCAAGCCAATACCTGTGGGGCTACAACCGCTACAAGGTGCCCGCCGGCGCGCCGCGACCGGAGTCCACGCAATGACGCGCGTGCTGCTGGTATTCCTGTGGCTGCTGCATTGGCTGCCCCTTCCCGTGCAGGCGGCATTCGGTTGGGTGCTCGGTCATGTGCTGTATGTGCTCGTCGTGCCGCGTCGCCGTGTCGTGCTGACCAACCTGCGGTTGTGCTTTCCCGAGCTGTCGGAGCGTGAACGGCGCAAGCTGGCCCGCGCCAATGTCGTGGCGGTGACGCGTTCGATGCTCGAACGTGGTGTCATCTGGTGGGCGAGCGAGGCGCGCGTGCGCCGACTGGTCGAACTGCAAGGCGTCGAACAAGGTCCGTGCCGCGCATGATGCGGGTCGCGCTGTCATCATGCTGGTGCCGCACTTCGTCGGCCTTGATATGGCGGGTTCGCGCATGGCGATGGAAATGGACTGTGTCAGCATGTACGCCGCGCAAAACGACAAGCTGCTGGAAAAAATGCTGTTGCACGGGCGCACGCGCTTCCGCAATCAGCAGTTGCTGTCGCGTCAGGAGGGCATTCGCGGTGCAGTGAAAGCCATGCGCCAGGGCCGACCGTTCTATTACCTGCCCGATCTGGACTACGGCCCGAAGGAATCGATCTTCGTGCCTTTCTTTGGCGTGCAGACGGCCACCATTCCCGGTCTGTCACGTTTGGCGCGGCTGGCCGACGCCGTCGTCATTCCGCTCATCGTGCGGATGAAGCCTGGCGGGCGCGGCTATGTTGGCGAATTCGGCGATCCGTGGACCGACTTCCCGTCCGACGATGTGGCGGCCGACACCGCGCTCATGAATGCCGCCATCGAAGCCGAAGTGCGCAAAACGCCCGAGCAGTACTACTGGGTGCATAAGCGCTTCAAGACGCGCCCGCCCGGAGAGCCCAAGCTGTATCGCTGACTTGATTTGGTCGGCGGAGTTGTCGCAGGCTGGGGCCTAACATGTCGCTTTCATACATCCAGCCCCGACGAGGAGCGCGCCCATGTTCGCCAATCCCGATGCCGCCGCCATTGAGCAACTGCTGCGTGAGGTCAAAACCATCGCCATGGTCGGCGCCTCGCCCGACCCTGAGCGCCCGAGCAATCACGTAGCGCTCTCGCTTCAATCGCTGGGCTATCGCGTTGTGCCGGTGCGCCCTGGCGTAGACAGCTTGTTCGGCGAGAAAGCGTACGCCTCGTTGCGCGACATTCCTTTCCCCGTCGATGTTGTGGATGTGTTCCGCGTGCCGGCCGCCGTTGGGCCGATCGTGGACGATGCCATTGCCATTGGAGCGCCGCGCTTGTGGCTGCAGGAGGGCGTGGTGAATGAGGTGGAGGCGCTGCGCGCGCAATCGGCCGGCATGCAGGTCGTCATGGACCGTTGCATGTGGCGTGAGGCCCGCCATCTTTTTCGTGTCTGAGCCGACTCAGCCGTTCTTCTTGGCGCGCGGGTGCGCGCTGTCATAGATCTTTGCCAGATGCTGGAAATCCAGATGCGTATAGACCTGCGTCGTGCGGATGCTGGCGTGGCCGAGCAACTCCTGCACGGCGCGCAGGTCGCCCGAAGATTGCAGCAGGTGCGACGCAAAACTGTGGCGCAGCATGTGCGGATGCACGTGTACGGAGAGTCCGCGCCGTTGAGCGAACTCTGCCAGTCGGGCGCCCACGCTGCGGGCTGAAAGCCGCGTGCCGCGCTGGCTAACGAAGAGTGCTTCTTCATCCGCGGCAGCAAAACCTCCACGCACGGCAAGCCATGCCTGCAACGACTGCAAGGCCATGCTGCCGACCGGCACACGCCGTGTCTTGCCGCGTTTGCCGAACACCGTCACTTCACCCTCGCTGACGCTATGTGCGCCGGCCAGGTCCAGCCCAACCAGTTCGGACAACCGCAAGCCCGACGAATAGAACAGTTCGAACATCGCCTGGTCGCGTATGCGCAGCGGGTCATCCTCCGCGCCGTCGAGCAGGGCACTGGTCTGATCGGGCGAAAGAGCCTTCGGCAATGTCTTCGGTGCTCGTGGCGGGCGCACGCCCAACACCGGATTTGTCTCGATCCGGCCCTGCCGCACCAGCCAACGATACATTCCACGCCACGACGATAAGGCGCGCGCTACCGAGCGCGGGCCAAGACCATTCGCATGCAGGCGCGCCGCGCATCGGCGTATGTCATGGGCGTTGATCGTGGCAGGCGCGCGGTTGTTCGTCAGCGCTTGCAGGCGTTCGATATCGCGCCGGTAATTGCTCAGTGTGTGCGGACTGGCGCGCCGTTGGGTGGCGAGATATTCGAGGTAGTCCGCCGCCTCGGCGCTCAGTGCTATTGGCGAGTCCGGGGCGGCGGGGGCTGACATGGTCAAGCGCTCAGGCGCTGCAGGGCGGTGACGACGAGTTCGCCGATGCGCTCGATATAGAGCGTGCCCATGTCGTTGTAGAAACGTTGCGGGTCTTCGCTGCCCAGCGCCAGCAGGCCTGGCGTGTGGTCCGCGCGCACCAGCGGAATGAGCGCCACGGACCGAATGTGCGGCGCCATTTCGCCGAACCAGTCGCTGTGCTCGGGCAGGTTTACCGGCCCGCAATAGGGGCGCAGCAGGCCGGACGCAAAGGTGCGCAGCTCGTCGCGCGGCGACACGAATTCCTCACCGCCGTCACCGGGCCCGAAGCCCCACGCGCGCAACGCCACGTGCGGCACGTCGAAGTCATCGCGCAGATGCATGTAGAGCATGCTCGTCAGTGCGGCAACGCTGTTGGCCGCGACCACGGCAACGGCGAGTCGATGGAGCTTTTCGAGGATGGCGTCGTTCTCTTCGCCAAAGCCGATCAGTTCCGCCAGCTTGCCTTGCACCTGGGCCAGCTTTTCGCGCAGGGCAATGAGTTGGCGCTCGGTCAGCGAGATCACGCTGCCATTGCTCGGGTGCGAAAGCTTCAGCTCGGCCAGCAGTTCGGCGTTGTCGTCGAAAAACTGTGGGTGGTCGAGCAGGTACTGGATGATGTCTTGTTCTTGCATGGCGTGATGGGCGGGCAATGGTCAGATATCGATTTCGCCGTCGAAGACGGTCACGGCGGGGCCGGTCATCAGCACCGGCGTGCCGGGGCCGTTCCAGGCGATCGACAGATCGCCGCCGTGTGTGTGAACGGTGACGGGCGTGGCAATCAGCTCGCGGCTGATGCCCGTGACGACCGCTGCGCACGCACCCGTGCCGCAGGCCAGCGTTTCGCCTGAACCGCGTTCGAATACGCGTAGGTTGATGGTGTGTTCATTCACAACCTGCAGAAAGCCGGCGTTCACGCGAGCGGGGAAGCGTGGATGACGCTCGATGAGCGCGCCCTGTTCCAGCACCGGAGCGGTCTCGACATTTGCCACGACTTGCACCGCGTGCGGGTTGCCCATCGACACGGCGGTGATGGCGATCTTGTCCGCGCCGACTTCGAGCATTTGCACGATGGCGTCGGAATCGCTCACGAACGGCACGCGTGCAGGCTCGAACACCGGTACGCCCATGTCAACGGTGACCAGACCGTCGTCATTCAGGCGCGGGCCGATGATGCCCGACTTGGTCTCCACGCGAATTTCCTTCGACCGCGTGAGCCCTTTTTCGTGCACAAAGCGCACGAAGCAGCGCGCGCCATTCCCGCATTGCTCCACTTCGCCGCCGTCGGCGTTGTAGATGCGGTAGCGGAAATCGACGCCCGCCTGCGTGGGGCGTTCAACAATCAGGATCTGGTCGCAGCCGACACCAAAGCGACGGTCCGCCAGGTAGCGGGCTTGTTCGGGCGTGAGTTCGACTTGTTGGTTGATCGCATCGATCACCACGAAATCGTTGCCCAGGCCCTGCATTTTCGTGAAGCGGATTTTCATCCGGCGATTATCGCAGCCGCGAGGGCGCGACGCCACTCGCGCCCGATCAGGCCGCGTTGGGCAGGGGAGCGTTATGGATGCGCCGCCACGTCGCCTGCAGCACGCGGGCGTCATTGCTGGCGCGGTGGCGCGCCAGCCCCAGTTCGCGTTCGACTTCCGCCCTGACGTCGTTCCAGCGGTTGGCCTCGCCTTCGCCAAGCAGCCGCGCGAGGTGTTCCAGACGGAAGCTCGGTACGCGATGCGCGGCATCGAACATCAGGTTGAGCCACACGAAATCGCAGGCCCAGCCATCGCTATACACAGTCAGCCCGCGCAGGCGCTCGTTCATGAGTAAGACGATGTCTCCGACCGGACGCCCGTGTTCGAGCAGCATTTCGCGCGAAATACCATGCACCCGTTCGGCGTTACGGTCCCACGCTACCCATTCGGGTTCGGGGCGGATCAGCGAACAGAAGCTATGGCCATCGGGCAAGGTAAAGCCGACTTCGATGGGATAGCTGCCCCGGCCGAACCCGGAGGCTTCGAAATCGATGATGGCAGGCGCGGCGAGGGTCGGGTTCATGGTCTGTCCGGAGCTTTTTGTGCGTGGCGGAGAGTCGGACCGGATTGCGTACCGACGAGTTCAATCACTGGCAAATTCAATCTAGCAAGAACAAAGCCAGTCGGGGCGCCCAGGTCGCCCTGCGGTAGAATCCGCCGTTTGTATTGCAGACAGTACGGTCATGGCCGAACTCATTATCAAAGCGGGCAAGGAGCGATCGCTCATGCGCCGCCATCCGTGGATCTTTGCTGGCTCGGTCGAGCGCGTGGCCGGCCGCACCAAACCGGGCGACACCGTCAACGTGATCAGTCCGCGCGGCGACCTCATCGGGCGTGCGGCGTTTTCGCCCGCTTCGCAGATTCGGGCCCGCATGTGGACCTTCGACGGCGAACAGTCCATCGACCACGCGTTCTTCAAGCGCAAAGTGGCTGAATCGGTGGCGCGCCGTGCTCAGCACCCCGCGTTGCGCGGGCAGGATGGGGCGCGCCTGATCCATGGCGAGTCCGATGGCCTGCCCGGCGTTATCGCTGACCGCTACGGCAAGGTTGTCGTCCTGCAACTGACGAGCGCCGGCGCCGAAAAATGGCGCGACGCCATTGTGGCCGGACTGGTGCAGGCTACCGGCTGCGACGCCGTCTATGAACGTTCGGACTCGGACGTGCGCGGCCGCGAAGGGCTAGAGCCCCGTGTCGGCGTGCTGCATGGCGAACTGCCCGCCGACCTGTCCATCGATGAAAACGACATCCGCATGCTGGTTGATGTCGTGGGCGGCCACAAGACCGGCTTCTATCTCGATCAGCGCGACAACCGCCTGCTCACGCGCCAACTTGCCGAAGGGCGCTCGGTGCTGAACTGCTTCTGCTACACAGGCGGTTTCAGTCTGCAGGCTTTGGCTGGTGGCGCCACATCGGTGCTATCGATCGATTCATCGGCGCCCGCGCTGACGACCGCGCAACGCAATGTCGAACTCAACCCGCAACTCGATGCCACGCGCGCTCAATGGTGGGAGGCGGATGTCTTCGAAGCCTTGCGCACCCTGCGCACCGAAGGTCGCAAGTTCGATCTCATCGTGCTGGACCCGCCCAAGTTCGCGCCTTCGGCGGCTCATGCGGATCGTGCCGCGCGCGCGTACAAGGACATCAATCTGCACGGTTTCCGCCTGCTTAATCCGGGCGGCATTCTCATGACGTATTCGTGCTCCGGCGGGATTGGGCAGGAACTGTTCCAGAGCATCGTTGCGGGGGCCGCCGTGGATGCTGGCGTCGATGCTCGCATCATTCACCGTCTTTCCGCAGCGCCGGATCACCCTATTGGCTTGGCGGTGCCGGAGGGTGAGTACCTCAAGGGGCTCGCCTGCCAGGTGGGCTGAGCGATCTCAGCGAAAAACAAAAAAGGGCGCCACGGCGCCCTTTTTTTGAGGTGATCGATCTATCGCTCAAAGCGAGCCGTATGAATGCAGGCCCGACAGGTACATATTCACGCCGAGGAAGGCGAAGGTCGTGACCAGCAGGCCGATGAGCGCCCACCATGCCAGCACCGCGCCGCGCAGCCCTTTGGTGAGCCGCATGTGCAGCCAGGTGGCGTAGTTGAGCCACACGATCAGCGCCCAGGTTTCCTTCGGGTCCCACTGCCAGTACGTGCCCCACGCTTCTGCCGCCCACAGCGCGCCGAGAATGGTGGCGATGGTGAAAAAGGCGAAGCCGATTGAAATGGCGCGGTACATCACGTCATCCAGCATCTGCAGCGAGGGTAATCGGCTGGCGAGGATGCCCTTCGATGCCAGCAGGTAGGCGGCGCCGACCATGGCCGACATGGCGAAGGCGCCGTAGCCGATGAAATTGGCCGGTACGTGAATCTTCATCCAGTACGACTGCAGCGCCGGGATCAGTGGCTGGATTTCGTGCGCATCGCGCGAAAAGCTGTACCACAGCAAAAAACCCACCGCCGCCGAAATCACGAGCATCACGAATGCGCCCATGCGTCGCGTGGCATAGCGCGATTCGTAGAAAAGGTACATCAACGTAGTCAGCACGGTGAACAGGACGAAGACTTCGTACAGGTTGCTGACCGGGATATGGCCGACGTCTGTGCCGATCAGGTAGCTCTCGTACCAGCGCACCAGCATGCCGGTGAAGCCGGCACCTGCGGCGATCCATGCCAGCACGGTGCCGCTGCGTTCGAAAAAGCCGGAGCGCGCGAGCATGCCGACCCAGTAGGCGGCGGTCGACAAGAACACCGTCGCGCTCATCCACATGATGGCGGTCTGGCTTGATACGAAGTACTTGAGCAGGAAAACCTCGTCAGCGCGCGGGAGCTGCCCCTGGTACAGCCCGACAGCGATCAGGGCCACCGCCGCGCATGCGAGCAGAAACACGCGCATCGGCTTCCAGTACCAGCCGAAGGCGGCTGCCGCCGGAACGGTACAGAGAAGAATGGCGCGCTCATAGACGTCCATGTACTCACCGAAGGTGTGCAGCGCATAGGCGGCGCCCGCAGCGAGGATTAGCGCGAAGACGACGTCGAACGGCCCGAAGGCGGGCAGGCGCGAAGTCTTGGTGAGCAGCGTTTTCTGTGCGATTTCCATGGTTCCGCCATCACTGAGGTTCGTCACGCTGGGCCGCGGTGGCGTCCAGGTGGTTCATGAGTGCATCACGGTGGCGAGCAAACTGCTCTCCCGCGTCCAGCCCTTGTCGATTGGTTGACAGCGCCATCAGGATTCTGCCATCAGCCTTGAGCAGGATGAACAGGCGCCGTTCGCGCACGTACAGCATGGCGAACACGCCCAGCACCAGCAACAGGCTGCCCAGATACACCAGCGGCTTGCCTGGTGAGCGCGTTGCCTGCAAAACCGTTGCCTGCACCTGCTCGAAGCTCACCAATTGCAGATAGACCGGTGAGCCATAGTGCATGCTGTCGCTCACGCTGGCCAGGCTGTCACGCACGAACTGTACGCGTTGTGCGGTCGGTTCGACGGGCTTTTCGCCCGCGCGTTCGCGCGCCAGCATCCAGGCTTCCCACGTCGTGCCTTCCATGACTTTCAGCAGCGCGGAAGCGACATTCTCGCGATCCGCCTGCGGCACGGTCTTTTCGATGAAACCGCCGAGCGAGTCGAAACCTTGCTCGCTGAACAGTTGCAGCGTGCGCTGAGCGGTTTCTTCGAGTCGCTGTGCTGAATCCGGCTTGAGCGATTCACGCTGTTGCGCGCCGCTCGCGTAGCGTTTGGCGACTTCGGCACGGAGCTTCGGGTCCAGCAGCACATTGCGCAGGGCAAACCATGCGTTGACCGTGCTGGCCTCGTCGGTGGGGATGCGCAGAAAGCGGAACGGTTGGTCGGGCGATTCGCGCATGCCGGCCAGCGCATACCAGCGCCCGTCCTGCTCGGTCGGCACCATGTAGTTGATGTATTCCCGAGCTTGCCCGGACGCGTCGCGCAGACGGTACGTGAAGCTGGGCCCCACGTTCTTCATCGTGCGTTCGGTGGGCGACTTGGCGCCGCTGCCCAGATGTTGTTCGAGGCGCGCCAGGCCGGTGGCCGTTGACGGCTGTTCGCCGACGGTTTCGACATTGAACGGGCGGAAATCGGAGAACTCTGCGGTGTATTGCTGCCCGTCGTAGGCCAGCGGCAGAGCTTCATTGATGACGGCTTCGACCAGTCGCGCTTCAGGTATGCCGCCGTGATCGTCGTGATTCGTGTGGTGGCCGCCTTCTTCTTCGGCTTCGCCAGGCACGAGGCTGTGGACTGCCAGCCGCAGGCGGCTGCCGCCATCCTCGAAGCTCGCCTGGTACAGCGTCACGCCGCGATACGTCAGCGGCTTGTTCACTTCGATCGTGTGGCGGAAAGACTTGCCGTTGTCGCGGTCAGTGATGATCACGTCGCTGGCAAAGCGCTTGGGCTGTCCAGTGGGGTAGAAGTCAACATGGAACTTGTCGAGCGACACGATGAACGGCAAGTCCTGCAGCAGCATGCCGTCGTCGACATTGAGCACGGCGACGCTGGCCGACTTGCCTTCAGGAATGAACACATTGCCGCGGAAGGTGGCGTTGCCCTCGGTGAGCCGGCTCGTAGGCGGCACTTGCGAGACGTCACTGACTTCGCCGTGCAGTACCTGCTTGTTGCCCAGCGCCATGCGCAGCTTGAGCGGCAGATTGCCGTCCAGAAGACCGCCCACGCAGATGAGGATGATCGCGCCGTGCGCCAGAAAGTACCCCGCGCGGCTCCAACTGCCTTGCTTGGCGGCGATCAGCAAGTCGCCATTGCGCGGGTTCTCGCGGGTGCGGAAACCATTGACCGCGAGGTATTCCCGGGTCCGCGCGACTGCCGTTCCGGCATCGAGCGGCGTATGGCCTTCCGCGCGCAGGTGAAACGCACGGAGCGAGGCTTCGCGCGCTGTTTCGCGGAAAGTGCGCATATCGTGCAGCATCGGGCGGGCGTGGCGGACGATGCATAACCCGGTTGACAGGAGCAGGAAGGCGAGAATCGCAAGGAACCAGCCGGTGCTGTAGACGTTGTACAGCCCGAGCATCTTGAACATCGGGAACCAGAATGGACCGAACTGGTTGAGGTAGTTGTTGAATGGCTGGTTCTGCTGCAGGAGCGTGCCGATGACCGACGCGAGCGCCAGCACGGTCAGCAGTGCAATGGCAAAACGCATCGACGACAGCAATTCGTAGAGGCTGCTGGCGGCCTGGCTCCGGGGGCGTTTTGCTGGGGCTGGGTTATTCATGGGACTGGGCGGTTGGTCGTTCCTACGACCGGCGCGGCCGCCTTTGGTTGCAGCATTGTGCTGCACGGCATGCACGCAACGTACAACCGGCAGCAGAAAACAAAAAGGGGTGGCAGGGCCACCCCTTCAGCGTCGTCATCGGGTCAGCGCAGGCCGGCGATGTAGTCAGCCACCGCCTTGATTTCCGGATCGGTCATGCGCAGCGCAATGCTGCGCATCATCGAGTTCGGATCGTTGGCGCGGACGTGCGGCGAGTCCGGCTTGGACGCATCGGTCACGTCACGGAAAGCCTTCAACTGGGCTTCGGTGTATTCCGGATGCTGGCCGGCAAGGCGCGGGAACTGCGACGGCAGGCCGGCACCGGCCGGGCCGTGGCAACCGGCACATGCGGGCAGGCCGCGTGCCTGATCGCCACCGCGCCACAGGCGGCGGCCCAGGTCGAGCGTGTCCTTGTTATGGGCGACGGCGGGCTTGGCCTTCTGTTGCGAGAAGTACGCCGCCAGTGCCTTCATGTCGTCGTCCGACAGCGGCGTGGCCATGGCCGTCATCACCGCGTTGGGGCGTTCGGGCTGCTTGCCCTCCCAGCCCTTGAAGTTGTGCAGTTGCTTGTAGATGTATGACGCGTGCTGGCCAGCCAGCGACGGATTGGCAGTGATCACACTGTTGCCATCGGCCCCATGGCAGGCGGCGCACACCTGCTCGGCGGTCTGTTTCGCCTTGGCCATATCAAGCTTGGCTGCGGTCTGGGGGCCTGTCTGGGCGACCGCTACGGTGGCGGACAACGTCAGGGACAGGCAAAGCATGCGCTTGATCATCATCACCTCAAAGGCGGGAAGCGTTGTCAAATCCTGATATTCTATATCATCCTCGGCCGGCCAATACGCAGGCTGCATTCGCCGCCAGTACCTCTTCAAATGCCCCTGTTCCGCAACGCACGTTTCGAGATTTCCATTGCCCGCCCGCAGGATCTGCCGCCGCCTTCCGGCGCCGAGATCGCCTTTGCGGGCCGCTCCAACGCGGGTAAGTCCAGCGCCATCAACACGTTGGTCGGGCATGTGCGCTTGGCTTTCGTCTCGAAGACGCCCGGGCGCACGCAACTGATCAACATCTTCCGCATGACCAACGGCGCCGCGCTCGTTGACCTGCCCGGCTATGGCTATGCCAAGGTGCCGGAGGCCATCCGCAAGCAGTGGGTCAAGTTGCTGGAAAACTACCTGTCGCGGCGCGAAAGCCTGATCGGACTCATCCTGATCATGGATTCTCGCCATCCGCTGACCCCGCTCGACCGTCAGATGCTCGATTGGTATGCGCCCACCGGGCGTCCGATCCACGTGCTGCTGACCAAGGCCGACAAACTCACGCGCTCGGAGCAGGCTCGTACGCTGGCCGCTGTCCGGCGAGATCTCCAGGCGGGTTGGGGCGAACAGGTGACGGTGCAGCTTTTCTCCAGCCTGAAAAAGACTGGCGTGGAGGAGGCCGAAGCCATTGTTGGCAGCTGGCTGGTGCCGCCGTCAGCAGCGGATGTGGTCGAAGAGGTCGCCGGCTAAAAAAGACGTACGTGTTCGGGATTTGGGCGAGAAATGGCCGGCGAAATAAAGCTCTGCGGAAGCGCTGCGCGGGAGCGGAATGTACTGGGGTACATGAGGGTTCCGAGCAGTACGTGAGTTTTGATCGCGGCCTTACTGCCGGTGGGCAGGCCCAGAAAAAATAAGCCCCCGGCGAGAGGGGTTCGCGCCGGGGGGAAAAACAACCTGAACGACCCGGGGGAGTGCGCTCAGGCGCCCGCTCAGGGAGGTGAAGCGGGAGATGGCGTCGCGCCATCTGCAGGCTATGACGGGCCCTTGATATAGAAGTTCCCGACAATCACGCGATTTTTCGCAGGATGGCCGGTTTTTTTCGATGATCTTCTCCTGATTACGCGAAACCGGCCTCGAATCTCTCCGCGAGGATGTACAAGTGAGCAAGTTCGCAGCATTTCCCCACGCCCGCCCGCGCCGCATGCGCCGCGACGATTTCTCCCGCCGTCTCATGCGCGAATCGCGCCTGTCGGCCGATGACCTGATCTACCCGGTCTTCGTGCTCGACGGTGAGCGCCGCACTGAACCCGTGGCCTCGATGCCTGGCGTCGAGCGGGTCTCCATCGACAATCTGCTGCGCATCGCTGAAGAGGCGGTGACGCTGGGCATACCCGCACTGGCGCTGTTCCCCGTCGTCGATCAGCCATACAAGAGCCTTGACGCCGCCGAAGCGTGGAACCCTGACGGCCTTGTTCCGCGCACGGTGCAGGCACTCAAGCGCCACTTTCCTGAACTCGGCGTGATCACCGACGTGGCGCTCGACCCGTACACCACTCACGGGCAGGACGGATTGATCGATGAATCCGGCTACGTACTCAACGACGAGACCGTCGTCGCGCTGGAAAAACAGGCGCTGTGTCACGCGCAGGCCGGCGCCGATGTGGTTGCACCTTCCGACATGATGGACGGCCGTATCGGCCGCATCCGCCAGCAACTGGAGTCGTACGGGCTCATCTATACGCGCATCCTGGCGTATTCGGCCAAGTACGCATCGGCGTTCTACGGTCCGTTCCGCGACGCCGTCGGCTCGGCGGCGAATCTCGGCAAGGGCAACAAGTACACCTACCAGATGGACCCCGCCAATTCGGACGAGGCCGTTCACGAAGCCGCCGCCGACCTTGCCGAAGGCGCGGACATGGTCATGGTCAAGCCCGGCATGCCGTACCTCGACATCGTGCGTCGCGTGAAGACCGAACTGCAGGTGCCGACTTTCGTCTATCAGGTCAGCGGCGAGTACGCCATGTTGCAGGCGGCGATTGCCAACGGCTGGTTGTCGGAGGCGGTGATCCTCGAATCGCTCACTGCCTTCAAGCGGGCCGGCGCGGATGGTGTGCTCACGTACTACGCACTGCATGCCGCACGCGCGCTCAAGGGCGGCGCATGACGTCTGTGGTGGTGCGGCCGATGCGGGTGTCTGACCTGCCGGCCGTATTCGATCTGCAATGCCGGGCGTATCCGCCCGGCTATCACGAACCGACGGACGCGCTCGCCAGCCGGCTTGCCGTCGGCGCTGCTTTCTGTTTTGTCGCCTCGGTGGGCGATGCCCTGGTCGGTTATGTGTTCGCGCACCCATGGGCCGGGCCACCGCCAGCCTTGCATGCGCCGCTGCCTGTATGCGATGCGGCTGACCATGTGTTCTTCCATGACCTTGCGGTTTGCCCCCAGCGGCGCGGTGTCGGCGCAGCGCAACGCTTGCTCGATGCCTTGTTCGCGGCGGCGCGCGCATGCGCCATCCACAATGCCCGACTCGTGGCTGTCGGAGAGGCATTACCGTTCTGGCGCCGTCACGGATTTTCCGCCCAGCCGATCGTGCTGCACCCCAGTTATGGCGATGCGCAGCATATGGCGCGTTCGCTGATCACCCGCACGCACTGATGTAGTCGTTGCGGGTACGCGTCCTGCGTACTCGCTTTCCGTAGGTGACGTATCGCTTGTGGATTCCCCTTAGTTTGACCTGGGTCAAATTGAACGTATGATTCAAACGAACGTTTGATCTGGATTCAGGAGCGACCTCAGTGAATACGACAGTGCTGGATAAGCGCGCCACCGAAGCGCGTGGTTCCTCCGACACCGCCGCGCGCATCCTCGACGCGGCCGAAAAACTCTTCGCTGAACACGGCTTCGACGGCACGTCGATGCGTCTCATCACATCCGTCGCGGGCGTGAACCTTGCGTCGGTCAACTACCACTTCGGCAGCAAGGAAGGGCTCTTCCAGGAAGTCTTCCGCCGCCGCCTGACCGAACTGAATATGCACCGACTGGCCATGCTCGACCGCGCAGAAGCGGCGGCCGGTGGCGCACCGCTCAAGCCCAGCGCGGTGCTGGAGGGCTTCTTCGGCCCGGCGCTCGACATGGCTGCCGACACCGAACAGGGCGGCCACACCTTCATGCGTCTGCTTGGCCGCACCTACACCGAGCCGGCGGAGTTCGTCCGCAAGTTCATGGCGGATGAATACGCCCAGGTGGTCGCGCGCTACACAGATGCGTTGTACCGCTCGCTGCCCGACGTGCCACGCGCCGAAATCATGTGGCGCTTCCATTTCATGATGGGGGCGATGTCCTACGCCATCTCCGGCGCCGATTCGCTGGAGTTGGTGACGGGACGCTTTGACGACGACCCCGCGCTGCTCAAGCCACGTTTGGCCGCGTTCCTGCTCGGCGGCCTGCGGGCGCCACTGCCGGATGGACATGGCATGCGCAATGAGCCTGCGCGACAGATCGACTGAACAAACCCAAATAAAAAACGAAAAATCCCAGGAGACAGAGATGGTGATCGGATTGGTGGTGTTGCTGGTGATCGGCATGCTCGCGCTGGCTGCAATGCGTGCGCCGCTGGCGGTGTGGGTGGTGGCGCTGGCCGCGTGGTGGTTCGGTCTGTCGACGGCGGCCGGTTGGTCGGCGACGACGGGTATCGTGCTGGCTGCCATCACGGTGGTGATCGGCGCTGTGTTTGTGCTGAAGCCGCTGCGCCGTGCGTTGGTGACGCGCGGCATCTTCAGTGCCTACAAGAAGATGCTGCCGGCCATGTCGGACACTGAGCGCACCGCGCTCGAGGCCGGCACCGTGTGGTGGGACGGCGAACTCTTTTCCGGTCGGCCGAACTGGAAAAAGCTGCTGTCGCTGCCGCAGCCCACGCTCACGCCTGAAGAGCAGTCCTTTCTCGACAACGAGACCAACGAACTGTGCCGTCTTGTGAACGATTGGGAAACCACCCACGTCCACAACGACCTCTCGCCCGAAGCCTGGCAGTACATCAAGGACAAGGGCTTCCTCGGCATGATTATCCCCAAGTCATATGGCGGTAAGGGCTTCTCGGCCTTCGCGCATTCGCAGATCGTGATGAAGCTGTCCACGCGTAGCTCGGCGTCTGCCGTGAGCGTCATGGTGCCCAACTCGCTCGGGCCGGCCGAATTGCTCCTGCACTACGGCACCGACGAGCAGAAGTCCCATTACCTGCCGCGCCTGGCGTGCGGGCAAGAGATTCCCGCTTTCGCGCTGACGAGCCCGCAAGCCGGCTCCGATGCTGCGTCGATTCCTGACCGCGGCGTGGTGTGCAAGGGCCTCTACCAAGGGCGCGAAGTGCTCGGCATGCGCGTCACCTGGGACAAGCGCTACATCACGCTCGGGCCCATTTGCACGGTGCTCGGGCTGGCTTTCCGCCTGTACGACCCGGAGCATCTGATCGGCAATGTGGAAGACCTTGGCATCACTTGCGCGCTGGTGCCGCATGACCACCCAGGCGTGAACATCGGCCGTCGCCACCTGCCGCTCAACGCCATGTTCCAGAACGGTCCCAACTGGGGGACGGACGTGTTCATGCCGCTCGATTTCATCATCGGCGGCCCGAAGATGGCAGGCCAGGGCTGGCGCATGCTGATGGAATGTCTGGCCGCCGGCCGTTCGATCTCGCTGCCGGCATCCAACACCGGCATGATGAAGCTCACGGCCCGTGCCGTCGGCGCATATTCCCGCGTGCGTGCGCAGTTCAAGACCGCCATCGGCAAGTTCGAAGGCGTGGAAGAACCGCTGGCGCGCATTGGCGGAAATCTCTACATGGCCGATGCGGCACGCGTCATGACGGCCGGTGCGATCGATCTGGGTGAAAAGCCCTCGGTCGTGTCCGCCATCGTCAAATACCACGTCACCGAGCGCGCTCGCGTGGCGGTCAACGACGGCATGGACATTCTCGGCGGCAAGGGTATCTGCCTCGGGCCGCAGAACTTCCTCGGCCGCGCGTATCAGCAGATTCCCGTTGGCATCACGGTGGAGGGTGCCAACATCCTCACGCGTTGCCTGATCATCTTCGGGCAGGGTGCCATCCGCTGCCATCCGTACGTGCTCAAGGAAATGCTCGCCACGCAGGACCGCGACAACGCGCGCGGGCTGGCAGCTTTCGACGATGCGCTGTTCTCGCACATTGGCTTTACCGCATCGAACAAGGCACGTGCATTCCTGATGGGGCTGACCGGTGCTCGCCTCGTGCGCGCGCCGGACAATGTTGCGCCCGAAACGCGCCGCTACTACCAGCGCCTGACGCGCTTCGCGGCCGCGTTTGCCTTCCTCGCAGATGTGTCGATGCTGACCATGGGCGGCGACCTCAAGCGCAAGGAAAAGCTCTCCGCGCGCCTGGGCGACATCCTCTCGCAGCTCTATCTGTGCTCGGCCACGCTCAAGCGTTTTGAAGTCGAAGGTCGTCAGGCTGCCGACGCGCCGCTCATGCACTGGTCGATCCGCGACGCGATCTTCAAAATGCAGATCGCATTCGATGGCGTCATCGCCAACTTCCCGAACCGTTTCCTCGCCTGGGGCTTGCGTCGCGTGGTGTTCCCCTTCGGCCAGCGCTACGTCACGCCGTCCGATCATCTGGGGCATCAGGTTGCGCAACTGCTGATCACGCCGTCTGCTTCGCGTGACCGCTTGGTGGCCGACAGCTACGTACCGACGACCGAGGACGATCCGGTCGCCACGCTTGAACTCGCCCTGCAGGCCGCCGTCGATGCCGAAGCCATCGAAGCGCGTGTGCGTGCTGCGCACAAAGCTGGGCAGCTCGACGCGCGTGGCATGCCGGCGCAGATCGCGCAGGCCATCGAACGCAAGATCATCACGGTCGACGAGCAACACTTGCTGGAACGTCGTGAGGCGCTGCGCCAGAAGTGCATCCGCGTGGATGACTTCCCGCAGGACCTGGGCATTGGCGATGCACGCGCGCACATTCGCCCGGCCATGACCGAAGCGCATCGCGCGGCAGCTTGAGAGCCTGGAACACGATGAAACGTCATAGCGCTCCGGGGCAATGGCTCCAGATCAAGACGCCTCGCCGCAGTCTGGGCTGTGCCCGGACAGGACGGCGCAACGCAGAGTTGGGGCCATTGCTCCAATGCCCTGCTCTAGGTTGTAAGGATTAGCCATGAGCTTCAAACCGGTCTACATCGTTGACGGCGCACGCACGCCGTTCCTCAAGGCGCGCAACGCTCCGGGGCCGTTCGCGGCTGCTGACCTCGCCACTATTGCCGGACGTGCGTTGCTGGCGCGTCAATCGTTCGCGGCGGATGAGCTCGACGAAGTCATCCTCGGCTGCGCGTCGCCGTCGCCGGATGAGGTGAACATTGGGCGCGTCGTGGCGCTGCGCATGGGCTGTGGCCAGTCGGTGCCCGGTTGGACGGTGATGCGCAATTGCGCCTCCGGCATGCAGGCGCTCGATTCGGCGGTGACCAACATCCAGGCCGGGCGTTCGAGTCTCGTCCTCGCAGGCGGTGCGGATGCGCTTTCGCGTGCGCCGCTGTTGTTCTCCGACGCGATGGTGCGTTGGTTGTCGGGTTGGTACGCGGCCAAGACTTTTGGTCAGCGCGCAGCGGCGATCCGTCGCTTCAAGCTGGGCTACCTCGCGCCGGTGATCGGCATCGTCAAGGGGCTGACCGATCCGGTCGTGGGTTTGATGATGGGGCAGACCGCCGAAAACCTTGCCTGGCGCTTCGGTATCTCCCGCGAAGAAATGGATGCCTTCGCCGTGCGCAGCCATCAACGCGTGGCCGCTGCGCAGGACGCTGGCTACTTCGCCGACGAACTCGTTCCGCTGGTTGACGAAAAGGGCAAGGTCTACGCCGAAGACGACGGTCTGCGCCGCGATTCGAGCGTCGAAGCGCTCGCCAAGCTGCGTCCGTTTTTCGACAAGAAATACGGCAAGGTCACGGCGGCCAATAGCTCGCAGGTGACCGACGGGGCTACGTGGCTCGTGCTGGCCTCCGAGGAAGAGGTTCAGCGTCGAGGGCTTCAGCCGATTGGCCGCATCGTCGACAGCCAGTGGGCGGGCCTGGCGCCGGAGCAGATGGGCCTCGGCCCTGTGCATGCTGCCACGCCGATCCTGCAACGCCATGGACTGGCGCTCAACGACCTGGATGCGTGGGAGATCAACGAGGCATTCGCCGCGCAGGTAATGGGTTGCGTTGCCGCGTGGAACGACGCTACGTACTGCCGCGAACAACTCGGCCTGCCCGACGCGCTCGGTCAGCTCGACGAATCGAAGCTCAATATCGATGGCGGCGCCGTGGCGCTCGGACACCCGGTGGGTGCCAGTGGCGCGCGCATCGTGCTGCACTTGCTGCATGTCTTGCAACGCACTGGCGGCAAGCGCGGCATCGCGTCGATCTGCATCGGCGGCGGGCAAGGCGGGGCGATGCTGGTGGAGACCATGGGGGCCGGCGCATGAGCAGCATCGGACTCGTGGTGGATGCCACCTGCGACCTGTCGTTCGATTTCATCGGCGAGCACGGCGTCATGCCGATTTCGGTGCGCGCCGGCCAGCACACGCTTGTCGACACGCGCGATGACGTCCCTTCTTTCTCCGACATGCTGCGCACGGCCCATGAATGCGGCGTCGACGTGCTGCGTGCGGTCATGAGCGCCGCAAGCGGCACCCAGGTCGGCCCCGGTTGCATCTCGGTCGGGTTTGCCGCCGAAGATCATCGCTACGCGACGTGAGTACGGGTATGCAAAGAATGAAATCAGAACAAATGTTCCGTCACTGGCGCCTGGACCGCGATGCTGAAGGCGTCGCCTGGGCCACCATCGATTACGCCGATGGCACCGCCAACACGCTCGGCAGCGAGGTGTTGCGCGAGTTCTCTCGCCTGCTCGACATACTCGACGGTGTGCCGCCCGCCGGGCTGGTGATCCGTTCCGGCAAGAGCGCGGGTTTCATCGCCGGGGCCGATCTCGACGAGTACATGAAGATCGAGACCGTTGAAGGCATCAAGGAAATCGTGGCGCGCAACTGGGATCTCTATAACCGGCTGGAGCGTGTGCCGTACCCCACGCTGGCGCTGATCCGTGGGCACTGTATGGGCGGCGGCCTGGAGATGTCGCTGGCGTGCCGCTTCCGTATCGCGGTAGATGAACCCGCCACGCGATTGGCTCTGCCCGAAGTGATGCTCGGCATCGTTCCTGGCTGGGGAGGCATGTTGCGCCTGCCGCGCATCATCGGCCCGGCGGCTGCCATGGACATGATGCTCACCGGCAAGCAGATCGATGCACGTCGCGCCAAAAGGATGGGGTTGGTCGATGACGCCGTACCGCCACGCGTGATGGAAAACGCCGCGCGCATGCTGGTGTTGTCCAAGCGGCCGGGGCATCGTCCCGGCCTTGTGCAGCGCCTGCTCAACGGGCCGCTCAAGCGCATCGTGGCAAACGGCGCGCGCAAGCAGGTCGCCAAGCGTGCGCGCCCGGAACAGTACCCCGCGCCCTACGCGATCATTGATACCTGGCAGCACTTCGACGGCAATTCGCTCGCCGTGCCGCCGGGGCACACGGCGTCGCTCGAATACATCTTTGCGCAGGGCACGGCGCGCAATCTGGTACGCGTGTTCTTCCTGCAGCAACGGCTCAAGTCCTTTGGCAAGACCGAAGATGTCGGTACGTTCGACCCACGCCACGTGCACGTGGTGGGGGCTGGCGTGATGGGGGGTGACATTGCTGCATGGTGTGTGCAGCGTGGCATGACCGTCACGCTCCAAGACCAGAACATCGAACGCATCGCGCCGGCCATCCGACGCGCCGCCGAAGGCTTCACCAAAAAGTACCGCGGCGATCGTAAGCAGGTGCGTTTTGCGCTCGACCGTCTGATTGCCGATCCGCGCGGCGACGGTGTCGCGCACGCCGACGTCATCATCGAAGCGATCTTCGAGAACCTCGACGCCAAGCACGCACTGTTCCGCGACATCGAGTCACGCGCACGGCCGGATGCCGTACTGGCCACCAATACGTCGAGCCTGCGACTGGAAGACATCGCGGTTGCGCTCAATCAACCCGAGCGCCTTGTGGGCATCCATTTCTTCAACCCGGTGGCGAAAATGCCGTTGGTTGAGGTCGTGCGCGGGCAGAGCAGCGATCCGCAACAAGTGGCGCGTGCGCTGTCATTCGTGCATCGGCTCGACAAATTGCCGCTGCCAGTGGCGAGCGCTCCGGGCTTTCTCGTCAACGCGGTGCTCGGACCGTATCTGCTCGAAGCGATGCGCTGTGTGGATGAAGGTATGGCGCCCGCCACCATCGACGCTGCGATGGAAGCCTTCGGCATGCCGATGGGGCCGATCGAGTTGGCCGATACCGTGGGGCTGGACATCGCCATGGCCACCGGCCGCGCGCTGACGGGCTCGACGGACGTGCCGCGCAAGCTCGAGTCGCTCGTCACTGCGGGCAAGCTCGGACGCAAGAGCGGCGAGGGTTTCTACACATGGCGTGACGGCAAGGCGGCAAAGCCCGCCGCCGCCCAGATACCGGACGGACTTGCCAAGCGGCTTGTCGCCCCCTTGTTGTCCGCCGCGCAGCGTTGCGTTGACCACAACGTTGTGGCCGATGCAGACCTTGCAGACGCTGGAGTGATATTCGGCACGGGCTTTGCCCCGTACACTGGTGGTCCGATGAATTACCTGAAGAATCAAGTGAATGACCAGACTCCCTGATCGCGAACCGACGTTGCGCGTTCTTCCTCTGCCCAAGGACCTCAACCAATCCGGCGACGTGTTCGGTGGATGGCTCATGGCGCACGTGGATATCGCCGGTTCGATTCCTGCCATTCGTCGCGCGCGTGGTCGCGTGGTGACCATCGCGGTCAACTCTTTCGTTTTCCGCGAACCCGTGTTCGTGACCGACCTCGTGAGCTTCTACGCCACGATCGTCAGGGAAGGCACGACCTCGATCACCGTCGACGTCGAGGTCTATTCCGAACGCGACCCCATGAACCCGCACGTGGTCAAGGTCACTGAAGCGACCCTCACCTACGTGGCCCTCGACGAGCGGGGCGGCAAGCGGCCGCTGCCTCCTCTGGAGGGGCGCTGAACATGTTTTCGTTGTCTGTTTTGCCGCGTTGTATCCGGCGCGATCACCGCGCTAGTCGTCCACACAGAGGAGAGTTGTACATGAAGAAAAAAACGATCGCCCACGCGGTTGCACTGCTGGTTGGCGGCCTCTCGGCTGCCGGTGCCAACGCCTCGGGTTTCCAGTTGCTGGAGCAGAACGCCAGCGGTCTGGGCAATGCCTATGCCGGTTCGGCCGCTGTCGCCGAAGACGCGAGCACGATCTACTTCAACCCCGCCGGCATGACCAAGCTGCAGAACTATGAAGTGTCGGTCGGCTTCAATGGCATCAGCCCGAGCTACAAGTTCCAGAACGGCAACTCCAACACGGGCCTGCTGACTTCCACCGGCAACGGCGGCGATGCCGGCAGCCTGGCGTGGTTGCCCAATGGCTACGCGTCGGCGCGCCTTGTCGACAACCTGTACTTCGGCCTTGGCCTGGGCGCACCGTTCGGCCTCAAGACCGAATACGACGAGCCCTGGATCGGCGGCGCGCAGTCGCAGATGTTCGAGATCAAGACGTACAACGTGAACCCGTCGCTGGCCTACAAGATCAACGACAAGGTTTCGGTGGGTGTGGGCCTGAACTGGCAGAAGATCGACGTCGACTACCAGCGCATCGCCGGCATCGGCCCGACGCCGATCGCTCCGGGGGTGACCGTTCCGCTGCAGTCCTACACCGCCAAGCTCAAGGCTGACGACACCGCCTGGGGCTGGAACATCGGCGCGCTGTTCGACGTATCGCCCACCACGCGCGTTGGCGTGTCGTATCGCTCGCAGATCAAGTACACGATCGAAGGCAACCTGAGCGTCAGTGGCCCGTCCGCCGCCGTGTCGTCCTCTCTGTCGAGCAGCGCCCGTGCCGACGTCAAGCTGCCCGATACCTTTATCGTCAGCGTGACGCAGCGCCTGGATGACCGCTGGACGATGATGGGTGACCTGTCCTATACCGGGTGGAGCAGCATTCCGAAGGTCGACATCATCCGTACGTCCGGTGCGCAATCCGGCACCGTCGCGCAGACGCTGGACACGAACTTCCGCGACACGTGGCGTGTGGCGCTGGGCGCGACGTACAAGTACGACGACGCCTGGAGCTTCAAGTACGGCGTGGCGTATGACCAGTCGCCGGTGAAGAACGCCGAGTCGCGTCTGACGTCGTTGCCGGACAACGATCGCGTGTGGCTGTCGGTGGGCGCGCAGTACCGCTTCGCCAAGGCCTCGCGTGTTGACCTCGGCTTGTCGTACCTGTTCATCCGTGACGCCAACATCCACAACGACCAGTCCGCACAGGGCCGTGGCGTGGTGGACGGTTCGTACTCGGGCAACGTGCTGGTGTTCGGCGCCCAGTACTCGCAGGCGTTCTGATCGTTTCATCATCCGGGAGGAGAGCGACACAGGCACGCGGTCACACGACGGCACCTCCGGCATCCGCTGGCGCTCCCTCCCTTCTTTGCAACGGGGGTAAGGGGGCGTATTGCCCCGACCCCGTTTCTGCCGCTCTTCCCCGACCGTCTCGCATCACTGAAGGGGAAGCGTCGTGAGCAACTTCATCATCCGCAAAGTCGCCGTACTCGGCGCTGGCGTCATGGGTGCGCAGATCGCCGCGCACTGTGCCAATGCCGAAGTCCCGGTGGTTCTGTTCGACCTGCCGGCCAAAGAGGGCGACCCGAACGGCATCGTGCGCCGCGCGCTCGACGGCCTGAAAAAACTCGAACCCTCGCCGCTGGCGACGGCAGACCGCGTGCAGTACATCGAAGTCGCGAACTACGAGCAGCACATCGCCAAGCTCGCCGAGTGCGACCTCATCATCGAGGCCATCGCCGAAAAAATGGAATGGAAGCTCGACCTGTATAAGAAGGTCGCGCCGCACATCCGCCCCGACGCGATCTTCGCCACCAATACCTCGGGCCTGTCGATCAATGCGCTGGCCGACGGCTGCCCCGCAGCGCTGCGGCCTCGCTTCTGCGGCGTGCACTTCTTCAACCCGCCGCGCTATATGTCGCTGGTGGAGTTGATCCCCTGCGCCGGCACCGACGCCGCGCTGCTCGATCAACTGGAAACGTTCCTCACCACCACGCTGGGCAAGAGCGTGGTGCGCGCGCTCGATACGCCCAATTTTGTCGCCAACCGCGTCGGCGTGTTTTCGATTCTCGCCGTCATGCATCACACGCAGCGGTTTGGGTTGGGCTTCGACGAAGTGGACGCGCTGACCGGCCCGCTCATTGGTCGTCCCAAAAGTGCGACCTATCGCACCGCTGACGTGGTTGGTCTCGACACGCTCGCGCATGTCATCAAGACGATGACCGACAACCTGCGTGACGACCCGTGGGCGAAGTACTACGCCGCACCGGCGTGGCTGGCCGCGCTGATCGAACGCGGGGCGTTGGGCCAGAAGACCAAGGCTGGCATCTATCGCAAGGATGGCAAGGTCATCAAAGTCCTGGACCTTGCACAGCAGGATTACCGCGAAAGCGCCGGCAAGGTCGCCGATGAGGTCGCTGAAGTCCTCGCCGACAAAAATCCGGCCGCGCGCTTTGCACGCCTGCGCGCCAGCACGCATCCGCAAGCGCAGTTCCTGTGGTCGATCTTCCGCGACGTGTTCCATTACGTTGCCGTGCATCTGAAAGACATCGCCCACAACGCGCGCGACGTTGATTTCGCCATGCGCTGGGGCTTTGGCTGGGCGCAAGGGCCGTTTGAAACCTGGCAGGCCGCAGGCTGGCACGACATCGCCAAAGCGGTGGGCGACGACATTGCTGCGGGGTTGTCCATGGCCGACGTTGCCTTGCCGGCATGGGTGAGCGAAGTCGACGGCGTGCACGGCGCAGCCGGGTCGTACTCTGCCTCGACCCGCGTTCAGCAAACGCGTTCTGCGCTGTCGGTGTACCAGCGCCAGCTCTTTCCTGAACGCGTCTTCGGCGAGGCAGAGGAGCGCGGCCGTACGCTGTGGGAGACCGACGAGGTTCGCATGTGGACGCTCGACGATGAAGACGGGGCGCATGTGCCTGTGTTGTCGTTCAAGAGCAAGATGTGCGCGGTCGGTCCGGGCGTACTCGACGGCATCATCGAAGCGGTGCATCGCGCCGAGCGCGATCATGATGGCCTCGTCATCTGGCAGCCGAAGGCTCCGTTCTCGGTGGGCGCCAACCTCAAGCAGATCCGCCCCGTGCTGGAAGCGGGCGACTTCAAAACGCTCGACGGTATCGTGGCGCGCTTCCAGGAGATGTCGCAGACCATCAAGTACGCGCAAGTGCCCGTCATCGCTGCAGTCAATGGCATGGCGTTGGGCGGTGGGTGCGAGATCGTCATGCACTCGGCGCGCGCGGTGTGTGCGCTGGAAAGCTACATCGGTCTGGTGGAAGTGGGCGTTGGCCTGATCCCGGCGGGCGGTGGCTGCAAGGAGTTCGCCGAGCGCACCGCGGAGCTGGCCGCGCGTACCGCGACCAACGATCCGATGAACTGGCTGCAGGGCGTATTCCAGACCATCGCCATGGCGAACGTGTCGAAGAGTGCCCGGAACGCGAAGGAGATATCGCTCCTGCGCGAACATGACATCGTGGTGATGAACCCACACGAAATCCTCTACGTCGCACGCAAGACCGCGCGCGCGATGACCGCAGCCGGCTATCGGCCCAAGCTGCCGCCGGCGGGCGTGCCGGTGGCCGGGCGCGGCGGCATCGCCACGCTGGAAATGATGCTGGTGAACATGCACGAAGGTGGCTTCATCTCGGACCACGACTACCGCGTGTCGAAGGCTGTCGCCACGGCGCTGTGCGGTGGCGAGGTGGATGCTGGCTCGATGGTGTCGGAGCAATGGCTGCTTGAAGTGGAGCGCGCCCAGTTCGTTGATCTGTTGCGCACACCTGCCACACAGGCCCGACTCATCCACATGCTCGAAACCGGCAAGCCGCTGCGCAACTGATTCGGAGATCCATGATGACTAGACAGATTCAAGACGCCTACATCGTCGCCGCCACGCGTACGCCGGTGGCCAAGCGTCGTGGTGCATTCCGCAACGTGCGCCCGGACGACATGCTGGCTCACGTGTTGCGCGAAGTCGTCGGCAAGGTGGATGGGCTCGACGCACATGAGATCGGCGATGTGATCGTCGGTTGTGCCATGCCCGAGGCCGAGCAGGGCATGAACGTGGCGCGCATTGGCGCATTGCTCGCCGGCCTGCCGCAAAGCGTGCCGGGCATCACCATCAACCGCTTCTGTTCGTCCGGCCTCAATGCCGTGGCCGACGCGGCGATGCGCATTCAACTGGGCGAGGCCGACGTCATGATCGGCGCCGGCACCGAGTCGATGACGATCATGCCGCAGATGATGGGCAACAAGGTCGCGATCAATCCGGCGGTGTTCGCCAACGACGAGCATCGAGCCATTGCCTATGGCATGGGCTTGACCGCCGAACGGGTGGCGACGCGCTACAACGTCTCGCGCGACGATCAGGACGCATTCGCCCAGGCTTCGCACGAGAAGGCATCGGCCGCCATCGCAGCCGGTCACTTTCGCAACGAGATTTCGCCCTATACCGTGCAAGAGCATCGCGCCGGCGCCGGGGCCGAGGTGCAGATCGTCGAACGCCTTGTCGACACCGACGAGGGGCCGCGTGCGGACAGTTCGCGCGAAGGGCTCGCCAAGCTCAGGCCCGTGTTCGCCGCGAAGGGCTCCGTGACGGCGGGCAACAGCTCGCAGATGTCCGACGGTGCTGCCGCCGTGTTGCTGATGAGCGAAGCGGCCGTCAAGCGTTATGGCGTGACGCCGATCGCGCGCTATCGCAGCTTCTCAGTCGCGGGCGTACCGCCCGAGGTGATGGGCATTGGCCCGGTCGAAGCGATTCCGCGTGCGCTGACGCGGGCCGGCATTGCGCAGCAGGACATCGGCTGGATCGAGCTGAACGAGGCGTTTGCGGCGCAGGCGCTGGCGGTGATCCGCACGCTGGGGCTCGACCCGGCACGCGTCAATCCGCTTGGCGGCGCCATCGCGCTGGGCCATCCGCTCGGCGCAACGGGGGCGATTCGCGTGGCAACGTTGATGAGCGCCATGCAGCGTGACGCCGCCCTAAAGTACGGCATGGTGACCATGTGCGTCGGCACCGGCATGGGCGCGGCGGGCATTTTCGAGCGCGTGTAGCCCTCTTGTGCGGTGGCGCGCCATGCGTTGCCACCGCGCACCGTCTGAACCGTGCCCCGTCCGGCAGGCTGGAGCAATTTGCGCCGTTGCTACAGGAGTTATGTCGGCGGTCTGTGGGAATGTTCTGTTGCTCTGACCGCAGTGATGTGTGTCAAGTCGGCGAGCGACATCAACGCAATGATCCGCATCCGTATTCGTTCCCGACGGGTGTTCGTCGATCATGCGTGCCGGAATTCCTGCCCTTGTCATTTGTCTGTTCCTGGCCGCCTGCGGCGATCCGAAGGATGTTGCCATTCCCGGCAATCCCGGCGACTGGGAAGTCGCGTTGTCCGATGTCTTTCACCAACTGAACGAACAAGACCGCACACTGCTGGCGGGTTATCTGACGCGGGCGCGCATCGGTGAAGGCTTTGGGCGCCTTGGTGTCCCGCGTGGCATTTCTGTTGGGCGCGCCATTGAACACGAGCGTGACTACCTTGTGCGCGCCTCCCGCGCCGCCGCCGATCGCGAGGCGCAACTGCAACAGCACACCGCGCTGCGTCAAACCGCTATCGACACCATCCGCAGCGTGGTGACGGTCCGGGTTGACGACGTCCAGGTGCAGCGAGGCAACGCCAGGCGCCGCCGCACGGCCGATCTGCAACAGGTCTGGCTGACGCTGCAGAACCAGGGGGAGATGCCTATCAAGGCAGTGGTGGGCGAAGCGGTTCTACTCGACATGCGCGGCGCCGAAGTCGCACGCATCGGTTTTCGGTGCAACACAGCCATTGCACCGGGACAGAGCGTGCGTTGGCACGGCGAGCGGGTTTTCGATACCTCGTTGCCGGGTCACCAGATGCTCGCCGATCTCAAGCCGGGGCAATACTCCACGCGCTTCGAACCATCACTGGTTGCGTTCTCCGATGGCTCGAAGCTGTCGGTGGCACAGTGACGGGTCACTGCAGTTTCTTGAGGTATTCCTTGGTGAACACGTGATCGGGCAGATCGCGCGGCTTCATCGCATCGTATTCCAGCACCGACACCTCGCCCGGCTTGAGGGCGTCTTCCATCACCAGCCGCGTCGGCCGGGTCTTGCCGCCGAGTGACTTGAAGTTCTCGTAGCGGCAATTCTTGAGCAGTCTGCCTGATAGCGAATAGAACTCCGCCTTGTACGGATAGCTGTTCGACTGTTTTACCCAGTACATGACTTTCGCATACGTTACGCCACGGTCTACCGCGCTGAGTTCGAGCACGTCGTACACTTCGCCATCAATGGTGTCGGTACGCACCACCTTCGGGGTGTAGTCTCCCGCAAAGTTGGCGCGCGCCAGGTCACCATAGGCGACTTCGCCGGTCAGCCGCTGGGCGACTGACAGCCGGACCGGCTGCGAAACATTGGGCATGAACAGCCACAGGTCGCGCGCTTTCATCAGCAATACCTGCCCGCGTTCGGCGGCTGGCTCGGTGGTCATGACGATCGTGTTGTCATTGCCCTTGGAGAGCACGCGATACTTGCGGACCTCCGGTGCCTGGTCCGGCGCCTTGGAGGTAATGGCAATATCGACCTGGAAACCGTCGGCGGGAAAGCGCACCCGGTCGGCTTTCTCGACGATCGAGCGTGCCATATCTGACTCTTGGGCTGCGGCGGGCAGTGCTACACTCGCCGCCGCAATGGCGAGTAGCAGCGTCATGTGACGCAGGATTGTCAGGGTGGGCATCGTTGTGGCTCCCGCTGGGCTGGGGGAGTGAAAGGATGGCCCCGCAACCAGGGCTTGGCAAGGGAGAACGCCACAATGGGCGTCGTTGTCGAGGTGGACAAGGTCAGCAAGGTTTACGAACTTGGCGGGCAGATGTTCCAGGCCCTCAAGAGCGTCAGCCTGGCGATCGAAGAGGGCGTGTTCATGGCCATTGCCGGACCTTCGGGCAGTGGCAAGACCTCGCTGTTGAACCTGATCGGTTGCATCGATACACCGAGCGGCGGCCGCATTCTTATCGACGGTGTTGACGTGGCCGGAAAATCCGCCGATGAACTGGCCGACCTGCGCAACCGCACCATCGGATTCATTTTCCAGACCTTCAATCTGCTGCCTGTGCTCAGCGCGGCGGAGAACGTCGAGTATCCGCTACTGCGCCGAAGCGACCTGACGGTTGCCGAGCGGCGTGCGCGGGTCAAGCATTTCCTGAATCTCGTGGGCTTGTCCAACTTTGCCGGGCGGCGGCCGAACCAGCTCTCGGGCGGGCAGCGGCAACGCGTGGCGATTGCCCGCGCGCTGGCGGTGGAACCGCGTATCGTGCTGGCCGACGAGCCGACCGCCAACCTCGACCGCAAAACGGGCGACGAGATCCTTAAGCTGATGCGCTCGCTCAACAAGCAACTGGGCACCACCTTCATCTTCTCCACCCACGACAAGCGGGTGATGGCGATGGCCGACCGGCTGGTGCGTATTTCGGATGGTGAACTGACCCTGCTCGGCGTGCGGACGGCCGACCGCTGGGCTTACGTCAAGGCGCGCTGATTACGGCGCGTCGGGGAGACCGAATCGACATGAAGCACAAGCACACCGCCCTTGCCATGCTGGTCGCCTGCTCCCTTTCGGGGATCGGTGCCGGTGCGGCGGCGCAATCGCGCGACGCGTTGTTCGACGACGCCACGCCTGCGGCCGAACCTTCCTCGGGCGGCACGACGCGCTTTTTCGGCAGTACCGAGGCGGACATTGCCCGCAGCGTGGACGACCCGGAACACTGGTCGCACCTGCGCTGGCGCAACACCATCGGCGCGCAGGGCAGCGGGGCGGGGCTCAAGTGGAAGCTCGGTGCCCGTATCGATCTGGACGCCGCCTACGCCGGCCGCAACCAGGACATCTACCCGCCTGCGGTGCGCAACAACCAGAAGATCGACGTCGAGCTCAAAGAGAACTACGTTGACGCGTCGGCCGGTGGGCTCGAATGGCGGCTGGGCAAGCAGAACATCGTATGGGGCGAGCTGGTCGGCATCTTCGTGGCCGACGTTGTCTCGCCGCGCGACACCCGGGACTTTCTGCGTACCGATACCGAAGAGGTGCGCCGCACCCAGTGGGCCGTGCGCGCGGAGAAATTCTCCGGCGACTGGCATGGCGAACTGGTGTGGATTCCCGTGCAGACCTACGACAACATCGGCAAGCCGGGTGCGGACTTCTACCCCTATCCGGTGCCGCCCACGCCGGGCTATGCCTACGATATCGCGCAGGAACGCCGCCCTGAGCGCGATTTCGCCAACGGCAGTTTCGGCGGCCGCATTGGCGTGCTGAAGTCGGGTTGGGATGTTGCTGGCTTTGCTTACCAGAGCCGCGACGTCAATCCCACGTTCGAACGCAGCATCGTAACGTCCCCCATTCCGACGACTGTCTACACGCCCGTGCATGACCGCATCACCCAGGTCGGCGGAACGGTCAGCAAGGACTTCAGCGGCATCGTGCTCAAGGGCGAAGGCGTGTGGACGTCGGGTCGCCGCTTTACGCTGACGCGTCTCGACGACGATGACGGCCTGAAAAAGTCGCAATCTTTCGACTGGGCGCTGGGCATGGACGCTACGCCGCTCGACGCCCTGCGCGTGAACCTGCAACTCTTCGGGCGTTCGCTGGCGAGTCACGACTCTTCGATGCTGGTTGACAAGAACGAAACCGGCGGCAGCATCATGGGCACCTACGCGCTGGCCAGTAATCTCGATGCGCAATTGCTGTGGGTGACGAGCTTCAATCGCTCCGAAGGCTGGCTGGCGCCAGTGGTGATCTGGCGGATCACGCCCAATACGCGTCTGCGGTTTGGGGCGGACTTCTTCTACGGACCGCAGACAGGGGCCATCGGGCGCTACGACAGCAAGGATCGGGTCTACGGCGAATTGCGCTATACGTATTGAGTCTTTCAATGCGTCAGCGAACGACGGGCATGCCAAAAGCATGTCCGTCGTCGTTTGGCGCGATGAAATCAACCCTTCTTGACTGGTGCGACGAACGCAATCAGCTTGCCGAGGTTGCTGACGAAGTGACTCGTCGAAATCCCCAGCGGCCGATCCTTCTTGACGTAGGGCGATACCAGCGGCGGGTCTTGCGGGTCGTAGGGCGAAGTGTCGTAGATGTCGCCCACGTGCTTGCTCATGTACTCCGCACCCTTGTACGCCGTGGTCGGGCCGTTGCCGCGATACGGATTGGTGACAGCCGGGATTGCCGTGAGCCAGTAGTTCTTGTCGCCCAGGCTCGTGACCAGCGTCGAAGCCGCATCCGCCGTGACCGTGGGCGTGGCCATCACCGCCCCTTCGAACAGATCGGGGAAATCCACTTCGCGGATCGAGAAGTACTTTGGCAACGCTCGCGCCGCAGTGGCCTTGAGCGGAGAGCCCTTCACCATCTCGGCGATCTGCGCGTCGGTCATGGCGCTGTACCGGTCGTAGGTCTTTTGCAGTGCGGCCACGTCAATGTTGCGCCCGGCCGAATAGTGGCTGGGTGTGTTACGCAGGTCCTTGTCGACGTAGTACGCGCCGTTGTGGATGTTGGACCCATAGCGGTGGACGTAGCGGGCCTCGTTGGTGCCCAGTTCGACGAAAGTCGGGTGCGAGCGTTTGGCGAGGAGCGGATTGATGGCGGCGGCATCGGCTGGCAGCCGACAGGTTTCGAGCCAGGCGATGGCCTCCGGCACGCGCGCGAGGTATTTGCGGTCGCCCGTGATCAGAAAATAGTTGAACAACTGCCGGACGTTCGTCTGCGTGGTGTGCGTGGCCAATCCGCGCGGCTCGTAGCTGCGCGCTGCGGCCGGGGCGCCCGCCGGGCGCCCGTTGGTGTCCACGGACAGGTGCTGCAATCCCCATCCAGCCTGCGGTGCGGGTTGCTGCATGCGGCGCATGCATTCCATGGCCCGCCCCACGGGCGCGATGAGGTCGGTGCGGCCGAGCCCGATCACGCATAGCAGGAGGAACTTGATGTTCTCGCCGGCAACGTCGTCATTGAAGGTGACAAATCGCGTGTAGTCGCCGTCTTCCATGCCGCTGAATGCACCCACTGGTAGCTGCGACGGGTTGGGCGGATTCATGGTCAACACGGCACCGTCATAGGGCGGCCAGCGTTGCGGCCAGCCGCCGTCGGCCACGCCGCCTGCGAATTGCGACTTGACGACGAAATCGATGGCGCGATTGAGCGGTGCGAGAAAGCGTGCGTCTTTCTTTTCCAGGTACATGCGCAGCATGAACTGCGACGCGACGGCCGTGCCGGCGTCGTCGAAAGTAGCGTTGCCGTAGTAGTGCTGAAACTCTTCGAGCCGCCATCCGTTGGCGCCGACGGTCTCATACCAGTGCTTGAGCGAATCTTCACCCGCGAAGTCGTGGATGTAGTTCCAGCCACCAGCCGGGTGTTGTGCTTCGATCAAGGCGAGCCCGGTGCGTAGCGCGGCGTTGTAGAACAGCTCGTCACCGGTGGCGTGGTAGGCGTCGAGGATCGCGTGGCCCGCCGTCGGTGTGCCGGGCGGTTGAATCCAGCACATCGTGCGCTTGGCTTCCATCTCACCCCAGGTGGTGGTGAGGTCCGGCAGATAGGCCCAGACGTAGCCGCCACGATACGAGACGGTCTGGTCCATGTAGTTGACTGCTCGTTTCATGGCGTCGATGGCAGCCGCCTGTGCCGCATCGACCGACGATGAAGACGAGCTGCCGCCCGATTTGCTGGCGGAGGAATCGACGTTCGATGTGCCTCCGGCAGCGCTCCCTTTATCACTGTTGCCGGCGGCGGTCAGCGCGACAGGTGCCAGCATTGATGAAATAAGGAATCTCCTGCGCTTCATGAATTTCTCCTTTGTGTGACGCCGATCCAGCGCGACAGCCCTCGTTGAGGCCTGCGGTGTTTCCTGATCGTGGCAGTCGCGTGGCGCATCGGGTCGCTCGGCCGTTGAGGCGTGCAACCGCGTGGTGTGTCCAGTACAGCGAGAGGGTGATGTGAAGCCGCTGCGGCGCCCTGACTCCGGTTCTCAGCGCAGTCAGTCTGCGCAATTCACCCGTGCCGGGCATCGAGATATGCCGCCGGATTATACGCGTTGTCAGACAACTTGAATCGGCGAAAATGGAACCGGGCACATGGAAATGACCATGGCCGCGTCAGGATTGATCCGGTGCGCGAGCAGGCGCGGCGGGCGCCGCGCCGGAGGGATGCTAGTGGAGCGACTCGACGGACTGCGCCGGATCGAGCTGCGCACGCAGGAAGTCGCACGCATCGGCCAGCATGTCGGGTGTGATGTTGTGGCCGGTCGGATACTCGTGAAAGCCCATCATCACGTGCAAATCCGCGAACAGATCGCGTGCGGCATAACCATCACTGACGGGGACGATATCGTCCTGCGTGCCGTGCTGGATCAGCAGCCGCAAGTGAGAAAGCGCTTCTTGCGGGGCGGCAAGACGCGCGATTTCGGGCAACACGCGTCCGGCGACGGCCACTACGCCGCGCAACTTCTGCGGAGCGGACAGCGCGAGCGCCATGGACATCATCGCGCCCTGGCTGAACCCCATCAGATAGACTTGGCGCGGATCGGCGCCAAACGCCATGACGGCGTTGTTGATCTCCTGGATCAGCATCTTGCGCGAGGCTTCCAGCTCCTGTTGGTCGATGACGCGGCCACCCGCCGTGTCGCTGCGGTCGAACCAGCGGTAGTAGCCGGGCGCCATTTCAAACGGCGCGCGCAGCGACAGCACCAGAAAGCGCTCGTCGAAGTGAGACGCCAGCGCGAAGAGGTCTTCTTCGTTGCTGCCCAGCCCATGCAGCAGTATCAGCAGAGGAGGGCGGTGATTGGTGCCACTGTTGGGGCGGCGGACAAGGTACGTCAGATTCATCGAGGGGCTCCAGCGGGGGCGGACGTGGGCTTTTGCATCGAATAGTGCGGCAACCGCAGACTGATGAAGAAGCTGATCACCACCAGTGCGGCACAGCCAAGATAAGCGTGATGCACACCGCTGACCAGTCCCTGTTCCACCTGATGAATAAGCCCCGTTGCATCGAAGTCGAGTTTGCCCGCCAACTGGCCCAGCATCGCGCGGTCTTCGTCGCGGATCAGCACTTGAGGCGTTTGCAGCAACTCCACCACTTGCGGATCGGTAATGGCGCGGGACGACATCGCGCGGGCGGCTTCATGCGTGAAGGTGAGGTTCACCGCCGCCGCGCCCGCGCTGGTGCCGATCATGCTGCCCAGCATGCGCATGGTCTGGATCAGTGCCGACGCCGAACCGAGATCCTTGCGTTCGACACAGGCCTGGATTTGTAGCGTGAGGTTGGGCAACTGGAAGCCCAGCGACAGGCCGCAGATGCCGAAGGCCGTCATGAGCAGCCATCGCGGGGTGTCGGTATTCACGAAGGCCAGCGCCAGGCAGCCCACGAACAGCAGCGCCAGACCGTAGCTCAGCAGCCGCTCCGGATTCTTCATGCGCGTCATCAGGCGGCCGTTGGCGATGCTGCCCACGGTTACGCATACCAGCAGCGGCGTGAGCGTGATGCCCGCCGTGTTGGGTGACATACCAAAGCCGCCCTGCAGCATGAGCGGTGAATAGAACACCAGACCAAACATGACCAGCCCGGTCAGAACCGCCAGCACGGTGAGCCGCTGCACGCCCGTGCGGGCGAACATGCCCATGGGAATGACTGGAGCGTTGGAGTGGAACTGGTGCCGCACAAAAGCGACGGCCAGCACCACGGTCGCGATGATCAGACCCAGGAACCAGATACTGCCGAAGCCAGCCGATTGGCCCTTTTCCGTGCCAAGCAGCAAGGCCGCGATGGCAAGCGCCAGCAGAACGGCACCCAGCCAATCCACCGAGCGGTCGCCCTGGTGGTGAACGATGCGCGGCAGAAAGCGCCACACCATCGGAAAGGCCAACAGCGCCACAGGCAGGTTGATATAGAACACGCTGCGCCAGCCGGCGTGTTCCGTCAGCCATCCACCCAACGCCGGGCCCACGGCCGACGCAATGCCGAAGGTGGCCGACATCATGGCTTGCCAGCGCACGCGCTGCACGCGATCAGGGAACAGGTCGGTGACGCATGCGAAGGCCACGCCGGTGAGCATGCCGCCGCCGATGCCCTGGAGGCCGCGCGCGAGCACCAGTTGCATCATGGTTTGCGAGGCGCCGCACAGCAAGGAGGCCAGCGTGAACAGCACCACCGACACGAGCACGAAAGGCTTGCGGCCGTAGAGGTCGCCGAGCCGGCCGATGATGGGAATCAGCACGGCATTGGTCATGAGATAGGACGAAGCGATCCACGGATAGAGATCGTAGCCCTGCAGTTCGGCGACGATGCGCGGCATGGCGGTGCCAACCACCGTGGAGTCGAGCGCGACGAGCATGATGACCAGGCAGATGCCAGCCATCGCCCAGAGCGATTCAGCAAAAGTGCGCTGCTTACTGGATGTTGTCATAGAGGGAGTGTGTGCTTTTCTTTTTTTGTCTGGATTCAGCCGTGCGTGGCTGAAGGCGCTTCCGGGCGCTCGATCACTGTGTCGAGCAGGCGCATGGCCTGCATGACCACTGCCTGCTCGTCGGGTGCCAAGCGTTCGAGCACATGACTGGCGTGGCGGTCGATTTCAGTGCGCAGCATCCGTGCCCGAGCATCGCCCGCTTCGGTGAGCGTAAGGTTGAAGGCACGGCGATCCTTTTGGCTCTGCGCGCGCTCCACCCACCCGAGTTCAACGAGTTTGTCGATGGCGCGGCTGACCCAGCTCTTTTCAAGGCTGAGCCTGCGGCCCAGCTCCATCTGCGACAGCGACCCATGACGCAACAGGATCAGCAGCATGCGCGACTGCGTGAGGGGACCGTGCTGGACGAGCAGGCGACGCTGTTCGATATCGAAGAACAGCATGGTCTGCCGCAGCAATTCGGCATCGGACAAACTGGGCATGGAAGTGGACGGTTGCCTGCGAAGGCCGCAATACTAGTTTAGTTGGTTGTGTTTAGCAACTAAGGTGCGAGGGCGTCCGCAGACCCGTGAGGGAAGTGCTTACTGCGATGGCCCGCGCCAGACGGCTTCTACCGCCTGGATCATGGCGGCCTCGGCGCGTTCCGGGTTGTTGCCATTGACCATCATGACCAACACCTGCCAGCGATTGCGCGAATCCAGCACATAGCCGGCTGCGCTCATCACATTGTTGAGTGACCCCGTCTTCAAGTAGGCCCGACCGGCCGAGCCTTGATTGGCGAAGCGTCGGCGCGCGGTGCCATCGATCCCGGCAACGGGCAGCGACGCGACGAATTCGGGCATGCGCGGGCTGCGCCATGCCGCGCGCAGCAGCGAGGCCAGCCCTTCGGCGCTGATGCGTTCGGTGCGCGACAGACCCGCACCGTTTTCCAGTACCAAGCCCGGCAGCAGCAGCGACTGTCGGGTCAGCCAGTCACGCATGAACTGCTCGGACGCGGAAGTGCTCGCGGCCACCGCGCCGTCGCGTCGCCCCAGCGTCAGGTATAGCTGGCGGGCCATGACGTTGTTGGAAAACTTGTTGATGTCGCGCACCACGTCGGCCAGCGGTGGTGACTGCCAGCTTGCCATCCGTACGGCATCGGCCGGCACGCTGCCTTCGCGCACCTTGCCCGACCACGTGCCACCCAGCCCTTGCCACAGATCGCGGAACACGCCACTCGCCATGCGCAGGCCGTCCTGCACGGTCAGATGCAGCAGTCGTTCGCCGCAACTGGCGGCGATCTGGCCGCTCAGCGTCAGGCGCAGGCCTGCACCATCGGCGTCGAGTTGCTGTTTGATGCCACCACGCCAATCGGTACACGCACCCGACACCGTTCGCACTGTGTTGTCGATGACCAGCGGGGCGTAGGGCGTGATCGATGTCGCCAGCATGGGCGTGCCTGCGGCTCCGGGAGAGAGCCGGATGCTGATGGCCTTGAAGTTCACCAGCAGCGCGTCCGGCGTGGCGTTGTAGGCGCGCAGAGGCTGGTCGTCGAAATCCGCTCCCGTCGGCGGTTCGGCGGCAAACAGGCTGCGATCGATGACGAGATCGCCCTGAATATCGCGCAGGCCGCGGCCGCGCAGTTCGCGCAGCAGTTGTTCGAGGCGGTCCCAGGTGAGCGACGGGTCACCGCTGCCGCGCAGGATGACGTCGCCACGCACGGTGCCATTGATGACGGGTGCGCTGACGAAGGCGTCGGTGGACCATGTGTACGCCGGCCCCAATGTGTCGAGCGCAGCAAAGGTGGTCAGTGTTTTCATCACCGACGCAGGATTGAACGGCGCGCCTGCGTTGTGCTGCCAGGTGGCCGGGCCGCCATCGGCGGGGCCGCTCCAGAACGCCACCTCGCTGGTCGGCACGCGTGCCTGTTGCAGCGCTTGCGCAACGGCGCGCGGGAGTTCTGCATGGGCGGCCGGGAGGACGACCGCGAATGCGAGCGCGACGCCGCACACGCGCGCGGCAAAGCGGGATGACGATGCGAATTGCATGGGTTCAGTTTGCGATGAGTGCTTCGAACGCGAGCGCGGCGGCGCTCACCGGGCGGCGCGGCAGGCGCAGGCGGTGCAGCATGCGCGTGATGCGGTCGTCCGGCAGGTGCAGCGCCACCACGCGACCGACGGCCATGGCGTCGCGCACGCAGATCAGCGGCACCATGCCGATGCCGGTTCCCGCTGCGACCATTTCGACGATGCCTTCGTTGCTGCCGACTTCAAGTTGGCGATGCGGGCCGATGTCGCGTTCGGCGAGTGCTCGCTCGACCACCTCGCGGCTGCCCGATCCGCGTTCGCGCATGATCCACATCGGCTCGCCCAGCACGGCGGCGTCGAGCCTGGGCCGACGCCCCAGCGGCGAGGCCTTGGACGCGATGATGACCATTTCTTCTTCTTGCCACGGGCGGACTTCAAGTCGCTCGTCGCGCACAGGGCCTTCGACCAGCGCTACGTCTACCGCGCAATCGAGCAGCCATTGCGCCACGTGTTGCGTGTTGCCCGACATGAGCTGCAACTGGATGGCCGGGTATTGGCGCGAGAATTCCGCCACGTACTTGGGCAGCCAGTAGGCGGCGATGGTGGTGCTGGCGCCAATGGTGAGCTTGCCCCGATCCAGCGCGTAGAACGCCTGCACTGCCTCCGTCGCGGCGCGCTCCATCGAAAAGATGCTGCGAGCGTATTCGTAGAGCACCTTGCCGGGCTCCGACAATTGGAACTGCCGGCCGCCACGGTCCAGCAGCACGACTTCGAGCTGCGATTCGAGTTCGCGGACGGCCTTGGAGACCGCAGGCTGGCTGACTTCGAGCGCTTCAGCGGCGCGCGAAAAACTCTGTTGCTCGACGACGGTGGCGAAGATGCGCAGGAGATGGAGGTTCAAGATGGCCGGTGACGCGAAAAGTTGATCGGGGCTGTTGCGGGCGGGGTGCGTCCCGGCGTCATGGCCATGCGCGGGCGCCGAACATCATGCGCTTGGCGACGAAGTGCCGCAGCGGCGGTGCAACGTCGAGCGCCAACAGACCTGCGCCGCGCAGATGCTTCATCAGCGGATTCCCGTTCGAGAACATACGCACGAGCGAATCGGTAAAGCCGATGGTGCCGGCGCGATCGACACGCCGACGACGTACGTACGCAGCTAGCGTTGCCGCGTCGCCGGCGTCCCCCGTCGTGCCAAGCTCGTCGGCCAGCTCCCAGGCGTCGCGCAACGCGAGATTGAAACCCTGCCCGGCGACCGGGTGCAGTGTCTGCGCAGCGTTCCCCAGCCACACCGTTCGCGCACCGACAGGTTCATGGCGCACGCGCAATCCGAGCGGAAAACTCGCGCGGTCGCGCAGGCGCGTCAGGCTGACGCGGTGACCGCCGAACGCGGTTTGCAGCGCGGCGAGCAACGCGTCGTCGTCAAGCTGTTGCAGTTCGGCGAGGCGCTGCGGCGAAACCGTCCACACGACTGAATAATCCGCGCCCAGCGGCAGCAACGCGATGGGGCCATCGGGCGTGAAGCGCTCGAATGCCACATGTCCGTGTGCCGTTCGCGGGGTGACGCGGCAGAGCAGGGCATGCTGCTGATAGTCACGTTCGAACACGCGGGCGGTTGCCGTATCGATGGCGCCTTCGCAACAGGCTGCGAGCTGTGCGCGGACACCGCGGTGCGTGCCATCGCCTGCGGCGACTTCGAGCGTAACGCCATCGGCGTCGGGGTCGATGCCCGTCACGCGTGTGTCGTAATCGATCTGGATTCCCGCGCGCGCGGCAGCCGCGGCCAGCGCTTCGACCAGCAAGGCGGCGGGGGCAACGTAGCCTAGCGCGGGCACGCCATATTCGCCGCTGCGGATGAGGGTGCGCCCCAGGGCTCCACGTTGTGACACATGGATGGTGTCGATGTGCGTCGCGCCGCCTTCGGGCCATGCGCCAAGCGACTGCAGCAGTTGGCGACTGCCGTGCGACAACGCCAGTACGCGGGCGTCGCGCCGCGTCTGTTCAGCGCTGCGCGCGTCGAAGACATGCACGCGGCGCCCGTTGCGTGACAACGCCAGTGCAAGGGCCAGGCCCAGCGGGCCGGCGCCAACAATGGCGACATCCGCGCTGGACGTTGCGTCAGATGGCGTGAGCATCGTGCATGACCGATTCGATTTCGGCGATGGTCTTGGGTGTGCCTTCGGTGAGGATTTCATGTCCGTCGCCGGTAATCAGCACGTCGTCCTCGATGCGTACGCCAATGTTCCAGAAGGCTTCGGGCACATCGTCGCCGGGGCGGATGTAGCAGCCGGGTTCGATGGTGATGACCATGCCTTCTTCGAGCGCCCGCCATTGGCCTTCGGCCGTTTTGTATTCGCCCGCGTCATGCACGTCCATGCCCAGCCAGTGGCCGGTGCGGTGCATGTAGAAGCGGCGGTAGCTGCCGGTTTCGAGTGCCTCTTCGAGCGAGCCGTGCAGCAGGCCGAAATCCAGCATGCCCTGCGCGAGCACCTTCACTGCGGCGTCGTGGGTCTGGTCGTACGTGCGCCCCGGCTGGGCTTCGGCGAGCGCGGCGTACTGCGAGGCGAGCACCAGTTCGTAAATGTCGCGTTGCGCACCGGAAAAGCGGCCGCTCACCGGGAAGGTGCGGGTGATGTCGGAGGCATAGCTGTCCAGTTCACAACCCGCGTCGATCAGCAGCAGATCGCCGTCGCGCAGGCGACAGTCATTGGTGATGTAGTGCAGTACGCAGGCATTGGCGCCTCCTGCGACGATGGAGGTGTAGGCAGGAGCGATGCTGCCGCTGCGGCGGAATTCATGCAGCAGTTCGGCTTCGATTTCGTACTCAAAGCGCCCGGGGCGCGTCGCGCGCATCGCACGTTGGTGGGCGCGGCGGCTGATCTGAGCCGCATGGCGCATGGTTTCGATTTCGCTCGCATCTTTGCGCACGCGCATTTCGTCCAGCACCGCGCGCACGTCGCGCACGGTTTCGGGCGCTCGCACACCAGCGCGCGAATTGGCCCGCACCGCGTTGAGCGCGTCGGTCACCGTCTTGTCCCATTGCGCTTCGTGGCCGAGCGAATACCACAGCGCCGCCTGATTGCCGATCAGCTCGGGCAGGCGTTCAGCCAGCTCTTCAATGCTGTAAGCCTCGGTGAAGCCGAACGCTTCGCACGCGGCAGGCGGGCCATAGCGGAAGCCATCCCAGATTTCGCGCTCTTCATGCTTGGGCCGACAAAACAGGATGCTGCGTACCTCGCCCGACGCGGGCGCGACGAGCACGACCACGGATTCGGGTTCGGTGAAGGCTGACAGGTAATAGAAGTAGCTGTCGTGGCGATACGGAAAGCCGGTGTCGCGGTTGCGCGCCCGTTCCGGCGCCGTCGGCACGATTGCCACGCCGCCGCCAGCAGCCTGCATGCGTGCGGCCAGCGCGTTGCGGCGCGCCACGAAGGGCGCAATGTCAGGAAGCGGTCGGCGCAGGGTTTCGGGAGCATTCATGGTTTTCTCTCTCTGTATCTTCAGTGCGCGATGGTGGAGTGTGTGGCCTCAGCGTGCGCGCAAGTCTTCGTCCAGCTCTCGCAGGCGCTCGGGCGTGCCGACATCGATCCATCGACCGTCCAGCAGCTCGCCGCTCACGCGATTGGCCGCCATGGCGTCGCGCAGGATGGGCGCGAGCTTGGCGCGTTCGCCCGGCACGATGCCGGCGAACAGTTCGGGTCGGTATACGCCTACGCCCGAGAAAGTGAGCCTTGCCTCGCCTTCTCTGGTCACGGCTCCTTCAGCGCTGAGCGCGAAATCCCCTGCTGTATGGTGGGCCGGATTCGGTACGAGCGCGAGGTGAGCGTACGCACCGCGTGTCGTCATGCGGGTCAGCGCACGGGCGGCGAAGCCCCGGAAGTCAAGGTCACAGAATACGTCGCCATTGACCACCAGGAAAGGCGCGTCGCCCAGCAACCCCAGCGCCTGTGCGATGCCGCCTGCGGTTTCCAGCGCTTCGCGCTCGGGCGAGTACTGGATCTGCACGCCCCATGTGCGGCCCGTGCCAAGCGCTGCTTCGATCAGACTGCCCAGATGGGCGTGGTTGATGACGATATCGTGGAAGCCGGCCAGCGCGAGCCGTTCGATGTGCCATACGATGAGCGGCTTGCCGCCGACTTCGAGCAGCGGCTTCGGGCATACATCGGTGAGAGGGCGCATGCGTTCGCCGCGCCCGGCCGCCAGGATCATCGCCTTCATGCGTTGGTGCCCTCGCCAGGAGGGGTGTCATGGGCGGACGCGCGCTCGTAGGCGTCGACGATGCGGCCAACCAGCGGATGGCGGACGACGTCTTCCTTGAGGAACTGCGTGAAGCCGATGCCGCGTACGCCATCGAGCACGCGGGACGCGTCGAGCAGGCCGCTCTTATGGCCGCGCGGCAGGTCGATCTGCGTCAGATCGCCCGTGACGACTGCGCGCGAACCGATGCCGATGCGGGTCAGGAACATCTTCATCTGCTCGGGTGTGGTGTTCTGGGCTTCGTCTAGAATGATGAATGAATGGTTGAGCGTGCGGCCGCGCATGAATGCCAGCGGGGCAATCTCGATGCACTGGCGTTCGAACAGTTTGGCCACGCGGTCAAAACCGAGCAGGTCGTACAGCGCGTCATAGAGGGGGCGCAGGTAGGGGTTTACCTTTTGGGCAAGATCGCCGGGAAGAAAGCCGAGCCGCTCGCCGGCCTCGACCGCCGGGCGGGTGAGGATCAGGCGTTCGATGAGCTGACGTTCGAAGGCATCGACGGCGCATGCGACGGCGAGGTACGTCTTGCCAGTGCCGGCCGGACCGATACCGAACGTGATGTCATGTTCCTGGATCTTGCGGATGTACTCCACCTGCCGGGGCGTGCGGCCGTGCAGTTCGCCCTTGCGGGTAAGCAGGCCCGTTACTTGGGCCGCTGCGGCATCGCGGTTCTTTTGTTCGATGACGCCAAGCTGGATGTCATCAATGGAAAGCGGATCGTCCGCCCCTTCATAGAACCGGCGGACGGCATTGGCGGCCAGATGCGTCTGGGGTGCGTCGCCAGTGACGCGGAAATGTTCGCCGCGACGGGCGATGGACACGTCGAAGGCGGTTTCGATCTGGCGCAGGTTCTCGTCCAGTACGCCGCACAGATTGGCCAGTCTTTGGTTGTCGAGCGGCGTCAGGGCGAAATCAACAGGTCGTGTTTTCAAGGGAATAGGGGAAACTTGTTTCGTTTTGAGAGTCGAACCTGGCGCGGGCGGGTCGTACGGCGACAGGGGTTGCTTTCATTTTGCCGCAGGTCAGCGGGCCGCGCCAAGGCGCGACCACGATGTGACAGGCGGAGTCGTCCGCTCGAAGCTTAGCTTTCAACAACCAGTGAAAAGGGGTGAATCATGGCGTCAATCAAGGACAAGGTCGTAGACGGCGGTCAGTCGGTACTGGACGAAGCCGAAGCTGTCATGCAGGAAGCCGAAAGCCTGCTGGCCAATGTCGGCGAGAAGGGCGAGGCCGCCATGGCTCGCGTCGCCGAGCGGCTCAAGGTGGCCCGCGAGAAGCTCGTCGAGTTTGAACGCGTGGCGGTGGCAAAGACCAAAGAAGCGGCCGTGGCGACCGATGAGTACGTCCACGAAAACCCCTGGAAGTCGATCGGCCTGGCTGCGGCCGTCGGGGTAGTCGTGGGTATCCTGATCGGCCGTAAATGAGCGGCGAACTGAGCGCCCGCCTGCGGCGTATCAGTGCTCACCTGGTCGCACTGGGTACGTCGCACCTGCGTCTTGCTGGCCTGGAGTGGCAGCAGCAGTTGCGTCGCCAGCTCAGCATTCTCGTGTGGCTTGCCGCCGCCATCGTGTGCGGCGGCATGACCATCCTGCTTGTCGCGCTGTCCATTGTGGCGGCTTATTGGGACACACCGCAGCGTGTGACCGTGGTGTTGGTGCTGGCCGCCGTGTTCTTCGTGACGGCGCTGGCCATTGCTTTGGCCATCCGTCACGTGCTGCACAGCTCGCCGGTGCCATTTGCATCGCTGCTTGAAGAACTGCGCCGCGATGCGGAGATGCTGGGCGACCACGACATGCTCGAGGACGCGCCGGAAGATCTCGTCCCGCCCGTGCAGGAGAAGCCATGAGCGCCAGACGCAAGCTTGAAATCGAGATGACGATCCTGCAGGCGCAGATTCATCGGCGCGCGATCCTGCATGACGTTCAGGCCTTGCGTGAGGCGATCAGGCCGATGCGCTCGGCATCCGGAATGCTCGCCGGAGCGCTGTCGCTGCTGAACCTGCGGCGGAGCCTGCACAAGCATGAGGGCGAAAAACGTAGCCGCTGGACCTTGCGCACACTGGTCATCGGCTATGTGTTGGCCAAGCGGTTGATGCGTAAGTCGGGGAGTTCCTGAGGCGCGAGACGTCACCACCAGTAAAAAGGGCGCGACCTTCTCAGGCGCGCCCTTTTCTTTGCGGTAGCCAAGTTTACTCGGCGATCACGACTTCGCCGCGAAGCGAGTGCGGCAGCGCTTCGGTGATACGCACGTTGATGAAGTGCCCGATCTGGCGTGCATTGCCCGGGAAGTTCACCACGCGGTTGTTGTCGGTGCGGCCGGCGAATTCGTTTTCATCCTTGCGCGAATGGCCTTCGACGAGGATGCGCTGAACGGTGCCGACCATGCTGCGGCTCACGTCCTGCGTTTGTTCTTCGATGCGCTTCTGCAGTCGCGCCAGGCGCGCGAGTTTGAGCTCCTGCGGCGTGTCGTCGTCCAGGTCGGCCGCTGGCGTGCCGGGGCGCGGGCTGTAGACGAAGCTGAAGGCGTTGTCGAAGCCGACTTCATCGATGAGCTTCATGGTGGCTTCAAAGTCGGCCTCCGTTTCGCCCGGGAAGCCGATGATGAAGTCGGACGACAGCGAAAGATCCGGGCGAGCGGCGCGCAGCTTGCGCACGACAGCCTTGAATTCCAGTGTTGTGTAGCCGCGCTTCATGGCGGCCAGCACGCGGTCGGAGCCTGATTGCACCGGCAGATGCAGTTGTGACACCAGCTTGGGCAGGCGCGCGTAGGCGTCGAAGACACGCGGGGTCATTTCGCGCGGGTGCGACGTCGTGTAGCGGATGCGTTCGATGCCCGGCAGATCGTGCACGCATTCGAGCAGGAACGCGAAGTCGCCGATTTCGTCCGAGCCCTTGCTGAGCGGCGCGCGCCAGGCGTTGACGTTCTGACCGAGCAGGGTGACTTCCTTGACGCCCTGCGCGGTCAGGCCGGCGATTTCGGTCAGGATGTCATCCAGCGGGCGCGAGACTTCTTCGCCGCGCGTGTAAGGCACCACGCAGAAGGTGCAGTACTTCGAGCAGCCCTCCATGATCGACACGAAGGCTGTCGCGCCTTCAACGCGTGCCGGCGGCAGGTTGTCGAACTTTTCGATTTCCGGAAAGCTGATATCCACCTGCGAGCGACCGCTGGTCTTGCGACGCGAGATGAGCTCCGGCAGGCGGTGCAGGGTTTGCGGGCCGAACACGACGTTAACGTAAGGAGCGCGCTGCACGATGGCTGCACCCTCCTGGCTCGCGACGCAACCGCCCACGCCGATGATCAGGTCGGGCTTCGATTGCTTGAGCAGGCGCACACGGCCCAAATCGTGGAACACGCGTTCCTGCGCTTTTTCGCGCACCGAGCAGGTGTTGAACAGGATGACGTCGGCGTCTTCCGGATTGTCGGTCTTGACGATCTCTTCGGTGGCGCCCAACACATCGGCCATCTTGTCCGAGTCGTACTCGTTCATCTGGCAGCCGAAGGTGCGGATATACAGCTTCTTCATTTACGGTCTCTGTGATGCAGGCGGCGTTGCCGTCTTGGCTTTGGCTTCTTCCGGGCTCAACACCCATACGCGGATGACGTTGCCCTGACCATCGAACGACACGCGCACAGGGTACTTGCCGCTCATCGATTGCGTCAGCAGCAGGCGGTCGTTGGCGTCGCGGATCTGCGCGGCGGGCGACAGGTTGTAGGCTTTGCCGTTGAGCGAAACCAGGCCATTGCCGGCGACTTCCATGTCGGCGCGTTGCGCATCAGCGGCGATCGGGTAGATCCGCGCTTGTGCGCACAGGGCCGTAGCCGCCAGCAACAGGGCAATTCCGCAACGGGCAAACCAGTGCTTCGTCATGGTGTTGAGCGCCTCATCGAATTGAGTGGGTTGGGTCGCCAGCAGGCTGGCGGAAAGCCATTTTGACGGGCCGCAATGATCCGTCCGGGGGGCGCCAAAGTCAATTACACACCGCCCAAGTGCATGAATTGGCGGATATTTGTGAGCTTTTGATTCGTGGCGATCCAAAAACGGATATTGACCAGCCCGAAATGCATTAGCTATACTCTTGGGCTCGCGTGGTGATGTAGCTCAGATGGTTAGAGCGATGGATTCATAACCCATAGGTCGGCGGTTCGACTCCGCCCATCACCACCACCAGACACGAAAGCCGCTGATCTCTAAAGGGTCAGCGGCTTTTTTGCTTCTGGCCGAGCACAGGTGATGCACATTGGTGATGCACATTGGCTCGGAGCTACCTTACCAACTCGCGGCACGGGACGACGTCCTACTTCCGCCGCCGAGTTCCAGACGATTTGCGCCCCATCATTAAGCGGCGCTACATCGTCCGCTCGCTCGGCCCATGTTCGCGGGCGGAAGCTATGATCCGGGCGCGCGCACTCGCCGCGCACTCCGATGCCTTGTTTGATGCCCTGCGCAGCATGTCCAACAATATCCAAGAGCTGATCGCGAAGCCCGCTTCAGAACTGACCGAAGAAGAGCGGAGGCTGGTCGAAGACTGGCACGCCGACCCCATCAAAGCGACAGAACACCTATTGCGTGAGCGGGACCGGGTCTGGAAGGGGCAACAGTTGTCAGTGCTGCTCGGAGCCAAGAAGCGCGAGATTGAGCGCGAAGAGCGGCACCGGCATGAGCTTGAGGCGCTAGAGGCTCGCCACGACGCTCAACGCCAGCGCGACCAAGCGCTAAAGCAAGAAGCCGCCGCCAAACTGCGGGAGCAGCAAGCACTCATTGCAGCTCAAACATCCGAAGTCGAATCCCTTAAGTTGGCGACAACGACTCTTTCCGGCGTTTTGAAGGCCTCGCAGGCGGGCGGCGCAGGGGCGACTGCCCGGCGCACAAAAAATATGCCAGAGGGGGTAGGACAAGCCAGCCTGCTCATCTCTGAGGTGTGGGGGCGCTACAAGGCAGAGAAAATTGCCATCGGCCAAATCAAGGGCGGGCGGGGTGGATGGTCGAACGGGGAGCATGCCGCTGCCTACCACCACTGGCCGCATGTCCGCGCCCTCATTGACCTAATAGGGGACAAGCCCATAGCTGACGTGACGAAGGCCGACGTGCGGAGCTTCCGGCAACATGTTCTCAATCAGGGCGACTCTGCGGCCAACAAGGAAAAGCGCTTGCAGCGCGCGGGGGCACTATTCCGATGGGCATGCAAGGAAGACATGATCGCTGACTCATTTGCAGAGGCCTTCAAGCTCGGTTTTCAGGTCGAAGGGAACAACTACAAGGAATTCACCCCGGACGACCTCAAAAAGCTGTTTGAGTCGGACGACTACCGCTTCCATAAATTCCAGACGGCCTATGACTACTGGCTGCCAATCCTGGGGCTATTCACGGGCGGGCGGATCAACGAGCTTGCACAGCTCCATGTCGCCGATGTCCGGCAGCAGGATGGCATCCACATCATCTCGGTGCTTGATGATGAATCTAGCAAGCAGTTGAAGACCACTGGCAGCCGAAGAATCGTTCCGATCCACTCGAAGCTCATTGAGCTTGGCTTTATCGACTTTGTGGACGCTGCACGCCGCGCAGGCCAGCAACGCATCTTCTCGGAATTGAAGGAAGCGAAGGTAAAAACGCATGACTATGGCCGGATGGCGACCCAGCACTTCACCAAATACCGGCGCAAGGTCGGCGTGATTACCCCTGAGACAGAAAAATTTGATCCCAAGACCCAGACGTATCGGGGCAGGGGATTGAAGGTCTTCCACTCCTTCCGCACGACGCTCATCTGCGCACTAAGAGATGCAGGCGTTCCTCAAGAGCGGCGGGAACGGATCGCGGGCCATGAGCCTGACGGTGTGCATAACAGGAATTACAACGGCGGCGACAAGGTGCAGATGTTCCCCGTTGCGACGCTACAGGCGGACATCGAGAAAGCCGTATTTCCTGTCGAGTTTCAGCCGTCCATTCGGGCGGGCGGAAAAGACAAAAACGAGAAAAATGCTTAAACCTGGCATTCTTGACTGATCCCGGACATCGGGGGGAAACGACAATGAACACCCGGATTTTGGGAGGTTTCCTAATTGCGATGGGAGTGCTCGCGGCCTGTTCAAAATCAGCAATAGATGTGGAGCGGGAAAAAGTTGTCCGAGCGTTTGAAATCTACAAGAGCCGAACAGGCTCATTGGAATTCGATCGAATGGCCGAAAGTGGGCTGCTAAATCAGCTGGGCAATCGGGCCGACGCAGCCAATAAAGCCGACACGCAGCTAGAGTGGAATAAGGTCATAAGGCATGGAGGGGGCGGTGCGCCGGAGCAACTGAGGCTCGCAAAGAAGCAGATGGATGACCCGGGTTACGAGGCGCGATTGCGCGAGGAGCGTGCCCGCAACAGTAGCGGCTTAGATGCTCTGGATCGTAAGTATCAAGAGCAACATGAGTTGGTGCGAAAAGAAGAGGCTGACGCCATTCCTTATGCGAGAGAGCTTGTCGCGGCTCGCAATGCATATGCAAAAGTATTCAAGCAGATCACTGAAAGCGAAAGCAGAATCCCCCATGAATCGTGGGGTTTTGCGCAAACTGTGAAGGAGATCGACGAGATTGCATTCCGCAATCGCTCCAGCTTTCCGCAAGAGCCCGGATTCGAGGTGGAGTATTACCGGTCCATGTGATCGGACATAGCTTTCTATAGAGGTTTTCGGTGCCGGGCAAGCACTCGCTGAACCTGACTAAGCCGCCATTGCCCGCCCTTCGGGGCGGGCACTCCTACCTGATTTAGCTCCTCGACCATCGCGCGCTGTGTCAGCCCGCGCATCCGCATGCCGTCAAAGACGGGGTGCAGCTTGTCGGCGAATGAGTCTGCCGCGCGCTGGCGCTCTTCGACATTCGGCCGCAGGTTTTTGCGGCCTGCCGTTCCAAGTGCCACGCCTCGTGCCCTGACGACCGCCAAAGCGTCTTTTGTGCGCTGACTGATCCGCTTCGCCTCGTGCTCGGCAAAGGCAGCCATGATATGAATCGTCAGCTCGTTCGCTTCGGGCATGTCACAGGCCACGAACTTGACCCGGCTTTCCATCAGGCCCGACACGAAATGAACGTTACGCGCTAGGCGGTCTAGCTTGGCGATGATGAGGGTTGCGCCGCTCTTTCGACAGGCTTCGAGTGCTGCTCGAAGTTGGGGTCGCTTGGCGAGTGCATCGCCCCCTTTGCCGGTCTCAACTTCCTGAAACTCCGCGACCAGTTCCCACGATCCGCCGTTCAGGTGGGCCACTACTGCCGCGCGTTGCGCCTCAAGACCCAGACCCGATGCCCCCTGCTTTTGCGTGCTGACGCGGTAATACGCGACGAATTTGGCCGCCATAACGCCCCCTGACCACATGACAAGACGAACGTTTAATCTGTGGTCAGGCTATCACTGTTCTGGTTTGTTGGCAACAATAAGCACAAATATATTGTGCCTATTGGTGCTGTGTGCTAAGGTGCGAGCATCGATCTGAAGGGCATCGCTATGGATTACAAGCAACGACCCATTGTGTTGGAAGAGGGGGGGCGCACGAATCTACGCCTCACTGCGGATGAGTGGCGGGAAGTTGAGGAGGTTGCGGACGCGACAGGGCTGCGCTGGGCGGACTGGGTGCGCACTGCCCTCAAGGTTGCACCTCACGTGCCGCGAACTGAAGCCATCAGGAAGGCTCTTCGTGCTCACCGCGCGGCAATGCGGGAAGGTAGTGCGTTTGATGAAGGTGCGTATGAGCACCCCTACATCAAAGCATCGCGGTTTGGTGACGCAAAAGACATGGAACTGATCCGAGCCGACTTCGAGCAGCAATGGGCCATCGATTGTGGCGGCTTCGTTGCCCGCTTCGGCTACAACCGCCAGAACGGCCCGGACGATGTGATGATCTACATCGATAACCAGCTAAAGACGGGCATGGACATGGCTTTTGCCCGCTCCTTTGATTTGGAGCCCGAGTGATGGCTCTCGTCAGACAAGCCGTAATCTCGCGCGGCGAGGCTGCCGCTCTTCTGCGCGCAGCACTCGGCCCCGAGCGCGAGTGGTTTAACTTCCTGTCGGACTGCGCCATGGGGCGGGCATCTTTCGAGGGGCTACGTCTCATGCCGGTAGCAACAATGCGGGACAGATGCGCTTGGCGTCCGGTGTATAGCCTCGTCAGCGTCAAAGACTTCATTGAACGGGTCCATGACTGCCGCCCTGAACTGCGTGCCGCCCATAAGCTCCTGAAGCGCACCACTGTCGAATATGACGATACGCATTTCTGGCGCAGACGCAGGGCTAAGGTTGTGGCGTTTCGCATGGGGGGTGTGGCGTGAGAACTGTGGTCCTTCAAGGCTCCCTTGCCGAGCAGTTTGGCGAGCGCTTCACGCTGAACATCGTCACTCCCGCGCAAGCAGTGCATGCGCTGACGAAGCTGTTACCGGGTTTCCAGCAGGCCATGCGATCCCACCCGATCGGCTTTCACGTCTTCGTTGCAGGTCGGGACATTGCGGCAGAGGAGCTTCGTGACGCGTGCTCCAAAAACGAAGAGATCGTCATCTCTCCCGTTATTGCCGGCTCCGGGGCGGCGGGCCGCGTCATTGCGGGTGTGGTGATCCTTGCGGTGTCAGCCTATTACGGATTTCAGCCGGGAATGGCGCTTGGTGTTGGCCTCATCGCGGGAGGAGCAGCACAACTTCTCGCTCCAAAACCTAAGACTTCGGAGATGCGGGACAACCCTGCGGGCTACACATTCTCTGGTGGCGTGAATTCTACGGGTCAAGGTAGAGGCATCGCTTTGGCATATGGCATCGGTCTTTCAGACACCGACGTTATCTCCGCGCAAATTGTCTCTGAAGACGGCGTCTTCTACGCCTCCCGTAACACCGCCGCGCTCATCGACGTGGGCGATGTCAACTTCAGCGGCCCTGCTGAGATGGGCACTACCACAGGGGTCGCGTCTGGCGCAGCTACGGGAACGTGGAACGACTCGGGAACGTGGTCATCGGAGAGTCCCGTCGGCCATCTCTGGGAGGGCGAATGGTCGTATGACGACCTTAGCTCGGACGACGACAAATACATCCCAGGCTCAGACGGTGGCGCTGACGAAATCGGCGGCGACGAGACCGACGAAGATCAGTAACAACTACATTCCCTCCCCACTTTTGGGGCAGGCATTCACCGGCAAGGAAAATAGAAGGAAGGTTCTATGCAATCTCTAACGCTCGAAGCAGTCGCGGACTTTCTCGAAGTCGCCAACATCGAATCAAGCCAAGATATGGGCTTCGCGGTCATTCACACCGGGCTTTCGTCCTTCGGGGAGCGCTTCGTTCTCGTGAATGACTATCGAGGGCACTCAGTCATAACGGGGCCGCTGGAATCGTTCCAAAGCCTGTCGGGTGCCACCGAACTTAAGCAGTAGGCCTAGCACCCCACAAAACAAAGCCGCCAGCGGGCAGAGACCACGCGGCGGCTAACGAAAATGCTGAATGGATTATACGCGCTTCACGTTCCGCGCGGCTGTTGATTTCGTAGAAGTCCTCGTGCGACTCAGCAGGCCGACACAGGGGCGATGGATCAAACAAAGAACGGGTGTCACCTACGCGACACCCTGCTCCTCGCAGACCGGCGAACCTCTTGAAAAACGTCAACATCAGACGGCGGTTACGACCGCCTTCCGCATCCGAATTTACGACCCAGCACGCTTCGAAGATGTAGTGGCAGCGGTTTATGCAATAGGCATGAAGTTCCAGCTCAGTGAATCTCCGACAGTCACAGCACTCGAAGTGGCCTTGGATGCCTATCGCAAAGACGGAGACAGCGTCGCACTTGCCGAACTGGCCGCGCTATATGTTGTGCGACTAAAAAATCTCGCCGCACCGTTTGAGCGTCGCCGGGTCTATCGAGACGGGGTCGGCAGTGCGCAAGCCATTCCTTCCACGCGACAAGCCCTCGTCCGCTATGTGTTGGACGGCTGGCAGATCGGAATCGGCAATCCCAGCGACCCTGAGTCACAGCACGCCTACTTCAAGACCACCGACCACAACGGCAAGCCGATCACGGACACCAGCAAGCACAGGGCACGCCTTGAGACCCGGCAGCAAGGCGAAGCCCTGCGCGACCTACGCGGCATCAAGACGCTAGAATCCCTGCGCGATTTCAAGTTCCAGAACCTGAGCGACCGCTTCTACTGCCGCGTCATCTCGGAGGACGTAACCGGGCTCATTCGGACGATCCTCGACATCCGGACCCAGAACCTTAGCGAGCCCCCCCTTGTCTCGAAACGTCGCCGAACGTTCGCAGTTGGGACTCGGGCAGACAGGGAGTTCAATAAGATCGTAGTCAAGCAGCTCCAAAATTTGACGAAGCGGTGGCGCTTGCACTCCGGTCCTTGATGGGCATCAATTCCCCCTGCGTGCAGATTTTTACCCAGAATTTGGAGCAAGAACCCTGTAACCATGCGGGTTTGCTGGCTGCATCTAATAACGTTACTTATATAAGGGCGTGAGCGCTTCCCTAAGTTGGATTGACCTGATCACGGGCTAATCACGACCCCGAATATGGACCGTTTTTCACCAAATTGGCTCATTTCGGAAACGAGAGAACGCAAAAAGCTGGATGTTTGTTGGGCTTTGCTCTGCAAGAGTAAGGAAAAGGTCGGATGGTTCTCGAAAGAAAACCTGTTCTCCAACGTTCAAACCTCTCGCTTTCATCGTCTGCCATACGACGGGATTCCACAAAGGTGGGTAGTCTTAGAAAAAAAGCGAGGTCAGGAAGCTCATCGTTGTGTAGTGCGGCACCCTCCCAAAATGAAACCTTACACTTTGCGAAAACCCCTTACACTATGCCATCGCTTAAGTGATGCACTTAGGTGATGCACATTCATAGAATCCAGCACCTATGCGGCTCGGTGGTCCCGCAAGATCAATGACTTGCGGAGAGGGTTGGTGGTGATTTCGACTCCGCCCATCACCACCACCAGACAAATGAACGGCGCTCACGTCCAACGTGAGCGCCGTTTTTGTTTGTGCGTTCAGCGCGGTGGATTGACGACCACGTACTGCACCGTGGTGCCTGCGTATTGCGGTTGGTACCACGTAGAGCCGCACTGCTGGTACGTGATCCCGTTGACCGACATGATCGAGCAACTCGGCGGCAATGATTGAACGATGCTGCCGACGACGGCTGCGGTGGTGACAACCGCTGCCGCTGCCACCGCAGCCGTGGCGACCGGGTGGTAATAAGGTGCTGGCGGCGGCGGAGGGGGCGGATAGTACGGGCGCCCGGCGACCGCCGTATGTGCGACGCCACCGTTCGGTCCGACTACCGTGCGTGCGGCAACCCAGGCGCCAGCCGGTGTCGCCAGGGTCAGCGACCCGATCAAGGCAGCGGCCATTACACAAATCTTCATGTTCATGGCGAGGCTCCTCAGCGGGCGGACGAGCTGCTGGCGGCGCCTTCGCGCGGCGCCAGCACGATGCGCGACGCGCCTTTTGGCGGCACGAACCGGAACGTGCTGGCGTTGAAGGTCGGTTTGGGCTGCCACCGATAGAGCACGCTATAGCGCGGGCGCTCGCTGTTACTGCGATCGGCGATGGCGAGTTTGCACGGCAATGGCTGCGCGCCCGTGCGAATCCAGAGCTGCCAGTCCGTATTGGGTTGGCGGAATGCATAGTGCGTACACACCATGTCGCCGATCCGTTCGTCGCCAATCTTGCGGGCCGACGTCAGGTCCGCGCCAGCGTCGTGGTCTTCCGATCCCCAATAGAAGAGATCGGCCAACGGCGTCTGGATGCCGTACTTGGTGGCCAGATCATCGACCAGTTGCCGGATCGTTGGTGGGGCTGGCACGGTGGCGTAGTAATTGTGTTGCGTGCCGTAGAGAGTGAAGGTCTTGCCGTCGTAGTACATCGTCCGCGTGGTGTCGTCGCCGCGGATCGAAGCACGCAGCTTGTCGGGGCGACTCACATCGACCACGTGCTGGAAGGCGAACGTCAGAGCCTGTCCATCGTCATCCACGTAGTCCACGCTGGCGTCGGCGATCACGCTGATTTTGTCGAGGCTGCGCAGATAGGCCCCCATGGTCTTGAGGGCATTGACGGCTTCTGGCGATACCGTCGGCTCCGCTGCCTGCGCGAGCGACGATATCGTTGCCGCAGCGGTCACCATGGCCGCACACATCGCGATTCTTGCGTCCATCGTGGTCTCCGTTGGTCGATCGCAGCGTTGGAGTACTGAGCATAGGTGGCCGATTCCGCCCTGTCAGGCCGCCTGCAACGATGACGCATGCGGGCGCTTGGGGCACAATCGCCAGCCATGAAGCTGGATATCCTGATTGTTGGTGGTGGCCTGTCGGGCGCGAGTCTGGCCTGCGCGTTGCGCGGCAGCCGGTATCGCGTCGGACTGGTCGAGCGCACTCCGCCGTCGCGGGCAGAGGGCTGGGACGCGCGCATCTATGCCGTCAGCCCGGCCAACGTGCGCTTTCTCGAACGCAGCGGTGCCTGGAGCCTGTTGCCACACGAGCGTGTACAGGCAGTCGAGCGCATGCATGTATGGGGCGATGCGGGGGGCGAACTATCGTTCTCGGCCTACGAGTGCGGCCTTGATGCGCTGGCCTGGATCGTTGAAAGCGGTCGTCTGGCCAGCGAGCTTTGGGAGACCGCACGACGCCAGACCAATATTGAAATTTTCTGCCCGGCCCAGCCGGAACGGTTGGACGTGGACAGCGAAGGTGCGACGCTGACGCTGGCTGACGGGCGGCGTATCGAAGCCAAGCTGGTTGTGGCCGCCGATGGCGTGCAGTCCTGGGTTCGGCAGCAAGTCGGCTTGCAGGCGCACATCGAGCCCTACGGGGAACTCGGGGTCGTCGCCAATTTCGAATGCCAACTGCCTCATCAGCGCACCGCTTTCCAGTGGTTCCGTCCAGACGGTGTGCTGGCCTATCTGCCGCTGCCGGGAAACCAAGTGTCGATCGTATGGTCAACCCCCGAGTCCCATGCACGGGAGCTGTTGGCGCTGTCGGCAGAGGCCTTTGCGGCAAAGGTGGCCGAGGCGGGGGCAAACCGGCTTGGTCGCATGCGGCAAGTGACGGCGCCAGCGGGTTTTCCGCTGCGGTTGATGAAGGTGGATGCGGTGGCTGGCCGTCGGGTCGTCCTGATCGGTGACGCGGCGCATGCCATTCATCCGCTGTCCGGGCACGGCATCAATCTGGGCTTTCAGGACGCAGCATCGCTCGCCGATACTCTGGTGGCACTGCCTTCGTTCCGGGATTGCGGCGAAGACGACGTGCTGCGTGCCCACGAGCGAAAGCGCGCTGAAGAGGTGGCGCTGGTGCGCGGTATGACGCACGGATTGAACCGCTTGTTCAAACCGCAGAATGGGCCTTTGGCGACCTTGCGCAATCTTGGCATGAGCGCGACGGGCAAACTACCGCTCCTGCGTTCGGCGCTGGCACGGTATGCTGCCGGGCTGCTGTGAATGGGGTTCGCCCCGGGTATTACTAGGAGACCTGATTTTGAGTTCGATGATTAAGCGAGTTCTACTCGCGTTGGCATGTGTGGCAGTAGCGGGTCACGCCCTGGCGGCCGACCCCAAGGGGAAGGTCTCCGCAGGTGAAGCACAGGTCCGCAAGGGGCTGGAAAACGTGACCGCGCCGGGTTCGGTCGAGTCGGTGCGCAAGGCTGGCTATGGCAACTTCTATGAAGTGCTGCTGAACAATGGCGACATCATTTATGCCGACGAGACGGGCAGCTTTTTCTTCGGCGGCCCGCTGGTAGACATGAAGACCCGCCAGAACGTGACGCAGCAACGCGAAAGCGAACTGGCCCGCATCAACCCCGCCGACCTGCCGCTGTCGCAGGCGATCAAGCAGGTGCGCGGCAACGGCAAGCGCGTGCTGATCACTTTTGAAGATGCCAACTGCGTGTATTGCAAGCGTTTGGCGAAGGATCTTCAGAACATCAAGGACGCCACGGTCTACACGTTCATGATCCCGATCCTGTCGCCGGATTCGGCAGAGAAGGGCAAGAACATCTGGTGTTCGGCCGATCGCTCCAAGGCCTGGAATGACTGGATGGTCGACGGCAAGGTGCCGCCAACGGTGGGTAACTGCGACAGCAATCCGCTGCAGAAGAACGCCGAGCTGGCGCAGAAACTGCGCATCAAGGGCACGCCGACGATGTTCCTGTCAGATGGCAACCGCATTGGCGGTTACGTTGCGTTGTCCGATTTGGACAAAATGATCAACGACGCGGCAAGCGCGAAGAAGTAATCGCCGCTGCGGAGCAGCATTGCTGCAGAAGAAGGAGGCGCCTGACGGGCGCCTCTTTTTGTCCACAACTGATGCGCTGCAGTACGTATGCATATGCAGGGGTTTTGCATGGCTATGATTTTATTGATGTTTTTGACATATTTTGCTGCATGGCCGCATGGATGATTGGCGCTAGAATCCGCGCCACTCTTCGAATGTGATCGGTAACTCTGCGGACGAAGAGACCACAAGAAAATCATCCAGGAGACTATCCATGCGTTTGAAGGCAATCGCCGGCACCCTTGCGCTGCTGGCGTCAGGCAGTCTGTATGCAGCCACCGACTATCCGACCGGATTCACGAAGTGTGCGTCCGACCCCAATACCTGCAGCTTTACTGGTACGCGTCAGGTGGCTTATGGCGCTGCGGGGCTTTTTGTATACGGCACGTTCACTAACAGCGTGACATGTGTGCTGAGCAACTTCGGCGGCGTCGACCCGAATCCCAACAAGTCGGCCAAGTACTGTTCGTATGGTCCTGCGTCTTCGAGTTCGTCGTCCTCGTCCTCGAGCAGCAGCGCGGCGTCGAGTAGTTCGTCGAGCAAGTCGAGCTCTTCGGCATCGTCCAGCAGCGTGTCGAGCAGCTCTTCGAGCGTGGCCTCGTCGTCCTCGAGCAGCAGTTCCTCGGTCAGCTCCAGCAGTTCGAGCGGCACCAGCGGCACCATCGACGCTCGTACGCTGACAGGGTCGAGCACGCCGCTGCAACTGGCAGGCTACGGCGTCCGCAACTACTCCGCGCCCGTGTTGGTGGATGGCCTGCATGACCCGTCCAACTATCGCGCTGCGCCGGTTCTGCCGACTTGGCAGTTCGCCGCGTCCGATCCGACCAATGGCGTGCTCACCTTTGAACGCGAGACCGCACCGACGACCGGTTGGCACAGCTATTCACGCAAAGGGCAGGTCGTTGTGACAGGGGGTTCTGCCGCCGCATCCAATCGCATCTACACCGTATTCAACAAAGAACAGCTCCTCAATGCGCTGAACGAGGCGGGCAACGATCCGAAGATCATTCGTATCGTTGGGCACATCGATTTTCGCTGGAGCAGCAATAACACGGTCTTCCGCGAGTACACGAGCTACTCCGACCAGAAATTCGGCGGCTCCTTCATGATTCCGTCCAACACCACCCTGGTCGGCATCAACGACTCGCAGGGGCGTGCGGCGCGTATCACGGGGACGTCGATCCTCATCGGCGCTGAGCGCCCTCTGGCGACTGGCGGTGACCCGGAAGCCGACTTCAAGTCGTGGATCGCGGCAGGAAAGGACGGCGAGGACTATCCGACCTGGACGCGCAATATCATCGTCCGCAACATCTCTCTGGATACGCCGTGGGACGTGAATCCGGAAGACTCCGGCAATGCGTATGCAGACGGCATTACGCTGACGCGCGCGCAGAACGTCTGGATCGACCACGTCTCTCTCAGCGATGGTGATACGCCGGATTCACTGGCGTCCGACACCCGCCATGACGGCGCGCTCGATATCGTGCGTGGCTCGGACTACGTGACTGTCGCGAACAGCTACATCACCAAGCATCACAAGACGACGTTGGTGGGCAATGGGGACTCGGGTCGCGCATGGAGCGACGCGGGCCGTCTGCACGTGACGCTGACTGGCATGTGGTGGCAGAACACGGGGGCGCGTCTGCCGCTGGTTCGCTTCGGCCAACTCCACATGTTCAACAACGTGGTCGAGGGCAGCACGTTCAACGACCAACGCGGACCTCAAGTTCGAGAGCGCGTTGAATGTTCGTTATCAGTCCAACGTCATCAACCAGAACAACTACTACAACTTCACCGGCCTCAAGCCGAAGGAAGTCTGCGGCAAGCTCGCTCAGGGCAAGGATTACGTGGGCTACCGCAGCTCGGGCCACATGTTCCTCAGCGATAAAGCGGACGATGGCACGGCGATGACGGCGGCCATTGCGGTCGATCTGCAGTGCGGACTGACGGCGCCGACGGGCTCCGACGTGTGGACGCCGCCTTACAGCTATACGCTGAAGTCAGCCGTCGACACGCTGACCTCGGTGAAGGCGAACGCTGGCGCAGGCAAGTTGCGTTGATCGCAAGGTAGTAATAGAGGGGCGGCCAATGGTCGCCCCTTTTTCACGGTTGCTGTCCGGCGAGGGTGGACCATCGTGAGACAATGCCGGCCGTTACACAGGACCGGCACGGCATGACCCAACCATCTCCGCTCGCAACAGACCTTATCCTTCATCGGCTCGTCAAAGACGCTCACGGCTCTGCCCGTGTTGAACTTCGTTCCACTCCGCTGCCGGGATCAGAAGCCGCTCTTCGCCTGGTTGAACGTATCGGCCAGCATTACGCCGACCGGCCCGGCAAGGGCTACGGCAAATTCGAAGAGGATGAAGAGCAATTCCCCGTGGCGCATCTGCTGCGCAGTCATGTGGTCGAGCGCAGTCTGGACTTTGTGAGCCTGTCGCAACGCATGATGGAAGTGTTGCGCATGCGTGCCAGTGAAGAGTCTCTGGCGGAGGGCGGATACGTGCTGTTTGCGCGTGTGCGCAACGACGCATCCGACTGGCTGTTTGTGGCGGTGATCTCCGAAGCCTCCGGATCGAGCGTGTCGCAGGGGCTGGAGGTAATCGACAGCGCCCACCTCGACATCGGCAACCTGCGTGTGGCGGGCCGGGTCGATCTGACCGCATGGCAGCAAGGCGCGGAAAGATATGTCAGCTTCCTTAAAGGGCGTGGCGACGTGGCGCAGTACTTCAAGCTGTTCCTCGGCTGCAATGACCTTGTGCTGGCGTTGAAGGAAACGCGCAAGCTCGTCGAGACGCTGAACCATTTTGCGGACGTCGAGAAACTTGAGGCCCCCGTGCGCGACCAACTCATGGAGCGCGCGCATGTCTATCTGGATGAACTGGGAGAGGCTTCAGAGCCCGTGGATCTGGACCAGATCGCCGCGCAGGTCTGGCCGCAGGAGCCACAGCGTCTGGCTACCGCACTGCATGACCAGGAGGCTGAGCTTGCTGGCGGGTTTGTACCGGATCGCCGCGCCATCAAATCGCTAGTGCGCTTCAAGGCCAAGGCCACGCACTGGAAGCTGGAGTTCGATCGTGGCAGTCTGCGCAATGGCGCGGTCGTCTATGACCGCGCTGCCGACACGCTTGTGCTGTCGAACATTCCCGACAGCCTCAAGCGCTTGCTTCTGGACGAGTAGCGCGGATCAGGGCGCGCGCGACAAGCGCCGCAGGCCGCCGCGCGCCATCGCCAGCCATTCGCCCGCCCGGCTTTCCACCGTACGGTAGAACAACGTCCCGCAGGCCACACTGGTTGCCCACGCCACGGCAATGCCGACGAGGTTGATGACGGCGTCTTCTGGCATGAAGCGATCGAAGAAGGCGTTGATCAACAAGCACACCGGGAAGTGCACCAGGAAGACCGAGTATGAAATCCGCCCCAAGAACGCCAGCGTCGCGCTTTGCGGCCAACGTTCCAGTCCGCCGCGCCATTCCGCCACGGCCAACACCAGCGCTACAACCCCGGCGACCGCAATGCGTTCGCGGAAGTCTACATAGAGCGCCGCAAGCGTAGCCACCGTCATCGCCAGCAGCCACCAATGTGCGCGACGCGCGTGAGCGGCCCAGTAGGCCACCGCACCCAGCGCATACGCGCCAAAGAAATACACCGCCCAATCGTCCCAGTCGGAGTCGCGGTTGAAGAAGAAAAGCGACGCGAGGCCCAGGCAAACAACGATCAGCGGACCTGTCATCGCCCATGTGCGGTGGTTCTTTTGTGCACCGGCCAGCCACAGACAGCCAAGCAAGACAGCGAACAATTGGAAATCAATGGCTACGTACCACACGCCAGCCGACAACGAATCAACACCCAGAATGCCGTTGAGCAGCAGCATGTGCGTGATCATCTGCATGACGGTCGGGGCGGCAGGGATGGACTCCAGATCCGCCCAGTGGCGAGCGATGGCCGCGCTTGCGATGCTCACGATCAGCATCGCACCGTAGGGTAGGGCCAGTCGTAGATAGCGATGTTTCAGCAATGCTCCGGGCGACAGCACCGATGCCAGACGCCCGCCAGGGGCGAGGCTTCGCACAGCAAGGAATCCGCCCACTACCAGAAATGCCTGAACCGCCATGCGGCCGTTGCGCGACATCCAGCTAATAAGCTCCGGCGCCAAGGGATAGGCAACATCCGACATCGGGCCATAAAAGGCCAGGTGGTGAAGGACGATGAGCTGCGACGCAATGGCCTTGATGGCGTCGATCAAGGGCAGCCGGCGAACGGAGGGCTTCATTTAAAAGAGAGGGACGAGAGGCCGTGGGCGTCTCATCGCGCATTCGTTAGATTGCGAACAGCGCGGATTGTAGCGGCCCCTGTTGTTTTTGCGGATTTTTCTGACGTGGCTGATGTTTCCGCTCACGTATAGCGCATCGACGAGGCAATAGCCCTACGGTTTGTCGTTGTATTTATACAACGTGTTTGCGCAATTCCAACTGAGGGCGACAAATGTCGGGTTTGAGGAAAGGGCCTATGTGAGAGTTCACGCACACCTCGCAGTCGGGGTGTCGCAGGGGCACGAAACAGGACGACCCCTCGCGCATTTTCCAAGAGGAGATCGAGTCGTGCAAAAGAAACTCATCGCCATGGCCATCGCCGGCCTGGCCGCCGTTCCGGCCTTTGCGCAGTCCAACGTGACCATCTACGGTCGCGTCGACATGGGCTACCGTACCTTCACCAACGACGGCAAGGCGACGCTGGAAGACGAAGAGTCCTCCAACCGCTGGGGCATCCAGGGTGAAGAAGATCTGGGTGGTGGCCTGAAGGCTTTCTTCCAGTTGGAAAACCGCTTCTACCTGGACAACGGTAACCAAAACAGCAACCGTCAGTGGAAGGACAAGGCCTGGGTTGGCCTGAAGCACAACAAGGCCGGCGCTGTGTCGTTCGGTCGCGTTGCTTCGGCAGCCTACTCGCTGTACGGCGGCGCGTACGAAGCCTTCGGCGGCGACACCATCGGCTCCATGCCGAACCGTCGTGGTAAGCGCACCGACAACTGGGATAACGCAGCCAAGTACGAATCGCCGAACTTCGGTGGCGTGTTCAAGGCTATCGCAACCGTTGGTCTGGGTGAAAACAACCCGAACAACAACAAGACCCGTTACGGCGTCGGCGGCCAGCTGACCCTGGGCAACTTCAAGGCTGACGCTGTCTACCAGAAGGACACCCTGAACGATACGGCTCAAACCGCTGGTAGCGCTGGTTCGGCTGCAGCTGCTTCGCCGTGGAAGACCTGGTTCGTGACCGCCAACTACAACTTCAAGGTTGTGGAAATCTTCGGTGGCTACGCTCAATCCAAGGGCTATGACATTGGCGTTACCAAGAACGCTGATGCCAAGTACAAGGTCTACCAAGCTGGTTTCCGCGTCCCGGTTGGCGCTGGCACCATCATGGGTAACGCCGGTCAGATCAAGGAAACGACCGCTGCTGGCGTGAAGAAGGAAACCCTGAGCCACTACGCTCTGGGCTACTGGTACAGCCTGTCGAAGCGCACCACGCTGATGGCGAACGTGTCGTACGAGCGCCAAAAGGGTGGCTTCACCGACGCGAACGACGCGCAGAAGAAGGACAATCAGTTCGGTACCGAACTGGCTATCCGCCACACGTTCTAATACGCGCAAGCGTACGGAACTGGAAGAACGGGCTCCTTTGGGAGCCCGTTTTTTTTCGTCCAATGTTCGAAATGCAGGTGGCGGGTAACCACGCAACACCATCGCTAATGGAGATTTTGTTGTGCTGTAGATACAGTCGTTTCTGATGGATAAATATTGTTATTTTTCAGTGCGTTAAGAAACCGGCTAGGTGCGATCACAGTGTGAAGTAGGAATATATGTTGTGTGTTCGCAACAACGTCGCTTATCGCCCGAAGACGCCGGTTTACATCAAATTCCAGCATGCCCCGGATCGCCAGCATCCGCCTCGCACCTCGCGGTTGAGGTGTCGCAGGGGAGCGCTCGAGAACCCCTCGCGTATTTCCAAGAGGAGATCGAGTCATGCAAAAGAAACTCATCGCAGCGGCCATCGGCGCTCTGTGTGCAGTCCCGGCATTCGCGCAATCGAACGTGACCATCTACGGTCGCGTTGACGTCGGCTATCGCGCTTTCACCAACGACGGCAAGGCGACGAAGCAAGAAGAAGAGTCCTCCAACCGTTGGGGTCTGGCTGGCGAGGAAAACCTGGGCGGAGGCCTGAAGGCATTCTTCCAGCTGGAAAATCGCTTCTATCTGGACACCGGTGCGCAAAACAGTGATCGCCAGTGGAAAGATAAGTCGTTCGTCGGGCTGAAGAGCGACAAACTCGGCACGGTATCGTTGGGGCGTCAATCGTCGGTGGCAGATACCCTTTATGGCGGTGGTGCCTTCGAAGCTTTTGGTGGCGACACGATTGCCTCCATGCCGAATCGTCGCGGCCAATCCGTGGCCAAGTGGGACAATTCCCTTAAGTACGAAACGCCGAATTTCGGTGGTGTCTTCAAGGCGCTGGTTACCTACGGCGTGAAGGAAGAGTCTGTTGTGCAGAAGAACCCCTGGGGCGTTGGTGGCCAACTGACGTTGGGCAACTTCAAGATGGACGCCGCATACCAAAAGGATACGGCTGACGGTGCGAAGGCTGCCTTGTGGAAGACGTGGTTCGTGACCGGCTCCTACGACTTCAAGGCTGCTCAGGTTATGGGCGGTTTCACGCGTTCGAAGGGCTACGAGTGGAACGGTCTGGGTGACGACAATGCACGTCAAACCGTCTATCAGATCGGCGTTCGCGTGCCGTTCGGTGCAAGCGCAGTGATGGCCAATGCCGGCCGCATTGAGGACAAGGTTGGCGATGCCAAGACGAAGAGCACGCACTTCGGCCTGGGCTACTGGTACAACCTTTCCAAGCGCACCATCCTGATGGCGAATCTGAGCTATGACTCCATCGACAAGGATGACGCACCACTGCTGTATGGCGCGTCCAAGAAGGCCATCGAAAATTCCTTCGGTACCGAACTGGCAATTCGCCACACGTTCTGATCGATCGTAAGTTGCATCAACGAAAACCGGGCCCGTCGGCCCGGTTTTTTTTCGCTAGCTGCATTGCCTGATGGGGCTATAGTCGATTGCGAATACGGACGCAACGCTACCCAGGCGTACGACTCTGAGGGGCTGCCTGAGCAACGAGCACACGGCAAAGACCTGCCAAGCTTATGACGATCAGGTGATGCCGACGGGCTGTTCGGCGCACGTTCTGATTGCGCCAGTAGTATGAAAAACGGGCTCCCTGTGGAGCCCGTTTCTTTTGTCTGACGGTCCGGAGGGGCAGGGCAACCACGTTGCGCCGCCAACGTTGAATCAGTGCAACCGTTCAAGCCAGCGGCGCAAAGCGGCGCTTACATCCTTCGGCTGCTCGATGGGGCTTAGATGCCCAGCGTTACGGATCACTACAAGCTCCGAGTCTGGAATGGCGTCCGCCATTTCTCGATGCAACTCGATCGAGCTGAGTTGATCGTCCGCTCCACACAAAATCATCGTGGGACAGGAAATGTTTGCAAGGCCGGGGAGACTGTCGGGGCGCCCGATAATGGCGTTCTGTTGCCGGATGAAAGCATCAGGGCCCTGGTTGGCCGCCATGTCGGCAAACAACATCACGAGCCGTGTATCGCCCACATGGGTCGGCGCGAACATGCCGGGTGCGAGTGTGTCGATGACCTGCGCGAAATCCGCTTGGGCGAGTGCCATCTGATGACGACGACGTGCTGTTGCCTCCGGCGTGTCGGCACGTGCATTCGTGTCGCATAGAGCAAGGCCGATTACGCGCTCTGGCGCGCGCCGCATGATTTCCATTGCGACGTAGCCGCCCATCGACAAGCCAACCAGAGCGAATCGCGTTGGCGCATGGGCAAGGACTTCTTCTGCAAGGTCGCCGATGGAGTCGCGCGTCGAAATATCGGCGATCTGGGTGTTGACGATGTCGCTCAGGTCGGAGGCTTGTCGCTCCCATAGGCGTTCGTCGTTGACGAGCCCGGGCAGCATGACGAGCTGGATGCGTTCAGTCTGCGCGTTCATTGCGTTCTCCCCTGTCTTGAAGTGGACTGCCGCCCCGCAGGGCCGCGTGCCGAGTGTGGCGAGCACGATCATGTACCGATCGATGCTCCATGTCCGAGTCCACCTCGCGCCGAGGGTTCCCGCTCAGCGGTTCTGAAGGCGGAACGGAAATGCCGGCTCTGGCGTGCGACCGTTGACAATATCTGTTAGCGCGCGTGCCGAACCGCAGGCCAGCGTCCATCCGAGCGAACCATGTCCCGTGTTGTAGAACAGATTTTCGAGTTTGCCGCGCCCGATGATCGGGACGTTGCTCGGCGTGTTCGGACGTAGTCCCGCCCAGAACTCGCTGCGCGAAGTGTCCGCACAATCCGGGATATTCTCTTCCACCCATCGCATGAGGAGGGCGCATCGCTCATCGTCCAGGGCTGTGTCATAACCCTGAAGGTCGGCCATGCCGGCAATGCGCAGTCGATCGCCGAGGCGGCTGCATACGATGCGGTGCGACTCATCGGTCAGGCTCACGGTCGGTGCCCGTCGCGCGTCGACAATCGGCAGCGTGGCCGAATAGCCCTTGACCGGATAGATAGGAAGCCGCTCGCCCAACTGTGCCGCCAGTCGCTTGCTGTGAACGCCTGCTGCGATGACGAATGCATCCCCGGCAACGGCACCACGTTGACCGGCGTCATCCTTGACGTGAATCGATGAAATCCTGCCGCGCGAAACCTCGATTCGATCCACGCGGTTGCCGAACACGAACTCGACCCCCGCATGCCGGGCCATGTCGCTCAATGCCTGGCAGAACAGGAATGCGTCTCCGCTTTCGTCGTCAGTGCCGAACATCGCTCCGACAAGGCGCGGTGCCAAGTGCGCCAGCGCAGGCTCTTCCGCGACACAAGCGTCGGCGGTCAACATGCGGGCCCCTATGCCAAGCTGCTGGAGCACCGCGAACTGCTGCTGTCCGTGGGCGAGATCGGCTTTGCTGAAATACAAATGCAATATGCCGCGTTCCAGATGGTCGTAGCGGATGCCCGTATCGGCCCGCAACTGGCGCAACGCGGCGCCGCTATAGGCGGCAAGCTCGGCGATGGCACGAGTATTGCGACGGGTGCGCTGGGGCAGGCATTGGGCGAGGAACTCAAGTCCCCAGCGCCAACGCGCTGCTTCCGCCGGAAAGCGGAAGCGCAGCGGTGCATCGCTGCGACCGAACCAGCGCAGCAGCAAGCCGGGCACGCCGGGATTGGCCCACGGTTCGGGATGGCTGATGGAAATCTGCGCGCCGTTGGCGTAGCTGGCTTCGAGTGCAGCGGCCTGTCGGCGTTCGACGACGGTTACGGTGTGGCCTGCTTGGCGCAGATACCACGCGGCGGTGACTCCAGCGAGTCCCGCGCCGACAATCACGATATGCATAAATTGGACGTTTCTTGTAACGACGCGCCGGAGTATTCCTACGGCGCCACCGCAGAGTGACCTCAATGGCGCGACTGCGCAACCCTGAAAGCCGTGCTCCGCGCAAGATGCGTCACGGCTGTCGCCAAAACGCCAAGCCGGAGAGCCTGGAGCACGATGAAACGTTCCGCGTGTAGCGCCTTCTCGGCAAGGCAACACGTTGTCGCACCTCGACTCCGGATCGTTGCGCAGGCGCTCCACGGCGCTCCATCGGGTTTCAGGTCCAAAAGACCCTGAGGTACATCCTGAGTTCGTCCCGGCATGTTTCGCGCGATAATCCGGCCCCACAAAACCAAAAAAATCCCCCTGACAACAGCCCAAACAGCAGAGGAAACAACGATATGAGCCGTGTCACGCTCACGCAGTTCCTGATCGAACAGCAACGCGAACAAAAACACATTCCCGCCGACCTGCGCCTGCTTATCGAAGTGGTGGCGCGCGCGGTCAAGACCATCAGCGTGTACGTCGGCAAGGGGGCCGTAGCGGGCCTGCTCGGCAACGCCGGCACTGACAACGTGCAGGGTGAGGCCCAGAAGAAGCTCGACGTGGCAGCCAATGAACTGCTGCTGCAAGCCAACGAATGGGGCGGCCACCTCGCCGCCATGGCTTCCGAAGAAATGGAAATGCCGCACCCGATTCCGCATGGCTATCCGAAGGGCGGCTACCTGCTGGTGTTCGACCCGCTCGACGGCTCCTCTAACATCGATGTGAACATCTCCGTCGGCACCATCTTTTCGGTTCTGCGCCGTCCCGAAGGCGTCACCGAGACCGACGAATCGGCCTTTCTCCAGCCGGGCTCCGAGCAAGTGGCCGCCGGCTACGCGGTCTATGGTCCGTCGACCATGCTGGTGCTCACCGTTGGCACGGGCACGCATGGCTTTACGCTCGACCGTGAGTTCGGTGCGTGGGTGCTGACGCACTCCAACATCACGATTCCGGCCGACACCAAGGAATTCGCCATCAACGCGTCGCGCGCGCGCTTCTGGGAGCCGCCCGTCAAGCGCTACATCGACGAGCTGTTGGCCGGCAACGATGGCCCGCGCGGACAAGACTTCAACATGCGCTGGGTGGCGTCGATGGTGGCCGATGTGCATCGCATCCTGGCTCGCGGCGGCATCTTCATGTATCCGCTCGACGAAAAGAACCGTCCCAATGGCGGCCACCTGCGTCTGCTATACGAAGCCAACCCGATGGCATTCATCGTCGAACAGGCGGGTGGGGCGGCTTCGACCGGACGCGAACCGGTGCTGGCCATCAAGCCCCACAAGCTGCATCAGCGCGTGCCGGTCATCCTCGGCTCCAAGCACGAGGTCGAACGCGTGGTGCGTTATCACCAGGAATCCTGACGCAGCATGACGGGGCGGGCGCGCTAACAGGTACGATGCGGGGGATGTCCGCCACCTTGCGCGCGCGCGCTGTCCTTTTTGTCATTCTGCTGTCTGGCCTGCTGTCGGCGCCGCTGGCGCACGCCCGTGATCTTTACGTCCTTGATGCGCCCGAGGACGTGCGCCCTCTGCTTGAACGATTCCTGCCCGATGCGGCGGTCGATGAAGACGAGGCCGACGACACCGGGCGCCTGGGTCTGGCACGCCGCCTGCGCCGCACGATTCCGGAACTCCTTTCGACTGAAGGCTATTTTTCGCCCAGCATCGATATCGACTTTGGTGCCACGCCGATGGTGGTCAAGGTCGTCCCGGGCAAGCGTGCGGTAGTGCGGCAGGTGTCGATCGAATTCCGGGGCGTGCTCGCCAGTCCGCAGTACGAAGAGCGCAGACAGGCGTTGCGTACGGCGTGGTCGCTGCCGGCTGGGCGGCCGTTCCGGCAACAGGATTGGACCAACGCTAAGGACCAACTCCAGGAGGGCACCGCTGCTAACGATTTCGCGGCAGCCAAGATCGCTGAGAGCCTTGCCGACATCGACCCCGAGACCAGCGAGGCCCACCTGACGGTGGTCATCGACAGCGGCCCTGCCTACACGCTCGGCCCGCTGGATATCGAGGGCCTGTCCGACTACAACGCTGAACTCGTCGAGCGCTTCAACAAAATGCGTGTCGGCGACCCGTACAGCCTGAACGCACTGCTTGCGCTGCAGACGGCGTTGCAGAGCACCCCGTATTTCTCCGCCGTCGAAGTCGACATCGACACCACAACAGGCAACAGCGACCGCGTGCCCGTGCGTGTCAGGGTGTCCGAAGCCAAGCCCCGGCGCGCCGGTTTTGGTGTGGGCTATAGCTCCAACACCGGATACCGCGCGGAAATGACCTATCGGGACGCGAACATATTTGACCGTGCCTGGCAGCTATCGTCGGGTGTGCGGATCGAGCAGAAAGAGCAGCAGGCTTTTGCCGACATCTTCTTTCCGCCGGAGCCCGACGGGCACCGCAACAGCGTCGGCGGGCTGATCGATCGGTCGCACATTGAAGGGCTGCGCATCAACAAGAAGTCGGTCGGCGTGGCGCGAACGCATCCGCGCGGCAACATCGAAACGCGGATCGGCCTGTCGATGCAGAGTGAAACTGTGCAGCCTGATGGCGGCGAAGAAAGCCATACCCAGGCGCTGGCGCTGAACTGGTCGTGGACGCAGCGCGCGGTGGACAGCCTGCTCAACCCGACCAGAGGCTACGTCCTGAACGTGCAGTTCGGCGGTGCGTCGAAAGCCGTGTTTTCGGATGCCAACTTCGTTCGTAGCTATGGACGCCTGGTGACCTATTGGCCGGTCACCAGCACGGACGTGCTGCAACTGCGTGGTGAAGTCGGCTACACCGCCGCCAAGAGCCGGCAGGATGTGCCGGAAGACTTCCTGTTCCGTACTGGCGGCGCGCAGACAGTGCGCGGCTACAGCTACCTCAGCCTTGGCGTGAAGGACGCGGACGCCACGGTCGGTGGCCGCTACATGGCCGTTGGGTCGGCCGAATATACGCACTGGATGAAGGGCAATATCGGGATTGCAGCCTTCGTCGATGCCGGCAATGCCGCCGACGAACTCAAGGGCTTCGACTTCAAGCTTGGCGTGGGCACCGGCCTGCGCTGGCGCAGCCCGGCCGGTCCGCTGGCATTCGATCTGGCCTATGGTTACGACGACCGGCGCGTTCGCCTGCACGTATCCATCGCTATCGCCTTCTGATCTGACAGACCCGCCGGGTGGGCATCCGCCGGCAAATCCGCCTATCATTCCCGCCGTGCCGCAGCCCGCTTGGCGGCGACACACATGGGCACAAACCATCCGGCGTCGATTGGCTAATCTGCGCCACTGACCGGGAGCTTTCGTCACATGAACACGCAAACTGCGATTTTCGCCGGCGGCTGTTTCTGGTGTCTGGAAGCAGTCTACGAAGAGGTTGACGGTGTGAAGGCCGTCGCCTCCGGCTACACCGATGGCAATCTGCCTGATCCCGACTATGAGACGGTGTGTACCGGCACCACCGGACACGCCGAAGCCGTGCGGATTGTCTTCGATGCCGATGTGGTGAGCTACCGTGAGCTGCTTGAGGTGTTCTTCGTGATCCACGACCCGACGCAGCTCAACCGACAGGGCAACGACGTCGGCACGCAGTACCGGTCGGCCATTTACTGGACTGATGAGGCCCAGCGTAACGAGGCCGAGCAGATCGTGGCCGAGCTCACCGAGCGGCATGCCTACGACCGTCCTATCGTGACCGTCATTGCACCGGCCTCTCAGTTCTACGATGCCGAGGCGTATCACCGCGAGTACTTCCGTCGCCACCCCGAGCAGGCGTATTGCACCTACGTGGTTGCGCCCAAGCTGGAGAAATTTCGCAAGACCTTTGCGCGGTTGAGAAAGCCTGCGTCCAATTAAGTACTCAAGTCATGTCATCGTCGTCTGAACACATCGATTACGGCCGCCGCTTTGGCGGCGTCGTCCGTCTGTATGGCCAGGAGGCTGCGGATCGCTTTGCCGCCGCACGCGTATGCGTGGTCGGGATCGGCGGCGTAGGTTCCTGGGCTGCCGAAGCGCTCGCGCGCAGTGCTGTCGGTCACATGACGCTGATCGATCTGGACATGATCGCCGAGTCCAATACCAACCGGCAGATCCACGCACTTGGCGATGCCTACGGCATGGCCAAGGTCGACGCAATGCGCGACCGCATCCTGGCAATCAACCCGCGCTGCGAAGTGACGACGGTGGAAGATTTCGTCGCGCCCGACAATCTCGAATCCCTCCTGGCCGGGCATGACATCGTGCTCGACGCGATCGACAACGTCGGCGTGAAGGTGGCCATGGCTGCATGGAGCCGTAGTCGTGGCGTGCCGCTCGTCATGTGTGGCGGTGCCGGCGGCAAGGCCGACCCGACCCGCCTCACCGTGGCAGACCTGTCGACCACGGAACAAGACCCTCTGCTTGCCAAGGTCCGCTCGCGCCTGCGCAAGGAGCACGGATTTCCGAAGCCCGGCAAAGGGCGCGCGGCACGCTTCGACATCGAAGCGATCTACTCCAGCGAGCCGCTGCAACAACCCGACGCATGCAGCGCGGATTCGGCGCCACAAGGCCTGTCGTGCGCGGGCTACGGCTCCGCTGTCACGGTGACGGCGGTCGCCGGCTTCATGGCCGCCTCACGCGTGTTGGCTCGACTTGCCACGCATGCCAGTAGCGAGCATGAACATGTCCCGGCCTGACGTCGCGTACGTACTCTTTGGTCACGGCGCCCGCGATCCCGAGTGGGCGCAGCCGATGCAGCGGCTGGCGAGCGCCGTGCGTGCGCAGGCGCCACATGCGGACGTACGCATCGCATTCCTGGAATTCATGTCCCCCACGCTGACCGAGGCTGTCGAACAAGCCCTTGCCGCAGGCGCCAGACGTGTCGTGATCGTGCCGGTGTTTCTTGCGCAGGGCGGGCACGTGCGTCGCGATGTGCCAGTCATGCTCGATGCGCTGCGCCAACGTCACCAGGACGTGACCATCGAATTGCGCGAAGCGCTGGGTGAGGCTCAGCCCGTCATAGACGCCATGGCCGGCGTGGTTCTGCATTCATGAACGCACGCCGTGTCGGTGCGGTGCTGTTGATCGTGCTGGCTGTATCGGCAGTCGTCGTGCCATGGCCGCCCTTGGTGTTGCAGGCGGTCGTGCTGGTGCTGGCATTGTTGCACGGCGTGGCTGTCGTGGCGCGGCGCCGCAGTCTCGCCAGCGCGGACGGCTTTTCTGGAGCGCCTGCTCGAGTCCCTTCCCATTCCGGTGTCGGTCAAGAATGAACGCCTGCAGTTCATCGAACTCAACGACAGTTTTGTCACCGTCGCGCGCACCGAGCGTGACGTGCTGATGGGCAGCAGCACACGCGAACTCGTAGGCGAACGCGATGGCGATCGGACTGAGAGGCTCGATCGTCTTGTGCTCGAAACGGGCCAAACGCAGGTAGCGAACGAATGGCTCACGAGCGTGATCGGCACCCGCCATTTCTATCGCGTCACCAAAGCCCGCATCGATGGGCCAGACGGTCAACCGGCCATCGTCACCGCGTATGAAGATCTGACTCTGCTGCGTGAAGAGCAGGAGCGTCAGTCGGCGTTGCGGTCCTTTTTGCAGCGCGTTTTCGACATGGTCCCCAACCCGCTCTATATCAAGGATCGCCACCATCGCTACGTCATGACCAACCGTGCGCATGTCGAAACGTTGGGTGCCGCGAGCAGCGATGACGTTATCGGCAAGCGCGTCGGTGAGTTCGCACCCCCCATGACGAACAGCGTCGAAGCCGCCGAAGACAGTCTGTTCAGCCGCGAAGTACAAGGCATCCACGAAGAAGAACAAGTGCACGTCGAACGGAGACGGCCATAAGTCGCACTCGCTGGTGCGCAAGGCGTTGACGACCGGTCCGGACGGCGAGCCTGTCGTCATTGGCATCAATACCGACATTACCGCGCTGCGTGAGACCGAGCGCGACCTGCGCCGCACGCTGCATCGCTTCTCGATGCTGATGCAGAACGCGCCGCTGGGTATTGCGTTGCTGGATGCACGGGGACGTTTTCTGGCTGCCAACCCGTACCTGCTTGAATTGAGCGGCTACACGCAGGAAGAGCTCGCCGATCTGTCATATCGCGACGTGTTGTTTGATCCCTCGAGCGAGAGCGAACACACCAAAATGCTCGAACTGTTCCGCCACGGCTATTGCGAGCCGTTTCCCTGCGGAGGGCGGCGGCGCGATGGGTCGCACGTTCCGCTCATGCTCGGTGCCGCGCTTGTCACCGGGCCGGAGATGCAGCCGCAGATCTGGGGGCTGGTGCAGGACATCTCGGCGCAGCGCGCGGCAGACGCCGAATTGCGCAGGCACCGAGACCATTTGCGCGAACTGGTGCGCGAGCAGACGGCGGGGCTGATGACAGCCAAAGAAGACGCCGAGCGCGCGTCCGACGCCAAGTCGTCTTTTCTCGCCAATATGTCGCACGAGTTGCGCACGCCCATGCACGCCGTTCTGAGCTTCGCGCTGCTTGGGGAGCAGCGGGCCGAGACCGTTCCGGCAATCAGACTGCGCGATTATTTCTCGCGCATCCGCAGCAGCGGCGAGCGCTTGATGGTGTTGCTGAACGATTTGCTCGATCTCTCCAAGCTGGAGTCGGGCACGATGCCGATTTGTCGCGAGTCCGTCGATCTGCGCGTCATCGTCGGTGAAGTTCTCCGTGAGTTTGAGGCGTTGCTCATCGCCAACTCGCTCAAGCTGACTTTTGCCGCCGCGCCGGACGTTCCACTCGTTCTGGCTGACCGGCTTCGCATTGCACAGGTCGTCCGCAACCTGCTGGCCAATGCAATCAAGTTCTCGCTGCAGGAGCGGCGTATCGCGGTGACGCTGCATGCGCCGGACGACGTTGTCGAATGCGTGGTCGCCGACGAAGGCGTAGGCATTGCGCCCGGAGACCTGGACACGATCTTCGACAAGTTCGTCCAGGGCAGCCGCACTCACACCGGTGCGGGCGGCACGGGGCTGGGACTGGCCATCAGTCGTGAGATAGTCGCGGCGCACGGCGGCGAGATATTCGCCCGCCATGGGCAGATCTGCGGGGCAGAGTTCGTGGTGCGCCTGCCCAAATCCGACGCCGGCAGAGGCCCGGCCAATCAGGAGCGGGCCGCATGACCAAAGCCTCTATCCTCGTTGTCGATGACGAGCCGGTAAATCTCGAAATCATCGCTGAGTTCCTGTCCGATGGAGGCTATCGGCTGCGCTGCGAAGGGAGCGGCGAGGCCGCATGGGCGCAACTGGACGCTGACCCCGAGCGCTTCGACCTGATCATTCTCGACCGCATGATGCCGGGCCTTGACGGGTTGGCGCTGCTGCGTCGGATCAAGGACGATCCGCGTCTGCGCGGGCTGCCGGTGATCATGCAGACGGCGGCCGGCAGCAACAGCGACGTGCGTGAAGGGCTGGAGGCCGGCGCCTACTACTACCTCATCAAGCCGTTTGCGCCGACCACCCTGCTCGCGATCGTCGGGTCTGCCTTGATCGAGCGGGCACGCTGGAAGGAACTGACGCAACTCTCCGCGCTGCGCGCCGCTGCGGTCGGGCTCATGGGCCGTGCCAGCTTCGCGGTCGGCACGCCGGAAGAGGCGCTGGCTCTGGCAGCATTGCTGGCCTCGGCGGCGGATGACCCGGAAAGCGTGGCGCTCGGCCTGTCGGAGCTGATGGTCGAACGGCATCGAACACGGCAACCTCGGCATCGATCTGGCCGGCAAGGCGGCCCTTGTTGAGGCCGACTCCTGGGAGCGCGAGCTGGAACGTCGTCAGGCGCTGCCGGAGAACATCGGCAAACGAGTGTGGCTGGACGTGGTCCGCGAGGGCGATGACTGGCGGGTACGCATTACCGACGAGGGGCCCGGTTTTGTGTGGGAGCCGTTTCTTGAACTCGACCCTTCCAGGGCTTTCGCGCCCAACGGGCGTGGAATCGCACTCGCTCGCCGGCTGGCGTTCAGTGATTTGCGCTATATCGAACCCGGAAACAGCGTCGAAGTGACGTATCGCGCTCGGCCGAAATAACGATTCTTTACGGTCGGTTGCGGTGGCAATGCGGGCACGATCGTTACACTAGGAGCACTTGCGCGTATTGCGCCAACGACGAGTGTTGTGAAAGTAGCCCATCCTCCCTTTCGTGTTCTGGTGGTTGACGATAATCCCGGCAACCGCGCACTGCTGCGCGCTTACCTGACGCGCCTGGGGTTCGAGGCCTTGATGGCCGAGAACGGTCATCAGGCGATCCGCGTCTTCAAGGAAGCAGCGCCGGACATCGTGCTCATGGACGTGATGATGCCGTTCATGGACGGCTACTCGGCCATTGAACGCATCCGCGCCTTGCCCGCCCACCGTTGGACGCCGATCGTCATCGTATCGGCGATGGGTGCGGAGTCCGACCTCGTGCACGGGCTCGAGGCCGGGGCCGACGACTATCTCACCAAACCGCTGTCATACAAGGTGTTTGCGGCCAAGATGCGCACGCTGTCGCGCATGCTCGGTTTCCAGCGTGCCCGCGAAGACGCCGCTGCCCGTGAGCGCGTGGTGTCCGATGCCGTGGGCGACGGCATCATCACCTTCAACGTTGAGGGGCGCATCGTTGACTGCAACCTCGCAGCGTCTCATTTGTTTGGCGTGGAGCGCGCCGCGGCTGTCGATGCTTCGATCGCCGCCTTCATCGTCGAACGCGAGCGGACGTGTTTCATGGAGCGGTTCCTGGCCTGTGTTGAAGGGCAGGGGCATGCGGATTTCATCGGCGGCATGCGCGAGATGACAGCGCAGTCGCTCGACGGCCGCCAATTTCCCATCGAGCTGCGCATCAGCGAACTCGACGTCGAAGAGGGGCGGCTCTTCATTGCCGTGGTGCGCGACATTACTGAGCGTCGTCGCATCGAGCGCGAATTGGCCACACACGCCCAGCGCCTGCAGGAATATCACGACGAAGCAGAGGACGAGGCAGAACTCGCCAAGGACCTCATCGAGCGGCTGCTGCGCCACAAGCACGTGGCGGCTCCCGGTGTCGAATGGATGCTCATGCCGGCGCAGCGCTTTTCGGGCGACATGGTGCTGACGGGGCGCTCGCCGACCGGGCGACTCTATGGCCTGCTGGCCGATGCCACGGGCCATGGCCTGGCAGCGGCGGTGAGCGGCCTGTCGTTGGCGAACCACTTCTATCGGACCGTTGAAGCCGACCTGTCGTTGCATGATGCGGTCATGTCGATCAACGAGGCGTTACGTGCGTTGCTGCCGAGCGATCGTTTTGTCTCGGTTGGCCTTGTGCGGCTCGACGCCGAGCAACGCTATGGCGAGGTCTGGGTTGGTGGCGTGCCGGACGTGCTCCTGCTCGATGCTCATGGCAAGTTGCGTCGTCGCTTCGCCTCGGCTCACCTGCCGCTCGGCGTGAGCGCGTTCGACGCAGACGATTGCCGCCCGGCCACCTTTGAATGGCAACCGGGCGAGCGTTTGCTGTTGTGTTCGGATGGCGTCATCGAAGCCACCAATGCGGCGAACGAGATGTTCGGCGTGCAAGGCATTGACGCCGCGCTCGCGCAAGGCGGTGATCCGCTGGCCATGCTGCGGCGCGGCCTCGACGATCATCTCAAGGCGGCGGCCGCGCATGACGATGTCTCCGCCCTCTCCTTGCTTCTGTCCTGAGGCCAGCCTCCGCCCTTGGACGCTAGTCCGCCTTGCCCAGACTCCACGGGAACAATCTGCGATGCAGCCAGCCGATGAGCGCGAATAGCGCAAGGCTGCAACTCACCAACAATGTCAGCGCGGCAAAGGCGACGGGTACCTTGAACGACGAGGTAGAGAACAGGATCAGGTAACCCAGCCCCTTTTCTGCTGCCACGAATTCCGCCACCACGGCGCCGATCACCGCCAGCGTGATCGCAACCTTCAGTGCGCTGAAAATGTACGGAATGGCGTACGGCATGCGGATCTGCCAATACTCGCGGCTGCGGCCGGCACGCAACGAGCGCGACAGTTCGATCAGCTCCGCCGGCACCGAAGCGAGCCCTGTGGCCGTGGAGATGACCAACGGAAAGAAGGCGATCAAGGTCGTGATAACGACTCGTGGCAGCATGCCTGCGCCGAGCGTGACGACGATGATCGGCGCAATAGCGACGATCGGCGTCGACTGGATCACGATCAGCCACGGCAACAAAGTGCGCGACAGAAAGCGCGATCCGGTAATGGCGATTGCCAGCGGCAATGCCAGCAGGATAGCCACCACGTAACCGGTCAATGCGACGCCAAGCGTGGCGAGCGTGTGTTCCAGCCAGCGCGAAGCGCCGAGTTCGCCCACCGACATGGCGACGGCACTGGGCGCGGGGAGAACGAAGACGGGAATGTGGAACAGCCGGCAGGCCGCTTCCCACACCACCAGCACCAGCACGAATGCCAGCACCGGCGCGAATCGATCGAGCAGGTTTCTCATGGCGTTCACTCCGGCTTGCGCGAGAAGACCTTCACGCGGATTTCGTTGGCGAGTTCATGGAACACGGGGTCGGACAATGTTTGCAGGTTGCGTGGGCGCGGCAGGGGCACGTTAATGATCTCCGCCACGCGCCCTGGTCGCGCGCTCATCACCACGATGCGGTCGGACAGCAGCAATGCCTCCTGGATCGAGTGCGTCACGAAGACCACCGTCTTGGGCCGTTCGCTCCAGATGCGCAACAGTTCGAAGCTCATTTCGTCGCGCGTTAGCGCATCGAGCGCGGAGAACGGTTCGTCCATCAGCAGGATGTCCGGGTCATGCAGGAGCGATCGCGCAATGGCCACGCGCTGCTGCATGCCGCCGGACAGTTCGTTGGGGCGCTTGGCGGCGAAATCGCGCAGACCGATCATCTCCAGCAGCGCGCGGGCGCGCTCCTTGTCACGGTCGTCGACGCGGCCATATTTGTGCTTCATCGGGAAGGTGATGTTGTCGAGCACCGACAGCCACGGCAGCAGCGTCGGTTTCTGGAACACCACGCCGATCTCGTCGCGTGGTTCTGTCACCGGCAGGTCGTAGATCGACACGGTACCGGCGCTTGGTCTGAGCAGGCCAGCGATCAGCCGCAGGATGGTGGACTTGCCGCAGCCCGAAGGGCCGATGATGGCGACGAACTCATGTTTGTTGAGCGACAGATTGACTTTGTCCAGCGCGGTGACGGGGCTGCCGTCGCTGGACACAAAAGTCTGCGTGACGCCGTCCAGCTCGATGACGTATCCCATGACAGTCGGGTCTTTCTCTGGGCGCCTGAGCGCCGGGTTTGGTGCCATCACGCGTGGTGCCGGCACTTCTCGTTGTGAGGCGCCGCCTGCGCGGCGCCCGGAGCACGACTTGATTACTTGGGCAGGAAGCTGCGGTTGACGATTTTCTCGGGGTCGATCTTGTTGGGCGCGTAGTCCATCGACTTGGCAACCCAGGTCCAGGTCGCGGCCAGCAGTTTCGGTTCGAAGACGCCGACCCCGTCGCGTTTGGAAATGTCGTTCTGGATCAGCGGAATCGAGGCGCGCAGTTCGGCTTCGAGCGTGGCGACGTCCGCTTCGGGCACCATCGATTTGAGATCGGCCGCAGCCTTGGCCGGATTGGCCAGCGCGAAGTCGACCGATTTCTTGAACGCGCGCATGAAGCGGCGCAGCACTTCGGGCCGCTCCTTGATCATCTTGTCCGAGGCGAACATCGAGTAGCCGTAACCGTCCAGGCCGAAGTTCGACCACGGCACCACCGCCAGTTGCTTGCCCGCCTGACCCAGCACCTTGTCGAAGGCGGGGGCGACGGTCACCCAGTTGATGGTTGCGTCGACCTTGCCTTGCGCCAGCATCGGCGCCAGCGCGCTCGGATCGACCTTGAGCAACTTCACCTTCGACGGATCGATGCCGTTCGCTTCGAGCACCACAGGCCACAGCGTGTTCGACGACGAGAACGTCGGCGTCGCGACTGTCTTGCCGGTAATCGACTTGATGCTGTCGATACCGCTGCCCTTGGCGGTGAAGAGCGCATCGGGCTGCTTGGAGTAGAGCGACATGATCGCCTTGACCGGCGCGTTGCTTTCCGCGGCGGCCATCATCAGCGCGGCCAGACCGCCACCGCCCACGTCGGCGTTGCCGGTGGCGACCTTGGTGATGGCGTCGGACGAACCGCGCCCAGGGAGGATCTGGACCTCCAGCCCTTCTGCGGCGAAGTAACCTTCCTTGACGCCGACGTACGAGAACGCCTTGTCGCCGCCGGGCAGCCAGTCGAGCTGCATGACGACCTTGTCGGCGGCGTGCGCCGCGCTCATGCCGAATGCGAGCAGCGCAGCGGCGATCAGTTTTTTGCTGTGATTCATGATGGGCTCCTGTTGGGATAGGTGGTGTCGGGATCGGTGCTGCGTTGCTCAGGTATCTGCTGTCGTGCTGGTGGCGAGCATTTCCTCCAGCGCAGCGTGAAGGCGTATGGCCAGTTCCTGCGGGCGGGCCAATTGCGGGACGTGCCCGCAATCCAATTCGATGACCGTGGCGCCCGGCGAGAGCGCCAGCATCTTTTGTTGCAGGGGTGGGACCACCGAGCGGTCCTGCAAGGCTTGCACGTAGAGTCGCGGCGCCCGTCCGTATCGTTGCGGAGTGAGGCGGGGCGCCATCTTGCGGCCGCTCTCTGGTTGGGGGCGCAACAGCGACGCGGCCCGCGCAGCGGCGTCTGGCTCACAGTCCGGTACAAAGATCTGGCGCGCTGCCGCCGCGGGGACGGTGGTGAAGCGGCCGTCGTCGGACCACTCCAGAAACGGTGCGATGCCATCCAGCTCGGCCAGCGGATCGTCTTGCTGGCATAGGTCGATGAGCTTGCCGAAGGACATGCCCGACGGCAGCATCATGCCTGCCAGATACACCAGTGCGGTGACGCGATCGGGGGCCACTTCAGCGAGCTGAGACGCGGTGATGCCACCTCCGCTGTGGCCCACCACGACAGCCGGGCCGTCGAAGCGTGCCAGCGCGTGCAACGCGGCGGCGACGTACTCTTCCAATGACGCGGAGTCGTGACCATGTGGCCCCCAGCCATTGCCCGGCAGATCGACGGCAGTGATATTCCATCCGCGTCGCGCCATTTCCGGCCGCCATGCGTCGAACGACCATGCGCCTTGCCAGGCACCGTGAATGAGCAGCATGTTGCGGGTCATGACGGCGTCCTCACGCGTAGGTGCGGCGATAGCACTCGGCCAGGTGCTGTTCGACGGTGATGGGTGGGTGCAGTGCCACTTCGCCAGCCGCGAGGCAGGTCGTCAGGCATTCGACGACATAGTCCGGGTTGCCGGTCAGGAAGAACGGGATCGAATGCCGCTCGCGGCCAGACACGTTGATGACCCGGTGCAGGGTCGATCGATAGCGCCCGTTGGTCCAACGAGCGATGAGGTCGCCGATGTTGACCACATAGGTGCCGGGCACGGGTGGTGCGTCGATCCAGCCGCCAGAGGCTGCGTCCCACACTTGCAGGCCGCCGGAGTCGTCTTGCATGAGCAGCGTCAGGCTGCCGAAATCGGTGTGCGCGCCGCAGCCCTTTTCGCCCGGCGACGGGTTGGGCGGCTGCGGCGGGTAGTGCAGCAGGCGCAATGTGGCCATGGCATCCGCGAGAAAGGGGCGGAAATGGTCTTCCGGCAAATCGAGCGACAGCGCCAGGCCGCGCATCAGGACTTCACCCAGCGCGAACACTTCGGCGAAATACGCCTCCATCGCCGGACGGAAGCCGGGCAAGCCTTCGGGCCATAGGTTCGGGCCGTGATTGAACTTGCCGGCACGCACGCGCGGGTCGTCTTCGGTCAGCTCTTGCCCGATGTAGAAGCCTTCTTTCAGGTCGGGCGGGGCGTCGCGCTCCAGCGTTTGTGCGCGGAGCGGTTCATAGCCACGATTGCAGCGCGACAGCGCCTTGTTCGACCGCCAGCTTGTCGTCCATCGGTTGGTCAAAAAAGCGCTCGGCTTCTTCGAATGCGCGGGCGATCAGCTCGGGCGCAATACCGTGGTTCTTGATGTAGAAAAAGCCGCGCGTCTCGCAGGCGTCCCGCAACTGGTGGCCCACTGCACGGCGAGCCGCCTCGTCCGCGCCGCGCAGCGCGGCGACATCAATAAGGGGCAGCGTGGGCGCCGGCCGGGTGGCGGTCGATTCCTTGTGCATGCTGGGGCTCCATATGTTCTTTTGTTGGAGCCCAGTCTATGAAGCGGCTGGATTGGCCAGGTAGCGCCGTTTTTGGCCTGGGGTGATGCCGAAACGGCATCAGGCGAACGCTGGCGCACAAGCGTTATGCGTGAATCGATATGAGCCGGCCCGTCGGTATACGGCTGGCGTGATATACGGCAGCCGCGGCGGCCAAGCCGCGGAACGGTATCGCCATGTCGACGTGGCTGGCAGAGGGCGTCGCGCAGTCCTGCGGGCTGGGTCGCGTGACCGCGTGGAGATATCCGGCCGGCGAATATTCGCTATGCGCCGACACGAGCCGGATCGTCAGCTTTGGGCGACGGTATGTGGCATTTCGATCGGCGCGCGATCGAGAAGGCTGCGTGAATCCAGCTCTTCCGTAAGCAGGCGGATAAAAGCATCGAGCACGGGCGGCAGGGATCGGCCGGCGCGTACATAGATGCCGAGATCGCAGACGACGGGATCCGGTGTGCGTAGCGGGACGAAGGCGAGGCGTCCTTCGCGCAGGTCGCGCTCGAGCCCCACGCGTGTCTGGAATGCCACGCCGATGCCACGCGCTGCGATGCTCTTGGCGAGCTCGAGCGAAGACGTCTCGGTCAGGATGGTGAGCGGCTTTTTGTGATGGGCAACGATGGGACGCAGCGCGGCGTGTATCGACAGTTCCGGGCTCGCCATGATCAGCGGATAGCGTGCGCATTCCGCAAAACTCACCGCATCGAGCGAGGCGAGTGGATGGTCGGGGCGCACGACTGCGCCCATCTGGAAGCGGGCGAGCGCGAACTGGTGCAAGGCTGCGTCACGCTCGATCGAGAAACTGATGGCGACATCCGCGTCGGCCTGCGCCACCGCCTGCGCGGCTTGCTGCGAGCCTGCCGTGCGGACGCTGATCCGCACCAGCGGGTGACGCGTGAGCATGCGTTCCAGCACCGTGGGCAGCACGTCTGCGTTGACGCCTTCGATCGATACCACCGACAACTCGCCGCGACGGATGCCGCGCAGGGCGTCGAGTTCGTGTTGGAGGCGCTGTTCTTCTTGCAGAACCGAGATCACGTGGCGCGAGAAGACCTCGCCGACCGCTGTGAGCTTGAGGCCGTCGGCCATGCGCTCGAAGAGCGGAAAGCCGATCTCATCCTCCAGTTGCAGCAGTTGCCGGTTGAGCGCCGACGAAGCGACATGCAGTTGCCGCGCGGCACCGCGGATGGAACCGCAGCGGCGGATCGTATCGAAGTACTTCAGTGCGCGTGCGTGGATGTGCACGATCGTGTCTCTCCGTGAATTCGCCACGCCTTTCGGCGGTGGGTGAGTGCTGCTGCTTGCGGGCCGGTTATATTAGGCGACCCGCGCCCGCAAGCCTTCGCGTGCGCGATATAACGATGTAGTTACCCGCTGTCATTGATCCAAATCTAACGGGGCAGGGCAGCTACCTTACAACGATCCCAGAAATTGCTATCGTTCAGGTTTATCGGTTTTGCCGTTCGCGATGGGCAAAAGCTCTGTCGGCCGGACAATAATTCCCTCTACTTCACACCCAATTCAGGTCGGAGCAATGAACAATAAGTGTCGTATTGCGCTGTTCGGCGAGTGCATGATTGAGATGCGTGGCCAGATGTTCGGCACCATGCAGCAGAACTTCGGTGGCGATACGCTCAATACTGCGGTCTATCTGGCGCGACTCGGTGCCGACGCAGGCATCGAAGTGTCCTACGCCACGCAACTGGGTACCGACGCTTATAGCGACGCCATGGTCGCAGCATGGCAACTGGAAGGTATCGACGTCAGCATGGTGGCGCGCGACGAGGGCAAGATGCCCGGGCTCTACACCATCCAGGTCGATGACGCCGGCGAGCGCACCTTCTATTACTGGCGCGACATGAGCGCCGCCAAGGACTATTTCCACGAAGGGCAGGCCAGCGCGCTGGAAGACCGCATCGAATCGCTCGATGCTTTCTACTACAGCGGCATCAGCCTGGCGGTGCTGCCGCCGGAAGGGCGCGAGCGCCTGTTCTCGTTCGTCGATCGCCTGCGCGCACGCGGTGGCAAGGTGTTCTTCGACAACAACTTCCGCAAGCGCCTGTGGATGGCCGACGCCGACGCGCCCAAATGGTACGACCGCGCCTTCGCCACGTCCGACATGGTCATGATCACGCTGGAAGACAACCAGGCCATCTACGACATCGCTGACGAAGAATCGGCGCTGGCGCATTGCTACTCGCTGCCGCCGGATGAAGTGGTCATCAAGCGCGGCGTTGATCCGACCATCGTGCGTATTCGTGGCATGGAGCCGATCATCGTGCCAACCTTCAAGGTGCCGAAGGTGGTCGACACGACCGGCGCAGGGGACTCTTTCGCTGGCGGTTACCTCGCCGCGCGCCTGCAGGGCCAGCCACCCGAAACGGCCGCGCGCTCGGGCAACAAGATTGCGTCGATCGTCGTTCAGCACCCCGGCGCGATCATCCCGCGCGAAGCGATGCCGGTGTTTTTCTTTTCCTGACAACGCTGTCCTAGCGCATGGCTTTTGTCAGGCTAAGCGACTAGAATCGGTCGGTTTTTTCATTAGTTGTCGGACTTGTGAAGGTGCCGAGGTCGGCGCCTTCTGACAATAGGCGCACCGGAAACCGGTGCGCACGTCTTGCCGAGGAGAACCTGCTGTGCCGAGCCTGAATCGCCAAACCTTGTCGGCTTTGAATGCCGGCGTCGAAGCCGCTGCCCCCAACGACCTGCCTGTCACACGCATCCTGCAGATTGGCGATGGCAACTTCTTGCGTGCCTTCGTTGAATGGATGGTCGATGTGACCAACGGCACCGGCAAGTTCAACGGCCGCATCACCATCGCCAGCCCGCTGCCCGTTGGCTGCACCGACAAGATCACCGCGCAGGAAGGGCTCTACACCGTGCTGCTGCGTGGTGTGCAGCAGGGCAAGCAGGTTACCTCGCGTCGTCTCATCACCTGCGTCGACAAGGGCATGAACCCCTACGCCGAGTGGGACGCTTTCCTGGCTTGCGCCGCCGATCCGAGCCTGCGTTTCGTGGTGTCCAACACGACCGAGGCCGGCATTGCCTACGCCGAAGAATCGCTTGAATCCGGCAAGTGCCCGAACAACTTCCCGGCCAAGGTTACGGCACTCCTGTACCACCGCTTCATCCAGTTGGGCGGCACGGCCAAGACGGGTCTGGTCTTCCTGCCTTGCGAACTGATCGAAGCCAACGGCACCAATCTGCGCCGCTACGTGCTGCAACACGCCGCCGCCTGGAACCTGCCGGCGGAGTTCGTTCAGTGGGTCGAGCGCGACAACGTCTTCCTGAACACGCTGGTCGACCGCATCGTCCCGGGCTTCCCGGCGGGCGAGGCCGACGCGCTGTATGCCGAACTGGGCTACACCGATCCGTTGATGGTGGCCGCCGAGCCGTTCCACCTGTGGGTGATCGAAGGCCCGCGCGAACGTCTGCAGGCGCTGTCCGACGAATTCCCGCTGGCCAAGGCAGGTCTGGACGTGGTCTGGACCGACGATTTGCGCCCCTACCGTACCCGCAAGGTTCGTATCCTGAATGGCGCGCATACCGCCAGCGCGCTGGCTGCCTATACGGCCGGTATCGACACCGTCAAGGGCATGATCGACGACGAAGTCGTCTCCAAGTATCTCAACAAGCTGATGTTTGAAGAGATCGTGCCGTTCGTGCCGCTGGCCGACGCAGAGCGCAAGCAGTACGCCGCCACGATCATGGAGCGCTTCGCCAACCCGTTCATCCGCCACGAGCTGATTTCGATCGCCCTGAATTCGGTGTCGAAGTGGCAAGTGCGCGTGCTGCCCACGGTGAAAGACTTTGCTGCCGAGCGCGAAATCTCGCCGGCTTGCCTGGGCTTCTCGCTGGCTGCACTGCTCAACTTCTATCACGGCAGCTTCAACGCAGCCGGTGAATACGTCGGCAATCGAGACGGCCAGCCGTATCCGATCAAGGACAACGCCGAAGTGCTGACCGTGCTGGCCGAAGCCTGGCGCGACTGGCAACCCGGCCAGCCGACGGCTGCGCTGGTCAAGAGCGTTCTGGCTGACGCGCGCCTGTGGGGCGAAGATCTCAACGCCATCAAGGGCTTGACCGGTGTTGTCACGCAAGAGTTGGATAACATCAAGGCCAAGGGCGTCAAGGTCGCCATGCGCGAACTGGCGGTCTGAGAAAGGCCGTTTGCGATCTACTGCGGCAGACCGTGCGCGCATTGATTCGCCCGGGGCGCTCTGTGTACTTCGGTACGCAAGTGTTCCGGGTAAAGCATGGATCCGGTCTCAATCGCATAGCACGACCGCAAAAAGTCTGACAACTGCAAAAGCCTGTATCGAATGCGCGCAACGCATTGCCGCGCCACCCTGGTGGTACTAAGGTAATGGCGTTTTTACGCGCAACGATAGGCTGCCAGTTGGTGCCGGGTCATAGGGTCCGGCTCTTGCAAGCGAGCACTTCGCCACCATCTAATTAAGAGATCTGGCGCGCGGAGTCTAACAACGTAGCAGGCGCCGTTTCATTGCGGCGAGGAGTCCCCATCATGCAAGCTTCATCCATCGTCCGACTGCACCCTAACGATGACGTGATCATCGCTACGCTGCAGCTTATGCCGGGCAACCGTGTCGACAGCGAAGACCTCGTCGTGCGCGACCTCATCCCCCCCGGACACAAGATCGCCGCTCATGACATCAAGGCCGGCGACCCCGTGCGCCGCTATAACCAGATCATCGGTTTTGCCAAGGAAGACATCGGCGCGGGCAAGCACGTCCACGTGCAGAACCTCGGCATGGGGGAATTCGAACGCGATCTGGCTTTCTGCGCCGATCGGCACGACTCCAAACAGGTCACCACGCCGGCGACGTTCATGGGCTATCACCGCCCCAATGGCAAGATCGGTACCCGCAACTACATCGGCATCATTGCGTCCGTGAACTGTTCCGCGACTGTGGTGCATGCCATTGCCAACCATTTCACGCACGAACGCCTTGCCAATTGGCCGAACGTCGATGGCGTCGTGCCGATGTCGCACCCGCTGGGTTGCGGCGGTGGTGCAGGCGAAGGGCTGGAAGTGCTGCGCCGTACCATGTTGGGCTACGCCTCGCATCCGAACTTTGCCGGCATCCTGTTCGTTGGTCTGGGGTGTGAGGTCAACCAGGTCGGTCCGCTGATCAAGGAACTCAACCAGCACGAACCGGGCATGCTGCATTCGGTCAGCATCCAGGAACTCGGCGGTACGTCGCATGCTATCCGCCAGGGTATTGAAGCCGTGGCCGGCATGCTGGATCACGCCAACAGCTTTACGCGTGAGCCGGCTCCGTTGTCCGCACTTGTCGTGGGGCTGAACTGCGGGGGTTCGGATGGTTATTCGGGCATCACCGCAAACCCGGCGCTTGGCGGTGCTGTGGACATGCTGGTGGCGCACGGTGGCACGGCGATCCTGTCCGAGACGCCGGAAATCTACGGCGCCGAACATTTGCTCACCCGCCGCGCGGCAACGCCTGAGGTGGCTCAGAAGCTGGTCGACCGCATCGAGTGGTGGAAGGACTATGTGGAGCGCAACAAGGGCCAGATGGATAACAATCCGTCGGTCGGCAACAAGGCAGGCGGGCTCACGACCATTCTCGAAAAGTCTTTGGGCGCTGTCGCCAAGGGCGGTACCACCAACCTGAATGCGGTGTACGAATACGCCGAACCGGTCACCGCCAAGGGCTTTGTGTACATGGACACGCCGGGGTACGACCCGGTCTCTGCGACGGGGCAAGCGGGCGGCGGCGCGCAGATCATCTGCTTTACCACCGGCCGCGGTTCGGCCTTCGGTTGCGCAGGCGTGCCGACGATCAAGATCGCCACCAACAACATTCTGTGGAACCGCCAGCGCGAAGACATGGATGTGAACACCGGCGACATGCTGGATGGCGTGGCCATGGAAGACATCAGCCAGCGCATTTTCGACGCCATCATCCGTTATGCGTCCGGCGAGAAGACGGCGTCTGAAGTCGCAGGCTATGGCACCAACGAATTCCTGCCCTGGCAGATCGGCGCCATCATGTAATTGAGGCGATGGGTTGCTGCGGGGATAGCGCTTGCGCTGTCCCATGCGGTCCACACACTCCTCGAAAAGAAAGGCGATGAAGCAACCGTGCTTCATCGCCTTTTTGTTGCCTGACGCGTTTCAGGCCTTGCAGCGGCTCTCTGGCGACGCGTAGTCAAAGCGCTTGTAGGTCAGCGCGTACTCGACATGCCCAAGGCGCTCGCCACACGAAGGTTGGCCGGCCGCGACTTCGACGATACGGGTGACGATCTCGTTGGCGACATCGTCCAGCGTCGCGCCCGCATCGATGATGCGCCCCGCATCCACGTCCATGTCGTCGGACATGTTCCGGTAGGTTTCCGGGTTGTTGCATACCTTGATGACCGGAGCGATGGCCGAACCGATCACAGAGCCGCGCCCCGTTGTGAACACCACCATGTGGCATCCAGTAGCGATCAGTTCGATGATCTCCGCCGTATCGCAGATGTTGGGATAGCCAAAGCGCGGCTCACCGTCGGGCACCACATCCATCAAGTACAGGCCACCTTGCGGAGGATGTTCGGTCGGCAGGATGACGCCGGAAATCGGGCTCGCCCCCGACTTGGCGTAGGCGCCGAGAGATTTCTCCTCCTGTGTGGTAAGGCCGCCTACAGCGTTGCCATCCGAAAAGCTGCCAAGCCCCATCGTACTGTAGTAGCGCGTGGCCTTGCGCATGGCTTGCTCGATGGCGTCGCGCGCCTCGGGCGTGGCGGCGCGTTCCATCATGTGCGACTCGCAGCCGATCAGTTCGCCGCTTTCCTCAAAGAGGCACGTGGCGCCATGTGCGAGCAGGGTATCGAAGGCGCGCCCGACTGCCGGGTTGCCAGTAATGCCACTGGTGCCGTCCGAGCCACCGCACACTGTGCCGATGACCAGATCGCTCAGCGCCATGGCCTTGCGCGGCGTATAGGCGATCTGTTCGCGCATTTCGCTCACCATGTGACGTCCGGCCGCGATGCTGCCTGCCGTGCCGTTGTTCTCCTGGATGACGATGGTGCCGCAAGGTCGTCCTGACGCTTCGATTTCGGCCGCCAGCCGCACGCGATCGAAACACTCGCAGCCGAGCGACACCAGCACGACGCCACCCACGTTTGGATGGGTGGCGAGCCCGCGCACCAGTCGATGTGCATAGTCGGAGGGGTAGCAACCGGCGAAGCCGAGGTATTCGACGTCCGCCCCGAATCCCTCCGCGATTTGCCGCGCAACATGATGCGCACATTCGACGAGGTAGATGACTGCGATACGGTTGCGGATACCCATGCGGCCGTCTTTGCGCAGATAGCCGGAGATCAATGCGTCAGGCACGGCATGTTGCAGCACTTGTGCCGCACCGAAACGCGCCGATGCGCTGGCAGAGAATGTCGGCGCACGATCGGGTGTGGCAGTGGCAACAGGGGGAGGCGTCTCCTGAGTTGCGGCCCCAGCCGCTCCGAAATGAAAACCGACGATGTAGTCGCTGGCGAGGTTGTGCGAGTGGATATGTTCCCCCTTCGCGATTGCTACCCGCGCCGAACCGATGGATGCGCCGTACTTGGTGACCTCGGCACCGGCCGCGACAGGCCGAATTGCCAGCTTGTGGCCGAGGGCAATGCTGCTCTGCGCAGTGAGGCTCCCGCCCTCGAATATCACCTCATCGCCCGCCATTACGGGTTCGATGGCAACGACGCAATTGTCTGCGCTATCCAGCAGCAGTGCTCTCTTGGCCATGGCGTGCCCTCCTCAGAAGCCGATCAACGCGCCGCCATCGACCACCAGCACGTGGCCGTTGACGAACTTCGCAGCGTCCGACGCTAGGTAGGTTGCAGCCCAGCCGATGTCCTTCGGGTCGCCGAAGCGCTTCATGGGCGTGCGGCCCAGAATCTTGTTCTTGCGCGCGTCGTCGCCTTCGATGGCCTTGCGTAGCATGGGGGTGTCGATCCAACCCGGCGCGATGCCATTCACCCGGATGCCGGCGCCTGATACCTCGGTCGCCAAGCCCCGGATCATGCCCAGATAAGCAGATTTGGCGGCGGCATAGCCGGTTACGTTCGGCTGGCCGAGGAAGGACGTCATCGATGCGGTGAACAGAATGCAACCGGAACCGCGTTGCTTCATGTGCGGTACCACGGCGCGCGTCAGACCGAACGCGCCTACCACATGCACGTCGAGCACCGATTCGAAATCCTCGATGCTCATCTCTTCGATGGGTTTCTTGCAGTGGTTGCCCGCGTTGTTGATGAGAATATCCACTTGCCCGGTGTCACGGATCACCTCGTCAACAAAGGACTGTGCGTGATGCGGGTGGCTGACGTCGAAGGCTTTCCAGCTTGCCTGAGGGCCTAGCTTTAGCGCGGCGTCCTGCGCCATTTGCGCGTTCAGGTCTGCCACCACTACGCGCGCGCCGGCTGCGATCATGCAGTCGGCCATTGCCAATCCCAAGCCGCTACCGGCGCCGGTAATGAGCGCGGTCTTGCCGCTGAGAGAAAACGGGTTCGAATCGTTCATGGTCGTCTTTCGTGATTACTGAATGTCGATGAGGATCTTGGTGAATGCGCCGGGGTCGCGAGCCCAGTCGGCGAATGCCTCGGGTGCGCGTGTCAGCGGGTAATGCGCAGACACCAACTGATGAGTGGGGTAGCGGCCCTGTTCGAGCAGCGCCAGCACGGCGGAGAAATCAGCGGCCGTGGCGTTGCGTGAGCCACGGATGTCCAGTTCTTTCATTACGAACTGGCTGCTGTCATAGCTGACCGGCTTCTTGGCATAACCGACGTACACCACACGCGCGGCGAAGGCGGCGAGCCTGACCGCTTCGACGAAGGTGGCGTCGTTGCCCACGGCTTCGATCACCACAGCCGGGCCGCGTCCTTGGTCGATGCCTTGTGCGACGGCGGTGAGGTCTTCTTCGCGGCTATTGACGAATCGCGCGGCACCGCATGCCACGGCGATGTCGCGCTTGCGTGAATCGATGTCGATGGCGACTACCCGTGCGCCCATTGCAGCCGCACCGGCCATGGCGCCCAGTCCGATCACGCCGCAGCCGAAAACGGCCACGGTCTCTCCGACGCTAATTTGTGCCCGGCGCGCGGCATGCATGCCGACGGCGAGCGGTTCGACCAGCGCCAGTTCGTCAAAACTCAGTTCGTTGCACACCAGCGTCTTGTGTGCCGGTACGACCAGGGTTTCGCTCATGCCGCCTTGGCGCTGCACGCCGAGCGTCTGGTTGTAGCGGCAGGCATTGGGCCGCCCGCTACGGCAGGCGCTGCATTCGCCACACTCGGTGCAGGGCAGGACCACGACGCGATCGCCGGGCTGGCAGCGTGTGACGCCTTCTCCGATGGCAATGACTTCGCCCCCGATCTCGTGACCGGGAATGCGTGGGTAAGACACTAACGGGTTGTAGCCGCGATAGGTGTTCAGGTCCGAGCCGCACAAACCGACGCGCATCACGCGCAGCTTTACCTGGCCTGCGGAGACGCCGGCCTCGTCGATGTCGCACAGCGCCGCTTCATTGGGAGCCTGGATAGTGACTGCTTTCATGGTGGCCCCTTACATCACGCCGAAGCGTTCAAAAGCATCGACTGTGCTCATGCCTTCACGGATGGCGCGGCGCACTGCGCTCTCGGTGCCGACTTTCTCCAGCGCCAGCGAAATGGCTTCGCGTTCGGCCTCACGCGGTACGATCAGCACCCCGTCGCGATCGCCGAACACGATGTCGCCGGGGCGGATACGAATGTGGTTGATTTCGATCGGTACGCGAAAGTCCACAACCTTGCCGCGCTGCCCTTGGTCCTGTGCGTAGGTGCCCAACGAGAAAGTTGGAAAGCCGATCTCTTCGATTTCGGCCGAATCGCGCACGTAACCATCGGCCACCACGCCCGCTGCTTTCAGGTGCATGGCGCGCGTGCTCATCAAACCGCCCCATAGCGCGTAGCGGGGTGACGATCCGGTGGTGATGTACACCTCGTTCTCTTTCAGATCGTCGAGCGCCGAGAACATGATGCCGAAGGGCTGCGCCGACAATGGCAACCGCCCATTGTCTTCACGCATGGCGAAGTAGTCGGCCTCCAGTACGGGCATGGCGCGTCCGGCTACGACCATCTCCTTGCCGAGTGGCTTGATCTGCGGTTGGAGGAACTGGTGGAGCAATCCCATGTTGTCGAGGATGTCGCCGACAACGGCGGTGAAGAGCTTGCTGCGCATGAGCGCGAACAGCTCGTGGTCGTCTTTCCACATGATCGATGATCCTTTCAAATTAATGGCGATGTCATTGATTGCGTGTGAGCCTGCCCTGTGCGTTGGATGGACACACGGGCAGGGCAGGGATTACAGGTACGGGAGGAAGGTCGATACGGCTGGCACGAACGTCACCAATGCCAGCACGCATAGCAAGGCAAGGAGCAATGGCAGCGATTCGCGGACGAACTCACCGACGTTGGTGCCGGTGATCGCGTTGGCAATGAACATCACGGTGCCCATTGGCGGCGTGAGGCACCCGATGGCGAGGTTGAGGATCATGATCAAACCGAATTGCACGGGGTCGATGCCCAGCGCCCGCACCGTCGGCATCAGCAACGGCACCAGTACGATGATTGCGGCGGTGCCTTCGACGAACATGCCCAGGAACAGCAAGAACACATTCAGAACGATCAGGAACTGCGCGGGGCTGGACGCGAATGAGGTGATGAAGGTCGCAACGTCCTGCGCTACGCGTTCCCACGTCAGAACCCAGGCAAAGGCCGAGCAGGCCATGATGATGAGCAGGATGCCGCCAGTGGCACGCGCGGTCTCGATAAGCGCCAGGCGTATATGGCCAGCGTTCATCTCTTTGAATACGAACATGCCTACGCCGATGACATAGATCACGGCCACTGCGCCGGCTTCCGTCGGGGTGAACATCCCCACGCGAATGCCTCCGATGATCACGACAATCAGGATCAACGCAGCCGAAGCACCTTTGAATGCATCCCGGAACTCAATCCACGTCGGACCGTGCGTGCGCGCTGGCTTGTAGCCGCGCTGACGCGAGATGAAGGCGATGGTGCCCATGAGTGCGAGGCAGCAAAGAATGCCCGGGATCACCCCGGCCAGGAACATCTTGCCGATCGACACATCGGCCACAAACCCGTAGATGATCAGTGCAATGCCGGGCGGAATGATGGGCGTGATCAGCGAGCCTGCTGCCGTCACGGCGGCAGAGAAGGCTCGCCCGTAACCGAGCTTGGTCATTTCAGGCACCAGCATCTTGCACAGCATGGCGCAATCGGCGAGGTTGGACGCCGACAGGCCGCCCATCATTGTCGACAGCAGCACGTTGGCTTGTGCCAGTCCTCCGCGGAAGTGGCCGGTCAGCACTTCGGCCAGACGCAACATGCGGCGTGTGATGCCCGTGTAGTTGAGCAGGTTGCCAAGCAGAATGAAGAACGGAATCGCCAGTAGTGTGGTGTTTTCGGCTGCGCCGATGAAGCGCTGTGCCGCAATGGCTGGCATCGCCTCGGGGCTGATAAAGAAATACGTCAGCACGGCTGCGGTCACAGACAGAAAGACCGGCAGGTTGATGGCGAATCCCAGCAACAGGATGAGACAACAAAGGGATACGAGCATGGTCAGTGGCCTCCCGGCAGGTTGTCCGTCACCACGGTGTCGGGATGAAACAGATCGGTGTGCAGGTGGAAGAGGCCGTAGAGCGCCATCCAGAAACAGCCAACCGGCATGGCCATATCGATGTACGAATAAGACAGGCCGAGAATCGGCGTGATCTTGTCACCGGCGTCCAGGGTCAGTTCCAGACCGAGCCAGCCAAGTGTCACCAGGATCACAATGCTCAACAGGTCGGTAAAGATGCGCACAGCGCGCTGGCCACCCGCCGGTAGCAACCCGGTGATGGCATCGATGCTGACATGACCGCGAACCCGCATGGCCGAGGCGGCGCCCAGCATGATCATCCACACAAAGAGCGAGACCAGAACTTCTTCAACCCATTGCAACGGATCGTTAAGGGCGTAGCGCATGAATACGGCGATGACGGTGATCGCCACGATGAGTACCGTAACGAGCTTGGCCGCCCAGTCTCCTGCGCTGTCGAGCAGTCTTTTCATAGAGGTCTTCCGTTCCAAAAAAGGCGCATGTCTGCCAATGTGTATGTCATATGCGCGAGCGATACCTGCCGGATGCAGGCACGCCCGCATCCGGTAAGCAGAACGGCGTGGGCCGTCAGTGCGTCTTGAGGTAGTCCTGGAGTTGGTCGTACAGGCCGGGCGTCCACTCGGGGAACTTGGTGTACGTGCTCTTGGCGGCTTCGCGGAAAAGGTTGCGGTTGACTTCGATTACCGTCACGCCTTCCTTCTTCATCTTCTCGATGGTGTCTTTCTCCGCTTCGAGCGTGACGCGTGTCATATAGTCACCCGCCTGCAGGCAGGTCTCCGCCAATGCCTTTTTCACGTCCGCCGGCAGGCGTTCAAAGTACTTCTGGCTGATCGTGAGATTGGTGACGTTGTCGAGGTGGCCGGTAAGGATCAGGTACTTGGCCGGTTCATGGTGCTTCTGTCCATACAGCACGGGAATGGGGTTTTCGGCGCCATCGATCACGCCAGTCGTCAGTGCCGGGTAGACCTCGGCCAACGGCATCGGGGTTGGCGTGGCGCCCATGGCTTTCATTGCTTCGATCTGGATGCGCGCATTCGGCACGCGGATCTTCATGCCCTTGAGGTCGGCCGGCGTGCGAACAGGCTTTTTGGTGACCATGTGGCGCGAACCATACAGCCAGTTGGCGGCGATGATGTGAAAGCCCTTCTTGTCTAATTGCTGTGACATGCCGGCGAACCACGGCGAGTTCGATAGCTTGATGACATCTGTATAGTCTTTGCCCAAGTACGGCCCCATCATGATGGCAAAGTCTGGTACGTAATCTGCGAAGAAGGCGCCGTCGGTCAGCGTGACCATCGCGGCGCCCATCTTCATCTGCTCCATCACGTCCTTCTTCGAGCCCAACTGCGAACTCGGGTAGAGCAGCAACTCACCTTCGCCCTTGGTTCGCTCCTTGAAAAGCCGGGCCCATTCGTTCATCGCCTTGTCGATCGGCTCGCCCGGGTTGTTCTCGTACGCGACTTTGATGGCGAATTTTGACGCGGCCATGGCGCTCGGTGCAGCGGCAATCATCAACGCGCTGCCGAGGACGCAAGCCATGATCCTTTTGCCGCCAGAAATAATTTTCTGCATGTATGTCTCCTGCATATTGTTTGTGAACTCAGCCACCACGGGCTTTGTGATGGTTGGAGGCCACTAAGCAAGACGCAGACCAAGCTGTGAGACGGGGTTTTTCGAGCAAAATCACCCGTATTTGTTTCAAATCTGAAATCAGTGAATTGCAAATCCGTAATCTCTAGAGGTCGATGATTCGCAATGCCAATGCGTGCCGTCTTGCGGCTCTGTTCTTGGCTGGCTTCAGATATATGCAGACTGCATCAATTTTATTTGTGGCGCCGACACCCACCATGGCACAGGTCGTGCGACGCATTGCGTCCGAACTGGATATCGACATCGCGGTCGAGACGGCGAGGGACGAAGAGGCGCTGGACATCGTTCGACGTTATGCCGGGCAGGTTGATGTCATCGTGTCTCGTGGCGGTATCGCTGAGATCATTGCCGGCGCCGTGGGGGACGACGTCAGCGTGGTGGAAGTCACCCTGTCGCTACAGGACCTGCTTTGTGTTGTCAGCAGCCTGTCGCAACAGGGCATCTCGCGCATAGGGGTGGTCAGCCGAGCCAATCTCTTCGACGGACTCACGGGAGACTTTCGCATTGGTTCGACTGGTATCGCATTTCGAGCGTGCTCTGATGAGGCCGGCATCGCGCAAGCGATTGCAGAGCTGCGCGCCGAAGGCATCGAAGCCGTCATCGGTTGCCGGCAGGCGTATCGGTTTGCGCTAGAGAGCAATATCGCGGCGGTCTTTCTGGAGAGCAACGCCATCTCCATTCGGACGGCGCTCGAAGAAGCGCTGCGCCTGATCCGCGCCAAGCGGCACGAAAAGCTCCAGGCCGTTCAGTTGGGAGCGATCATCGACAACGTGGGCGAAGGGATTCTCGCCATCGACAATGGCAAACAGGTGCGCTTCCACAACAGCGCCGCGCGCAGGATATTTGCCGCGCAATCGTTTGATGTCATTACCCGCATGCTGGGGCAGGGCGGTGGCGAGCACATCGCGACCATTCATGACGCCAGCTACGTCGTGCGAGTGATCCCGCTCGACGTGGCGGGCGAAAAGCGAGGGGAGGTCGTGACGCTGCAGGCCGTCAGCCAGATTCAAGCGTCGGAAACGCGTATCCGGATTTCGGCCCATCGGCGCGGGTTGCGCGCTAAAGCGACCTTCGATGACATCGTCGGTGATTCTGAATCCCTTGCCGGCGTGATCGAAAAGGCCAAGACCTATGCCGCTTACGACGCCAACCTGCTCATTCATGGCGAAACCGGTACGGGCAAGGAGATCTTTGCGCAGAGCGTGCACAACCACGGTCCGCGCAGAGATGGGCCATTCGTATCGGTCAATACGGCGTCGATCCCCGCTTCGCTGCTGGAAAGCGAACTCTTCGGCTATGCCGAAGGGGCCTTCACCGGGGCACGCAAAGGCGGCAAGCCCGGGCTGTTCGAACTCGCCCACGGTGGCACGTTGTTCCTGGACGAGATCGGCGAACTCGCGCCCGAAATCCAGAGTCGCCTGCTGCGCGTCCTGCAGGAAAAAGAAATCATGCGCATCGGAGACGACAAGATCGTCCCCGTTGACGTGCGGATCATCTGTGCCACCCACCGCGATCTGTTTGACCAGGTGCGGCAGGGGCGCTTTCGCGAAGACCTCTACTACCGCATCCATGTGTTGAGCCTTCACTTGCCGCCGCTGCGCGATCGGCGCGAGGACATCGTGCCGCTGTTCACGCACTTCTTGTGCAGTTTTCCGGGCGTTAAGGCGCAAGGGGGCACGCTGGAGCGAGAGGCGCGCGATCTGCTATCCGGCTATGCGTGGCCCGGCAACGTTCGCCAACTGCACAACGTGGCTGAAGTGCTGGCCTACTTCAATTTGCCGCGTATTCAGGCGAGCCATGTGCTGGATGTGCTTGGTCAGCAATCCGGCGCACTGGCGGCCGATTCGCGTGTGACCGTGCCAGACACGGGCACGCTCAAGCAAATGGAAGGGCATATCATCCGGGGGTTGCTGGCACGCCACTCGCAGGACGAGGTGTGCCGGCGTCTCGGTATCAGTCGCGTGACACTCTGGCGCAAGTTGAAAGCACAGGCGGAAATGTGACGACGCGCAGGCGGGGATTCATCTGCTTGAGCTGTGTCAGAAAAATTCCTGCGCGGTGCGACAGATTCACGACTTCGGGCCGGCATGCCGAGCCCGCCATCAATGGGCAGCACAAAACCAAGCAAAAGGAGGAGTTATGAGAATCGCTGTGGTAGGGGCCGGCGGTGTAGGCGGCTACTTCGGTGCACGGTTGGCCAAGGCTGGTTGCGACGTTACCTTCGTGGCGCGCGGAGCTCATCTGGCGGCGATGCGCGACAAAGGGCTGCGCGTCCTGAGCGAAGGCGGCGATATCCATCTCGACTCGCCCAAGCTGGTGGATAGCCCCGAGCACTTGCCTCCCGTCGATCTTGTCATCGTTGCCGTCAAACTGTGGGATACCGAGCAGGTGGCCACAGCATTGCGGCCGGTAGCGGAACAAGGCGCGGCGGTCGTGTCGTTCCAGAATGGCGTAGCGAAAGACGAAATCCTTGCCCGGTACTTGCCGGAGGGTTCCATCCTCGGTGGATCGAGCTTCATCTCCGCCTTTATCGAATCGCCGGGCGTAGTGCGCCACGTCGGCGCGCTCCAGCGGCTTGTTTTCGGCGAGTACAACGGTCAGCGTTCTGCGCGCGTGGAAGACTTTCTCGATGCTTGCGTGCGTGCCGGCATCAACGCTGAAATCCACGACGAAGTGCGGCGGCAGGTGTGGGAAAAGTTCGTCTTCCTCGTCGGCTTGTCCGGTGCCACGTCCGCCATCCGCCAGACCATCGGGCCGGTGCGTGAGAATCCGCGCAGCCGTGCCTTTCTCCATGATCTGATGCGCGAAACCGTCGCCGTCGGCCGTGCGCGTGGCATCAATCTGGCCGAAAACTATGCCGACGACCGTCTTGCTTTCTGCGACACGCTGCCGCCGGGCATGACATCGTCGATGCACAACGACCTCGAACGCGGCAATCGCCTCGAGGTGGCATGGCTATCCGGTGGTGTCGCTGATTACGGTCGCGAACTCGGCGTGCCAACGCCCCGTAACCAGGCTGTCGCCGACATCCTCGCGATCTACGCGCAAGGCACAAAACGCTGATCCTTCAGCGCCGGCGCGCTCAGTCGCGCCGGCTTTCACACCGGCCGAGCTTCGCCCTCTTCAAGCCCCAAGCGCCGCACCACCGCTTTGCGGCTCAAATGCCATGCGAGTAGATGCGGAGGCATGCGCAGCCAATGGGCGCGGATGTAGAGCAGCCAGCGCGCGAGCGGGGTAAATGCGTCGTCAGCCAGCGCGTGGTTTGGGCGCAGGGCGCGCACATAGAGGGCGTCCATCAGACTTGCGCAACCGGGGGCCGCATCGCTTGCGCGTTGGAGTGCGGCGGTCGGTACTGGGCTGCTCAGGATGCGGTGGCACAGATGCAGCGCGTAGTAGAGCGGGCGTTGCAGGTGCAGCGCCTCGGCGCGCGCCTGCAGCGCATCCCAGAAATCGGGCGTGTCGAAATGCCTCAACAGGCGATCCAGGTCCGAGAGATCCCGCAGGCCGTTGTCGAGTTCTCCCTCATGGAACAGATGGCACGCGCTGTGCAGCACCATGTCGGCCGGGGCCAGCACGCGAATGTCGGCGCCTTCTATGGCGATTGGTCGCGCCGCCGCCAGCAGTAACGATGCGTCTGGCGGGCGATGGGCGGTGGCGGGCAGGATGTTGTGATGGACATCCAGCACGGTCATCCGCCGCGTGTGGGCGAGCGGCGGTAGTTCGTGCATCCAGCGGCGATAGTATTTCTGATCGTAGGCCGACAGGTGCGAGCTGATCCATCCATGCCGGAGCAAGGCTGTTTCTACGCGTGTCAGTGAATCGCGCGGCACGATCAGGTCGATGTCGCCGAACAGGCGACCGGCCGCGCAGGGCAGATCGGCCAGGGCATAGGCGGCTCCTTTGAGCAATACGAGCGGCTCGCCCGTCTCGGCCAGCGCTCGTGCCACGCGTAACGATTCGGCGCGGACCTCCAGCCGCTGGCGCGCAGCGATCGTCAGTGCGCTTTGCAGATGCCTGCGTGGCGCCAGGGGCACGTTGTCCAACCAGCCCGCTCTCGCTATGTCGTCCGCCAGCCGCGCCAGTAAGTTGGCCATCCGCGCCTGGCGAATCAGTACGTCCCATCCGCGTAGGTCGAACGCCATCACGCTGCGCAGGTCGCGCAGGGCTGGCGTGACGAGGTCGATCATCGCGCCTGCTCCGCCAGACGATCGAAGGTGGCGATGGCGTCGTCCAGTCTGTCGTACGTGAAGGACACCGACTCGCAAGCGTCGATGACGCCGGTGAGCGTCGTGAAGCCTTGCTCACCCAGCACGCTGTAGTTGAAAGCATTGTCGGCCAGTTCGATGAAGGCTTCCGCCTTTGGGCGTGCAATCAGTTGCGGAGCACTGCCGGCTTGCCAGCGGGGAAAGACGATCCATCGTGGGCGGGCTCGTTCAGCGACGCGCTCGACACTGTCCTGCGGGGGGCGTAGGTGCCCAACCGTCCCTTTGGTTGTGTCGTGCGTGAGTGGGCCGAATTGGGTTTCGGGCGCGAAGTCCGAAATCAAATCGATCGACTGGTTCTTGAGGTTGATCGGTCTTGCCAGCGCCTGAATGGTGCCGTCTGCCGGGTCGATCAAGGTCAGTTCGTCCGAGCACAGCCGCCAGCCGCGTTGTACAAGCGCTGCGCAGAGCGTGCTTTTTCCAGAGCCCGGCGGGGCCGGAAGGATCGCCGCCAGCCCGTCACGCTCAATGGCTGCTGCGTGGATGATCAGGTATTGATGGCATGTCTGCGCTACGCACCAGTTCAATCCCCATTCGAGCAGCGCATAGGCCTGCGGCAGGGGGAGCGGTGCGAATGGTTGCACGCCGTCGAAAAGGAATTCCGCCTGCGCCCGCCAATAACCCCGCAGGCCAGAGGCTCGCCGCACGCCTACGTGGAAATCGGCGAAGCCGTCATCGTTGTGCGCCGGGTGATGGGCATACAGCGTGTGGATGGTCTGCGCGACGCCTGGCAGTCGGCTACGGACTCTTTGCACGATCGGGCCCGTGCGCAGCAGCAGGCCATTGCCAGCCAACTGCGCAGCGATATTTGCGGCGGAGAGTGAGCCGATTGTCAGGGTCAAATCAGTTCGAGTTGCCGAAGTCTGCTGAAGGCTTCTTGTACCGCTTGCTGCAGTGGCTCGTCGACTGTTTGTTGGAGCAGGTTGGCGATTGCGTCACAGGCGCGCGCGGGATCGATGCGCTGCGCTGCGGGAAGATGGAAGACTTCGGCTGCCAGTGGATCGAGGGCGTGCGTGTCGCCCGTATGACGGTCGTAGACAACCGCCCCGTCAGGCCAGTCGTGCTGCAACCAGCGCATCGGCGATCAACCCAGGGCGTCGGGGACGATGGCCGTGCTGTCGAAGTACGACAGCATGTCGCTGGCGCGCCACAGGGGGCCGCCGGCGAACGGTTGGTAGGTGCCGTTCTTGTTGGCGTACTCGTTCCAGATGTTGCGCAGATCGTTCTCGGTCATGGCCTTCGGGCTGACCAGTCCGGCGCGGATGTTGAACAGCGCCGTGACAAAGCACTGGGCGATGCGCTGAGTCTGCGTCGGATTGCTCTGGTTGAGCACGTCGTTGATCGACTTGGTGCCAAAATTGCTGCCGCTGTAGCTGCCGCGCGCAAAGATGGTCGAAAACGCCGTGGTCGTTGTTTTTATCGGGCAGTTACCAGAACTCTTGTAGTACGTGATCTTGCGGCCGTTGCAGGTCTGCAACTGGGTGTTCGGCTGGCTCAGATTGCCGGACATGGTGCGCGACATCGATTGGCAGATGACGGTCTGACTGGTCGCCAATACCGGGCGGCTTGCCAGCGTCAATACCACCACCGGGGCGCCGGCGATGCCGCCGCGCAGCAGGCGACGACGCGCTTCGCTTACGCGTTCTGCGTCGGGGGCCGGGGCGCTGGCTTCGTGCTTTTGCTCGGTCATGGTCGTGTGGATTCGCTGTCGTCCTGGAGCCAATACGGCTCATCTGTATTGTGGGCGAGGCAAGCTTGTAGCGACGTGAAATACGCACGTTTGTGCGCACACATCACCTCGCAACCATAAAAGCAATTAGGGTGCCTATTTGGCGGTTTGGAAAAACGCCATGTTTTTCATGGACTTGCGAGTAATGCGCCGCAATGCGGGCGGGCACTGTCAAATTCGTCGACGATTGCCAGGGCGCTTTATCGAGCCAGTTCGGTTGCCAGCCGCGATGCCATCCGTTCAGCCTGCGCAAGGTAGCCGTGACCGAAGAGATTCAGGTGATTGAGTACGTGGTAGAGGTTATAGAGCGCCTTGCGCGTTTCGTAGCCTTCGTGCAGAGGCCAGCTCTGACGATAGGCCACGTAAAAGCTCATCGGAAAGCCGCCGAAAAGTTCGGTCATCGCCAGATCGGCCTCGCGGTCACCGTAGTAGGCAGCCGGGTCGAACAGCGCTGGCGTACCGTCTTCAAGCATGCCGATGTTGCCGGACCAAAGGTCCCCGTGCAGCAGGCTCGGTGCCGGCGGGTAATCCAGGAACAGGGCGGCGGCACGTTCGCACAGGCGTTCGCCGTCGCGCTGCAGGGCACCGTAATAGCCATTGGCGGCAGCCCGTGCCAATTGCGGTACTAAACGCTCCTGCGTAAAAAAACGCGGCCAGTTGTCGTGCCAGTTGTTGGGCTGCGGTGTGGTGCCGATGAAATTGGGGTACGGCCAGCCGAAATGGGCTTCTGCCGGTTGGCGGTGGAGCGCGGCCAACGCGTGGCCGGCGCGCTCGCCTTCTGCGTTGCCCCGCAATGGTCGCAGGTCGAGCCACTCAAGTATGAGCACGGCGTCGTCGCCGACGGCTTCGCAACCGAGTACGCGTGGCACGCGGAATTCCCTGCATGCCGACAATGCGGCAAGGTCGCGCGCCTCAGCTTCGAACATCGCCAGTTCGGTCGCCGGGCGCAATTTGATGAAAGCGTCAGTGGTGGCGCCATGCGCGCGTAGCGTCGTGTTGATGTCGCCGCCAGCAACTGGCTTGATCGATGACAGGCCGAAGCGCTCGCCAATCGAGTCGCCCACCATGTGTTCGATGGCAGAGGAAAGCGCTGCATTCATAGATGGATGATCCTCTCGTTGGCCGCCGCCAGACGGTGCGCCAGCGTGTCGAGGAACGCGTGGAAGAACAGCATGCGACATTCGCTGGACGCGCGATCGAGCGCTTGCCCGCGTACTTCGATCAGCATGCAATCCGAATCCGCGATGACGTCGGCGCTGCGGGCGTGTTTGGCGCCGAACAGCGACATCTCTCCGAAGCATTCGCCCACCGACAGGCGATACAAGGGCAGGCTGTGCGAACAGATGCTGGCGCGGCCGGCAGCAAGGAGCGCGAAGTACGAGCCCGCATCGCCCTCGCGCATCACCAGGCTGCCGGCGCTGACTTCGCGCCATGAAGACAGATGCAACGCCTCCCAGATGTGCACGTCGTCGAAGCGCTGAAAGAACGGCATCGCGCGCATGAGCTGGAAGCGTTGCGTTTCGGACGGCAGCGCATGCCGCGCCGTGAGCTTTTGCGTGCGCGCGAACTGAGCCAGATCGTGCGAGAACTCTTGCCACCCTGCGTAGCGGACCTCGCGCGAACGATGCATGGCTCGCATCACGATATCGTCGAGGGTCTGTGGCACATCCGAGCGTTGTGCGGACGGCGGCAGCGCATCGCCCTGGCTGATCTGGTGGGCGAGGCTGACGTGGTTGCTGGCCATGAAAGGCAGCCGTCCGGTCAGAAGCTGGTACATCACCACGCCCAGCGAATAGATGTCCGTCTGGTGATTGAGTGGCTCCTCCATCACCTGTTCGGGGGACATGTACGCTGGCGAGCCGATGCCCGCGACGACCGTGCGCTCGTAGTCCTGGAACAGCGCCGAGCCGAAATCCGACACTTTGACGTCGGTCGCATCGTCGGTGGTCAGCAGAATGTTGGCGGGTTTGATGTCGCGATGCGTCACGCCTTGCCGCCACGCGTATTCAAGCGCGCGCGAGCACTTGAAGAGAATTTCCACCACCCGGTCGATGGGCAGCAGGTTGTCTGGACGGCAGAAGTTCTGGAGCGTGCCGCCGGGCACGTATTCCATGGCGAGGTAGGCGTCATCCTCGCCGATGGTGACATCGAATATCTGGACGATGTGCGGGTGCTGGAGCCGCCCGGCAAGCGCAGCTTCCATCTGCAACTGCTGGCGCTGCGCGCGTGCAACGTCGGTGTCGCGCAGGTGTTCGGGGTGAAAGCGCTTGAGGGCGACGTGGCGCTCGAAGAATGGGTCGAAGGCGAGGAACACCTCGCTGCTCGACCCATCTCCGATGGGGTGGATGATTTCATACCGCCCGATGCGCGCCATGCTGGCTCCCTTTGCCGTATGCGGCTGGCCGGTGGTCCGGCAGAAATCCCCCGGGGCTTGGTCAGGCCTTCGCGATGCGATTGCGCGCGCGCGCAATGGCCGCGACGACTTGTGCCGGCGCCGTGCCACCAACGTGATCGCGCGCGGCCAGCGAACCTTCGACCGTCAGCACGCCGAACACATCGTCGCCGACCAGCGCCGAGAAGCCCTTCAGCTCGTCAAGCGACAACTCGTGCAGATCGCAGCCACGCGCTTCGGCGGCGCGCACCGCCAACGCCACGGCTTCATGCGCGTCGCGGAACGGCAGGCCACGCTTGACGAGGTAATCGGCCAGGTCGGTCGCCGTGGCAAAACCTTGCGTGAGTGCTGCGCGCATGTTGTCCGCCTTGACGCGGATGCCGGTGATCATGTCAGCGTAGATGCGCAGCGTGTCGATGACGGTATCGGCCGCGTCGAACAGCGGTTCTTTGTCTTCCTGGTTGTCTTTGTTGTAGGCCAGCGGCTGGCCTTTCATCAGCGTGAGCAACGCCACCAGATGGCCGTTGATCCGGCCCGTCTTGCCACGTACCAGTTCGGGCACGTCCGGGTTTTTCTTTTGCGGCATGATCGACGACCCGGTGCAGAAACGGTCGGCCAGATCGATGAAGCCGAAACGCGGGCTCATCCACAGGATCAGCTCTTCGGACATGCGCGACAGGTGGGTCATCAGCAGTGCGCAGGCGCTGGTGAATTCGATGGCGAAGTCGCGATCGCTCACTGCGTCGAGCGAGTTTTCGCACACCGCCTCAAAGCCCAGTTCGCGTGCCACAAATTCGCGATCGATCGGGTAGCTGGTGCCAGCCAATGCGGCAGCGCCCAGCGGCAGGCGATTGACGCGGCGGCGAGCATCGGTAAAGCGCTCGGCGTCGCGGACGGTCATCTCGAAATACGCCAGCAGATGGTGGCCGAAGGTCACCGGCTGTGCCACCTGCAGGTGGGTGAAGCCGGGCATGGCGGTGTTGGTGTGCTGCTCGGCGAGGTTGAGCAGGTTGGTCTGAAAGTCGCCAATCAGTCCAACGATCTGGTCGATGGCATCGCGCAGCCACAGGCGGATGTCGGTCGCTACCTGGTCGTTGCGCGAGCGGCCCGTGTGCAGGCGTTTGCCGGCGTCGCCGACCAGCGCGGTCAGGCGGCGCTCGATGTTCAGGTGTACGTCCTCGTCGTCGAGATTCCATTGCAGCTCACCGCGACGGATTTCTTCGACGATCTGCGCCATACCGCGCTCGATGTCGGCGAGGTCCTGGGGGCCGATGATCTTTTGCCGCGTCAGCATGCGGGCGTGGGCGAGCGAGCCGCGGATGTCCTGCTCGGCCATGCGGTTGTCGAAGAACACTGAGGCCGTGTAGCGCTTGACCAGGTCAGAGACGGGTTCGGAGAAGCGGCCGGACCAGGCTTTTGTGCTGCCGTTATTGTCGGTGGGCTGCTGGGCGGAGGAATCAACCATAATGACGGGCCAAAAATACGTAAAACCAATGAATGGGCGTGCGATGCGCTGCCAGAGTGCCGCAGAATGACGCCGCTGTCGCTGCAGGGACTGGATGTCCGCTCGGCGGCGGTCATCGCGCGGCGCTGGGCCGGATGGCTCTGGGCGCATCTTGGGGCAGCCGTGCACACATTTCGACCACATGGCGAGGAACAGGTGGACCGTATTCCAAACGACACGCTGAAAAATGAGCGCTCCGGCGCCGAGGCCGCAAGTATAGAGCAAACCCCGGCGCGGCCTTCGGATCGTCACCGCTGCGCGCTGCCTGACTTCCGCAACCTGGGCTCGATCCTGCGCGTGATCATCGTGGTCAACGTGCTGGTCGCGCTGACTGTGCTGGTGCGGGTCGACCACTTCAATACGCTGGGGCGCGAGGCGCTGGTCATGGCCGGGCGCATTGAATTGCCGCTGCTCGCGGGCGCCTTCCTGCTGTATTGGTGGGGCACCTGGCTGATCCGCCTGACCTGGCGGGAGCTGACCGTGATGATGGTGTGCCTGGCTCTGCTACTGGCTTGCGTGGCCCAGTTCGCGCTGCCTTCGGCTGACACGGCCACGCATCTGCGGCGCCTGCTTTGGGCCGTGGGCGCGGCGCTGACGGTGGTGACGTATTTCCGCTGGCGCCAGATCGAACAGATACCGGCGCTGGACGAAGCACGCATTGCGGCGCTCACGGCACGCATCCGCCCGCACTTTTTCTTCAACAGTCTGAATGGCGTGCTGGGCGTTATCCGGCACGACCCCAAGCGCGCTGAACTGGCGCTTGAATCGCTGGCTGAGCTGTTCCGCGAACTCATGAAGGACAACCGCGATCTGGTCACGCTGTGCGACGAGATCGAGCTATGCAATCGATACCTCGAACTCGAACGCCTGCGGCTGGGCGACCGCCTGCAGGTCAAATGGGAGCTGCGGCAGGCGCCGCTCAGCGCCAAAGTGCCGCCGCTGATGTTGCAACCCTTGCTAGAAAACGCGGTTTACCACGGTATTGAGCCCAGTCCGGAACCGGGTACGATTCTCGTCCGCGTGGTGCGCAAGGGCAACGCGCTGGAAATCTTCATGAGCAACCCGGCCCATTCTGCGGGTCGGCGCACGGCGGGCAACCGCATGGCCATGAACAATATCCGCGAGCGACTGGATCTGTTTTTCGACATGGAGGCTGCCCTCACGACGGAAGAGCGCGACGGGCAGTTCAGGGTACGTATTCGAATGCCTTTGAGGCAGGAGGGGAAGTGATGGAACAGACGGTGCCACTGAACGTAGTCATCGTGGATGACGAAGCGCCCGCGCGCGAGCGCCTGCGCGACCTGCTCAGCGACATCGCCGCCGAACAGCCGACGCGTCTGGTCGGCATGGCCGGTAACGGCATCGAGGCGCTGCGCCTCATCGAAAACGCACGCGCCGACGTGTTGCTGGTCGACATCCGCATGCCGGCCATGGACGGTATCGAATTCGCGCAACATGCGTCGCGCCTCGAACCGCACCCGCACATCATCTTTGTGACGGCGTATGACGAATATGCCGTGCAGGCCTTCGACCTGAACGCCATCGACTATCTGCTCAAGCCGGTACGCGCCGAACGCCTTTCGGCGGCGCTGGACAAGGTGCGTCGCGTGGCGCCCGTGACGCATGAGCAGATCGACACCTTTGCCGAGCCGCGCCGTCACCTGACGTGCAGCGAGCGCGGCAAGATCCACCTGATTCCCATCAGCGACGTGGTCTACCTCAAGGCCGAACTCAAGTACGTCACGGCCCGCACCGGCGAGCGCGAATATCTGCTTGAAGAATCGCTGGTCCAGCTCGAACAGGAGTTCCCCGAGCGCTTCGTGCGCATCCACCGCAACTGCCTCGTGGCGCGCAGCGCCGTGGTGGGGTTTGAACGTTCGGTGGGTGAGGAGGGCGGCGAAGGCCACTGGTCCGTTCGCCTGAATCACGTGCCCGAGGCGCTGCCGATCAGCCGTCGCCAGTGGGCCCACGTGCGTTCCGAGCTGGGCGGCTGATCGATGACCGATCTGGTCGCGCTGCGCGAATCGCTCGACGCGTGGCGGCGTGACGCCATCACCACCGACGCGTTCGTGCAGCGCTGGCAACAAGAGGCCGGCGCACTGTGCGAAACACTGCCGCCGGCCTTTCGACAGGTGCTCGACGACGTGCTGATGCGCATCGAGTCGAGCCGCTTGTTTACCGCGGATTCCTGTTCCTTCAGTCGCACACCGCTGGCCGACGCTCTGCAAACCTGGCTCGACAAAGCTGGTCAGCGTCTTGTCGCCTAGGGCGTCACTCCATTCGTATTGCCGCACTGCGGCTTGAAGTCCTCCCGTTCTCGCCTTAAGGTCTGCGACCGATAACATCTGGCCGCCAAAACGGCCCTGGCAGAGGAGACCTGGCATGTTGCATGTAGGTTGTGTGCAGGGCGGTTGGAGGCGAGTCGGTCGTGCGGGCCGCTGTCTGGTGGCTGCGTGCGCACTTGGCGTATCAGCCTGGAGCGTTGCTGCACCTTGGAGCGTGCAGGTCGCCAACCCCAATTTCTTCGTCGTCAAACCACTGCCACAGGCAGGCGCACTCATCGCGGTCGGCACCGACGGCGTCATCCTTCGTTCGACCGACGCAGGCCAGCGCTGGCGCCAGGCGGATACCGGCACAGCACGCCCGCTGAACGCAGCGCTTGCGTGGAATGGCGGCAAGTCCCTTGTGGTGATCGGGCAGAAGGGCACGGTGCTGCGCTCGGATGACGGCGGCAAGCGCTGGTCGAGCAGCGTGGTTGGTGACGGCAAGCGCGATCTCAAAGCCATCGCCCGAGACGATGCGCGCGGTGCGCTGGTGGTCGCTGGCATGAATGGCATCCTGGCGCGTTCGGCGGACGGCGGACGTACATGGCGCGTGCTCGATGTCGGCACCCCGGCCTCTTTCCAGACCCTGCTGTTCGACGCTCGTCGGCGTGCCTTTGTCGCGTTGGGCGATAAAGGGGCTGTTGTGCGTAGCACCGACGGCGGACAGCGTTGGGACAGCTTCTCCCTCGACGGCGCGCCGACCATGATGGGGGCGCTGATCGAACCGTCCGGCGGCGCGCTCGTCGTGCCATGCCTGGAGGGCGTGGTGTTGCGTTCGACCGACGGCGGCAGTGACTGGAACGTGGTCTGGACACCGACGGGCAACGCGCAATTCCTTTCATCGATTACGCGTGACGACCGCAGTGGCGCGCTGGTCGTTGTGGGGCAGGACGGCACGGTGCTTCGCTCGACCGACGGTGGCGCACATTGGCAGCGAAGCAAGGCGCCGACGTCCTTTTATCTGACGCGCGTTTCTGCCGCTGAGGGCACGCTCATCGCGGCGGGCGAGAACGGCACATTGGTGCGTTCGGGCGACGGGGGCGTGAGCTGGAGCAATGTCATCGATCCGGTCGAAGGCCAGATGGAAGACATCGCGAGCGCGGGCGGCGGCAACTGGCTGGCGGTCGGCGACGGCGGCCGCATGCTGCGCTCCACCGACGACGGCCGCACATGGAAGTGGTTGCGCCAGCCGGTTCGCAACTATCTGCACGCCATCGCGCGCGATCCGGTGAGTGGCCGGCTGGTCGGCGTGGGCGCGAGCATGGCCGTGGTCACGTCGGATGACGATGGTATTTCGTGGCAGCGCGTGCACGACTTGCCGGCGCTCGACAATGCCTACCTGTTCGCGCTGGCGATTGATCCACGTGGCAACGCAATGGTGGCGGTGGGCGGTAACGGTGCGATCCTGCAATCGACCGATGGTGGGCGGCATTGGGCGAGCCGTGGCGCGTTTCGCGAGGACAACTTCAACGACGTTGCTTTCGATGCCAATCGACGCCAGTTCGTTGCGGTCGCAGCGCAGGGCCGCATTGTCGTGTCGAAAGACGGCGGGCAGACCTGGGCACGGCAGCAGACGCGCACGACGGCGGACCTTTACGCCGTGACGATCGATCCGCGCAGCGGTGGCTATTTCGCCGCGGGCAAGACGGGCACCCTTCTGCGCTCTACTGATGCAGGTGCGACGTGGGCGGCGATCCCGCCGCTGCTCAAAACCGATCTGCAGTTCGTACAGGTCGATCCAGCCAGTGGCGCGCTTGTCGCTGTCGGCGATGAGGGCCCGATCCTGCGCTCGACGGATGGCGGCGCGAGCTGGCGCATCACAGACCGAACCAACACCAGCGGCCTGCGTCGCGTGGCCATCGACCCGAAGAGCGGTGCAATGGTCGCCGTGGGTCGCAACGGCGCGATCCTGCGCTCACAAGACGGCGGCGCGAGCTGGGTAGCGGTGGCCAGCGGCACCACGCAGCATCTGCGTTCGATCGTGGCGGATGCGCGGCGCGGGGCGCTGTATGCGGTTGGGCTTGGGGGCACGGTATTGATGTCGGAGGACGGCGGCAAGCGCTGGAGCGTGGTGCCGAGTAGTACCGAAACGCGCCTCAAGACTGTGGCGCTCGGCAGCGATGGCAAATCAATGGTGACCGTTGGCGACCGGTTGGTGCGCATCTCGACAGACGCTCAAGCGCCGATGGCGGCGCGCTAGCTAGGTGGGGCGTTTGGACGGTGTCAGCGGGATGGGCGACAATGGGGCCCATCTTTTCGACAGGATTCGCGCATGTCGCGTAGAAGCATTCTGGCGGCCGGCGTTGCCGTGATCGCCCTGGCGCTGGCCGGTTGCAAGGACGGTGCCCCGCAGTTCAACAGTACGGACATCACCGGCGCAGAGTACGGCAAGGCGCTTCGCCTGACCGATCAGGATGGCAAGGTCCGTACGATGGATGACTTTCAGGGCAAGGTTGTGGCCGTGTTCTTTGGCTATACGATGTGCCCGGATGTGTGTCCGACGACGCTCGCCATGCTCGTTGGCGTAAAGAAAAAACTGGCGGGCGACGCTGACCGCGTGCAGGTGGTGTTCGTCACGGTAGACCCCGAGCGCGATACGCCCGAGCAGATGGGCAACTACGCCCGCGCCTTCGACGCCTCCAATGTCGCGTTGCGCGGCACGCCGGAAGAGACGGCCGCGGTGGCCAAGGCGTTCAACGTTTTCTACCAGAAGAATGGTTCCGGGCCGAACTACACCATGGATCACACGGCGGGCATCTATGTGTTCGATCCGAAAGGCCGCGCGCGCCTTTTCGTTCGCAACGGAGAAACGCCGGAACGCTTGACCCACGATATCCAATTGCTCCTGAACGGCAATTGAGGCTGAGGTGCCGCGCGACATTCAGGGCCAGTGTGTTTCTGGTAGCCCCTGCGCTCGTGCGGCACAGATTGAGCCGATAGAGTGTGCCGCCTAGTTCAAGACTCCTCACTGCCAAAGCGGTTCGTAAAGCTCGATAGCGAACTTGCTGCAGCGTTGTCGCGTGTATTCTTCTGCACGGAAATGGCGCCGAACAGGCTGATGAAAAAGGCCAATCCGTAGAAGCCTTTTTCGCTCAAAAGCAGACGCGCATTGATCAGCCCGATGACAAGCAAAGCGACGGCGATGATGAAAGCAAGCCAGCACATTGTGCTGTAGAGCGCGGTGGTTGGGATGTTCTCCATTCTGTCGCGTACAGTTTTTTGCAGCGAAACAGCGCTGAACAATCCGAGCACCAAGACTGCAAAGTAGTAGCCCTTTTCGTTCAACTGCATCTCAGCGTTCCACAGGCCGATCAAATAGACCACGACTCCTCCAGCCAGGCCTAGCCAGGACACGAGATGGAAAGCTGACGACGTTTGCGACGATGTATGACTCATAGCGCCTCCGTTATGCGTTTTGAATGAGGTGCCAATACTATTTGAGGGGGCGCTCTTCCCGGTTGACCCAAAGCCACAGGAAGCTAGCGAGTCGAGATCTGTCTTTGAACTGCGCAAATCGCTGATGCACGGCCTCTGCTGAGATCTTCTTCTGAATCGTCGGAGCGCCGGGAAAGCCGCTGCCTCACCGTGCGGTGGCATCTTCATCGGACGGCTGGCTGTGTCAGTGGTGGGCTAGCGCCTCAAATCAGCTGAATCCGATGATCCGCCGTGCGCAGCGGACGGCGAGGCTGCAATCAGCGCTTGAACCCCAGCACCAGCACGCCAGCGCCGACCAGCAGGATGCCGAACCACTCGCGCGGCGCCGGGCGTTCACCGAGAAAGATCACTGCGAAAACGGCCACGAGCAGCACGCTGAGCTTGTCGACCGGTGCGACCTTCGAGGCGTCGCCCATCTTGAGCGCGCGGAAGTAACACACCCACGAAGCCCCGGTTGCCAGCCCCGATAGGATCAGGAATGTCCAGGTCTTGGCCGGCAGTTGCAGCGGATTGCTCCATTTACCCGTGGCGTACACAAAGATGGACAAGATGATGATGATGACCGCTGTGCGGATCAGTGTGGCGAGGTCCGAATCGACGCCGGCCAGGCCGATCTTGGCAAAGATGGCGGTGAGCGCGGCGAAGGCCGCCGACATCAGTGCCCAATGGAACCACGAACTGCTCATGTGTCCTCCGCAAAGTCAGGGAAGATGCCAATGATAGTCCGTGCGCAAGGTCTGTCGGCGCGTCAACAAAAAAAGGCCGGCAACCATGTGCCGGCCTTGTTCGTGTGGCGTTACGCCGTTCAGGCTGCGATTAAACCGCGCATCTTCTGCAGTGCCTTGGCTTCGATCTGGCGGATACGCTCTGCCGACACGCCATATTCGGCCGCCAGTTCATGCAGCGTGGCGGGGTTTTCTTCCACCAGCCAGCGGCGTTGAACGATCGTGCGGCTGCGCTCGTCGAGGCTTTGCAGTGCGGAACGCAGGCCTTCGTCTTGCAGGTGTTCCATCTGCGCGGTTGCCAGCGCTTCGGACGGCTCATCGGCGTCGTCAGCCAGATAGGTGATCGGTGCGACGCGCGACTCATCGTCGTCCGGGCCGTTATCCAGCGCGACGTCGCCGCCGGAAAAACGGGTTTCCATCTCGATCACTTCTTCGGGCTTTACACCGAGCGTGCGCGCAATGCGATCGACTTCGCTGCGCGACAGCGACGCCGATTCACCACGCATGCTGCGCAGATTGAAGAACAGTTTGCGCTGCGCCTTGGTCGTAGCGATCTTGACCAGGCGCCAGTTCTTCAGGATGTACTCGTGAATCTCGGCCTTGATCCAGTGGATCGCGAACGACACGAGCCGCACGCCACGATCCGGGTCGAAGCGCTTGACGGCTTTCATCAAGCCGACATTGCCTTCCTGGATCAGGTCCGCGTGAGGCAGGCCGTAGCCGAGGTAATTGCGGGCGATCGAGACGACCAGCCGCAGGTGCGACAGCACGAGCTGGCGCGCCGATTCCAAGTCGCCGTCATTGCGCAGTTTGCGAGCGAGCGCCATCTCCTGCTCTTCGGTGAGCATCGGGAAACGGTTGGCCGCCTGCATGTACTGGTCGATACTGCCCAGTGCAGTGGGGACGGGGAACGACAGCGCTTGAGACGTGTTGTGTGTCATGGCACCTCCTAAACATCGAACCGGCTCTCACGCCGGTCGGAGTGCATTTTAGCACTCGCTGTGTATGAGTGCTAACAACGCCAGAAGGTTCCCAAAGGGTGAGGGTTGTGTCGCTATTGGGACTGCCTCGGCGTTGTCGCAGCACGCTACGTGCCATCAAACCCGAGTGGCGATCTGCCGTCCACTTATCGTTTGTATACAGATAATTAATCGGCGCCCGGGGAACGCGATCCAGCGCCAAAACAGTCATATTGGCGTAACTTTGCGCCCCTAAAGTGCGCACATCCCCAAGGGATGACTCCGGCAGGGCTGAGTCCGATAGGCCTTGCACCAATTCCCCAACGCCGGCTCAATGCCGGCGTTTTTCGTTGGGGCAGGGCGTTCAACTGTCGCTATGCGCTTCGATGCGGCCGGAACGGATCGCTGCCAGTAGCGCTTGATGGTCTTGCTCGGTCTGGTCGGCATAGGCCGTGGCGAAGTCGGCCAGCGCGTCTTCGAATGTCGTGCTGTTCCCCATATAGCCCGACAGCAGCACAGCGTCGCCCGAGCGGGCGTGGGCGCGGGCCAACGTCCGGCCGCACAGGCTGCCGAAATTGCGCAGATTGCCCGGCCGCATCTCTTCGACTTCTGGCTTGATCTTGGCGTCCCGTAGCTGTCGGATGTACATGGGTTTGTTGGCGCGGCTCACGGTCCAGCCGAGAAAGGCATCGCTGGCCGCCTGCATGATCTGCTGGCCTGCCACCACGCGCTGGCCGTGATTGGCGTAGGCGCTCTTGCCGACGTAGGGCTCCAGCACCGAGGCGCGCGCTTCCTTGTATTGCAGGAACAGCGGATCACCGTTGCCTGACATCAGCAGCACGATGCCGCATTCGTTCCCCACGCTGCCGATTCCCACGACCTTGGTCGCGATGTCGGCCACCTTGTAGCGGTCGAGCAGCACGCGCCGCGCGGGCGACAGCGATTCGAGGTAGGTCGCATAGACGTGCGCCAGCCCGTGCGTAATGAGCTCGTCGTCCATGTCGGGCGCGTGGTAGATCAGCGGCGGCTCGTCCTTGATTCTCGGGCGCGAGCCCGTCGAGAACGCCAGCTTGGCGAACTCCTTTTCGCTGGCGCTCTTGTCGAGGGCACGATTGAGGCGATTGCGCGCAGAGCGGCGAAATTCCGCGTCGTCGATCGCGTCGATCACCTCTTGCAGGTCGATGTTGTCGTACCAGGCATCAAGGATCGGCATTTGCGCATAGCGCGCCATCCATTCGCGGTAGGCGCCCGCCATCGCCCAGGCCGCCTCTTCGCAGTCCTGCTTGTCGAAACCGTTGCCCCGCCCAGCCAGCACGAAACTGGTAGCGAGCCGCTTGACGTCCCACTCCCATGGGCCGACGGCGGTCTCGTCGAAGTCATTGATGTCAAAGGCGACGCGACGCTCCGGTGTGGCGAAGCCGCCAAAGTTGAGCAAATGGCAGTCGCCGCACACCTGCAATCGCGGGCCCGAGACTGGCGTGGAGGCCAGATCGCCGGCCATGACCGCCGCAGCGCCCCGGAAAAAGCTGAAGGGCGACGCCGCCATGCGTCCATAGCGGATCGGGACGAGTTCAGGAATCCGCCCCGCACTGGTGGCGATCAGCGTGTCGATCGGGTCTATGCGCTGGTCCGGCGCCTTCCACTCGCCATGCGACTTGCGTGAGCAAGCGTCGCGCAGCGCTCTTCCGGCGAGGCTGCGTTCGTCTGGTGGCAGCGGATGCGATTGCTCGGGGTGCGGGCGCACGGCCTCGCCCGTCGCGCGCCCCGATTTGCGGGTCGCCGTGCGACGAGGGGCGCGGGTCGAGCGCGATGCCGGGCGTTCATCGTCCATCGCCATGATGAGGCCTCATTGCCAGACGTATCCGATTCCGATGCCGTAAGTCCACTGATTGCGGTTGCCACGCTGCGACACGATCGGGCTATCCGCGGCCTTGTCCGCCAATCGTTGGTAGAAGCCCCCAATGCCACCCCACCAGTTACCCGACAGTTGCATGACGAGCGCGGGCCACACGTAGTACTGGCGCACGCCGCTATCGGACTCGTATGCCGGGAGGCCGCTGGCTGCCGAATCGCTGGCCGAGATGCCGTAGTAACGATTGATGAAGCTGGCGCTGCCCCAACTGAGTCCGCCCCCCAGGCCGAGGAACACACGCGGCGACAGCGGAACCCACAAGGAGGCGAACGTCAACGCATCCAGCCCGTGCCATTGGTCGCCCATGTTCGTCAGCGCCGTGGCGCCGATACGCAGCCGCCAGGGCACGTCCCCCGCATGCGTATAAGTGTAGGAGCCGAGTACGCCGGCTTCGAGGGTCGTGTCGATGTCGGGCAGGCGCGATACATACTCGTCTTCAACGTCCGATCGCCCGATGCGGATGTTGATGGCAGGCCCGAGTTGCCACGTCGCGGAATCGATAAGGTTGATGTCGCCCGCCGGGCCGTACATTTCAAGAAAGCGCTGGGTGCCTTTGAACGTGTAGCGCACGCCGGGGACGGCACCCACGACGTTTTCGCTGGCGCCGGAGTATCGCGGCGTAATGCCGATGCCGACGCCCACCAGATTGGGAATGAAGCTGGGCAGCATCCCCGCTTGCGCATGGGCTCCATGGCTTGTCATGGTGGCCGCGACGGCAAGAGCGGACGACACCGCCGCATGTCTGAACGAGTATCGGCTTCGTAATGCTTTTGGAATCATCTTCATTACTCTCCCCTTATCGTGCTCCAGCGCATCGCAATGGAGTTTGCACGATGCTCCGGCGCCTCGTATAACGACATATAGGCGTGTCCGCCCTCTCATGACGAGCAGATTTATGACAACGCAGATGTACTGCCGTATTGCTCTGGCTTGCGCATGCACATTCGTCTCTGTCGTCAGGGCCCAGTCCCCGGAGTCGGCCTCGGCGCCAGCCAGCGAAGTCGCCAAGAAGCCGGACCGCCCGCTCTTCTCTCACCCGCAGGACGGTGGGTTCGACATGTCGGAGTTCATGCTCGATCGGAGGGGCTTTCTGCCGGTGCCGATCATCATTACCGAACCAGCGGTGGGTTACGGTCTCGGTGTGGCGCTGATGTTCGTGACCGAATCGATCCGCGAAGCGGCGGCCAAGAGTGCGGGGTCCGGTCACGTCACACCCCCAAACATCTACGTGGGAGGGGCGGCGGTCACGGACAACGGCAGCAATGCGTTCTTTCTGGGCGGGCTGCTGTCGTTCGACGAAGACCGCTGGCGCTATCGCGGTGGCGTGGCCAAGCTCAAGGGCAACCTTGATTTCTATGGCATCGGCAACCCCGTCGGCACGGAGGACCTCAAGCTGGCCTACACGCTCAAGGGGTTCATCTCGTCGCAACAAGTCATGCGCCGCATCGGACAGAGCGACAACTACGTCGCGCTGCGCTGGTTGTACATGGACTTCGACACGAGCTTTCGCAACGACGGTGATTCGCCGTTGGTCCCGCAGGGCATCGATCGCGCCAAGCGCATGTCGGGTGCGGGGCTGTCGATCGAGCACGATTCTCGCGACAACATCTTCACGCCTTCGCGCGGCTGGGTCGGGAGCCTCGATACGCTGTTCTACGGGCCCGCGATCGGGAGCGACAACAGCATGCAGAGCTATCGCGCCCACGCGTTTGCGTACTTTCCGATAACGCCCAAATGGATACTGGGGACGCGGCTCGACGGTCGCGCAGCACGCGGCGATGTGCCGTTCTACCAGCAGCCCTTCATCGACCTGCGCGGCGTGCCGGCCGGCCGCTACCAGGACGAGAATACCGGCGTGGCCGAGTTGGAGTTGCGCTGGAACGTAACGCCGCGTTGGGCGGCCGTAGGCTTTGCCGGCGTGGGGCGGGCGTGGGGCAAGCGGGACGACTTCGGCGAGGCCAAGACCATCGTCACCAAGGGCATTGGATTCCGCTACCTGATCGCACGCCGCCTGGGCCTTTACGTGGGTGTCGACATCGCCAAGGGGCCGGAGGACACCCCTTTCTACATTCAGGTCGGCAACGCGTGGCGCTGAACCCCGATGGCTGGACGCCGATGCGTTGCGATGGGCGAGCATGGTGGGCATGTATGAAGCATCCACATATTGCCCACCCAGTCGGAGACGGAAGGGCGTTCAGCGATACTTGATGGCCACGCCGATGGTGCGGCGGCGCGAGTTGGCCGATTCGGCCACTTTCGTTTTCACGTCGGCGCTGATCGAATATGCGCTGGCGGGCTGGACATCGTCGTAGACGATGATGACCGCGTCAGCGCCGATCTTTGCGGCTTCCTTGCGCATGCGTTCCTGCAGCGATTCGGGCGAAGGCGCCGGTGAATACGTCGAATCGATCGCCACTTGCCCCAACCGGACGTAATCACGTGTCGGTGCGCTCTTGAGGACCACCACTTTCGCCGGGTCCGTCGGCGGCAACTCCGGCGTGGTGCTGTAAGTGTTGACCGTCGCATCCATCGAAGCGCATGCGGCCAGGACCATCATTGCCCCCGCCAGCAGCAGATACAGCTTCTTCATCGCGCAAAACTCCGCACAAAAGGTGACATGCTACGTGGGTTGCACCGTTTCGTGGAGTCGCATGGCTCTCTTGGGCAGTCCGTCCCCTACATGCGCAGCACCCGCGCGTTGTTGCCGCTGCCGTCGATACGCACCGCATCGCCCACTTTCAGGCCTGGATCGGCGGGTTGGGTAATGCCCACTGCCACGCCGTTGTTGAGCGTGACGATGATGTGCTGCCCAGCCTGCTTCTGAATGCGTGTCTGGGCTTTTTCGCCCACGACGCCACCTGCCAGAACGCCGGCCACGGTTGCCACATCGCGGCCTGACCCCGCACCGAACTGGTGGCCGATGACGCCACCGGCGACCGCGCCGATGATCGCACCCAGTCCAAGCTGGTCGTCGCTGTCGATCTGCACGGCGTCGATGCGGGAGATGCGTCCGTAACGCACCTCCTGCTCACCGACCTGCGGTTGCTGCGCGCAGGCTGTAAGTAACGTGAGCGCCGCGGCAAGGATGAAGACGAGGTTTTTCATGGCGTGTCTCCTGTTGTGAAAAAGGCCCCTTTCGGGGCCTTCCAGATCAAGGGAAGGCCGGTGGATTTCGATCCAGCGAGGGGCCGGATTGCGGTACCAGTGTGTCCGCGCTTGCCAGCCACGGACCGCCCATCGCTTTGTAGAGATTCACGTACTGCACCATCGCGTCGGCCTGTGATTGCGCCAGTTGCAGTTCGGCCGCGAACTGGCTGCGCTCGGCGTCGAGCACTTCGAGGTAGCTCGAATAGCCGCCCTCGTAGCGCAGGCGTGCGGCCCGGGCGTATATGCGCAAGGCATCGACCTGCATGGCCTGTGCGTCGCGCGCAGCCTGCGTCTTCTGGAGCCCGATGATGGCGTTCTCGGTTTCCTGGAAGGCGATCTGGATGGCCTTGCGGTAGAGCGCGATGGCCTCCTGCTGGCGCGCTTCGGCCGCGGCAACCTGTCCGCGGATGTTGCCGCCGGTGAAGATGGGCATGCTGACGTTCGCGGCGTAGCTCCACACACGGCCCGGTCCGCTCCACAGCCCGTTGAGCGAAGTCGATGCGCCGCCGAGCAGGCCGGTCAGAGAAATAACGGGGAAATACAGCGCACGCGCGGCACCGATGTCAGCGTTTGCTGCGACGAGCTGCTGCTCGGCCTGCAGAATGTCCGGCCGCCGTTCGAGCAGGTCCGATGGCAAGCCGGCGGGCACCGACAGCGACGCCATCTCATAGATTGCTCGGCCGCGCGGGATGGGGCCGGGGTTGCGGCCGACCAGCACGGACAGGGCGTTTTCCTGTTCCGCGATGCGTTGCTCGATGGCCGGCACTGACGCCAGTGCGCTGGCGTATTCCGAGCGTGCCTGACTGTACTCCAGCTCGGACACCACCCCGCCGCGATAGCGCTTGTCGAACAGTTCCAGCGCGCCGCGCCGGCTTTCGAGCGTATCGCGCGCGACGATCAATTGCTGATCGAGATCGCGCAGGTTGATGTAGCCGGTGGCAACGCTGGCCACCAGCGACAGCACCACGCCGCGTCGCGCTTCCTCGGACGCCATCAGGTTGGCGCGCGCCGCTTCGGTTTGCCGACGGATGCGGCCGAAGAGGTCGATCTCCCACGAAGCGAATATATCCGCCTGCACCGTGTTGTACGGATTGCGCAGCGGAGATCCTGTGGCCGTGCGTTCGCTGGCGCGGTTGCGCGAACCATCGATCTCGGCACCGATCTGCGGGAACAATGCCGAGCGGGTCGTGCCCAGGATGCCGTAGTACTGGTCCACGCGCGCGGCGGCGGCGAGCAGGTCCTGGTTGTTGGCAAGCGCGTCACGGATGAGCGAGTCGAGTGCCTGGTCCTGCAACTCCTGCCACCACATCTGCACGTTCATGGCCGCTGACGTCGGCGTGGTTTCGGCCGGGGTGGCGGGAGGCTGGGTGCGGAACTGGTCGGGCACCTGCACGCTGGGCCGCGTGTAGTCGGGCCCCAGCATGCAGCCGCTCACCACCAGTGCGCAGCAGGCAGCAATGCTTGTACGTTTAGATCTCATTGGTCGACCCTCCATGCTCGAGGGTTTCCGGAGGTGTCGGGTGCTTGTCCGCTTTCTTCTTCGATGTGCGAGAAGACAGCGTTTCAAGCCCCCAGAAGAACATCGGGATGAAGAAGATTGCGATGGCCGTCGCACCCAGCATCCCGCCGATCACGCCCGTACCCAACGAGTGCCGGCTGGCCGACGAGGCACCCGTTGCAATCGCCAACGGAATACACCCGAGGATGAACGCCAGAGACGTCATCACAATCGGGCGTAGCCGTAGTCGGGCCGCTTCGAGCGCGGCGTCGTAGGGCGACATGCCTTCTTTTTCGCGCATCTCGACGGCGAACTCGAAGATCAGAATCGCGTTCTTCGCCGCCAGCGCAATGAGCACTGTCAGGCCGATCTGGAAGTACACATCGTTTTGCGTCCCACGCAGCCAGATCGCGGCCAGCGCACCGAACAAGGCAAACGGCACCGCTAGCAACACACCGAGCGGCAACGACCACTTCTCGTACTGGGCCGCGAGGATGAGGAACACCATCACCAACGCGAAGGCGAACACCACAACCGCGGTGGACCCGGCTTCTTTCTCTTCGCGCGCCTGACCCGCCCACTCGTAGCCAAAGTCGGATGGCATGACTTCCGCCGCGATCTGCTCCATCGCAGCCAGCGCCTGACCCGAGCTATAGCCGGGGGCCGCGTCGCCCTGAATCTTGGCTGCCGGGAAGTTGTTGAACCGCGTCACGATGTCTGCACCCGTCGTGTAGTGCGAGGTGGTGACCGCTTTGAGCGGCACCATCTTGCCGTCGGCGTTGCGCACGTACATGTTCTGCAGGTCCTCGGGCTTGATGCGATAGTCCGGTTCCGCTTGCAGAATCACCTGGAAGAGGCGGCTATTCTTCGGGAACTGGCTCACGTACAACGAGCCGAACAACGTCTGCAGCGTCGAGTACACATCCTGCACCGGCACGCCGAGGGTTTCCGCCTTCTCGCGGTCGACCTCCACCATCAATTGGCGTGAATTGGTGTTGATGGTCGAACTCACGCCGCGCAACTCGGGGCGTTGCCGCGCCTTGGCAATAATGGCGCGAGCGACTTCCTCCAGTTTCTGCAACGAACTGTCGCCCTTGCTCTGCAGCCAGAACTCAAAGCCGCCGGTTGTGCCGAGGCCAGGAATAGACGGCGGGTTGATCGGTATGACCAGGCCCTCCTTGATTCCGGCGAACTCTTTCTGGGCTGCGGCGAGAATCGCATCGGCTTGCTGTGAAGGCTCCTTGCGCTCGGCAAACGGTTTGAACGACACGAACAACGTGCCTGCACTGGCCTTGGTCTGGTTGTCGATCAGACTGAAGCCCGTGACTTCCGCCACGGAGTGCACCGCCGGGTTCTTCTGGAACCAGTTCGACGCGCGGTTCATGACGCTCTCGGTGCGGTCCAGACTGGCAGCGTCCGGCATGATCGTGGCGCCAAAAACGTATCCCTGGTCTTCCACCGGGAGGAAGGACGTTGGGATTCGGTTGAACAGGCCCATCATCAGGAAGATCATCCCGCCGATGAGAATGATCGACACGATCACGCGCTTGATCGCCAGGGCTGATACGTGGGTATAGCGTGTCGTGATCGCCTCGAACGTGTTGTTGAACCACTTGAAGAAACCGCGCTTCTCGTGATGCTGGGGCTTGAGCAGGATGGCGGCGAGTGCCGGCGACAGCGTCAAGGCAACGATGCCGGATAGCACCACCGACACGGCCAGCGTCACGGCGAACTGCTTGTAGAGCTGACCCGTAATACCCGACAGGAATGCCACCGGGATGAACACCGCGCACAGCACGAGCACGATGGCAATCACCGGACCGCTGACCTCATCCATGGCCTTCTTGGCGGCGTCCTTGGGTGAGAGCTTGAACTCGGCCATGTTGCGTTCGACGTTCTCAATCACCACGATCGCGTCGTCCACCACGATGCCGATCGCAAGCACCATGCCGAACAAGGTCAGCATGTTTATTGAGAACCCGAACGCTGTCAGCCCGATGAACGTACCGATGATCGACACCGGCACGGCCAGGATCGGAACCAAGGTGGCGCGGAAGCTCTGCAGGAACACGAACACCACCAGGATCACCAGGATCACCGCTTCCCAGAAGGTGTGGACCACCTCGTTGATCGACTCCTGCACGAACTCAGTCGTATCCAGCGAGATGGTGTAGTCGAGCCCTTGCGGGAAGCTCTTCTTGAGTTGATCCAGCGTGGCACGCACCTGCTTGGACACGTCCAGTGCGTTCGCGCCCGGTTGTTGGTAGACCGCGATCAGGGTGGCCGTTTTGCCGTTGTAGGTACTGCGGATCGAGTAGTCCTTCGCGCCCAGTTCGGTCCGACCGATGTCCTTGACGCGAACGATGGCGGCGTTCTCGTTGCTGGCGCGCAGGATGATGTTGTCGAACTGGGTCGGTTCCGTCATGCGCCCGGCCGTGACCACCGGCAGGGTTTGCTGCACCAGCCCGGCGGTTGGCGACTGGCCCAGACGGCCGGCAGCGAACTGCTGGTTCTGCGCGGCCACCACGTTCTGCACGTCGGTGGCCGTGATACCGAGACTCGCCATTCTGTCCGGCTTGAGCCATACCCGCATGGCATAGTCTGGCGACCCGAAGATCGACGCCTGGTTTGCACCCGGTAGCCGCTTGATGGCGTCCAGCACGTAGATGTTGGCGTAGTTGGCGACGTAGTTCGAGTCGAGACTGTTGTCGGGCGAATAGATGGCGATCACCATCATGAAGCTCGACGACCGCTTCTGTACCGACACGCCTTGCGCCGTCACCGCGTCGGGCAGCAGGGGTAGCGCCAGGTTGACGCGGTTCTGCACATCCACCTGCGCGAGCGACGGATCGGTGCCGATGTTGAAGTACACCGACAGCGTGAGCGCACCCGTTGACGATGTCGTCGAGTACATGTACATCATGTTGTCGGCGCCGTTGACCTGCTGTTCGATGGGCGCGGCGACGTTCTCTGAGACGACTTCGGCTGATGCCCCTGGATAAGTTGCCGTGACCGAGATCGACGGCGGCGTGATGTCCGGGAACTGGGCGATCGGCAGGTTGAGCATCGCCACACCCCCGGCGATGACCAGCACGATCGAAATGACCGATGAGAAGATCGGCCTATCGATGAAAAAATGGGAAAGACTCATCGTGCTGCCCCCACGGTGACGTCAACGCGACGCGCTGCTGCTGCATCATCACCACCGACGATGTCGGCAGGTTTCTTCAGTTCGATCCGGTCTGCCGCGACACCTGCGCGGGTCAGCGCGTCACGTACGGATTCCGCGCGGGCCAAGGCCAGCTTGGCGTTGGCATCCGCGTGTCCGCTCCTGTCGACGTAGCCGCTGATGGCGACGGTCTGCCCGCCACTGAGCGATGCCGCCAATTTGCGCAGGGCGACGGACGCCGTGGCGTCCAGGCGGGAGCTGGCGTGTTCGAAGTAGACCGCCGTGTCGGCCGTGGCTGCGGCTGCCGGCGTGCTGGTCGTGGAAGGCGCTGCGGGTGCTGCCGCAGCTGGCGCGGTGGCTGCCGGCGCGGCAGCAGGGGCCGAGGCACCTGCACCCGCAGGCGCGGTGCCGGCCGCCTGGGGCGCCGAGGTTGCGCTGGCGGCTTGGGCAGGCATCTCGGTCGGCTTGAGCGGCGCACCCGGCGCAAGGCGCAGCGTGCCGTCTACGACAACGCGATCTCCCGCCTGCAGGCCCTTGGTGACGAGCCAGCCGTCGCCTTTCCATTCGTCAGTCTGGATGGTCCGCTGTTCAGCCTTGTTGTCTTTGTCGGCCACCCACACGTACTGTCCGCGCGGACCTTGCTGCACGGCACGCTGCGGCACGACGATGGCATTCGGGCGGGTTGCGCCGAGTACGTGAACACGCACGAACTGCCCGGGGCGCAATGAACCTTTGGGGTTGGGCAGTTCGGCCCGCACGAGGAAGGTGCCGGTCTCTTGGCTGAACGCCGCGTCGGCAAAGGTGATACGCCCTATCTGCGGGAAGGTGGTGCCGTCGGCAAGAAGCACTTCGACACGCCATTTGTCATTGGGCGCGGGCTTGATGATGCCGGCGTTGGCCTCGCTCTGCAGGCGCAGTTTTTCGTTTTCTGAGAGGCTGAAATTCACCCGGATCGGATCGAGCTTGGCAACGTAGGTCAGCAAGCTGTTCTCGCTGCTGACGTATGCCCCGTCCTGCACCTTGGCGAATGACGACAGACCCGACACGGGCGACTTGATCGTCGTGTAGGACAGGTCCAGTTCGGAATTCGTGACCTTGGCCCGGGCGGCCTCGACGGCTGCCGCCGCAGCTTGATCCTGCCCGGTGGCGTCATCCAGGTCCTTTTGCGACAACGCGTTCTGCGCGACCAGTGGCTTGACCCGTGCGAGATTGGCGCGCGCCGTGGTCAGCCGCGCTTGCTGCTGAGCCAGTTCGCCGCGTGCCGCGTCCAGTTCTGCCTGGAACGGCTTCGGGTCAATGAGGAACAGCGTCTGCCCCGGGCTGACCATCGTGCCTTCGGTATAGACCCGTCTTTCGAGAAACCCTGCCACGCGGGCGCGGATCTCGACCTGCTGCGAGCTTTCGGTCTGGCCGACGAATTCGTAGAACCTGCGGCACCTCGGCGGGCCTCACGGTGTAGACGGTGACATCCATTGCCGGCGGCGCGGCAGGCGCAGCGGCTTCCTTCTTGCCGCAAGCGGCCAGCAGTGCAATGAGCGGCAGGCAGACAAGTACGCGATAGGGTGTATTCATCATGGCGCGGCAGTCTTCGAGTCAGTGTCCGGGTCGGCACCCGGCAAGCGCCGGGTGCGCGTCTTGTTCCGCTCTCGAGCGGTTTATTTCTTTGCCGGCGGGGGCGCCGAGGTGACGGCGACGGCGATCGATTCGCGGATCGTCGCGACGACCTGGTCGCCTTTCTTCACCGCGGCCAGCACCTTGGGGTCTTGCACGTGTGCGGTGACGAGCTTGCCTTCGGGCGTTTTCAGCGTGACGGTGCGCTTCTTGGTGTCCACAGCGGTCACGTCCGACACGAGGACTGTCGTGCGTTGGACGGCGCCGGAGGGTTTTTCGCCGAGAGGGGCTGACGTGCCGGATTCGCTGACGCGCTTTTCGCGGAAGCCGCTGCCGCCCTTCAGCAGCTCGATGGCAATGGCTTGTTGGTAGTCGACGCTCACCATGTCACCTACCTTGATCTGGTCAAAGTTCTTGACCTCGGGGCCGACCTGGAAGTCGCGCGATTCACCTTTGGCGTTTTCCATGGTGATCACGCGGGTGGTCTTGTCCACCGCCGTGATCTTGCCGGCGAGACGGGCGTCGGCCTGCACGGCTTTTGCCGCCGCCACGGTCGGCGTGGATTGCGCGGATACAACCTGGACAGCGCCTAGCGTGAGAACCGCGATGACGCTCAATTGGGCAATGCGTTTCATGTTAGATCTCCTGATGGTTGTGACTCGAGGGCTGAATTGACGGCAGAGAGCAGCGCATGGCCCGCGAAGGGTTTGACGAGGTACGCGGCGCCCGCAGCGCGGGCCTGCCGTTGGGTGTCACCATCGTCGTATGCGGTGATGAAGATGACTGCGGGGTGATAGGGGCCGCGATCGAGTGCGCGGTCAAGTTCGAAGCCCGACATGCCGGGCAGATGAATATCCACCACGAGGCAATCGGCGCGCGAGGTGGCGTCGGAGGCGAGCAGGGCCTCGCCCGTGTCGAAGGATTCGGCATGCAGCCCGGCCGCCTCGATGAGGCGATGCATCGCCTGTCTGAGACCGCTGTCATCCTCTACGACGACCACGCGCCGGATACGCTTGCCCACAACCACGCTCCTTTTTGTCACGCGACTGCACAAGTGTCGGCAGGAGGCTACAGCGACAGTGCGGGTCTGCCATCGTCCTAAGGTGCAGCGGTCTTTGCCCTTTGGTGCAAGGGCTTGCGGCGTTCGGCTGCGACGGGCTGTGGGCGCTACGTGGTGGCGTGCCCCAAGGGCATGCAGACAATACGAGTCACGGGACTGTCCAAGCGGGCAGATGTGGCCGTTGGGTTATGCGGATCGGAAGTCTGCTTTCAGTTCCGTGCTTTCATCGATGCTCTGTTTGTCTCGTGATTACAGAGACAGGTCGGGCGATCTGGTATGGCGAAGCAAAAAAAAGGCGCCGGAAGGGCGCCTTTTTTTTTCGTGACGTTGTGCAGTCAATCTGCAATGAGTCCGTCGTGCAGATGTCGGTGCACCGAAAGCGCTGCACCCAGCCAGCCGAGCAAGGCGGCGAAAGCGAGTAAGGCGCCCACTTGCGGCACTGCCGGAGGCGGCATGTCGAGCACGATGCTGTAGGTCTTGGCCAGCGCCTGCAACTGTGGGCCGATCAGTTGCATGAGCGCCACCACCAGGCCCCAGGCCAGAAGACCGCCGAGCAGTCCCTGGAAGAAACCGAAATACAGAAACGGCCGCCGCACGTACTGGCGCGTGGCGCCCAGCAACATGCTCACGGAGATCTCTTGTCGTTGCGTGAGAATCTGCAGGCGGATCGTGTTGAAGGTGATGATCACCAGCGCTGCACCCAGCAAGCCGGCCAGCAGCAGGACCATGCTGCGACCGAGTTCGATCAGGGCGTGCATGCGCTCGACCCAGTCGGAATCCAGTTGCACGAGTGCGACTTCGGGCTGTGCGGAGAGCATGTCGCGCAACGTTAGGAAGTCCGACGGCGAGTCCGAGGCCGGTTCGAGTACGAACGCGTCGGGCAGCGGATTCTCCGATAGCGAACCGGCGACGTCGGCAAAGCCGCCGCGTTCGGCCAGGCGCTTGAGCGCTTCTTCCTTCGAGATGTAGCGCACCGCCGAGAAGCGCGTGTCCGACTGCAATCGGGAGCGCAGCAGCGTGACCGCATTGGCGCTGGCGTCCGCCTTGAGGAACACGCTGATCTCGGGCTTGCCCGAGACGCCGCGTGCCAGTCCGGCGAGATTGTCGATGAGGACGTAACCGAGCGCGGGCAGTGTCAGCGCGATTGCGATGACGAGCGCCGACAATAGCGTCGTCAGCGGGCGTCGCCCCAGGCGGCGCATGGAGTGCGACAGGGCGCGCGAATGTGAATGAAGGCTCATGGATGCGAGGGTTCGGCTGATTGGTCGGAGGCGACCGAACTGCCGGACACCTCACGCAAGCGCCCGATTATAGAAAAAACCCGCCATGAAGGCGGGTTTCGATGCGCCATGCGTCGTCTTGACGCGGCAGATGGTCAGCAGCCCATGGCCTTGCTGCTGGCGGCGAAGGCGTCTTCGCTCTGTTTGCAGGCCGAGCCCAAGGCCGCCTTGTCGCTGATCTGCGCCCAGCTTGCCCGGGTCTGCTCCATCTGCTGCTTGATGGTGTCGGCCACGGCAGCGTTGCCGCCGCCGATCTTCTCGACGCAAGCGTTAACTTGCTTGATGTAGGCCTCGCACTCTGCCGGCAGTGCGTCGGCAGTGGTGCTCGACTCCGACGCGGCAGCACTCGCAGCCTCGGCGGCCGGGGCTGGTGCGGCTTCTTCCTTCTTGGCGCACGCGCCCAGCATCGCTGCTGCGGCCAGCATGGCGATCAACATCGACGACAGCTTCTTGCTCATGGTTCTCTCCCAATAGTGACGGCTGACCGGCGTCGTTATGGGCGCTCGGTCGTGCCCGTAGCCAGGGCCAAAGCGCCCGGGTGCCGCGCAGTGTGTTGAGAGGGGGGTGACTGAAGCTTGTGCGGTCGCAAGGCCGCCCGAGCACTGGTGTTGGATTAAGAAAGCGCCTTCAAAGCGCTTCCACGCTTCGGCGGGAACAGTCGTGAATATCCGGGCCGAACGTCATTGAAAGGGTGATGCCCCGGCGACAGACCCTGTCGCAGAGGCCGAGCGGATTGACCCGCCGAAGACTATTGCAGCAATTGTCCCTTGGCGAGCTCCACGCGACGTGCGCCGTAGGGCGAGTACAGGGTCTCGTCGTGGGTGGCCAGGATCAGCGTGACGCCTGCCGCGTTGAAGTCGCGGAACAGCGCTGCGATTTCGCGTGCGTAGGCCGGGTCCAAGTGCGCCGTGGGTTCATCGGCAATCAGGATCGACGGCCGGTTGACGATGGCGCGAGCGATGGCGGCGCGCTGCTGTTCGCCGCCGGACAAGGTCAGCGGAAGCGCGCGTGCGTGGTGCGACAGGCCGACGCGTTCGAGCGCTGCGTGAACGCGCTTGGCGGCATCCTTGGGTGGATGGCCCGTCACCTGCAAAGGCAGCATGACGTTGTCGAAAACCGTGCGGTCGAGCAGCAGGCGGTGCTCCTGCATGACCAGCCCCAGGCTGCGGCGCAGATAGGGAATCTGCGATGGCTTGAGCCGGCCGACATCCAGCCCGTTGACCGTGACGCGCCCACCTGTGGGGGACTCCAGTGCGGCAATGAGCTTTAGCAGCGTGCTCTTGCCGGCGCCTGAATGGCCAGCAAGCACGAGCAGCTCGCCGTGCCGGATATCCAGGCTGACGCCCGTCAGCGCATCGTGCCCGCCGGGGTAGCGCTTGGAGACGTTGTCGAATTGGATCATCGGAAAGCGGTTGCGGCGTGATGGAGACCGCGATTCTACCGTGCCGCCCGATTGTGCGTCTGGCGCGCTGGCGGATCGCGCCGGATCAGTCGATAGCCGGACCGGAAGCCAACCGGTGAGCCCACCGCGTGGTTTCAGGGAGGCGATAGCGCGTCGTGCAGGCGCGCACCCAGTGCAGCGCACTGTCCAGCGACACGCGGTGGCCGCTGGAAATGAACAGGGGCAGCGTGTTGGCGCGATTGCGCAGCACGGCGCCGATGACCTCCGCACGATCCATCAACGGCACCCAGGCGCCAAGCTCGGGGGACAAGTCGGCATGCGTACCGATCAGGCGCGATTTGCCTACGCCAATGGTTGCCATGCCAGTGACCACGCCGAGATGGCTGGCGATGCCGCAACGACGCGGGTGCGCAATGCCCTGACCATCCACCAGAACGAGGTCGGCACTTGTCGTTATGGCGTCGAAGGCATCGAGAATCGCAGGAATCTCGCGGAACGACAGCAGGCCGGGCACGTATGGGAAATGCGTTGGCCGCCGCGCGAGTGCGCGGTCAACGAGTTCGAGCCCCGGCCACGACAGCACGGCAACGGCCGCCCGCGTGACCGTGCCATTCTGTTCAAAGCCGACGTCCACGCCAGCTACCGTACGTACCGGGCCGAAGTCATCGGTCAGCACGACTTGCTGCGCGATCTCGCGCTGGACGGCGACGGCCTCTTTGGGTGTGAGGTCCCAGCGGTGCGTTTGCACCATTTCAAGTGCGTGCCAAGCGGGCCAAGGCGTTCAACCTGATCGGCGATTGGCTGAGGGATCGGCTGCTTGCCGTGCAGCATTGCCTCAATGATGGCGGCGTTGGTGTCGATGGAGCAGGCGTCTTCGATCGGCGCTTCGGATTCGGCATGCGCTTGCTCGAACATGACCTGCGGCGTGCCTTCGGTGAAGCCGAGCAGGCGCGGCCGCCGCTTGGGAGAGGCATACGCTTCGCCCTCGGTGCCGCGCATGAGGAGCGCGGTGGCGCCGTCGTGCTCAAGGAATTGCTCCATCACGTCGAGGTAGGGCGGATGCGTGACCGCCACGACACGCACGCTGCGCCCTGGGCACGGGTCGAGCAGTTTTGCGATGGTGTGCCCACTATTGCGTACGCCAAGCCGCAGGCGCAGGCTGAGCAGTCTGTCGAGGCCGTTGCACAGTTGCGGCAGGCCGATGCACGTGATGCCGCGCGAGGCGAGCTGGTTTTCCGCCGACTCGACCGACAAGGCTGGTTTGAGTTTGAGCGCGGTGAGCAGGTCGAACGGGCTGACGCGCGAATCGAAGTCATGTCGCCCCTGTATCAGGACCGGTACGCCTTGCCGGGCGAGCAGGATCGCCACGAGCGGCATCAGGTTGGCCTGCTTGCGCGCGCCGTTGTAGGTGGGCAGCACCACGCAGCGTGGGCCATTGGGTACGCGCACGACATGGGTGCGAGCATCGAGCGCTGCTTTAAAGCCGATCAGTTCGTTGAGGTCTTCGCCTTTGACGCGAAGCGAAAGGAGTGTGGCGCCGAGTTCAAGTTCAGGCACTTCGCCGTCGAGTATGTGCCCGAACAGTTCGCGCGCGACGTCGCGGTCCATGGGCTTGGCGCCCTTGGCACCGCGCCCGATTTCCTTGATGATCGAAGCGTATTTCATGACGGGTCGTACGCGAGAAGGGTCAGGGCCCTCAAGCGTACTTCGAAAACGCCCGGCGCGACCATGAGTACATGTCCCGGCCGGCGTGTGGAAAGGATTCGCAATGGATGTTGGATTTATCGGTATCGGCATCATGGGGCGCCCCATGGTGCTCAACCTGCTACGTGCGGGGCATCGCGTGCACGTCTGGTCGCGGCGCGAGGCTTCGCTGGCGGAGGTCGTGCATGCCGGCGCGGTGGCGCAACGTAGCGCTGCGCAGGTAGCTGCCCAGGCGGACATCGTCATCAGCATGGTGGCGGACGCGCCGGACGTGGAGCACGTTGCGCTCGGGCCGCAAGGCGTCGCCGAAGGCGCGCGACAAGGCGCTATCTTCGTCGACATGAGCACGATTGCGCCGAGCGCGGCGCGCGATATCGCTGCACGCCTGCAGCAGCGTGGCATCACCATGCTCGACGCGCCCGTGTCGGGCGGCGAGAAAGGTGCGATCGCCGGCACGCTGACGATCATGGTCGGCGGTGACGAAGCGGCGTTTACTCATGCGCGTCCGGTGCTTGAGGCGATGGGCCGCACCATTACCTATATTGGTGGTTCTGGCGCTGGGCAAGTGACCAAGGCGTGCAATCAGATTCTCACGGGGGTTGGCATCGCCATCGTGGCAGAGGCACTCAACTTTGCGCGTGCCAGTGGTGTCAACGCGGCCCGCGTGCGCGAGGCCATGCTGGGCGGGTCTGCCGCCAGCAAGGTGCTGGAGGATCATGGTCAGCGCATGCTGGACCGCAACTTCAAGCCTGGCTTCAAGGCATGGATGCATCGCAAGGACCTGAAGATCGTGCTCGACGAGGCGCATCGCATGGGCATTCCTGCGCCGGCTTCTGCGATCACCGCGCAGTTGCTCAATGCGCTGGTCGGCGCGGGCGAGGGCGAGGCGGATTCGATCTCGATGCTAAAAATGCTCGAACGCATGAGCGAGACCCGTCATGAAGAATGAATTCCTGCGGCTGTGTCGCCGCCTCGTTCCGGTGCTCGTATTGTTCGCCGCAGCCTGCGCGAGCCTGTACGGGTTGAAGGCGCCGGAAGTATCTCTTTCGGACGTCACGCTGTCGGGTGGCACCTTGCTGGAGCAGCGCTTCAAGCTCAAGCTGCGCGTGCTCAATCCGAATGACAGGGACATCACCATCAGCGGGCTGACCTTCCAGCTCGACATCGGGGACAAGCGCTTTGCCAGTGGGGCGACCGGCCAGACGGTGGTGTTGCCGCGTCTTGGCGACACGGTGGTGGAAGTGGACGCGACCGCGCAGATGCTGAGCCTGATCCAGCAATTGCCCAAGCTGATCAATGGCGAAGGCAAGGTGCCATATCGCGTCAAGGGCGACGTGGTGACGACCGACTACGGCCGCATTCCCTTCGACCGCAAGGGCGAGACCGTCTTGCCCTGGACGCAGCCGAAGGACCCCGACAGCCGCAGTCTGTAGTGCCTCAGTGGTGATCCGCGCCGAACGCGCGCTGGCGTAGTTTGAACAACTCGTCGCGCGCAGCGGCCGCCTTTTCGAACTCGAGATTCTTGGCGTACTCCTGCATGTCTTTCTCGAGCTTCTTGATCGTCTTCGCCAGCGCCTTCTCGTCCATCGTTGCATAGTCGTGCTTGTTGTCGACTGCACGTTCGAGCGGCGCGTTCGCATCGGGCTGGTAGACGCCGTCGATGATGTCCTTGATGCGTTTGTGGACGGACTTCGGCTGAATGCCGTTGGCCTCGTTATGTGCGATCTGCTTGGCGCGGCGACGTTCGGTCTCGCCGATCGCAGAACGCATCGAATCGGTCATCACATCGGCATAGAGGATCGCCGTGCCATGCAGGTGGCGTGCTGCGCGGCCGATGGTCTGGATGAGCGAGCGCACCGACCGCAGGAAGCCTTCCTTGTCGGCATCGAGGATCGCCACCAGCGATACCTCGGGGATGTCCAGGCCTTCACGCAGCAGGTTGATGCCGATGAGTACGTCGAATTCACCCAGGCGCAGGTCGCGGATGATCTCCACGCGTTCCACCGTGTCGATGTCGCTGTGCAGATAGCGCACACGGACGCCGTTCTCGGCGAGGTAGTCGGTGAGGTCTTCCGCCATCCGCTTGGTCAGCACCGTCACCAGTACGCGTTCTTCCTTGGCGACGCGGTGGCGGATTTCCATCAACAGATCATCGACCTGCGTGCTGGCCGGCCGAACCTCGACGATGGGGTCGACCAAGCCAGTCGGCCGCACCACCTGTTCCACCACTTGGCCTTGATTGCGCTGTTCGTAGTCAGCCGGCGTGGCGGACACGAATACCGTCTGCGGCATCAGGTGTTCGAACTCTTCGAACTTGAGCGGACGGTTGTCGGCCGCCGAGGGCAGGCGGAAGCCGTACTCGATGAGGTTGAGCTTGCGCGCCTGGTCGCCCTTGAACATGCCGCCCACTTGCGGGATGGCGACGTGCGACTCGTCGACGAACAGCAGTGCATCCGACGGCAGATAGTCGATCAGCGTGGGCGGCGGGTCGCCCGGCATGCGGCCCGAAAGATGCCGTGAGTAGTTCTCGATGCCCTTGCAGAAGCCCAGTTCGGTGAGCATTTCCAAATCGAAGCGCGTGCGCTGTTCAATGCGCTGCGCTTCAACCAGCTTGTTGTTCTTCTGATAGAACTCGACGCGGTCGCGCAGTTCTTCCTTTATGTTCTCGATGGCGCGCATGACGGTCGCGCGCGGGGTCACGTAATGGCTGGACGGGAACACCGTAAAGCGCCCCAGCCGCTGCTTGAGGTGCCCGGTCAGCGGGTCGAATAGGGTGAGGTGTTCGATTTCGTCGTCGAACAGTTCGATACGCACCGCGAGTTCGGCGTTTTCCGCCGGAAAAACGTCGATCACGTCGCCGCGCACGCGGAATGTGCCGCGATGGAAGTCAATGTCCGAGCGTTCGTACTGCATCGCCACCAGGCGTTGCAGGACGTCGCGCTGGGGCATTTTCTCGCCCTCGCGCAGGTGCAGGATCATGCTGTGGTAGTCGACCGGGTCGCCGATACCGTAGATGCACGACACCGTTGCGACGATCACCACGTCGCGGCGCTCCAGCAGGCTCTTGGTGGCCGACAGCCGCATCTGCTCGATGTGCTCGTTGATCGACGAGTCTTTCTCGATGAACAGGTCGCGCGAGGGCACATAGGCCTCGGGCTGGTAGTAGTCGTAGTACGAGACAAAGTACTCGACGGCGTTCTCGGGCAGAAATTCGCGGAATTCCGCGTAGAGCTGGGCTGCCAACGTCTTGTTGGGCGCCAGCACCAGGGCTGGGCGGCCCAGTTGGGCGATGACGTTGGCCATGGTGTAGGTCTTGCCCGAGCCCGTGACGCCGAGCAGCGTCTGGTACATCAGGCCATCCTGTATGCCTTCGCTGAGCTGGGCGATGGCGGCGGGCTGGTCGCCGGCAGGCGGAAAGGGCTGGTGCAGCCGGAACGGGCTGCCTTCAAAGGTTACAACTGTGGGGCGGCTGTCTTGTTCGGGCATGCTAAAATTTCTTGTTCCGAAGTTTCAGCTGTTCACGTGGGGGCGGGCCGCCAGCACGCAAGAGCAGCACAATCGGCCGATTATTCCTGAAAACCTGTCCCGAAGCATCCTTGGCCGGGACTGCACTGCGCAACCTGGAGTACGCATGAGCTCGTCGATCTTCGCCGCCGTCGAAATGGCACCGCGCGACCCGATCCTGGGTCTGAATGAATCTTTCAACGCCGACACCCGCAGCACCAAGGTGAACCTCGGCGTCGGCGTTTACTACACCGACGAAGGCAAGATTCCCCTGCTCGGCGCGGTCAAGGCGGCTGAAGACGCCCGCCTGAAGACGGCACCGGCTCGTGGTTACCAGCCGATCGAAGGCGCCGCCGCCTATAACAACGCCGTGCAAGGCCTGCTCTTCGGCAAGGAATCCGAGCTGACCGCCACTGGTCGCGCGATCACCGTCGAAGCCCTCGGCGGCACGGGTGCGCTGAAGGTCGGCGCCGACTACCTCAAGCGCCTGGTGCCGGACGCCACGGTGTACATCTCGGACCCGAGCTGGGAAAACCACCGCGCGCTGTTCGAGTCCGCCGGTTTCCCGGTCAAGACCTACGCCTACTACGACGCGACCACCCGCGGCGTGAACTTCGAAGGCATGCTGGCCGATCTGCGCGCCATGCCGGCCAAGTCGGTCGTGGTGCTGCACGCTTGCTGCCACAACCCGACCGGCGCCGATATCTCCGCCGATCAGTGGAAGCAGGTCGTCAATGTGATCCGTGAGCGCGACCTGATCGCCTTCATCGACATGGCCTACCAAGGCTTTGCCGACGGCATCAAGGAAGACGCCGTGGCCCTGGACCTGTTCGCCGCTTCCGGCCTGCAGTTCTTTGTGTCGAGCTCGTTCTCGAAGTCGTTCTCGCTGTACGGCGAGCGCGTTGGCGCGCTGACCATCGTCACCGCCAGCAAGGACGAGTCGAGCCGCGTGATGTCGCAGGTCAAGCGCGTCGTGCGCACCAACTATTCCAACCCGCCGACGCATGGCGGCGCCGTCGTGGCAGCTGTGCTGGCCGACGCGGGCCTGCGCCAACAATGGGAAACCGAACTGGCCGGCATGCGCGAGCGCATCCGCGCCATGCGTACCGGCCTGGTGGCCAAGCTGGCCGAGCGCGGCGTGAAGCAAGACTTCTCGTTCGTGATCAAGCAGCGCGGCATGTTCTCCTACACCGGCCTGACCGCCGAGCAAGTCGAAAAGATGCGCGTTGATTTCGGCATCTACGCTGTGTTGAACTGGCCGCATTTGCCTGGCTGCGCTCAACAGCAAGAACATCGACTACGTGGCCGACGCCATCGCTGCCGTGCTGAAGTAATTCTGCGGATCGCAAACATCCGTAAAAACAAAGGGGCCTTCGGGCCCCTTTGTCGTTTGTTGAGGCAAGCTGTCGGCTTCCCCCGAAGAACAATGCGCGAAACCGCTATCAGGCGCCTCGCGCCGGAAGCTGGTCATGCTCCCCCTTGTCTTGTTGCTGAGCGGCATAGTCATCGCGTTGATCACACAATGCGCGATGGCTGCGTACGCCTTCACCCGCTCCCTTGGCCAAGGCTTGGCCTGCGTGTTCGTGCCGTTCTATGTGGGGCGTTACGCGCGCATCAATGCACTCAGCCCGGCGCTGCTCCGCGCCTGGTACGCCGGCGTGGTGCTCTTCGCCTTCGGCATCATCACCTGGCACTGAGCGGGGCTCAATCGTTCAACTGTTTGCTTCGCGCAAACGGCTGCGCACATCCGCCACACCTTGCCAGCCGCGACGCTCCGGCGTGCCAACCGCGTAGGCGGCGGACGCCGCTGCGTCCTGCTCCATAAAGCTTACCAGCAGGCGGTCGAGCGCACGCACGTCGGGAATCATCGGTCCGCAGAAAAGCACATGTTCTCCGCGCTGGATGACCAGCGTGGGGAAGTTGTCGACATCCACGTCACCTGCGACCTCTGCCTCATCCTCGACATCCACCCATGCATAGGCCACGCCCGGACGACTTCCGGCGAGTGCTTCGAACGACGGGCGATACTCACGACAACTACCGCACCACTGCGCACACAGGCAGGTGACCAAAAATTCAGCAGTGAGATCGGGCGCGGTGGATACGGTCATGGTGAATGGTTGCGACGTGGAACTGGCTAATTGTGCGCGAACTGCGTGACGGGCGTGTGCTCGGTGGCCAGTGCTTCGGCCGACTCGGGCAGGGGGCGCGAATGTCGGCCGAAGGTCGCATCCTGCCAGCACGCGCCAAAAATGCAAATGACGCGCATCGTGGCGCGCCATGTCGGACTTACCGAGTCCGCACCCGTTGTCGGGGGTGGTGATTCTAAGCCTTTGAACGCCAGCGTGCCGACCCGCGACGGTCATTGACGCGATCAAGTCGGATCCGAGTACGTCTGCAGTCGCCGCGCACCGGCTGGCGCTTTCTTGCGGAGGGTTGCTTCGTATCCCAGACTTGACGGTGCAAAGCAGGCGCATTGCTTACGGCCAGATCAGCCACTGCAAGGCGCTCGACAGCGTTATCGCGCAGGGCGCAAGCGTGCTGATCCGTTTGATCGATGTCGCGCCGCCATTCCTCGTGGATGTGGCAATCAGAGCTGACAGTTTGAGAGGCAACCATGGCACAGAACAATCGCCGGCACGGCGCGCCATTCGTCTTTGCACAACTCTTGGGTTCGCTGATCTTGCTTGCCGTGGCGGCGGTCACGGCTTGGCCTGCCAACTCGTGGGCGACGGAGCAGGGGCAGCAACGTCGACAGGCTCGCGACGTTCGCCAGGAGACGCGGCAAGGATCGCGGGACACCAAGCAGGATTGCCGCGCCAGCAACAACAAGAGCAATGCGGGGTGTCGGCAGGACAAGCGCCAGTCCAAACAGGAAGGTCGCGAAACAGCGCGCGATATCAAGTACTGAGCACGTCGCGCAATGCGATCGTGACGCAGAGACCGCTTTGCGATGCGGGGTCGGTGTAGTCCAACGACAGCGTCATGCCCGTACGTTGTGCAATCTCCTTCACGATCGACAACCCCAGTCCGGCGCCGATCTGTTCGTTGCCGAGCAGTCGGTAGAACGGATCGAACACGCGATCCTGCTCGCTGGGCGGGATGCCCGGACCGGTGTCCGCCACCTTCAACACGATGACGTTCCCTTCTCGGGCCATCGCCAAATCGATCCGACCGTTTGGTGGGGAATATCGAATGGCATTGTCGACCAGGTTGTGGATCACCGTCCGCAGTGCCAACTCGTTGAATTGGACGGTGATGTCGTCACCGTCTTCCACGCCAAGATCGATGTTCTTTGCTTCGGCCAGCGGCATGAGTGTCTCAAGCACGTCGCGGAACAGCCCTCGGATGGACAGGCGCGTGGTTTGCGACGGGGCGGTGGATTGGACCCGGGCAAGCGTCAGGAGCTTGTCCAGCAGGTTTCGCTGCCGTTCGATTCCCTGGCGAAGGTCGACCAGACGCTCGCGGGCATCTGCTGGCATGTCGGCTTGTGACAGTCGTTCTGCCTGCAACGACAACGCCGTCAGCGGTGACCGCAACTCGTGCGCCGCGTCGGCGACAAAGCGCCTCTGTGCTGCAAGCGCTTGCGCAATGCGTTCCAGCAAGCGATTGATGGCCGTGGCGAACGGGCGAACCTCCAGCGGCAATGCCGTGGCCGAGACCGGGTTCAGATCCTGCTCGCCGCGCTGGTCGATTTCAGCAGCGACTGCGGCGATCGGCTGGAACATTGTCGTAACGAGCTTGGCAACGACTACCAGCAGGACGGGGACGAGGAAGAGCAGGGGTGCGATGGTGCGCAGTGCACTGTCACGGGCGCTTTCGTTTCTGACGGCGGTTTCCTGCCCGATCACGTATCGCTGGCCTGGCGCGAATGTCCGGACGAGGACGCGATACCCCACGCCGCCAGCATCGATTGTGTGGAGCCCGTCGGCAAGCGTGGCCACTGCAGATAGATCCGGGTTTTTCGGCGGCGCGTTTTCTTGAGGGGGCGACAGTGGTTGGATGATGATGCGCTCGTCCTCATCGCGTTCGCGCCCGTGCGTGTCAGAGCCGAGATCCACCACGCCGTTGGACGACTGACGCTGCACGAGCGCTGCCAGTTGTCGCAGAACGTCGTCCTGCAAGTGATGAGCTTCGCGGAATGCCGAGGCGAACGAAACGACGCCGGCCGCGATCGTCACGATAAGGATCGCGACCGATAGCGCAAAGGACAGCCTGAGCCGGACGGATTCGTTCAAGCGTGCTTTGAGACCATCCATCCAACGCCTCTTACGTTCTTGATGACATCATTGCCTAGCTTGCGCCGCAGGGCGTGGATGAGGAACTCCACTGCGTTGCTTTCGACCTCTTCACCCCATCCGTAGATGCGGGTCTCCAGATCGCTGCGGGACAGGATGGCGCCGGGCCGCACCATCAGCGCGTGCAACAGCGAAAACTCGCGGTTCGACAACCGCACGGCGACGCGGTCTCCGGCATATGCCTGGCGCGTAGAGGGATCGAGCGAGACGACGCCATTGCTCATGACGGGTTCTGCGTTGCCCGATTGGCGCCGCACGACAGCACGCATGCGCGCGAGCAGCTCCGCCATATCGAAAGGCTTGACGACATAGTCGTCGGCACCGCCGTCGAGTCCCCGCAATCGCTCGCTCAGCGCATCGCGCGCCGTGATGATGATGACTGGCGTCGCATTGTGTTCGCCACGGATGTGGGTCAGGACGTCTTGCCCGTCGATTCCCGGCAGACCGAGGTCGAGCAGCATCAGCGCGTAGGGCTGACCTCGCAGCGCAGCAAGTGCTGCGGTGCCCGTACGCACCCAATCCACCGCGTGCGCAGCATCCTTCAGCGCACCTTCGACTGCCTTGCCGATCATCGGGTCGTCTTCTGCCAGCAGTATCCGCACGCATGCCCCCGGCGCGTCAATGTTGATTCAATGCGATGTCGCCGCCGCGCGCTGCCGCACGAACAGCAGGCTCGTCAGGATGAAGCCCAGGAGGACGGCCGACGCTGAATAACGACTCAAAGCAAGTCCCCCGGCAGCATGCGGTTTGTCCAGAAAGTCTCCCACCACTGCCCCGAGAGGGCGGGTGAGGATGAATGCTGCCCAGAAGAGCGTGGTGCGCGAGATCCGCGTCCAATAGTAAGCCACGGCGATCGTCAGCAGCAGCGCGCCAAATATGAGCGCGGCGCCGCTATAGCCTAAGCCAGCCGTATCGGCTGTCCAGTCCCCCAGGGCAGTGCCGAGTGTTTGGGAGAACATGATCGTCACCCAGTAGAACACCTCGGCCGTGGGGGAGTTGACGGTATTGACCGATACCGAACCCAGCGAGCGATACCACACGAACAAGGACAGCAACAGCAATACCAGTAGCATGCTGGACCCGCCAGCGTAGCCGATGCTCAACGAACGGTCAGCAAAGTCGGCCAGCGTGGTGCCTACGGTGGTCGTCGCCACGATCGTCGTCCAGTAGAGCAGGGGCTGAAAGCGATTCGCCCGGACCTGGGCGATCACGGCGACGAGAAAGACGGCCGCGAATATGGCCGTGGCGACGAGATATCCGAGGTTCATCGACATCGATACAGCGTCCCCACCGGTCTCGCCCAGTGTGGTGGCTGCGATCTTGATGATCCAGAACCCGAGCGTGACCTCGGGGACCTTGGCCAATGCGTTTTCGGTTGTCGTGCTCATGGAAGTCTTCCGGCGAGCGTCTCGCGATTGCGTTGCATCCCGAATTCGGCACGAGCCACCAGTAGCACGATGACCGCGAGGAAGGCTGCGCTGATCCACGCGGTGCCAATGCCCAGGCCGCCGTCGATCTTCTCCTGGGTGAGCAGGTCTCCGAGCGAGGCGCCAAAGGGGCGGGTGAGGATATAGGCGATCCAGAAACACGAAACAGCATTGCCGCCCATGCGCCAGACTGCAAAAGTTGTCGCGATGAACGCGCCAAAGGCCAGCACGCCGCCGAAGAATCCCAGGCCGAGCGCTTCGGTCGCCAGATCGCCAGTGGCCGTGCCGAGTGCGAAGGTGCACAGAATCGCGGCCCAGTAGTAGGCCTCGCGTCGCGGGGAGTCGATTTCCTTGATCGACAGGGTGTGCTCAGCGCGATACCACGCAGCGAACAGACAAACCAGCAAGGTTGCGAATACCGCAGTGCTGACGTAGAGGCTGACACCCATGGCATCGGTCAGCAGGTCGGTGATCTGCGTGCCGACGATGCTGACGAGGATAACGTTGGTCCAGTAGATCCAGGGCGTGTAGTGACGCGTGCGGAACTGTAGCCAGAGCGCGCCTGCCAGCAATGCGCCCATGATCAACGTCGTCGTCGGCAATCCCCAGCCCGCGTCAAAAGCCAGATAGTCAGCGCCGGTTTCGCCGACGGTCGTCGACAGGATCTTGATGATCCAGAAAGACAGCACGACTGCCGGGACTTTGTTGCGCCACCGAGGGTGATGGCTGTCGTATTGATTCGTGAGCATCATGCCTTCCAATCGGAAATGAACAGTGGTCAATCAATCTTCTTTGCCCGTACCGGGGCGACCCGTCGATCAGTCGGGAAGCCATCCCAGCGATATAAACCTGCCCAGCAATACGCGCCTGATGCCCAGCACGGTCCGGTAACTCACGTCGAGGTAGACCGGCGCATATCGATGGGCCGCCCACGCGCACAGGGCCGAGACGCCAAGTGCGCCGACCATGTCAAACGGGAAATGGACGCCAAGGTAGATGCGCGCCCAGGCGATCGGCAGGCCGGCCACGCTCATCACCGTGCCGAACCTGCGCAGCCGATCAGTCGAAAACGCAAGGCTCAGCGCGACAGACCACCACACGGTCAGGTGATCACTTGGAAACGATCCGTCCGGGGCGTGGCGGATGAATGTGTGACCGAGGCCGATCATGAAGGGGCGCGGATGTACCCACATCAAACCAATGACCTGATTGACGATGAGCCCGCCGAATGCGGCAATTGCGGCAATCAGCACGGTTCTTCGGATGCGTTCATCGCCCCAGATCCAGCCCGCCGAGATGAGCACGGGGACCAGAAAGATGGCGAACTCGGCGAACGCCTCGGCTCCGTAGAACATAAAGAAGCCTGGGTAAGCCGCTGCGTTTATCCAAAGGAATAGCGAGGTGTTGAGGTGCTCCATGAACGCGCCGACGGTGCGGAAGCCGAGGATTGAGGAGCGAGTGAGGATACGGATCGATACTTAGCGCTCACTGAGCGACTACAGAGGGGTTTTCGAGCCTGTTCTGCGACTGCGAGGTCGGCGACGGCGGATATCAAACCCACCCGCGAGTGTGTCTTGCGGAAGCCCGGCCAGATGCAGGGTCCGATAGTTTGATGACAATGGCTACGGCCGTTGTGTGCTCTTCACCGCTCGATGCCAAGGTACGGCGCGTGTCGCCATCCCTTCTCAGGTGAGCGTTTCGTTGAACCAGGGTGTCGCGCGCCGCACGAGTTCGGCAAACGAGCCCGCACCGAATCTGCGCATCAACTGTGCCCGGCAAGTCTTGATCGTCCGTTCGCTTACCGACAGATCGGCCGCGATCTGTTTGTTGAGACGACCCGCGATCAGTTCTCGCAACACGATCCGTTCGCGCGCGTTCAGGGCGATGTCCGTGGATGGACGATGAGTGGGCGCAACGGGTTGTTCTGCGCGTTGCGATGCCACGGCCTTGGCGATCGCCTGTAAGAGGGCGGTGCCGTCGAACGGTTTGATCAGAAAGTCGCAGGCGCCCTGTCTGAATGCGCTCACGGCACTGGCCACGTCGGGCCGCGCGCTCATGAACACGATGGGCAAGTTGAGCCCGAGCCGAATCAAGGCCTGCTGCAGCTCCAAACCGTTCGGGCCGGGCAGGCTCAGGTCGAGCAGCAGGCAGGCCGGGGTTTGCGTGCGCGGCGCGACGAGGAAGCTGCCCGCGCAGTTGTATGTCACGACCGAATAACCCGCGTGGCGGAGCAGTCTGCTCAGCGCCGTGCTAAGGGATTGATCGTCTTCGACGATGTGCACGATGGGTTTGGCGGCCTCGCTCATAGTCGGACCTCCTGTTGGCTTGGGGGGATGAGACGGGGTTCCGCAAAGCTCTTGTCGACGTGAGCAGCGGTCACATCGGATGCGTCAAAGAAGGTATGCGGGGGAAAGCGCACGACGAAGACGCTTCCACCGTCTTCGCGGTCGCGGGCCACAAGCTCGCCACCATGGACGCCGACGATCGTCCTGGAAAGGGACAGACCCAGCCCCATACCGTGCGCCTTGGTCGTGAAGAACGACTCAAACAAGTGCTCGCGCGCGTCGGCGGCGATACCGTGACCGCGATCGATGACACGGAACTCCAGCCGACCATCCGTGCGTTCGGCTTCAATGGTCAGGACGCGCTGTTCAAGGGGCGTGTCGCGCATGGCGTCCATGGCGTTCAGCGCAAGATTCAGCAGGGTCTGCTGCAACTGCACCGCGTCGCCTCGCATGTGAATGCCATGCGCATTGTTGAGAACTTCCAGCGTCATGTCGCGTTGCCGGGCCTCTGGCTGCAGCAAGGCTCGGGTCTCGGTCAGCAATTCGTCGACCACGACATCGGAGAACTCGGTATTGCGCTCCTGCAACAGCGTTCGTAGTTAACGCACGACTGAATTTGCGCGCACTGCATCGCGCCGCACATCGGCGAGGATTTCTCTCAACTCGCCTTCGTCGTCGATGCCGGTATCCAGAATCATCTCTGCCGCATCGGTGTTGCTGAGGATGGCGCCGAGCGGTTGGCCGACTTCATGCGCGATGGATGCGCTCAGTTCGCCTGCTGCCGCCACGCGCGACGCGTTGGCAAGTTCCACCCGGCGCCGCGCAGCCTCTCGCTCCGCAGACTGTCGCTGGCGGCGCAATGTCAGCAAGGCGGCGATGCTCGCGCCTTGCAGCACGATGATCGCTGCGATGGCGATCACCGTGACCCGATGATCGCGCCAGACCGAAGGGGGCCAATTGATGAGTTGGCAATGCGCTGGCACGGTGTCCAGATCAAGGCCCAACGCCTCCACCTGCCCCACGTTGACCACGCATTTCTTGCTGGCGGGTGCTTCGGTGTATCGAGTCGTGGGGCGCCCTGCGAGCATGGCCAGCGCCATGTCTCCCAGGCGTTTCCCCTCCTGCGGGAAATCCATCGGGCCGCCCGTTGCCGTCAGACCTTGTTCTACGAAATTGGCATACCAACCGTAGATGGGCACCGCAGAGGCTTGCACCATTGGCCGCACCGCATCGACAGGAAAGTAACGTCGCCCGGCGTGGTCCTGATACATCGTCGTATAGAGCACGGCAGTATTGCGAGGCAGCGCTTTGAGCCGCTGCTGCAACTCCTCGATCGAGAGACCCACCCATTGTTCGATGTTCCACGCGCGTGACGGTCTTTGCGCCGCCGTGCGCGAGGCGCGATCAAGCCATCGGCGATCGACCGGCGACATGCCAGAAATGACAATCAGATTCGTCGCGGAAGGTTGCAGGGCTTCGATCACGGCGAGTGTTCTGTCAACGTCCACCCGCAATGGCGCGACGGGCATGTCCAGTGGTCGTCCGCGCGCCTCCAGGCGGCTGTTTTCGATGCCACCGGCCATGATCGGAATTCCCGGCCACACTTCGTCGCGGTACCGGTCGGCAAGATCAAGCGCGACATCACCGATGACGACGACAAGGTCTACCTGATGCGCCGCGTACTTCTTGCGCAGCATGGCGACCAGTTCGGGCGCGAGATCCGCACCGGAAAAGCGCAGACCGTCGATGGCATCGGTGGTGAATTCGACGCCAGCCGGCGCAGCCGCTTCGATTGTCTGGCGGAAGCTCCGATCCATCTGCGCGAAAGCGGGCTGTGCGGGGTCTCCGGAGCGCAGGATCGCGATTCTCCAGTGCTTTGCTTCGTCAGCCTGTCCCACGCTCGGGAGGGAAAACAGAATCAGCGACGTCAGGATCGACAGCCCGTAGCGATGCGCGACCGACGTCGGCGCCAGTTCAGGCGATCGAATCACCGTGCGAGGAATGCGCGACGCCCCTGCATGAGTCTCAGCGCGCGTAGCCGTGACGGTGCCCGCCCAAACCCATGGCCAACGTGTGGTTTTGAGTATTGCTCGCGCAGAGCCGGTGAGATGTGCCAAGGTCGATCGCCATGTGTGATTTGACGCGGATCATCCCACCGTCTGTGTCGGATGTGTTTGAAACACCACCAGCAATTGCGCTACGAGAAGGCGTGCTCGGCGAGCAAACCCATTGCAAGACCCCCTCGCGGAAGTAGATTCAATATCGGTGACACATTGCACTAAAGCAAGAAGGGCCCGTCTCTGCGTTGCCCGCGCATTGAATCTTCGGCGCGCATTAGCCGCTGTTGCCGTCGACGACTCCCAGGGGAAACGATCATTTCGAGAAAAGCGCTTTTTTCAAGATGCGGCACGCTGCTGCGATCGATCCGCATCCGACTGGCATGTGGCAGCGTCGCCGTCAGAGATACACCCATTGTCGCCGGGTGAACGAAGGCACTGTCTGGGATCGTGACGAGGCCAGCACTGATCGACACGACTGCGGGGGCCGGTGAGCCGGACCCCGCGTTTTCAAACGATCGACGCCGCGATCAAGGCGTGACGATGTTGAACCAGAACTCGAAGTTATCCAGATACGAGACAAAGTCACGCAGCTTGGTCTCGTTGCCGGTGACCTTGGCCGCGCCGGACTTGATCGCATCGTCGAGCTTGGTCTGCCCCAGGATGATGCCGTTCAGCGTGTCGCGCGACAGCGTTACGCTGACGTCGGGATTGGCAGCCTGCCCGCCGGGCGTGTGGTTCAGCACCCCATTCTCGAGTTCGAGCAGGTACTTGCCGCCGCCGTCACCCAGGTTGACGTTCATGATCATGTTGGCGTTGGCCGACTTGGGGCCATTGAGCCGCACGGCAAGATAGTCGAAGAACAATTCGGGCGTCATCGCCCGCACCGTGTCGGGACTGGCGGTGTTGGGCGTCGGCAACTTGGCGACACCGTTGCGCAATTCCTGCGCGCCGGTCAGGTAAAAGTTGCGCCACGGTCCGGACTCGGCCTGGTAGCCCATCTGCTCCAATGCGTCGGCTTCGAGATTGCGTGCGGCCTGATTCTTCGGGTCGGCAAACACCACGTGCTTGACCACCTGCGCCACCCAGCGGTATTCGCCTTTGGCGTACGACTGCCGTGCCTTCTGAAGCACGGCATTGGCGCCGCCCATGAACTCGACGTATTTCTTGGCGGCGTCCTCGGGCGTGAGCTCGTGCAACGTGGCCGGGTTGCCGTCGAACCAACCCAGATACAGCACGTAGGTGGCTTTGACGTCGTGGCTGACGGAGCCGTAATACCCCCGGTTGGCCCAGGTTTTGGCAAGGCCATCCGGCAACTTGAACTGCTCGGCGATTTCGTCACGCGTGTAACCCATGTTGGCCAGGCGCAGCGTCTCGTCGTTGATGTAGCGGTAGAGGTCGCGCTGCGAGCGCATCAGTTTGAGGACCTCGGCATTGCCCCAGGTCGGCCAATGGTGCTGGGCAAAGATCACCTCCACCTTGGAGCCCCACATGACCATCGCCTGATTGATGTACTTGGACCATGGCAGCGGCTCGCGGATCTTCGCGCCACGCAGCGAATAGGTGTTGTGCAGCGTGTGCGTGATGTCCTCGGCCGCTTCCATGGCCTTCTTTTCTTCGATGTACCAGAGCATTTCGGAAGGGGCTTCCGATCCGGGCGCCATCAGGAATTCATACGTCAGCCCGTCGATGACTTCTTTCTGTCCCGTCTTGGTGATGATGTTGGTCGGAGAGATGAGCGTCACGGTGCCGGCCGACGTGGTCGTGCCCAGGCCGGCGCCGACTTGTCCCTTGACGTCAGGCGGCAGCAGGTTGCCGTACATGTAACTGGCGCGACGGCTCATGGCGTTGCCGGCCATGACGTTCTCGGCCACCGCAGCTTCAAGGAAGCCTTCCGGCGCATAGATCTTCGCCTTGCCGGCCTTGACGTCGGCTTCGTCCACGACGCCGCGCACGCCACCGTAGTGGTCGACGTGGCTATGCGTATAGATCACCGCAACGACAGGTTTCTTGCCTCGGTTCTTGTAGTACAGATCCAGGCCGACCTTGGCTGTTTCGGCCGAAATCATCGGGTCGACGATCGTGATGCCCGTCGTACCTTCGATGATGGTCATGTTCGACAGGTCGAGATTGCGCACCTGATAGATGCCATCGGTGACCTGGAAGAGACCCGCGATGTTGATCAACTGCGCGTTCCGCCAGAGACTCGGATTGACCGAGTCGGGCGCGGCTGCGCCTTCCTTGATGAAGCCATATTGCTGCGGGTTCCAGATCACGTTGCCACCGCTGCCCTTGATCTGGTCTTGCGGAACCGCCTCGATCAAGCCGCGCTTGGCATTCTGGAAGTCGGTGGTGTCCGAGAAGGGAAGTTCTTTCAGGTAGACGCCGTTTGCGGCCTTGGTGGCGGCAGTTGCGTCCTTGCGAAGATCGGCTGCGGCGGCTGGCAAGGCCATGCCCGCGGCGACGCCAGCAAGTGCCACGCTGGCCATTATTAGGTTCAGGCGCATTCGAGTTCTCCGTCGATGAGGCTTGGCGTCCTGCGACAGGACGTAAAGGTCGTGGATCAGGTCGTACGTGTCGTCGTCGTGGCTGGATTTCTATCTGGTTCCCATGGGTCCGACCTCCTTCGGTCAATGCTGGATGAGTGCTGAATTTGTGCGAGACATGCGTCGATCATTGGCCAATGACGCGTGCGATTTCCTTCAGCAAGTCCGTGCCGTGAAACGGTTTTATCAACACGCGTCCCTGCACGATCGGGTGCTGCGTCAGGTGGAATTTCTTGCTGTCCTGCGAGGTAATGAACACCGCTGGCGGTCGCGGGTCGTGCAACGATGCGTACAGGTTGACGCCCGACGCTCCGGGCAGATTCAGATCGATGACCATGAAGGCTGCATCGTCGGGTTCCCCGTCCGAGAACAACGATTCGGCGCTATCAAAGGCACGCACGGCGTAGCCGGAATTCCGCAGTACGCGGCACAGGGCGTTTCGCAGTCCTTCGTCATCTTCGATCACGACGATGAGGCGCATGGTGGGTTCGCAATAGATCGCTCGGCGTACCGATTAAGCCTTGCAGGCGCTTGTGCGCAGCGCCATGGCGGCTTGGGGCAATCGGCTTTCCCGTTGGTGACGCGCCATTGCCCCAAGGGGAAACGGCTCGTCGCAGCGACGGGGCTCAACGCGCGTGGGTGAAAGGTGTTTGGGCGAGCCTGGCCGACCACTTACGGGCGCACGCAAAGCGCTACGGAGCAGGGCAGATTCCAGTGAGTGTCCGGCGATCGAATCCCGATGCGGATCAACCCTCATGTCCGTACAGACGTAAGGGTCAAGAAAGAAAAAGAGGCGCATGCTCTCAGCAGGGAGATGCGCCTTGGTCGGATCTACCGGCTGCCGAGTGCGCGCCTCCCATCAAGGAGGAGGACGCCATGCAGAACATACTCGTGCCAGTTGACGGTTCAGAGGTATCCCTGAGAGCAGTACGGTTCATTGCCGAACGAATCTCCCACGGCTATCCCGCCACGCTCCACTTGCTCAATGTCCAGCCGCCCATCTTGTCGGGAGACGTCAAGATGTTCGTCAGCGGTGATGTCATCGCCGAGTATTACCGGCAGGAGGGGGCGACTGCGTTAGCCAAGGCCAAGGCGCTGCTCGATGAGGCGGGAGTCCCTTACGACGCGCATGTGCAGACGGGGCATATCGCCGAGACGATCGCGCGCTTTGCCGCGGACAAGCAATGTTCAAGCATCGTTATGGGCGCACGCGGATTGGGCTCGGTGGTGGGCATGCTGCTCGGGTCGGTCACGACCAAGGTGCTGTATTTGGTCGCGATCCCCGTGACCATCGTGAAGTGACACGCCCACATTCGCTCAACTCAACTGCTGGTGCGGCCGGACATCTTTGCGCGCATAAAAAAGGAGTCCGTGACGCATCAGCAGCTTTTCAAGTTCGGCGAGCAGGAATACCAAGGCCGACAATCCGACGCACAACGACAGCTCAGCCATGTTGAGAGGAGCGGTGCTGAAAATGGGATTGAGGAACGGTATGTAGATCGTCGCCAGTTGCAGCAGAAAGCTCAGCAACACCGCGCCAAGCAACGCCCGGTTGCGAAACACGCCTTGCGCGAAGACAGAATCCCACTCCACCCTGATCGCCATCACGAGCGCCAATTGCGACAAGGTCAATTGCGTAAAGACCATCGTTTGCCAATGGGCGTCGCCCACGTGGATGGCCCAGGCTTGAACGGACAGGCACAGCGCCGCGGTCAAGGAGCCCATGACCACCACGCTCTGCCACATGCCGTGTGCAAAGATGCTCTCGTTGGGCGGGCGCGGCGGCCTTTGCATGGTGCCTTTTTCTGCCGGTTCGACGGCTAGCGCGAGGCCCGGGAGTCCGTCGGTCAAGAGGTTGATCCACAGAAGGTGGATCGGGAGCAGCGGAATGGGCAGGCCAAGGAAGGGCGCCAGGAAGAGGGTCAGGATTTCCGCCGAGTTGCCTGTCATCGCGTAGCGGATGAACTTGCGGATGTTGTCGAAAATGCGCCGCCCTTCGCGCACGGCCTTCACGATCGTTGCGAAGTTGTCGTCGAGAAGAATCAGGCTGGCAGCCTCTCTGGCGACATCGGTGCCGCCCTTGCCCATGGCGACGCCAATGTCGGCGCGCTTGAGTGCGGGAGCATCGTTGACGCCGTCTCCTGTCATGGCGACAAATTCGCCGTCGGCTTGAAGGGCCCGGACGATGCGTATTTTCTGTGCGGGGTCGACCCGCGCGTACACCCCGATATCCGTTACGGACCGCGCAAATGCCTCGTCGTCGATGGCCGCCAATTGCGCCCCCGTCATGACGCTGTCCGCGTTGTCCGTCATGCCGATCTGTCGGGCGATCGCTTGGGCCGTGGCTGGATGATCGCCCGTAATCATGACCGGGCGAATGCCCGCGCTGCGGCACAGAGCAATGGCTTCGCGGGCCTCCGCGCGGGCGGGGTCGATCAGCCCGACCAACCCTGTGAATTCGAGTGCGGATTCGATCCGCTCGACGGCAATGGCGTCCGGATCGGGCAGTGCGTCCCACAGGCGCTGTGCCAACGCGAGAACGCGCATGCCGTTCGCCGCCATCTGTTCGGCCGTGACGAGCACCGCGTCCGGATCGAAAGTGCTGCCCTTCGATAGCCCATGGGCGGCATGGCAGCGCGGCAACACGCTCTCGGGCGCGCCCTTCGTGTAGGCAACGATTCCGCTTGCGCCCCGGTGGAACGTCGTCATGCGCTTGCGCTCGGAGTCGAACGGCAGTTCGAAGATACGCGGTGCGTGAGCGCTGAGCGACGTCTTGTCATACCCTGCGTCCAACGCGGCATTGAAGAGTGCAACTTCTGTCGGGTCTCCAATGACATTGCCATCGGCGTGGCGACTCGCGTCATTGCACAGAGACAGCCCGGTCATCAAAGCAGGCCATGGGGCATCGGCAGGAACGGATCGCGTGTCCGATATCGAGCCGGACATCGTCCTTAGCTCGGCTGCCTGCATGCGGTTCTGGGTCAATGTTCCGGTCTTGTCCGAGCAGATATAGGTGACCGAGCCCAGCGTTTCCACGGCAGGCAGGCGACGTATCAGCGCATTCTGCCGCACCATCTTGCGTGCCCCGAGCGCCAGAGAAATCGTGACCACTGCAGGCAGGGCTTCGGGAATGGCTGCGACGGCCAGGCTGATCCCCGTGAGCAGGACCAGCATGATCGGCTCGCCGCGCAGCAGCCCAGTAATGACGAAGATCGCGCAGATACCAAGAATGGCCATCGCGAGCCGCTGACCAAAAACGGCCAGGCGCTTTTGTAGCGGCGTGGCCGGCTCTTCGGCGCTGTCGAGCAAGCCGGCCACCTTGCCCAGCTCACTGTCCATGCCCGTCGCCACAACGATGCCAGTACCGCGCCCATAGGTCACCACGGTGCCCTTGAACGCCATATTGTCGCGATCCCCTAGCGGCAACTGTGCGTTGTCCAACGCGGAAGTTGCCTTATCCACGGGCACGGCTTCGCCCGTCAGTGCGGACTCGTCGACCTTGAGCTGCGCGACTTCAAAAAGGCGCACGTCGGCGCTGACCACTTGCCCTGCTTCAAGCAGCAAGATGTCGCCCGGCACGACATCTGCGGAGGATGTCTGCACGATCTGCCCGTCGCGCAGTACCTGTGCGCTGGTCCCAGCCATGCGCTTGAGCGCAGCCATCGCCTGTTCGGCCCGCATCGTCTGTGCAAAACCGATGATGGCATTGAGCACTACGATGACCAGAATGGCGATTGCATCCTTCATGTCGCCAACCACGCTGGACACCACGGCGGCGGCGAGCAGCACGACAATCATGAAGTTGGCGAACTGATCGAGAAACACCCGCCACGCGGGCATTCTGGGTTTTTCGCGGATGACGTTGGGGCCCGCGTGCGCCAGGCGAGTGTCAACTTCGCCAGACGTGAGCCCCGCCCGCATATTTACCTTGAAGTGTCTGCCAACGGCGTCGGCATGTTGCATGTGCCAAGCGGTCGCGGTGGCGGGGCGAGTAGTCGGTGGGTTCTGCACGGACAGCCTCCCGTAGATCAGCGAGCTCTATGTTGTCCCGGTCATGCTCGGCGGACATGCCTGGATCGAATCTGTATGGATGCTCTCTGCTGCGTGACGGATGTTGGGTCCGGCAATCGACCGTTTGCCATCTTCTTGTGCGCAGATCCGGATGGTCTGCTTTCATCGTAGCAACGATGCGCAATATGTGCGCCTACGCGCGCACCCTGAGCGCGGACATATGGCGCCCCCGCTTCGGACGGATGCATGCATCGAAAGTTCGCCTGCTGTCGTCGATCCGCATTTCACGATCTCTTTGTTATGAATGCGCATATTCCGATTGAATATCGAATCACGCATTGATGGGTGGTGATGTCATGCGTACGGGCGGTGAGGCGCTGCGCGCAGCGTACTCTCCATGCCCCGGGCTCGAGCCACGGAAAGCGCTAACCCATGCGCGTAGGGGGGCTACGTCGCTTGCAGCTGTGAGCTTGCGGCGCAGGTTCTTGACGATAACCAATCCGCGCTCTGGTTGCGTGGAGACGATGGTGCCCTGTGTCTGTCGCAACAGCGCCTGCACCCGTGCCATGACCTTTCGCGGGCTGAATCGGTCACGCCCCGCGTGCCGCCATGGCGAGCCCCTGTCTAAAGGCCTCGTCGATTTCCTCGTGCTCAAGCACGTATTCGTTTGAGGCGGTTAGCCGCTCGACGACGAAGTCAATGAAGGCCCGCGTGCGCGCAGGCTGAGCTGCTCGGCTACCGTAATAGACGAACGCGCTGTAGTGGTCGCTGACGTGCTGAGGAAACAACGGCACCAGTCTCCCCTCGCGGATGTGCCTGGCGGCGGTCGGCGCCGCGAGCTGTCCGATCACGAGTCCGCGCAGCACTGCTTGCAGTTCGAGGTCCTCATCGTTCGAGCAATACGCCGCACCGACATGCTGGTCCACGAGGTCTCCGTCCACTTTCAGATGCCACGGAAGGAGCACCTGCGTAACGGGATGTCGATAGACGCTGCAGCGGTGCGTTCCCAGTTCGTACAGGTTCTTCGGCGCCCCATTGCGCGCAAGATAGGCCGGTGCCGCACAGATGATCAGTTGAAGTGGGAACAGCCGCCTTGCGATGACGCCCTCGTGCGGCGATAGCCCGAGCCGGAAACCCACGTCCACCCGGTCTTCCACCCAATTGCCGACGCGGTCGTCGAGCAATACGTCAGGCTGGACCGCAGGGTGGCGCTCATTGAAGTCGGCGACCACCTCGTGGATGAGCGGGCGCAGCGTCGTGCGGGGGCCTGTGATGCGTAGTGGGCCCGCGATCTCGTCCTTGGTTTGACGCACCCCTTGCAGCGCGCGTTCGAGCCCTTGCACGAGCGGGTGCGTGGACTCAAAAAAACGCCGGCCTTCTTCCGTCAACGACATGCTGCGCGTGGTCCGGTGGAACAGGCGTACGCCCAGGTGACGTTCAAGCTGCGCCAGGGTCTTGCTGGCAGCTTGGGGCGTCATTCCCAATGTCTGCGCCGCGCGCCGCACATTTCCGTATTCGGCCACACGGATGAATGTACTGATCGAGCGGAATTCGTTGATGGCCACGGCACTTCCTCAATCAATTGGCAACGTTTGGTTGCTAGTCAAGCAATCGGTTGAACTCTAGTTCGATGCCTATCAGGCGTCTAGAGTGCAGCAATCCCCAGGCTGACTTCGGACGGCCGGCGCCCGCCGTTTTCTCTCGAAGCCTGAATACATCCCCAGGAGCCAATACATGCACCGCCACCCGCGTAGGCGTTCGGAGAAATTCATCGCATTGCTGCTGTGGTTTGTGGCAACCGTGGCAAGCGCAGCGTTGACGAGCGCGCCGATCTCGATCTCTGCGCAGGGTAGTTTTGCCGTGGGCGGCACGGTCAAAGAATCTGTCGGCACCTTCGACAGCCTGAGGCCGGAATCTGGCGGGCAGACGCTGCACGGCGACCATGCGCGCGTCATCTATCAGATTCCCGTCGGCGCCCGAAAGCTCCCTCTGGTCATGTGGCACGGCTTCGGGCAGTTCTCTCGCACCTGGGAGACCACGCCAGACGGACGAGAGGGGTTCCAGACGATCTTCGTGCGTCGCAAATTCCCGGTGTACCTGATCGATCAACCACGGCGCGGCGCTGCGGGCCGCAGCACTGTACCTGCGACGCTGACTGCCACACCGGACGAGCAGCGCTGGTTTGAGACCTTCCGCCTCGGCGTGTGGCCGGAGTTCTTCAAGGGTGTGCAGTTTTCGAAGGACCCCGAGGCGCTCAACCAGTACTTCCGCCAGATGACGCCCGACACCGGCCCGATCGACGCCGGCGTGGTGACGGACGCCGTATCGGCCCTCTTCGACAAGATTGGTCCGGGCATTCTGATCACGCACTCGCACAGCGGCGGTTTCGGATGGATGACCGCCATGAAGAACCCGAGGATTCGTGCAGTCGTCTCCTATGAGCCGGGCAGTGGTTTCGTGTTTCCCGAAGGCGAACTGCCGGCCGCAATGCCCAGCTCAGCCGGCGCTCTGGAGCCCGTTGCCATTCCTATGACGGAGTTCATGAAGCTCACGCGCATCCCGATCGTCATTTATTACGGCGACAACATTCCCGACGTACCGACGGCGTTGCCTGGGCAGGACGGCTGGCGGGTGCGGCTGGCGATGGCGCGTCTTTGGGTCGACGCCGTCAATCGACACGGGGGAAAGGCACAGCTCGTCCATCTGCCCGACGTGGGCATTCGCGGCAACACGCACTTCCCGTTCTCAGATCTCAACAACGTTCAGGTCGCAGACCTCTTGTCGGCCTTTCTGAAACAGAACCGGCTCGACCGCTAGGTTCTGGATCGCGGCCCGCGCGTCACGATCACGACGTATCTACTATGCAACGGAGATTCCTGATGGCGAGAGAACATGATTCACAGCGGCGCGCGCTCATTGCGGCGATGAGCGCCCTCCCGCTGTCTCGCGTGGGCAACGCGGTAGCGGCAGACAGGCAGGCAGCGGGCGCCCATACGCTGGTGGCCTTTTTCTCGCGCTCAGGCAACACGCGCGTGGTCGCTGGCCTGATCCAGCGTGCGCTCAACGCGGATGTATTCGAGATACGCCCGGCTACGTCGTATCCCGAGGACTATCTGGCGACCGTCGCGCAAGCAAAGCGCGAGACTGACCGGAATTTCGAACCTGCGCTTGCCGCTCGCGTGGAGCGCATCGCGAGCTACGAGCAGATTTTCCTGGGGTTCCCGATCTGGGGCACTACAACCCCGCCAATCATCCGCTCGTTTTTGCATGCCCACGACCTGACCGGCAAGACGGTGATCCCGTTCGTCACCCATGGGGGGTACGGGCTGGGCAACAGTCTGTCCGTTCTGGCCAGTCATGCGGCCGGCGCGAGGCTGCTGAGGGGATTCGTGATGCAGGCGGACCAGGAGAGATCAACGATGGAGCGTGTGAACGCGTGGATGACCGATGCGGGCATCCACGCCTGAATCAACGCCTTCCCTAAACCGCATCGGGAGAGAGAACATGAAATATCGGCAACTCGGAAACGGGCTGGAAGTGTCGGCCATCGGACTTGGCTGCATGAGTATGAGCAGCGCGTACGGTCCTCCCTCGGACAAGCAGGAGATGATCCGTCTCATACGGACTGCGCATGGCAAAGGTGTGACGTTTTTTGATACGGCCGAAGCGTATGGCCCATTTGCAAACGAAGAACTGGTCGGAGAAGCCATTGCGCCGATTCGCGGTCAGGTGGTCATTGCCACCAAGTTTGGCTTCGACATCGACCTGAAGACCGGACAGCGATCCGGCGGCACAAACAGTCGCCCCGAGCATATCCGGGCCGTGACAGAAGCCTCCCTCAAACGTTTGCGAACAGAACGTATCGATCTGCTGTACCAACATCGGGTCGATCCCGACGTTCCCATCGAAGACGTGGCCGGCACCGTCAAGGCGCTGATCGCCGAAGGCAAGGTCGCGCATTTCGGCTTGTCGGAGGCTGGGGATGAGACCATCCGGCGGGCGCATGCCGTTCAATCCGTGACCGCCGTACAAAGCGAATACTCGCTGTTCTGGCGAGGCCCCGAAACGGGTCTTCTGGCAACGCTTGAAGAACTCGGCATCGGTTTTGTCCCTTTCAGTCCGCTCGGCGCCGGTTTTCTGACGGGGAAGATCGATGAGCACACGCAATTCGATCCGACGGATTTTCGCAACAGTGTGCCCCGCTTCTCGCCCGAGGCCCGCAAGGCCAACATGGTGCTGGTGGATGTGGTGAAAGCCATGGCGAGCGACAAGCAGGCCACGCCTGCACAGATCGCACTCGCCTGGCTGCTGGCACGCAAGCCGTGGATCGTGCCAATCCCCGGCACGACCAAACTGCACCGGCTCGAAGAGAACATCGGTGCGGTGGACGTTCAGGTCGATGAGAACGACCTCAAGCGGATCGACGCAATGCTCTCGCACATCTCTGTGCAAGGGGATCGGCTCCCCGAAGCGGCACTGAAGATGACCGGTCTTTGAGTTGCACTGTGTCGGTCTTCGGCGGAGCGGCGGCAGACGTTCACAGTCAAGTTGCCAGCGTTCGCCTCGGTCGAGAGCTGTCACCCGAATGGCATTGCTGATGGGGCCAGGCCACCACGGCAGGGGCTGTACTGGTAGCCGTCGTTGGGTGGCAACTGCGCCGGCCGCTCTGACGGCGGTAGCCAGACTTGTCGCCTGCACAGTGGACCTGCAGAATGCGCGCCGGCTGTGGCAGCGTTGCGAGCGACTGCCCGTCCGCGTAGGGGCGAATGTGCTGGCTTGACTTCCGGTACGGCCCACCAGGCAGATGCCGGCCGGAAGGCGATCACCCGTGTGATGGCGCGCTTGGTATTCCTTTTGGCGTATCAAGGACAGCTCAATTCCTAAGAGCCCTGCAGCATGCCGTCAGTGCTACTGCCATCTTTGGTGGTAGCGGCTGCAATGGGGCCTCTGTGATGGACATCCTCGCAACGACCGAAGTGGCAGGGCCCGCCTTCCGCGAGCCATTTCAATGGGCGGGAACACGACCTCGCCTATCCCTGAGCGGATTGTTGGACTATCTGCACGGTCGGCTCAGCTTGAACGTCCTGCGGGGCGTTCTTCTGGTGTTCCTGTTCGTCCAGGCTCTGTTCTTTGTTGGGTACGTGACATTTGAACGCGCGCGTATCGAGGAAGACGCAGTTCGAGTTCTGCGTAACACGGCCTTGCTCGGCGCACTGCAATTCGAGACCAGCCTCCATGCGATGCGTTACCAGATGCGTGACGTTGGCAATGCGCTGCTGCTCAATCGTACGGTTCCGGTTCAAGACGCAGAGCATTTCCTCGCGCACGAGTTGCAGAAGGATTGGCTGGATGCCGTGATCGTCGTCGATTCCGCAGGGGATTTCGTGGCGACGAGCAGCCAGTTTCCGCTTGAGCAAGGCATCGATGCCTCTACGCTGAAACGCGCGACATTCCGCGACAGCACTCTCTTCAAGGATCTCCGGCGCGAGGAAGTCAACGAACGCCTTTTCGTCTGGCCCGGGGATGGCTCGGATCCGAACTTCACTGGGTTCGTGATGTACCGCGCCATACGCGATCGAGACGGTCGCTATATCGGCGGCGCGCTTGGATTCCTCACTGCCGCCACGATCGAGAAGCTGTTCGCAAAAATGGAAAGTCGAGGCTTCGACCTTGGCACGGGAGGTGTCATGGCGGTCATGAACCGCGACGACGGCATTCAACTCGCCCGTATGGGGGCCGAGACTCAGGTTACCCGTTTGAGCACAAAGGCTCCGGACCTGATGGACCTGGCGACCGATTCTGCCCAGGCGCACTACTATGTCTCACCCATCGATGGCGAACAGCGCTTGGGTGTGTTTCTCAACCTGAATGGACGTCGCTGGGTGTTGGCGGCCGGGTTGGCTGAACGTGATCTCTTCCGCGATTGGTATCTGCAGTCCGGGCTGGTCACGTTGGCCTTTCTCTTCATGGCCTCGCTGCAATGGTTGCTGTTGCACTATGCTCATGCGAATTTTCAGCAGCGCGAGCGCTTGGCTCACGAAGCACGACGAGACGCATTGACCAACCTTGCCAATCGCCGCCACTTCAATGAGTTCGCACGCGGGGCATGTTATCTCGCCCATCGCCACCAACAGCCGCTCTCCGTGCTGTCCCTCGATCTGGATTTTTTCAAGCAAATCAACGACACATACGGCCACGCCGCAGGAGACGCAGTCCTTTGTCGCGTAGCCCAGACACTCGGCAGCCTGCTTCGAACAGGAGACCTTGCTGCTCGCTTCGGTGGCGAGGAGTTTGTCGTGGCCTTGCCTCAGACGGATTTGGATGTTGCCTCCCAGGTTGCCGAGCGGATACGGGCCACGCTGGCTGCACAGGAAGTGCAGTTTGAGGGGGAGTTCATCCACTTCACCGCGAGCTTGGGGGTTGCTTTGGTATCTGCGGAGGAACTGAACATCAGCGATGGCATCCATTCCGCCCTGGGCCGCGCCGACCACGCGCTCTACCAATCCAAGCGGGAAGGGCGAAATCGCGTCACAGTGGCCCCTGACGTTAGCCAGTTCTGATCGTGCCCTGCGTCGAGTCGGTCACCCAGACTTGTTTGGTCCGCTGACGTCAGATTCGCGCCGCCGGCGACCAGGCGATACGTTGGCTGGGCGACAACCCTTGGCGCTTAGAACGACGACCCTGGCCGGTCAATCACGCCAGCCCAGCTTGACGCATGCGCCCCGCAACGCGGTGCTCGCCCAGGTCGCCCAGATTGCGCAGGTCCTGCGTGATTTTGTGGCAGCCATACGTGTCACCCCTCACTACTTTCCTGTTGGCGGCCGGCGATATACTCCTGCGGAGTTAAACGATTAACTTCAAGTGAATCAAACAGGAGAGGTGACGCTTCATGCGTGGTGGGAATCTTGTTGCCCTGGCGGCCGCCATGGCGGTATTGAGTGCTTGCGGCGGCGGCGGCGGGGGCAGTAGCGACGGTGCGGCAGTCAGTTCCAGTTCGTCCAGCGTTTCGTCGGCATCCAGTTCGTCGTCGAGTAGCGTGGTGGCAGTGAGTTCGTCGTCGAGCAGTTCGGTGGCATCGAGCTCGTCGTCCAGCAACGCTTCAAACAGTTCGTCGAGTGTCGGCGTGGTCATCAAGGTGAGCAGTGCGGCTGAACTGGCCAGTGCGCTGGCCGCTGTGAATCCGGGCGAGACTATCCAGCTTGCGCCCGGCTCCTATGTCGGCGCCTTCGTGGCGACTCGCAAGGGTACGGCGAGCCAGCCGATCACGCTGACGGGGCCTGCCACGGCGATCCTGCAGAACGACAAATCAACGGGCAAGAATTACGGGCTGTACCTGAACACTGCCGACTACTGGGTGCTCGATGGTTTCACGGTTGCCAACTCGCAGAAGGGCATCGTGACTGACCAGTCCAACTTCAATGTGCTGAAGAACCTGTCGGTGCATGACGTGGAGGACGAGGCCGTGCATTTCCGCCAGTTCAGTTCCGACAACACGATCCAGAACAGCACCATTTTCAACACGGGTCTGGTCCAGCCGAACTATGGCGAAGGTGTCTACCTCGGTTCCGCAAAGTCGAACTGGGCGACCTACACGGGCAATGCCAACACGCCTGACACGAGCAATCGCAACAAGGTGCTCAACAATAAGATCGGGCCGAATGTCGCGGCAGAAGGCATCGACGTGAAGGAAGGCTCGTCGGGCGGGCTGATCCAGGGCAACACCTTCGATACCACGGGCATTTCCGGACAGAACAGCGGCGACAGCGCGATCGACATGAAAGGCGACAATTACGTCGTCAAGGACAACACGCTGACCAACACGCCGGCGGGGCCGACCAACTGCACTGCCACGACGGGCTGGGATAACAAGAACTGCCTGAAGGACGGTTTCCAGTCTCACCTGAACACCGTCAACGGCATCACTTATGGCTACAACAACACTTTCAGCAATAACAGCTTCAATCTGAATACCACGGTCGGCACGGCGAATTACTACGCGATTCCCGGCGGCGGTGGTTATGGCATCAATATTCAGTCGGGTTCCACGGGCACCATCGTGTGCAGCGACAACACCGTGACCAATGCCCCTGTGGGTCTAACCAACTGGACAGTCACGACTTGTCCCTGATTGGGCGGGGATAGAAAATGAAAACGGCACACTGCGGTGTGCCGTTTTTTTTCCAAGAATGAGTGGCGATCGATGAAACGTCGCGGCGGTTACCGGTGGAAATGGTTCGGTGGTTTCGTCTGGTAACTTGCGTTGTGCGAACAGCCTTCGCTCATCTCAATGTGTGACCGAAGGGAATGCGCGTGACGTTGTGGAGAAGGGTGACTGGGCTTTGTGCAGGTCCTCGCGCTGCTTGACCACACAAAAACGCGCGTGTGCGAAAAATTAGGTGATCTGTCGATCCTGTGTTACGGTAAAAATAGAAATTCGCGCAAGATAGCTTCATCCAAGGCCTCTTCGGCCGTTCGTGGTCTTCCCCTCAAGACTGTGTTTCACGATCGGCCTGCAACAGATTCCCCACTGATTGTTCTTGAGTTTTTCTTTCTCTGCCTGCCGTGTCGGCTCGCGGAGCGATCTCTTTTATTCAGACTTTTTGAAGGAAACAAAATGACTATGCAAACCGGTACCGTGAAATGGTTCGACGACGCCAAGGGCTTCGGCTTCATTTCGCCGTCAGACGGCTCCAAAGACCTCTTCGCTCATCACAGCGAGATTCGCAATGAAGGCGGCTTCCGCACCCTGGCCGAAGGCGCCAAGGTTGAGTTCGAGGTTAAGCAGGGCGCCAAGGGCCCGCAGGCTGTCAACATTCGCACTATCTAACCTGGCCCTGAAGGCCGCTCCATCGGGCGTGTCCAAAACGTCCTTTTGAAACCGCACCAAGACGGTCATTGCCGATCGAGGTATTCACATCGAGAAAACTATGCACAACAAGACCATCGAGATAGGGCGTTTCCTTATCTCTCCTATGACAAGACCCGATACTGACGGCCGTTACGTCGCATCGGTTTCCATCCGGTCTGGCCACGGTATGGCCAGCATTGATCGCATCATGCGATTTACCCCGAGCTTTGCCAGCCCGAAAGCCGCACTTCGCTACGCAGCCAATGAAGGCCGGGCGTGGGCGCTCCAACATTGATTCGGGATCACGGGCGTCCCCTGGTCGGCCAAGACCGAAGTTGAGTTGGGCACCGCCCGCAGCTACGGGCTTTCAAGCTTCTGGCCTCTCAACCGATTTGTCGCCCGGCCTCTGCGGCAAGGTGATCAACCAGAGTGAGCCGGTTCGATGGCTGCTATGACCATCGCGCAAGCGCTGAGCGGATTCGCGAACGGAATCGCTCGACATTGATGTCTGCCAGCGACTCGGCTTTGTACAGCGACAGCATTTCAAACTGACAGCTGCGCGCGCAGGCCCCCAATAGCGCAATCCTCAATACTCGCTTGACGGGTTGCCTCAGCACGAAAAGATCAACCCACCATGGCGAACCCAGCGTGGTGACGGCGACGTTCCCCCAACCTGAGTAGCAGCGAGCTTTAGAGTCGAGCCCCGGATATTAACGATATTCCTGCTCGTAGTTTCTGTGCATAGGCCGACGGCGTGAGTCCGCCGAGACCTCGCTTGGGGCGCTGCTCGTTGTACTCGCGTCGCCACGTTTCAATCACGACCCTAGCCTGGGCCAGGCTGACGAACCAGTGTTCATTCAAACACTCGTCGCGCAGACGTCCGTTGAACGATTCGATGTACGCGTTCTGATTCGGTTTGCCAGGCTCGATCTGCCGTAGCGTGACTCCACGCAGATGCGCCCAGCTGAGCATGGCACGGCCACAGAACTCCTTGCCGTTGTCCGTGCGAATCACGCGTGGCAACCCTCGTTGGGTTGCCAGCCGGTCGAGCATACGTGTGAGTGGATCGCCGCCAATGGCCCGCTCCGGAATGATGGCAATGGCCTCGTGCGTGGCGTCATCGACGATGGTCAGGCACTTGATCACCCGTCCTTCGGCTGTGCGATCGAAGACAAAGTCCATCGACCAGACCTCGTTGGCCGCCTGCGGCCGCAGCAGGGGCTGGCGCTCCGCGACGGGTACCTTCTTGCGTTGGCGCCGACGCACCTGCAAACCAGCCAGACCATACAGTCGTTCCACGCGCTTGTGATTGACCTGCCATCCGGCCTGACGCAGCTTCAGATAGATCATGCCCGCGCCATAACGCCGATGCCTGTGCGCCAAGGCGACAATCTGCTCGCGCAACGGGCCATTGCGATCCGGTCTTGGCTCGTAACGCAGCGCACTCGCGCTCATCCGCGCCACCTGTAAAGCATGACGCTCGCTCAGGCCTCGCCCAACCATATGCCGCACCAACTCTCGTCGGGCCGGTGCGGCTACCACTTTTTTTGCAGTGCCTCGCGCGTGATCTCGTTCTCCAGCATCGCATCGGCCAGCATGCGCTTGAGCCGTGCGTTCTCGCTCTCGAGTTCCTTGAGGCGCTTGGCGTCCGACACGCTCATGCCACCGAACTTGCTGCGCCACAGGTAATAGCTCGCTTCCGAGAAGCCGTGCCGGCGACACAGTTCCTTGATCGGCAAGCCAGCCTCCGCCTCACGCAAGAATCCGATGATCTGCTCTTCTGAAAAACGCTTCTTCACGTCCGATCTCCTTGGTTAATGGGGATTGGACTCTAAATGCTCGCGCTACTCAAATTCGGGGGAACGTCAACGGCAAGCATTCTGCGAAGCTTACCGAGCCTCGGTTTTATTAGACCAAGATTCGAGGCGTGATCGTAGGCCACGCCTGGTGCCCAGACCCGATCAAACCAGCCTTTCAAAATTGCGGGGAAGCCAAACCACCATGTGGGAAATACAAGAACGATGGCTTCCGCATCGGTTAATTGTGCAATTCTTGGTTTGATGTCTGCGTCATCGAACGATGCGCCGTAGTAACTCCGGCGTTCGTTCGCGGTGAGCGAAGGTGAGAACTCCGTTTCGTACAGGTCTTCGATCTGCACCTCATGCCCTTGCGAGCGCAAGGCTTCTGCTGCCGTGCGGGCGAGCGTATGGCACAGACTGTCCGATAGCGGATGGGCGATAACGACAAGACATTTCATGGCAAATGCGTTGCGAGAGAGCTGTTCGGGCGGGCAGGCCGATAGTAAATGGCCCCTAGGGTTGTTTACGGTTATTCGAATCGAGGGGGCGACCTATGCTGCGTTCTCTGCCACCCGAAAAATCGCCCAGGCCATTGGTGGTGCGCTGCCGGCTTTCTTGCTTGGCTTCACCGGCTACGCGCCAAATCTCGCGGTGCAGAGCGCGGCCGCCACATTCGGTATCTGGGCAAACATATCCCTGATTCCGGCCATCGCATTCCTGCTCGCAGGTCTGACGATGTTCATGTACCCCGTGAGCGACCGGCACTTTAGACAGCTCGTCGAGGACATCCGGAGTCGGGCCCAAAGAAGCCGCTAGCCGAACAAAATGACGCGTGGCGGCAGGTCACCGACAAGGCGCATCTCCCATTGAGATGCGCCTTGTTTCTGCTCTACATGGCGCCGTCGCCAAGGACGATGCCTTCGCGGCGAGGGTCGACTCCGCCTTCCAGTTGGGTCTTGCCGTTCTTGGTGACGCGCATGATGGTCGACACACCACTGGATTGAGCGCTATTGGATACCGTGTGGCCCTTCGCACGCAGGCCGGTGATGAGCCCATTTAGATCGAGTGACGTATTCGAGCCGTCCACGTTGGTGGTCGCGCTGTTGGCGGCGCCGAAGTTCACCAACGATGTGGCCTGTTGCGCATCGAGCCCCCAGTCGACCGCACCCACCACCGTTTTGAGTACGTACTGGATGATGGTGGCGCCGCCGGGCGAGCCCGTGGCCATGAAGAAGTCTCCGGGTTGCGTGCCCTTGAAGACCAGGGTCGGTGCCATCGTGCTGCGTGGGCGCTTGCCGGGGGCCACGCGGTTGGCCACCAGCGCGCCGGTACTGTCGGTCGGCTGCGCGGCGAAATCAGTGAGCTGGTTGGTCAGCAGAAAGCCATCGACCATGTGGAACGAGCCCATGCTTGATTCAACCGTTGTGGTCATCGAAACGACGTTGCCGTAGGCGTCAACAATCGAGAAATGCGTGGTGCCGTGCTCCACGGTCTTGTCAACGCCCAGCGGCACGTCTCCGAGGTTGCCTGCCTGAGCGACACCGAGTGAGTTGCCGTTGGCATTGATGAGTGAGGCGCGCTGTTTGAGATAAGCCTTGTCGATCATCGTCGATACGCCATTGCCCGGCAGCGGAACGAAATCGGTATCGGCCACGTATTTGTCGCGGTCTGCGTACGCCAGTCGCTCGGCATCCGAAACGAGGTGCACGCCTAACACACTGGGTATGCCGCCTTCGTTGGTCGGATTGGTCGGCGCATATTGCGAAAGGTTGAAGGTCTCAAGGATGCCCAGCGACTGAGCGATGCCGATGCCCCCCGATGAAGGCGGGGCCATGGTGCAGACGTAATAGGCGTCTCGGTATGTCGCGCACACCGGTTCGCGTTTCTTGGCCTGATAGTTCTTGATGTCATCCACCGTCATGAGGCTAGGCGTGATCGGCGTGCGGGCCGCATCGTCCCCGACCGATTGAGCGGCTTTAGCCACGATATTGGTGGCCAGTTGCCCGCTGTACAACGCATCGGCCCCCTGACTGGCGATCGTGCGCAATGTCTGCGCATAAGGCAGGTTGGTGGTGAGCGTACCGGTCGCTTTCGGCGTGCCGTCGGCATTGAAGAACGCGGCCACGGCGTTGGCGTCCAGACGCAGGCTGGCGGCGTTGCTGCTGATGGCATCGCCAAGGCGGCCCGGAATCTTGTAGCCGTTGGTCGCCAGATTAATGCCTTCGTTGAACAGGCCACTCCACGCGAGCTTGCCGTGCTCTTTGTGAGCCATGTCCAGCATGCGCATCACGCCCGGAACGCCAATCGAGCGGCCGCTGCGCCGTGCATTGGGTACAGGCGCCGGAGACGAAGCGTCGGCCTGGTTCTGGCGCACGAGGTAGTAATTGTTGGCGGCCGCAGGGGCAGTCTCCCGACCGTCGTACGCAGTGACCTTTTTGCTGGCCGCGTCGTAGTACAGCATGAAGGCGCTGCCAGCGATCGTGCTCGATTGCGGCTCAACCAGGCCAAGCACGGCTTGCACGGCGATTGCGGCATCCACTGCTGTGCCGCCTGATTTGAGTACTTCGCAGCCGGCTTTTACTGCCAGCGGCGTGTTCGCCACCACCATGTAGCTGTTCGAGTACTTCGCCTTGTAGCCCAAGCGATAGCCGGATGCCGCTTCCGGTGCGGCAGGGTCGCCGCTGAGACCGGAGCCAACCACCACTGGAATGCCAGTGCTGGAGAGCGCCGAACAGCTTTGCGCATCGGTATCGACGATGAGACCGGCAGAAGCGGAATCTCCTGCTGTGTTGCTGTCCCCGTCGTTCGAATCGTTACCGCACCCAAGAACGGCTGCCGAAGCGGCCAATGAAACAAATGCCCATCGCCAATTTCTGCGCTGCATCGCAATTCCCCTCTGGTGGGTTGGAAAGCTGATTGCCGGCAGACCTATTGCAAGAAATATACGGTTGGAGTGTCTGTATCGCTGTAGGTGTATTCCATGTCTAGCAAATACGGCATCGCCAGATTGCGAATGCAGATCGAGGTGCTTTGACAGGCTATGATCGTGTCGGACGGCACCATACGCGAGGCATCGCCATGTCACGCCAATGGCATATGGCGGGGCGGTGATCGATCGCCATGCAGTCCCGGGGCAGTCCAAGGCCGCAGGTGCAATGTGAATGAACCCCGCGTCTGGCGTTACGTCTAATGAATTTGGCTCTTCGGAAGCCAGAACCTGCCCACGTTCTGCCGACTCTGTTCTTGAGACGCAACGTGAGCTTCCTTCGTGATGTAGGTGCGACCACGGGCCGCAGCCTTACTTGAGCAAGGAGAAAACCATGACAGTTCCTGTCGCTGTAACGAAATTCCAGGTCAAGTCTCACAACTCGCCCGACGAAGTGCGTTCGCCCAGTAAGACTCGCGTTGAAGTGGTTCAATTCGACGGAGTGACGATGGGGCGCTTCAACTTTGAGCCGGGGTGGCGTTGGTCGGATTGCATCAAACCGGTCGTCAAGACAGACCATTGCCAGCTCTCCCACGTCGGCTATGCCGTCTCAGGGAGGCTGACGGTCCGCATGACCGACGGCACCGAAAAAACCATCACCGCAGGCGAGTCATACACCATCCCGCCGGGGCATGATGCCTGGGTCGAAGGCACCGAGCCCTATGTTGGGATTGAGGTGTTGAGCGCCGACGTTTACGCGAAACCGTAACCTGCCTGCAAGCGGGCGCCAGCCTAGCCCAGATGGCGGTTCCTGGCCGAGGCTACGTGATTCGTACTCAGCCAATTTCAGCGTTCGGCCGAGAGCAACCATGCACATCCCGCGATCGAAAACAGTCCTTGCGATCACGTTCTGTCAATTTGGCGGAGCCGTGTCTCTCGGCGAGGCAGGGCCGCGCCGGAGGCGGTAACCGACGGGCCTACTTCAATTTGATCGCGAGACGAAATCCACTAACCTAAAAGCGATTCTTGTCCTGCAGTTGCATGTGCCTTCGTTGGCAAGTCGAACGGACAGCCGGCGCAATCAAGGAGATCATCATGAATGCATCAACGGGTTGGAGGCTCGCGCTGGTCACCGCTGGTGTGACCTTGGTTCCGACACTGCACGCGCAGCAGTTCGCCTACCCGGCGAAGGGGCAGTCGGCAGAGCAGCAGCAAAAAGATGAGGCCGCTTGCGGCAAATGGGCGACCGGGCAGACCGGCTTCGATCCTGCAAAGCCTCCTGCGCCAGCCGCGGCCCCCAAGCCCGCCACCACGGCAACTGGCACGACGCCCGGCGCCGGTGTCCGGGGCGCTGCACGCGGCGCTGTCGTCGGTGAAATAGTGGGAGGTGATGCGGGGACCGGCGCCGCCGCAGGTGCTGCCGCAGCCCGCGCCCAAAGCCGTCGCCAGAACCGGACGCAACAACAGCAAGCGGAGGCAAGCCAGCAGCAGGCGCAATCCGCCACCAATGCGGCATGGGCCCAAGCGCGTGGCGCGTGCCTCGAAGGGAAGGGATACACGGTCAAGTAGTGCGAACTGGCCAGCTATGGCCGCCGCGCAATGCTTAAGGTGCGAGCGATCCGTGTCTGCTGTCTCTGGCGTTCGATCACCGCTTCGAGGCGCTCAAAGGTGAAAGGCGATATTGGCAGCGCGTGTGACGCCGCCTCCCTCTGCCCAAGCGTCCAGCCTTTGCCCGAGAGTTTCTGTTCCGACATCATGCCAGAGCGTGGCCGCGCGGGATTTTCCTCTACGGTCGCAGATCGCTGGACAGATTCTCCGTCTGCTCCGAGATATCCAACGCGTCGTCAACTGACGTCCCGCCGAGATATTCGAGCGGGTGGAACTGGAGATTTTCGGTGTCAGATCCACCCTCCGCCTTGCACTACTTGATTTTGATGACGTCATCCGGCTTCCAGGTCTGGTCGTAGAAGCCATGTTCCGCGCCATACAGGCGGACGGCCACCAGGAAGTCTCGCCCCGGTATGGTCTGGATGAAGGCCGCATCGACCACGTTCTGCGGTTTCTCCGGCCCGAACCAGATTTCAATCGACCCGTCGGCCTGCTTCGGAATGTCGTAGTAGCCATTGGTAGAAGGCAGCAGTTGCTTGGTCTCGGGCATGGTGCCGTCGGTGATGTTGTAAGCCGTCACGGCCCAGAACAGCGCAGCCGGAATGCCGGCTGGCAGTCGCAGCTTGTAGGTGCCCGCGCCTTTAAGGAAGTTGCCTTGTGCATCGCGTGTCGTGAAAGGGTATTTGGACCCCGCGCCGGTAGTGTGCATCACCATCGCCGGTGCGGAGGAGTAGGCGTACTGGAAGAAGCCGGCTCGCTGGTTCACGTCCAGGTAGCTCTCCTGCATCCAGTCGTTGGTACCACCTCCCCAGGCTGTCTCGTATTTGCGGTCCTTGTAGTAGAGGTTGCGACCGTCTTCGCGGCCCAGTTGGCGCATGGCGAGAATCATCTTCGGTGCGGTTGTCACTGCCTTCTGCAGCATTTCCTGCTGGCGCGACGTCGGCTTGAAGGGCTGTCCTTTGACAATGCCGATAGAGGCCAGCACGCCACGTAGTTCCAGGTCGATGGCGTCAACCGGCTCGTAGTCGATGAACTCCTTTAGCTTCGTCCAGAACTGGCTGTCGACCGCGTACATCATGTCGATGCGTTTGCCACTGGCATCCGGGAACTCCATCTGCTTCGCGTCTTTCTCCGGCGTGTAGAGCGGATAGACGCGGGTAGTTTCGGCGGCCTTCACGGCTGGTGCAGGATCGGGCTTGCCGTCTCCCTTGGCCATCACCGTGCGGAAGAACAGGAACACGTTGTAGGTCGACGACTTGACGGCGAAGTAGCCACCGGGAACTGGACCCGTGTAGTCCGGGGGCAGCAGCAGGTACAGACCGCCGCGTGCGCGGTCCGGACCGATGGCTCCGACATCGGTGATGGTGCGCTGGAAGAAATCGGTGAACATGCCGATCACGTTGGCTGGTGCATTGACCACCAGCGGCCCGGTCTTCTTAAGGTCGAGATAGCTCATCGAGTAGATGACGTCCGCGTTCGGTGTAGGCACCTGGGTGCGGCTGTCCATACGCTGCTTCCAGATCGGCAACACCTGGTAGCCCGCACCAAAAACTCTCTCGGAGCCGTCGCGCATGCCGATGGTATTCAGCAGCGGCAGCATCGTGAAGTAGGCGTGCACGGCGCGCTGGTAATAGAGCTCATCGCGCAGGCTCTCGGCTTCCTTCTGGTCCAGCCAGTTACCGTCGTTAATCTGTTTGATCAGTGGTGAGGCTGGGGCCTGTTGCGCGTGAAGCGCGGGAGATAGGCACAATGCAAGGGCGAGGGTGAGGCCGGCCACCGCGAGCCTGGAACGAGACTCCATCATGTGACTCCTTGTTGGCATTGCAATGACGTGATGGCCGTGGGGCCTATGCGTTACGTGCCGCGTGGCCCCCGCGGGTGAGTCAGCTGATTTTCTTCACGACGGGTGGCTGCCAGGTGCCCTTGGTGATGCCTGCCTTACCCCAGTAGGCCCGGATGTAGAGTGAAATGTTCTCCTTGGGCGAGGGCAGCCAATTGCTTTCTTTATCCTTGCCGGGCGAGGTCGGGCCGACGTAGATCGTCAGCGAGCCATCGGCGTTGCGTACCAGATTCTTGTTCTTGGTGCCCAGTGAGTAGCGCTTCAGCTCGTTCTCGCTAAAAAGGTGCAGGCTGTTGTATAGAGTGAGCGACCAGAAGCCATTGACTGGAGGTTCCTGGCCGGCGGGAAAGGTCACTGTGTAGTTGCTGCCGCCATTGAGCTGCGTTCCAGACTCGTCGAAGTCCGTGTAGAAGTACTGGGTTTCATTGGGACGGTTGTCGAACATGTTCGACTTGGACGTGCCCGTGCGGTTGAAGTAATCGACGCCCCACTCGGCGTTGTGAGTGGAGCGGTTCCAGCCGTTGCCGGCCGGGTGGCCGTTATGTTTCCACTGGAAGAAGGGTTTGATGACCGACTCTTCCGTTTCCTTCGCCACGTCCACCAGTGCCTGTTTGATAGCGGGGTCCGTGGCCGCGACCTCCATCAACTGGCGGAACTGCGCGTACATGGCTTCTTCACCGGGCAGCGGCGAGATCATCTTTAGCACGTCCGGGAGTTGATCGAAAAATTGCTCCGGAATCACCCATTTGGTTTCGCCACCGCTGGCACTGTCGGCGTTCGGCACGGGGATGTTCGGCGAGCTCTTCCAGTCGATGGTCTTCATCTTGCCGGTGAAGTCCTTGAGCGGATATGCCACCACCTGGTTGATCACCTTCTGGATGGCGGTGCGGTCTTCTGGCGTGTCATCCATGAAGATGCGGGGGATGGCATTGGCCAGTGGGGTCGCGCTGCGGATCACTTCGCGTACGCCGGCTGGCTTCTTTCCCTTCCAGTTGGGGCCGACCAGCAGGTAGAACCCTGGCTTGCTGGCGTAGGGCTTGCCGAGGTGGCCGAACTGGTCGGTGCGCTGGTCGTACAGTGCATAAACCCAGAAGCGCTTGCCAAAATCGGGAACCTGGATGATCACCGGCTCTTCGTCCAACGAGAAAAAGCCCAGACCGTACACCACGTCCTGATTCGGGCAGGTGACGAAGGTTTCCGATGGCGTGATGTAGTCGTGCAGCATGCCGATCTGTCCGCGTGGCGCGGCCGGCAGGATGCCCCCCAGCAGCCCTGGATGGGGGGCCTGCGTAATGCGCGCATTGCGGTTGATCATGTTCACCATTGGCCAGCCCCAAAGGTAGGCCATGCGACCGATCGCCTTGGCGTAGTCCGGGTGCATCTGCACCGTGCTGACGGGCTGGGCAAGCACAGGGCGCCCCTCTGCTCCGCTTGCGGCGAGAGGAGGTGGGCTCGCCAATGTCATGGCAACGAGCAGGGCGCCGGTTGTCCGAATGAGTTTCATTGTTGGCTCTCCTGTTGTCTCTGGGGATGGACAATCGTGCATGCCGTCTGAATCTTCCAAGAATTTATAGTTGTCTTAGGAGCGCTTTGCTTCGCAGGCCGGCCGCTGCACCTGTCCTAGATTTCCGTTTGCTCGGAGAGCTCCAGCGCATCGTCAACCTCAATGTCGAGATAGCGAACCGTGCTTTCGAGCTTGGTGTGTCCGAGCAGGCCATGCACAGCACCCAGGTTCTTCCGCCCCCGATACACCCATCCCCCCAGGCCATTCGGTGCCTTTTGCCCTTCAATGTCCCTTTTGTGTCTTTGGCGGCGGAATGAGAGGTGGCCGTCAAACGACGACATGGCTATCGGCGTCTGCACGTATTGGTGCAAGCTGGTCAATCACAAGAAGCCGTTCCCGGGGTGTCAACAGGCCGGGCTGACCGCTGACGTAGAACGACAACCGAAGGTTTCTGGCGACGATGCCGAACTAGCGCTGGTCGATGGACTTTGTATCGGATGGACTGGCCAATGGCCGACGATTGCGCTGCCTGAACGTCGTGGACGACTTCGCCAAGGAGTGCCTTGATACGTCGTTGCCGGGCACACGTGTGGTATCGGTACTGTCGCGGCTATTGGAACTCCGAGGGTCGCCGTTGTTGATTACCATCGACAACGGCCCTGAGTTCGCCAGCAAGGCGGGCGTATGCAAAGGGACTGAGGCTGAATTTCATCGAACCGGGCACGCCACAGCAGAATGCCTACATCGACAGCTTCAACGGCAAGTTCCGGAATGAATGCCTGAACAAGCATTGGTTCGTTTCGATGCGACATGCACGCGAGATCATCGCCGCATGGCGTCGCGAATACAATTCAGAGCGTCCTCATCGCGGCGCGGGCGCAGGAGACCGCGCGCGTGGCTTTACGCTTTCGGCCGAATATTCTGGTTAACTCGAAACAGATTGTTGGGATCGTACTTCGCCTTGATTGAGGCAAGACGCTTGTAGTTCTCGCCGTAGCTCAGTTCGACGCGGTTCTCGGCCTCGTCGGCGTCCATGAAGTTGACATACGCGCCTTCCAGATTGAACGGATGAATGGCCTCCCAATAGGCACGGCCCCAAGTCTTAAGCGCCTCTGCGTCTTTGGGATCGGGACTGACCCCGGCAATTACCATCGAAAAAGACGCGTCCCGCGCGCTCCACGGCGTGGCGTCCTTGGCGATCCGCCGAACGACGCCGTCTATGGGGTATAGGTGCATCAGGCAGAAGGGGGTCGGTGCCTTGATCGCGTTGGCGATGTGCACGTCGATTGCCTCATCGGACAGCGCTTTGACAAAGTCGCCCTTCCAGTACCACTGCAAGCCTTTGGGGAAGAATGGGTCGAACAGGCTGTTGATGGCAGTCCATGGCATCTCGCCCGTCCAGTTAAACAGCGGAGCGGGCAGTTTCTCGAGCAGCGACGCCATGAGTTTCTGACCTTCTGCGATCGGCCCGTTGAACGCACCGATCAGGGCACAGGCGCGTTTATTCCAGTGGTCCTTAGGGAAGGGGTCGGTTGGAGGCACGGTTTTGAGACCGACAAACAGGCCAAGCTCTTCGGGGGCGTTTGGGATGAAGTCGCGGTACGTCGCCATCACTTGCTTGGCGTCCCTGGCGTCCCAGAAAATCGGACCGGCGAACACCATATTGGCCGGGTGAGCCTGAAATAGAAAGCTCGTGACCACGCCGAAGTTACCGCCGCCACCGCGCACAGCCCAGAAGAGGTCCGCGTGTTTTTCGTTGCTGGCGGTGACGAAAGATCCGTCGGCCAGCACCACATCCACCTCGAGCAAATTGTCGACCGTGAGGCCATGTTTGCGTGTGAGATAGCCGGTCCCGCCGCCCAAGGTCAGCCCCGCGACGCCCGTGCTGCCGACGATGCCGAGCGGCACGGCGAGGCCGAAGGCGTGAGTCGCGTGATCGAGATCCGCGGCAGTGCAGCCTGGCTCGACACGCACGGTGCGGCTCTCTGGGTCGACACGCACGCCGCGCATCTGCGACAGGTCGATGACTAGCCCACCGTCGCAACTGCCCAAACCGGGGCCGCTATGCCCGCCTCCGCGGATTGCGAGAAGATGCGTGTTATCGCGCGCGTAGTTCGACCGCCGCTATGACATCGGCAGCGTCGGTGCAGCGAGCAATCACCTTGGGCCGCTTATCGATCATGCCGTTGTACAGCGCCCGTGCCTCGTCGTAGTCCTTGTCTGACGGACCGATCAGCCTCCCGCGAAAATCCTGAATCGAGAACTCGCCCATGATGTCGCCTCCTTAAGGAGTTAATCCATCGTGTGGGCACGCGCAGTCACGTACTCCCGTACTCCCGTACCCGGAAGAAGCGGGCCGAACCATCAACAGGAACGAGATCGGGCTTGTGGGATCAATCGGAATCTAAGCACCTATCCGGCAGCCGTTCGCGAGCTTAGCCTCGCACCTCATTTGATGAGAAGCATAGTGCCCTGATGCGATTGCCGAAAGGAGCTTCCAATTGACGACGCTGACAACGAGACGGGCGAGCAACCAGCCGAATGAAATCTGACCGATCGATGGCCCCGCACCCTAGTCCAAGAGGAAAAAAGCGCGCCCAACCTGAGATTTGATCGGCCAGATGGCGACGTTCCCCCGGATTTGAATAGGTGCCATTCGGAGTTTCAATGGTGTCTTCCGAGGCGAAAACAGACCTCTCCAGAAGCGCAGCGCTTCGCCTCCGCAAAGCGCAGCGCCATCGTTGTGACTTCGTTCGTCAAAACCGGAAGTTGAAGCCGAATGACGGACCGCTGAAGCTGAGCGACTGCACCAGTTTGTTGTCGGATTGGTCGTATTCAATGTGGCGATAGGCGAGTGTGGCGTCGCCAAGGCCAAATCGGTAAGAGATACCCAGCAGGCCCTGCCATGACCAGCTATCGCCCCCTGCGCCTATGTCGGCGTAGTACGGCATGTACCAGTTTCCGCTGCCGAGATGCACGGTGCCCCGCACGCCGATGATGCCGTGCCAGAAGTCCTTTTTGGCATCGACTGTACCGTTGGCCGGGAAGGTGCGCGTGCCGGAAGGGTCAGTGATCGAGGCGGTAAGATGCCAGTCCGCACTTGCCCTCAAGCCGAAGTAGCGCAGGCCGCCTAGCACCTCGAAACTGCCGCCTGGATCATTGACCAGCCGACGACTGCCGGCGAGGGTCCATTCGAGGCCGCTGAAGGTGGTTTTGCTGCCGGCGTCGAGCGAACTCGACACCGGGTTACGTGACCCGCCAATGTTGTAATCGATGTTCTTGACGTGGGCGTCCTGATCCGAGAAGTCCAGATAGACGATATCGCCGATGATCGCCCAGTCGCCCTTACGGGCTTCGCCGCTGAGCATTATCAACCCGTTGAGGTTGCTCAGGTAGTCATTGGGGCCGGTTTCGACCTCGGGGCTGCCGACGCCACCCGATGGCTCATCAAAGCGCATCGTACCGTTGATGGTTGGCAACCAAAGATAGGGCTGCACGGAGAACTGCCAGCCTTCTGCGGCCTGGGCAGCGGTGCTGCTCAGAGCGCATCCCAGTGCTACCGCGGCCCAATGCCGCACCGTCAAACCAGCCATGCGTGCCCCTCCCGTAAGTTGGAACTCATGCAGCCGACGCGCAGCGCTTGCGCGCACATTATCTTCGTGCTTTTTCCTTGTGCAGCCTGCCTTGATGGGCGACCCAACATCAGTGATTCGCATCGTCGGAGTATGCCAAATACTTGACGCTGAGCTACGTCCATCAATGAGTTGAATCGGGTCGCAGAAGCGGAAGATCGTTCAGTGTCGCATGGACAAATTGGTTTCCGTCGGCGACGTCACGCGGCATCGCCTTCAGCGCGGGAGGCTGTCCACTCCCGGTCACCCCCGATACACCCATTCCCCCCGGCCACCCGGTGCCCTTTTTGCCCTTCAATGTCCCTTCTGTGTCTTTGGCGGCGGAGTGAGTGGTGGACTCAAGCGGCGACGGGCAACGGCGGCGGATGCGATTCGCGCGTTGTGGCAACGGGAGTCATGGCACTTGCACGACAGACGCGACGCGGCTTGGGTCAGGCGGATGCGCCTGGACGGGTGGGGTGGGGAATAATTCCGCAAGAGCGCGAGGCAAACGAAAAAAGCCAGCACCGAAGTGCTGGCTTTCGAATTTGGCTCCCCGACCTGGGCTCGAACCAGGGACCTACGGATTAACAGTCCGGCGCTCTACCGACTGAGCTATCGGGGATCAATTGAGGACGCGAATATTAGATGCCCGAACGCCGCCTGTCAAGAAGCATTTTGAAGATTCCTTGAAATCGATGATTGTCCACTTTCGCTATATCGAAAGACAACGGAAAGAACGCCCATGCCCCTCTTCCCGACCCGCCTTACTTCCTTCGGCCGTGCGACCGCCGGCACGGTAGTCCTGGCCTGCGTGCTGGCCGCGCCGATTGCCCTGGCGGCCGCCACGGAATCATGGCTCGGTCTGTCCGTAACTTATGCCGACCGTGGTTATGCCTTCACGCCCTGGCCTGCAGTGGAGCTGCGCAAGGTGACGATTCGCACCGCGCAGGAGATCAGCATCGGCCGCGCATGGGTTACACCTGATTGGGCCGAATGGCTGACTTCGTTGCGCACCAACCGGATCAAGGTTCGTGCGGACCAAGTGACCGCCACGCCATCTGCATTGGCGCGACTTGGGGCGATCGACGGCAAGTCCAGCTACAAGGTCAGCACGTTGGCATTCAACAAGCTCCAGCTCCGCATGGGGGGCGGCGCGCTTGATCTGCCAGCGGGCGAAATGGACTTTGCGGCCGACGGCACGCTCGCGCATGTCCGCGTCCGGATAAGCGACAAACTGACGTTGGAGGCCTCGCCTGCGGGCGACCGGCTCAATGTGCTGGTTCAATCCGGTCAGCTTAAATGGGCTGGTCTGCCGGCTTTCCTGTTCGACAACGTTGTGGCACAGGGGGTGCTGGACGATCAGCAGTTGGTGCTTGATCGCATCGGCGCCAATGGCGATGGTGGCGCAGTGAGCGGGCGCCTGCGCCTGACGCTGACCGACAAATACGCGATGGACGGTGAGTTGAAACTGGCTTCGCTGCGTGCCCGCGACTTTCTCTCGCGGATGTATCCACGCACGACGGTACAGGGAGATCTCAATGGGCTCGTCAAACTGTCTGGCGCGGGGGCGACGTTCGATGAGCTGGGTAAGAATCTGACGAGCAATGGCACGTTCCTGGTGAAGTCGGGGGCCATCGATCGTCTCGGCCTGCTTGAAGGCATGCGAAAGGCCTCTGCTGGCCCGGCGGGCGGCGGGCTGACCCGTTTCGAAACGCTCGAAGGCAGTTTCAATGCCCCGGCAGGCAAGCCTGTGGCGGTGAGTATTCGTCGGATGGAAGCCGGCGCCATGCAGAGTTCTGGCGCCTTTACTTTGACCGACGATGGACAAGTGCGCGGCAGCATGTCGGGCACGCTGCGTCTGCCGGGCGGGGAAGTGTCGACGCGCGGCTTCAGCCTGACGGGCAAAGTGGATTCCCCAACGCTGGAAGTACGCTGAGGCGGATTCAGTACACGTAAAAAAGGCAGGCATCGAGCCCGCCTTTTTTGTTGGGTCTGGCGAGAAGGTCAGTACTTCTTGCGCGGCCCGCCCGGCTTCTTGTCGGACCATGACGGCTTGCTGCCGCGATCCTTGGAGAAGGCCGGGCGTTCGCGGTCACCAAAGCCCTTGTCACGGGACGGTGCGCGGTCACGGTCACCGAAACCCTTGTCGCGGAAGGCGGGGCGTTCGTCCTTGCCGCTGCGGTCGTTGAAGTTGCCGCGTTCACCAGAGTTGCGACGCGGCGGTTCGCCACCCCAATCCTTGCGCGCTGCGCGATCGGCATTCCATTCGCTGCGGCGAGGTGCTTCGTCACGACGAGGGGCCTCATCGCGCCATGCGCGGCGTTCGCCGCCTTCCTTCCACTCACGCTTCTGCGGGGCTTCGTCGCGCCATTCCTGGCGACGTTGCGGGCGACGCTCGTTGTCATCGCGGCGCGGGCCCTTGAAGCTGCGCGGCGCGTCTCCTTCGCCGGGAGCGGCAAGGCGGATATTCAGCGGCACTTGACGCACGCGGGTGCGGCGCAGGATCGAGAGGACGTCTTCAGGCAGCGCCGGGAGTTCAACCGTGCTGTAGTCGTCGAACAGGTTGATCTGGCCGATCTGCCGGCCTTCGATGCCGCCTTCATTGGCGATGGCGCCGACGATTTCTTTCGGCATCACGCCCTGATTGCGGCCGACATCGATGCGATAGCGTTGCTGACCACCCGAGGCGAATTCACGGCGACGCGAGAGGATCTCGTCGCGATTCTCGCGGCGAGGTCTTTCCGCGCGATCCTCGACCGGCTGCGGACGCGGTTCGGGGCCCGTGGCCGGTAGCTGCAGGGGGCGTTCGCGCTGCACCAGCCATGCTAGCGCGGCGGCGATGCGCGCGGTGTCGTGCTCCTGTTCGGCGCACAGTTCGTTAACCACATCTTCGAGGAAGTCCAGATCCTGCTCTTCGAGCACTTCCACCACTTGTTGCTTGAACTGGGCCACGCGACGGTCGGCAACTGCTTCGCGCGTCGGCAGGGCGATCTGCTGAATCGGCTGGCGCGTGGCGCGTTCGATGGCGCGCAGCATGCCGGTTTCGCGCGGGGCGACGAACAGGATGGCGCTCCCCTGGCGGCCGGCGCGGCCCGTACGGCCGATACGGTGAACGTAGGCTTCGGTGTCGTAGGGGATGTCGTAGTTGATGACGTGCGTAATGCGCGGCACGTCGATGCCCCGCGCGGCGACGTCGGTTGCCACGACGATATCGAGCGAGCCACCCTTGAGTTGTTCGATCACGCGTTCGCGCAGCGCTTGCGTCATGTCGCCATTGAGCGCCGCCGCAGCGTAGCCGCGTGCTTCGAGCTTGTCGGCAAGCTCAACCGTGCCGGTCTTGGTGCGCACGAAGATGATGGCGGCGTCGAAGTCGTCTTCCACTTCGAGGATGCGCGTCAGTGCGTCGAGCTTGTGCACGCCGCGCACCGGCCAGTAGCTCTGGCGGATGGTCAACACGGTCGTGGTGGCTGCCGCGATCTTTACCTCTTGCGCGTCGCGCAGGTGCTTGTGCGCCACCCGGCGGATCGGCGCCGGCATGGTGGCCGAGAACAGTGCGGTCTGCCGCGTTTCGGGCGTATGGTCGAGAATCCATTCGACATCGTCGATGAAGCCCATGCGCAGCATTTCGTCCGCCTCGTCCAGCACCAGCGCCCGCAGGCCGTCGAGCGTCAGGCTCTTGCGTTCGATATGGTCCATGACGCGGCCCGGCGTCCCCACGATGACCTGTGCGCCGCGCGAGAGCTGGCGCAACTGCACGACCATGCTTTGGCCGCCATACAGCGGCAACACGTGGAAGTCGCGCAGATACTTGGCATAGCGCTGGAACGCCTCGGCGACCTGGATCGCCAGTTCGCGCGTCGGCGTCAGCACCAGGATCTGCGGGGTCTTTTGCGCCGGGTCGAGCCGCTGCAGCAAGGGCAGGGCGAAGGCGGCAGTCTTGCCGGTGCCGGTCTGGGCTTCGCCGAGAAGGTCGCGACCGGCCAGCAGGTGCGGGATGCACGCGGCCTGGATCGGCGAGGGCGTCTCGTAGCCGACATCATCCAGCGCGGTCAGCAAGGGCGCGGAGAGCTCCAGTTCGGCAAAGGTCTGGGGGGAGGTTTGGGACATGGACATACCTGGATAGGTGGGATGCGTCGCTCAAAAACGACGGTAGAACACGCAAGTATCGCAGAGGGCGACATGAACAAAGGTAAAAACTGCAACTTGGGCCTCAGACGACGCTATCAGCCTAGGCAATAATTGATATAGCGCACACGCTCCGGCGTACGCCCGGCGCCCCACGCCAGGCCGGGTTCGTTCCTTGCGATGGAGCCACCTCGGGCGGTGTCAGGCTTGAGAAGCGCCATCTGCGCAGCCCATAATGCACTGGAACACACCCACCTGCGATCGCCGTGCCCACTGAAACCCGCATCCCTGTCAGCGCGCTGATTCCCGTCCGCCCCCGGCGCGACGACGGGATTGTGCGCGACCGCATGGGGCGAGCGATCCACGACCTGCGCATTTCGGTCACCGATCGCTGCAATTTCCGTTGCACCTATTGCATGCCGCGCGACAAGTTCGGGCGCGATCACGCGTTTTTGCCGCGTGGCGACCTGTTGTCGTTCGAAGAGATCACTCGTGTGGCGCGCATTGCAGTGAGCCTGGGTGTTCGCAAGATCCGCCTCACGGGGGGCGAACCCTTGCTGCGGCGCGAACTGCACCGGCTCGTCGAAATGCTGCGCGAGATACCCGGCATCGAGATCGCACTGACCACCAATGGCGCGCTGCTTGCCCGCCATGCCGTGGCATTGCGCCAAGCGGGGCTCGACCGCGTGACGGTGAGCCTCGATGCGCTCGATGACGCGACCTTCCGCCGCATGAACGACGTCAACTTCCCCGTGGCTGAAGTGTTGCGCGGCATCGACGCCGCAGCCGAGGCCGGTTTTGTCGACACCAAAATCAATATGGTGGTGCGCCGTGGTATCAATGATGGCGACATCATCGATATGGCGCGTTACTTCCGCGGTAGCGGCCACATCCTGCGTTTCATCGAGTACATGGACGTCGGACGGACCAACGGCTGGCGGCTGGATGAGGTCGTGCCCGCTGATGAGATCATTCGTCGCATCAATGCCGACTTCCCGCTCATTCCGCTACAGGCCCACTACCGCGGCGAGGTGGCCGAGCGTTGGCGGTATGTCAACGGCGCTGGCGAGATCGGCGTGATTGCCGCGGTGACACAGGCTTTCTGTCAGGACTGCACGCGTCTGCGGCTGTCGCCTGAAGGCAAGTTGTTTACCTGCCTGTTCGCGGGTAGCGGACATGATCTGCGCGCGCGTTTGCGTGGTGCCGACGACGACGCGCTGTCAGGCTGGATGGCGGGTGTGTGGTCAGCGCGGCAGGATCGCTATTCGGAGCTGCGAGGGCAGAACACCGCGCCGCAAGACAAAATCGAAATGTCATACATCGGCGGCTGAACCCATGGCGCGTGCATTGACCGGAGTGATTCTTGCCGGCGGCCAAGGCAGCAGGCTGGGAGGCGTCGACAAGGGGCTCGTGTCGTTGCGTGGCAAGACCATGGCGCGATGGGTGTGCGAGCGTTTTGCGCCACAGGTCTCGGAGCTCATCATCGTCGCCAATCGCAATCTCGACGAATATCGCGCGCTTGGTCATCCGGTGATGGCGGATCTTCGCAGCGGATTTCTTGGGCCGTTGGCAGGTATCGAAACCGCCCTGGCCGCCGCACGCAATGGATGGATTCTCACGTGCCCGGTGGACGCGCCGCTGCTGCCGGCCGATTACGCCGAACGCATGCTCGAAGCCGCCCGAGGCCGCGCAGCCGTGGCGTATGTTGGCGGGCATGTGCAGCCGGTCTACGCGTTGTTGCCGCGCAGCGCATTGACGGGGCTGCGCGCATTCCTGACGTCCGGCGGTCGCCGCATGGGCTTGTGGGTGCAGTCGCTGGATGCCGAGAAGGTCGACTTCGATGGCGCTCACGCGGGTTTTGCCGACGCCGACACGCACGAAGACCTCATCGCTCTGGACAAGAGTCTTCAACCAGCCGGCAGTGCGCGCGATGAGGGCGAGCGCGACCTGATGCCGGACACCTGACGGCGCCGACCATGACAAAAGGCCTCCCGAGGGAGGCCTTTTTGTTGATGCGCGCAGCGATTACTTCGGCTGGTAGAGCTGGTCGAACACGCCGCCGTCGGCGAAGTGCGTCTTCTGTGCCTTCTGCCAGCCGCCGAACACGTCGTCGATGGTGAAGAGCTTGACCGGCGCAAATTGCTTGGCGTACTTGGCGGCAGCCTTCGGGTCGATCGGGCGATAGTAGTTGCGGCCGATGATGTCCTGGCCCTCCGGCGAGTACAGGTAGTCGAGGTAAGCCTCGGCCTGCTTGCGGGTACCGCGCTTGTCAACCACCTTGTCAACCACGGCGACTGGCGGTTCGGTCAGGATCGACAGCGACGGCGTCACGATCTCGACCTTGTCGCCCAGTTCCTTCTTGGCGAGGTAGGCCTCGTTCTCCCAGGCGATCAGCACGTCGCCGATGCCGCGTTCGGTGAAGGAGGTCGTTGCACCGCGTGCGCCGGTGTCGAGCACCTTCACGTTGCCGTACAGATGCTTGACGAAGTCACGCGCGCTCTGTTCCGTGCCACCCGGCTGCTTGAGCGCGTAGGCCCAGGCTGCAAGGTAGTTCCAGCGGGCGCCGCCCGAGGTCTTGGGGTTGGGCGTCACGATTTCGACGCCGGAGCGGACCAGATCGGCCCAGTCCTTGATGTGCTTGGGGTTGCCCTTGCGGACCAGGAACACGATGGTCGAGGTGTAGGGCGAAGAATTGTGCTTCAGGCGCTTTTGCCAATCGGCGGGCAGCGACTTGGCCTTTTCCGAGATGGCATCGATGTCATAGGCCAGTGCCAGCGTCACCACGTCGGCGTCCAGACCGTCGATCACGGCGCGTGCCTGAGCACCCGAGCCGCCATTGGACGTCTTCACGCTGACGTCTTCACCGGTCTTGGCCTTCCAGTACTTCGAGAAGGCGGCGTTGTAATCCTGATAAAGCTCGCGCGTCGGGTCGTACGACACGTTGACGATGGAGGTGGCTGCCGACGCCACACCAACCAGGCCAAGGGCCAGCGATGCGGCAAGCAGGGTACGGCGAAGGGCGCTGAACTGCATGATCTTTCCTCGATGTTGTTGTGTTGGTGAGGAAGACTTTAAGGATGCGCCCTTATGAAAGGAACGAATAAAAACTGAATTGCTTTTGCAGATTCAGTCATAAGGGAGACGCCGAACCAGGAAGGTTGACCTTGCCACGATGGCAAGGATCATCGTGGTGGCTCGAATGAACCAACCGGAGTTACGACCATGATGGATTTGACCATTCCCGCCATGACCTGCGGCCACTGCGAGGGCCGCGTCCGCCAAACCATTGCCGCACTCGACCCGTCGGCGCGGGTCGAGGTTTCACTGGGAGACAAGCGCGTGCGAATCACCAGCGAGCAGCCGCAGAGCAAGCTCATCGATGCGCTGGCCGCAGCGGGCTACCCGCCAGCGCAGCAATAAACGAGTGGTACGACGGTCAGGACTGGCCCGACGGCACGCCGAGCGCGCTGTCTAGCCCGGCCGGGGTGACAGCGCCGGCTGGCGCATTTTCACCCGGTATCGACGACTCAATCAGGATGGTCACGCGCCGGTTGCGCGCGCGGCCTTCTGGCGTGGTGTTGTCGGCCACCGGGCGCTGTTCGCCGTAGCCGGCGGCCGTCAGCCGGACCGGCGCCACCCCCGCGCTGATGAACAAGCGCACCACCGATGAGGCACGGACGGCCGACAGTTCCCAATTAGAAGCGAAGAACGGATTGCTGATCGGCGTGACGTCGGTGTGGCCTTCCACGACGATCGGAAAGTCGCCCGTTGCGATCGTCTCGCCCACCGCACGCAATGCACGCACGGCTTCCGGGCCGAGTGACGCGTCGGCTGGCGCAAACAGCACGCTGGCGTTGATTTCCACCGAAATCCCGCGCGCGCCTTCCGTCACACGCACCTGTCCGCCCTTGACCAAGGGCGCCAGCACGCGGCGGATTTGTTCAGCCATGTCGCGCATGCGTTGGGCGTGAGCGGCGCGGCGGCGTTCGGCCTCCGGGTCGGGCGGCGGCAGTTTGGCGACGATGGCCGGCACGACCGAACCGGTATCGATCGGCGGCGACACGATGGTCGCGCCATGCACGTTGGTCGCGCTGCGGAAGGCTTGCATGATCGAGTCCGACAGCACGCGGTACTTGCCTTCATTGACCGAACTGATGGCGTACATCACGACGAAAAAGGCGAACAGCAGCGTGATGAAGTCCGCGTAGGACACCAGCCAGCGTTCGTGATTCTCGTGTTCTTCTTCGTGACGGCGGCGCGCCATGGTCGATCGTCGGTTCAATTTGGATTAGTGCCTGTTTTATCGGCAACCGTGGCGGCGCCTTGAGGGCTTACCCCAGTCTCCCTCAAGACAAGATGGGTATCTGCCGTAAATAGAGTTCAAACGAATATAGATCGACCGCCGGCCATTTCTTCCCCCCGGGCCGTGCGAGGCGACGTCACGTCTTCACTCCACAGGAAAGCCGCAGCCCATGTTTCGCCAGATTTTCACCTCCATGCGCAACCAGCTCCTTCTCGTGAGCGGATTCGGTTCGTTGTGCGTTGTTGTCGCCGCAACGTCCGGGCTGGTCAATCAGCATGCCGCCGTACGGAAAATGGGCGAGGAAATCGCGCGCATCAGTCCCCAGGCCGCCAGTGCACTGGCGGGTACACAGGCCAGCGCCGAGTCGGCTCTGTATACGTCGCTGGCGCTCATGGTGGTGCTGTGTGCGGCCGCACTGCTTGCCTTTCTGTGGGTTGTCCACAAGCACCTCACGCGTGGCACCGCGCGTCTTGCCGATGATTTGAGCCGGCTGGCCATGGGTGACTTCAGCCGTCCCGTCGATCTGAACCACAGCCAGGAATTCCTGCGCGTTGCGTCGAACGCCGAAACGATCCGGCACGACCTCGGCGAGCTGATCGGCCAGATCCGCGAAAGCGCGATCACCCTCAAGCAGAGCGTCAACACGATGGCGACGGAAACCGGCAACGTCTCCGACTCGTCCTGCGAGCAATCGGAGGCGGCCAGTTCCACGGCGGCGTCGATGGAAGAACTCTCGCAGTCGATGCAGACGATTACCGAAAACGCCGACAGCGCGAGCCGTCTTTCCAACAACAGCCTGACGCAGACTCGTGGCGTGCAGGACAAGCTGGCCGAGGTGCGCCGCGCCATCGAAGAGACGGCCGACGTGATCCAGCGCGTGGCGACGGCGTCGCAGGAGTCGGTGACGAGCATGCAGAGCATCAGCTCGATGACGCGGCAAGTGCGTGAGATCGCCGACCAGACCAACCTGCTGGCGCTGAACGCTGCCATCGAAGCGGCCCGTGCCGGCGAAGCGGGGCGCGGCTTTGCCGTGGTGGCCGACGAAGTGCGCAAGCTGGCGGAAAAGTCCGGTCAGTCAGCGGCCGAGATCGATGCGATCACTTCGACGCTGGGCTCCCAGGCCATGGATCTGGAAGAGTCGGTGCGTAGCGGTCTGGCCAAGATCGCGCACAGCCGCGAAGGCATGGACGAGACCGTGGTCGCGCTGGATGGGGCCAACGAAGCCGTGGCCCGTGCAGCGTACGAACTGGCCCAGATCACCAGTGCGGTCCGCGAACAGAACCGCGCCAGCGGCGAGATCGCGGGCAACATCGAACGTATTGCCCTCATGGTCGAGAACAACAACAACGCCGTGACTAGCATGAGCCTGTCGGCCGAGCAGTTGCACGGTCTGGCAACCCGTATGAACAGTGTGGTGACCGCCTTCCGTCTGTAAGGCGGCTTCAGCGCTGGACAGCGCTTGCAGGGCCCGGTGCGAGTCGCGCACGATCCTTGTCGCCGGGCCTGACAGGCGCATGCTGTATCCTTGCGCGGTTGCGCCAACGTACCGGCGCGTCCGGAGTCCCGTTGTGCCGCTGGCATGGCGCATGCGGGGCTCGATCGCATGATAGATCTCTTATACATTCTCGCAGCACTCTTCCTCGTCCTGCTCAACGGCTTCTTCGTTGCAGCGGAATTCGCAATCGTCAAAGTCAGACCCACCCGCATCAAGAGCATGGCGCGCCGCTTTGGGCTGCGTGGACGCATGCTGGCGCGCGTGCATGCGCATCTCGATGCTTACCTGTCGGCCTGCCAGTTGGGTATTACGCTGGCCTCCCTTGGCCTGGGTTGGCTGGGTGAGCCGGCATTCGCCCGTCTGCTCGAACCGGTCTTCGTATACTTTGAAGTCGCGCCCGCCCTGCAGCATGCAGTGTCGTTCGCCGTGGCGTTTTCACTCATATCGTATTTGCATATCGTGGTGGGCGAGCTCGCGCCCAAATCGATGGCACTGCGTCGCGCCGAGGTCGTGTCGCTGTGGACGGCTGCACCGCTCTTTGCTTTTTACTGGGTGATGTACCCGTTCATCTGGGTGCTCAACCATAGTTCCAACTGGGTGCTGTCGCGTGTGGGGCTCGATGCCGAACATGTGCACGAGAGCGCGTATTCGGCAGAAGAAATCAAGCTGATCCTGCGCTCGTCGGAGCCGCCTCCGGGCTTTTCTCAGGACGAATGGCGCAACCTCGCCAACGCATTGGACTTCGGCGATTTGTCCGTCGGCATGCTGATGCGCCCGCAGGGCGAAATGGTGGTGCTGTACGCGCACCGCCCGATGGAGGAGAACCTTCAGATCATCCGGCGCAATCGCTACAGCCGCTATCCGTTGGTGGATGAAGCCGAGCAGGCGGTGATCGGCGTCGTCCACACCAAGGATCTGCTGCTGGCGCTGCAGGCCGGTGACGAGGTTGAAGACCTCGCAGACTTTGCTCGGCCGATCGAGCACGTGCGCGACGATCTGTCGGCGCTGGTCCTGTTGCGCCGCTTCCGTCAGGGGGCCCCGCACATCGCCGTGGTGGACGGCAACGGTCGATTTGGTGTGGCAGGCTTCCTTACGCTGGACAATCTGCTGTCCGCCATGATCGGCAGCATCCAGGACGAATATCGTCGTAGCCACAGTGAGTGGGTGGTCAACGACGATGGCACGCTCAGCGGCAAGGGCGGTCTGCCGCTCTACACGCTGGAGCGTGCGCTCGATATCGAACTCGAAGAGACCGACGCTGACACGATCGGCGGCCTCGTCATGAACCAACTCGACCGCGTGCCCCATGAGGGCGAGCGTGTTGAGTTTCCGCGCTTCTCTGTCGTCATCAAGCGCATGCGCGGACCGCGCATTCAATTGCTCAAAGTGCATCCCAAGCGCCTCGACGGCGAAGAGTGATGTCATGCCGTGCTGCCCAAAAAATGGGCAGCACGGCTGAAGCCTTTTGCATCAAGGGCTTCCGGGCGTTCCCCAAGGTCTTTCAACACGATTGTTCACATCTTGTGTGGATGAATGGCGGACGTCGTGAATGCCGATGTCATGTCTGTCGCCAGACAGGCCGAAAACACGCGGGATTGTCCGTTGCCTAAAAATGTGGCAATAGCCATCGTTCCTTGCGCGTCAATGACTTGCCCGCGATCTCCCGCTGCTATCAACACGCTTGTGCACAATTGCTGTGGAGAATGGCTATGCCAATGGCATCAGTACGCACCACGCAAGTGTTTTCGCCGCATTGCACAAAGTTTACGCAATGCGCGTGGCGCCTTTGGCCTCAATGAGTTACGCCACTGTTCCTGTGCCTATCAACAGCCTTGTGCACAAATCGTGTGGATGAAGGTCGTTGATGGAGTATGTCAATGACATTGAGCGGTGTGCGTTGTGCTGAAAATTGGTGCACCGCCCACAGGTCTTTGTGGTTCAAGCACTTGCCGTCACTTATCAGCGCCTATCAACATGCTTGTGCACAGTTTGTGTGGATAGGAGGAGACCGTTGTGTGTGGAAGAAGGCATTCCGCACAGACGAGGGTGCGAATTTGCGCTATGTTCGCTGTCCCCTCGAAAAGCAAAACCGGAGTTCTTGGTGTCTGCTGAAGGAAACAAAAAGCGCGTGCTGTTTGTGTGTACCGGAAACATCTGTCGGTCGCCGACTGCCGAAGGCATCGCCCGCTTATGGGCTCGCAAGATGGGGCTGGACGGGCTCGTGGAGTTCGACTCGGCCGGCACGCACGGTTATCACGTCGGTGAGGCGCCAGACCTGCGTGCGCAACGCGCGGCGGCCGCGCGCGGCTACGACCTGTCGTCGCTACGTGCGCGCGAAGTGACGCGCAAGGATTTCGCCGATTTCGATTATGTGCTTGCCATGGACGAAGGGCATCTGCGCCAGTTGCAGCGCATGTGCCCGCCAGAGTACCGCGACAAGGTGACGCTGTTTCTCAGCCACGCTGAACGCTTCCCGACGGGTGACGTGCCTGATCCGTACTACGGCGGCGACAATGGGTTTGAAGAGGTTCTCGATATGTGCGAGGACGCCGTGCACGGCCTGTTGGACAAGCTGCGCTGACGGCGTGGGGCGCCCTCGTCGTCAACCATTCACTTCGATGTGGCGTCGTGCGCCGCGTCCTTGACGCTGCTGGCTGCGCTGCGCGTAGCGTCGGTCGCGCGCTGGGCGGCATCCTTGGCGTCGGCGGCGAGACTGTGTGCCGCCTCTTTGGTCGAGTCGGCCAGCGAAGCCGCTGCCGACTTGGCATCTCCTGCCATTTCGCGGGTCTTGTCGGCCGCTTTGTCAGCGGCTTCACCTGCTGCGTTGGCCATCGATTGCGCGTCCTGCTTGAGGCCGGCGCCGAGTGTGGCGGCGGCTGACTGTGTAGATTCGATGGCTTGCTTGAGGTCGGGTTTGGCGTCGCTGGCGGCTTCCTGTGTCTTCTGGCAGGCGGTCAGCACGAACAATGCGGCAAGGGCAATCAGCGTCGGGCGCATCGGCGGCTCCTGTCGGTGGGGGAATCCTCAGCATGGCAGCGCAGGCCTGTCCAGGCAAGACAGCCGGCCGGCAGTGCGCGGCCTCCGGTATCATTGTGGATTACCCGAGCAGAGAGCGGGCCAACGGCCCGATGCCCATGGAACTCATCAGCCATTTCATCGACATCGTCCTGCATCTGGACAAATACCTCGCCATTCTTGTGGCGCAGTACGGTCCGTGGATCTACGCGATCCTGTTCCTCATCATCTTCTGCGAGACGGGTCTGGTCGTCACGCCATTCCTGCCTGGCGACTCGCTGCTGTTCGTGGCTGGCGCGCTGGCCGCTACCACGGGCGGTGGAATCGATATCTGGGTGTTGTCGATCAGCCTGTTCATTGCGGCCGTGGTCGGCGACAACCTCAATTACTGGATCGGCCGACGCGTGGGGCGGCGGGTGTTTTCATGGAATCAGTCGAAGTTCTTCAACCGCGCGGCGTTCGACAAGGCGCACGCCTACTTTGAACGGCACGGCGGCAAGACGATCATCATCGCCCGCTTCATGCCGCTGGCGCGTACCTTCTCGCCTTTCGTGGCAGGCGTGGCGGCCATGGATTACCGCCGCTTCCTGCCTCTGGACATCCTGGGCGGTGCGCTGTGGATTTTCTCGCTGTGCTTTGCTGGGTATTTCTTCGGCAACATCCCGTTCATCAAGCACAACCTCAGCCTGCTGATCGTGGGCATCATCGTTGTGTCGCTGATGCCGCTGGGCATCGCGTGGCTCAAGAGCCGTCTGCAGCCCAAGTCTGCCTGATTAGACGCGCCGGGCCGTTCAGGTCCGGCCGGTTCCCCGGTATTTTGCAATGAAGAACGTAGTCATCCTGATCTCTGGCCGTGGCAGCAATATGGAAGCCATCGTGCGCGCCAAGATCCAGGGCGCCCGCATCGCCGCGGTGATCAGCAACCGGCCGGAAGCCGCAGGGCTGGCCTTCGCCGCCTCGAATGGCATCCAGACCGAAGTGGTCGACCACAAGGCCTTCGCCGGGCGCGAAGCCTTTGACACCGCGTTGGCGGAGGCCATCGACGCGCACGCGCCGGACCTGGTCGTGCTCGCGGGTTTCATGCGCGTGCTCACGCCAGCGTTTGTCGATCACTACGCCGGACGCCTGTTCAATATCCATCCGTCGCTGCTGCCGGCATTCCCCGGTCTGCATACCCATGAGCGCGCCATCGACTCGGGTGCCAAGCTGCATGGGGCGACGGTGCACTTCGTAACGTCTGAACTGGATTGCGGCCCGATCGTGGCCCAGGCCGCAGTACCCGTGCTGGCGGGGGACGATGCCGCCGCACTGGGCGCACGCGTGCTGGCCTTTGAACATCGCATCTATCCGGCGGCAGTGCAGTGGTTTGTCGATGGGCGGTTGAGCGTCAAAGGACAGCGCGTGACGTTGCGCGATGCGCCCGAGGCAGCCGACGGCTGGACTTCGCCGCCGCTCGCATAGAGATCTCGTGCAGCCACATCGGCTACTGGGCTGGGCATTTGCCGCCTCCATCACTGTTCACGTGGTGGCTTTGATCGCACCAGGCTGGCGCTTGCCCGAAACACCCGAGCCGCCCCTGCGGATCGATGCCAAATTGCTGCAGATGCCGGCGCCGCCGCCCGTTAAGCGAGCCCCCAAACCGCCGGCGCCGGCGGCTCCCGGGCCTACGTCCAAGGTGGTCGCCGCAGCCAGCGCGAGTGCGGCCAGCGTGGCGCAAGGGGGGCAATCGTCATCCGAGTCGTCGTCGATGAGTTCCGCTTCGAGCGAGGCTGCGGCAGAATCCGCTCCGCTGGCGGAAGGGCCGAGCAGTTCATCGTCTTCGTCGTCGTCTTCATCCGAGCCGGCGCTGGCGATTCAGACCGACTGGCCGCATAAGGGGTGTATCGGGTACGTGCTCAACGTGACGTACGGCATTCTCAACGGCGACCTCGGTCACGCGGAGCAATGCTGGCAGCATGATGATTCGAGCTACTCCGCCAGCCTGAAGGGGCGTGCTGCGGTGGCGTGGCGCGAACTGCTGCTGGAGCAGCGCTCGTCGGGCCGCGTGGCGGGCGGCTTGCCGATTTCGGAACAGTTTGATGAGACCGTTGACAAGCGTAGCTATCAGACGCTGTTCGACCCGAATGCCAGCGCCATCCATCAGAATCGCAATGGCGATCCGCGTGAAGTGCCTACGGGCGGCGTGGCGCTCGACATGCTGGCGCTGATGCAGTTTCTGTCGCTGCAGCCTGACGACCGCGAAGCGTTCGACGTATTCGTGGTGGCGTCGCGCGGCATGGTGAGCCGAGTGACCGTTGTGCAACAAGAGCCTGGCGAGGTAAAGCTGCCGGGCGGTACGGTTATGGCGCGGCGTTATCGGGCCGAGGCGCGCGGCGGCGAATTGCGAATCGACGTGTGGATATCGCGCCAACTGCGCAATGCGCCAGTGCGTTTCCGCATCGTCAACAAGGGCGATATTTTCGATTTTCTGGCGACCGACGTTACGCTCGACGACAAACAGATCATGCGGGCGCCGCCTCCGCCACCCAAGAACCCGGCCGACGACTCGAATTGAGTTGTGCCAGCAAGAACAAGATTGAACATTCAGAAGAGTTATCCATGACCATCCAGATCACAGCTCCGCAACTCGAAGCCGCAGCCGACGCGCTGACCGAAGTGTTGCGTTTCCAGTCTCCCGCCGACGGCGTGCTCAGCGCTTATTTCCGCAGCGAGCGCAAGCTCGGCCAGCGTGACCGCGCGGTCATCGCCGAAGCCGTTTACGGTGTGCTCCGCCACTTGCGCCGCGTGCGTGTCGCAGCCGGCGACGCGGTTGGCGCGCGCAAGTTGATCCTGGCGTGGCTCGTGCGGTTCGAAGGCTATTCGCTGCGCCAACTCGATCCACTGCTCTCCGGCGGCGAGCGTCAGTGGCTGGCCGACCAGAAAGCGGCCACTCCGCCCGAACCGACGTTGGCCGAGCGTTGCGACATGCCAGACTGGCTTGCCACGCGCTTGTCGGCGCAACGTGGCGACGCCGCCACCATTGCCCTGGCCGATGCACTGTCGCAGCCCGCGTCGCTGGATATTCGCGTGAACCCCGCGCGCATCGACCGCGACGCCGCGCTGGCCCGCCTCAAGGCCGATGGCATCGAAGGTCGGCCTGGCGAATACTCGCCGCTGTCGATCCGCCTCGACCGCAAGGTCGCACTGCAAAAGCACCCGCTGTTCCTCGACGGCTCCATCGAAGTGCAGGACGAAGGTAGCCAACTGCTGGGCTTTCTGGTTGCGCCGCGCCGTAGCGAGATGGTGGCTGATTTCTGCGCGGGTGCCGGTGGCAAGACGCTGTTGCTTGGCGCGTTGATGCGCTCGACGGGCCGCCTGTATGCCTTCGATGTTTCGGAGAAGCGGCTCGCGCGGTTCAGGCCGCGTCTGGCGCGTTCCGGCCTGTCGAACGTGCATCCGTCAGCCATCGCGCATGAGAATGACGTTCGCATCAAACGTCTGGCCGGCAAGATGGATCGCGTGCTGGTCGATGCGCCGTGCAGCGGTTTCGGCACACTGCGCCGCAATCCGGATCTGAAGTGGCGGCAGGACGAAGCGGCTGTTGACCGCCTGCATGCCAAGCAGTTGGACATTCTTACCGCTGCCGCGCGCTTGGTGAAGTCGGGCGGCCGTCTGGTGTATGCGACGTGTTCGCTGCTGGCCGAAGAAAACGATCAGGTTGTCGATGCGTTCCTGGCGGCGCATCCGGAGTTCGTCGAAGAGTCCGCGACCGAAGTGCTGGCTTCGCAGCGCATTACGCTCGATACGGGCGCCCGCTTGCGTCTGGACCCGGTCAGCCATGGTACGGATGGTTTCTTTGCTGCTGTGCTGACTCGCCGCGCCTGATATCCGACTGCCATGCGTGACTTCCTGACCGATCTGCACAGTCTGGTCGCCAATTCGTCGGCGCGTTATGAGTTGCTGCTGATCGCCGTGCTCGTGGGCGTGGCATTCGTGCTCGCGCGCCGTGTCGGACGTCATGTGCGCGGCATGCAGGGAGACCTGCAATATGCCGGGCTGCGGAGGCTGGCTTTCCCGCTCATCGGGGTATTGCTGTTGGGCGTGGCGCGCTTTGCCGCGGACCACGCGGGTTGGTCGCTGCATCTGGCAGGAGTGGCCACGCGCCTGCTCATCGCGCTGGCGCTGGTACGCATCGTCGTATACGCCTTGCGGCGCGCGTTTGCGCCTTCGGGCTGGTTGGCCAACTTCGAGCGCAGCATCGCCGCGATGATCTGGCTGGTGGTTGCGCTCGATGCCGTGGGATTGCTGCCAGACCTGATCCAGTGGCTCGACGGCTATTCGCTGATGATCGGGAAGAGCCGGCTCACGTTGTGGAACGTGATGCACGGCGCGGTCACGGTGATGGCGGCGTTGATTCTCGCGCTCTGGGTGGGCGGCTTGCTCGAAGCGCGCCTGATGGCTGCGTCGATCGATCGAAGTGTGCAGGTGGTGCTGTCGCGTGCGGTCAAGGCGCTGCTGGTATTCGTCGCCGTGCTGGTGGGCGCATCGCTTGCCGGGCTCGATCTGACCACGCTGTCGGTGTTCTCCGGTGCGTTGGGTGTGGGCCTCGGTCTGGGCATGCAGCGTATCGCCAGCAACTATGTGGCGGGGTTCATCATTCTGCTCGATCGCTCGATCCGTATCGGCGACATCATCCAGGTGGGTTCTGAGCAGCGCGGCGAGGTCAAGCAGATCACCACGCGCTACACGGTGGTGCGGGCACTCAACGGCATCCATTACATTGTGCCGAACGAGGCGCTGGTCAGTTCTGTCGTGCAGAACGAAACCTACATCGACACGCGCACACGTGGATCACTGCGGGTCCAGGTCGGCTACAGCGCCGACGTTGATCGCGCCATCGCGATCATGGAAGAACTCGCGCGCGCCCAGCCGCGAGTCATTGAAGACCCGGCGCCGTCGGCGTCGCTTATTTCGTTCGACGACAGCGGCATTACGCTGGAGTTGGGCTTTTGGGTGTCCGATCCGCTCAAAGGGACGGGCGGCATTCGCTCGGATATCGGCCGCGAACTGTTGCGTCGCTTCCGCACTGAGTCCATCGATATTCCGTTCCCGCAGCGCGAAGTGCGCATCATTGGGCAGGGCGACGGGGTGCCGGGAAGCGCCACATAAAAAAGGCCACCGCCGCGAATGCGGACGGTGGCCGATTGTGTGTGGAAGGCGTCAGGCCGTGACGGCGACGATGCCCTTGAGCGCTTCGACCAGCGCCTTGCATTGCGCTTCGGTGCCGACGGTGATGCGCAGATATTGTTCGATGCGATGCTGGCGGAAGTGACGCACGATGATGCGTCGCTCGCGCAGCGAGGCCGCGATGGCTGCTGCGTCGTGATGCGGATGGCGTGCGAAGAGGAAGTTCGCCGCTGACGGCAGAACTTCAAAGCCCAGGTGCTGCAACTCAGACGTCAGTCGCTCGCGGCTGGCCATGACGGCCGCACGGGTCTTTTCAAAGTGGTCGCGATCTTCCATTGCCACCGACGCGCCGACGATGGCGACGCGATCCAGCGGGTAAGAGTTGAAGCTGTCCTTGACCCGTTCGAGTGCCTCGATGAGGTGCGGCTGCCCGATGGCAAAGCCCACGCGCAGGCCAGCCAGCGAACGGCTCTTGGAGAGCGTCTGGGTCACCAGCAGGTTGGGGTGGCGCGCGATCAAAGCGACCGCGCTTTCGCCGCCGAAATCCACATAGGCTTCATCCACGACCACGACTGCGTCCCGCTTGGCTTCGAGCAGGCGTTCGATGTCGGCCAGCGGCAGCAGTCGCCCGGTCGGAGCATTCGGGTTCGGGAAAATCACCGCGCCAGCGTCAAGCGCGATGTAGTCATCCACATTGATGGCGAAGTCTTCGGTGAGCGGAACCTGCGCGTATTCGATCCCATACAGCCCGCAGTAGACGGGGTAGAAGCTATAGGTGATGTCCGGGAACACCAGCGGGCGATCATGCTTGAGCAGCGCCATGAATATGTGCGCCAGCACTTCGTCGGAGCCATTGCCCACGAAAACGTGGTCCGTACCCACGTCGAAATGCCCCGCAACGGCGTGCTTGAGACGGTCGGCCGTCGGGTCCGGGTACAGACGCAGCGTGTCGGCGATTTCGGCGCTCATCGCCGCCAGCGCGCGAGGCGACGGGCCGTAGGGGTTCTCGTTGGTGTTGAGCTTGATGAGCCCGGTGATCTTCGGTTGCTCGCCCGGCACGTAAGGGGTGAGGCGATGGACGATATCGCTCCAGTAGATGCTCATTTGGGTCGGTCTAGTGTGGATGGGGGCTGCCGGACCACTGCCTTGCGGCGCGGGAAGGGCGTCGGGGTGTTATTATACCGGCCGGCGCGGTGCCCACCTCGCCGAAACTCATTTTTGACACTCGAACGATCGACATTCGCCATGCGGCAAGCCGACATCACCCGCAACACGCTGGAAACACAAATCTCTGTGCGCATCGACCTTGATGGCACCGGCGTCGGCAAACTGGACAGCGGCGTGCCTTTCCTTGATCACATGCTGGACCAGATCGTCCGCCATGGCCTGATCGACCTGGATGTGAGCGCACGTGGCGACCTGCATATCGATGCTCACCACACCGTCGAAGATGTCGGCATCTCGCTGGGGCAGGCCTTTGCCAAGGCCGTCGGCGACAAAAAAGGCCTGCGCCGTTATGGCCACGCCTACGTGCCGCTGGACGAAGCGCTCTCGCGCGTGGTGGTCGACCTTTCCGGGCGCCCCGGACTGGTGTTCGACGTTGAGTTCACGCGTGCCCGCATTGGTGATTTCGATGTCGATCTGGTGCGTGAATTCTTCCAGGGCTTTGTCAATCATGCCCTCGTGACGCTGCATATCGACAACTTGCGTGGCGTGAACGCGCACCATCAGTGCGAAACCGTTTTCAAGGCATTCGCCCGTGCGCTGCGTGCGGCGGTCGAGCGCGACGAACGTGCTGCCGGTGCCATGCCGTCCACCAAGGGCGTGCTCTGATCGCCGCGAATATCCCTGGCGTATTGCTTGCTTGACTGAATACCGGCACGTGACTGTGCCCCGAGCAGCCGCCGCTGACTTACCTTTACCAGAAACCAATGAGCCGCATGCGAGTCGTCGTCGTCGATTACGGAATGGGAAACCTGCGTTCTGTCGCCAAGGCAGCCGAACATGTCGCGCCGGACGCGCAGATCGTGGTGAGCGGAGCCCCCGCTGAAGTGGCGCGTGCCGATCGTGTGATCGTACCGGGCCAGGGTGCCATGCACGATTGCATGCATGAATTCCTTGCACGTGGTCTGCACGACGAGGTGCTGCGCGCGGCTGAGAGCAAGCCGTTCCTGGGTATTTGCGTGGGCATGCAAATGCTGTTCGATCATTCCGAAGAAGGCGACACGCAGGGCCTGGGCATTCTGTCCGGCAAGGTTGTGCGCTTTCGCGACGGCATGATGGGCGACGATGGCGTGGCCCTGAAGGTGCCCCACATGGGCTGGAACAATGTCAAGCCGGCGGCATCGCACCCGCTGTGGGAAGGCGTTGCCCAGGACGAGCGTTTCTATTTTGTGCACAGCTATTACTGCGTGCCCGAAAGTGCGGCCGATACGGCGGCGCAGACCTCGTATGGGGCGCCCTTTACCTGCGCGGTAGCGCGGGATAATATCGTTGCCGTCCAGTTTCACCCCGAAAAAAGTGCCAAGGCGGGCCTGCAGTTGCTCGCTAATTTCATGAACTGGCGTCCCTGAACGACATCAGCCGACATCCCCGACATTCGTGCTCCGATGCCAGTCATTTTCGTTTCATTTACCCTCCCCGAACAGACTTTCGCAAGATCATGCTGCTGATTCCCGCGATCGACCTCAAAGACGGCCACTGTGTCCGCCTGCGTCAAGGCGACATGGAGGACGCGACAGTGTTTTCCGAAAACCCCGCTGCCATGGCTCGCCATTGGCTGGATCAGGGGGCCCGCCGCTTGCACCTGGTTGACCTCAATGGCGCCGTGGCGGGCAAACCGAAAAACGAATCCGCCATCCGCGCCATCGTCGACGAACTCGATGACAGCATCCCCATTCAGTTGGGCGGTGGTATCCGCGATCTCGATACCATCGAGCGCTACCTCGACGACGGCGTGTCGTACATCATCATTGGCACCGCTGCGGTGAAAAACCCGGGCTTCCTGCACGACGCGTGCAGCGCTTTCCCCGGCCACATCATCGTTGGTCTCGATGCTCGCGATGGCAAGGTTGCCGTTGATGGCTGGTCCAAGCTGACCGGCCATGACGTCATCGACCTGGCCAAGAAGTTCGAGGACTACGGTGTCGAGTCGGTCATCTACACCGACATCGGTCGCGACGGCATGCTCAACGGTGTGAACATCGACGCTACGGTCAAGCTGGCCCAAGCGCTGCGCATCCCCGTGATCGCCAGCGGCGGATTGACCAACCTCGACGATATCGAGGCGCTGTGCAAGGTCGAAGGCGAAGGTGTCATTGGTGCCATCACGGGCCGCGCGATTTACGAAGGCACGCTCGATTTCCGCGCTGCCCAGGAACGCGCCGACACCTTGTCAGAGTCGGAATAACGTTTGAATCAATGCCACCCGCACACGCGGGTGGTTGGACTACCGTCAGAACATGCTCGCAAAGCGCATCATCCCTTGCCTCGATGTCAACGCCGGGCGCGTGGTCAAGGGCATCAATTTCCTCGAATTGCGCGACGCGGGCGACCCGGTCGAAGTGGCGCGCCGCTACGATCAGCAGGGTGCCGACGAAATCACTTTCCTCGACATCACGGCCAGCTCCGACGAGCGGGACATCATCCTGAACATCGTTGAGCAGGTGGCCGAGCAGGTCTTCATTCCCCTCACCGTGGGCGGCGGCGTGCGCAGCGTGGCCGACGTGCGCCGACTGCTCAATGCCGGCGCCGACAAGGTCAGCATGAACAGCGCAGCGGTGGCCAACCCCGAACTTGTGCGCGAGGCCTCCGACAAGGTGGGCAACCAGTGCATCGTGGTCGCCATCGACGCCAAGCAGACCTCTCCCGGCAAATGGGAGGTCTTTACGCACGGCGGCCGTCGCAATACCGGGCTGGACGCCATCGAGTGGGCACGCAAGGTCGAGTCGCTCGGTGCGGGCGAAATCCTGCTGACCAGCATGGATCGCGACGGCACCAAGAGCGGTTTCGATCTGGAGCTGACCCGCGCCGTGGCCGATGCGGTCGGCGTGCCGGTCATTGCGAGCGGCGGCGTCGGCTCGCTGGGCCATCTGGCCGACGGCGTGTCGGACGGGCATGCTTCCGCTGTGCTGGCGGCGAGCATCTTTCACTATGGCGAGCACACCGTGCGCGAAGCCAAGGAATTCATGCGTCGAACGTGGTATCGAGGTACGGCTGTGAGCGACAACCGCTGGCTCAATCAGGTCGTCTGGGACGATCAGGGCTTGGTGCCCGTCATTGCGCAGGACGCGCAGACCGGTGAAGTCCTGATGTTTGCATTCATGAACCGCGAGGCGCTCGAGCAGACCGCCCGCACCGGCGAGGCGGTCTATTGGTCGCGTTCGCGTCGCAAGCTGTGGCACAAGGGCGAAGAGTCCGGTCACATCCAGAAAGTGCGCGAAATCCGCCTGGACTGCGACAGCGACGTGGTACTGCTCAAGATCGAACAGATTGGCGGTATCGCCTGTCACACGGGGCGGCGTAGCTGTTTCTTCCAGCAGCTGCTCGGCGACGGCAAGTGGGAAGCTGTCGATCCTGTTCTGAAAGACCCGGAAGTCATCTATGCCAAGGCCGACGCTGAAGCCAAGAAGCCGGCCAAGAAAGAAGGAGGCGCAGCATGATCGACGCTGAAGTTCTGCAACGCCTGTCGGCCACGCTGGCTGAGCGCAAGAACGCCCCCAAGGAGTCGTCGTACGTGGCGAGCCTGTACGCCAAGGGCACCGACGCCATCTGCAAGAAGGTTGCCGAAGAAGCGGCCGAGACCATCATGGCGGCCAAGGACGGTGACCTGCGCCATATCGTCTACGAAGTGACGGACCTGTGGTTCCACTCGATGATCCTGCTCGCCAAGTTCGGTCTGTCCGCTGATGACGTGCTGGCGGAACTGCGCCGCCGTGAAGGTATTTCCGGTATCGAAGAGAAAAACGCGCGGGGACAAAAATGAGCGACTGCATCTTCTGCCGCATCGTCAAAGGTGATATTCCGAGCGACAAGCTCTACGAAGACGACGAGTTGCTGGCTTTTCGCGACATTCGCCCGCTCGCCCCAGTCCATCTGTTAATCATTCCGAAACGTCACATCGCGACACTGGCCGACTGCTCTGAGCAGGACGCCCCCCTGCTTGGCAAAATGCTGGCGATAGTCCCCCGGTTGGCCCGCGAAGCCGGGCTGGCAGAGGGTTTTCGCACGATCATCAATACCGGCAGGGTAGGCGGCCAGGAGGTGTATCATCTGCACGTTCACATCCTGGGCGGGGCGCAGCCGCTGCCTGCAATGCTGAAGCACTGAGGAGCAATACAATGGGTTCGTTGAGCATCTGGCACTGGCTGATCGTGCTGGTCATCGTGATGCTGGTTTTCGGCACCAAGAAGCTGCGCAACATCGGCCAGGACCTGGGCGGTGCGGTCAAAGGCTTCAAGGAAGGCATGCGCGAAGGCGAGGCCACCGGCACCACGCCGCCGTCGCAGCAGATCGACGGCAAGACCGTGGACGCAGAAGCGCGCGAACGGGACAAGGTCTGAGCGAGGTTCTGAGGTCTTCGAGCTTGTGACCTGGAGGGGCGCTTCACCGAGCGCCCTTGTCATTTTTGTCGCTCACTTTTCAACTGTTCAATGTTCGATATCGGCTTTTCCGAACTCGTTGTCATCGGCGCCGTGGCCCTGGTGGTCATCGGCCCTGAAGAATTGCCGCGCGTAGCGCGCACGGCGGGACAACTCATGGGGCGTCTGCGCCGCTACGTGTCGGATGTGAAGTCCGATATCAGCCGCGAGATGGACGTCTCCGAGTTCAAGCGCATGCAGGAAGAACTCGAGCAGTCTGCCCGCGAAATGCGTGAATCGCTCTCACGTACCGCCGCCGAATTCCAGCAATCGCTGGAGCGCGAAAAGCAAGAAATCGAAGGGGTTGCTGTCGAGGCGCAGCGCGCCATTGCGCCGCCCGATGCGCTCGAGGCCGCCGTCAACGCCGCCACGGCAGAGGCTGAAAAACCGACCGCACTTGCCGAAGTTGCCGCTGTCGAAGTATCGACCGAGCCCGCCGTATCCGCGCCCAAGCCGGCCCGCCGCCGCAAGCGTGCCGCTGCCAACGATGAATCCGCAGAAGCTGCTGACGTTGTCGTGGAGCCCGTCGCCGAGCCCGCACCGAAAAAACGCACACAGCGCGCCAAGGCCGCCGCCGTTGCAACGCCTGAGCCTGAAGTGCCGCCCGTGGTGGCTGCCGTCATCGCTGCCAGCGCGCCCGCTGTGGTTGAGGTTGAGGCTGGGGAAGCGGAAGAGCCTCACGTTGACGAAAACCAGCTCGACATGTTCGGCGGCAGCGCCGCTCCGCAAAGCAAGGGTTAAGGCGCCGTGGAAGATACTTTTCTCTCTCACCTGGTTGAACTACGCACCCGCCTGATCCGTGCGTCGGTGGCTGTGCTCGTCGTGTTCCTGTGCCTGATGCCGTGGCACAGCGACATCTACGATCTGCTCGCGCACCCGATGATGATGGCGTTGCCCGAAGGCACCAAGATGATCGCTACCGGCGTGGTCACGCCGTTCTTTGTGCCGATCAAGGTCACGCTGCTGACGGCTTTCGTGGTGTCGCTGCCTTTCGTGCTGTACCAAGCCTGGGCGTTCATCGCGCCCGGCCTGTATGCGCACGAACGCCGCTTCGCGCTGCCGTTGGTGCTGGGTGGCACGCTGCTGTTCCTGGCGGGCATGGCGTTCTGCTATTTCTTCATCTTTGGTACGGTGTTCAAGTTCATTGCGAGCTTCGCGCCCAAGAGCATCACGCCCGCGCCGGATATCGAGGAATACCTGTCATTCGTGATGACCATGTTCCTTGCCTTCGGTGTGACGTTCGAAGTGCCGATCGTGGTCATCCTGCTCGTCAAGACGGGCCTGGTGAGCGTTGCCAAATTGGTGGAGGCGCGCCGCTACGTGATTGTCGGCGCCTTCGTGGTGGCTGCGGTTGTGACGCCGCCTGATCCGACCTCGCAGATTCTGCTTGCCGTGCCGATGATCATATTGTTCGAGGTGGGCCTGTTTATCTCGCGAATGATCGAACGTGACCGTGACCGTGTGACGGTGCGCACCTGACATCCATAACGGCGGCCTGCGGGTCGCCGTTTTTCTTTGCACGCGAGTACGCTCCTTGCGGAACACCGGCATGGACCCAGCCGATCTTCACGCCCGTCACCGTCTTGCCCGTTATGTGCGACTTGGATTGCGCGCCCGGGTTGCAGCGCTGCTGGCGCTGATTGTCGTGTTGGTCGCGCTCGGCTTGCTGTGGCGCGAGGCTGATCGCGCGGGCTGGTTTGAAGTCTCGATGCTGGAGTCGGGTGCGCGTTGGATTCGCAACCAGCCCGCTGCTCCGGCGCTGGTGGTGTTGGTCTACATCGTTGCAGGCGTTTTGTTCCTGCCTTTCACGCCGTTGGTGGTCGTCACTGGAGCGGTCTTTGGGCCATGGTGGGGATCGCTCTACGCCATCGTCGGTGCCGTCGCCAGCGCGTTGGCGAGCTACGCCTGCGGCAAGACGGTGGGGCGCGAACTCATTGTGCGCTTTGGCGGCGTGCGCGCGCGTCGCCTCGTGCGCCGGCTGCGGCGGCGCGGGCTCTACGCGATTCTGTTCGTGCGGGTCGTGCCTGTTGCGCCGTTCAGCGTCATCAATGTGGTGGCCGGTGCATCGGGCGTGCGGGTGCGAGACTTCGCTCTGGGAACGCTGGTAGGGATGGCGCCGGGGCTGGTGCTGACCGTCGTGCTGTCTGATCGCGTCACGGCCGCCGTCGCGCGCCCATCGGCAGGCAGCATGGCCGCGGCTGCGGTATGTATTGTGGCGGTGCTTGCCGTGGGCATTGCATTGCGACGTCGGGCGGGACGTCGCATGCAGGACATGTGAGCGTCATGCGGCGGAGCGCATCGACGCCAAGCGGTCACTTCTTGAGCAATGGTCTGAGCGCCGGCCACACGTTGTCCAGCACCATGGGTTGTGCCTGCGCGACCGGATGGAGGCCATCGGCCTGGAACAGCTCGCGCTTCTGCGCAAAGCCGTCGAGCAGGAACGGGACCAGTGCTGTTTTGTATTGCCTGGAGAGTTCCGCGAATGTGTCGCGGAACTTCTGCGTATACGCCTGGCCGAAGTTCGGCGGCATCTGCATGCCGACGAGCACGATACGCGCACCCGCGTCCTGAGAGGCGCGGATCATCGCATCGAGGTTGTCGCGCATGGCCTTGAGCGACAGGCCGCGCAAGCCGTCATTGGCACCCAGTTCGATGATGACGACGCTGGGCCTGGCACGATCGAGCGCGGCGTTGATGCGTGAGCGGCCGCCAGCCGTCGTTTCGCCGCTGATGCTGGCATTGACGACTTCGTACCGGTAGCCTTCGCTCTTGAGCTTTTGATCGAGCAAGGTGGGCCAGGCCTGCGCCTGTTCGATGCCGTAGCCGGCCGACAAGCTGTCGCCCATCACGAGAATGCTGGCAGCCATCGCGCCGCGAGCGGCCAACAACAAGAGAAGCACAACAATGGATCGACCCATTCAAACGAACTCCGTACCCGTGGTGGAAGTGAGCGGCCTTGCCAAGCGAGTGCCGCTGGCCGATGGTGGAACGCTGGATATTCTGCAGGACATCGCCTTCGCTGTGGGGGAGGGCGAAACCCTGGCGATCGTCGGGGCGTCCGGTTCCGGCAAATCAACCTTGCTGGGACTGTTGGCAGGGCTCGATGTTCCCACTGCCGGCACCGTGCGCCTGCGCGGGCGCGACATTTTTTCGCTGGATGAGGATGAGCGGGCGCGCGTGCGAGGCGAGACGATCGGCTTCGTATTCCAGTCGTTCCAGCTACTGCCGGCACTCAACGCGCTGGAAAACGTCATGATGCCGCTGGAGCTTGCCGCACGTTCCGATGCCCGTACTGCGGCCGCACGCTGGCTCGAACGCGTCGGACTGGGCGCACGCCTGCATCACTATCCCAAGCATCTCTCTGGCGGCGAACAGCAGCGTGTCGCGCTGGCGCGCGCTTTCGCCATGCAGCCGGCGTTGCTGTTGGCCGACGAGCCGACCGGCAACCTCGACGCCGCCACGGGCAAGCAGATCATCGATCTCATCTTCGAACTCAATCGCGAAGCGGGCACCACGCTCATGCTGGTCACGCACGACGATCAACTCGCGGGCGCCTGTCACCGTCAGGTGCGGCTCAAGCTCGGGCGCGTCGTGGAAGACTCCGCATCGGCCAGCGTCGAATGAGGCAAAAGGTTTGCCGCGCGCTATGCGCGTTAATGTTCGTCGCCAGTTGGGCAACGCCAACGACGGCCTTCGCTGCGCCACATGAACTGCCTGCCGATGCGCAATTCGAATCGGGCTTCTCTCCGCATGGAGACGCGCAGGCTGTCGTGCTGCGCGCCATTGAATCCGCCCACAAGCAGATTCGCGTTGCCGCGTATCTGTTCACCAGCAAACCCATCGCCATCGCCCTGGTCGACGCGCGTCGACGCGGTGTGGATGTGCGGGTGGTGGCCGACGCCAAAGAGAATCGCAAGAGTTTCACGGCTGTGCGGTATCTTGCGAATGAAGGCGTGCCCGTGCGGCTCAACGGGCGTTACGCGATCCATCACAACAAGTTCATGGTGATCGACGGCCAAACGGTCGAGACGGGTAGCTTCAATTTCACCGCGGCGGCAGCGAAGAAGAATGCCGAAAATGTCCTCGTGCTGTACGGCGTGAAGCCGCTGGCCGAAACCTATCTACGTGAATGGCAACGCCTTTGGAACGAAGCTGAAGACATGCCGTCGGCATATTGATCCGACGCTTCACAGGAGAACACCCAACATGGCGCAAAAGCGCACACAGCCGGCGGTCCAGTATACGGTCGAGGCGCATTTGCCCTCGGCACATATCTTTCGTGTGACGCTTACGCTCGCTTCGCCCACGCCGACAGGCGAGACCTTCGTGCTGCCGTCGTGGATTCCCGGCAGTTACATGGTGCGCGAGTTCTCACGCAACATCGTCAGTGTGCGTGCTACGCAAGGGCGACGGGAAATTCCCTTGGGCAAGGACGACAAAGATACGTGGCGAACGGTGGGCAAACTGGACGCAGCGACCCCGCTGGTACTGGTGTACGACGTCTACGCGTGGGACTTGTCGGTGCGTTGCGCGCACCTGGACGACACGCACGGGTTCTTCAACGGTACGCAATTGTTCTTGCGTGTCGTGGGGCGCGAATCGCAAGCCCATGTCGTTGACATCCGTCGGCCGCAGGGGGCTGCATTCCGCGATTGGCGTGTGGCCACCACCTTGCCGCGTGCGCGCGGTGCGGGGGCGGCTCCCGCGTATGGCTTCGGCCTGTATCGCGCGGCCGACTACGATGAACTCGTCGACCATCCAGTCGAAATGGGGACGTTCGAGCTCATCAAGTTCAAGGCGCATGGTGTGCCGCACGAGGTTGCGGTGACCGGCCGCGTGCGTTTCGACTCACAGCGTCTCGCACGCGATCTTCAACGCGTGTGCGAATGGCATATCGATTTCTTCGGACGGCCTGCGCCGTTCTCGCGGTACCTGTTCCTGGTGATGGCGGTGGGCGACGGCTACGGCGGCCTTGAGCATCGCGATTCGACGGCCTTGCTGTGCTCGCGCAACGACCTGCCCGTACAGGGACTGACTGACACGCATGAGCGTTACCGCACCTTCCTCGGCCTGTGCAGCCATGAGTATTTCCACTCGTGGAACGTCAAGCGCATTCAGCCTGCTGCGTTCCGGCCGTACCGACTCAATGAAGAAAACTACACTCGTCTGTTGTGGGTGTTCGAGGGCTTCACCTCCTACTACGACGACATCGCGCTCGTGCGGAGTGGGCTGATCACACGCGACGAATATCTCGCGCTGCTCGCCAAGACCATCGCGGGCGTTGAGCGCGGCACGGGGCGCACGCGACAGAGCGTGGCCGAGTCTTCGTTTGAAGCCTGGACCAAGTACTACCGGCAGGACGAGAACAGCCCCAACGCCATCGTCAGCTACTACACCAAGGGCTCGTTGGTGGCGGCCGGGTTGGATCTGACGATTCGTAACGCCACGCGCGGTCGTAAGTCGCTTGACGACGTCATGCGGCATCTGTGGAACGAATACGCGCTTGCCGGACGTGGTGTGGCTGAAGGCGAAATGCCGGCGATCATCGAAGCCGCCACGGGCGTCGACGTGCGTCGCCAGATCGCTGCCTGGGCGGAGGGGACTGAAGACGTTCCGCTCGACAAGTTGCTCGCGCCGTTTGGCGTAGTGCTCACGCGCAAGAAGGGTGGGCTCGCGTCGGGCCTGGGCGTCAAGACCAAGGCCGAGAATGGCGCGCTGAAGCTGGCCAGCGTGCTCGATGACGGCAGCCTGCAACGCGCGGGTGCATCGGCGGGTGACGAGCTGGTTGCGCTCGACGGTCTTCGCGTGACGGCGAGCAACCTCGATGTGCTGCTCACGCGCTACCAGCCGGGTGACAGCTTCGAGCTGACGCTGTTCCGTCGCGACGAACTGCAGACGCGCCGCGTGACGCTGGATGCGCCGCGCACAGAAGAGTGCTCGCTGGCGGCAGGTGCCAAGGCCGTTGCCGCCACACGCCGCCTGCGCGACGGCTGGCTTGGCGCCGAATAGTCGCCGGCCGGTTAGCGCGACTTCATGTACGCCACGAGTTGATCGAGCGCCGTGCCCCAGCCGGTGTGGAAGCCCATCTGTTCGTGGCGATCTTTGTCGCCACCATCCTTGTGGCGCGCCCAGGCGCTGTAGCGCGTGCCGTTGCCTTCCGCTTCGATGAGGATGGTGGCGGTAAAGAACGGGTTGGTGGTCGGGCGGAAGTCCGGCCCCAGCGTATCGGTGAACGTCAGCCGTCGGTTCTCGACGACTTCAAGGAAGCAGCCTTCATTGGGGAAGTCCTTCCCTTCCGGTGAGCGCATCACCGTGCGGAATAGGCCGCCCGGGCGCAGATCGATTTCGCAATCGACGGTCTGCCATGGGGCTGGCGTGAACCAATGCTTGATGTGCTCCGGCACGGTCCAGGCCTGCCAGACGAGTTCCGGGCGGATGTCGATGCTGCGTTCCAGCAGCAGGTCGCGCTGCGGGTCGAAATTGGGTGAGGTGTTGCTCATCTGAGGCCTCCTCTGTTTGGGTGACCTCAGTGTAGGCGGTGCTGCGCGATCTTACTGTTCCTTCTGCGCGGACAACTCCGAACCATTCCATTCCAGCCATTGCGCTTTGCCATGCCAGTCGGCCAGCACCCAGCGCTGGCACGCACGGCCACCTACGTTGAGCGCATGGCGGGCAGGGCGATGCGTGTGGCCGTGGATCAGCACTGCCGCGTTGTTGTCCTCAAAGGCGCGCTCTACCGCACCAGCGTTTACATCCATGATGCCGATGTCCTTTTCCTGCTTGGCCATTTCGCTCTTGGCGCGCAGGTCTTCAGCAATCTTGCGGCGCACCGCCAGCGGTTGCGCGAGGAACTGGGCCTGCCATGCCGGGTTGCGCACCATGGCGCGGAACTGCATGTAGGGCAGATCGTCCGTGCACAGGCTGTCGCCGTGCATCAGGATGGCGGGCGTGCCGCCCAGGTCGATCGGGTACGGCTCGGCGACGATGCTCACGCCTGCGCGTTCGGCGAAGACCGGCCCAAGGAGAAAGTCGCGGTTACCCACGATCACGCGGATATCGACGCCGCTGTCGGCGACCGCGCGCAGAGCGTCCGCCATCTGCGCGTTGAATGGGTTCTCGAGATCGTCGTCGCCGGCCCAGTATTCGAACAGATCGCCCAGGATCCACAACGTCTCGCACTCGCGCGCCGGGCCATCCAGAAAACGCAGAAAGGCATCGGTGGTGGCGGGTTCAGCCGGGTTCAAATGCAGGTCGGAGATGAAGCGGATCATGGTGGATACGGATGTTGGCTAGGAAATGGGGCGCAGCGCGCCCCAATGTGCAGCCGGCAGATGTGATCTGCCGGCTGCGGTAGGGCGATCAGAGCACTTCGACCTTTTCGATGACGATGTCTTCAGCAGGCACGTCCTGGTAGAAGCTGCGCTTGCCGGTCTTCGCGCCCTTGATGGCGTCGACCACGTCCAGGCCGTCGGTGACCTTGCCGAACACGCAGTAGCCCCAGCCTTGGGTCGATTCATTGCGGAAGTTCAGGAAGTCATTGTCGGCAACGTTGATGAAGAACTGCGCGCTGGCCGAATGCGGGTCTTGCGTGCGGGCCATGGCGATGGTGCCGCGTTCGTTCTTCAGGCCGTTGTTGGCTTCGTTCTTGACCGTATTGGGCGCCGGCTTCTGGCTCATGTCCGGCAGGTGGCCGCCGCCCTGGATCATGAAGCCGTCGATCACTCGATGGAAGATCGTGCCGTCGTAGTGGCCAGCCTGTGCATAGGCCAGGAAGTTCTTCACCGTTTCCGGCGCCTTCTCTTCGTTCAGCTCCAGCGTGATGACGCCCTTGTTGGTATGGATTTTGATCATGGTCGATTCCTTTGCGCGTGGCGCATTCAGGGGGTTGGACTGTGGGTGAATCGTGTTGCCGCCCGCGACCATTGCCGGTCGCGGGACTGCGGGTGCGCAATATTACTGCCTGGCGGCCGCGTTGGCTGTTGCGGACAACCGGCACACGGCCGGGGTGCCTTACTTGCCGGCGCCGCTAATCAGCGTGGCGCGCTGGATGATCACCGGCGTGAGCGGCACGTCGCCCATGCCGCCGGCGTTACCGGTGCGGGCGATCTCGATCTTGTCGATGGTGTCCATGCCGTCGATGACCCTGCCGAACACGGTGTAGCCATAGCCGTCAGGGCTGGGGTAGTTGAGCGAGCGGTTGTTCACCGTGTTGACGAAGAACTGCGCGGTGGCTGAATCCGGGTCGGAAGTGCGTGCCATGGCGATGCTGCCACGCACGTTGCCGAGCGTGTTCTTGGATTCACTCACGACCGGGGCACGAGTGGGCTTTTGCGTCATGTCGGGCGTAAAACCGCCGCCTTGCACCATGAAGCCACGGATCACGCGGTGGAAGATCGTGCCGTCGTAATGCTTGTCTGCCACGTACTGGACGAAGTTGGCGACCGTCTTGGGGGCCTTTTCCGGATACAGCTCGACGGTGAAATTGCCCAGTGAGGTCTCGAATCGCACGCGCGGATTGCTCGTCGCTGCTGGGGCGCTGGCGGGGGCATCGGCGGCTTGCGCCGTAGTGGCCAGCACGCCGGTGCTCAGAATGACAAAGGCAGCCGCGGCGCGCAGCAGTGTGCGCAGCGAGAACGAGGGAACGGTGGCAGCGATGTTCATGCGTTTCCTTCTAGAAAAAAGTCGGTGGGCAGCCACGGCCGTAGGGGCCGGGCAGGATGCAGACCGCGCGGGCACCCGGACGGTTCCGTCTGGTGGCGTGGCCGGATGGTACGGGAATCGGCCGAATACTACTTGAGCGGACGCCCGGTGTGCGCGCCGCAGGGCGTCGGGCGCCCCGTCGGGCGGGGGCGCATTGTGTTAGAGTCGCCAGGATTGAATTCACCCTGCCGCTGCGGGGGATCGCCGGGATGGAGCCCGGCAGGCGCCTCGTCGCGGGGCCCCCGCGGCTGAGACTCGCAATGCTCAAGATCCACAATTCGCTGTCCCGCAAGAAAGAAGAATTCGTTCCCATCGAGCCCGGCAAGGTGCGCATGTATGTATGCGGCCTGACGGTCTATGACTACTTCCATATTGGCAACGCGCGCACGCTGACTGTCTTCGACATGGTCTATCGCTGGCTGCGCAGCGAAGGCTTTGACGTCAAATATGTGCGTAACATCACCGATGTTGACGACAAGATCATCGATCGTGCCAATAAAAACAGTGAGCCGATCGAGAGCTTAACGGCCCGCATGGTGGCCGCCATGCACGAAGACACCGACCGTTTGCTGCTGTTGCGCCCGTCAAGCGAGCCCCGCGCGACCGGCCATATCGACGACATGCTGTCGATGATCGGAAGACTGGTCGAGCGCGGCAAGGCGTACCCGGCCGACAACGGCGACGTCTACTACGCTGTGCGTGAGTTCGCTGGCTACGGCAAGCTCTCCGGCAAGGCCATCGACGACCTGCGTGCCGGCGAGCGCGTGGCCGTCGACAGCCACAAGCGCGATCCACTCGACTTTGTCCTGTGGAAGGCGGCCAAGCCGCACGAGCCTCACTGGCATTCGCACTACGGTGAAGGCCGCCCTGGGTGGCATATCGAATGCTCGGCCATGAGCCACGCCGAACTGGGCGAGACCATCGACATCCACGGTGGCGGCTGGGACCTGCAATTCCCCCACCACGAGAACGAAATCGCGCAGAGCGAGGGCGCTTCTGGCAAGCCCTTCGTCAATTACTGGATGCACGCGGCATTCCTCAACATGGACAACGAGAAGATGTCCAAGTCGTTGGGGAACGTCTTCACCACGCGCGAAATCCTCGCCAAGCTCGACGCGGTACAGGGCGGCGAAGTGGTGCGTTTCTTCCTGCTGCGCGGCCACTATCGGTCGGAAATCAACTACACGTGGGACACGCTGCAAGACGCACGCAACTCATTGCTGGCGCTCTACACCGCACTGCGCGACGTGGCCCCGGCGGATGTCACCATCGACTGGAGTAATCCGTTTGCCGCGCGCTTCCGCGAGGCAATGAACGATGACTTCAATACGCCGAACGCCTTTGCTGTGCTGCACGAATTGCGTGGCGAGGTAAACCGCACGCGCTCGCACGAACTGTCGGGCCTGTTGCGCGCTCTGGGCGGCACAATCGGCTTGCTGTCGCAAGACCCGCGCGCCTTTGTACACGGCGCAGTGGCAGGAGGCGACGATGCTGCGCGTATCGAAGCGGCTATCCAGGCTCGTATCGACGCGAAGAAGGCGCGCAATTTTGCTGAGGCCGATCGCATTCGCGACGAACTGAAAGCACAGGGCATCGTGCTCGAAGACGGCGCTGGCGGCACCACTTGGCGGCGCGCCTAAGTTAAAGCGGCGCGGGGATTGCCGTCCGCGCAGACGTTTTGGAACTGGCTTCATCGGGAGGCGGGTCTTGAAGGTCTATCTGGTGGCAAACCCCAAAGGCGGTGCGGGCAAAAGCACCGTCGCAACCAACCTTGCTGGCATGCTGGCCCATCGGGGCTGGCGTGACGGCAGCACGCGCGTCATGCTCGGTGATGTCGACCGGCAGCAGTCGTCGCGCTACTGGCTGGAGCGCCGGCCGACGTCGGCCGCGCCGATCACCAATTGGGAAGTCTCTCCCGGTCAGCCAGCCAAGCCGCCACGCAGCACCACGCATGTGGTGCTCGACACACCTGCCGGCCTTCACGGCGACAAACTGAAGAATCTCCTCAAGCAATCCGATTACGTACTCGTGCCGGTACAACCGTCGATGTTCGACCTGCTCGCTACGCGCGCTTTCTTCGGCGAACTGGCCGAGTTGAAAGCCGCACGTGGCGTGGATGTGGGCGTCGTCGGTGTGCGCGTGGATGAGCGCACCCGGGCAGCAGAGCAGTTCCATCGCTTCATCGAGTCGACCGGGCTGCCGCTGGTGACGTGCCTGCGTGATACACAGGTCTATGTGCAGCTTGCGGCACATGGGCTGACGGTGTTCGATGTGGCGGCGCATCGGGTCGAAAAGGACCGGGCGCAATGGGCGGCTATTGATGAGGCGTTGGTGTGACGGTTGTACGCGGTTTTGCGTGCCGCTTTGGAACGCCTTTCTTGCTTAGTTTCCCCTAGCGCGTAGGTTGTCGCGACTGCTGACGCCCGACAGCCGGGAGTTCGTCCCGACGGGCAAATGTCGGTCGCGATGCGAGACGGGAAGCACTGCCCTTTCTTGCGTGCGTTTTCGTTCATCTACAGTGGTCTCGACTGCGTGGGTACGTTGGCCGGGAGTTCGCCCCGGCGGGCGAGTAACTTCTTTGTTATCGACAAAGAAGTCACCAAGAAAGCGACCCCTACATCGCCGCCAGCCTGCGGCTGGTCCCCTGCGCTACTCGCCAAGTCAGGCGGCTGCGGAACTCGTCGCTGCGCTCCTCAGACAGTCCTCGCCGACCCGCTACGCGGGCAACCTGATTTGTCTGCGTTGCTCGGCGGCTCAAAAGGGGCCGGCCATAGCAAATACCCCGAAGTGCGTGGAGCTAAAGCCTCTTCATTGGGTGTGGCACGTCGTGCGTGCATCTGGCGGCGCATGCAACACGCGCAGCGAAGTTTCAGATGCCGCGAGTAGTGCGTCGGACGGAGAAGCGAAGCGCCATCCGCCACTCTCGAACTAGTGGCGTCGTTCGATCGGCAACGACATTTGATTGGCGAGAGCGCCAGCAGAAACACTAGCTCTCAGAAACAGGGGCTTTTGCCTTTCGCCCAAACAACCATGCTGCGTGGTGTGGGCACCCCATTCAGCGTCGCCGAGCAGCACAGGGCGGGAAGGTTGCGGCGCAGCCGTCGGCGAGGACTGTCTGAGGAGCGTAGCGACGAGTTCCGCAGCCGCCTTCTCGACCGCGCAGCGCAGGGGATCGGCCGCAGGCCGACGAGGCTGTGGGGCCGCTTCTTTGGTGACTTTCTTGTCGGGGACAAGAAAGTTACTCGCCCGCCGGGGCGAACTCCCGGCCAACGCACCTAAGCAGCAGCAATTACGGTTGATAGACCAGAGCCCAAGCAAGAAAGGGCTTCTATCGCTGCCCGCACAGGTCACCCATGCCGGATGACCCCTGCGCTCTTCCGCCCTACCGCGACAACAGTCTCTGTCGGGCAAGAGGCGACAAAGACGCTCTCCTTGCCAACGCACTCAAGCAATCAAGACCAAGCCTGAACAACCAAGCGACAAACAAGAAAGGGCGCCACGAGCCTGCGGCTCACGATCCCTCTCGATCCGTCCGCACCCGCGCCGTAAACCTCGGCGCTGCGTACTTCCCATCGAGCTGCGCCCGCCGCTCCTTCTCGCGCCACCAAATTCGCATCCCCAACAACACCGCCAAGATCGCCGCATACATCAACGGCTCGCGGATGTCGCGCTTGACCAGCCACCAGTAGTGCAGCACACCGAATATTGCGATGGCATATATCGAGCGATGCAGTTGTTGCCAGCGTCGCCCACCGAGCGCCTTGACCATGCGGTTGGCTGAGGTGATCGCCAGCGGAATCATCAGCACGAACGCTGCAAAGCCCACTGTGATGAAGGGGCGTTTGACGATGTCATGCGCGATGCCGCGCAGGTCGAAGAACTGGTCGAGCCAAAAATAGGTGATGAAGTGCAGCGTGCCGTAGAAGAAGGCATACAGGCCCAGCATCCGCCGCAGCCGTACCAGCCAGTGCCATCCGGTCAGTCGACGCAGCGGTGTGACAGTGAGCGTGATGAGCAGGAAGCGCAGCGTCCAGTCGCCCGTTGCGTGTGTGATGAACTCGATCGGGTTGGCGCCGAGGCCGTCGTTGAAGCCGCCCCACACGAGACGTGCAAGCGGGACAAGACACAGCGCGAACAGCACCACTTTGATCGTGGCGATGGCGCGCGGCGAAGGCATGCGGGCAGAGGGGAGAGGCGGCGGCATGATGTCGTGTCGTCGAGGCGTGCAGCGGAAGCGATCCGCCATCTTTGCAGAAGTGTCAGCGGATGTGCAGACCCCGTGCCGTGTTGGCACGGGGCAGGTGCGCGTGTCAGAAATTCTTCTTCAGGTCCATGCCGGCGTACAGCGAACCGACCTGATCGGCGTAGCCGTTGAACAGCAGCGTCTTGCGCTTGGCGAATTCACCGATGCGTCGCTCGGTTGCCTGGCTCCAGCGCGGGTGGTCAACGTCTGGATTGACGTTGGAGTAGAAGCCGTATTCGTTCGCCGCAGCCTTGTTCCAGGCCGTCAACGGCATGGTGTCGGTGAGCCGGATGTGCACGATCGATTTTGCGCTCTTAAAGCCGTACTTCCACGGCACCACGATGCGTACCGGCGCGCCGTTCTGGTTGAGCAGGTCTTGCCCGTAAAGGCCAACAGTCAGCAACGTGAGCGGATGCATGGCCTCGTCCAGTCGCAAGCCTTCGCGGTACGGCCAGTCGAGGATTTCATAGCGCACGCCGTTCATGGCCTTGCGGTCCAGCACGGTGGTGAATTCCACGAACTTGGCGCTCCCGAGCGGTTGAACCTGCGCGAGCAGTTTCGACAGCGGAAAGCCGTCCCACGGGATCACCATCGACCAGCCTTCCACGCAGCGCATGCGGTAGATGCGCTCTTCGATCGGTGCGAGCTTGAGGATGTCTTCAATCGCGAAGGTGCGTGGTTTGGCGCACATGCCGTTGAACGGTGACCGTCCATGGGCGCGTCTTGAGTGCGCCGGCGTTCTCGGCCGGTTCGTCTTTGTTTACGCCGAATTCGTAGTAGTTGTTGTAGGTGGTGATGTCCTTGAACTTGGTCGGCGTATCGCTCACGCGGAAAGCGGGCGCGCCCTGTACGACGCCTGCCAGTTTGGCGGCCAGCGCGTCTTCACTGAGGAGCGCGGCACCGCCGATGGCGAGCAGGCCGCTGGCGCGCAGGAAGTCGCGGCGACGCTTGTACAGCTCAGGCGATGTGATCTCCGACGGTGCAATGTCGGCGGGACGGCGAATCAACATGACGGCTCTCCTTGGGGCAGCGGCGGGCGATTCTTGCACCGCACCAACCCGTGTCTCTCTTGTTTGCTGGGTGGCTGTGTTCTTAGGCAGCCGCCGATGGACGAACGTTCATTGCGCAATCCGCTTACGGATTGAGCTGCTGGTATACCTGCCGGGCGACTTCCAGCAGGGTATTGCGATCCACTTCGCCCGACAACGCGTAGCCGAGCTTGTCGTCGAGCCAATAAAAGACGCCGACCTTGCCTTCCTGCACGAACCGGAAGGAGGTTTCGCTCACGCCATCGGCGTTGGTGCGCACGTATAGCGTCAGGCGTTGGCCGTGGCCGTCCTGGTACATGAATTGCGCGACCGGGCCGGTTTCGGACGGCAGCAGTCGTCCGCCGACAAGGTTGAAGCCCAGTGGCGCCAACTGTGGCGCATTGACCTTGGCGCCCAGGCGCTTGGACAGCCACGCGACGAGGTGTGCTTCCTGGTCGGCACCAACTTCGACCGGGTGGCGGACTTCGGGCACATAGATGGCATGCGCCACGGCGGCGTCGCGCGGCAGGCTCGCCATCTGCGCCGCGGCTTCGCTGCTGATGCGTGCGGCGTAGAAGCCCGCGGCTGCGCCAATCGCTACGCAGGCCAGACCTGCCGCAACGCGCATCCAGTAGCGCGGTGCGCGGTGGATCGGATGAAGCAGGCGCGCGGGGATTTCGCTGCGCTCGAGCACGCCGTAATGATGGTGCAGTGCGTTGCTGTGCGTGCGCCAGTCGTGGGCGCGCAGCAGGTCGTCCGGGTTATCGCGCAGCCAGCGTTCGACCGTGGCGCGCCCATCGGCGTCGAGCCTGTCATCGACGTAGCGCAGCAGCGCTTCTTCGCGGTTGGAGAGGGTGTTGTCTTCGTGCTTCATTTGACAACCTTCAGATGGCTGGGCGTGGCGCCGCCGAGCAGCATGCGCAGGCGCTCGCGGGCACGGAACAGGCGCGACATCACGGTGCCGATGGGGACGCCCAGTACCTTGGCGACCTCGTCGTAGCTGAGGGATTCCAGGCCAACCAGCAGGAGGACTTCGCGGTGTTCGTCCGACAGGCGTTGCAGCGCGCGATCGAGGTCGCGCAGGGCGAGCGTGTCTTCCTGGTCGCCGCGCGTGGCGAATTCGGCCAGTGCGTCTTCGCCGGGGAAATCAAGCGGAGCGGCCGAACGCCATTGATTGACGAATACGTTATGCATGATCGTCAGCAGCCAGGCGCGCAAGTTGCCGGGACGCCATAGCGACCACTTGGACAGGGCTCGTTCGAGCGTGTCCTGCACCAGGTCGTCAGCACGGGCCAGGTCTCCGGTCAGCGCACGGGCATAGCGGCGCAGCCGGGGGATTTCCGCAACGATGTCCTGCTTGGATGTCATGGGAGACACGATAGACATGAGCGCTGGCGGGCATCCTAACAGGTTGGCGGGCGCACCGGCCCACTCGTAGAAATCCTGATGCGCGGTGCGTAAGTAGGCTGTAAGGTGGAATCCATCTAATAACGAACACGATCAGCGCCACATCCGTGGCAATGACGACATAACAACAGGGCGTTGCGTTTTATTCCGCCCACCCACCAGAGGAGCCGCAAGAGATGTCGACCATCGATTCGATTCTTACGGAGAATCGCGTCTTCTATCCCTCCGACGCAGTGCAGGCCCACGCCACCATCAGCGGCATGGCTGCCTATGAAGCGCTGGTGAAGGAAGCCGATCAAGACTACCCCGGGTACTGGGCCCGCCTGGCGCGCGAGCATGTGCTATGGCACAAGCCTTTCACGCAGTCGCTGGATGAATCGAACGCCCCGTTCTACAAGTGGTTTGCCGACGGCACGCTGAACGTGTCGTACAACTGCCTGGATCGCCATGTCGAGGCCGGGCAGGGTGACAAGACCGCCATCATCTTCGAAGCCGACGATGGCACCGTCACGCGCACCTCGTACGCCGAACTTCACGCGTTGGTCTGCCGTATCGCCAATGGGCTGAAAGCGCGTGGCATCAAGAAGGGCGACCGCGTCATCATCTACATGCCGATGTCGGTCGAAGGCGTGGCCGCCATGCAGGCGTGCGCGCGCATCGGCGCGACGCATTCCGTGGTGTTTGGCGGTTTTTCGGCCAAGAGCGTGCAGGAGCGCATTGTCGATGCCGGCGCGGTGGCGGTGATCACCGCCGACGAACAATGCCGTGGCGGCAAGAGCATGGGGCTGAAGTCGGTGGTGGACGAAGCGCTCGCTATGGGCGGCTGCGAAGCCATTCACTCAGTCATCGTCTATCGCCGCACCGGCAAGGTCAGCGGCATGGAGCCCGGCCGCGACGTGTGGCTGCATGAGCTCATCGACGGCCAGCCGGCGCAATGCGAACCGGAGTGGGTCGATGCTGAACATCCGCTGTTCCTGCTCTATACGTCGGGTTCGACGGGCAAGCCCAAGGGCGTGCAGCATTCGTCGGGCGGTTACCTGCTGCATGCGATCCTGACCACTAAGTGGACCTTTGACGTTAAACCCGACGATGTCTTCTGGTGTACGGCGGACATCGGCTGGGTGACCGGCCACACGTACATCACCTATGGCCCGCTCGCATGCGGCGCCACGCAGATCGTCTTTGAAGGCGTGCCGACCTATCCGGACGCTGGTCGCTTCTGGCAGATGATCCAGACGCACAAGGTGAGCATCTTCTATACGGCGCCGACTGCGATCCGCTCGCTCATCAAGGCGTCGGAAGCCACTCCCGCCGCGCATCCGCGCCACTACAAGCTCGATTCGCTACGCGTGCTGGGCTCGGTCGGCGAGCCGATCAACCCTGAAGCGTGGATGTGGTACTACGAAAACGTGGGCGGCAGCCGTTGCCCGATCATGGACACCTTCTGGCAGACCGAAACCGGTGGCCACATGATCACGCCGCTGCCTGGCGTGACATCGCTGGTGCCGGGTTCGTGCACGCTGCCGTTCCCGGGCATCCAGGCTGCAGTGGTGGATGAAACCGGCAATGACGTCGAGTGGGGCAAGGGCGGTTTTCTGGTCGTGAAAAAACCGTGGCCGTCGATGATCCGCACGATCTGGGGTGACCCTGACCGCTTCCGCAAGAGCTACTTTCCGGCTGATCTGGGCGGCAAGCTGTATCTGGCCGGCGACGGTGCGGTGCGCGACGCCAAGACGGGGTATTTCACCATCATGGGCCGCATCGACGACGTGTTGAACGTCTCTGGTCACCGCATGGGGACGATGGAGATCGAATCCGCATTGGTCGCCAACCCGATGGTGGCCGAAGCCGCCGTGGTGGGGCGCCCGGACGAACTCACGGGCGAGGCGATTGTGGCCTTCGTCGTACTGAAGCAGGCACGCCCCACGGGCGCAGAAGCTGCCAAGGCCATCAAGGCGCTGCAAGACTGGGTTGCCAAGGAGATCGGCCCCATTGCCAAGCCCAAGGACATTCGCTTTGGCGACAACCTGCCCAAGACGCGCTCCGGCAAGATCATGCGACGCCTGCTGCGTGCGCTGGCCAAAGGCGAGGAAATCACCCAGGACGTGTCGACGCTGGAGAATCCGGCCATCCTTGAGCAGCTCAAGCAAACAGCCTGAGCGGTGCGGGTGATCGCTGCATGTCGGCGGCATCCGCTGGCGCGTGCTGACCACGCGAACGGCGTTCCGGAGGAAGCGGCGTATGCCCCTTCCTCCGTTTCGCTTTGCGCGCGACGAGCCCATGATTGCGGCATGGCACACATGATCCTCGTTGCATGAGCTCCCTCATGCGCCGACTCTCGCGGCTGTACGTTCTCTTCACGATCGGCTTTGCGCTGTTCGTGGGGCTGATGACATTCGCCGAGCGGGCGGGTTTGCCGTCGCACTGGATCGGCTACACGTTCCTGCTGGCGACCATCCTCACCTACGCCATCATCGGCGTGATCAGCCGCACCACCGATGTCGACGAATACTACGTTGCAGGACGGCGCGTGCCGGCCATCTTCAATGGCATGGCGACTGCGGCCGACTGGATGAGCGCAGCGTCTTTCCTTGGACTGGCGGGCGTGTTGTACATGACCGGCTTCGACGGGCTTGCGTTCGTCATGGGCTGGACGGGCGGCTACGTACTGGTCGCTCTGTTGCTGGCGCCTTACCTGCGCAAGTTCGGCCAATTCACCATTCCGGACTTTCTCGGTGCGCGCTACGACGGCGTGCTGCCGCGTCTGATCGGTGTGGGCGCGGTCTGCACGGCGAGCTTCATCTACGTGGTGGCGCAGATTTACGGTGTCGGGCTGATCACCAGCCGCTTCTTTGGTATCAATTTTGAGATCGGCGTGTTCGTCGGGCTCGCTGGCGTGCTGGTGTGTTCGTTCCTTGGCGGCATGCGTGCAGTGACCTGGACGCAGGTGGCTCAGTACATCGTCATCGTCGTCGCCTATCTCACGCCGGTGGTGATGCTGTCGTACAAGATTACTGGCGTGCCAATTCCGCAGGTGATGTACGGGCAGGTGCTCGAACGCCTGAGCAAAGTCGAAGACCGTCTTCTGAATGATCCAACCGAAAAGCAGGTGCGCAACGCGCTTGCCGATCGCGCGGCCGCCATCCGCGAACGCATCAACACGTTGCCGGATTCGCTTACCCGCGAGCGCGCGCAGTTGCAGGAGCAGCTTCGTGCGCTCCAGCAATCCGACGCGCCCGCCCGCGACATCGGCCCGGTGCAACGACAGTTGCGCGCCCTGCCGGATGATGCCGAGCACGCGCGCGCGCAATGGGAACGTGAATACGGCGAAACCGTTGCGCAGTCCATTCCGCCGCATCGGCACGCCGAAGCGTTCCCGGGCGATGCGGTGCAATCCTCGCAGGATGCGCGCAACAATTTTGTTGCGCTGGTGTTCGTGCTGATGATCGGCACCGCCAGCCTGCCGCACATCCTCATGCGTTCATACACGACGCCGGGCGTGCGCTCTGCGCGCAAATCGGTGTTCTGGACGCTGCTGTTCATCCTGCTGCTGTACATCACCGCGCCGGCTTACGCTGTGTTCGCCAAGTGGGAGGTCTACCAGAATCTGGTCGGCTCATCGCTCTCGCAACTGCCGTCATGGGTCGCGTCGTGGGGCAGGGCGGGGCTGGTGCGCGTCGAAGACATCAACATGGACGGCATTCTGCAACTGAGCGAACTGTGGATGAATCCGGACGTGATCGTGCTCGCCACGCCCGAGATCACCGGGCTCCCCTATGTGGTTTCGGCCCTCGTCGCGGCTGGTGGTCTCGCCGCAGCGTTGTCCACGGCGGACGGGTTGTTGCTGACCATTTGCAGCGCGTTGTCGCACGACGTGTACTACCGGCTCATCAACCCAAAGGCCACGGCCTCGCGGCGCCTGGTGGTGTCCAAGGCAACGCTCATGGTTGTCGCACTCGTTGCGGCATGGGTCGCCTCGCAGCGCGCAGACAGCATTCTATTTACAGTGGGTTTTGCGTTCTCGCTGGCGTCTTCCGCCTTCTTCCCCGCGCTGGTCTGCGGCATCTTCTGGCGGCGTGCCAACAAATGGGGTGCGGTGGCCGGGATGGTGGCGGGCTTGTCGATCACGCTCTATTACGCGGTACGCACGCATCCGTTTTTCGGCGGTTCGCAGGCTGAGGCGTGGTTCGGCGTGCAGCCCATTTCGAGCGGCGTATTCGGCGTCGCGGCAGGCTTTATCGCGCTGATCGTCGTCAGCCTGCTTACCCAGGCGCCGGGCGAACGCGCCCAGCAATTCGTCTCCTCAATCCGCGAACCCGCTGGCCGTGAATGAGCGCCGTGGGGCGGGCGCTGCGTGAAGACCTTGCCGAATGCGCAGCTTCTGCTATAATCCCGCGTCTTCCGCGGAGAGGTGGATGAGTGGTTTAAGTCGCACGCCTGGAAAGCGTGTTCAGGGTAATACCCTGACGGGGGTTCGAATCCCCCCCTCTCCGCCACTAATACCCGAAAAACCCGCATGGCTACTGGCCTTGCGGGTTTTTTGTTTTGGGCCACCCCCCGACCTACCCCCCGGAAAAACGCGCCTTCAGCGTGTCGTCTTAGTGTGACTGCCCCCAGAATTTGGGTCGCAGCCCCGTGGTTTGCCGAGGGCGGACAAGAGACCTACCAGCCTACGCAGTCAAGCGTGGCCGGCGCTGCTGGCAGTCCTTCCGATAAACCAGATCAGCACTCTCGAAAGACGCTTGGCCGATTTCAGGGGCCAGACCGCATTGGCCGCTTCAACGGATTTGCCGCCGGTGCATTTCCCGAACCGCTTACTCGACTGAGCAGAGCAGTACAACATTGCGCCGCTAATAATCAACGCCAGATCACCTGAGCTCCAAAGTGTGGCGACTGATGCGGGCGCCAAGGCACTGGCTAGTGTGCTCGTTCGCTCAAGTCGGCGTTGCTCACAAAAGGTCATGTGTGTTTGAGCTGCATTGCCTTGCCGCGCTGAGCGGAACGCCGATTTGTCGTGATGTTCTAGGCGGACGAGTAGTTGCGGCTAGTTGTTCCGAAAGCACTTTGGGTCGCTAGCATTCGTTCTCAGAGGAGCACAGGCTTGTGACCTCCCCCCGGATATCCGAGCGGGTGGAGTTAGAGATTTCCGGCCTCAAGGTGAGCGAGCCGGAACTCGCTCGGGGTCAGATCGCCCAGTGAGCTATGCGGCCTGAATTCGTTGTAATCGCATCGCCACACCTCGATCTTCTCGCGCGCATCGTCCAGCGACAGAAACCAATGCACGTTCAGGCATTCATCTCGCAGGCTGCCGTTGAATGATTCAATGAACGCATTATCAGTGGGTTTGCCCGGGCGTGAGAAGTCCAGCGTGACCCCGTGCTCATACGCCCACTGATCTAACGCCTGCGAAATAAACTCGCTGCCATTGTCCACCCGGATGCGCTGTGGCAAGCCACGCAGTGCGTGCAGATGCTGCATCGTCGCCACCACGTCGGCGGCCTTCAGCGCGTAATCCACCGTGATCGCCAGGCTCTCCCGGCTAAAATTATCGACCACAGTTAACGCCCGGATCTTCTGCCCGTTGAACAGCTGATCGGCGACGAAATCCATGCTCCAGCACTCGTTCATGTTGGAGATGACGGGGCGTTCCTGACGGTGTGCTGCGGCAACGCGCCGGCGCGGCCGCTTGCGGCGCAGGTTCAGTCCTTCTTCGCAATAGATCCGGTAGGTCTTCTTGTGATTGATCTGCCAGCCTTCGCGCCGCAGCAGCACGTGGATACGTTGCGCACCGTAGCGGATACGTGTGGCAGCAATTTCTCGGATGCGCTGACGCTCGGCGCGGTCATCTCGCGGCGTAGGCCGATAGAAGTACGTCGCCTGTCGCAGTTCAATTACCGCCGTCGCGCGTCGAATGCTCACCCGATAGGCGCTGATCAGAAAGTTCGCCAGCTCGCGCTTGCAAGCTGGCTTCACAGCTTTTTTTGGATGACCTCCTGCAGCATCTGCTTGTCCAGGCTCAGGTCGGCCACCATACGCTTGAGGCGTGCGTTCTCCTCTTCGAGCTGTTTCAATCGACGCAATTCGGTTACGCCCAAGCCACCGTATTTCTTCTTCCAGTTGTAGAACGTCGCCTCACTCACACCCATCTTGCGGCACACCTCCGCCACCGTCGTGCCCGACTCGGCCTGCCGCAGCGCGAACGCGATCTGCTCTTCGCTGAACTTCGACTTCTTCATGACAAATCTCCCTGCCCCGTAGGGCGTTAAATTTGCCAGAAATCTCTACTTCTCACCGCTACGGTTTTGCGGGGGGAGGTCACTTGCTACCAGTTGAGATTGCTCGGAGGTTGCTCGTTGCCCAGAGCTTTCCTAAGGACTGCCTAAGTTTGCAAAAGCACAATTCGCGCCGGCATAGTCACGTCGGTAGGAATGCACCGCTGGCAGGTGGTCAGCGCAGGTACTCAGCACGCACTTAGTCGGTTTGCGCATAGCCGTTGCGAATGGACTGGTCCGCATGAGGCGGCCTCGTTGGGGAGAGAGGAATATGCGGGAGAGTTTTGCCACCTTCATCTTTCAACAGCAGCGGATTCGTCGTATCACCGATTTCATTGGTACTCAACTCGACAACGAGACACTGCGTTTTGCCGATTTGGCGGACGTTGCCTGTCTCTCCCCGTCACAAACCCAGAGGTTCTACCGGCAACGCACCGGAGAGACGCCGATGCATACGCTGCAACGACTGCGTCTGCTGCGCGCACGTGCAATTCTTGCTCAACGACCGGGCACGCCCATCATCAACCTTGCATTGGACGCGGGTTACAACTCCCACGCCGCGTTCACTCGAGCGTATTGCCGAGCCTTCCGACACCCCCCTACGAGTACGTCCTGCGCAGCCGGGCAAAGCGACGCAAGTTCAAGCTGGCGTCTCGTCCGGCTACCGGAGCGCAAAGTTTGGCAGTTCGAATATGAAGGGCGCTATGCCGACAACAGCCACTTTAAGGCTCGCCTTGCGTGGTTGTGTCTTGCGGCGGGCGGACGTTTCTGGCGTGGTTGGCGCGCCAACGACCGCGACCATCCATTCGACGAAAGTGCCTCACGCAGCGTCAAGCTCATTCATTTTCTTCCAGTTGCGCAGCAGCCCCGTATTCGCGGCGAGGCAGATTGCGTCACGCATGAAAGTGGACTGTTCGCAGTGGTACACATCAACCCCCTTGAGCGCGCTATGCGGCTGGCGGAACTAGCTGCGCGGCTAGAGAGCAAGGCCGGATGGGCGCAGCACGAGACGCCCATCCTGGAGCAGGACCTTAACGTACGTGACCATCGCGCACCGCAGGAACGGCGTATTGCGCTCTACGTTCCGGTTGCTGTCAGCGGTGAGCTGAATGCGTTTTTTGGTCAAACAGGCGAGGGCTGAAGAGAGAAGACTGCATGTGTCCATCTTCCTTGAGGAACGTGCATGTTTTGCTTCACTCGTGTTTCGCGTGCGAGAGCGCTCGCAGCCCCGTCCGGCGTTGGCGCCGTAGCCCCCGTACTCGTTGCGTCGCAACTTCTTTCGCAAGGCGATATTTCTGTGTCTTGTGTGCCTGCCTGTTTGGCTGAATACCACCAGCGCGCAGGCGCAAGCTCTGCGAGAAGCGCCCCCCATCATGATCTGGGGAGACTTAGCGCCTCCGGGGTCGGAGGGCTTGGTGCTGCAGGAGACTATTGAGAACAGCAGCGGTGATCCTGCCCGGCCGGATCGCAATATCCGCGGTGTAAGCCGTCCCAGCCTTATTCCCTTTCTGCCCGACAGACCAAACGGCGCGGCCATTATCGTTGCGCCGGGTGGCAGCTACACCAAGCTCTCATACGACAACGAAGGGCTCTCGGTCGCGCGTCGCTTTACCGCCGAAGGGTTCGCGGTGTTCATCCTGAAGTACAGGCTACCCAAAGAAGGCCATAAGTCGGGGCGACTGGTACCGCTCCAGGATGCGCAGCGCGCCATACGCGTGGTGCGCCAGCAAGCAGCGCAGTTGCATATCGATCCAGCGCGTATCGGCATTCTTGGTTTTTCGGCGGGAGGCCATCTAGCTGCCGCCGCCGGGATCGACTTCGCTCGCGAGACCTACCCCGCGCGCGATGCGACAGATGTCATTTCAGCACGGCCGGACTTCATGGCGCTTTTGTATGGTGCTGCCGCATTCCAGCCTCTGACTACGGCTACCACCGGCGATGAATCGTCGGTGACGCACCGCGCCAGCGGGACGCTGAATGCCATACGTAGCGAAGATCCGCCTGCTTTCATCTTTGCCGCCGCAGATGACACGCGCGTCCCGATCAGCGCGAACATCGCACTCTGGCAGGCGTTGCGCGCAGCCGGCGTCAAAGCCGAACTGCACATCGTGCTGCGTGGTGGCCATGGCTTCAGCCTCAAGCAGACGGCAGCGGAATCAGTACGAGGCTGGCCCGAACTGTTCCTAGTCTGGCTGCGGGCGATCGCCATTCAGCCCGAGAGTGGAACGCCTCCGTTCGGGCTCGTCGGTACTGCCTCAGGAGTCGTGCATGAGCGCTTTCAGATATGTCCTTCTCTGCGTTCTGAGTGCGCTGACACTCGTCGCACCCATCTGCAACGCAGCCTCGCCACGCGTACTCATCGTGATTGCACCGCGCAATTTCCTTGAGAGTGAGTACGAAAACACGCGTCGGGCCTTGCAGGAGGCCAACATTCTGGTCGAAGTCGCAAGCATCAAGACCGACGCGGCCACCGGGTACAGCTATGGTGTCGTACAGCCGGACCTCGACATCGATCAAGCCACCCCCGAACGCTATGACGCGGTCGTTGTCATTGGTGGCTACGGCGCACGCGATCCCCTGTGGGGGCATGCCGGCTTGCAAGCGCTGCTCAAAAGGGTCCACGCACAGGACCATCTTGTCGCCGCCCTGTGCGCAGCGCCTCCTGTGCTTGCGCGCACCGGTTTGCTCGAAGGACGGCCTGCCACGATGTGGCCGGATCGCAATTGGGTCGCGGAGCTCGGGGCCGGCGGCGCCCGCTACGTCGACGAACCCATTGTGCTTTCCGGCCGGATTCTCACAGGCCGCGATCCGCGTGCTGCCAACGCGTTTGGCCGACGCATTGCCGAGCTAGTGAAAGCAAGCGTGCAACGCTGACGATGACGGGTGACGAACTTGTCGGCATCGTGTGGCAACGGTGCTATGGAAGCTGGAGTATGAAGTGTTGCCGCGACCCGCGCATTCACGACATCGCGCGGGACTGGGGTGAAAGAAGATGGGGGCTGCGGAGTGGAGGGCGGGGGGAGGTCACTAAACTCCATGTAGGTCAATTCCGTTGGCGTAAACATTTATGCCCATTCGTACGCCTTAACTATTCGACAGAAAATAAGATAATTGAAAATTATAGAGTCTATTCATTGATATTGCGTTTTTTGATTTGAGGCGGTTGATGTCGGCAGATTTGGCGCTTCGCATGATGTCCCATTTGTTGTGGTCGGGGGTCGTTGTTTCTGCGCCGATTTTGGCGATTATTCTCGTCGTTGGTGTCCTGATAAGCGTACTGCAGGTCATTACGCAGATTCAGGATATGTCTATTACGTTTATTCCGAAGCTGATATGTGTTGCCATCGGGATAGGTATTTTTGGCCCGTGGATGCTCAGACAGTTTGACGAGCTTTGTCGTCTTACTCTGGTCATCTATCGCGACGTTGGCGTAGAGCACAATGGGTGTTCGGATAAACATGGACGTAGCATGGGCTCTGGGCGTCTTCTTAGTAGGTGTCCGGATCGCCGTAGCCCTTTTGCTGACGCCGCCTTTCTATCATACAAATATTCCCATTTCTGTTCGGGCGCTGTTGGTCCTCTCCATAGCGTTCGTCATGGCCTGCGCCCATCACATTGACGGGCTGGCCGCGACGTTTGATACCCCGAGCATTGTCTGCGCGGTGATTCGCGAGGCGATCGTTGGCTTGTCTTTGGGCCTCGGCATCCACGTTGCGTTTGCCGCTTTCGCGCTGGGCGGTCGTTTGATTGATGTCCAGGTCGGGTTTGGTATTGGTCAGGTGTTTGATCCAGTGACCCGTCAGCAGATACCGATTCTCACCACTTTGCTGAACCTGTGTGCGGTAATCCTTTTTTTTACCGCGGAATTCCACCATGTTTTATTTAGAGGTCTATTTGAAAGCCTTGTCGCGGTCCCTGTTTCGGCCCCGAATGTGACCAGTCTATTTTTTCTCCCTCAAGCACGTCAGTTGGCAAGCATGATGACGCTCGGGTTCGCATTGGTGGCCCCGGTCGTAATTTGCCTACTGATGGTAGAGGCAGCTGTCGGGGTGATAGCCCGATCATTGCAACGTGTCAATTTGTTCATTTTTAGCATTCCAGTACGTGTCGCGGTGGGGCTGGGTGCCATGGCCCTGTGGATCGTTGCGGCCGCTCCGACTATTCGGCGGATTTACGAATCCATATTTGTTGTCTGGGGCGAGGCGTTTAGATAATGGCCGAAGACCTCGACAAAAATCTCGCTGCGACACCGTACAAATTGGAGCAGGCTCGCAAGCGAGGAAGCGTAGCCAAGAGTGCAGATCTGGTCTCGCTCGTGGTTTTCGTGGTCGCTGTGGTGTTCCTTGCATCACAGGGAGAGCAGGTGCTGACCGGTCTCTACGCGAATTGTCGGGTCATTCTTGCTCACGCATTCGAGTTGGATGCCTCTGGAACGACGAGTGTGATGCGGGAGGCCGGGCAGCTCTCGGCAATTCTCCTGGACATTCTTCTGCCTGCGCTACTGGTGATTGTGATTGGAGCCGTAGTGGGTAACGTCATCCAGACGGGGCTCATGTTTACTGTTGAACCGGTCAAGCCAGATTGGACCAGATTGAATCCCTCCAAGGGGTTCAAGAAGCTGTTTTCGTTGCGCTCGGTGTTCGACGGATTTCGGAGCTTTATTAAGCTGGCTATTCTCGGCATGGTCCTGTACGTATCGCTAAGGGATCAAATTCCGATTTTCTTCCGCCTTTCTCAGCTTGATTCTCATGGCTATCTCAGTGTGGTGATCCGCTCGTTGGCGGGGGTAGGTTTCAAGATGGCTATTGCGTTAGCCGCACTGACTGCAATCGACGTCCTGTACACGCGACGCGAATTCGCCAAGCAGATGCGCATGAGTCACAAAGAGCACAAGGACGAGCACAAACAGCGTGAAGGTGACCCTCGGGTCCGCAGCAAGTTGCGGACATTGCGCATGGAGTTTCTTGCCAAGACACGAGCACTCGCCAACGTGCGCAGGGCAGATGTCGTTATTACCAATCCAACGCACTTGGCGATCGCGCTGCGGTATGAGCATGGCGTGATGGAGTCTCCTCAGATACTCGCGAAAGGCGCCGGCAGTATGGCTGCAGCCATTCGCCGCATCGCACGCCTCCATCGCGTTCCGGTGGTGGAGAACCGCCCTCTGGCACGGCGTTTATTTCAAGAGCTGACGATTGGGGCGTATGTCACGCCTGCTTTGTACGCTGACGTGGCGAGGATCATTGTCTGGATCTTTGCCATGCGCCGAGGCGGGGAGGCGCGCGCGTGAAGTTCGCCAAAGGTCTGATTGCAGCCAACCGCGACATGGCGATGGTGGTATTGGTGCTGGCAGTGCTTATCGTGCTATTCACACCGATACCAAGCGTGTTGCTGGACTTCTTGATATTGGCGAATTTCAGCTTCGCCTTCTTACTTCTGCTGCTGACTTTCTACATGGGACGGCCGGTGGAGTTTTCGACCTTTCCATCGTTGCTTTTGATCGCCACCCTGTTTCGCCTGTCGCTCAATGTAGCGGCAACACGCCTGATTCTCTCGCATGGGGATGCTGGCAAGGTTATTGGTGCCATCGGTTCGTATGTAGTGGGCGGAAATTACGTCATCGGTCTTATCGTTTTCCTGATTCTCATCGTCGTGCAATACGTCGTGGTGACTAACGGTGCGCAGCGCGTCTCGGAGGTGGCGGCCCGCTTTACTCTCGACAGCATGCCCGGCCAGCAGATGAGCATCGACGCCGATTTGAACATGGGTTTCATCGACCAGGAAGAAGCGCAGCGCCGACGCAAGAACATCGAGAAAGAGGCTGCTTTCTATGGAGCCATGGACGGGGCAAGCAAGTTCGTAAAGGGCGATGCCATCGCTGGCATTGTCATCTTGCTGATCAACAGCATCGGCGGCCTGCTGATTGGCGTCATGCAGATGAACATGCGCTGGGGCGAGGCATTGCAGACGTACACCTTGTTGACCATCGGTGATGGAATCGTCACGCAAGTGCCTGCGCTGGTTATTTCTGTGGGCACCGGCATTATCGTGACGCGGTCGGCTTCCGACGCGAATCTCAGTCGTGAGGTGATGGCGCAGATCACTTCTTTCCCGAAAACGCTTGCCATGGTGGGGGGCGCTCTGTTCGCTGCGGGCTGCTTGCCCGGCATTCCTACGGTGCCGGCGTTCATGCTTGCCGGGGCATTGCTCGGCGCAGGATGGTTTTCGTGGAAAGCTCGGGCAGCGACGGCGGATGGGGCGCAGGACCGTAATGGACAAGAGACCAGGGCGACGGGAGGGGGTGCCGCCGACGCTCTCGCCGATGCAGCGCCCATTCACCAGATTGAAGTTCTCGTTGGTGCGACCTGGTGTACCTTCGTTCAAGACGACGGGGCGGGGCCTTTAGGAGAGCGCATTGGCGTATTCCGACGTCAAAGCCTGCAAGAACTTGGATTGATGCTCCCTCCGGTGCACTTCGGTAGCAAGGCGTCGCTGCAACCGACCCAGTACGAAATCCATCTCGACGGAGCACTCGTGGCACGGGGCGAGTCGACCGCAAACAAGCTCCTTGCGATCCACCCGAGCGGTGACACCAAAACGCTACGTGGCGAGGCGACTCGCGATCCTACATACGGGCTGCCTGCATTGTGGATTGAAGAGTCGCAACGTGATGCCGCTGTCGCCGCCAATTTCACGCTCGTTGACGGCATGACCGTGCTGATCACGCATCTTACCGAGGTCCTGCGCCGACATGGCGCAACCCTGCTGACCCGATCCGAAACCGAACGTCTGCTGAGCAGTATTCGTCAGAGCCAGCCTGGTCTCGTGGAGGAGGTGATTCCCACGTTGCTTACCCTGGGAGACGTGCAAAAAGTGCTCCAGGGGTTGCTTCGGGAAAAGGTGAGCATTCGGAATATTGGCGCAATCATGGAGACGCTGGCCGATGCGGCGCGTTTCTCAAAAGACCCCGTGCAGCTGGGTGAGGCGGTGCGATCAAGGCTCGGGCAGGCGATTTGCCAGTCCTTATTGGGGGACGCGATGGCACTCCAAGTGATGACGCTTGACCCGGGAGTCGAGGCGCAGCTCATGCAGGCCCTTGCCGCAGCGGAAGGCCGGCAGTTGGCGTTGGAGCCGCGCCTTATCGAACAACTTCTACTACGCGTCGTCCAGGGCTCCGAGCGAATGATGAAGAGCAACCTCCTGCCGATTTTGCTGTGCGCCCCTGACCTTCGTCAACATCTGCGCACACTGACGGAGCGTGTCATGCCACATCTGAGAGTGCTGTCGATGACCGAAATTCCGTCAACGATTGAGCTCAAGTCGTACTCCACCCTTTCGCTGTAGGAGAGCCGAAGTCATGAACGACGTGTATGCCATTGTAGCCAGCGCGCTGAGTCAGAACGCCACTGTGTTGCGCTCCGTCAGCCAGAACGTGAGCAACCTGAGTACGCCCGGCTACAAACGCGAGGTCGCCTATCAGCCTGCATTTGGTGCGTTCGTCTCACAGGGTGCAGTCACTGCCGAGGCCAATCGGCAACTACCGGGTGGTGTCGCGGTGAACGCAGCTTCGTTGCCGCGGGTCTTCGACGCATCGGTGGGCACGCTCAGGAAGACCGGGCGCCCGCTGGACGTCGCTATTGCGGGGGAGGGCTACTTTGAAGTGATGCTCAGGGATGGCCCCGCATATACGCGACAAGGCAATTTTCGACTCGACCCACAGGGGCGACTCGTCACCGATCGTGGGGAGCCCGTCATGGGCCAATCGGGAGAAATATTGCTGACGAGCGAGTCTGTTTCGATTGCCCGTGATGGTGAAGTACGCGACGCAGATCGAGTTGTCGGTCATCTCAAGCTTATTGCATTGGAGGATGCCTCGAACGCTGTTCACGTTGCCCCCGGAGTGATCCGAAGTGCCGTGCCCGGTGAGGCGCTCGACAGCAGCACAGTGCGGCTACAGCAGGGGTATCTCGAGAACGCAAACGTGTCGCTAGCAAGCGAGATGGTGCAGATGATGCAGACCATGCGCCATTTTGAATCGATGCAACGTGTTGCTCAGCAGTTCGATGAGTTGATGGGCAACTCCATAAGAAAACTGGGCGAAGCCTGATCTTTTGGGGGGAGATAGCATGAACGACGCACTATTCGTTGCTGCCACTGGCATGCAGGGGCAGCAACTGAACGTAAATACCATTGCCAACAACATCGCCAACGTCAATACGAATGGCTTCAAGGCTGGGCGAGTGAACTTCGCTGATCTGGTTGCGCGCGATGGCACTCCCATTATGCAGAACGCCGCCACGCAAGAGGCGGGGGCGCTTGCCGCGCCGGCGCGACTCGGCCTTGGCCTCGGGGTGACGAGCGTGGCCAAGCTGTTGGAGCAAGGTGAGATCAAGAAGACGGACTCGGATGCGGACCTCGCCATTAGCGGTGTCGGTTTTCTTGAGGTGACGCTTCCCGATGGGACTAGCGCCTTTACGCGCGGAGGAACGTTGAAGGTCAATGCCGACGGTCTGCTCGCTACCGCCTCGGGGTACCCGCTCAAGCATGCCATCTCAGTGCCGGAAGGCACGCAGCGCGTCACTATCCAGGCAGACGGGCGCGTGCAGCTCAGGCCCTCCGACCAAAGCGCGGCGATCGATGCCGGACAGCTGGAGTTGGTTCGCTTCCGCGACCCGGCGGCGCTTACTTCTCTAGGTGATGGCCTCTTTGCCGAGAATGAAAACACCGGATCGCCCATCTCAGGCAACGCCGGTCAGGATGGCCTCGGCATGTTTGCACAGGGCTTTCTTGAAGGGTCCAACGTCAAGCTCACCGATGAGATGGTCAACCTGATGGTTGCACAACGCGCATACGAGGCCAGTGCAAAGGTGGCGCAGTCGGCCGACGAGATGCTGGCTATGGCAAACAATCTCCGCAAGTGACGACGATGCGGTCGATTCGCGCCCGCGGGGCGTTCGTGTTTGCCTGCATATTGGGATGTCTCTGCACGCACTCGGTACGCGCAGAGACGTCTATCGAATTGCGGCCTGGTATCGAGGTAACGCGTCGGGACATAGTCCTTGATGACATTGCCATCGTTCGATCTTCGGATCTCGCGGTGTTGAAATCGCTCGTCGATTTGCGCGTAGGGCGATACAGCGGATCAGCCCCCAGTATCGACCTGGATCGGCGGGCATTGGCGCAATGGGTGGCAAAGCACGGCCCAGACGTGGGGTCGCTAGTTTGGGGGGGCGCTGACCATGTGCATATTAGGTTTCCAGTGCGAACAGCCACCCGAGACTGCGCGGGCACTGCTCGTGACGCTTTGCAGGCTTGGCTTGCCAAGCGCTACGGGCGGTTCGAGGTCGAGGTGCAGGCATCGGGCGCCACGGTGGGTGAATCACAAGAGTGTCGGATAAGGGCGGTTGCGGAGAACCTCAATGTCGCATCGCGCATGACCGTCTGGGCCGATGTCTTCGAGGAAGATCGATTCGTTCGCAGTATGGCGATCAGCGCCAAGGTCAGCGCCTTCCAGGATGTGTGGGTAGCAAGCGCCCCCATCGCAGCGGGCGAGGCAGCGCAAGGCTCCCGCTTCCAGCGACGCACTGTCAACGTCGCACGGGAAAATGCTGCGCCTCTCCCTGCCGACTGGGATGCCGGAGGCTATCGCGTTGCCCGAAATATGACAGAGGGGCAACCGCTCACCAGCGGGTTGCTTGTTGCTTCGCTCGATGTCGAGCGCGGAAGTCCAGCTGTCTTGACCACTCGGGTGGGAGGTGTGTCGCTTGAGGCGGCCGTGCGGGTCCTGCAGGACGGTAAGGTCGGCACGACGGTGCCGGTGAGCGTCGCTGGTGGCAAGTCATTCATGGCGCGAGTCGTATCCCCCGGACGTCTGGAGGCCACTCAATGACTCTCTGCAACGTAGTGACGGCTCTAATCCGGTTGTCGGCGATCGGCTTGCTGTCGGCATCCCTCGCACATGCTGAAAGTCTTTACAGCCCCGACGAATTTCGCGCATTAGCGTCAGACGGAAAAGCCTATCGCGTTGGTGACGTACTTACCGTACAGATCATTGAGAACGCTTCTGCAACGAGCAATGCGGACACAAGCACCAAACGAGACAATCAGATCAATGCCAATCTCAGGTTGTCAAATAACCCTTCCATCGCGGGCGGCATCAATATTGGCGGTGACTTCACCGGTGGTGGAACGACGCAGCGCAGCGGGCGGTTACTTGCGCAGATCACAGTGACCGTGCGGGAGATCGTCGATAACGGCTTGCTCAAGATCGCCGGCGAACAGCTACTGACCATCAATGGCGAAGCGCAGCGTATTGGTATCGAAGGTTTGGTGCGCTCACGCGACGTCTCCGACGGCAACGTGGTGCTGTCCACGCGTGTATCAGATGCACATATCACATATGAAGGCGATGGCCCTCTCTCTGAGCGGCAGCGGCCAAGTTGGTGGCGCCAGTTTCTTGACCTGATCGGCTTCTAGAAGGCAAACCATGAGATCTCTCGGCTGGAAGCGCTGTCTTCTTATCGTTGTCTTCGCTGCGCAGGCGGTACCCGCAATAGCTGCCATTGAGGCCGTGCGCATAAAGGACCTTGGACGAATGCAGGGATGGCGCGACAACGCCATCGTCGGCTATGGCGTCGTCACGGGCCTCGCAGGAACCGGCGATTCGCCGGCCAACCGCACCACGCGTCAGGCGATGGCCAACATCCTCTCCAAGTTCGACATGGCAATCGGACCGGAGCAAGTGCAAAGCCGTAACGTAGCGGTCGTTATGGTGACAGCATCGATGCCGACCTTCGCTCGTGAAGGCGACCGGCTCGACGTTGTCGTAACGTCGTCAGGTGATGCGCGCAGCTTGGTCGGCGGCACGTTGTTGCTGACGTCTCTGAAGGCCGCCAACGGGCGCGTCTATGCGCTGGCGCAGGGCCCGCTATCGGTGGGGGGGTATCGCTATGACGCGAATGGCAACGTTGTGCAGAAGAACCACCCGACTGTCGGCTCCGTCCCAGGCGGAGCCACGGTCGAAGTGGGCCTGAATGCTAGCGTCGTTAGAAACGAGCGAAATGTGACGTTCGTTCTCGCCGAGCCCGATTACACAACTGCGCAACGTATTGCCGCCGCGATCAACACACAAGTCGGGCCGGGGCTTGCGCGCCCATACGATGCTTCTGGCATCGATATCCGTATTCCTGAAGGCTATCTGGACAGTGTGGTCGACTACCTCGCTCGTGTTGAGAACGTCACAGTGGCGCCCGATCGGCGCGCTCGCGTCGTGATCGATGAGCGGACCGGAACAGTCGTGTCGGGCGGAGACGTTACGATCTCACCGGTGGCCATCTCGCACGGCGACATCAAAGTGTCGGTTGCCACTGAGAACTATGCGTCGCAGCCGTTCGTCCTCGGCGGATATGCTCCAGGCGTGAGTACAGCCATTGTCAGCAACTCGACGCTCAGCGTCGAAGAAATCAACGGCCCATCGTATGTCGGTCCGGACAAGAGCACTGTCGCCGATCTGGTGCAGGCGCTGGCGCGCATGAAGACCAATACGCGTGACGTCATTTCGATCCTGCGAGCTGTCAAAGCCGCAGGGGCCCTGCATGCAGAACTTATCGTCCAGTAATGGGAGTACCGATGAGTATTGAACAAGTGACGATAGCGTTGGCCCGAATGGCACTGGACGCAGGACAGATGCGTCAGACCGCCATTGCCTCCAACATCGCCAATGTGAACAACCCGTCTTATGTACCGCTATCGGTGAGTTTCGAGGATCAACTCGACGCTGCGCGACGCACCCTGCAAGCGGGAGGTCCTATACAAGGAGCGTCGCTCGATGGGGTGCGTGCCCAGTGGTTGAGCGTGCCGGGGGGGAATGAAGGGCAGGGCGTTCAGCTTGACTCCGAACTCGCTGCAATGTCCGCCAATTCACTTCAATTCCAGACTTTGATCAGAGGTGTAGCCAAGCATTACGCCCTGTTGCAGATCGCGTTCACCGAAGGGAAGAAATAAGCATGGACTATGAACAGATATTCGCCATTAGTGCAGCTGGGATGGCGGCTGAAAAGACTCGCGTTCAGGTCGCTGCCCTCAATATCGCGAACGCACAAACCGTGGCTGTCAATGGTTCTGGTGCATACCAGCCGCTCAAGGTCATCGCGCGCGTGGTCGCCGCGCCAGTCTTCGGTTCGCTGGTCGACACTGCACTCGCAATGCGTCCGTTGGTGGACGTGGTGCCCGATGAGGTACCTCCACGTCAGGTCTATGACCCGTCTCACCCGCTTGCCAGCAAGGATGGATTCCTCAACTACCCGGGCGTGGACAACATTGGTGAGATGGTGCGGCTGATGAGTGCTACGCGCGCGTATGAGGGCAACGTGGTGGCCTTCAACACCATCAAGTCGTTGGCTATCAAAACGCTTGAGATCGGAGGCGCGTGATGAGCATCGAGAGCATCGCGGCGATTGCGGCTCTGCAGGGCACCACTGCTCTGGGCGCAGCGCAGGTGCAGACGACCGGCGCCGCCGCTACTCAGTCTTTCTCGTCAATGGTCAGCCAGGGGCTGAATTCCGTTAACAGTCAGCTTCATGCCAGCGACATCGGACTGCAGAAGGTTGCCGCCGGAGACGCGCAATCGCTACACCAACTGATGATTGGTATGGAGGAGGCACGGTTGTCCTTCCAGCTTCTGATGCAAGTGCGCAATCGCGTTCTGGAAGCCTATCAAGACGTCATGAAGATGCAGGTATAGGCCATTGAGCCGCACCAGAAGGTTTAGGAGAACAGATTGCTTGATTTGCTAAGAAACATGGGGACAGGTGCGCGAGTTGGTTTGCTCGTTGGGATGCTGGGCATAGCTGTGTTCATGGTGGGAGGCGGCTTCTGGGTGCTACGCCCGGACTACGAGGTGTTGTTCTCAGATTTGTCGCCACAAGATGCAGTGGTGATGACATCGGAACTCGACAAGGGCAAGACGCCATACCGTCTTGAAAATCAAGGTACCGCTATCGCCGTGCCCAAGGACGCGGTCTACAAAACGCGCATTGCCTTGATGGGCAAAGATCTGCCTTTGCACGGGACAGTGGGGTTTGAGCTATTCAATAACTCAGACTTCGGTGCGACAGAATTCGCACAGAAGGTGAATTACCAGCGCGCGCTGCAGGGCGAGATTACGCGAACCATATTGTCCATCTCCGAGGTTCGGACAGCGCGACTGCATCTGGCGATCCCCGAGGACACACTTTTCAAGAAGAGCACCAATGTCGCTAAGGCGTCCGTGTTCCTTTCGATGAAAGATGGACAGCGCCTGACCTCTGTACAGGTATCTGGTATTCAGCGTCTGGTGGCTGCCGCAGTTCCAGGTATTCAGCGCCAGGACGTGACGATCGTTGACGACCATGGTGTCGCTTTGACCCGCAATGTGTCTGACGCAGTCGAAGGGATCGATGGGTCTCCGCGCTTGGATCTTAAACGCGAAACTGAAGTGTATCTCGAACGAAAGGCCCAGGCCGTACTTGACAAGGCGTTGGGTGCAGGACAGGGCATGGCGTCGGTGGCGGTGGCACTCGATATGGATCGCGTTCAGGTTACGACGGAGGACGTGCTTGCGCCGCCAGTCCGCAACGGCGAGCCCGCAACGGGTGTCATCGTTCACGAACGTCTTATGGATCGACGTACTCCGGGCGCCCCTCCTGTTGGCCCAGGGCCTGATGGCGGCGGGCTGCGCGAAGTCGACTACCAAGTCGGTCGGAGGGTGGAGCGGATTGTCTCAGCGCCCGGTACCGTGCGTCGTATTCAGGTCGCGGCTGTCATGCGGCAGCCCGTCGGACCGGACGAAGGCGAGCGGCTGCGCAGCCTACTGATGGCTGCAGTTGGCGGTTCGGCGGATCGAGGCGACAGCGTTGTCGTGCAAGCGATGGTCGGCGCCGATGATGGAAGAACGCAAGCGGACCCGGTGGCGGGGGGGGGCGATCAGCCGATCGCGCCGAGCGCCCGTTCGAGAGCTGTGCCCGCTGTCCAGGGGGGCGGCATCACGCTGTCGGTGTTCCTGATCGGCGCTGTAGCTCTGCTTGGCGTGCTGTGCGCCGCTTTCTTCGCAAGACGCAGGCGGATCGTGTCGTTGAGTGACACGGAGCGTGCCGTATTGTTGGAGCGCATCGAAAACTGGTTGGCGCAACCAGACACCGGAGCGCGCGCATTGAGCGGTGCGGGAGTCAAGAGTGAGCCCCAATAGTCGCAGAGCAGCACTTCTGCTGCACGCAATGGGTGAGTTTGATCGTCAATGGACGCTGGCCAGGCTTGCACCGAGCGACCGCAGCAATATGGATGCGCTGCTCGCGGAACTGCGTGAGCTTGGTATCCCCGCCGACAAATCACTCATACGGACGGCGCTCGAGGATGGCGCAAGATCGAACGGGAGCTTGGCCCAAGTGGTGGAGGATCCCATTGCGGCGGCGAGCCCCGACATCATGGTCGAGCTTCTGCGTTACGAATCCCAACGCACCATCGCTTTGGTGTTGTCTCTTCAAGAGTGGTCGTGGCGTCAGGCCTTTCTTGCTCGGTTGCCGCAGGCGCTTCGGGACGATCTCCTCGAGACCTGTGTGTTGGCGGCCCCCCCCTCACTCGCAGTCGCCTTACGCGCCATTCTGATCGAGCGGCTCGGCGCCATTCGCGCACGTCCAGAAGATTTATCGGTTGCCATCGTGCCGTCGTCGCACTCGGTGCGAAAGCGATTTGGTTTGCCGCTGAAGTGGAGTCGATCATGATGCCGTCAAGTGCCTCCAAGCAGGTGCTGCGGCAGGCGGCGCTGCAGTCTCAGGTCCGGGTTCTGGTCCGGCCCGTTGTTCAGAAGACAGCGCTTCAACAAGCTCCTCGGCAGGACTTGAACGATACTTCCACCCGGGCTCGCCCGTCGGAGCAAGAGACTGAGCGGCAAAGGCAGCTTGAGGCGATCGCAGAGGAGACCCGCGTGCGCGCCTTTGAAACTGGCCGACGTGAGGGAGTTGCCCAAGGCATTGACGAGGGAAGAGCAGAGACGAAGCGGTTGGCGGAGGAGCAAGCATCCCAGTTTGATGCCATCTTGACCGCTATTGAAACGGCGCGACTGGCATTAGCCCAGGCTGTCGAGAGCGATATGGTCGAGTTGGCGCTGGCGTGCGTGGGCCAGCTGCTTGCCCAGAACTTGATTCATCCGGATGTCGTTCGGGCGCAGATTCGTCAGCAGATTGAACGCTACGCAGGAGAGGGGGGCGTTTGCGTTCGGTTGGCTCCGCGGGACTACGCACTATTGAATGGCGACGAGGTGTTCACCAACCTACTCACGAAGCATGTTCGTGCCGGGGGGGTACGCTGCGTTCCCGATGACGGTATCAATGCCGGCGGCTGCATCATCGAAACGGGAGCCGGCGCCACCGACGCCCGTATAGAAACGCAGCTTGAGCAGCTCAAGTCGCGATTGGTGGCGCTGTATCGCGAACGGGGAGAGCGGACGTGAGGCGTTACGTCGAGGCGATCAAGAACAGTGACCTGACACAGCGCATTGGCTATGTGCGAGAGCTGGCCGGGCTAGTGATCCGGGCCTCAGGCCCGATGGCCGCGGTGGGAGACACTTGCCGTATCAAAGCGCGGGACGGTAGATCGATTCTGACCGAGGTGGTCGGTGTCAGAACCGGCGAAATTACATTGATGCCTTTCGGTTCGATTTCCGGACTCAGCGTTGGCGCCGAGGTGATCACCACGGGCGACTTGGCCGACTTTCCCGTTGGCGATGCCCTATTGGGGCGCGTTGTCGATGGGTTTGGCGGACCGCTGGACAGGCTGCCGCCCATCGTCTGCGAGGAGAGACGCTCCTTGCGGGGAATTGGTATCAATCCGATGCAGCGTCCGCGTATTCACAAGGTACTGGAGACTGGCGTGCGCGCAATCGACGCACTGCTCACGCTTGGAGAAGGGCAGCGTGTCGGCATATTTGCCGGTAGCGGAGTAGGTAAGAGCACGCTGCTCGGAATGATAGCCCGATACGTCATCGCAGATGTGAACGTTATTGCGCTGATCGGGGAGCGCGGGCGAGAGGTGCGCGAGTTCATCGAGAAGCATCTCGGTCACGAAGGGTTGGCACGTTCGGTCGTCGTTGTAGCGACTGCCGATCAACCTGCATTGGCGCGTATCAGAGCGGCCTATGCCGCGATTGCCATCGCGGAGTATTTCCGTGGGCAAGGTCGCCAGGTGCTGCTGACCATGGATTCGATAACACGTTTGGCCATGGCTCGTCGCGAAGTGGGGCTCGCCGCCGGCGAACCGCCCACCGCACGCGGCTATACCCCGAGCGTGTTTGCCGAGATTCCTGAACTCTGCGAGCGATGCGGGCTCGCCGACGGTGGAGGCATTACTGCGCTGCTCACAGTGCTGGTCGAGGGGGATGACCTCAACGAACCCATCGCGGACTGTCTGCGCGCCACCTTGGACGGTCACATCGTATTGTCGAGGGATATCGCTCACCGTGGTCGATTTCCCGCCATCGACGTTCTCAAGAGTACGAGTCGATTGATGATGGACGTGGCCTCTGCAGAAGAGCGCGAGCTCGCGACCCGTACAGTGCGCGCCATGGCAGCGCTGGAGAAGAACCGGCAACTCGTTCGACATCGGAGCCTACGTCAAGGGTACAAATCGGGATCTCGACCACGCGCTGCTCCTTGAAGACTCGCTTGCCGGCTTCCTCGCGCAGTCGATCGGTGGAGCTGCGCGCCGCGCGTCGATCGAGCAGTTGGCCCACATGCACATGGAGGCCACATGACAATAGACATGCGCCGATTCTCGTATCGCCTGCAGGCCGTTCATACCAAGGCTGAGTGGGCACTGGATACACAGCGGGTACTCCTTGCCGCTGCAAGAAAATCAATGGATGCGTGTGAGGAAGAACTCAAGAGTGCGAACGGAAAGTGGGACTCCACGGTTTTGGCCATGCAGGCTGCACAGCGTAGCCAGTTGAACCCACGGGGGCACGCGGCCGCCCTGCAGTTTCTGCTTACATTGGGCAAGCAAATTGAACAGCTGATCAAAATACTCGAACGACGACGCCAGGAATTTGAACGACTGCAGGCTTCCTGTGCGACGCTGCACCAACGTGTCGAGCAACTGGATGCGTATCGACGCGACAGGCTCGTTGAATTCGTCGCCGCTGAACAGACTCGAGCGCAAACGGCGAGCGATGCTGAGTGGTTGCAGCGGGCCGGATGGATCGCCATCAGGGGGACGGCCCAATGACGCGCATCGGCGACTCGTCAGGCCTCCAGAAGACGATCACTGGACAGGCTACGGCTAAGCCAGAGGTGTCGGCCGCCGATCGGCAGGGGGCTTGGCTCCGAGAGATGCAGCGCGCCCAAAGCGAGGCGTGGCTTAGTCACCCGCTACTTGAGCGCCCAGCCTTGACGTCCTTTGTCTCTGTCTCATTGAACATCGCCGAGAAGGGCAATACGAGGCTAGGTGATTCGCTACGAGGGGTGGGTGTGCAGCGCGATGTGCCTCGGGACGCGTGGGACTCGCATCTTCCGGAGATCAGACGTCATGACAATGGCGAGCGCCCGTCAACGCAGAACTCTGTTGAGAGCGACAACGCCGAGAGCCAGGGGCTGAATCCGGCATGGCGATCCGCAGGGGGAGGGAATCTCATTGGAGAGGTCACGAAGCTGGACAGCCCCGCACCAACGGCCTTCATCAACGTTGGCAGCGTTCCCGTTACAGCTCAGGCCTCAGGCGTGGCGAATGGGTGCCTTGAACAGCAGATATCGATCATGACGAAGCAGATCGGGGTTGAACGGCTCATCGCTGAAGAAAGCGTCGCTGAATGCTCCCGCAACGGCGGGTTTGCGACGATTGAAAGGGCGCCCGTTCAGATTACTGCGCAGTGGGCCGGAGACTCCGTGGCGTTGTGGCTAGGTGTGGCGCAGCCGCAGTCTTTCGATCTTTCGGCAATGATGCGTCAACTGCGCGCGTTGCTCGATGAACAAGGCATTCATGTGATTTCCCTGGTGTGCAACGGCAGACAGTGGGAAGGCGTCTCGTCAGATGACCTCACCCTGCAGCAGTCGCCGCTAGAGGTTCGCGAAGTTCAATAATCAGTGAGGTGACAGCATGGCGACCAGCGCGGTGGGTAGCACGACTGACTTGAGTGCCAAGGGGCTCGGTGTAGAGGATTTCCTGAAGATACTTCTTACCCAACTTGCATATCAAGATCCGCTCAAACCCATGGACAACCAAGAGTTCATGGCCCAGATGGCGCAGTTCACGACGCTGGAGCAGACCCAGCAACTGAACGAAAAGATGGATCAGATACTCACTTCGCACGCGCTGACGCAATCAGTCGGCTTGCTCGGACGCACAGTCAACGCGACGACCGCCACGGGCACGACGACCGGTACGGTGAGCGCAATTGCGATGACGGATTCCGGCCCTTCGTTGAACGTGAAGCTCGCAGATGGAACCGTGGTGTGGGGCATATCGTTGAGCCAGATTTCCAACATTCGCTGAGGATATTCGTATGCTCGATTCGATCTACGTGGGCATGACCGGTTTGAATGGTTTTTCAAAGGGGCTTCGCGTTATCGCCAATGACACAGCCAATTTGAACACGCCTGGTTTCAAAAGCTCGCAACTGCAGTTTGGAGACCTCGTATTTGGTGGAGGATCTCAGGGCTGGGGGCAGGCAAACACGGGTTACGGTTTGGCGACCTATTCAACGACGCTCAATTTCGCCGCAGGAGAGCTGCGACAGACAGGCAACAACCTAGACATGGCGATTGACGGCAACGGCCTGTTCGTCTTGAAGGACGCTAATGGGAAGCTGCTGTATTCACGGGCCGGTCAGTTCAAAATCGATGACAATGGCGTTCTCGTTGATCGATTGGACGGCTACAAAGTTGTTGGAATGGATGTCTCTGGCGCGATGGGCGAAATCTCCGTTGGAGGGCTTCGTACCTCGGCCGCCCGGGCGACTGAGACCGTCAAGTTCATCGGCAATCTGTCAACCAGCGCGACCGAGACAACCATCTCGAACATTACCGTCTATGACGCCGTTGGAGCCCAACACACGCTGACGCTCTTGCTCAAGAACATCGGTAGCACGAAGCCCGGCGCCTGGAGTGCGACGTTGTCAGAGGACTCCACCGAGATCGGCACCGGCGAGATTACCTTCGTTGGTGGGCAACCCTTGGACGGCTCGTCAACGTTGAACTTCACGTACACGCCTGCGGGCGGTTCCGAAATGAGTTTCGCGTTCGATTTCGGGCAAGACGTCACGTCCTACGCCGGGGGCAGTCAATCGACCCTGGCGGTTTCGTCGCAGGACGGATACGCGTCTGGACAACTCACTGGAATTGAGGTCAACAGTTCCGGAGCGCTCAAGCTCACGTACTCGAACGGGCAGAGTGCCACCGGGCCTCGCCTCGCCTTGGCTTCGTTCGATTCGGTCGAGTCAATTCGTCAGGTCGGCGGCAACAAGTTCGAGCAGACTCGGCCCGATGGGTGGCATTTTGGCTGGGCAGGCGAGCATGGCTTTGGTTCTATCCAGGGGGGGCGTATTGAAGTCTCCAACGTCGACCTGTCGCAGGAGTTTAGCGACCTTGTGGTGATGCAGCGCGGATACCAGGCTTCTTCGCAAGTGGTATCGACTGCCAATGAGATGTTGCAGGAACTTTTCAATATGAAGGGCAAGTGAGGTGGATGCTCGTCCTTTGCTTAACCTGTCTTCGGCTCAAGCAACGTTGCTGAGAGATCATTTCGCGTCCATCGCGAAAGCTTGGTCCAGAGACTGGCTCGACGCTGGCGACCCTCTCAATGTCATGGACTGCCGTGTCGCGACCGAAAGTTCATTTGCCTTGTGGTCGGGTGGGTACGCGAACTGGAGATGGATGTCGTTAGGGCTGGATGGCTCTCGTCTCGCCTGGGTGGCCGCCCCCCTTGATGTCGAAGCGCAGGTGGCGGCTGCTTGCGGATTGGATACTTCGCACCCGCTTGCGACCCATTCATCCATTGGCGACACGCTTGTTGTGCAAGCTTGGTCGGACCTGTTGATTCGCCTTGGTGGAGGTGCGTTCGTCCAGCCCTCAGCCTCGTCGGCGGTCAGCCCGATGAGCACGTTGTCTGCGCCATTCAGTGGTGCGGCCATGCTTTACCTGGATCTGTCCGGCGTTCCGCTCGTCCTGGCTCTCAATGGTTCAGCAGTCCTGAACTTGGCACCGCGGCGGGACTCGATCGAACAAGTGCCCACGGTCGCAATGATCGCGCCCTCGGAGGCGCTGAAGAGACTCGGCGTCCTTATTGAATGCAGCTTCGCACCGACGGAGGTCGCGCTCGGGACGTTGAACTCGCTGACTGTCGGTGACGTACTCGTACTCGAACACGGCCTGCACGAACCACTCCACGTGAATACGCGCGAAGGCTCGCCAGTGTGCCGCGCCTATCTAGGCAGGCATGCCGAAGCTTTTGCTGTCGCGCTCGCCCTCGAAACGTTGTAATCGGTGCATTGATCATGAACGATATTCACGAACGCATTCCTTCTCTCGATGATGACAGCGCCAGTACTGTGCATCCCATTGCCTATGAAGAGCTGCCGTCAAATGGGGGCCAGAATGCGCCGATCCTCAACTCGATGAATCCGTTGCATCGGCTCAAAGCGCGGGTCACCGTACGTGTTGGGGGGGCGGAGCTCACTGTTGGCGATCTTATGTCCATGAAAGTAGATCAGCTGCTCATCCTGGATAGCGGGCTGAGTACCCCCGTGAACGTTATGGTCGAGGGAAGCGTGATCGCGCGGGGGGAGTTGGTGGCCGTCGAAGATCGATTCGCAGTTCGAGTAACCCAGCTGCCGACTCCGTTGAAGGATTGACTTCGATGCGATACTCGGTCGTGCCTCTAGCATTGTGGCTACCCCTGTGCACCATGGCTGCGGATGAGGCCACGCCGCTCCAGCGACTTCCGCTGCTGCGAGCAGAAGACACGCTGTCCTTTCCATGGGAAAGCGTGATCTTGGTGCTGATGCTGGCTGGCGCGACAGCAGTGCTTTGGGCGCGACGTCACTATGGCGGGAGTCTCTTTCGGAGGGCGTGGCAACGGAACGGCGGCGGTGCCGGATATAACGGGGTAAACCTTCACGTTGTCTCCTCCGTCAGGCTCGACAAGGGGAACGTCCTGCACGACATTCGGTGGCAAGGACGTCGGGTGCTTGTCGCCAGTTCAGAGGCCGGAGTCTCAACACTTGTCGAAGCGGAGGGGGCCGCTCCTGGCACCCAGCAGGAGAGTGCGGCATGAAGCGGATTCAGCGTTGGCTTCTGCGTGCACTGGTGGTGACGACCCTCTGTGTGGGCGCTGCATCGACGTGGGCGGCGGCACAAGACGGCGCGCGGCCATTGAATACCTCCGGCCCGATTCAGATCAGCCTGGGCACGCGCAAGGATGCCACGATCCAAGAGGAACCTGCTGTCGCGTTGCGGGTGGTAATTGCCCTGACGCTCCTGGCGATCATTCCTGCCATATTGGTGTGTACCACAGCATTCTTGCGCATCATTATCGTTCTATCGATGCTGAGACATGCACTCGGCATGCAAGAGACGCCACCGAATATGGTCGTGATTGGGCTCGCGCTTTTCCTCACGCTATTCACCATGGCACCCGTATTTGAGCGCACCACTCAAGACGCATTGAGACCGTTCATGGGCGGCCAGATATCGATGGAGGCAGCCTACGAAAAGGGCGTGACGCCGCTGCGTGCGTTCATGGTCCGGCAGACACGAGAGCAGGACCTGGTGCTGATGATCGAACTTTCCAAGGCTCCACAGCCCGAGGTCGTGGATGACATTGGAATGATTCAATTGGTCCCGGCATTCATGCTGTCCGAGTTTCGTACAGCGTTCCAGATTGGGTTCGTGGTGTTCCTCCCGTTCTTACTAATCGATTTGGTGGTGGCGAGCATCCTCATGGCAATGGGCATGATGATGACGCCGCCGGCAACCATATCGCTGCCGCTCAAGATACTCATGTTCATCCTGGTGGATGGCTGGAGTCTCATCTTGCGTGGATTGGTCGGTTCGTTCCACTAGAGCGCCATGGCGTCGAAGCGCATAGAAGACACTCGCCTTCCGCCCGAACACGAGGCCGAATTGTGGCGTCGGGTCCACGACGGCAGTCAAACGGCTAGAGGCGAATTGATCGAAGCCTACATGCCGTTTGCCAGGATTCTGTCCGCCAAGTTATACGCAGCTCGTACGCATGATGAATTCGAGTTTGACGAGTATCTGCAATACGCCAACGTGGGGCTGCTCGAATCCGTCGATCGATTCGACCCCAGCCGCGGTGCTCAGTTTCGGACATTTGCGGCGTATCGCATTCAGGGTTCGATTCTCAATGGACTGGAACGCTCGAGCGAGCGGCAGCAACAGTTGTCGGCGCGCAGAGCTTTACTCGGCCCGCGGTTGGAGGACATCAAGGCTGATGCGGAAGCTGACAATCGAGGTTCGTTCGATGTGCTTCGATCACTTGCCGAAATAGGCATCGGATTGGCGCTCGGGTTCATGCTCGAAGGGGCTCTCATGATTGCCGGAGAGGGAACGCAGCAACAAGCTGATAGCGCTTATAGCCGTATCGAAATGCGGCAAATGCAACAGCGTATCGCTGCACTCGTCAAGGAATTGCCACCTAGAGAATGCGACCTGATTTCCTTGCATTACTTGCAGGGCGTACCGTTTGAGCAGATCGCGCGAGACTGGGCTTTGTCTCGCGGGCGAGTCTCACAATTGCATGGACAGGCGCTGAAACGTCTGCGAACGATGATCAATGCAGACCGGATGTGCAACGTAGAATTCTAGCGGTTCGGGAGAGTCAGAAATGAACGAACACACAAACGAGCGCAATGCGCAAACGACATCCAACCTTGCTCGCTTGCTTGGATATCTGCGTGAGGACCCCAGCAACGAAAGATTGCGGTCTGACGCCGTCGATGAAGCGGTTCGACAACAGGAATTTGAAGTTGCGATGACGATCGTCGAGGGTAGCCCTGAGCTTATGCAACCGCAATGGCAGCATCGAAAGTCGTTGATCGCGTTGTCTCTCGGTGATCACGAGAGTGCACACCGGATTTCGACCGAGCTTTTGGCGAGTGGTATCGACGATCCGGGCGTCCGCTATAACGCAGCGTATTCCGCCCTCAGACTCGGGTTGCACGAGACTGCCGCGGAACTCGCAAGGCCACTGTTGATAGGCAGTGAGCTGTCGTCAAGAGCATTGGAGATCTTGCTGCGCGCCATGCACCATCAAGATGAAGTCGATGATGCGCTAACGCTTTTCCGTGCTTATTGCGAAGGTGGCACGCTGACCGCCGAGGCGTTGGGGGTCGCGAGCCTTATTGCGGTAGATGGCGCCTCATTCGTCGAGGCTGAACAGTGGGCCAGACGCGCGATCGCGCAGTCTCCTGCACAGCTTGAAGCGCACACGGCGCTAGGGACATTGTTGCTGGGCGCTCAGAATACGTTGAACGCACGTGTCCACCTGGAGCGCGCTCTGGCGCTATCTCCGCTTGACGGACGGGTGCTGTCGGCAATCGGATTCTGCGAGCTGTCGGATGGTGCGCTTGATGCTGCTCGAAAGCGCCTCACAGAGGCAACCATGGGAATGCCTGGGCATATCGGTACGTGGCACGGTCTGGGATGGTGTTGCATCGTGCAATGTGACTTCGTTGCGGCTGCGCACGCGTTTGATACGGCCATTTCGCTGGATCGTAACTTCGCTGAGAGCCATGGCGGGGCCGCGGTCGTAAAGGTTCTTGCTGGGCAGTCGGACGAGGCTCGAACGCTCGCGGGCATTGCTTTGAGGCTTGATGCCACGTGCCTGTCGGCCGCCTATGCGCTTGCGCTTCTCAATGGAGAGGCGACCGATGCTGCTGCGGTCGAACGAATGGCGACACGCATTTTGAAGGGACGCACCGCTACAGGCGGCCGCAACGCCCTGGCGGATGTGATTGTTCGGCGCATCCGCTCAACTTCTTGACGGTTGGGGCGGCCAGGAGGGGCCGGACGGATCCGTCCGGCCCGGCGATGCACCACTGCGCCGGCTTTGGCTGAGTACTCAGAGATTCAACTTGCCGACTTTCGCCGCAGACTCTTGGGAAGTCGCACCCATCAAGGCGTCTTGGGTTCGCACTTCATGATCGCAACCCCATTCACATTTCCGGATTTCGGCAGCGTGACTGCGTATCCCAGCCCGAGAGTCAACACTTTGTCTTCGAGGCGTATCGGCACAAAATTCACTGAGGCCTTGTTCCCGTCGATCGACGTCATGGTGGCGACGTTGCTTCCTCCCCAGATCGAAAACCCGTTAAGAGGGGTGGGCTCGATCATGTAGCTTTTATCTTGGCCCAAGGACAGACTCATCGAGAATATTGCATTTGGGCCTAGTGGATTGATCTGGAGATTGGCCGATACGGTGCCTGGCGCAACATCCACGCTCGTTGCTGTGGGCTTGGTTGCATGCACCATGCGGCACAAATACGGTTCATGAATGGCCAGATCGAAAGGAACCTGGTCATAGATGATGTAGTGAAGCCCTTGGTTGGCTGTCAGAGTCTTTGTTGAGCCGTAAATATCGGTGTAGGTCGCAGCCGTCCATCGCCCGACCGCGAAACTTGATTCACCGGTGACATCGTCGATGGTGCCTGCATTCAGGCGCATCGTCCTGAGCCGTGGAGTGGTCAGGCTCATTGCGCCGAGTCGCAGGAAAGCGCCATTGGCGTCTCTCACAAGGTCGTGGCGGACGTCAACACCGTAGATGATGATCGTCGCCGGTTCCTGCCCTTCCACGAAGGTGGGATCGACGACGAGTTGATTGTGGATGTCGGCCAGAAGTGTGGGTGCTGCGCCAATCGACACGATTGGGTCGACGCTTGACGTACTGCTGGAACTCGACGTGGGCGAGATCGACGAAGCCGAGACTGATGATCTCGACGAAGATGAACTGCTGTTGCTTCCCGCTCCGCTGCTTTCAGGTGACCCCGTTCCCGATGATCCCCCGCCGCCACATGCCGTCAGCATGACGTACAGCATCACTACTAGTATTCTGTTCATCGTCTCCACCTCCCCGGTTTTATCTTGTGCCGCGATATCACGGCTTTTTTATCTGCCCCATGCCTAGGGCATTTCATCTACTGCGGTGTGAATACCCCACCGATTCGCTGTTGCAGTAAGCGAAAATCCTAGCGAAGCTGTTCAAGCAGTTCTACAGCCTGGTCAATAGCCTGTTGAACGCCAGCGTCGTCAGACATCGTATCCTCGACTTTGCTGACCAAGGAATAGAAGGCTGGGTCGTTGATGATGTGTTGGCCAAACTCTGCGAGCAGAGTGGTTTCGAGAAAGGCGCGAAATATCTTCCGGCGCCTGTCTGGATCGGTAGCCTCAATGGCATCGATGCGCCGTGCGAGCAATTGCTCCGATGTGTCTTCGCGCGCGGCCTGCTCGGTGCCGAAGGCGTCACCGGCCGTTGTTTGTGTGCCCTTGGCGGTTTTCCCTGAGCGAGCCAATGGCCCCGACGACAGATAGTTCTGGAGCCGCGTCACAAGCAAATCGGCAGGAGAGAGGGTTGTCATGCGGGGCGGGGACTGAAGAGTTGTCAGTGCAAGCGAGTGTAACCAGAGATGAGCACGTGGTTCAGGCCACCGTCGTCAGTCGTATTTGGGGCATTCTGCTGATCCAGTGACCCTTCCCGCAAGGCCTTGATCTTGTCGATCACCATCTGCATATCCTGCGACAGAGGGGGGTTCTCGTGATTGCGCGAGATGCCCTCTGTCAGACATTCCTCTGCTTCATCAAGCCGGTCCGCAGCCAGGTGTTCAAAACCGAGTACGCACCACGGCAAATAGTGTTCCTCCGGCAATCGTTTCAACGCATTCCACGTCACCATTGCCACCGCAGGCCTGCCCGAGGTGAACCTGAAGCAAACCTAGTTGAAAGCGCGCGATAGTCATTTCTGGCAGCGTCTGCAGCACCGCCGAGTAGGCGGCCTCGGCAGCGTCCATCTTGCCACGTGAAGCATACTGGCCGGCCAGTAGCAGTAGCACCCGCGCATCCTGCGATTGTTGCGCTGCGACTTCCAGTTCGGCCAATGCTGCTGTCGCGGGCTCACTGTTCATGACCGCAATAAGACGGTTGATAAGGTCGTCGGTGGTCTGCATGCACATGCTCTTGTCAAGGTTTCCGAGCCCGCTGGTTTGGCCGTGGTTCGCAGGCATCGAGCCTGACCACCAAGTCGTTGATGAGTATGTCCGCCGTTCTCGGCGAGAGTTTAGCCCTTCCCCTGTGGCAACTACGCGGGGCTGTCCGTGATGGGCTGCAAACAAAAAAAGAGCCCTTCCGAAGCGATGCGCCCCTAAACGCCCGGTGATTCCTCTGGAAGCATAGGAATCGTCAAACACGTTTGTCAGGTGATCGACATGGTTGCAGTCGTCAGCGGAAGCGGTCTGGGTTTGTTGAATACGTCGTACAAGACGCTCAACGGGCAAGGCACTTTAGGGCAATCCAGTCAGGGGCGCGCGGGTGAGGCCGTGTTCGTCAATGCCGCCAACGGCAACCTCGTCATTCAGCGACAAGACGACGCACTATGGGGCGGTGGTGGTGGTGTCGGGCTCCTGCGGACCTACAACAGCCTCGCTGGCTGGGAAGGGGATTCGTCAAGTGACGGATGGCGCCTGAGCTTCGCGCGCAAGGTGTTCGGGCTGACGGGCAGCGTGGGACAGGCGGGCAGTACCGTCCGGAGAGTGGACGCTGATGGACACGAGTCTGTTTACGCGTATGACGCCAACCGACAGTCGTATGTGAATACCGATGGCGACGGCGCTTATGACACGTTGAAGTACGATGCCTCCGGCTACTGGACCTGGACGGACGGACAAACGGGCAACCGAGACATTTACGCTGCGGCACCCAACGGCGAATGGCAATTGAGTCAGACCGAGGACCAGGACGGTAATGGCGTTCACGTTTTCTACAATGCGGACGGATCGCTGAGCCGTCTCGACACTTGGCGCGGCGGCGTTGCGACAGGGGAGAGCGTCAGGCTCGGCTACACTGGCAACCAGCTGACCAGCGTAACGACCATCGCTAACGACGGAACGCAAGTCCACACTCGCTACGAATACGATTCACAGGGGCGCCTGAAGCAGGTCACGACGGATCTGGGTGACTCGAAGACATACTGGGTGAGCTACACGTATGAAGGTACGAGCAATCGCCTCGCGACGCTGACTCAAACCGATGGAAGTCAGTTGGGCTTCACGTATGACGCGTGGGGTCGGGTCGAGACTGTCTCCGAGAAGGCTCAGTCGAATACCTTCAGTGGTATGCGCAAGACCACCTACATCTATGACGACAATACGCGCACGACAACGGTCAAGGATCCCGCCAATGCGATCACTGAACTGACGTACGACGCGGAAGGCCGTCTCGTGGCAGTGCGTATGCCCGCAGTCGCTGGGGTGGGGCAACTTACACAGTATGCCTACGACGACAAGGGCAATGTCATCTCGGTCACCAACGCGCTCAATCAGGTCACGACCTACGAGTACGACCCGCAGGGCAACCGCATTCTCGACAGAGACGCGGTGGGCAACACGATACGACGCCTGTATGGCGCATCGAACGAACTTCTCGAAGAGACGGTTACGCCGTTCCCGATCCGGACGGCGCGGGTGGGCAACTTCCCTCCGCACCTCAGACCACGCACTACATCTATGCCTACCGCCCTGATGGCGCACATTACCTACGCTTCATCGTAACTCCGCAAGGCCGAGTTACCGAACACCGCTATGACAGCCAAGGTGATCGCGTCAGCACGCTGAGCGGTGGTGGCCTGTATACGAGCAGTGTCTTTGATGAGGCACATCTGTCCCAATGGGTCCAGGCGCTGCCTGACAAAGGCGCGCGTCAACGTACCGACTACGCATATGACCCACGGGGTCTCGTATCGTCCGTCGTGCAGTGGGGGGCGCTCAATGCACAGGGCGAAGGAGTGTCGAGTACTTCCAATCCGGCACAACGTACTACCTACGTGTACGACGCGGCGGGGCGTTTGCTTCAGACCATTGGTCCGCGTGAAACCACTGTGGTCGCTTACGACGGTCTAGGCCGGGTACTTGCAACAACGAAGTACGATGGCCAGCAGCACGGCATCCAGACCTCTTACATCTACTACGACGAACTGCGGACGACTTCAATTCAGTACGCCAACGGGCTCAAGATCACGTCGTCGTACGATCTGGCTGGGAATATGTTAACGTCAACGCCGACGACAGAGAACGCTACGTTCGGCATGACCAATTACTTCTACGACTTGCAGAACAAGCTGACGGCGACCAAGGACGCAGATGGTGTCAGGCATTGGTACCTGTACGACGAGGCCGGGCGCAAGACCGGCGAAGTTGATGGTAATGGGACTTTCACCGAATACGTCTACAACGCAGCCGGCTGGTTGATCAAGAAGACTGTATACGCCAAGGACGTTAACCTCACCAAAACGCAGGATGCGGTTCTGGATACCACGGACGCAGCTGGAAACGTCTTCAGAGCGACAACACCATTATTGCGTGCGCTCTTGACAAGCGCCGACGCGTCAAACGAGTGGTACAGCTACGACGATGCCGGGCGCATTATTCGGACCGTTTCTTCTACGGGCGCGATCACCGCCACGGAATACGACGGAGCATCACACGTCGTGTCCGTGACGCAGTACGCGCGGACGCTGACAGTCAATGCGTCGCTCGACGTATTGGCGGTAGGCACGCCTGCAGCCGATGCCGGCGATCGTGTGACGCGATACGCATATAACGCGGACGGCCTATTGGAGCGGACGCTGGACGGCGAAGGCTATCTCGTAAGACTATAAGTACGACGCTTCAGGACGGTTGTCCGAGAAAATTGCGCATGCGATTAAGTTGCCGGCAGACAGATGGCTCGGATTCGGCCAAACTGCGGTTGGCGCGCATGCTGACGATCAGCACAGCTACATGTTCTACAACGCCAGAGGTCTGGTCGCGGGCGAGGTTGACGCGGGGGGCTACCTGACGGAGTACTTCTACGACGATGTCGGAAATCGCACGGCCTCGACGCGCTACGCAGCCGCCATCGCGTACGCTCCCGGCACGCGTTTCGGAGATATTCCCCGGACCTATTCAGCGGCGAATCGTAGTCTGTCATGGCAATACGACGATCATGGTCGCCTGATTGCCGATATCGATGCGTACGGCACCAAGACGACATACGCGTATGACGCCATGGGCAACGTCGTCAGTTCAACCCGGGCGGCAGACTCCGGGGAGGCTCGCACATTTCAGAAGCGCTATGACGCGCTAGGGCGTGTCATAGCGGAACTCTCGGCAGAGGGTTCGAGCCGCCTGACGGAGAATCTGACTCAGTCCCAGATCAATGCGATCTGGGCGCAGTACGGCGTCAAGTACACGTATGACAAAGCCGGCCACCGTCTGACTGCAACGGATGCGGCGGGGAACAGGACGGCGTACTACTACAACGAAGACGGTGCCTTGGCGTACACCGTCAATGCGCTCGGCGAGGTCGAAGAACGTAAGTACACGGTACTCGGGCAGCTCATGGAATTGCGTCTGCTCGCCACACGCCTTACCCCTGTTTCGGGCGGCTGGCAGGGAGGCGCAGCGAAGGATCTGAACAACGCGGTGAAGACTGCGCGGAACGACCTCCTCGATACGCGAACGACCTACAGCTACTACACCGACGGCACCCTCAAGACAACCAAAGACGCCGTCTTCGGCTACGAGACCGCCCTCACCTACAACGCCTTTGGCGAAGTCAAAACGCGCCGTCAGACCATTGACTCGACGACGAAGCCGATTACTGCTTATGAGTACGATCGGCGAGGATTGGTCACCAAGACGACGGCAGACAGCACATATCTCAAGGCGGCGAACAGTAATGAGTACGATGCCTTCGGTCGAGTGCTGTTCACGGTAGACCCCTACGGCAACGCTTCTGAACGAGGCTATGACAATCTTGGACGCGTGATTCTGGTTACAGACCCGGCCGGCGTGTGGAAGAGAACGACGTATGACGCTTTCGACCGGATCCTGACGCAGACCGACGCGCGGGAGAAGACAACCACTTATCAGTACGACTGGGATGACCGCAGCACGGTCATCACGACGCCCGAGGGCATCAAGACCACCATCATCAATAATCGTCATGGCCAGAACGTGACCATCCAAGATGACGACGGTGGCATCCGGACTTTTGGTTATTCACTTGACGGCACACTGGAGCGCCAGACGGACGGGGCCGGCGTCCTCGACCTCTCGAGCTGGAATCGGTACGACGCAGCAGGGCGGCTGTACGAGCACGTTGACGCTGCGGGTACCGTAACGCGCTACACCTATGACGATGCCAACCGTGTTCTGACACGCACGGTTGATCCGGACGGGTTGAACCTCGTCACGACATACACCTACGACGCCAAGGGCAACGTTCGCTTCAAGAACGAGCAAGGCATCGTCACTGAGACGCTGTTCGATGCCAGTAATCGGGTGATGTCGCAGATCATCGACCCCGATGGCAAGAAAATAACGACCAGCTACACCTACGACGGGCTCAACAACGTCATCACGATCACTCAGGGTACCAAGGTGACGACGTACAGTTACGACACGCTGGGGCGTCGTAATAGCGAAATCGTCAACGGCGGGCTGTCAAACGTTGGGTACGGCTATGACCTAAATGGCAAGCTAACGCGTAAGTCAGACAGCAATGGCACCTACTACTATCTGTATGACGAAGCTGGCCGGCTCGTCTTCACGATGGATGTTCTGCGTGGCGTAACCGAGAATCAGTACGACCCCGCTGGCCGCTTAGTGAGTATCGTCCGCTATGCCAAGCCGATTGACGTGTACTCCAGCGATATTGACGTGGTGCGTTCGAGACTGGATGCGACAGATCCGAACAACCAGCGCTCGTACTTTCTATACGACGATGATCAGCGCGTGACCTACACGGTCAATGCCGCCGGCGTCGTCACCCACTACATCCGCAACGCAGTGGGGGATGTCGTCAGCGCGACGACCTATGCGCGACCCGTGACGGCAGGGTGGCGCGAAGAAGCTGGTCTATTGGCTCGTCTTGATCAGGCTGATTCCGCCAATCGCACAGAATACAGCGTCTATGATGCCGCCCACCGTAAAGTCATCGATATCGACGCCATGGGGTACGTCACATACCTCCGGTATGACGGGACAGGGCATGTCACGGCGAAAACGCGATTCGCCTCTGCCCTGGAGCCGATTCCCTCAACTCCGACGGTGACCGACGTACTCAATAGCATCTCCCGCGATGACCAGGATAGAGCCGAGCGCTTCGTTTTCGATGCGGCGGGGCAACTGCGCTACCACGTCGATGCCGAAGGGTATGTCACCGAATATCGATACAACAGCGCCGGTCTGCGGACGGACAGCATCCTGTATATGGATCGTCCGACCTTGCCTAGCGGCGATGCGCTGCATGAATCAGATCTGATCGCTTCCCTGCCGATCACTATCCCAGGCAATGCGATTCACCAGACGACCAGCTACGACGCTGCGGGACGGGTGCAAGGCACGCGCAACGGCGACGGCATCGTTACGTCGTTCGAGTTGGACAATCTCGGCAACATCACATACAGGACGGTTGGTGTCGGGCGAGAAGACGCCGTGACGACCAAGTACTCCTATGATGCTGCCGGGCGTCTGGTGGGTGAGCAGGTTGGTTCGCTCGCGGCCGATGGATGGAAGGTCGTGTCGGCCGTCGCCTATGTCCTGGACTATCGAGGCAATCGTACGAGCATTCTCAGTGGTCGCGGATGGGCTCTTCTGAACAGCGACGATATCTGGGCCAAAGCGGAAAGGGTGAGATTGGGATACCCTCCCGCTGCGCGCGACTTGACCGACTCCCAGCGCAGAGCTCTTACCGCCCTCTATTCGGCCACGCAGGAATTCGACTCTCTGGGCCGCGTCATCAAGGTCACTGACGAAGAAGGCCACGTCACTCGCACTTCCTATGATGCCTTTGGCAACGTGGCGACCACCACGGATGCGAGGCAATACGTCACCTATTACTACTACGATGCGCTGAATCGCCGGACGGGCACCATAGACGCCGAACGAGGCTACACCGAGACTCGCTACGATGCCTTCGGTAATGCCATCGAGATGGTTCGATACGCCAATGCCGTTCAGGGCGTAATCGCTGTCAATACACGGCCAGCGGTCGTTGTTGGGGGGCAGAACCCCTCGCAAGGCGCATACGTCATTGTCAGTGACGCGTTCGACGCACATAGCCTGAGCCGGTACGACAAACTCAACTTCAACACGCATAACGAGGATGCCGAGGGTTACGAGGAGACATTCGGCGTCGATGCCTTTGGTCAGAAGTCATGGGCTCGCAACAAGCTCGATGCTGTGGCCTATTTCTCGTACGACCATGTGGGTAATCTCAGAACGGAGACATTGCCGATCCTCCGTCCGGACGCGAGTGGACAGTGGCGCCCGGTCCTCAACGCATACGAATACGATGCCGCTGGCAATCGCACCCGAAGCATCGAGGCCGTCGGGCTGCCAGAGAGTCGCGTCACCGATTACATATACGATAAAGAAGGCCGTGTACTGAGCAAGAGCGGCGGCTACTACCAGGCATTCGACCCAATAACGGGACAGAGCACGACTCTGCGTGCCGTAGAGCTTTACGCATATGACGCAGTCGGCCGCCAGATCGCCGTCTCAAATCAGAGCGGAGCGCGGACGCTCTCGTACTACGACGAGGCTGGCCGGAAAACTGCCCAGATTGATGCGCTGGGCGCAATGACCGTGTGGAGCTACGATCTGAGCGGCTCTTGCTTCAGCCAGATCAAGTACGCAAGCGTTGTTCAGCAACCGGCGATGGCCGGTGGAAAGCCTCCCGCGGTAAATGGAGGCCAGATCGGCCCGAACGACAGAGTCACAGAGTACGCCTACAACCGTGTCGGCTGGCAAACCGAGCGTCGTGAGCTGATTGACTACTACGGTGCGTATGCGAGGAAGGAAGAGGCGGATCCCGACTACATCTTTGTCAAGCCTGGTACAGGCAGCACATTGTGGGCGCGCTTCCGCACGGAGTATGACGCATCGGGCAACGTCGTTCGGATCGTAGACGCCAATAGCATTAATGACTACGGAGTGGAGAGTGAAATAGCGCTCTACTACCGGAAAGGCGTCACCTATCAGTATTTCGACGGATTGGGCCGAGTGATTGAGCGCGTCGATGCTGCTGGCGCAATCACGACCTGGGATTATTCCTCTCCCAACAGAATAGTTCAGACCGCATACGCGATCCAGATCGTGCCGGATTGGGTCGAGGTCGGTCAGAGACCTACGCCGACGGCGGATCCGAGCAATGATCGAATAGTCGAGACTATCCTTGATCGCCTTGGACGAACCCAAGAGACGATTACTCGCAATGTCGTCTCGACCTCCGTTAGTGGCAATACCACGACGAAGATTGTCAGCGATGCTCATTCCTCATACGTCTATGACGGTCTGAACAACGTCATTCAACAAGCGACATTGACGAGCGTGGCAGCCAGCGGCGCGCAGACCTGGGAACTGACCGATTTTGAGTACGACGCAATCGGCCGGCAGATCACGAGACAGGACGCCGCTTATCAAGACCAGGATGGCCGTGCTGTGCGTCCGACGCTGGAAACCGAATATGACGGAGTCGGCAACGTCATTCGGAAGAGCCAGATAGGCCGGGACGCCTCCGAGACGAGAAGTGTCGTCTATTCGTTCGATTCGACCGGTCACATGCTCTCCGAGCGGAGCGCCGAAGGCGTCGTGACTCGCTATGACTACGACAAATTCGGAGCGATCGCGCGGACGTTAATCAATGACTACCGGCGTGACAACAGTGGGAAGGTTTACGAGAAGCGCATCGTCAATGACGCGCTTGGGCGTTCCGTAGAACAGATAGACGTTGAGTCCGGTGAGAGACGCCAAGTCAGATTCAATGCTTTTGGCGAGATCGAAGCCAAGGGCGTCAACGGTGGCTGGCAGGAGTTCACGGACTACGACCGTCGCGGAAATGCCTGGAGATCAAACTCTGGCGACGGAGTCACCAAGATCACCGTGTATGACAAACACGGCAACGCCACGCTATCGATTGCCTCCACGGGTGATGACTTCGATCTGCGCGGTCTCAGCGCCATTGACGCTGCGGCGAGCAGAAAGGGGTTGCGAACAATCAGCAGTTATGACGAACGCAATCAGCTGAGATACACGATTCGTCCGACCATCGACAACCTGACGACATACGGCGATCTGGAGCGCGTCTTCAATGTGAGGACAGTCGAAATCAGTGGGCCACCGTTCTTTACGGGTAGTCGCGTTCAGTATTCGGACCCGACTACTCAGGTTGCAAACCCTGCCGTCCACACAAACTCAACTGGTATTTCTTACTGGTATGAGATCGTGGACAAAGAGACCGTGCTCATGCACGTCACCGTGAACATGTCCGATCCCGGCATGTATGGCGGCGGCGGACGAATTCTGGTTCATGCGACGGTGTTGGGAAGTGTGCCCAGCGTTGACGCTACCCAGAGATTCCAGAATGGCCAGTATTGGGGCGACTTTATTGGAGCGGGCGCTCCGGGGCAGGAGTTCGTAGTCGTCATCAAGGATGACGGACGTCACTGGAGTTGGGACGAAGACCATCAACTAGGGTTTGAAGTTTTCTATCAAGCGGCGGACAGCAGCCTCGTTTCACTGCAGCCCATGCAGGAACGCAGCATGTGGAACTCCGGTTTGCCGTGGAACCCACCGGTTGGCTATTGGGAATGGATCGATCCAGAGCAAGAGTGGCGTGGACAGCGTTGGGTAGAGACTGCGCCGAGAACAACCCAGACTGTCTCGCAGCAATCGGGCTCAAGGACTGCCGTCCAGATCGCGGCGAACGACGTCGCCCGCGTCGTATATGTAGTGGGCGGCAAGCTCTACATTGCAGAGCCGGTCAGAAACAGCGCTGGCATGCCCACCGGTCGCTACTATTTCGATCAGCTACCCGTCGGCGGTAGTAGCGATTACTTTGCACTTCGGGCTGACGGTACTGTCACCAACTCCGGAAGAGTCTCCAGCGGCTCCAATTCGGGATGGGGTCAGAGTTATGCCGCCGGTCAGTACGGAGGCGTTGCCCTCGCTGGGTACTTTAACCATTTCTCTGATGGCGGTAGTCGGGCAACTGACTATGGCGCATTCTTTGGCAACCTTGGTCCCAACGTCAGTCAGGTCAAATGCAGCTGGTGGGACCCAGCTACCAGCAATTGGGCCGGCCCGGTCATTCTTCGTTCTGATGAGGGGATGTACTTCTGGGGACCTGTCGAATATGGCCTCCCCGAAGGTGGCTACCAACTCAAGATAGAGGCCCAATCGTCATCCGGAACGCGCACTTTGTACGCGTACGTCGACACGGAGTACGGCGACGCGGGGCTGCGCGACTACAAGATACAGTCTGATCTCGTGGTCAATTTCAATCTAGGGGCGCAGAGCGATGAATGCACTTTGGAATACAGGCTGCCTGGTGGTCAGTGGACCACTGCGGTGGGCTCATTTTTCAACGATTTGCGCGGATATCGCTGGAATACTTCTGCCGCTCTCTCTGCGGCTCAGGCGAGCAATCCCGCCTTCATGCTGCAATGTGAATACCGATTGGTCGCATCAAAAGGTGGGCAGACAGTTGCCAAAGAGTCCGGAAGCCTTTTGCTAGGCGAAAACGGCTGGGTCATGTGGCGGGATGTGGATCAATCGGTTTCACTTGAGATTGCCACGCCTCGCAGCGAAGCGAAGATGATGGATCTGTGGATTGAAGGGGTCCTCAAGGGAAGGTACTACGTCAACGCGGAAGGCAAGTTCCGTGTTGACATGAGCGCATATGTCCCGGCATCCGGCACGCGTGACGTGTCGTATTTCTACAAACTCCTGGATGAGAACGGCAATGCCGTCAAAGAAGAGAACGGCGATGTCATTGTGCTGTCTGGCACTATCCGCCTTGGCGCGACCCAGGAGTCTGGCTCTGGCACGGAGTACTGGTGGGATACCGACAATAGCGATGTCGTCATTCGGCGGGAGATCCGATATAACGCTTTCGGCGAGGTCATAGAGGAGGATAGCGGGACAGGGGCCACTACGCGCTTCGAGTACAACACGCTTGGAAAGCTCGTGGCCAAGCGTGACCCCCAGGTCAAGGTGGTCACCGAAACCGGGGCCGAACAATGGCAGTCTCCGGTGACGAGTTACGGTTATGACCTGAGTGGACGCCTTGTCAGTACGACAGACGCCAACGGGAATACCAGCACGCGCGTGCTGCTTGCAGGATCGGGCGATGGCGACAATGCCAGGATCGCCGCTGAGTACTTTGCGGACGGAGGTCGGAAGACCTATGCGTATAACGCGTTTGGCGAAAACACGCGCGCCACGACGCTGATCGAGGCCGCGACGCAAAAGACATCGACCGTGTCAATGTCCTATAACCGGGACGGTCAATTGATCGAAGTTCAGCACGAGCGCGCAGCCAACCAGCCTTCACTAATCGATAGGTACGCCTACGATGCGCTTGGCAACCGCATCTGGCACGAAGACGCGGCCCACCAACAGTCGTGGACCTACTACGACAGCCTGGGACATGTCGTGCAGACCATCAGTTCGGGGGGGCAATGCATCAGCTATGCCTACCGCTATGAGTCCGAGGTGTCGGGGCTCAACGGAAACGGAATCGGTGGCTGGGTCCAGACCACGACCTATACGGATGGCAAGACGAGCATTGATCACGTCGAGTACTTTGGTCGGACCGTCTACCACCGCGACATGGGCGGCAACCAGTTCTATTACTCGTTCAACTCGGCAGGATGGCTCGTGTCCCAAGTCGGAACGACGGGACAGAACATCAAGTACGACTACTATCTGAACGGATACATCCGGCAGGTACGAGACTACGGCACGGACAATATCTCGCGGTACACCTACGACAACGATGGGCGCCGCACCGGAGAGCTGTACTGGAAGGGCAATCCTGACGGAAACGACATTGAGGAGTACTTCCAGAACGCCACCATTCAATACGACGCTCTGGGGCGGGTGACGGTATTCAAGGACACAAAAGCGGAAATCCGTTATTCGTACGATGCCGTAGGCAATCGCAGACGGGTGTGGGCCTATTACACCGACGGGCTCGGCGCATCCATGGCGTTGCAGGACTACTGGTACAAGTACGATGCGATGAATCGCTTTACCGTAAGCAAGGGGGTTCTGTCCAACGGGGCGATCACCTTGGGGCAGGACAGTATCGGCTTGACATATGACCTCGCCGGGCAGCGCACCAGCGCCGACTACTATTCCGAGTCGCTCAATTCGCGTGTCAAGGAATACTACCAATACAGTCTCGACGGATATCTCACCGGGACTGATACCCGCAAGGCGGACGGTACTGCGCTCTACAGAAGTACCCGTACGATCGACAAGCTTGGTCGCACGACGCGGTATGCAGAGATTGCCCGTGGGGATGATGGCGTCGAGCGAGAGCGCAGTTGGAGAGAGACCGACTTCGACGCAGACAACCGGATCGCCCTAGAAAAGTCCTGGCAGAAAGACTCTGAGGAGCAATCCACCGAGTACTTCTACTATGACGACGCGGCGGACAGCGTTAGCAGCATCGCCAGAGATGGCGTGGGGGCATTGGCAAAGACCGTTACGCGCCAAGGGAGCGGCACGACCATCACTGAGTACACTTACGAGTACTGGGACGGTGCAAAGCAGAAGACGATCACCCAGACTCAAGACGGCTTGGGCACGGGTACGTTGACCTTTGAGCGCAACGCAAATGGCTATGACGAACGTGTTGTCGATGTGGTGGCCAAGCGCAATATCGAGTACGTCACAAACGCGCAGGGCATGATAATGCGGCGCGTTGACTACAACAACGTCGGCACTCGCGCCTACAAGGAACGTCACTACTTCTACATGGACGGCGGCGTCGTCGGCGAAGTCAGCAATGACCCGGCGAGCGACCCGAATACGCGAAGCTATGCTGAAATCATGGTGCAGCGCGAGAAATCGCAGAGCCGCGACGATAACTACCGGAACTTCACACCGGTATCGTCGGCGAATTTTGACCAGAACTACCAGCCGATCAACGACGCCTATCCGGGGGCCGCTGCAAGTAGCTACACCGCACACGGGGGCGAAGACCTCAAGAGCGTAGCCCGCTCGCTTTGGGGCGATGAGGGGATGTGGTACCTGATCGCCGACGCCAATGGCCGCACAGGGAACGTAAACCTGAAGGCAGGTGAAGTCCTGACGATCCCGAACAAGGTCGTCAATATCCACAACAACGCCAATACGTTCCGGCCTTACAACCCGGGACAGGCCGTGGGTGACGTCAACCCGACCCTGCCCGATCCGCTACCTCCGCCGCAAAAGGGCGGCGGGTGTGGCGGGGTTGGCATGATCATCATGATTGTGGTTGCGGTCGTGGTGAGCGTATTTACAGCGGGCGCAGCCTTTGCTGCCTTAGCTCCCGTCCTAGGTAATCTTGGAGCAACTATTGCTGCCGGGGCGATTGCCGGAGCAGCCTCTTCGATCGCAAGCCAAGGCGTAGGTCTGGCAATGGGAGTGCAGGACAAATTCAACTGGAGTTCGGTTAGCCTCTCGGCGCTGGGTGGGGCGGTCAGTGCGGGCGTAGGCTACGCATTTACGGCTCCTGGCACCGCTGCGCAGGCTATGGCGAGTAGCACGGGGACGAGTACATTGTCGGGAGGCTCTGCTGCCGCCAATACTGCAGCAGCCAATGCGGGCGGTTTTCTGAACGTCAATTGGACACAGGTCGGCATGTCCGCCGCCCAAGGAGCCTTGTCCTCAGCAACCACCCAATTGCTGCGCGGCACATTCAACTGGCGCACCGTTGGAGCCGCCAGCGTAGGCTCCGGGGCCGGATCGGTCGGTGGGCAATTGGGAGGAGGGCAATTCGGCGGAGTCGCTAGTGCCGTTTCTGGCCAGCTAGTCAGCGAAGGCAAAGTTGGCGGACGCGCCATGTTCCTGAATACTGTCGGGCAGTCGCTCGGGCAGTACATCGCAGCCCAGCTTCGTCCGACGGACGCCGAGCGTCAGCAGGCAGAGAAACTAGGAGAAGAAGCGCGCGCGCGCGCGGCACAAACAGCGCAGGCTCCGGCAGGAGAGGCGGATCACGTTGTAGCGCTCGGCGCCCCGGCGCAGCCGTACGGACGGATATCCGACCCCAGAACAGACGGCTTGACCAGCCTTGCCGGAACTCAGCTCTTGCCAATGGGCAGCAACGGCATGACGCTGGAGCAGTCGCGTGTCCAAGCGTTCTTTGGGCCGAAGGAAGCGGTTCCTTACAGCTACGAGTACGACCAGTGGGCGGCTCGCGGATATGACGACAACAACAACCTGAGTGGGCCGGAGCTGTCGGCGAACGAAAAGGCCGCGATTACCAAGCTCTACGAAAAGCAGATGCAACAGGAGACTGCTGCACGTGCCGCCAAGTCCTCGCTGGCGGGAGACACTAACACTGTCGTCCACTCGAACGGACAGAATGGTCGCGAGACGCAGCGCCTCGATACGTACGTAATGCAAGCAAGCGATTTTGATGCTCGAGCGAAGGCCACGGCAAATCTTGCATCTTGGGCCTACGCGCGGGGAGACATCGAACTGGGCAATTCCTTTGTTGAGATGAATCGAGATGCAACAAAACAGGCACTTGATATTCGTCGAGAGGAAGCTGCGATTAGTCGCAACCCAGGGGATGTTAATAACTATCTTGGGAAGAATATTTTCCAGGGAGCTAATGGAACTTCTTGGAGTACAGGAGAAGACAGAATAGGTGTGCCAAGTAATTCTGGGACTCATTCTGTTGCGTTGAATCTCTCAACTGGTACGGGTGTTGTGGGGCAGGTAGGGATTGCATGGAATCTCGGCATTGGGAATTCTGCGCCGACTCTTGCAGCGACCTTTTCTAGGGGCGGTACAGTCGGCACTGATTTTGGCCCATCATTAACATATTCATATGTTAGAGGGAGTGCAGGTGAAAACCTTGCCGGAGCTGCTACGACCGTGAGTGCTGGGGCCACAGTTGTTCGCGGAAGCTTCGAGGGCAGCATGATTTATTCCGGCAGCGAAATAGATAGCCCTATTGGATGGGGGCTTTCGCTCGGTCTTAAATCTCCTTTGCCTGTATACGTCGGTCCCATCGGTTCTGTTGTGACTTCTAGAACGCAACTATGGGGATTGGTTGATGGGCGGTGGTCTGCTGAACGATAGAAAAATGAGGGGTAAGCAATTTATGGAACCAAAATTGAGAAATGAACTTGTTCTTGTTCTATTTGTTGGGATTGTCGCTGCTGTCTGCGCAGTGATTGTTGCGATCTCATTCGGCTTGCCCGCATTTGCGGAGGCTGGCACGATTTGCGCGATAGATGTGTCGGTGCTGGTATCTCTGTCACTAGTATTTGTAGTGTCAATCTTGCGCTTGTTCTTCGTCAATCAGGCTGTTTTGGCTGCAATGCCAAGTTGGCAAGTGTTTTGGTCCGATGGCATGCTTGAAGGAATCGCCAGAAAATACCGAAAATCTGAAGCGTGGAGGCCTTTGAGGGCTAGGTATATTGCGTATTTTTTTATTGTTCTGGCTAGTGGGGTAGGTAATTTATTTTATGCATCAAGTAGGATGTCAAACTATTTATAGGAAGAATTTTATTCTGATAAAATTTGGTGAGCAGAAAGCGCGAGAGGAACTCAATATCAACGTGTGCTGATGTTTGCGGCAAACAGGGGCGTCAGTAGCGAGCTTTCACGTATTGCACAGGCACAAACAGGGGACAGCCAAACAGGGGACTCGGGCACAGGCGTGAAACTTGGGGCGCCTGCCCAACCTTACGGACGGATATCGGACCCGAGGGCTGGGGATGCCTTTAGTCTGGTCTCAACGAGCCGCCTGCCAGAGGCTCAGGGCAGCGAGCCAAACTATGTCGTTGATCCGAATACGGGTCTCTCAACCGAAGTACGGCCTGCTGCAGCCAGGACGGTCTCTGACCGGGAGGTCGCCGCACTAGCGGACCTCTTCTATGGTGAGGGGGCACAGCAAGCGCGCAGAGGGACGACCCTTGTTGCCTCTATCGGCGATATTGCAGAACGTCAGATGGGCATCCTGTCCAATGAGGACCTAAACCGTGCGACCCAACCCGTAAAAGACTTTATCAACGCAGAAGGAAAGTTTGCGCCGACGGTCAAGGACAACGGGACGGTCAAGAGTGCGGTGAGAGACACTGGAGTTGCGGCCTGGAACGCCATGTTGGAGTTCGCCAACATGGCACGACAGGGCGACCCGTCAGTCCAACTGCAGAATTTCCTGTCGTTCTTATCAAATGGAGGCATCCCCTCGGCGCCAGACCTTACCGCGCTGCGCGGAGACTACAACACTCCGACATTTGGGTACTCAGCTGAGTTCCTAATGGGAGCCGGGATCGCTAAAATTGGCGAAGCTGCTGCGGGATTTCGAGTGGTCCCTGGCGAAGTAGCGAGAGGGGGAGGGGCTGCTGAGGTTGCTGCGGCAAACAGTGCAGGCGCAGCTCCGGTAGTTCGCGCGAATAAGGTTTCGGGTGACGCTGCGCGAGATTTTATTGCGGCACGAGAAGGCGGTGTCATTGAGCAGAACTTCAGAGTCACGGGTGGGCTGCGCCGTGTAGACGTTCTGAAGGAAGGCAATGAGATTGTTGCTATCGAGTCAAAGGTTGGCCGCACAGGCCTGGATTCTCGGATTCGCCAAGAGCTGGCTCGCGATGTGAAAATGCTCCGTAGCGGTCAAGTTGATCGAGTTGTGTGGGAGTTCTCCGAAAGCGCCAAGACAGGCCGTGTAGGCCCGACTCCTGCGTTACAGCAGAAGCTCGAGAAGCTTGGCTTCGAAATCAGATACAGCGGGCAGCATTTCTAAGCTGTGAGTGACTATGAGTAATGCAATCGTGAGCTCAGTGGTGTCGGCAGTGGCACCAATATTCGAGCAGGAGGGGTTCTCTAAGAACGCGGAAGGGTTCTTTCGGGTGCGCCCCCAGTTCGCTGACTACCTGTCGATTCAAGTAAAGAGCGACAACACAGCCATTGCGTTGAACGCGGGTATTCAGCCGATTTTTTTGTTGTCTGCTGAACAGAAAAGTGAAAGCGCTTTGCGTGGCGGCTCTGAAGTTGATTGCTATGTACGCGCAAGATTGGCTCCAGACGGGCAGGCCGATTACTGGATTCCGCTCGCTCTAGAGCCGCAGGGATTAGCAGAGGAAATCGCGGCGACTTTTAAGGCGCATGGAAAACCCTTCTTCGAATTTTTTGCTTCGTCGGAAAGTCTGAGCGGGGCGCTCACAATCGAAGGGATTCAGTCGGGCAATCTACCTGCGTATTTCTCAATGATGACGAAATCACGCTTAGCGCTGCTCGGGGCAAAGGCCAATCTGTCCGCAAACAACACTGCTTTGGCAAGAGCATTTGCAGAATACGGATTGTCCGTTGCTGGGATGGCCGTCAGTCTTAAGCGAGAGTTTAAGAACATCATCGCTGGGACGTAGTTTCGACGCCTGTATTTGTTGGTCATAAAACAAAAAGCCCCATCCACCCGCAGTGCTGCGGGTCGGTGGGGCTTCTCCTTTGCCTAGCGTGTGGGCGTGGGCTACCTGATCGTCTTGCCGCTTGCTTCGCGCGTTCAGTCAAGCCGCCACTCCTGGCCGTGCCAGCACAACCCGAACCCGTCGGCATTACCGATGGTCCGATCCAGGTCGAGAGTGCGAAACGCGCGCATGGTCTGCACATCGACAGCCAGTCCCGGTCGCTCAGCCCGCATCCGATTTGTCAGTGGAGTCTGCTAGCGACTGGGCGCTGCGTGGGGAAAAAAAAGATCCCACAACCGTGGGATCCGAAGTTTCTGCCGCCTGGGCAGGCGGCAGGCCATTTTTTATTGGAAGACGTAGCGTTCGCTGATTGTTCCAAACTCCTTCCCGTGCGTCGCGTCCGTACCTTCACCGTAGTAAGTGCGGCTATGCCAGAGGGTGTCGTTGCGACGCCAGAACATGTCAATGTACTTTCTTCCATAGACGTCGCTACCTGTCTGGAACTCGTACTGCGGCCACATGATGCCGCGGTTGCCGTTAACGTCTAGATAGGCGAAGTCGGCCATGTCATTGAGCATATCTTCCAAGGTATTATTGCCGACGTTCTTGTAGGCAATCACTCCAGGCGAAGCAAACATGCCGTAGGCGTACTCCTTGGTGCTGTCCGGAACCGCGTTCGACAGCGTTGAGCACGTCATATTACTGACGGCAGCGGCGGAGTACGAGTTCAGCAGGGTGGTCAGGTTGCTCCAGGCTCCAGCTATTTTGAATCCGGTCTTGGACATGGTTACGGTGGCGTTGCCGTACCAAGTGTCCTTGTTGGTACAGAAGTCGCTTTTGACCGAATAGCTCAGCTTGCGGCCGACTACAGGAAAAACAGCTTCCGCCCCCTGCTGCTTGCGCAGGGCGTTGTGCACCGTTGAATTGAAGTGAGAGGCGGCCTCGCCCGCGGTTGGGATGCTGTTGGCTATGCCCATCGAATTGACGTAACGGCTGTATTTCGCAGCGAATGCCTTGAACGTCGGATCGTTGTCAAACGCGGTCGTCGTCTGATTCAGATTGAAGTTCCACGTCTCGCCTGAAGCTGCCTTGGCAAGCTGAATCCCGTTGTCCGGATTGCCGTCAACGTCTGCCGCTAGTAGCACCTTGATGAGGTTCAGCGTGTAGTGGGCGTCGGGGATCTCCTTCAGATCGCCCGGCGTGACGATCGGAGCAGCCTTGGCTGCATCCAGCAGGGTGTCGTACAAACGGAAGGTCACAGATTCCCCGTCCTTGTAAACAAACTCGCCCGAAGCGGCGGTGACACCAGATTGGGTGCTGGTGGCATAGGCAAGACCTTCCACAGCACTGTCCAGGAACACACCCGTTCGGGTTGTCGCACTGCTGCTCGATGCACTTGAGGTACTCGATGAAATCGATGACGAAGAGCTGGACGAACTCGACAAAGAAGAGCTCGTCGAGCTGCTGGATGTCGAAGATGAGATGCTGCTGGAGCTGGATGAGGGGCTGGGAGATGGCGCCGTGTCACTTCCTCCCCCTCCGCAGGCGCTTAAGAGGACTGCCAGTAAAAGTGCATTCGCAGGTAATGTGAATCGCATAACTAATCCTTGGTAAAGCACATCAGAAATAGATCGCTTGCCGATCTGAAGCCATTTCTCCGCGTGGGATAGATCTCAGTCGATCCCCGTTTTGGCTACTTTGAGTGACAAATTAGCATGCGTTTAGGCGATTGTCACTCATAGAGCGTCGCCGCATAGTGGTCACGTCAATAGCATCTTTTCCTTTTGGGCTTGGACGAGATGCACGACGATCCGCGCAAAAAATTCGGAGTGCGGCTGGCGACGCTCCGAAAGGCAAAGGGGTGGTCACAGGAAAAGCTGGCTTTGGAAAGTGGAATCGCCCGCTCATATCTAGGAGGGGTCGAACGCGGACAGCGCAACATCGCCCTCGTAAACATCTGCGTGCTTGCCGAAGCGTTGGGTGTTTCGCCAGCAGAGCTGTTCAAGTTTGAGTCGTAATGTTTCAGTTGTCCGGCTCCAAATAGCGTTAAGCCGTATCGGGTAGAAACTCTTCCACCACATCCATTCCTTCTTCCTCCGTTTCCTCGAAACGTCCGTTAGCGAGTACTTGGCGTGCCACATTCTCCAGCCATTCCGTCTGCACCCCGGCTTCGTGCTGGCGCTGTGCCTCTTCCCGAGCCTGCGTTACGGTCTCGGTAAGCGAATGACCTTCCCGAAGACTCAGGTCCGCGTAGTAGATCGGCGTGCCGCGCGAGAGGGTGGTGCTCTTGGCTCGCAGTCGAAGCAGTAGTGGCAGGTGTTTGGCATAGCCGCCACTGATCGCCTGAAAGTAATGGAGGCGGGCGGTGAGTGTCCGGATCGAGTTGTAACCCGTTGTCCTAAAGACGAATGACCCCAGTTCGTCATCCTGACCTTCGACCTGGACGTTGAGTCGCCCATAGAGCTTGCAGCCCGAATTGCCTCCCCAGGCGCAATTCTCCGGTCCGGGGCAGGGCACTTCCTTGACGCCTTCTTCTGTAACCCGCTGTGCAGCGTCACCATTGCCTACGCACATCAACCGTCCGTTGGATCGGTCAAAGAGACTGTAGTCCGCACGCAGATTCAGGTCGGGCGCGTTGAAGAGCAACTTCACGGGAATCGCGCGCAGCTTGCCGCCAGCGCTTTCGGCGAGCTGGGTGTGCAGGGGGTGCAGCATCCACCCATCGCGCCCCTGTACCTGGGTGGTGAGCGTGAAGTGATCGTCCTTCTCGGGCAGACGCTTACCGTTGCGTTCCACCATGTGCCCAATGGCAATACGCCCGATGACGGGCGGTGTGATGGCAAGTCCTTTGATCATGCGAATTCCTTTCTGATGACAGTGATCTCTGGGTCGGATTTGATGGAGGCGTGACGCATGCGATGCGGCGACGCCGCGTCTACGGGTTTGAATGGCCTCACACGACGGGCGTCGACGTGCGCTGGATCCGTGTCATGTCGCCTCTCGACGAGCGATGCCGGCACCGCGTGAAGAGGGCGGCTACACTGAGGTGGCCGTTTGCTGCTCGACCGGCTCGGTGGTCGGCGCCGGAAGAATCGGGGACGCTCCGCTGGGCGAGGCTTTGTCATCCCGCCCGACCTGCATCAGAAAGCGCCGTGATCCGCCGACGGTGATGGCGTATTGCCGGGCCAACTGAGGGTGATCTGCCAACAGACGCTTGATGTCCGTACCGTTACTGTCCCGGCTTGTCTTCCAGCTCACCTTACCGCCGGCAAAGACAGCTGCAGTGGCACTCCCCATCGCAGCCTGCAGCGTCTGCTTGTAGGTCGCCTCCAGAAACTCCAACTGCTCGCGCTGGCGACGCAAGCTCAGCAGATCCTGGAACACCCGGTTCAGGCTGGGAGAATCTGAACAGTCCACCGTCTGGCCCGCATCGCGCGGGTAGAGCCAGCTCAGGGAGCGCCCGGCCGACTCGGAGCCGTCCGGGTCCGGCGCGACATCGCTCTGCACATGACGCCAGAAGGTTGATTCCCGCTCGATCAATGCTGCAATCTCTGCCTCGTTGCGGGCGATCCGATACACCCGAAAGTCCTGTCCCCCGATGAGCACCGCTACATCGGCCCACGCCTTGCCGGTGACGGCCAACTGATGCACGACCTGGCAGTGATAGGCATCTGGCACGCCGTCCTCCCACAGGTGTGCCGAGTGGTGTCCCGCAGTCTTGATCTCCAGAATTCCGTCGCTGCCGGCCGCGCGATCCAGGTTGGCGAGCATGAACGGATGCTGCGGGTGCTGGAGTAGTGCATTGACGCGATGCACGCGTTGCTCGGAGCGCTGGGCATAGACTGAGGCGATGATCGGTTCCAGCGTCGATCCCCAGAACACCGCATCCTTCTCCGAGATGTCCTCGGGCGTTCTCCGGCCGGTTTTTTCCAGCCAAAGTTCAAGCGGGCTCTTATAGGGTGACAGCCCCAGGGCTGCAGCGGCATCCGACGAACCGATGCCGGCGTTGCGTGCAGAAAGCCATTCCTGGCGGCTCAGTGTGCGGGTCGAGATGAGCCGCTTCGCATTGCCATACTTCATGATCTGATTCCTTGGAAAGGCAAACGCCCCGCGCAGCCGGTGGGCTGGACGGGGCGCTTGCGCTGTGAGAAATGGAGCTGACGGGTAAAGAAGGCGACGGCGATGGCCGTCGGTGAGCGGCCCCAGGTGCAGCCTTAAGGCGCGCCGCTATCCGATGCGAGTGGATAAAAAGATGAGCGCCGCGTGCAGACGAGGTGTTCGAGTAGAGGGATCAGCCTGGCGTGGCAACTCGTGCTTTAGCGTTATGTTGCTCCGACGAGCGCACATCCAGAGGCCGCGGCTCGGAACAGAGCGCTCCGACGGCAAACACCGCATCCGACGAGAAACCGCAGGTATCCGCTTCCCGCAGAAAGTCCGCCTCGTCACGTCCGATGAAGCGGGCGAAGACACCATTGAAGCGCTCTCTTAGTGCACCTGTGGTCGCATCATTCCCTTGCCAGAAGAACGCGTAGGCCAGCGCCGTGAAGACAGCGGCAGCAGCGATCCTGTCGGGACGCCGGTTCGCGAGCACCCGATACCCAAACCACTGCCCGAAGGCGTTGCTCACCTCATAGTCGTACACACCGGGGAAATCTGCTTCTCCCGCACAGTCCAGCAACTGTTCAGAGAGCTGCACGTACTGCGTCATGTCCCGGATGAGTTCAAGACACCCATGCCCCCAGGCGTCGATCACCGCGTCATACGACGTGAGCTTGGAGTCGTCCTCCGACACATTGACCTCACGTGCCATGGGGTGGCTTTCCAGATCCCTTAGGCCCTCCATCATGAACGCTGCGGTCAGGCAGGCGCTTTGAACGGTTTGCATGGACATGGTCTCCGTCATGGGTGAGCCCTGTAGCGAATTCATGACCGATCATCCCTCCCATCGTCAGGCAACGAGTCGCAGCGCTTCATCGAGCGCCTTCTTCTTGATTGCAGTACCTTGGCCGAACCACGCAGAATCAAGCCGATAGTCCTGGCTGCGCGCGCGACGCTGATGGTCGACGAATTCCGTGACCGAGTTGAGTAAGCCCCAGGCCGTACCCTTCGCGGAGCCTAATTCGGCACCACGCCCTTCGCCATCGTAGAGCGCCTGCACTCGCTTGATGGCTCGCTCATTGGTCAGGCTCGCTGGATTCGCTTCCGGATCGGTAAAGACACGCAAGAAGTAATTCATTGCCTCATGCGACTTCACGCGCCGCTCGGAGAGCGTCTTCATGCGATACATGAAACTGTCCCAACTCGACACCGATACGCCCAACTGCTGTTTGACGACTTGCGCATCGAAGTTCGTGCTATGCGGCACCTTGATAGCGTGCTGCTGTCCGTTCTTCAATGCCACCGCAAGGGTGTTGTTGCACACCACGCGGATGCTGGTGAACTGCGCAGTGGTGGCCAGCGTCCCATCACAGGCGGTGGCCAATAGGAGGTAGCCATTGACCACGTCCTTGTCCTTCAGCGTACTCGATTGTCCTGTACGGGCCAGCGCCCACACTTTGCGCCCCTCCTTGAGCACACCTGCTGTTTCCAGCTCAAAGCCAGAGACCTCGGTGAGGTCGCGATAGAACTCCAGCACTTCGCGGGGTTGCACCACCTGAAAGCGGTTGGAGACCACCGACAAGGGGGCCTTGCTATCTGAACGATAGAGCACCTTCTGGTCCGCGAAAGTCATGATCGACCCCAGCATGCCAACGGACTCAGCCATGTAGCGGACCGGGGTCTCCAGAATCTGAAAATCGAGGCCAGCTTGTTGAGCCCAGACCTCAATGGATTGACGAGCGGGCAGGGCATTGCCCAGACCATGCCAGGGTGTCTCTCCGACATAGGCCATTTGTTGAACGAGATGCGCCATGGTGGATACCTTTCGGATGTAAAACGAATAGACGTGACAAGGCCTTCGCCGCGAAGCGAAAGATCGTAGTCAGCGTCAGGGATAAGAGAGAACTACTGCGCCTTGGTGGCGCGCGTGGATACTAAAAAGGGAAGGGCTGCGGAATAGGGAGGGCAGCAGGCGACTAGCTGGGCTGGTTGTGATCAACCGCTATGCTGAACACATGACCACAACTGACACATTCGCAGTTGCCAAGTACCTTCTCATCGACCACTTCACCAAGCTTGGCGCCTGCCATGCAACCGGCAGCGCCTCCGACGAGGCCACCCAGTAGCGCGCCAGCCAGCCCTCCGAGTGCCAGACCGACCGGTCCGGCAACAGCGCCGAGTGCGGCACCAGCCTCTGCTCCGGATAAGGCTCCCACAGCACCAGTGGCCGCACCGCCAGCCGCCCCAACAACTCCGCCGGAGCGTTGGCCGATATTTCTGGCGATGACGTTCGTGGAATCACAACGAGGGCAAGAACAAGTCACACATATCTCCTTGATGACAGATGCGAGAACGAAGCGAACGCGTTGGGCGGTCAAATGCAGACCTACGGATATGCTTCGAGAAAACAGGGGAGAGACCGCAGACGGCGAGACCATCCCGAGTTCAAGGAAGTGATATGTGTCTGAAAAATTCTGGATTACGGGATGAGCGAAGAGGTGCGTAGCGTGGAGCGCATACAACGTCATCGGCCGAAGCGGACAGTCGGACGCCGGCTTTCGGCCCTGGGTCGGTTGCTAGATCGCAGACGTACATGTTCGGCGGAGTGCGTGCCAGTAGAACCGCCGTGGCGTCAAAGCCGTGAAGAGCACCCACAGCGGAACGAAACAGCAGGTGTCTTCAGCAAGAAGAAGCAAAAGGCAGAGAGCCATGGTCGTGGCTACTCCTGGCAGATCTCTTACGCCCATATGGGCAGACCACTAGTGCAAAAGCGGTTGGCTCGGGAACATGGCGGAAAGAACACGCCGTATAGAAGATGAAAAGTCGCACATCGGGGGGCATCACGAACATCAGCCATTGGCAGGATGTGAGTCTCCCCTGTTCTCTCGAGGCCCAAGAACCCCACACTGTGCTGCACATCTGTGGTCACTTCGCGCCCATCCGCCTTGCACAGGATGGACACGGGGTCGAAGTGCTCGTGGAGCACAATCAGTCCGCCGAAAAGTTCCATGAGCTAGTCCGTTTGGTCGTAGAGGATCAACGGGCTCGACGAGCGATCCAGCGAACTGTCGGACATCAGGCGGATGCAGAAGTTGAGACGATCCTCGCGAGAGTATTAGGACCGAGCGATGACCGCTAAGGCCTGCGTCTTGCCCTATCGCTCGCGCGCGATTGCGCCCGATCACACTTTGGTCGTCAGCGATTCTGGAGACCACGCGCTACTGGATGCTTCGGAAGCGCGAGCTCTTGAACTCGACCCGAGCGCGCTTTCGCTCGACAGACTTGCAGAGCTGAAATCCAAGTTTTTCGTCGGCGACCAGGCAGCGCCGGGGTTTTCTCGTTTGCTTGCCTCACGGCAAGCCGCCCGCCGCGAGACTGTCTTGTCTGGTCCGTCTCTGCACATCTTTGTGACCACGCTTCGGTGCACGCAGTCCTGCCGCTACTGTCAGGTCAGCCGTGCCTTGGATAGCACTGGCTTCACGATGTCGCTCGAGGATCTCAACGCAGCTTGTGACACCATTTTTCAGAGCAGGTCCCCGACGCTGACGGTGGAGTTCCAAGGCGGGGATCCCATGTTGCGCTTCGATCTAATCGAGCATGCGGTGGAGAGGATCACCAACCGGAATCGGGTCGAAGGAAGGCGTATCCGTTTTGTTGTGGCAACAACTTTGCATCACCTAACGGACGAGCATTGCGCGTTCTTCCGCCTGCACAAGGTTTACCTATCTACCAGCCTGGACGGCCCCGTTGAGCTGCATAACAAGAACCGGCCTCTATTAACGCGAGATGCCTATGAACGCACCATCGATGGTTTGATGCGGGCTCGGGAGTGTCTTGGTTCGGATTCTGTGTCTGCGTTGATGACAACGACACGAGACTCGCTCTTAAAGCCAATCGAGATCGTTGACGAGTATGTGCGGCGTGGCTTCCATGAGATATTCCTCCGCCCGATGAGCAGCTATGGCTTCGCGCGGCGCAATGAACAGCGAATCGGCTACGCCACAGAGGAATTTCAGTCGTTCTATTCGCGGGCCTTCGAACGCATACTTGAGTGGAACGCCAAAGGCATACCGGTTCGCGAAGTCACTGCCTGTGTCGCACTCAACAAGATGCTGTCCCCTTTTGACTGTGGGTTCGTCAATCTGCAGACCCCAACAGGGGCGGGGCTTGGAGCGCTTGTCTACAACTACGATGGTTATGTCTATCCCAGCGACGAGTCGCGCATGCTGGCTGAGATGGGAGACACGACATTACGTTTAGGGCGCATCGGTGAGCCCCTTGCTCAACTACTGCGCTCCCCAGTTCAGCGCAGTCTGATCTCTGCAAGCCTAGCGGCGTACATCCCCGGCTGCAAAGACTGCGCTTACAACGTCTACTGTGGCCCGGACCCCATTGAGGCGCACGCGCGGATGGGATCCGTTCATGCTCCGGTGTCCCTGACGGACCACTGTAAGTATCACCTTTGGCTCTTCGACTATCTGTTTGATCGACTGCATCGGGACGATGCGTTCAGAGAGCTTGCGTATCGCTGGGGCAATCCGTGGAGTTCTCAGGGAGGCGTAGATGCGTAGCTGGAGCGTGTCACTCCTCAATCACTCTGAGCGTGCGGTCAAGCGAGTGGTCTCGCTTGGCTCCTTGGCAAACGCCTGGGACCGAGACCTCAACTTTCTTGTGCCCGTCCGAACGTCGGATGAACTCACAGAGGTTCAGGCACTCATTGAGCGTGGCCTCAGCAACCTCACTCCGATAGCGCCAACTGCGCTCAGCGAATCAATCAGCCTTAAAAGTCGTCGCGTCGTCGTCGGTGATGAAGTGGACATTATTGAGGACGACGTTGTTGTGATCGATTCACTGCAGAGCCGCCTGCAGGTTCTACACCGTCGCGATGACCGGCATCATTCTCTGTTCCTTACCAATCGCTGCAACAGCAATTGCCTCATGTGTTCGCAGCCGCCGACCCGGCATGATGACTCGTGGCTGGTGGGCGAGGCGCTAGAGCACATCCGTCATATCTCGGAGGCGCCGAAGACCATTGGAATTACCGGCGGTGAACCGCTGCTGTGTGGCGCCGGATTTCGCCGTGTGGTCGATGAGCTGGTGCGGCGCTTTCCTCATACAAAAATCGAGGTGCTCACAAACGGCCGATTGCTGGCTGATCGATCTGCTGCGACCCCAATCCTAGATGGGTTATCTCCCAATGTAAGTTGGCTCGTGCCGCTGTATGGGCATGCCGATTTTCTGCACGATTTCGTGGTTCAGTCACACGGAGCATTTGACGAGACGCTCGCAGGCTTGCTCATGCTTCAAGAGCATCGCCAACCGATTCAACTCCGGACTGTGTTGATAGAGCCCGTACTTGAGAACCTGCCCAAACTGTGCGAGTTCATTGGGATGAATCTGCCTTTTGTCAGAGCGGTCGCGTTGATGGGCTGCGAGCCTATTGGCTTTGCCTTGGCAAATCGCGCGCAGTGCGAGGTCGATTTGGGGCGATGGCACATTGCTCTTGAGATGGGGCTACGGATGTTGGATTGGCTTCATGTGCCCGCTTTGCTTATGAACATGCCCATGTGTGCCGTGCCTAGTGCATTACGGGGCTATGCAAGGCAGAGCATCTCGGACTGGAAACAGGTGTACGCCAACGAGTGTGGCGGATGCCTAGAGAAAGATCGCTGTTGCGGACTGTTTTCCTGGCATGACCGGGGCTGGAAGCCGGCTCCGCTTACGCCGATTAGGGAGGTTGCATCGTCGTGAATCGTTTCAAGAGCACGCTCTCGCTATTCCTCGCCGGACTACCCTTAGTAGTAGGCAAGGCACAGGCTGGTCTGGCTACCGATAACGCCAGGAGTTCGGCGAGCCCGTCGATGGATCCGGTGCAACTACAGCCACTGAACTTCCCCGCGGACAACCTCTTTGCCGGGCACCGCTCGCACTCCAGCCATCGCTCGCATTCAAGTCACAGCAGTCACTATTCTGGTAGCGGCGGAGGATCCAGCTATACACCTGCGCCAGCCGCCCCCCTTTACACCTCCCCCAGCAATACGGCGGTCCAACCCGCTGCACCTACGCGCAACGTCGCTCCGCAAAACACATACAGTGCTCCGGTAGATCCTCCGACCTCGCAGCAGCCCGGGGCGTCAGCACCTCGTATGACGACGGAGGAGAAGCGGATGCTCCAGATCATGCGCGTGCAGATTGCTTTGACGCGGCTAGGACTCTATGCCGGGCGAATGCATGGTGTTCTCGACCCTGATACGAAAGATGCACTAATGCTCTTCCAGCGCATCAAGGGGATGCCTGAGACGGGGTTGATGAGCACAGAGACGATGAATGCTCTTGGGGTTGTGGTCGTGAAGTAGGCGCCTATTGGTTGTTGCGGTACCGGAAGTATCCAGGACGGCGGTTGGACTGTCGTTGCATTTGACTCGAACCCTATCCATCGATGACCAGGAAAGTGAGGCCAGTGGCGCCAAATAGCAGACGTTCCAGAGGCCTCTCTGCTCTGAAACCTGTGACCTCCCCCCGGATATCCGAGCGGGTGGAGTTAGAGATTTCCGGCCTCAAGGTGAGCGAGCCGGAACTCGCTCGGGGTCAGATCGCCCAGTGAGCTATGCGGCCTGAATTCGTTGTAATCGCATCGCCACACCTCGATCTTCTCGCGCGCATCGTCCAGCGACAGAAACCAATGCACGTTCAGGCATTCATCTCGCAGGCTGCCGTTGAATGATTCAATGAACGCATTATCAGTGGGTTTGCCCGGGCGTGAGAAGTCCAGCGTGACCCCGTGCTCATACGCCCACTGATCTAACGCCTGCGAAATAAACTCGCTGCCATTGTCCACCCGGATGCGCTGTGGCAAGCCACGCAGTGCGTGCAGATGCTGCATCGTCGCCACCACGTCGGCGGCCTTCAGCGCGTAATCCACCGTGATCGCCAGGCTCTCCCGGCTAAAATTATCGACCACAGTTAACGCCCGGATCTTCTGCCCGTTGAACAGCTGATCGGCGACGAAATCCATGCTCCAGCACTCGTTCATGTTGGAGATGACGGGGCGTTCCTGACGGTGTGCTGCGGCAACGCGCCGGCGCGGCCGCTTGCGGCGCAGGTTCAGTCCTTCTTCGCAATAGATCCGGTAGGTCTTCTTGTGATTGATCTGCCAGCCTTCGCGCCGCAGCAGCACGTGGATACGTTGCGCACCGTAGCGGATACGTGTGGCAGCAATTTCTCGGATGCGCTGACGCTCGGCGCGGTCATCTCGCGGCGTAGGCCGATAGAAGTACGTCGCCTGTCGCAGTTCAATTACCGCCGTCGCGCGTCGAATGCTCACCCGATAGGCGCTGATCAGAAAGTTCGCCAGCTCGCGCTTGCAAGCTGGCTTCACAGCTTTTTTTGGATGACCTCCTGCAGCATCTGCTTGTCCAGGCTCAGGTCGGCCACCATACGCTTGAGGCGTGCGTTCTCCTCTTCGAGCTGTTTCAATCGACGCAATTCGGTTACGCCCAAGCCACCGTATTTCTTCTTCCAGTTGTAGAACGTCGCCTCACTCACACCCATCTTGCGGCACACCTCCGCCACCGTCGTGCCCGACTCGGCCTGCCGCAGCGCGAACGCGATCTGCTCTTCGCTGAACTTCGACTTCTTCATGACAAATCTCCCTGCCCCGTAGGGCGTTAAATTTGCCAGAAATCTCTACTTCTCACCGCTACGGTTTTGCGGGGGGAGGTCACCTGTCGGATAGCGTAGGCGTGCAATTCGGCCAAAGCCGTCGTTCAGCCGTTCCGATCTGGGCGACTGGGGTTGGAAGGTAAGCAGACGTCGCTGTAACTGCGAGATTTAGGGCGATTCAATTTTGTGAAAAACCTTATGCTAAGTCTTGAGCGTCTTCGACATATCCTTTGCGGAGCTTCTCTGCCACGAGTTTTTCCATTTCTCGCAAGGTGCGCTCTGGAGAATCGAATTGCTTCAGCATGGTCTGGCCGCTGGTACCTATCCTGCCGTAGCTAACCGTCAGCTCACATCCAATCACACTGGCTCGCCAAAATTTGCGTAACCACCTTGCTCAAATCGAAGTGTGCGCACAATCCCAGCAGTCTCAGTCTTCGAGTCGCTTTCCGTTGCTGGTTCAGCGAACGTTTGTGTCACCGCGGCTGGTGGAACAACTATCGCGTCAATATCGAGTTCCACGTCTAAGGCGCGATCTTCGCCATTGTGAAGGGTTGCTTCGATCCGCGCGATCACTGCATCCGGATTCTCGACCCAGTCATGCCCTGGGATGTCGAGCACCCGCCAGCCAAAGCTGCGCAGAATGCCGGGCCGGAATACGTAGCGTTCAGCTGTATCAGTGATTATCTCTCCCGGCCCGTCCAGCAGGATTGCTAGCGTGTAACCGCTGCCGGATGGGGCGACGATCGCCAGATCGCACCGGAAGCGCGAGCGACCGACATCAATATGCACCTGATGACCGCGAGCGCGCAGCGCTGCTGCGAGTGCATCACGAATGCTGTCACTGGAGGTCAAACGTGCGAAGGCATTGCGCGCTCCCTGATTCAGCGCGCCGAGGATGCCTTGAGCACGTTCAAACTGACCGATGGCACTGGCGTGCGCAAACTGCAGGAAAGCCCTTAGCGCTGCAGCACCATCGTTGTGCACGTTGGTTATCGCTTCGGACTGAATCGTTGATACAACCGCCATGCGGTGCCGCGCACGACTGAAAATCACGTTAAGGCGCTTTTCGCCACCGCGCTGGTTGATCGGCCCGAAGTTCATCAGCATTTTTCCGTCAGGACCTGGCGCGTAGCAAATGCTCAGGATGATCGCATCGCGCTCGTCTCCCTGTACGTTCTCGAGGTTCTTCACGAACAGGCCATTGAACTGGTCGTCGTCTTCACGCAGGTACTCGCGCTCGAGGCGGGTGGCGAAATCCTGGTCTTGGCCCGCCAGCGTTTCAAGCTCGTTCTCGATGGCGCTCTGCTGTGCTTCGGAGAAGGCAACGATACCGAGGCTCAAGCCCGTCTCACGCAGTAGCAGCTCGCGCGTCATTTGCGCGATGTAGTGGGCTTCTGGAAGGTTGCAGCGGTCGATATAGACGCCATCGCTGATTCGGTGGAAGCTGATCGGTGTAGCAAGCAGCATATCGGCGCCTTGTGCACCGGCTTCTTCGGCATCCGAGCGACACGCAGGTGGCTCATCCTGTTCCTGCTCCAAGGCGCGATCCGGAATTGTCACCAAGCGTCCGTCGTAGAAGGCTGCGTTCGAGAAACTGATCAGCGCTTCATGACGACTGCGGTAGTGCCAAGCCAGAAGCGTGGCGGGCAAATTGCGTGCGGCTTGGTTTAACAGGCTGTCCGAGTCGAGGTTTATTGCGATGCGTTCGCCGTCCTCCTCGATGAAAATTTCATTATCGCCATCCTCTGCCGCAGTGGAGAAGAAGCTGGTTGGTGGCAGCTGCATTTCGTCGCCGACCACGATGACCTGCCGCGCACGGCTCAGTGCTGGTACGGCTTCTTCTGTGGGAATCTGGCTGGCTTCGTCGAAAATCGCCACGTCAAACAGATCGGAAAACAACGGCAGGGTATCGGAGACGGATAGCGGGCTCATCAACCAGATTGGCTTGATGTCGTTGATCACAGCGCCCGTTTCGTCGCCGCACAAGTCGCGGATCGAGCGGTGGCGCATGCTTTTGGAAAATTCGTGCTCAAGTTCGCGGCGGCCGGTAGCGTAGCGCTTCTTCAGTTCTTTGCCTTTAGTGTCTAGTTGTGTGGCTGACTGTTGGGAAATGCGTACATTCTCGCTGAAGCGGCGATGCCAGACTGAACGCACGACCTGCGCGTTCAGTCCGAGGAGATCTCGCTGCACCTGAGCTACCGCGCGCGCAGATTGCGCCAAACCAGCTCCGCCGAACTTCGCTAACACCGGGTTTGCGCGCTCAAGACGGCGTAACGCTTCATCCAGAATCAAGGCCTCCATAGCGTGTGGCGGTTGGTCGATGTGCTGAATGAGCCACGCATAGGCAGGATCGGCAGCATGTACGGCACGCAGCGATGGCAGCAGATCTGGCAGATCGTCGAGGGCTTCGCGCAGATCCCGAGTCAGCTCTGCCAGATCGCCAAGGGAGATCTTGGTATCGAGCTCTAAGGCTTCGGCAGCATGTCGTGCAAGGCCACCGAGTGCCTCACGGGCGCCTGCAGCGATACGCGCGCTAGCCGTCGGATCGGCCGCTCGATTTAAATGCTCGATCAGTGCGCGCGGACCACCGGAGTCTAGACGCTGCACGAGATCGTCCAAGGCCTGCATAAAGGCAAAAAAATCCGGTACTCCGTATTTCTTGCGGCCAGCGTTTTCAGTTGCCGCGAGTGCGGCGGCAGCGGCATGTTCGGCAGAAAGGTTTTCCAAAACCTTTGTGTAGCCAGGATGCACGGCATGACGACTGAAGTCGTAACGCCGGCGGATTTCACTGCGCACCCGCCACCATGTCGGTTGTAGCCAACGCGCGATCGAGGCTTCACAGGCCCGCGTGATGGTTAGCGCGCTTGCTGTGTCGTCCGGGGAGAGCTTGTCTCGCCAATTCTGCGTGGTCACCTGGACCTGAGCCAACGCCTCCTTGCTATCTTGCAGTTCGTCACGGATCCCGACCAAGCCAGCAGCTGCCGATGAGTGCTTGTCTAGGAGGTCGAGATGAGCGGCAAGACCGGTAGCGAGCAGGGCTGCGCTGTCAGCCGCCATCGCGCAGGCGCTTGCGAGCGTGCTGCCCTCGCTGATCGGACTGTTGCTATCCAGCAGTACCGGGTCCAGCGTGTCGAACAGTATTTCCATTTCCTGACACAGTCGCTCGGCACGGTTGAAGGCACGTTCGTCGGCTGTCAGTGCTCGGGAAAGACGCGAGAAAGGGTGAGCTGCGAGGCTCTGCAGACCGAAGCGTTCGCGCATGGAGCGATGAAGCCTTTGGCTTAGTTCGCGCTGGCTATCCCATGCGGCTAGCCCGGGCAGGTGCTCGCGGCAAGCTTGTCCGACTTCGATTACTGTGGGCAAATCTACCAGACGACGCAGTAGTGAACGCACGCTCGCGCCGAGGGCGTCACGAGTTACCGCCATGGCTTCTTCAAACGCGTCGATACGGCTCTGATGGATGTTCAGTCTATCCACAAGTGCTCGGCGGTCCGCTTGTAAGGCATCGCCATCATGTGGCAGCGCAGTCCAGCCCTCGTAGCAGGTCTTCATGTCCGCGATGAAAGCCTTCTTGTCGGTCTGCGAGTCGTGGATGAGGGAGCACAGGGAGTCGATGCCGCTCTGTTTGAGGCGATGGAACACCACGTCGAGTGCCGCTCGCTTCTCGCACACGAAGAGCACGCGTTTGCCGCGACCTGCGTAGTCGGCAATCAGATTCGTGATGGTCTGCGATTTCCCTGTGCCCGGAGGTCCCTGGATGATGAAGCTGCGTTCGGTGCGCGCTAACCCCACTGCGGCGTTCTGCGTGGCGTCGGAGGCAACAACACTCCACAGTTCTCCAGCCGGTGGGGCGGGTATGGCGGAGGTTTCGAGCGACCGCGGCTCGATGGAGAAAACGCGATCGAAGGACTGGTTAGTCTCGGGTTTATCGAGCAGTTGCGCATAGTCCCGCACCAACGACATCTTCTTGTAGTTGAAATTGGCCAGGGTCACCTGTGTCAGGTCGAGATCCCAAGCGTAGCGATGCCCTTCGGATTCCTGCAGCACATAACCGGTGCGCTCCACACTCTCTTCGGCAAGTTCGCTCATGTTGGGTTGGCGCAGCCTGTTGTCGGGCCTTGCGCCAGCCTCAAAACGCTGTGGCAGTGCGGTGGGGCGCACCCAGTGCTCGAACAAGGATCGGCCCAGCGGTCGATAGTCTTCGCGTGCATAGCTGTATGGTGGCAACCAACCAGTGGTGCTTGCCCTTAGCTTTGCCGACGGTTTTCGGCGTTGGTACTGCTGTAACCGCTGCAGGGCTTTCTGGCGCACTAGGCGAATAGCCGCTTTGTCGATCAGCCGCAGTTCTACCGCTGGTTCGGAGCGGCGGATCTGGGCAAGAATGTCGGCGTGCACTTCAGCGAGCGTGGTCTTCTCTAGGTCAATGGACTCTGGAAGCTTTATGTCATAGAGCTGCCTCAGGTGATGACGCAGTACAGGATTGAATTCAGCCTCACTACCCGCACACTGGATCAGATACTGATCGCGAACACCCTTGCGTTTCGATAGCTCCACGGGCATCCATAGCAGCGGCGACAGGATGCGCTCATCTGGCGCCTCCTTCAGGTTATGCCAACGCAAAAAGGCGATCACCAGACGTAGGTTGCTGAAACCGAACTCAGCGCGGTCACGTCGTGTCTCTGAGATCAAGTGGTCAAGGGAGCCTGGCAGATAGGGTTGATCCTCGAACCGAAGCCAGCTCTGAAGCGCTACGGCTTTGCCGGCCACGATGTCAGCGGCGAATGGGCCACCCCAAGTGCAAATCTGATCGGCACGGATACGATCGACCTGCAGCATCAGTGGCACGCTGGCTACTGTGAGATTCACCGAGGCGGCGCTTTGGCGGTAGTAGAGAAGACGATTGCGCCGCGACAGATCGAAGAGGCGATCACGCAAATGCGATAAAACGGCAGTACGGCGCGGCGTGGCGCCCGAAGCGCCGGCCATGACTCGTTCTACATCAAGACCCAGCGGCTGATCCCGCCATGTGCGTAGTCGCGTAGCCACCGTCGCGACATCGGTAGCGCGATCGTGGCGATTGATTTCTGTCATCTCGACGACGACGGTCGCGACAATCGGGTGCAAGCGGTCGTTCAGAACGAAGAGGTTGTTGCGGTGCCCAACAAAACTCCGCAGGTCGTCCTCATCGGCGAAGTCGAGACCGCAAGCCAGACTACCGAGTACGCAGCCGAGCAGGAAAATATCGGTGATTTCGTCGTGGTGACCGAGCAATTTTTCCCAGCTTGCTGGGCCAGGCAGGAAGACCGGTCGAGTGATAGAGGCGTTTACATCACTCTGAAAAGCTGCATCCGATACCTGCGTGCCATGTTCATCGTGTGTGCTCTGGAGGGTGCCAATGATGTTGAGGCCCGAGGCCGCATGCGGTTGCACGCGGCGTACGGCATCGATGTCCATCAGCGGCGCCTCGCCTTCCGGGTAACGCAGGCACAACCCGCCTTCTCCTCCGATCAGAATTGAGTCCGGGTCAAGTGCTGCCACCTTGCCATGAGCATGCAGTTCGGCGACCTGTTGGAAAAGTGGCAGGACGAGCAGCAGCACATCGTCGGTTAACAGTGCTACGCCGGCTTGCGCGGTTATCAGTGAGCGCAGGCTTGGACTTTCGTTTTGTGGGCCGCTCATTTTTGTGTTTCCTTGGCCAGCTGGCGTTTGTACTTGTCCATTTCACGCTTGCCAAAGCCTGCGTCGCGGCGCAGGTTTTGCTGCAGCGCCTCGAAACTACCGAGGGTCTGTGCCACTTGGCCTGCACGTACCAGAGCTACGTCCTGCTGATCGGGATCAGCCAACGCAAGATCCACCATCAAGGCATTCAGATAGCCGCGTACGCTATCGTCAGCCGCTTTCGGGCCGAAACTCTCAGGGCCAATAGGGTTTTCCTGTTCGCTCCAATCAGGAAACATCATGCGCAATTGCGCGAGTACTGCCTCGCTCGCCAGCTCGGTGTCCGACAGATAGTGCGCAAGGAAACCACGCGTTAGTTCCTGCATGTGTACCTGAGCCGGCAAATCGAGGCGTTCGAGACTGAGCGGTCCATGCAGGCGCGACGTAATCCACAGCTCCAGATCCGGACTGTTCTCCCACCACTGAGCAAGAGCGCGGGCGCGAATAAAGGTTTCTGGGTGTGACAGGGCGGCACTGCTGCTGGTCTCTTTGGCCTCGATCTCCGCCGCTTGGCGAAGATATGCTGCCGCGTCCACCATGCTCATACCGGTACTGACCTTTACGAGAGCAGAGACTGCGGGAGCCATCGCATCAGCTGCAATGGCGCTGCCACGGTCAGCAAAAATTTCGGTATGCAAAACGTACCGTCGATAGGTTTCGCGATGGCTGATGGCATCGGAGTTCGTAAGTGTGTCGTTCAGAATGCGGTCAGCAATGAGAAAAGAGCCCTCATCACGCGACCATAACAAGTAGTGCGACAACTCGTGCCCAAACACAGCTAATAGTTCGTCGGTACTCAGACGCTCCAATAGTGGTCCTTGTAGGATGATATGAATTTCACCCGGCACATATACGAGTGTGGCGTTCATCTCGCCGGGTGATTGGTAAAGCGTCGCTGGGGCGTCAATTCCCAAACGCTCTATGGCCAGCGATAGGGCTGCATGGATGTCAGGGTGCGCTTCCGCATCTATTCGATAGGTGTCGCGCAAAAGCGCGGTGCGTAGGGTTTCGAGCTGCTCGGTGTGCGTGTTGCGTTTGGCCGCCCAATGCCAGACCTCTGGCTCGTGGCGACGCAGATATTCGACGACCTGAAGGTGGTAGTTAAGGGGTAGCAAAGCGGTGCCATTGTGGCTGGATGACATTTGCGAATTCCAAATGCGTCGAAACTACCAATTCTACTAGCTGGGACTGCTATTAAGGCTATGGGGAGTATCTGAGTTCGTGAATGAATTGGTAAAGCACAAGACAGAAAGACAGCGTCTGCAATAGGGGGCTTTGCAGCCCTATTTCCTAGGAAGTCCTAGCGACAGCTTCGGCCGAATTACTGTCCATGAGTGGTCGCGCTAGGTGGCTGCTTCATTCAGATGTCTGCCGTTGAACGCCTAACGAATTGGTCGGCGGCAGTGGGAGCGACAGCTGGGTGTGCTGCTCTAGCAGTGACCGACTTTGGCCGACCGAATCAACACTGCCTTGCCATCCCGGTGGCGGGGCTCAGAAAATTCCGATACCAATCTGATGCCCCTCAGATATCAATCAACCTCGATGTCATAGAGTGGGCCTCCCACAGCACACGGAGCTCCCGCCTTCGGTCTGCCATCTTCAGAAGATGGATTCGGCCAGGCAAGGCGCAGTCGGTATGTCTTCAGGTTTCATGTACATCACCCTGTCACAAGCCAACGCCGAACTGAGCTTGGACGACCATTTCTTGCTCCACTTGGCAGGCCGGGGTGATTTTCCGATGGCAGTGGCGTTGCCGAAGCACACGCGTGCGCAAAAGGTCCCGGTGTGCCTGAGTGACCCCGCACCTTCAGTGGATCAGCACGCGATGGAATTCTTCGAGCTCAGCGCCGAGGATTGCAGGACGGTCGAGAACCACGGTAGCGTGACGCGAGACTGTTTTCTCGCGGCCTACATGAAATCCCTCCATCCCGGGTACAACCGTCATCCTGCGAGGGATGAGGGCGGCTCGAAGAGCCTGGTATGGGTTGCCGTCGACTGCGATGATCGCGCCACCCTATATCCCCGCAGAGTTCCGATCAGAGTGGCACGGGAGGATCTCTACATCATGGGGGACGATTACGACCGACTCCTTGATGCTGTCGAACGTCTGCGGGCAGAGAGTGGGGTGCCTGCCAGCACAGCGCCCCGTGAAGCCCAAAGCGAGCCTCTGTTGCCGACCAGCGAACAACCGAGAGTCGAGACGCATACGGGACCCGCACTTGTTGCCGCGCCCAAGGCTACGGTTGTCATTGACGGCAAGGTGCAGGATGAGAATAGCCGGGAGGCTCGCCTGCTGGCGCTTGGACTCATTCCCAAGTCATACCGGGACGTGCTCGATCAGCCCATCGAAAACGCGGTCCTTCAAGTAGGCAGTGTGGCCACGGCTCCTGTCTTCAATGCGCTTCGCGACGCGGCCCTGGAGAGCGTGAGTCCTTTCTCCGGCCTCGTAAATGAGCAAGGGTTGGCGTATACGAACGACATGGGGGCCACGGATACGCTGAGCAAGAAGAAACTCGCCGACCGGCTGTACCGGTGGCGGGATGCCTCCCAAGTGAAGGCCTCTGACTTGGAGGTCACGGCAGACGCGCTGGAACGCACGGATGCTCGCTAAAACGCTCTGACACGCGCAAGAGCCGACGTCCGTCTCTAACTACCTATTGTTCGCTCCATGCCGGTGTTTCCCGGCGCAACGCTGTCATGGAGCAGGATATGAATAGTAGTGATATCACGATCAAAGCGCTTGTGGTCCGCGTCAAGCAGGCCCTAGAGCTCCTGCAGATCAGCCGTTCCTCAATGTATGCCAAGTGGGACCCCAAGAGCCCACAGTACGACCAAACCTTCCCTCCGCGAATCCGCCTGGGTGCCAACTCGATAGGACTTCTGCGCGCCGACATCGAGGCCTGGCTCAAGGCCCAGTCCGATGCGAAGCTTCAGGTGGAAGGGAGGGTGAGCTGATGTTCAACCCGCACCCTTTCCCGCTATACGCCTTGCCGCCCACGATGCGGGCTGCCGTCGAGGAGGTGGTTGGGCTCACCCAGGCGCCCGTCGAGATGGTCGTCAGTGCCGCCTTGGCCGCAGCATCATTGGCGGTCCAGGCCAAGTTCGACGTCGAACGGATGAGCGGCCTGATCTCACCGTGTTCGTTGTACCTCATCACGCTCGCGGAATCGGGCGAGCGCAAGACCACCGTCGACAACCTGCTCTTCAGTGCCTTCACTGAGTTCGAGGCACGCTTCCTGGACGAGGCTTCGAGCGACCAGAGCGCAGATTCCAACGAAGGGAGTGAAGCATGAAACCACGCCTTCGTATGCTCTACAGCGACACGACGCCCCAAGCCTATCTCCAGGGCCTGTGGCGGAACTCGCGGTATGCCGGTCTCATTGAAGATGAGGCAGGGCGCTTCGTCGCCGGCCCCATGCTGCGAGACCTGGGTCTGCTGAACAAACTGTGGGATGGTCGGACCATCACGGTGGATCGCAAGGGCGGGAGCTTTGTTGTCCGCAATCCTCGCTCCGTGCTGCACCTGATGGTGCAGCCCTCGATTTTCCGGGAGTTCATGGAAAAGAAGGGCGAGAAGGCGCGCGGTATTGGGCTGCTGGCACGCTGTCTCGTGTGCTTCCCGCTCAGCACACAGGGCACGCGATTGAACACGGGTATTCGCGGCCCGCGCACCCAAGTCGATGCGTTCGCACGCCGCATCCTGGCGCTCCTCGAGGACCAGATTGATCTGCTCACGCCGGAGGTGCATGAAGATGAGTGCTAGACACTTGCTTCGGCTCAGTCCGAATGCTCAATCGGCATGGGTGGACATTTCCAATCGGATCGAGACGGCCTTGTTGCCCGGTGGGATGTTCTGCCAGCACACCGACTATGGTTCCAAAGTGGCCGAAATGATTGCGCGCACTGCGGGCGTTTTCCACGCATTCGAAGGGCACGAGGGCGATGACATCTCGCTCGAAACCCTGCAGGCCGCCACACAGGTCGTGCTCTGGTATGCCAGCGAATTCGTCCGCCTGTTCTCGCCTCCCGGGCCATTGGCAGAACTCAATCGCGACGCTATCAAGCTCGATGCCTGGTTGCTGGAGAGCGTCAAGGAAAAGGGCATGCCCAACTTTCTGGAGAAGAACTTCCTTCGTCAGTACGGACCGCATTCGCTTCGCCAGCGTGATCGCCTGACCTGGGCGCTGGACTATCTTCAGAGCAAGGACCGGGTAAGGGTGCAGCAGTACGTCTCCGCCAATGGCAGAACGCGCAGGACCATCGTGATCTTGAACGACGCCTACTACGGTGACCTTGCACGAGGTCTCCCCCCTCAAGGCTTCCCTTCCTTGGAGTAGTGCTCGTGACCCAGTGAGCAAAAAAACTGGGGCACCTGCCGTCAAAAAACCTGCTAATTCCGCTACTCAGTAGCGGAATTAGCAGTGTTTGTGGGCGCTTACTGATGCCCCTTCGTATGTCTGCAGCTTTGAGGACCTTGCGCATACCGTCCGCACAACTCTGTATGTCGTTGCGGCTTGCCCACCGTCGTGCTTCGTGGGCGCCATCGACTCGAATCCCCTTGCGCCGCAGGCGTCGCCATCACGACGGGGTTCTGTATTTTTATATTATGCATTACAGATATATAGCTAAGGTATCTCAATGCCCAATCACTATCAGTGTATCGACATGCAATGCATCCTCCATGCATAGCATAGGCAATCGAGGTACAGATGAGCAAAGCTCCAGCAGGTGATCAGACCAGTACCCCGAGCCCCCAAGGCATCGGGTACGCACACGCTGATATCAATCGGTGGATCGAGGGCTTCGAAGAGCGATTTGCCACGCCGACTGAATGGCCGTCGTTTGACGATCGGGCTGTGACTCCTGATAGTCCCTCTCTGCACGCCTACCCTGATGGCGCACGTATCGACCTTGAGATCCTCTCAAGGATCGAGCACTTCATCGATGCAGTTCGAGCGGGTGATGAGGCTGCCTTCGGTCCCCTCGTGAAGCGTGGGGCGTCTTACAGGCATGAATGGCGACCCTTGGCACGCCAGTTCTTTCCTTCGGTTCTGCAGCTGCTGGGTGTGGAGAGAGCGGGACTGTATTTCGCACCCAAGGTATCTGTCTTCCTGAAGGTGTGTGAAGCGCTATCCATCGCGCAGTGGGCGTGGTCAGCGCCTGAGCAGGTCTGTTGCGGCAGTGTAACGGTGGCAGATTTGTTCAATGAACTGGTCACTCGAATCCGCGAGGAGTGCAGGTGTCCTGCCTTTGTCAGGCAGTCATCCAGAGCGGCTGAGCGGTCACGACGACAGACACGGCTGTACAAGGGCTACGTGAAAGCCCTGTTTGAGAGGCGTAGCCGGCTCATCGTCATTCGCCTGGATCTTGCCTACACGAATGATGGTGCGGCACGGATCGCACTGGAAGACGCCACGCGTGATCTGGCGCACTTCTTCGGCAACATGCGCGGCAAGCCATCGTTATTCGCCGACCTGGAAGGACATATCTGGAAGCTCGAATGCGGCGAGCTCGGCGCTCATCATTTCCACGTGATCCTCTTCTTCAACAATGACCACTTCCAGAACGATGCCTTACGGGCTGAGCAGATCGGTCAGTACTGGTGCGAGGTCATCACCAGGGGCAGGGGACGTTTCTTCAACTGCAACCGCTCAAAGTACATGCGGCGCTTCGAGCGCCAGGGCCTGCTCGGCATCGGGCGTATCGAGCACTATGAGGCCGAAAAGCGTGCCAGTCTGGAGCGCATCATCGAGTACTTGTGCAAGTCCGAGCAGCAGGTCAAGGTCAAGAGCGGTAGGGGCTTTCGAACGATGGGCCGAGGGGTGCTGCCGCGCACGGGCGCACGAAAGCTGGGACGCCCTCGCCAGCTTTGAGGGCTTGGCGGGGCGGCTCAGCGCTCGCCCTTCCATCCTGGGCTTACGCGCTGCGCAGCTCGTTGAGTCGTTCGGCCATTGTGGTGGTCGACTGGGCATCACAGTAATCCGCCCAGTCCTTCATCATCGATACACGCTTCTGCAGCATGTCGCCGCGCTGATAGGCGGCTTCAACGCCGTCGGCCAGTTTGTGTGCCAAGGCGTGCTCACAGACCTCACGCGGGTATGCCGTCGACTCTCCCGCCCAATCCCGGAACGTTGAACGAAAACCATGTGGGACGGCATTCACTTTCATTCTGCGCAGGACCGCAATAAGGGCCATGTCCGACAAGGGCTTTCCCTGTTTGCCGGAGAGAAAGACATGGGGCTCATCGGCTTCACGTGGCAAGCGATTGAGTAGCGACACAGCCTGAGGCGAGAGCGGGACCCGATGCTCTCGACTGGCCTTCATACGGTGCGCGGGAATCGTCCAGATGCGCGCTGCCAGATCAAACTCTTCCCATTGCGCGCCGCGCACTTCGCCTGAGCGGCAGGCTGTCAGGATCGCGAATTCCAAGGCTCGGGCGGAGATACCTTCTTCTTGGCGCAAAGCCACCATGAACGGTTTGATATCACGCCAAGGCATGGCGCGATGATGTTGGACGCGCTTTGCCTTACTGATGGTGGGAAGCAAATGATCGAGGTGTCCTTTCCAGCGAGCCGCGTTCTCCCCTGAGCGAAACCCGCGGACCGTCGCCCAATCGAGCACCGATTCGATGCGCCCCCGCAGTCGCGATGCGGTCTCGGTCTTGTCCTTCCAGATGGTCTCCAGGCACTTCAGTACTTCCGCCTGGCCCACGCTGGCCACCGGCAGATCGTTGAAATCAGCGCAGTAGGTCTGAAGTGTGCTGCGCCACTGGCTGGCGTGCTTCGCATTCTTCCAACCCGATTCATGGGCCGCGATGTATTGCTCGCAGCACTGCGCGAACGTCAGAGCCTTCGCCTCTTCGAGTTTCTGCTCTTGGCGGGTTGTACGGCGTGCCTCAAGAGGATTGATGCCATCGAGCAATTGCTGCCGAGCAAGGCGAGCAACTTCCCGAGCCTCAGCCAAGCCTATCGTATGCGTCGGACCCAACCCCATCTCGTGACGCTTACCTCGAAAGTCATACCGAAAGAGCCAACTACGTGCGCCGCTTACCGAAACCTGCAGAACCAAACCGCCACCGTCATAGTGGTAACCCGCTTCGGCGCGATTGACCTGTAACGCCGTCAACATTCGAACTTGCCTTGCCATTGGCATCCCCCCTCTCTACCCCCCGATTGGTGCTGGATTGGAGCATATTGGGTCGGATTCGGATGGACGTTGATGTGGCTTAAGTTGCGGAATTAAAAAAGAAATACCAACAGCGTTGGACAAGGGTGAAAACGCCCGGATAAGGCGGAAAAAGACCCCCTCTCCGCCAGCAACCTGTTCGTCCATATAGGTTGTCAATCGATGGCTGCGACAGCTTTTGGTTTTTTCCAGGCAGTTTCGCAGCTTTTCCGCAGCATTCCCTTCCGCCGTTCGAGCAAACTCTAGACTGCCTTGCCGCCTGTTTGTGGGCTCGCATCGGGCATCTGTCGTCCGTAGCTTCTGAAAATCATCGTTGTATCTGTGAGCCCTGTCTGGCTGGCCGCCCACATTGGGCTTTCTCCTGCCGCTCGCATCATGCTGGCGTAAGCGTGTCACCCTCGGTACGGGTTGCGGTACCGAACCTTGGCATCCCTGCCGACGTTCACGCGCCACAGCGGTTCGGCCTCTGTTCATTGGGTGTTCCGATCCCGATTCTGCACACGACCACTCGGTGCCGAGGGCTTCATGACGAATGTGGGCTACGGCACTGTGCGTGGGAGGGGCGGCTGAGCCACCCCGTTGCGAGAGAGTGATTATTCGTTGGTGTTCTGAACTGTAGAACTGACGACTTTGCCCGCCGAATCGATTTCGACGACGAGGCGCGCGCGTTGATTGCCCGTGGTGGGTTCGGCGTCATATACCAGCGAGGTATTCCCGTTTCTCATCTTTACTGTGCGATTGGGTTTTCCGATTAACTTGACAACGTCATCCTGTGACTGGCCCGCCGAAATCTGGTCGGATTTCTGACGGGGGACGTTGGCGCTCCAGGCAGCGGATTGCGTTGCAATAAAGGCCGCGGCGACCGCTAGTTGAACGACATGACGTGCGCGAATGCTCTTCATTTGTCTCTCCCGTTGGGTGAAGGTGAGAAGTCTCGACAAGCGACCCTCGCTTGTCTGTGGGAAGCGTAGCCAGCCATGTCCGGCTTCGCTAGAAATTTGGCGAACCAGGCGGGGGGTATTAGTTTTTTGAAAAGGCGGAAGTATCAGATATGCACCGCGTCTGTAAAAAATCGGTGCATTTGTCTTAGGCGAAAAATCTGAATCGTCCGCACTCTGCGGCGCTGCGCAGATCCTATGCGCGGAGGACAACAACCTTTATTGCGCGAAGATTGCTAGAACGTGTCGGACGGTTTTCGAGTGGCGGGAGAGGACAAACGAATGGAGCGGAAAGACAAGCTGCGCTGATCTCGTGACCATACTCTTGGCGCACGGAACCTATTGCTGCAGGGCAGGGTGTGTTTCAAAGAGACACCCAGTGCTGCCGCAGCGTTGGCTTGGAAAGACTCTGTCAGGCTTGCTTGGGGCAGAACCGCGGCATCAGCGCGAACACACCCCAGCCCAGATATTCACGCGTGTAGGTGGCGTAGCGCGTTGGCTCCGTGCTCAGTTGGGTTCGAACCTCTTTCGCGAATTCGTCATCGGAATTGGCTTCAAGCCATCGGCGCATGGTGAGCCATTTGGCCGCCTCGTATCGGTCCCATCCGTACTGATCGGCCAGAACCATTTCAACGACGTCATAGCCAAGGTGGCCGAAAGACGCGAGAAGTTCTGGAAGCACGAGAAAGTCGGAGATCGTGTTGGCGAGGCACCCTTTGGCTACCTCTTCCGTCGGTGGTCGCAGCCGCCAGTAGGGCTCACCGATGAGGATGATCCCTCCGGCAAGCAGGCTCCGCGACAGAAGCTCGATCGTGCCGGCGACGCCGCCGCCGATCCAGGTCGCGCCGACACAGGCCGCCACGTTGACCTTCTCGCCAGAGACATAGCCGGCAGCATCGTCATGGATGAACTCGACCCGATCCGCGACGCCAAGTTCTTTGGCGCGCAGCTTTGCTTGCTCGGTGAACTGCGGGCTCATGTCGATGCCGGTGCCGATGACGCCGTGATCGCGCGCCCAGGTGCACAGCATTTCCCCCGAACCGCTGCCAAGGTCGAGCACTCGGGCTCCCGATTCCAGGCGCAGCGCAGCGCCGAGGGTGGCGAGTTTTTCGGGTGTGATCGGGTTGTGGATGCGGTGAGCGCTCTCAGTAATGTTGAATATCCGTGGGATGTCCACTGCGCGAAATTCCTTTCGGGTGTGATGGGATCCAGTCACGGCCAGGTTGCCGACGGATGGATCGGTCCGTTCGCCTACTGCACGTCGTGCGAGCGTGCGTGTTGCGTCGTGAATTTATGATTGTTCAAAAGCATACAGAAGCGTGTCGGTCTGCGAGCACCAACCGTATGCATAGTCGGGCACGGCCGGCCACACGTTGTGGTACTTAGGCCGAATTCGCCTTCTTCATTACCGAACAAACAAAAACCCGCACAGCCGATGGCTTTGCGGGTGCGTGCTTCGGGGCGGTCTTCGTGGCGATCCCGGTGCGACATGGCCGCAGTGTCGTAGACCTTCCGGTCTCGATCCATGGCAATGCAGTTGGACGGCTGCTCTTACTTGCGGAAGTCTTTGTGATCGAGTTTGTACTTGGCCATTCTGAGCCCAAGAATCCGCCGCGTCAGGCCGAGTCGGATCGATGCTTCTGTCATGTTGCCCCGGTGTAGTTTCAGGGTCTCGACGATCATCTCGTATTCAATCGCCGACAGGCGAGCGTCCAGCGCGCCTTCGCTGGCGACTTCCGCCATGATCGGTGTCTGCAGCGATGGAGGCAGGTTGTAGCCGTGGATCACCCCTTCTTCTGCCAGCAGCATGGCTCGCTCAATCACGTTCTCCAGTTCGCGCACATTGCCGGGCCAGTTGTAGCAGCCGAGCATGTTCAGGGCGGGGGTTGAGATGCGGTGCACGTCGATGCCCATCTCGGTCGAGAACTTCTGCACAAAGTAGTCGGCCAGCGCGACGATGTCGTTGCCACGATCGCGCAGAGGCGGGATGGTGATCGGGAAGACATTCAACCGATAGAACAGGTCTTCTCTGAAGGTGCCCTTTGCCACCATATCCTGCAGGTCGCGGTTGGTCGCGGCGAGAATCCGTATGTTGACGTGGATGGTGGTGTTGCCGCCCACGCGCTCGAAGTTCTTCTCTTGCAGCACGCGTAGCAATTTGGCTTGCATGGGCAGCGAAAGCTCGCCCACTTCATCCAGAAAAATCGTGCCGCCGTCGGCTTCTTCGAAGCGCCCACGCCGCTGTGCCACCGCGCCCGTAAATGAGCCCCGCTCATGGCCGAACAGTTCGCTTTCGATCACCGTCTCGGGCAAGGCCGAGCAGTTGAACTTGATGAAGGGGCCTTTGCTGGTCGGACTGTTGTAGTGAATGGCACAGGCCACCAGTTCCTTGCCGACGCCGCTCTCGCCGAGAATCAGCACGGTTGTCTTGGCGCGGGTGACCTTTTCGATCAGTTGATACACCTCCTGCATCGGCTTGGAGTTGCCGATGATGTTCGAGGGTTTGAACTTGGCTTTCAGGGCCATGCGCAATAGACGGTTTTCTTCTTCGAGCGCGACGGTCTGGATGCTCTCCAGCAAGAACAGTTCGACGGCCTGGGCCGTGGTGGCCGCCAGAATAGACAGGATCTCGGCATCCAGACTCAGCAGTCGCTGATTGTCGTACAGACGCTCCGCGCTGACGGCGCCCATGACTTTTCTTCCTCGCATGATCGGCACGCACAGGAAGGAGAGGTCCTGGTCTTCGGGGCTCGTCCGACTGCGGGTGCGATTGAGGAATAGCGGTTCTTCGGAGATTCTCGGCACGACCATGGGGCGTCCGGTTTCAATTACGCGCCCAGTAATGCCTTCGCCGAAGAGATAGATGCCTCGTGCGGCTTCTTCTTCTGTCAGGCCAAAGCTCTTGTGAATCGAAATCCGGCCGGACTCCGCGTCAAACAGGCTGACCATGCCGCGCACGACTTTCATGTGCCGCTTCATGAGCCGCAGCAGTGTGTTGAGAATGTCCGCCAGGTCGCCACAGTCCGTCGCCAGGCTGCTCAATTCGGACAGTAAAGGCAGCAGGTCCGCGCGGCATTCCCCAAGCCCGCTCTCGCACATTCGCGCCAGGGATGTGTCCTCGTGGGGCCGGGCAACGGGCGCGCCTGACCGCCGTTGAAGTGAGGTGGTTTCGCTTTGGCTGGGTTCTCTCAACATCATTTACCTCGGCTTGCTGGGACTGCTCGTTGTTCTTACGGTGCGGCCAGGGGGAAGAGGGGTGATTCGCCGCTTCGCGACAAATGTCACCTCGTCAGCGTTCATCGTTATGTACTTGTGTATATAGCGGTGGCGTCAACAAAGGCTGAATCAGTTGCTCGTCGGATCACGCTCTTGCTGGGATCAAAAGCAAGAGTAACGCCACATTCAGAACGGCTTCTCCGCAGACAAAGGTGCGCTGCTTTCGTACAAGCACGAACACTCCATCGGACATCTGTACGTTTTCGTACGCATTGCTGCGAAGACAGCCGGCTACGAAGCGCCTATCCACCGAGCCCCGAACCACTTGTTCCGCTCAGGCCGCTTTGCGCGTGGAGTGCGAAGTTCGGACGCGTCGGCGTGCTCAGGTTTGGGGCGATGTTGTGTCAGTCCGCGCTACAGTGGCCTGCGGATTTTCAGTTGCATCGCTTGCTAACCCCACTGCGTGGAGCCGAGTGTCGCCATCAGGGTGTGGTGACCTAGCCGCCTCGGGTTCGGCGACTGCAGCCGCGCTTCCAATACGGCCTCCATCCAGCCTCTGACGCGATCGACGTCGGCGTCCACCGCGGGAATGAACGACTCTGCGTGATAGGCCGCCAGCGCGTCCGGATCGCGCATCTCGATGAAGGCTCTTCGAAATGCGTCGCGCATATCTTCGGTAAGCCCCTCGCGAAAAGTCCACATGTACTCGGGTATCGGCAGGGACACGGCCAGCACCCGGATATCATCCGCACAGACTTCGCCGACGGTGAGCAGGCGCTGCAGAGCCTTCAGAGACACGCCACCGGCGGCCACTTCATGCCGTGCTACGGCATGGACGATCTGGTCTTGCGATCCCAGCATGCGACGCTCGTAGTCCCGCCCCAGTGACAGACCGGCTTCCAGCAGCATGTAGCGCGGCACCCAGCAGCCGGAGGTGGACACCAGGTCTCCCATCGCAATCTCTCTTGTGCGCAGGTCGGCCAGCGCTTGGACGGCGCTGCTGGCCGGCACGATGATCGCCGTCTGGAAAGTCGGACCGACACAGCCGCCATGACTTGGTCGCGCAAAAGGCTCCAGCCCCGAGTTGCGGCTTTGCAGGATGTAGCTCACGGGGCCGAGGTAGGCGATGTCGAGCTGTCCTCGCCGCAAGGCTTCAGCCGTTGCGACGTGGGATTCGCCGACAACCAGTTCGACCGGATGGTGGAGGTGACGCTGCAGCCACAGGCGCAGTGGCTCGTTCATTCCCTCGACGACAGAACGGGACTCTCCGGGCAAAAGCCCGCATCGGATGGGCTGCATGGTCTGTACAGGTCAGGATCGCTCTCCTGCACGTTCATGCAATCTTTATTCCATCCGGGGCCATGGTCATGGGTGCCGGACATCCGTTCATTTCCGTTCGAGGCAGCGAAGCGCTGCGCATTCTGGAACGCTTGCGTCGCGCGAGCCGCAGCCGCACGCGACTGCGCGCAGTGTGTCGCGCGTCGTTCATTCAGAGCCGTGCGCCGAATACGCGCGCCAGCCAGCTTTGCCACAGCAGCGTCGCTTGTCGCTCCAGCTTCGGCGCTTCGATGAGTGATTGCGCCCGCAGGCCCGGCACCTCGATGCCAGCATGCGCGAGTTCGCAGGCGTGGCCGACGTACCAGCGTTCGAGGGCAAGAGCCTGTGCTTCGGGGTGAAATTGCAGCGCCAGCGCGTGATCGCCGATGGCAAAGGCTTGGTGGGGATATTGGGCAGAGCTGGCGAGCAAGCGTGCGTCGGCGGGGAGTTCAAAGGTATCGCCGTGCCAGTGCAGAACCTTGAGGTCGCTGCCAAAGAGTGGCTGCAGCGGGTTGTCCGCAGAGGCGTCCTGCGCTGCGAAAACCGGAAACCAGCCGATCTCTTTGCCGTTGCCGCCCGCATGCACGCGTGCTCCGAGCGCGGCAGCCATGAGCTGAGAGCCGAGACAGATGCCCAGCGTAGGAAGGCGGTGGGCGAGTCGCTGACGTACAAGTTCGATTTCGTCGACGAGGAATGGATAGAGCGTGGCCTCATAGACACCAATGGGGCCGCCGAGCACGATCAGCAGATCGGGGGCGCGAGGGTCGATCGTTTTCAGATCGGCCGTCGTGGCATCGACGTACTCGATGAGAAAGCCGGACTGCTCCAGGACGCTGGCGAGGCTACCGAGATCTTCGAATGCAACATGCGTGATGGCAAGGGCGGTTTTCATGGACGTGGTTTTGTCTAGTCAGGGCACGGGAGGCTGCTGCGGGCTTGCGAGCCAGCATCGCCCACTGCGAAAGCGGAATCCGCCTTCAGGCGTAGTCGATACAGTGCGCAGGGCAGACCTCCTGGCATTGCGGCGAGTCTTTCATTTTGCACTCGTTGCATTTCTCCGGCGCTACCTCGAACCATGCGCCCTTGCTGTGGATCGCCTTGCTTGCGCAGACGGATGCGCAGTCACCGCAGGCCGTGCATTCGTCGGGGTCGATTCTCATTGGCAAGCTGCTCTCCTCAATAGCCGTGTTGTTTGCCCTTCATGGCACGCACGTCGATCCGGATGACAAACGTCTTGGCAAGGTTCTGCTTTGGATACTCGAAGCGCTGGTCCGTGAAGCGAGCAACGATGAGATTAAGCGCGCGAATCTTCTCGGCCTCGTCTTCGATGAAGACCGCGCGACCGAAGCCGATCACCGTGCGATGCTGCGCTTCGAAATCACAGGCTTCCTGCGCCTCGACGAAACCCGTCACCGAAGATATCTCGAAGCACACTTCGGGATTGGCCTGCAGGATCTCGATCTTGCTGCCGGCATTCGCCGAGTGAAAGTACAGCGACTGACCGTCCCAACCGAAATAGACGGGTACGAGAAAGGGGACCTCCTTCTGACTCATCGCCAGATGCATGAGCTTTTCTTGGCGCAGCACGCTTTCGATCTGCGCGGGGTCGGTCATCTCGCGAGCCTTGCGGCGCATCGGACGCTGAAGGTGAGGGTGGGCGGAGGTGTGCATGGTGTTCTTCCTTGGCGGCGTGGATGTGTCGATGCGGCGTCAGGCGCGGGGCGAGTCAGTCTTCCTCGTCTGCCAGCTCGCCAAGACTGTCGAGCAGCGCATGCAAGGCGTCGCAGAGAACAAGCGCCTGCTCTGCATCGGCAGCCTCCGGGGTGCCGTGGTGGTAGTCGTCGATCGAACAGATGCCGAAGATCCTGTCGAGGGCGCGGATACCGTCGGCGGTGGCGCGCGGCAGCGGCATGACGGCTTCCACGTCGGCCACCAGACTGCTGAAGCTGTGGTTGCTCGGCATGGTCTTGAAGTGCGCGCACAAGGCGATCATGTAGCACTCGATGGCGATGGCCGACACGTTGAACACGAGGCTGGCGCGCATGCCGTCACGCGCGAACAGCGTGGCGCGGCGATGGTAGCCGAGGGCCTCGTCGCGGTTGCGTGCAAAGCGCTGCACGTCGGACTCGAAGAGCTTTGATGTCAGGGACGATTTCTCGAACCGGACGGGGTGCGTGTGGGTATTTCTCATAGGGCATTCCTCGTGGGCGTCGGGCTATTTGGCGTTGCCCTCATGCCGCATCGATGATCTGGCTGCTCGGTGCCGGCAGGTGCTTTGTCTCCCGTGGGCACGCCAGCCCGAAACTCGGCAGGCTGCTGCTCAGCAGGCCCGGTTTGCGCGCGCGTCCTTCTGGTGTGAGGCGGGAGTAGACAATGACGCGGAGGCCGTGGCCCGTGGCGTCGATCTCCTCGGTCTCGGCGGCAAGGTCCAGACGTTCGAATTCCCACGCCATCCATTTGGGCAGATGACCGCAGAGAACTTCGAGCCGGACGAAGCGCCCGGCGGACAGGAAGGGGATCAGGACTTCGCGTGACGTCGGGTTCGAACGATGTTCGAGTGCCGCACGCAGATCAATCCAGTAGTGCCCAGGCGCCCCACCCATGGTCAGCATGGGTTCCGGCACCTGCTGGTCATTGCGCAGCACGAGTTCGTATTTTTTCCGAGCTTGTTCTGCGTGTTCGCGATCGCGCACGAAATCGAGCTGCTGCACCAGCGGCCCGTCTGATTTCCAGATGCGAAATCCGTGGCTCTCCTGCAGTACCGAGTAGGGCAGTCCACGTATCTCGCTCGATAGCAGCACGCGGCAATCGGGGCCGACAGCGTCGACCATGCGTGCGATCTCGGCTTTGATGGTGGCAAGCGGCATGAAGGCCTCCATGCCAAATGCGTGAGTGAGGCAGGGGTGCCAACGGCGTGTCTCTCCGTCGCCCTCTTCCGTGAAGACCTGCAGGCTGCCGGGCAGGTACAGACTGGTCGGTAGACCTTGTGCGTCGAGATAGGCTGCGATGTTCATATGTCACCCCTGCGAGGACGGATCACCAGACGTTAAGAACCCATTCCTTGTTCTTCTTGTATTCCATATCCGTGAACAAGGCGTTGGCCATCTGCTCGGCGAGCCATGTGGCCCCTTCGTAGCCCACCACCGGATTCCGGTAGGGGCCGGCGCGGTCGTAGACAGGGAAGCCCACACGCACCATTGGAATGGCATTGTCGATGGCGACGAAGCGACCCTTGGAGTGCCCGAGAATCAAGTCGAGCTGAAGCCCCTTGTTCTTGATGCGGTCTTCAAGGTCCCAGAAGTCAGCGTTGGTGACGACTTCCATGTCCCAATCGACACCTTCGGTCATCGCCAGAAGACGTGGGTCTTGCTTGTAGTACACGTTGTCGTCGCCCAGGAGCAGCAGCATCGGTTTCATTTCGAGGTCGATGCAGTACTCGGCCAGTCCGATCACCAGATCCGGGTTGCCATAGATGGCCACCTTTTTGCCGGCGAGGAACATGTGCGTCACGTCGGTGATCGCGTCGATGGCCACGCCGCGTTCCTTGACCAGCGACTGCGGAATCGGCTTGCCGGTCATCTTTTTCAGGTTCTGCAGAAAGACGTCCGTGTTGCGGATGCCGATCGGCGTCGGGCCGATGACTGCCGGAATCTTGAACTCGTCCTCCAGATACTTGGCCGCCTTGGCGCCCTCGTAGCGGTTGAGCGCAAGCGTGCCGAAGGCGTTGGCGGTGCCGCGCAGATCGTCGATCGTGGTGCTGCCGTGCGACTTGGCGCTGCCATCCGGCATCAGCGGCGAATCGAAACTCTCGATCTCGAACAGCACTGTCGCATCGACGTCCATCTCGTTGACCAAGTGCTTGAGCGCCTTCACGTCACCCGGGTTAACCCAGCCTGTGATGAGATTGATCTTGCCGTTGGGCTCGCCCTGCGTGGCGAAATACTTGACGAAGTCACGCACCGCGACGTCATAGCCGCTGACCATGCTGCCGACGAAGCTGGGCGTGTGCACCGGAATCAGATGCACCTCGCGATCGGCGTATTTCTCCTTCAGCAAACCTTCGTTGAGTTTGCGGATGACACCGTCGATGTCGTCCCCGATCACCTCAGTCGAGCAGGTGGTAATGATCGGGATCACCTTGACGTCGGGGTAGCGTGCCAGCAGCACATCCACGCCTTCTTCGACGCGGTTGCAGGCACCGAACACGGCGCCATCTTCGTGCAGCGACGAGGAGGCGATCTCGAAGCTCTCCTTGAAGTGCTGCGAGAAGATCAGGCGCACGAACATCACGCAGCCTTGTCCCCCGTGCACGATGCCGATGCAGTCCTTGACGCCGATGCTGACGAACTGGGCGCCGGCCGGCTGGCAGGTGAAGATCGGGTTGATCGTGCCGAGACGGTCTTTTTCCTTGATTTGGCAACTCATGGGGGATTCCTCAGTAATTGACGACGGTGAGTTCCTGGTTCAGCGAACCGTCGATGGTCAGCCAGTCCAGGCGTGCGTTCAGCAGCCTCATCAGCGCCTTGATGTCATCGGACGACAGGTCGCCCAGCCACGGACACAGCTTTCGATAGGCACGGTCGAGCAGAACGGCGTCCACCCAGTAGCACTTCAGCAACGGCGTCGATACGTCGACCGGTTCGCCACAGAGCAACAGCGCCGTCTGGCCGAGGATGTTGGCGTTCTGCTTGCGTCGGTCCCAGCCCCGCGAATTGAACTGCCACAGGCAGTTCTTCATGATGTAGTTTTCCATCACGCCGATACGCTGCCTGGTCTCGGCGTCGGACTCGGCCAGCGGGTCTTCCGTGTAGAGCTTTACGTATTTCCGCTCGGTCAGATTCTTGATCTTGTGAATAGCCATTTCGTGCTCCTCTATTCGGCGGTTTCGACTTGGCCGACGATCGCGCGGGGAAATTCCGGATAGGTCTTGCTGCGCAGGTCGGGAACAGGGTCGTACTTGCCCGTGTATTCGCGCAGCGTGGCGGAGCTGCGAATCTCTTCCGGCACCGTGGTATCCGAGAGCATGCGGCGGGTTAGAAAACCTCGGTCGGTCGGCACCTCGTCCTTGCTGATGTCGATCAGCGAGAGTTGGTGAATCGGCGAATAGATGGCGTTGTAGATGTCGCGCGCGAAGCGCACCCAGCCCTCGAAGCCTTTGTACGGACCGTTGTGATAAGCGTGGGCATTCAAGTAGGGGACGTTGACCTTCTTTGCCATTTCGCCCGGCCGCTTGCCGGTAAAGATCACATCCGGCTTGAGCGTTTCCATGGCTTCGAGTCCTTCGAGTTCATTCGGATCGTCGATGGCCAACGCGCCTTCGCCGCAGCGCGAGACGCCTTTCTCCATGTCGCCCTGGTGGCCGAACTTGGTGTAGACCGAGACGACCTTGACGCCCATCTCTTGCTGGATCGCGTGAGCCCAGTGCCAGAGTTTTGAGCCGCCCGGCCACAGGCAGACCTTCTTGCCTTGCAGGCGTGCCTTGTACCAATCCAGTTCGGGCTGCCAGCGCGCGATCTCTTCCGCAATGATGGCTTCGGCGCGATCTTCGATGCCGAAGAAGAGGCCGATCTTGCGCAACGAATCGGCAAGGGGCTTGAAGCCGAAGCCGTCGATGTCCAGGCGCGGAATGCCGTAGCGGTCGCGCAGCTCGTCGCAGATGTACTCGGCCGAGCGCGCACATTCGAGCACGTTCAGATGCGCGCGGTGCATGCCACGCAGATCGTCGTACGAACCATTGCCGGTGAAGGTGGACAACACCTGGATGCCCATGCGCTTGAAGTAGTCCTGCATGACCTCCTGGTCGCCCTGGATGTTGTATTCGCCGACGTAGTTGATCACGTGGTCGCTGGTGATCTCGGGTTCCAGCGTGCCCACCTTGTCGTTGATCCAGGCGATGTTGATCTTGTGGTGGCCGCCCGATTGACTGGGACCGGCGAAACCCGGTGAGTTGCAGACGAATATGTCGGTGCCCGGCAGCTCTTCCATGACGTCCTGCGCGATGGCGTTGATGTCGTCGCCGATCAGCGCGGTGGCGCACGTCTGGTAGATCGTCATGCGCTTGGTATCCGGAAACGCCTTGAACGCTTCGATGATGTTCTGCTTGAGCAGCTTCTCGGCGCCGAAGACGATGTGCTTTTCCTTCACGTCGGTCGCGAAGGTGTACTTCAACTGAAAGTTGTCGTTGTCCGAGATGTAGCGCTTGGTCTGCCACGTGTCATAGGTGCAGCCGACCGGTCCGTGACTGATGTGGATGACGTCCTTCATCGGCGTGCCGATCACGTGCTTGGCGCCGCAATAAGCGCAGCCGCGTTCCGAGATCGATCCGGGAATGGTGTTGAGGTATCCCAGAGGCAGGCAGGAGGTCAGATCCTCTCCCTGGCCCTTGATGACCGCGTGTTGCTTGCGCTCGGGGATGACCTTGCTGCATTCAAATTCGTGATAAGGCATGTGCTGATCTCCTGATGCCTGGATGGAATGTGCGGGTGACTGAACGTGGGCTCAGTCGGCCAGTCCGTACTTGACGACCATCGATTCGAGCTGGTCCATGGTCATCGGTCTCGGAATCACGAAGTCCTCGTTCTCGATGATCTTGCGCGCAAGCTCGCTGTACTCGTGGGCCTGGTGTTCCGTCTCGTCGAACTCTGTAACGGTTTTCTTGTTGAATTCAGCTTTCTGGACGATGTTGTCGCGCGGCACGAAGTGGATCATCTTGGTGCCCAGGGCGTCGGTGAACTCCTCCATCAGCCCCAGTTCGCCATCGACCTTGCGGCTGTTGCAGATAATGCCGCCCAGGCGCACACCGCTTTGCTTGGCGTACTTGGTCAGCCCCTTGGCGATGTTGTTGGCCGCGTAGATGGCCATCATTTCGCCGGAAGCGACGATGTAGACTTCCTCCGCCTTGCCGTCGCGGATGGGCATCGCAAAGCCACCGCACACCACGTCACCCAGCACGTCGAAGAAGATGAAATCGAGGTCTTCGGTATAGGCACCGTTGGCTTCCATCAGGTCGATGGCGGTGATCACGCCACGGCCGGCGCAGCCCACGCCCGGCTCCGGGCCGCCCGATTCGACGCAGCGGATGCCCTTGTAGCCCGTCTTGATCACCATGTCGTTGGTGACTTTTTCCGCGCCCTGATCGCGCAGCACGTCCATCAATGTTTCTTGCGGCTTGCCGCCGAGAATCAGGCGCGTCGAGTCCGCCTTCGGATCACAGCCGTGAATGAATATGTTTTTGCCATGAAAATGCGCCAACGCCGCCGCAGTGTTCTGCGTGGTGGTGGACTTGCCGATACCGCCCTTGCCATAAATGGCGATCTTGCGTGTCATGGTGAATGCCCTCTTGGTGCATGGAGTAATTGACGGAGGAGGGGCGGACTGCAACGGAGCTGCCGGCGGCAGCGCTCGAGGTGAACCGCTCGAACCATTCATTGCATGCGGCGTGCCCGTTTTTTCGTGGTACGCACAGCGGGCGTTCTGCGGTGTACAGAACCGAACATATCGGCGGATATCTACGCGAACGTCCAAATTCGGGGGCGGCGGAGGGCGTGCGAGGCGTCCTTGTCGTCACGTTTCAGAACAGGTCGCATGTCCTGTTCGACAAGGAGCAATCGGAGCAAGGCGCAATGGAATGCGCGCTTTTGTTCGCGCCCGAACAGTTTGGGATCGGGCGCCTACGTATCGGAACATTTCGACGACTCGTCAGAGACCGCTGCTGAGTCAGTGTCGAGTTCGCTCGGGCGTGGCCGGTGGTTCGACCGAGGGGGCAGGCCTGATGAAGGAGCGACGATTGCCCGTCGCCTTCGGCAGCGGGCGTGTCCGCCCACGCGCGTCCATATGGCCCTTTTCGTGGAAGGCGGCGGATGCGGCCGGCGATTAGAGCCGGTTCTCCAACAAGAACTGATGCAACTCCAGGTCACTCTGGATACCGAGTTTTCTCATCGCAGCGTTTTTTTGCGAGCTGATGGTCTTGGGGCTGCGCTGGACCATCTTCGAAATGCCCGTGACGGAAAGTCCCTTGGACAACAGTCGCACGACTTCCTCTTCTTTCTTGCTCAGTGGCTTTGCGTGCGACCCCGAGGGCGAGGTCTGCAGCAGGCCGACGAAGTCATTGCATAGCTCCGCGCAGGTGACGTTGTCGATGTAAGGGCGGCCAGACAGCGTGGTGCGAACCGCACTGATGAGGTTGTCGGGTGCGGCGTCTTTCGACACGAACCCTTTGACGCCAAGCGCGAACAACGACTGGATGATGCGGCGCGATTTTGTCATCGAGAAGACGATGATCGCCGCGTCGGGGCGCAGCCGCGTCAGTCGTTCGATGAGCGACATGCCGTCGCCTGCTTCGCCGAAGTCATAGTCCGTGATGATGACGCGTGCGTTTGGGTGGTCGTCGCAGGCGGCCGTGACCACTTCCTGCGCTGACGTGGCGACGGCCACGATGTTGAAGTCTGCCGAGCGGAGCAGTTCCTGCAACGCCACCAGGATCATGGGGTGGTCGTCGGCAAGAATGACGGAGGGCGATTCACCGACCTTGGGGTTACGTGTGTTGGTCATCGTCTATCGATCTCATTAAGAACTGATGCATGAAGTGGTGCAGCACCTGGCATCGAGAGGCTCCGGAGGCTGCGAGAGTGCAGCACGTATGCGCGCGACAAGTGCGTGGAGCGAATCGACGACGTGCTTGTGCTGAGCGGTGCAGGTGTCGAGGACAAATGGCTCTGCGCGGCAGGTGTCTTCCAGGTGTTGGGCGGCCCTGGCAAGTTCGTGCGCACCGACCATGGCGCTGACGCCCTTGAGTTTGTGAGTGACGCGTGCGAGCTGTGCGTAGTCTTGCGACACGAACGTTCTGATCAGGTCCTGCGCGATGGCCGCGTGCGAGGCGATGTACTCGCCCAGCACTCTCCGGTAGGCGGCTGCGCCGAGATATCGGCCGACGCCGTTGCGGTCATCGACGCCTTCGATATGCAGTCGCGGCTTGTGTGCGGCCTCTGGTTGTTTGGCCGACGCCTGGGTTACCGCTTCGATGGCTTGGAACAATGTCTCCGGCTCGAAGGGCTTCTGGACGAATCCCGCCATGCCGACGTCCAGACACTCTTGCTGCGAGGATCCTGAGTCGGCCGTCAGCGCGATGATCGGCGTGGCGTCCCATCCTTCGATGCTGCGCAATGCGCGCGCAGCGGGGATTCCGTCGAGCCCGGGCATCTGGATATCCATGAGGATGGCGTCGTAGGGGCACGCACCTTGGTGCCCGCGAGCGTGTTCGAGCGCGGCAAGGCCATCGTCGAGCGATTCAACGCGCGCGCCGACGCGTGCGAGTAGGCCCTCCACCACTTCCTGATTGAGCGCGTTGTCATCCACCACCAGGACACTCACCCCCTTGAGACGGGAGCCGAAAAGCGGCAGGTCTGCCGACGTCGCACACGCTGCGGGTCGCATGAGGGTTTCGACGGTCACGGGCGCGGTCTGCGCAGAGAACCAAAACCGGCTGCCTTGCCCGACGATGCTGCTGACGCCTGTCTCTCCCCCCATCAAGGCTGCGAGACGCTTGCTGATCATCAGACCGAGGCCTGTACCCGGCAGGGCGCCCGACGACTGCAACATTGAATACGGCTGAAAGAGGCGTTCCTGACTCTCTGGCGAGATGCCCGGTCCGGTGTCGCTGACCTCGATACGCAGGGTTGTCGGCGTAATGAACGAGACGCGGACGACGATGTTGCCCTGGGTCGTGAACTTCTGCGCGTTGGCGACGTAGTTCACCAATATCTGGCGAATGCGCACTGGGTCGCCATTGACTCGCTGCGGCACGTTGGCGTCGATCTCACTGTCGAGCTGCACCGCTGTGTTGGGGCCACTGAGGCGATAGGTCTCGACGACTTCGTCGACCAAGGCCCGGATCGAGAAGTCCTCATGTCGCAGGTCGATCCTGCCAGCTTCCGCGCGACAGTAATCGAGTGCGCCGTTGATCACGGAGAGCAGATGTCGGGAGGCGCCGTGGATCTTCTCCAGATACTCTCGTTCTCGACCGCATTCGCAACTGCACTCATGAAGCGCGAGATGAGACAGCCCGATGATTGCATTCATCGGTGTGCGGATCTCATGGCTCACATGAGAGGCGAATTCGGCTTTCTCGTTAGCCAGTCGTTCGGCTGATTCCTTTGCTGCCGCCAGTTCGTCACTCTTGGCCGTCAGCGCACGGTTCAGGTCGAGCAGATGTTCCTGGCGCATCTGCAGTTCGTTCTGGCTGTCTGCCAGGGCGCTTGCTTGCAGGCGGCTCAGTTCGAGCGCGTTGCGTGTCTCGATCCGCTGGGCCAGCAGAGCCATGCAGAGCGTCAGCGGCTTGCGGAGCCGGTGCAGTAGCGCATCGAGCATGACGCGTTGGCGCTTGGGGCTGGTCACGTCAACCATTGCGACGAGTTGGCCGGAGGAGAGCACGGGCATCGCATACCGCACGAACAACTCGCCCGAAGCACTGGCGCTCTCCGGCGCAGTATCGGCACTACAGACGATCCTGCGCTGCTGTGCGGCCGAGGTCAGCAGGCTGTTCTCGCCCATGTCGGCATAGTGGTCCGCCACGGCGCCGTCGCCGCAGGCGCAGATGCTCTGCAAGCTGCCGTCGCGCTGGCGCAGGTAAAACACGGCCTTCGAGATCGAACAGGTTTGCGCGATGAACTGCAGCAGCCGCTGCGCGAGCACTTCCAGGCTATCCAGTCCGTGCAGTTGTTCGATGATCTCTGAGACCTTCTCTCCGACCTGGTGTCTGATCGCAGCTTTGTCGGCGACGACGCGTAGCGAGTCGAGCGCACGAGCGGTCATTCCGATTTCGTCGTGGCGTGCAGTGCCTGGTACGGGCGAGGTCAGGTCGCCGGATGCCATTGTTCTGGTGCGCCGGTTGATCTGCCCGAGCGGTCGCAGTACCGATCGCGACAGCATGTATAGGAGCGCGAGGATCACCGCGCCGCCCATCACGAACAGCAATGCGATCTTGCGCAGCATGTGCGTTCGTGTGGCCTGCAATTCACTGAGCAGCGCGTTCTCTTCCCGAGTGGTCCGGTCGACTTCGCTTTCAATGCGGTCCTGCGCTGCCTGCAATGTCGGCATGGTCACGGCGAGGAGGGCGGCCGCATCCGCAGCTTCGCCCCGGTCGTGCAGGTCCAGCACGCGGTCGGTGATCGCGATCGCCTCTCTGACGCCGTCGGGAAAAAGGGGGACGCTCGCGCCCTGATTTGCCCGATATTGCAGGAGCTGCGATTCGGTCTGCGCGATGCGCTGGCGCAGATCATTGAGGTCAGCCCGGAGCGGCAGCGGACGCGTTGTCTGAACGGATATCTGCGCGCGCAAGAGATAGCGACCGTAGTCGCGGCTGAGTTGCTCCAGCGCGCGGGTACGTGGCAGAAGCTCGGTGACTAACCTATTCTGCGTAACGTACAGGAACGTCGCCTGCCGCCCTGCGGCCCAGAGCACGCCGATGAGGAGTGCCGTGGCGATCACAACCGTGTAGAAGCTCAGTCGTCGGATGCGTCGTTCTGAACGTGGTATTGATTGTGTTGGGATCGTCATGGCGAGTCGTCCGGTTCTGAAACCTTGGCGACCGAAGAAGTTTTTCGGGATCGGCTCAATGGCGGCCTAAGAATGTTCTTGTGCCGCGCCGGGGTTTGCAGATTCCCATCGGTCGCGCATCGCCGCGATACAAGGGCCGCCAAGCGCAATACCAAATCCGCCATCGGGGCCACAGGCATGGAGAGCACATCCGCAACGATGGTGAGGATTCTCGCCAGGGCCTGCGAAGCGGCGGGGCAGACACTGCGCACGCCCATTCCAGCCGGCGTGGATCGCGTGCCGGTGTCGGTTGCGGATGCTTGCTACGCCGAGATGGCCGAGAAATTCCCGGATCTCTCCTTTACCTTGCGCATCGCCGATAACTGGCACCCATCCGACCTCGGGGCGGTCGGGTACGCATGGCTGGCTTCGGCCACCCTGCGCGAAGGCATGTTGCGGCTGCAGCGCTACCAGCGCACGTTGGGCGAGCGGCCCAGCCTCGCGGTGCGTGAGGAGTCCGGGCAAATGTTCATCGTCTATGAGCATCGCCGCGCCGATCCGCTGCACAACCGCATCGGCGCCGAGTCGATCCTCTCTTTGCTGATGTCGATGTGCAGACGCAATACCAGCGGCGCGCTCGTGGCGCAGCAGGTCAGGTTCCGTCATCCCCCGCCCAAAAATGCCGAGCGGTACGTTGCGTTCTTTGGTTGTCCCATTCAGTTCTCATCATCCGAAGACAGCTTTGCGCTCACGGATGCCGATGCGAACGCGCCGCTGCCCACTTCCAATATTCCGATCGCGTTGGCGCTGGACCAGATGTTGGCGAATGAACTGGCCAAGCTCGACCGCGATGACGTCGTTACCCGATGCCGGCGGGAATTCCTCAACCGACTGACGACGGGAGCCGTCGACTCGCGAAGCGTTGCCACGGCGCTGCACCTGAGCGAACGTACATTGCAGCGCCGTCTTGCCGAAGCGGATACCTCGTTCCGGGACCTGCTCGATCACACGCGCCATGATCTGGCCGCGGCTTATCTGTCCGGCACCACCAAGAGCGTGACCGAAATCGCTTTCCTTGTCGGGTTCTCCAGTTCGAGCGCGTTTGCACGCGCGTTCAGCCAGTGGTCATCGCTGACACCGTCGCAATGGCGTGAACGGCGCGAGCAGTACCTTGCCACGCACGACGAAGGCATCGAGCGCGCGATCAAGGCCGATTCTGATTTCACGGCTGACAACGGCGAATAGGCGAACGCCTATTTTTGGTTAAGACGCCGCTGATTCGCGTTTTGAAATGGCGCAATCGGATGCCGCTGGCTCCTGACCGCATCCGATGGCCCAAGAACGGGCGTAGGCAGGTGCGGGCGCTGCGCGCATCCGTGTCATCGTGCGCACTCGGGCAGGGGGTTGCAGTGCTACGCTGCTTCGCCGCCGAAATCCGGCCATGTGATCGAAAACGGGGGAAGTGCGCAATGCTTCGGCGATTGGCTTTGTCTGCGTTGTCGCTCATCGTGCTGGTGGCGATGGCTGTCCTGATCCTGTATCCCAGGATCGTGCTCCAGTTGATCAGTCGTGGCGATCTGGCGTTTTTCGCGCTGTCGATCGAGGACTACGCGCGCGCGCTGGCGGACGGCGTGTGGTGGCCGCGCTGGTCCGCATCTCCCGCGCAAGGGCTGGGAAGCCCGACATTCGTGTATTACCCACCGTTGTACTTCCTGGCCGCTGCACTGGCGCGCGCCGGGCTGGGCGATACATGGCTGGCGATCCGCTTGCTCGATCTGCTGGCCTGCGTGGGGGTCGGTCTGGTCGGATGGGCGTTTGCGCGATCGATCAGGCTCGGCTACCGGGCATCCGTGCTGATTGCGGTTGTGTGCATGGTGTCGCCGTTCCAGATTCGGTCCCTGCTGGAGATATCCGGCCTGCCGTGGAATTTTGCCTATCCGTTCGGGCTCGCGTTGTTCTGCGCGCTGCTCTACCCAGGATTCAACGTGACGCGTCTGGTCATCATCTGGCTGGCGACGCTGTTGCTCAGTGCCACCCACCTGCTCATGGCTTTCATGTGCCTGTTGTGTTTGCCGGTCGGCCTGCTCGCGCAGGCGGGGCCGCGTTCGGCATGGCGCGAGATCATCATCAAGGGCCTGGCCTGCTGCGCGGGTTTTGCGGCGGCGGCGTTTGCGTGGTTGCCGGCGATGAGTCTGAACGGTTTGCGCAACGTCGCGGGCTACATGCAGGACGTGGACTGGCATGCCGGCTTTGCGATGCCATTCTGGGACACGCAGCTCTATGGCATCCGTTGGGCGTATTTTCAGTGGGGGGTTGCGGCCCTTTTGCTGCTTAACACCGTGTTGCTGATGTATGCGTTGTGGCAGTTGCGCGGCGTATTGAGCGAGACGCAGCGGCGCTTCGGTCGGAGCATGCTGGTGTGCGCCATGGTGGCGCTGTTGTTCTCGTCGCAGATGACGTTGCCCTTGTGGCTGGCGAGCGAGACATTGCGATCAGTTCAGTACGCCTACCGTTTCTTTTCCGTGGCATCGCTCGCGCTTGCGTTACTGACTGGGTATCTGCTCGCGCTCAGCATCGCCGCGCGCGGCTGGACGAGGCCCGTGGTGGCCCTGAGTGCGGCGGTGGTCGCGAATGTTCTGTTGCTCGTGGCGACGGTATTCAATTTTGCGCACACCACATCCAGCACTTATCGCGAGACCATTCCCGCCGATGTCGATCGGCGCGCTGCGTTACGCGCGTTTTTGCCGGCGGCGGCGGGGAGTCTTGGTTGGCAGTCCTACCTGGAGCAAGGCGGCCTGGTCGGCGAATGCGCGCGGCAGGGGCTGGACTGCGCGACCGAGCTGCAATCCACGCATCGTTTTGTCTGGCGCATCCGTGCACCGCAGGCTGGCGTGGTGACCTTGCCCCTGCTGGCGTACCCGGCCTGGTCTGTAAGTATCAATGGCAAGCCGGTTGAACGACGCGACGGACGGGAAAACCGGACTCGTGTCGGTGCCTGTCGGGGCGGGCGACAATCGCGTCGAAGCGCGTTGGATGCTTCTGCCGCAGGAGCGGATCGGCCTGTACGTCAGCCTTGCCGGCGTGTTACTACCGTTGGCTGCATGGATGCTGTGGGCGGGAAGACGGCAGGGTGCGCGTGATCGCGCTACACTGCGCGCCCACACTGGAGGTGCTGGCTTTACGGCCGGCCATACCGTCAAAGATGAGAGTTGATCTTCGAGTACCGTTTGCTGAGAAGGATGAGGCCAAGCGTCTGGGCGCGCGTTGGGATGCCGCCCGCAAAGTGTGGTACGTGATGAGCCCCCCGAACCTTGCGAGCTTCCAGCGCTGGTTGCCCGGCTCCGCCGATCAGTCGGAATCGAGCCGCTCGATGGCTGCGCCCAGAGCCAGCGCGCCCCGCAAGGATTTCTCCGAAGGGCAGACGGTCACTGGCTCGGCGTACTTCGCGCTTGCCTGCGATTGTCTGCCGTGGGACGGCTGCTCCAAGTGCCGCGAAACTGTTCGGCAGCGGTGGAGCACCTGATCGGTCAGTCAGCCGGCCTTCACTGAATTCTCTCCCCGAGCGGCACGCTGTCGTTCGACCTCTGCTGCGCATGGCGCCCGCCGTGCGCCGTGATCCGCTCGCCGCCATGAAGGCGGCGTCGCACTTCGTTGTCGTGTCTTTCCCCGTGTTTGGCTGTTGTGCCTTGATCTGGGCAGAGCGCGTCTGTCAATCAGGACGTGCATTCGCCGGAATGGGTTTTTGATCGTGCGCAAATAACTAAATGTAGTGTTTCTTTCGGTAAAAAATACTACCTATTGTGTTTTAGAGTCACGGCCGCGGCTCGCACATCCATGCGTTTGCGAGTCAGCCGATATCTGTCAAAAACCCTTCTAACCTCCAGAGAATCCGATGCTCAACGTTCTGAAACGCGACGGTGCGACCGCTTCTTTTGACATTCTGAAGGTGGCGGTGGCTTGCCAGAAGGCGGCCGTTGCCGCGCAGGCCTCGAATCCGAGCGCAGTGGCGCTGAGTGTGGCCGCCGAGGTCGAGGAACGCTGCCGGCAACACGCGCAGGATGTGCTCGACATTCCGACCATCCAGAAGTACGTCGAAGACGCGCTGATGCGTTCGTACCCCGAGGTGGCGCGCCAGTACATCGAATACCGCCACGACCGCGACAGCATCCGTGTAAAGGGTTCGGCCCTGCATGCCCAGCTCATGGGGCTCGTCGACAAGACGGACGAGGACGCCGTCACCGAGAACGCCAACAAGGACGCCAACGTGTTCCCCGTCATGCGTGACCTGATGGCGGGCATCGTGTCCAAGCAGTTCGCCAGCAACTTCCTGCCCAAGGAGGTCATGCAGGCACACACTGAAGGCGATCTGCACTTCCATGATCTGGACTACTCGCCGTTCCTGCCGTTCACCAACTGCTGCCTGGTTGATCTGAAGGGCATGCTCGACCGCGGTTTCCACCTTGGCAACGCGGGCATCGAAAGCCCGAAGTCGGTCGGCGTGGCGTGTGCCGTGACGGCACAGATCATCGCGCAGGTGGCCAGCCACCAATATGGCGGCACGACGATCCCGAACATCGACCAGACGCTGGCGCCGTACGTCCGCAAGACCTACGAGAAGAACCTCGACATTGCGCATCAGTACGGCATCTCCGACCCGATCCGTTACGCACGCGAACGCACCGAGAAGGAAACCTACGACGGCATCCAGGCCTGCGAATACGAGATCAATACGCTGTTCAGCTCCAACGGCCAGCAGCCGTTCGTGACTTTCTCGTTCGGCATGGGTACGAGCTGGGAAGAGCGCACCGTGCAGCGGGCCATTCTGCAAGTGCGGATCAAGGGGCTCGGCAAGGAGGGCATCACGCCGGTGTTCCCCAAGCTGGTGTTCTTCCTTGAAGAAGGGCTCAACCTGAAGCCGGAAGACCCCAACTACGACATCAAGCAACTGGCGCTGGAGTGCGCTTCCAAGCGCATGTACCCGGACATCATTTCGGCCAGGCTCAATCGTGCGCTCACCGGGTCGTCGCAGCCGGTGTCGCCGATGGGCTGCCGCAGCTTCCTGTCGGTATGGAAGGACGATGACGGGCACGAAGTGCTCGACGGTCGCAATAACCTCGGCGTGGTCAGCATCAACCTGCCGCGCATCGCCATCCGTGCCAAGAACGACCATGTGCGTTTCTTCCAGTTGCTGGATGAAAACCTCGCGTTGGCGTATCGCGCGCTGATGGTGCGCATCCAGCGGTTGGAGGGGATCAAGGCGAACATTGCTCCGATCCTCTACACCGAAGGTGCCTTCGGCGTGCGTCTCAAGCCGGATGAAGACATCCTGCCGCTGTTCAGGAACGGCCGCGCATCGGTGTCGCTCGGCTATATCGGTCTGCACGAAGTTGCGTTGCTGATGTTCGGCGAACACCCCTACGGCAATCCGGATGCGCAGGCATTCCTGCGCGAGGTGGTGGAGTATCTGGCGCAGGCTACGCAGCGCTGGAAGCGCGAATCGGGCTGGGGCTTCTCGTTGTATTCGACGCCGAGCGAATCGCTGTGCCACCGCTTCTGCAAGCTCGACACGGAGCGCTACGGGTCGATCCCGGGCGTGACGGACAAGGGTTACTACACCAACTCGTTCCACCTGGACGTGGCGCTCAAGGTCAATCCGTTCGAGAAGATCGAATTCGAAAAGGGCTTCGCCACGTCGGCTTCCGGCGGGCACATTACCTACGTCGAGCTGCCCAACATGCGCCACAACCTGAAGGCGCTGGAGCGGGTGTGGGATCACGCCGTCGAAAACGTCCCGTACTTCGGCACCAATACGCCGGTGGACTCCTGCGGCAAGTGCGGCTTCATGGGAGAGGCGCACGCGACGTCGGAAGGCTTTGCCTGCCCGGAATGCGGCAACCGCGATGGCGCCAGTCTGTCGGTGACGCGGCGCGTGTGCGGCTACCTGGGTAGCCCGAATGCAAGGCCGTTCAACGCGGGCAAGCAGAAAGAGGTGATGCGCCGGGTCAAGCACCTGGCCGAGCAGAAATGAATTACGACCGTTACTACACGTGTGATGTGGTCAACGGTGAGGGGCTGCGTGTCACCCTGTTCGTGACAGGGTGCCAGCACGCATGCCCCGGCTGCTACAACAGCTCGACCTGGAATCGGATGCACGGAAAGCCGTTCACAGCCGAGGTGCGCGACAGGCTGCTCGATCTGTGCGACGGCCATGACGGCTTGAGCCTGAGCGGCGGCGACCCGTTGCTGCCGGCCAATCGTGATGCGATCGCGGCGCTGTGCCGGGCTTTCAAGCTGCGTTACCCGGACAAGGACATCTGGATGTGGACGGGCTACGTCTATGAAGACATCCGCCATCTCGAATTACTGCGCGACGTTCAACGTGCTCATCGACGGCCCGTATCTGAAGGATCTGCCCCACACATTGCCCTGGCGCGGCTCAGACAATCAGCGTCTGATTCGCCTGCAAAATGGCGCGCCCATGGGCTGAATGCCACCGTATCATCCGCGACGGACAACGCGCGGAGAAGGTCGTGAAGACATACCGGGGGTCGTGCCACTGCGGGGCAGTGTGCTTTGAGATCGACGCCGAAATTGACCACGTCAGGTCGTGCGACTGTTCGATCTGCGCCAAGCGCGGCGCGTTGATTTTTCGTGTTGCGCCAGAGGCTTTCCGGCTGCTGACACCGCTGGATGCACTGTCGGCGTATCGCTGGGGCTCGCGGACCGCCGTCGATTATTTCTGCCCCGCTTGTGGTGTCTTGCCCTTCCGCAAACCCAGCCATCCGACCCGCGCCGAGCGTACAGCGGGCGTGCGGCCGTTCGACGGCTGGGCCATCAATACACGTTGTCTTGAAGGCTTCGATCCGGCCTCGGTGCCCGTGCGGCATATCCATGGCAGTCGTCTTGATATCCGCGGGCCGGAAGGCGATGCCTAGGGCGGGCGTGGCGCCCGCTCTGTGCGGTTACAGCCGGTAGCGCTGGACGACTTGATGCATCTGTTCGGCGGCAGCGTTGAGCTGGAATGCCGTGCCGGCGGTCTGCTCGGCGGCTGCGCTCGATTCTTCGGCCATCTGCGCAATATGCTCGATCTGCGCGGAGATGGTGTTGCTGGCGATGCCCTGTTCGCGGATGGCGCTGGTGATGTCGCCGATCATGGTGGCAACGTGGCCGGTCTTCTGGCTGATCCGGCCGATTGCGCTGAGTGCATCGTCGGCCTGGCGCACGCCTTGCTCGACGCGATCCACGGTCACTGACATGGCCTGCGCCGTTTTCTCTGCGCAGTGGCTCATGGCCGAAATCGTGCGGTCGATCTCCGCCGTCATCGACGCGGTCCGTTCGGCCAGCTTGCGCACCTCGTCCGCCACCACTGCGAAGCCGCGACCCTGTTCGCCGGCGCGTGCCGCTTCGATGGCTGCATTCAGGGCGAGCAGGTTGGTCTGCTCGGCCACCTCTTTGATGATCGAGACCGATGCGGCGATCTGTTTGCTCTGTTGCTCCAGCTCGGTCATGTTGTCTGCGGTGCCGCGCACGGTGTCGGCAATGCTACGGATGGCCTGAACGGTTTCATTGATCACGGCTTCGCCGGAACTGGCCAGCGCGCCGGCTTCTGACGTTTCTTCGTTGACGCTGCCCGCGCGATCGCCCACGTGGTTGACGCTCACGGTCATTTCTTCGACGGTCGCTGCCACGGTGGCCGAAGCATCGCTCTGCGCCGTTGCGGCGGTCGACACCTGATTGGCGGTCTGGGCGAGTTCAGAGGCGGCGGCAGAGACGTCATTCGACTGATGCATGATGGCCTTGAGGCTCTCTTGCATGCGTTCGATCAGGCTATTGAAGGCGCGCGCCGTGCTGGCGACTTCATCGTTACCCTTGCTCGGGGCACGCAGGGTGAAGTCCAGACTGCTTTCTACCGATGAGATGGTGCCACGCAGGCCCGCCAGCGATTGAGCAATGCTGCGGCCCAGGAACCAGCCCACGCCACCAGTGATTGCCGCGCCCAGGATCATCGCCACCCAACTGAGGATGCGCGACAGCATGATCGTGCGCTCGCTGCTGGCAACTTCATTTCCAACCCAGCGCTTGTTGTATTCAACGTGCTTGGTCGCAGCGTCGATCATGGCCTGCCCTTTGGCGTCGATCTGCTTGCGGTAGGACATGGCCAGCTCGGCGTTGTCCTGCGAAATGGCGTCGAACAGCCGGCGGGCGTTCTGGTAGTAGTCCTCGATGGCCAGGCGGTCTTGCTCAAGCAACTTGCGGTCATCGTTGTCGTTGGCGAGTTGCTCGCCATACACCTTGACTGCGTGTATGGCGTCGTCATAGGTTGCCTTGAGGTCGCCTTCGAATTTCTGACGCTGTGCGGCGTCGGTCTCAAGCAGATAGGACAGCGTGGCTACGCGCAGCTTGTGTGCGTCGCTGCGCACGGTCGTGATCTGTTCAAGGCTCGGGTAATCGACGTCGCGAAAGTTGACGATCACGCCGGAGAGCTGCCACTGCATGTAAGAGCCATACAGGCCCACGCACAATAGCGAGGCGAGGGCAGCGCTCACCAGAATGATCAGGCGTCTGGAAATGGTCATTGCGTTCTAGGGGGAATGTTGTGATGCGAGCAACTACGGCAGCGCGCCTGCACCACCTTAGTGCCATCGCGACGGCGCCATACATTTTTACAGGCAGCATGGGTACCCATGAATCGGCTGGACATTGGCCTGTCCTTTGCCATGCTGAGCGATGGCGGGGTGTTGCCGTCCCGATTGAGAAGGATGCATCCGATGCATGGCATACGAATATTTGTCGCAATGCTGTGGCTGGCGCTGTTGCCGGTGGCGCAGGCGCAGAGCGAAAAAATGGTCGAGATCCCGACGCGCCCTGGCGTGACCCAGCGGCTGAGCGTGATCGCAACGCCGGGCGCCAAGGCTGCGGTAATCCTGTTTTCGGGCGGCGACGGCGGGCTGCAGATCGGTGAGGATGGTCAGCCGGCGCGTCAGAAGGGCAACTTTCTGGTGCGGACGCGGCAGTCGTTTGCGGCCCAAGGCTTGTTCGTGGTGATGGTTGACGCGCCGTCGGATCGACAAGCCCCACCGTTCCTGCAGGGCTTTCGCCAGAGTGCGCAGCATGTTGCCGACGTCAAGGCGGTCATTGCATGGACCCGTTCGGCCAGCAAGTTGCCCGTGTGGTTGATCGGGACCAGCCGGGGCACGCAGTCCGTGGGGTTTGCCGCTACCGAATTGTCGGGCGCTGACGGGCCGGATGGCATTGTGCTCAGCTCGACCATCCTCATCGACGACAAAGGCCGTCCCGTACCCGACATGCCGCTCGATCGTCTCCACATTCCTGTTCTCGTCCAGCACCACGAGCAGGACGGGTGCCCGCTTTGTGCGTATTCGCAGGTGCCGGGCCTGATGCGCAAGTTGCAGGGCGCACCGCGCAGTGAGTTGCAGACCTTCGGAGGCGGGCGCAATCGTGGTGACCCCTGCGAAGCCATGGCGTACCACGGATTCAACGGAGTCGAAGATCTTGTCGTGCGCCGTGCGGCGGAATGGATCACCGCTGCCAGGTGACGTCTGTTGCCAACTTGATAGAAAGGACTGCCGTGCCGAACGTGTATCTGCCCTTGTCGGGCGATGTGAGTCAGGCCTTCAGCGCCCCCTGGACATGGATGAGCCGGTTCGCGGCCGGACAGATCGGGCTGGTCAACATCAACTTCGGCAAATCAGCCGACCCGGCGCTGGAGCAGCAGATTCTTGAAGACGTCGGCAGCTATGGCCGCCAGCTCGGACAACTGGCCGATGCGCTGGATGCCGTGCTGCAGAACCTGCCGGTCGCCACCTGGGATCAAAAGGCACGCGATGCGGTGGACGCATTCCACTATCAGTTGCGCGAAGTCCGGCGGCTCAAGGCGGCGCGACGCCGAGAACTGCGCGGCTGAATGGTTGAAGGCGCGTGCGCGCGCTGGAATGGCGGCACAATATTGGAATCGCTCAATTCAGTGCCGGTCTGTCGATGTTCGGTTTGCCCACCACGGCCACTGCGCCGTTCTGCCCTTCAGAAGTCCGAGGCTCGATCAAAGTCCCCGCCAGTGCGCCCTGGTGGAGCAAGGTTGCCCGGTTTGCCGGCCCCGGCTTGCTCGTGTCCGTTGGGTACATGGACCCCGGCAACTGGGCGACCGATATCGAGGCGGGCGCACGTTACGGGCATAGCCTGCTGTTCGTGGTCATCCTCTCCAGTCTCGCCGCGATGGTGCTGCAATGCCTGTCGATGCGGCTCGGCATCGTCACGGGCAAGGATCTCGCGCAGCTCTGCCGCGATCGCTATCCCCCAGTCGTAGCCAAGGCGCTGTGGTTCTTCGCCGAGCTTTCGATCATTGCCTGCGACCTTGCCGAGGTGTTGGGCTGTGCGCTCGCATTTCATCTGCTGCTGGGCTGCCCCTTGCTGGTGGGTGTGGCGCTGACCGCGCTCGACACCATGATCGTGCTGGGCCTGAAGGGAAAGAACTTCCGCACGGTCGAGGCCATCGTGCTGGCGCTGATTACCACTATCGGGACGTGCTTTCTGGTCGAGCTGCTACTCATCAAGCCGTACTGGCCTGATGTGGCCGCAGGCATGGTGCCGTCGTTGGAGGCACTGTCGGGGCGCGAGCCCTTGTACCTTGCCATTGGCATTCTCGGCGCGACGGTGATGCCCCATAACCTGTACCTGCATTCGTCCATCGTGCAGACGCGCGTCGTAGGCGAGAGCGACCGAATCAAGCGCGAGGCGATCTCGCTGGCGCGCATCGACACGATCGTGTCGCTCGCGCTGGCGTTGTGCATCAACGCAGCCATCCTCATCCTTGCGGCTTCGGCATTCCATTCGACCGGACACGACACCGTGGCCGACATAGAAGACGCTTACCGCTTGCTCGAACCCATCGTCGGCACCGCGCTGGCCGGTGTGTTGTTCGGCGTTGCACTGTTGGCGGCGGGACAGAGTTCAACGTTCACCGGGACCATCGCCGGGCAGATCATCATGGAAGGTTTCTTGAAGCTGAAGATTCCATGCTGGCAGCGTCGGCTGATTACTCGTGCGCTGGCATTGGTGCCAGCTTTCATCGGCATTTGGGCGCTGGGGCCTCATGCAGTCGGCAAATTGCTGGTGGCGAGCCAGGTGGTGCTGAGCTTTCAGTTGCCATTTGCGCTGTATCCGCTGGTGCGTTTCACCGGCAATCGACAACTCATGGGGGCGTTCGCCAACACGGCGTTCGTCAAGTGTGCGGCGTGGGCGCTATTTGTCGTCATCAGCGCGGCCAACGTCTGGCTGACCGTCGAACTGCTGTCCTGAGCGGGGTGTCTGCGGACGGCACGTCGGTGTGAACCACGGGCAAACAAAAAGGCCATCCCGAAGGATGGCCTTTTCTTCTTTTGATCACCGAAAGACGATCAAGCGGCCGGCGCGCTTTCGCGAATGATCAGCGAGTGCTCCAGCGGATGTTCCGCCGCCGGCGTCTGCGTCTTGGCGCCGAAGTGTTGCTCGATGCGTCGCACGAGTGTCGTGATGGCGACGTAGCCGTGGTAGCGCTTGTCCTGCCGCACAGTGGTCAGCGGCGGATAGTAACAAGCGCTTTCCGGCAGATCGTCGACACCGACGATGGCGACATCCTGCGGAATACGCAGATTGCGGCGGTGAGCAGTGAGCATCGTGCCCAGCGCCATGCGGTCGTTGGCGACGAAGATGGCGTCCATATCCGGATGGCGGTCGAGCAGGCGTTCTGCCGCAGCTTGACCCGAGAGTGCTGTCCAGTCGCCTTCTTCGATGAGGTCTTCACTCGCTGAGACGCCGGCCGCTTCGAGCGTTTCGCGCCAGCCGTCCACGCGTTAACGTGCTACCCACCAGCTACGCGGGCCCGCGATGTGTCCGATGCGCTTGCGGCCGAGGCTCAGAAGATGTTTTGTGGCGATCTGACCCACTTCGACGTTGTCGAAGCCGACCACAGTGAGTTCCGGGCGCCGTTCCGCCGACATGAATACGATCGGCATCGGCACGCGTGCCAGTCGGTCGGTGTCCCACCATTCCTCATTGTGGCCCAGGTCGGGGGCGCCCCAGATGATGCCGTCCACGTGTTGGTTGACGAGCGACAGCAGTACGTCTTCGACGCCATCGGGCGAGGATTCGGGGAGCTTCTTGAGCATCAGCGCGTAGCCGAGCGATTCCGCACGGCGGGCCATGCCAAGGTACAGATCGGTGTTGATGTAGCTGAGGTCCGAACTCACGATGCCGATGGTGTGGCTGCGGCCGCTGGTCAGGTTGCGGGCCAGCGCGCTCGGGCGAAAGCCGAGCCGCTCGATGGTTTCTAGCACGCGCGTGCGCGTGGTATCCGACACACTGGGGCTCTGATTGACGACCCGCGACACGGTTTGCTTCGACACGCCGGCTTCGGCTGCAACGCGAGAAATGGTGACGCGCTTTTCAAGAAGCACGGAATACCTCCAATAGATTTTTCTGTTGCGACCGTTAAACACGCAACGCAGCCGCGGGATTTTGCGTGAGGTTGGTCGCAAAGCACATTGCGGAGTTCCCGCAGTGACGCGGCTTTGCGGCTGTGCGCAATGCCCGGATAGTGTGCGGCGCGAGAGGGGCGCGCCCCGCCAGGATGGCTGGGCGCTTATGCAGGCTTAGAAGCCGTAGCAGACCACGTACATCTTCGACGTGTCGTAAGCGGTGGTTGAGGTCGGCGTGGAGGTGCTACCCGTGCCTTCTTCGAAGGCGCCCACCGAACCGGCGTCCGGATTGCCATCGTCCATGGTCGAGTCAATCTGCTGGGCGATGCGGCCGTTGATGTGGGCCTGACAGATGTACTGTGTGCCGCGCACGTTGGCGCCAAGCCCTGACGGTTTTGTGGCGCTGACCCCGATTCGACCACCGTCTGAATTGGTGGGAACCCAGGCGCTGACGTCCTTGCCCGGCGCAGAGACGTCACCCGTCGCCAGGTTGGCAAGGCGGAGGTGCTGCCACATCACGACAGATTCATCCCCGGCAGTGGATGAATCCCAGTTGCCGTCAATGCGGCCATTGCCTGTAGTGCCAGTGCTTGCCAGCACCGCTGTAGCGCCGAGGTGGGCGATGGGTGCCGGATCGTCCCCCGGTAGCGCACGGAAGCGATCCTGGTAGGCGGTGATCATGGTCAGCGTGTTGCGGAAATCGTTTACCGCCGCCTTGGCCTTGGCGCTGTTGATCAGTTCCTGCCCCTTGAGCACGCCACCCAAAAGTAGTCCGATGATCACCAACACTATGGCGATCTCGACCAGGGTGAAGCCGGATTGGGTCTTTCTCATCGTCTCACTCCATATGCCCGGCGTGGGCGTATGAATCGTGCAAAACCGTGTTGTTCGAATGGCCGCAACGCTTGAATGCCAGGATCAGCGTGATCCTAAGACATTATCATCGACCGCTGTGCGGCAGTATGTAGAAATAATCACGGTTTGCCTGTGAGAGTCGTCAATAGATGTTATGCGAATAGCATGTGCTCGCGTCACGCGGGCTCTCATGCGGCGCCACTGCCGTCGGTTGCCAATCCGGGTGGCAGGGCCGCAGCAGCGTGTGTCTCGTTCTGGGCTTGCGGTGCTTCCTCACGCGGGGCGACGGTTTCCGGCAGCGGCCCTAGCAGACGCCAGACATGCACCATCCCTTTCCCCTTGAGCGGCACGTGGTCTGGCATATCGAACCGATAGCGCGTGCGGAGTCGCTCATAAGTGGCCTGGTCGCACTGGATTCCGCTCGGGAGCCCCTCGCTCGTGATGCGGTTGGCCAGGTTGACCGTATCGCCCCATAAGTCATAGATGAATTTTTTCTTGCCGACCACCCCGGCGACGACCGGGCCCGTGCCAATGCCGACACGAATCTGCAGGGCGTGGGCATCGTTTCGTGACGCCAGCCAGCCGTGCATGTCCAGCGCTAACGCTGCCACGGCACCGCAGGGGTCGTCCAGGCCGTCGCTGAGTCCGCCAGCAACCATGTAGGCGTCGCCGATGGTCTTGATCTTCTCTAGACCGCGCGCCTCCGCCAACTCGTCGAAGTGCGAAAACACGCCGTTGAGCATGCGGAAGACATCCGCCGCCGACATGCCCGCAGCCAGTTCGGTGAAGTTCACGATGTCGGCAAACATGACCGTGACTTCGGCAAAGCCGTCGGCGATGGTGTCGTTGGAATGCTTGAGGCGTTCGGCGATCGGACTGGGCAGGATGTTGAGCAGTAGCCGCTCTGACCGCGCTTGTTCCTGCGCCAATCGAGCGTGCGCGCACTCCAGCGCGGCTTGCACGCGGGCGCGTTCAAGCAGGGCGAAGCGCAATGACAGGTACACCAGTGCTGAAATGGTGACGAAGTTCAGCGCGAAGAACAGCACCGAAATCTGCCGGGACACCGGCTGGCTCACTGTACTGGCCATGTCGGCAAGGAAGTAATCGGTCGCGCCCGTCAGTAAGGTGAGGATGACGTAGGCGACGAACCAGGGGACCGATTCGCGCACGCCGACGCAGAGCATTGCCACGATCGGCGATAGCAGACCCCACAGAATCAGCCCGGAAGCCGAGACAAAGTCGCCCATCGCCCATTGCGCTGCGAACGGGAAGAATAACAACAGTGCCAGTTGCGAAACCCGGAAAAGCTGGAAATTGCCCCACTGGATGTACAGCCCGATGTTCAAGACCAGCAGCACTTGCAGCCCGAACGGCAGAGAAGCGGACAGACGCGGGCCGAGTGCCCAGTAAATGGCGAGCCACAAGGACGCGGCTACGCTCACCAGTCCGGTGATGAATACCAACAGCGCTTTTTGCTGACGCACCTCGTCGCTGTCGTCGGGCTCGATACCGGCTGAGCGCAGGCGATCCACGAATCGAGAAGGCGTGCCCGATGTATTCATTTGAGCGGTATCTGTCGGCCACCCTGTACAAGGCGGCCCATCAAAACGTAACGAGAACCCCAGATCACGATGTCATCCGATGATGGCTCGGCGTGCACGGCAGAACTCTGGAGCGGAATCGACGTGGCGCTTTCGGCGTCTGCACCTACCGACCAGACGGCAAAGGCGACAGCCCCGTTGGAGCTGAGTCGCGTCGTTCCGTCCATGATGACAAGGCTGCTGTTGCCGCCTGCCGCGAGCGACGGCACGGCCGGTGGCAGCAGCGCATTGCTCACAGCGTATCGAAGACGCTGGCCCCAGGCGTCCTGACCCGACACGCCAAGCTCCTGCCAGGGCAGCATGCCTGCCGTCGCGGTGCTCGTGTTCGGATCGGTATTCGCCGGGCATGTGCCTGCCGTGCCGGTGTCGTCGACCGCGGGGCAGGGCAGGTATCCCCACACCACTGCGTAGTTGTAGAGCGCCTCGCGTGCGTCTTCGATAGCATCGCGCGTCTGTCCGAAATTTGCCCGTTGGCTTTGCACTCGCAGAGCCACCAGCGCGCTGCCCGCCAACAACGCCATGATGACAAGCGCGATGGCAAGCTCAATCAGCGTAAAGCCCTTATGGAAGCGTCGTTTCATTGTTAAAGCCGGAACAGCGTGGTGAGGCGTTGGCGGAGCCAAGTTCGAGCGAGCACGTGGTCGCCCCATAGTTGAGTGACAGCGCGCCAAAACCACCAGCACCAGTGGCATCGTAGCGCACGAATTCGTACCAGCGATTGAAGCACAACCATGACGCCTGAGTGCGCGTACCGGAGGTCGGCGTGAAGCACTGCACATTGGTGCTGATGCCGCTGTCGTCGAGGCGCGTGCCAGCGCACGCATAGGCGACGCCATCGAGTGTACCGTTGCTGCAGCTCGGAGGTTCGGCGGCGTCGCTGAGCGCGGAGCCAGGCGGCCAGATCCCCCACAAGGCGTCGTCATAGGTGGCCTGCGCTGCCAGCGTGCCCCCTCGCATACTGGCAAGTGTTTGCCCGCTGGCTGGAAGGTGGCTGCTCAGTGCGGGCGCGGCGGCATTGAGCGCTTGCAGCACTACCGGCGCGACCAAGCGCATGAGGTCATCGCGCGTGACGGGCAGCACCGTATCGTTGAACTGGCTCATTGGCGCCGCACGCACGATCTTGCCGCTGCGATCCGCGTTCGAGACGCCACCGGCCAATGCAGTGTTGATCGTGTCCAGGTAGGCCGACGCCTGCGCAGGGTCGCAACTGGCCGCGTCCCGGTTTTGACCCGCCAGCGCGTGCCCAGGCGCGATGACTGCGGCGAGCGCCGGCAATATGCTGGCGTCGCTGGTCGTGACGATCAGCAATTGACCCTTGTTGCCGGGATTGATCTGGCGGTTTGCCGTAGTGCGATCCGCCGCCGTGTAGGAGGCGCTACGCAAATCGGCCGACAGGGCGTACCAAAGTGGGGCGATGCCATAGCGCTCTGCTGGGGGGATGCCGAGCGTTTTCCACGGCACACAGCCGAGTGATTCGCCATTCATCGCATCGCCGCAGGAGTTGGCTTCGCCACGAGAAGTTGACGTGGCTGTCGTGGTGGTATCCGGGCAGACGAGCGCACCAGGCGTATTGTCTTCGAGCGCGGCCTTGGCGATCAGCGCTGCCTGCGCTTCACGGAGCGCAATCTGCGTCCAGCGGGCCTCGCGCATGTCTTGCCGGTCATTGCCTCGGGTGAAGCCGCGCACCATGACGATGGCGCTGGCCGTTGCAATGATTGCCACCATGGCGAGCGCGGCATAGCCGCGCTCGGTGCGGCATGTCACTTGGCAAGCTCCGTCGAGGCGGGAGCCAGATGGACTGTCTCGCCGACCCGTAGGTCGATGCTTCGGCCATTGCCGGCAAAGACGCGTGCCGAACTGTCGCCGAGGCTGGCGACCGGCGCGTGGTCGTAATGGGACTGACCATTGATCCACACGACGTTGCGGCCATCGGAGCGGCGCACGATGCCGTCCAATCGGACGGTGTCGGTGCTTTGCTGCTCGACGTTGATGCGCGCGTTGCGTTGTCGCATGTCGTCGAGGATTGCGCGCTTCTGCGGTGTCATGAACAGGCGGCCGAGGCCGTCATCCGTTTGCTGTGCCGGTACTGCGGCGTTGGCAAAAGTCGCCAGCGCGAGAGGGGTAACGGCCAGGCGAAGGGCATGTGCTGCAGTCATCGTGTCGTCCCTGCCAGCGGCTCGGAGGCCGCTTTTTTCTGGATGGTCAGCCAGTCGAGCGTGCAATCGGCCAGCAACGAGATGTTCTCGTCACCGCCCCCCGCCTTGGCGGGCGCCCGGGTCATGGCACATTCGCGGATGGCGACACGGGCGCTGGGCTGGCGGCGGATGTCGTCGAGCACGCGCAGTAGATCGCCTTCGTGAAGGAGCCCCAGATGCAAACGCATCGGACTCGTGGTCAGTTCGTATTCTCCTCGCTCGCCTAACGGGCGCAATGCCCGTTGGGGCAGGATCTCGTACTCCAGCAGCGGAATACGACGAACGGTACGGACGCTGGCCAGTGAGTCGGCCCAGTCCAGGCGACGTTCCGTGCCGATGATGCCGGCAGCGCGCAGGGCGCTGAAGCGGGCGATGGCGTCACGGATCGCGGGTTCGTCGTGCTCGGTGCGGGCAAACCGCGCCCGCAAGCCGGCTACGTTGTTGGCGGCCGAGGCCTGTTCGCGTCGCGCAGCTTGCAGGGCCTGCTGCGACAGGCTGAATAGCACAGCGCCCGCAACGACGAGAGTCACGGCCAAGACCACACTCCAGGCGAGGTAGCGGCCAGCGGTCTGGTTCATCGCCCACCTCCCGGCAACACGAAACGCATTTCGAATGAAACCCCAGTGCTCGCGGCTGGCCGCTCGCTGCGGAGTGTTTTGTTCGACTCAGCGTCGAAGGGCAGGCGTGGCAAGCTGACATCCGCCCCTGTGTCCTGTCGCAGGCTGCTGGCGAAATCGCGGATTCGGCCGAGTGCCGCCCTGGCATCTGCTGCGGCCGAGTCGGGTAGATGCGCGGTGACGACCGTCACCTGTGTCGGGGACTTTGATGGCATGGCCCCTGGGGCGGTATCCGATGGTGCGCCGTCGGTCCGCCACTCGACCCGATCGAGTTCAATTTCGGGAAAACGATCGAGGGCGCGGGACAGTGCAGACAGGGCGTTCCGCATATCGGGTGTCTGCGCGCTGCGTTCGTCCAGGCGGCTGACGACGTCGCGCAGTGTTTCAAGCGATGCAGGCAGTTGTGGCAGGGTGGCCACGAGTTCCTGGTAGCGAGTCTCTTCGTGCGAGGCATCTTCCGATGACTGCATTGCATCTGCCCTGAGACGATGGGCATCCCAGGCAGAGACGGCTGCAGCCGTGCTCAACATGGCAAAAACAAGTACGCCGCTGGCGACGATCGCGTTGCGGGCGCAGCGCAGACGGAAGTAGCGTGTGTCCGAAGCTGGCGCTAACTGCGCGACGTTGCGCGCGCGCAGCGCAAGTCGTAGAAAAATCGGGCGACTGTCTGAGTCGGCCAGGGTGTCGCGTACCCCGATCTGGTGCGCCAGGGCCTGGATGTCGAGCGTATGGAAGTCGAGGCTGTCGGCGTCAACGAGATCTGCTTCGTGCAATGCATCGTTTCTGTGTAGCAGCACCCAGACCGGCAAGCGTGCTCCGCGAGGTAACCAGCGCTGCGCCTGCAAGTATTGGTACAGCTTTTGCGCTTCGCGCGCGCAATCGGCGCCCCACTGAGAGAAATCGCCGTTGGTCCGTTGTGACAGGCGCGAAAACTTGAGGCGGCCTTCGTCGATGAACATCTGGCGGATGCCTGCCGGGGACAGCGCTATCAACAGGCCGCGCCCTGTGGGAGGACGCATGGCCGCAAGCAGTGGGCTGGCCAGCAACGACGGCGTGAGAATCGCGCTGACGGCAGCACTGTGCATGCGCAGGGCGCCGATCCACGGTTCAATGGACTGCGGTCGCGTCAGCGCTGCGTACAGCACCCGTTCGTCGCGGCGGCCGTCAGGTTCGCGCCCGAGGGAGATCGTCGTCGCGTAGGGTGTGCCGAAGAAGTTCTGCTGCACCTTGCGCGTGAGCAATGCGCGCCGGTCTGCTCCGGTGACGCTGGGAATGGTGTCGTTCTTGAAGTCTTCGTCAGCGATTTCGACCAGCAAGGTGTGGACGCCGCGTCGTCCTCCGTCACGCAGCCAGTGCCCAAAGGCTTGCGCGCCGTCTTCGTTGGATGGGTAGGCGCGAAGACTGCGCATGCCAGCGGCGCCGGCGCGCCAGGTCTGCAGGCCATGCTCGTCGATGTAATGCAGCCAGCGCGCCATTCAGATCTTCATCCGCGTGATGATGTCGTAAATCGGGCCGAGGATCGCTAGCGCGACCCACATCATGATGCCGCCTAGCAACAGGATCATGAGCGGTTCCATGACTGCCTGAACGTGCGCGATCGATTCGCGGACGTCCCGATCGTAAAAGTAGCTGACATTGCGCAGCGCGACATCCAGCGAGCCGGTGTTCTCGCCAATGCGCAGCATGCGCAATACCAGTGGAGGGAACAGACCGACGCGTGAGAATGCGGTGGTCACGTTCTGGCCTTCGCTGATGAGTTGTTCTGCGCGCAGCAATGCTTGCCGCATGGCGAGGTTGCCGGCAACGTCCTGCGCCACGCGGATGATGTCGATGATTGCGATGCCCGAGCTATACATCATGGCAAAGAGGTTGCCGAAGCGGGCAAGAATGATCTTCCGGTACACGGGGCCGAACAATGGGGCGGCAAGCTTGAGCGCGTCCCATTTTCGGGCGGCCGCCACGTTCGTGCGGATCAGTAGCATGCCCCCTGCGATGACCAGTCCAACGCCGATCAGAATCAGCGGCCAGTAGTCGACCAGCGTGGAAGACACCGCGATGAGGATGCGTGTTTCGAGCGGCAGCGTCTGCCCCGTTGAGCGGAACAGTTTGGAGACTTCCGGCACGACGTACACCATCGAGACAACCACGGCCATGAGCGTGGCGGCCGCCACGAAGGCCGGATACACGATGAGCTTCTGTGTGTAGGCGGCGAGTTCGTCGTCACGCTTGGCCGACTCGGTCAGCTCACGCAGGACTTCTGGCAGGTTGCCGGACGTTTCGCCTGCGCGTACGAGTGCACAAAATACCGGGTCGAATACGCGTGGATGTTCTCCCAGTGCCTGGGACAATGCACGCCCCCCCTGGATGCTCTCGATCATCTCGGCAATGACTTGGCGAAAGCGGGCATTGTCGGTGGACGCCCGCAGATCGGTCAGCGCGTCAACAAGCGGTACGCCTGCACGCGTGAGCTGTTCGAGGTGGAAGCAGAAGTGAATCCGCTCGCGTAGCGGTACGTGGCCGCCGAAGTAGCGACTGTGGCGGAGAATCCGTCCGTTGACGAAGTCCAGGTCGATGCGTTTGAGCCGCATCTCGAGGTCGACGAGGTTGATTGCTTCCATCTCGCCACGCACCAGGCGGCCGTCTGGATTCATTGCCTTGTACGTGAACACCGCCACGTCAGAGCTCCGCTCCGGACATGCGGTCAGTCAGGTCGACCACGCGCGCCAGTTCGTCTAGCGAGGTTTGTCCATCGAGAACGCGTCGAATGCCGTCTTCGGCCAGGGCGCGGAAGCCTTTGGCGCGTGCCGCGTTGCGAATTTCGCGGTGGGTGGCGCGACGGGCAATGAGCTCGTCGATATCGGCGTCGACGCGCATGAGTTCCATGACGGCCATGCGACCACGATAGCCTTGGTGATCACAGCGCGGGCAACCGACGGCGTCGCGCAGCATGGGGGCCGGCTTGTCGGAAGGAATGCCGAGCAGCTTCTGTTCGAATGGCTGAGCGGGACGCTGCCGCGCGCAGTGCACGCACAGGCGCCGCACAAGACGCTGCGCCACGACGCCAATGATGTTGCCTGCCATGATGTCGGGCAGGATGCCGAGGTCCAGCAGGCGTGGGATCACGCCGATCGCCGAGTTGGTGTGCAGCGTTGAATACACCTGATGTCCGGTCATGGCAGCGCGGAACGCCATGACGGCGGTTTCCTGGTCCCGGATTTCACCCACCAGGACGACGTCCGGGTCCTGCCGCATCATCGAACGGATGCCATTGGCAAAGTCGAGTTTGGTCGCTTCCGACACCGAGGTCTGGCGGATCATCGGCATCGGGTATTCGACTGGGTCCTCAAGGGTCATGATGTTGATGCCTTCGGCATTGATGTGGCCGAGGATCGAATACAGCGTGGTTGTCTTGCCACTGCCGGTTGGGCCGGAAAACAGGATGATGCCTTCGGGGCGGGCGATCATCAGCCGCAGCATATCGAGCTGTGTGTCGGTGAGTCCGAGCCTCTCCATTTCGACCAGGCCTTTCTGGCGGTCGAGAATGCGCAGAACGATGTTTTCGCCGTGGATGGTCGGTTGCGACGACACACGAAAATCGACCGGCCTTCCGCGGATGTTCAGCGATATGCGGCCATCCTGCGGTGCACGGGTTTCCGCGATGTTGAGTGCGGCCATTACCTTGACGCGCACAGCCATCGCCGGCCAGTACGATTTATGCAAAACGCGTATCTGACGCAACATGCCGTCAATGCGGTAACGCACGCGCAAGAAGCTGGCTTCGGGCTCGAAGTGAATGTCCGAGGCGTCGCGCTTGACCGCATCGGCGAGCAGGGCGTCGACCAGTCGTACCACGGGCTGTGCGTACTGTTCGCTCGCTTGCAGCGAACGATAGTCGATTTCACCGGTTTCGATTTCGGTGAGGATGCCGTCGATCGATAACTCGAATCCGTAGTACTGATCGATGGCACGCGCGATTTCGCTCTCGCCAGCCAGTAGCGTGTCGACGCTGGCCTGATCGGGAAGCAGGGCGCGCAGCCGGTCCGTCGCCACGATGTCGTCGACATCTGCGCAGGCAACGGTGAGCCGCTGGCTTTCTGCATCCCAGCGGAGCGGCACGAGTGTGTGTCGTTTGGCGATGTCGACCGGCACCAGCGCGATCGCCTCGGGGTCTGCAATGGCAAACGCGAGGTCGACGCTTTGCTTGCCGAGCGATTCGGAAAGCGCCTCGCGTAGTGTGGCTTCGGACACGAAACCCAGGTCGATCAGCAGCTTGCCGAGTGGCTGCGTCGAATGGCCTTGCTCATGCAGGGCGATACGCAATTGATCGTCACTGATGATGCCTTGGGCGAGAAGCTGTTGGCCGAGCGGCTGACGATGCGGCATGGTGGTGGTCAGCGCGACTGGGCCGACGCCAGCGCACGTGCGCGCTGGGTCGCCTGGATCGGGTCAAATGAGGCCGGCCGGCGCTGCGCCGCGCGTAGGGCCTGCTCGTAGTACTCGCGTGCAAGAGCCGGCTGGCGGAGTTGGTCCAGACTGACGGCGAGGTTGTAGAGGATGTCGGGGTTGTCGCTGTCGAGCGTGTAGGCCTGGAAGAACGCCTGTTGCGCTTCGTTCCAGCGCTGCTGCCGAGCCAGCACGCTGCCGATGGCGAATTGGGTGGCGGCATTGGCTGGTTGGGCGGCCAGCAGTGTGCGTAGCCGACTCTCGGCCGCAACCGGATCCGCGTCGGCCTGCAGTAGGGCGAGTTGTGAGCGGGCGGTGGTGTTGTTCGGGTCGGTATCCACCGCATCGCGCAGATATCGCGCAGCGGCGGCAGGTTGATTGTCGTGCAGAGCAATTGCCCCGAGAGCCAGGAGCGCGTCTGCGTTGTGCGAATCTGTCCGCAGCACCTGCAGGTAGAGGTTGCGCGCTTGTGCATAGTCGCCTGCCCGGTAGGCCGCGTACGCCTGCGTGACGGGCGCAATCGCGGTCACGTCGGATTGCTGTGGCTGCGTGCGGCGCACGGTGGCCGGCTCAATGCCTTCCTCGGTCGGGACGGGTAAGGTCACTTCGCGTCGCGACTGGGCTCCATTTGCTGTTTGACGTGGGGCGATGGATACGTCCGCGTTGCGGGGCGCGCGGGACACTGGTGGCTTGGCCGGGGGGGGCGCTGCATCAGGCGCGGGAGGCTGCTGCAAAGGAGCCGTGGCCGTCGTTGGCGTCGTGGGCTGGCTGTTCTGCGCAATTGTCTCAGGTGGCGTCTGCGGTGCTGCGACTGGCTGGGCCGTGGTCGGTACATTGAGAGCCGGGCCCGGTTGCATGCCGCGAGGCCGTGTCATCCACCAGTAGTAGCCCGTCCCGGCGCACAACAGAACGACAACTGTCGCCAGTAGCGAGATCAGCAAGATCGGCGGCTGTTGGGGCGCGCGTTTCGCATCGAACAGGTCGCGTGTCGCCGCACGCATGGGTGCATCGCGATCCGGAGGCGCCGTTGATGTGGCATTGGCCGCGGCGTGCGGCCGCGCCTCATGTGCGGACAGCGGTTCAAGGCGTAACTCAGGCGTTGCGTCGCCGGGCGGCTGCTGTGCGTCCGTCTGCGCGTTTTGTCGGCGCGTCGCGTCGGCCTGACGGAGTGCGTCGATCAGCAAGCTCACGGCGAGGACTCCTGCGGCGGCAATGGCACAACGTCAGGGCCGATGGTGCGATTGAAGTAATTGTCGTCAGGCAGTTGCGAGCGGAACGAGGCGTAATCGCCGTTCAGGCTCGCGTCGCGAATGACCGTTGGTCGCAGGAAGATGACCAACTCGGTCTTGCGTTTGGTGTCATTGCGATTCTGAAACAGGCTGCCCATGACGGGGACGTTCGACAGCAAGGGAGTCGTGTCATCAGTCTTGTCGAGCATGTCCTCCATCAGGCCACCCATCACGGCGATGTTGCCGCTCGATACGCGCATCATCGATTCGATTTCGCGCGAACGAACGATCGGAACCTGATTCTGGATGTTTTGTTGTTTGAGGGCGGGGTTCGGGTCGAGTGCCTGTCCAATGATGCGCGACAGTGAGGGACGCAGGTTCAGGAGCACGGAGTCGCTGTCCGCAATCTGGGGGGTGACGTTAAGTACGAGCCCGATCGGAACCGTATGTACTGTCGTGTTGTATGTCACCAGGTCTTGCGTACCCTGACTGCCTCGACTGATGTTGGCTTCGAGCGTGAAGTACACCGAGTTGTCGACCACTTTCAGTACGGCGGTCTGGTTGTTGAGGACGCTGATCTTGGGGCTGGACAACACTTTCACGTCGCCAAAGGACTCAAGCAGCTTGATTGCACCTGAGAAATTGCCGCCTTTGGAGTCGTAGCCCAACTCAAAGATTGAGCCCGTCGGGGCGCTGATGCTGCCTGTCGCACGCTGGACGACGCGGAATCCATAGCCCGACAGGTTGATGCGGCTCCAGTCCACGCCCTGCTGGTAGTTCTGCGAGAGGTTTACCTCGGCGATGGTCGCCTCGATCAGTACCTGGCGGCGAGCGCTGTTCATGACCTGGTCGAGGAATTCCTGGACTTTCTCTTGTTGGCGCGAGGTCGCGCGGATTGTGACGACGCCTGTTTCGGGATTGGCGATGACCGACGCTGCTTCGCGATAGGCAACCATCGGCCGATCTGCAGTGTTGTCTTTGCTCTGTTCCGATGCGTTGGCGGTTAGCGCCGGTGTATTGCCAGCTTTGGTTGGCTGCGCCGGCACGGCAGGAGCGGTTTCGCCTTGGCCGGAACGCCTTGCCTGCTCGGTTCCCAGTGGGATGAGCTTGTCGGTTTCGCGAAGTAAATCCTTAAGGTTCTGGATGAGCGTGTCCCAGAAGCGATTCTTCGAGACATTGTCGATACGGGCAAATGAACTGTTGCCGCTGCCGTCGGAGGCGGTGCTATTAGTGGCGCCCATTCCAGTGATGGCGCCTGCCGTGGCGATCTGGGTGGCGACCGAGACCGAACTGCTTGTGTCGCGCGCCATGTTTACGTAGTCAACGCGATAGGTGCGTAGAAATGGCGTATCGGGGGTCACTACGAGGTTCTTGCCGTCAAGCTCGAAGCGCATATCGACTTGCCGCGCGATGCGTTCCAGCAATTGAGGCAGCGTCTGGTCGATCGCGTTGAGTGTGACGGTCCCCGTTAGGCCGGGGTGGATGTCGACGTTCACCTTTGCATCTCGCGCCAGCGCAAATAAAAGGTCTTGCACCTTGACGTTATTGACGACGACTGAGTACGTCTCGGGCTTGGCGCGCGGCGCTGGGGCCGGAAGGCTGTACCCGCGTGCCAGCGGCGGTGGCGCTTCGGTCGTAGGTGCCGCAACGGGCGCGTCCGTCGAGGAAATGTGCCTGTCTGGCGCTAGAACGATCCCGGTCGGCGCACAGGCGGCCAATGACATCGCAACCAGTAATGCCAGACCTGTGTGTCTTAACATGCGCGCTATGCCGAGGAGATTATTCCGGCCGATATTAGCTCAAAACGCTCCTCGGACCAGAGGGGGTTTTACCGCCCGTTTGGTCGTAGTCAATTGTCATAATTGTACACTTGGTGCAAATGCGAATAATTTGCAACAATCTGTCCGTGCCGGTACAGTTAAGAGTTCCTCGCATCGCTCGATGCGAGCCCCAGCAATTCGGAGAGAACGATAATGACAAATCGCGGACGGCTACTGCGCGTCGGCTTGGCTGCGTTGTGCGTGGCCGCAGCACCTGCCTGGGCGGCAGATCAGGTCCTGAATCTCTATTCCGCTCGCCACTACCAGACTGATGAGGCGCTGTATTCGGATTTTGAGAAGGCTACCGGCATCAAAATCAATCGCATCGAAGGTGTGGATGATCAGCTTATCGAGCGCATCCGCAGTGAAGGGGCCAACAGCCCGGCCGATGTGTTTCTGACCGTCGACGCGGCTCGCCTGCAGTATGCGGACATGCTCGGTCTCTTCGCGCCGGTTAAGTCGCCCGTTCTAGAGCAACGCATTCCCGCCAACCTTAGAACTCCGAATTGGTTTGCGTTCTCTATCCGGGCCCGGCTGATTGTTTACAACAAGATGCTGGCCAAGAAAGAAGAGTTGCAGACCTACGAGGATCTGGCGAACCCGCGCCTTAAAGGAAAGATCTGCACAATCTCTGGCAGCTATCCGTACAACCTGTCCCTGGGCGCGGCTTTGCTGGCACATGACGGGGAGGCCGCCACCGAGTCATGGGTGAAGGGCTTTGTTGCCAATTTTGCACGAGCGCCAAAGGGTGGGGATACCGATCAGCTCCTGTCGGTGGGGGCCGGCGAGTGCGCGGTCACTGTCAGCAACAGCTATTACTATGCGCGCCTGATGCGGTCGAGCAATCCGAAGGATCGCAAGGCGGCGGAGTCGCTCGCCATCGTTTGGCCGAACCAGAATACGTGGGGGACGCATATCAACGTATCCGGCGGCGGCATGCTCAAGAACGCACCTCACAAGGAGGCGGCGGCGAAGTTTCTCGAGTACCTCGCGTCGGATTCGGCTCAGACGTACTTCGCCGATGGCAACAATGAATGGCCGGTGGTGCGCACAGCTAGGTTCAAGAACCCAGCGCTCAAGGGGCTGGGGGAGTTCAAGCAAGACGATCTGCCGCTTGGCACGATCGCCAAGAACGTAATCCCAGCGCAAAAAATCTACGACCGTGCCGGGTTCATGTAAGTCGAGTCCTGCCGAATTCTGCATTTCTCGCAGAAACTTCTTGACGGGGCGGGATTGGTTGTCCATAATCTCGCCTCTCTGCTGCTGACGCAACGAAAGACGCGAAAGCAGCAGGTCAAGTCGGCGAAGGCGGTCTTGAGCAGTTCGCAGTAGTGAATGGCTCGACAGTTTCGCAGGCGGTTTTAAAAGTTGTGCAGGGTGTTTTTGCCGCTTTCTAAATCGCCGGAACGATCGAATAAAAAAGATTGTTCAACAGGCTTGACGCAGTAAATAAGGTGTGTAGAATGCGCACCTCTCGCAGACAACGCAACGCAGCAATTCAGCGAAATCTGCGAAATAAATCAGGTGGTTAAGTCTCCTGATTCGCTCTTTAAAAAAATAGACAACCGATAGGTGTGGGTGCTTCGGTGGCTCGCTAAATTAAGTGGCACTTCGGTGTCACGAAAGCGAAGTAATTGAAGTGCCAACACTTTGAATCATAGATTCGTCAGTGAATTTAGAGTTTGGCCAAGTATTGAACTTAAGAGTTTGATTCTGGCTCAGATTGAACGCTGGCGGCATGCCTTACACATGCAAGTCGAACGGGTCTTTGGGGCTTGCTCCAAAGATTAGTGGCGAACGGGTGAGTAATGCATCGGAACGTACCCAGTCGTGGGGGATAACGTAGCGAAAGTTACGCTAATACCGCATACGTCCTAAGGGAGAAAGCGGGGGATCTTCGGACCTCGCGCGATTGGAGCGGCCGATGTCGGATTAGCTAGTTGGTAGGGTAAAAGCCTACCAAGGCGACGATCCGTAGCTGGTCTGAGAGGATGATCAGCCACACTGGGACTGAGACACGGCCCAGACTCCTACGGGAGGCAGCAGTGGGGAATTTTGGACAATGGGGGCAACCCTGATCCAGCCATGCCGCGTGAGTGAAGAAGGCCTTCGGGTTGTAAAGCTCTTTCAGACGGAAAGAAAAGGTCTCGGTGAATAATCGAGGTCGATGACGGTACCGTCAGAAGAAGCACCGGCTAACTACGTGCCAGCAGCCGCGGTAATACGTAGGGTGCGAGCGTTAATCGGAATTACTGGGCGTAAAGCGTGCGCAGGCGGTTGTGCAAGACAGGTGTGAAATCCCCGGGCTTAACCTGGGAACTGCGCTTGTGACTGCACGACTAGAGTACGGCAGAGGGGGGTGGAATTCCTGGTGTAGCAGTGAAATGCGTAGAGATCAGGAGGAACATCGATGGCGAAGGCAGCCCCCTGGGCCTGTACTGACGCTCATGCACGAAAGCGTGGGGAGCAAACAGGATTAGATACCCTGGTAGTTCACGCCCTAAACGATGTCGACTAGTTGTTCGGGAAGGTGACTTCTTGAGTAACGTAGCTAACGCGTGAAGTTGACCGCCTGGGGAGTACGGCCGCAAGGTTAAAACTCAAAGAAATTGACGGGGACCCGCACAAGCGGTGGATGATGTGGATTAATTCGATGCAACGCGAAAAACCTTACCTAGCCTTGACATGCCTGGAAGTCTGCAGAGATGCGGATGTGCCTTCGGGAACCAGGACACAGGTGCTGCATGGCTGTCGTCAGCTCGTGTCGTGAGATGTTGGGTTAAGTCCCGCAACGAGCGCAACCCTTGTCACTAGTTGCTACGCAAGGGCACTCTAGTGATACTGCCGGTGACAAACCGGAGGAAGGTGGGGATGACGTCAAGTCCTCATGGCCCTTATGGCTAGGGCTTCACACGTCATACAATGGTCGGTACAGAGGGTTGCCAACCCGCGAGGGGGAGCTAATCTCAGAAAGCCGATCGTAGTCCGGATCGTAGTCTGCAACTCGACTGCGTGAAGTCGGAATCGCTAGTAATCGCGGATCAGCATGCCGCGGTGAATACGTTCCCGGGTCTTGTACACACCGCCCGTCACACCATGGGAGTGGGTTCTACCAGAAGCAGGTAGCCTAACCGTAAGGAGGGCGCCTACCACGGTAGGGTTCATGACTGGGGTGAAGTCGTAACAAGGTAGCCGTATCGGAAGGTGCGGCTGGATCACCTCCTTTCTAGAGCAAGCGCAGCTTGCCGCAAGTACCCACAACCTATCGGTTGTTTGGCAGCAACAAGGGCGAGGAGCCCGGATGGTCGCGCAGCGCGAACGGCAATGAGTTTGTTTGTGCTGGTGATGATTCTGGAGCGGCCCTTACCGTAAAACGATAAGGGTCAGTAGCTCAGTCGGTTAGAGCACCGTCTTGATAAGGCGGGGGTCGTAGGTTCGATTCCTACCTGACCCACCAGTATCGGGGGATTAGCTCAGCTGGGAGAGCACCTGCTTTGCAAGCAGGGGGTCGTCGGTTCGATCCCGTCATCCTCCACCAATCCTTGGAAATCGAGTGTTACGCAAAGCGTCATTCGTCAGCGCAGTGAAGTGTCACTGTCTTGACGAATGAATCTTCGCAAGAAGGTTTATCGGTTGTTGCTCTTTAACAAAGTGGAAGGTAAAGACAATCATGGCAAGCATGCCAGGGCAAATATGTCCTCGTGTGTTTGACATGGGTTGTGATTGCATCGATTTGTACTGTTTGCGAACCAGCGGCAGTGCAACTCAAACGAGTGTACTTCGAGCTCTGTAGCGGTGGCTTGATGGAGTAATTCATCAGGACTCAACGTTATAGGATCAAGCGACTAAGTGCACGTGGTGGATGCCTTGGCGATCACAGGCGATGAAGGACGTGCAAGCCTGCGAAAAGCTACGGGGAGCTGGCAATGGAGCTTTGATCCGTAGATATCCGAATGGGGAAACCCCCCTCGCAAGAGGGATCCCACACTGAATCCATAGGTGTGGGAGGCGAACCGAGCGAACTGAAACATCTAAGTAGCTCGAGGAAAAGAAATCAACCGAGATTCCCATAGTAGTGGCGAGCGAATTGGGAGCAGCCTGTACGTGATAGTCGAGTCGTTAATAGAACAGTCTGGAAAGGCTGGCCATAGTGGGTGATAGCCCCGTATATGAAAACGATTCGGTGGTACTGAGCGTACGACAAGTAGGGCGGGGCACGAGAAACCCTGTCTGAACATGGGGGGACCATCCTCCAAGGCTAAATACTCGTGATCGACCGATAGTGAACCAGTACCGTGAGGGAAAGGCGAAAAGAACCCCGGGAGGGGAGTGAAATAGATCCTGAAACCGCGTGCATACAAACAGTGGGAGCCTCGTAAGGGGTGACTGCGTACCTTTTGTATAATGGGTCAGCGACTTACGTTGTGTGGCGAGCTTAACCGAATAGGGGAGGCGTAGCGAAAGCGAGTCTGATAAGGGCGAAATAGTCGCACGGCGTAGACCCGAAACCAGATGATCTATCCATGGCCAGGATGAAGGTTGGGTAACACCAGCTGGAGGTCCGAACCCACTAACGTTGAAAAGTTAGGGGATGAGCTGTGGATAGGGGTGAAAGGCTAAACAAATCTGGAAATAGCTGGTTCTCCCCGAAAACTATTTAGGTAGTGCGTCGTACGGACACTTGCGGGGGTAGAGCACTGTAATCGTTGGGGGGGTCATTGCGATCTACCCCGCGATAGCAAACTCCGAATACCGCAAAGTGATATACGGCAGACAGACGGTGGGTGCTAACGTCCATCGTCAAGAGGGAAACAACCCAGACCGCCAGTTAAGGTCCCAAATACGTGGCTAAGTGGAAAACGAAGTGGGAAGGCCCAGACAGCTAGGAGGTTGGCTTAGAAGCAGCCACCCTTTAAAGAAAGCGTAATAGCTCACTAGTCGAGTCGTCCTGCGCGGAAGATGTAACGGGGCTCAAGCCATGAACCGAAACTGCGGATGCGTACTTTGTACGCGTGGTAGGGGAGCGTTGTGTAAGCCTGCGAAGGTGGGGTGGGAACCCTGCTGGAGGTATCACAAGTGCGAATGCTGACATGAGTAGCGATAAAGAGCGTGAAAAGCGCTCTCGCCGAAAGCCCAAGGTTTCCTACGCAACGTTCATCGGCGTAGGGTTAGTCGGCCCCTAAGGCGAGGCAGAAATGCGTAGTCGATGGGAAACAGGTCAATATTCCTGTACCGATCTTTAATGCGATGGGGGGACGGAGAAGGTTAGGCCAGCCGGGTGTTGGAAGTCCCGGTTTAAGCATGTAGGCGTGCTGCGTAGGCAAATCCGCGCGGCTTAGCTGAGGTGTGATGACGAGTGAGCTTGCTCACGAAGTGGTTGATACCCTGCTTCCAGGAAAAGCCTCTAAGCTTCAGTTAAAGATTGACCGTACCGCAAACCGACACAGGTGGGCAGGAAGAAAATTCTAAGGCGCTTGAGAGAACTCGGGAGAAGGAACTCGGCAAATTGATACCGTAACTTCGGGAGAAGGTATGCCCCGGTAGCTTGTAGGAGTACATCCGAAGGGCGATGGGGCCGCAGAGAATCGGTGGCTGCGACTGTTTAATAAAAACACAGCACTCTGCAAACACGAAAGTGGACGTATAGGGTGTGACGCCTGCCCGGTGCCGGAAGGTTAAGTGATGGGGTGCAAGCTCTTGATCGAAGCCCCGGTAAACGGCGGCCGTAACTATAACGGTCCTAAGGTAGCGAAATTCCTTGTCGGGTAAGTTCCGACCTGCACGAATGGCGTAACGATGGCCACACTGTCTCCTCCCGAGACTCAGCGAAGTTGAAATGTTTGTGAAGATGCAATCTCCCCGCGGCTAGACGGAAAGACCCCATGAACCTTTACTGTAGCTTTGCATTGGACTTTGACGGGACTTGTGTAGGATAGGTGGGAGGCTTTGAAGTGGTGACGCTAGTTGCCATGGAGCCGTCCTTGAAATACCACCCTGGTGTCGTTGAGGTTCTAACCTTGGTCAGTGAATCCTGATCGGGGACCGTGCATGGTAGGCAGTTTGACTGGGGCGGTCTCCTCCCAAAAGGTAACGGAGGAGTTCGAAGGTCTCCTAGGTACGGTCGGACATCGTACTGATAGTGCAATGGCAAAAGGAGGCTTGACTGCGAGACCGACAAGTCGAGCAGGTGCGAAAGCAGGACATAGTGATCCGGTGGTTCTGTATGGAAGGGCCATCGCTCAACGGATAAAAGGTACTCTGGGGATAACAGGCTGATTCCGCCCAAGAGTTCACATCGACGGCGGAGTTTGGCACCTCGATGTCGGCTCATCACATCCTGGGGCTGTAGCCGGTCCCAAGGGTATGGCTGTTCGCCATTTAAAGTGGTACGTGAGCTGGGTTTAAAACGTCGTGAGACAGTTTGGTCCCTATCTGCCGTGGGCGTTGGAAGTTTGAGGGGGCCTGCTCCTAGTACGAGAGGACCGGAGTGGACGCACCTCTGGTGTACCGGTTGTGACGCCAGTCGCATCGCCGGGTAGCTAAGTGCGGAAGAGATAACCGCTGAAAGCATCTAAGCGGGAAACTCGCCTCAAGATGAGACTTCCCTCAGGCCTTGAGCCTGCTGAAGGGTCGTTCGAGACCAGGACGTTGATAGGTCGGGTGTGGAAGCGCAGTAATGCGTTAAGCTAACCGATACTAATTGCCCGTGAGGCTTGATCCTATAACATTGAGTGGTACCAGAAGGTGCCACCCAAAGCAGTGCGCGAATCACTCGCACCGCAATCACAACCAATACAGTTGATCTGTTCTTTACCTTCCAGTTTGGGTGCGTTGCTCCACATGCAGCAGCGCGCCGACAAGTCATAGTCTGACGACCATAGCGCTTCGGTCCCACCCCTTCCCATCCCGAACAGGACCGTGAAACGAAGTCGCGCCGATGATAGTGCGGATTGCCCGTGCGAAAGTAGGTCATCGTCAGACTACCTACACCTCAAAGCCCCGACAGCAATACGCTGATCGGGGCTTTGTTATTTAGACCTCTACCTCACAGATCTCCACTACCTCCCCTGACCGCTGACCCCCACACTCGACCATCCCCCTGTAGGCCTATCCTCCTTCATTGACCTCCCTTGTAATGGATGGAAGACGACATCAAACGATGGACAGCCAGGCGTAAAAGCGCGCTGGTGCCGGACATTATTCAAGGCAAGACCGCCGTGACCGAGGCTAGCCAGAGCCGCCTGCCACGGAGCTTTCAATGTGTGTTGCACAGCAGTCCTTTTTCCAGTTTCGACCGCTTCTAGGCTTTCGAAGCCCGGTAACGCCCCCCTAAAAACGGGGGGGGAATCAGAAGTAGAATTTTCTCGTTGAGGAGTTCTACAGATGAAGCGATCGAAGTTCACGGATAGCCAGATCGTCGAGTCGATCAGGCGCGTTGAGGGGGGGTGTCGGTGCCGGAGTTGTGCCGCGAACTTGGCATAAGCTCGGCGACGTTCTACAAGTGGCGGTCGAAATTCGGCGGTATGGACACGTCGATGATGGCGCGCATGAAGGAGTTGGAGGCGGAGAACGCGCGGCTGCGCAAGATGTACATTGAGGAGAAGCTCAAGGCCGAGATCGCATCGGAGTACCTGGCAAAAAAGCCCTGAGGCCGTCTCGCCGACGTGAGATGGCCAAGGAAGTGGTCCGGGCCAGGCGGGCATCGATCCGTGTGGCCTGCGCGATTTTTAGCATCAGTGAGTCCTGCTATCGGTACGAGGCCAAGCTCAACGCCGACAATGAGCAGATCGCCGATTGGCTGCTGCGCCTGACCGATAACCATCGCACCTGGGGCTTCATGCTGTGCTTTCTGTACCTGCGCAACGTCCGGGGTTTCGGTTGGAACCACAAACGCATCTACAAAGAGCTGGAGCTGAACTTGCGCATCAAGCCGTGCAAAAGACTGGTTCGGCAGATGCCGGAGCCGCTGGCGGTTCCTGGCGCCGCCAATGAAGTCTGGTCAATGGATTTCATGCATGACCAATTGGCCGACGGACGCAGCATTCGGACATTCAACGTAATCGATGACTTCAATCGGGAGGCGCTGGCCATCGAAGTGGACTTCTCGCTTCCTGCTGCTCGGGTAACACGGGCGTTGAACCAGATCATCGAGCAGCGAGGACGGCCGCTGGTGATTCGTTGCGACAACGGACCGGAATACGCCGGTTCAACGTTATTGGCCTGGGCGCAACAGCGGGGCATCAGGCTCGATTTCATCCAGCCCGGCAAGCCGCAGCAAAACGCCTATATCGAGCGGTTCAACCGGACGGCCAGATACGAATGGCTGTCGCAGTACGAGTGGGAAAACCTCGAGCACGTGCAGGAATACGCCACGCGCTGGATGTGGTCTTACAATCACGAACGCCCCAATATGGCTCTCGGCGGATTCACACCCAAACAGCGGCTGGCCATGGCCGCATCAGTTTCTACTTCTGCGACCCAGTAAGAATGGGGGCATTACCGCCCCACCCCCGCGCGCACCGAGGTAACTTGCTAGGGGTGGTCATCCATCCACCACCTCAGCAAGCAAAGACTTCTTCAAGCCCTACCCGTTGGAATCGCGTTCGTCCGCATCCGCCTACATCTTTCCTCGGAGCCTTCCCTGGGCCCGTTTCCAGCTGCATGTAATGAGCCTACATTGAGGCTCAAAAGCTCCTCGCTCTTGCCCGAATCTGACATAACAGCGGTCCTTTGCCGCATGTACATGCGTGGCGAACGGATGCTATTGCTTCGTGCGGCGCGAATAGCCACAAGGTTGCCTGTTGCTAAACTGAAGTTCTCCCCGAATGCTCATGAGTCCCATGGTCAAGGTTGTTTTTGCCCCGGCTCTGCAACGTCATGTTGCCTGCGACCCGCGTCTTGTCGATGCTGCTTCGGCCATGGAAGCGCTAGAGCGAGCGTTGGACGGGTGTCCTGCCATGCGCGGGTATGTGCTGGATGACCAGGGATGCGTTCGACGTCATGTTGCGGTGTTTGTCGACGGCGCGATGGCATGTGACCGCGTTGGCTTGTCCGACACAGTCCGCGCAGGTAGCGAAATCTATGTCGTTCAAGCCCTGTCGGGTGGATAGGAGCGAAGCAGATGGCAAATGCAGACAAACTCATGGTTGCCACGCGCAAAGGCTTGTTCGAATTGCACCGTAGCCAGGAATGGCGCATCGATCCCCCGCAATTCTTGGGCGAACCGGCCAGCATGGTGATGAGTGATCCGCGCGACGGCACCGCATATGTGGCGCTCAATCTTGGGCACTTTGGTGCCAAGCTTTGGCGCCGCGATCCGGGCGCTTCCCAGTGGGCTCCCTGCGCCGTACCGGTCTATCCGCCCAACAGTGACGATGGCAAATCGTGGTCCTTGCAGCAGATATGGGCGCTTGAGGCGGGCGGGCCGGATGAGCCCGGCGTGCTTTGGGCTGGCACGATCCCCGGGGGGCTTTTTCGTTCGGACGACAAGGGCGAGTCTTGGAGGCTTAACACCGCGTTATGGACACGTCCCGAACGCGCGGAATGGTTTGGCGGTGGGTATGAGCAGCCGGGCATCCACTCGGTGTGTGTCGATCCACGTGACAGTCGCCATGTGAGCATTGCGGTGTCATGCGGCGGCGTGTGGCAGACCGACGATGGTGGCGGCGCATGGACGCCGACGTGTCGCGGCATGTATGCCGATTACATGCCTCCCGAACGCCGCGATGACCCCATCGTTCAGGATCCGCATCGCATGGTTCAGTGCAAGTCAGATCCGAACACGCTATGGGTACAGCATCACTGTGGCATCTATCGTTCCTCCGATGGAGGCGCAACCTGGGTGCGAATCTTTGCGCAGCCCTCAAGCTTTGGGTTCGCCGTTGCCGTGCACCCCAATTCGCCAGAAACCGCGTGGTTCGTGCCGGGCGTGAAGGACGAATATCGGGTGCCGGTGGATGGGCGCTTCGTCGTCGCTCGCACCGACGACGGCGGCGCGAGTTTTGTCACGCTATCGAATGGTCTGCCGAATGGCCCTGCGTACGACCTTGTGTACCGCCATGGACTGGACATCGACGAAACGGGACGGTGCCTTGCAATGGGCTCTACGACGGGAGCGCTTTGGCTGACGGATGACGGTGGAGAACACTGGCGCTGCTTGTCCGCACACTTACCCCCGATCTACGCTGTCCGCTTTGGCTGACGTGCCGTCGCGGCGCCCCTATGCGTTGGACCTTCTTGCTGCGGCAATCGCCCTGCGGCGAGAATGGAGCGTGCAGCTTCGCAACACGACACCAACTTCCCCGATGCTGACTCGCTTTTCCAGACTCACCGCCATTCGCGTGGCATTCATTGCATTGCTCACCGTTCTGGTGGCAGCGTGTGGAACGACTCCGGTTGCGCCGCCAGCGCTCCCGCCGACCGCGCGTCCTCAACCCGTGCCGATTCCCGATGAGTCGCGGCCGCCTACCGTGCGCCCCGAGGCCACCGCGCGTGAACGCATCATCGACATCGCCATGCAGGAGTGGTTGCGCTGGGGGGCTCAGGTCGTGCAGATCGATCGGGCAGGGCGTGGGTGCGTGAGCGAAAGCTCACTCCCACCACCGCCCGAGTACCTGGCCGCACGAGCGGCAGCGGACGCTGGCACTTCTGGGTTGGCCGCGGCAATCGCGCCATGTCTGCGCTATCCGGATGGGACCGGTATGGAGGCTACTGAAGATGGTTGCGCGCTCGCACTCCGTTACTGGCATGTCCTCGGCCGCGATCCGGATTGCCAAGCGATTACCACTGCGCGCTGGGCTTGGTCCGCTGCATTTATCTCATGGGTGATGCGCCAGGCCGGCTTGAATGACGATCAGTTCCTGACGGGTGAAGCCCACAGCATGTACGTCACTGATGCACGCGACGGCATCCTTGCTGATCCGGCGTTCCGTGTAGAGGCCTATCCGGCGGTTCCTCGCCCGGGCGACATGATTTGCTCTGCGCGTGATCCTTCACAGGGTATTGTGTCCGTCGAGCAAATCACATTCGGCCGCACGCCTATGCACTGTGACATTGTCATAGAGGTAAGTCCTGCCAACGGCGTTGTTAAAGCCATCGGCGGCAACATCCAGCAGTCGGTGTCGATGAGTGAGTTCGAATGGAATCCCTCATCTTCGCCTCCGTCGGCCTTGCCACCTCAGACCCAGGATTCGCTGCAGTTCATCTCGACAACCCCGGGCGAGGGCGAAGAGCTTGCTCGACCCGGGATGCCGTGGCTGCTCGTCATGCGCAACCAGTTGAAGTGATCGCAAGGCGTGGCAGACGAGCCGCCACGCCCGCCATCAATACGCGGTGACGTCCGTTCGGCTGATGTCGCAGGTTGTGGTGTTCCACTCTTCGCCGAGCTTGGTTGACTCACCGTTGTGGTCCGTCACGCCCTGGAACGTCATGCAGATCTTCGGACCTCCTGCCACGTAGCCCTTGACCTGCAGATTGCGCACGGTGGCCTTGTCGCCATAGTTCTTGTTCACGCCAATCAGGTCGCCCGACTTTTCGATCTTGACGTTGTTGACCGTCACGTAGCGCGGACCGCCATTGCCATTGCAATCGCCACATGAGCGATACAGCTTGCCGATGGTGCCCAGCGTTTGGAAGTCGCTGATGGCGATAGTCGAGCCAATGCCGTTGTGCTGAAACACCTTGTCGCTCGCACTTGCCGCCGATCCGCCGACAACCGTCATGGTCTTGCCGGCGCCGCCGAGCATCGTCGCGGCATCTTCGCACACGTCTTCCCATACCACGTTCTGCAACGTGCAGTTGCCCAGGCAATGAATCCCGTCCGCAGCGTTGGCATTGATGCGCACGTTCTTGATTGCTGCGCCATCCGCCAGTGTGAACACCGGCTGCTGACTTTCCGATTGGCCGTTGCACGCAGTGCCGACCGTTGCGCCGCCGCAATCGACCGTACCGGTAATCGTCGAACCCGGTGCGCACGCACTGGGCACGCTCGAACTGGATGAACTCGAACTGCTGGATGACGTGCTCGATGAAGTACTTGACGACGAACTGCTCGAACTCGACCCGCTGCCGTAGACCTCGAACTCCGTGATGGACGGCTGCGATGAGGCAGAGGTCACGTAGATGCGCACGGCAGTCGTGCTGACAGCGCTGAACGAATACGTTTTTGCCGCTCCGACGGATGTGCCTGTTGCTAGCGTCACCCAGGTCGAACCGTTCAGATATTGCAGTTGATGTCCGGTGATGCGGGTGGCGTATTCACGCAAGGTCACGGATGACACGGTCTTGGCCGACGAAAACGTAATCTGCAGCCATGTACCGCTGCTGCTGTTGCTGGCTTGCCAGCGTGTGCTGACGTCGCCGTCGTTTGCCTTGGCTGGCGTGTAGCTGCCGCCTGATTGTGTTGATGCTGTTGCCGTGGCGCCAATGGCTAGGTTCTGCGCCCACGCACCGGCGGATAAAGCGGCTGCCGCCAGCGTCGCCAAGGCGAGGCGAATCAGGCGTGCGGCGTCAAAGCGTCTGCTACAGCGATTCATCTTTTGTCCCCTTCTGTGAATGTCCGCGCAAGCGGCGCGGTGCGCTGGCGGCGGCACAACGGCTACAGCGGATCCATGTTGGCCACCTGGGTGGAACTGACTGCCTGAGCAGGGCAAGAGACCCGCCCTCGCTGCGCACGGGCGCAACGATCCTGCCGGCGCCGTTCAGGGCGCCGGACGAAAGCGATCAAAGAGTGGATGCGCTAACCAGCCGTGCGAGGTCGATTCGCGTGGACGCGGATGGCGCGCAGGTGGGTACGGACTCTGGGCGAATGGACGCAAATGTCCCCGGCCCTGGACGACAGATGTCTCATGGCTGCATCTCCTCCTCTGGGATGTCAGCGTGGCCGCTGCCGTTTCGGCATGTCGTTGCCAGCGCTCATGGCGTCCCGGGCTCCTGTGCGGCGCGCTGCCAGGCGCCGCTGCCGTCCTCTCGCGGCGGGAGATGTCCGAGCCGATCCATGTTCGCGCGCAACGCTGGTCGAACGCGCGATGTTCAAAAGCTAGCAAGCAAATGGATCAAAGCAAGAAGATTGCTGGAGAGCGGACTCGGTGGCCTACCTTGTCTATGCATATCGGATATACTGCATTGCAGTGATTGGCGCGCGTCACATTGCGGCCATGAGCTCGGGCGGCGCGTGCCGCGCAGCATTCAGTGACCGGTTCCTGGCTGGTCGTCATTGGGACTGGATCGCCCCATCCGACGAACGGTCGGCAATCACTGTTCCCGGTCGCATCTTCTTGGTGGCAGACATGCCGCCGTTTTTGCGGCAACGCCAAAACGTCACCACAGGCATCTGCGAAGTTTGTTAAATTCCCGCACTTTGAACACGCTGTCTGGATGGAGACGAGATGGGGCGGGAGACAAAAACAAATGACGGCCAGGAAACGCTGCAAGTAGCCGAGGAGACCGCTGCGCGGCCTTGGTGGCAACGAGTATGGGCAAGCTGGCTACTGGTGAGTGTGGTGGCGTTGGCGGTGTACTTTGTTCGACTACGGTCAGCCTCGGCACCTCTTCTGGGACGAGAACTATCACAGCACATCCGCTCAGCGCTACATCGAGGGGATTGCCCAGTTCGAGCCGCATCCGCCGCTCGCCCTGATGCTGATTGCCGCGGGCGAAAAGCTCTCCGGCGCCAATAGCGGCCTCGACAAAAACAAGATGACGCTGGTGAAGTACATCGGCGGCAATGATCTACCCGAAGGCTTCCAGCCTTGGGGCATGCGCTTGATGCCGACGATATTCGCCGCCTTGGCGGCTATCGCCTTTTTCGGGCTCGCGCTGGAACTGACACGTAGCCGAGCGGCGGCCTTGCTGTTGTCGAGCATCTATATGTTCGAGAACGCGTTCATCGTGCATTTCCGCGCAATCCATCTGGATAGCTTCCAGATGCTGTTCGCCATCCTCTTCTTTTGGCAGTTCGTGCGCGCCTGGCGCAGTGAGACGCCCTTGCGTTGGCAGACCTACGCGGCCATGGGGGCCGTGGCGGCGCTGGCCTTCATGGTCAAGGTCAATGGTGTGCTGCTACTGGCCTTGTTCGTGCCCTTGTATTTCCGTGACGCACGCCATCTGTCCTGGCGTGCCTGGGGCAAGCTGGGGCGCGATTTTGCGCTCAAGAGCGGTTCAGCGCTGGCTGCGCTGCTGTTGGTCGTGGGGGTAGTGTTCTACGTCCATGCCTTGATCGGCGATCGCGTGCCAAGCATGGCGGGCGAGGCTGGCCGGCAGGACATCCAGAATATGTCGCCCGCCTACCGCAATCAGCTCGAAACCAGTGGCGCCGTCACGCCCTGGCTGGTGGCGGGCATTGCGCGCGATTACTTTAAGTTCATGGACAAGGATCACCTGGGTGTGCCCAAGCTCGACGTCTGCAAGCCCGGCGAAAACGGCTCATATCCGCTGTCGTGGGTGATCGAGAACAAGAACATCAACTACCGCTGGGATTCGAACAACGGCAAGACGAGCTACGTGCAACTGGCCGGCAATCATCTGAGCTGGTTGGTCGGGCTTGTCGCCGTGGTGCTCGCGCTAGGCTTGATGATGGCGCGGCGCGTGTTTGGCATGCCGGTGGCCGATACGCGCACCTATGGGCTGATCGAAGTGTTCGGCGGCCTGTACGTGGTGTTCATGGCACTGCATATCTACCTCGGCTCGCAGCGCGTGATGTACCTCTACCACTACTTCCTCGGCCTGCTCATCAGCTATGTGCTGGTGGTGCTGATGTGGATGTACCTTGAAGAGGTCAAGCCGTTCGTGAAGCGTCATCGCTTTGCGCTGCTGGGGTCGCTGGCTGCGGTGATCTTTGTGTCGTACGCGTATGTTTCGCCGCTGACGTATCACTGGCCGCTGACCAAGCAACAGTGCGAGCGCGAGAACTGGTTCCACCAGACGGTGGAATGCCAGGGCTGAGCTTCGCTCGATCATCTAAGTAACGGCGGCCGCAGGGCCGCCGTGCTACATCGTCATTGCGCCGTGTCCGGCGGGGTGACGCCTTCCATCGCAGGCCAATGCTCCGGCGGGACGCCCAAACGCTCCAGTACGGTCTGCACCGAAAGGTGCAGCAGCGATGAGATTCCCGTGTAATCGTCGGGCAGAGCAGGGTCTGCCCAGCCGTTTGCCGCGTGCCGCGCCAGGTCATTGGCGAGCAACACGTTGCGCACGCGGGGGCTGTCCGCATTGGACGGGTCCATCAAGGTCACCAGCAACTGCGGCAAGCCCCAGGCACGAGCCAACGCGACCTGCAGATCATGTATCGCCACGCCGAGTATTGCCTGCTGTGCATGCGCACTGCGCAGGCCTGGCGTGTCCTGCAGGAGCTGGCTCACCTTCAGCATCAGCGCGGGCGCAAAACACCAGCAGAGAATTTCGGCCGCATCGTGCAGCAGGGCGGCGACGGTGATCTCGTCGACTTCGATGTCGTGGCGTTGTATCGCCCAGTCGCGCGCATGTTTGGTTGCCGTACGTGCGCGTGCGATGACGCGCAATACGCCGACCAATGCGCGTGGCTGGGTCGCCAGCGCGTCTTCCACCGTCGGCAAGTCCGAGAACTTGTCGAAGAACGGCGTGATACCGAGCATCAGGATCGCGCGGTCGATGGTCGTTACGTCATGGTTCTGGCTGCTGCGCCGCCTGGCTTCCAGATAGGCCAGCAGACGCATGGCCAGCAGCGGGTCTTGCAGCACGACAGCGGCGATGCGCCGCGCGCTGACGGAGTCCTCGTCGGTGCGCAATTCGGCGAGCATGCGGGTGCTGCGACGCAGTACCGGCAGGTCGTTATTACTAAAGAACGCGATATAGCGGTCGATGTTATTTAGCGGTGTGGCAATCAGTGTCGTCATCGCGGTTTCCCCCGTCTGACTCAACTACGACTGCTTTGCGCGCGACTTGAGCGCACAAGCCCTGTCGCCTTGTCGTCCGCCTTCGACCGCAAGTCAGCCGCCCGAAGGGGTAAGCTGGCGGCTGTCTATAATCGACCGCTGCCCGCGGTCCAGAGGAGAACCGCCATGACGCCATTCAAAGCCCTGTTGATCGAAGAGGTCGCAAGTGAGGGCCGGCGCGGCATCAAGAGTGGCTTCGTGACGCTCAATGAGGGCAATCTCGATGCTGGCGACGTGCTCATCCGCGTCGACTATTCGAGCGTCAACTACAAAGATGCGCTGGCTGCGACGGGCAAGGGACGCATCGTCAAGCGCTTCCCGTGCGTGGGCGGTATCGATCTGGCAGGGACCGTAGTGGAAAGCGCTGCGCCGCGATTCGCACCGGGCGACAAGGTCATCGCCACCAGTTATGACCTCGGTGTGGCGCACCACGGCGGCTACGCCGAGTACGCACTGGTGCCCGGCGGTTGGGTGCTGCCGATGCCCGAGGGCATGAACGCACGCGAAGCCATGGCCATTGGCACTGCGGGGCTGACCGCGGCGATGGCCATCAATCGCATGGAAGACAACGGGCTCAAGCCCGAGAGCGGTCCGGTGCTGGTGACCGGGGCGACGGGCGGCGTCGGTTCCCTCGCTATCGACATGCTGGCCGGACGAGGTTATGAAGTAGTCGCGCTCAGCGGCAAGACCGAACAAGCCGATTGGCTGCGCCGTCTGGGGGCGGCTCGTGTGATGGCGCGAAGCGAAGTGCCGGCGGACATCAAGCCGCTGGACAAAGGTTTGTGGGCGGGTGCCGTAGACAGTGTTGGCGGCCACACGCTGGCGTGGATTGCGAGTACGACCAAGCCGCAAGGTGTGATCACCAGTATCGGGTTGGCGGGCGGGACCGATCTGAACACGACGGTCATGCCTTTCGTGCTGCGTGGCGTTGCACTGATCGGTATCGATTCGGGCTACGCGGGGTTTGCCGTGCGCGAGCGCGCCTGGGCGCGCCTGGCGACCGATCTGCGTCCGCGTCATCTTGCTGAAGTGGTGCGCGAGGTACCGTTCGAGTCCTTGCCTGAAGTGTTTGAACAACTGATGTCCAACCTCGCGCATGGGCGCACGGTGGTACGCATCAACGGTGAGCTGTAACAGGGAGCGGGCCGGGCCCGCATGACGGATCTACTACGGAAAAGCTTTCAATGGCCGAGCAAGTGATGTCCGAAGTCGGAGCACAACTGCCACGAGTGCTGATCGTGGACGACTCGCGCATGGTGCGTGCATCGCTCATCAAGCAGATCCGCGACAAGTTCGACGTGCGCGAAGAAGGTGACGGCGAAGCCGGTTGGCAGGCGCTGCTGCTGGACCCAACGATCGAAGTGGTGATCTCCGACATCGGCATGCCGCGCCTGGATGGCTTCGGCCTGTTGGAACGGATTCGCGCGTCGCGCCTGTCGCGCGTCAATGCACTGCCTGTGCTCATCATTTCCGGTGAAGACGAAAACGAAGCGCGCATGCGCGCCCAGCAGCTTGGCGCGACGGACTTCATCACAAAGGGAACCCCGCGCGTCGAACTCGTCGCACGTCTCGAAGCGCTCGCCAAGCTGGCCCAGACGCGGCGCGAACTCGAACAGAGCCGCGAGCAGTTGGTACGCCGCAATCGTGGCGACGTATCGGTCATGGTCATCGAAGTCGATCACTACGATCGCCTGTGCGAAACCTATGGCCACAGCGTCGGCCAACTGGTGCATCGCAAGCTCTCCAAGCTGCTCTCCGCAAAGGTGAGGAAAGAGGACACCATCGCGCATCTGGCTGAAGGCCAGTTCGCAGTGATCTCTCCGACGGCCGATCTCGATGCGTGCGGCGCTTTCGCGCTGCGCCTGCGTCGCGCCATCGAAACCATCGTGATGACCTACAAGGAGCATCGCATCCGCGTCAGCCTGACGGTGGGTTTGGCCAGCGCGCACGGCGATGATCGCGTCACGCTCGAACAACTGCTGCAGCTTGCCGCGCAGCGCGTCGCCGAAGGGCGGGCGATGGGCGGCAATCGTGTGGTGTCCGACTCCGGCGAAGTCACGCCGGACAACGTCGGCCGCTTCAGCCGTCTGGCGGTGAGCGTCGACCACGCGCTCACGCAGATCCGCAACGGCAGTACGGACGAAGCACGCCGTCGCCTGCGCGAGCTGACGCAAACGCTGCTGCCGCTGCTCGAACTGATCGAATCGGAATACCGCGTCGGCCTGCCGCTGCAGGAACTGGGCGAAAAGGCGCAGAGCGCAACCGACCTGCACGCGACGTCCACGCTCGGCGCGCGCACCGTCTGGCGCACCTGAACAAGGCCGCGCAGCGCTGCGCGGCCTGATGGCTGGTTACACGCCGGCCATGCAGAGGTACTTCATCTCGACGTATTCGTCGATTCCATAACGCGAGCCTTCGCGGCCAAAGCCAGATTGCTTCACGCCGCCGAATGGCACCGTCTCATACGAGATGAGGCCGGCGTTGATTCCTACCATGCCGTATTCCAGTGCTTCGGCCACGCGCCACACCCGGCCAATATCGCGGCTGTAGAAGTACGCCGCGAGTCCGAAAGGCGTGTCGTTGGCCAGGCGGATGCCCTCGGCTTCGTCGCTGAATCTCATCACGGCGGCGACAGGACCGAAGGTCTCTTCCCGTGCGATCAGCATGTCGTGCGTCACCCCCTCCAGCACGGTAGGTTCGACGAAACGGCCTTCGCGTACCTTCCCGCCTGTGACAACGCGGGCACCTTTGCCGGTGGCGTCATCAATATGGCGACGCACCTTGGCGACAGCAGCATCATCGATCAGGGGGCCCTGCTCAACGCCGGGCTCAAAGCCATTGCCGACCTTGAGGGCAGCAGAGCGTGCGGCGAGCCGTTGCACAAAGGCATCGTAGACGCCGTCCTGCACAAGAAAGCGGTTGGTGCACACGCAGGTTTGCCCAGCATTGCGGTACTTCGAGGCGATTGCGCCGTCGACTGCAGCATCGATGTCGGCGTCGTTGAAGACCAGGAAGGGCGCGTGACCGCCGAGTTCCATGGCGAGTTTCTTCACCGTTGGCGCACATTGCGCCATGAGGATGCGACCGACTTCCGTCGAGCCGGTGAAAGACAGGTGACGCACCCGATGGCTGGCGCATAGCGTTCTGCCGACTTCGATGGAGTTATTGCCGTCCGCCGTGACTACGTTGAACACGCCGTCGGGGATGCCCGCGCGTCGTGCCAGTTCGGCCATTGCCAGCGCGCACAACGGTGTCTGCTCGGCCGGCTTGACGATGATCGTGCAGCCAGCGGCCATTGCGGGCGATACCTTGCGAGTGATCATGGCTATGGGGAAGTTCCACGGCGTGATGGCTGCGCACACGCCGATCGCCTGGCGGATGACCACCAAACGCCGATCACTGGCCGGCGACGGGATCACGTCTCCGTAGACGCGCTTGGCCTCTTCACCGAACCACTCGATGAAGGATGCGCCGTAGGCAACTTCGCCAAGCGATTCAGCCAGTGGTTTACCTTGCTCCAGCGTCATCAGGGCGGCGAGATCCTCTTTGTGTTCCATCAGCAGCTCGAACCAGCGGCGCATCAGTTGAGCGCGCTCCTTTGCTGGACGGTCGCGCCAGGCCGGCAGGGCCTTTTCGGCGGCGGCGATGGCACGTTCCGCATCGTCAGGGCCCAGGTTCGCGACGCGGGCGATGACAGCGCCCGTGGCCGGATCATCGACGTCGAACGTGGTGGCGCCGGAGATCCAGCGGCCGGCGACGAAAGCCTGTTCACGGAACAGGTCGGCGTCCTTCAGACGTGCGGAGGTGTCATCAGCCATGTTGTGCTCTCCTGATGTCGGGGATTGGTCGGGGCGAGACGGTGCGTGGATCGTTGATCCATTCTGGCACGGCGGTCAGGAACGAGTGGGGCGGGGAGGTGCGTGGATTCGGCGTGCAAAGTGCATGCCGAAAGAGAGAGGGTGCTGCGCGGGCAATAAAAAAGCCGACCCGTGGGTCGGCTTTTCGTCGCTACGGATGCCTGATTACTTGGCAGCCGGGGCGGAAGCGTCAGCCGGAGCCGAAGCGTCGGCCGGAGCGGAGGCGTCAGCAGCCGGAGCCGAAGCGTCGGCGGCCGGGGCTTCAGCAGCCGGAGCGGCTTCCGGAGCGGATTGTTCAACAGCCGGAGCCGGCTCAGCCGGAGCTTCTTCCTTCTTGCCACAGGCAACAGCGGCCAGCGCGATCAGAGCAGCAACGAGGAGAGACTTGTTCATTGTTGGTTTCCCTTGCAAAGATGTGCAATAAGCTAGATATCTTGATCGACCTGGATGGCGGCCGATTCCGCAATTATATCCATGGGGCAGACAAAATTGCGAACCCCATGTCGCAGTGCATCATCGGGCTGTTACATTTAAATGTACAAATCCGGCGCAATACCACTCATGTAACAATTGCCAGGTTTCGTCATTCAGCGATTCGATTTTTGTCATTTCCCGGGCGTCAGCCAAATGGCATAAAAAAGCCGAGTCGTGCCGGACGATCGATTCTTCACCGTTCATGAAGAAGCGTTTTCCACGATAAAGAAACTGGCTGCGCAGATCGAGCGAAAGCCCCGACTGGCGGGCCTTGCGGACGAACCGGGCGAGACCTTCCGGGGCTTCGGGTGGATCGAAGTAAACGTGCGGCTTGGGTTCTGACATATATCGTCCGATAAAGCGCGCGACTTTCTCGTCGTTCCACCGAATGCTGGTCAGCATGTCAGAAACTTGGCCGATCATATTGGTCGGGATCTGACCCGGATGTTTCACTGGCCCCTGGTCCGGATCGGTATACATGCCTTTTTCATTTACATCTTCTTGCAAAAAAGCCAAGAACTCAGTAACGATTTCTTGGGCCGAAGGAGCCCTGAATCCAATTGAGTAAGTCTGGCATTCACCGATCGCAATACCGTCATGCGCATAGCGCGGCGGCAGGTACAACATATCGCCCGGTTCGAGCACCCATTCCTGGCTTGGCTTGAAGTTGTGCAGGATCTTGAGCGGAGCGTCCTCGACCAAGGTGAGGTCGCGCTGGGCGCTGATGCGCCAATGGCGCTTTCCCATACCTTGCAGCAGGAACACGTCGTACGAATCGAAGTGCGGACCTACGCCGCCGCCGTCGCTGGCGTGCGAGACCATCAGATCGTCCAGCCGCGTGTAGGGCAAGAAGTTGAAGCCGCGCAGGAGCGCGTCAGCTTCCGGCATGACCAGATTCAGGCCCTGAACCAGCACGGTCCACGACCCTTTGCGCGGAATGTCGCGGCGGCCCAGCGGCCCGCGTGCCACTTTCCAGTTGCCTTGTGCGTCGCGGCTGACAAGGCGTGATTCGATGTCTTCGTCGGCTGCCAGTTCGCGCACCTCATCCGCAGATACCAGCCCGGTGAAGCCGGGAACTGCCTGACGAACGAGGAGGGGCTTCTTCTGCCAGTATTCAGTAAGAAACTGGCGCGGCGTGATGCCGCCGAGGAGGGTTTCGATCATGGCGCGCAGTGTAACGCTTGTTTGTGTGCGGGACGGCACAAACGCGGCCTGGCGGCGTAAAATCCAGCCCTTTTTGCGGAGCCTGGGCCGATGCCGGTAGTTAACATCGAATCGCTGGACCACGAAGGGCGAGGTGTTGCGCACTTCGAAGGCAAGGCGATCTTCGTCGAAGGCGCGCTGCCGCGCGAACGCGTCGAGTATTCCAGCTATCGCAAGCGCCCGACGTTCGAGCAAGCGACCACTACCCGCATCATCAAGCCGACGTCGCAACGTGCCACGCCGCGCTGCCGGTTCTTCGGCGTGTGCGGTGGCTGCAGCATGCAGCACATGGAGCTTGGTGCGCAGGTTGCCGCCAAGCAGCGCGTCCTCGAAGATGCGCTGGTCCATATTGGTCGCACCAAGGCCGAAACGCTGTATCCCGCCATCTACGGCCCCGGCTGGGGGTATCGCTATCGCGCCCGTATCGGCGTGCGCCTGGTGCCGAAAAAGGGCGGCGTGCTCGTGGGCTTTCACGAAAAGAAGAGCAGCTACATCGCCGACATGACGAGCTGCGAAATCCTGCCGCGCCAGATTTCCAATCTGCTGTTGCCGCTGCGTGAGCTGGTGTCGGGCCTGTCAACGCCCGACCGCATTCCGCAGGTCGAGGTTGCCGTTGGTGACGATCGCACGGTACTGGTGTTGCGCAATCTGCTGCCCTTTACCACGCAGGACGAGACTCGTCTGCTTGCTTTTGGTGAGGCGCATGGTGTCAGCATGTGGCAACAGCCGGGCGGGCCGGATACGGTCAAACCGCTCAAGGCCGGGGAGTCGGAGTTCCTGCACTACACGCTGCCGGAATTCGGCCTTGCGCTCAAATTCAAGCCGACCGATTTCACGCAGGTGAACGTGGCGATCAACCGACTGCTGATCCGCCGCTCAATGCAGTTGCTCGGCCCGCAGCCAGGTGAGCGTATTGCCGATTTGTTCTGCGGTCTGGGTAACTTCAGCCTGCCGATCGCTCGTCGCGGCGCCCATGTCATTGGTGTGGAAGGCAGTGCTGCGCTGACTCGTCGTGCAGCCGAAAACGCTGCGGCGAACGGCTTGTCGGAGCGGTCCGAATTCCAGGTGGCCAATTTGTTCGAAGCCACGCCAGAAAGCCTTGCCGCCTTGGGCAGGCTCGACAAGATGCTCATCGACCCGCCGCGCGAAGGCGCGATTGCCGTATGCAAGGCGCTCGATGACAACGCACCTCGCCGCATTGTGTACGTATCGTGCAATCCGGCAACGCTGGCGCGCGATGCAGAAGTCCTGACGCAGACCAAGGGCTATCGCCTCAAGGGGGCAGGCGTGGCGAACATGTTCCCGCATACCTCGCACGTGGAATCGATTGCGCTGTTCGAGCGCGACTGATCGGCTTGCGCCGGACGAAAAAAAGCCCGCTGATGCGGGCTTTTTTGTGGTCGTGGATTTCGTCAGTCGCGGTTGCCGCCGAGGAAGCCAAGAATCGACAGCAGGCTTTGGAAAATGTTGTACACGTCCAGGTAGATCGCCAGCGTTGCCGTGATGTAGTTGGTCTCACCACCCGTCACGATGCGGTTGATGTCGTACATCAGGTACGCCGAGAACACCGCGCAGACCAGCACCGAGATCGTCAGGAACATCGCCGGAATCTGCAGGAAGATGTTGGCGAAGCTCGCCGCCAGCAGGAGCAGCACGCCGATGAACAGGAACTTGCCCATGCCGGACAGATCGCGCTTGATCGTCGTGGCCAGCGTAGCCATGCCAAGGAAGATTACACCTGTGCCGCCAGCGGCCAGGGCGATGAGTTGCCCGCCGTTCGAGAAGCCCAGCGTGAATTGCAGGATGCGCGACAGCATCAGGCCCATGAAGAACGTGAAGCCCAGCAGCAGGGCCACGCCGATGGGGCTGTTCTTGAAGCGCTCGATGGCATAGAAGAAGCCAAAAGCCACAGCCAGGAAGAGCACGAAGCTCATGGCGGGGCTGCCAGCGAACAATGCGGAAAAGTGCATCTGGATGCCCAGCCAGGCGCCCAGAAGCGTCGGGACCATCGACAGGCCGAGCAGTGCGTACGTGTTGCGCAGGACGCGATTACGCGCCGCGCCGACGTCGCCCGTCGTCGAAATGTTGATCATGCGTTGTTCCATCGAAAGATTCTCCAGGGTTCAAGTAAGGCGGAACCTTTTGCAAGTGCTCGCCCGAACCTCGTAGAACATGTGCGTGCAAATGCGGTTCCCTACTAACCGGACACGATAGCCGAAAAATGGCCTCTTTGGCGCCTTGCGGCATACTGGATGGCCGAATTGATGGGAGCAAGCATGAATCGCGTCAAGGAAATTGCCCGACTCGGGCAGCAAGTCTGGCTGGATTCTCTGTCTCGGCAACTGATTGCGTCCGGCCGCCTGCAGCAGTTCATCGACGAGGACGGCATTGCCGGCGTCACCTCGAACCCCGCCATTTTCGAACAGGCCCTGTCGCACGATCCGAGCTATCGCGATACGTTGGCCGCATTGCCGCCGGGTCAGCCCGAAGCGCGTTTCGAAGCGGTGGCCATTCCCGATATCCAGGCTGCCTGCGATCTGTTTCGCCCCTCACATGATGCCTCCGGGGGAAATGTGGGGTTCGTGAGCTTTGAGGTCTCGCCGCGGTTGGCGCATGACGCCGAGGGGACGATTGCCGCAGCCAAACGCTTGTGGGGAGCCATCGATCGGCCCAACGCCATGATCAAGATTCCCGCGACGGGCGCCGGTCTGGTCGCGATTGAGGAAAGCACCGCCGCCGGCATCAACGTCAATGTCACGCTGATGTTCTCGCATCGTCACGTGCGCGACGTGTTCGAGGCCTATTGCCTCGGGTTGGAGAAGCGTAGCGCCGCCGGGTTGCCGATCGATCGCATCCGTTCTGTGGCCAGCGTGTTCGTTTCTCGGTGGGACACGCGGCTCGATCCGTTGCTCGCGTCCCGCGCTCCGGAACTGACCGGCAAAGTCGCGATTGCTTTGGCGCGGCGGGCGTATCAATTCTGGAAACATCGATTTGGGGCGGGTAGCACCTTTGCCGCGCTGGCAGCGCAAGGCGCGCAGCCACAACAGCTGCTTTGGGCCAGCACGGGCGTCAAGAATCCGGCCTATCGCGACACGCTATATGTTGAAAGCCTCATCGGCCCGCACACCGTTAACACAGTCCCCGAGTTGACGCTGGACGCTTTTCGTGACCATGGCGAAGCCGCATCGCGGCTTGAACAGGGTGTCGAGGATGCGTCGGCCGTCATCGATCATCTGGCGCGCGTCGGCATCGACCTCGAAGCGCATGCAGACGTGTTGCAGGAAGAAGGGCTGGCGTCGTTCGCCAAGGCGTTTGCCGCACTGCTTGAACGCGCGGCGTAAGCAGCAGGGGTTAGTGCAGCACGCGCGGGCCGCTGAGGATGAATTCGGGGATTGGCGCGTCGAAGTGCGTGCCGTCCGAGGCCTCCATCTGGTAGCTGCCGCTCATGGTGCCGAAGGCAGTTTCCAGCGTGCAGCCGCTGCTGTATTCAAAGCTCTGCCCGGGCTCGATGACCGGTTGTTCGCCGACCACGCCGAGTCCGCGCACTTCCTGCACCTTGCCGTTGGCGTCGGTTATGATCCAATGTCGGCTAATGAGTTGCGCGGCCACGTCGCCGCTGTTGCGGATCACGATTCGGTACGAGAAGACATAGGTCTCATCGTCCGGGTCTGATTGCTCGGGCAGGAAAGTCGATTGAGCCTGCACATCGATTTGATATTTGCGTTCTTTGCTCATGATTGGCAGGGTGTGCGTGGATGAGGGCACCCGCGTCGAGGCGCGATCAAGCCATAATCCTCGTTAGTAGACCAGATTTCCAACGTTATAGCGCGCCAGCCGACGCCAGCATCCCCAAAATACAAGCATGAGTACTCCCAGCTATCGCATTGCCCCCAGCCTGCTTTCTGCCGATTTCGCCCGCTTGGGCGCCGAAGTGACCGATGTCATCGCTTCCGGCGCGGATTGGCTGCATTTCGACGTGATGGACAACCATTACGTGCCTAATCTCACCATTGGCCCCCTGGTGTGCGAAGCCATCCGCCCGGTCACACAGGCGCCGATCGACGTGCATCTGATGGTCGAACCGGTTGACGCGCTGGTTCCCATGTTCGCCAAGGCTGGCGCCAATATCATCACCTTCCACCCTGAAGCCTCGCGGCACGTCGATCGCACGCTGCAGCTCATCCGCGACAACGGCTGCCAGGCAGGCCTGGTGTTCAATCCGGCCACGCCGCTGAATTGGCTTGATCACGTCATGGACAAGATCGATCTGATCATGCTGATGTCGGTGAACCCGGGGTTTGGTGGTCAGCAGTTCATCCCCGAAACCCTGCCCAAACTGCGTGCGGCGCGCGCGCGGCTGGACGCGCACGAGCGCGAAACCGGCCGCCGCATCCTGCTCGAGATTGACGGCGGGGTGAAGCCCGCCAACATCGCTGAAATCGCAGCCGCTGGCGCCGACACATTCGTGGCCGGCTCGGCTGTCTTTGGCGCCCGCCGCGCGGAAGATCCGCACGGTTACGATACGGTGATCACGACCATGCGCACGGCGCTGGCCGCGGTCTGAGCCCACTGTCTTACTTGCAGGTGACATGAACCCATGACGACGCGCGCTGTGCTCTTCGATCTCGACGGTACGCTGGTTGATTCGATTCCCGATCTGGCCGAGGCGGTTCGTCTGATGTTGGCCGAACTAGGAGAGCCTTCGCGCAGCGAACAGGAGATACGTGGCTTCGTCGGCAAGGGCATTCCGCACCTCGTGCGCAGCGCGCTGGCCGCGGGCCGTTCGCCGCGCAACGATGACGAAGTGCGCCGTGCCATTGCTGTGTTCTCGCGGCACTACGCGGTGACTAACGGCCGCAAGACGACGATCTACCCCGGCGTGCTGTCCGGGCTGTCGGCGCTGCACAAGCTTGGCGTGCGCATGGGCTGCATTACCAACAAGGATGCGGCCTTCACTCAGGCGTTGCTGCGCCAGCTTGGACTGGCGCAATATTTTGGCACCGTGGTCAGCGGCGACACGCTTCCGCAGAAAAAACCCGATCCGCATCAGCTATGGCATGCCTGCGAGCAATTGGGCGTTGAGCGTGACGAGGCGCTGATGGTCGGGGACTCCGTCAACGATGCGCTGGCAGCCCGTAACGCGGGCATTCGCGTGTTCCTCGTGACCTATGGGTATAGCGAAGGCGTGCCGGTGGACACTATCGATTGCGACGGGTTACTATCCTCCGTCGTCGAGTTGCCGGCCAGATTAGGCTTGGCAGGCTGACAGATCATTCCGAGATATTCGTGACCCAACAAAGCTTGTTCCGCGTGAAGGAGTGCCTCCCGAATCGCGCCACCGTGTCGTGGCAGCGCATCGGGTACTCGTGGCGTGCGCGCCACTGATCGCACACGCGGCAACGCTGCCGCCCCCGCAGGTCTGCCTGCACACCCGAACAAGCAATTGGAGTCACGATGACCGAAGCCGAATTCCTGGCGCTGGCTGCGCAGGGCTACAACCGTATCCCCCTGACGCTGGAAACCTTCGCCGACCTCGACACCCCGCTGTCGATCTACCTCAAGCTCGCTAACGAACCGTATACGTACCTGCTCGAATCCGTGCAGGGCGGTGAGAAATTCGGGCGCTATTCCATCATCGGCCTGCGTGCGCACACTCGCATCGAAGTGCGCGGTCGTTCTGTATTGCTCGTCTCGAACGACCGTCTGGTCGAGCGTCGCGATTATGGCGATCCGCTGGCTTACGTTGGCGAATTCACCCAACGCATCAAGGTGCCGCCGCGTGACGGCTTGCCGCGCTACTGCGGTGGTCTGGTCGGCTACTTCGGCTACGACACCGTGCGCTACATCGAGCCCAAGCTGGCGGCCACTCAGCCGGCGCAAGACCCGCTCGAAACGCCGGACATGCTGCTCCTGCTGTCCGAAGAAATCGCGATCGTCGATAACCTCTCCGGCAAGCTGACGCTGGTGGTGTATGCCGAGCCTGAAGTGCCCGGCGCCTACAAGCGTGCACAGCGGCGCCTCAAGGAGCTTGTCGCCAAGCTGCGCGAGCCGGTGCAGATCCCGATGGATGTGAGCGTCGAGCCGCAGCCGGCAGTGTCGGTCACGGGCGAAGAAGAATTCAAGAATGCCGTACGCCGCGCCAAGCAGTACATCGTTGATGGCGACATCATGCAGGTGGTGCTGTCGCAGCGCATGAAGAAGCCGTTCGCGGCGAGCCCGATGGCGTTGTACCGCACGCTGCGCGCGCTCAATCCGTCGCCGTACATGTTCTTCTTCAACTTTGAAGACTTCCATGTCGTTGGCGCCTCGCCCGAAATCCTCGTCAAGCTGGAAGAAGAAGGCGGGCAGCAGAAAGTCACGGTGCGCCCGATCGCCGGCACCCGCCGCCGCGGTGCCACGCATGACGAAGACCTCGCGCTTGAGCGCGAGCTGCTGGCCGATCGCAAGGAACTGGCCGAGCACCTGCAACTACTCGACCTTGGCCGCAACGATGTTGGTCGTGTGGCGGCCACCGGCACCGTCAAGGTGACGGAACGCTTCACGATCGAGCGCTATTCGCACGTCATGCACATTGTGTCGAACGTTGAAGGCGTACTGCCTGAGTTGACCGACAAGCGCGCGGCCGCATTGCAGGTACTGCGCGCCGCGTTCCCGGCAGGCACGGTGTCTGGCGCGCCGAAGGTGCGCGCCATGCAGATCATCGACGAACTTGAACCGCTCAAGCGTGGCGTGTACGCCGGCGCAGTCGGCTACCTCGGGTTCGATGGCGACCTGGACGTGGCCATCGCGATCCGCACGGCTGTCATCAAGAATGGTGAGCTCCACGTGCAGGCTGGCGCTGGCATCGTGGCCGATTCCGATCCCGAAACCGAATGGCAAGAAACGCTCAGCAAGGCCCGCGCGCAGATGCGCGCCGCCGAGCTTGCAGAGCGCGGGCTCGATACCCGCTTCGTCGTTTGAACCGGATATTGAAAAAGGAATCGCGCCATGCTGTTCATGCTGGATAACTACGACAGTTTTACCTACAACATCGTGCAATACCTCGGCGAGCTGGGCGCCGATGTGCGCGTGCACCGTAACGACCAGATCACCATCGAGCAGATCGAGGCCATGCGCCCCGAGCGCATCGTGGTGTCGCCCGGCCCCTGTTCGCCAGCCGAAGCGGGCATTTCGATCGAGTTAATCCGTCACTTTGCCGGCAAGCTGCCGATCCTTGGGGTGTGCCTCGGGCACCAGAGTATCGGGGCGGCTTTCGGTGGTGAGATCGTGCACGCCAAACAGCTCATGCACGGCAAGACATCGCAGATTCATCACAACGACGTCGGCGTGTTCAAGGGGCTGCCCAACCCGTTCACGGCCACCCGCTACCACTCGCTCGCCATTCGCCGCGAGACCTTGCCGGATTGCCTGGAAGTCACCGCGTGGACCGATGATGGCGAAATCATGGGGGTGCGTCATAAGACGCTGCCCATCGAAGGCGTGCAGTTCCATCCCGAATCGATCATGACCGAAGGTGGTCATGATCTGCTGCGTAACTTCCTGAATACCTGAGGCGCCGACATGACTCCCCAAGAAGCACTGCAGCGCGTGATCGAGCATCGCGAGATTTTTCACGAAGAGATGACTGACCTGATGCGGCAGATCATGTCTGGTGAGGTGTCGCCCACGCTGACCGCCGCCATTCTTACCGGCCTGCGCGTCAAAAAAGAGACCATCGGTGAGATCGCCGCTGCCGCAGGTGTGATGCGCGCGTTCGCCAAAAAGGTCGAGGTGCCCGCCGATAGGTTGTCGAACTTTGTTGACATCGTCGGTACGGGCGGCGATGGCGCTCAAACCTTTAACATTTCGACCGCGTCGATGTTCGTCGCGGCGGCGGCGGGGGCACGCATCGCCAAACACGGCGGCCGTAGCGTCAGTTCCAAGTCGGGCAGCGCCGACGTGCTTGAAGCACTCGGCGTCAACATCATGCTGTCGCCCGAGCAGGTTGCGGAGTGCATCGAAGAAGTCGGCATCGGCTTCATGTTCGCTCCCAACCACCATCCGGCGATGAAGAACGTGGCGCCGGTGCGTCGTGAGATGGGCGTGCGCACGATGTTCAACATTCTTGGCCCGCTGACTAATCCGGCTGGCGCGCCGAACATCCTGATGGGGGTGTTCCACGAAGACCTCGTTGGCATCCAGGTGCGCGTCATGCAACGCATGGGCGCGCAGCACGCGCTGGTCGTATACGGCCGCGATGGGCTGGACGAGGTGTCGCTTGGCGCCGGCACGATGGTGGGTGAACTGAAGGATGGCAACGTTCGCGAGTACGAAGTGCATCCGGAAGACTTTGGTATCCAGATGGCATCCACGCGCCAGATTCGCGTGGCCGACGCCAATGAGTCCAAGGGCCTGCTGATTGGTGCGCTCGACAACGTGCCCGGCACAGCGCGTGAAATCGTTGTGCTCAATGCGGGCACGGCGCTGTATGCCGCCAACGTGGCGGACAGCATCGCCGACGGCGTGGCGCGTGCGCGCGAGGCAATTGCTTCGGGTGCGGCGCGTGCCAAGCTCGAACAGTTCGTCGCCAAGACGCAGTCGTTCGCCAAAGCGTAAGCGCGAGGGAAGATACATGTCCGACATCCTGCAAAAGATCCTTGCCACCAAGCGTCGAGAAATCGAGGCGGCCGAGCGTGAAATCTCGCGAGAAGCCATCGTCAAGCGTGCGCGCGGCGGCGCAGTGCCGCGCGATTTTGTCGGTGCCATTCGGAGCAAGATCGACGCCAATCGCGCGGCCGTGATCGCCGAGGTCAAAAAGGCGAGTCCGTCCAAGGGCGTGCTGCGCGAAGACTTTCGTCCCGCCGACATTGCTGCATCATATGAACGTGGTGGCGCGGCGTGCCTGTCGGTACTCACCGATCGTGACTACTTCCAGGGTTCGCCCGATTACCTGCGTGCTGCGCGTGATGCATGCGCACTGCCGGTGCTGCGCAAGGACTTTCTCGTTGACGCCTATCAAGTGTTCGAGGCGCGTGCGATGGGCGCCGACTGCATTCTGCTGATCGTTGCAGCGTTCCTGCCGCCTGAGGGCGTAGTGGGCCTGTCGGCTGCGCGCGCTGCCCAGGCGGGGCTGCGCGATCTTGAATCGCTGGCGCACGACTTGGGCATGGCAGTGTTGGTGGAAGTGCACGACGCTGATGAGCTGGATATCGCACTGGAACTCGCGACGCCGCTGGTAGGCATCAACAACCGCAACCTGCGCACATTTGAAGTCACGCTCGATACCACGCTTGGCCAGCTCTCTCGCGTGCCCGACGATCGTGTGATCGTGACCGAAAGTGGCATTCTCGGCCGCGAAGACGTGCAGCTCATGCGCGGCAATGGCGTCAACGCCTTCCTCGTGGGCGAAGCATTCATGCGTGCCGATGATCCCGGCGCCCAACTGGCCGCCTTGTTTGGCTGAGTACTGACGCCAGGCATCGGCGGCCGGCGCGTTTTGCGCCATACTCGCTCGACTGCCCCGACATGCATGGAGGCCGCGGGTGAGCGAAGAGCCCACGACCGAACCCTCGCAAGAAGAACCGTCAGAGACCCCCACTCCAGCGCCCCGGCGATTCCGCCCGTGGCGCTGGTTTCGTCACGCGCTCGTCACATGCGTGCTGATCGTATTGCTGGCGGGCGCTGCGCTGGTTTGGGTGGTCGGCACCGAGACCGGTGGTCGTGTCGGTCTCAATATGGCATCGAACGTGCTGGGGGGCATCTTCAAGGTCGACGGCTGGAAAGGGCGCTTGCTGGATCACTGGCAGGTCGATCGTTTCGAGTTGCGACTGGAGCACTTTCGACTCGTCGCCACGAACGCTGATGTGAGCTGGCGTTTGCGTCCGTTGTTATCGGCAGATGTCCGCCTGCAATGGCTGCGCGTCGGTAGCCTGGACATCCGCACCGCACCGAGCGAATCACCCTCATCGTCGACCGGCGCGCCAAACGACGTCTTGCTGCCGGTGGCCATCCACGCGCAGGAAGTCAAAGTCGGCACGCTCACTATCGGCCAACTGACGGACGCACAAACACAGCCCGACCCTTATCTCCGGCTGACCGACATTTCCGGGCGGGTGGATAGCGACGCCGAGCGCCATATCGTCGAGCAGCTCGCGGTCACCACGCCGGCAGGGCGCGTGACCGGGCAGGCTCGCATGGAGACCCTGTCGCCATTCCCGCTGGCGCTCCAGGCAACGCTTGCCGGCACACTCGATGCGCGAGCCCTGACCGTCAATGCCACGGCCGAAGGCACGCTTCTGCAGCCGCATGTCGTGGCGCGCGTTGAAGGTGACGGTGTCGAAGGCGACGCCGACGTTGCTGCGCAGCCATTCGAGCCGGTGCCCCTGCAACGTGCCCGCTTGTCGTTCCGCAACCTTGATCCCGCTTCGTTTCACCCGCAGGCGCCGCATGCACGGCTCGATATTTCTGCCGATCTGACGCCGACCGTCGATCCTGCAGCCACGTTGACGGGCGTCGATGCATGGCGAGTGGCGGGGCCTATCGACATTGCTAACAAAGAGCCGGGCGGAGCGGACCACGGACGCATTCCGGTCGAACGACTGACCAGCGCGCTGACGTGGTCGGCCGGGTTACTGACGGCGGATCGGCTGCGCATCGAAGTGCCAGGGCGGGGCGTGGTGTCTGGCGTCATGTCGTGGAGACCCACCAAAGACGACGTTATGGGGCGCATTGAAGGGCGTCTGCAACTGAGTAACGTTGACCCGAGCCGCATCTATTCCACGCTTACCCCGATGCGTGTGTCAGGCGAAGCCAGCGCGGTAGCACGCAGTGACGATCAGACCTTCAACGTGCGCCTGGCGTCCGATCGCTATCGCTTATTGGCGCAGGGCGAGCAACGTGCCGGCGTGCTGCGGTTGTCGCGTGCTGAACTGGCGAGCGGGGCGTCGGTGGTGGCCGCCAGCGGTCATATGGCGCTCAAGGGAGCGCAGCAGTTTTCGGTGCAGGGGACGACGACGCATTTCGATCCCAAGCAGTGGGTGACGACCGCACCGCAGGGGGACTTGAACGTCAAGTTCGCGCTCAGCGGGCAGTTGTCGCCAACGTGGCAGGCCAAGGCTGAACTTGACCTGGGCGATAGCCGTCTTGCCGGGCGCGCGCTCGGCGGAGGAGGTCGCCTGGCGGTCGCACCCGGTCGCGTCATCGACGCCGACCTGAATATCAACGTTCTCGACAACACACTGGTCATGAAGGGCGCCTTCGGGCACGTGGGTGACCAACTGACTTACAACCTCGATGCACGTCACCTGAACAGGCTGGGCGAAGGGTTGAGTGGTGTGGCGACGATAGATGGCACGGTCGGCGGTACGCTGGCCAACCCTTCGGGCAAGGTCCAGGCGCAGATACAGAACCTCGTCTTGCCCGGCGCTGTGCGCATCGATCGCGGCACGCTCACGGCAACCATGCAGGACGGCCTCGACGGCGTCTTTCAAGGCAAGCTCGACATAGGTTCCCTGCGGGTGGGGGCTAACGACGAGCCCTACCTGCGGAGTGCGACAGCCGCCATCGACGGCCGGCGCAACGCACATACCTTTAACTTGTCGGCCGAGTTGATGCGCGACGAGAACGTGCAGCTGCGCACCCGCGGGGGCTTTGTCGACGGTACGTTCAAGGGGCAGCTCGAACAACTCGACGCGCGTGGGCCCATTGCGCTTTCGCTGGTGGCACCGGTTGACCTCACGGCATCGCCCGCGCATGTTGTTCTCGCGCCGGCCCGGTTGAAAGCGCAGAACGGCAGTGTCGAGCTGGCGCATACCGAGTGGAGCCCCGACCGGGTCGTCGCCCGGGGCAATATATCGGGAATCGAAATCGGACTGATCGAGCCGGACGATGGCTCGCGCACGCCCCGCTCGGAGCGACGACGCGCTCGCACGCTGAAGCTGGGCGGTAGTTGGGATGTATCGCTGAGCGAGAATTCGACCGGGCTGGTCAAGGTCTTCCGCGAGGGTGGCGACATCATTCTCCAGGGGGATACCCCCGTCGCACTCGGTGTCGATACGCTCGAGGCGACGCTTGCGCTGCAGGACAACCGGCTTACGTTCAACGCGCTGGCCAATGGCACGCGCCTGGGGAATGTCACGCTGGTTGGTTCGGCGGCGACGCGGGGCAGCGGTAGCCGCATCGAACTCGACGAACAGGCGCCGCTCGTGGGCGTCGGGCACGTGACAATGCCGGCGCTCGATTGGGTTGGCCCGTTCATCGATCCCAATCTGCGCACGGCCGGCAGCCTGATCGGCCAGTTCAACGTGCTGGGAACACCGGCCAACCCAAAGGGCGAAGGCAATCTCACTGGCGACAAGCTGGAGATCGGGTTGGCCGACCAAGGCATGCGTCTGACTGATGGTTCGCTATTGCTGTCGTTCGACGCCAGTCAGGTCAAGCTGGAAAGCCTGCGCTTCACATCACAAAACCAAGTGCCTGCGCCCGATGTGCGCTTGCGCGTGCTGAACCTCAATCGGCCGGGCGGCATCAGCGGCACCGGGGCATTGCAGCTTGCAACCGGTAAGGGCGCGTTCAGGATCGACGTCAATCGAGTTGGCGTGGCGCAACAGCCAAATCAGTGGATTTTGCTCTCTGGCTCGACGACGATCGATACCGGCTGGGACAGCTTCAACCTCAATGCACAGCTGCGGGCGGACGGTGGTTTTGTCGGCGTGCCCAAGGGCAATGCGCCCTCGTTGTCCGACGATGTGGTCGTGCGTGGCCGCAAGCGCGAAGAGCCCGGGATGAGGCTCAACGCCGAAGTGGCGTTCGACTTTGGCAACCAGTTCATCCTGCGGGCGTATGGCATCAACACTTATCTCGACGGTGTTCTGCGCTTAAGACTGGTAGCCGGGGAGCCGTTGCGCGCTACCGGTTCGATCCGCGCGCGCGATGGCGTCTATGACGGTTACGGGCAGCGACTTACCATCGACCGAGGGGTGGTGAACTTCCAGGGGCCCATCGACAACCCAGGCCTGAACGTTGTCGCGCTCCGCAAGGGCTTGCCGGTGGAGGCGGGTGTTGAGGTTACCGGGACTGCGCGCTCACCGCGAGTTCGACTGGTGTCTCAGCCCAACGTGCCGGAATCCGAAAAACTCTCGTGGATGTTGCTCGGGCGGGCGAGCGATCCGGGTACAGGGGACGCAGGTCTGCTGCTGTCAGCCGCGAGCGCGGCAATCGGCGGAGAAGGCGGTGAAGGCCCGATGGAGAAAATCGTTCATGGGCTGGGATTGGACGACGTCAATCTGGCGCAGTCTTCGAGCACCGAGCGTCCGCTGCAAAGCCAGGTGGCGAGCAACGCGACGGGGTTGGGTTCCAGCGTCGGCACGAACTCCGATGCCGCAAATCAGGTGCTGACGCTTGGCAAGCGTATTTCGCCGCGTGCGTATCTGTCGTTGGAGCAGAACTTCATCGGCACGGAAAGCGTGGTGAAGCTCACCTACACACTGACACGTTACTTGTCCGTGATCGCCCGCGCCGGTACGGACAACGCCCTCGACCTGAACTACACAATCACTTTCCGCTAGATCAAGGTGTCGTCACGACGGCTTCAAGATTTTGCCCGTCTGGCCGTATTGAAAATTGAAGGCGTTCTTTACAGACCTTGACTGTTACGGTTGCTTCTGTTGCCATGCAGCCTTGGTTAATAATACTTACAAAAATTGTGCTGGCTGCTCTGCAGCGTAGCGCGGGGCATTGATGTTGAATCTTTTTTCTCCGAGCGGCCACGAGTGGCCGGCTCGCAGTATCGCTGTTGCGGTACTCATGGTCTGTTCTTCTGGCGCGTATGCGGTGGATGCCTGTGTAACGGCGACGGGAGTGGTCGCTATGGTGCAGGGGCGCGTTGACGTCAAACGCGCGGGTAGTACTGAATGGTTGCAGGCCTCGTCGCAGACCGTCCTGTGTGTTGGTGATATTGTCGCTGCCCGTGGCGGCAGTCACGCGACCGTTGCGTTGGCAAACGCGGCGCCGGTTTGCGTCAGCGAAAACTCGTCTTATACGGTTCCTTCAAACGCTTCTCCGCTGACTCGGGAGGGGGCGATAGCTGTTGAGGATGCTTGTCAGGTCAGCGTTGCAGAGGGGCGTATACAGGCATTGTCTCCCACAGGGGAATCGCTCGTAGCTGCTGGCGTAGGAGCCGATGGGGCGCGAGATCTGGCGCCGTTGCCCCTGGAAATCCGTCCCGACAAATCCGTTCGGTGGGCAATCCACTATCCGCAGATCGTTTCGATTCCGCCCGCTGTGCTGGACGCCATGCCAGCAGCCGAGCGTGAAGATGCACGTCTGGCCCAGTCCGAAGGACTGACCGGCAACTATCAAATGGCTGCCGCCGCGCTTGAGCCCGCTGGCGCGGTATCACCAACTGTCCGTGCTTACCGCGCCAACATGCTGCTGGCGATTGGCCGCTTCGACGAGGCGCGGGACATCATCAGCGTGCTCGACCCTCAGAAAGACGCCAACGCGGCGTCTCTCATGGCGATCATCAGTGTGGCGCGCAATCAGGCCGCCGAGGCCGTCGAGTATGCGGGCCGGGCTGTGTCGCTCGACGCGAAGTCCCCCACGGCGCATCTTGCGCTTTCCTATGCGTGGCAATCGCAGCGCGATCTGGCACGCGCCCTGGCTGAAGCACGTCTGGCGACTGAACTGGACGCATCCGACGCTCTGGCATGGGTGCGCCGAGCGGAAGTCGAGGTCGCCATGTCCGAGCTGGATGAGGCGCAAGCGTCGCTCGACCGCGCCATTGCGCTGGAGCCCGAACTGCCCCGCGCGCACGCGCTGAGAGGCTTCGTGGCGCTGGCGAAGGGAGATGCAGACAGCGCGCTGACGCTTTTCAATGCCGCGATTGAGCGCAATTCGGCAGAGCCGCTGGCGTGGTACGGACGTGCCATGGCGCGCACGCGCCTCGGTCAGAGCGACGACGGACGCCGCGATCTCGAAGTGGCGGTGACGCTTGACCCTAGCAACGCGGAACTGCGTGCCTATCTGGCGCGCTCGTACGCCGAGGCGGATCGCATGGACGAGGCCGTTGCGCAGAACGATCTGGCGCGCAAGCTCGACCCACTCAGTCCGACGCCCTGGTATTTCGAAGCATTGCGGCGCCAGGATGCCAATGACCCTGTGGGCGCCATCCAGGCGGCCGAAGAGGCGCAGCGCCGCAACGGAAACCGTGCAGTGCTGCGCCCCGCGTCGCTGATCGGGCAGGACAGCGCAACGCGCGAAGCCAACATGTCCAAGTCGTACGAGATGATGGGTTGGTACGCGGCGATGCAACGCGCGGCGGCGGACGCCGTGACGCGAGATCCGCAAAGCGGCGCGACGCATCACTTCCTCGCAAGCGCCCTGGCCAATGGAGGGCAATCCGAATTTGCGCGAATGTCCGAACTGCTGCAGGCGCAGTTGCGTCAGCGTCCCGGCCAATGGCCACTGCCGCCGCAGTATTACGTTCCCGGCCTGCCGATTCTGGATGGGCCTCGTGCGTTGTCGACGGAGGAGACTTCGGATCTGTTTGAGCGTCAGCCGAATCACTTCTGGGTATCGGCCATCGGCGGCAACAACGGGACCGTCGGCGGTAGCCTGCTCGCATCGCACGCGTGGCAGACGGGCCAGATTTCGGCCGGCTACTTTGACTACCGCACGGATGGCTGGCGAGCAGGGAGTGACTTCCGTACACGTGCGGCGCAAATCGACGTTCAACAACAACTCACCTCAAAGCTGACCGTTTACGGTCAGATACGGCAGCAGGAGCGCAGCAGCGGTGATCTGATCCAGGCGCTCGCAGTGAATGCACCCGGTTCGTCGCAACTGCACCGCGATACGACGTACAACGTTGGGCAGATGGGATTCCGCTATGACGCTTCACCCAGCGAGCAATGGCTTGGAAACTTCTCCTTCACCCACGCGCCGTACTATTCCGTCCAATTGCAGCCTCTGCTGGGAAAGACTTATCAATACACCGTCGATGCCAGCATCAACGCGCGGCTTGCCGAACTGCAGTATCTCCGTGCTTGGGAGGTACAGAGCGTTCAGGCTGGTGCCGGCACGTACAACAGGGCTTCCCTGGCGAATCGTCTGAGCGGGTTCGTATCTGTTCCACCGGGCCCAATGACGGCCTCATCCTCTGGGGGGGGCGAGCGTCATGATAACGCCTACGCTGTATGGCAAGGGCGCTATGGCGGTGGCTGGACGCTTTTCGCAGGCGTGTCTTACGATCAGATTGAAGGGAGCGACAATCTTCGGTTGGGCAGATGGAGTCCGAAGCTCGGTGCCGAGTTCGCTACGCAATCGGGGCTGACGTTGCGGGCAGCGGGCTATCGGAGCATGGCTCCTTCCCTTACGCTTCAGCAAAGCCTGCGTCCCGCTACATTCAATGGCTTCACTGATGCGCCGGACGACCTGTTTGGAACGGTCTCCACACGCTATGCGATCGCCGCGGATCAGCGCATCGGTGCCACTGGCAAGACGGGTGTCGAACTGTCGACGCGCAGCGTGCATGTGCCGAGTGCTGGGTGTCCGGGGGCTTCGTGCACGGCGTCGTGGCCCGAGCGCGCACATCGGGCTTACGCGTCGTGGGCACCATTGACCTGGCTGGCGTTGACGGCGGAATGGCGTTATGACTCTTTCCATCGACCGATTTCGTTCGATCAGACCAGGACGTCGAGCGTTTCTACGCCCATGCGCATCCGGACCCAGCAGATTCCGCTTCGGGCGTGGATTCGCATGGGGCCGCAGTTCTCGTCGACGGTAGAGGTGCGCCAGGTGCGCCAGGATGTTACGGGCTGGACTACCTATGCCAATTCACTTTGGTCCGAGAACTTCTGGCTGACTAACGTCAGCGTGCGTCAAAGCATCGACGGTGATCGCTATTGGTGGGAGTTTGCGATCAACAACCTGTTTGACCGCGACTTCCGATTCCAGGACAGCAGCATGAGCGGCAGCCTTCACCCCCCCCGAATTCTTGCCTGGTCGCAGCTATTCGCTGCGCGTCAGTGCCAGATGGTAGTAGTGCCCTTCCGAATCACTTAGAGGACTCGTCCATGAATTACCTTCGTTTCGCCGTCGCTTCGTTGTTTGTGGTCTCCGTTATCTCTTCCGCCCCTGTGGTGGCAGCCCCTCAATCGAGTGAGCTCAACGCAAAAGCTGCTGGATGTGAGTGGGTGTGGGTGTGTGACGGCTCCGTGTGTGACTGGGTATTGTTGTGCTAAGCACGCTTTAGTAGAACCCAATGCACTACTGCGCCACCGCCCCCAGCGGTATGAACTGCATGAGCGGTGCGCCAAGAAGGCCCTGCACGTAATCGATCGCTGAGCGGCGGTACTTTTCGTCTGTCATGGCGGCCAGAAGTTCGAGCCGCCCCATGATCCGACCGAACTCGCGCTCGAACGAAAGATTGCGTGCATCCGGGCCGATCTCGTTCGACAGCAGCAACAGGCTGCCTTGGGTGTCTCGTTTGGTGGACAGCATCCATACGGCGACTTCTACGTTGTGAGAAGCGTTGGCGAGTTGTTGCGCGTCCAGACCGTGGATCAGGTACAACTCCGTCCGGCCGCCGTATAGCTCAATGAGCATGGTGCCCAGCGCAAAGACGAGTGTGCCCGGGCGGTCGCCGCTGAACGTGGGGTCAAAGGCCAGCGGGAGCGCCGCGACCGAACGTTTGTCGGTGCCGGGCAATGAAGCGCCCGTGCGGATGATTGTCATCACCCGGTTGCGTGCTTCTTCCAGCGATGCTGCGCCGGTCTTTTTCCACTGCGACGGATTGCGCCGATAGAGCTTTTCGAGGATCAACGAAAGGCTGGCGAGGTTGTCGCGCATGGCGAGGTTGGCCACACGGTTGGCATCGCCCTGCACGAGTTCGCCCGAAGAAAACGGCTCGCCGCGAACCTCTTTCTGTCGAGGCGCGCTGGAGCAGGCAGCCAGCACGCAAAGACCCGCAATGCACGTGACGCGTGCCGGGAATCGTGGCAAGGCCTGCAAGGTGCGTTCTGCCATGGGCAAGTGTTCCGGGGTGGTGAGCCCGGTAGAGTATAGTCACCCGCCTCGCATGTTCTTGTCGGACATTGGCTGGCACCGCACAAAAAAAACGGCCTCCCGAGGGAGGCCGTTTCCTTTTGCCGCGTACGGCGGGTCTTACATGTGCGAAATCATCGCATCGCCGAAGGCGGAGCACTTCACTTCGGTCGCACCTTCCATCAGGCGGGCAAAGTCGTAGGTCACGGTCTTGGCGGCGATGGCCTTTTCCATGCCCTTGATGACGAGGTCCGCAGCTTCCGTCCAGCCCATGTGGCGCAGCATCATTTCGGCCGACAGGATCAGCGAACCCGGGTTCACGTAGTCCTTGCCAGCGTACTTCGGCGCGGTGCCGTGAGTGGCTTCGAAGCAGGCGTACTGATCGGAGATGTTGGCGCCCGGGGCGATGCCGATGCCGCCGACCTGTGCGGCCAGCGCGTCGGAGATGTAGTCGCCGTTCAGGTTCAGCGTGGCGATGACGTCGTATTCGGCCGGACGCAGCAGAATCTGCTGCAGGAACGCGTCGGCGATGGCGTCCTTGACGATGATTTCACGACCCGTCTTCGGGTTCGTGAACTTGCACCACGGGCCGCCGTCGATCTCGACTGCGCCGAATTCGTTCTTGGCCAGGGCGTAGCCGAAGTCGCGGAAGGCGCCTTCGGTGAACTTCATGATGTTGCCCTTGTGCACAATCGTCACGCTCTTGCGATCGTTGTCGATGGCGTACTGGATGGCGGCGCGCACCAGGCGTTCCGTGCCTTGCTTGGAAACCGGCTTGACGCCGATGCCGCAGTCTTCGGTGAAGCGGATCTTCTTCACGCCCATTTCGTTCTTCAGGAAGGCAATGACCTTGTTGGCCTGTTCCGAACCCGCCTGCCATTCCACGCCAGCGTAGATGTCTTCGGTGTTCTCACGGAAGATCACCATGTCGACCAGGTCCGGGCGCTTGAGCGGCGAGGGAACGCCGGTGAAGTAACGCACGGGGCGCACGCACTGGTACAGGTCCAGTTCTTGGCGCAGGGCCACGTTCAGCGAACGGATGCCGCCGCCGACCGGCGTGGTCATCGGGCCCTTGATGGAGATCGAGTAGTCCTTCAGCGCCTGGAAGGTTTCAGCGGGGAACCATTCGTTTTCGCCATACAGCTTGACCGACTTTTCGCCTGCGTAGACTTCCATCCAGTGGATCTTCTTCTTGCCGCCGTAGGCCTTTTCCACGGCTGCGTCGATCACCTTGATCATCACCGGGGTGATGTCCACGCCAATACCGTCGCCCTCGATGAACGGAATGATGGGATTGTCGGGGAGCGATTGGCCCGGAACGATTTTCTGGCCGCCGGCGGGAACCTTGATCAGCGAAGTCATGGTGTTTCCTCTAGATAAGTCGAAGCAGTGCCGCGAAAGCGGCGCCAACTGATATTGATCCGGGTCAAGCTGGATCGCAAAGTTTGCAATTATCGCCCAAATGGCTTCGTCCGTCCAAACCTCCGCGACCGCGGTTGGGGTGGTATTGGGAATGGCGGGATGTGCGCATGCGACGGGGCGATGTCGTCCGGAATACTCGGCGCATAGACGCTGTGCCGGCATGGTCGGGGCGTCACAAAGCGCGTGCCCACGCCGTGAAAGTCAAGGCGCAGCACGCGCGCACGGGTAGTTGTGCGCTGCCCGATAAGCTGTTCTACCTAGGCCAGCCGCTTGGGGGCTTGGCCTTCGGCGTGAGTGGGGGCTGGTACTTATCGCACCATTGTCGAGGACGCACCATTGTCGAGGAATACCCGAGGATCTAGTTCTTCGATCTGGCGGCTGTCCTGGCGCCGACGGTGCGGGACAAACTGGATCGCCAGGTCGAACAGCAGAAGGCCGACGCGGTCCAGACAGAGCAAGTGCGCGTCCGCATATGGCGCCCTTGGGTGCAGGGTTTGAGCCGGACCTGGCTTCCGTTCCTGACTGAGAGGCGGGTTCTGATAGGGGGATTCAGTCGTCCGTGCTATCGCACCGCGGCGCTTCGAATTGCGCCCGGGTGGCGTCCGCCCAGCAATTGGGCGTCTCGTACAGACGGATGTTCTCAAGCGTAAGGCGTTTGTCGCACAGCTCTGCAATGCGCGGGGCGAGGATACGGAACGCCTCCGCCGCAAGATTCTCGGCCGTCGGTACAACCGACAGCACAACAGTGCGGTGGTCAGGCAGGGCCTTGAGCATTTCGCGCACGACGGTGTCGCCCTCGTATACGAGGAACGCGTGATCCCACACGCCGACAACGTAATCCTTCAGGACTGACTTTACTTCGGAGAAGTTGACGACCATGCCGTTGCGCGGATCGCCGTCGCGCAATGTCACGTCACCCGCGACAGTGGCTTCCAGTACGTAGCGGTGCCCGTGCATGTGGCGGCACAGGCTGCGATGGTCAGGGATTCGATGTCCTGCGTCGAATTCGAGGCGACGGGTGATCAGCACGGGGAATGGTTGTCTATCGAGGCAAACGCCGGGTGGCACATTCTACGCGTCCCGGCGAGCGAACAGCAGGGCGCCGCCAGCCAATTGCCACAATGACACTGATGGAAACGAACAGGCCCGGCGGAACCGGGCCTGTAGGGCAGATTGCTTACTTCTCTTTCTTCTTCGCCTTGGCTTCTTTTTTCAGCGACTTGTAGAGCTCGGAGTTGTGGCTCTTCAGATAGTCGAGGATTTCAAAGTCGTCCTTGCGCAGCTTGCTGATATCGATCTGCTCAATGTGGACAAGGCGTAGCAACGCTTGAACGGGGCGCGGGATGTTGCGGCCACTTTCATAACGCGAGCCACCGCTCTGCGTTACACCGATTTTCGACCAGAACTGGGACTGGTTCATCCCGAGCTTGCGACGGATTTCGCGGACATCGACGTCAACTGTTTTCATGGTTGTCTGCCCTTTTTACATAGTATGCGTTGAACACTCCTTGCCAAACACCACATCTGCCCCTGTTTTGGACGAGGGGCGCTGTTACGTATTCTGGCATCCGAACGGCATGCCGTTGTCGGAGCATGAAGACTATAACTTTAGTTATAGAGTCGATTCAGTATAGATCAATATTTGAGCAACATACAAGGCAAGTCCCAGTGCTTTGGGATGAGTGCCGATGCCCATCAGAAGTCTTCTCCCATAAGGGTTTTAGCCCTTCCGCGTGGTTGCCGCAAGTTGCCGATCTCTACCAAACGTCATGCCGATCAATAGCATGCCAATGTCACGACTTCGCCCGTCTGGCATAGCAACATCGGTCGTGCGAAGCACTGCAATTGTTCTATCGCAATGGTGCATATGCACGGACAGGGCGTTATCGGAAATTGTTCCTTCAGCCGATTCTTTAGCATAAAGAAAAGTCCTTCCCGAAACATCCGTTTGCAATTCAAGCACTTTGGAGGCCGTTGGGTGGAGTGGCGGTTCGGAAAGAGCCCGCGTAATGCGGTAAAATGGCGGTTTGTCCTACTTAGATGTAATCGAACGCAAGATGGCGCTGATAGTTCAGAAGTACGGCGGCACCTCGGTCGGCAACCCGGAGCGCATTAAGAACGTCGCCCGGCGTGTGGCCCTGGCGCGCGAACAAGGGCATCAACTGGTGATTGTGGTGTCCGCCATGAGTGGCGAGACCAACCGGCTGATTGCGCTGGCCAAGGAAGTCCAGCAGCAACCCGATCCGCGCGAGCTGGACGTGGTGGTGTCAACAGGCGAGCAGGTCACGATCGGCCTGCTTTGCATGGCGCTCAAAGAGCAGGGCGTGCCGGCCCGTAGCTACACCGGCGCCCAGGTTCGTATCCTGACTGACAGCTCGTTTACCCGCGCGCGCATTCTCAAGATCGACGAAGAGCGCATGCGCAAGGATCTCGACGAAGGTTGCGTCGTAGTCGTCGCCGGTTTCCAGGGGGTTGATGAGGCTGGCAACATCACCACACTCGGCCGCGGTGGTTCCGACACCACCGGAGTGGCTTTGGCTGCTGCCCTGCGTGCCGACGAGTGCCAGATCTACACCGACGTCGACGGCGTTTATACGACCGATCCGCGCGTCGTGCCGGAAGCCCGCAAGCTCGACTTCATCACCTTTGAAGAAATGCTCGAGATGGCCAGTCTCGGCTCCAAGGTGCTGCAGATCCGTTCAGTCGAATTCGCCGGCAAATACAAAGTCCGGCTGCGCGTGCTGTCCAGTTTCCAGGAAGGGGGCGAGGGCACGCTGATCACTTTTGAGGATGACATCAAGATGGAACAACCGATCATTTCCGGCATCGCGTTCAACCGCGACGAAGCCAAGCTGACGGTGCTGGGCGTGCCTGATCGTCCGGGCATTGCGTACCAGATTCTCGGCCCGGTGGCCGAAGCCAATATCGACGTTGACATGATCATTCAGAACGTTGGCGTCGATGGCACGACGGACTTCTCCTTTACCGTTAATCGCAACGACATGGAGCGTGCGGTGGCGATCCTCGAGAACGTCAAAAAGCACGTCGGTGCGCGCGAAATCCGTGGCGATCGTTCGATGGCCAAGGTTTCGGTGGTTGGCGTTGGGATGCGATCCCATGTCGGCATTGCCAGCAAGATGTTCCGTACGCTGGCCGAGGAAGGCATCAACATTCAGATGATTTCCACCTCCGAAATCAAGATTTCGGTTGCCATCGATGAGAAGTATCTCGAACTGGCTGTGCGCGTTCTGCACAAGGCGTTCGAATTGGATCAGGTTGGTGTCTGATTTGCATTGACGATAGGGCGCGCTGCGGCTAACATGCGCGCTCTTTTGGAGAGATGGCCGAGAGGTCGAAGGCACTCCCCTGCTAAGGGAGCATACGGGCTAAAACTCGTATCGAGGGTTCGAATCCCTCTCTCTCCGCCAAAGAGCAACAAGAAGAAGGTGATGGGTTCTATCCCGGAGCCGCTTGCGATATAATCGCACTATGCACTCGTAGCTCAGCTGGATAGAGTACCCGGCTACGAACCGGGCGGTCGGGCGTTCGAATCGCTCCGAGTGCGCCATATTCCGAGGCTCGACCGAAAGGTCGAGCCTTTTTGCTTTGTGGCCTCTCGAAACCCATTGTCATTTCCTTTCTCGGCACCCGATAACCAAATAGTGTCCTGAGTGCCGGGGCCGAATTCGCCACGTCCCCTACGTAATGCCTGTGCCACGTTCGGAGTGCAGGGCGAGTCTCAAGGTTGAGGTCCGTTTTCGGAAGAAATCGCTACTGTCTCAAAAAAGACTTGCGTCGCACTAAAAATCCACTATAATCATTGGCTCTGCACCCGTAGCTCAGCTGGATAGAGTACCCGGCTACGAACCGGGCGGTCGGGCGTTCGAATCGCTCCGGGTGCGCCAATACCGCAAAGGGCCAAGTCTTCGGACTTGGCCCTTTGTCTTTCTAGACGCTCCGCTGGGCGTCTGGTCGATGTGCTCGGCCCGAAGTGCTTAGGCCTATTCCGCCTGATCGCGGGCTATCGCGATGCGATCAATCAACCCCGGCAGTTCATCCATGTGGTCGAAGTGGATGGCAGGGCCATCGTAGGGCTCTCCGTTTGTGTAGAACAACCCTGTCATCCCGGCAGCCTGTGCTGCGAGCAACCCGGTAGGGCTGTCCTCGACAACCAGGCATTGGTCTGGCGTGAAACCCATCGCGTGCGCGGCGTGCAGGAAAAGGCCTGGATCAGGTTTCCAATGTCCGACGTCATATGCGCTGAAGATGCGGTCGCCAAAGAACTCAGTCAGCCCGGTGGCGCGCAGGGTTTGTTCGATCTTGATGCGGGGACCGTTGGAGGCCAGGCAGTATGGATGCCGCAGTCGCGGCAGCATTTCGCGCACACCGGGCATGCAGGCGAGTTCGGTGTGAAAAAGCTCGGCAGTTCTTGCACGGAACGCTGGCTCGAATTCTTCAACGCTGAGTGTGCGGCCGATGCGTTGGCCCATATCGTCGAGTACGTGCGCGAGCCGCTTGCCCCGGTAGCGTTCGACGAGTACATCGACCGGCTCGCCGAGCTCCGGCAGCAGCTCGGCGAACGCTTGGCAGCCCAGGCGTTCGCTATCGACCAAAGTGCCGTCGTTGTCGAAGATGATGCACAGGCTACTCATGCATGTTCCTGCCAAATGAGGGGATCAGAAATCCTCGGTCTCGCCGAGGTAGCGCCATTGCCCTTGGGGCAGCTTACCCAGTGGTATCCGTCCGATGCGCACGCGCTTGAGACCGACTACGCGTAGTCCGACCAGCTCACACATACGGCGGATCTGGCGCTTGCGGCCTTCACGCAGCACAAAGCGCAGTTGGTCTTCATTGGCCCAACTGACTTTCGCGGGGCGTAGTTGTACGCCGTCGAGCGACAGGCCATGGTTGAGCAGACGCAAGTCTTCCGGCGACAGTTCGCCATGTACCCGCACCAGATACTCCTTCTCAATCTGGCTGTCTTCACCAATCAGTTTCTTGGCGGTGCGCCCATCCTGCGTCAGGATCAGCAAGCCGGTCGAGTCGATGTCGAGCCGGCCGGCAGGCGCCAGTCCGATGAGGAGCGAAGCGTTGAGTTCGCGGCGGACGGGGTCTGCTTCCCACTGGTTGTCACGCGTAATCAGCACGCTCGCGGGTTGGTAGCCGTCTTCGGCTTGTCCTGACACATAGCCGATCGGCTTGTGCAGCAGGATCGTGACGCGGCGGTTCTGTACGGCGGAAGCTTCCCGCGAAAGCTCGATTGTCTGATGTGGCAGCACCTTGCTGCCCAATTCGTTGATGACGACGCCATCGACCTTTACCCAGCCCCGGGCAATGTAGTCGTCTGCTTCGCGTCGCGAGCACAGACCGAGCTCTGCCATCCGTTTGGAGAGACGCAGCGGAGCGTTCGGATCGACGACTGCTGCGGGTCGTGGTCGCGGCGGCCGGGCCGGCGCTGCGCTGGCCTTGGGGGATGGGCCAGGTCCTTGCGGACGGGCGCGCGTAGCATCACGGCGTTCAGCGTCACGCAGAGTCGGATTGACGCGGGCAGGGCGCTTACGTGACGCGTCCTGCGTAGATTGTGCTGCCTTTTGCGGCAGCGACAGCGTTTTGCGCGCGCGATCGTCAGCCATTACTTGCCTGCCTTTCCATCGGCCGGCGCCGTGTAGCCCAGCAATGCCAGATGCTTGTCAGTGAGGTAGCACCAGTCTTCGGCGTCGAGTTGCGGTAGTACGCCCGATTCAAGCGAAAGATCACCGACGGCAAACCGATGCAGTGCTTCGACGCGGTTGCCGGCGGCAGCGACCATGCGGCGGACAAGGTGGTACTTGCCTTGATCGACCACTAGTTCGAGCGTGTGTTCATCGACGCGCGTGGCCGAAATCGCACTCACGGGCTCGGGCTCGTCCAGCAATTGCACCCCGCCGAGCAGGCTTTCGATAAGAGAGTCATCGATCGCATGTTTGATGGTTGCACGATAGCTCTTCGTAACGTGGCGCTTCGGTGACGACAGCGCATGAATGAACTGGCCGTCATCAGAGAAAAGCAGCAAGCCGGAGGTGTTGACATCGAGTCGCCCGACGCTTTGCACGTCACGTCCAACCACAGGCTCGGGCAGCAGGTTGTAAACGCTGGGGTTGTGTTTGGGCTTGCGCGAGCATTCGACATCGAGCGGTTTATTCAGCGCGATGTATACCTTTTCGGCGTAGCGCCATTCCCATTCGCCAATCTCGAAGGTAAAGCCCTCGGTGTCGTATTCGCCGAAAGGGTCGGTGATCACTTCGCCGCCGATTTTCACTTCGCCGTCGCGGACAAGCGCCCGGCATTCACGGCGCGAACCAAAGCCCTGAGTTTGGAGGATTCGATCAAGTTGCATATTTATCGTCTTGCTTTGCTGCACACGCTGCGTGCAGGTGGGTCACGCAGGCCGATTACTGGCCGCGCATGAAGAGTTTATCCAGATCGTTCATCGATAGCTGGACCCATGTCGGTCGGCCGTGGTTGCACTGGTCCGAGCGTTCGGTGTTTTCCATATCGCGCAGCAGCGCGTTCATTTCTGGAATCGTCAGTTGCCGATTGGCGCGCACAGCGCCGTGGCACGCCATGGTTGCCAGCAGCTCGTTGCGTCGCGCCGACATGACGTCCGATGCGGGATAGTCCCGCAACTCGGCGAGCACAGCCCTGAGCAGATCGGATATCGATGCGCGGGCGAGAAGTGCCGGCACGCTGCGCGCCGCCAGTTCGCAGGGGCCTGCCGGAGACACGTCGAAGCCCATCTGCTGCAACGTGTCGGCGTGCTCTTCTGCCGTAGCCATCTCGACTTTGCTGGCGTTGAACACGGCCGGAATCAGTAGTCGCTGAATGCCCGGGTTGCCGTCGAGTACGTACTTGAGTTGTTCGTACAGGATGCGTTCGTGCGCTGCGTGCATATCGACCAGCACCAGCCCGGCCTCGTTCTGTGCAAGCACGTAGACACCGTGCAATTGGGCGACGGCGTAACCGAGCGGAGCTCCTTGCGAGGTCTGAGGCAGGCTCGTTGGTGTGACAGAGGTTCGTCCGACTGCCGCGATGGCGTCGAGACTCGGCATGCGCGGCGCGGGTGCCGATGCAGGCGCGAAGTAGCGCGAAAGCGAAGGCTCTTCGACCGCTAGGGCAACCTGTTCGGTCGGGCTCCGCATGGCGTACGGACGATCGATGGTTTGTTGTGGCGCGAATGGGGTGCTCAGATCGTTCGGTGCGGCGGTGAAATTCGTCGGCGTCGTTGCGCTCTGCACCGGCACTGCCAGCGTGCGACTGACACCGTGATAGACGAACTGGTGGATCGCTCGCCCTTCGCGGAAGCGGACTTCGGTCTTTGCCGGATGCACGTTGACGTCGACCCCTGCCGGATCGAGTTCGAGGAACAGGGCGAACACAGGATGGCGACTGCCGTGCAGGATGTCGGCATACGATTCGCGCAGCGCGTGCTGGATCAGCTTGTCGCGCACGAAACGGCCATTCACGTAAAAGTACTGCGCATCGCGCGTTGCACGAGCGTACGCAGGCAGTGCGGCGAAACCGCTCAAGCGCAGGGCACCGGAGGCGACGTTAACGGCGCGTGCATGCGCCATGAAGTCGTCGCCCAGCAATTCGCGTGTGCGTCGTTCGGCATTGCCTGCCGCGAGGCGCAGGCTTACGCGACCGTTGTGAGTCAGCAGGAAGCCAACATCAGGGCGAGCCAACGCGATACGCCGGAATACGTCGTCGCAGTGACCGAATTCGGTACTGTCGGACTTGAGAAACTTCCGGCGTGCAGGTGTGTTGTAGTAGAGATCTTCGACCTCGATCACCGTGCCCTGATTGAGGGCCGCGGGCACCGGGTCACGCTCGCGTTCAGTGACCCGCCATGCATGCGCTGCGTCGGTGGCACGGCTGGTGATGCGGGTACGAGCCACTGAAGAGATCGCCGCCAGTGCTTCACCCCGAAAACCCATCGTGTTGACCGCTTCCAGGTCTTCGAGACTGGCAATCTTGCTGGTGGCGTGGCGTTCGAGTGCCAGAGCCAGGTCATCGCGATCGATTCCACAACCGTCGTCGACGATGCGGATCTGCTTGATGCCGCCTTGCATCAGATGCACCTCGACGGCCCGACTGCCTGCGTCGAGGCTGTTCTCCATCAGCTCTTTGAGCACCGAAGCGGGGCGCTCAACGACCTCGCCCGCGGCGATCTGGTTGATGAGAACTTCAGGAAGGCGATGGATGACGGGCATGGCGGGTGGGCACTTGGAATCCCGCCATTATCCCTAATCGTGCGGCTTGTTGGGTCGGCGATCGCGCAATCGCGCGGCGACCTCGGTCAGAACGAAGGTTCGCGCAGCTGGCGGAGGAGTGAATCGAGGTCTTGCCGGTTCAACGTCGCCCCACAGGCCGATGCGGTCCTGCAGGGGACGGATGGGCGAGGCGCTGCTACGCCGGGTACCGGTTTGACCCATCTGTGTGAAGCGCTGCCGACGGTTCATCGTCGAATGGCTTGTGTCGATACGTTTGGGCGTGGTGCTCATGTCGGAATCTTCTGTGTGCGGCGATTCCTGAGTCTAGCGCTGTGCCCGCCCGAGGGGGCGGGGGTCTATTTGAGTCAGATCAGCGAATGCGGGTTTACGCCCTGCATGGCGATCAGCGATCGAGCATTGCCATTCGTGCCTTGGACAGCGGCGGGTTCTTGGAGAAGTACTGTTTGATGCCGCGCAGTAGCGCGTCGGCCATTTTGTCCTGGTAGGCATCGTCGATCAGGCGTTTTTCTTCTTCCGGATTCGAAATGAAAGCCGTTTCGACCAGGATTGAAGGAATGTCCGGGGCTTTCAGTACGGCAAAGCCTGCCTGCTCGACATCTCCCTTGTGTAGCTTGTTGATGCCACCGACCTCATTCAACACCGCCTTTGCGAGCTTGGCGCTGTCATTGAGCGTTGCAGTTTGCGAGAGATCGAGCAGGGTTTTGGCCAGATGACTGTCCTTGGTGGCAATGTTGACGCCGCCGATCAAGTCGGAAGCATTCTCCTTGGTCGCCAGCCACTTCGCGGCGGTGCTCGATGCACCCCGTTCAGACAGCATGAACACCGAGCTGCCGCGCGCATCGGGGCGGATGAATGCGTCCGCATGGATCGACATGAACAAGTCGGCCTGCACCCGGCGAGCCTTCTGCACGCGCATGCCCAGCGGTACGAAGAAGTCGGCATCGCGCGTGAGCATGCAGCGCATGTTCGGTTCGGCGTCGATTTTTGCCTTGAGTCGCTTGGCAATCTGCAGGGTGACGTGTTTTTCGTAGTTGCCCGCTGCGCCCACAGCGCCCGGATCTTCACCCCCATGGCCCGGATCGACGGCAATCGTAATCAGTCGGTTGACGTTCTTGACCCCCGGCACCTTGACTGGGGTATCCGCGGTCGTTTTTGCATGTTCCATGAAATCGACGACGGCCTTGTCAGGCTGCGGTGTCGCTCGCGTCACGTCGAGTTTCTTGTCCAGTGCGTTGGGCTCACCTGCGGCGGCGGCCTGCGGGCTCGATTTTTCGATCAACGCCATGAGCGGATCAAGCGGTTCGGCCGGGTAGAGGTCAACGACCAAGCGGTTGCCGTAATCGCCGACTGGCGGCAGCGTGAAAGTCTGCGGTTTGACCTCCGACTTGAGTTCGACAACCAGCCGCACTACGCCCGGGCGATTGCGTCCGGCGCGGATGAGTTTGATGTAAGGGTCGTCGGTCGTGATCTTGGAGGGCAGGCTTTCGATGACGCTATTTAGCTCAACGCCTTCGAGGTCCAGCACTAGGCGTTCGGGGTCTCTGACGATCTGCTGTGTGTACTTGAGGACATCCTTGCCCTCAAGTGTGATGCGCGTGTAGTCCTGTGCCGGCCACACGCGTACGGCGAGAATTCGAGCTTCTGCGCCAAGCGCCAGCGGCGTGACCATCAAGGTCATCACCGCGCTGCCGGCCTTCAGGAAGGTTCGGCGTGAATAGATGCAGGGATTGACTTGTTTGTGTTCAGACATGCGCGCCCTCGTTCCGACACCCCGCGGCATTCGGCGCGGCGCCCATTCGCTTCAACGACCAGGTTGATTTCGATGTCCGGGCGCGGCACGTAGGGGCCCGCTTTGTCGGCCCATTCGACGAGACACGCTGCGTCGCCAACGAAGTACTCTTCGAGTCCGGCATCGAGAAATTCTTCCGGGTTGCTGAAGCGATAAAAATCAAAGTGATACAGCGTGATTTTAGAAACTACGTAAGGTTCGATCAAGGTGTAGGTCGGACTTTTTACGCTGCCGACGTGTCCCAGGGCGCGCAGTAGCCCTCGTGTAAGGGTTGTTTTGCCTGCACCGAGGTCGCCTGACAGCCATACCACCAAGCCCGGTTCGATGACGCCAGCCAGCCAGGCGCCAAGCGCTTCAGTCGCACTTTCGTCCTGCAGGTAGAAGGCCTTGGCACTATCATCCGGGGCGTGAATGGCAGACATGTAGAACAACCTCTCGATGGTGTCTCGTTGGCGGACGATATCCGCCGATGGGGTATGGCGCTTGGCTTCGATGCTATTGGCTTCGCGGGCATCGATTTGCCCGAAGCGGAAGCCGGGCTCGATGCATGGCTTGCGGCCGGTTTTCATGGCGACATGGATTATATGGCCCGCCATGGGAGCAAACGGACGCGGCCGGCGGAGCTTGTGCCAGGAACGGTCGGCGTCATCTGCGCCCGCATGAATTACTGGCCCGAGGCGGGGCAGGGCCGCGCTGGGGCCGTGCTGGCCGATGGCGAGCGAGGTTACGTGGCTCGTTACGCGCTCGGGCGGGATTATCACAAGGTCTTGCGCGCTCGACTGCAAAAACTGGCGGATCGGATTGCCGAGGTCGTTGGGCCATTCGGCCATCGGGTGTTTGTCGATTCCGCGCCGGTCATGGAGGTTGCCCTGGCACAAAAGGCTGGCATCGGCTGGCGGGGCAAACACACCCTGTTGTTGCATCGCGAAGCTGGTTCATATTTCTTCCTGGGCGAAATCTACGTTGATCTGGCGTTGCCGATTGAGGCGCCGATCGATGAACACTGCGGGCGCTGCACGCGGTGCATTGACGCCTGCCCGACAGGGGCGATCGTAGGGCCTTACAAGGTTGACGCGCGGCGTTGCATCTCGTACCTCACGATTGAACTGCATGGCCCGATTCCGGAAGAGCTGCGCAGCCGGATGGGAAACCGCATCTATGGTTGCGACGATTGCCAGCTGGTCTGCCCCTGGAATCGGTTTGCCCGTCATACGCAGGAAGCCGATTTCGATATCCGCAATGGCCTGGATGGTGCGCGACTGGCGGAGCTCTTCGCCTGGACTGAGACAGAGTTCCGTGAACGCATGGCGGGTTCGCCCATCCTGCGCATTGGGCATGAACGCTGGCTTCGCAACATTGCGGTTGCACTGGGGAACGCAACGAGGTCAGCCGAGGTGGTTCAGGCGTTGCAGACTCGTCGTGATGATCCGTCCCCCTTGGTGCGCGAGCATGTGGCCTGGGCCTTGGCGCAGCAGGCGGCGCGAACGGAATAGAATGGCGGCCCCCAATCAGAAACGAACAGGAATAGCCCCATGGCGTTTGCCGACACTCTGAAGCAGCTTCCCGGCGTATCGCATCTCGACGCAATCCAGTTGATCGATACCGAAGGGCAGGTTGTCGCGACAATTGAGAACAAGCCGGGACAGGCGGGGTCGCTCGCTGTTTACAATCATCTAGCGCAGACCTTTGGCGCGATTACCCCCGAGGCGGCACAAAAGGGGCTGGAACTGTACGCCGAACACACCGAAGACGCGCGCACCAACCCCGGCAAACACGCGAACATCGATCGCCTGCTGGGCTTGATCGAACGCGGACAGACGCTGCGCGTCAAACATCAGTTCGCCGCATAAAGCACAGCCGCCGCCGTCCTCATGGAAAGCAGCCTTTACATTCTTGTGCCGCTCTCGATCGTGCTGGTGTTCGTCATCGCCGGGATCTTCTGGTGGTCGGTGCGAAGCGGGCAGTTCGATGATCTCGAAGGCCCTGCCTGGAAGGTGCTGCTTGACGACGAGCGACCCGCGCCTGATGTGGATGAGATCGACAAACCCGATGACAGCCGAAAAAACTGACGCCTATTTGGGTTGATCCCTATCAATGCGCACCCGCCCCAATATCGAGATACTTCGACCCATGCCGATTCACGTCGGCGCCGGTGAAGAAAGCGCAGCTTGCTTAGCAACGCAGCTTTCGATCCGCTAAGTCTCTCTGTTGGGGTTGGGGGTGCGCTTGTCGCACCCTTTTTTTTGGCGCAGTGTTTTTCGGCGTCAATGCTACACTCCGCACCGCAGCAAGTTCCCACAAATCTCGCAGAACTTTTGGCATTTGATCTAGGTCAAGCGCCGGCTTTCGTGCTTCATTAACTTCCGGCTATCGCGCTATCACACTGCTCGTCTATCTTGAGAGCAGTCGGAAAAGCCGTCGCCGTTCCTGCCGTCCATGCAAGGGCAGCAGGCGGAAGAAGAGCATTTGTATCCCCGTTCTCCAATATTGAGGTAGCGCACATGCAGACTCAGGCGACTTATGACGATCAGGTCGTTCGCCAGTTCGCGGTGATGACAGTGGTTTGGGGCATCGTCGGCATGCTTGTCGGCGTCGTCATCGCAGCACAGCTCGTCTGGCCCCAGCTTAATTTCGCAGAGTGGTTCCATTTTGGCCGCTTGCGTCCCTTGCACACCAACGCCGTCATTTTCGCTTTTGGCGGTTGTGCGCTGATGGGCACGTCGTTCTATGTCGTGCAGCGCACTTGTCATACCGGACTGTTCGCGCCCGCGCTGGCCTCGTTCGTGTTCTGGGGCTGGCAGGTGGTGATCGTCGCCGCAGCCATTACCTTGCCTTTGGGCTTCACCTCGGGCAAAGAGTACGCTGAGCTGGAGTGGCCCATCGACATCCTGATCGCCGTGGTCTGGGTGGCCTATGCGGTGGTCTTCTTCGGGACGCTCGTCAAGCGCAAGGTGCCATACATCTACGTCGCCAACTGGTTCTACGGCGCCTTCATTCTTGCCGTGGCGATCCTGCATATCGTCAATTCGGCAGAAATCCCCGTGTCGCTCTGGAAGTCCTATTCGGCATATTCGGGCGTGCAGGATGCAATGGTGCAGTGGTGGTATGGCCACAACGCGGTGGGTTTCTTCCTTACCGCAGGTTTTCTCGGGATGATGTATTACTTCGTTCCCAAGCAGGCAGGCCGTCCGGTGTATTCATACCGCCTGTCGGTGGTGCACTTCTGGGCGTTGATCTTCACCTACATGTGGGCGGGCCCTCACCATTTGCACTACACGGCGCTTCCGGATTGGGCTCAGTCCCTTGGCATGGTGTTCTCGCTGATTCTGCTGGCGCCGAGCTGGGGCGGCATGATCAACGGCATCATGACCCTGTCCGGCGCCTGGCATAAGCTGCGCACCGACCCGATCCTGAAGTTCCTGATCACGTCTCTGTCGTTCTATGGCATGTTGACCTTCGAAGGGCCGATGATGTCTATCAAGACCGTCAACGCGCTGTCACATTACACGGACTGGACCATCGGCCATGTGCACTCCGGTGCCCTGGGCTGGGTTGCGATGATTTCGATCGGTTCGGTGTACTACCTGCTGCCGCGCTTGTGGGGCCGCACCGAGATGTACTCGACGCGCCTTGTCACTGCGCACTTCTGGATTGCCACCATTGGGGTCGTGCTGTACATCGCCTCAATGTGGATTGCCGGGGTGATGCAGGGCTTGATGTGGCGTGCGACGAACGTTGACGGCACGCTGACCTACTCGTTCGTGGAAAGCGTCAAGGCCAGTTACCCCTTCTGGACAGTGCGTCTGGCTGGCGGCGTGCTGTTCCTGGCGGGCATGTTCCTCATGGCTTACAACATGGTTCGCACAATTGCGGGAAACAAAGCTGTCGATGCGCCGGTGATGACGCCGGTGGCGGCGCATTGATGGGGCCCCGAACATGAAGATGAACAACGAAATCGTCGAAAAAAACGTCTCCTGGCTGATCATCCTGACGCTGATCGTGATCAGCGTCGGCGGGCTCGTGGAAATCGTGCCGCTGTTTTTTCAGCGCTCGACGACGACGCCGGTGCAGGGGCTCAAGCCTTATGACCCGGTACGTCTGGTTGGCCGCGACGTCTATCTGCGCGAAGGTTGCTACAACTGCCATTCGCAGATGATCCGCCCGTTCCGCGCCGAAACCGAGCGCTACGGCCACTATTCCGTAGCGGGGGAGTTCGTGTACGACCACCCCTTCCAGTGGGGCTCCAAGCGCACAGGGCCGGATCTGGCCCGTGTCGGTGGCCGCTATTCCGATCTGTGGCATCGCGCGCACCTGTTGAATCCGCGCGACGTGGTGCCTGAGTCCAACATGCCGGCTTTCCCGTGGCTTGACCGCCCGGTGAAGGCTGACGACATCGAGAAGAAGATGTCTGCGCTACGTACTGTCGGCGTGCCGTATACGGACGCCGAAATCGCTGGCGCCCGCAAGCAACTGGAGGGTAAGACCGAGCTGGACGCGCTCATCGCCTACTTGCAGGACATGGGCACGACGATCAAGGGCATCCGTTAAGGCTCACGACTGACATGGATCTCGATTTTTTCCGCTCAGCGCTGACCTTGCTGGGTTTGCTGTGCTTCATCGGCATTGCCGTGTGGGCATACAGCAAACCTGCCAAGCGCAGCTTCGATCAAGCGGAACAAGCGCCCTTTACTGAAGATGAGGCGCCCGCCAAAGATAAGGCTGGCCCCCAAAATCATGGATAACCCATCATGAGTGATTTCGTCAGCGATTTCTGGCTGTACTACGTGGGCGGTCTCGTCGTCCTGAGCATATTGTTCTGCGCTGTCGTGCTGGCTGCTAACAACACCAAGCGCAAGGCCGGCCCAGTCGAACTGCAGGGCCACGTCTGGGATGGCGACCTGCAGGAATACAACAATCCGCTGCCGCGCTGGTGGATGTACTTGTTCTGGATGACCATCATCTTCGCGGTTGGCTACCTGGCGCTGTATGGGCTTGGCGGCTTCAAGGGCAAGCTAGGCTGGAGTTCGACCGGGCAGTACGATTCCGAAATGGATGTGGCTCACAAGCGTTACGACCCCATCTTCGACAAGTATGTGAAACAGGATCTTGTGGCCCTGTCGAACGACGCTGAAGCTAACGCCATGGGGCAGCGTTTGTTCCTCACGTATTGCGCGCAGTGCCATGGTGCCGACGCGCGCGGTGCGAAGGGCTTTCCCAATCTGACCGACAGCGACTGGCTGTATGGTGGCGAGCCCGCGACCATCCAGACGACGATCCTGGGCGGCCGCCATGGTGTGATGCCGCCCTGGGGGGCTGTGCTGGGCGGTGACGGTGTCAAGGATGTCGCCAATTACGTGCGCTCGTTGTCCGGCCTAGCCAACGATTCCGTGCGCTCGGCGCGCGGTCGTCAGATTTTCCAGACGACCTGTGTGGCTTGCCACGGTCCGGACGGCAAAGGGAATACCGCCCTTGGTGCTCCCAATCTGACCGACAAGGTATGGTTGTACGGTTCCTCAGAAGCGACCATCATCGAAACCGTGAGCAAGGGCCGCGACAACCAAATGCCGTCCTTCAAGGATCTACTGGGCGAGAGCAAGGTACACTTGCTTGCTGCCTATGTGTTGAGCCTGCCTCGCAAGCAATAAGCACTGTTTAGAGATCCCGCTGGCGGGCTTGCGCCCGCCGGCAGGCGCCGCACCGGCGCTCATGAGGCCATCCCCCTGGGCCTCCAATGCATGACTTCAGGCCAGCGAAATGCCAGCACCCGACGATCCCTCTTCAGCTTTCAATGCAGTCGGTAAGCCGAAGATACGTGCAAAGGCGCACGTCATCCCCATTCAGCCGGCCGAGGACGACGGGCTCTACGAGGTACGTAAAAAAGTCTACCCGCGCGCAGTGACGGGGCGCTTTGCGACCTGGCGCTGGATCATGGTGTGGCTGACCCAGCTGCTTTTCTACGGGCTGTGCTGGGTGCCCTGGAACGGACGACAGTCCGTATTGTTCGATCTGGTCGAGCGCAAGTTCTACATTTTCGGCTGGGTATTCTGGCCGCAGGATGTTTTTTACCTGGCGGTGCTGTTGATCATCAGCGCTCTGTCGCTGTTCTTGTTCACCGCGGTGGCCGGTCGGCTGTGGTGCGGTTTTACCTGCCCTCAGACGGTCTACACCGAGATCTTCATGTGGATCGAGCAGAAGATCGAGGGCAATCGTCAGCGCCAGATGAAGCTTGATCAGATGCCCTGGGGTGGGCAGAAGATACTGATCAAGGGCGCCAAATACCTTGTGTGGGCTGCGGTGGCCTTGTGGACCGGCATTACGTTCGTAGGCTATTTCACGCCGATCAAGCCGTTGGTTTTGGATATCGCGGGCTTGGGCGTAAGCGGGTGGTCGGCGTTCTGGATTCTGTTCTACGGCGGCTTCACCTACCTCATGGCTGGCGTGATGCGTGAGCAGGTGTGCAAGTACATGTGCCCGTATGCGCGCTTTCAGAGTGTCATGTTCGATCCCGATACGTTGGTGATCACGTATGACACGTCGCGCGGAGAGCCGCGCGGCTCGCGCAAACGTGGCGTGGAGCCGCGCAGCATTGGCAAGGGTGACTGCGTCAACTGCGGCATCTGCGTGCAGGTGTGCCCCACCGGCATCGATATCCGGCAGGGGCTGCAGTACGAATGCATCGGCTGTGCGGCGTGTATCGATGCCTGCGATCAGGTGATGGACAAGATGGGGTATCCGCCCGGCCTGATCCGCTACTCAACTGAAAACGCGATCGAAAAACGTTGGGGGCGCAAGGAGATCGTTGGTCACGTTCTTCGCCCTCGCGTGCTCATATATGCGGGCGTGCTGGCTGCTATCGTTCTCGCATTTGCCTACGCGCTGGTGAGCCGAGAGGACATTCGGGTGGACGTCATCAAGGACCGGACGACGCTGACCCGCGAGGTCGAGGACGGTCTGATCGAGAATGTCTATATCCTGCACCTCATGAACATGGCGGAGGCTCCACGCACGTTGAGCGTGACGGCTACCGGTATGGAAGGCATACGCATTGACGGCCGGACGCGTTTCGATATCAATCCGGCTGAGAACAGCACTGCCACCTTGCGCGTTCGCGTACCGGTGGACAGCGCGGGTAAGGGATCGCACCCCATTTATTTCGAAGTGCGTGCCGAAGGGCATGCCGACGAATTCGTGCGCGAAAAAGCTGTATTCATCATGCCCTGAGAGAGAAAACGCTGTGTCCCTAACCTCTTCGAACAGTATTCGTGCCGCAAAACCGTGGTATCGGGAACCGTGGCCATGGTTTTTGATGGGGCTGCCAGCCACCGCCGTCGTGGCGGGTTTTGCAACCTTGTTCTTCGCGATCGGTAGTGATGACGGTGTGGTCGCCGACGACTACTATCAGCGGGGGCTTGCGATCAATGAGACCATTGCTCGTGACAACATGGCGCGTCAGCTTGGTTTACGTGCCCAACTCGTTATGGACCCGGCTGCGGATCAAGTGAGTGTCGAACTGTCCGCTAGAGAGGGAGTGAATCTTCCGGCGCGCCTGCGTTTGACGCTCCTGCATCCGACACGGCAAGGTCTAGATCAGGACGTTGTTCTTGACTTGAAAAACGGCCGGTATGTCGGTAGCTTCAAACCCGTTCAGTCGGGGCGATGGGACATCAGCCTGGAGGACGAGGGGAAGAGTTGGCGCATGGTGCAGGAGGCGCGCCTGCCAGGCTCGGCCAAGTTGCTCATACTGCCTGCGACCTGACTAGGGCCTTGCGCGGCGAATATTTCGGTGTGCTCCTGTACCTGCTGAGGAGGGCGCGATGAACAAGTGGATTCTGGTGCTCTGGCCTTCGTTTCTGATGGCAGGCATCGCCGAGATCGTTTTTTTCACCGTGATCGATCCGCAGACGCTGTTCCTGTTCGGTCAGCCGGTGAACTTATCCGCCATGGCGACCTACACCATCGGCTTCTTTGCTCTGTGGTTGGTCTGCATTGCCTCGAGCCTTGCCACGTTGTTCTTCGAACGCAGCCGTGAACAAATAAACGGCCACTCGTGAGTGGCCGTCTGGTTTGTTGAGATGCCGGTAGTTGGTCAGCCTTCGCGATACACCAACACGGGAATCTTGCTGTGCGTTAGCACCTTGTGGGTTTCGGAGCCAATCAGCAGGCCCGCCAATCCCTTGCGACCATGTGACGCCATGAAGATCAGGTCGCACTTTTCTCGCTCGGCCGTATCGATGATGACCTGGAACGGAATGTCGCTCACCTCTGTGTAGCTCACAGCGGTTACGCCTGCTGCACGAGCAGCTGCCTGCGCCGATGCGAGGATCGAGTTGGCTTGCTTGGAGGTCTCTTCCAGAAATTCTTCGCGATTTTCCGGCGCGATGAGCGCGCCTTCACCGACGATGGGGCGAGGGTAGTCGGGTTGCACGTAGAGCAGGGTGATGCGGGCCTGCGTTAACGCCGCGAACTTGATCGCGCTTTCTACTGCATGGCTGGACAAAGCCGAACCGTCGGTCGGGACAAGGATGTGCTTATACATGTTCAAGATCCTCCTTTTTGACGATCACAAGGTGACTATATCTCCATTGGCTCGGCCTATGGGGTATGCCGATTGACGTCGATCAATCGCTTAGACTCTAGCGATATGACATCTGCGTGATCAGGTGGTTCTCTGTCTCGTTCGACGCCAAAAACACAAAGCCCGGCAATGCCGGGCTTTCGATGTTCAAGTGGGCCGTGCGGCTTCAGCAGGTCGTATGGTTGAGCAGGGCGCGCAGACCATCCGCGTCAAGGATGCGGATATGCTTCTGTTGCACGCTGATCAGACCTTCGTCGTGGAACTTGGAGAAGGTGCGGCTGACGGTTTCTAGCTTCAGGCCCAGGTAAGAGCCGATCTCTTCACGCGTCATGCGCAGATGGAATTCGTAAGCAGAGTAGCCGCGGGCCTTCATACGCTGCGACAGGTTGATGAGGAACGCGGCAATGCGCTCTTCTGCACGCATGGAGCCCAGCAGAATCATCAGTCCTTGGTCACGAACGATCTCGCGACTCATGAACTTGTGGAACTGCAATTGCAGCGAGGGGATCGCGCGGGAGATCTCTTCCAGCTGGGCGTAGGGCATCACGCAGACTTCGCTGTCTTCGAGCGCCGTCGCGTTGCAAACGTGATGATCGGTGTTGATGCCGTCCAAGCCCAGGATTTCACCGGCCATGTGAAAGCCCGTTACTTGTTCCAGACCCTCTTCGGTCAGAATATCCGTCTTGAAGAAGCCGGTGCGCACAGCGTAGATGGCTTCAAAAGGATCGCCGGCGCGGAACATTTGGTGCTGCCGCTTGACTTTGCGACGTTGCACCATCTCGTCGAGCCGATGAAGGTCGGAATCGTCCAGACCGCCAGCCAAGCACAGTTCGCGCAGGCTGCATTGGGAACAAGCGACGCGGGTCGCAGCAAGAGTGAGCGGTGTAGTAACGATCTGATCCACGATACGTTTCCCTTGTGTGCCGTCAAATTACGTTCAGGTTATTCTGACAAAATGTTCCATCGCTGATAACATTTAGTAGCCGTGAGTCAGAATACTCTTATTAATCCGGCAATTATTAGTCAATACGATATACCCGGCCCGCGATACACGTCGTACCCCACTGCGGACCGCTTTGTTGATGCATCCGACCTGACTGCCCTGGTACGCCGTTCGGCGCCGCCGGCCAGATTCTCCATGGGTCGATCGCTATCATTATATTTCCATATTCCTTTTTGCGACACCGTTTGTTTTTATTGTGCCTGCAACAAGATCGCGGCCAAAAACAGGGTGCTCGGAACGCGGTACGTTTGACTACCTTTTGAAGGAAATGTCGCTTAAGTCCCGCGATCTGCAGGGAAAACGACTGGTTTTGCAGATGCACTGGGGCGGCGGCACGCCCACCTTTCTGGCGGTTGAAGACACCCAGCGCCTGGTCAACGGGATTTGTAAATTTTTCACCCTCGACCCCGATGGTGAGCATTCCATTGAGATAGATCCCAGACGCGCGGATGCTGCTCGTATGAAAATTCTGGCGGACGCCGGTTTTAATCGGGTCAGCATCGGCGTTCAGGATTTTGATCCGGCGGTGCAAAAAGCCGTAAATCGCCTGCAGAGTATCGAGGAAACGAAAACGGTTATCGATGCCGCTCGCAATTACGGATTCCGCTCCGTCAGTATTGATCTGATTTACGGATTGCCGCATCAAACCTCACGGAGTTTCGACAGCACGCTCGATCACGTACTGTCGCTGCAGCCCGACCGATTGTCGTTATACAGCTACGCACATCTCCCGAGCCGATTCATGCCGCAGCGGCGCATCAACGGCGACACATTGCCGCCCCCTGCTGAAAAAATGGCGATCCTGCAACTGGCCGTCGAACGCCTTGTGGGGGCAGGTTACGTCTACATCGGCATGGACCATTTTGCCCGCCCGGACGACGAACTGGCGGTTGCCCAGCGGGCAGGTACGTTGCACCGCAACTTTCAAGGTTATTCCACGCACGCGGATTGCGATCTCCTGGCGTTTGGCGTCTCGGCGATCGGCCTGGCGGACGGTGTCTATACGCAGAACGATCGCGCGCTGGACGGCTACTACGCGGCACTCGACCGTGACGAGCTGCCTCTGATTCGTGGCTGGGCCATGTCGGAGGAAGACGAGCTCCGCCGCGCCATCATCCAGTCACTGATGTGCCATTTCGAACTCTCGTTCCATGAACTGGAGCGCGACTTCGGCCATCTCTTCGCAGGCATCAAAGGTGAGCCGTTCGGGGCGCGTTTCGCGGAGTATTTCTCGGCGGAGCTGGAAGATTTGCGTGCCCTTGAAAGGGTGGGACTGCTCCGCATCGAACCCACGCGGCTTGTGGTGACCGATGCTGGACGCTATCTCGTTCGCGTGATCGCCATGGCGTTCGATGCCTATTTGCGGGCCGACAGGGGCGCTGCGCGCTACTCCAAGGTCATCTGACGAGGCGGCAGGGCCCGTGCATGGGTTTCGCTGCGCGCCGGGCGCGCGTTACCATGGCGGGCTAATGCACTGACCGGGCGTTCGCCCATGCTTGAGACGGGTTACATCGCGGTTTTCCTCATTGGCCTCCTCGGCGGCGCGCACTGTATTGGTATGTGCGGCGGGGTCGTGGGTGCGCTGACGGTTGGCGCGCCCGGGCATGGCACGCGAAAATGGCCGCTTCATCTGGCCTATAACCTCGGGCGGGTGACCAGCTATGCCGCCATCGGCGCGGCTGTCGGTGCGATCGGATCGGCGACGCTGCTATTCAATCGTTGGCTGCCGGTACAGATGACGCTGTATGTGCTGGCCAACCTCATGCTCGTCGGTCTCGGCCTGTATCTCACTGGTGTCACTCGCGTGCTCGCGCCCATCGAACGCGCAGGGCATCGCCTATGGTCACGTGTGCAACCCATTTCCCGGCGCTTCCTGCCAGCGCGTTCGTGGCGTCATGCACTGCCGCTTGGCCTGCTTTGGGGTTTTCTGCCCTGCGGCCTGACCTACAGTATTCTCAGCACGGCTTTGGTGAGCGGTTCCGCGTTGCGAGGAGGCGCGCTGATGCTCGCTTTCGGGCTCGGCACCTTGCCTAATCTCTTTCTGGCTGGCGTTCTGCTGGCGCGTTTCCGCGATCTGACCCGGAGAGCCGCCGTGCGCTTGTTCGCTGGCGCCGTTGTCATCGGATTTGGCGTCTTTGGCCTGATCCATGCGCCCCATCTTGGTGGGCGCCTGTGGGAAGGCGTCATCTGTTAGTTCGCCTTACATCTAAATGGAGAAAACCATGCAATCACTCGACTTTTCGGTTCAAGGCATGAGCTGTGGCGGTTGCGTCAGCTCGGTTACTCGCGTGCTGTCGGCGTTCGATGGTGTCGAGGGCGTTAATGTCAGCCTTGAAGGCGGCCGGGCGTCGATGCGTATCGATCCCTCAAAAGTGACGCCCGAACAGCTCAAGCAGGCCGTGCGCGATGCCGGTTTCGAAGCCCAGTGAGAGTTCTTTCGGCCGCCCACAAGGTGGCCGACCAGACGTGAGCGGTACGCTGCGATGCATCCATACGGTGTTGTATGGACGGTCTCGTGGATATCCCTTACCGCAAGTTTTCCGTCAGGACGGCCTGTCATAATCGGGCGCGGTCCCCAAAACCACAGAGAGATTCCATGAGTTTCAAGAGCGTTTCCCCCGGGCTGGACGTGCCCAATGACATCAACGTCATCGTCGAAATCCCGGCCAACGCCGATCCCATCAAGTACGAGATCGACAAAGACAGCGGCGCCGTGTTTGTGGACCGCTTCATGGGTACGTCGATGTCCTATCCCTGCAACTACGGTTACGTGCCGCATTCCGTGGCGGGCGATGGCGACCCGGTGGATGTCTTGGTCGTGGCTCCCTTTGCACTTATCCCTGGCGTGGTGATCCGTTGCCGGCCGGTGGGTGTGCTGCTGATGCAGGACGAGGCGGGTGACGACTCCAAGGTACTCGCTGTGCCGGTGCCGAAGATCTCGCCGCTGTATGACCGCGTGTTTACATATGAAGATATGCCGCCGCTTTTGCTGCGGCAGATCGAGCACTTCTTCCAGCACTACAAGGATCTGGAAGTTGGCAAGTGGGTCAAGGTGCTAGGCTGGGACGGTCCGGACGCTGCCCGCCAGGAAATCTACGCTGGCGTACAGGCCTATCGGGCGACCGCAGGCGCCTCGACTGACTGATCCGGCCACGTCCGCGCTTGTCGCCAGACGCGTCTGGCGCGGACGCTCAACTTTGACGCATCGCAAAAAGTACTGGCAACCCTAAGGGGATGCCCGTATAATCATGCACTTGCGGGAGCCCAGCGTTCCTGCCTGAATTCATCCGCTCCCGACCCCTCCGCTGCACATTCCGTTCAATCCGGAAGCTCCGTGTCTTGTCAGGTTTGGCGCCGATGCTTGCGCGCCAATCGCGCCCACTTGCGCAGTGGGTGCCGCTTTGCCCTTCCCCCGGGCCGCGGTCCTGTGCTGCCATAACGAAAGAAAATAATGTCATTTGAAACCCTGGGACTCCACGACGTCCTGCTTAAATCCATTCGTGCGGCCGGCTATACCGAACCGACTCCTGTGCAGGCCGAATCCATTCCGGCTGCGCTCGCAGGGGGCGACCTGATGGTGTCGGCCGCGACGGGCAGCGGCAAGACTGCGGCTTTCATGCTGCCGGCGCTGCATCGCCTGACGATGGAATCCCCTATCCGCAGCATTGGTCCGCGCATTCTGGTGCTCACGCCGACCCGCGAACTTGCGCTGCAAGTGACCAAGGCTGCTGAAACCTACGGCCGCGCGATGCGTCGCGTGCGCGTGGTGTCCGTCGTCGGCGGCATGCCGTACCCGGCGCAGATTCGTCTGCTGCGCCAGCACGTGGATGTGCTGGTTGCCACGCCGGGCCGCTTGCTGGACTACATCGACCGTGGCCGCATCGATTTTTCGCGTCTTGAAATGCTGGTGCTGGATGAAGCTGACCGCATGCTCGACATGGGCTTCATCGAAGACATCGAACAGATCGCCGCTGCGTTGCCTGCAGAGCGCCAGACGGTGATGTTCTCCGCCACCTTTGGTGGCCCGGTCGGCCGACTCGCCGAAGAGATGCTGCGCGAGCCCACCCGCATCGAACTCGCCACGCACCGCGACACGCACGAGAACATCGAACAGCGCCTGCACTTTGCCGACGACGACGCGCACAAGGGGCGTCTGCTCAACCATCTGCTGCGCGGAAGTGACGTGCAACAGGCGATCATCTTTGCCGCGACCAAGCGCGACACCGAATTCCTCGCTGACCGCCTGGCGACCGACGGTTTCGCCGCGGCATCCCTGCACGGCGACATGCCGCAAGCCAAGCGCAATCGCACCCTGACAGCGTTGCGCCGTGGCGAAGTGCGTGTGCTGGTCGCGACCGACGTTGCCGCTCGTGGCATCGACGTGCCGACCATCAGCCATGTCATCAACTACGGCATGCCGATGCGAGCCGAAGACTACGTGCACCGCATCGGTCGTACCGGCCGCGCTGGTCGTAGCGGTGTGGCGATTACGCTGGCCGGCCCGGCTGAGCGCGGCAAGGTGCGCGCCATCGAGCGCTTTACGACACATAACATTCCGGTTCATGTGATTGAAGGTCTGGAGCCGCGCTTCAAGCCGCAACCGCGCGACCCGAATCGTCGCTTCGGCGATCGTCGCAATGGCCGCAGTGCTGGCGGCGAAGGCTCGCGTGGGCAGGGTGGTGGTCAGCGCGGCGGCGAAGGCCGTCAATGGGGCGACCGTCCGCAACGTGAAGGCGCGCCGGCTCGTCGTGACGACAACTGGGGCAATCGCGGCACGTACGGTGATCGCGGCGGCTTCGGCGAACGCAACAACGATCGCGGCAACAGCTTTGCACGTCGTGAAGGTGGCAACGGTGGCAATGCAGGTCGTCCAAGCGCGGGCGGTTTTGGTGATCGCCCGCGTCGCGAAAGCCAGTGGAGCAACGACCGTCGTCCGTCGGGCGACCGTCCTCGTTTTGAAGGGCGTGGCAACGATCGCCAAGGGCGCGGTGGCGGTCGCTTCGAACGCGGCTGATCCTGATCTGCTGAAAGAAAAACGGCGCCAACAGGCGCCGTTTTTTTTGTTCCGATCAGTCGAGCGCTGCGTCCAGCGCTTCGAGCGTTTGCTTGCCCAGCCAGTCGCACAGGTCTTCGTCGAGTACGTAGGGCGGCATCCAATAAACGGTGTTACCGATGGGGCGCAGAAGCGCGCCACGTTCGAGCGCCTGTCGGTAGAACGTGCGCGAAAACCCCGGTTGGGCGTTGACATCGAATGCCAGGATCATGCCGCGTTGGCGCATGTGGCTCACCGCTGGATGATCGTTCAAGGCCGCCGCTGCGGTTGCCATCCATTGCGCGCGTTGCTGGTTTGCGGCGAGTACCGCATCGCGCTCGAACAGCTCCAGCGTCGCGAGGGCGGCGGTGCACGCCAGGGCGTTGCCGGTGTACGAATGCGAATGCAGAAAACCGCGCGCGACGTCGTCGTCATAGAACGCATCGAACACGCAGTCGGTTGTCAGGACCAGAGACAACGGCAGATAGCCGCCCGAGATGCCCTTGGACAGACAGAGAAAATCCGGCCAGATGCCAGCCTGTTCGACAGCGAAAAAGCTGCCCGTGCGTCCGCAACCGACGGCGATTTCGTCCGCAATCAGATGGACGTCGTAACGATCGCAGATCGCCCGCGCTTGCCGCAGGTATTCCGGGTCGTACATGGTCATGCCGTTGGCACATTGCACGAGTGGCTCGACAATCAATGCAGCGATGGTCGCGTGATGTTCTACGAGGTGCGCTTCCAACGCCTTGGCCGCGCGGACAGCGACATCCTTCGCGCTTTCGCCATCGATAGCCAGTCGTGCATCGGGCGAGGGGACGGTCGCTGCGGCGCGCACCATCGGCCCGTAGGCTTCGCGGAAGAGCGGAATATCCGTCACGGCCAATGCGCCGACGGTTTCTCCGTGGTAGCTCCCTGCGAGGCTCACGAAACCGTTCTTCTCGGGGCGCCCCATGTTGCGCCAGTAGTGTGCGCTCATCTTCATGGCAATCTCGGTTGCCGATGCGCCGTCGGACGCATAGAACGCGTGGCCGAGCGCGCCGCCTGTCATCGCTGACAGGCGCTCGGACAGTTCCACCACCGGTTGGTGAGTGAAGCCGGCCAGGATCACATGTTCGAGCTTCTCCATCTGCTCGCGCAGGCGTGCGTTGATGTGAGCGTTGCAGTGCCCGAACAGATTGACCCACCACGAACTGACTGCATCCAGATAGCGGCGGCCATCAGCGTCGATGAGCCAGGGGCCTTCGCCGCGCACGATCGGCACGATCGGCAGCGTCTCGTGCTGCTTCATTTGCGTGCAGGGGTGCCACACGGCGTTGCGGGAGCGATGGAGAAGATCGTTATTGCTCATGGCGGTCGGGGACGAGTCGGACGGCAAACCGGCTATCATTGGCCGGGAGTGTTTTACGGGATTTTCTCATGCTGATGGTCATTTCTCCGGCGAAGTCGCTTGATTTCGAAACGCCGCCCACCACCAAAACCCACACGCAGCCGCAGTTCCTCGACGCAGCCGAATCGCTCATCGGCGTGCTGCGCGATTACTCGCCGCAACAACTCTCCGAACTCATGGGGATCAGCGACGCGTTGGCGCATTTGAATGTTGCGCGCTTTGCAGAATGGTCGCGTCCCTTTACCGCCAAGAACGCCAAGCAGGCCGCGCTGGCTTTCGACGGCGACGTTCTACGGCGGGCTCGACGCCCCGCGGCTGTCGGCCGATGACCTGGCTTTTGCGCAGAAGCACCTGCGCGTCCTGTCCGGACTGTACGGCGTACTGCGCCCGCTCGACCTGATGCGGGCCTATCGCCTTGAAATGGGTACGCGCCTGGCAAACCCGGCTGGTAAAGATCTCTATGCGTTCTGGGGGGATCGCATCACCGAAGCGCTCAATGCCGAACTCAAAGCGGGCAAGGGCAAGCCCGAGCCCGTGCTGGTGAATCTCGCGTCCGATGAGTACTTCAAATCCGTGCGGCCGAAGGTTCTGAAGGCACGGATCGTGCAGCCCGTGTTTGAAGACTGGAAGGCCGGCAAGTACAAGATCATCAGCTTCTATGCAAAACGCGCTCGCGGACTGATGGCGCGCTATGCCATCGTCAATCGTATTGACGATGCCGAAGCACTGAAGCGCTTTGACATTGAAGGCTATGCCTTCGCCCCCGACGCGTCGGACGATGCGACCTGGGTGTTCCGTCGCAAGGAAGCATAAGGAGAGCGGTGTGGAGATCAGCAGCCAGTTCGACAGTGGCAACATCGAAGTCATTTCCGCGCACAGCGTCTCGGACATTCACCTTGCCATTCGCCGCGACACCAACAGCGATTTCTCGCAGTGGTTCCACTTTCGCATCAGTGGCGTGGCTGGCGTGCCGTTGCGGATTTCGATCGATAACGCGGGTGACTGCAGCTATGCCGACGGCTGGTACGGCTACCAGTGCGCTGCAAGCTATGACCGCACCGATTGGTTCCGTATCGCCGCCACGCGCTACGACGGTCAGCGCCTGATGGTTGACTTCACGCCTGAGCGCGACACCGTCTGGCTGGCGTATTTCCAGCCGTATTCGCACGAACGCCACCTTGATTTTGTCGGGCGTTGCGCCACATCGCCCTTTGCGCGCATCGAGCGTTTGGGCAGCACCGTGGAAGGTCGCGACATCGATCTCGTACGCGTCGGCGAGCCGGCCTTCGGCCGCAAGAACGTCTGGATGATTGCGCGACAGCATCCGGGTGAATCGATGGCCGAATGGCTGGTGGAAGGTTTTCTCTCACGTGTGCTGGATCCATTCGATGGCGTGGCGCGCGAAATTCGTGAGCGTGCCTGTCTCTATGTCGTACCCAACGTGAATCCGGACGGTGCGTTCAACGGCAACCTGCGTGCCAACGCGGCCGGCGCCAATCTCAATCGCGAGTGGGGCGAGCCGACGCCTGAACGCAGTCCCGAGGTGATGGCCGTGCAGCGCGCGATGCGCGCCAGCGGCGTGGACTTCTTCCTCGACATCCACGGCGACGAGACGTTGCCTTATGTCTTCATCGACGGCAGCCACATGGTGCCCGGATATGGCGAGCGGAATCTGGCCATTCAACATGCCTTCCTTGAAGACCTGCTGGTGTCCGCGCCCGACTTCCAACTTGAGCATGGTTATACGGACAACCGCTTCGACAATGAGCTGCTGACGCTCGCGTCGAAATGGGTGGCTCACACTTTCAACTGCGTGGGCTTGACGCTGGAAATGCCCTTCAAGGACAACGTCAATGCGCCGGATGCGCGGCATGGCTGGAACGGCGCGCGCAGCATGCGTATGGGTGAAGCGATGCTATTGCCGTTGCTGCAGTATCTAAGGCGCAATGCAAATGGCATCGGTGCTTGAGAGAGCATCATTCGTAAAAAAGCCGCCCAAGGGCGGCTTTTTGTTGTGCTGGCAGGATAGCGATTTACACCTGCTTGTGGTTCTGCACCACCGTGTCGATGATCGCACGGAACACGCGCTGGGCCAGTGTCGGGTCCAGGCCCGCGCCGGTTGCCAGTTCGGCGATGCGCGCCATCTGTTGTGCTTCACGCGCGGGGTCCTGCGGCGGCAGGGAATGTTCCTTTTTGAGCTTGCCGACTTCTGCGGTCAAGCCGAAGCGCTGGCCCAGAATGCCGATCAGTTGTGCGTCGAGCACGTCGATGCCACGGCGCAGCTCGGCCAGACGAAGCAGGGCGGTGTCTTGCGAATCGCTCACGGTGCCACCTGCAGTTCTTTTGGAATCGGGAACGTCACGTTTTCGGTGACGCCTTCGAGCGTGCGTACGCTCTTGGCGCCCAGCTCCTTGAGTCGTTCGATGACTTCGTTGACCAATACTTCAGGAGCCGAGGCCCCGGCGCTAACGCCAAAGCGGCGCTTGCCTTCCAGCCACGCCGGGTCAATGCCTTTGGCATTGTCGACCAAGTAGGCCGACACGCCGCGAATGGCGGCAACTTCTCGCAGACGATTCGAATTGGAGCTGTTGCGCGAACCCACCACGATCACCACGTTGACCTGCGGCGTCATGAACTTGATCGCGTCCTGGCGGTTCTGCGTGGCGTAGCAGATGTCATCCTTCTTGGGGCCCTGGATGTTCGGGAAGCGTGTGCGTAGCGCATCGACTACGGTCTGTGCATCGTTCGACCGACAGCGTCGTCTGCGTCACGTAGGCGAGCTTTTCGGGGTCGTTCACAACGAGGGCGGCGACGTCATCGACGGTCTCGACCAGGAACATGCCGCCTTCAGACTGACCCATGGTCCCTTCGACTTCCGGGTGGCCCTTGTGGCCGATCATGATGATCTCGCGGCCAGCGTCGCGCATCTTTTGAACTTCGACGTGGACCTTGGTGACCAGCGGGCAGGTGGCGTCGAACACGCGCAGGCCGCGTTCGGCGGCTTCGCGACGTACGTTCTGCGACACGCCGTGCGCACTGAAAATGACCGTCGCGCCAGCAGGGGCTTCGTCGAGTTCTTCAATGAACACGGCACCCTTGTTGCGCAGATCATCGACCACGAATTTGTTGTGCACGACTTCGTGGCGCACGTAGATCGGTGCGCCATGAATGCGGATGGCGCGCTCGACGATCTCGATGGCGCGCTCCACGCCGGCGCAAAAGCCGCGCGGATTGGCGAGGATGATTTCGGCTTCGTTCATGCTGGGGCTTCCGTTCCGGCGTTCAGATGACGCCGATGATCTGGACTTCGAGCTTTACCGCGCGCCCGGCGAGCGGATGGTTAAAGTCGATGACGGCTTCGGTGTCGGTCAGTTCGCGCACCAGTCCCGGGTAGCTGCTGCCGTCGGGAGCAGGGAACGACAGCACGGTGTGCTCTTCCAGGTAGAGTTCCGGCGGCACGTCGCTGCGTTTGACGCGTTCGACCAATTGCGGATTGTATTGGCCGAAGGCTTCGCCGGCGGCCATATCGAAGACTTCGCGCGCACCCGGTGCCAGCCCGAGCAGGCGGGCCTCCATCGAGGGGGCCAGTTCACCTGCGCCCATCTGCATGGTGGCAGGGGTCGATTCGAACGTCGAAATGAACACCGCGCCAGACTCCGGGTGCATCACGCGGAAGTTGAGAGTGACAAGGCTGTTGGGGCCGATCATGTACTGCTCGCTTTCGTTCTTTTGGCGGCCTGACCTTCGCGCAGTTGCGCCAGCACCATCAGCGCTACGCCGACGCAGATGGCCGAGTCGGCCGCGTTGAATGCCGGCCAACCGAAGCTGCCGGCGTGGAAATACAGGAAGTTGACCACCGCGCCATGCGCCAGACGGTCGATCACGTTGCCGATCGCGCCACCGATGACCAACGAAAAGGCCAGTGGCTGGAGGGTTTCCCCCTTATGGCGCCACAGCAGTTGCAGCAGCCAGCCGCAGATCACTACGGCCAGGATGACGAAGAACCAGCGCTGCCAGCCCGAATGGTTGGCGAGGAAGCTGAATGCCGCACCGCGATTGAAGACGAACACAATGTCGAAGAAGTCCGTCACGCGGATCGCGTCGCCGTAGGCGAGCTTCTGCTGGATCAGCCACTTGGTGAACTGGTCGATCACGACGACCGCGCCGGCCAGACCCAGCCATGAGGCAAAGCGTTTGTTGAGGTTGTTCATGTCAATCGTCGTTTTCTTCGGCCAGCCGCGCGAACATCACGCGATCGATCAACCGACCTTCTTTGGCGACGCTCCGGCGCAGAACGCCTTCGCGTACAAAACCGCATTTTTCGAGTACCCGCATCGACGCCGGGTTCCATTCCAGCACTGCCGTATCCAGCCGCGTCAGCCCAAGTTCATCGAAGGCGTAGCGGCAGACTGCATCGACTACGGCGGTGGCAATGCCCCGGCCCCAGAACGGCTCGCCCAGCCAGTAGGCAATACCGGCGGAGTGCGCTTCCGGCTCGCCCCGCAGCATCAGGCTCACGCCACCGGCCAGCGTGCCATCGACTTCAATGGCCCAGGGGCGGTGCGTTGGCGTCTGTCGATGCACTGGCCGACCCACGACACCGCGTGCAGTAGCTGGTAGGGCGAAGGTAGCACCAGCATGTTGCGCGCGATGCGCGGATTGTTCGCCAACTGCGGTAATGCGGCAATGTCCCCCGGCGCCCAATCGCGCACGCTGGCAATGCCGCAATCCAGGTACATCGGCCTCAGGCGTGCGAGCGGACTTCGCCCGCGCCGTAAAGGTTGGCGACGCAACGGTCGCACAGTTCCGGATGTTCGGCATGCGCGCCGACATCGGCGCGATAGTGCCAGCAACGTCCGCACTTTTCCTCGGAAGACGGCTGCACGTCGATACGTTCGTCTCCTTGCGCCAGCGTGGCCTTCGACGTGATGAAGACGAACTTCAGGTCATCGCCCAGACTGGCCAGCGCGTCGTAGGTTTCGCCCGCGGCCTGAACGGTGACCTCCGCTTGCAGCGACGAACCGACCTTTCCTTCGGTACGTACGGCTTCGATGGCCTTCGCCACTTCGCCACGCACGGAGCGGATTCGGCTCCAGCGTTCCAGCAGCGCTTCTTCGTTCTGACCCGGTGAGGGCAGGACGTGGAAGGTGTGCAGCATGACGCTGTCGTCGGCGTTGCCGCCATTGAGCACCTGCCAGATTTCTTCGGCAGTGAAGGACAGGATCGGAGCCATCAGCTTTACGACCGTCTGCGTGATGTGCCACAGCGCGGTCTGGGCCGAGCGGCGTGCCAATGCATCGGATGCCGAGGTGTACAGCCGGTCTTTGAGGATGTCGAGGTAGAAGCTGCCCATGTCATCCGAACAGAACAACTGCAGAGCCTGCACGATGCGATGGAAATCGTAGCTGTCGTAATCGGCCTTGCACTGCACCGCGAGCTTGCGCGTGAGCGCCAGCGCGTAGCGGTCGATATCCAGCCATTGCTCGACCGGCACCGCGTGCTGGGCGATGTCGAAGTCGGCGGTGTTGGAGAGCAGGAAGCGCAGCGTGTTGCGCAGGCGGCGATAGACCTCGACCACGCGGTCGAGAATCTGCTTGGACGCAGCCAGTTCGCCCGAATAGTCAGTGCTGGCGACCCACAAGCGCAGGATTTCGGCGCCCAGCTTGTCGTTGATTTCGTCCGGCAGGATCGTGTTGCCCAACGACTTGCTCATCTTGCGGCCCTTCTCGTCCACGGTGAAGCCGTGGGTGAGCAGCGCCTTGTAAGGCGCATGGCCGTCGATGGCTGCGCCGGTGAGCAGCGACGAGTGGAACCAGCCGCGATGCTGGTCGGAGCCTTCGAGGTACAGGTCTGCGCGCGGGCCGACAGCATGGCCGTCCGGATGCGAGCCCCGCAGTACGTGCCAATGCGTGGTGCCGGAGTCGAACCACACGTCCAGCGTGTCGCTGATCTTGTCGTATTGGTTCGCTTCGGCGCCCAGCAGCTCGGTTGCGTCGAGCTTGAACCAGGCTTCGATGCCGGCTTGTTCGACGCGCTGTGCGACTTGTTCCATCAGCTCGACGGTGCGCGGATGCAGTTCGCCGGTTTCCTTGTGCAGGAAGAACGGGATCGGCACACCCCAGTTGCGCTGGCGCGAGATGCACCAGTCCGGGCGGCCAGCGATCATCGCGTGCAGACGCGGCTTGCCCCAGCCGGGGTAGAAGGCGGTCGCCTCGATCGCTTCGAGCGCGCGTGCGCGCAGCGGCTCACCGCTGACCGGTTGCTTGTCCATGCCGATGAACCACTGCGCGGTGGCGCGGTAGATGATCGGCGTCTTGTGACGCCAGCAATGCATGTAGCTGTGCGTGATGACTTCGTGCTTGAGCAGGCTGCCGACTTCGCGCAGCTTTTCGACGATATGCGGGTTGGCCTTCCAGATCATCTGGCCGCCGAAAAACTCTAGCGTCGGCACATAGACGCCATTGCCCTGCACCGGGTTGAGGATTTCGTCAAAACCGCGGCCGTAAGCGCGCCAAGTGCTGAAGTCGTCCGCGCCGTAGGCGGGCGCCGAGTGCACCAGACCCGTGCCAGCGTCCAGCCCGACGTACTCGGCCAGATAGATCGGCGAGAGGCGGTCATAGAACGGATGGCGGAAGTTGATACCGTCCAGTGCTGCGCCCTTGGTCTTGGCGACGATATTGCCTTCGACTTCGTAACGCTTGAGTACGCCTTCGACCAGTTCGGCCGCCAGCACCAGCAGCTTGTCGCCTACGTCGACAAGCGCGTACTCGAATTCCGGATGCAGGTTGATGGCCTGGTTGGCGGGGATCGTCCACGGTGTGGTGGTCCAGATCACTGCGTACGCAGGCTTGGGTAGCGAACCGAGCCCGAATGCGGCAGCCAGCTTGTCGGCATCGGCAACCGGGAAAGCCACGTCGATGGCGTCGGACTTTTTGTCTTCGTATTCAACTTCGGCTTCGGCCAGCGCGGAGCCGCAGTCGAAACACCAATTGACCGGCTTGAGACCCTTGAAGACGAAGCCGGCCTTGACGATTTCGGCCAGCGCGCGGATCTCGCCGGCCTCGTTGGCGAACGCCATGGTCAGGTACGGATTGTTCCAGTCGCCCAGCACGCCGAGGCGGATGAAGCCTTCTTTCTGGATGGCGACCTGTTCGGTGGCGTAGGCGCGGCACAGTTCGCGCACCTTGTCGGCCGGCAGGTTCTTGCCGTGAGTGACTTCGACCTTGTGTTCGATCGGCAGGCCGTGGCAATCCCAGCCCGGCACGTAGGGCGCATCGAAACCGGCGAGCGTCTTGGAACGGACGATGATGTCCTTGAGCACCTTGTTGAGCGCGTGGCCCAGGTGAAGGCTGCCGTTGGCGTACGGAGGGCCGTCGTGCAGGATGAACTTGGGACGACCGGCGCTGACTGCACGAATCTTTTCGTACAGTTTTTTCTGTTGCCATTGTTGGACCCAGCCCGGTTCGCGGCGGGGCAGATCACCCCGCATCGGAAACGGGGTGTCGGGCATATTCAGCGTCTGTCGGTATTCAGCCATGGTCGTTTAGTGGTCCTGCTACAAGTTGCGGCCCACACCACCCGGCGCGGGCCTGCCAATTAGAGCTGCTAACAAAACCGGTCCGGCGTCGTTGCCCAGCCTTGCCGTATTTTTTGCACGGGCTGCGGCTGGGCGCGTGGCCCGAACTGCTTCTGCTCAGTTTTGTTAGTGGCTCTTAGTTCTCACGTGCGGCGAAAAAGCTGCGCACGTCCCTGCAATCCTGCTCGATCGCGGCTGTCAGCTCAGCCAGCGAAGCGAATTTGGCCTCGGAGCGGATCTTCTTGAGGAACCGTACCGACAGCCGCTGGTGATAGAGGTCACCGTCAAAGTCCAGTATGAACACCTCTAGCCGCAGTGCCAGCCGCTCGCCGATGGTGGGGCGCACGCCGATGCTGGCTGCACCCATCGCACCCTTGAGTGGCCCGCCGTCCACCGTCACCGCGAAAATGCCCGACAACGGCATGCTCTTCTGCGTGAGCTGGATGTTGGCCGTGGGAAAGCCAATCGTCCGCCCGATCTTGTCGCCGTGCATGACACGGCCGATCACGTCAAAGGGCTCGCCCAGCAGGCGGTTGGCGTGAGCCATGTCGCCTTCCTGCATGGCGGCGCGTACGGCCGAGCTGGACACCCGTTCGCCTTCGAGTTCAACGGTGTGCATCGACTCGACCTGGAAGCCGCGCAGGCTGCCAGCCGCCTTGAGCGTTTCAAAATTACCCTGCCGCCCACGGCCAAAGCAGAAGTCGTCACCGATGATCAGGTGGCGCGCCCGTAGGCCGCGAACCAGCACAGTGTCGATGAATTCATCTGCGGTCAGCGCGGCAAAACGCTTTGAAAAGCGCTGCACATAGACATTGTCGATGCCTTCGCCTTCGAGCAGTTCGAGCTTGCGCCGCAGGCTGGTCAGCCGGGGGGGCGCCGAATCGGGCGCGAAAAACTCGCGCGGATGCGGCTCGAATGTCAGCACGCTGGCGGGCAGGCCGAGCGCACGCGCGCGGCTCTTGAGCTGCGCCAGCAAGGCCTTGTGACCCAAGTGTACGCCATCGAAATTACCGATGGTCAGCACGCACGGTGTGTCAGTCGCGGACGGAACGCCCCGATAAACCAGCATAAATGCCTGAGGCAAAAGGGTGAATTATAGCGGGAGAGGGCCCCTCCGGCGAGTGGCCGATAGCGGCCACGACGCGGCGCTCAGCCAGCTTCCAGCCCGTCGTGCAACGCCACGAATTCTTGTGTGAGCTTGTGGCGCGCGTCGAGATAGATCATCGGACGCGCAAGCTGGTGCGACTCACGGATGCGGACCGACGAAGACAGGTAGTGCGGCAGGATCGGCAGACCTTCGTCAAGCAGTTCCTGAACGATCTGGCGGGGCAGGCTGGCTCGCGGCTGGAACTGGTTGACCACGATGCCTTCGACACGCAGGTCAGGATTGTGGTCGGCGCGGATTTCTTCGACGTTGTCGAGCAGTGCGTAGAGCGCGCGCCGCGAGAAATCGTCGCAGTCGAACGGGATCAGGCACGCATCGGCCGCGATCATCGCCGAGCGCGTGTAGAAATTGAGCGCGGGCGGCGTGTCGATGTAGATGCGGTCGAATTCTTCGGACAACTCGGCCAGTGCCTCGCGCAGCTTGAAGATCTTGTAGCGCGATTCGAGCTTGCCCATCAGTTCTTCGAGCCGAGGCGCCGAGGCGATCAACGATAGGTTCTCGAAAGGCGTGGGTTGAACGAAACCGGTTGCCGGCAAGTTGTCGAAGCGCAGGGTGAGCGTCTGGTCGAAGAAATCGGCGATGGAGGGCGCTTCGGCGTCGGCTTCGCCCATGAGGTAATGCGTGGAATTTCCCTGTGGATCAAGGTCGATCAGGAGCGTGTGCAGCCCGCGCGAGGCGGCGATTGCAGCGAGGTTGCATGCGATGGTCGATTTGCCAACGCCGCCTTTCTGGTTGAAGACCACGCGTTTCATGTTCGCCGCCCCCGAGTGACAAATTCCACATCGCATTGTGCCAAAATCCTGCTGCGGCGCAGTGACAGTCTTACTGCCGATAACAACAATTCAAGGACACCATGCTTTCCTTCCTGCGCTATGCAGCAGCAGTTCTCATCATTGCGTGCAGCCCTTTGGTTAATGCCGCTGAACTCATCTCCGTTGGCGGTGGCTCCCACCATTTCGAACGTGACCTGGGCCTTAACGAAGCCAACTACGGTTTAGGCTACGAACGCGACATCAATGAAGAGTGGACCTGGGCGGCTGGCGTTTACAAAAACAGCATCAAGCGCGCAAGCTTCTATCTGTTGGGCAACTACTATCCGTTCGATCTGGGCGCGGGTTTTCGCGCAGGGCTCACGGGCGGGTTGATGTCGGGCTACCACCAATCGCCGATCATTCCGATGCTGGCGCCCACGCTGGAGTGGCGCGGCAAGTGGGTGGCCATCCAGTCCTACGTGGTGCCGACGGTTAAGCCCTACGTCGATGGCGCCATCATCTTTCAGCTCAAGTTCTTCATCAGCCATTGATCTCGCTGCGGGCGATGACTGCCCGGAACGGCTGAGCGTGCAGGAGGTTTTACACCGTGGATGAAGTCCGCTTCTTCCGGGCGCTCTATACGCGGGTGCCGCGCACGCCGGCAACCATCACGATCGTGGCGCTGTGCGTGCTCGTCTACATCGCGCAGACGTGGCGTGCCGGCATGGCGTTTTCGATACCCGTGGCGGTCTTGCGCGACATGGGCGCCAACTTTGCGCCGCTGGTGCAATCGGGGCAGCCGTGGCGCCTGGTGAGTTCGATCTTCCTGCACGGCAATCCAATCCACATTGCCTTTAACATGCTGGCGCTGTGGCAGATCGGCCAGATTGCCGAGCGCCTGTTCGGCAGCCTTGCATTTGCGTTGATCTTTCTCGTCACAGGCGTGATCGGCGCGCTGGCCAGCAATTGGTGGGCGCCGCTGACAGTCAGCGTGGGGGCGTCGGGCGCGATATTCGGCGTGGCCGGTGCGTTGCTGGCTTACCTCTTCATGTGTCGTGGGCAGATGCCCATGACCGTGCTGCGGCAGACGCGCGGCAGCATGCTCGCTTTCGTCGCCTATTCGCTGTTTGCAGGGGCGGCGGTGCCCGGCATCGACAACGCCGCCCATGGTGGCGGTCTGCTGGCGGGCCTGGTCGTCGGGGCCGGGTTCGCGCTGCCAGTGACTTCACGGCTGTTCTACTGCATGGTTGCGCCCGCGAGCCTGGATGGCATTGGCAGTGGTTGCTGCAGCCGGTGGGTGGTTGTGGTCGAACGTGTCGGGCGATGTTCTCGACTATCCAAAGCGGGCAGCGCTATTCTCGGCTGTCGATGCGATGGCGTACGACCCGTTGGACGCAGCAGCATCGAAGCTGCTTGCTCAGCAACAGGCCAATGGGGCCGATGCGGTGGCGACGGCTCGCGCGTTGCTCGACGCTGCGAGCGCATTGGAACAGCATGCCGATACCATCGCCCGTCTCGACGTTCCGGCCGATGCCGCTTCGTGGCATGACACGCTGGTGGAATACACACGGCTGCGCGCGCAGTCACAGCGCGCACTTGCCCGGTGGTTGCAGACACGGGATCCGGCGGCGCTTGCCGAAGCACAACGTCTTCGCCCGAAAATGGATGCGCTTGACGCGCGCCTGCGCTCCCCTCCGCTAGGTCCGCGCTGAACACCCGACGACATGAACAGGTGGGCGCGCAGCATGCCCACCATCGTCAATGTTCAGCGATCAACCCGCTGGTTGAGCGTCGGCCTCTGCCGGGCCTTCCGATTGATCACCCAGCCAGGCGCGCGCTGTTTCTTCGTCTTCGAAGACGCGAATGTCCGCCTTGCTGTAGACCTGCGAGAGGAATGCGCCCCAGGTCATGAGGTTGTCGTCGGTAATGACGGCCACGCGCGTGAAGTCAGTCTTGTGTGCGCGGCTGAACCGGAATTCCTCAAGCAACGCGTCGATGGTGATGCCTGTTGCGTCTCGGAAATCCAGCAGCAGGTCGATCTCGCCGTTGAAGCGGATGCGGTAATTGGCCTGTTCTTCGAAGACCTTGTAGTCGGCGAGTGTGATTTCCCCAAACGCACGTACTTCGACGCGGCCGGGAAAGACCTCGGTTGTCATCATGGCGGCACCTCCGATCAGTCTGTCACGGTGGGACAAGGCGCCGCGCTGATTGTTGCAGCGGGTTTGCAACGATCAGTATGGCGCCCGCTCATTCACTCACTATAGATGCCGTTAGAGAAGGGGCGAGCGCCGGTTCAGACATGCCTAATGCCGATCAAGGAACTGCTCGTTCTCCGTCGAGCCGTGCAGCGCGGTGGTCGACGAGCGACCGCCCTCGATGACTTGCGTGACGGCATCGAAGTACCCCGTGCCCACTTCGCGCTGATGGCGTACCGCCGTGAAGCCGCGTTCCGCTGCCGAAAACTCCGCTTGCTGCAGCTCGACGAAGGCGGCCATGTTGCGACGGGCATATCCGTGCGCCAGATCGAACATGCCGTAGTTAAGACTATGGAAGCCCGCGAGCGTGATGAACTGGAACTTGTAGCCCATGGCGCCGAGTTCTTTCTGGAAGCGTGCGATGGTTGCATCGTCGAGATTCTTCTTCCAGTTGAATGAAGGCGAACAGTTGTAGGCCAGCATCTTGCCCGGGTGTTCGCGGAGGATGGCCTCTGCAAAGGCGCGGGCGTAGGCGAGATCTGGCTTGCCGGTTTCGCACCAGACGAGATCGGCGAACGGTGCATAGGCCAATCCGCGCGAAACTGCCTGTTCGAGGCCGGCGCGGGTGCGATAGAAACCTTCTGCCGTGCGTTCTCCAGTGCAGAAGGGCTTGTCGTTGTCGTCGACGTCCGCCGTCAGCAGATCCGCCGCTTCTGCATCGGTGCGCGCCACCAGCAGCGTGGGAACGCCCAGCACGTCGGCGGCCAGTCGCGCGGCGATCAGTTTGGCGACCGCCTCGCGTGTCGGGACCAGCACCTTGCCGCCCATGTGGCCGCATTTCTTCACCGAGGCGAGCTGGTCTTCGAAGTGCACGCCGGAGGCTCCTGCATCGATCATCGATTTCATGAGCTCAAACGCATTGAGCACACCGCCAAAGCCCGCCTCGGCATCCGCCACGATGGGGGCGAAGTAATCGATGTAGTCGGTGTCCGTCGGGTCCTTACCTTCAGCCCACTGGATCTGGTCGGCGCGCGCGAAGGTGTTGTTGATGCGGCGGACGACGGAGGGCACGGAGTTGGCGGGGTAGAGCGACTGATCGGGATACATCTCGCCAGCGAGATTGGCATCGCCCGCCACCTGCCAGCCGGACAGATAGATCGCCTTCAAGCCGGCCTTGACCTGCTGCATGGCCTGGTTGCCGGTCAGCGCGCCGAGTGCCGGGACAAAGGGCTCGTTCTGCAGCAACTGCCAGAGTCGTTCCGCGCCACGGCGGGCTAGCGTGTTTTCGGGTTGCAGCGATCCACGCAGTCGGACGACTTCAGTTGCCTCATAACCGCGACGCACGCCGCGCCAACGGGGATTCTCTGCCCAGTCACGCCGCAGGGCTTCAGCTTGCTGCTCTCTGTTCATGGCCACTCTCCTCTCAGGTTGGGTTGGGCCAGTATAGGAGTGTTTGTTTCTCTTGTGTGTTATGTCTTATATAAGAGTTAGTGTTTATTTTTCATTTGTAAATCAAACGGATGTGATTTTCATTTCATATTGCGAAACAAGATTGCGCGCCACACAACGCGAAGAAGCGTCTCTCATGGCATTGCGAATGTGCAGGTCGCCGCAGCGTCTGCTTTGCCGCCTAGAAAAGGCGGGGGCTGTTTGAAAATGAAAAAAAGCCACCCTTGGGGTGGCTTTTTTGATTTGGCGATAGTGCTCGTCAGGCCGTGACCTCGGCCGACTGGTCTTCGAACTCCAGCTTCACTTCGCCAGCTTCGTCCACGTCGATGGTGACACGTCCGCCGTTGGCGAGGCGACCGAACAGCAACTCGTCGGCCAGGGCCGAACGGATCGTGTCCTGGATGAGCCGAGCCATCGGCCGTGCCCCCATGAGCGGGTCGAAACCTCTGCCAGCCAGCCAGTCCTTGAGCTTGTCGGTGAACGCGACTTCCACCTTCTTCTCTTGCAGTTGGCCTTCGAGCTGCATGAGGAACTTGTTGACCACGCGCATGATGATCTCGTGATCCAGCGCCTTGAACGAAATGACCGCATCCAGACGGTTGCGGAATTCCGGCGTAAACAGGCGCTTGATCTCGCCCATCTCGTCCCCGGTCTGCCGCGTCGCGGTAAATCCCATTGTCGACTTGGTCAGCGTTTCCTGGCCGGCGTTGGTCGTCATGATCAGGATCACGTTGCGGAAGTCCGCTTGCCGACCGTTGTTGTCGGTCAGTTTGCCGTGGTCCATCACCTGCAACAGGATGTTGTAGATGTCCGGGTGCGCCTTTTCGATTTCATCGAGCAGCAGCACGCAGTGCGGTTTTTTCGTCACCGCCTCGGTGAGCAGGCCGCCCTGGTCAAAGCCGACATATCCCGGCGGGGCGCCGATCAGGCGACTGACCGCGTGGCGCTCCATGTATTCGGACATATCGAAACGCACCAGCTCGATGCCCAGCGTGTAGGCCAACTGACGAGCGACTTCGGTCTTGCCCACGCCAGTGGGGCCGCTGAACAGGAATGAGCCGATCGGCTTCTGCGGATTGCCAAGACCCGAGCGCGACATTTTGATCGCACGCGCCAACGCATCAATGGCTGCATCCTGGCCGAAGACCATGTTCTTCAGATCGCGGTCGAGCTTCTGCAGCGCCGTGCGGTCGTCGGACGACACGCTACGCGGCGGGATGCGGGCGATCTTGGCAACGATCTCTTCGATCTCACCCTTGCCGATAGTCTTCTTCTGCTTCGATTTGGGCAGGATGCGTTGTGCCGCACCCGCTTCGTCGATCACGTCGATGGCCTTGTCCGGCAGGTGGCGATCGTTGATATAGCGTGCGGACAGTTCCGCCGCGCTGGTGATCGCAGCGGTCGAATACTTCACGCCGTGGTGTTCCTCGAAGCGCGACTTGAGCCCCTTGAGAATCTCGATCGTCTCGGGCACCGATGGTTCATGCACGTCGATCTTCTGGAAGCGCCGCGACAGGGCGTGATCCTTCTCGAAGATGTTCCGGAACTCGGTGTACGTGGTCGCGCCGATGCACTTGAGCTGGCCCGACGACAACGCGGGCTTGAGCAGATTGGACGCGTCGAGCGTACCGCCCGAAGCAGCGCCTGCACCGATCAGCGTGTGGATCTCGTCGATGAACAGAATCGCGTTCTGGTTCTCGACCAGTTGCTTGAGCACCGCCTTCAGGCGTTGTTCAAAGTCGCCGCGGTACTTGGTGCCTGCGAGCAACGCGCCCATGTCGAGGGCATACACTTGCGCACCTTCTAGGATTTCCGGCACGCGCCCTTCGACGATGCGGCGTGCCAGGCCTTCGGCGATGGCCGTCTTGCCCACGCCGGCTTCGCCGACGAGGAGCGGGTTGTTCTTGCGACGGCGGCACAACGTCTGGATGACGCGTTCCAGTTCCTTGTCGCGCCCGATGAGCGGGTCGATCTTACCCACCAGTGCCTGCTGGTTCAGGTTCTGGGTGAAGTTCTCCAATGCGCCGCCCGGCGTTGTGTTTTCGCCATCGGATGCTTCGTTATCACCTGATTCGGACGCCGGCTTGGCGGCATTGCCTGTCTGTTGTTGCGGCGTCTTGGTGATCCCGTGGGCGATGAAGTTCACCACGTCCAGGCGCGTGATGCCCTGACGCTGCAGGAAGTAGACCGCGTGCGAATCTTTCTCGCCGAAGATCGCCACCAGCACGTTTGCGCCGGTGACTTCTTTCTTGCCCGAAGACTGTACGTGCAGGATCGCGCGTTGGATGACGCGCTGGAATCCCAGTGTCGGCTGCGTGTCGATGTCGTCGCTGCCCGAAACCGTGGGCGTGTGCTCTGCGATGAAGTTGTTCAGCTCACGCCGCAACTCCTCGATATTGACCGCGCAGGCCCGCAGCACTTCGGCCGCCGAGGGGTTGTCGAGCAGCGCAAGCAGCAGGTGTTCAACCGTAATGAACTCATGCCGCTTCTGCCGCGCCTCGACAAAGGCCATGTGCAGACTGACTTCAAGTTCTTGCGCGATCATTTACTCTTCCTCCATCACACAGGCCAGCGGGTGCTGGTGCTGACGTGCATAGCTGCTGACCTGTTCGACTTTCGTCGCGGCAATATCCCGCGGAAACACTCCGCAGATACCCATTCCGTCTTGATGAACTTGGAGCATCACGCGAGTGGCGCGTTCCCTGTCCATCGAGAAGAATCGTTGCAAAACCACCACCACGAAATCCATCGGGGTGTAGTCGTCATTGAGAAGGATTACCTTATAGAGCTTAGGGGGCTGAAGCTTTGTGCGCTCAGCTTCCAGCACGGAATCCTGTTGCCTGCGGGTTGCCATGCGGCCCATTCTAATCGCTTCAAACGAGACTTCAAGGACGAGATTTCACGTCTTCTACGGCGCTAATTCCACGTTTCCGGTGGGGTTGTGGAAGCGGATTCGCGTGCGGTAGTCGACGCCCCAGCCGACATCTAGCAACGTGTGTGCCGGTTCCATTCATGGTGGTCTACATCTAGCCCTTCTGATCACATTTCGTCGCCGGTTCGTTGGGTGACGAGATGCCTTACTGACAGTGCTTAACGCTGCTTCGCTGTTGGGCGAATCGTGATTCGTAAACTTGCCTGACAGATTGATGCCGGGTTCTTTGGCTATATGGTGACGGATGCCTACAACACAAGCCCTTTAGAACCGTTGAACGTATTCCATTGGTTTAGCGTAAAAGCGCGCTTGTGACAGCTTGCGTAGTGCAGCTACCTGATTCGTCGGGGAAAAACGCACCGCCAGCCCCACAGAGAGACCGCCTCGCGCGGGACAAAAAAAGCAGTTCATGTAACCAAAGGAATAGAAGGAAACCTGCAATGCCAAACGGTACTGTTAAGTGGTTCAACGACGCCAAGGGCTTCGGCTTCATTACTCCGGAAGACGGTAGCGAAGACCTGTTCGCGCATTTCTCCGCTATCAATATGAGTGGCTTCAAGACACTGAAGGAAGGGGACAAGGTGTCGTTCGACGTGCTGCAAGGCCCCAAGGGCAAGCAGGCTTCGAACATTCAGCGCGCGAGCTGATAAGTCCTGGCAGGCCCGTACCTGATACGGCCAGCCGCCTGCGTCCGCTCCGGGGGGCGGACGCAGCATTTCGGTTTTCCTGCCCCGTCATCACTGCGGTTTGCCCGACCAGCCGTCTCTGGTAAGGTCCCGGCAAATGTCGCGCATCATACTTTTCAACAAACCTTTCGGCGTACTGAGCCAGTTCACGCCCGAAGCAGGGCATCGTTCGCTGGCCGAATTCATCGCGGTTCCGAATGTGTATGCCGCAGGCCGGCTCGATGCCGACAGCGAAGGGCTGTTGCTGCTCACCGACGACGGCGCCTTGCAGCATCGTTTGGCTGACCCTCGACACAAGCAACCCAAGGTGTATCTGGCACAAGTCGAAGGCATCCCTTCCGATGCCGCGCTGGAGCAATTGCGGCGCGGTGTGGATCTCGGTGATTTCGTGACGCGTCCGTGCGAGGCCAGCGTGGCCGATGAGCCCGCATGGCTCTGGCCGCGTAATCCGCCGATCCGGGAGCGCAAGTCGATACCGACGGCGTGGGTGCGCATCGTGTTGCGGGAAGGGCGCAACCGACAGGTGCGCCGCATGACCGCCAAGGTCGGTTTGCCTACGCTTCGCTTGATCCGCGTGTCGATCGGTCAGTGGGAACTGGGCAGTCTTCCGTCTGGTGACTGGCGCGACGCTGGTGCGTGAACGGACGCGGAGCGTCAACCTGCACCACCTTGGACCGTTACAGACAGAGCTACCGGCATCGCGCCGGTGTTTTTTGATCACATGGAGTCGTGGATGATCCGTTCAATGTTCGTTGCCGGTGCATGTCTGCTGGCCACTGGCGCCAGCTTTGCGCAATCGATGCCCCGCATGGATCTGTCGATCGGTATGTTCCGCATCGATGCCGAAGTGGCCGCCGACAATCCTTCGCGCATGCAAGGGCTCATGTATCGCAAGACGATGCCTAGCGCGGCGGGTATGTTGTTCGTCTTTCCGGCGGATCAGCGTCACTGCATGTGGATGAAGAACACGCTGCTGCCGCTTTCAGTGGCGTTCATCGACGCCAAGGGCGTGATCATCAATATTGAAGACATGGCGCCGCAGACCGAGGACTCCCATTGCGCCCTCGACCCTGCCCGTTATGCGCTCGAAATGAACGCCGGCTGGTTCAAGAGCAAGAACATCAAGCCGGGTGCGAAGATCACCGGCATCGAGCGCGCACCTGCGCCGCAGTAAGTCACCGTACCGAAGGGCATTCGATGAACGGACCTGATCCTCGCAACCCGTATCCAATGGTGGGTTATCCGCAGGTCTGTTTCATCAAGAACATTGTGAACAATCCCAACATCGTGGTGGGTGACTACACCTACTACGATGATCCGGGCGGCCCCGAGAACTTCGAGCGCAATGTCCTCTATCACTTCCCATTCATCGGCGATCGGCTGGTGATTGGCAAGTTCTGCGCGCTGGCGCGGGGCGTCCGCTTCATCATGAATGGCGCCAATCACCGGATGTCGGGCGTCTCGACGTATCCATTCCAGATCTTCGGCAACGGGTGGGAAAGCGTGACGCCGGAACTTGCCGACCTACCCTACAAGGGCGACACCGTGGTCGGCAACGACGTCTGGATCGGCTATGACGCGCTCATCATGCCGGGCGTGAAGATCGGCAACGGCGCCATCGTATCGGCAGGCGCCATTGTGACCAAAGACGTGCCGGCCTACGCCATCGTTGGCGGCAATCCGGCCGACGTCATTCGCTATCGTTTCTCATCGGACGACGTTGCCAGGCTCGAAGCACTGGCGTGGTGGAATTGGCCGATCGATAGAATCACCCGTCACCTCCAAGTGATTGCAGCGGGGGATGTCACCGCGTTGGCGGCATGCAGCGAGTGATGTGCTGAAGCGGTCAGGCGCGAACGCGCAGGGCCAACTGCAGGAACTCGTCCCACACGTCGCCCGTGACCAAGCCCTTGACCATGCGGTCGATGCGAGCCGCATGCATCAAGGCCGCCCGCAAGGCGGCTCCTCGCAGGCGTTGCGCCGCGCGGCGCACGAGCGCTTGTCGCGGTCCGAATACGCGTTCGGCGCGTAGCGCTGCGTCGGGCGACGCGCCGGTATCGAGCGCGGTGCGCACGTTGGCAAGCGTGCGGATTTCATTGGCCATCGCCCACAGCACCAGCGGGGTGGCCGCGCCTTCGCCCTTGAGACCGTCGAGCAGGCGCGCACAGCGGGCCGCGTCGCCTTCCAGCAATGCGGTGCGCAGCTTTTCGGTGTCATATCGCGCCACATGCAGCACGGCGTCGCTGACTTGTTCGAGCGTGAGCGCCCCTTCGGGGTGGAGCAGGCCGAGCTTTTGGATTTCCTGGTGCGCCGCCAGCAGATTGCCTTCCACGTGGTCAGCGATGAACTGCAGCGCATCGCGCGGAGCGGTCTGTTTCTGCGCGGCCAGCCGGCCTGCGATCCATTGCGGCAGTTCGGTCAACGGCGGTGCGTTGCACTCGATTGCCTCGCCAGCTTCGGTCAGTGCGACGAACCATGAGGTCTTGCGAGCCGCCCAGTCCATTTGCGGCAGGGTGACGAGCGTGATGACTGCACCCGACGGGTCCAGCTCTTTCGCGTAACGCACCAGCGTGTCGCCCCCGTCGCGCCCCGGCTTGCCTGTGGGAATGCGCAGGTCGACCAGCTTGGCTTCGCCGAAGAGCGACATGTTGCCCGAGGCAAGCCCAAGCTGATCCCACTTGAAGCCTTGCGTGACGACCAGTACTTCGCGCTCGGTCACGCCACGCCGACGCGCAGCGCTGCGGATCGCATCGCCTGCTTCGATGACGAGCAAGGGCTCATCCCCATGCAGCACGTACAGCGGCGCGAGCTGCCGTTCGAGGTGCGAGGCGAGTTGATCCAGGCGCATGGATGCGGGCTATCAGCGGGCAGCGGGCACAGACTGTGCGGCGGGTGCGGACTGATCGGCCGTCATCGGCACCTTGGCGGTGGACAGGCGGCGAATCAGTTGCTGCACCACGTCGTGTTCCATGTCGCGATAGAGCTGGCCTTCTTCTTGTTCCTTCGCCAACGTCTGCGAGTCGTTGAAGGTGATGTCGCGGTACACGTAAATGTCGTTGTACGGCATCAATTCCAGCCCCTTGCTGTCGAGAAGACGGAAGGCAAAGTGTTGGCGCAACTGGTATTCGCGCACTGAGCCGTCCGACTTCAACGACAGAATGGCCTTTTCGCGCGAGTCATTGGCAACAACCAACTGCACCTGCGCCTGGTCGGCGCGCTCGGCGATTACCATGCCACCGTTTGCCCGCAATTGGCGCTTGATGTCGACAGTCAGTTCCGAGTACGGATTCATCGCCAGGTAGATGCTGGAGAACGGCATCGGGCGAGGTCCGCGCAATTGGAACCCGCACGCGGTCAGCGTCAGCGCGAGCATTGCGGCGACGATCATGCGCCACGCGCGCGGCGCGGCCAAAAAGGCGGATCGGTTCATCGTGTTCCTTGCCAGTCCTGGCGAAAGTGCTGCGTCATGTTAGGGACGGCGCGGGCCCCGCCTGGGTGGGGCCCTGCCTGTATCAGACGACGATATTGACCAGACGGCCCGGCACGACGATGACCTTCTTCGCCGGCTTGCCTTCCATGAATTTCTGCGCCGCTTCCGAAGCGACCGCAGCCGCTTCGATGGCGGCGCGGTCTGCTTGCGCCGGCACCTTCACCGAGCCGCGGGTCTTGCCGGAAATCTGTAGCACGAGTTCGATTTCGTCTTGCACGAGTGCGGCTTCCAGCGGTTCCGGCCATTCGGCGGCGAGGATGTCCTTGCCATAGCCAAGTGCGTCCCACAGGTAATGCGTGACGTGCGGTGTGATCGGTGAGAGCGCACGCAGCAGAATGCCGAAACACTCGACGATTACCTCGGCGGCGATGGCCGAATCGCGCGGCGCCTTTTCGAGTGCGTTGAGCATCTTCATCGAAGCAGATGCCACCGTGTTGAACTGTTGCTTGCCGAGGTCGTAGTTCGCCTGGCGCAGCAGCAGGTGCACTTCGCGGCGCAGGGTGGCCAGGTCTTCCGGCAGCTTGGCGCTGTCGCGCGTCGCCGCCGTTGGCAGTTGCGGGCGCACCACGGTCGATACGATGTGGCCGAAGTTCCACACGCGCTTGAGGAAGCGGTGTGCGCCTTCGATGCCCGCGTCAGACCATTCCAGCGTCTGTTCCGGCGGCGACGCGAACATCATGAAAAAGCGCGCGGTATCGGCACCGTAGGTTTCGATCATCGACTGCGGATCGACGCCGTTGCGCTTGCTCTTGCTCATCGTGCCAAAGCCGCCGTAGTCGACGGGCTGGCCGTCGCGCAGCGCGGTGGCGCCCGTGACACGGCCCGATGCGTCGTGCTGCAGCTCGACTTCTTCAGGGGCAAACCACTCGATGCCGGTCTTGTCGCTACGGCGCGAGAACAGGTGGTTGAGCACCATGCCCTGCGTGAGCAGGCGGCGGAACGGTTCGCGATACTTCACCAGCCCGAGATCGCCCATTACCTTGCTCCAGAAGCGCGAGTACAGCAGGTGCAGGATGGCGTGCTCGATACCGCCGATGTACTGGTCGACCGGCATCCAGTAATCCGCGCGGGCGTCGACCATGGCTTGATCGTTGTTGGGGCAGGCGAAGCGCGCGTAATACCAGGACGAATCCACGAACGTATCCATGGTGTCGGTTTCGCGCCGCGCGGCCTTGCCGCACTGCGGGCAGTTGACGTGGAGGAAGTCGTCGCGCTTGTTCAGCGGATTGCCGGAGCCGTCCGGCACGCAATCTTCCGGCAGCACGACCGGCAGTTGATCGTCCGGCACCGGCACCGAGCCGCAGTCATCGCAATGGATGATGGGAATCGGGCAACCCCAGTAACGCTGGCGCGAAATACCCCAGTCGCGCAGACGCCATTGCACCTTCTTGTCGCCAGCGTCGGCCGTCTTGAGATCAGCCGCCACCGCGTCGACGGCGGCGGTGTAGGTGAGCCCGTCGTACTTGCCGGATTTGACGCAGTAGCCGTCCTTGGTGCCGTACCACTCTTGCCAGGCGTCGGTAGAGAAGGGCTTGTCGCGGCCCTCGGCGTCTTTCTCGCTTACGACCTGCTTGATCGGTAGCGTGTATTTCTGCGCGAAGTGGAAGTCGCGTTCGTCATGCCCCGGCACGGCCATCACGGCACCGTCGCCGTAGCTCATCAGCACGTAGTTGCCGACCCACACTTCGACCGGTTCGCCCGTCAGCGGGTGGCGCACGCTCAGGCCGGTAGGTAGGCCTTCCTTTTCCATGGTCGCCATGTCGGCTTCCATGACCGAGCCGTGCTTGCATTTCTCGATGAAAGCGGCCAGTTCCGGGTTGTTCTGCGCGGCCAGCGTGGCCAGCGGGTGCTCGGCCGCCACGGCGCAGAAAGTCACGCCCATGATGGTGTCGGCGCGCGTGGTGAAGACCCACAGCTGGCCGTCGCCGATCAGTGCGCCGGATTCGTCGCGGATGTCGTGCGGAAAGGCAAAGCGCACGCCGGTGCTCTTGCCGATCCAGTTCGCCTGCATCAGGCGTACGCGCTCGGGCCAATCGTCGAGCGTGTCGAGGTCGCCGAGCAGCTCTTCAGCGTAATCGGTGATGGCGAGGTAATAGCCCGGGATTTCGCGCTTTTCGACCACCGCACCGGTGCGCCAGCCGCGCCCGTCGATGACCTGTTCGTTGGCCAGCACGGTCTGGTCGACCGGGTCCCAGTTCACGACCTGCGTCTTTTTATAGGCGATGCCCTTTTCGAGCATGCGCAGGAAGAGCCACTGGTTCCACTTGTAGTAGTCGGCGTCGCAGGTGGCGACTTCGCGGCTCCAGTCGATGGCAAAGCCCAGCGACTGGAGTTGTTTTTTCATGTAGGCGATGTTGTCGCGCGTCCACTTGGCCGGCGGCACGCTGTTCTGGATGGCGGCGTTCTCGGCCGGCAGGCCGAAGGCGTCCCAGCCCATGGGCTGCAGCACGTTGAAGCCGCGCATCTTGTGGAAGCGGGTCAGCACGTCGCCTATGGTGTAGTTGCGCACATGGCCCATGTGCAGCTTGCCGGAAGGGTAGGGGAACATCGACAGGCAGTAGTACTTGGGGCGCGAAGGATCTTCGCTCACCTTGAATGCCTGGGTGGATTCCCAGAACGCCTGCGCCGCTTTTTCGACGGCTGTGGGTTCGAATTTCTCCGGAATGTGCTGCGCGGACATGAATGGGCTCGGTTGAAAAGCAAAACGCGCATTTTAGCAGGGGCCGGCCGATTCTTGATTTCGGACCGGAATGCAAGCGGACGGGGCGGCCAATAATGGCGCCCTCGCACAATCAGGTGCACCAGAAAGGAAAAGAAAATATGGGCATTCTCTATACGATCCTGATCGGCCTCGTCGTAGGCTTGGTGGCCCGTGCCCTCAAGCCTGGCGACGACAACATGGGCTGGATACTGACCATCGTGCTCGGCATCATCGGCGCCCTGGTTGCCACGTATGGCGGGCAAGCGATCGGTATCTACCAGGCTGGGCAGGGCGCGGGCTTTATCGGTTCGGTCGTCGGCGCGATCATCGTGCTGGTGGTGTTCGGGCTGATCCGCAAGCGTTCCTGAGACATCACGGGCGCCCTCTCCGGGTACCCATCGGAAGGGCGACGGCGGTCGGCCGCTATAATGCGCGGCTGACTCGCCGGTTCCGCCCATGCCTACACTGCTCGATAACCTCAATCCCGAACAACTCGCCGCCGTTACCCTGCCGCCGCAGCCCGCCCTGATCCTGGCCGGAGCCGGATCGGGCAAGACGCGCGTGCTGACCACCCGCATTGCGTGGCTGTTGCAGACCGGGCAGGTCGGGCAGAGCGGCATCCTGGCGGTGACCTTCACCAACAAGGCTGCGCGAGAGATGCTCACGCGCCTGTCGGCCGCGCTGCCGATCAATACGCGTGGCATGTGGATCGGTACCTTCCACGGCCTGTGCAACCGGCTGCTGCGCGCGCATTACCGCGACGCGGCGCTCCCCCAGACCTTTCAGATTCTGGACACGGCCGATCAGCTTGCCGCCATCAAGCGCCTGCTGAAGGCACTGAACGTCGACGACGAGAAATTTCCGCCGCGCGAGTTGCAGTACTTCATCTCCGCCCAGAAAGAGGCAGGTCTGCGCCCGCCCGCGGTCGAGGCCTGGGACGACTTTACGCGCCGCAAGGTCGAGCTGTACGCCGAATACGACGCCCAATGCCAACGCGAAGGTGTGGTCGATTTCGCCGAACTGCTGCTGCGCTGCTACGAATTGCTTGAGCGCAACGAGCCGATCCGCCGGCACTACCAGATGCGCTTTCGCCACGTCCTGGTCGATGAGTTCCAAGACACCAACGTGCTGCAATACAAGTGGCTCAAGTTGCTGGCCGGCTACGGCACGCCAGAGCCGGCTGCCGTGTTCGCGGTGGGCGACGACGACCAATCGATCTACGGATTCCGTGGCGCTGAAGTCGGCAACATGCGCGACTTTGAACGCGAGTTTCGTGTTGCCAACGTCATCAAGCTTGAGCAGAACTACCGCTCTCACGGCAACATCCTCGACGCCGCCAACGCCATCATTGCCAACAACGCCAAGCGGCTTGGCAAAAACCTGTGGACCGATCAGGGCAGTGGCGAGCCGATCCGGGTGTATGAGGCGGTCACCGATCTGGACGAGGCACGCTGGATCATCGAAGAAATCCAGCAATTGGTGCGCGATGGGGCGTCGCGTTCTGACATCGCGATTCTCTATCGCAGCAATGCGCAGTCGCGCGTGGTGGAACACCAGCTTTTTTCAACCGGCATACCGTATCGCGTGTATGGCGGTTTGCGCTTCTTCGAGCGGCAGGAAATCAAGCACGCGCTCGCATACTTGCGCCTGATCGCCAACGCCGATGACGACACCGCCTTTGTTCGTGTGGTGAATTTCCCGACGCGCGGCATTGGCGCCCGCTCGCTTGAGCAGCTCGCCGACGCTGCTCGCGTCTATGGCACCAGCCTGTACTCGACGGTATCGCATCTTTCCGGCAAACCCGCGCAATCGATCGGCGCTTTCGTGCGGCTGATCGAAGAAATGCGCAATGTCACGCGCGACCTGCCACTGGCCGAGATGATCGACCATGTGCTCGACGCGTCTGGGCTGCGCGAACACTATCGTCATGAGAAGGAAGGTGAAGATCGCCTGGCTAACCTCGACGAACTCATCAACGCCGCCGTCAATTTCGCAGCCGAAGAAAATGCGCCGGAAGACGACACCGGCGGAGACGATCTCAGCCGCTTCCTGTCGCACGCCTCGCTTGAGGCGGGCGAACACCAGGCCGACGCAGGGCAGGACGCGATTCAGCTCATGACCGTTCACGCGGCCAAGGGATTGGAGTTCGACGTCGTCTTTATGACGGGGCTGGAGGACGGCCTCTTCCCGCACGAAAATTCCATCACCGAGATGGACGGATTGGAAGAAGAGCGGCGCTTGATGTACGTGGCCGTCACGCGGGCGCGGCAGCGGCTGTACCTGTCGCTGGCACAGAACCGCATGCTGCATGGACAGACGCGCTTTGCCATCAAGTCGCGATTCCTCGACGAAATCCCCGAGGCGCTGCTCAAGTGGCTCACCCCGCGTGTGCAGCAGGGCTTCGGCACTTACGCCACGCCACGTAACCAATCGGCAGAAGCGCCGGCCGGGTCGCGTGCGGTCGCGCCGCGCAACAATGGCCGCGACCTCGGCGGGCTGCGCATTGGTCAGCAAGTGCGCCACGCCAAGTTCGGCGCGGGCGTGATCGTCTCTGCCGAGGGCAGCGGGCAGGACGCCCGTGTGCAGGTGAACTTCGGGGCCGGCGCAGGCGTGAAGTGGCTGGCGCTTTCGGTGGCGAAGCTCGAACCGATCTGAACGTAGCGACAGACCGCTTCCAGGGCGCGGCACCAAGACGAAACACCCCCTGCATACATGAGTGTGCAGGGGTGTTTTTTTTGTGGGATGGCGTTTCGCGGCGTGACGGATTTTTCGGCCGCTATGTAGCCGCTTTTCGTCTCGATGATGTGGCGATCCTCACATGGGCTCGCATCAGCACGAGAGCCGAGACCACCTGTCGCTTGATACGCCGCTTCGTGCCGCAACGCTTGGTCAAGCTGCACTGGTTCCGGCGTTGTGCTGATGGCCCTTGCGCAATTTGTGCATCGGCGTTCGTGTCGCATCTTGATGAAGGCGAGCGCACAAAACCCACTCGTTCCGCGAGCGCGCATAGATGATCGCGGACGCGAGCCCCTGTTTTTTCGCTGCATGCCATTGGCGAAAATCAAACCACTTCTCGCTGCCAATTGTCGTAGCAAAAACCAAGACGATGGCGACAGAGTTCCGGTAATTTTCTTCATTATTCTCAGAGGGTTCGCATTGATCGCACGGGCGGCGATGCATAGCGTTGAGCGATTGCATTTTCACCCTCGCGCTCGATGTCGAAGACCTTTCTGGTGGCTGCTCCAACTGGAACGAATCGTACGAAAAACGGACGTTGTCTCGGCCGGTCGCTCGAACGGTTGGGCTTCAACGTTCACTTCTTTGACTACGACAGTTGCGGCGCGCTCGCGTGCGTGCCCAAGCCTTTGCGCGGACAACGATGGGAAAAGGCCGCCAGGGCGCGTGTCAATGAATCACTCATCAAGACCGCTGCTCACCTGCGACCGGACTACTTCCTGTGTGTGAAAGGGTTGGTGCTATCGCGCGAGACGATTCGTGAGATCGGCAGACTGGGGGCCATGACGATTGGCTACTGGATCGACGATCCTCTCGACCATGCCCGCTCGCTCATCAATGCCTGCGCGTACGACCTGTACCTCACCAATGACGCGAATAGCGTCGGCGCCTACAGGCATGCGGGGCTGAACAACGTGCATTACTTCCCGTCCGCCGTCGACGAGACGCTGTTCAGGCCTTGCGAAGCGCAACACGGGGGCGCTCCGGTGAGCTTTGTCGGCACGGTGTCGACGCGTCGCAGAGCGGTGATCACCGAGGTGCTGGACTTCGACATCCGCGCCTACGGTCCGGGCTGGAAGAAGCAACCCTGGATGCCGGCGGCGAAAGCCGGGCACGAAGTATTCGGCGACAAACTCAATCAGGTCTTCTCGTCGAGCAAGGTCAACCTGAACATCCACAACTGGTTTGGGCAGGGCACGGCGATGAACCTGCGTCTGTTTGAGGTCCCCGCCGCGGGCGGTTTCTTGCTCACCGACTGGGTGAAGGAGATCGACGAGCATTTTGTTGACGGCCAGCACATCGCCTGCTGGCGCAGTGTCGAAGAACTGCGCGACAAAATCCGCTGGTTTCTGGCACACGAATCAGCGCGTGCGCGCATCGCATCCGAAGGCCATGACCACGTACTCAAGCGCCACACGTATACGGTCCGTGCGCGCGAACTGCTCGCGCTGGTGGCTTAGTCGAGCAGCTCTTTGATTGGGCGGGTTGGCAAGCAGGCGCCCACCAACAGGCCGACGAGCGAGAAAAACACATTGGCCAGTTCGCGATCATAGAAATCATCCGTCGCATTCTTCACCAGCAGTGTCACGATCAGCATGCACAGCGCCATGGCCGCGATCCGGTCTGGCGACGTGATGCGTGCCATCACCATGCTCTGGTAGAGCAATCCTCCAAGCAGCGCGATGAAAAGCGCCGCACCGATCCAGCCGGTCTGTACCCACATGCTCAGCAACAGGTTGTGCGGATGCCAGCCGCGATTAAGGCGGGCTGCGCTGTATAGCGGATGGCCGGGCTCGTTGGCTGCGGACGCGGTACGTTTGCTGAAGCCGGTGCCGATCCACGGTGACTTTTCGCCGATGTCGATCCAGTAACGCCAGATGACGCGACGCGGGTCTTGTTCGATCGCGCTGACCGCGCGCGACAGGCTGTCATCGCCACGAGCCGCCATTGGCGCCCGCAGATTGAGCAGCGTGACGAGCAGTACGCCACACAACGCGGCAACGGCGCAGGCGCCTAGGCACAGACGTGCCGTCACGGCGCGTCGCGCGCCTCGGCGGTGAATGCGGAACGCCACCACGCACACGAACTGCGTCAGCAGACAACCCCAGAACATGCGGTTCTGTGTGGCCGCGCCGAGTACGACCGCAAGCACGATGGCCGTCACGCCGGTTGGGCGGCTGATGATGCGCGTACGCGTGGCCCACCACAGCACTGGCAGCATGAGCGCCAGCATGGTCAACGCCTTCCCCGGGCCGGGAAACCAACGCAGCAGTGGTGAGTCCGCCAACGCAGGCGGCAGCCCCAGGGCGATGATGTCGATGCCGACACGGGTGCCTGTAATGACGGTGGTCAGTGCAATGAGCGCGAGTCCTAACAGCAGTCCGACAATGGCTTGTCTCACGCGACCCGCACGGCCAAGGTAATACGCGCCGAACAGGCAGCCCACAGGCATCCAGACGTCGGACGCCAACCGGCTAGCGGTGGCGCCGGGGCGCAGCGACCATGCCAGCGACAGCGTGGCAAAGCCGGCCCACATGAGCAGCGGGAGCCAGACCGCGCACGGCATCGTGGGGTGGAGATGTGAGTCATGGCGATCGCAAACGGCGATGGTCATAGCACAGATCACGATGAGCGCCCCCACGAACAAATGCAGCCCATGGGTGTGTGAGATGTGCGCGAGGGCGATCTGCGTTGCCATCAGAATGCCGAGCAACGCCATCACTCGACTGCTGGATTGAACGGTGTTCGGGGCGTTTGTGGCGTGTTGCGAGAATTCGGACTTCATCTGCTTTCATCGCGCGAGAAGGCTATCGGGCGGGCCCAGTCTTTCGCGTCATGCATATCGCATGTGCATGACGCGTTGGCGCAATTGACGGCGTTGCCATGAAGGTCGTGCGCCATTGCTCTGGCTGCGACGAGCTTCACACCGGCGTGCGTTTTTGGGACGCCTGAATGACTTCGAAAGGGCGGAGTAGGAGCCGAGGCAATCACTCAAGGCGAGTCGCCGGCGGCCTGTGTGGTACAGCCGCACGAGGATGGCACACGCTTTTCGGCGGGGGCTATAAGCAGAGTCGGAAAATTATGTAGGAAGGGGCCACGCTTCGATCGGCGTGGCTGCGCGGTATCGCCACCCAGCGGGGGTTATTTGGTGATGTGCGACGTGCCTTCGAACCACTGCAAGTTGTCGCGCAGGCTCACCACGCCGCCGATGATCAGCAAGGCCGGCGAAGTGATGCCTGCAGCAATGACCTTGTCCGGCAGTTCTGCGATACCCCCGGTGATCGTCAATTGGCTGGGCAGGGTTGCGTCCTGCACGCATGCTGCGGGCATATCCGGTGCCATGCCGGCTTCGATCAGGTGGCGGCTGATGCTGGGTAGTGCGCCCAGTCCCATGTAGATCACCACCGTCTGATCGGGGCGTACCAGCGCGGGCCAGTCGAGCGAGCAGGTGCCGTCCTTGACGTGACCCGTCACGAAGACCAGCGCCTGTGCGTGTTCGCGATGCGTCAGCGGAATGCCGGCAAATGCAGCCGCACCCGTCGCGGCGGTAATGCCGGGCACGACTTCAAACTCGATCCCCGCGCCAGCCAGTTCGGCAATTTCTTCGCCGCCCCGGGCGAACACGAACGGGTCTCCACCTTTGAGCCGGACCACGTTCTTGCCTGCCAATGCCAGCGTGACCAGCAGCCGATTGATATCCGGCTGCGGCAGCGTGTGATTGCCCGCTTGCTTGCCGGCATAGATGAATTCCGCATCCTTGCGCGCCAGCGCCAGGATGTCCGGTCCCACCAGCTTGTCGTAGACGATCACGTCAGCCTCGCCGATCAGGCGTGCGGCACGCAATGTCAGCAGATCGGCCGCACCGGGGCCGGCTCCGACGAGATGAACCTTGCCGGGCGAGAGAGATGGGGCGGGGGCGTGGTTTGGCATTGCGTGAATCGGAGTCGGTCAAAAGGGCGGTTGTCAGCCAACAATCGTCGAGGCCTGATTCTACCCGCCGCCGCAGGGGACGCGATCCGTCGGTCTGGAATGCCTGTGTGCCTTCAGGTTCTGCTGCACGGAACGAGCGTGGATGCGCGTGATGATTCGCATTGCCTGCGTACTCCGGCGGACCTTCGGGCAATGTTCGCTGCGCTGCGCAATATTGGCTGGCGTCGCCATTGGCGCTTCCTATACTCCTACAGCTTCCGTGGGGAAGGTGGCCGTTACACAGGTCATCGGAAGCCGCTCTGCCAGCGTGCGCGGGCGCAGCTTCTCCGTCGTACTGCCTCTATCGTTTTGCATGACGAATTCACTCTGGAACGTGCCATGCCTGACAGGTACGCGTGCCCAACCGGGCAGGCTGCCCACTCGGGAAGAGCGTGCCGCGTATGGCGTGACTGACTTCACGGCATGATTCGCGACCATCGCGTAAGGTGCGTCTGGCCTGCTCCAGCGCATTGACAAGTGTGCCGGAGTGATGTGAGAGGCGGTTTTCCGAAGGTTCGGCGGCGTCGCAGATCGCGGTTGCCGGAAGGTCTGCGGTGAGTTCCCGGGGGCGGCGATGCTCAGGCTGTTCAACCACTATTTTCCAAGCAATGCGGTGTTCCAGGTGCTGGTCAACACGGTCGTCCTGTTTCTGGCCATCGTCGTGGCGGCTTTTGCAACCAGCGACGGTTCTGCATCGCTGGGCGTCATTGGCCCGTCCGCGCTGTTCTTTGCGATCGTTATGTTGATCGTTGGCACAGCACTTGGTTTCTATCGATCACAACGAGAGCGTTCCCTACGCATGTTGCTGGCGCGGGTCGCACTCACGCTCATCATCAGCATTCCCATCGCTTACGGTGTGTTCCATGCGTTGCCGTGGGGACACATGGAGCACGAGGCACTCGACGCCATCGTGGTCATGTTGCTGGGCGCCGTGCTGTTGACGCGGAGCCTGGCGCGCGGCAAGCCGCTGAGTTCGCCGTGGAGCCGTCGCGTACTGGTCGTTGGTACGGGCGTCGAAGCCGCGTCGGTGGCGCAGACGATGCAGCACACCAGCAACGCCGGCTTGTCGATCGTTGGCTTCTACCCGGTGCCGGGTGTCGACGACCAGCAGGTGCACCCGTCCGAGGTGCTGCCCGCTCGGCACTCGCTGCTGCAGACGGTGGCCGATCTGGAAGTGGACGAGATCATCATCGCCGTGCGCGAACGTCGCGGCGGCGCATTGCCGCTGGCCCAACTGCTCGACTGCAAGCTTGCCGGCGTGAAGGTGCTGGATCTGTCCTGCTTCTTCGAGCGCGTGCGCGGTCAGGTGCGGGTCGATACCCTGCGTGCGAGCTGGCTGATCTACGGCGAGGGTTTTCGTCAGGGCTTTCTGCGCACGCAGATCAAACGGCTGTTTGATCTTTCTGCCGCCATCGTGCTGCTGATTCTGGCCGCGCCTGTGATGCTGCTGGCGATGATTGCCATCTACCTCGAAGACGGCGGCCCGCTGCTCTACACGCAAGAACGCGTTGGACAGGGCGGGCGGCTGTTCCATGTCATCAAGTTCCGCAGCATGCGCAGCGATGCCGAAAGCGACGGCAAGCCGCGTTGGGCTCAGAGCAATGACAGCCGCGTGACGCGTATCGGACGTTTGATCCGCAAAGCGCGTATCGACGAATTGCCGCAACTGTTCAACGTGCTGCTCGGCGACATGAGCATGGTGGGGCCACGCCCCGAACGCCAGTACTTCGTTGACCAGCTTACGACGCAGATTCCCTTCTACTCGGTGCGTCACTCGGTCAAGCCGGGTGTGACCGGCTGGGCGCAGGTGCGCTACCAGTACGGCGCCTCGGTCGACGACGCCGTGCAGAAGCTTCAGTACGACCTCTACTACGTCAAGAATCACACACTGTTCCTCGACCTGATGGTGCTGGCCGAAACCGTGCGCGTGGTGATGACGGGCGAAGGCGCGCACTGACGTGGGGCGACCGCGCAGGGCGCCGATGGGGGATTGATGCACTCCGCTGTCGAACAGATTTTCTTTTGGTCATTCACCGCCGCCGCGGTGATGTTCGGCCTGCTGGCGCTGTATCTCGGTACCGGTTGGCGGGGCGGCAAGCTGGGCGGGCTGCTGTTGGGCGCGGTCGGCATGTCGGCGCTGTGGTGTGCCTTCTCGGCACTGTTCGGCCGATTTGCACCATCTGTGCTGATGCTGCTGGGGGCCGCCATCGCCGGGCTGGCACGCCAGGCACTGTGGTCACTCTTCCTGCTTGGGCTCCTTCGTGTGGCCGTACCCGCCGATGTGCGTGGCGCCGCTCCGCGTGTTCTTGCAGGTGCCGGTCTGGGGCTGTTCGCCCTGCTGGTCGCGATGACCTTTTTCGGCGGCCCGCTGAATGTATCCCCGCGAGGGCAGTTGTTGCCCGCATTGCTGTTCGCGATCTGGCAACTGGCGCTGGTGGAGCAGGTGTACCGCAACTTTCCGCCGACCTCGCGCTGGGGCATCAAGCCGTTGGTGTTCGGACTCGGTTGTGCCTTCGTATTCGACCTATATCTGTTCGCCGATGCCTTTCTCTTCGGCCGCATCGATGCCGACGTCGCGGCCATCCGTGGGTTGGTGCACGCGCTTGCTGTTCCGCTGATCGCCATGTCGGCGGTGCGCAGTCATGACTGGACTTTCCGCGTCACCGTGTCGCGCGAAATGGTGTTCCACACCACCGCGCTTGCCGCGTGCGGTCTGTATCTGCTGCTGGTTTCGGGTGCCGGGTACTACGTGCGCTGGTTCGGTGGCGACTGGGGCCGCTCGTTGCAGATGGTGCTGCTGTTCTCGGCGTTGCTGCTGCTGGTGGTGATGCTCTTTTCGGGGTCGGTGCGCGCGCGGTTGCGCGTTTGGGTAGGCAAGCATTTCTTTGTCTATCGCTACGACTACCGCAACGCCTGGCTCAAATTCACGCGCGCACTGACATCGCCGCCCGCCGGGCAGACGAGCGAGCAAGGTCTGATCGGCGCGCTCGCCAATCTCGTCGAAAGCCCCGGTGGCGTGCTGTGGCAGCGTGATGCGGACGGCATGTTCCGTCCGCGCGCTTTCTTGTACCAGACCGATCAAGGGGGCGAAGAGCCCGGCGATGGTCCGCTGTGCGTGCTGATGCGCACGCGGGGTTGGATCATCAACGTGGATGAGTGGCGCGCACGCCCGGAAGCCTATGACGGTATCGCCGTGCCGATGTGGCTGGCGGCGCACGGCGACGCGTGGCTGGTTGTGCCGCTGCTGTGCGAGGACGAATTGATCGGTTTTGTCGTGCTGGCCGCTGCGCGCGCGCCGGTCGATGTGAACTGGGAAGTGCTCGATCTGCTCAAGACGGCGAGCCGTCAGGCCGCGAGTTATCTGGCGCGCGCTACCGCACTGGCCGCCTTGCTCGAAGCGCAGAAGTTCGATTCGTTCAACCGCATGTCGGCGTTCGTGGTGCACGACCTCAAGAATCTCGTCGCCCAATTGGCCTTGTTGCTCAAGAACGCGGACCGCCACAAGAATAATCCCGAGTTCCAGGCCGACATGCTGCTCACGGTTGAGAACGTGGCCGAGCGCATGCGAGCGCTCATGCAGCAGTTGCAGAACAAGTCACCGATGGAGCCGCGACGCCTGGTCGATCTGGCTGAAGTGTGCACGCGCATTGTTGCCACGCGTGGCCCCGGCATTGCGCTCGATTGTGACGCGGAGCTGGCCGTGCTGGCACATGCCGAGCGACTCGAGCGCATCATCGGCCACGTCGTGCAGAACGCCCGCGAGGCGACCCCCGAGAGCGGACACGTCGGCGTCGAAGCGCGCCGAGAAGGTGCTCAGGCCGTCGTGCGCGTGACCGACGAAGGTTGTGGAATGTCCGCCGAATTCATCCGTGAGCGCCTGTTCCGGCCTTTTCAGACCACCAAGACCAATGGCATGGGGCTGGGCGCATTCGAAGTACAGCAATACATCTCTGAGCTGGGCGGCCGGGTGGCCGTCGACAGCACCCCCGGCAAGGGCACCCGCGTGACCCTGTACCTGCCTTTGACGAGCCGCGTAGAGCGGTTCGCTGCGTGATTCAATCATGAGTGCTTCTCCCGACAAGATGCGCACGCTGCTGATCGTTGAAGACGATCCCGCTTTGCAGCGCCAACTCAAATGGGCTTTCGACGACTTCGAAGTCGTGCTCGCTTCCGACCGTGAATCGGCCATCGCCCAGTTGCGACGTTTCGAGCCCGCCGTCGTGACGATGGACCTGGGGCTTCCGCCCGCGCCCGACGATGTGACCGAGGGCATGCGCCTGCTGGAGGAAATCCTCGCGCTGTCACCCGATACCAAAGTCATCGTGCTGACCGGCCAGCATGACCGCGAGCACGCTGTGCGTGCCATCGGATTGGGCGCGTATGACTTCTTCCCCAAGCCGTTCGAACCGGAGATGCTGCAGCTGACCATCGCTCGCGCGCATCGCTACTACGAACTGCAACAAGAGAATCACCGGCTGGCCGCGTTGCAGGGATCGGGAGCCTTGTCCGGTCTGCTCAGTCGCGACCCTGGCATGCTGCGCATCTGCCGCACCATCGAAAAGGTCGCACCCAGCAATGTCACCGTGATGCTGCTCGGTGAAAGCGGCACCGGCAAGGAACTGCTGGCGCGCGGGGCGCACGATCTTTCGTCGCGTCGCGGCGAACGTTTTGTGGCCATCAATTGCGCGGCCATTCCCGACACGCTGCTCGAGGCCGAGCTATTCGGCTATGAGCGCGGCGCGTTCACCGGCGCGGTGAAACAGACTCCAGGCAAGTTCGAACTGGCGCACAAGGGCACGCTGTTTCTCGACGAAATCGGGGATCTGCCGCTGCCGCTGCAATCGAAGCTGCTGCGCTTTCTGCAAGAGCGGCGCGTCGAGCGTATCGGCGGGCGCGAGGAGATTCCCGTCAACGTGCGCGTGGTGTGTGCCACGCACCAGAATCTGCAAGCCAAGATTCGCGACGGCAGCTTCCGCGAAGACCTTTTCTATCGCCTCGCCGAGATCGTGGTGGACATCCCGCCGCTGCGTGTGCGCGAAGGTGACGCAAGCCTCATCGCGCATGCCTTCGTGCAGCGCTACGCGCAGGAGAATCGCCGCGGCAGCATGGTGCTGACCGAAGACGCGATCGCGGCGATCGAGCAATACGACTGGCCGGGCAATGTGCGCGAACTCGAAAACCGCATCAAGCGCGCGGTGGTGATGGCGGAAGGCAATCGCATCACCGCCGATGACGTTGGGCTTACGGCGGAAGAAGAGGACTTCTCCGCGCTCAATCTGCGGCAAGTGCGCGAAGAGGCCGAGCGCCGCGCGGTGGTACGCGTACTGGCGCGCGTCAACGGCAACATCGCCCGCGCGGCAGAAGTGCTCGGTGTGTCGCGCCCCACGCTGTATGACCTGATGAACCGGTTCAGCATTCGCAAGGACGTCGCCCAGACATGAACAAGAGCCTCCATACCATGATCACACTGCCGCGCTCGCGCGTGCTACGCACGCTGTCCGTCGCCACCGTTGCCGCGCTGCTTGTCGCGTGTTCATCGAGCGACCCCGATAAATTGTTGAACGAAGCGCGCCAGGCGATGGCCAAGCGCGATTACACAACCGCCGTCATCCAGATCAAGAACGTGCTGCAGCAGGACGCTGGTAACGGGCAGGCGCGGGTGTTGTTCGCCGAGGCCTTGCTCGAACAGCGCGATGCCGCCGGCGCGCTCGATGAGTTGCGCAAGGCGCAATCGGCCGGTTTCGATCCGGAACAGGTAGCGCCGCTGACTGCGCGCGCGTTGATCATCGGTGGGCAATGGCAGAAGGTGATCGATGAGTTTGCCAACATGCAACTCAACACGCCGGCAGGCAAGGCCAATCTTGCCGTCGAAGTGGCCCGTGCCTACATGGTGCTTGGTAAGCAAGACCTGGCACGCCAACAGTTTGCGCGTGCGTTGCAGGCGCAGCCCGATAACGTCGAAGCCGAACTGGGCGCGGCGCGTATTGCGCTGATGGATCGCGACGGGCCGGCTGCGCTCGCGATTGCCGAGAAGGTGATGGCGCGGCACCCGAATGAAGTCGAACCGCAACTGTTGCGCGCCGAACTGCTGGTCCTGCTGGACCGCATGCCGGAGTCCATCGCGCAGTTCGAGAAAGTCGCCCAGGCGCGCCCGGATGATCCGCGCGCCTTTGCGCGACTGGCTGCGTTGCACATCAGCCTCAATGAACTCGACAAGGCGCAGAAGGACATCGAAGCGCTGGTGAAGGTGGCACCCGGCACCCTGCAGACGGTTTATCTGCAATCGGTGCTGGCGCTGCGTCAGTCCAAGTGGGTTGCCGCGCGCGACGGTGCGGCCAAGGTGTTGCGCGTGGCGCCGGACTACCAGCAGGCGCTGGTGGTTGCCGCGAGCGCCAACATCCACCTCAATGACCAATTGCAGGCGCAGGCCATGCTCAAGAAGGTCATCAAGGCGCAGCCCGATGCGGCGATGCCGCGCCAATTGCTGGCCGAGTCGTACATCGCCGCGCGCAATGCCGACGACGCGCTCGCCGCCCTGGCGCCACTCAAGGCGGAAACGTCAAACAGCCCCGACCTGCTTAACTTGACCGGGCAGGCCTACCTGCTCAAGGGGGACTTTGAGCGATCGGCCGACGCTTTTGGCAAGCTTGCCAAGTTGCGCCCCAACAACGCCCAGGCACGGATCAACCTCGGGCTCGCACGGATGTATTCCGGCGACGAGACTGCTGGCATGCACGAGCTGGAAGAAGCGACGCGGCTCGACTCCACTCGCGTTCAGGTCAACGCCGCCATCGTCGCAGCGCACCTGCGCAAAGGCGACAGGAAGGAAGCGCTCGCCGCACTCGATGCGCTCGAAAAGCGCCAACCGGACAACCCCCTGACCTACACCATCAAGGGGCAGGTGATGCTGGCCATCGGCCGTCCGGCCGATGCACGCGTTGCCTTCGAGCGCGCCATTCAATTGCAGCCGAACAACCTTGAGGCGGCGATTCAGCTTGCGCGTCTCGATGTGGCCGACAAGAAGGTGGACGCGGCACGTCAGCGCTTTATCGCGATCGTCGAAAAAGAGCCGAAGAACGTGCGCGCCTGGACGCTGCTGGCGAAGCTCCAGCTCGACACCGGTGCCCCGGACAAGGAAGTGCAGGCCACGCTGGAAAAGGCCATCGACGCCGACCCCACGCAGAACGAGGCTCGCTCGGCACTGGTGCAACTGTTGCTCAAGGGCGGCAAGACCAAAGACGCGCTGACCGTCGCGCAACAGGCGCAGGCAGCCAATCCGGATACGCCTGAGGTGATGGCGTTGCTGGGCAGCACGCAGCTTGCCGCCGGGGCACCACAGCAGGCCGTGAGCACCTTCAGCAAGCTGCAGACGCAGCAGCCCAACAATCCAGCATTGTGGGTGAACCTTTCTGCGGCACAGCAGGCAGCGGGAGACAAGGCGGGCGCCGAACAGAGCCTGCGTCGCGCGCTTGAATTGAACAGTGACTTCCGCGAAGCGCAGCTCCGCCTGCTCGGGCTGATGCTTGCCGACAAGCGTTATGACGAAGCGCTGGCCTATGCGCGCGCTCAGCAGAAAGCCGAACCCAATGACGTCAGCGGCTACGCCTTTGAAGCGCGCGTGCAGGCCGAGGCTGGCCACAAGGCCGAGTCAACCGTTGCCTGGCAGCAAGCCTACAAGCGCTCGAAAACGCCGGCGGGGGCCATCGGCCTGCACAGCGCCTACATGGCCGAGGGCCGCAAGGATGATGCTCAACGCTTGGTGAACGAGTGGCTTGCAGCCAATCCGCGCGACGTTCTTCTGCGCACTTACCTTGCCATGAAGGCGACCGACGAAAAGCGGTATTCCGATGCGATGGTCCAGTACAAGGCCGTCATCGCCGTTGCGCCGAATTCTCCGGTGGTGCTCAACAACATGGCATGGATCGCCAACCAGACCGGTGACTCGCACGCCGTGGAATACGCCGAAGCCGCGCTCACCGCCGCACCGAATGCGCCTGCTGTGATGGAGACCGTCGGCAGCGTATTCGTCGCGCATGGGCAGGAGAAGCGCGGGCTTGAATTGCTGCGCCAGGCCGTGGCGCTGGCACCCCAGGCCGCCGACATCCGGCTGGGTTACGCACGCGCCCTTGCACGCACCGGCGACAAGAGCGGAGCAAAGAAGGAGTTGCAGGCGGCAACCGATTCAGTACCCGACGGCAACGTTGCCCTGAGAACTGAAATCGACACGTTTGCCAAGACGCTTTGAATTGACCACAACGAATCCGGCGCCATTGAACGCGCCAACAGAGAAGGGACGCTGGCATGACAACCATCGCTGTCATCGGGCTGGGCTACGTGGGCCTGCCGCTTGCCGTGGAATTCGGCAAAAAACACCCGACCATCGGTTTCGATCTGTCGGCCGCCAAGATTGCGTCGTACCAGGATTTCATCGACCCCACGGGGGAGGTGTCGTCACAGGATCTGCGCGCGGCCACGCAACTGACGTGCTCGTGCGATCCCAGTGCGCTACGCGCGGCGGATTTCATCATCGTCGCCGTGCCGACGCCGGTCGATGAGGCACACCAGCCCGATCTGACGCCGCTGGTACGCGCCTCGGAATCTGTCGGCCGCAACCTCAAGCGCGGGGCCATCGTGGTGTTCGAGTTGACGGTGTATCCGGGTGCGACCGAGGAGGTGTGCATTCCCATCATCGAACGCGAATCCGGCATGCGCTGGAAGGAAGGTTTCTTCGCCGGCTACAGCCCCGAGCGTATCAATCCGGGCGACAAGGAACGCACCGTCACCCGCATTACCAAGGTGGTGTCGGGCGACACGCCGGCCACGCTGGAAAAGGTGGCCGAGGTGTACGGTTCGGTCATCACGGCGGGCGTCTTCAAGGCGAGCAGCATCAAGGTGGCCGAGGCCGCAAAGGTGATCGAGAACACCCAGCGCGACTTGAACATTGCGCTGATGAATGAACTGGCGGTGATCTTTCACAAGCTGGATATCGACACGCTGGAGGTATTGCAGGCGGCGGGCACCAAGTGGAACTTTCTGCCGTTCCGGCCCGGCTTGGTCGGCGGCCACTGCATTGGCGTCGATCCCTATTACCTGACGCACAAGGCCGAGATGCTCGGCTACACGCCGCAGGTCATCCTGGCTGGCCGGCGCATCAACGACGGCATGGGCAAGTATGTGGCCGAGCAGACCATCAAGCAGATGATCGCCGCAGACCAGCCGGTCAAGGGCGCGCGCGTGATCGTGCTGGGCATGACCTTCAAGGAGAACTGCCCGGACATCCGTAATAGCAAGGTCATCGACGTGGTGCGCGAACTCCAGAGCTACGGCGTCAACGTGCGCGTGCATGACCCGATCGCGGTGTCCGCCGAGTGCGAGCACGAGTATGGCGTGGGACTGACCAAGTGGGACGAGCTGCCCACCGCCGGCGCTATCGTGGCGGCCGTTTCGCATCGCGAGTATCGCGAAATGGGCTTGCCGAAGATTCTCGAAAAGCTGGCACGCGGCGGCGTGTTCGTCGACGTGAAGAGCTCGTATGACGAGGCGGCGCTGGCGCAATCCGGCGCAGTGGCCTGGCGCCTGTAGGCACGCACACGCAGGCGGCAGACATGCGCATCGCCGGGCTTTCGCGCAATTCGAAGGCAGCGTTCGTCGCGCTGGCGATGGTGTGGGCAATTGCACCGTGCGCGGCGCAGACATCGAATCTGTCGCCCGGCGTGCAGCAGCAACTTGCGTCGAGTCTGGTATCGCAGGCGGCGGCTTTTGAGTATGGCGAAGGCGCTCCGCGCGATCCGGCGCGGGCCGTCGAACTTTACTGCGAAGCCGCGCGTTACGGATCGAGCGAGGCGCAATACAGCCTGGGGTGGATGTACGCCAACGGTCGCGGCGTGGCGCGCGACGAAGCCGTTGCCGCCACCCTGTTCGGCATGGCGGCGAGCCAGGGGCATCAAGGCGCGATCACCGCGCTGGCGCATCTGCCTCCGCCGGGCGGCAGCAAACCCGATTGCCTGTCGCCAAAGCCCAAGTCGGTGGGCGCCGTATCGCCTTCCGCCGACAATGCCGCGTTGTTCGCGGATACCGATGATCTGGATGCCTACGTGGCCGGGCTGCCGCGCGACAAGCAACGCATCGCCGAGTTGGTGCGCGGGCTGGCGCCGCAATACAAGATCAACCCGCGGCTGGCGCTTGCCGTGGCTGTGGCGGAGTCGAACCTGAACATCCTGGCGCGCTCGGACAAGGGCGCGCAAGGCATCATGCAATTGATGCCGGACACCGCGACGCGCTTTGGCGTGCGCAAGATCTACGACCCCGGGCAGAACATTCGCGGCGGGCTTTCGTATCTGCGCTGGCTGCTGTCGTACTACCGGGGCGATGTACTGCTGACGGTGGCGGCGTACAACGCCGGCGAAGGCGCTGTCGATCGGTTCAAAGGCATTCCGCCGTTCATGGAAACGGTGGTGTACGTCAAGCGCATCACTTCTTTCTTCAAGCAACCGGCGCATCCATTCGATGCCGCGCTCGCCACGCCGTCGCCCGTCGCGGTGGCCGCCAGCGAGCGCTGAATTGCGCCTCATGCGTGTGCCTTTGCCGCGCGCCGCGTGCGATCCCTCTATATGTATACAGACAGGAGTCCACATGACCGCCTTCGTTCATCTCATTCGTCGTCGCTTGCTGCTGATTGCGCTGGCATTGCCGCTGATGTGCAGCGGAGCGATCGCGGCCGATCTGCCGACCAGCGTGGCGCGCATGCGTGCGTCCATCGTCGCTGTCGGGACGGTGCAGCCGGGCCGCAATCCGCAGTTCCGTGTGCTTGGCACGGGGTTCGCTGTCGGCGACGGAACGCTCGTGGCAACCAACTTCCATGTGGTGCCCGAGTTGCTCGACACCAACCGACTGGAGACGCTGGCCATTGCGATCCCGTTATCCGGTACGACGACTGCGGCTGTGCGCGAGGTGAGCAAGGTGTCCTCCGACCCGGCGCATGATCTCGTGCTGCTCAAGCTTGTGGGTGGCTCGCCACTGCCTGCGCTGAAGATCGGCGACAGCGCGGCCGTGCATGAAGGGGATGCGATTGCGTTCACGGGCTTCCCGATGGGCGATGTGTTGGGTCTCTTCCCGGTGACGCATCGCGGCATCGTGTCGGCGATCGCGCCCATTGGCATTCCGGTGACGCGTGCGCGCGATCTCGACGCACGTACGGTGCGTCAGTTGTCGGCGGGGCCGTTCGATATTTTCCAGCTCGATGCCACGGCGTACCCCGGACATAGTGGCAGCCCGATGTTCGAGCCGGAGACGGGCGAGGTGGTCGGCATCCTGAACATGGTGTTCATCAAGGGGACGCGTGAGAGTGCGCTGAGCCAGCCTTCGGGCATCAGTTATGCTGTGCCGGCAAGATATCTTCAGGATCTGATCAAAGCCGCCCGGACCTCATCACCGTGAATGCGCCTACGCCACAACGCATCCTCCCCGTTGCCGACATCCGTCGAATCGAAACCGCCCAAGGTGTAGATGTTTCACCCCCGCTCATGGAACGCGCCGGGCTGGCTGCCGCGCGTTGCGCGCAGGCGCTATTTGGCGAGCGCGAAGGCGTGGTGCTGGTTGTGGCGGGGTCTGGCAACAATGGTGGCGACGGGTATGTGGTGGCGCGCCTGTTGCGCGAAGCCGGGCGCGAGGTGGTGGTCGCCAGCATGGCTGATCCGTTACGCCTGCCGAGCGATGCGGCGGCCGCCTACGACGCGTGGATGGCGGCGGGCGGGAACGTGGTCAACGATTTCGTCGGTGGGCAATGGGCGCTGGTGGTCAACGCGCTGTTGGGCATCGGCGTCACGCGCGGCGTCGAAGGACGGCTGGCGGAATGGATCGAGCGCATCAACGCGTTCTCATGCCCGGTGTTGTCTCTGGATGTGCCTTCTGGTTTGGATGCCGACACGGGTGCCGTGCATGGTGTTGCCGTGCGGGCGACACATACGGCGACGTTCATCGCCGCCAAGCCGGGGCTGCTCACGCTCGACGGCCCGGACCACTGCGGCACATGCAGCGTGCACGACCTTGAACTCGATCTGCGCGAGGCGGGTGGCGGCAGGGTGATCGCGCCGGAGCTATTCGGCAACTGGCTCAAACCCAGGGCACACAATTCGCACAAAGGTTCGCATGGCGAAGCCGGCATCGTTGGTGGGGCCGGCGGCATGGTCGGTGCAGCGCTGCTTGCCGGAAGAGCTGCTCTGCGATTGGGTGCCGGGCGTGTGTACGTAGGCATGCTCGATACGCACGCACCGACGGTCGATCTGCTCCAGCCCGAACTCATGCTGCGCGCTGCGGGCGACGTGTTGCAGCTCGCCAGCGCACTGGTGGTGGGCTGCGGCCTGGGGCAGGGCGATGCCGCATTGCAGATCATGCGGCGTGCGCTCGCTTTCGACGGGCCGCTGGTCATCGATGCCGACGGGCTGAATCTGCTGGGCGCACATCCGGCGCTCGTCACCTTGCTTCAGGCTCGGCGTCAGCCGACTGTGCTTACGCCGCATCCGGCAGAGGCGGGGCGCTTGTTGCGGCGTGATACACGCACTGTGCAAGCCGGTCGTGTCGCTGCTGCGGTGGAGATTGCGCAGACCTTGCGTGCGCATGTCGTACTCAAAGGTTGTGGCAGTGTCGTCGCCACACCGCAGGGGACGTGGTTCATCAACACCAGCGGCCATGCAGGTCTGGCGACGGCGGGGACGGGCGACGTGCTGGCGGGCTTCATCGTGGCCTTGCTGGCGCAGGGCTGGCCGGCAGAGGCCGCGTTGCCCGCTGCCGTACATCTGCATGGCGCGGCTGCAGATCGATTGCTGGATGAGGGTGTCGGGCCGATTGGCCTGACGGCTGGTGAGCTGGCCGACGCAGCGCGCCGCGTATTCAATGCGTGGATTGCGGCGCGCGCGCTGTGAGTTGTCTTGTCAGTTGCTCTGCGGCCCGATCTGCATAAAGGGGTTGTGGGCCACTTCCCACAGATGGCCGTCGAGGTCAGCGAAGTAGCCCGAGTAACCGCCCCAGAACACTTTCTGTCCCGGTTTGACGAGTTTCGCGCCGGCTTTCACCGCTTGCGCGAGAACCGCGTCGACTTCTTCCGGGCTGCCCACGTTGTGCGCCAGGGTGACGCCGCGGAAACCCGATCCGTCGGCCGTCACCTGTGCGTCGCGTGCCAGTTCGTCCCAAGGGAACAGCGACAGCCAGGCACCCGCCAGCTCGAAAAAGGCCACGCCTTCCGAGTCGAACAGGGTGACGCGGCAGCCCCAGGCCTTCCTGATAGAAATGCGTGGACAGTTTGAGATCGGCGACGCCGAGAGTGATCATGCTCACGATGGGTTTCATCTGCGGTCTCCGGCGAATGAGTGATGCGAGATTATCTGCCACACCCGCAGGCGCAGCACGAAGAACGTTGGCGTCCCATCCACTTGTATAGCCCCGGCGTGTCGTTGGCGTCGTGATCGGCTGTCCAGGCGCCGAAGAACTGCGAATAGTCGCGAGCGAAGACGAAGTTCGCCTTGCCGTCGCCGTACTTGTCCTTCCAAATGCACTGGATCTGGCGGTCAGCGAGGGTGCGACACTGTGTGAGCGTGCCGGGTGTGGGTTCGTCTTCGTCCTCTTCCTGAGCGTCGTAGCTACCCGTCATGGAGCCGTCGTCCGCCTGTTCGAAGCGCGTGACGACAGGAATCAGGGTGCCGCCGCTTTCCATGTAGCCGCGATATGGGCGGGCGGTGAGGCGATCATCGGTCGGCTGCGGCGACAGCGTCTGGCAGGCGGACAGGAGCAGGGCGGCTAACAGGAGTGCGAGGCGTTGCATTGCGGGGTCCGTACGGACAAAGAAGCCAATGCTATGCGGCAGGTGCGGCGTACGCCTTGCGGTAATCGTCTCGTGATTGTGGGAGTTTTCTGATCGGAATGAGAAGGGACAACGGCCGAAACGCGGCACGCGCTGGTTGGCGCGAGGCATAATCGGGGCATCTCATCGAGCGGCGTTGCCAACATGTCCCTCGCATTGACCGAAACCCACGGCTGGCTCCCCGGCGCGCACCGCGTCAACTCTCCGAACTTCGATGCCCGACCCGACGGCGAAGAACCCAGTCTTATCGTCATCCACGCTATCAGCCTGCCGCCCGATCAGTTCGGCGGCCCCGGCATCGAACAACTGTTCACCAATCGGCTCGATCCGGCAGAGCACCCTTATTACGAGGGCATCCATCAACTGCGGGTGTCGGCACATTTTCTCGTTCGTCGCGACGGCGCCCTGGTGCAGTTTGTGTCGACCACCGAACGTGCGTGGCACGCTGGCGCGTCGAGCTGGCAGGGGCGTGAGCGCTGCAATGACTTTTCCATCGGCATCGAGCTGGAAGGCTGCGACACGCTCCCGTTCACCGCGACGCAATACGAGGCGCTGGCCGGACTCGTGGCGCGGCTGCGCCTGGCGCATCCCTCACTGATCGACATTGCCGGGCACAGCGACATTGCGCCGGACCGCAAGACCGACCCGGGGCCGTGTTTCGAATGGCCGCGATTCCGTGCGCTGCTGGCGGTGCGAGAAGAACTCCTCGGTCGTTACGCAGGTGTCTAGCACTACATCTAGTTGTTGATTTGGCGGCGCAGCATCGCCGCCACGATCCAAAGCTATCCACAACGGGCGTGCCGCATTGGCCGCCCTTTTTTTTGTCAACCGCCCCGTATCTCGCTTGGTGACAGGGCGGACGCGTGGCGAGGTGGCTGTAGATAAGTCCGTGGATAAAAAGTGGAGAAATTGAGCCTTGTCAGAACGGGGGGGCATCACTAGAATTAGTTGCAGATCGGCTGTGAGCTACTACATCTAGTAGTTCATGGCACAAAACACAGTCAGCCAGCAAGCGTCTTGACGGGCCATTCGGATGTGCATCCGCATGGCCCGTCGGGCGTCTTAGATCCCAAGGAGAGTGTTCATGCAGCTTGCGACCAACCCTGCCGCCACGTCTAACCACGTGGTCGAAGGCAACAACCCGACCACGGCCGGCAGTAATCCCGAATACGCTGACTACAAAATTCTTCGCCGCAATGGTTCGGTGGTGCCGTTCGAACCGAACAAGATCGCGGTGGCGATGACCAAGGCGTTTCTGGCGGTTGAAGGCTCACACGGTGCCGTGTCGGCGCGCGTGCGCGACGTGGTCGCTCAACTGACCGATGCGGTGGTCAAGGCGCTGGTGCGTCGTCAGCCCGCCGGCGGCACCTTCCATATTGAAGATGTGCAGGACCAGGTCGAACTGGCGCTGATGCGCTCGGGCGAACACGACGTGGCCCGCGCCTATGTGCTGTATCGCGAAAAGCGTTCGGCCGAGCGTGCACGCGTGGCTTCGCAGGTTGGCCAGGTTTCGCTGAACGTGGTCGACAATGGCGAGCGCCGTCCGCTCGACATGGTGGCGCTGCATGCGTTGGTCGAGTCGGCTTGTATCGGTCTGGGTGACCACGTCAGCCCGGCGGCGATTCTTGAATCGGCCCTGCGCAATCTGTACGACGGCGTGCCGGTCGACGAAGTGCGCCGTGCGCTGATCCTGGCTGCCCGCACGCTGATCGAGAAGGACCCGGACTACAACTACGTCACCGCTCGCCTGCAGCTGCACGTGATCCGCCTGGAAGTGCTGGGCGAGGAAGTGGCGCAGGGCGCGATGGAGACCCGTTATGCCGAGTACTTCCCCAAGTATGTGAAGCTGGGTATCGAAGCCGAGCTGCTTGACCCGCGCCTGGCTGAATACGACCTGGCCCGCCTGGCGTCGGCCATTGATTACTCGCGCGATCTGCAGTTCGGCTACCTTGGCCTGCAGACGCTGTATGACCGCTACTTCCTGCACATCGAAGAACGTCGCATCGAGCTGCCGCAGGTGTTCTTCATGCGTGTGGCGATGGGCCTTGCGCTGGGCGAGAAGGACCGCGAAGCGCGCGCCGTCGAGTTCTACACGGTGCTGTCGAAGTTCGATTTCATGAGCTCGACGCCGACGCTGTTCAACGCGGGCACGCTGCACTCGCAGCTGTCGTCGTGTTACCTGACGACGGTCGATGACGACCTCGACGGTATCTATCAAGCGATCAAGGAAAACGCGCTGCTGCAGAAGTTTGCCGGCGGCCTGGGCAACGACTGGACGCCGGTGCGCGCGCTGGGTTCGCGCATCAAGGGCACCAACGGCAAGAGCCAGGGCGTGATCCCGTTCCTGAAGGTGGTCAACGACACCGCCGTGGCGGTCAACCAGGGCGGCAAGCGCAAGGGTGCGGTGTGCGCGTACCTCGAGACGTGGCACCTGGACATCGAAGAGTTCCTCGACCTGCGCAAGAACACCGGTGACGAGCGCCGCCGCACCCACGACATGAACACGGCGAACTGGATTCCTGACCTGTTCATGAAGCGCGTGATGGAAGCGCGCGACTGGACGCTGTTCTCGCCGTCCGACGTGCCTGATCTGCACGACAAGTGGGGCAAGGAATTCGAAGCCGCCTACGTCGAGTACGAACGCCGTGCCGACGCTGGCGAAATCAAGCTCTTCCGTCGCGTGCCGGCGCTGTCGCTGTGGCGCAAGATGCTGACGATGCTGTTCGAAACGGGCCACCCGTGGATCACGTTCAAGGACCCGTGCAACATCCGCTCGCCGCAATCGCATGTCGGCGTGGTCCACAGTTCCAACCTGTGCACCGAGATCACGCTGAACACCTCGGATACTGAAATCGCCGTGTGCAACCTCGGCTCGGTGAACCTGATTGCCCACCTGAAGGACGAGGGCGGCAAGAAGGTGCTCGACCACGGCAAGCTGCGCAGCACCATCCGCATCGCCATGCGCATGCTGGATAACGTGGTCGACATCAATTACTACGCCGTTGACAAGGCGCGTAACTCCAACCTGCGTCACCGTCCGGTCGGCATGGGCATCATGGGGTTCCAGGACTGCCTGCACGCTCAGCGCATTCCCTACGCTTCGCAAGAGGCGGTGGAGTTCGCCGACCGTTCGATGGAAGCCGTCTGCTACTACGCCTACTGGGCGTTGACCGACCTGGCCGAAGAGCGTGGTCGTTACAGCTCGTTCGAAGGTTCGCTGTGGGACCGCGGCATCCTGCCGCTGGACTCGCTCGAACTGCTGGCGCAAGAGCGCGGTGGCTACGTCGAAGTTGACCGTTCCGCGACGATGGATTGGGACGCCCTGCGCGCCCGTATCAAGCAAGTCGGCATGCGCAACTCCAACTGCGTGGCGATTGCGCCGACGGCGACCATCTCCAACATCGTCGGCGTGGACGCCTGCATCGAACCGACCTTCCAGAACCTGTTCGTCAAGTCGAACCTGTCGGGCGAGTTCACCGTCACCAACGAAAACCTCGTGCGTGATCTGAAGAAGCTTGGCCTGTGGGACGAGGTGATGGTCGCCGACCTGAAGTACTTCGACGGTTCGCTGGCGCGCATCGATCGCGTGCCGGAAGACCTGCGCCGCCTCTACGCCACCGCGTTCGAAATCGAGCCGAAGTGGCTGGTGGAGTGCGCGTCGCGTCGTTCGAAGTGGATCGACCAGGCGCAGTCGCTGAACATCTACATGGCCGGCGCTTCCGGTCGCAAGTTGGACGACACCTACAAGCTGGCATGGCTACGCGGTTTGAAGACGACGTACTACCTGCGCGCACTGTCGGCCACCGCTGCCGAGAAGTTGACGGGGCGTGGCGGTGAGCTCAACGCCGTGCCGGTGTCTGGTGGTGTGTCCGCCGCCGCAGCAGCGCCGAGCAGCGCTGAACTCTCCGAGCCGGCGAAGTTCTGCTCGATCGACAACCCTGACTGCGAATCCTGCCAGTAAGGCGGGCGCAGTAGTCGGGGCTACGGCGAAAGCCACAATCCAACACCGTCCTCACAAGGGACGGTGTGCGAGCGTAGCGAACTGCGAAGCCTGTCAGTCAGGCGAGGCGAGTGGTTGATCTTCGAGGCGCGAATTGCGCTTCGAGCGATACCGTCTCTCATCCGAGAGACGGTGTTACGCAGAACGTTTCACAAGCAAAGAACGCCGTGCGTCACCGAGATGTTTCGTCGTCGGCAAAGTGTGTTGACGACACACTCGCGAGGTTGACTCGCAACACCGTTGACAGGGTCGGGCGCGCTGTTTGCGACGTTCAATCACGTCGTTTGCGTTGACGCGATGCGATTCGATGCATGACATGAGCGTCGCGCCGTCTGTCGGAAGTGTTGTGTTCGTCGCAAAGCACGCGTTGTGCACGCGTGCTGCGCAGACAAAATGATGTGCTTCTCGCAGAGCCTTATTTCATGCGGGTTTGCGAGGGGCGATGTGTTATGACAAGCGAATTGATGCTCGGAGAGCCGCGTAAACACTAGCGATCCGGGTTTCGGCGGGTGCGAAAAAACATTGCATCGACGAGCAATTTGATCTAAAGGATATTGGCATGCTGAACTTTGAAGATGATCTGAACGCGCTGGCATCACGTGCTCCGCAAGCAGGGCTGCAAACACAGTCCTCCTTCGCGCAGGAGAGAGTCGTCGCCAGTGAATCCGCAGACGATGTTGACGCGTCGCGTCGCATCAACGTCGCGGACAAGCGAGTCATCAACGGCGCCACCGACGTCAATCAGCTCGTTCCCTTCAAGTACAAGTGGGCCTGGGAAAAATACCTCTCCACGTGTGCCAACCACTGGATGCCGCAAGAGATCAACATGTCTCGCGACATCGCTCTGTGGAAAGACCCCAACGGCCTTACCGATGACGAGCGTCGCATCGTCAAGCGCAACCTTGGTTTCTTCGTCACGGCCGATTCGCTGGCCGCGAACAACATCGTGCTCGGCACGTATCGCCATATCACCGCGCCGGAGTGCCGCCAGTTTCTCCTGCGCCAGGCGTTCGAAGAAGCGATTCACACGCACGCGTACCAGTACATCGTCGAATCGCTCGGCCTGAATGAAGGTGAAATCTTCAATGCGTATCACGAAGTCGCCAGCATTCGCGCGAAGGATGAATTCCTCATCCCGTTCATCGATACGTTGACCGACCCGAACTTCAAGACCGGCACGCCCGAGACCGACCAGCAACTGCTGCGTTCGCTGATCGTCTTCGCCTGCATCATGGAAGGTCTGTTCTTCTACGTCGGCTTCGCGCAGATCCTGGCGCTGGGTCGCCAGAACAAGATGACCGGCGCTGCCGAGCAATATCAGTACATCCTTCGTGACGAGTCGATGCACTGCAACTTCGGCATCGACCTCATCAACACCATCAAGCTCGAAAACCCGCACCTGTGGACGGCAGAGTTCCGCGAAGAAATCCGCGACCTCATGCAACAAGGTGTCGAACTCGAGTATGCATATGCCGAAGACACCATGCCGCGCGGCGTGCTGGGTCTGAACGCATCGATGTTCAAGGAATACCTGCGCTTCATCGCTAACCGGCGGTGTCAGCAGATCGGTATCGACGCAATCTACCCGGGAGCGGAAAACCCGTTCCCGTGGATGAGCGAGATGCTCGATCTGAAGAAAGAGCGCAACTTCTTCGAGACCCGCGTGATCGAGTATCAAACGGGTGGAACGCTGAACTGGGACTGATTGAGTACACGGCACTTGCCCCATCTCTGCAGCACTGCCTGGCTGCCGCATAGCGGCGGGCCGGGCAGTGCTGTTTTTGTTTCAGCCCCCGGTAGCTTCAGCACAGTTTCAGGAGCCTGCGCAGGCAGGCTTCTTTTAGCCACGTATTCGCGTGGCATCGCACCATTCGCACCTGACGGAGCGAAGGTGTTTCTTGTGTAACGCCGACTAACCCGAAGGCGATCAAAGGAGGTGTGATTATGGCAACTGCTGCAAAGACCACGAAGCCCAAAGCCGCCAAGGCGGCTGCAAAGCCTGCTGCCAAGGCAGCACCGGCCAAGAAGGCCGCCGCCGCGAAGCCGGCAGTGAAGAAGGCTGTCGCTAAGCCGGCCGCCAAGGCCGCTGCGAAGAAGCCCGCTGCCAAGGTGACCAAGGCTGCTGCAAAGCCGGCTGCGAAAAAGGCCGCCGCGCCGAAGGCCGCTGCCAAGCCCGCAGCAAAGAAGACGGTGACCAAGGCTGCTGCAAAGCCGGCCGCGAAGAAGGTCGCCACCAAGGTCGCCGCAAAGCCGGCTGCCAAGAAGGTTGCTGCCAAGCCGGTGGCCAAGAAGGCTGTCGCCGCCAAGCCGGTAGCCAAGAAGACCGTGGCCAAGGCCGCCGCCAAGCCGGCCGCCAAGAAGGCTGCGACCAAGGCTGCTGCGAAACCCGCAGCCAAGGTGACGAAGGCTGCCGCCAAGCCGGCCGCCAAGAAGGTCGCCACCAAGGCTGCAGCGAAGCCGGTTGCCAAGAAGGCTGCCGCCAAGCCTGCAGCGAAGAAGGTTGCTGCCAAGCCCGCAGCCAAGCCCGCAGCCAAGCCGGCGGCTAAGAAGGTTGCCGCCAAGCCCGCTGCAAAGAAGGCCGCTGCACCGAAGGCTGCAGCCAAGGCGACCAAGCCGGCCGCCAAGCCTGTGGCGAAGAAGGCCGCAGCTAAGCCGGCGGCTAAGCCTGCTGCAAAGAAGGTCGCCGCGCCGAAGGCTGTTGCCAAGCCGGTCGTCAAGGCCGCCAAGACCGCAGTGAAGAAGGCCCCGGCTGCCAAGGCCAGCAAGCCTGCTGCGAAGGCTGCCAAGCCGGCTGCCGCAAAAAAGCCCGAAAAACCTGAGCCTGCGAAAGCGGTAGAGGCGAAGAAGGCTGAACCGAAGAAGGCCGCTGCGCCCAAGAAGGCAAAGGCGCCGGCGAAGAAGGTGGAGAAGGTCGCTGCACCCGCTCCGGCTGCCGAAAAGCCTGCTGCACCGGCACCTGCCGCTGCACCGGCTCCGGCACCCGTTGCCGCGCCGGCCGAGCCGAAGCCTTCGACTGCTGCAACCCCGGGTCTGAAGTCGTCGCTCAATCCGACGGCAGCATGGCCGTTCCCGACGGGTTCGCGTCCGTCCTGATGGACGTCTCTGCGCGAGTGAATCGCGCAGGCAGCAACGCCCCCTGGTCGTCTCGTACGGCCTGGGGGCTTTTTTTTCCATGTGCTGGAAGGGATAGGTGCGAAGCCGCTTCGGGATCATGTTGACGCCGCTTATATATAGTGAGAGCCGATGCTGTTGTTGAAGCCTGTTTTCGGGGCTGTTTCTTCGGACGAACTTGTAAGAGTGGGCCGAACACTTTGATACAAATGCCGTTCTACCCACTTTGATCACGCAAAAGTCGGTACCTGTACCCCACTTTCTCGATATGCCAAATGCAAGTCCCTGCTGCCATGCGGGATTGAGCTACATTGACAAAAGACTTGCAAATCAATAGACTGCGATCGCGCCTGATCGAGTGCGGCCGGATTTACTGCTTATGCCATATGCATCGCAGCCGGTTGTGACCCCACTGTCCCCTGACAAGCTGAGTGGTCCCGCATTGAACACGAGGATGAAATCTCTGTGCAGCAAGGTCTGTCCCAGGCGCCCTGGCCAAATGGCCTTCAAGTGACCTGCTGTGCCACAAAGCAATAGTACGTGCGTGCGTTACATCGGCTTCTCAGGCCGTGATGCACGTGATCCAAAGTAGGCGGCATCCTAAACATCCCAACACTCCGGTTAGCCGGAGCACACGCCGCCAGGTTATCGAGCAGTGTCGTCCGCGTGGTGCCTTTGCGCGCTACGTGTCGGTCCGCGTCGAGAACGAACGTTGAGGTGAGATCATGAGTCAATTGGTGCGTTGCGCGCAGGTTGTGCGCCACACTGGGACTTTTCTGTTGCATTTTGCACACGGGGGCCTTGTCATGGCCGGCGTCATGGTTCTGGCGCTGATCGGCTATCAGGTATCCCATGCGGGCGTCGAGGGGCTCAACCCGCGACAGTTGTTCAATCATGGCGAGAGCGCTGACTCGATCGCCGTAACCGGGGCCGATGTGGCGCCTGCTGCGTCGATGGTGGTGGCATCGTCGTCGTCTTCCTCGGCTGCGTCGGCGACGTCAATACCGGCAATGGGTACGTGGGCTTCGGTCAAGCATTTGACGCCTGAGCTGGTGCGCTTGTCGGATTACATCGCCAAGCGCTACAAGGTGTCGAAGCTGGTCGTGCAGCCGCTGGTTCAGGCTGCGGTGCGCGAAGGGCATGCCACGGGCGTGGACCCTATCCTCATCCTGGCAGTGACGTCGGTTGAATCGCGCTTCAATCCGCTCGCGGAGAGTGTGGTGGGGGCGCAGGGCCTGATGCAGATCATTCCGCGCTTTCATCTGGACAAGATCACGCCTTCGATGGGCAAGACAGCGCTATTCGACCCGAACGAAAACCTGCGCGTCGGCGCTTTGATTCTCAAGGAGTACATCAAGGCAAGCGGTGGTCTTGATCGCGCATTGCAGATGTATAGCGGATCACCGAACGACGCTTCGATGTTCTACGCGAACAAGGTCAATACCGAAGTCAATCGCTTGCGCGAAGTGATGAAGACCACGCCGTCGCGCGCTGAGGTGGCGGGCGATCGTGTGGTGACCGAGCAGGCCAGTTGAGTTCGGCAGACACTTATCCGGTTTGAGACATAAGGGCGCCATGGGCGCCCTTTGTTTTGCACGCGCGGTTATTCTCTGCTCCGATTTCTCTCCACATCCATTCCCATGACGACGCTACTTCTGAAGAACGCCGACATTCTCGCCACCATGGACGCCGCGCGTCGTGAGATTCGGAATGGTGGTGTGTTCATCCGCGACGGCGTGATCGAACACGTTGGCGAGAGTGCCGATTTGCCCGCCGAAGCGGATGAGGTGATCGACCTGGCCGGCCATGCACTGCTCCCGGGGTTGATCAACACGCATCACCACATGTATCAGAGCCTGACCCGCGCGTTGCCCGCCGCACAGGATGCGGAGCTGTTCGACTGGCTGCAGGCGCTGTATCCGGTATGGGCCAGGCTCACGCCAGAGATGATCCGTGTGTCGACACTCACGGCAATGGCTGAACTGATTCTGTCGGGCTGCACCACGTCGTCGGATCATCTGTATATCTATCCGAATGGATGTCGGCTGGACGACTCGATCGAAGCCGCTTCGCGCATCGGCATGCGCTTTACCGCGTCGCGTGGAAGCATGAGTGTGGGGCGTTCGCTGGGTGGGTTGCCGCCAGATAGCGTGGTGGAGCGCGAGGACGACATTCTCCGCGACACGCGACGCTTGATCGAAACGTGGCATGACCGTGCGCGCCACGCGATGGTGCGGGTGGCTGTCGCCCCATGCTCCCCGTTTTCGGTAAGCCGCGACCTGATGCGCGAATCCGCCTCGTTGGCGCGCAGTTATGGCGTGCGTCTACATACGCACCTTGCCGAGAATGTGAAGGACGTCGACTACAGCCGCGAGAAGTTCGGCATGACGCCTGCTGAGTACGCCGAGTCGCTCGGCTGGGTGGGGCACGACGTATGGCACGCGCACTGCGTTCAACTGGACGCGGCGGGCATCGAACTGTTTGCGCGTACCGGCACCGGCGTGGCGCACTGCCCCTGTTCGAACATGCGGCTGGCGTCCGGCATTGCTCCGGTCCCCGCAATGCGAGCCGCTGGTGTGCCTGTCGGTTTGGGTGTTCAACGGATCGGCCTCGAACGATGGCGCGCACATGTTGGGGGAGGCGCGCACTGCAATGCTGCTGGCGCGCGTTGGCTTCGGTCCGGCCGCCATGAGCGCGCGTCAGGCGCTTGAAGTTGCTACCGTTGGTGGCGCGCGCGTGTTGGGGCGAGACGATATCGGTGCGATTGCGCCGGGTATGAGTGCCGACTGCGTGGCGTTTCCGCTCGACAGTATCGGCATGGCTGGCGGTGCCGTCCATGATCCGCTGGCGGCATTGGTGTTCTGTACGCCACCACTGGTGAACTGGTCGGTGATCAATGGGCGTGTCGTGGTGCGGGACGGCGTGCTCACCACGGTCGATCTGCCGCAGGTGCGCAAGCAACACAATGCGCTGGCTCGTTCGCTGGTGGTGTGACCGGCGTGGCGATATGCAATATCGGGCGCATTCACGCCAGAGCCGTCGGCGGCTGAAGTAAACTGAGCGGCCTTTCTGCCGCATCTCTTGCAGGACCTGTGTTGATGAGCACCGATATTTCCTCCGACGTGAATGCTTCGCCGCTCGGCAAGGCGACTGCCTATCGCAGCGAGTACGCGCCCGAGTTGCTGTTCCCGATTGCCCGGAGCGGGAAGCGTGCCGAGATCGGCATCGATGGCGCACTGCCATTCGTTGGCGAAGACATCTGGAGCGCTTACGAAATCTCGTGGTTGAACACGCGTGGCAAACCGTTGGTGGCGCTGGGCGAGTTCCGCGTGCCCGCAGGCACACCGCGTCTCATCGAATCCAAGTCGCTCAAGCTGTATCTGAATTCGTTCAACCAGACGCGCGTTTCCAGCCTTGATGAAGTGCGGGCGACGCTCGTGCGCGACTTGTCTGCCGCGGCTGGCGGTGACGTCTTGGTGAAGCTCGAACTTGTCAGCACTGCCACGCGCGAATTTGCATTGCCGCAGGGCATTTGCGTGGATGACATCGATATCGATATCGACCGTTACCAGCCCGATGCGGGCCTGCTGAAGGCCGGTTCGGCGCGCGTGCAGGATGAGGTGCTCTATTCGCACCTGCTCAAATCGAATTGTCTGGTGACGGGTCAACCCGACTGGGGAATGGTGGCGATTCGCTATAGCGGCAACGCGATCGATCGCGAAAGTCTGCTGCGCTATGTCGTGTCGTTCCGCGAGCACAACGAATTCCATGAGCAGTGCGTGGAGCGCATCTTCATGGACATCACTCGCCAGTGCCGTCCCGAGCGCTTGGCCGTGTGGGCGCGTTACACGCGTCGTGGTGGGCTGGATATCAATCCGTTTCGCAGCAGCGATGGTGCCTGGCAGCCTGGCAATGCCGGCGAGGCGCGACAGTGACCTAGCCGATCAAGGCGACACGCAAAAAGAAACGGCGCCCAGAGGCGCCGTTTTTTGTAGCTGGAGGAGCCTGTTTATTCGGGCGCCTTGACCATCGACTGCAGGTAATTCTGCAGGCCGACCTTGCCAAGCAGGTCGATCTGGGTTTCCAGCCAGTCGATGTGTTCTTCCGTGTCGTTGAGGATGTCCTGCAGCAGGTCGCGCGAGACATAGTCGCGCACGCCCTCGCAATGCGCCATACCGTCTTTGATGGTCTTCTGCGCGCCGTATTCGAGCTTGAGGTCGGAATCGAGCGCTTCGGGCACGCTCTCGCCGACCAGCAGCTTGCCAAGGTCTTGCAGATTAGGCAGGCCGTCGAGCATGAGAATCCGTTCGATCAAACGGTCGGCGTGCTTCATCTCGCCGATGGATTCTTCGTATTCCTTTGCGCCGAGCTTATCCAGACCCCAGTGGCGATAGATTCGCGCGTGCAGGAAATACTGGTTGATGGCGGTGAGCTCGTTCTTGAGCTGGGCGTTCAAAAACGCGATGACTCCGCTGTCGCCTTGCATGATGAGCCTCCTCCCGATAAATCAGGATAAAAGCATAGCAGGCGAAGGCGGATGGAGAGAAATTTCTTACGCTGCGCAGAGAACCTGTACGGTGGTGACGGCGCCAGAGCACTCCGAGATGAGATCTTCGCAGGTCTCGCGGCAGCAGCCGCACCCGGAGCAAACGCCAAGCTCAAGCGTCAGTTTGTTCAACGGATTGGGAGCCGTTGTGGATCGCGTTGCGGATGCGATGGTCACTGACACCCTTGCACAGACAGACAATCATTTTCGCGCTCTACTGGTTTGCGAATAAGAATGATTGCTATTGTGATGAGCTATTGCACGCCTAGCAACAAGAAAATTGTGTCGACACAAATGGCGATATCCCTGCTGCCATCAGGGTTTGGTAAGGACTCAGCCAGCCGCAGGCTCGACTGTGACGGCCACGTCCAGCGCGTGGTTTCCACCGCCAAGAATGACCCCCCGCAGGGGCGATACGTCAGAAAAATCGCGCCCGTACGCCAGCACGATGTGTTCGTTCTCCGGCTGAACATTGTTTGTTGGGTCAAATTCCAGCCAGCCGCAGCCCGGCACGAACGCCGATACCCAGGCGTGCGAAGCGTCCGCGCCAACAAGACGCACCTGACCCGGAGGCGGCCGAGTCAACAGATAGCCCGATACATAGCGCGCGGGGAGTCCCATCGCCCGCACGGCCGCGATCATCAGGTGGGTGAAGTCCTGGCATACGCCGCGCCGTAGCGCGAGCACTTCGTTCAACGATGTCCCAACGTGGGTCGCGTCGGGATCGAAATCGAAACCCTCGTGAATGAGTTCCGTCAGCGCCGTCAGGGCATCGGTGATCGGCCGCTGCGGCGTAAAGACCTCGGCGGCAAACGCGCGGACCAACGCATTGGTCGGCGTGTGCGGTGTCGCAAACAGGAATTCGCACGCGGAGCGTTCGTCCTGACTGGCCAAGATCGGTTGCCGGAAGTGCGCGGCGGCTTCTTCCCAGGGCAATGAAGTCGGCTGACTCGCCTTGGCCCGCGACACGTTCACCAGGCTGTGCGCGCGTACGCGCAACACGGTATGTGGCTTGGCAAGTTCAAAGCGCGTGGTTGGATTACCGAAATAGTCAGCGGTGTCTTGCTGTTGGTCCGGACTGGGCGTCACCTCGACCACATGATCGATGCAGCGCTGCCATGGTGTGTCGAGCGGCCGCAGATGCGCCACCTGATAGCTCAGCGTAACGGCCTCGTCGTATTGATACTCGGTGATGTGATCGATGCGGTAGCGCATTGCAACTCTAGGCCAGCGTGGACCGTGTGCGGACATGACTGAAATACCGCCCCTGCAAGCGCGTGGCAAGTGCGTTACCCGCCATCCACGCATCGGACAACAGGCGGCGTAGTTGCGCCCGACGCTCTTCAGTCGCTACCCAGCCTTCGGGCGGCTGGGCAAGCAGACGATCAATGATGGGCAAGAGCAATTCGTCGACCGACCCCGGTGCGTTGTCCGGTAACTGCTGGGTGTGATCGAGCAGCGACTGCAACTGGTAGATGAAGCCGCGCGGGTTGTCGTGATCCACCAGCAGCAGTTCAGCAACCAGCGCTTGCTCTGACGTGCGTTGATAGCGTCGGCGATAGGTCAGTACGCTGTCAGACAGATCGATGAGCGTTTCGAGCGCAGGCGGCTGATTCGCGGGCACCAGCAGATGCTGCAGCCACGTCGTCAGCGATTGCATCCGCTCGATGCGTCGGCCGAGCGACTGAAAGCGCCAGCCTGCGTCGCGCGTCATATGCTCCATGGCGTAGCCCGACAGCGTGATGAGCGCCAACAGCGACTGGTCGAGAAACTCCAGCGCGTCGGACAGCGTGTGCGGGCCACGTCGCCATTGCCCGAGCAATCGTTCAAGCCGGTTGTAGATGCGCCAGCTATCCGGCGCCAGGCGGTCGCGCAGCGTGCGCGCCAGCCGCACGACCTGCTGCAGGTTGCTGGATGCCGAACCCGGCAGCGTTGTGTCGCCCAGCGCAGCGAGCAACATGGCTTGCGGTGTCATGGCCGATTCCGTCTGCGGAATGACTCCCGCAGCGTGTCCTGTTTCCAGCAGTTGAGGCCATTCGGCGTCGTCCGCTGCGAGTTGCGCGCGCAGTCCGGTGCGCAACAGGCGCAGGGCTGTGTCGGCACGCTCGATGTAGCGCCCCATCCAGAACATGTTCTCGCCGATGCGGCTGGCCAGTGCGCCGTGTTCGCGCTCGTGCGCGACCAGACCGGGAGGCAGCTCGCGTGTTGAACCCAGTGGCAGCTCCTGTTGCGCCGATGCGGTGACCCAGGTGTCCTTGCTGCCGCCACCACGCTGGATCGAGATCACGCGCAGATCTTGCGGGCCCGCCACGCGAGTCAGGCCGCCCGGCATGACGGTATAGCCTTGCGGCGTGGCCGCAGCGTAGACGCGCAGTCCGGTGACGCGTGATTGAAGGCCGCCGTGGATTACATCCCATACTGGCGATCGCGCCAAATGCACGGGCTCCTGCCCGATGTACTCGCGCGGTTCGCGCCGGATGCGTTCTGCCAAAGCGGACCGTTGAGCCTTGTTCAGGTCTGCGGCGAATACCGGGGCGGCGCCGCCCTGCACGTAGGCGGGTTTGATGACTAATTCCGGCAAGCGTGCGAGTACCGCGTCGCAAGCCGCTTCTTCGCCGCACCACCACGTCGCCACCGACGGCATTGCCAGTGGCTCGCCCAAAAGGTGTTCGGCGATGGCCGGCAAGTAGCCGAGCAGGGCGCCAGACTCGATCAATCCGCTGCCGAGCGCATTGGCGATCAGTACTTCGCCACGCCGCGCAGCGTCCACGAGCCCTGGCACGCCGAGCGTGGAGTCGGCCCGGAGCTCAAGCGGGTCGCACCAGGCATCGTCCTGCCGGCGCAGGATGGCGTGCACGCGTCGCAAGCCAGAAAGCGTTTTGAGGAAGACGCCGCCATGGCGAACGGTGAGATCCTGCCCCTCGACCAATGGCAGGCCCATGTAGCGGGCGAGGTAGGCGTGCTCGAAATAGGTTTCGTTGAACGGGCCCGGCGTCAGGAGTACCAGCAGGGGCTGTTCGTCATCGCGCGGCGCCCACTGCGCCAGACCATTGCGCAGGGCTTCAAAGAACGCCATCAGCGGCTGAACGCGCAGGCTGCGCAGCAGTTCGGGGAATTGGCTGCCGATGAGGCTGCGGTTTTCCAGCGCATAGCCGGCGCCCGACGGCGCTTGCGTGCGATCCGACACCACCCACCATTGGCCATCGGGCGACCGCGCCAGGTCGGCAGCGTACAAGTGCAGGTAGATTCCGCCGGGCATGTCGATGCCGCGGCACGGACGCAAATAGCCGGGGTGTCCGTAGATGGCGGAGGGCGGCACCAGCCCGTGTTCAATCAGTCGCTGCGGGCCATACAGATCGGCCAGCACCATGTTGAGCAGGCTGGCGCGCTGTGCGATGGCCTGTTCGACCTGGGCCCATTCTTCGGCCGGCACGATCTGCGGTAGCAGGTCGAGATCCCACGGGCGGTCTGCCCCGCGCGGGTCGGCATAGACGTTGTAGGTGACGCCGTTGGTGACGATCTGGCGCTGCAAGGCTTCGCGCGCGTCGAGCATGGCGCGCGGTCCCTGGTCGGCAAGTTGGTCGATGAGCGCGCGCCAATGCTGCCGGGGCTTGCCATCGGCAGCCAGCAGTTCGTCGTAACGATCGGCGCTGTTTACGTAGTGTTCAAACAGATTCATGGGGCTCGCTCATGCACAGCGCATGCCAAGCCTTCCGTATAGCAGATGAGGTGGCGATCGTGGAGGCTGGTTGCAGAAATTTGCCTCATCTGCCAGCCCGGATGAGAGAGCCCGTCGTTTGTGGTACCTAACCCGCCAGCGTGCCCGTACGGGAGATGACGCTGGTGTCGACATAGTGCGACGCGCGATTGCCACGACCGAAGTCCAGCGCCCAGCCTCCGAGATCGAGTGAGCGCAGGCGTCGGGCGTCGAAGCCATTGCCGAAGTCGACACCGCGCTGCATCGAGGCCAGCAATGCGCGTGCCGCGAGATAGCCTTCGAAGCTGGTCGCGGAGGGGGCTTCGTCGAGCAGCTTCGCCGCCGCCCGCGTGAAGTCGCGGGCGATCGGTGCCGTCGCGCGTGCGGGGTCGGGCACGACGCGCGATACGACAATGCCGACCGCATCCTTGGGGCCGACGATCTGCTGCAACGTCGTGACGTCTACCGTCGAGATCATGCAGACAAAAAGGCCTGGGCTGCGCGGAATCAGTTCGCGCGCCAGCAAGCCGGCGGCGATGGTGTCGGCCAGTATGACAATCGCCTGAGGACGCCGGCCAGCGATGTCCTTTGCCAGTGCGACGGCGTTGCGGCCGTCGTTGGTCAGCGTGAACAGCATCGGGTCTGGCGCCTTGCGCTCGCGCATCAGCGCGATGGCGGCATCGCGGGCCGCCGCACTGGCCGGCTCGCCGGTGTGTGCGATGGCGAGTGAGGACAGGCCGATGCGCGCGAAACGGGCGAGTACGGTGGCGACTTCCTCCGCATAGGTGGCGCGTAGAAAGATGACGCGATCGTTGTTGGCGACATCGATCCCACTCAATGGTGCAAACAACGCGCGCCCCGACTGGCGGAGTGCCGGGCTGGCTGCGACCGCGCTCACCGTGGTGTCGCCGGTGTATCCGAAAAGGACGTCCACACGCTCAGCCCCGAGCAGCTTTTGCGTATTGGCGATGGCGCGAGCCGGATCGCCCGCGTCGTCCAACTGGACCAGGCGGATGCGCCGCCCGCTACCGGTTGAGTTGGCTTGGTCGAACGCCAGCTTTGCGCCGGTGAAGTAGTCACGGCCGAGGTTCTGCAGTGGTCCCGAAAGATCCGCCGACATCCCGACGGAAAAGTCGTTGCCCTGAGCCAGTGCAGGCAGGGGCAAAAACAGGGCAGGGGATAGGGCAGAGCGGCGGAGAAAGTCGCGGCGGTTCATCGCACGATCACGTTGTGGAAGATAAATCTGTGCAGTCTGCCGGGCGGATGTTCAAGATTTCTTACGGTCGCGCGGGGATTTCAGCGCAAATCGGTACATTTGTTGCAACTAAGATGGCCGCATAATGTCCGAAAACTCTGGGCTGCCCCTGGCGGGTGGTCGCGTTTCCTCTACAAATAAGAATTCAATGCACGCAATCGACTTCATTCAGGATCTTGCCGTCGTCATGCTCGTCGCGGGTGTGGTGACGGTGTTGTTCCACCGCTTTCGGCAGCCGGTGGTGCTGGGCTATATCGTGGCCGGTGTCATCATCGGACCCTATACGCCGCCGTTCCAACTGATCAAGGACGAGCACACCATCCAGACACTGGCTGAGCTCGGCGTGGTGTTCCTGTTGTTCTCGTTGGGGCTGGAATTCAGCATCCGCAAGCTCTTTCGCGTGGGGGCGGCGGCGCTGATCGGGGCGCTCGCCGAGATCGCGTTGATGATGTGGGTCGGCTACGAGATCGGTATGTACTTCGACTGGGGGACGATGAATTCGATCTTCCTCGGGGCCATGCTGGCGGTGTCTTCCACCACCATCATCATCAAGGCGCTCAACGATCTGGGTTACAAGAATGAACAGTTTGCCCAAGTGGTGTTCGGCATTCTCATCGTTGAAGACATTCTCGCCATCGCGATGATCGTGTTGCTGTCGGCCATCGCCACCACGGGCGCTGTCAGTACGGGGGCGGTGTTTGCCACGCTCGGCAAGCTGTCGTTGTTCATGGTGGTCTCGCTGGTTCTGGGCATCTTGATCGTGCCGCGCCTGCTTTCGTACGTTGCGCGCTTCGATAACAACGAGATGTTGTTGGTGACCGTGCTGGGGCTGTGCTTTGCTTTCTGCCTGTTGGTGGTCAAGCTCGAATACAGCCTGGCGCTGGGTGCTTTCGTGATCGGCGCGATCATGGCGGAGTCGCGCGAGCTGCACACCATCGAAAGGCTGATCGAACCAGTGCGCGACATGTTCAGCGCGATCTTTTTCGTTGCGATCGGGCTGTTGCTCGATCCGCGCATCCTTGTCGAATACTGGGAGCCGGTGGCGATTATCACGGTCGCCGTGGTGATCGGCAAGGTGATCTCCTGCGGGTTGGGTGCATTCGCAGCGGGCCAGGATGGACGCACTTCGCTGCGCATCGGCATGAGCCTGTCGCAGATCGGCGAGTTCTCTTTCATCATCGCGTCGCTCGGCGTGACGCTCAAGGTTACCAGCGGTTTTCTGTATCCGGTGGCGGTGGCCGTGTCGGCCGTGACGGCGCTTCTTACGCCGTACCTGATCCGGCTGGCGGACCCCGTGTCGTTGCGCCTGGCTCGCGCCATGCCGCGAGGCGTGGCCAAGGTTGCCAATGCGTACACCGAAAAACTGCGCGCCATGCGCCCTGAGGGCGAGCGCGCCACGCTGGTGCGCATCATCCAGCGCATCGTGCTCCAGATTGGCATCAACTTCTCGCTGGTGGTGGCGGTGTTTCTTGCGGCGGCATTCCTTATCGATGGTGGACGGCGCTATGTCACGCCGTGGATTTCAGACGTCAACGTGCAGAACACCATCGTGTGGGGGTTGGCGTTGGTTGCGTCGGTGCCGTTCCTGCTCGCCGGTTACGGCAAGCTCAAGGCGCTCGGCATGCTGTTGGCGGAGATGATCGTCGGTTCGCACGCGGGCAGGGCGATGCTACCCCTGCGCCGGCTGGTGGCGGAATCCGTGCCGGTGGTGGTGTCTCTGGCGGTGTTTGCGGCCATCGTTGCCGTCAGCGCCGATATCCAGCCGCCGATTGCATTGATGGCGCTGGCCCTGGGTGTGGTCGCAGTTTTGGCCTGGTTGCTCTACGACCATTTCACCAAGCTGCACTTCCGCTTCAAGATCGCGTTGATCGATACCTTCGACAACGCCAAGCACTAACCGTAAATCTGGCGTGCCAATATCACCGTGGCGGCGTGGATCGCCACGGTCTCGCCAATATCGTTTGCGTAACCGCCAGCCATGGCGATGGCGACCGGAACGCGGCGCGAATGGCAGATGCCCAGCACCATTTCGTCACGGCGCAAAAGTCCTGCCTTGGATAGCGCCAGCCGGCCAAGACGATCTCCCGCGTAGGGGTCAGCGCCAGCCAGATAGATGGCCAATTCCGGGCGGCAGCGCGCGAACACTTCATCCAGGCCGCTTTCCAGCGCGGCCAGGTAATCCTCGTCGCCGGTACCGTCGGGCAATTCAATATCCAGATCGCTGCGGGCTTTGCGGAACGGGAAGTTCTTCGCGCCGTGGATGCTGAATGTGAAGACACTGTCGTCACCATCGAGAATGGTGGCGGTGCCGTCGCCTTGGTGGACGTCGCAGTCAATTACCAATATCTGACCAACGCCTTCTTCTGCCTGCATGGCCCGCGCCGCGATGGCGGCATCGTTGAATACGCAAAAGCCGCTGCCATGAGCGGCGTGAGCGTGGTGCGTACCGCCCGCCAGATTGACAGCGCAGCCGGTGGTCAGGCTCGTCCGCGCCGCTTCAATGGTTGCGCCGGATGACCGCCGCGAACGCTCCACCATCTGAGGTGACCACGGAAAACCGATTTGCCGTATCTCGGCGGCGCTCAAATTGCCGCGGGTCACACGTTCCAGATAATCGTTTACATGCGCGCGAATGATCTGCAGATCAGTGGCGGCCGGCGGGATCTGAAAATCGTTATTATCAAAAAACCCTGAATCCACAAGGGTGGATTTCAATCGAAGATATTTCTCCATCGGAAAGCGATGACCTTCCGGCAAGGGCAGAACGAATTGATTGGCGTAATAGAGTTTCAAGAGAATGTTTATTCGAAAATGTGGAAAACAACAAAATCGCGCAACCAGATGTCATGGCGCTGTAACGTCGATATGACGCGGGTTTGCGTCGATCGGTGCACTGTTGTGGTGCTTTGTTGTGGCATTTTGGGGCGCTTTTTCCGCATTCGGATGGGATGTTGCTTACACGGGTTTACGTCAATAAAAAAATGCCCGTAATAAAGGGCATATGGCTTGCCTGCCAGAATTTATTCCCGTATCTTGCCCAACAGCAACGGACAAGCAAACGTGTAGTTCTCTTTGCAGCGTCTTCACGGTTTACCTGATTCGTTTGCGGCAAGGCTCAACAGCCGATTCCATCGTTTATTCGCAAGTAAGGAAATCGCAGTATGGCAACTGGTATCGTCAAGTGGTTCAACGACGCTAAAGGTTTCGGCTTCATCACCCCCGACCAGGGCGGAGAAGATCTGTTCGCACACTTTTCCGAGATCGCCGGCGCGGGTTTCCGCTCGCTGAAGGAAGGCCAGCGCGTCGAGTTCGAAGTCAAGCAGGGCCCCAAGGGTCGCCAGGCTTCGACTATCAAGCCGCTCTAAACTAAGGTACAATCCGACATTCGCGGGGCGGAGGGCCGCAAGCCTTTCCGCCTCTTTTTCGTCTCCGTCACCTGGAGGTAATGCTGGGTGGCGGCGGCTCGTTTGCGTTCGACCGGGAAAACCCTTTAGAATCGCGGGCTTGCCGAAAAGCAATTGAGAACATTAGCCATGATCGCTACTGAAGTTAAGGCGAAGATCGTCGCCGACTACCAACAATCCCAAGGCGACACGGGTTCGCCCGAAGTGCAAGTTGCCCTGCTGACCGCGCGTATCAACGGTCTGACGGACCACTTCAAGGCCAACGTCAAGGACCACCACTCCCGCCGTGGTCTGCTCAAGATGGTCAGCCAGCGCCGCAAGCTGCTCGACTACCTGAAGGGCAAGGACTACGACCGCTATCGCTCCCTGATCGAGCGTCTGGGCCTGCGCAAGTAATCATTTTGTGCTCAACCGCCATGAGCGCTCGCGGTCGTGACCGTTGGCGTGCCGGGCCTCTCGGGCCGGTGCGGTTGCACTAACACGGCAAAAGCCGGTGTCGCCCCATGGGCGCGCCGGCTTTGCTTTTTTACCCGGTAGCAAGCCTTCAAGCCTCTGACTCGCGGCGTCACGTGACGCCACCCGAGGCTTCTTCCAAGAAAGGAATCCCATGCCCACCGCTATCAAAAAGAGCTTCCAGTACGGCGCTCATACCGTCACGCTGGAAACCGGCGAGATTGCTCGCCAAGCGCATGGCGCCGTCATCTGCACGATCGACGACACCGTCGTTCTGGCGACCGTCGTCGGCGCCAAGGACCCGAAGCCGGGTCAGGACTTTTTCCCGCTTACCGTTGACTACGTCGAGAAGTTCTACGCCGCCGGCCGTATTCCGGGTGGTTTCTTCAAGCGCGAAGGTCGTCCGACCGAAAAGGAAACGCTGACCTCCCGCCTGATCGATCGTCCGATCCGCCCGCTGTTCCCGGAAGGTTTCTACAACGAAGTCCAGGTCGTGGCGACGGTGATGTCGCAGAACCCTGAAGTTGACGGCGACATTCCCTCGCTGATCGCGACTTCGGCTGCGCTGGCGATTTCCGGCATTCCGTTCAACGGCCCGATCGGCGCTGCCCGCGTGGGTTACATCGACGGCCAGTACGTCATCAACCCGACCAAGTCGCAACTGGCAGACAGCCAGATGGATCTGGTTGTGGCCGGTACTGAAGTCGGCGTGCTGATGGTTGAATCCGAAGCCACCGGCCTGCCCGAAGACGTAATGCTCGGCGCCGTGGTGTTTGGTCACCAGCAGATGCAGACTGTCATCCAGGCTATCAACGAACTGGTCGAACAAGCCGGCAAGCCGGAATGGGACTGGACCGCTCCGGCCAAGGACGAAGTGCTGATCGGCCGCGTCAAGGAACTGGTCCAGGCTGATCTGGAACAGGCTTTCGGCACCACCAGCAAGAGCGAACGCAGCGGCCTGCTGAAGGACGTTACCAAGAAGGCGATCGCCGGTCTGGTGACGGGCGAAGAAGGCGCCCCGAGCGAAAACGCCGTCAAGAACGTGCTTTTCGATCTCGAATCGAACATCGTGCGCTCGCGCATCCTGAACGGCGAGCCGCGTATCGACGGCCGCGACACCCGCACGGTGCGCCCGATCGACATCCGCGTCGGCGTGCTGCCGCGCGCCCACGGTTCGGCACTGTTCACCCGCGGTGAGACGCAAGCGCTGGTCGTTACCACGCTGGGCACCGGCCGTGACGAGCAAGTGATTGACGCGATCGCTGGCGAATACAAAGAGCGCTTCATGCTCCACTACAACATGCCTCCGTACGCCACCGGCGAAACGGGCCGTGTCGGTTCGCCCAAGCGCCGCGAAATCGGCCACGGTCGTCTGGCCAAGCGCGCACTGGCAGCCATGCTGCCGGGCGACAAAGAGTTCAGCTACACCGTGCGCGTGGTTTCCGAAATCACCGAATCGAACGGCTCCAGCTCGATGGCTTCCGTCTGCGGCGGCTCGCTGTCGATGATGGATGCTGGCGTGCCGATGAAGGATCACGTTGCTGGCATCGCCATGGGCCTGATCAAGGACGGCAACCGCTTCGCGGTGCTGACCGACATTCTGGGTGACGAAGATCACCTGGGTGACATGGACTTCAAGGTGGCCGGCACGGCGACCGGCGTGACCGCGCTGCAGATGGACCTGAAGATCGATTCGATCTCGCCAGCCATCATGCACAAGGCACTGGAACAGGCCCGCGAAGGCCGCCTGCACATCCTCGGTCTGATGAAGAGCGCGCTGGGCGAGCACCGCGGCGAAGTGTCGCAATTCGCACCGCGCATGATGACCATGAAGATCAATCCGGAAAAGATCCGTGACGTGATCGGCAAGGGCGGCGCCGTGATCCGTGCGCTGACCGAAGAAACCGGCTGCGTGATCGACATCCAGGACGACGGCAGCATCACCATTTCGTCGGTCGATTCGTCCAAGGCCGAACTGGCCAAGGCGCGCATCGAAGCGATCGCCGCCGAAGTGGAAGTCGGCAAGGTCTATGACGGTACCGTCGTGCGTTTGCTCGACTTCGGCGCCATTGTGAACATCATGCCGGGCCGCGACGGTCTGCTGCATGTTTCGCAAATCGCCAACGAGCGCGTCAACAATGTCGCCGACTACGTCAAGGAAGGCCAGGCGGTGCGCGTGAAGGTGCTCGAGACCGACGAGAAGGGCAAGATTCGTCTGTCGATGAAGGCGCTGCTGAACGAAGCACCGGCCGAGCAACCCGCGCAGCAGTAAGCGCCAGGCTCGAACAAAAAAGGGACGCCGCGGCGTCCCTTTTTTTATCTGCAAATTGACCTGATCCTAGACCCGTAGCGCGGGCAAGTCGCGGAAATTGTCCAACGCCTCGGGGTTGGCGAGCGCTTCGATGTTCTTCACCGTGTCGCCCTGGACGACGGCCCGCACAGCCAGTTCGACGATCTTGCCGCTCTTGGTTCGTGGGATGTCAGGCACCGGCAGAATCACCGCCGGCACATGCCGGGGGCTTGCGTTTTCGCGGATCGTCTTGCGAATGCGTGCGACGAGTTCATCGCTGAACTGCGCACCTTCTCTTAGTCGTACAAACAGCACGACGCGCACGTCATTGTCCCAGTCTTGCCCAATGACGATAGATTCCAGTACCTCCGGCAGTTTTTCGACCTGTCGATAGATTTCGGCCGTGCCAATGCGCACGCCGCCCGGATTGAGCGTTGCGTCTGAGCGACCGTAGATGATCAGCCCTCCGTGGGACGTCTCCTCGCACCAGTCTCCATGGCACCAGATGTCGGCGAATCGTTCGAAATACGCCGCGTGGTAGCGGGCGCCATCGGGGTCGTTCCAGAATGCAACCGGCATGCACGGAAAGGGGCGCGTGCATACAAGTTCGCCCTTTTGCTCGCGTACTGGCAGGCCGTCGTCGTTGAATACCTCTACGGCCAAGCCAAGCCCCTTGCACTGTAATTCGCCGTGCCACACGGCGCCATTTGGATTGCCGAGCGCGAAGCACGACACGATATCCGTACCGCCGGAAACGGATGACAGGCATACGTCCGCTTTGATGTCGCGATATACGTATTCAAACCCTTCGGGCGACAGGGGGCTGCCGGTTCAACAGAATGGCGCGAAGCGCCGGCAGCGAATGCGTATGCGCAGGTGCGAGGCCGGTTTTTGCGGCGGCGTCGAGATACTTGGCCGAGGTGCCAAACAGCGTGCAGCGTTCGTCTTGCGCGTAGTCCCACAGAATTGCGCCACGACCTGCAAAGGGAGAGCCGTCATAGAGCAGCAGCGTTGCGTCCGAAGCCAGCGCCGACACCAACCAGTTCCACATCATCCAGCCGCAGGTGGTGAAGTAGAACACTCGGTCGCCGGGCTGCACGTCGCTATGCAGTTGGTGTTCTTTCAGGTGTTGCAGCAGCGTGCCGCCGGCACCGTGAACGATGCACTTCGGCACGCCGGTGGTGCCGGACGAGAACAAGATGTACAGCGGCGCGGAGAACGGCATATCGGTGAATGCGATATCCGTGACATGTGCATGCGGCGCGAGAAAATCCGTCCACCATGTCGCACGCGCGATAGTGTCAAAGCCCTCTGTCGCGCCTACGTAGGGCACCACGACAACGCGTTCCAGAGTGGGCAGGCGAGCGGCAATTTCGGCTACGCGCGGGAGATTGTCGATGCGTTTGCCAGCGTAAAAGGCGCCGTCACTGGCGATCAGCACCTTGGGCTCGATCTGGCTGAAGCGGTCGAGGATTCCCTGCACGCCGAAATCCGGCGATGCCGACGAAAAGACCGCTCCGATGCTTGCCGTCGCCAGCATGGCGACAACGGTTTCCGGCATGTTGGGCATGTAGGCTGCCACACGATCGCCAGCCGTCACGCCCGCGGCACGTAATCCCGCAGCCAGTCGCGCGACTTCGGCGTATAGCCCGTCATGCGACAGGCGGCGTTCAACCCGATCTTCGCCCCTGAAGACGATTGCCTCGCCATTGCCACGCTGACGCAGCAGGTTGCGTGCAAAGTTCAGCCGCGCATCTGGAAACCACTGCGCACCCGGCATGCGATCGCCGTCGATCAGGATGCGCTCGCCTTTGTGGCCGATGACGCCGGCGAAGTCCCACAACGCGCTCCAGAAAGCCCCTTTTTCGTTGATCGACCAGGCATGCAGGGCGGCGTAGTCGTCGAGGTTGCGACGCGTCCGGGCTTCGATTTCTTGTGTGAATGCCGTCAGACGGGTGTTGGCGATGCGTGCTGCATCGGGTTGCCACAAGGGACGGTCGGTCATCGGGCTCTCCTGTCCGGGCGCTGCTTCAGGTAGGTGTTGCGCGGGATCAGGTCCTTTTAATAACGCCCGCGCACTTGATCATGAAATCTTGTTCTTTTCTTTGCTGGCGCTTTGGTGCGCCGCTGCGAGAAAATAGCGGCTTTTGCGCAATTTGGGATGAGGGGAGAAACACTGATGGAACGCGAATCGATGGCATTCGACGTGCTGATCGTAGGCGGCGGGCCGGCCGGGTTGTCGGCGGCGATCCGCGCCAAGCAATTGGCACAACAGGCCGGACGCGAGTTGTCGGTGTGTGTGATCGAAAAGGGGGCCGAGATCGGTGCGCACGTTCTGTCGGGCGCCGTGCTCGATCCACGCGCCCTGACGGAACTGATCCCCGACTGGAAGGCGCTGGGCGCTCCGCTGCTGACCGAGGTGAGCGAAGACCGCTTCATGATGCTGACCGCCACCGGTGGCCTGCGTGTGCCTGAATTCGCATTGCCCGATTGCTTCAAGAATCACGGCAACTTCATCATCAGCCTGGGGCATCTGACGCGCTGGCTGGGAGAGCAGGCCGAAGCGCTGGGCGTGGAAATCTACCCCGGTTTTGCCGGCGCCGAGGTGCTCTACGATGACGCCGGTCGCGTCAAAGGCGTGATCACCGGCGACATGGGGGTACTCAAGGACGGTAGCCAAGGCCCCAATTACCAGCTCGGCATGGAACTGCATGCCGCCTACACGCTGTTTGCCGAAGGGAGTCGCGGCCATCTGGGTAAGCAGCTCGAAGCGAAGTTCAATCTGCGAGAGGGCGTCGACCCGCAGACCTATGGCATCGGCATTAAGGAGCTGTGGGAAGTCCCGGCCTCCAACCACAAGCCGGGGATGGTGTTGCATACGGCCGGCTGGCCGCTCGATTCGGCCACCTATGGTGGTTCATTCATGTACCACTACGGCGACAACAAGGTGGCCGTGGGCTATGTGGTTGGCCTCAACTACCAGAACCCGTTCCTGTCTCCTTTCGAAGAATTCCAGCGCTACAAGACGCACCCGCAGATTCGCCCCTTCCTCGAAGGCGGCCAACGCGTGGCTTATGGAGCACGCGCGATCACGGCGGGGGGGCTGCAATCGCTGCCGAAGCTGGTGTTCCCGGGCGGCGCATTGATCGGCGATGACGCTGGTTTCTTGAATGCCGCACGCATCAAGGGGACGCACGGCGCCATCAAAACCGGCATGCTGGCGGCCGAAGCCGCCTTCGCCGCGATCAGCGAGGGCCGCGCGCAAGACGAACTGAGTGCGTATCCGTCGGCTTTCCGCCAGAGCTGGTTGCACCGTGAGCTGCACACCACGCGTAACTTCAAGCCGCTCATGAAGAAGGGCCTGTTCATGGGCTCGTTACTGTTCGGCATCGACCAGAAAGTGTTCGGCGGACAAGCGCCCTGGACATTGCATAACTCGGCCGATCACGACCAGCTCAAGCCTGCTGCCGAATGCGAGCCGATCATCTATCCGAAGCCGGATGGCACGCTCACCTTCGATCGTATGTCTTCGGTGTTTCTCTCGAACACCAATCACGAAGAAGACGAACCCTGCCACTTGCAGCTCATTGATCCGAAGCTGGCGATCGAGGTGAACCTCGCCAAGTACGATTCGCCCGAGCAACGCTATTGCCCGGCGGGCGTGTACGAAATCGTGCGGGAGGAGGGCGCAGAGCCGCGTCTGCAGATCAATGCGCAGAACTGCGTGCACTGCAAGAGCTGCGATATCAAAGACCCCCTGCAGAACATCAACTGGGTGGCACCGCAAGGCGGCGAAGGCCCGATCTACCAGGAAATGTGACGGCGATGACGGCCGCGCTGCATTACGCCGAACGTGCGGCCGCATGCGTGGCCGCCTTCGCGCGCGAACATGGGTTGGCGGTCGGTGCGCCGCGCGTGCTGGCGCATTGGAGCAACGTACTGGTGCATCTGGCGCCACTGCCGATCGTCGCCCGTGTGGCAGCGACCACTGCGCTCATCCGCCCCGATGTGCTGCAACGGTTGGCGCGCGAAGTCTCGCTTGCGGCATTCCTGGACGATGGCGGTGTCGACGTGGTGCCCCCATCCGATTTGTTGCCGCCAGGGCCGCATTCGCGTGATGGCCTTGTCTTCAGTTTCTGGCAATGGGTGGATGTGGTCGAACGAGCTGCCTACTCCGGAGGACATGGCGCCGCGCCTGCGCCGTCTGCACGAAGCGTTGCGCGGTTATCGCGGGGAGCTGCCGGGTTTCGATCGGCTCATCGGTGAGATTGGCGAGTGGATCGTCACTGCCCGCAACAGGGCAATCCTGAACGCGGGCGACGCTGACATGCTCGCTGCCGCGCACAGCGAAATGGTCGACTGGTTTGCTCGGCGTAGCTTTCCTGCACAGGCGCTACATGGCGATGCGCAGGGGCCGAATCTGCTGCGGACGCGGGACGGGCGCCTGTTGTGGAACGACTTCGAGGACGCTTGCCGTGGGCCGGTCGAATGGGATCTGACCTGTTTTGCCCGACGCATGCCCGGCGGCCCGGAAGCCGCTTTGCGTCTCTGTCCCGGCGCGCCTTCGTGGTCGTCGCTGGCGCCGTTCCTGGCCGTGCGCCAGTTGCAGGGAACGGTGTGGTATGCGGTGCTGGCGTCGCAAGGGCTGACCGACCTGTCTGGCGCGGCGCAGCGCATCGACGTCTGGCGCGATTGGCCAGGCATGCCGGCCATCGACTGAGGCGACCTGCCGTTATTCGTTGGCGACCGGGAGCGGGCGTCGCGCGATCTGCGCGTTGACTTCAATCGTCTTGCCCTGACGGATCAGGCGCAGTTGCACCAGGCGTCCCGGTGGCAGGGCTGCGATTGTCGATAGCACGCTCTGGGCATCGCTGATCGACTTGCCGTCGGCGGCCACCAGTACGTCGCCGGGGCGCACACCCGCCTTTGCCGCGGGGCTGTTGCGCGCGATGCCGGAAATCAGCGCCCCTTCGCGCGGCAGGCCGAAGGAACTGGCCAGATCCGGCGTGATCTCCTGCACTTCGACCCCGATCCAGCCGCGCGTCACGCTCCCGGTCTTGATGATCTGTTCCATCACGTCGCGTGCAAAGCTCGCCGGGATGGCGAAGCCAATCCCCAGAGAGCCACCGGTGCGCGAATAAATGGCGGTATTGATGCCGATGAGGTGGCCCTTGCTGTCGACCAGCGCGCCACCCGAGTTGCCGGGGTTGATCGCGGCATCGGTCTGGATGAAGTTCTCGAACGTATTGATCCCCAGGTGGCTGCGCCCCATGGCACTGACGATGCCCATGGTCACCGTCTGACCCACGCCGAAGGGGTTGCCGATTGCCAGCACCACGTCGCCTACGCGAACACTGTCGCTGTTGGCGAACGTAATCGCAGGGAGTTTTGCTGCATCGATGCGCAGGACGGCGAGGTCGGTTTCGGGGTCGCGGCCGACGATGCGCGCCGGAAACTTGCTGCCATCCTGCAGCGCGACTTCGATTTCGTCGGCAGCGTCGATCACATGGTTGTTGGTCAGGATGTAGCCTTCACTGCTCACCACCACGCCTGAACCGAGACCGGAAGCGCGTTGCTCCTGCGGCTGCGATCGGTCGCCGAAAAAGTGCCGGAACACCGGGTCGTCCAGCAGCGGGTTGCGTTGCTGGCGGATTTCTTTGCTGGTGAAGATGTGCACCACGGACGGCAGCGCGCTTTGTGCCGCGTCGGCGTAACTGGCGCGGTCGCTGGCAGTGCGTGTGCCGGGCGCCGGTTCGGCCGCGGTGAGGATGTTGACCACCGGCATGGACGCAGCCCGCTGGCCAAACCATGCCGGCTTGAAGGTGAGCAGCACGAACAGCACGCCGAGTGCGACGGTCACGGTTTGTGCAAAGACGAGCCAGAGGCGATGCATAATGCGACCGGATTCCAGATTACGTTGATGTCGGAGTGGGAGACGGTGATGAAACGCGCTGAACTGCAGGCCTATCTTGATGTTTTATTGGACTGCGCGCGGATCAAGGATTATTGCCCAAACGGCCTGCAGGTGGAAGGTCGTGAGGACGTGTCTCGCGTCGTTTGCGGTGTCACCGCCAGCCAGGCGTTGATCGACCGCGCCATCGACGAGCGGGCGGACGCCGTCATTGTCCATCACGGGTATTTCTGGCGAGGGGAAGACTATCGCGTCATCGGCCAGAAAAAGCGCCGGCTCGCGGCCTTGCTGGCGCACGACATCAACCTTTTTGCTTACCACCTGCCGCTGGATCTCCATCCGGAGTTGGGCAACAACGCGCAGTTGGCGCGGATATGTGGCTGGCATCTGACCGCGCGTACCGGCGAAATGGATCTCATCTGCCTGGGCGAGCCGGATTCTCCGCACACGGTCGGGCAGCTTGCGCGTTCGTTGGCTGCGCGCCTGGGGCGAGAACCCCTGGTGATTGGCGATGCCCAGCGGCCCGTGCGCCGGCTGGCATGGTGCACTGGCGCCGCGCAAGGGTCGCTGCAGCAAGCGATCGATGCCGGTGCCGACGTGTATGTGTCGGGTGAGATTTCCGAACCGACGGTACATCTGGCTCGTGAGAGCGGTGTCGCCTACATCGCTGCCGGCCACCATGCGACCGAGCGTTATGGCATCCACGCGCTGTCTGCACACCTGGCAGAAGCCAAAGGGCTCGAAACGATTTTCATCGATATCGACAACCCGGTCTAAGACCGGGCGTCAGGTGCTGCTCAGGCCTGCTTCTTATTCGGTTCGGGCACGGGACGGGTATGGCCGTCCAGCTCGTCCAGATTGAAGTGCAGCGTCTTGCCGAAGTCTTGTCCGTCGATATCGAGGTCGACCAGATTGCCTGCAAATGGGTTGGGTTGCGCCAGTGGGTGGGCCGCACCTGCGGGCGGAATCTCAATGGGGAGTTCGGGCACTTCATCCACCCAGGTTTCCAGTTGCGTCTGCGTGTCGCTCATCGGGAGCGTCGTCTGGCCCGCTTCCGGCAATTGCGGGGTGGGTTGAGCGTCAGTTGGCGCAGGCGGCTCGTAGCGGAAATGCCCCAGCGTCTGTTCGAGAACGCCGAGCAGCATCAGGATTTCGTCCACGATCACCAGCGGGAAGCCTTGACGCGTGCCATCGCGATTGTCGCGTAGCAGTGCGTGCAGATACGCCTGGCATTCGCGGGTGTTCCAGCTCTCGCACAGGCGCTTGCGGATGTGCGTCATCGACTCGATCGACGCCGGGTCGCGCAGCGCAACCTCAAAGTCTTCCCATGTGACGGGCTGGATGTTGAAGGTCTTGTTGATCTGTGCCGAGAGGCCGTCGAACTCCGTGCGCATGCCGGCCGAGTGGTAGACCTCAAGGAGCTTGATCCACGGCTTGACGGCTTGCTTGGGGTTGGCGCGGATGAAGTCGGCCAGCGTCTGAGCCGCGCCCTGAATGCGCCCGAACGACATCATGATCTCGGCCAGCTCCACGGCTGAGTCGTGTTCTTCGATGTCTTCCGTCACCACAACGTCCGGCTTGGACGGAATGCTGAGGATCGGTTCGAGCGATTCGGTGACGCTGTCGGCGATGGGCAGCGGGACGAGGCTTGAGCGCTCGGGCCACAGGTCGCGTTCGGTCAACGGTGCGAAAACGTCGTCCTCTTCCTCGGTGGCGGGGCCCTTGTAGCGGCGATTCAGACGTACTGTGTGGGGCCCTTCAGACAAGGCTGCGGCTGTCGGGCGATCCTTGCGACGCTTGATGAGCCAGGCGGCCAGCAAACAGAGCGCGGCCACGACGGCATAGGGCCAGCGCTGCGACAGCGGCGAATCGCTGTTCGATACGACAGGCCCCACGGCATTCACTGCGCCGCTGTTCTGGCGCAACTGGCGGACCTGTGTTTCCAGTCGGGCGTTGTCCGCCGCCAATTCGGTCTGCAACTGCTCAAGGCGACGCAAGCGTTCTGTCAGGGCGATCTGCTGGGCAATGCGATCGTCGAGTTCGGAAATGAGCTCGGCTTCGGTGCGGCCGTGTGTGCTGCGAACAGGTGAGGACGCACCGTTCGGCGGCAGGCTGGCAGCGAGTTGGTCGGCGGATGTCGGGCCGACGACGAGCTGGTCGCGCGGTGCGGCTTTCGGCGCGGATGCCGGAGCCTGCGCGGTGGCCGGTGCCGGAGATGTCTCACGCGCCGGAGCCGGGGCGGGACGCACGCGCGCTGCTCCATTCTGAGCGACGACGGGGTGGCGCGGTGCGCTTGAGCGGGTGCTGCTTGCGGCGCGACGCGGGGTGACGGCGGTCTCTGCGGACGGTGCGTCCGTGCGCTGCGCAACTTGCGATGCCCGTGAGCGCTGCGGTGCCGCGGTCTCTTCCGATGCCACTGCCGGGACTGAATCCACGTTCAGCGGTGGTTCGAGCAGAAGCGCGTATTCGCGGCGCAGGTTGACGCCGCATGCGGCACGGACGGCAAGGCGAACAGCCGGCGCATCCGTTGCGGGAGTGCGCAGAACCAGGCGGGTCGAAGCGCCACTGCCTTCTATGCTGGTGCGCCCATTCAGAATCCAGGGAATGCCGTCATCTTCGTGAACGCCAGGCACCACTTGAAAGCAAGAGGGGTCCGGCGATTCGCCCGCCGCGAGCTGCAGGGGGATTTCAATGCGCAACGCTTGGCCGACATGGCTGCGCGTTGTCGCTTCACCCATTCCTAGCGCGTGGGCCGCGGGCGAGCTGGCCATCGCAACAGCGAGGCAGGCCATACTCAGCACCGGTCGTCTTGCAGCGCGGACGCTGCGAGAGACGCGCAGCAGACGGCTGATCGACGAGTTGGGGCACCACATGCTCATAGGCAGGAATCCTTATACGAAGCAATACAACATCTGTTGTAGGTGCATTCTGAAGGATGCGGCCGCAAATTTATAGTTTTTGTTGTTTCGATGTGATACAGCCTATCGGCATCTGTCAATCCTCATGCCCTTGTGGCTAGTACTGATTGTGTCGCCGGAAACCCGCGCCACGTCTGGGCTTGAACGATTTTTCGAAGACCCCGGCCGTTTCGGTTAAAATCGTTGGTTGACTCAGGTCTTGGTGTGCAGTGCATCAATAGTGTAAGGGCAGTCTGATGTTGGCCTTCACCAAGCCTGACGTTTCTCCAACAACTCACGAGGCGTGTGGCTGTATTTCCGGGGCTTTGCCTACGGTTGCGGTCTGACGAAGGGCAACTATGAAAATCCACGAATATCAAGCGAAAGAGATCCTTCACAAGTACGGGGTTGCTACCCCCCGTGGGATTCCCGCTTTCTCGGTCGACGAAGCGGTTGCCGCCGCCGACAAGCTGGGCGGTTCGATCTGGGTCGTCAAGGCGCAGATCCACGCCGGTGGCCGCGGTAAGGGCGGTGGCGTGAAGCTGGCTCGCTCGAAGGAAGAAGTGCGCGAGTTGTCCTCGAAGATCCTGGGCATGCAACTGGTGACGCCCCAGACCGGCCCGGAAGGCAAGAAGGTCAATCGCCTGCTGATCGCCGAAGGCGCTGATATCAAGAAGGAATACTACGTTGCCGCGCTGACCGATCGCGCCACGCAGAAGGTCGTCATGATGGCCTCTTCCGAAGGCGGCATGGAGATCGAAGAAGTCGCCGCCGCTACGCCGGAGAAGATCCTCAAGGTCTTCGTCGATCCGCAGGTCGGCATTTCCGACGCCCAGGCGCTGGAACTGGCCAAGGGCATCGGCATTCCCGAAGGTTCCATCCCGCAAGCCGTCGATACGCTCAAGCGCCTGTACACCTGCTACATGGAAACCGACGCTTCACTGGCCGAAATCAACCCGCTGATCCTCGAAGGCGACGGCAGCATTAAGGCGCTGGACGCCAAGTTCGACTTCGACGCGAACGCGCTCTTCCGTCATCCGGAAATCGTTGCCCTGCGTGACCTGGACGAAGAAGATCCGGCCGAAATCGAAGCCTCCAAGTTCGACCTGGCCTACATCCAGCTCGACGGCAACATCGGCTGCCTGGTGAACGGCGCCGGCCTGGCCATGGCCACCATGGACACCATCAAGCTGTTCGGCGGCGAGCCGGCCAACTTCCTCGACGTGGGCGGCGGCGCCACCACCGAGAAGGTTACCGAAGCCTTCAAGATCATGCTGCGCAACCCCAACTGCAAGGCCATTCTGGTGAACATCTTCGGCGGCATCATGCGCTGCGACACCATCGCCACCGGCGTGGTCGCTGCCGCCCGCGAAGTGCAATTGAAGGTGCCGCTGGTCGTCCGCATGAAGGGCACCAACGAAGACCTGGGCAAGCAGATCCTGGCTGAGTCCGGCCTGCCGATCATCGCTGCCGATACCATGGCCGAAGCCGCACAAAAAGTCGTCGCTGCTGCGAAGTAATTGCGACCCCCACAGCGACACAGAAGGAATTTCAAATGAGCATCCTGATCGACAAGAACACCAAGGTCATCACCCAGGGCATTACCGGCAAGACCGGTCAGTTCCACACGCGCATGTGCCGTGAGTACGCCAACGGCCAGAACTGCTTCGTGGCCGGTGTGAACCCGAAGAAGGCCGGCGAAGACTTCGAGGGCATTCCCATCTACGGCAATGTGTCCGAAGCCAAGGCCGCGACCGGCGCTTCCGTGTCGGTGATCTACGTGCCGCCCGCAGGCGCTGCCGCTGCCATCTGGGAAGCCGTTGAAGCCGACCTTGATCTGGCGATCTGCATCACCGAAGGCATCCCCGTTCGCGACATGCTGGAAGTGCGCAACAAGATGAAGGCCAAGATCGCTGCCGGCGGCAAGGAAACGCTGCTGCTGGGCCCGAACTGCCCCGGCCTGATCACGCCGGACGAAATCAAGATCGGCATCATGCCGGGCCACATCCACCGCAAGGGCCGCATTGGCGTGGTGTCGCGCTCGGGCACGCTGACGTACGAAGCGGTCGCGCAACTGACCGAGCTGGGCCTGGGCCAGTCGTCTGCCGTCGGTATTGGTGGCGACCCCATCAACGGCCTGAAGCACGTCAACGTGATGCGCCTCTTCAACGAAGATCCTGACACCGACGCCGTCATCATGATCGGTGAGATCGGTGGCCCGGACGAGGCTGAAGCCGCCCGCTGGTGCAAGGACAACATGAAGAAGCCGGTGGTTGGCTTCATCGCAGGTGTTACCGCCCCGGCTGGCAAGCGCATGGGCCACGCTGGTGCGCTGATCTCCGGCGGTGCCGATACGGCCGAAGCCAAGCTCGCCATCATGGAAGAGTGCGGTTTCAAGGTGACGCGCAACCCGTCCGAAATGGGCAAGCTGCTCAAGTCGGTGTTGTAATCGGTCACATAGATACTTTGTATCTGTCAAAAAAACGCCCGGCCGAAAGCCGGGCGTTTTTCTTGCCGCAAAGGCGGCGATAATTGTTAGCTGTCAATTATTAGGAAATGTCCGACCCATTAGCATGTCGAGTCGTACATTGTTAGGGAGACAAGAATGGAAGTCATACAAACCAGCGCTTTCTGGCTGAGTTTGGCCGCCATCATCGGCGTCAATATTCTGCTGTCCGGCGACAACGCGGTGGTGATCGCGCTGGCGTCGCGTTCGCTGCCGGCTGCCCAGAAGAAGCAGGCCATCATCTGGGGTTCGGTCGCAGCCATCGTCATGCGGGTGGTGCTGACGATCTTCGCTACCCGTCTGCTTGAGTTGCCGTGGCTGAAGATGATCGGCGCGCTGCTGCTGCTGTGGATCGGCGTGCAACTTCTCGACGAAGAGGACGGCGACGCGGACATCAAAGCGCACACGTCCATCCTGGCTGCCATCCGCACCATTCTCATTGCCGACCTGGTGATGAGTCTGGACAACGTGCTGGCGGTTGCCGGCGCGGCCAACACGGCACCGGAAAGCGCACGCCTGATGCTGTTGATCATTGGTCTTGCGCTGTCGATCCCCATCGTCGTGTTCGGTAGCAACATCGTGCTGTGGCTGATGGAACGTTTTCCGGTCATCGTGGTGCTGGGCGCCATGCTTTTGGGCTGGATTGCCGGTGAAATGCTGTCGGATGAAGCCGGGCTTGAGTCCGTGATCCACATGACCCGCACGCTGCACTACGCGTTTGCCATCGTCGGTGCGCTGTTGGTGCTGGCCATTGCGAAACTGCGCAAACGCAGGGCGCTGGCGGCCGACTCGGCCACGGCGCGTGAGGAGTCTTCATCCACTTGATGAAAGCGTGGGAATGGCGATCTACCTGACAGAGCAAGACGTAGAACAGCTCATCGACATGCCGCTGGCGGTTAACGCCGTGGAAGCTGCGCACCTGGCGCTGGCGCGCGGCGAGGCGATCGACATTCCCCGCAATCGGGTGCGCGCAGGAATCGGCACCCAGCATCTTCTGCAGGCCGGATGGGCTGCGCGCGGCGCCACCGGCTTCAAGGTCTACACCGTCGCCGGAGGCAAAGCACGCTTCTGGCTGCATCTTTATGACATCGCGACGGGGCTGCCGATGGCAGTCATCGAAGCCGATCTGTTGGGCATGATGCGCACTGGTGCTACGGGGGGCGTTGCCGCCCGTCGCCTTGCGCGAAGCGACGCCCGTATCGCTGGCATCATCGGCGCTGGCTGGCAGGCACGTGGGCAGTTGCTGGCGCTGGCACATGTGTGCCAGCTCGAGCGAGTGCTCGTATTCGCCCGCAACGCCGAGCGACTTGCTGCGTTTTGTCACGACATGTCTGCGCAAACCGGACTCGCGGTGGAGCCTGCCGACAGTGCTCAAGCGCTGGCGAGCCTGGCCGACATCGTCGTCACTGCCACAACCTCGTCCAAGCCGGTGCTTGAAGGCGCATGGTTGCGGGAGGGGACGCACGTGAACGCCATGGGCTCAAATTCGCTGGCCCGGCGAGAGATCGACGAGGTCTTGGTCAATCGTGCCGACCTGATCTGCGTGGATGCGGTCGATACGGCGCTGAAAGAAGCGGGCGATCTGCTGCCGAGCCTTGAAAAAGGGCGGCTGTCGCCAGGGCGCCTGATCGAGTTGGGCGACCTTGTCGCGGGGTTCCGCAGCGGGCGGACCGCAGCGCAGCAGATCACACTGTTCGAGTCGCAGGGCATGGGTATTCAAGACCTGTCGCTGGGGCTCGATCTGCTCGAACGCGCACGCGCTGCCGGACTTGGGTGGAACCTGCCATACTGAACAGACAGACGTGACAGCCACATAACGGCGTTGCGACGCGGTCACTGAGGAACACATGGCAAAGCTGATTTTGAGCATGGACGGGCTGGTGCTGAAGGAGATCGCGCTCACCAAGGAGCGCACGACCATCGGCCGCAAGCCTCACAACGATATCCAGATCGATAACCTCGCCATCAGCGGTGAGCATGCGGTGATCGTTGCCATATTGAATGACGCCTTCCTCGAAGACCTCAACAGCACCAACGGCACATATGTGAACGGCATGGCCGTCAAGAAGCACGTGCTCAAGGACAACGACGTTGTCGAACTGGGTAAGTACCGCCTCAAGTTCCTCAAAGACGCGCCGGAGTTCCCTGCTGCCAGCACGTTTGAAAAGGCCTTCCTGCCGCAAGGCGAGGGCGCGCAATTGGGCAACGCCCCGCGTGCGCATACCGAGACCATGCTCGGGTTTGGCGAAACCACCCTGACCGAAAGCACGCCAACCAATGGCTGGCAGACACCGCCTGACGCGCCCGAGCAAGCCACGGCGGCTCCGGCGGCTGGCGGCGAAGCTGTCGGCGTGGTGCAGATTCTGTCTGGGCGCAACGCCGGCCGCGAGCTTGAGTTGTCCAAGTCGCTCACGACGCTGGGCAAGCCTGGCATGCAGGTGGCGGTGATCACGCGTCGCCCGCACGGTTACTTCATCACGCACGTGGAAGGCGACAGCTTTCCGATTCTGAACGGCCGGCAGCTCGACGCGCAGGCCCATCTGTTGGGTGATCACGACGTGATCGAGATCGCCGGTGTCAAAATGGAGTTCTATCTGCGGCCATTCGCTTGATGGCCGGCTCGCGCCATTGAGCCTTGTGCGTTGTTGCACGAGGGCTCGAATGGTGCGCATTGTTGCTGATTCATGTCCCGTATCGCCTCGCCCAGCGCATCCGCGCGCAATCGCTATCTCGTTTGGCTCGTCGCCGGCGCCTTTTTCATGGAGCTGCTGGATTCGACGGTGATCACCACGGCTCTGCCGCAAATGGCGCAGAGCTTTCACACGTTGCCGATCCACCTTTCGATGGGGGTGAGCGCCTACATGCTGGCGCTCGCGGTGTTCATCCCGTTGTCTGGCTGGATGGCTGACCGCTTTGGGCCGCGCCAGGTATTCGGCGGTGCGATCCTGATATTCACCTTCGCTTCGGTGTTGTGCAGCCTGAGCGACAACCTGTGGTTCTTCACCGCCGCACGCATCCTGCAAGGCTTTGGCGGCGCGATGATGGTGCCGGTCGGCCGGCTGGTCGTGTTGCGTGCAACGCCCAAGGACAAGCTTGTCGGCGCCATTGCCATGCTGACGTGGCCGGCGTTGGGCGCGCCGGTGCTCGGGCCGGTGCTGGGGGGCTACATCACGACCCACTGGGGCTGGCACTGGATATTCCTTCTCAATGTGCCGTTTGGTTTGCTCGGTTTCGCGCTGACGCTCTTGCTGGTGGAGGGTGAGCCCGGTGGCGCGCGTCCGTTTGACGTCAAAGGCTTCATCCTGAGTGGGGTGGGGTGCAGCGCCTTGATGTTCGCGTGCGATCTGGCCAGCCATTCGCCTTTCGACATGTGGCAAGTCGGCCTGTGCGCTGCGTTGGGTGTCGCCACGCTCGCTTGGGCGGGCCATCACTTGCGGCGCACGCCCCATCCGTTGGTGGACCTCAGCGCATTCAGTGTGCGCACCTTCCTGGTGTCGATGCGCGGCGGCTTTTTGTTCCGCATGGCGATCAATAGCGCGCCGTTCCTCATGCCGTTGATGTTCCAACTGGCCTTCGGGTTCTCGGCGACAACCTCGGGCTTGCTGCTGCTCGCGTTGTTTGCCGGGAATATCGCAATGAAACCAGCGACCACGCCGTGGATGCGTGCGTGGGGTTTTCGCGGCGTGCTCATTGCAAACGGTGTGCTGGTCGCGGCGGGCTTTGTGCTGTGCATGTTCCTGACAGCGGACACGCCGCGCACGGTCATCATGTTGGTGCTGTTCTTCACCGGCCTGTCGCGCTCGATGCAGTTCACCGGATTCAGTACTTTCAGCTTCTGCGACATTGCACCGGCACGCATGAGCGGTGCATCCACCCTCAGTAGCATTCTCGTGCAGATGAGTGCAGGCCTCGGCGTGGCGATCGGAGCGGTTCTGCTCAAGGCGGCTTCGGTGTGGTTCCCCGCGGAAGGGCATGCGATGTCGCGCGAAGCATTTCAGGTCGCGTTCGCTTTCATGGCCCTGTTGTCGCTCGTGGGCTTGATCGACCTGTTTTCTATACCGGCGGATGCCGGCGACGAGGTCAGCGGGCGTGCTGCACGGCAGCGCGCGTTGCGGGGCAGAGCGTGACACAAGTCATGTGCGTCGACGGTGGAATGGCGGCATTGTGGCAACTTCGTGCGGGGGGGCCCGGGTTGGAGGAGAAGTCATGCGCGTGAGGGTTCTCGGTTGCAGCGGCGGCATTGGCGGCGTCAGTTCGCGCACCACTGCGCTGCTCGTCGATGACGACACGCTGATCGATTGCGGCACCGGTGTTGGTGTCTTGCACGTCGACGAATTGGCCCGTATCGATCGCATCTTTCTGACCCACGCGCATCTCGATCACATTGCGCTGCTGCCAATGCTCGTCGACGCCGTCAGTGAGCTTCGCGCCACGCCGCTGCAGGTGTACGCCAACGATGCCACGGTGGGCGTGCTGCGCGACCATATCTTCAACTGGCGCGTGTGGCCGGACTTCACGGCGATCCCCAATCGCGAAGCGCCGAGCCTTCAATTCAACACCATCGATATCGGCCAGGTCGTCGAGCTTGGACAGGGGCGCCGCATGCGTGCTCTGCCGGTCAACCATGCCGTGCCAGCGTTGGGGTACGGCGCGATCTCGTCGGAGGGGGCCGCACTGGCTTTCTCTGGCGACACCACGCACAGCCCTGAACTGGCTGCGGCGCTCAATACGTTCGACGATCTACGTTATCTTCTCATCGAGACAGCCTACGTTGACGCGCAGCGCGAGATGGCAATGGCTGCGCGCCACATGTGCCCGCAGCTGCTGGCAGAGTTCTTGCGTACTCTCAGCGTGAGGCCGGAGGTGTTTATCTCGCATCTCAAGCCGGGCAGCGAAGTCCAGATCATGCGCGAGCTGCATGGCTACGAGATACCCTTCCAGCCTTGCGCCCTGCAGGCAGACGAAGTCTTTTATTTATCGTGACACGGGGCTGCGGTACGGTGCCGTCTTCAACCCCGAGTGAGAGCAAAACAACATGAATGCACCCACCGCGAGACCGGGCGGCGAACTCGCGCAACGCCTGGCTTTCTTCAAGGGACTGCAGGCGCTGACGACGCGCGTGCATGCGACGCATAGTCAGGAAGAGCTGGTCTTTGGGCTGAGCGACGAGGTCTGCTCGCTGTTTGGCGCTCGCCGGATGCTGGTGTTCATGGCTGACCGCGCGCAGAGCAGTCTGCGGGCGCGGGTGCGTGATGCCGGCATGGTGCGCGTGCTGCGTCTGCCCATCGCGCCGCGCGGCGTGGTGGGTCTCTGTGCGTTCGAGAGGCGCATGCTCAACTTGCCCAACGTCAGTAATCTGGCGGCGATGCAGTCGCTTGCCGATGATTGGACTCCGGAAGACATCGAGGACGACGGCCCGCAGAAGCAGGCGCTGGCCGCACCCATCATCAATGGCGAGGACGACTCGCTCATCGGCGTCATATTGCTGTCCGACAGCGTGGATGACGAACCCTTCACGAGCGCTCACGAAGAAGGTCTTCAAGGCTTGGCGCGAACGCTGGCGGTGGCGTTGTCGCAACGCCAGCACGCCGACATGCCGTTGCGCTCACGTTACGATCAGCTTGTCGCATGTGGGCGATTGACGCAGGGCGATCTTGACGCGGCGGTGGCCATCGCTCGGCAACGCAGGCTGTCGGTGGAGCAGGTGCTGCGAGAAGGGTTTGCATGCACCGATATCGAGCTTGGCGAATCGATGGCGCGCTTTTATGAAGTGCCCTATGAGCCATATCGTGCCGACCGTGTGCGCCCGATCGATCTGCTGCGCAACATCAAGCGCGAATACGCAAGCAAGAGCCTCTGGCTGCCGCTGGAGGAGAACGGGCAGGGCATTACGATCATCGCCATCGACCCTGAGCAGGTTGCGTCTTCGCGCGTCGCGCAGAACGTGTTTCTCGATGCGCGCATCAACTATCGCGTGACGACACAGCGCGAATTCGCGCTGACGGTGGCGCAGTTCTTCGACACCATGGCTGACGACCTCGATGTGGGCGACCTGCTGTCGGAGATGGGCGAGGATGACGAAGGCTACGGCTCGGCGGATGACCTGTCCGCAGCCGCCGACAATGAGCTCGTCAAACTGGTGAATCGAGTCATTGTCGACGCGCATCGGCAGGGCGTGTCCGACATTCATATCGAGCCGCGACCGGGCAAAGAAAAGACCCTCATCCGCTTCCGCAAGGACGGCGTGTTGATGCCGTATATCGAAGTCCCCGCCAGCTACCGCAATGCGCTGGTGGCGCGTATCAAGATCATGTGCGATCTCGATATCGCTGAACGACGCAAGCCGCAGGACGGCAAGATCCGCTTCCGCAAGTACGGCCCGCTCGACATCGAGTTGCGCGTCGCCACCGTGCCCACTTCAGGTGGAGCGGAAGATGTGGTGATGCGCTTGCTCTCTGGTGGCGAACCCCTTGCGCTGGACGACCTCGCGCTGTCGCCGCACAACCTCGCGTGCCTGAAGGAGACCATCAGCAAGCCCTACGGTATCTTTTTTGTGTGCGGGCCGACCGGTTCGGGCAAGACGACCACGCTCCATTCGGTGCTCAAATCGCTCAATACGCCTGAGACGAAGATATGGACCGCTGAAGATCCCGTGGAAATCACGCAACGCGGCTTGCGCCAGGTGCAGGTCAATCGCAAGGCCGGCCTGACCTTTGCGACCGTCATGCGATCGTTCCTGCGCGCAGACCCGGACATCATCATGGTCGGCGAAATGCGCGATAGTGAGACGGTCTCGATTGGCATCGAAGCATCGCTTACCGGCCACCTTGTTTTATCCACCTTGCATACGAATAGCGCGCCAGAATCCGTGGTGCGCCTGCTTGACATGGGCATGGACCCGTTCAACTTTGCCGATGCATTGCTGGGTGTACTGGCGCAGCGTCTTGCGCGGCGGCTATGCAAAAGTTGCAGTCAGGCCTATGCGCCGTCGCCCGAAGAGATTGATGCATTGCTGTCGGAATATTGCGAAGACCTGCGCAAGACGGAAGGCTTTGCGCGCGACCCGGATGCTGCGCGCACGAACATCCTGGAAGCATGGCGCACCCAATTTGCCGACGCGTCAGGCAACTTCGTGTTGCATCGTGCCAAGGGTTGTCCCGAATGTAGCAACTCGGGTTACCGTGGTCGCATTGCATTGCACGAGCTGATGGTGGGCACAGAAGAAGCCAAGCGACGCATCCAGATGCGTGCGCCCGTGGCGGACCTCTTTGCCACCGCCCTGCACGATGGCATGCGAACGCTGCGTCAGGACGGCATCGAGAAAGTGCTCGCCGGTCACACCGATATGGCTCAGGTGCGAAAGGTGTGCTTGCGCTAGTTGCACGCCGCGGCTTGTGCGTGCGTCACCGCAAGCCGGCACGAAGGTGACACGAATTAACTTGTGGCTACGCGCGTCCTTGGCTATCTCATCAGAATGTCGCGCGTGCGACGTCGCAGCCCTTGTTCGAAGGAGAGTCGTCATGGCGCAAGCAACTCCGGTATCAAACGATAGTGCTCGGTCAGTGAGCGGGGTAGAATCCGCCATCGGCCGCACGGCACGACCGGCTCCCGGCGAAGTTGCTCCCATGTTCTCGCTTCCCGATGCTGACATGGAAGCGTTCGACCTGGCTGAGGTCACGCGATCCCATATCGTCGTGCTGTACTTTTATCCCCGCGACAGCATGCCTTCGAGCCTGAGGCAGGCCATAGAGTTTTCGGATGCAGGAGAAGTCTTCGAGCAATGCGCCGCCATCCCGGTGGGTGTCAGCCTCGATGACTGTCTGGTGCATGGCGAATTCTGCGATCGGCATGGTCTCGGGGTGACGCTGCTTTCGGACCCCGACGCATCGGTCTGCCGTCTCTATGGCGTGTGGCAGGAGCGCGAAGTGGGTGGCACGATCAAGCCGGACGTGCAACGCGCGATCTTCATCATCGGCCGCGATGGATTCATCCATCGCGTGTTCGACGACTGGAGTCACACAACGCACACCAATGAAATACTCGGACTCATACAAGAACTCGCTAGGAGCAGAAATGGAAATCGTCAAGAACACCGTCGTCACGCTTGACTACAAGGTGCGCGACCCGGATGGCAACATCGTCGATGAAGGCGAGCAGCCGCTGGTGTACCTGCACGGGGGCTACGACGGCATCTTCCCGCTGCTCGAAGAAACCCTGCACGGCAAGAGCAAGGGCGAAACGCTGCAGGTAAAGCTGCAGCCGGATGATGCCTTTGGCGAGTACGACGAAAGCCTGGTGCATATCGAAGACGCCAGCCTCTTCCCCGACAACGTTGAAGTCGGCATGGCGTTCGAGCGCGTGGGCGAAGACGGCGAAGACGACATGCTCTACCGCATTACCGACGTTGCCGATGGCAAGGTCGTGGTGGACGGCAATCATCCGTTGGCCGGTACCGCGCTGGTGTTCGACATCACCATCGCGGATGTGCGTCCTGCTACGCAGGAAGAAATCACTCACGGCCACGTCCACGGCCCGCACGGTCACCATCATTGATGTTTTATTTCGCGCCGCATGCAGCAACATGCACGCGGCGCGAAAGGGCAGAATGGCCTCGCGTAGCAGCCACTCAAAATGATTTGACGTAATCGAGTGGCTCTACTAGAATTCTGCCTCCTCGGGGTGTAGCGCAGCCCGGTAGCGCGCTTGCTTTGGGAGCAAGATGTCGGGGGTTCGAATCCCTCCACCCCGACCAGAATGCTCTGGTGGAAGTGGCTTCTCCGAAGGACCGGTCCGGCAAAAAAGATCTGCCCGTAGCTCAACTGGATAGAGCAACGGCCTTCTAAGCCGTAGGTTACAGGTTCGATTCCTGTCGGGCAGGCCAGCGTAGTAAGGTGTTCCTCTGCAAGCGCTTGCGCTTGCAGTCAGAAGTGGCGACGGTAGCTCAGTTGGTAGAGTCCTGGATTGTGATTCCAGTTGTCGCGGGTTCGAGTCCCGTCCGTCGCCCCATCTCTCCTCTCCTGTTTTCCCCTTTTTCCGTTTGAAGCGATCGCTCGGCGCGTGGTTTACGCGCGGCGATATGCATGTTTCATCAACGCCTGTTTCGTTGATGGCATCGTTATCGTTGGGTTGGGTATTGCTGCGGAGCGATACTCAGACTTCGGAGGCGAGAATGTCAACCTTCAGGTCGTTGTCCTTGGCGAAATTGAGCAGAAACTTGTAGGCCAGCGGTTCGATGAACTGCAATTGGCCGTCGACCATCACGCATTTTTCGCCCGTGAGCGTGCAGCCGGGGCGCACGTACGGAGAGAACTTCATCTTCCGGTCCGTACCGAAGGCCGACATGATGCCGCACAGCCGGTCGGCCCAATCGCTCGGGCGGAACCGATGTCCGTCACGAGTCTGGCCGACAATGATAAAGCTGGTGGCAGGGGCGGACATTAAGCCTGTGCGCGCGCGAAGTCTGTTGGAAAGGGGTTGTCTGGTGCGTTATTGATCGTTCGTAGGGAGTGCGAACGGCGCCAGACGTGCCCAGCGATCTTGTGCCGCTTGAGCAGGACGGAGTTTACCAGAAAAGCCCACTTTGACGAGTTTGTGTTGCGGCGCAAAACCTTTGCAGGAAGGCTTCTGGAGCCAGTGGGGCGGTCGGAGTTTTCTGCTACAATTCGTTACTTGGTTGACGGCGGCTTCTATTGCCGCCGTTGTGTTTTGTAGCGTCAGTGAAAGGCCAAGGCGGCTGCTCACGGCCGTATGGCCCGGACAGTCGCGACAGACCACATCATGAAAACGCCCAAGCATTATCTCCAGTTCAACGATCTGACCAGCGACGAATACGCTTACCTTTTTGAGCGTGCGGCCACGATCAAACGCAAGTTCAAGAACTACGAAACCCACCACCCGCTGTTCGACCGCACGCTGGTCATGATTTTCGAAAAGGCCAGCACGCGTACGCGACTGTCGTTCGAAGCCGGCATGCAGCAACTGGGCGGTTCGGCCATCTATCTGAACACGCGTGACTCGCAACTGGGGCGCGGCGAACCCGTGGAGGACGCTGCACAGGTCATTTCGCGCATGTCCGATGCGGTCATGATCCGCACCTTTGAACAGTCGATCATCGAGCGCTTTGCGGCCAATTCGCGCGTGCCGGTCATCAACGGGCTGACCAACGAATACCACCCTTGCCAGATCATGGCCGACATCTTCACCTTCATTGAGCATCGCGGCTCGATCAAGGGCAAGACGGTGGCGTGGATTGGCGACTCCAACAACGTCTGCAACACCTGGCTGCAGGCAGCCGAGGTGTTGGACTTCAACGTGCACGTGGCTACGCCGCCGGGGTACGAAGTCGAAGCCGAGCGCGCTAATCTGTACGGCACGGATCACTTCGAACAATTCGCAGACCCGATGGAAGCCGCCAAGGGCGCGGACATCATCACCACCGACGTGTGGACCTCCATGGGCTTTGAAGCCGAAAACGAAGAGCGCATGCGCGACTTCGCCGACTTCCAGGTCGATGGCGACATGATGCGCATAGCAGCACCTGGCGCGCTGTTCATGCATTGCCTGCCGGCGCACCGTGGTGAAGAGGTGACGGCTGAAGTCATCGACGGCCCGCAAAGCGTGGTGTGGGAAGAAGCCGAAAACCGCCTGCACGCGCAGAAGGCCTTGCTTGAGTACCTGGTGCTCGGCCGGCTGGATGCAGCAGAGCGTATGCCGATCGCCGACTGACGATCGGTTTTACACAAAGGGCGCGCCATGATCGATCACACCGGCGTTACCGTGACTGACGTGCCCCGCAGCATTGCTTTTTATGAAGCCGCACTCGCCCCGCTGGGCTACGCCGTGGTGTTGCGCTTCGGTGACAAGGCTGCTGGATTCGGCGCTGCGCGTGACGCCCAACTGGGGTCTGATCCCGGTGGCGATTTCTGGGTTTCACGTGGGGTGCCGCAAACGCCGCGAGTCCACGTGGCTTTCCGCGCCGCCAACCATGCAGAAGTTGATGCCTTCCACAGGGCTGCGCTTGCTGCCAATGGGCGAGACAACGGCGCTCCGGGCATGCGCCCGCAATATCATCCCGGCTACTACGCCGCCTTCGTGCTTGACCCGGACGGGCACAACATCGAAGTCGTCTTCCACGGCTCAGAGCCCTAGCCGCGGTCTTCCCGTTGCATTCTCTTACCATTGATCGATGGCAACGCTGGCGCTTGTCCTGCCATTGCGGTCACCTTGCCCGCATCAACGTAATACAATAGCGGACTTCGGTCTGTAGCGTCCGGCACCGGGCGGGCGCTGTGCACGATCCCCTGCGCTGAACGGCAAGCCCACTGGGCAGGGTGACCCGACCCGGTCATGCAGAGTCGTCTTGGGCGCTTCGTTAGGCGACGGACCGCGATCTGAAATCGAGGAAGATATGAGTGATGTGAAACGCGTGGTGCTCGCTTATTCGGGCGGCCTGGATACGTCGGTGATCCTGAAGTGGCTGCAGGACACCTACAAGTGCGAGGTGGTGACGTTCACCGCCGATCTGGGGCAGGGCGAAGAGCTCGAACCCGCGCGAATCAAGGCACTCAAGGCCGGTATCAAGCCCGAGCACATCTTCATCGACGATCTGCGTGAAGAATTCGTGCGCGACTTCGTGTTCCCGATGTTCCGCGCCAACACCATCTACGAAGGCGAATACCTGCTGGGCACGTCGATCGCACGTCCGCTGATCGCCAAGCGTTTGATCGATATCGCCCGCAAGGTCGGTGCCGACACCATCTCGCACGGCGCCACCGGCAAGGGCAACGACCAAGTGCGTTTCGAGCTGGGCGCCTACGCGCTGATGCCGAGCGTGAAGATCATCGCCCCGTGGCGTGAATGGGATCTGCTGTCGCGCGAAAAGCTCATGGCCTACGCCGAAGCCAACGGCATCGAAGTCGACATGAAGCACAAGAACGGCGGCGCGCCGTACTCGATGGACGCCAACCTGCTGCACATCAGCTACGAAGGTCGTCACCTCGAAGACCCGAAGGCTGAAGCCGAAGAGTCGATGTGGCGCTGGACCGTGTCGCCGGAACAGGCTCCGGACGCGCCGGAATACCTCGATCTGGAATTCGTGAAGGGTGATCTCGTCGCCATCAACGGCAAGAAGATGGCCGCCCACGAACTGCTGGCCGAACTGAACAAGATCGGTGGCAAGCACGGCATTGGCCGCCTTGATCTGGTCGAAAACCGCTACGTCGGCATGAAGAGCCGCGGCTGTTACGAAACCCCGGGGGGCACGATTCTGCTGAAGGCTCACCGCGGTATCGAGTCGATCACGCTCGACCGTGAAGTTGCCCACCTCAAGGACGACCTCATGCCGCGTTACGCCAGCCTGGTCTACAACGGCTACTGGTGGGCGCCGGAGCGCGTGGCGCTGCAAACGCTGATCGACCACACGCAACAGAACGTGAACGGCTGGGTGCGCGTCAAGCTCTACAAGGGCGGCGTATCGGTGGTGGCCCGCGATTCCAAGGACACCCTGTTCGACCAGACCATCGCCACGTTCGACGATGATGGCGGCGCCTACAACCAGGCCGACGCTGGTGGCTTCATCAAACTCAACGCGCTGCGCATGCGCATTGCTGAGAACGCCCGCCTCAAGCGCGGCAAGTAAGCTCGGCAGGTTGCCAACGCCCACAGAAAGCCCCGCCTTGCGGGGCTTTCTGCTTTCTAGGCGTGGCGGTTGAGAACGTGAGCCCTACCAATATCAGCAGGCATTTGCATACAGTGGCTGATCACCGAGACCCGCGCAGATGCGCCAATTCGACATCGCCCTATTGCCGCATGCTTATGACGAAACCCCCTGAACACCTGTGTCGAATTCTCGTTAGCGCCTGCCTGCTGGGTCATCCTGTGCGTTATCACGGCGGCGGCGCGTCGCGCGTGGATGCCGTTCTCTCTCGTTGGTTGGCAGAAGGCCGCCTTGTGCCGGTGTGCCCCGAAGTGGCTGGCGGACTACCGACGCCACGTCCGCCTGCCGAGATCGAACCGGGTGGGGCTGGTGCGACGGTCTTGCGTGGCAAACATCGCGTCATCGATGCGACGGGGCAGGACGTGACCATGCCGTTCGTCACCGGGGCGGATCGTGCTGTTCTCCTCGCCCGCGAGCACAACGTTGCCTTTGCGGTGCTCAAAGAAAGCAGCCCTTCGTGCGGGCGGCTCAATGTTTACGATGGGCACTTCAGCGGGCTGCGTGTGCCCGGAATGGGTGTTGCCGCAGCGCGTCTGGAAGACTGCGGCATCAAGGTCTTCAGCGACACGCAACTCGAAGCAGCCGAGCGCTGGCTACAGGCGCTGGAGCACGGTGAAGGTCATTCGTTCGACATATAAGTGATCTGCCGTCCATGGCATATCGTCGTTGGCTGACTCACTTGGGAACCATCGCGGTGCGCTTTGAGCCATTCATGCACCGATCGGGCTCGCATCTGCCTGTTTTTGGCACCCTTCGGCGGGCAAAACAGACTGTGGCCACTCCTGAATTTTGAACTCTCCTTTTAAATCAACTTGTTGGAACATGGCATGCGCTTTGCACGGCGTCCCGCGCGTGACGCTGCACAAAAAGCAGCGCGCCATTTCCCCAGGAGAGTTCGGATGCGTATGTTGAATAAATGGTTGTGCGGCGCCTTGCTGGCATGGACAGGATTCAGCGGCATGGCACAGGCGGCCGACAAGATTGTGCTTGGCACCAACTGGTTCGCCGAAGCCGAACATGGCGGCTTCTATCAGGCGCTCGCCACCGGCATCTACAAGAAGTACAACCTCGACGTCACCATCAAGATGGGCGGCCCACAGGTCAATGGCGTGCAATTGCTCGCGGGCGGCATGATCGACGTTTACATGGGCTATGACTTCCAGACCCTTGAGGCCGCCGAGCAAGGCGTACCGGCTGTAACCGTCGCCGCCTTTTTCCAGAAAGACCCGCAAGCGTTGCTGGCCCATCCTGACGTCAAGACCTTTGAAGACCTCAAGGGGCGGCCGATCTACATTGCGGGCGCGGCGGAGGTCACCTTCTGGCCATGGCTTAAGGCGCACTATGGCTATACCGACGCACAGAAACGCCCTTATGCATTCAGCGTGCAGCCATTTTTGGCTGACAAGACCTCGGCCCAGCAGGGTTATGTGACGTCCGAGCCATTCGCCATCGAGCAGGGCGGCGTCAAGCCGACGATCCTGCTGATGGCCGACAAGGGATACCCACCGTACGCCACCACGCTCGTCACGCTCAAGAAGACCGAAACCGAACGCTCCGACGTGCTGGCTCGGTTTATCAAGGCATCCGCCGAAGGCTGGATCAGCTACTTCAAGAACCCCGCGCTGGGGAATGCGCTGATCAAGAAAGACAACACCAAGATGACCGATGAGCAGATCGCTTTCGGCATCGCCAAGATGAAGGAGTTTGGCATCGTCATGGGGGGCGATGCGGCGAAGATGGGGGTTGGTGTCATGACCGACGCGCGCTGGAAGCAGACCTTCGACACCATGGTGAAGAGTGGGCAACTCAAGCCCGGCTTCGACTACAAAAAGGCCTACACGCTTAAATACGTGAGCGGTCTGCCGCTGCCGCAGTGAGGACGCCGCCATGGTCACCTACGTTGCACCGACACGCACGCTGACTCCGGTTCTCGACATCGGGCCTTGGCTCGATGGCAGCGACAGAGCCGGCGTCGCGCGAGAGTTCGACCGGATCTGCCGCGAGATCGGGTTTTTCTACCTCGTTGGTCACGGCATGCCGATCGACGAGATGCAGGGCATCCTTGAACAGGGGCGTCGCCTGTTTGCGCTGCCGGACGAAAAGAAGCGCGCCATGCTCGTGGGGCATTCGCGTCGTGGCTATGAGCCGATGGCGCATCAGTCGCTGGATGCTGATTCACCGCCAGACCTGAAGGAGTCCTTTCTGCTCGGTCCTGGGCAGCCAGCCGATCATCCGTATGTCCGGGCGGGGCTCGCCAACTATGGTCCCAACCAATGGCCGGACGAGATCGATCTGCCGGGCTTTCGCACTTTCTGCGAGGCTTACTACCGACATGCTCATGCACTGTCGAGCGCACTGATGGATATCTTTGCCACCATTGCGGGACTGCCCGAAGGGCATTTTGAACCCGTCCTGCGCGACCCGATGGCGACCGTACGGATGATCCACTACCCGCCGCAGCCGGGCGTGGTGGTCAACAACCAGATCGGATGCGGTGCGCATACCGATTGGGGGGCGGTCACCATTCTCATGCAGGACGACACCGGGGGGCTGGAGGTGCAGGCCGCCAGCGGAGAATGGCTCTATGCGCCGCCCGTGGCGGGGGCTTTCATCGTCAATATCGGCGACATGATGCCGATCTGGACGGACGGCGCGTACCACTCCAACCCGCATCGCGTACGCAATCGTTCCCCTGAAAGGCATCGGTACTCGGTCGCGTTTTTCATGGACCTCGATTACCACGCCTACGTCGAGCGGCTGGAAGCCTTTGTTCCCGCCGACGGTGCGCCGCCGAAGCACGCACCGCGCACGGCTGGCGAGCATCTCGATCTGATGTACGAGATCTCATATGGCGCGGCGGCAAAAGCGCATGCCGCCACCTCGGCGAGCTGAGCGAGCGGCGTCAGGCACTGCCGGGGCCGGCGGTTCGTCCCACCTGTTGGCACGCACGGCGGCGACAGCTTTACAGGTGAGCGCCGCCGGTCATCCACGCGAACATGTTGACCGGTCTCAGAACGAAAGAGAGCTAATGATCATGGCAGAATGATCTTTCAGTGATCAGAAAAATCGGGGCCACAGTTGCCGCAAGAATCCAGCGTCGTGCCATCGCTTGCCGTCCAGCGGCCGATGCGGGGTGTCATGTTGTGTGTGACGGCGCTGCTGATGTTTGCCTGTCTCGACTCCATCACCAAGCACCTCGTGGCGGTCTATCCGGCCGCGCTCGTTGGGTGGATGCGTTATGCGTTGCACCTGCTGATGATGTCGGCGTTGTTCGCTCCGCGCATGGGCCGATCGCTTTTCACCATGCGCCGGCCCGCGCTGGTGCTGATTCGCGGCGCGTGTCTGGCGCCCGTCACGCTCTTCATGGCGTTGGCGTTCCGTCACATGCCGCAGGCCGAAGCCACCGCGGTGCTGTTCGTGTCGCCTTTTCTGGTGGTGCTGCTGGCGCGGCCGATACTCGGCGAACGCATTGGCGCCGTACGCTGGTTCGCGGTCGCCGCCGGGTTTGGCGGCATGCTGTTGATCGTGCGCCCCAGTGCCCAGCTCGACTGGATGGGGGTCGGGCTGGTGCTGGCGGGGGCTGTCTGCTACGCGCTCTATTTGCTGCTCTCGCGGGTGTTGAGTTCCTCTGACGGCACCATCACCATGCTGTTCTATACGGCGCTGCAGGGGACTTTCATCCTCGGGTTGTTCTTGCCGTGGTCGTGGTCGGGGCCCCAACCGAGCGCGCTGGATGTTGCGTTCTTCGTCGGCATCGGGCTTCTCGGGTTCATCGGGCACTGGCTGTTTACGTTGGCTTTCCGCGATGCGCCAGCTTCGCTGCTCGCGCCGATCAGCTATGCCCAACTTGGCTGGGCAACGTTGCTTGGCTGGCTGGTGTTTGGCCAACTGCCCGATCGCGTGAGCCTGCTGGGGATTGCCATCATCATGGCTTCGGGTGTGGCCGTTGCCCTGTACGGTAATCGGGGCCGGCGCAACTGATTCGCATGCGCCCGGCGCGTGTAGAATCGTGCGCTCCCCCCGGCATGAGCATGCGCACCATGGAATACACAAGCCCCTACATCGATCCCGTCCTGCGTCTGGAAATCCAGCGCGAAGTGGCTTGCGCGCTGGCAGAAGATGTCGGCGCGGGCGACCTGACAGCCATGCTCATCCCTGACGCGGCCAACGCCAGCGGCCGCGTCATTACGCGACAGAACGCCGTGCTGTGCGGCACGGCATGGTTCGATGCCGCCTTCCACATGCTCGATCCGACAAGCACGGTCGTTTGGCATGCGCGTGATGGTGAGCGCGTGCAGACGGGGCAATCGCTGTGCAGCATCGTGGCCAACGCGCGCAGCCTGCTCACGGCGGAGCGCACGGCGCTCAACTTCCTGCAGTTGCTGTCGGGAACCGCGACGACCGTGCGTCGCTTCGTGGATGCGGTCGAAGGTACCCGCGCGCGCATCGTCGATACGCGAAAGACGCTGCCCGGTCTGCGCCTTGCCCAGAAGTACGCAGTCAAGGCTGGCGGCGGTTCAAATCACCGCATCGGGCTTTATGACGGTATCCTGATCAAGGAGAATCACATCATCGCTGCGGGCGGCATTCGCCCCGCGCTGGAAAAGGCCACCTCGATCGCTCCGCCGTCGGCGTTCGTCGAGATCGAAGTGGAAAACCTCAACCAGTTGCGTGAAGCGCTCGATTGCGGCGCGACGATGGTGCTGCTGGACAACATGTCGGTGCCGCAGATGGCAGAGGCCGTGCGCTTGACTGCCGGGCGTGCCCAGCTCGAAGCGTCGGGCGGCATCAGCATCGAGCGTGTGCGTGAGATCGCACTGGCCGGCGTGGATCGCATTTCGGTCGGTTCGCTGACCAAGGACGTGCAGTCGGTCGATTTCTCGTTGCGCCACGTTGAAGAGTAAGCCGGTCGCCGGTGGGCGACTGTAGTTCAATTACATTTCTTGTGCGGCACGCCAAGTCTTTTCACCCGTTCGGGTAGGCGTCGCCGCGCTGCAACGGTCCGTCCCGATCCGCCTGCAGGATCGGTCCGGTACATCCTCGAAACAGTGCAGGGCAGAGTCTGCTCGGAGGGGCGGCATGCTGTTCACGCTGTATTACATGGTGGCCCTGGCCGTGCTCGGCCTTCACTTCTCCGGCCATTTGGCGCGCTTTCACGCAGAGTGGCTGGTCTATGTGCTGGCCGTGACGGTGATTCCATTCGTTCTCTTTTTCCGTGATCTCTGATGGGCACTCACCGACAGAGGCGAGCGAACAACTGTTCGGTTTTGAAGTAATTTCACTTGCAACAAGTTTTCACGTCGCGAGACTACAAAAAGCTTTATTTATGGATGTAGTAGGATTACTTTTCAGGTGTCCGTAAGACTTTGGATGTCAGAAAATTCCCCTGAGGTACATCTCATGAAAAAGATCAAAGGGCTCCGGTGGTACATGATTGCAATGGTCACGCTCGGGACCGTGCTTGGCTACCTGACCCGCAACTCCATTGCCGTGGCCGTACCTGAGTTGGAGCGCACGCTCCATATGACTACCGAGCAGTACAGCTACATCGTCGCCGCCTACTCGGCGGCCTACACCGTCATGCAGCCCGTTGCGGGCTACGTTCTCGATCTGCTGGGCACCAAGCTCGGCTACGCCGTTTTTGCTGTGCTGTGGTCGGTGTTCTGCGTGTCGACCGCCTTTGCCGGGAGCTGGCAGGGGCTGGCGATTTCCCGCGCTGCTGTCGGGGCGGCCGAAGCAGCCATGATTCCCGGTGGCCTGAAGGCGTCTTCCGAGTGGTTTCCTGCCAAGGAACGATCAGAGGCCGTCGGTTGGTTCAACGTTGGCTCCTCGATCGGCGCCATGGTCGCGCCGCCGCTGGTGGTGTGGGCGATCCTTGTTCATAGCTGGCAGATGGCATTCGTCATCTGCGGCGCTTTGAGCGCCGTGTGGGCGGCACTGTGGATTTTCTTCTACCGCAGCCCCAAGCAGCACAAGATGCTCACCGACGAGGAGCGTGCCTACATCCTCGACGGCCAGGAAGAGCGCCTCAAGGACGACAAGGGTGAAAAAACGTCGGTCAAGCAGATCCTGCGCAACCGCCAGTTCTGGGGGATCGCGCTGCCGCGTTTCCTGGCCGAGCCGGCGTGGGGCACCTTCAACGCCTGGATTCCGCTCTTCATGCATCAGGTGTATGGCTTCGACCTCAAGCAGATCGCACTCTTCGCGTGGATGCCGATGCTCTTCGCCGATCTCGGTTGTGTGATCGGAGGCTACATGCCGCCGTTCTTCCAGAAGCACTTTGGCGTGACGCTGATCGTTTCGCGCAAGATGGTCGTGACGCTGGGGGCTTTCCTCATGCTGGGGCCGGGCATCATCGGCCTGTTCACCAGTCCCTACATTGCCATCGCCATGCTGTGCATCGGTGGCTTTGCGCACCAGGCGCTGTCCGGGTCGCTGATCACCTTGTCGGCAGACGTATTTGGCAAGAACGAAGTCGCCACCGCCAATGGCCTGACTGGCATGGCGGCCTGGACCGCCAGCACGCTGTTCGCATTGGTCGTCGGTGCGCTGGCTGACAAGATCGGCTTTTCACCGCTGTTCGCCATGCTGGCCTGCTTCGACGTGCTGGCCGCGATCGCCGTGTGGTCCATTCTCCGCGACGCGCCGGCCAAACTGGCGCCGCGCACGGCGGCGCAGGCAGCGTAGGCGTCGCTGCTGCCGCACCCACAAAGGCCCGGCGTGTCCGGGCCTTTTCTGTTGCCGGACGATCGTGTCCTGCTCTGTCATCGGTTTTGGTGAATGACCGATATCGCCTTTCGGGCGGACAGCCGCACTGGCGCACGGGCAATAATGCGTTCATGATCTTAATCAAAGGGACGCAGCCCATGAGCTGCTGCCTCACACGCAGGGTCGAATCATGAACCCCACGACACCCGCAGAGCCGGTCACCAGACCGATCCAGTTCTACTTTCGCGGTGGCGTCCGCCATGTGGCCGGCGTCAGCCCCACCCGTACCGTTCTCCAATACCTGCGCGAAGACCTCCACCAATGCGGTACGAAGGAGGGTTGTGCCGAAGGTGACTGCGGTGCGTGCACCGTAGTAGTGGGCGAGTTGATCGACGACGCCCTGCAACTACGCGCGGTGAACGCCTGCATTCAGTTCCTGCCCACGCTCGACGGCAAGGCGTTGTTCACGGTCGAAGACTTGGCTGGGCAGGGCGGTGCGACGCTGCATCCTGTGCAGCAGGCCATGGTCGACTGTCATGGTTCGCAATGCGGATTCTGTACGCCGGGATTCGTCATGAGCCTGTGGGCCATGTACGAAAACGAACCCACTTGTCCTCCGCGCGAAGAAGTGGCGGACGTGCTCTCCGGCAACCTGTGCCGCTGCACTGGCTACAGACCGATCTTCGACGCTGCCCGTGTTGCCTACGAGCAGCCGCGCGTGACCATGGACCGTGCCGCCGTCATCGGGGCATTGCGCACCATGGGCGCAGCCCCGGCGCTGGCGTACGAATCGCACGGCCAACGCTTCTGGGCACCGCGTGATCTCAACACGCTTGGCCGTTTGCGTGCCGAGTATCCGCAAGCCACGCTACTGGCAGGCTCGACCGATGTCGGTCTATGGGTCACCAAGCAACTGCGCGAGCTGGCGGAGATCATCTACACCGGCGCGGTGGACGCGCTACGCCACATCCAGATTGATGACGGTTGGCTGGAGATCGGGGCGGCGGCGAGCCTGACCGATGCCTTTGTCGTCATGACATCCGACGAACCAATGTGGACCGAGCTGGCGCGGCGCTTTGCTTCCACGCCTGTGCGCAACGCTGGCACGCTGGGCGGCAACGTCGCCAATGGTTCGCCCATTGGCGATTCGATGCCCGGCCTGATCGCACTTGGCGCGCGCGTGGTGTTGCAGCATGGCGCGGTGCGTCGCGACATGCCGCTCGAAGATTTCTATCTCGCCTATCGGCGCACCGCGTTGCAGGAGGGTGAATTCGTCGCCGCCGTGCGCATTCCTCGGCGACAGTCGGACGACTCTCGCCTGTTCCGCATCTGGAAAGTCTCCAAGCGCGCCGACCAGGATATCGCCGCCGTATGTGGTGCCTTCGCGCTCACGTTGCGTAACGGCATCGTGGAAGATGTCCGCATCGCCTTCGGCGGCATGGCTGCCACGCCGTGTCGCGCCGTCGGTGCCGAACACGCGCTCAAAGGACATGCATGGACCGAGGCTGCCGTGCGCAGTGCGCAGGCAGCACTGGCGGAGGACTTTGCACCGCTCTCCGACATGCGCGCGAGTGCGGCATATCGGCGCACAGTGGCCGCGAATTTGCTTGAGCGATTGTGGTTGAGTACGCAGGGGGCTGGCGCCGCACTGCGCGTAGAAGAACTGGCAGACGCATAGCACGCACAGGATGACAGGATCAGGACGGACCCAGCTCATGAATCATCCTCAACCCATCGTCTTCGAGGCAGCTCCCCGCAGCGAGGCCCTTGCCGTCGTCGGTCACTCGCGCGCGCACGAGAGCGCCACGCTGCACGTGACCGGAACGGCCGTGTATACCGACGACATGCCGGAACTGGCCGGGACGTTGCATGCGGCGCTGGTGCTGGCAGAAGTCGCACACGGCTCGGTGCGCAGCATCGACGTCGATGCGCTGCGCGCGCAGCCGGGCGTGGTGGACGTCATGGTTGGCGCTGACGTGCCCGGCCATAACGAATGCAGTCCGGTGCACGCGCATGACGAGCCGATCTTCGCCGACAAGGTGCAGTTCTATGGCCAGCCGCTGGTGGCCGTGGCGGCAACCTCGCATGACATTGCCCGCCGCGCAGCGCGTCGCGCCAAGGTGGAATACGACAAGCAGCCGGCGCTGCTGAGCGTCTATGACGCACTCGCTGCCGACTCGCATCTTCTGCCCACGATCGAGGTCGCGCGCGGTAACGCGCAGACTGCGATCGCGGTCGCGCCACACCGGTTGACCGGCGAGGTCTATCTCGGCGGACAGGAGCATTTCTATCTTGAAGGGCAGGTCTCCTACGCCGTGCCGGGCGAGAACGACAGCATGCATGTGTACTGCTCGACACAGCATCCGACCGAGATGCAGCACCTCGTCGCGGACGCGCTTGGCTGGCAGGCGCATCAGGTGCAGATCACCTGTCGGCGCATGGGCGGCGGTTTTGGCGGCAAGGAATCTCAATCGCAGCACACGGCATGTGTTGCTGCGTTGCTGGCGTGGAAGACCGGCAAGCCCGTCAAGATGCGGCTCGATCGCGACGATGACATGAGCATCACCGGCAAGCGGCACGACTTCGACATTCGCTACGAAGTAGGCTTTGCCGACGACGGCATGATCCTTGGCATCAAGTTCGAGCTGGCCTCGCGTTGCGGGTACTCCGCCGATCTGTCGGGCCCGGTGAACGATCGCGCGATCTTTCACTGCGACAACGCCTACTATCTCGACGCGGTCGCGATCCGCAGCCTGCGGATGAAGACACACACGGTGTCCAATACGGCCTTCCGTGGGTTCGGCGGGCCACAGGGCATTTTTGCCATCGAAGCGGTCATCGAGGACATCGCGCGCCACCTTGGCGCCGACCCGCTCGCGGTGCGCCGCTGCAATCTGTACGGCGACTCGGCGGGCGACGCGCGCACGATGACGCCGTACGGCATGAAGGTGGAGGACAACGTTCTCGCACCGCTCATCGATCAACTCGCGGCGGATTCCGATTACGCCGCGCGCCGCGATCGCATCGCCGCATTCAACGCAGCAAACCCCATCGTCAAGCGCGGTATCTCGCTCACGCCGATCAAGTTCGGCATTTCGTTTACCGCCACCCTGTTCAACCAGGCCGGCGCGCTGGTGCATGTCTACAACGACGGCACGGTGCTCGTTAGCCAGGGCGGTACGGAGATGGGGCAGGGGCTGTACACCAAAATCCGCCAGATCGTCGCCGAGGTTTTCGGTCTGTCATTCGACGCCGTGCGCATGTCGGCGACCGACACCACGCGCGTGCCGAATACGTCCGCCACTGCGGCGTCCAGCGGCACCGACCTCAACGGCATGGCCGCGCGCGCGGCGGCGCTGGAAATCCGCGAACGGCTGGCGCAGTTTGCAGCCGGTTTGCACGGCGCCGATGCTGCGAGCGTGACGTTCTCCGACGGCCGCGTGCACGTTGCCGGCACGGAGCAGCCTTTCGCTGCGCTGGTGATGGAGGCTTACCGCGCACGCATCAAGCTCTGGGAGGCCGGCTTCTACAAGACCCCAAAGATTCACTACGACGCCACCACCATGCAGGGGCGGCCGTTCTTCTACTTTGCTTACGGCGCTGCGGTGTCGGAGGTTGCCATCGACACGCTCACCGGGCAGACGCGCGTGCTGCGTGTGGATGTACTGCACGACGTCGGCCGCTCGCTCAACCCGGCCATCGACATCGGGCAGATCGAAGGCGGCTTCGTGCAGGGCATGGGATGGCTCACCACGGAAGAGCTCTGGTGGCGTGAAGACGGCAAGCTCATGACGCACGCCCCGTTGACGTACAAGATTCCGGCCGCCTCCGATTGTCCGGAAGTGTTCAACGTCAAACTCTTCGACAATGCCAACGTCGAAGACAGCATTCACAAATCGAAGGCCGTGGGCGAACCGCCATTGATGCTGCCGTTCTCGGTGTTCTTTGCCATTCGTGCGGCGGTGGCGGCGGCGATCCCGGCTGGCGCTCCGTTGCGGCTCGACGCGCCGGCCACGCCCGAAGCCATTCTGCGCGCCATCGCCGCTGGCCGCGGCACACCCATGGAGGATGCGAGATGATCCCGACCTGGCTGCGGACCTTGCCCGGCTGGTTGCGCCGCGAACCGGCGGTCGTGCTGATGTCGATCATCCGTGCCGACGGTTCGACGCCGCGCGAAGCGGGGGCTTCGATGCTGGTCAGCGAGAGGCGCGCCATCGACACCATCGGCGGCGGTCACCTCGAATGGCAGGCCATGCAGTACGCGCGCGACATGCTCGAAGAAGGGCAGACGATGATGTTGCGCCGTTTTGCCCTGGGGGCGAGCCTCGGCCAATGTTGTGGCGGTGTGGTGTGGGTACTGTTCGAACGTATCGAGGCGGCGACGGCTGAAGACTGGCAGGCGCGACTCGACGCTCTGTTTGCCGGGGCCAGACTGTCGCGTACCGCATGCGCCGACATGGTCGCCTCCGATTGGCGGCTCATCGCGCAGCGCGCGCAGAACGATCTGGCGCGCGCCGTATTCGAAGGCGAACACTGGGCTTTCGTGCAGGAGATCGCCGATGAGCCATTCAACGTGCACTTGTTTGGTGCGGGGCATGTGGGCGAAGCGATCGTCCGCGCGCTGGCGCCTATCGAAGCGAACGTGACGTGGATCGATTCGCGCGACGACATGTTTCCAGCGCATCCTCCGGGTCGCGTGAATGTGGTGGCGACCGATACGCCCGAATGCGAAATCGATGACGCGCCAGCCGGATGCTACTTTTTGGTGCTTACGCACAGCCATGCACTCGACCTTGCACTATCCGAGCGCATTCTTCGCCGACACGATTTCGCCTACTTCGGCCTGATCGGTTCGCGTTCCAAGCGTATGTCATTCGAGCGCAAACTCACTGAGCGTGGCATTGCGCACGAGCGGATGGCCGACATGACGTGCCCCATTGGCATTCCGGGCATTCGCGGCAAGGCGCCAGCGGTGATCGCCGCCGCGGTCGTGGCCCAACTCTTGCAAGTGCGCGAGGCGCGCGAGGCGGTGCAGGGCGTGGCCGGCATCACCTATGGCGCGCGGTTTGTCGAACATCGCGATTGAGCACGTTTCCCCCTGACATGACGTATCCGCACGAGGGCTTTGCATGAGCGTTCCCCGACTGGAACTGCTGCACATCACCAAACGCTACCCGAGCGTCGTCGCCAACGACGACGTGAGCCTCAAGGTGATGCCCGGCGAGATCCACGCCGTGCTCGGCGAAAACGGCGCTGGCAAGAGCACGCTGATGAAGGTCATCTACGGCGCCACGCAGGCCGATGCCGGCGAGATCACGTGGAACGGCCGGCAGGTTTCGATCGCCAATCCTGCCGAGGCGCGCCGCCTTGGCATTGGCATGGTGTTCCAGCATTTTTCGCTGTTCGAGACACTCACCGTCGTCGAGAACATCGCGCTGGCGCTCGAAGGCAAGTTCGACCTGGCCGCACTCGCCCTGCGAGTGAAGGACGTCTCCGAGCGCTACGGGCTGCCGTTGGACCCGAACCGCCTGGTGCACAGCCTGTCGGTAGGGGAACGGCAACGCGTGGAGATCGTGCGTTGCCTGCTGCAGGACCCGCAATTGCTGATTCTCGACGAGCCGACCTCGGTGCTCACGCCGCAGGCCGTGCAAAAACTGTTCGATACGCTGCGACGCCTGTCGTCCGAAGGCGTATCGATCCTGTATATCAGCCACAAGCTGCATGAGATCCAGGAGCTGTGCCACAAGGCTACGGTCATGCGCGGTGGCAAGGTCACTGGCGAAGCCGTGCCATCCGAAGAGAGCACCGCCAGCCTGGCGCGCATGATGATCGGCCGCGACCTGCCCGTTTGCGAGGCGCCGCCGTACCACGGCGAAGTGCGCCCGATGCTGGAGGTGCGCAACCTGTCGCTCAAGTCTGGCGATCCGTTCGGGACTTCTCTCGACGACGTATCGGTGACGGTGAGCAGCGGCGAGATCGTCGGCATTGCCGGCATCTCGGGCAACGGGCAGGCGGAGTTGCTTGCCGCGCTATCCGGCGAGCGTTCTGTCCGCGCCGATGCCATCCGCATCGACGGACGCGATGCCGGTCATCTCAACCCCGGCCGGCGACGCGACCATGGCTTCTCGTTCGTGCCCGAAGAGCGCCTCGGGCGTGGCGCGGTGCCGCCCATGTCGATGAGTGACAACGGCATCCTCACCGCGCATCGCCATGGACTCAAGCGTTTTGGCTTTGTGCGTTTTGCCGCCGCGCGAGACTTCGCTCGGCGTTGCATTGAGCGCTTCGACGTGCGCGGTGGCGGCGTCGGCGCGGCCGCACGCAGTCTGTCGGGCGGCAATCTGCAGAAATTCATCGTCGGCCGTGAGATCGCGCAGAGCCCGCGTGTCATGGTCGTCGCGCAGCCGACCTGGGGCGTGGACGTCGGTGCATCGGCTTTCTTGCGCCAGACGTTGCTCGATCTGTCGCGGCAGGGCGTGGCGATTCTTGTCATCTCTGAAGAGCTTGCCGAACTGTTCGAGATTTCAGACCGTATTGCGGTGCTCGCCAATGGCCGCCTGTCGGTCGCCGTCCCGACGAGCCAGACCAACGCCGAACGCATCGGCATGCAAATGTCCGGGCTTGCCGTCGAGCCTCATCAACCGGAAAAGATCCATGTCGCTGCTTGAACCGCGCGTCACGCCGTCGACGCCGATGCGGCTCGCATCGCCCCTGATCGCGATTGCACTGACGCTCATCACGGGTTCGATCCTGTTCTCCGCGCTGGGCAAGAATCCGTGGCAAGCCTTTCATGTGTTCTTCATCGAACCGATGCTGACCAACTACGGCTGGAGCGAGCTGTTGGTCAAGGCGTGTCCGCTGATCCTCATCGCGCAGGGGTTGGCCATCGGCTTTCGTGCGCGCATCTACAACATCGGTGCCGAAGGCCAGCTCATCATGGGCGCGATCTTCGGCGGTGGCGTGGCGATCGCGCTCGACGGGCTCGACTCGTGGTGGGTCTTGCCGCTGATGGTTGTCGCCGGAGCCGTCGGCGGGGCGCTGTGGGGGGCTTTGGCCGCGTGGCTCAAGACTGCCTTCCGTGCAGAGGAAACGCTCACCACGCTGATGCTGACTTACATCGCGTCTTTCACGCTGTCGTACCTGGTCAACGGCCCTTGGCGCGATCCTGGCGGCATGAACTTCCCTCAGTCGATCATGTTTGGCGATGCGGCGTTGTTCTCGCCGTTGATGGAAGGCATGCGCGTGAACACGTCAGTGTTCATCACGCTGTTTGCGGTCTTCGCATTCTGGTTGTTCGTATCGAAGAGCTTTCTCGCTTACCAACTCGCCGTCGGCGGACAAGCGCCAGCGGCAGCGCGTTACGCGGGGTTTTCGAGCAACCGTACGGTGTGGTTCAGTCTGACGATTTCAGGGCTGGTGGCAGGTATCGCCGGCGTCGGTGAAGTGGCCGGGCCGGTTGGCCAGCTCAATCTGAACATCTCGCCAGGCTATGGCTTCGCCGCCATCATCGTGGCGTACCTGGGGCGCCTGCATGCCTTTGGCATTGTGCTGTCGGGGCTGTTGATGGCGCTGATCTACATCGGCGGCGAGTCGGCGCAGGTGTCGCTGCAATTGCCGTCGGCAATCACGGGTTTGTTCCAGGGGATGTTGCTGTTCTTCTTGTTGGGGACGGATGTGTTTGTGGATTATCGGTTGAAGAGGAAAGTGAAGTTGGCGGCGGCTTGAGGCGCGTTTCTTTAGGCCCTTTCTTGCTTGGCCTTTCGTCTATCAGCACGGTGGCCGCCACAACACACCAGCAACATGCCGAAGTGGCAGAAATGGGCTTTCCAAACCGCCCACGTAAACGAAGCAACGGCGGATGACACATCGCTCTTCCGCCCTACGGCAGTCATGCGACAGACATCGCATTTGAGGACAACAGATGATCGAACACCTCGTACCTATCCTCGCCGGCACGCTCGGTGCTGCAGTGCCCCTCGTTTTTGCCGGGCTCGGGGAGCTGGTGGCCGAACGCTCCGGCGTCATCAACCTCGGTGTCGAAGGGATGATGCTCATTGGCGCCGTGGCGGGTTTCGCCATGGCCGCCGACACCGGGCTGGGCGCATTCGCGGGGCTGGGGGCTGGCGCATTGGCGGGAATGCTGGCTTCGCTCATCTTTGCCGTGCTGTCACTGTCGCTCATCGGCAATCAGGCCGCGGCGGGGCTGGCGCTGACCATCTTCGGCATCGGGTTGTCTTCGTTCATCGGTCAGCACTACGTGAGCTTCAGCCTGCCCGGGCTCAAGCCGCTGGTGATTCCTTTCCTCGCCGATATTCCCGTTGTCGGCAAGATTTTCTTCCAGCAAGACCCGGTGGTGTATCTGTCGTGGATCGCTTTCGCGCTGGTGTGGTGGGTGCTGGCCCGGACCAAGCTGGGGTTGCTGCTGCGCGCAGTGGGCGAGTCGCCGGAGGCTGCGCACGCGCTTGGTCACAAGGTGCTCGCGCTCCGCTACGGCGCAGTCATGTTCGGCGGTGCGATGGCCGGCATCGGCGGGGCGTATCTGTCAACGGTGTATACGCCGTTGTGGGTGCAGAACATGGTGGCCGGACGCGGGTGGATTGCGGTGGCGCTGGTGGTGTTTGCCACGTGGAAGCCCGAACGCCTGATGCTGGGCGCCTATCTGTTCGGTGGTGTCACGATTCTGCAATTCCATGCTCAGGGGCTGGGTATTGCCGTGCCGTCGCAGATTCTCTCGGCGCTGCCCTATGCGGCGACCATCCTCGTGCTGGTACTGATCTCGCGCGACCGACGTTTGCTGCAACTGAATCTGCCGGCATCGCTTGGCCGCCCGTTCCTGCCGGGCGGGTGAGGGCTGTCCGTGCCGCTTTGGGCGATTACCGCTCGGTGGCACGGAATACTGCGGAAAACACGGGTAGGCGGCGCAACCGGCATACGTAGAATCTTTCCTACCCACAGAAGAGGCAGGACGACAACATGGACGAAGCCATCCGGGCCGCCGCGCTGGAATACCACGCGCTGCCCCGGCCGGGAAAAATCTCGGTCACGCCTACCAAGGCACTCATCAACCAGCGCGATCTGTCGCTGGCCTACTCTCCGGGCGTTGCCGCCGCGTGCGACGCCATCGTCGAAGACCCCGCCAACGCCAGCCGCTATACCGCTCGCGCCAACCTGATCGGCGTCGTGACCAACGGCACGGCGGTGCTCGGGCTGGGCGCCATTGGCCCGCTGGGCGCCAAGCCGGTGATGGAAGGCAAGGGAGTGCTATTCAAGAAGTTTGCCGGCATCGATGTGTTCGACCTTGAATTGGCCGAGAACGACCCTGATCGGCTGGTCGACATGATCGCCGCGCTGGAGCCGACCTTTGGCGGCATCAACCTCGAAGACATCAAGGCGCCGGAGTGCTTCTACATCGAAAGTAAGCTGCGCGAGCGGATGAAGATTCCCGTCTTCCACGACGACCAGCACGGCACGGCCATCGTTGTCGGCGCGGCAGTCCTCAATGCGCTGCACCTGCAAGGCAAGGCGCTCAACGAGGTGAAACTGGTGACCTCGGGCGCCGGCGCTGCTGCGCTGGCGTGTTTGGATTTGCTGGTGATGCTCGGGGTGCCGGTAGAGAACATCTGGGTCACCGATATCAAGGGCGTGGTCTACGAGGGCCGCACCGATGAGATGGACCCGATCAAGGCGCGCTACGCCAAGCGTACGGCGGCGCGTACGCTGCATGAGGTCATCGAAGGGGCTGACGTGTTCCTGGGCCTGTCTGCGGCCGGCGTGCTCAAGCCGGAATCCGTGGCGCGCATGGCGCCCAACCCATTGATCCTGGCGCTGGCCAATCCGACGCCCGAAATCCTGCCCGACGCGGTGCATTTGGTACGGCAGGACGCCATCATCGCCACGGGCCGTTCGGACTATCCGAACCAGGTGAACAACGTACTGTGCTTTCCGTTCATCTTTCGGGGGGCGCTGGATGTGGGCGCAACCACCATCAACGACGACATGAAGCTCGCCGCCGTGCGTGCCATCGCCGATCTGGCCCGTGCCGAGCAGTCGGAAGTGGTGACCGCAGCCTATGGCGAGCAGATCGCTTGCTTCGGACCCGAGTACATCATTCCCAAACCGTTCGATCCGCGCCTGATCGTGAAGATCGCACCCGCCGTGGCAGAAGCCGCGGTGACGTCCGGTGTGGCAACGCGGCCGATCGAAGACTGGGAAGGCTACCGTCAGAGCCTTAATAATTTCGTGTGGCAATCCGGCTTGCTGATGAAGCCCGTCTTTGCTGCCGCCAAGGCTTCGCCGCAACGCATCGTGTTTGCCGAAGGCGAGTCCGAGCGCGTGTTGCGCGCTGTGCAGACCGTGGTGGATGAGCGCCTTGCGCGACCGATTCTGATCGGTCGTCCCGATGTCATCCGCATGTACATTGACCGCTTCGGTCTGCGCATCCGGCCGGACATCGACTTCGAGTTGGTCAACCAGGACTCCGATCCGCGCTATCGCGAACTGTGGTCGTACTACCACAACCTGATGGAGCGGCGTGGCGTGTCGGTGGAATACGCCAAGCGCGAAGTGCGTCGCCGTACCACATTGATCGGGGCGCTGATGCTGCGCTTTGGTTATGCCGAAGGCATGATCTGCGGCACTTATGGCATGCACCACCATCACCTCAAGTTCGTCGAAACCGTGCTCGGCCGGCAGAAGGGCGTCGAGCATTGCTACGCCATGAACATTCTGGTGCTCAACAACCGCACCATGGCGTTGTGCGACACCTACGTGAATCCGGACCCAACGGCCGAACAGATCTTCGAGATGACGTGCCTGGCGGCGCAGGAGCTTTCGCGCTTTGGCGTTACGCCCAAGATCGCGTTGCTGTCGCATTCGAGTTTTGGCACGGATGATTCGCCAACCTCCATCAAGATGCGTCGCGCGCTGGAGTTGCTGCACGAGCGTCGTCCCGATCTTGAAGTGGAAGGCGAAATGCATGGCGACGCGGCGCTCGATCACAACATTCGCTTGCAGGTGTTCCCCAACGCGCGCATGCGCGACGACGCCAACTTGCTGATCTTCCCGACGCTGGATGCGGCCAACATTGCGTTCAATCTGCTCAAGACAGCGGCGGGCGAGGGCATGACGATCGGCCCGATCCTGCTGGGGTCGGCCAAGCCGGTGCACATCCTTACGCCGACGGCCACGGTGCGCCGCATCGGTCAACATGACCGCGCTGACCGTGGTCGAAGCCGCGCAGGCTGCTGCACGCGCCAGCGAAGGTTGAACGGGCCGATATCGGGCAGACTGTCGATTCATGCGCTATGCATGAATCGACACGTTGCGGAGTCTGTCCATGGAAGATCGGGCTGCCCTGGTGTTGTCGGGAGGTGGCGCGCGTGCGGCCTACCAGGTCGGCGTACTGAGCGCCATTGGTGATATCTGGGGTCACCGGCCCGGCTCTCCCTTCAAAGTGCTGTGCGGTACGTCTGCAGGCGGCGTGAATGCCGCCGTGCTGGCCTGCTATGCCGATGACTTTTCGGGCGGCACGCGACGCTTATCGTGGATGTGGCGCAACTTCACCGTCGGGCGCATCTACCGGGCCGGGTCGTTTGACGTCGCCCGTTCGGTGGTGGGCTGGGCGCGTGCCATGTTGCTGGGCTGGCTATGGTCGGGCAGCCCGCGTTCGTTGCTCGACAATGCCCCCTTGCGCGACTTGCTCGAACACTACGTGCCGTTCGACCGTATCCAGCGCAATATCGACTCCGGCTTTCTTTATGCGGTCAGCGTGACCTGTTCGGGTTACGGCAGCGGGCAGAGCCTGACTTTTTTCGAAGCGCGCGAAGGCGTGGTGGGGTGGCAACGCTCGCAGCGGATCGGCATGCCGTGCCGGCTGGGCGTCGATCACCTCATGGCGACCAGCGCGCTGCCCTTCGTCTTTCCTGCGGTCAAGATCAATCGCGAGTACTTCGGTGACGGATCGATGCGCCAATTGGCGCCCATCAGCCCGACCATCCATTTCGGTGCGACGCGGGTGATGGTCATTGGCAATGGCCGGGCGGATGGCGAGGTCTCTCGCGACGGCGACCCTGCCTATCCCACGCCAGCCCAGATCGCCGGTCACGCATTCAATTGCATCTTTCTGGACGGACTGGCGGTAGATCTGGAGCGGCTGTCCCGCATCAACGACACGCTCAGCCGTCTTTCGGTCGAGCAGCGGCAATCGATGGGGCTGACCATGCGCCCGATCGAGACGCTGATCATCTCCCCGAGCCAGCGCTTGGACCACATTGCTGCCAAGTACATGAGAACGCTGCCATGGATGCTGCGAACCGTTCTGCGGGGGACAGGCGCCTACGGTCGGACCGGTTCCACAATTTTGACGTATCTCATGTTCGAGAAGCCGTATACTCGCGAACTGATCGAATTGGGCCGTAAAGATGCCATGGCGCGACGCGAGGAAATCGAAGATTTCCTGAGGATTGCGCCGGAACTGAAGTCCGTTCCGAGCGGTCGATAGCTGAGAAATTTGTTTAAGAATCGCTGCTATCCCTTTAATTCTCTTCGTTGATTGCTACAATTCCGACAGCTAGTCAGGAATTTCCAAAGGTGTCCCATGCGTTTTGGCCAAATTTTCGCGCTCGTTTTGAGCCTCATGTTCATCACGGGCTTGGCCAATCCGGTGCATGCCGCCACCTCCAGCCGTACAACCAAAAGCACCGAAAAAGCTGTCAAAGCCAAGCCTTCTTCCAAGAAAGTGACCGCTAGCAAGGCGGTTTCGAAGAAAACCACCGTCAAGTCGCGCGCCGTTGCGCCCGCCAAGAGCGCTTCTCCCAAGAAAGTTGTGAGCCGTGTTGAACAGCAGTTCGACAAGGACGGCAACCCGCTGCTGCGTTCGGCTGCCTTCATGGTGCAAGAGCTGGATTCCGGCCGTGTGTTGCTTGAGAAAAATGCGGACAGTTCGCTGCCGATCGCTTCGATTTCGAAGTTGATGACGGCAATGGTGGTGCTGGACGCCCACCTCGACCTGAACGAACAAATGCAGGTTTCTGAAGAAGATGTCGATCGTCTGAAGAACACCAGCTCGCACTTGCCGGTGGGCACCGTGCTGAGCCGCGACGACATGCTTCGCCTGGCGCTGATGGCTTCGGAAAACCGCGCCGCTTCGGCTCTGTCGCGCTACTACCCGGGTGGTCATGGCGCATTCATTGTTGCCATGAACGAGAAGGCCCGCGTGCTTGGGTTGAAGGAAACCCGCTTCGAAGACAGCATCGGCCTGAACAAGAACAACGTTTCATCGGCGCGCGACCTCGCTGTCATCGTCGCCAATGCCGCGCGTTATCCGCTGATCCGCGAATTCACGACGACTGCCGAGCACACCGTGTCGCTCAACGGCCGCCCGCGCGTGTTCCATAACACCAACGCGCTGGTGCGCCAGACCAACAATGACTGGCAGATCGGGTTGTCGAAGACGGGCTTCATCAATGAGTCGGGGCGCTGCCTGGTGATGCAGGCGTGGTTCAGCAACAAGCCGGTTGCGATCGTGCTGCTCGACTCCAACGGCAGTTACACGCGCATCGGCGACGCCAATCGCATCCGCAAGTGGGTGGAAACGGCATTGAGCGCGCAATCGCACGTTGCGACGCTGTCGATGAACGGCGGCGCCTCGAATTAAGCGTTCAGTCCGATCTGCAAACAAAAACGCCGCACCTTGAGTGCGGCGTTTTTGTTTGTGGCGGCCTGCGCCGCTTTCAGCGGCGAGCGGCGGGGCCTGCGTAGCCGAGGCCGCGAGAGATTTCGAGCGCGGTGTCGCGCACGATCGGCGCCCAGTCCGGGTTGAAGCGCTCGGCCGGAGTCGACAAGGACAGACCGGCCACCAGTGTGCCCGAATCGTCGCGGATGCCGGCGGCGATGCAACGCACACCGGCTTCGACTTCTTCCATGTCGTAGGCCAGTTGATGGCGACGCACACGGTCGAGTTCTTGTTCAAGCGACTTGATCTGCGTGATGGAGCCCGGCGTGTTGGCCGGCAGGCCCGTGCGATGCGCGTATTCGCGGGTGGCGTCCACGCCTTGTTCGGCGAGGAACAGCTTGCCCGTGGCGGTCGTGTGCAGCGGGCCGCGCCCGCCGACGATGTGCACCACGCGGACGGCCGACCGGCCGCTGGAGGTGCGTTCGATATACATGATCTCGTCGTCGGCACGCACACCGAGGTTCACGCTTTCGCCTGTCAGCGCGTGCAGGCGCAACATGGCCGGCATGGCGACTTCGCGCACCGAGATGCGGGATTTGACGAGGTTGCCCAGTTCGAGCAGGCGAATGCCAAGACGGTAGTTGCCGCTGTCCGTGCGATCTGCAAAGCCACGGGCGCACATGGCGCCAAGGATGCGGTGCGCGGTCAACGGGTGCAGTTCGGTGTCCAGCGCCAATTGCTTGAGCGACACCGATTCCGAGTGCGCGGCCAGCGCATCGATCAGGTTCATCATGCGGTCGATGACCTGGATCGAAGTGCGATTTTCCTTGCTGTCAGTTGCTTCGGAAGTCGGAGAGGAAGGCTGGCTTGTACCCATGCGTCAATCTTACTCGATAGAACTTGATTTCGCATGATGAAATATCGCCTGCCATAAAGGCGGGTCGGACGCCGCCACGAACGGGCGGCGTCGCGTTGCGCAAGCTCAGGCGCGCTTGCGGAAGGTCTGCCACAGGCCGAACACCAACAGCACCGTGAACGTCACGACACCCCATTCGGCCAACGATAGGCCGAACATCGTCCAGTTGACGACCGAGCAGTCGCCCGAACCCTGGAAAATGCGCGGAAGAAGGTCGCCCAACGGGAAGCGGCTGACCATATATTCCAGGCCCGGGCCGCAGGTCGATATGCTGGGCGGATTGTGCTGCAGCCAGGTCTGGCGCACCGCCACGCCGCCTGCGGCTATTGCGCACACGGCAAGCAGCAGGCCGTAGGCGCGCGGGCCCCAGCGACGCGGATTGGGGTTATGCAGGCCGGCCACCAGTGCCACCAGTCCGCAGGCCACAAGGCCGTAGCGCTGCAGGATACACATCGGGCACGGTTCAATGCCCTTGGCCAATTGCAGGTAGAACGCGATGGCGAGCAGCACGGCACAGCCGAAAAACACGCTCAGAAAAAGAAACCGGTTGGGCAGTCTGTTGATCATGGTCGCAGGTTAAAAAGAAGCGCTCTTTCGATTCGCATTCGCTGAATCGGTTCAATCCGCAGGATTGTAGCGTTGCCGACCAGCGACTGGGTTCGATCTGTCTGGCCGGCGGTTGGCATTGGGTCAACGGCGACCGCGCAAAAAAACGCCGCAGCACCCGGGAGGGGGCTGCGGCAAGCGGAGAGAAAAACAGGGAACAACTAACTACAGGTACTACACGTACTGGAGGCCGCGCGGGGGCGCGACCTCACGTACTCACTTGGCGGCCGGCGGCGGGGGCGGAGGCGGCATGTCGCCACGAGGGCCGCGCGGATGTTCTGCACGGAACTTGTCGCGGGCAGCCTGGGCTTCTTCGCGCGAAACCTTGCCGTCCTTGTTGGTGTCGGCCGCGTCGAACATGGCATGGGCGCGGTCGGTCATCTGCTTGATGGACGCGTCGAGTTCTTCGCGTGTCACGACGCCGTCATGGTTGGTGTCGGCATGGTCGAAGAACGGATCGCCACCACGCGGCGGACGCTGGTGATGACGGTCGTGGCGATCGCCGCGCGGCGGGGGCATTGCGTTGCGCAGTTCGTCCGGCGTCAGCTTGCCGTCCTTGTTGGTATCGATCTGGTCGAAGCGCTGGGCCAGACGCGGCATGTTCTTTTCGACCTCGGCTCGCGACAGTGCGCCGTCGCCATCCGTGTCGGCGGCCTTGAAGCGTTGTTCGAAACGCTGTTGCATGTTGGCGGGCGCAGCGGCCGGCGCCGATTGTTGAGCGAACGCCGGTGCGGCAACCATCACTGCGGCAAGCGCGGCGATCTTCACCAGGCGGGGGGTACGAATCGATGTCATGTGATGACTCCTCGTTTGTGCTGTGTGGAACTGAATGCAACGGGTCGGCCTGCTTGGGGATCGGGGGGGGGGGGCAGTGTCGCGGCCCGTTTGCATGGAGCTCATCTTAGGGAGCGCATGGCTGGGCCTTGTGTCCCCTGCGAAAGGCTGTGTTTCAATTTGTTAGGCCCGGCGAGTGGGCGTCCGGGCGACTTGACGATGACATGTGACGCGCCTGCAGTGCTTGCGTGGCGAGCGCACCGACTGCCGGAGAGCGCGCCAAATGTGGCCGTCGCGCGTGCCACGTTGATGATGATTCCCTGTCCAGGGATTGGTGCGAGCGGCTAGAATCGCGCTCACTCTCCCCTTGCGTGCACACCAACGTCTTCCATGAAGCACGAACTCATTGCGGCCGTCGATCTTGGGTCCAACAGTTTCCGGCTGGTCATCGGCCGGACCGAGAAGGACCAGATCTACGAACTGGACAACCTCAAAGAGCCGGTTCGGCTGGCGGCGGGATTGGGGCCCGATCGCATGCTCGACGACGAGGCGCAGGACCGCGCCCTCGAAGCGCTGCGTCGGTTCAACGAACGTTTGCGCGGGTTTGAGTCGGAGTCCGTTCGCGCGGTGGCGACCAATACTGTGCGCGTGGCGAAGAACACGCCGCAGTTTCTGCTGCGCGCAGAAGAAGCCTTGGGTTTCCCGATCGAAGTGATCGCCGGTCGAGAAGAAGCGCGGCTGATCTATGTGGGCGTGGCGCATAGCCTGCCCGACCCGGGGCTGCAGCAATTGGTGGTGGACATCGGCGGTGGTTCGACCGAGTTCATCATCGGCCGCAACTTTGAACCCTTGCAGCTTGAATCGCTGTACATGGGCTGTGTCAGCCACAGCCTGCGTTACTTCCCGGATGGTGCGATCACGCGCGCCGGCATGAAAGAATCCGAACTCGCCGCCCGGCACGAGATGCAGGCCATCGTGCAGTCGTACCGCAACACCGGTTGGGAACAGGCAGTCGGTTCTTCCGGCTCGGCCAAAGCTATCTGCGACGTGCTCGAACTCAATGGGTTGTCGCCCATGGGCATTACGCGCGATGGGCTCGAAAAACTCCGTCACCTCATGCTGAAGGCGGGGCACGTCGACCGGCTCGAACTCGAAGGACTCAAGTCCGACCGCCTGCCGGTGTTCGGTGGTGGCTTCGCCATCATGTATTCCTTGTTCAAGGAACTGGACCTCGATCACATGGTGTTCTCCGACGGCGCGCTGCGGCTGGGCGTGCTGTACGACTTGCTCGGACGCTATCACCGGCACGACCTGCGCGACGCGACCGTGGAGGCTTTTCTCCGCCGCTACCAGGTCGACGCCGAACAAGCTCAGCGCGTGGCCGAGACAGCGGTCGGCTTCCTTGAGCAGGTCTCGCCGCGTTGTGAGGATCAGGACAACGTTGATCGTCGCTTTCTTGTGTGGGCTGCGCTGTTGCATGAGATCGGCCTGTCGGTGGCGCATTCGAGCTACCACAAGCACACCGCCTACATTCTCGCCAACGCCGACATGCCGGGCTTTTCGCGCATGGACCAGGGGCGTCTCGCGCGATTGGCGCTGGCTCACCGGGGCAAGCTCGAACGTGTGCAGGGCACTGGCCCGGATGACACGGACTGGCTGCTGATCCTGTGCCTGCGTCTGGCGGTGATCGTGCATCGCTCGCGCGATGCCGTCGTCAAGCCGGCGTTGCGACTCACCCACGACAAGCGCGGTTATACCGCTGTGGCCGCATCGGGTTGGCTGCATGCGTCGGCACTCACAGCCGCCGGTCTGCAAGAAGAAGAACAACAGTGGGCGCGGCTGGGCAAGGTGTTCCGTGTGCGCACCGAGCGCAGCCCGGCCGTCACGCAGGCGGCGGAATAAGGCATGTCACGAGCCGGCCCCAACACGGCGCTGACGCAACATCCGCCACGCATCGAGCACGTTGCCGAGCGCTACGTGCTGAGCGGCGATTGGAGTCTTGCCGCGTTGCGACGCCGGCTGGTGCCCATCCGTCATCGGCTGGAAGAAGCGCGCGGCGCGAAAGCCTGGGACCTCTCCGATATCACCCGTCTGGATTCGTTCGGTGCGCTGCTGCTGTGGCGTGCATGGGGCATGGCGCAGCCCGAGGGCACCGTCATTCCCGATCGCCTGCGAGATGCTTTCGACCGCGTCCGCCAGGCTGCCGCATTGCCCATCGATCAGCCCCGTCGCGACTGGTTGGCGCCGCTGGCGCGCATCGGTCGCGCAATGATCGGTGCTTTCGATCACGCAGTCGGTGTCGTCGAATTGCTGGGGCGTGTGTCGATCGAACTGGTGATGCTGGTGCGCAATCCGTCGCAGATTCCGTGGCTGGAGACGTCTGCCGCGCTCTACAAGACGGGCGTGCGCGCGATGCCGATTTCCGCGCTGCTCGGTTTTCTCATCGGCGTGGTGCTGTGTTATCTGTCGGCACTGCAATTGCAGAATTTCGGTGCTGACGCGTTCATCGTGAACATCCTCGGCATTGGCATCATCCGCGAGCTTGGCCCGATGCTGGTGAGCGTGCTGGTGGCGGGGCGCTCGGGCTCGGCCATCACTGCGCAGTTGGGCGTCATGCGCGTGACGGAAGAAATCGACGCGCTCGCCACCATGGGAATCTCGCGCTACCAGCGCCTGGTGTTGCCCAAGGTGGCGGCGCTTGCCATTGCCATGCCCTTGCTGGTGTTGTGGACGTCGGCTGCTGGCCTCATCGGCGGCATGCTGGTGGCCGATCTGCAGATGAATCTGGATTACCGTTACTTCATCACCACGTTGCCGCGCGTCGTGCAGGTGGCCAACGTGTGGATCGGGCTCGGCAAGGGTGTCATCTTCGGCGTGACCATCGCAGTCATCTCCTGCCATTACGGCCTGCGCGTCAAACCGAATACCGAGAGCCTGTCGTCGAACACGACGGCTGCGGTGGTGGCGGCCATCACTGCCGTCATCGTGCTCGATGCCGTAATCGCCATCGTGACGCGCTCGATTGGAGTGGTGGTGCGATGAGCGCGGTCATCGACATGCGCGGCATCCGCACGCTGTTTGGCAGCAACGTTGTGCATGACAACATCAATCTGCGCGTCGAGCGCGGCGATCTGCTCGCGCTGGTCGGTGGTTCGGGGTCTGGCAAGACGACGTTGCTGCGTCAGATGGCTGCCTTGATGGCGCCGACGGCGGGGCGCGTGATGTTGTTCGGCGAACCGATCATGTCGGGCGACCGTGCTGCGCGCATGGCGCGCCGTCGTCGCTTCGGGATGATGTTCCAGCAGGGCGCGCTGTTCTCGGCCTTCACTGTTTTCGAGAATGTGGCCTTCCCGCTGCGCGAACTGGGGCGACTGACGCCCGAGGAAATCTACGCGCTGGTGATGAGTCGCCTTGAGCTGGTAGAGCTGACGCCCGACCACGCGCGGCTGATGCCGGCCGAACTTTCCGGCGGCATGGTCAAGCGCGTGGCGTTGGCCCGTGCGCTGGCGCTGGAACCCGAATTGCTGTTGTTGGACGAACCTACGGCGGGGCTCGATCCGGACCGCAGCGCGGCCTTCGTGCGACTGGTGCGTTCGCTACACCAGCAGCTCGGGCTGACGGTGGTGTTCGTCACGCACGACTTGGATACGCTGGCCGCGCTCGCCAATCGCGTTGCCGTGCTCGCCGAACGCCGTATACTCGCCTGCGACACGCTGGATGCCGTCATGCGTGTGGATCACCCGTTCATCAAGCGTTTCTTTCGTCTGTTGCGCAGTAACGAATCGGCAACAGGCTCAACGATGGACACCGAATAGGGGCGCGCGCTGCGCTGTCCCGGGAACTGGAAGAACATGGAGAATCGCGCCCACGCGCTCGTCGTCGGCTTGTTTACGGTGCTGCTGTGTGCAGCGCTGGTCGTCACGCTGTGGTGGTTTGCCGGCAGTGGCGAAGAATTCAAGCACTACGAGCTGGTCAGCACACACACCGTCACGGGTCTGAACCCGCAGGCGGCGGTGCGCTATCGTGGCGTGCGCGTCGGGCGGGTGATGGATATCCAGCTCGACGAAGACGATCCGCAGCGTGTCATCGTGACCATTCGCGTGCGCAGCGATATCCCGATTACGCGTGACACACGTGCCACGCTCAACGCGCAAGGCATTACGGGCACGTCGTATGTATTGCTGGACGACGACGGCAAGGACCAACGCCCCATCCAGGCTGCCGCCGGGCAGTTGCCGCGCATTCCGCTCTCGCCCGGTCTGCTCGACCAGGCATCGAGCGCCGGGCGCGACATCATCGCGCGCCTGCAGGATGCGTCGATCCGGCTCGAAAAGCTGCTGTCCGAAAAGAACCTGAACAATATCGATTCCACGCTCAACAACGTGGCGCAGGCGACCGCGCATCTGAACGACACACTCGCACAGGCGCCGCAACTGGTGGCCGACTTGCGCCGCTTCACGTCGCAGCAGAACGCGGAGCAGTTGTCTTCCGCGATTACCGACCTGCGCCGCGCCAGCGCACAGATCGGCCCTGCCATCGACAACTGGAATCAGACGCTGGGCCGCGTACGCGCAGCGGGTGACCGTATCGACCGGCTTGGCGGCGATCTGCAGACCAGCCTGACTGGCGAGACGCTGCCGCGCGTCAATGAACTCGTGTCCGAACTGCAGACCACGGCATCGCAACTGAACCGCGTGCTCGACGACATGTCGCGCTCGCCGCAGATGCTGCTGACCGGCAGGCAGGCAACCGTGCCCGGCCCGGGCGAAACCAACCAGGGACCTGTCCAGAAATGACCCGCTTGCCGCGCGTTGCCGCGACGCTCTTCGCCCTTGGCGTTTTGTCTGCCTGCACGGTCCTGCCTCCGGCCGCCCCTCGCGTCGCTGAGCACGATTTGGGGACGCCGTTTGCCGTGGGGGCCACGCGCAGTCCGGTTCCGCTGCGTGCGTTGAGCGTGGTGGCGCAGCCTGTCGTGGCTGGCGTAACGATGTACTACCGCGAAGCCAGCGAGCCGACGCAGCGTGCCGCATTCGCGTACAACCGCTGGTCAGCGCCGCCCGCCGCCATGGTGGACGCCGCGCTCAACCGGTTGCTGGCTGTCAACGGCGGCGGCCGTTGCCGGCTGCAGGTGACGTTGGGCGAATTCATCGTCGACGTAGAACGCCACCGGCAAAGGGCAGGCCATGCTTTCCGCCAACCTGCGACTGGTGGGCGACGCTGCTGCCAGCGCGCAGACCGTCATCGACATTGCCGTGCCCATGACGAAGGTCGATCCGGCTTCGGGGGCTGTCGCTATGCGGCAGGCCGTCAGCCAGCTTGGCATCCATACGGCGACCTGGCTGGGGTCCGACGCGGCGCGTAGCTGCCGCGGCTGATCGCAGCGTCCCACGCAAGCGCCGGGCACGGCGCTTGCCGCCTCATGAACGGGTTTGTCCGTGTGCGCACGGAGGCCGCTAGAATGAGGCTGTCATGTTGATCGATACCCATATCCACCTTGATGCTGGCGAATTCGACGACGACCGCGATGCGGTCATCGCGCGCGCGCGCGAGGCGGGCGTCGAGCGCTTCGTGATTCCGGCCGTCGATGTCGGCAACTTCGACCGTGTGCGGGACCTCGCCGCCGCCTTGCCTGGGAGTGCTTGGGCGGCCGGTATCCACCCCTTGTTCGTCGATGGTTCGCGCGAATCCGACATCGCCACGCTGCGTGCCCGGTTGGCTGAAGGCGGCGCCTGCGCCGTCGGCGAGATCGGGCTGGATGGCTATGTGGAAGGCGCCGACCACGCGCGGCAAGACTGGTTTTTTGTTGAACAACTTAAGCTCGCGCGTGAATTCGACCTTCCGGTGATCGTGCACGTACGCCGTGCGCAGGATCGCGTGCTCAAGTACTTGCGCCGGTATCGGCCGCGCGGCGGCATCGCCCACGCCTTCAATGGCAGCCGCCAGCAGGCGGACGTTTTCATCTCGCTGGGCTTCAAGCTCGGTTTCGGCGGGGCCATGACTTACAGCGGATCGACGCGCATCCGAGAACTTGCGCGCGCGATTCCAATCGAACACATCGTTCTCGAATCAGACGCTCCAGACATTCCACCCGCCTGGGTGGGCAAGGGGCGCAACGAACCGGTTTTCGTAGCGCGTTTCGCGGCCGTATTGGCCGAGTTGCGCGAGATGGGAGAAAACGGAGCCGAAGAAGTGGCGCGGGCGACAACAACCAATGCCCGCGCCGTGCTGCACCTGTAAACCTGTAGTGAAGGCCACCATGCCGGGTGCGCGGCAAGCAAGCCCGGTAACCAACCCCAATGTTTCAAGGAGCCGGATGATGCAGAAGCAGGACCACACCTCTCAGCCGATCAGCCGCGAAATCATCGAGCTGTACGACGAATACACTCACGCCCCGCTGCCTCGGCGGGATTTCATCCAGCGATTGGCGATGATCACCGGTAGCGTGTCGGCTGCCTACGCGGTATTGCCGTTGCTGGAAAACAACTACGCCCAGGCGCAGATCGTGCCGGCCAACGATGACCGATTGGTCACCGGCAAGGTGACCTATCCGGCAGGGCAAGGCCAGCAGGGCACGGTGCACGCCTATCAGGCCTATCCCAAGACTGCCACTGGCAAGATGCCTGCCGTGGTGGTGATCCACGAAAACCGCGGGCTGAACCCGCATATTGAAGACGTGGCGCGTCGCCTGGCGCTGGAAGGTTATCTGGTGATCGCACCGGACTTCCTCAGCCTGGATGGCGGCACGCCGACCGACGAAGACCAGGCGCGCGCCATGTTCAGCAAGCTGGACATGAAGAAAGCACTGATCGTTGGCGAAGCCTCAGTGCGATACCTCAAGCAGAATCAGCGCGGCACCGGCAAGGTGGGTGTGGTCGGTTTTTGCTGGGGCGGCGGCATGACCAACCAGTTGGCAGTCAACGTGCCGGACCTCGATGCGGCAGTCGCCTATTACGGCCCGCAACCCAAGTCGCCGGAGGACATTGCGCGAATCAAGGCGCCGCTGCTGCTGCATTACGGCGGACTGGACAAGAACATCAACCCGGGCATCCCTGCGTACGAGAAAGAACTCAAGGCGCACCACAAGGAATACCACGTGTACGTGTATGAAGGCGCCGACCACGGCTTCAACAACGACACCGGCGCGGCTCGCTACAACGAGGCTGCCGCCAAGCTCGCGTGGTCGCGCACGGTGGAGTTCCTCAATAAGCACCTGGGTTCGGCCTGAGCGCGTCGTCTGTCGCAAAAAAAGAACGCCGGACACTTGCAAAGGTATCCGGCGTTTTTCATGGTCGAAAGCCGATCAGGCCGCCTTGTTTTCGTTCTTGGCTTTGCTGCCGTTGCGGCGACGCGTGGTGATGCTGGTGGCGCCTGCAGGGCGTTCTTCGATCTTGCCCGACTTGCGGTATTGCCCGATGCGCGCCAGTAGTGCGTCGAAAATTTCGCGCTGGTGATAGCTCATGTCGAACGACGCGATGCGCGGATCGACAGCGAGCTTTTCGAAGAACGTCACATACCGTTCGCGTTCATCATCGTCGTGCAAGAGTTGCGGCAGGGTGGCGACAGCCTCCTGCGGCGCGTAGCGGACGATGATGTCCTGCTCGCCCCGGATGCGGCGGCGCTCGTCTGCGGGAATCTCGCGGCCGATGATCTCGGTGTAGTCCTTGATGATGTCCGCCAATGTGTGCAGTTCGGCCAGCGGCATCGGGTTCTGTGGCTCGGCCATGAGCGACGCCGTGCGCGCAATCGCCTCCACCAGCCCGCCCTTGGTCATTGACGCCAGCGCATCACGCACCACCGGCAACTGGCGCGGGTCGGTAGTGGTCGATTGCGTCTGCGGCAGGACAGATGTGACGTCCTGATGCGTCATCGCATAGATCGGGCCGAAGATATTGAAGAACGAGCCCTCCGACCAGGCGTCGCGCAGATCGCGGTAGAGGTCCCAGCCTGCGTTGATCAGTTCCGACATGCAACGTTCGGCGTGGTACGGGGCGCTGTCAGCGTCGGCTTGCACGCGGTTTTCGCGTACTTGATCGGCTGCTGCGGGCAGCCAGTCCAGCCATGGGTTGAGGCCCGATACCGCCCAGTGCTGCACACGCAGCGGATGTAGCTGGCGCGCAAGGCGGGCGGTGGTTTCGTTGGACAGCGCCTGCACCATGGGGCGTGCGAAAAGTTCGTAGGCGCGTTGGTTCATCTCGGATACCGAACCGACCGCTTCAAAGGCTTTTTCGTCGATGCGCTCGAAGCGGTTGAGCTTTTCGGCAACCTCTTCAAGCTCGCGCTCCTGGAATTCCACGCGATAGGTCGTTTCGCCGTCCGCATCGATCTCGTCGATGATGTTCATCGCGTACAGGCCCGGGGGCAGAGCTTCGATCGAGTCGAGCACGGAGACCAGTTCGCGATACTCACGCTTGGCGACCTTGCCCGAGACGAATATCCCCAGGTGGCCGCTGTCCGGGTGCAGCAGGCCGACGATCACCTGGCCTCGGGCCTTGATCTCTTCGGTCAACTTGTAGGTGTCTGCCACCCAGTTGAAAGCCTGCTGCGGCGGGGTGATGTTGTCGCCCATCGAAGCGAACATGACGATGGGGGAGCGCAGTTCGCGCAGATCCATGAACTGGCCTTGAGGCGAACGGACGCCTTCACGCCACAATGTGTTGCCGACGAACAGATTGTGGACGATCCACTCGATCTCCGCCGTGTTCATCAAGAAGTAGCCACCCCACCAGCGTTCGAATTCAAGGAAGCGGGGCGGTTCGGTATCGACGCGTGAATACAGCGAGTAGTACTTGCCCCAGAAGGTATTGGCCGGGTTGAGGTTCTCAAAGTTGTACACCAGCCAGGCGCCGTCGAACTTGCCGTTGCCCGCGTCGGCGGTGGCAGAGGCCAGCCACGTGCCGCCTAGCAGCCCGCCCGAGTAGCGCATTGGGTTGTTGCCTTCGCCTTCGGTCCACGCGCCGCCCCAATACGACATGGGCGCGCCAGCGATAACGATCGGCCCCATCTCGTCCGGGTTGGACGCGGCCAGCATCATGGCCGCCCAGCCGCCCTGACAGTTGCCGATGATGACCGGCTTGGCGCTGTCCGGATGGAGTTCGCGCACCTTGTGGACGAACCGTTCTTCTGCCGCGCAGACATCCATCAGCGTCTGGCCGGGTTCCGGGTCGGGGAAGAAGATGACGAAATAAACGGGGTGGCCGGCACGCAGCGCCATGCCGACCTGCGAGTCGTCCTTGAATCCACCAATGCCCGGGCCATGGCCGGCGCGCGGGTCGATGATCATGTAGGGGCGCTTCTTCGGATCGACCGTCACGCCTTTGGGCGGCACGATGCGCACCAGCGCGTAATTGACTGGCTGCTCGAAATGGCGCGCGTCGAGCACCATCTCGTAGTCAAAGTGCAGTACCGGCGGGGTGCCTTCGCGGACGTGTTCAAGATAGTTGTCGCCGCGCTGGCGCAGCGTGTCCCAGAACAGCACGCTGCGCTGAGCGCTGTCGGCGATGTACTTCGCGCCTTGTTGCCACCACTCCCACGGCCAGACGGCCTTCGCCGACTCGGCGAAGGCCGAAGTGGCCTGGCTGAATCGTTCGCGGTAGCGCTCGAACGCGTCGTTGCTGCGGCGCTGCATGATCTTGTTGACCGCCGTTCGCTGCGCATAGATCTGCGAGACGCGGGTCGGAATATCGTCCATGGGAGCTCCTCCGTTTGTGATCAGCAATCTTTCAACATAGGACTTTTTATAGACCGCTTTGCTGCATTGCGGGATAAATTTCCGTGAAAGACTGATCTGCGCCGCCCCTTAGTCTGCCTCCCGGCCTTGTGGCTGCGGGCTTCCGGTGATCAGCCGGGCGCCGCGCTTGTAGGTCAGGAATGACCATAGCCAGTTGAGCATGACCGCGACCCGATTGCGGAAACCGATCAAGAAGAAGACATGCACGAAGCCCCACAGCCACCAGGCAATCGGACCGCTGATGCGTATCCAGCCGAAGTCCGCGACGGCGGCTCGCCGGCCGATCGTCGCCAGGTTGCCCCAGTTGCGGTAGCGAAATGGGGCCGGGGCGGGGCGCTGCGCCATTTGTGCCGCGATCACCTGAGCCACGTAAGCACCGGCCTGCTTGGCGGCGGGGGCGACACCGGGGACCGCCACGCCCGCCGCATCGGTGATCTGCGCGGCGTCGCCGATGACGAAAATCTCTGGATGTCCGGTGACACTGAAGTCCGCTTCCACCTTCACGCGTCCCGCATGATCGGCCGGCACGCCAAGCCATTCGGCAACCGGCGACGCCTGGACACCCGCGCCCCAGATGACGGTGCCGGCGCGGATGCGCTCACCGTTGACCACCACACCGTCCGCGTCGCTGTCGGTTACGCGCGCTTCAGTGCGTACGTCGACGCCCAGGTTTTCCAGCGCATAGACCGCACGCGCGGAAAGATTGTCAGGGAATGTGGCGAGGATGCGCGGGCCCGCTTCTACAAGAACGATGCGTGCCTGGCGCGGATCGATATGGCGAAAGTCGGTTGCCAGTGCGCGCTTGGCCAACTCCGCCACTGCGCCGGCCATTTCCACGCCTGTCGGCCCGCCACCGACGATGACGATGGTCAGCAGACGCTGCCGTTCCTCTTCGTCGGTGGTCATTTCAGCGCGCTCGAACGCCACCAGCAGGCGATGCCGGATGGCTGTGGCGTCTTCGATGGTCTTGAGCCCCGGGGCGTTGGCCTCCCACTCGTCGTGCCCGAAATACGCGTGGCGCGCGCCAGTGGCGAGGATCAGATAGTCATAAGCCAAGCGCTGGCCCGTGGTGTCGGCGATGACGCGCTCGGCCGTATTGATGGTAGCGACCTCGCTCAGTACGACGGTCGCATTGCGTTGGTCGGACAGAATGCTGCGGATGGGTGCGGCGATGTCGGCGGGCGACAGACCCGCTGTGGCGACCTGATAGAGCAGCGGCTGGAAAAGATGATGATTGCGTCGGTCAACGATCACCACGTCGACCGGCACATCGGCCAGGGCGCGGGCGGCGGACAGACCGCCGAATCCGGCCCCGACGATGATCACGCGGGCGGCATAACTCATTGGGGGTTCCTTGCTTGTTTGAATTCGTTGAGCCAATGCCTTGCAAGACACCCTCCCGCTGCGCGTGTTCCGCCGGGAGGTCGGGCTCAGGCGCGGCGCAGGCGGATGTGATCGCGCACCATCTGGCGGCATAGCGGCCGGAACGCGTTGTCTTCCGACGCCGACTTGCCGATCCATAGGCGTACGATGCCGTGCATGAATGCGTGCGTATCGAGCGCGGCGGCGACCGGTTCGATGTTGCCGCGCATGACTTTCTGTTCAATCGCGCGGGCGTAGGCCATTTCCAGCCGTTCGTGTTTGTCGTGCGTGCGTTCGAAAGCGCATTGCAGTAATACGCCGAACTCACCCACGTACTCGCACTTGTTCATGAGCACTTCAAAGGTCTGGCGCATCACCGGGTCTTGTTCGAGCCGGTCGATGTGCATGAGAAGGAAGGCTTCTACTGCAGACAGCGCATCGCGCCCGTTTTCTACCTGCAGGGTCTCCTGCAATCCTTCGATGAGAGGCATGAGCACGTCGTCGCGCAGCGCCACCATCAGATCGAGTTTGTTGGCGAAATGCCAATAGACTGCGCCGCGCGTCACGCCAGCGGCATGCGCGATCTGCTCGAGCGTGGTACGGGTCACGCCGTGCGCCGCAAACATGTCACGTGCCGCGGCGATGATGTCCTGCCGAGTTTTCTCAGTCTCGACCTTGGTTTTTCTGACCATTTTCTAAAATTTCTGTTGAACCATACATCCGTGAATGTTTATTATGGCGCACTCGTAAAGAAATCAAAAATCTTTCCCCCATGTGTCAAACTCCAGCGGTTTCGCGCTTGCATCGCGAGATGCACGCTCCATCGCCTCATTCCCCCGTCAAAACACGTTCCAGTTTGCTAAGGAGTTCCCGGATGTTGTCCCACGGTATTGCTTCCGCGCGCAGCCAGAGTGGGCGCGCCATTCGCCCATTGGTGCTCGGTATTCTCAGCGCTGCCGTGCTCGCAGCCTGCTCGGGCAAGGACCAGGCACAGCAGCAAGGTGCCGGCGCCAACCAGCTCATGCCGGTGGGTTTCGTCGAAGCCAAGCCGACGACCGAGCCGGTCTTCGTTGAAGCGGTCGGCCAGACCGAAGGCAACCGCGAGGTAGAAGTGCGCGCCCGCGTGGGCGGCATCCTGGAAAAGCGCCTCTATGAAGAAGGCAACACGGTCAAGGCTGGCCAGCCATTGTTCCTGCTCGACCGTGCCCAACCGGAAGCCTCCTTGCAGAATGCCCGTGCAGCCGTAGCCGAAGCGCAGTCGCGCCTGGAACAAGCTACGCGCGAAGTCGAACGCAACAAGGGGCTGGCTGCACAGGACGCTGTCAGCCGCAAAGATCTGGATGACGCCCTGTCGGCGCAGGCCGCTGCCAAGGCGCAACTGCAGGCGGCACAGGCCACTGCCAGCAACGCTTCGCTGAGCGTGGGCTACACGCAGGTGACGGCGCCGGTTTCCGGCATTACCGGCCGCGCGCTACGCAATGAAGGCAACCTGATCTCCATCGGCGATGAACTGACCTCCGTCATCCAGGCCGACCCGATCAAGGTCCGCTTTGGCCTTTCCGATACCGACGTGGCCAACGCACCCGGCGGCAAGCTCGACTTGCGCAAGGTCCAGACCGTTGAGCTGGTGTTGCCCGATGGCTCCAAGTACGCCACGCGCGGTTCGCTGGATTTCGCTTCGACGCAGATCGACCCGAAGCTCGGCACGCGCTCGATGCGTGCGGCATTTGCCAATCCGAAGACCGAGGTGCTGCCGGGCCAGTTCGTGAAGGTCCGCCTGCAGGTCGGTACCAAGGACAACGTCTTCCGCGTACCCCAGGCCGCAGTGTTGCAGACCGACCAGGCGTTCCTCGTCATGGTTGCCGTCAAGAACGACAAGGGCATGGATGTCGTCGCACCCCGTCCGGTGCAGCCGGGTCCGTGGGACGGCAAGGATTGGCTGCTTTATGGTGGCCTGCAGCCCGGTGACCGCGTGCTGGTCGACAACCTGATCAAGCTGCGTCCCGGCATGCCGATCCAGCCGGTGGCAGCCGGTGCCGCTCAGGGGGCTCCCGGTGGAGCCCAGGGTGGTGCCAGCGCACCTTCCGCAGCTAGCGCACCGGCAGCCAGCAGCGCTCCCGCCGCATCGAAGTAAGGGGGCGCTGATCCATGTTTGCTCAGTTCTTTATCCGACGGCCCATCTTTGCCACCGTCATCTCGCTCGTGATCGTGATCGCGGGCCTGGTGGCGGCAAAGGTGCTGCCGATTTCGCAATATCCCGAGATCTCACCGCCCACGGTGTCGATCACCACGACCTATCCCGGCGCCAGCGCCGAGACGCTGGCCCGTACGGTGGCCGCGCCCATCGAGCAGCAGCTCAACGGCGTGGAAGGTCTGCTGTATTACACGTCCAACGCGAGTTCGTCAGGGCAACTGACGATCACCGCGACCTTCGAGCTCGGCGTTAACGCCGACCAGGCCGCCGTTAACGTCAACAACAAGGTGAATGCGGTGCTGCCGCGTCTGCCGACCGACGTGCGGACCAATGGCGTGGTGGTGCAGAAGCGCTCGAACGACATCCTGATGCTGGTGTCCTTCGCCTCGAAGGACAAGTCGCGTGACACGCTGTACATGTCGAACTACGCCAGCGTGAACATCGTCGATGACATCAAGCGCACGCCTGGCGTGGGCGATGTGACGGTGTTCGGCCAGGACTACGCCATCCGCGTGTGGCTGCGTCCGGACAAGATGGCCCAGCTCGGCGTGACGACCACCGACGTGGCCGCAGCGATTTCGGCGCAGAACTTCCAGTACGCAGCCGGCAAGATCGGCGCTGCTCCTATCGGTGCTGACCAGCAGATCGTCTATACCGTGACGGCCCGCGGCCGACTCATCGACCCTGAAGAGTTCGCCAACATCATCGTCCGGGCCGGCGGTACGGGCGGCTTCCTGCGCATCCGCGATATCGCGCGCGTGGAGCTCGGCGGCAAGGACTACAACGTCGAAACGCGTCTGGACGGTGCGCCGGCGGTGGGTCTGGCGATCTATCTGCAGTCCGGCGCCAACGCGCTGGCCACTGCTGAAGCCGTCAAGGCACGCATGGCCGAGTTCTCGAAGACGCTGCCCAAGGGCATGGAATACGGCATTCCGTATGACACGACCGACTTCGTGAAGGCGTCCATCACCGAAGTGACGCACACGCTGTTCGAAGCGGCGATCCTTGTGATCGCGGTGGTATTCATCTTCTTGCAGAACTGGCGTGCCACATTGATCCCGATTCTGGCCGTACCGGTGTCGTTGATCGGTGCGTTTGCGGGCTTGTGGCTGTTCGGCTTCTCGATCAACACGCTGACCTTGTTCGCCATGGTGCTTGCCATCGGTATCGTGGTCAACGATGCGATCGTGGTGCTCGAAAACGTCGAGCGCCTGATGAGCGAAGAAGGGCTGTCACCGCGCGAAGCGGCCAAGGAGGCCATGCGCGAGGTGTCTGGCGCGGTGGTGGCGATCGTGCTGGTGCTGTGCGCGGTGTTCGTGCCGGTGGCGTTCCTGGGGGGTATTGCCGGTACGCTGTACCAGCAGTTCGCGGTGACGGTGGCCGTGTCCGTGGTGTTCTCGGGCATCGTGGCGCTGACGCTGACGCCGGCATTGTGCGCGATCCTGCTCAAGCCGACGCATGGCAAGCCCAACGCGTTCTTCCGCACGTTCAACACCGGCTTCACCAAGCTCACCAACGGCTACCTCTATGCCGTGGGCAAGTCGCTGCATCATCGCGTCATCTCGGCCGTGCTGTTCCTCGGCGTGATCGCAGTGGCCGTGTTGATGTTCATGCGCATCCCGACCAGCTTCGTGCCGTCGGAAGATCAGGGCTACGTGTTTGGCGCGATCATCCTACCGGATGGCGCTTCGCTGGCGCGCACCATGACGACGTCCGAATCGATCCGTGCCCAGCTCGCCAAGCATCCGGCCATCGATCAGATCTTCATGGTCAACGGCTTCGACCTGATTGGCGGCGGCATGAAGAGCTCGTCGGCGACAACCTTCATCAAGCTCAAGCCGTGGGATCAGCGCAAAGAGAGCGCCGACGACATGGTCAAGGCGGTGATGGGCGTGGGCATGATGCAGAAGGACGGCATGGCCATTGCGTTCAACCTGCCGGCGATTCGCGGTCTGGGTACGGCCGGTGGTTTTGAAGGCTATATCCAGGCACGTGGTGCGGATGATCCGCACGCGTTGCAGGACGTCACCAACAACCTGATGGCAGAACTGGGCAAGGACAAGCGCCTGACCGGGCTGAACACCATGTTCCGCGCCGCCACGCCGCAATTGCACGTGGAAGTCGACGAAGCCAAGGCGATGTCGCTCAACGTGTCGATCAGCGATGTGTTCGTCACGCTGCAGAGCACGATGGGGTCGTACTACGTCAATGACTTCAACAAGTTCGGTCGTGCCTACCAGGTCCAGATCGCGGCGGACGCTCCGTTCCGTTCCAAGCCTGAAGACCTGGGCCGCGTGTACGTGCGCTCGAGTGACGGCAACATGATTCCGCTGTCGGCGCTGATCAAGGTCACGCGCACGACGGGCGCCGAATCGCTCGATCGTTACAACGGTTTCCTCTCCGCCAAGATCATGGGTAGCGGCGCACAGGGCGTGAGCTCGGGCGACGTGATCAAGATCGTCGAAGAGACCGCCGCCCGCGTGCTGCCGGAAGGCTATCAACTGGCATGGACGGGGCAGGTGTTCCAGGAAAAGCGTACTGGTGCGACGTCGTCGGCGGCGTTCATCTTCGGCCTGATCATGGTGTTCCTGATCCTGGCCGCGCAGTACGAACGCTGGTCGCTGCCGATCGCGGTGGTGATGGCCATCCCGTTCGCATTGCTGGGCGCGCTGGTGGCGATCTGGTTCCGTAACGATCCAAACGACATCTACTTCCAGATCGGCTTAGTGGTGCTGATCGGTCTAGCGGCGAAGAACGCGATTCTTATCGTGGAGTTCGCGGCGCAGCAGATGGCGGCAGGCAAGGACATCTTCCACGCGGCGATGGAGGCGGCACGCCTGCGCTTCCGCCCGATCGTGATGACCTCGCTGGCCTTCGTGCTGGGTATGGTGCCGCTGGTGTGGGCGACGGGCGCCGGTTCGGCTGCGCGTCGTTCGATGGGTACGGGCGTGTTCGGCGGCATGATCGCGGCGACTTTCGTGGCCACGATCTTTATCCCGCTGTTCTTCACCTGGCTGGGTGGTAATCGCAAGAAGTCCGCCGCCGATGAGGACGACGATGACTCGCAAGCCCATGCATCGACCGGAGAGAAGCAATGAAGTACAGACTGACCCTTGTCGCCGCCTCCATGGCGGTGCTGATGGCCGGTTGCGCGGTCGGGCCCGACTATCAGCGGCCGACCGAGCCGCTGCCGGACCAATATGACGCTGTCACGGCAAACAGCACGGGTGCGGCGCAAGTCGCGCCCGACTGGTGGCGCGCCTTCAACGACCCGCAACTGGACGCGCTGGTGCAAAAGGCGCTGACCGATTCGAGCGATGTGCGTATTGCCATCGCCCGTATCGAACAGGCCGATGCCGTGCTGAAGCAGGCTGGCGCGGCACTGTTCCCGGAAGTGGACCTCGCGGGTGCTGCCACGCGCAGCCAGACGAGTGAATACCTCACGACTCCGGGGGCGGACCGCCAGAACAACAACTTCCAGGCACGTGGTCTGGTGGCGGCGTACGAGCTCGATTTCTGGGGCAAGTTCCGCCGCGCCCGCGAAGCCGCCATTGCGCAGGCCGCCGGCAGCCACTACTACCGTGACACCGTGCGCCTGACCGTGGCAGGCCAGGTGGCGACCACGTACATTCAGTTGCGCGCGACGGAAGGCTTGCTCGATGCCAACCGCGAAAGCCTCAAGAACCGTGAAGAAGCCGTGACCATCACCCAGCGTCGTTATGACGCCGGCAGCGTGTCGCGTCTCGACGTGGAACAGGCGATCAGCAACCGTGCTGCACTGGTGGCGCAGACCTCGTTGCTGGAAGGGCAGCGCGAAGTCTTCATACACACGCTGGCGCTGCTCACGGGCGATCCTGCGCTGGTCATCCAGCCGGGCGCCAGCGCGCGCGACCTGCCGACGCCGGCGGTGCCGCCGGTCGGCTTGCCGTCCGAGCTGATCGAGGCGCGTCCCGATGTGCGTCAGGCCGAAGCCACGCTGGCGTCCTATAACGCGCAGATCGGTGTGGCGAAGGCCGCGTTGTTCCCGACCATTTCGCTCACCGGCGCGTTCGGGGGGGCGAGTGCGGACCTGTCGGATCTGTTCAAGTCCGGCGCGCAAGCCTGGAACATCGGCGCGACGTTGAACCTGCCGATCTTCGATGCGGGTTATCGCAGCGGCAAGGTCAACCAGGCCACGGCTGTGCAGAAAGAAGCGCTTGAGCAATATCGCAAGACCGTGCAGACGGCCTTCAAGGAAGTGCGCGATGCGCTCAGTACGCTGCGCCAGGCCACGGTGTCGGAAGAAGCGCGCCGCGTGCAGCTCGATTCCGCCATCCGTTCCGAGCAGATCGCCAATGCCCGCTACAAGGCGGGTTCGGCAGCCTTTCTCGATCTGCTCGATTCACAGCGCAGCCGTAATGACGCCGACATTACCTATCTGTCGGCGCGCCAAAACCGGCTGACGGCGCAGATCGACCTGTACAAGGCACTCGGCGGTGGCTGGCGTCCGGATGTGACGATCACGGGTCGTGCGCCCTGATCGTTGTTGTTCGTCCCGCAAAAGGCCGCTCCCCGGAGCGGCCTTTTTCATTTGGGCTTGGTGATCAACGCAGAATGTCAACGGGCGTGCCCACCTTTGCTATCCGAAAGAGCTCTTCAATGTCGGCGTTGTCGAGGGCGATGCAACCGAGCGTCCAGTCACGACTGTTGCCGCCTCCGTGCAGAAAGATGTCGCCGCCGAGCGCGGTGTTCTGCGGCGGCAGCTTGTTTTTGCGGTGAGCGTCTGCGATGGCAGCGTATTGCGCCTTATTGATGCGTTTGGCCTTCAGTCCCCGCGCGGCATCATTGACGCTCGGGTAATCAATGCCCAGCGACAGATGAAACTGGCTGTTGGCGTTTTTTACGCGGATGACATACCGGCCCTCAGGCGTTCTGCCGTCTCCTTGCCGGAGCTTGGTGTCTTCGGGCGCAAAGCCCAATGCGGCGCGATACGTTCTGATGACTTTTCCATCGTCGAGCACCTGCACGACGCGTTCCTGTTTCTTCACAACGATGGTCATGTTCGCGGCGAACGATGCCTGTGCGAACACAGCGAGCACCACTGCCAGCACCCTCATGACGGTCGGCCCGGCTGCGTCAAGACGTCAGAACGGATTGCGTACGACACCGCCATCCACGCGCAGCGCCGCCCCGGTCGTCGCTGACGCAAGCGGGCTGGCGACATAGGCGACCAGGCTGGCGACTTCATCGGGGGAGGCGAAGCGCTGGATGATCGATGACGGCCGGATGTTGGTGAAGAAGTCTCTTTCAAAGTCTTCGAAGCTCTTGCCTTCACGCTGCGACAGTTCGGCCACGAAGTCATTGACCCCTCGCGAGCGTGTCGGCCCCGGCAACACACTGTTCGACTGTCACTGCCGTGCCGGCGAGGGATTCGGCCAGACCGCGCGCTACGGCAAGCTGAGCGGTCTTGGTGACGCCGTAGTGGATCATCTCGGTCGGGATATGAACGCCGCTTTCTGACGAAATGAAAATGATGCGCCCCCAGTTGCGTGCCTTCATGCCGGGCAGGTAGAGGCGCGCCAGCCGTACGCCGGACAGCACGTTGACTTCGAAGAAGCGGCGCCAGTCGTCGTCGCTGATGTCGGCGAAGTCGCTCGCTTCGAAGATGCCGAGGTTATTGACGAGTACATCCACCTGCGGAAAGACCGCGGCCAACCGTTCCGCCTCCTGCGCTTGTGACAGGTCGCCAGCAAAGCCTTGGGCGGTCTGGCCGGTCGCTTGGCGGATGCGGGCGATTGCATCGTCGACGGCACGCTGTTGTCGTCCATTGACGATGACGTTGGCGCCCTCGCGTGCGAGCGTCTGCGCAATGGCGAAGCCGATGCCCGCTGTGCTGCCGGAAACGAGGGCGGTCTTGTCCTTGAGTTGCAGGTCCATGTGCGGTGCTCCTTTGACGAGAAGGAAAACTCAGCGCGTCAGGATGACGTACAGCGTCCCCATCAGCGACAAACCGGCGATACCGATGGCGGTGATCGCCATGATCGTGACGCGATGCAAGCGTTCGTCGGCCGCTTCCGCAGCAGCCTCGACAGCAGCCAGCGAGCGCTCCAGTTGCGCAGCCAGTTCCTTGATGTACGCGGTGTTCTGCGAGGCGGCGTTCTGAAGCTCAGTGATCTGCTGCTGCAGTGTCGCCTGCGCGCCGTCGCCCTTGCGTGTGAATACCGGCAGCGTAGCCGAGATGATTGTGCCCAGGTGAGGCAGCACGGCCTTGAGCGCCGGAACGACCCAGGTTGCCATCGATGATCCTTTCTGGTCGGTGGATTCGTTCTGTATCGACCGGAGCGCGCCGAGCGGGTTCGCGCGCAGTGTTCTCAGAGTGCAGCAAAGGCAGCGTGGTAGCGCACCAGCGTTGGCGTACCGTCGAGCGCGCCAGGGGTGAGTTCCACTGCCATGAATGCCTCGGCCGGCACGCCGTGTGCCTCGTATTCGCTGGCAAGCTGCCAATGGCTCGCGGCACGGAAACCGAATCGGCCGTAGTACGCCGGGTCGCCGAGCACGAACACCGCCGAGCCGCCGTTGGCGCGAACGCTTTCGATGGCGGCGCGCACCAGTTGTCCGCCCACGCCGCGTCTTTGCCAGCCGCTCGCAACCGCCAGCGGCGCCAATCCGAATGCCCCAACCGGTGCCTGCATGGGCGACATCGCCACGTGGCCGATGATTCCATCGGTCGTTGCTGCCACCAGCCCGATGTACGCCGGATCGTCACGCAAGGCGTCGACCAGATTGGCCTCGGCCTCGGTGGGGAAGGCCGCAGCATTCAGTGCGTGGATCGTCGTGCGATCCGCGCCGCGCTCGGGGCGGACAGTGACGGATTCAGTTCTGGTGTCGGCCATCGTATGGCACGCGCGTCAGCGTGGTCAGGTCGATGTCGTCCAGGCACCGCACATTGATGGCGGCCACAACGTTACCTGCCGGGTCCTTGCCATCGGCAAACGGCTGCACGCCACAGGTGGGGCAGAAGCGATGTTCGATGATGTGCCGGTTGAACTGATAGGTGGACATGGCTGCGCGATCACGCGGCGCCTTCAGGCGGAACTGGTCCGGGCCGACGAACCACAACAGCAGGCCTTTTCGCTGACAGTGCGTGCAGTTGCACTCGATCACGTTGCCGATCTCGCCATCCACTTCGAACGCGATGCTGCCGCAGTGACAGCTTCCGGTATAGGTGGGCATGCAGGTCTCCGCTTGTCGTTGTCGGAACCCGGCAGATTAGCGCAAAACGTGTGAAGGCGGCTTGCGTCGGCACGGACTGCTAGAAGCCGTTGTAGGCCCACACAGCAAAGGCCAGCGCAGCAAAAAAAGCTGCCAGCGAGCCCCATGCCTTGAGTCGATACTGGCGCACCATGGTATCTGGTGCAATGTCCGACACCATGAACCAGCGCCCGTCCGGAGAGGGGCCCAGCGAATGCGCATCGGGCAACGCGCCGCCTTCGGCCCATTCGAGGCTGACCTCGCGCCGGGCAGCATTGCGGGCGAGTTCCCACTCTTCGAGACTCAATTCGCCGTTGCCATCGAGATCAAATTTCTTCTGCGCCGTGCCATCGCGCTTCCATTCCGTCAGGCGATCATTCATCGCTGCCTTGATGGTGGGGCGGCGGCTGGCGCCGCTTTCGGTGGCGAGATGTCCCAGCGCGTACAGACGGGTGCCGGGGATCAGCACGCGCAGCGTGGTGCGCTGGCCATATTCCACATTGACACTGCGTTGCGCTGTGATGATGTCGGCACCTTCGGCGTCGACCACGCAATGTCCGCTGCCATCATCAATGATGAACGAGGCATCGGATCGTTCGCGGTGCACTTCGCGCCAGTTGTTGTCCCGATCGCCCCACTGTTCTTCGATGACATACTCGTACCACAGGCAGGGCAGACCCGTGGCGGGGGAGTAAAGCGGCAGTCCTCCGATTGCGCGGCCGATGCCGACCAGTTCGACATAGCCTTGCGGCGCCGTTGCGATTCGCGCACTCGGCACGTCGGCCATCGCGCGGTAGCGGCGATAGTGGATCAGCCAACTGACGAACGCCACGATCGAAGCCCCAGCCATTACCGGCCAGTTCGCAATGAGCTGGAATGGGCCCAGATTCGAAGGTGTCACGCGCGTATGCAGCCGAAGGCTCAGCGCGCGAACAGCGCTGCCACGTTGACGTCGGCCTTTTCTGCGGCAGCGAAGCGGAGCAGGGGTTTTTCTTCGAACGCGCACAGGCGTGCGATGAAGAACGCCGGGAACTGCTCGATGCGCGCGTTGTTGATGTTGACCGTCTCGTTGTACAGCTCACGGCGGTCGGAGATGGCGTCTTCGAGTTCGCTGACGCGTTGCTGAAGTTGCACGAACTGTTCGTTGGCGCGTAGTTCGGGATAGCTCTCGGCCACAGCGAAGAGCTGACCGATGCCGGCACGCAGTTCGCCTTCGGCGCGACCAAGACTGTGCACGTCACCATGCGCACGGGCGCTGGCCAGCCCATTGCGGGCAGCGATCACGCGTTCGAGCGTGCTCGATTCAAAATCACGATATTGGCGGCAGACTTCGATCAGCTTTGGCAATTCATCGTGACGTTGCTTGAGCAGCACGTCGATGTTGGCCCATGCGCGGGCGACTGCATGCTTGAGCACAACCAAGCCGTTGTAGAGCATGACGCCGTACGCCAGCACTGCCAGTACCACACCCCAGAAAATCCACGCAGCCATATGCCGATTCCTTGCCGTCCAATGCTCGCATGCTAACCCGATGTACGAATTTTCTGGGCGGCCATGCGATGCGCGGTGCGTAGCATCGCACGTGATGGCGCCAGCACGAGGTGCGCTGCTCCCATGGGCACAAAAAAGCCCGCACGCGGCGGGCTTTTTTGCTCAGGCAGCGCCTTGGGATCAGCCAAAGTTCTTGGCGGCGAATTCCCAGTTGGCCAGATTGTTCAGGAAGGCTTCCACGAACTTCGGGCGGGCGTTGCGATAGTCGATGTAGTAGGCGTGTTCCCACACGTCGAGCGTCAGCAGGGCGACGTCGCCAGTGGTTATCGGGTTGCCGGCAGCACCGGTGTTCAGAATGTTGACCGAACCGTCGGCCTTCTTGACCAGCCACGTCCAGCCAGAACCGAAGTTGCCGACTGCGCTCTTGGCGAAGGCTTCCTTGAAGGCGTCGAAGCTGCCCCACTTGGCGTTGATGGCGTCAGCCAGCTTGCCGGCCGGTGCGCCGCCGCCATTGGGCTTCATCGAGTTCCAGAAGAAGGTGTGGTTCCAGACCTGCGCCGAGTTGTTGTAGATGCCACCCGACGACTTCTTGATGATGTCTTCGAGCGCAGCGTTTTCGAACTCGGTGCCCTTGATGAGGTTGTTCAGGTTCGTGACATAGGCTTGGTGGTGCTTGCCGTAGTGATACTCGAAGGTTTCTTCCGAGATATGCGGTGCCAGTGCGTTCTTGGCGTACGGCAGCGGCGGCAGGGTATGTTCCATGATCGGGCTCCTTGTTGGTGTTTGAGCGTTCCGACCAGCCGGGCCGTTCGGAACACTGTTTGGGGAAACCCGCCAAGTCTAGTTTGGATCGTCGGTGCCTGACAACCGGTCGGCGGGTGTGGTCTTGATGACGACGGCATCAATCGTGCCGTCGCAGAGCTTGATGTCGACCGCTTCGTCGACACGTGCATCGCCGACGCCACGCAGCACGTGTCCGTCAGCGCCCCGCACGATGGCATAGCCACGCGTGAGTACCGCCTCGGGGTTCAGATGCTGGAGGTGGCTGGCCAGCGCGTCGAGATGCGCGCGCGTGCGATCGATCGGCTGTCGCGCGCCGCGAGCCAATCGCGGGGCGAGGCTGTCCAGGCGCTGTGCAATCAGATCGAGGCGCGGCCGGCGCGAGGTCAGACGGGTATCGAACCGTGCCAGCAACGTGCGCCGCTCGTTCAGAACGCGTCCTTGCGCATGGGCCAGCCGCAACGCGAGCTTGTCGACGTCTACGCGGCTGCGCGCCAGTCGCTCACGCGGATGGAGCAGGCGGCGCTGGGCCAGATCAACACGTTGCCAGGCCTCGTTCATGACATGCCGGGCTGCGCGCGACAGCGAGCGCGCCAGCATCGGCAGGCGCGACTGCACTTGTATATAGCCCGCGCTGACGGCTTCGGCCGCTGCCGTGGGAGTGGCTGCGCGCAGATCGGCCACAAAGTCGCACAGCGTGGTGTCGGTCTCATGACCGACGCCGCTGACCACCGGAATCGGGCTGGCGTGGATGGCGCGCACGACGGCTTCGTGATTAAAGCCCCACAGGTCTTCCAGGCTGCCGCCGCCACGGCAGACGATCAGCGCTTCGATACCGTCGTGTTCTGCGCGCGCGCCAGCCTGTGCGATGGTGCGGGCGATCAGCTCGCCGACGCCGTCGCCCTGTACTTGGGTGGGATAGACCACCACGCGCATGGCCGGCGCGCGGCGGCGGAGCGTCACCAATACATCATGCAGCGCTGCGCCCGATTTTGATGTCACCACACCGACCGCGCGGGGCAGGGTGGGCAAGGGGCGCTTGTGTTCAGCGTCGAACAAGCCTTCTTCGGTCAGCCGGGCCTTCAGGCGCATGAAGGCTTCGTACAGATTGCCTTGGCCGGCGCGGCGAACGGACTCTACCGACAGTTGCAGATCGCCGCGCGGTTCATAAACGGTAATTTGCGCGCGAACTTCGACGCGCATGCCTTCGGCCAACTGAAAGGGCAACAGTTGTGCGCGCGTCCGCCACATGACGCAGCGCATCTGCGCGGACGAATCCTTCAGCGTGAAGTAAACATGCCCCGACGCTGCGCGGGTGACGCTGGATATTTCGCCCGACACCCAACACAACGGAAGCGTGGACTCGAGCAAGGCGCGCGCCCGGTGAACAATTTCGGACACCGGAAGTACATTTGCCTCAGGAATCGGCTGGAAAAGCGCGTCAGTCATAGGTCCGCGATTGTAGCGAAATCCACACCGGTCATTGTGCAGTGCGAAGAGATTGGCATTTGGCCGACAGAACAGGCTTGACAGTATGCGACTTTTCTAAGTGATTGATTTTTAAGTATTGTCATCATAGCTTCATTTTTGATCGCCACAATGAAAACCCTTGCCGGAAGGCCACTTAGAGAATTCGTTACAAACCTACCCACAAAGTTATCCACAGAAATTGTGGATTATGTTGTCCGACTTTGTCCTAGGCAGCTTTGCGCCGCACTCCGACACCCGTTTGGCCCCGGCTGTCCGGCGTTCGACCGGTGCAACTTGCCCATCGATTGCATCAGGGGCTAAAGTTCCGCGCCTGATATCGCTCATCGGAGTCGTTTACGTGCTGGACATCATTCGTGCGGCGGGTTGGCCGATCATTCCCCTGCTGTTTGCATCGGTTATCGCCCTGGCTCTGATCATCGAACGTGCTATTTCGCTGCGCCGCAGCCACATCGTTCCCCCTGGTTTGCTGGAAAAGGTCATCAACGAAGTTCGTCAGGGCGGTGTTTCTGACGAGCTGACGCGGCGCGTGGCTGCTCACTCGCCGCTGGGACGTGTGTTCGCCGCCGGGCTGCGCAATCTGCGCTCATCACGCGACGTGATGAAAGAAGCCATTGAAGAAGAAGGTCGTGGCGTTGCGCACGATCTCGAACGTTTTCTCACCACGCTCGGCACGATCGCCGTGATCGCGCCGCTCATGGGGCTGTTCGGCACCGTCATCGGCATGATCGAGCTGTTCGGTGCCAACTCGCCCACGGGCGGCGGCGCCGATCCGGTGCAATTGGCCCATGGCATTTCGATCGCGCTCTACAACACGGCCTTCGGCCTGCTGGTGGCGATTCCGGCGTTCATCGCCCACCGCCACTACCGTGCTCACGTCGATAGCATCGTCGTCAACATGGAGCAGCAGGCGGTCAAGCTGGTTGAAGTCTCGCACGGCGAACGCCGCGTCAAGTAAGGGGCGAGCATGGATTTTCGACGCGGACGTCATCGTGAAGAGCTTGAGATCAACCTGATCCCGATGATCGACCTGCTGTTGGTGATCATCATCTTCCTGATGCTGACCACCACGTATTCGCGCTTTTCGGGGCTGGAGATCAACCTGCCGACCTCCGATTCCAGCGCCGCGCCCGAGCAGCCGAATGAAATCAACGTGGCCGTCACGGCCAATGGCGACGTGATGATCAATCGCGCGCCGGTCGGCTCGCATGACGTCGCCGCGATCGTCGCGGCGCTGCGCCGCGCCACGCCGGAGGGCAAGTCGCCGGTGGTGGTGATCAACGCCGACGCCAAGTCGAACTTCCAGGCGGTGGTCGACGTGATGCAGGCTTCGCAGAAGGCCGGATTGCCTTCGGTGAGCTTCGCGACCCAGGCCGCCAAGTAGGCCTGCTCCCAGGGCGGCCGCTTGGTCGCCCGGCACGGTCGTGCTATATGCAGGGTGCGGTGGCGAACCGCACCCAATCCTTCCCAGAAATCTCGAATACGGAATCTGCCTTCATGGCGAGCGCTCCCGACTGGTGGTCGTCGCGCGGTCCGGTCAGTTGGCCATGGTTGCCATTGGCGGGGCTGTTTTGTGCCGTCGCGGCCGCGCGCCGAGCGCTGTATCGCGGCGGCATTCTGAAGCGCGCGCGCTTGCCTGTGCCAGTGATCGTTGTCGGCAACGTGGTGGCGGGCGGTAGTGGTAAAACTCCCGCAACACTGTGGCTGGTCGACGCCCTGCGCCGACGCGGCATGACGCCGGGGATCGTCTCGCGCGGCTATGGCGGCAGCGCGACAGCGCCGACTGCGGTCACCGCAACTTCATCGCCAGCCGAAGTCGGCGATGAACCCACGTTGATGGCGCGCCGCAGCCGCGTGCCGGTATGGGTGGGACACCGTCGCGCCGAGGCCGCACGCGCGTTGCTTGCAGCCCATCCGGAGGTGGATGTGTTGATCGCTGACGACGGGCTGCAGCACTACGCGCTGGCGCGAGACGTCGAGGTCGTGGTGATCGACGAACGTGTGCTGGGCAATCGTTGGCCGATGCCTGCCGGGCCGCTGCGTGAGCCGATATCGCGCGCCGCGCGAGCCACGCTGGTACTGGCGCACGGGCCGCTCTCTGCGCCGGTACGCAACGAACTCGGCGATGTGCCGGTTTTCTCGATGTCCTTGCTGGCCGGGCGCTGGTATCGCCTGGGCGACCCCGCAGAGCGCCGGGAGTCGACCGAACTGGCGCGCGTGACCACGCGTGCGGTGGCCGGCATCGGGCGCCCGCAACGCTTCTTTGAAACGCTGCACGCCGAGGGCATTCGCCCGGCGGCGATGCAGGCTTTCCCCGACCATCACGCCTTCACGGCCGACGATCTCGCACTGCAAGCGTGCGATGCGCTGCTGATGACTGAGAAGGATGCGATAAAATGCTCGGCTTTCGCACCCGCCCAGACGTGGGTGCTGCCGGTGAATGCCGTCGTTGCCGACGAGGCAGTCACCCTTATTCTGGAGCGTTTGCATGGACCCCAAGCTGCTTGAAATCCTCGTGTGCCCGGTGTGCAAAGGGCCGCTGGATTACCGCAAGCCGGAGCAGGAACTGGTGTGCAGACCGTGTCGCCTGGCCTATCCGGTGCGTGACGGCATCCCCGTCATGCTCGCCGACGACGCGCGTTCTCTGAGCGCCGAAGACGTCGGTCTGTAAGCGCGTGACTGTTCCCTTCAAAGCGGTCATTCCGGCCCGCTTCGCTTCGACCCGCTTGCCGGGCAAGCCGCTGGCCGACATTGGTGGCAAGCCGATGGTCGTCCGCGTCGCCGAGCGCGCTCAGGCGGCCGGGGCGGCCGAAGTCTGGATCGCGACCGATCATGCCGAGGTTGCCGACGCGGTGCGCGCGGCCGGCATGCAGGTCATCATGACGCGCCCCGACCATCCCAGCGGCACCGATCGGCTGGGCGAGGTGGTCGATGCCCTGGGCTGGCGTGACGACGATATCGTGGTCAATGTGCAAGGCGACGAGCCGCTCATCGATCCTGCCGTCGTTGCGCGTGTGGCGACCGTTCTGGCTGACGATAAGTCCGCCGCCATTGCTACCGCGGCGCATCCGATCCATACCGCCGAAGAATTCCTCAACCCGGCCGCCGTCAAAGTGGTGTGCGACGCAGCCGGGCGCGCGATGTATTTCTCGCGTGCCCCGATGCCTTGGCCGCGCGACGCGTTTTCCGCTGGCCAGGTGGCCGCGGGCAAGCCGCTGCCGGCGGGTTTTGTGCCGCTGCGCCATGTCGGGCTGTATGCCTACCGCGTGGCTTTTCTGCGTGCGTATGGCAAGCTCGCGCCGGCACCGGTGGAGTCGATCGAAATGCTCGAACAGCTCCGTGCGCTGTGGCATGGCTACGGCATTTGCGTTGAACGGCTCGCCGACGCGCCGCCCGCAGGCGTCGATACGCCGGAAGACCTTGAGCGGGTAAGACGGTATTTCGCCAACGGCTCACAAGACTGATGATCACGGCCGGCACTTGTCGGCCATCCAACGACAGCGCTGCCGCCCGCGCGGCGGCGGTTGAAGTCCCCCCGCTTCACTATTCGACAGGAGGTTACGCGACATGCGTCTGATTCTTTTGGGACCGCCGGGAGCCGGCAAGGGCACGCAAGCCAAGTTCATCGCCGAACGTTTTGGCATCCCCCAGATTTCCACCGGCGACATGCTGCGCGCTGCCGTCAAGGCTGGCACGCCGCTGGGCGTGGCCGCCAAGAGCATCATGGATGCCGGCAAGCTGGTGTCGGACGACATCATCATCGGTCTGGTCAAGGAACGCTTGAACGAACCGGACTGTGGCAATGGCTACATGTTCGACGGCTTCCCGCGCACGCTGCCGCAGGCCGACGCACTGCGTGACTCCAACGTGGCGCTGGATGTGGTGCTGGAAATCGATGTGCCCGACGAAGAAATCGTCGAGCGCATGAGCGGTCGCCGCGTGCATACAGGCTCGGGCCGCACTTACCACGTCAAGTTCAACCCGCCGAAGGTTGATGGTGTGGACGATCTGAGTGGCGAGCCGCTGGTGCAACGCGAAGACGACAAGGAAGAAGTCGTGCGCAAGCGTCTGGAGGTCTATCACTCGCAGACCAAGCCGCTGGTCAAGTACTACTCCGACTGGGCTGCTACGGGTGATGCGGCAGCGCCGCGCTACGCCAAGATTTCGGGCCTGGGCTCGGTGGAAGAGATCACCGCGCGCGTGTTTGCGGCGCTGGCCTGATCGATAGCCAAAAGCAACACTGAAAACGGAGCCGTCAAGGCTCCGTTTTTGTTTCTGGCGGGCGCGGACCCATCGTCCGCGTGGCAGTCCTTGGATGGGGATGCACATGGACATCGGGCTCGCGCTGTTGGATTTCAGGTTTCGCAACAAACCGCTGTTGATCGGCGGCAAGGCGATGGAGCACTACGGTAGCCGCAAAGCGGGTGCAGACATCGATCTGGTGGCGTCGCCCGAGGACCATGCGCGCCTGGTCGAGCGATACCCGGCCCATGTGAAGGATGTATACGGAGACATCGGCGTCATTCATGGTGTGTTCGAAGTGTGGAACACCCTCTGCACCTTCGATTACGCCACGCTCGTGTCCGGTGCGGTGGAGGAGAGCGACCATCTCGCGGTCGCGATCGACAAGCTGCTCATGCTCAAGGCGATGGCGATGCAGTCGGGCCAGAAGTCTCGTCAGGACGCCGAACTGATCGGCAACTTCATCCGGAATCAGGCTTACGCCCGCAAGTATCAGACTTGAGTCATCAGGCCTCAGCCCCTTCACCTGTTGCCTGTTCTTTGCCCGATCCGGGCGATATTTTTCTTGGTTGAAACCCTCTTCATTCGCAGCGCCATCTACTAGGCTGTCTGTGTATCTCACTTCTCCTTGATGTTCGCCAAACCGGCTTAGTGCTGCACCGCATTGACCCGCGTACGTCGTCTGCATACGTTGTGGCATCTGCCTTTTGCTGTCCTTCAGTCTTGCCCGTTCGCGCGATTTCGCCGCGTCGCAACATGTGGGACGGCCCGCATACAGGATTCCCGTTTCAATGATGATGGAGGTTTGAGCCATGCCCGTTACCAATGCAGAAGAGCTGGACGCCATAGTGGCGCGCGTCAAGCGCGCACAGTTGGCATACGCCGAGTTTTCCCAGGAGCAGGTCGATCACATTTTCCGTAGCGCTGCGCTGGCGGCGGCGGATGCGCGGATTCCGCTGGCCAAGATGGCTGTCGAGGAAACCGGCATGGGCGTATTCGAGGACAAGGTGATCAAAAACCACTACGCCTCGGAGTACATCTACAACAAGTACAAGGACGAAAAAACCTGCGGGGTGATTTCCGAGGACGACAACTTCGGCACCATCACCATCGCCGAACCGGTGGGCATTCTGTGCGGCATCGTGCCTACCACCAACCCGACGTTGACAGCGATCTTCAAGGCGCTGATTGCACTCAAGACGCGCAACGGCATCGTGTTCTCGCCGCATCCGCGCGCCAAGCGCTCGACCTGCCAGGCTGCCCGCATCGTGCTCGATGCAGCGGTGGCGGCAGGTGCTCCGGCCGACATCATTGCGTGGATAGACGAGCCTTCCGTCGATCTGTCGAACCGGCTCATGCACCACGACGACGTCGATCTGATCCTCGCTACCGGTGGGCCGGGCATGGTGCATTCCGCGTACTCGTCCGGTAAGCCCGCCATTGGTGTCGGCGCGGGCAATACGCCCGCGGTGATCGACGAAACGGCCGACATCAAGCGCGCTGTGGCATCGATCCTCATGTCGAAGACCTTCGACAATGGCGTGATCTGCGCGTCCGAGCAATCGGTGATCGTGGTCGACGAAATCTACGACGCCGTTCGCGCGCGTTTCTCCAAGCACGGCGGATACATCCTCGACGCGACCGAGGCCGAGGCGGTACGCAATGTGCTGCTCAAGGACGGCGCGCTCAACGCGTCCATCGTCGGGCAGTCCGCGACCCGTATCGCAGAGCTGGCAGGCGTGAAGGTGCCGCCCTACACCAAGGTGCTGATCGGCGAGGTGAGCGAGATTTCGCACGCCGAAGCGTTTGCCCACGAAAAGCTCTCGCCCACCCTGGGCATGTATCGCGCGCGAGACTTTGTTGACGCCTGCGACAAGGCCGCTGAACTCGTCGTGCTTGGCGGTATCGGCCACACGTCGGCGCTCTACACTGACCAGGATCTGCAACCTCAGCGCGTGCGTTACTTCGGCGACAAGATGAAGACGGCGCGCATCCTGATCAACACGCCGTCGTCGCAGGGGGGCATCGGCGATCTCTACAACTTCAGCCTGGCGCCGTCGCTCACACTGGGTTGCGGCTCGTGGGGCGGCAACTCGATTTCCGAGAACGTCGGCCCCAAGCACCTCATCAACCGCAAGACCGTCGCCAAGAGGGCAGAGAATATGCTGTGGCACAAGCTCCCGCGCTCCATCTATTTCCGTCGCGGTTGCCTGCCGGTGGCACTCGAAGACCTTGCGGGCAAGAAGCGCTGTCTTATCGTGACCGACCGCTTCCTCTTCGAGAATGGCTACGTTGACGAAACCGAGCGCCTGCTCAAGCGGCTGAACATCGAAGTGGAGGTGTTCTACGAAGTGGCCGCCGACCCCACGCTCGCCATCGTGCGTCGGGGGTTGTCGCGCGCCAACGCTTTCAAGCCTGACGTGATTCTCGCGTTGGGTGGTGGTTCGCCGATGGATGCGGCCAAGATCATGTGGGTGATGTACGAGCACCCGGATGTCCACTTTCAAGACCTTGCATTGCGCTTCATGGACATCCGCAAGCGCATTTACAAGTTCCCCAAGCTGGGGGCAAAGGCGTCGCTGGTGGCGGTGCCGACCACCTCGGGCACCGGGTCGGAAGTCACACCGTTCGCGGTCGTGACCGACGAGCAGAGCGGCATGAAGTACCCCATTGCCGACTATGAACTGACGCCGCACATGGCAATCGTTGACGCCAATCTCGTCATGAGCATGCCTAAGTCACTGACGGCCTATGGCGGTATCGACGCGGTAACGCACGCGCTTGAGGCCTATGTGTCTGTCATGGCGAATGAGTACTCTGATCCGCAGGCGCTGCAAGCACTCAAGCTGCTGAAGGAATACCTGCCGTCGGCGTACATCAACGGCGCCAAGGACCCGAAGGCGCGCGAACAGGTGCACAACGCGGCGACCATTGCCGGCATTGCCTTCGCCAACGCCTTCCTGGGCGTGTGTCACTCGATGGCGCACAAACTCGGCGCAGAGTTCCATCTGCCGCATGGTCTGGCCAATGCGCTGTTGATCTGCAATGTCATCCGATACAACGCGGCCGACATTCCGACCAAGCAGACGGCTTTCAGTCAGTACGACCGACCCAAGGGTGTGGCGCGCTATGCACAGATTGCCCGCCATCTCGGCTTGCAGGCGAGTCGCGATCACGAACGCGTAGACAAGCTTGTCGAATGGGTGGAAGAGCTCAAGCGCACGCTCGATATTCCGCCGTCGATCCAGGCGGCAGGCGTCAATGAAGCGGAGTTTCTCGCCAAGCTGGATGTGGTGGCCGAAGAGGCGTTCGACGATCAATGCACGGGTGCAAACCCGCGCTATCCGTTGATCTCGGAACTCAAGCAACTCTTGCTCGATAGCTTCTACGGGCGCGCCTATGTCGAGCCGTATCTGCGGGAGGTCACCAGCGAAGCGCCGGTGAGGGAGAGCAACGCCGCGTAAGTGCTGCTCGCGTGACACAAGAAAGGCTGGTCTCCATTGCGGGAGCCAGCCTTTCTTTTTGTCGCGTGTGTCGCGGACGGAAACGAAAACTCAGTCGAGCTTTTCGTACAGCGGTAGTGTGAGGAATTCCGCGAACTCTTCGGCCAGCGACATGCGTTCGAAGATGTCCGCCGCGCGTTCGTAGCTGCCAACGTCTTCACCCGCCGCGCTTACTGTGGTTTTGACCTTGGCAAGCTCTTCGGGGATCAGTGTTTTTACCAGATCCGCCGTGACCTTGCGGCCATCGTCGAGTACGCCCTTCGGCGAGCGTACCCATTGCCACACTTGCGAGCGCGATATTTCTGCGGTGGCGGCATCTTCCATCAGATTGTGGATCGGCACGCAGCCGTTGCCTGCGAGCCACGAGCCCAGGTAGTGGATGCCAACGTTGATGTTGTTGCGAACGCCAACTTCGGTGATCGGTTGTTCGGGCTGGAAGTCGAGCAGGTCCGCTGCGCGCGTGACAACGTCATCGCGTTGCTTTTCCCATTGGTTGGGGCGATCACCCAACACCTTGACGAACTCTTCCATCGCCACGTCCACCAGCCCCGGGTGCGCCACCCAGCCGCCGTCGAAACCGTCGCCCGCGTCGCGCGTCTTGTCGGCGCGGATGCCGGCCATGGCTTTTTCGTTTGCGACCGGGTCGCTCTTGATCGGAATGAGGGCGCTCATGCCGCCGATGGCGGGGGCGCCGCGCTTGTGGCAGGCCTTGACCAGATTCAGCGCATAGGCCCGCATGAATGGCACGGTCATGGTGATGCTGCCGCGATTGGCAAGGCAGAAGTCGCGGTTGCTCTTGAACTTCTTGATGCACGAGAAGATGTAGTCCCAGCGCCCGGCGTTCAGTCCGGCGCTGTGTTCGCGTAGTTCGAACAGGATTTCTTCCATCTCGAACGCGGCGAGAATCGTCTCGATCAGCACGGTGGCCTTGACGGTGCCGCGCGGAATGGCGAGCGCATCTTGCGCGGCGATGAAGACGTCATTCCACAGACGCGCTTCGAGGTGGCTTTCCATCTTCGGCAGATAGAAGTACGGACCAACGCCGCGTGCGAGTTGCTCGCGGGCGTTGTGGAAAAAGAACAGCGCAAAGTCGAAGATGCCGCCGGACATGCGCTGGCCGTTGACCAGCACGTGCTTTTCATCCAGATGCCAGCCGCGTGGACGCACCAGCATGGTGGCCACCTTGTCGTTCAGCTTGTATTGCTTGCCGTTCTGCTCCAGCGAGATCGTGCCCCGCACGGCATCCATCAGGTTGATCTGGCCCTGGATCTGGTTGAGCCAGTTCGGCGTGTTGGAGTCTTCGAAATCGGTCATGTATGAATCGGCGCCGGAGTTCAGCGCGTTGATGACCATCTTGCGTTCGACCGGGCCGGTGATTTCGACGCGCCGGCATTCCAGCGCTGCGGGCAGCGGAGCGATCTTCCATTCGCTGTCGCGCACGTGGCGTGTCTCTGGCAGGAAGTCCGGCAGCTTGCCAGCGTCGAGTTCGCGCTGGCGCGCCACGCGGGCGGCGAGAAGCTCTTGGCGGCGACCCTCAAAGCGGCGATGCAGCGTCGCGGCCAGGGCCAGCGCCTCGCGCGTGAGCACACGGTCGAATCCTTCGGCCAGCGGGGCCTGGATGGTCATGCCTTCGGGCAGATCGAGCTTCATGGACGTGTCTCCGAGTCTGAATGGGAATGTGCGAAGCAGTGTAGCGCGCTGCAATAAAGTCTAGAATCAGAAAAATAATCAATTCATTCGATACTAAAAGTATCGAATATGGGGCGTTGGATGGATCGCTTCAAAGAAATCGAAACCTTCGTCGCACTTGCCCAGCATGGCAGCTTGTCTGCGGTGGCGCGCGCAGAAGGTGTAACGCCAGCCATCATCGGACGACGGCTCGACGCGCTGGAAGGGCGTCTGGGCGTAAAGCTGGTGGCGCGCACCACACGACGACTGTCGCTCACCGCTGAAGGCGAAGGCTTTCTCGAACACTGCCAGCGCATTCTGGCCGATCTCGCCAGCGCGGAGACCACCGCCAGCGAAGGCCGTACGCGCGCGGCGGGGCACCTCAAGCTCACTGCGCCAGCGGGGTTTGGTCGCCGTCATATCGCACCCATCGTGCAGCGATTCCTCGTCGAGCACCAACAGGTGAGCGTGAGTCTCGAATTGACCGATCGTTTGGTCGATGTGGCGGCCGAGGGCTTTGATTGCGCGATCCGTTTCGGCAAACCAGCCGATGCGGCGCTTGTAGCCGTTCGGTTGGCCGAGAATCGGCGCGTGCTGGTGGCGAGCCCCGGTTATCTTGCCCGGCACGGCACGCCGGAAGCGCCACAAGCCTTGGCGGCACATGATTGTCTTGTGCTGTCGCACCAACGCGGCTGGCAGCTTCGGCCCGCACCTAACGCCCAGCCGACTGTCATGCGGGTGCGTTCGCGCTTTCAGTGTTCGGACGGTGCAGTGTTGCGAGAGTGGGCAACGGCCGGGCTGGGCATCGCTTGGCGCAGTTGGTGGGAAGTGTGGGAAGACGTTCGCGCGGGCAACCTCGTGTGCCTGCTGGACGATTTTGCACCGCCACCGGTGCCAATCTATGCGTTGTTACAGCCGGGTGGCACCAGCACTTTGCGACTGCGATTGTTGCTCGACGCCATCCGGCAGGCCCTGCCACAGGCGCTCAGCGCCCAGGGTTGAATTCCGGGATGTCGCTGCCGGGTTGGCCGATCGATAGTTCCAGCACCATGCGGCTGGCAACGGGCTGGCCGTTCTTCATGGCAGGGCGGTATGTCTGCCCCTTCAGATAAGGTGTGAAGTGCTCCAGCACCGCTGGTTGAGGCTCCGCGCCCAGCCATAGCACATCGTCGGCTGTTCCCCGCGCGTTGATGAGGATGGCGACGCGCACGGTTTCCGACATGACGGGGACATTCGCCAGCGCCTGATCAAAATCCACTTCGCCCGCGAATTCGGCGGGGTAGTCCACCTCGCGCGCGGACAGATACGGAGAGGCGGTCGGCGCGCTGTCCGGGACTTGGTTCGTAGGAGCGGATGCGTCCGCCATGCCGGGTAACGGCGCCGCAGCGACTTCAGTCGGTGGGGCGGCGGGTTGTGCGGGAGCGGCCATGGCCGGCGCTGGCACGGGCGCGTCGACCCCGCGCCATTTCACCAATTGCACGTGCACGCGCGCTGGCAGCCTGCCCACCGAAGGGCGCGGTCCCGGGGCATGCCGGTATGCCTCCAGCGCGCCGACCACCAAGGCGTGGATGAGGAGTGAAGCGGCGACAGCAAGGGTGAGTCGGTAAGCAGTCTTCATGCGTATGGCGTGGTGCGCCTTGGAGCTCCTAATAAAACCGTTCCGGCGTGGTTGCCCGGTCTTGTACTGCTTGTACTGCCTTCGGCCCGGCGCCTGGCCGGAACTGCTTTGTCCAGTTTTGTCAGTAGCTCTTGGTCGAACCGACACTATCGCCCAGGGCATTGTCCGCGGCGCGCCCGTTGCTCCCCCAATCGAGAGCGCCTATCCGCTCGCGGTCGTGACCACCGACGGGCGATGCTACAGTCGCCGGCACTCCCTAAGGTGAGGGGATTGCGTCACCAAAATCCAATATAAACAAGACATTGTGACGTTGTTCCGGCGAGGCGGAAGAGCGGCCCCGCAGGATGGTGATCATCCACAGCGCTGCGCCCATCCTGCTGCCGCGACCTTCGGTCGTACGCCGCCAGGGATGGCGATTTTATCGACTAGTTTGTAAGCAGAGGGCAAGGGGCCATGGCAAACAAATATGCGGGCTTTACGCTGATCGAGCTGATGATCACGGTGGCGGTGATCGCCATCCTGGCATCTGTCGCCCTGCCGGCGTATACGGACTACGTCCTGCGCGGCAAGGTCGCGGCTGGTACGCAGTTGCTGGCCGAGCAGAAGGTGCGCATGGAACAGTACTTTGCCGCCAATCGCACCTATTCGGGCGCTCCTGCGTGTACGGCGCGTCATACCGAAGACAACAACTTCGTCGTTGAAGGCAAGAAGCTCGACGGCACGAGCGATTGCACTGCCACGACTTTCACGCTGCGCGCGGCCAGCACGGACAGTAAGTTCCTCTACACCATCGATCAACAAGGCACCAAGCAAACGAAGATCACGCAGGCCGGATGGGCTGTGTCGGGCACGGCTGGCACGGGGTGCTGGGTCGTCAAGCGGGGGCAAAAGTGCAACTGAGGCGACGCGTCGTTGCTGGCTTCACGCTGATCGAACTGATGGTGTCGATCTTTATCATCACGCTCGTTCTGACCATGGGAATTCCCTACATGGGCGACTGGGTCCGGCGCGCCAGCGTGCGGACTGCGGCCGAGAGCATCCAGAACGGCCTGCGCGTGGCGCAACAAGAGGCCATTCGTCGCAATACGCCGGTGGAGTTTGCCTTGGTGCAATCGGTGCCGCTCGCGTCTGACGCGGCCACTGCATCACTGGCGACGAAGACCAACGACTGGAAGGGCTGGATGGTGCGCGTGCGCAGCGACAACTCCTTCGTGCAGGGGGACAACGTCGCTGCCAATGCTGGCGATGCTGAACTCACGTCTTCGGATATCAAGAACAACATCCTGCGCTTCTCCGGGTTTGGCCAAGTGCGCAACAGCGACGACGCCGTATTGAGCAGCACGATGGTGTATCGCGTGGCCAGCCCGAAGGTCAGCGAGGTGCGCTGCGTGCTTGTTACGCCCGGCGCATCGGTGCGCATGTGCGACCCGTCCGTGGCCTCCAGCGACCCGCGCGGTTGCGGGGCGGCGGCCGATGCCTGCCCGTTGAACTAGCCTTCGCATTCATGCCAGCCACTATGCGCAAGACCACATCACAGGGTTTCATCCTGCTCGAGGCGATCATCGGCATTCTGATCTTCTCGCTGGCGATCCTCGGCATCATCGGTTTTCAGGCTGCGTCGTCCAAGCTGACGGCGGACGCCCGTTACCAGACCGAAGCGGCCATGCTCGCCGATGAGCTCATCGCCCGCATGAACGTATCGAGCCCCGATACGATCGATACCGATTTTGCCGGCAGCGGTGCCAACAACAAGTTCAAGGACTGGCTGGACAACCGCGTGAAAGGCGATGCGGGTTTGCCTGCCGGGACGGCTTCTATCTCGATCGACAAGAACGTGACCACGGGGACCGTCGTCAATCTGACGCTGCAATGGACGGCGCCGGGCGAGGCGATTTCCGCCAGTGAGCCGTATTCGGGCCAATACAAGACTTCGGCGGTGATCTACCGATGACAGCGCGTAACATCCGAACCCCGCGCACTGCGCAGCAAGGCATCAGCCTGATCGAGGTGATGGTGGGCATCACCGTTGCGCTGCTCGCCAGCCTGGTGGTCATCAACGCGTTTTCGGGCAGTGAGGCATACAAGCGCAACACCACCGGTGCCAGCGACGCGCAACAGACCGCCGGCTTGCTGTCGGCATATCTTTCGCGGGCATTCCAGGAGTCGGGTTCGGCGCTGGTGCGCGGCGAAGGCACGATTGGCTGTGCGTTGCAGCTCACGGTGGGCACCGAGGTCAAGTGGCCCCGCGCCGCTGCATTTGGCGCGCCTTTCGATCACGTGCCCACGACGCTGCGCGTGGCGCCGGCCATTGCCATCGCCAGCACCAACGCTGACGGCACGGCCGACTCGGACACGATGGTGCTGATGACCGGCCGGCCGACCGCTTCTCCGCAAGACTATCCGGCCGTGTTCAATACCAAGCTGACGCTTTCGCCGACGCCGGCCATTCTGTTCAACCCCAGCGATTACCTGTTGGCGTTCTCCGATCCCACTCTGCCTGCGGGTGTTTCAGCCGTGACGGATGTTGGCGATTGCGAACTGCTGCGCGTGGCGAGCGATTTCGCACCCAACGCGTTGGGCACCAAGAGCGAGGCGTGGGGCGGCAAGCCTGTCGGCGCCGGCAAGCAAGTCGTCGAGTTCGATTCCAACTATGGCGAACCGGCGGTCGTGACGGCGGGCAATAACTTTCTTATTCGCAATCTGGGGGCTGCACCTTCTTTCGTTGCCCTGGCTCGCGGGGACAACGCAACGCTGGAGCAGATCAATCTGCTCGATGGCAGCGTGCAGACCGTGGCGGAGAACGTCTATGCCATCAAGGTCATGTATGGCGTCAACGAGGATGGCGATGGCGTGGTGCCCTCTGACGGCTGGGTTGCACCTTCCGGAAAATGGGCTGCGGACGCATTGCTCGACGGCACGCGAGCCAACGCTGCCAATGCCAGGAAGATCGTGGCCATGCGTATTGCCATCGTCGTGCGTAGTTCGCAGCAGGTCACAGCGGATGCCGCCACGCCCACTGTGACGCTGTTCCCGGACCTCGGAACCAACAAGATCACCTATACGTTTTCCGGGGCTGAAGCCCGTTATCAGTACCAGGTCTACGACATGACCGTAGCCCTGCAGAATCCGCGAGGTCTGTGATGCAGCAGCGCAATCGTCCCGCCACGCAAGGCGGCGCAATCCTCGTCATTACGCTGGTCATCCTGGTGGCGATGACGTTGGCAAGTATCGCGCTGTTCCGTTCGGTCGACACGGCCATGCTGCTGTCGGCCAACATCGGCTTCAAGCGCGATGCCATCACGAGCGCCTCGGCAGGTATGCGCGACGTGCTGTCGAAGATGACCGCCAGCGACTTCATCAGCATCACGGACAGCTACGGTGTGACCGGCATGACCAAGGGCCAGAACACTCGCCACTATTCGCCCGTCGCACTCGAAACACGCATCGACGGCGTGCCGGTGGTGCTGACCGACAAGACGAGCTTCGACGAGTACTACCCCATTGGCAGCGGCACGCCGGCTGGCGTGGAGCTGCGATATCTGATCGAGCGCATGTGCGACCAGGCCGGCAGCCCGTCGGACGAGCACTGCACTTATGACGACGGCGCCGGTGTGGCGCTCAAGAACTACGGTGACTATCGCGGCGGCAGCAGCCAGCTCGGCGGTAAGGTCGGCACGGCCGATCTGCCCTTGTTCCGCGTCACCGTGCGCGCCGATGGTGCGCGCAACAGCATCGCATACGCCCAAATGTTCGTGGCGCTCAAGTAGGAGCACAGGCAATGCCCAACAAGAAGACCCCTGCCTTTGTCATCCGCGCGCTGGCCTGTACGGCGGCCGCACTTGCCTTGTCGTGCGCACACGCGCAGGTACGCCTGGCCGATCAGCCAATCGTTGCATCGAAGGCGTCCAACGCCAACGTTGCGCTGGCCTTGTCGGTGGAGTGGCCGACCGCACTCGGCGACGCGCACAAGGGAACGCAGTTCGATCCGACCTACGCGTATGTGGGCTACTTCGACCCGGACAAGTGCTACACGTGGCAAGCCGACACCGTTACGTCGCGCGACCCCAGCAACTGGACCAATGGGAGCACCATCACTGGGTACTTCAAGCCCACAGCCAAGGTGACCCTGTCCGGCAGTGCGCGCCAGTGCAGCAGTGCATGGAGCGGCAACCTGCTCAACTTCGTCACCATGCAGACCATCGATATCTTCCGGTGGGCGATGACAGGGGGGAGTCGTCTGGTCGACAAGCCGTTCGATTCCACGGACAGCAGCACGCAAAAGGTCATCCTGCAGCGCGCATACGCTAGTAGCCAGGCCAGTTCATCGGTGTTCCCGACCAAGGTGCTCAAGAGTACGGTGACCGGCGGAACGTCCAAGTACATTCCATTCAGCTACAGCGGTGATATCTCATTTACCAGCTTGAGCCTGGGCAATCGATTCACGCTGTCGCGCGGTAGCGGCAGCAGCGCCAAGACCGATACCTACAACGCCTACGTTGAAGTCTGCAACACCGATTCGAACCTTGCGCTGCTGGAGACGAATTGCCAGAAGTACGTGAATCCGAACGACAAGACGAAGATCGCGTACAAGCCCGAAGGGCTGATGCAGCAATACAAGAGCACCTTCCGTTTTGCCGCCTTCGGTTACTTGAACGATGGCACGTTGACGCTCGATGGCGGTGTCATGCGCGCGCCGATGAAAAGCATCAGCGTCGAGCTGACCGATATGGGCGGGTTCGTCGTCAACCCCGACTCCACGCTGGCGAGCGCATCGAGCGTGTCGAACAGCGGTGCGATGAACTACCTGAACAACTTCGGTTTTTATTCGCGTACCTACAAGCAGTACGACCCGGTGAGCGAGCTCTATGCGGAAACCATCCGCTATTTCCGAGGCTACAGCACGGCATCGGCGACGATGATCCCGAGCGGCACGCTCAGCGATACGCAGAAGGACGGGTATCCGGTCGTCAAGGACTGGACGAGCTATCCGGCTATCAAGAATTACTGCGACAAAAACTTCGTCATCGGCATTGGCGACACGAACACGCACGCTGACAAGAACATCAAGACGGCCGACAAGACGGGTAACGAACCGACCAGTGGTGTCATCGATGTCGGCATGGACGCGGCGGAGTGGACCAACAAGGTCGGTGCGGCAGAAAAAATGGGCAATATCGCTTCGTCGCAGACCATCAGCGGCGACGGCACGGGGTACAACTTCCTCGGCGGCGGCACGACCAACTACTGCTGCAACAAAAACGGCTTCTACATGGCCGGTATCGCGTACTGGGCCAATACGAACGACGTAAGTGATTCGTTCAAGGAAAAGCAGACCGTGCAGACCTATTGGGTCGACGTGCTGGAAAATGGTTTGTACAAGAATCGAAACCAGTTCTGGCTGGCGGCGAAGTACGGCGGCTTCAGCAAGAAGGACGCCGACGGCAAGGATGTTGAACTCAAGCCGACGGACCTGCCGACGACCGACTATTCGATCTCGGCGTCGAACGAAGCGGCACGCGTCGAAGCCAACAAGGATTGGTACACCACCAACAACGTGCTCACGAGTGGCAATACCTTGCTGACGCAGTGGATGCTGCCCACCAACTACTACGCCGCCTCGGATGCCAAGAAGATGGTGGAAAGCCTGGGCAAGGCGTTCTCGAACATCAAGGAAAAGGCCTCTTCCGGGACCGGGGTGTCGGCCATGTCGCCGTACTTCGCCTCGGGCGTGGGGCAGGGCGCATACCAGACCAGTTATGACAGCAGCGACTGGTCCGGCAATGTCACCAAGTCCGTCATCACAGGTTTCAATGACTCGACAGGCGCGGCGATAACCGAGGCAGGCAAAGGCTGGACTGCGCAGTCGGTGATCGACAGCCAGTTTGGCGCGAGCAATGCTTCCAATACAGCGTGGGATACGTCACGCCGTATCGTTACCTACAGCGTTGTCACGAACGGCAACACTACGACCGCGCAAGGCGTGCCTTTCCGCTACACCAGTCTGAACGACACCCAGAAAGCGACGTTGGGGCTTGATTCAACAGAGCAGCAGAACGTTCTGAATTATCTGCGCGGCAAGCAGGCCGACCAGGGCAAGTCGCTGCGCAAGCGGACGCACCTGCTTGGTGACATTGTCAACGCGAAGCCGGTGGCCGTCGGCATCCCGGCGGAAAAATACTCCGATGACTTTAACCCGGGGTACGGTGCATTCAAGGTTGCCCAGAATGGCCGTACGACCATGGTGTACGTGGCGGCCAACGACGGCATGCTGCATGCACTGCACGACTCCGACGGCACTGAGGCCTGGGCGTACGTACCGTCCTACCTGTTCGAAGGCAGCGTGACAGAAAATACCAACGTGCGCGAAACGGATGGGCTGGCCGCGCTGGCCGACGCATCGTACTCGCACCACTACTACATCAACGCAACGCCTGCAGTACGGGACGTCAACTTCTCGCGGGCGGGGAGCCTTTCCTGGAAGACTTCAACGGCTGATCCTGACTGGCGCACGATCCTGGTCGGTGGCTTGGGCAAGGGTGGCAAGAGCTACTACGCGCTGGATGTGACGACACCGCCCGAAGCGACCGATAGCGAAAGCGACATCGCGTCCGGCACCAAGAAAAAAGTGCTGTGGGAGTTCAGCGATCCGGATCTCGGCTTCAGCTATGGCGAACCCATCATTGCCAAGACCGAGCGCTGGGGCTGGGTAGTGATCATCTCCTCGGGCTACAACAACAGCGACGGCCTGGGCTACATTTTTGTGCTCGATCCGCGCGATGGAACACTGCTCAAGAAGCAGGCGACTTCCGCCGGCACGGCGACCGACCAGGCTGGGTTGTCGCAACTGACGGGCTTTACTCGCAACTACACCGATTGGACTTATCGCGAAGTTTACGGCGCGGACCTCAAGGGCAACGTGTGGCGCTTTGCACTGCCCGGCAGTTTTGACTCCGCCGAGGCGCAAGGTGCCGGCGACATCACCGTGACCCGTCTTGCCACGCTGACCGACGGCACTCGCCCGCAATCGGTGACCATTCCGCCGTGGGTCGATGTGGTCGACGGCAAGCGCTGGATCATGGTCGGCACCGGCCGTGCACTCGACTCTTCGGACTTGTTTGCCGAAACGGGCGTGGCCAACCCGACGACTCAACAACGCCAGACCGTTTATGCCATTCGGGACGGCAACTACGAGACAACGTTCTCGGCCGATGCCCTGCCGGGCGGCGCCACCTACCCGATCTCGCGCACCAACTTGACGGCGGTGTCCGATATCACGGCTGGCGTGTCCATCGCCTCGACCAGCATGGGGTGGTACTACGACCTGCCTGGCACGAACAGTTCGAACCAGACAGAGCGGATCGTCTCGAATTTTTCGGTCAATGGGTCGCTGGTGATGTGGCTGGGTTCGACGCCGAACGGAGTGGACGTCTGTGACCCGGGGTGGACGACGTCCATCTACGTGGCCAACATGGCGACGGGCCAGAGTGCACTCGTGAATTCAAACGGGAACATCATTGCCAAGATCACGACGTCCTTTGCGGCCACCGGCGTTGTCTTTGGACGCGTGGGCAACCAGATCCGTATCATCGTGACCGATGACAAGGGCAACACGCAGACGGTCGGCGAACCGCTGGGCGGAGGCTCCCGTCCCAAGTTCGTCAACTGGCGGGCGCTGGGCGAATAAGGGTTCCCGCAGCGGTGAAAACAGGCCTTGAGTTTCACCCAAGGCCTGTCTATAATCGCTGCCTCTTGCTGCTGTAGCTCAGTCGGTAGAGCAACTGATTCGTAATCAGTAGGTCACCAGTTCGATTCCGGTCAGCAGCACCAGAATATTCAAAGGCCTAGCGGCAACGCTAGGCCTTTGTCGTTTCTGGTCTCAACAAAAACGTGACATCCGCTGTCGTGTTTGCTTGCTGCCTGAGTTCGGCACGCCCCGCTTGGCTGTTCAGGTTGCCCTGGCCTTGGCGCGACGCAATCAATAGAGCAAGGCCGAATGGGCTGATAACGGCACAACGTAACCTTGCTCCAATCCATGTCTTGAATCAGGCAGTACTCAGCGATTCCTACATGCCCGTGGCAGATAACGATCGACGATGTCGTCGCTGCGGCAGCGCCAATCGATTGCGCCATCCTGATTTCGGTAAGGTGCGAAGTCGATCGACTTCCCGCTCAAAGGGGAAAATGCCAACTTGGCCGAGATGACCCCGGTTCGCGAGTCATACGCAAAGGTTGCACCCTCGACCGGTGTGAGGTCCACGCTGGACAAGGCGCTCGGTACGCCGCCGGTTGCGTGATAGGTCTGCCTGATAGCGGCGCTTGCCGACGCGCCCGCAGCGACAATCCGACTGACTTTCGCCCGTGTGACATAGTCCTGATAGGCAGGTAGCGCGATCGCAGCCAAGACCCCTATGACTGCAATCGTCAAAGTCACGGTAATGACAATGGCAGGGGCACGACTGGTGCCTCCGCGTGCCTGAAGTTCTCCCAATTGGAACTTCGGGTCGCGGCTTCGCAGCTCCGCCGCGCGAATCAATTTAGTGCAATGGCTGTAATAGAGGCGGTTGGCAAAAAGTGGCGGGATTATCCACATCAGCAGCCCGGCACCGTAATAGCCGAGAACGGCCCAACCCGAATTTCCAACGGCCATTGCACCAACAAGGCCGCAGAGAAGACCTGCGATATATGGACTCAGGAAATAGAGGATCGCCGCAACGTACAGTTTGCGATACAGCATCCAATAGAACGCGACGAACATCGCAGGCCAATGCCAGGACAACCCGAGGTCGCCCCGCTCAAAACGCTCGAAATGACGCAAATAGTAGATTTGGTTTTTGGGCCCAATTACGGCGGACAGCTTCGCTGTGCGGTCTGGTGCAACCTCGTGAGAAGGCATGGCTTCGGGCATAGGGCGGGCCGAACGGACAGCCTCCTTGTGTGCACTTGGTATTGGAAGGCAAAAACCGCATTTACCCGCAGTCGGCAGCGCGCTGCCGCATGTTGCGCAATACATGTCATTCCCCGGTGTTTTTTGTTGGATGCACCACGTAACGCTTGTGACGTGAAGGCGTCTGCCCGCTTTTAGGAGTGGGGCTGTGGCACAGGCGCGATCGTACGAGAGTATTCCGAATGGGTACCTGCCCGGACGGGCGAAATCGCCGATATCGAAAAGTGTGGCGATCTGGATCAAGCCGGCGCAGCGGCTTGGTGAGTTCGCCGAGGGCGCGTGTGGCGGCCACCGGTGGATATTGATGAACTGCGATGCGAAAAGCGTTCGGCCAAGTCCGGCGGTAGCGAAACGCGTAGCTGGCAAATTGCATGTTTGATTCACGAACAGCGCGCGATACCAGGGGCTGGCTTTCGGTCAGCCATTTCTTGCCTTGAGCACCTGTGTCCTGCCCGTTGTTCTTGTCCCGGCCTATGCCAAAGAAACCGGCGTCCGCCTGTTATCGCACCGTATTTTTCTATGCTTTGGTGTTGCGCGTTTGTCTACGAAATGTAGACATCTCGATTCGGCTATCTCACTTGTTTAATGTCCACTTGACGTAGACAAAGTAAACCGACCGGATGGCGAATCGTCTGACTCGGCACTCGGGAGGTGTTTCAGCGCGCGCGATAGCGGCGGTGTTCGACCATCGTGCCGATGATGGTGATGGACTCTCGGTCGGAGCGGAGCAGGGGATAGTCGTCGTTGAGCGGGACGAGTTCGAAGACGGCGTCGCCGCGGTCGTTCAAGCCGCGAGGGCGGTATTTCTTGAAGGTGGCTTCGTTCTTGCCATTCTTGGCGACGACATAGTCGCCGGGTTGCGGTTCGATGGCCGGGTCGATGATGACGCGGTCGCCTTCCTTGAATTCCGGATGCATCGAGTTGCCCTTGATTTCAAGGGCGAATGCGAAGGTGGAAAGGTCTCTGTCCGGCAGCAGATACTCCGCTGCGCTGGCTGTGCCCACTGTGTAGGCCGCCAGCGTTTCGGCCACCTGGCATGCCTGGACATAGTTGATGAGGGGGATCTGTCGTGCGCCGATGTCGGTCGGCACGACGTTGGTCAAGCCTGCCTCTGAGTCTGGCAAGGCGTATCCGGTTATGCGTGCGATGGCCAGCAGATGGTCAAAGCTTGCTGAATGGCGCCCGAGTTCCCAGGCCGAGACATTGCCTTTGCTTGTACCGACAGCGTCCCCCAGTTGTTGCTGAGTAAGACGGGCGGCCTTGCGCGCTTTTCTGATCCAGATCCCGATTTGCATGGCGGAATAGTAAAGAAAATCGAGACATTGGGAGTCTATGATTTATTGACACCTATGTACGGTGATAATAGACTTTTGGGCAAATGTAGCGATGTGCCCGACTATGAATAAACATCCTCTCGAGATTGCCGCCGAACTCGTCGGCTCTCACGCACGCATGGCCAAAATGCTGGGCGTGAGCCGAAGCGCGCTGGGGCAGTGGAAGCAACCAGACCGCCAGGTGCCTGCCAAATACTGCCCGCTGATCGAGCGCCTGACTGCCGGTTTTGTTAGCTGTGAAGATCTGCGGCCTGACATCGATTGGGGGTATGTGCGCTGCGTGCCACGACGTCTGAGCCCTGCGCAACCCGTGGAAGAAGGCGTGTGATTTCTTCGAGACTCTCACGATTGACGTGCGTGGCACCCGTGCATTGGTGCGCTAGCGCCGGGTGCAAATGATCCTTGTCCATTGGTCGGATGCAGCATCGGTGACTTGCTTGATGGACCCGGCTGGCGGCGCACCATAGATCGCGCCGGCCAACCCTGTGCGATACGCGGAGGAGGGGCGGGGCGCCCGAACGCCATGCCGCAACGAGATGGCGGGCGAGAGACGAGCGACTAATATCAGTGGATGACTTGGGCCGGGCGCGCGTGTGGCGAGCCCGATGTGTGACGTCCCCTGCAGGAGAAGCCGCGATGATGGATAGCCCCAACCCGATCCGCTTGCCCAGCAACGAATATTGCCTTGAGCCTGACGATTCAGACAGCATGCTGCTCGCGTGTCATGAGCGCAGCGGTCATAAATTCCCGGACGACATCGACGAGGACGGTGAAGACCCGGACGGCGATTTTATGTGGTGAGGAGCACTGCTCGTTCCAATGAAAACGGGGCCTTGTGGCCCCGTTTGCGTGTTGTGTTGGCTGTACGGGCAGATCAGAAATCCACCGATGCCGACACGATATAAGTGCGCGGTGCGCCCAGCGTCAGGTAACCCTGTCCAGGGTAGCCACCGGACGACGCCCAGTAGTCCTTGTCGGCGACGTTCTCGACTCGCGCACGCAGCGTCAGCACTTGCTCACCCATCGGCATGACGTAACGCGCGCCCAGGTCGATGCGAGTCCAGGACGGGATTTTCTGCGTGTTGGCTGCATCGGCGTACTGGGAGCTGGTGTAGATCACACGGCCGTCGAGTGACAGCCCCTTGATCTGACGCACAGCCCATTCCAGACCGAGGTTGGCTTGGCTCTTGGGCGCGCCGATACCTTCCTTTCCGTTCAGATCGGTGTCGAGCAGGCTGACGCCGCCCAGCACTTTGACGCTGGGGACGATCTCGCCGTAGGCGGACAGTTCCAAGCCGCGATAGCGCTGGTGGCCGACGATGTCATAGCGATTGTCGTCGCCGACGCCGCCGACTGGGCGACGCGTCTGATACACGCCCACCGCGCCGCCGATGCGGCCGGCGTCGAACTTGAAGCCGGCTTCAACCTGCTTGGTCTTGTACGGGTCCAGCGCTTCGCCGATGTTGTTGGCACCGGAACTTGCCGACACGATGTCGCCCTTGACCAGACCTTCGATGTAGTTCGCATACACCGACATCGCTGGCGTAATGCGATAGACGATGCCACCGACGGGCGTCACGGCACTCTTTGCCGTGCCGGGGTCCGCCACGCCCGTGTCGTAGTTGTAGGTGGTGTCGTCGATGTACTGGTAGCGACCGCCCACGGTGATCAGCAGCTTGTCATTGAAGAACGACATGGCGTCAGCCAGTGCCACGCTGGAGGTTTCCAGCCGCTCGGTCACCAGCGGATTGGTCATGCGCCCGCCGGGGAAGAAGGTCGTCGAAGGCTTGTCAACATGGGTGGGCGAATAGATGTTGCCCGCGAAGCCGCTGAAGTCAGAAAAACCATAGGCGTTCTTCGACAAGGCCTTGTAGCCCATCGCCGACAGGCTGACCTTGTGGCTCACGCTGCCTGTCTTGAAATTCCCGCGCAGGCCGATCTCGCCTGTCTGGATCGAATCTTCGCGGACAGTGTCGAGCACGTACGCGGAGGTGTCGCCGTTGCCGTTCAGCAGGGTGGGATTGGCGAAGCTGGAGCTTTCGCGACCCTCGCGCACGCCAAACGCTGCCCAGCCTGTGATGTTGCTGGTGAAGTCGTATTCGCCGCGCACGGTGCCAAAGCTGTCCTTCTCATTCGAGTAGGTCCAGGGCTGAGCGATGGCGCTGGAAGCGTCCGGCGCTTTGGGGACGTCGGTGGTGGCAACGTAGAAGCTGGGCTGCGAGGCCTTGAGGCGATGATCCTGATAACCGATATCGGCCGACACGCGCACGCGGCCATCGCGGTAGTCAACGCCTACGCCGGCAATGGTCAATTCGCCCGAAGAACCATCCACGGCGGTATCGCCGTCACGGCGCGCAACGTTCACACGGATGCCGACGCGGTCATCCGCCACACGGCGCCCCAGATCGGCCGCGACGTAACCCTGGCCGCCCGATTGCACGCCAGCGGTGACTTGCGTGATCGGCTCATTGTCGGCGCGCTTGGGCACCACGTTGATGGCGCCGCCCAGTCCGCTTCCGCCGGGCGCAGCGCCATTCAGGAAGGCGTTCGCACCGCGCAGCACTTCAACGCGTTCGATGATCTCGGTCAACAGGTACTGCCGGGGCAGCAGGCCGTACAGGCCGTTGTACGACATGTCGTCGGAATAGATCGGCAGGCCGCGCACCATGTAGAGCTGCTGATAGTTGCCGAAACCACGGGCGACACGCACGGCGGGGTCATTGAGCAGCACATCGCCAACGCTGGCTGCCTGCTGGTTCTGAATGAGTTCCTGCGTGTAGCTGGTGACGGTGAAGGGTGTCTCCATGCTGTCTTGCTGGCCGAGCACGCCGACGCGCGCCCCGCGTGCGACCTGTCCGCCGGCGTAAGGCGCAGAAAGGCCTTCGGCGGACGCGTCGGCGTTGGCCTTGACCTGGATGGTGGGCAGGGTCGCTTCGGTTTTCTCGGTCGCATCCTGGGCGTACACGAGCGTGCTGAAAGAAGACAGGACTGCGACCGTGAGAGCGGACAGCTTGAGCGAGCGTTGTTGCATGGAATTGTTCGATCTGAGTGGGCGGGGCTCATGGCGACCCGCTGCCGCATCCGAACAGCGAAATGCGTTCGAAGATGCGAATTGTTCGCATTATATTGTCGATTTTCTCAACTGCCGCCTATCGACTGGATTGGTTTCTATCGATGGTGCTGCGGGTTGTTGCTTTTTTGCAGCAGCGGTAGGAATCGTGGGGGATGGTCAACGCAGCATTTGGGGCGTCACCGGCCAGAAAAGCGACCGAGGCGGTCGAACGCCACGTTCCGGTGGACGAAAAAAAGGCCGGCAATGCCGGCCTTTTTTTTTGTGGGGCGCTTACGGCTTACTGGCCGAACAGTGCGCGCTTGAGCGCGACTTCTACGCCACGGACTTCTGCCAGACCCTTCAGGCGGCCAATCGCCGAGTAGCCCGGATTGGTCTTCTTCTTCAGATCGTCCAGCATCTGGTGACCGTGGTCGGGACGCATCGGAATCAGACGCTTGTCGCCGTTCTGGGCACGACGGTGTTCTTCTTCGATGATCGCCTGCACCACCGAGACCATGTCAACGTCGCCATGTAGGTGCGCGGCTTCGTGGAAGGTCTTGGGGTTGCCTTCACGGCAGGTCGAGCGCAGGTGCGTGAAGTAGATGCGGTTGCCGAAGCGCTTGGCCATCGTCACCAGATCGTTGTCGGCACGCACGCCGTACGAGCCCGTGCAGAAGGTGAAGCCGTTGGCCATGCTGTCAACCGTGGTCGCCAGCCATTCCATGTCGTCGATGGTCAACACGATGCGCGGCAGGCCCAGGATGGGGCGGGGCGGATCATCCGGGTGCACCGCCAGACGGACGCCGACTTCTTCTGCCACCGGCACGATGCCGCGCAGGAAGTACGCCATGTGCTCGCGCAGCTTGGCCTTGTCGATGTGGTCGTATTCGGCCAGGCGGGCGCGGAACTGGTCCAGCGTGTAGCCTTCTTCAGCGCCGGGCAGGCCGGCGATGATGTTGCGCACGAGCTTGTCCTTGTCGGCCTGGCTCATGCTGTCGAAGTAGGCCTTGGCTTCCTTGATTTCTTCTGCCGTGTAGTCGGCTTCGGCGCCCTTGCGTTGCAGCAGGTGCATGTCGAAAGCGGCAAAGGCGATCTGGTCGAAGCGCAGCGCGCGCGAGCCGTCGGGCAGTTCGTATTCCAGGTCGGTGCGCGTCCAGTCCAGGATCGGCATGAAGTTGTAGCACACGGTATCGATGCCGCAGGCCGCGAGGTTACGAATCGATTGCTGGTAGTTGGCGATGTACTTGTCGTAGTCGCCGACGTGCTTCTTGATGTCTTCGTGAACCGGGATGCTTTCCACCACGGACCACACCAGACCGGCGTCTTCGATGATCTTCTTGCGCTGCTGAATCTGTTCGATCGGCCACACTTCGCCGTTGGGAATGTGGTGAAGAGCCGTCACGACACCCGTGGCGCCCGCCTGACGGACGTCCGAGAGGGAGACGGGATCGTTGGGGCCGTACCAGCGCCAAGTCTGTTCCATGGTGTTCCTCGGTGATATTAACTTGCGGTTTGCGAAAGCGGTTCCGACCAGGTCAGCGGGTCGGTCGCGAAAAGGTAGCCGTCAAAGTGCGGGTTCTCGACATCCGAGAGCACCAGCAACGACTGTTTGACGTTCTCAAGGTGCTGCCACATCGCCAGCCGGGCGGCGTTGGCGTCGCGTCGCTGCAGGGCGAGCAATATCTGGCGATGGTCTTCGAGCCAGCGGGCGCGATAGTCCTGCCCGACGATGCGGGCATGCAGTTGCTTCCACATCGGGCTGGTCGCGCGCCGTTCCCATAGTTCGCGCACAAGGTCGTGCAGCACGCTGTTCTGCGTGGCTTCGGCGATCAGCAGGTGAAAGCGCTCGTCTTCTTCGTAAGACTCGTTGTCCGACTGCAGGTTTTTCTGCTCAAGGTCGAGCACGCGGCGCATCTCGTTGAGGTTGGCCTTGGTGACCTGAGTGGCAGCGAAAGCGGCTACGTTGCTTTCCAGCAGTTGGCGCGCCTGCAGCAGTTCAAACGGGCCGATGTCGTCGGCCACTGGCTTGATGTTGTCGCCTTGCCGGGCGTACACGCCAGAGCCCTGACGCACTTCGACCCAGCCTTCCAGCTCGAGCATGATCAATGCCTCGCGCACCACGCTGCGGCTCACACCGAATTGCTCGGCGATATTGCGCTCAGGCGGCAGGCGTTCGCCCACCGGATAGACACCGGCCTGCAGCTGTTCGCGCAGGCGGGTTCCGATCGTCTGGTAGAGGCGTTTGTTGTCCATGTCTGGGTCGTGCCATGCGGTCTGGCCGCAATTGCGTCGGTCTGATAATCGGTCTAGATTGGTCTGAACACTTCGCCAGCCTTGGCTGGTTGGTGCCGATACTATGCGGCCAATCGACCGCGGATGTGTTGGATATTGGTCCGCACAGTGACTATTGTCAAGCCACTATGCTAAAGTGGTCGGACCAATTTACAGTGCAGGTCGGCCACCGCTCACCGCCATCGCCGAACCGCAAAAGACGCACGCCCGACGTGCGCGCAAAACCGTCGCCAGCCTCCGGCGGACGATGGCTCGCAGAGGAAGCTTCACCCTTGATTGGCCCGGACTGAATACCGCTTTCGTCCGTTGCCCCGGAACTCTCTATGGAGCTGCACGCAATGAAGAACATCAGCAATACCGCCTTGCCCGCCAATGTCGCCCTGCCGACCTACGATCGCCGCGCACTCAAGTCGCGCATCGTGCATCTGGGGTTTGGCGCGTTCCACCGCGCTCACCAATCGTTGTTGACCGACCGCGTGTTGAACGCACAGGGCGGGGACTGGGGTATCTGTGAAGTCAATCTGGTAGGCGGCGAAGAGCTGATTGCGCAACTGCGCGAGCAGGACCACCTCTACACCGTGATGGAAAAGGGCGCGACCGAAAGTACCGTGCGTGTGATCGGCACCGTCGTTGAAGCGCTGCACCCCACGTTCGATGGTATCGAAGCGGTGCTGGCCAAGATGACCGAACCGCAGGTGGCGATCGTTTCCATCACCGTGACGGAAAAGGGCTATTGCGTGTCTTCCGCCACGGGCGAGCTGGACCGCGCCAATCCCGGCATCGTCAAGGATCTGGCCAACCCGGCAGCCCCTGGCACCGTACCGGGCGTTATCGTTGAAGCGCTGCGCCGCCGCCGTGCGGTTGGCATCGCGCCGTTCACGGTGCTGTCGTGCGACAACATTCCGGAAAACGGTCACGTCGTGAAGCATGCCGTGCTGGGCATGGCCGAAGCGCAGGACAAAGACCTGGCAGCGTGGATTGCCGCCAATGTGAGCTTCCCCTCCACCATGGTCAACCGCATCGTGCCGGCCGCTACACCCGAAACGCTGGCGCAGATCGCCGACGCGCTGGGTGTGTCCGACCCTGTCGGCATCGCTTGCGAACCGTTCATTCAGTGGGTGGTGGAAGACAACTTCGTCGCGGGCCGTCCGCAGTGGGAAGTCGCTGGCGCCGAGCTGGTCAAAGACGTGCTGCCGTATGAAGAAATGAAGCTGCGCATGCTCAACGGCAGCCATTCCTTCCTGGCTTACCTCGGTTATCTGGGTGGCTACGAGCACATCAATGACTGCATGACCGACGCCGCCTACAAGAAGGCCGCACATCGCCTGATGCTGCAGGAGCAAGCCCCCACGCTGAAGGTGCAGGGCGTCGATCTGGCCGGCTATGCCGACCGCCTGATCGAGCGCTACAGCAACCCGAGCCTGAAGCACCGCACCTGGCAGATCGCCATGGACGGCACGCAAAAGCTGCCGCAGCGCATGCTCGATTCGATTCGCGCCCATTTGGCCGCCAACCGTCCGTTCCCCTGTCTGGCGCTGGGCGTGGCCGGCTGGATGCGTTACGTCGGTGGCGTGGATGAAAATGGCCAGCCGATCGACGTGCGTGACCCGCTGGCCGCTGAGTTCGCCGCCCTGTGCACGCCGCAACAAACGGCTGCCGAGCGTGTCAAGGCGCTGCTCAGTCTGGACAGCGTGTTCAAGAAAGATCTGCCGAACGAGCCGCGCTTTGTCGAAGCCGTCACCGCTGCGCTCGATAGCCTGATGAAGCAGGGCGCACGCAAGACGGTGGCCGCGCTGGTTGCCTGATAGCGTTAGCCGGGCCGGCTGCGGTCGGCCCGGATCGTGAATTGCAAAAGGGTGTGGCGGCCCGACGTTTGTTTGTGCGTTGCGTGAACGGCCGGTAAAATCGTCACGGGTTTGCCCCAAATCCGTTGCGCCAAAGTGATCTTCTCGGTGGCTCAGCGGCTTTCGGACAACCCCGAATCCGTAAGGTAGTTCATCGTGATCTTTGGCCTGACCATTGCCGAATTCGAAGACATTTCGCTCAAGTTCTTCGTCAGCGGCCTCATTACCTACATGCTGTTCATCATCTGGAATCTGGCGCGCGAATCCCGTGCGGGCAAATTTGGCACGGCGATGATGTTCTTCGGGCTCGGTTTCGGCATGTTTGGCTTCATGGCCAAGGAAGTGATCGCCAAAGTGCTCGGCATGTGACCCACCGTCGCCCGGCTGTGAATGAAGGCTCCGGTTTATAATCCGGGGCCTTTTTCATTTCGACCCCGGAAAAATCTGCCATGACTCAAGCTGCCCAGTTCGACAATGTTGCCGTCATCAAGAAAGCCAATGTGTATTTCGACGGCAAGTGCGTCAGCCACACTGTCGTGCTGGCCGACGGCACCAAGAAATCGGTGGGTGTGATCCTGCCGGCTACGCTGACGTTCAACACCGGCGCGCCCGAGATCATGGAAACCGTGGGTGGCATCTGCCGCGTGCGCATTGCCGGCGAGACCGAGTGGAAGACCTACACCGAAGGTCAGTCATTCAACGTGCCGGCCAACTCCAGCTTCGACATCGAAGTGAAGGACGTGCCGTACCACTACGTCTGCCACTTCGGCTGATCGTTGCATTACCCGCGGTGCGACATTCGTTGCGCCGCGCGAAGGCCGGTTCCTTCGCTCCCCGTTATTGTTCCTCCCCTCAAGCACCCATAAGGAGACGCCCATGCCCAGTTTTGACGTGACCAATGAAGTGAATTGGGTCGAGGTCCATAACGCCGTCGACCAGGCCAACAAAGAGGTGGGCAACCGCTTTGACTTCAAGGGCTCGGACGCGCGCATCGAAATGTCCGAGAAAGACAAGACGCTGACCATCTTTGCCGACAACGACTTTCAGCTCGATCAGGTGTGGGACATCGTCATTGGCAAGTTCGCCAAGCGCAATGTCGATATCCGCTGCATGGAGCGCAAGGATGTCGAAAAAATCAGCGGCAACAAGGTCAAGCAGACCGTGATTGTGAAGGTCGGCATCGATTCCGACCTGGCCAAGAAAATCGTCCGCTTGATCAAGGATGAAAAGCTCAAGGTCCAAGCCAGCATCCAGGGCGATACCGTGCGTGTGTCGGGTGCCAAGCGCGACACCCTGCAAGAGGCGATCGCTTTCTTGAAGAAGTCGATCACCGACTTCCCCCTGCAGTTCGGCAACTTCCGGGAATAAGCCGCCGACCTGTGGCGCCTGCTCAAAAAAGCCCGAGGTTTCTGCCTCGGGCTTTTTTTGAGCGCAAGAAAAACGGATCAGGCTGCTTTGGCCTCAGTTCGTCCAAGAGTCCAACGATGGCGTATGCAGATTGCGTCCGCTCCCCACAACTAAGTTGTCTCGGGCGTTGCCGACGATTGGCTACGGCGCGCTGAAGAAGTCCAGCAGTCGTCTCGGCAGCCAATCGATGTGGCCGGGGAATGATCCGCCGACGAATCCAACGTGGCCGCCCTCTGCGGGCTGGTCCAACTCCACCATCGGCGAAACCTCATGTCGCTGGGGCAGCACCTCGGGTGGCATGAACGGGTCGTTGCGCGCGTTGATGATCAGTGTCGGCACGGCGACCCCGCGCAACAGCGGTTTGCTGGACGCGCGCCGCCAGTAGTCGTGGGCGTCGGCAAAGCCATGCATTGGTGCGGTGTAGGCGTCGTCGAACTCGAACAGATTGCGTGCGGCGGCTGCGCGTGCAGCATCGAACAAGCCGGGAAAACGTTGCGCCTTGACCTGCACGGCGCGTTGCAGGGTAGTCAGAAAGTGCCGGGTATAGATGCGGTTGAAGCCCTTGTTCAGATGATGCCCGGCCAGCGTCAGATCGAGCGGCGCAGACACGGCAGCAGCCTTGTCCACCAGTTTGTGGGCTTGCGATTCGCGCGTGCCCAGCCAGCACAGCAGTGCATTGCCGCCCAGAGAAACCCCTGCGGCGTAACGCGGTACGTCTGGATAACGTGAGGCGATCTGCGTCAGCGCCCAGTCAATCTCATCGGCATCACCGGAGTGATACGCGCGGGCCAGCCGATTGGGTTCGCCCGAGCAACCACGAAAGTGAACCACTGCGCCATTCCAGCCGCGTGCCATCAGCGCTCGCATGAGTGCGCGCGCGTAGTGGCTGCGGCTGGAGCCCTCCAGTCCATGGAAGAGCGTGACGAGCGGCTTGCCTGCTTGTCTTGGCAGGAAGTCGATGTCAACAAAGTCGCCGTCCGGCGTGTCCAGGCGTTCGCGCTCGAAGTGCGGCATTTCGCCCTTCAGGGCCAGCGGCCAGATGGTCTGTGCGTGCGCGCTGCGCAACCATCGCGGTGATCGGTATGACATGGTCGTGGAGTTCTGTTCGTTCGACGGCTACCCCCGTAGCCGTGTTGCAGCATCAGTGAACGATGCGCGGGGCTTCTTGCGTGAGCAATCCGTGTGTATCCGGAGCCGGGGAGGTGTGATGCACGATCAGCTGCCAGCCCTGCGCGCCGCGCGAATATACGTTGGTGGCGATCATCGGCGGGCCAAGGTGCTCTTCGCCATCGACGCTGACGTGTTCGAGCACGCAGTGCACGGCCAGCAGCATGGCCTGCGTCTTGACTGGATGACTGGTGCGGATGCGGATCTTGACCTCGGTCGCGAAGAGCTGGCGCCACATTTCGCGGATGGAGGCCAGCCCAGTAAAGCGCGAGCCTCCCGGATGGACGCAGACGACCTCTTCGTCTTCGGCCCACACCGCCATGACGCCTTCCAGATCACTGCGGGCGACGGCCTCATAGAAGGCGCGTTCGGCATCGTCGGGCGTGGCGAAGATTGGTTTACTCATTTGGTCGGCAGGGTGTCGGCTTCTTCCAGTACGCGGCTGGGTTCGATCTGGTTCAGGCAATTCAGATGGCCGAGCGGACATTCGCGCTGGAAACAGGGGCTGCAGGACAGTTGCAGCCAGATGACACGCGCCTCGTCCGACAGAGGCGGAGTGTAGAGCGGACTGCTCGATCCGAACAAGGCCACCAACGGTGTGCCAAGCGCGGCCGCAACGTGCATCAGGCCGGAATCATTTGTGACAACGTAATGGGCGCGGGCCAGGATGCCGACTGCTTCGGATAGCGAGGTGACGCCGCACAGGTTGCGCGCCGTGCCGTCGGACAGGCGCACGATCTCATCGCCGACGGGGGCGTCTTTCTTCGAGCCGAGCAGCCACACCGGGCGGCCTTGTGCAGCCAGCGTGCGCGCAAGTTCTGCGAAGTGTCGCTCGGGCCAGCGCTTGGCCGGGCCGTATTCGGCACCTGGGCAGAAAACGACTGGGGCGGGTTCGCGTCCCAAGCCATGGGCGGAAAAACTCGTAGCGACGGCTTCGGGCGGAACGGTCAGATGCGGTTTGGGGAGTGGGCGAACAAGCGGCGCACCGGGTTCTTCAGCGAGTTGGGCGTAGCGCTCAACCTGTAGCGGCAGGGCTGACTCGTCGAGCGTATGGCGCACGTTGATGAGGCCATAGCGCGATTCGCCCGTGAAACCCACACGACGCGGAATGCCGGCCAGCAGTGGGATCAGCGCCGATTTGAGCGAGTTCGGCAACACGTAGGCCGCGTCGTAGCCGCGCTTGGATAGCGCGCGGGCCAGCCGCCAGCGGTCTTTCAGACGCAGTTGCCCGTGGGCAAAGGGGTTGTCGATGATCTCGCCGTCGATCTCCGGCATGAACCGCAGCACGGCCGCCACCCACGGCGGGGCGAGCACGTCCATGCGCGCTTGCGGATAACGCTGGCGCAGGCGCACGAAGAGCGGGTGCGCTGCGACCGTATCGCCGATCCACGACGGGGCGATGATCAGGATGGCGCGGGCGGTGGATGTCAACGCGAATCTCGCTGGAGGAAGATGGCGGCCTTGCGCCACAAGCAAAACTGTTCTGGCCTTGTTGCCCGGCCTTGCCGTACTGGCTGCGCGACCGCGCGCCTCGCCAGAACTGCCTCGCTCAGTTTTGTTGGCGGCTTTGAGTGGATGCCCAAACCAAACAGGGGCCGCATGCGGCCCCTGTTCGACTCTCTTACTGGCTTAGTGACCTTTAGGTGCTTCGCCGTGCAGCACGTACTTGGCGCCGCAATACGGGCAAGCTGCCTCACCCGTTTTGGCAACATCCAGAAATACGCGCGGATGACGTGCCCACAGCGGCGCGTCGGGCATCGGGCAATGCAGCGGCAGGTCTTTGGCAGTCACCGCGATGGCTTCGGCCTTGTTTTGATTCTCGGGCATGTCGCGCTCCGCGTCAGACGTAGGCCAGCCAGCCTTCGTGTTCGGGCAGACGACCGCCGACGAGGTCGAAGAAGCGTTCTTGCAGCTTGGCCGTGATCGGGCCGCGCGAGCCGCTGCCGATGACGCGGCGGTCCAGTTCGCGGATCGGGGTGACTTCAGCGGCCGTGCCGGTGAAGAACAGCTCGTCGGCGATGTACAGGTCGTCGCGCGTCAGGCGGCGGGTTTTTACTTCAAGACCCAGTTCGCGCGCCAGGGTGTGGACGGTGTCGCGGGTGATGCCGGTCAGCGCCGAGGCGATTTCCGGTTCATAGATCACGCCGTTCTTGACCATGAAGACGTTCTCGCCAGCGCCTTCAGCCACAAAGCCTTCGGTGTCGAGCAGCATGGCTTCGTCGTAGCCGTCCTGCGTGGCTTCGAGGTTGGCCAGGATCGAATTGGCGTAGGTCGAAGCCAGCTTGGCGCGCGGCATCGTCACGTTGACGTGGTGGCGGGCGAAAGAGGCGATCTTCACGCGGATGCCCTTTTCCAGACCATCGGCGCCCAGATATGCGCCCCACGGCCAGGCGGCGATCGCCACGTGCACTTGCGCGCCCAGGGGCGACACACCCATCTTTTCCGAGCCGTAGAAGGCGATCGGGCGCAGGTAGCAGGACTCGAGCTTGTTGGCGCGGACGACTTCCTTCTGCGCCTCGATGATCGTTTCCTTATCGAACGGCATCTTCATCTGGTAGATGTGAGCCGAGGCGAACAGGCGGTCGGTGTGCTCCTTGACGCGGAAAATGGCGGTGCCGCGCTCGGTTTTGTATGCACGTACGCCTTCGAACACCGACAGGCCGTAGTGCAGGGAATGGGTCAGCACGTGGGTGGTGGCTTCGCGCCACGGCACCAGTTTGCCGTCCATCCAGATGAAACCGTCGCGATCCGACATCGACATGAAAGAACTCCGCTCAAGGTGCAAAAGAAGCTTTCGATTTTATCGCATTGCAGGCCCGCGTGCGCGCCCGCCCATATCGGCCTTTCGCTTGCCGCGGCAAGCGACTTGCACAAAAGTTTGCATCTGAAATGGCCGCAAGCGGCGTCCAGTGGGGCGTTGCGGTTGGGTGGCCTGCGCCCGCCACGGTACAATGGGCGGTTTTTGCAACAGGGGCGAACATGGCCTGGAAACCCGATGTAACGGTGGCAGCGCTCGTCGAACGCGACGGTTATTACTTGCTGGTCGAAGAACATACCGACCAGGGGCTGCGCCTGAACCAGCCGGCGGGGCACCTCGAAGAGGACGAATCGCTGATCAACGCGTGTATCCGCGAGGCCATGGAAGAGACCGCGCACCATGTCGTGCCCGACTACCTTGTCGGCGTCTATCAATGGAAGCGCCCGGCAGGGGACATCACCTACCTGCGCTTTGCCTATGCTGCGCGTGCCACCGGCAAGGAAGAGGGCCGCGCGCTGGACGAAGGGATCGTGCGCACGGTGTGGATGACGCTGGCTGAACTCGAAGCCAGCCCCGATCGCCTGCGCAGTCCGCTGGTGTTGCAGTGCATCCGCGACCACGCAGCCGGCCGGCGCTTTCCGCTCGAACTGGTGCGCCACTTCGATAACTGAACACGGGTATCACGCGGCCCCGCGCCGCTCAGCAGGAATTTCAACGCAATGGATGGTCAAGGCAAAACGGTCATCGTCGGCATGTCCGGCGGTGTGGATTCGTCGGTCGCGGCATTGCTGCTCAAGCAGCAGGGCTACGAGGTCATCGGCCTGTTCATGAAGAACTGGGAGGACGACGACGACGACGAGTACTGCTCGACGCGGCAGGATCTGATCGACGTGGCATCCGTGTGCGACGTGATCGGCATCGACCTCGAAGTGGTCAACTTCAGCGCCGAATACAAGGATCGCGTGTTTGCAGACTTCCTGCGCGAATACGAAGCCGGCCGCACACCGAACCCGGATATCCTCTGCAACAGCGAGATCAAGTTCAAGGCCTTCCTCGACCACGCCATGCAGTTGGGCGCCGACAAAATCGCGACCGGCCACTACGCTGGCGTGCGCGAGTGGCATAACGACGGCAAGGTCGAATACCAGCTTCTCAAGGCTGAGGACGGCACCAAGGATCAGAGCTACTTTTTGTACCGCCTGAACCAGGCGCAACTGTCGAAGACCTTGTTTCCGCTGGCTGGCGTCTACAAGCGCGACGTGCGGCGCATTGCTGAAGATGCAGGGCTGCACGTGGCCGCCAAGAAAGATTCGACCGGTATCTGCTTTATCGGCGAGCGGCCGTTCCGCGAATTCCTCATGCGCTATCTGCCCACCAAGCCGGGCGAAATCCGCGCGCTCGACGACGATCGCGTGGTGGGCGAACACCAAGGGCTGATGTATCACACCATCGGCCAGCGCAAGGGCCTGCACATCGGCGGCATCAAAGGCAACGACCACGCGGGCGAACACGACGCGTGGTACGTGGCGGGCAAGGACATGCAACGCAACGTGCTGTATGCCGTGCAGGGGCACGATCATCCGGCGTTGCTGCGCGAACGCCTGCGTGCCATCGATCTGTCATGGGTGTCCGACCACGCGCCGCGCACCAACTGGGTCTACACGGCAAAACCGCGCTACCGCACGCCTGACGCGCCCTGCAATATCGAAGCCATCGCCGGCGACAGTTGCGAGATCGCTTTTGCCGAACCGCAGTGGGCGCTGACGCCGGGCCAGTCGGTGGTGTTCTACGAGAGCCGCGTTTGCCTGGGTGGCGGCATCATCGCCTGACGGAACGCGTCTGCCGGACGTAGCACGCAAAAAGGGCGCAGATAGTTTCTGCGCCCTTTTTTTGTCTACGTTTTTGCTCAGTGCGTCATCCACTTCAATGGCGTCAGCACGAGCTGCGGGAATACGACCAGCAACAACAGCACCGTGGTTTCCGCCAACAAAAACGGCCAGATGCCTTTGATGAGCCGCTCCATCGATAACTTGCCCACGCCGCACACCACATTCAACACGGTGCCCACGGGCGGTGTGATCAGACCAATCGATACGTTCATGATGAACAGCACGCCGAAATAGACCGGATCGATGTTGCCCTGCTTGAGGATCGGCATCAGCACTGGCGTCATGATGAGCACCGTGGGCGTCAGGTCCATGGCGGTGCCGATCAGCAACACCATTAGCATGAGGGTCAGCGTGAGCAGCACGGGCTTGTCCATGACCGGCGCCAGCAGGCCGGCCAGTTGCATCGGAATGTCCGCCGCAGTGATGAGCCATGCCGACACGGACGCCGCAGCCACCAGGAACATGACGATGGACGTGGTTTTGGCTGCGTTGAGAAACAAGCGATATGTCTCTGTGAGCTTGATCTCCCGATACACGAACAGGCCAACCACGAGTGAGTAAGCCGCCGCCGTCACCGCCGCTTCGGTCGGCGTGAAGACACCCGTCTTCAGACCACCGATGATGACAATCGGCAGCAGCAAAGCCCAGAACCCCTCACCTGTTTTGGAAAGGCGTTCTTTCATGCTTGCCTTGGGCGCGGTGTGGACCTTCTCTTTGTGCGCGTAGAAGCGCCAGGTCAGGATCAGCGCGCCGCCCATGAGAATGCCGGGCACGATGCCTGCCATGAACAGCTTGGTCACGGATACTTGGCCACTGACGCCGTACAGGATCATCGGAATCGACGGCGGAATGATCGGCGCAATAATGCCACCCGCGCCGATGAGCCCGCCTGCGCGATATACGTTGTAGTTGGAGGCGCGCATCATCGGCAGCAGCACTGCCGCCAGCGCAGCTGTATCGGCGACCGCTGAGCCAGACAACGACGCCATGATCACGGCAGCGATGACCGCCACGTAACCCAGCCCGCCGCGTATGTGGCCCACCCATGCCATGGCGATAGCAATGATCCGGCGCGTCATGCCGCCGGCATTCATGAATTCGCCCGCCACCATGAAGAACGGAACCGCCAGTAGCGGAAAGCTGTTGGCGCCGTCCCACATGTTCTGCATGACGATCTGAGGGTCGGTCAGTCCCAACCAGAACATCAACACCAGACCGGTGACCAGCAGCGCGAACGCAATCGGCAGCCCGAGCGCCATGGTGGAGAGCAGGGCGCCGATGAAGACAAGCATGGTCATGATTGCGCTCCTGCCGTGATGTCGTGCGTGTCTTGCTCGGCGACATGGTCTCCGGATGCCGTCATCAATTCGTCATCGTCGACATGGCCCAGCATCAGTCGCACAAGGCCCGACAGCGCGTGCAGTGCGATGGCGGCTCCGGCGATGTAGCTCACTCCATAGACCCACATCATGCTGACCATCATCACGGGCGAGCGCGTCTCGCGCACGATTTCGTGCTGGAGGTACGAGCCATACAGCATGTAGCAGGCGCAGATGAGGATGAGCACTTGGCAGATGCCCCAGCACACACGCCTCGCAGGAATGGAGAGTCGACTGAGAACGATGCTGACGCTGATGTGCGTGCGGTCACGCATGGCGACGGTCGCGCCAAGGAAGGTCATCAGAACGAACATGAAGCGCGGCAACTCTTCGGCGATGTCGAAGCCGCTGTTGAAGAAGAAACGCATGATGACGTTGCCGAACACCAGCACGAACATCACCACCATGCAGATCACGAGGATCGCTTCGAGGAACCGGTAGAAGCCGTTCGACAAAGCACGCCATGTTGTTGGCATGTTGCCTCCTTGCGCAGACAGGAACGGCGCCCCGGCGGCCGGACTCCCGATTGTGTCGAGAGTCCGGCCGCCGGGGCGCGTGGCGGGCTTACTTGGCTTGCTTGCGGGCCTTCTCGATTTCCGCGAAGAAGCTGGCGACGAATTCGCTGCCGACTTCAGGCGTGAACTTGTCGATGACGGGCTTGACCTTCTCGCGCAGCTTGGTCAATTCGGAAGGCGGGAGAGGTTCCACGCTCACGCCGTGCTGGCGCAGTTTGGCGATCACGTCCTGGTCGGCCGCAGTCATGATCTGGCGATGGAACACCATCGATTCGGTGGCGGCCTTCTTGAGCGCTTCCTGGTCCTTGGGCGCGAGAGCGTTCCAGTATTTCGTCGACACCAGGATCGCGCACGGCGTATAGACGTGATTGGTGACGGTGATGTACTTCTGCACTTCGTACATCTTGTTGGCGTACATGTGGATGAGCGGGTTTTCCTGCCCGTCGAGCGCTTTGGTTTCGAGTGCGGTGAACACTTCGGCGTAGGACATCGGTACGGCGTTGGTGCCCATGGCCTTCCAGGTTTCAAGCGCCACCGGGTTCTGCATGACGCGGATCTTCAAACCGCCAAGGTCTTCGACTCGCTTGATGGCGCGCTTGCTGTTCGACAACTGGCGGAACCCCGCTTCGCCCCACGCCAGGCCGACGACATTGAGTGGCCGCATCATGTCGAACAGCTTCTGCCCCATCGCCCCACGGAAGACGTAGTCGACCTCGTCGTAGTTATTGAACAAGAAGGGGAAGTCAAACGCCTGCAACGGTTTGACCCGTCCTGCGATGGGCGAGACCGCGCCGTAGTAGATCTCCTGCGTGCCGGCCTGTGTGGCTTGCAGCATCTTGTCGTCGCCACCCAGAACGCCACCGGGATAGACCTGAATCTGCACGCGGCCTTCAGTGTATTTGCCAGCGAGCTCGGCAAACTTGTCCATGGTTTTGGCTTGCGGGTGCTCGGTTGGCATCGCATGGCCCAGGCGGGCCTTTTGTTGTGCCAGCGCTGTGCCGCTGCCGATGCAGGTAACGCCGAGCAGAGTGGCCATGACGAGCCTGCTCATCGAATCGATGCGGAATTGCATGATGTCTCCTCCGGTGCTGTCTGTTTTATGAAGTACTTCTATGCGACAGCTGTACTACAACGCATGTCGGCATGAGGTATGGAGATGTGGGTCAAGTTCACAGGACAGAAGCGGAGAAATGTGGGCAAGGGATTTTCCGCAGCGAGGTGCGGTTGAACGCCGATGTGACATGGGAACGGCCGCGATAGCTGCGGCCGACTTCAGGGAGGCGCGCTCAGGACTTGGTCTGGTCGCGTTCGAGCATACGGCGCGCGGTGCGCCGGATCATGATGAGGGAGGCTGCTTCTGCCGCAGTGGCGTCCTGATAGCGAATGGCCTCGAACAGATCCTTGTGTTGTTCGAGCGTGCTGTGGATCTGCACCTCACTGTTGAGGAACGTCCGATCGAAAATCGCGCGCTGCAGTGCGCTGATGGCATCGGCTAACTGGAGCATGACCGGATTGTGCGCCGCCAGCAGCACAGCCTTGTGAAAGCGGATGTCGGCTTCATTGAAAGCGTCCTTGTCACCGCCGGACGCATGCTTTTCCATCTCGTTGAGCGCAAGCTCGATCTGCGCCAGATCCATAGCGGTCGCGCGTTCGGCGGCCCAACGCCCGATAGCAGGTTCGACCACGCCCCGCACGTCGTTCAGTGCTGCAATCAACGTCTTGTCGTTGCCACCCTCTTCCAACGCCCAGCGCAGTACGTCACTGTCCAGGTAATTCCAGCCGTCGCGCGGCATGACGAACAGCCCTCGATGGCGCTGCGCGTCGATCAACCGTTTCGCCGACAAGACCTTTACGGCCTCGCGGATGATGTTGCGGGACGTGTCGAATTCAATGCACAACTCATTTTCGGAAGGCAGCGCGCTCCCCGGTGCGTACTCGCCCGAAACGATCTGGTGTCCGAAACGTTCGATGATCCGTTCGGTCTTGGTGATGCCGGCTAGCAAACAGTCCTCCTCATCCTGATGACATGCCAGGGGATGGCAAAAAAAACGTTTCATTGTCGCCCAGAGCAGGGTGGTCCCATGCAGCAAGCACACCAATTTTCTTGCATTTATTGTAGTACAGAAAATGTGTAAATGTATAACCGTGATGACCATCAAGTATTACATGTTCGAGGTTCGCTACCTTTAGCGACGCGGGTGAAGTCGTCTGCGATGGTGGCTTTGGCCAAGCACAGCGAGAGGAAACCAATATGAATATCCACGGGGCCAAGCTCTTCGATCTGAGCGGCAAGCGTGCACTCATCACTGGCTCGGGTCAGGGCATCGGATGGTCGCTCGCCAAGGGGTTGGCCAGCGCTGGCGCGAGCGTCGTGCTCAATGACATTGACAACGTACGCTTGAATAAGGGTGTGCAGTTGCTACGCGAAGAAGGCTTTGTCGCGAGCGGCGAATTGTTCGATGTCGTCGACCACGCGGGGGTCAGCGCGGCAATCGAGCGTATCGAGGTGACGCTCGGGCCTATCGACATTCTCATCAACAACGCTGGCATTCAGCGCCGCGCACCACTCGAAGATTTCCCCCCTGAAGACTGGGACCGCGTTCTGTCGGTGAACCTCACCAGCGTGTTCAACGTCTCGCAGGCGGTAGCCAGGCGGATGCTCACGCGCCAGCGCGGCAAGATCATCAATATCTGCTCTGTTCAGAGCATGCTCGGTCGCCCGACGATTGCGCCCTATGCCGCTAGCAAGGGGGCCGTCGCCATGCTCACCAAGGGCATGTGCGCCGACTGGGCCCGTCACGGCCTGCAGATCAACGGCATTGCCCCTGGCTACTTCGCGACCGAAATGAACCAAGCGCTGGTCGAGAACGAAGCGTTCTCGACATGGTTATGCAAGCGCACGCCCGCTGGCCGCTGGGGAAACGTCGAAGAACTGTGCGGCGCAGCGATCTACCTGTCGGCGCCGGCCTCCGACTTTGTCAATGGGCATGTCATCTACGTCGACGGCGGTCTCACCAGCACGGTGTGATGCCGCCGCCGTGCGCCGAATTCGCAACAGGAGCCAACAAGATGGAGTCAAGAATCTGCGTCGTGCACGCTGCCCATGATCTGCGCATCACCACCGCGCAGGTGGGCGAACCCGGCCCAGGGCAGGTACTTGTGCGCATAGGTGCGGGCGGTATCTGCGGATCGGATCTGCATTATTTCCAGGATGGTGGTTTTGGCGCGATTCGCGTGCGCGAACCGCTCACCCTTGGGCACGAAGTGGCGGGTACGGTTGCGAAGGTAGGTAGCGGTGTGACGCGGGTGTGCGAGGGGCAGCGTATTGCACTCAACCCCAGTCACGCGTGCGGTCGATGCGGTTTCTGTCAGGCAGGACAGCATCAGCATTGCCTGGACATGGTCTTTTACGGCAGCGCACGCACCATGCCGCACAGTCAGGGGGCTTTCCGCGAGTGGATCGTGGCCAACGAAGTGCAATGCGAGCCCATCGCCGACGATGTTTCGATCAACGAGGCTGCATGTTGTGAGCCGCTGTCGGTGGCCTTGCACGCAACACGTCAGGCGGGTGATCTGATCGGCAAGCGTGTGATGGTTGCCGGCGCGGGCCCGATAGGCGCGCTGACGGTTGCGGCTGCACGCTTTGCCGGCGCGCTGGAGATCGTCGCGTGCGACCTGCGCGATCGTCCGCTGAGCATTGCCCGTCGCATGGGGGCTACCGACGTCATCAACACCGCCACGCAGCCGGATGCGATCGAGCAGCGATTCTCGGTCGGGAAAGGCTACTTCGACGTGGTATTCGAATGCACCGGCGCGCCATCCATGTTGCCCTGTGTGCTACCCGCAGTTGCGCCACGCGGTGTGATTGTCCAGGTGGGCTATCCAGACTCGGTGGCGTTGGCGCTGGGCACACTCATCAGCAAGGAAATCAGCCTTGTCGGCACCCATCGCTTCAATGCCGAGTTCGCACTTGCTGCGCGCCTCATCAGTGAGCGGCGCATCGATGTGCGCCCCATCATCAGCGCCGTCGTTCCGCTGAACGAAGCCGTACATGCTTTTGAACTCGCAGCGGATCGCGGCGCCCACATGAAAGTGCTCTTGGACTTTAGCTGACCGCCGCCATCCGGGCCTGCCGGCATGAGCAATCGACACAGTCATCGATGTCTCGTACCCGGCAGGTTGTTTGTCACGCTGCGACCGCCTCGCGTATCTGCTCCAGCACGCCGGCATCTTCGATGGTCGTCAGGTCGCCGGGGTCTTTGCCTTCGCACAGTGCCTGGATGGCGCGCCGCAGGACTTTGCCCGAGCGCGTTTTGGGCAAGGCTGTCACAAAGCACACCTGTGCCGGCCGTGCGACAGCGCCCAACTGCCGGTCGACGGTGGCGATGATGTCGGCCGCCAGAGCTGTTCGCGCGGCTTCATCCTGCGCACCGCGTGCGTCGCGTAATACCGCGAAGGCCACGGCGACCTGTCCCTTCAGAGAATCGGCCTTGCCGACCACGGCGCATTCGGCCACGGCGGGGTGCCCGGTGATCGACTCTTCGATCTCTCGCGTGCCGAGGCGGTGGCCGGCGACGTTGATGACGTCATCGGTGCGGCCAAGGATGAACATGTAGCCGTCCTTGTCGCGCACGCCCCAGTCGAAGGTTGAATACAGCATCTGGCCGGGCAGGGTGTCGAAGTAATGCAAGAAGCGCGAGTCGCTCCGCCATACGGTCTGCATGCAGCCGGGCGGCAGCGGTGGGGCGATGGCGATGACGCCTTTCTCGCCGGCGCCGACGGGTTTGCCGGTCTGTTGGTCGACAATCCTGACGTCATAGCCGTACATCGGCATGCCGGGGCTACCCAGCCGCGTCGGCGTGTCTTCGATGCCACGTGCGACGGTCATGATCGGCCAGCCGGTTTCGGTCTGCCAGTAATTGTCGACGACCGGGTGGCCAAGCCCCTCCTGGATCCAAGATGCAGTCGGTTCGTCCAGCGGCTCGCCAGCCAGGAAGAGCGCGCGCAGGCTGCTGGTGTCGTACTTCGTCAGCCATGCCGGGTCCTGCTTTTTGAGCACGCGGATCGCGGTGGGTGACGAGAACATCACGCTCGGGCGGTATTTTTCGACAAGCCGCCACAGGATGCCCGCATCCGGACAGATCGGCAGTCCTTCGTACAGCATGGTCGCCATGCCGGCGATGAGCGGGCCGTACACGATGTATGAATGCCCGACCACCCAGCCGATGTCGCTGGTGCAGAAATAGGTCTCGCCCGGCTTGCCGCAGTAGATGTACTTCATCGATGCTGCCAGCGCGACGGTATAACCGCCGACGTCGCGCTGTACGCCCTTGGGTTTGCCGGTGGTGCCAGACGTGTACAGCGTGTAGCTGATTTCGTTCGACTCCAGCCAGGTGACGTCAACTTGTGCGTTGGCGTGCTGCTCGCGCAGCGCGGCATAGTCGAGGTCGCGCCCTTGTTCGCGGTTCATTGGCGCAAGCCCACGGTCGACCAGCAGTACGTGTGCGGGTTTGTGCGTGGAGCGCTGGATTGCCTCATCCAGTTGCGGCTTGTAGGGCACTACCTTGCCGCCACGTGAGCCACCGTCGGCGGACACGATCAACACCGGTTCGGCGTCCTCGATGCGCGATGCCAGACTGAACGCCGCAAATCCGCCGAACACCACGCTGTGGATCGCGCCGATGCGGGCGCAGGCATACATGGCGAACACCGCCTCGGCGATCATCGGCATGTAGATGAGCACGCGGTCGCCGCGCTTGACGCCGAGCGACTGCATGATCGATGCCATGCGCATGACTTCGCGATGCAGTTCGCCAAAGGTGTAGGTGTGCTCGGTGTTGGTTTCTGTCGATACACAAATGAGTGCGGGGGCGTCGGCGCGCTCTGGCAGGTGACGGTCGATGGCGTTGTAGCAGAGGTTGGTCTCACCGCCGACGAACCAGCGCGCAAAGGGCGGCTGGCTGTAGTCGAGCACCTGCGTGAAAGGCTTGTGCCAGTGAATCAGACCGGCCTGCTCGCCCCAGAAGCCCTCGCGGTCTTCGATGGAACGCTGGTGAAACGCTTGCAGCGTGGTGCTCATGGGTGTCTCCTCCGTCCTCTGTCCGGGGCGCCGGCGGCGGGCTGATTCTTGTGCCTCTGTGCAACGCCGGGCGTCGTGTCTCCTAAATCACATACAAATCCACGTATTCATTGACTGGCATGGCCTCGAGCCGTGCCTGGTCGAGCGACGCCGCCAGGATCGCGGCCTGCTGCTTGTGCGGAAAGCGGCGGGCGAGGTTGGTGCGGAACTTGGCTTCGAGCAGGGGGATGCCGTCGACGCGGCGCCGCTTGTGGCCGATGGGGTATTCGCACACCACTTCGGGCAGCGTGCTGCCGTCGTTGAATTCAACGGTCAGCGCGTTGGCGATGCTGCGCTTTTCGGGGTCGTGGTAGTCGCGCGTGAATTGCGGGTCTTCCACGCAGACGATCTTCTCGCGCAGTGCGTCGATGCGCGGATCGGCTGCGATCGAGTCCTCGTAGTCGCCAGCCGTCAGACGTCCGAACAATAGTGGCACCGCCACCATGTACTGCACGCAGTGGTCGCGGTCGGCCGGATTGTTGAGCGGACCTTGTTTGTCGATGATGCGGATGCACGCCTCATGCGTGCGGATGGTGACCTTGCGGATGTCCTGCGCGCTACGGCCGCGCGCCTGCAGTTGTTCGTGCAGGGTCATCGCACATTCCACGGCGGTCTGACTGTGGAACTCGGCGGGGTAGGAGATCTTGAACAGCACGTTCTCCATCACGTAGCTGCCATAGGGCCGCTGGAAGCGGAACGGTTCGCCCTTGAAGCTCACGTCATAGAAGCCCCAGGTCTTGGCGGTCAGCACGGACGGATACCCCATCTCACCCGTCTTGGCGATCAATGCCAGCCGTACCGCGCGGCTGGTGGCGTCGCCCGCGGCCCAGCTCTTGCGGCTGCCGGTGTTGGGCGCATGGCGATAGGTGCGCAGGCTTTGCCCATCCACCCACGCCAGCGAGACGGCGTTGATGATCTCCTCGCGCGACAGGCCCAGCATCTGTGCAACCACGGCGGTGGAGGCAACCTTGACCAGCAGCACGTGGTCGAGCCCGACCTTGTTGAAGCTGTTCTCCAGCGCAATGCAGCCCTGGATTTCATGCGCCTTGATCATGGCCGCGAGCACGTCGCGCATGACCAAGGGTTGCTTGCCCGCAGCCACGGCATTGCGCGACAGCCAATCGGCGGTGGCGAGAATGCCGCCGAGGTTGTCCGACGGGTGTCCCCATTCGGCCGCCAGCCAAGTGTCGTTGAAGTCCAGCCAGCGGATCATGGCGCCGATATTGAATGCCGCCTGCACCGGATCGAGCTGGTGTTGCGTGCCCGGCACCTTGGCGCCATTGGGGACCACCGTACCGGGCACCACCGGCCCGAGCAGCTTGGTGCATGCCGGGTATTCGAGTGCTTCGAGTCCGCAGCCGAGCGTGTCGATGAGGCAATTACGCGCGGTCTCGAACGCAAGTGCGCTGTCGATGCGGTAGTCGCACACGTAGTCGGCAATGTCGCTCAGTACCTTGTCGGGCTGCGGGCGGACGTTCGAAATATGACTGCTCATGCAAAAGGCTCCTGAAGAATCTGCGCAATCAGCGGCGTTGTTCGATGGGAACGAAGGCGAGGTTTTCCGGGCCGGTGTAGTTCGCACTCGGCCGGATGATCTTGTTGTCGATGCGCTGCTCGATGATGTGTGCGGCCCAGCCCGTCGTGCGTGCCACCACGAACAGCGGGGTGAACATATTCGTCGGCACGCCCATCATGTGGTAGCTCACCGCGCTGAACCAGTCGAGATTGGGGAACATGCTTTTCGCATTCCACATCACGCTCTCGATGCGCTCGGCGATATTGAACATCTTCAAGTCATCGGCCTGCTGCGAGAGCCGGCGGGCGACTTCCTTGATGACCTTGTTGCGCGGGTCGGCGATGGTGTAGACCGGATGGCCGAAACCGATGACAACCTCTTTGTTGTTGACGCATCGGCGGATGTCGGCTTCGGCCTCGTCGGGCGAATCGTAGCGCTGCTGGATTTCGAACGACGCTTCGTTGGCGCCACCGTGCTTGGGCCCGCGCAGGGCGCCGATGGCCCCGGTGATGGCGGAATACACATCGGCGCCGGTGCCCGCGATGACGCGTGCGGTGAAGGTCGACGCGTTGAATTCGTGCTCGGCGTACAGGTTGAGCGACGTGTGCATCGCCCGCACCCAGTCCGGCGACGGGCGACGGCCATGCAGCAGGTGCAGAAAATGCGCACCGATGGAATCGTCATCGGTTTCCGTATCGATGCGGCGGCCGTGGTGGCTGAAGTGATACCAGTACAACAGCATGGAGCCGAGCGACGCCAGCAGGCGGTCGGCGATTTCGCGCGCACCGGCAGTGTTGTGGTCATCCTTCTCTGGCAGCAGGCAACCGAGCGTGGAGACGCCGGTGCGCATCACGTCCATTGCATGCGCCGAGGCCGGCAGATTCTCCAGCACGTTGCGCACGTTACCCGGCAGGCCGCGCAACGCGGACAGGCGCGTCTTGTAGGCGGCCAGCTCGCCGCGCGTGGGCAGCTTGCCGTGCACCAGCAGATAGGCGATCTCTTCGAACTCGCAGGTGTCGGCGATATCGAGGATGTCATAACCGCGGTAGTGCAGGTCGTTGCCGGTACGGCCCACTGAACACAAGGCCGTATTGCCAGCAGTCACGCCTGACAGCGCCACCGACTTTTTCGGCTTGATGGCGCTGACGGGGGCTTCTGCGATCGCTTGCACGCTCATGGGGTGTGTCTCCTCTCGTCGGGTGCGGCCGGCTGTTGTGTGCTGTGTTGCCGGCCGCACTTTTCTGGTTTCTCTCTGTTGCTCTCTGTCGGGGTCGGGTGTTCGTGTCAGTTGCGTGTGCGGGCGAACAGCTCGTCGAGCTTGTGCTCGTAGTCCCAGTAACCGATGGCGTCGTACAGTTCTTCGCGCGTCTGCATGGTGTCGAGCACGCTGCGCTGCGAACCCTCGCGCCGTAATGTGTTGTAGACCTTGAGTGCTGCCTTGTTCATGGCGCGAAACGCCGACAACGGGTAGAGCGCAATGCCCACGCCAGCGCTGGCGACTTCGTCGAGCGAGAACAGCGGGGTCTTGCCGAATTCGGTGAGATTGGCGAGCACTGGCACGCGCACCGCTTCAGCGAAATCTCGGTATTGCGAAAGCTCGGTCACGGCTTCGGGGAATACGCCGTCGGCGCCGGCTTCTACGCAGGCCAGTGCGCGTTCGATGGCGCGCTCGCGCCCTTCGACGGCCAGCGCATCGGTGCGCGCCATGACGAAGAAGCTCTCGTCGGTGCGCGCATCGACGGCCGCTTTGATGCGATCGACCATCTCCGCCTGGCTGACGATTTCCTTGTTGGGGCGATGGCCGCAACGCTTGGCGCCCACTTGGTCTTCGATGTGCATGGCGGCTGCACCCGCCTTGATGAGGCTCTTGACCGTACGGGCGACGTTGAAGGCCGAGGCGCCGAAGCCTGTGTCGGCGTCCACCATCAATGGCAGGTCGCACACATCGGTGATGCGGCGCACATCGACCAGCACGTCGTCGAGATTCGAAATGCCGAGGTCTGGCAATCCCAACGATCCGGCGGCGACGCCACCACCCGACAGATAGGCGGCGCGGAATCCGGCCTGCTTTACCAACAGTGCATGGTTGGCGTTGATGGCACCCGGCAGTTGAAGGGGGCGCTCGGCGGCAAGTGCTTCGCGGAAAATCTGGCCCGGCGTCTTGGCGGTCATGGCGGTCTCTCGGAACTCTGTGCCCCATACGGTGCAACGCCTGTGCCAACTGCGGCGGTCCTGCGGGTTTTCCGCAGCGCGATCGGGCGTGTCGTGACGCTATGTCGTTGATGTGTATGAAATCGATGCCGAGTGTTGCTGGCGCGTCAGACGCCAGAGCACCCGTAGGGGTAAGTGCGCCTGTTTCAGATTTGGAAGGTGTGTTTCAGTAATCTCCTCGTCTGTCGAGGTGTGCGATGTCCCCATCCAGCCGTCGGCCGCGCTTGTGCGTGGTGAGCTTCAGCCGTCTTTCTGCGCTGATTGAATCCGTGAGCGACGACTACGCCGACCGGGCCGAGATCGTCGTCGAACATCGCCGCTTTGGCGACGCCGTGGCACAGGCCCGTTCATTGATCGAGCGTGGCGACGTGGACGTCTTCATCAGCGCCGGGGCGAACGGCGCGTTGCTGCGGCGGCAACTCGAATACCCGGTGGCGCTGGTCAACGTGACGGGTTACGACATCATGCGGGCGCTGTCGCGCGCTGCAGGCATGGGTGATCACGTCGGGCTGGTGACCTATGAGCCGATCAGCGCAGATCTCGGCGACCTCGGTCGCCTGTTGCGCATCCGTCTCGATGTGCGGCGCTATACCAGCGAACACGATGTCCACGCACATGTGCGCGCGTTGCGCGACGCTGGCGCGCAAGTTGTCATCGGCACCAGCCTGGTCACCGAAACCGCCGAGCAGTATGGGCTGCAGAGCGTCTTCATCTACACACCGGAGTCAGCCCGGCGCGCCATTGAAGAAGCCATTGAACTGGCTCGCGTGCGGGCCGTTGAGCGTGTGCGGCGCGAACAGTTGGCGACGCTGCTCGGGCACGTGCGCGAGGGCATCGTGGCGATCGACGCCGCGCAGCAGGTGTGGCTGGCCAATCCGGCCGCGTGCGATTTGCTGGACGCGCCTGCGCAGGCCGTGATCGGCCGTTCGCTTGCCGACGTCATGCCGCAGGTGGATGTGCGCGATGCGCTGGGCAAGGATGCTCGCCCGCTGTTGCGGCAGGTGTTCCGCCTCGGCGCACGACGTGTCATCGGCAACATCATTCCGGTTCGACGAACAAGGCGCACAGGCCGGGGCACTGTTCACCTTACAAGAGGCCGCCAGCGTGGAACGCGCTGACCGCGATCTGCGCCGCCACGCGCACAGCACGCCGCTGCGCGCGCGCCATGCGCTCGATGATCTGGTCGGGGTGTCGGAGGCCATGCGCGGTCTGCGCGCCCTGGCCGAGCGCTTCGCGAGCCTCGACCTGACGGTGCTGATCACCGGCGAATCGGGGACTGGCAAAGAACTCATCGCGCAGGGGCTGCATAACGCCAGCGCGCGTCGGCGCGGGCCATTCGTGGCGATCAACTGCGCGGCGATGCCCGAATCTCTGCTCGAAGCGGAACTCTTTGGCTACGAGGAGGGCGCCTTTACCGGCGCATCGCGCGGCGGCAAGCCCGGTCTGCTCGAAGCGGCCCACCGTGGCAGCGTTTTTCTCGACGAAATCGGCGACATGCCGCTGGCCCTGCAGACGCGGCTCTTGCGCGTACTGCAAGAGCGCGAAGTGCTGCGCGTCGGCGGGCGCGAGCCGATTCCCATCGACGTGCGCATCGTTGCCGCTACGCACCGCGACCTCACCCAGCGCGTGCGGGACGGCTCTTTCCGGCAAGACCTGTACTACCGGCTCAATGGGCTGCGATTGGTGGTGCCGAGTTTGCGCGAGCGTATCGAAGATCTGCCCGCGCTGATCGATGCGCTTGTCGCCAAGCACGTGGGGCGACACGGACTGGTACGTCCAGACGCGGCGTTGCTCGACCGCTTTCTTGAACGTACGCGCGCCTACACATGGCCCGGCAATGTGCGTGAGCTGGAAAACATGGTCGAACGCCTGATGGCTGCCGCGAGCGAGCCGGACGCCGACTTGCGCGCGGGCTTGCTGGCGATGCTGTTTCCAGAACTGGAGGGAACTGCCGACGCCGTGCCCGACGAGGCGCCATTGCGCCAGGCGCGGAGGGAACTCGATCGGCGTGAGGCGCGTGCGGCGCTGGCCGAAGCAGGTGGCAACGCAACGCTGGCCGCGCGCCGGCTTGGCGTGGGCCGAACGACTCTGTGGCGGCTGCTCAAGGCTGATCAGTAGGAAGAACCCAAGCCTTAACAGGTAGGTTCCTGCATCGAAATACCTCTTGCCTTATAATGCTGAGTTGTCTTGTCGGCAGATTCCCCTTGCCATGCGTCTTGCACTATTGACTGGCGGCTCCCGGGGGCTGGGCCTCGCGCTCGGCGAACGACTGGTGGGCGCCGGTTACCGCGTGCTGGAATTCTCGCGTAGCGCGCCGCATGACTGGTCGGTACAGGTGGACTTCTCGCAGCCGTCGTTGGCGGCCCGCATGGTGGCCGATACGCTTGCACCGCTGGCCGCCCAGCCCATTGAAGAACTCATCTTCATTGGCAATGCAGCCACGCTGGAGCCCATGGGGCCGACATCGCGCCAGTCGCGCGATGCGGTGCTCGACAATCTGAACATCAATTTCTCCAGCGCGATCCTGGTTCTCACCGAGGTCGTCGCGGCATTCCAGTCACACGCCTGTCGCAAAGTGGTGGCCAATATTTCGTCGGGCGCCGCGCTTAAGGGCTACGCAGGTTGGTCGCTGTACTGTGCGGTGAAGGCGGGCATGGAGAACTTCATCCAGTCGCTTGCCCTCGAGCAAGCACGCGAGCCGCATCCGTTGATTGCTGTGAACGTGAATCCCGGCGTCATGGACACCGGCATGCAGGCATTGATCCGCGCCACGCCGGAAGCAGACTTTCCCGACGTTGGACGCTTCATCCAGCGTCGCGAGGCAGGCGAGTTGGCTTCGCCCGATCGTGTTGCCGGGGCGATTCTGCGCATTCTGGCTGCGCCCGAACTGGCTGGCGGCGCGCGCTACGTGGCGCAGGAGTGGCTGCGGGACGACGCCTCGAACGAGGCCGACGTTTAGTTTTTCACTTGTCGCGCCCGTGCTGGGCGTGGCGATAGAGCCCGGCATGGGCTGGTTTTCGATGGCGCGCCATCGTGGCGCGCTTTTTGTTTTTTGGTGCGCCCATTGGACGGGCGCCGCAGGAGTCATCTTGAAGAACACGCAAGTATTCACGGACAAGCGATTTGTCTTTTCCATAGCGACTTTGTGCTGCCTGTTGTGGGGCAGTGCTTATCCGGCGATCAAGAATGGCTACGCGCTGTTCAACATTGCCGCCAACGACATTCCCTCGAAACTGGTGTTCGCTGGCTGGCGCTTCTTCTTTGCCGGGCTGGTGCTGCTGGTGCTGGCGCGCTTCACGCACCGCAAGCTCGGGCCGCTGTCGCCGGGCAAGTGGAAGCAGCTCGCGATTCTCGGCCTGACGCAGACTTCGCTGCAGTACGTGTTCTTCTATATCGGCCTGGCCTACACGACGGGCGTGAAGGGTTCGATCATGAACTCGACCGCGACCTTCTTCAGCGTGATCCTGGCCCACTTCATCTACCAGAACGATCGCATCACGGGTGCCAAGGCCATCGGCTGTCTGCTGGGTTTTGCGGGCGTGATGGCGGTGAACTTCAGCCACGATCTGCTGGACTTTACCTTCACCATCGCGGGCGATGGTTCGGTGGTGATGTCGGCATTCATCCTGTCGGCGGCGATGATTTACGGCAAGAAGGTCTCGCAAGGCATGGATTCCGTCGTCATGACGGGTTACCAGCTTTCAATCGGCGGCATCGCGCTGACGGTGGCGGGCTACGTCACGGGTGGCGGACTGCACGGTTTTGGCGTGGCGTTGACGGCGTTGCTGGCGTATCTGGTCGTGCTGTCGTCGGCAGCGTTTGCGCTGTGGAGCATTCTGCTCAAGTACAACCGCGTCGGCATGGTGGCGCCGTTCAACTTCCTCATTCCCGTATCGGGCGCGGTGCTGTCGGCGATTTTCCTGAACGAGAGCATTTTCGAGCTGAAGAACGGTATCGCCCTGCTGCTCGTCTGCGGTGGTATCTGGCTGGTGACGCGCGAGTCGGCGCGTAGTTGATATGCCGTGAAGGCGCTTCGCGTGAAGTGCCTTCAGACGGCGTCGTGCGTGGAGAGGTAGCGGTCGATGGCGGTCGAGACCTCTTCGAATTCGCGCGACTTGTCGAAGAAGTAATCGGCGCCGAGCGCGAGGCACTGCGCGCGCACGCGCGGCTCGGCAAAGTTGGTGAGCACGATTCGCAGTGGCGGGTCGGGCTGATGTTGCAGCCAGGCCAGCACGTTCATGCCGCTGCCTTCGCGCAGTTGCAGATCGATGATGGCGATCTGGAAGTCATGCCCCTGCAGTGCTGCACGGGCTTCTGTTTCACCATCGGTGGTGCGGCCCACCAGGCAACGATGATCGGACTCCACCAGATCGATCAGGCTGTCGCGGATGACCGGCGAGTCTTCCACCAGCAACACCTGTACAGGCCCGAGCGCCGGGCGGGGCGCGGGAGTAGAGGCATCAAGAGGGCTGTTGGCGGATAGGCTCATGTGGATGTCACTCACGAGTTGTTCCTCGTGAAGACAGTATTCCGCACGGAACGCACTGCGTTAATCGGACGGAAACCTACACGCATCATCAATTGATCAGGCCGGTCTTGATGGCGTAGTAGGTCAGCTCGGCATTGGTCTGCATGTTGAGCTTTTCCAGGATGCGCGTGCGATACGTGCTGACCGTCTTGACGCTCAGGAACAACTCGTCGGCAATCTGCGACACGGTCTTGCCGGACGCGAGCTGGCACAGCACCTGGAATTCGCGCTGCGACAGGTCGTGATGCAGCGGGCCGCTGGCGTCGCCGTCGAGCCGGTTGACCAACAGGTCGGACAACGCGGGCGACAGGTAGCGGCGGCCCTGGAGCACGACGCGCATGGCGCGCAGGATGTCTTCGGGCTCGGCGTCCTTGCGCACGTAGCCGTTGGCGCCGGCGCGCAGCAGATTGACCGCGTATTTGTCTTCCGGGTAGCCGGACAGGATGAGCACCGGCAGATCGGTGTGCAGGTTGCGGATCAGTCGTAGCGTGTCGACGCCGCTGCGATCGGGCAGGGCGATGTCCAGCAACACCAGGTCCCAGTGGCCGTCGCGCAGCGTGGCCAGGATCTCGAGGCTGGTGGATGCTTCTCCGCCGACTTCCAGGTCAGGCTCGTCTTCGATGAGCTGCCGGATGCCATTGCGTACGATCTGGTGGTCGTCGCCAATCAGTACGCGGTGTTTCGTCATGAGGGTCTCCGCATGGGTGACAGGCAGGGCGCCAGCGGCGATTTTGACACCGCTGGCGCGCCGCGTCACATTTTCTGCTTGGTATCCTTGGCGGTGTCCTGAACCTTTTCGCCGCCACGTTCGATATCCTTGCCGGCGCCTTCGATGGTGTTGCAGCCGGTGATGGCGATCATCATCAAGGCCAGTACAGGAGCGATGATTTTCTTCAGCATGACGTTTCTCCTTCTCGGTTTGGGTGAGGGGCGCCTGACTACTCTTTGGAGAGCAGATCCTTGAGGTCGTCGGCGTGTTCTTCTTCCTTCGCGAGGATCGAGACCAGCATGTTGCGGGTGGTGGGGTCGTCGTCGCCGAACCAGCGCACCATCTCGCGGTAGGTATCGATGGCGATGCGTTCGGCGATCAGGTCTTCGCGAAGCATGTCGCGCAGGTTTTTCCCCGGCGCGTATTCGGAATGGCTACGGTCGAGCAGTCCTGCGGGCGAAAAGTCCGGTTCGCCGCCCAGTTGCACGATGCGTTCGGCAATCTGGTCGGCATGGGCCTGCTCTTCGGAGGCGTGCGTATGGAACTCGGCTGCGATGGGTTCCGAATTGGGCCCCTGGGCCATGAAGGCGTGGCGCTTGTAACGCAGCACACACACGATTTCGGTGGCCAGCGCCTGGTTCAGCACGCGGACGGCAACGTCGCGGTCCTTGCCGTACGATGAGGTCACGGCCCCATCGGTCATGTTGTCGCGGGCGCGTCGGCGGATGGTTTCCACGTCGAGGACGAAATCGCCGCGGTGGTTGGACAAGGGAACTTGGGCGTTGATGTTCATGACTGATCTCCTGCGTGCGCGCCCGGCGGCGCGCGTCGTGGGGTTGGGCATGGTGTCATCGGCGCAGCACGCTGGCGATGAAACTCACGATCGTCAGTACGATGAAAACGAAGAACAGTATCTTTGCGATCTCGGTCGCGCCTGCCGCGATGCCCCCGAAGCCGAAGACGGCGGCGATCAGCGCAATGACCAGAAAGACCGCTGCGTAGTGCAGCATGATCGTTCTCCTTTGTCGGTGTTCGTCGCATGTACGGCGATGCGACGATGACGCAAGATGACGATTGCAGATTATCGAGATGGCTTGCCGCGACCTGTAGGTAGCGGCTTAGAAACGATGTAAGACAGCTCCTACGTGGACAAACGATGGACCAATCCCCCCGCAAGCTCGCCAGCCTGAAAGGTGCCTTCAAGGCCGCCAATGCCGCAGGCGATGAAGTACTGGAATTCCCCCGCAGCATCCTGCGGCGAGCCGCAGCGTTTCGCCTTGCCGCGCCGCTGTGTGTGATTGCCGGCGTGGCCTGCATCGCCATTGCCGAATTGGGCAACGAGCGATTGGGAGACGTTGTCGCCCAGATCAGGCATTCATATGAGCTGCGTCGTGAGCTGTACACACTTGGCCTGCTCGCCACCAATGCCGAAACCGCTCAGCGCGGTTACCTGATCACGCGCCGTCGTGAATACCTCGACCCGTATCTCGACGCGTTCCCGAAGGTGCCCGAAGTCATCGAGCGCATCCGTCAGATGAGTGCGGGCGATAGCGAGCGGCTGGCCTTGATTGACGCGCTGCAGCAGCGCGTTGACGATAAATTCAGCGAGCTGCGCGCCTCCATCACGTTGTTCGACGCTGGGCGCGAAGAACAAGCGATGGCGATGCTCAACTCCGACGTCGGCAAGCTCAATGCCGACCGTATTCGCGGTGCGATCAATACGCTGCTCGAACTCGAAGAGGCGCGCACCAACCAGCATGCGCGTCGCTGGCAGGACGACCTGCGCTTTCAGCGTCTGGCTGTCACCTTCGCTGTGGCATTGAACATTCTTCTGGTGCTGGTCCTATTGCGTTCAGTGCGCCGCGAACTGGAAAGCGAGCGCGACGAATCCGCCCGGCTCGACCTGTTGGTGCGCGAACGCACTGAAGAACTCTCCGAGCTGGCTTCGCATTTGCAGGGCGCGCGCGAAGAAGAAAAATCCATGCTCGCGCGCGAGCTCCACGACGAGCTGGGCGCGATCCTCACCGCGTCGCGCATGGACGTCGCGTGGGTGCGTCGCAAGGCGCCGGACCTGGCGCCCGAGGTGCTCGCCAAGTTGCAGCGCGTTCTCGAACACCTGGATCAGGGCGTGGCGCTCAAGCGGCGCATCATCGAAGGGCTCGTACCGTCTGCGCTCCTCAACCTGGGGCTGGTGCCGGCGCTTGAATCGCTGATGGAAGACTTCGCACACCGTAGCGAAGTGCGCACGCAGACCGAACTGAGCGACGACATGCCGGTGCTGACCCGCGAGCAGTCGGTGGCGGTGTATCGCATCGTGCAAGAGGCGCTCACCAACATCGAACGTCACGCGCAGGCGCGCAATGTGTCGCTTCGATTGCGAGTGGAAGAAAACACGCTGCACATTCGTATCGCCGACGATGGTCGCGGCATGGCCAACACCGACGTGCGCCGCCTGCGCAGCCATGGTCTGCGCGGCATGCGCCAGCGCGTGGCCGCCTTGCGTGGCGAACTTACCTTGTCGTCCGCCCCGGGCGCCGGTACCACCATCACTGTCAGCCTGCCGCTGGAACCCGTGGTGTCGTCCGCGTAGGAGCGGAGCCGACCACGGCGTAGCGACATTCCCACGGGCGTCGGGCGGGCGTCCGATAAGTCAGAGGGCTGGGCTTCTCCATACTGGCATCAACCGGCAGTCACATCTGCCGGCGTGATTCCAACTACGCAGGAGACCCAGCATGAAGACAATCAAACCCACTGCCATTGCCTGTGTTCTTGCGCTGAGCGTGCTGCCCTTTGCCGCGAACGCCGCCACCGAACAGGAAAAACAATCGCGCAACCACATCGAAGACACCTACAACGCAGCCAAAAAACAGTGCGATGCGTTGGCCGGTAACGGCAAGGACGTCTGTGTGGAAGAAGCCAAGGCCAACCGCAAGGTTGCGCTCGCCGACCTCGATGCAGCCACCAAGGGCACCGAAAAGGCTCGCTATGACGCGCAGGTCGCCCGCGCCGAAGCGACATACAGCGTTGCCAAGGAACGTTGCGACGACAAGGCCGGCCAAGCCAAGGACGAATGTGTGCAGGCCGCCAAGACGGCCGAGGAGAAGGCCAAGGCAGACGCCACGGCCAACCGCAAGACGGCCAACGCCCATCGTGATGAAAACGCCACGGCGGCAAAGGCCGATCAGCAGGCCGCAGACAAGAAACGCGATGCAGATCGCGACTTGGCCAAGGAGAAGTGCGACCGCCTCGCTGGTGACGCCAAGACCAATTGCCTGAGCGATGTGCGGGCGCGTTACGGCTCGTAAGGCCGACGGTCCTATGCGGTGTCGTGTCGGCGGACGCTGACATGGTGGGGGCCACAACGACTACAGTCGCTGGCCCCTCGCTGACCTACATTCCGATTGATCGCCACGGCTGCGGTCGCGGCGATCCCAGCAAGGAGAGACATCATGCTGCATTACGCTGTGGTTTTTCTCATCATCGCCCTGGTGGCGGCTTTGTTCGGGTTCGGCGGTATCGCTGCTGGTGCGGCGGGTATCGCCAAGATTCTGTTTGTCGTGTTCCTCGTCTTGACGGTCGTGTCGCTGCTGATGGGGCGGCGCGGATGACGCAGGCTGACATGGCATTGACCGGTCGCGCGGCCGCTCTCGGTGTGATTGGCGGGGAGGCGTCATGCTGAAGAGCGAGCTGCGCATCTGGTCTGCTGCAACCCTGTCCACGATTGCCCTTGGCGCGTTGATGTGGCTGCCGGTTGCGGGCTCTGCCGCCGAAGACGAAGACTCTCCCTTGATGCCCGTCGTTGGTTTTCAGGTGGAGCGCTACGTCGGCAAGTGGTACGAGATCGCGCGATTGCCCAACCGCTTTCAACGCGACTGCGCGTCTGACGTTACGGCCGAATACGCCGCCCGTCCTGACGGGCGTATCACCGTCGTCAATCGTTGCCGAGAAGAAAGCGGAGCCACGGACGAGTCGCGCGGCGTGGCGGAGGTGGTCGAGCCCGGCATTGGGCAACTCGATGTGAGCTTTCTGCCGCAATGGCTATCGTGGCTACCCTTCACCAAAGGGGACTATTGGATTCTTGAACTCGATTCCCAGTATCGCTACGCACTGGTCGGCACACCCGATCGCAAGTACCTGTGGGTGTTGTCACGCGAGCCGCAATTGACCTCCGGTGTGTTGCATCGCCTGCTGATGCGGGCGCGCGAAGATGGCTTCGATATCGATAACCTCGTCCGCGACATGCACACCACTCCCGACACGACAGACCTTGACCAGAACGCATCGACTGGTCGCTAGCCGTGTTCGTGTCACCGAACGCGGTCACTCGCCGCACACAACAAAAAACCCCGCTTCTGCGGGGTTTTTTGTGCGGGGCTTCAACTACGGCTGACGACGTCCGGAACTCAACAGCACGCCGGCCAGAAGCCCCAGACCGGCGGCTGCGCCGGCAATGCGCCAAGGGTTTTCGTGAACGTACGCCTGGGCGCACGAGGCCGAGCGATTGACCGCGTCGCGCGCGGCCAGCAGGCGTTCCGAAGTGCTTGCCTGTACCGCGTGTGCGGCTGCCTGCAGCGAGGCCGCAGCGTCGCTGAGGGATTGCGAGGCGCTCGGCAGGGTTCTCGTCCGAATCAGCATGTCGTTCTCCTTCGTTAGCAGGCCCCGCACCGACGGCGGGACGACGATTCCATGCTAGGTGCCAACGCTCGGCACGCCTGTCGGCGCATCTGCATGACGTCGTCGGCGTGCTCCGACACGCATCGTCGAACGTGACGGCAGTTCTATGCCGTGGGTTTCAGCTTTTCCGCCATGGCCTGCGCAGTCAGTGCCAGCTCGCAAACCTTGAAGCAGTGCGCTTGCGGCATGGCTGTTTCCGTCCGTTCGAAGACGTCGCGGGTGAGGTCGCTGTAGTAGGGCAACGATGCGGTGGAGCAATCGATGTGTCGGGTGCCCTGGCCGTCAACGAGGAACAGGTGATCCTTGCCCGGGCGACCGGCAATGTCGATGTACTTGCGCAGCTCCATGTAGCCCTCAGTGCCGACGATGGTCAGGCGGCCGTCGCCCCAGGTGTCGAGCCCGTCGGGCGTGAACCAGTTGACGCGGATGTAGGCGCTGGCAGTGTCGTGCGCGAGCATCACTTCGCCGAAGTCTTCGAAGCCGGGGTCTTCCGGGTGCGCCACGTTGCCGCAGCGGGCGGCGACGATGCGAGCGTCCGTCGCCTGCGTGAAGTGCAGGAACTGTTCGATCTGGTGCGAGGCGATGTCGCACAGAATGCCGCCGTAGCGTTGGGGATCGAAGAACCACGCGTCGCGCAGATGGCGGTTGAAGCGGTGCGGGCCGAGGCCGACGGTGTGGATGACCCGGCCGATGGCGCCAGCGCGGATGAGTTCAGTGGCGCGCGTGACGGCGCGCACTTCAAAGTGTTCGGTGAAGTTGATGGTGTAGATACGGCCCGTTTCACGCTGCACGGCACGCACGCGTTCGAGTTGCTCAAGCGTGGTCACCCCCGGCTTGTCGGCCATAAAGTCCTTGCCGTGCCGCATGGCGCTGATGCCGATGTCGGCGCGCTCATCCGGAATGGCGGCGCTGACGATGAGGTGGATCGTCGGGTCTTCGAGCAGCCTGGCAGGGTCGTTTACACGCCGGACGTCGGGGAAGCGTTCAACAAAGCCTGCCAGCGTCTTCGGGTCGGTGGCGCTGTAGAACCCGGCGCAATGCGCTCCCGCACGCAGCAGGCTGCCGACCTGGTCGTAGGCGTGACGGTGGTCGATGCCGATGACGCCAAAACGCAATTGCGGGTAGCTGCTCATGGAGTTGCCTTGGGAGTGTGTAGGGTCGGCGCGCATTTTTGCCGACGCCGCCCGTGCTTGCCAAGCGGCGGGCGAGGGGTCAGTGCCCGAACGCGTTCTGCGGCGGCAGTTCGCAGCCGCTGTTCTGGCACACGACGCCGTAGACGAACACCCAGTCGTGGTAACTCTTCTTGCCCTCGAAATAGAAAAGCTCGTCGGGAAAGTTGGCCATGCGGATCGGCTTGTCGAGGCTTTCGCTATAGACGCCAACGATGCCGCCGTCTCCGCTACGGATGATTCCCCAGTCGCTGGAGCCGGTGACCGGGTCGTCGTACAGTTTGCGCAGATAGCGCCGCGTGAAGGGGTAGCGGGGGTCGCGCAGCAGGTCTTCGAGCTTGCGCGGCGCGGTCATCCCTGAACCCGCAGGCGTGGACTCGTAATAGGCGCGCAGGGCGTGCTTGAACTGCAGTCCCACGAAGAGCAGCTCGTCTTCGGCTTGCCGGCGTTGCGCGATGGAGCCGGCTAGCACCGTGGCTGCGGCGGCGAACCCGATTACGGCAAGCAGGATGAGCAGCCCGATATAGGTGAAGCCGGTCATCCGCTGCGCGCGCCGCATCATCACCATTTGCGGTAAGGCACGCCGTTGAGTCCGATGAGTTCGGATTTGGAGGTGACGTCGTAGACGTCCTCGCCTTCGCGCGGGTTTTCGGCGTCGCTGCTGTACGAGCGCAGCGCCCAGGTTGCGACGTCGGGCGTGGCAGGATCGTCCGCGAACGGGTCGCGCGGCACGCGACGCAGGAAGTACACGCGCCGGCCGGCCGCATTGCGTTGATCTTTCACGCCGGTGACGAGATCGTCGAGCGTTTTCGGGTATCCGCTGCCGCCGACCGGCGTGGCGATGATGCCTTGCTCGGAGGCGCGCTTGTAGTCGTCCAGCGCGGTGCGGATCTCGCGTAGCGCAAGGCGCAGCTCCTGCTCTTTGTGGCGCTGGATCGAAACCTGCGCGAGCGGCACGGTGATGGTCGCCAGCAGGCCGAGGATAGCCAGCGTGACAAGCAGTTCGATCAGCGTGAAACCGGTGTGGTGGCGGGGCGGCATGGGCGTGGATGGTAGCGGTCGCCGGAAGGTGGTCAAGTTGCAATGCGGCAGATGGTAGGCCAGAACGCACGGACGAAAAACAAAACCCCGGCGCGAAGGCCGGGGCGGTGCTGCAGGTGGGCGCCGGTCGGGACGGCGCCCGGTGCATCAGATCAGTACGCCGTCACGTCGCTCGGGCTGATGTTGCAGTTGGTGGTGTTCCACTGCTCGCCGATCTTGCTTGACTCGCCGTTGTGGTCGGTGACGCCCTTGTAGGTCACGCACACCGCCGGGCTGCCCGACTTGTAGCCCTTGATCTGCAGGCTGCGGATCGTCGCCACGTCGCCGTAGTTGCTGTTGATGCCCACCACCGAGCCGGTCTTCTCGATCTTCACGTTGGTGATGTTCACCTTGCGCGGGCCACCGTTGCCATCGCAGTCACCGCACGAGCGGTACAGCTTGCCGATCGAGCCCGTGGTGGTGAAGTTGCTGATGTTCATCGTCGAGCCGATGCCGTTGTGCTGGAAGACCTTGTCGTCGGCATTGGCCGCCGAGCCGCCGGTGATGTTCATCACCTTGCCCGAGCCCCCCTCCATGGTGGCGGCGTCTTCGCAGACGTCTTCCCACACCACGTTCTGGAGCGTGCAGTTGCCCTTGCAGTGGATGCCGTCGGCTGCGTTGGCGTTGATGCGCACGTTCTTGATCGTGGCGCCGTCGGCCAGCGTGAAGACCGGCTGCTGGCTTTCCGACTGCCCGTTACAGACCGTGCCCACCGTCTTGCCACCGCAGTCCACCGTGCCGGTGATCGTCGTGCCGGGCGTGCAGGCGCCGCTGGCGGTCGACGAGCTGCTCGAACTGGTGCTGCTGGACGTGCTGGAGCTGGCCGAGCTGCTGGAGCTGGAACCGCCCGAAGTGGTGTTGGAATACGAGCAGTATTTCGATTTGCCGGGATACGGGTCGGTACCGAAGGTCGCGAGCTGGCAGTCCACACTACCGGTGAGGGTCTTGTAAACGAACTGGCCGGCTGCGCCATATGCCACCTGGCGTGTACCACTGAAGGTACAGGTGCCGGGTTCCTTGACGCACTTGGTAAATCCATCCGGATAGTCGGCTGCCGCGTGAGCGCCACCGACGAGCAGGCCCAGGACGAGGCCCGCAAAAAGTTTGCGCAACATGGTGTCTCCTGTGTTCTTGGAAGGTGCGGGCGCCCCGCCCGCGCTGCGTCACGCAACGCGCATTCTGTGATGCTTGGCTGTCTTGCGTGACCGGTCCCGACTCCGGGCGAGGCGCAATGTGCGCCAACTCAAATGCATATGCAAGTGGAAAATTGCATGCTTTGTGAGTTGTAAGGCATTGATTTTGCGGCGCATTAATCGATGCATTCGCTGCAAATCATCAAAGTTAGGGTAGAGCGGACGACCGCCCGCTGCATTGCGATAGAAAGCAATGGCGACGGTCATCTGGCTGGAGCGCTAATCGGTTGGCGCTTCTTCAGCGGCGCTGACCACTAATGCGATCGATTCGTGCTGATCGATTTGTGGCAATGCAAAAAAATGGTGCCTCAGGCGAGGGAATGCGCCACCGGTGCAGGCGCAGCATCGACATCGTCAGACGAATCGGCGTAGAACGGCGCGTGCTGGCGCCAGTCGATCAGCTCGAGTCGGCCGTCCACGTGTTCAACGATGGCCGTGCAACTGTCAACCCAGTCGCCACAATTGACGTAGGTGATGCCGCCGATGTCCTTGATGGCTGCCGCGTGGATATGGCCGCAGATGACGCCGTCTACCTTGCGTTCGCGCATGGCACGGACGACTGAGTCTTCGAAGTCGAAAATGAAGCTCACCGCCTTCTTGACCTTGCGCTTGGCGTAACCGGCCAGCGACCAGTAGCCGGGGATGCGCAGCGTCCGGCGCACCAACGACAGCCACGTGTTGATGCGCACCAGCAGGTTGTAGGCGACGTCCCCCAGCACTGCGACCCATTTGTGGTAACGCGTGACCTGGTCGAACTCGTCGCCATGGAGCAGGGCGAAGCGGCGTCCATCGGCTGTGACGTGGACGTCTTCGTATTTCAGGACAATGTCACCGAAAGCTGTCTCGCAATATTCGCGCAGTGCTTCGTCATGGTTGCCCGGAATGAATATGACATTCACGCCTTTGCGCGCACGACGCAGCACTTTCTGCACAAAAGTATTCTGGTGGCGAGACCAGTGGATGCTGCGGTTCATCGCCCAGAAATCGATGATGTCGCCGACGAGGTAGAGATATTCCGAATCGAAGTGCCGGAGAAAACCCAGCAGACTCTCGGCTTGACAGCCACGCGTGCCGAGATGGATGTCGGACAGGAAGATCGAACGGACTCGCGGCATATCACGCCGCATGGATAGTGATCATGGAACGGCACGCTAACGGGGTGATGTGACGCCTGTATGACGCTTCGCCACGGTAGAAAACCTATCCTCGGTGAGTCCTTCGTTGATGTTGTGGCTTCACTGAATCCGTAAGCGCTGGTAGTCTTTTCCGATGACCGACCTGAGCGAACCGCGTAAGCTTCTTTCTCGCATTCCCGCAGGGCGCCATGCCAAGGCATGGCGTTTGGGCCTGTGGGCATTGGGGATATTCGTAGCGCTGGTGGCGATCGGCTTTCTTGCCGTGCCACCGCTGGCCAAGTGGCAGGCGCAGAAACAACTCACCGCGCTCTTGGGGCGCAACGTCACCGTGGAGCGTGTGGCGTTCAATCCCCTGATGCTCAGCGTCACCGTCGAAGGACTGCGCATCGCAGAAGCCGACGGCAAGAGCGACTTCGTCAAGGTTGGCCGTGCCTATGCCAACCTGCAGCTCAGTTCGATTTTCCGTGGTGCCGTCCTCGAACGAATCCAGATCGACCAACCGGACATCAATCTCGTCCGGCTGCCGGACAACCGCTATAACTTTTCCGACATCGTCGATCGTCTCAACGCACGCCCCAAGTCGCCGGACACCGGCGAGCCCGCTCACTTTTCGCTCAACAACATCGAGCTACATGAAGGGCGTGTGAGCGTCGATGACCGCGTCAGTGGCGTCAAGCACCTTGCCGAGCACATCGACATCGGCGTGCCTTTTGTATCGAACCTCCCCGCGCAAGTAGAGACCTTTGTTCAGCCCAAGCTGGATGCCGTCATCAACGGGTCGCACCTGAGCCTGGCTGGCCGTGCTCGCCCATTCGCGGATCGCCGCGAGGCGGACATCAAGATCGCGCTGGCGCCGTTTGAAGTGTCGCAGTATCTGGCGTACGCGCCCGATTCGTTGCCGGTGAAAATCCAGCAGGGCAAGCTGGGCGTCGACATCGATGCCGTGTGGACACAGCAGCACGATGGTGCGCAGGCCCTGGTGCTGTCCGGCAAGGTAGATGTCGCCGACGCGCGGGTCGATGACACGGGCGGCGCGCAGTTGCTTGCGTTCGACAAGCTCGCCATCGACATCAAGCGCCTGACGCCGCTCGCGCATCCGTTGGAGCTCGACATCGCCCGCGTGGCGCTCGACGCGCCGCAACTGGCAGTCAGCCGTCACGCCGATGGCAGCATCAATCTGGCGAGCCTCGGCGGCAAACAGAAAGCGCCCGCCAAGCCTGCCGCCGATGCCAAGCCTGCACCGGCGCCGAAGGTTCACGTGGGCGAGGTGGCCATCGCCAACGGCGAAGTCCGCTGGCACGACGAAGCGGTGCCAAAGGGGTTCAATGCAACGCTCGGAAAACTCGAAGCCAGCCTGAAGGGATTCGATCTTTCGCCGCAGGCCGCACCTGCGGTATTCAGCCTCAAGGCTCAGTCCGATGCGGGCGAAGCCCTCAGCCTTGACGGCAGTTTCGACGCGCACTTCAAAACCGACGGCAAATTCGCACTTGCTGGCATCAGCGTCGATCGCTATCGACCGTACTTCGCCACTGCGGTAGGCGACGTTGCCATTGGCGGCAAGGTCGAGGCGGGGAGTGCGTTCAGCTTTGTTCCTGAGGGCAAGGACGCTGGGTTTGCGTTGCGCGAGGGCAAGCTGCACGTCAGCGACGTCAACGTTGCCGCGCGCGGTAGCCGCCGTCCGACGCTCAAACTGGCCGAGCTGACGCTGGATGGCTTGGCGGTGGCACCCGCGAAGCGGGAGTTTTCGGTTGATCGTGTGAGCAGCCGCGACGCACAGTGGGAAGTCGCACGCGCGCGCAATGGCGACTTCGACATCCTTACGATGTGGCCGCAGCCAGAAAAGCAGGCGCCGGCCGCTGCCAAGGACAATGCGTCGGCCGCGCCGTGGAAAGTGCGCGTGGGTGGCACCCGTATCGAAAACTGGGGGCTGCGCTTCGACAACCAATATGGCACGACGCGCGTCGTGACGCGCCTTGACCAGATTGGGCTTGAGCTTGGCGAATACGCCACCGACGGCAAGAAACCAGTGTCGGTCGGCTTCAAGGCGCGGTCGGATAGTACCGGGTCGATCCAGATTGCCGGCAATGTACAGCCTCAACCGGCCAAGGGGCGCCTGACGGTAGACCTGCGCAACATCAACCTGCTGGCAGCGCAGCCTTATGTGGACCGCGAATACCGCGTGTTGATCACGCAGGGGCGCGCGAGCGTCAAGGGCACCGTTGACTTCGACCTGACCCGACCGGATACGCCGCAGGTTGCCTTTGCGGGCGATTTCGGCATCACGGACCTAAATTCGCTGGACCGCGTGAACAACACTGACTTTGTGCGCTGGAAGAACCTGCAGGTCACGCGTCTGCGTACGAGCCTGTCGCCGCTCAGTGTCGAAGCCAGCGAAATCCGGCTGGATGCCGCATATTCGCGCCTGATCCTGAGCGCGGACGGCAACATCAACCTGCGCGAAGTGGCACAGCCGATGGAGGGCTACGGGGACAAGCCGGAGCAGGTCGAACCTGCGCCCGCCACGAGTGCTGGCAGCACGACGGTGGCGGCGCCATCCAAGCCGATCAAGGTGCGCATCGATCGTGTAGCGATCACCGACAGCAACATCAACTACAGCGACCGGTTGGTGCGGCCCAACTTCGACGCCAACCTGACCGAGGTGAACGGCACGCTGTCCGGGTTGTCGTCGGACCAGGCTTCGGTTGCCAAGCTCGACCTGAAAGCCGCCGTCGACCACGCAGCCCCCGTGACAGTCGTAGGGGAGCTGAATCCTTTCAGGCAAGACCGCTACCTCGACATCAAGGCGCAGGTCGATGACGTCGATCTGACCTCCGTGTCGACCTACGCCGTGAAATACGTTGGCTACGGGATCGAGAAGGGCAAGCTGTCGATGAAGCTGGACTACCAGATCCGCGAGCGCAAGCTGACTGCCCAGAACCAGGTCTACATCGATCAGCTCACGTTCGGCGAACGCGTCGACAGCCCGACCGCCACCAAGCTGCCGGTGCTGTTGGCCGTCGCCTTGCTCAAGGACCGCAACGGTGTCATCGACGTCAATCTGCCGGTGAGCGGAACGCTGGACGACCCCGAATTCAGCGTCGGCGGCTTGATCGTCCGGGTGATCGTTAACCTTATTGGCAAGGCGGTGACAGCACCGTTTTCGCTGCTAGGATCGGTATTCAGCGGCGGCAATCCCGAAGAGCTGTCGTATATCGAATTTGCGCCGGGTGACGCGCGCCTGCCAGCTGGCGGCGAAGAGAAACTCAAGGCGCTGTCGAAGGCACTCATCGACCGGCCGGCATTGCGCTTGCAGGTCACCGGGCGTGCGGACGCAGCCACCGATGTCACGGGCCTGAAGCGCGAGACGCTCAACGCGCGCATGCGTGCGGTCAAGGCGAGTGAGATGGTCCGCCGTGGGCAATCGGTCAACGCCGTTGAACGAACTGCCTATCACCGCCGAAGAAATGCCACATCTGCTGGCAACGGTCTATGATGGCGAACGTTTCGACAAGCCGAAGAACATGATCGGTTTTTCCAAGTCGCTGCCCGTGGCGGACATGGAGAAGCTCATCCTGGACCACATCCAGATCGGGGAAGAAGAACTGCGTTCGCTGGCCAACCAACGGGCTCAGCGTGTACGCAACTGGTTGATCGACCAAGGCAAGGTGCCAGCCGAACGGATTTTCGTGCTGGCCGTACAACTCGGTAGTGACGAGAAGAACAAGACGGCAAGACCGTCGAGGGTGGATTTTTCGCTTCAGTAGATGGGGCGCGGAGCCACAGGAGGCACGACATGAGACCGAGCAAACTGACATCCGAAGAATTGGCCGAAGCGCTGGTCACGTTGCCCGAATGGCGCGGCGTGCCCGGGCGTGAGGCGATCCAGCGCAGTTTTCGCTTTAAAGACTTCAACGCGGCGTTCGCCTTCATGGCGAGAGTGGCGATGATGGCCGAGAAGCTGGATCACCATCCCGAATGGTCGAACGTCTACAACCGCGTCGACATCCTGCTGAGCACGCACGACGCCAACGGCATTACTGCCCTGGACGTAGAGTTGGCGCGTTTCTGCGACAAGGTGGCGTGACGCGATGCGGCTACACCTTTTGCTGCTCCCCGATGTCGATCGCGCGGGGCTACGCGCATGAGCGGCGACGCGCCGGCTTCCGCGCCCGAAGACGATCGTGAGGCCGCGGCCGACCCGCTGCTTTTCCTCGAAGAAGACGAACTTACCGACGTTGCTACGCATACCGACGATGGATACCGTTGGCGCGTGCTGATGGTCGACGACGACGACGAGGTGCACCGTGCGACCGCGTTTGCATTGCGCGGCATCGACATCGATGGTTGCGGACTTGAACTGCTGACCGCACGTAGCGCAGCCGAAGCCCGACAGATACTCATGCGCGAGCCGGGCATCGCGGTGGTGCTGCTCGACGTGGTGATGGAGACGCCCGATGCCGGACTCGCGCTGGTGCAGACCATTCGCGAGGAAATCGGCCTCAACACGCTGCGCATTGTGCTGCGCACGGGCCAACCCGGCTACGCGCCAGAACTCGAAGCGATACGCCGCTTCGACATCAACGACTACCGCACCAAATCGGAACTGACGCAGACGCGCCTCATCACCACCCTGACTGCCGCGATCCGCGCCTATGCGCAGCTCGAAGGCGCCGTGGTGAACAATCGCGGCCTGTCGCTCATTGTCCGGTCGGCGACTGAGCTTTTCCGCGTGCGCTCATCGGCGGCGTTCGCCCGGATGTTGCTGGAGCGTCTTGGCCAATTGCTGACGTGTCCGTCGAATGGCGCAGTGTGCGCGGGCGACTCGGTCGATGACGACACAAGCGCGTCGTTGTTGCGGGTGATTTGCGCCACGGGGCGATTCGCGGGTAGCCAGGATCGCTATGTCGAGCAGAGCGGTGACGGCACGCTCATCCGCGCGGTACGACGTTGCCGCGCGGCGCGGACGGTGGTGGTGGACGGCCCGGTCGTGACGTTGTGGCTCGGCAGCATGACGCGCGATGCGGTGGTGTGCTTCGACGCCGGGCGCATGCTCTCGGACATTGAGCGGCGCCTGTTGAATGTGTTCGCCACGAGCATCTCGGCAGGATTCGAAAACGTCGATCTGTTCGAGCGGCTGGACTTCTTCGCCTTTTTTGATCCGCTGACGCGCCTGCCTAATCGCGCGCGTTTCGTCACGGACGTCAACAAGATCCTGCAGACCGACCGGCCCGCGTCGCATTGTCTGGCGATCGCGGACATCGTGCGCTTCTCGGATATCAATGACGCACTCGGCCATCGCTGCGGAGACGCTCTCCTGATGGCGGTCGGCAAGCGTCTTCGGGCGACAGTCGGCGCACAGGTCATCATCGCTCGTATATCGGGTGACGCGTTTGGGATGTATGGCGACCCTGCGCACATTGATGCCGACGTCATCAAGCATGCTTTCGAGGCGCCGTTCTTCGTGCACGGTCATGCGCTTTCGGTGCAGGTACGTCTGGGGATTGTGCGTGCAGGGGAGGGCAACGATAGCGCGGCTGAGCTGTTGCGCAGCGCCAACCTGGCGCTGAACGAGGCGCGTCAGGCAGGTGGCGTGACGAGTAGCGTGTTTACACGGGCGATGTCGGAAGAGGTACGCGACCGTGTGGCGCTGCTCCACAACCTGCGGGCCGCCATCGATTTCCGTCGCGGACTGGCGGTGCATTATCAGCCGCAGGTTAATGGCCGCACGGGTGAGGTGCTGGGCGTGGAAGCGCTACTTCGCTGGCGGGGTGACTACGGCGAGATGATTTCACCGGAACGCTTCGTGCCGTTGGCCGAGCGCACCGGCATGATCAACGAACTGGGCCAGTGGGTGCTCGAAGAAGCGCTGGAGCGCATGTCCGACTGGCGCAGCCGCGGACTGGGCATGTTGCGCATGTCGGTGAATATCTCACCGGTCCAGTTGCGTTCTGATGAGTTCGTCGATCGGCTACGCGCGTCACTTCAGTTCGCCGATGTACCGGCTGCCGATCTGACGCTGGAAATCACTGAGTCAGTGGGGCTGGAGGCACATGAGGCACTGAGTCAGCGCTTGGCGGCGTTGCGTTCGATGGGCGTGCGTTTTGCCATTGATGATTTCGGAACGGGCTTCTCGTCCTTGCAACAGCTCACGCGCATGCCGGCCGATCTCATCAAGATCGATCGCAGCTTTGTCGCCGACGTGGTGCGCTCGCCGAGCGACCGCGCGGTGGTTGCCAGCATCATCATGCTGGCCCGCAGTCGCGGTGTGGAGGTGCTCGCCGAGGGGGTCGAAAACGAGCCGCAGAAACATGCCTTGCTCGAACTCGGTTGCGAATATATGCAGGGCTTCTACTTCGGCAAGCCGATGACCGCCGAAACGTTCGACGCGTGGTTGATCGAACGCAGCGGGGTTTAGACTGAAAAGCGCGGGCCGGCTAGTCGCGGCCCGCTTTGATCGTGACAGGAATCATCCCGCGCAGCGCGTTGATCACCCACACCTGTTGAGCGTCGATCAGTGCTGCGCGCGAGATGATCTTTTCCTCGATAGCGCCTTCGTCCAGCAGCTTTGCGCGCATCACGCCCGGCAGCAGCCCACACTCCAGCGGTGGCGTATAGCGACGCCCGTCGAGTTCGACCACGACATTGCTGCGTGCGCCTTCACACAACTCATCTGCCTGATTGAAGAACAGCGCATCGAAATGCCCGCCCGCCATCGCGTCGCGTAGCGCATGGTCATAGAAGGCGCGGGCGGTCGTCTTGTGACGCAGCCGGCCATCGGCAGCGTAGAGCGCAAACGGTGCAATGCAGACTGTTTGCGGGCCATCGAAGGCGTCGAGCGGCGCGTGGGTGAGGACGGTGCGACCATCGCGCGCAAGCTGCAGGCGGATGCGGCTCTCGGTCGTCAATGTGGAACACACGAAAGCCAACTGGCTGCGCAGGGCGTTTACGTCCAGAGTGAAGTGCAGTGCCTCTATGGATGCACTCAGCCGCGCGAGATGGCGTTCGAGTAGCGGAATGCTGCGGGTGGCGATGTCGTAGCGCATCGTTTCGATCAGATCGACACCATCGGTCAGCACGCGTGTGAAGCGCGCCTTATCCAGGCACTCGGCAAACTCATCGGCCGGGACAGAGTCCGCCACGATGCCGCCGCCGGTATCGAGCCGACAGGCATCGCCCTTGAGTGTGAGCGTGCGGATTGGCACGTTGAGGGCGAAATCACCGCCTGGCAGCAGCTCGCCCAGCGCGCCGCAATAGACGCCCCGCGGACCGCTTTCGAGGTCATTCAGGATTTCTTCCGCGCGGATTTTTGGTGCGCCCGTGACGGAGCCGCAGGGGAACAGCGCGCGGAGCACTTCGCTCAACGAGCAATTGCTTGGTTCGGCAAAAATCGTCGAGGTGAGCTGATACACGGTCGCGTAGCGTTCCAGCTCGAACAACCGATCGACATGCACGCCGCCTGCGGGCGCGATGCGCCCCAGGTCGTTGCGGATGAGGTCAACGATCATCAGGTTTTCAGCGCGGTTCTTGTCCGAGGCCAGCAGTGCTGCGGCGTTGGCGGCGTCCTGCACAGCGTCGTCGCGGCGGGGCGCGGTCCCTTTCATTGGCTTGCAGGCCAGACGATCGGCGCGTCGTGCCACGAAAAGTTCGGGCGAGCGCGACAGAATCCAATTGTCATCGTCGCGAATCAGCGCGCCATATTCGACAGGTTGCGCGTGCCGCAGACGTGAGAACAATGCGATCGGGCTGCCAAAAGCTTGGCCGTGCCACGCGAAGGTGAGGTTCACCTGATAGCAATCGCCCGCGTCGATATAGTCGAGAACACGCTGGATGCGTTGTTCATGGACGGGTTGGTTGACGTCCGGCGTTAGCGAAAGCAGGCCTGCTTCTGCCGCTTGAGGTGTCAGATCGGCGAGTTGCTCGGCCCACCACTGCGTCAGCGTGGCGCCTGCAAGTTCCGTGCGCTCTGTGAAGGCCCATGCCTGCAACAGGCACTGTCCGTTCGCCAGCCGCGACTGCAGACGTGGCTCTAGCGCGTAGCCAAGTTCGAAATGCCCAGCGAAGGCGACGTAGCGTCCCTCGCTTTGCCAGCGTTCGATGCGATCGAGGCTTGCGCGTGGGTCTTGTGGCCAATCGCAACGCAGGTACTCGCACTGTCCATGCAGGAGTGCCGCGCGCGGCTCCGCGGCGAGATTGTCCTCGAACAGCGCAAAGCGCATCAGGTCGGCAAGCCGTGGCAGGTGCGACATGAAAAAAGAGGGGCTCAAAGAACAAGAGCCGCGCAAGATAGCGCGGCTCTGTCGTAGCGCCAATAGCCTGGCGCGCTAGAGGCCGTTCCCGGAAATTACTGCGAACTCATGATCGGGACTTGCCTGCTGCTCGGAGCTCTCGTTCATGACTCATGAACAGTGGGCTCCGAGTTGCTCTCAGTTCGCTGACGAACCGTCGCTACAAGATTGCGGACAGGTTCTTAGCGGCGATGGCTGACGGGTTTTGTGGCCTTGACCGGACGAGCCTTGGTCTTGGTGGTGGTCACGCCAGCGCGCGGCACGTTTTCCTTGACCGATACGGCGCGCTCTTCACGCTCGGGCAGCACTGCCTTGATGGCGTTCTGAAGGTTCTCGGCCGCAGCAGACGGAATCAGCAGAATGTAACCGGCAGCAAGGCGGGCACGGGCGGGCAAGCCGTTGGCCGAACGCAGCGATTCGACGGCCATGTGGAGTTGATTGGCGACTTCTTCGATGCGCGCGCTGCGGGGCAGAGCATACGTTTGCCAGCTCACGAGCGGTGCGTCGTGGTTAGCCAGGTTGGCCTGGAAGCGAGCCGCGTTGGTTACCGGCAGTACCAGGGGCGAAGTCTGGCTGCCCGGAATCACCGGGCGGTTGTAACCCGGGTTGAACGACAGGAACTCGCTCACAGGCATCTCGGCCAGTTTGGCGGCCAACGCCACATCGATGCCTTGGGGCTTGGCGACGGTGGTGAAGTACGGCTGGTTGGGGATACCGGGCAGTGCGAGGTTGTACTGCTCTGGGTGGGCGATGATGTTCTTGAGCGCCTGCAGTTTCGGCACGTAATTGCGCGTCTCCTGCGGCATGTTGAGGCTGCTGTAGTCGGTCGGCTTGCCGGCTGCCTTGTTGTTGGCAATGGCTCGCGCGACGGCGTTCTCGCCCCAGTTGTACGAGGCCAGCGCCAGTTGCCAGTCGCCGTGCATCTCGTAGATGGCCTGCAGGTACTGCAGCGCGGCATTGGTGGAGGCGACGATGTCACGACGCTCATCGACCCACCAGTTCTGCTGCAGGTTGAAGTCCTTGCCCGTCGACGGCACGAACTGCCACAGGCCGACCGCCTTGGCGGGGGACTGCGCCATCGGGTTGTATGCGCTCTCGACCATTGGCAGCAGCGCCAGTTCGGTCGGCATGCCGCGCTTTTCGAGTTCGCTGACGATATGGAAGAGGTACTTCCCGCCGCGCTCCAGCGTGTTCTTGAGCGCCTGCGGGTGCGACAGGTACCAGCGTTCGTGGGTCTGGACGAGGTCGTTGTCCAGATCTGACATGCCGAAACCCTTGCGCATGCGCGACCAGATGTCTGCGTCCTGGCTGGTCAGGTCGAGGGTTTCGATGCGGGCCGGTTTGACCGGTACGTCAGCGGGTGCGGGATTCGTTGCAAAAAACGAGCTCAGGGCTCCAGTGGCATTGGCTGGGATAGCGCTGGCTGTCGCCGTTACTTCCGCGGCCTGGGCGGAGCCCCACAGCAACGCGGTGACTCCTATGAGCCGAAAATAGGGTTTCATTCGCGTGAGCCGGAATTCTGAGGATGCGGCATTCTAGCGAAACATGCGGCCAGTGTGGTCTTTCTACATCAAACCGGCGGATGGGCGGCGCGTGCGGGGTGGGGTCTGTCAGCCCTGGAAAGTGTCCTTCCAGGCGCGTAGCGCGGCGAATACCGCCAGATCGTCCTTGAGTGCCGATTTTGCTTCTTGCTCGGCGCTTGCCCTGACAGCCGGTTGCGTGCAGCGCAGGAAGGGGTTGGTCGCCAGTTCTTCTTCGATCGTTGAAGGTACGGTGGGTACGCCTTGCTCGCGCAGGGCGGTACAAGTTCTCTGGCGGGTAATCAAGGCGGCGTTGTCCGGTTCGACCGCGCGGGCAAAGCGCAGATTGGACAGGGTGTATTCGTGCGCGCAGTAGACCCTCGTTTCGCCGGGCAGAGAAGCCAGGCGCCCAAGCGATGCGTGAAGTTGCGGGGCGGTTCCTCCAAGCAGACGCCCGCAGCCAGCGGCGAACAGCGTGTCGCCACAGAACAGCGTGCCTTCGCCCACGTATGCGATGTGGCCTTCCGTGTGGCCAGGGAGGTCCATGACGCGGTAGCGCCCAAGCGGCCCTAAGTCAACTGCATCTCCGTCCGCGAGAGCATGCGTACGGCCCGGAATCGTCTCATTCGCGGGACCGAAGACAGGGATGCCGGGTTGCCGCGCCAGCAGTTCGGCCACTCCGCCGACATGGTCGTTGTGCCGATGGGTGATCAGGACGGCAGCCAGTGTCAGGCCTTCGCTCTCCATGAAGGCTGTAACGGGGGCTGCTTCGCCTGGGTCGACCACAGCGAGTCGCTCGTCCGCCCACAGGGCCCAGATGTAGTTGTCGCGGAAAGCCGGGATCGGGAGAATTCTCATTTATTCATTGTAAGGGTGCGCTCGAAAGGGCGCATCATGGCGATCTGACGCCTGTGCCAATACATCTATGACGCAAGCCTTTGAAAAGTGGCTCGAAACGCCTCGTGGCCAGTACTTGCTGGCATGGGAGCAACACAAGTTCGATTTGGTGGTGGCTGACGTGTTTGGCTACAACGCCGTGCAAATTGGCTTGCCGGGCTATGATTTCCTTCGCAATAACCGCATGCCTCTGCGTTTTCGTGCGTCAGAGGAGAGCGGGGCCGTGCGTTGCGAGCCCACTGAATTGCCTTTCGAGACGCAGAGTCTTGACCTCGTGGTATTGCCCCATGTGCTCGAATTCGCTGACCAGCCGCATCAGATTTTGCGTGAGGTGGAGCGTGTGCTGGTGCCCGAAGGCAGCGTGATCATTTCCGGCTTCAACCCGTTCAGTCTGTGGGGGCTGCGTCGCGGTGTGGCCGGCAACCTGGGGCAGACGCCCTGGGTGGGGCAGTATCTTTCGGTGCCGCGACTCAAGGACTGGCTGAGCCTTCTCAGTTTTGAGACGCACGCAGGCGCCTTTGGCTGCTATGCGCCGCCCGTGAGCAGCGAGCGATGGCTGCGACGCTGGTCGTTCATGGATGCCGCGGGTGATCGCTGGTGGCCGTTTGCCGGCGGCTCCTACATGATCCAGGCAATCAAGCGCGTGCAGGGCATGCGCCTCATCACACCATCGTGGCGTGAGGCCGATAGCCGCAAGAAAGCCATGGTGCCGGTGGCCCAGCGCACGCGCGATCCTTCGCCACGCTGAGCGTTTTCTTCTTGCTGGCTCATTGGCAGCGGAGCCCGCCCGCGCTAGTCTTGCCGGCCTTCTGATTCCCTCTCTTCGATCACGTGGACCAAGTAGATATCTTTACCGACGGCGCCTGCAGCGGAAATCCCGGGCCGGGCGGTTGGGGCGCCATTCTGCGCGCCAATGGCGCCGAGAAGGAGCTGTGGGGTGGGGAACCACAGACCACCAACAACCGGATGGAGATGATGGCCGTCATCCGCGCGCTGGGTGCGCTCAAACGGCCCGTTTCGGTGCGGCTGCACACCGATTCCCAATATGTGCAGAAAGGGATTTCGGAGTGGATTCATGGCTGGAAGGCGCGCGGCTGGAAAACGGCTGACAAGAAGCCCGTCAAGAATGAAGACCTCTGGCGCGCGCTCGATCAAGCCGCAACGCGACACGAAATCCAATGGCTCTGGGTGCGCGGCCATGTCGGCCACGTTGAGAACGAACGTGCGGATGCCCTTGCGCGTCGTGGCGCAGAAGCCGCTCGCCAAGCTGGGCGTGCCGTTGATAGTGACGCGACATGACAATTACGTACCGACGGGCACAAAAAACACTCTCGCCGCAATTAATTACCAGAATGAGGTAACGCCCTTGGTGGTGAAATTGCTGCAATGCAGTAAAATTGCGCTGCAAAAGGAATTCTGTACGAAGATCGCACCAGTCTAGATAAGGTGCTTAAATGAAACGTGTCGAGAAAAGTTCCATAATAATTAAGGTGTTACATCTTGATACATTGCATAAGCAAGACTTATCTGGAAATAGAAAGATTTGACTAACAAATCGACCTTTTAATCTTGCGTTGCACAAGGTCGATGTTCATAATGCAATCCATGTTGATCGTGTTTTGTGACTGAACCAAAACCGATCCCAACGGTGTCTCCTCCACCCTCCTCCTTTGGTGTGGACTTGGCGCAGCTCTCACCGAGCTGCGTTTTTTTTTGCCTTTTCCGAATGCGCGCCTACTGCTGCGGTATCTGCGAGCTCTTGGCGCATTGGCACGGCCTTGTTTGACACGTACGCGCATTCGTTCTATAGTCGCGTGCTCCCCGTAACCCGGGGAGTGTCTTGCTTTGGCGATTCACAAGGGGTTGTGCCCTTTGGCCAAAGCTACAACAACAAGGTTTCCAAGAAACTCAAAAGGAAGTTGAAATGGGTACGTTTTCCGCAAAGCCCCATGAGGTCAAGCACGACTGGTATGTCGTCAACGCGACCGACAAGGTGCTTGGCCGTCTGGCCAGCCAGATTGCTCACCGCCTGCGCGGCAAGCACAAGGCGATCTACACGCCGCACGTCGATACGGGCGATTTCATCATCGTCGTGAACGTCGACAAGCTGCGCGTCACTGGCAACAAGGCCAATGACAAGAAGTATTTCCGCCATTCGGGGTACCCGGGCGGTATCTACGAAACCAACTTCACCAAGCTGCAACAACGCTTCCCTGAGCGCGTGCTGGAGAAGGCCGTGAAGGGCATGCTGCCCAAGGGCCCGCTCGGTTACGCCATGCTCAAGAAGCTGAAGTGCTACGCCGGCGGCGAACACCCGCACGCTGCGCAGCAACCGCAAGCGCTTGAGATCTAATCAGGAGCAAACATGCCCGTCGGACAATATAACTACGGCACTGGTCGTCGCAAAACCGCGGTGGCCCGTGTGTTCATCAAGGCCGGTTCCGGCAAGATCGTCGTCAACGGCAAGCCGGTCAACGAATTCTTCTCGCGCGAAACGGGTCGCATGATCGTGCGCCAACCGCTGCAACTGACCGAAACCGTCGATCGCTTTGACATTCTGGTCAATGTGTCGGGTGGCGGTGAATCGGGTCAGGCTGGTGCCGTGCGTCACGGTATCACCCGCGCCCTGATCGATTTCGATCCCGAACTGAAGCCGTCCCTGAAGAAGGCCGGCTACGTCACTCGCGATGCCCGTGAAGTCGAACGTAAGAAGGTCGGCTTCCACAAGGCACGTCGCCGCAAGCAATTCTCGAAGCGTTAATCCGCTTCGGATCGCTGCACCAAGAAACCCGCCCGCGCAAGCCGGCGGGTTTTTTGTTGTCCGTGCGATGCGATATCCAGGCGGGTCGGGAGGTTGGCGTCAGCTCGCGCGGTGAACCAGTTCGGCCACCGCTGCGGGCAGTTCGGAAGGCCCGTTTGCGCAGGCAAGACGAGGGTGGTCCGTCGGGCACTCATCGCCAGCTTCATGCTGCCATGTGGAGTGGTAGGGCATGTACACGCCCCAGCCTCCCAGGGCGAGTACCGGCAAAATGTCAGAGCGCAACGAGTTGCCGATCATGAGCATCTCATGCGCGCCGATGCCGAATTGCTCCAGCAGCCGCGCATAGGTGGCTTCGTCCTTTTCGCTGACGATCTCGATGCGTCGGAACTGTTCTGCCATCCCGGATGCCGCAATCTTGGCCTCTTGGTGGAAGAGGTCGCCTTTGGTGATCAGGACGACGTCGTGAGCGCTGGCGATGGCGTCCACGGCTTCGCGGATTCCCGGCAACAGTTCGACCGGATGGCTCAGCATATCTTTGGCGATGGTGACGATGCGATGCAGGTCTGTCGCCGTGATGCGCGCGTCAGTCATTTCAATCGCAGCTTCGATCATCGACAACGCCATGCCTTTGACTCCGTAACCGAACAGCGCGATGTTGGCGCGCTCGACGGCCAAGAGCCGTTCGGCGATGCGCGTGTTGCCGATATCGATATAGCGAGAGAGCAATCGTTCGAATTCGGTCTGGGCCGCGTCGAAATAGTCCTGGCAGCGCCATAGCGTGTCATCGGCGTCGAAGGCGACCAGTTTGATCGGGGATGTGCGGTGTGTCATGGCGTAGAACGTAGAAAAACAAAAGCCCGGCCCGCATAGCGGAGCCGGGCTCGGGCGTTATAGCGGAGGCGCGATCAGCGTGCCAGTCGCTTGTCCTTTTCGATCAGCGCATAGGCCGAGTGGTTGTGGATCGACTCGAAATTCTCCGATTCGACCACGTAGGCGTCGATGCGTTTCTCGGCGTTGAGCTGGGCAGCAACGTCGCGCACCATGTCTTCGACGAATTTGGGGTTGTCGTAGGCGCGTTCAGTCACGAACTTCTCATCCGGGCGCTTGAGCAGACCATAGAGTTCGCACGAAGCCTGGCCTTCAACCATCTGGATGACTTCTTCTAGCCAGATGTGGTCGTTGATTTCGGCCGTTACCGTAACGTGCGAGCGCTGATTGTGCGCGCCGTACTCCGAAATCTTCTTCGAGCACGGGCACAGGCTCGTCACCGGCACCACCACCGACATCTTGAAGCGGTACTCGCCGCCGGCGCGGATTTCGCCTGTGAACGTCACTTCGTAATCGAGCAGGCTTTGCACGCCCGACACGGGCGCCGTCTTGTTGATGAAGAACGGGAAAGTCATCTCGATATGGCCGGTTTCGGCCTCGAGGCGTTGCACCATCTGGCGCAGCATCGGTTCGAAATTCTCCACCGAGATCTCACGATCGCAGGTGTTGAGGATTTCCACGAAGCGCGACATGTGGGTGCCCTTGAAGTTGTGCGGCAGCCCCACGTACATGTTGAACGTGGCAATGGTGTGCTGCACGCCTTCGGCGCGATCCTTCACGCGGACCGGATGGCGGATGGACTTGATGCCGACCTTGTCGATAGCGATATGGCGACGATCTTCCGAACCCTGCACGTCCGGCATGGTGCTGCTGGGGGCTTGCAATGTGGTCTGCATGAGCTTTCGATCTTCTTGCGGAAAGCCGGCAGGGGTAGGGCCGGCTCCAGTGGCGCGGCCTGTGGCCGCTGATAAGTGATACCGAGTCTAAGATAGTTGATTAAAAAACTCAACTATTCGACTTATAGTTGATTACTATTTCAACAATCGACTTTGCACTCGTTCCACAATACTGACCGCATCCAGCCCAATCGAGTTCAACAGTTGTTGCTGATCGCCATGATCGATGAAGCGGTCCGGCAGTCCTAGCCGAAGCAGGGGGCGGGCGATGTTCAGGTCTTCCAGCGTGCGCGCGACCTCGGAGCCGGCGCCACCGATGATGGCGTTTTCTTCGATCGTGACGAGCAGGTCGTGGCTGGCAGCCAGCTCTTGTACGAGTTCGATATCGACAGGCTTGGCAAAACGCATGTCGGCGACGGTCGCGTCGAGTGTTTCGGCGGCCTTCATGGCTTCATGCAAGAGGGGGCCGAACGCAAGGAAGGCAACGCGCTGGCCTCGGCGGCGGATCTCGCCCTTGCCGATGGTGAGCGTCGTCAGCTCCGACGAGGGCGCCTGACCAGTGGTGCTGCCGCGCGGGTAACGGACGGCCGTCGGGCCATCGTGGTGGAATGCAGTCGTCAGCATGCGCCGGCATTCTTCTTCGTTGCTCGGCGTCATGACGACCATGTTTGGCACGCATAGCAAGAACGACAGGTCGAACGAGCCATGGTGCGTGGCGCCGTCAGCGCCGACAAGGCCACCGCGATCGATCGCGAAGATCACCGGCAGGTTCTGCAGCGCGACGTCATGGATCAATTGGTCATAAGCGCGCTGCAGAAAGGTCGAGTAGATCGCGACCACCGGCTTGACGCCATCGCAGGCCAAGCCCGCTGCAAACGTCACAGCGTGTTGCTCGGCAATACCAACGTCGAAATAGCGGGTTGGGTATTCCTGCTCGAAGCGCACCAGGCCCGAACCCTCGCGCATGGCGGGGGTGATGGCCACCAGCCGCGAGTCGTGTGCGGCCATGTCGCACAGCCAGTCGCTGAATACTTGGGTGTAGGTCGTCTTGCCGCCGCCCTTGCTGGCCTGGATGCCGGCGGTGTGATCGAACTTTGCCACGCCGTGGTAGAGCACCGGATCGGCCTCGGCAAGCTTGTAGCCGTGTCCCTTGCGCGTGACGATGTGCAGGAACTGAGGGCCCTGGAGCTTGGCGAGGTTCTGCAGCGTCGGAATCAGCGCGTCCAGATCGTGGCCGTCGATCGGGCCGATGTAGTTGAAGCCGAACTCTTCGAACAGCGTGCCGGGGGTGATCATGCCCTTGACGTGTTCTTCCACGCGCTTGGCGATCTCCAGCATCGACTGCGACACGCCCAGCACCTTTTCGCCAGCGCGGCGCGCGGCGTTGAAGGTGCGGCCCGACAGCAGGCGCGCCAGAATCTTGGTCAGCGCGCCCACCGGCGGCGAAATCGACATCTCGTTGTCGTTGAGGATCACCAGCAGGTCGTCATCCATCACGCCCGCGTTGTTCAGCGCCTCGAAAGCCATGCCGGCCGACATGGCGCCGTCGCCGATCACTGCAATCGCTTTGCGTGCTTCGCCCGTCTGGCGGGACGCTTCGGCCATGCCGAGCGCGGCAGAAATCGAGGTCGACGAATGCGCCGTGCCGAACGTGTCATAGGGGCTCTCCGAGCGGCGTGGGAAGCCCGATATGCCGCCGTACTGGCGCAGCCCCGACATGGCTTCGCGCCGGCCGGTGAGAATCTTGTGGCCGTAAGTCTGATGGCCGACGTCCCACACGATGCGATCGTTGGGCGTTTCGAATACGTAGTGCAGGGCGATGGTCAGTTCGACCGTGCCGAGGTTCGACGACAGGTGGCCACCCGTGCGGGAGACGGATTCGAGCAGAAAGGCCCGCAGTTCGTCGGCCAGCGCAGGGAGGTCCTTGCGCTCAAGCTGACGCAGATCGGCGGGCGACTGAATGGTGTCCAGCAACGGATAAGAAGGCATAAAAGTCTTGTTCTGATTGTGATGTGACCGATGCGCTCTTAAAAAGGGCGGTTCACGATGTAGTCGGCAAGCTCGCGCAGACGCAGGGCTTTCTCTCCAAAGCCCGCCAGCGCTTCATGCGCATCGGCGGCCAGTCCCCGGGCCAGTTCGCGCGCCTCGCTCAGCCCCATGATGCTGACATAGGTCGGCTTGTTGTTGGCGGCATCCTTCCCGGCAGTCTTGCCGAGCGTGGCCGTATCGGCAACGGTGTCGAGAATGTCATCCACCACCTGGAACAGCAGCCCGATGTTCTTGGCGTAGCGGTCCAGTGATTCGATCTGCCCGTCGTCCAGGTCGCCGGCCAGCGCACCCAGTTGCACGGCAGCGCGAATCAGCGCACCGGTCTTGTGGATGTGCATGAACTCCAGTTCGGGGCGGGTCAGCGACTTGCCCACGGAGGCCAGATCGATGGCCTGGCCGCCGGCCATGCCGCGCGAACCCGATGCGCGCGCCAGCAACGCAGCCGCGCGCAGTTGGCGCGCCGGATCGGAAAACGCACCTGGCACGGTGATGAGTTCGAATGCCAGTGTCTGCAATGCGTCGCCCACCAACAGGGCAGTGGCTTCGTCATATTCGACATGAACCGTTGGCTTGCCACGGCGCAGGACGTCATCGTCCATGCACGGCATGTCGTCGTGCACCAGTGAGTAAACGTGAATGCACTCGACCGCGCAGGCGGCCGCTTCAATGGCCGAAGCCGATGCGCCCGACAGTTCTCCTGCGGCGTGGGCCAGCAGGGGGCGTACGCGCTTGCCGCCGCCCAGCGTGGTGTAACGCATGGCATCGTGCAGGCGCTCGGGCACCTGGCTTGCGGTGGGCAGTCGCGCGGACAGCGCGGTTTCAGTGTCCCGCTGGACGCGGGCCATCCAGTCTGCGAAGGAAAGTGTCGTCATTCTTTGTCCAGGCCAGCAGGCGCGTCGGTCAGTTCGCCGTTTTCGAGGATCTGGATGCGCTGCTCGGCCGCTTCGAGCGTGCCGCGGCATTGGCGCAACAGGGCGATACCCCGCTGGTAGTTCTGTAGCGATGCCTCCAACGACAGGTCGCCGGCTTCCATGGCGGTAACGATGCGTTCAAGTTCGGCGATCGCCGCTTCGAACGTTTCGGGCTGGCTGGTGGCGGGTTTGGCGGGCATGTCGCAGGTGTTCGAGTAAAGTGGTGTGGTGTCGTACGCGCAGGGCTCGCCCCGCGCGAAACAGCCAATTATAATCGACGGCTTTTCGTTTCCGGCGGATCGCAACGCTTGGAGGTTGGGGATGTCCGACATCGTATCTGCTGCCAGACTCGCGCCCGCCGCTGTCCAGCTGCCTGTTTCCACGTATTTCGACGAGAAAATCTTCGAACTGGAGAAGCGCCTGCTGTTCGACGCCGGCCCCGGCTATGCCGGGCACGAGCTGATGGTGCCGGGCCTCAACGATTACAGCACGATCGGCTGGACGGACCACGCTCGCATGCTCATGCGGGCCGACGATGGCGTCCACCTCATGTCGAACATCTGCCGCCACCGGCAGGCCGTCATGTTCGAGGGCCAGGGCACGGCGCGCAATGTCGTCTGCCCGATCCATCGCTGGACATACGACAACACCGGGCAGCTCATCGGTGCGCCGCAGTTCCCCAACAACCCTTGCCTGAACCTGGATCGCGTCAAGCTTGAATCCTGGAAAGGCCTGCTGTTCCGTGGTCCCCGTTCGGCCAATGCTGACTTGGCGGGGATGAAGCTCGCCGACCAGCTCGACTTTTCGGGCTATGTGCTGGGCCGCGTCGAACACCACGAATGCAACTACAACTGGAAGACCTTCATCGAGGTGTACCTCGAGGACTACCACGTGGCGCCGTTCCACCCCGGGTTGGGCGGATTCGTTACCTGTGACGACCTGACCTGGCAGTTCGGCGATTGGTACTCGGTGCAGAAGGTCGGCGTGACCTCGTTGGCCAAGCCGGGCAGCGCAGCCTATGCGCGCTGGCACAAGGCGGTGCTCGACTACTACGGCGGTCAGTTGCCGCCGCAGGGCGCGATCTGGCTGACTTACTTCCCCAACATCATGGTGGAGTGGTATCCGCACGTACTGGTCGTCAGCACGCTTGTGCCGCAGGACGTGAACAAGACGCTCAACGTCGTCGAGTTCTATTACCCCGAAGACATCGCTGCATTCGAGCCTGAATTCGTCGAAGCCGAACAAGCCGCTTACATGGAGACCGCCGTCGAGGACGACGAGATCGGCGAGCGTATGGATCGCGGTCGCCTTGCTCTCTACAAGCAGGGGCTCAATGAATGGGGGCCGTACCAGTCACCAATGGAGGACGGCATGCAGCACTTCCATGAGTTCTACCGGCGCATCATGTCGCCGCACGTGACGTTCTAAGCCGCCGACATGGCCGGCCTCCTGTGGCGGGGCGTTTGCTGGACGTTGTTCTGTCTGCTGGCCTTTGTCGCCGTATACGTGCTGGCCGTTCCGATCCTTGGCCTGTTGCCGGCGCACCGTCACTGGAAACCGGCGGTGCAGGGCGATGTCACGGTCTGGCTGGTGACCAACGGCGTGCACGCATCGCTCGTCTTCCCCGTCAATGCACTTGGTGTTGATTGGCTGGCCTGGTTACCGCCCCAGCAGACGCTTGCGCAAACGCGGGGCAAAACGATCCCGGCTCACTTCGATCACATCAGTTTCGGCTGGGGGGATCGCCGTTTTTTCCTCAACACACCACGCTGGCGCGACCTGAAGGTGTCGACGGCGCTGTGGGCGGCTTCTGGTCTGGATGCCACCCTCATGCACGTGGAGTACCTGCCAGAACCCGTCTTGGCGGACGATGCGGTGCCGTTCCAGCTTAGCCGCGCCCAGTACATCCAGCTTGCTACCTACGTGCAGTCAGCCTTTGCGCCCGACGCCGCAGGGCGGCTGCAGCAGATTGCCGGTCGCTCGTATGGCGATTTCGACGTTTTCTTCGAAGCCCACGGGCACTACAACCTGTTCTTCACCTGCAATGAATGGGTAAGGCGGGCGTTGTCGGATATCGGCGTGCGCGTGCCCTTGTGGTCTCCGCTCGATCGGCCCTTGTTCTGGCAGCTGCGCGCGGCTCACGACCAAAACGGATGACGCGTCCCAGGCCTGTTATTCCATTTCTTCATAATGAAACGCCTTTTTTGTTATTGGAGAAAATAAAGTTTTCCGGATAATCGCCTCATCCTCAACGAGATGGAGCTGTCCCCAAAATGAAATCGACCACGCTGCTCAAGCTGCTGGCCGTCACCAGCCTCTCCTTCGGCATCCAGGCCGCGCACGCCCAACAAGTGTCGCTGCTGAATGTGTCGTACGACGTGGCGCGCGATGTCTTCCGCGACTACAACCCCAAGTTCATCGCCGCATACAAGGCCAAGACCGGGCAGACGATCGAGATCAAGCAGTCGCACGCGGGCTCCACCGCGCAAGCGCGCGCCGTGGCCGACGGGCTGGAAGCCGACGTGGTCACGATGAACCAGGCCACGGACGTGAACTTCCTCGCCTCCAAGGGCCTGGTGGCCAAGGACTGGGAAAAGAAATTCCCCAACAACGCTTCGCCTTACACCTCGACGATGATTTTCATCGTCCGCAAGGGCAACCCCAAGGGCATCAAGGACTGGGCGGATCTGGTCAAGCCGGACGTCAAGATCATCATCCCGCACCCGAAGAACACCGGTAACGGTCGTTACTCGTACCTGGCCGCCTGGGGCTGGGCGCTGAAGCAGCCCGGTGGCAACGACAAGACGGCCGCCGAATTCGTGGGCAAGCTGCTCAAGAACATGCCGCTGTTCGCTTCGGGTGGCCGTGACGCAACGACGTCGTTCATGCAACGTCAGCAAGGCGATGTGCTGATCACCTTCGAATCCGAAGCCGAGCTGATCGCCAAGGAATTTGGCCGTGGCAACTTCGAAACCGTCTATCCGAGCCAGTCGATTCTGGCCGAACTGCCGGTGGCGATCGTCGACAAGGTGGTCGACAAGAAGGGCACCCGTGCCGTGGCGCAGGCTTACCTGGAATACCTGTGGTCGAAGGAAGGTCAGGAAAACGCAGCCGAGAACTACCTGCGTCCGCGTGATCCGGAAGTGCTGAAGAAGCACGCCGCGCAATTCCCGCCGATCAAGACCTTCAGCGTTGAAGACACCTTCGGCGGTTGGGACAAGGCCGTGGCCACGCACTTCAAGGACGGCGGGTCGTTCGACCAGATCTATCAACAGAAATAAAGCCGCATCACTCGCATCCGGGCGCCAGCCCGGGCGCGTCGGTGCTAACCTTGCGGGCGCTCGAGCGCCCGCAATCCATTTGCGGGGCGCACCTTTTTGCCCCGGTTTGTATCTCATGGCCCGAAACAAGAAAAAGAACGTATTGCCCGGCTTTCGCCTTTCGCTGGGCTATGCGCTGGTGTACCTGTCCCTGTTGGTACTGATTCCGCTTGGCGGTCTGATCCTCAAGAGCTCGACGCTGTCGTGGCCGCAGTTCTGGGAGGTCGCCACCTCCGAGCGTGCGCTGGCTGCATATCGCGTGACTTTTGGGTGTTCATTGCTGGCCGCCATCGTCAATGCGTTTTTCGGGCTGATCGTGGCTTGGGTGCTGGTGCGCTATGACTTCTTCGGGCGCCGCGTGGTTGACGCTTTCGTCGATCTGCCGTTTGCGCTGCCGACGGCGGTTGCCGGCATCACGCTGACCACGCTCTATGCCAGTAATGGCTGGATCGGCAGTCTGATCGAGCCGATGGGCTTCAAGGTGGCCTTCACGCCGTGGGGCATCGTCGTGGCGCTGATCTTCATTGGCATTCCGTTCGTGGTGCGTACCGTGCAGCCGGTCATCGAAGACATTGAGCCTGAGATCGAAGAGGCCGCATCCACACTGGGCGCGACGCGCTGGCAGACCTTCCGTCGCGTGCTGTTCCCGGCGCTGTTTCCGGCGCTGCTGACGGGTTTCGCACTGTCGTTCTCGCGCGCCGTCGGTGAGTACGGTTCAGTGATCTTCATCGCCGGCAACATGCCGCTGGTGTCCGAGATCACGCCGCTGTTGATCATTTCCAAGCTGGAGCAATACGACATCGTTGGCGCCACGGTGCTGGCAGTGGTAATGCTGGTGATTTCGTTCGTGCTGCTGTTGTTTATCAACGTGCTGCAATGGTGGGCCGCCAATCGTCATTCGGGGCGCCACGTTGAACGCGGGAGCGACAGCATGAAGCGCCGTATCAATACCGAATCGCGCCCTGTGCGTTGGGCGCTGACCGCTGTCGCGCTGGGCTTTCTGTTCCTGTTCCTCGCGTTGCCGTTGGCGACGGTTTTCCAGGAAGCCTTCCGTCAGGGCTCTGCAGCGTTCTGGCAGGCCTTGCATGAAAAAGAAACGCTCGCCGCTATTCGCTTGACGGTGGTGATTGCGCTGATCGTGCTGCCGTTCAACGTGGTGTTTGGCGTGGCCGCTGCCTGGGCGATCGCCAAGTTCGATTTCCGCGGCAAAAGCCTGCTTACCACGCTCATCGATCTGCCGTTCGCAGTGAGCCCGGTGGTGGCCGGTCTGTTGTTCATCCTGATCTTCGGCGCCAACGGTTGGCTGGGCCCGTGGTTCGCCGCGCATGACATCAAGATCATCTTTGCGCTGCCGGGCATGATCATCGCCACGATGTTCATTACCGTGCCCTACATCGCACGCGAACTGATTCCGCTGATGCAGTCCCAGGGCAAGGACGAAGAAGAAGCTGCCGTGTCACTCGGTGCCAACGGGCCTCAGATGTTTTGGCGCGTATCGCTGCCGAACATCAAGTGGGGCCTGCTGTATGGCGTGATCCTCGCCAACGCGCGTGCGATGGGTGAATTCGGTGCGGTGTCGGTGGTGTCAGGCCACATCCGTGGCGAGACCAACACGCTGCCGTTGCACGTGGAAATTCTCTACAACGAATACAACTCCGTGGGCGCCTTCGCCGCTGCGTCGGTGCTGGGCCTGCTGGCGCTCGTCACGCTGGTGGCCAAAGTGGTCGTGGAGTGGCGCATGAACAAAGAAATCGCAATGCTCAATGCGGACGATCTGCCGGCTGAGCGAGGGGCGGTCTGAGCAGGTGGCTGCGAGCGCGCATTGCCCTGTTGCACGGTGCGCGCTTGTCTTGCCTGTCTGCTCGATCTGTTTCGCTCACTTGCTAAGACATTCCCGAGGGTAAGAAATGGGTATCGAAGTCAAAAACATCACCAAACGCTTCGGCAACTTCGTCGCGCTGGACAACGTGTCGCTGGATATCCCGACAGGGGAACTGGTTGCATTGCTCGGACCGTCCGGCTGCGGCAAGACCACACTGCTGCGCATCATCGCCGGCATGGAATCGGCCGATGACGGTGCCGTGCTGTTCTCGGGCGAAGACGCCACACACGTGCACACGCGCGAGCGCAAGGTGGGGTTCGTCTTCCAGCACTACGCGTTGTTCCGTCACATGAGCGTGTTCGAGAACGTGGCCTTTGGCCTGCGCGTCAAGCCGCGTAACGAGCGCCCGACCGAAGCGGACATCCGCGACCGCGTCATGAAACTGCTTGGCCTTGTTCAACTCGATTGGCTGGCCGACCGCTACCCGTCGCAGCTATCCGGCGGGCAACGCCAGCGTATCGCATTGGCGCGTGCGCTCGCCGTCGAGCCGAAAGTGCTCCTGCTGGACGAGCCGTTTGGTGCGCTCGACACGCAGGTCCGCAAGGAACTGCGCCGCTGGTTGCGCCGCTTGCATGACGAAATGCATATCGCATCGGTCTTCGTCACGCACGATCAAGAAGAAGCGCTTGAAGTCGCCGACCGTGTGGTGGTGATGAATAAAGGCCACATCGAACAGGTCGGTTCGCCGGACGAGGTCTACACCGCGCCCGCCACGCCTTTCGTGTATCGCTTCCTGGGTAACGTGAACGTCTTTCATAGCCGCGTGCACGGCCAGTGGGCAGAGGTCGATCGCGGTGAAGGCACGGACGAAACCGTCGCCTTCGTGCGTCCGCATGACATCGAAATTCTCGCCCATCAAGATGAAGGCGCACTTGCCGCGCGCGTTCAGCACGTGCAGGCCATCGGCCCGCTGGTGCGCGTGGAAGTTGAACACCAGGGCGAAATTTTCGAAGTCGAACTCTCGCGCGAACGCCACGACCAGCTTCAGCTCACGGCGGGCCAAGCCGTCTGGCTGCGCCCACGCAATGTGCGCGTGTTCCAGGGCAATCAGGCGTTGGACGCCAACACCTTCGATCTGGGCGGCGGGATCTGATGCTGGCCGGGCGCATCGTGCGATGCGCCTGACGTGCCCGTGGGGGCGATGCCCTCACGGGCAACGCTCATAGGGCCTTGCGGTTCATCTCCATGGCATCTGCGGACGCGGGCGGCCATACTTTCCTTTCATCGCTCACACATGACGAGGGGAAAACATGCGATTTGCGTCCAGTCTTCGCTCCGCTGCGGCAGCGTGGGCGATGTTGTCGCTGAGTGCTTGCGCGCCCGATGCCATCGACAACCTTCATGCCACAGGCTTCAACGCCTACCTCAATACGCTGCAGAACGAATGCCAGAACTTCCGCATCGGCAGTCACGACCTGCACAACTGGCTGCAATACAACGGCGGGTTACCGCGCGATAAATACGACTATTGGCTCGACCAGACCTCACGCTTGTACTACCGGCAGATCACCATGGAGGCCTATCGCAGTGGGGTCGAAACGTTCTTGGGATCGGGGCCGGACGATGCGGCTTCGCTTGAGTGCATTGAACGCCACCTGCCTGCGGATCGGCCCACGCAAAAGGGCTTGATCCTACCCTGAGCGCCGCTCGCGCCAACTGAAGATCGCCATGCCTGCGAGCATGGCGATCACGAATACCGCACCTTTCGCCAGTCCCATTCCTGCCAGCACGAAGGCAGGGCCCGGGCAGATGCCGGCCAGTCCCCAGCCGATACCAAACACGAGGCTACCGCCAACCAGACGGCGATCGATCCGCCGCGATGCGGGCAGCGTCAGTGGTGCGCCGCCGAGCGTGCGGCCGCGTCGGCGCGCGAGAGCAAAGGCGGGTGTGGCGACAGCGATGGCGCCGAGCATGACAAACGCAAGCGAGGGGTCCCAGTGTTGATTTGCACCGAAACCTGACCCCGGATTTGCATCCAAATCTGACCCACCCAAGGGTCAGTTGTTCAGGGTAGTAGAGGTTGGTTTCGAGGTGCGCTTCTCCTTCTTGGGTTGAACCGTACTGTTCCTGAATCGATAGCTGTCGTTGCCCGTCTCGACGATGTGGCAGTGATGCGTGAGGCGATCGAGCAGCGCCGTAGTCATCTTCGGATCACCAAAGACAGAGGACCACTCGCTGAAGCTCAGGTTGGTGGTGATGACGAGGCTGGTGCGCTCGTAGAGCTTGCTGATGAGGTGGAACAGCAAGGCACCACCGGCCTGACTGAAGGGTAGATAGCCCAGCTCATCAAGAATTACCAGATCTGCATACATCAGGCGGTTTGCCGTGTGCCCGGGTCTGCCTGCGGCTTTCTCCTGCTCGAGCATGTTGACCAGCTCCACCGTCGTAAAGAAGCGCACACGTCGGTGGTGGTGCTCGATGGCTTGCACGCCGATGGCTGTGCCCAGGTGCGTCTTGCCTGTGCCTGGCCCCCCGACGAGCACGATGTTGTGTGCGGACTCCAGAAAGTCGCACCGGTGCAACTGGCGCACGAGGGCTTCATTGACTTCGCTGCAGCCAAAGTCGAAGCCCGTCAGATCGCGGTACGCAGGGAACCTGGCGACCTTCATCTGGTAGGCCAGCGACCGTACCTCGCGCTCGGTCAGTTCTGCCTTGAGCAGGCGCGACAGAACGCTCACCGCGCCTTGATAGGCCGGGGAGTCCTGCTCGGCCAGCTCCTCCAGGGCTTGGGCCATGCCGTGCAGTTTGAGCGACCTGAGCATCTGAATCATGGCCTCATGCTGCATGATGGGTCTCCCTGAGCGCGTCATAGCGTCCCACATTGGCTTGCGGCTCCACGTGCAGGGCTAATGCCTGGGGGGCGTCGACGGGGGACACCGGCCCGCCTTCGAGGAGACGGCTGAGAATGTTCAGAACAGTCTGCTTGGAGGGCGCGCCGCTCTCGAGCGCCAACTCCACCGCAGCCAGTACGGCCTGTTCATCGTGTAGCAGAACAAGCGCTAGCACCTCCACCATCTCGCGATCACCCCCTGGGCGTTTGAGCAGCGTTCGTTGCAACTGCTTGAAGCCTTCGGGCAGTTCGCAGAAGGGCGCCCCGTTGCGTAATGCCCCCGGCTTGCGCTGGAGGACGGCCAGGTAGTGTCGCCAGTCGTAGATCGTCTGGCCCGTACTATGGCTGCGGCTGATCAGGCGGGCGTGTTCGGCGATGATCTGGCCTTCGGCGACGAACACCAGTCGTGCGGCATAGACACGCAAGCTCACCGCGCAGTTGGCGAAGGACGCCGGCACGCTGTAGCGATTGCGCTCGAAGTGCACGAGGCAGGTGGGCGAGACCCGCTTGAGGTGTTCGACGAATCCATCGAAGGGCTGGCCCACAGGCATCAGATGGGGGCGCTCTTGTGACCATGCTTCCCACACCGTCATGTCCAGTTCCGGGTGACGGACCTGCTGCCAGAGCAGCACGCACTGGTCCGCCAGCCAATCGTTGAGGGCCTCGAGCGACGTGAAGGATGGGATGCGCTGCCAGATGCGATGGCGGCTGTCCTGCACGTTCTTCTCGATCTGTCCCTTCTCCCAGCCTGAGGCCGGGTTGCAGAACTCGGCATCAAACAGGTAGTGACTGACCATCGCGCTGAAGCGCAGGTTGACCTCGCGGTGCTTACCCTGGCCGACGCGATCGACTGCCGTCTTCATATTGTCGTAGATGCCACGCCGGGGAATGCCGCCCCACGCCACGAAGGCGTGATGGTGGGCGTCGAAGAGCATCTCGTGGGTCTGCAGCGGATAGGCGCGCAGGAAGAACGCCCGACTATGGCTGAGCTTGAACTGCGCCACCTGCAGCTTCATGCGCTCGCCACCGATGACCGCCCAGTCCTCGCTCCAGTCGAACTGGAAGGCCTCCCCTTCGGCAAAGCGCAAGGGAATGAATGTTCCCCGGCCCGCCGTCCTGGCCTGTTGCTGCTGGTCCTGGCGCCAGCGCCGCGAGAACGCGGCCACCCGATCATAGGAGCCCGTAAAGCCCAGGACGCATAGGTCAGCGTGGATCTGCCGCAGCGTTCGTCGCTGCTTGCGTGGCTTGTTTGATTCAGTCTTAAGCCACGTATCGAGCTTGGCCGCGTAGCCGTCGAGCTTGCTCGGACTATGTCGTGCGGCGTAGGTCGGAACGGTTGTTTGGGCGCGCAGGTAGCGCCGAACCGTATTGCGGGAGATACCCAGGCGCCGGGCGATCTCGCGAAGCGGGATCTGGTCGCGCAGGTGCCAACGTCGAATGATGCTCAGGATGGCCACGTCGATCACTCCAAACTCCTGCTCGTTGCCGAGCAGGCAAGTGTTCTATACGTGGGTCAGAATTCGATGCAAATCACCCCATCAGGTGGGTCAGGTTTCGGTGCAAATCAACATCGTCATCACCGAATGCGACTGCCCACCATGTTGGGCCGCCGTCCCACGCAACGGAGGTAATTACGCAATCTCCCTCGTGGAGTCGGCAGGTTCTCATGACCTCTTGGGCCGCCTCGAGAGGATCGGGGTTCGATGCAAAAAAGATGTGGTTACGTTTGACGGCTCTGGCGACGACCAAAGTGGTGTTGCGAACGGCATTTCCCAATAGTTCGCACTCGCGCTGAGTCACCTTCTCGCACTTTGCGATAGCCTCTTTCTTGGCCCCTTCTGGAGTCGGGTCATTGTATGTCACGTGGGCATAGCGACCGTCCCATGCTGCGACAGCGCTCCATGCGAGCGCGTTGGTAGCTGACAGAAGCAGCGTGACGGTGGCGGTAGCCTTGAGCAGTGAAAGAACGGAAGGGATTCGAAGCATGGTTCGTCGCCGAGTATGGAGATAGTGGGCCCGTTGCTGGCATCAAATATGCGGCATCGGTAGTTCGGGTCTATCGGCGGAAGATGACTTTTCTTGAGTCGGCTAAACGAGACGCCTGTTTCAAGTCAAAACGGGATTGCTGTTTGCAGAAATGCGGAGTGTTGTTGTGCGGCGAGACGCCGAGGTGAAGGTGCTGGCCGACCTGCTTGACGCAGATGCGGAGCTACTAGGCGCGGATTAGAAAAGAAAAAGGCCGCGCGGGCGGCCTCAAGGGTATTGATGCTCCTTGGGGGGAGCAGGTGAACAGTAGCGTGTCTGTGGCATTGGCCAAGTCGGCGAAATTCTGCGCCCCTTCGATCTGGGCAAATAGGTCAAGGGCGCTGGGTATGTTGTCTGCCTCGATGCAGGAGGCCCGGGTGGTCCCCGCCTGCTGTTTCGGTTTAGGAGCAAAGAGGTCAGGAAATTCCTCTAACTGATCGAATTCCTTCCCAATGGTTGCTGCCAGCGCGTGAGACGCTTAGGTCCTGCAACATTTGATCTCGTTCTTGCTGCGCTTTGACGTCTCTAACCAATACAAACCGGAAATTGTCGATTCCGTTGTTGAGGCCGTTATAAACAAGCACAAAGAAAAAAAATAGACCAATAGAGAGGCCACTACTCACAATTGCGGCGTGCCAGAGTTGCGGGTGATCTCCGGGTAATGTGGGCCACAGGTAAAAAACGGCAACTGGCAGGGAAAATGCCATCCACGTCACAGTAACGGTGATGAAAAAAATCACGAATTTGCCGTTCTGATGAGAGATTAATGCGTGTGCCCTGTCAATCCCCGCGCAATCTAGTCCATCAATCGATATAAGCGATGCCAAATCCGTCTTGAGAAGTCGCAGAGCAACAATAGCCCCCGGGCCGACGATTGCTGCCAATCCCGTGATTATCTGATTGGTCTGAGAGGGGCTCAATAAGCGAAAAAAAACTTCTCCGATTAATGCTCCTGCAACAGCCAAAACCACGCAGTGAACATGCGAAGGCCTGACAAGATAGTCGCCAATTACGGGCCTATTGCCTTCGATGCAACCAATTGGTGAAGCCATTGCCGCATTTCCTCAAAGACGGATTCTGGATACGGAATGCCGTTGTATGTATCTACTCGTACATCTTGGGTGAGCTTTAAGTCGTTTCCTTGAATCTCTTTTCCATCTGCCAATGTGATTTTTGTATCCTCAAGATCGTGATTTCTGAGTGCCGTTGCCACATTTCTAAGTAGTTTGTGATCGGCTTCGGTTGTACTTGTTCGACACTTGATGCGAAGCGAATATTCAATATTCGACTGTTCCATTTTCTCTGAGTCTAATTTTGCATACTGTGCGGGCGACAATAACCCCTTCAAAAAGTCTAATCCCGCCGATGCCCACGATGTATGAAGCTCTGTTGAGGCGACTCCCTTGCCCGCGTCCACGGCCTGACTGCTCAAGACAAACAGTGGCTGAGCACCTAGGTTAATCTCTTTGATAGGAGCGCTAAACAGTTTGTCCTTCGCGCTCGGCGTCGGCAAGTCGAGAAGGCCATAATATTCGTTTTTCTTAATAGCACTTGCCGTGCGAAGCAGCCAGTTCAAATGGCTCTCTAAGTGGTCCGTGCGCAGTTGCATGGATTGCATCGCGACGACGAAGTTCTTGTAAACTGCAAAAAACAATAGAGAGTTTATGAACTCCTCACGCTTGCCGTCTTCTCTCTGAGGAGGGGCGACCTGCGCGACGTCCAACTGTTCGACGGTTTGATCATCCACAAGCGATGCTGCATTGGTGCCAGGCTCATAGAGGGCCATCAGGCCGAAAACCATCGTTTTACCAGATTGGTAGCGGATAATTTGACGATATACAGGCGCCTCTTCGCTTCCAAGGAGTTCGCGCCTCGATCCAGCGACCTTGAGCTGATTGAGCGCTAGGGCAACATCGGTATGGAGATGGCGGCTTGGATTGTGGCTATGTGTCGCCTGTTTGCAGATGAGTCTTTTGGACTTTCGTTCTTTGACGCTCATGCTATCGGCACTATCAAAAAACGTCAGATTCGCAAAAATCGCTGGGCAATAGGAGCAAAATGCCCGTCAGGGCAGCCAGCCAGATCAAGGTGGGACGACGCGCATGTGAGGATGATTTCGTCATCCTCTGCGCCTGTCGCAAAGTTGCATACAGTCGCGATTGTTGTCTCGGCAATAACAGTGCGTCGACAATCTAGGCGCAATCCACGCAGGATTAGGAGCATTCACCGAGTCTTTGGAATCGGGAGGTGGCTCGGGGGTTATGCCCCAAATTCGAGTGCAAAAGGTAAGGAGGCTCTGCGCGGCGGTTAATCGGTCGGTCGGCAAAGAAGTTGGGTGCTCTATATCCTGCAGTAGGCAATCATATCTTGCCGTTCCACTGGTTCTTCCGCCGCCTTGGTTCTGCCCAGCGCATGAGATCGTAGATAAGCGCGTACGTCTCTAAGACGACACGCACTCCGAAGTAGATCCCCGAAATTATGATGGCTGCACCAGCAAAGAGCCCCGTTACGTGCGCAAACAGAAGTACCCATAGCAATGGGAGTGAGCATCCAACGCATGGGATAACGAACAGCAGTATCCTTGTCCTGACGTATTACTTGATCATTACGGCTGCAACCCGCGCTCGTACCCGCTCGCTGCTGATGTCCGCATAGAGGGCGGCGGCGACTGCAAAGAGGGCGACGGCCGCCCCGATCATCTTCAGGAGGAGCATCCCGTTATCTTATCCCTTTGATCGCGACGACAAGCCGAAGGCGCTCCAATAGACGCAATGCACGCACGGTGTGTGTTTTTGTGTAGGTTTTTGAGCGTGTGCCTGTGATGGTACTAAGAAAGGATGTTCAACGCTGCTGCATCATCAGTGTCTTCGTCCGGCGCATCGGTGATACCCGGGAAGTACAGCGTAGAGCAGGGCACCTCGAACTTGCGGGCGAGGTAGAACGGGATGCGCACCGCATCGCTTTCGAGCAGCTTGAATGCGGCCCGACCGAAGGGGCGCAGTCGCGGCAGCTTGAAGCCGTAGCGATGCACGATGCTCTTGATGTCCTTGGCCCAGTACAGCATCCGGTCGAGGATTTCCTCGGCGGTGTCGCGGTCCTCGGCGATGGCTTCGGTGAGGGTAATTTCGTGATTGCGTGCCATCTGTTCGACGAGCACATACAAAACACCCCGCTGGCGCGGGGTGAGGGGTGACGTTTCCATAGCAGTCTCCAGATCGGGCGGGAGTGCCTGGAGAATGATATGGATGGAAAGATCTAATCACTCGCGGTGGTCACTCCGGGATCGGCCCTACTTGCGCCACTGGGGCTAACTAACGGTCGCCGTTCCAGTGTTCGCCAGCTAGGCACATGTGCGCTCATCAGTGCCTTGAACATCCGACCATGATTGGCGTAACGCAGATGGAGCAGCTCGTGCACAATGACAAAGTCCTGAAAAGGTTCGTCTTGGTCGAGCAACTCGGTTGCCAAGGTCACTACCCCTGACGATGAACACGAGCCCCACTTTCGGCGCATCTCCTGTACTCGTACGAAGCGGGGATTAACCTTCAATTTGACTGCCCAGGCCAGTACACGACGCCTCAACTCTTGCACTGGATATTGTGATGATTTCACTCGCCTTCCTCCGCGAGCAACAGCTTTACAACCAGATCGACGACGCGGGCGCGCTCTCCTTGCTCTAGTGCTAGAAAGGGCTTGTACAGCGATGCACGCAACCTCCGCTGCTCGTCGGCATTGACCAGTGCGTTCGGGAAGCGTTCGAGCAACTCCTCGGTATCTTTGGCCAGCGTCATGGGATCGATCCCTGCCGTCTTGACAGCGGCATCCTCGCGCAGCACCCAGGCGACGGCAAAAGCGCGAGCGGACAGACCACTTTCGCGCGCCGCTTTCATGGCCGCTTCCTTCTCAGCAGCAAGGGCAGCCAGTAGGTCCATCGCAGCCAGACCGGTCGTTTTGCGCTCTTCCAGATCCTTCAGGACGCGCTCGGCGCGGTCCTTTATAGGTTGCAGCACCGGTGCGGTGGCAGGGGCTTCGTCGATCTCGTGCTGCAGCCCGCGCACGAGGTTGAACACTTTGCCTTCATCGGACCCATCCTCACCGCGCAGCGACTTCAGGGTTGCCACGTCAAAGGTCACACTCTTGGTCAATCGTCCAAGGCCGTGCTGCTCGGCGCTTTCCTCGATCAGGCGGCGTGTCTTGTACGCTAGGTCAGCCACGAATCCTATCTTTTCGGCGTAAGCGTTGCGCACAGTCGCGTACAACTGGCTCAGTTGTTTGTAGGTGGCGATGTGGTCACGCAGAGCCGGGTCTGGCGAGAGGATTTCCCATAGCGCTTCGATCTCCTTATAGCTCTCGAAGAAGGTCTTGCGGGCCTCGGGAGCAAGGAACCGTCCGAACACCAAACGTTCCAGCCGCTCGTCTGGCATGCAGTCACTAGCCGATTCAAGGTAATCCTTCTTGGCCTGCTCGATACGCTGCAGGAAGTCCTGTAGCAGCACATCGAGATCCTCAATCACTCCGCTGACATCACTGGAGTCGAACTTCAGTGCCTTTTTCAGCTCGCGTAGCACGCCGACGAAGTCGACCACTAGACCGACGCGTTTCTGCACGCCGTTGGCGTCCACATAGGGCCTGTTCACCCGCGCAATCGACTGCAGCAGCACGTGGTCGCGCATCGGTTTGTCCAGGTACAAGCAGTACAGCGGCGGCGCGTCGTAGCCGGTGAGCAGTTTGTCGGTGACGATCAGGATCTTCGGGTTCTCGGCAGGCTTCTTGAACAGCAGGCGCGCCTGTTCCTCGGCCGCGTCGGAAAGCTGCAACTCTGCCACCAGCGGCCGATCCACCACGTCGGCGGAGTTCTCTGTGTAGACCGGCGCGGTCCACTCAGTAGGTAGCAGCTTGTCCAGCGCTTTCTTGTACTTGGCGCAGGCCTCGCGGTTCACGGCCACCACGAAGGCCTTATAGCCGAGAGGTAGCACGTTCTCTTTAAAGTGCTCGGCGATGAAGGCGGACACCTTTTCGATGCGGTCGTCCGCTGTCAGGAAGGTGCGCAGCCCCACCGCGCGGTCGAGCACCTTGTTCAGTTCCTCGACATCTGTCACGCCTTCGCTCTCGGCCAGCGCGAAGAACTCCTTGTCCAGCCGCTCAGCGGGCACCGTCATCTCGCTCGGCGCCATCACGTGTTTGATCGGCAGCGTGGTCTCGTCGGCGATGCTTTCGGCGATGGAGTACTTGTCCAGGTAGCCCAGCTCGTCCTGCGTGCCGAAGATCTTGAACGTGCCTTCGCCCTGCGACGTGCGCGCGATGGGCGTGCCGGTGAAACCAATGATGGTGGCATTTGGTACAGCCGCCATCATGTAGGTGCCGAGATCCTTGGCCACCGACCGGTGCGCTTCGTCGATGAATACATAGACATTGTCGCGCAGGCAGCTATCTTTTCGGATGGCCTCGAACTTGTGGATCATCGAGATAATCAGGCCCCGGAAGTCGGCATCCAGCAGAGACTGTAGTTGGGCCTTGTTGTTGGCAGGCTCGACTGCGACGTCCTGCTGCTGCATCTCGCCAAGCAGGCGCCTCACCCAGCCCTTCAACTGGCCCTCCAATTCGGTGCGGTCAACCACAAGGATGACGGTCGCATTGGTGAAGCGCGTCTTGTCCTCTAGGATCAGTCGCGCGGCAGTCAGTAGCGTGAAGGTTTTGCCCGAGCCTTGGGTGTGCCAGACCAGACCGCGTGTTTTGGCCGGATCAGCGCAGCGATCTACGAGGGCATCGATGGCACGCCGCTGGTGCTGGCGCAGCACCGACTTGCGCGTCTCGCCGTCCTGCACATAAAACAAGATCCAGTGCTGTAACGTGCGCAGAAAGTCGGTCGGCTCGAAGAAGGTTTGCACCGCGAAGCGGTAGGTTTCCTCCGGCGCCTGCTTCCAGCGCGCCATGTCTCGGCGGTTGGCGTTCCAGGTTACGCCGTACCAGTAGTCGAGCAAGTGTGTCACGTTGAACAGCTGGGTTGTCGCCAGCAGCTCAGGCGTCTCCAGCTCGTAGCGGCGCAGTTGCTTTATGGCGCGTTCGATGGCGTCGCTGTCTTTCGGATTCTTGTGCTCGACGATGACAACAGGCACGCCGTTCACCACGAACATTACGTCGGCCCGGTTGCCCTTGCGTGCGGGCGGCTTGATCTTCCACTCCCACGTCACGTGAAGCACGTTGTCGGCCACACGTTCGAAATCGATCACCGTCACCGATCGTTGGCGCTCCTCTACGTCGTCGTACCACCGACGTTCGCCTCGCAGCCACGCCAGCAACTCGCGATTGCCCTCAATGGTGGCAGGAAGTGCGTCCAGGGTTTCCACCACTGAGCGCACCGCGTCGGCGGACAGCCAGGGGTTGAACGCTGCGAGCTTGGCTTCTAGCACGTCGCGGAAGAAGGTGCCGGCCTCGCCGCCGCGTTTGGTGCGTGCGTCCTCCGGCGTGATCGACGTCCAGCCGATCTCCACCGCGTGCTTGACCATCGGAAACTGCACTGTGCCGGCTTCGCTGATCTTGAGTGTGCTCATGCCGTAGCCTCCGTGGGTTGCGTCGAGGACAGGGACAGCGCCGACAAATCCAGATCCGACACGGCGATCTCGCAGGTCATTAGCTTGTGAAGCAGGGACTCGAAGAGCTCCTCCAGAACCTGGCGCTTCTGACGGTGCAGTTCGATCTTGCGGTCAATGGCGTCGAGAATGGCGACGACTTCCCGTTGTTCGTCGTGCGCACGCGGATACACCACAGGGAGGTCGCGCACGATTTCGAGATTGAGGTTCTGCTGCTGTCCGCCATGGGCGAGCGAGCGGATGGCGTCGTAGCGCCAAGCAAGGAAGTGGTATAGGTAGCGCGGCAGCACTGCGTCGTCATTCGGCGTGATGGCGGCACAAGCTTGATTGCAGGCTGCTTCAATGCCTAGTATCGCCACCTTGCCGCGAGTGACGCCTTGTCCGTACATCGCCATCAGCAACGTGCCAGCGGGTAGCATCTTGGCGGCCGAGCTTTCAAGGCCAAGTGGTGTGATGTGTTCTCCGGTTTCGGTGATGACGCAGTAGTCCACTTCCGTGGTCTTGACCCACGGAATCGTGCCGCGCGACCAGAACGCAGGATTGCCACGCGACGGCGTGCCGCCGGAAACGACTGCGTGATGCGCGCCGATAGTCGCAAGCTCCCAACTTTTCGGCACCGGCCCGATCTCGGTGTCCTTCTGAAGCTCTCCCCGCAGGCCGCGCGTAAAAAGCTCGCTCATACAGGCACGCCTGAGTTCCTCTGCTGTTTTCTCCGCTGAACATTCGGTATTGATGCCAAGCCGACACTTGTCGAGAACATCTGCAATGCGGGACTGCTCATTGGATGGAGGAAGGATGACCTGAATCTGGTCAATCTTGGATTGGTTGAGCGTGTTGCCCTTGATCTGACGATCTTGATGATCGGCGTAATCAACCTGCGAGAGGAAATAGCCTAAGTAACGCTGGTCTACACCTTCCCGTGGAAAAATCGAGATGATGGCTTCGTTGTGACATGCCGGAATACTGAGCGTCAACACTCGCCCAATGGTCAGCTTGAAGCTCATGATGAGTGTGCCCGCAGGGACGATGCGTTCACGGAACACATTCTCTAACGCAAGTGCGGAGACAGATTCAGCTGTCTCGACGATGGTGCCGTATTGCTCCATGTCGGAAATTGCCACCCACGGCACCTGACGCCCCCCTTTTGCCCAATACGCAGGGTTTGCCCGCGCGGGCGTGCGGCCAGTCGTATAGCTGGCTACCTGACTGAAAGATTCCACAGTCCAGCCTTCCGGGAGTTCATTCATTTGCCCACCCCGGAAAGCAGTTGATAAAGCACCTTGTTCACTTCGGATGCTTTCGCATCTAGCTCAGCCAATTCAGCAATTAGATGCGACATGTCCCGATGCGAAGCGTCGTCGCTTTGCCCTGCCCAACGGCTCGGACTCAGGTTGTAATCCGCCTCCTGAGCTTGCTGTTTTGTGATGACAGCCACCTCACCCTCGACCGGCTTCCCCTTGAGGTACATCGAGGCGAGGGGCCGCAGATCCTCCTCCGGCAGGTAGTTCTTCGGCTTACCCTTTTGGAAGTGGCGGCTGGCGTTGAGCAGGACAATCTTGTCCTTGCGCGCCGTCGGCTTGCGCTTATTCAGCACCACGATCACGCCCGCCGCCGTGGTGTTGTAGAAGAGGTTTTCAGGCAGCAGGATCACCCCGTCGATCAGGTCCTGATCGACAAACCACTTGCGGATGTTGCGTTCCTTGTCCTCGTTCTTGGAGCCGGAGCCGCGCGTGACCGCGCCGGTGTCGAGCACCACGGCGGCCCGGCCATGACCATCCAGACAGGCCAGCGTGTGCTGCAGCCACGCCCAGTCACCTTTGCCGCTGGTGATGCCGCCGGCGGTGCGAAAGCGGTCGAACGGATCATTGGCGAACAGATCTGCCGCGAACGGCTGGTTCCACATCGGGTTGGCCACCACGATGTCGTGGCCACGGATCTTGCCGCTGGCTTCGCGGAATTTCGGGTTGATCATGGTGTCGCCGCGAGCCAGCTCCACCTCCATGTCGTGGATGATGGCGTTCATCTGCGCCACGGCATAGCTCTCGGCCTGCAGTTCCTGGCCGGAGAGCTTGAGCGGCACGCGACTGGTCGGGTCGAGTTCGCGGGCGACGAGCTGGAGCTTGATCAGCAGCCCCGCCGAGCCACAGGCGTAGTCGTGGCAGGTCTCACCGGGCTTGGGCCGCAGGATGTGCGCCATCAGGAAACCGACCTCGGTCGGCGTGAAGAACTCGCCCGCGCTCTGGCCCGAGCCTTCTGCGAACTTGCGCAGCAGGTATTCGTACGCGCGGCCGAGGAAGTCGGGCTGCACGTCGGCGAGACCCAGGCGATAGCGTGGGTCGGAGAAGGTCTCGACCACGCTGCGTAGCTTGGCCGGGTTGATGTCGCGCTCGCCGTTGCGCTCGGCGGCAAAGTCCACCACGTCAATCACGCCGGAGAGCGTTGGGTTCTGCTTGACCACGGCGCGCACGGCCTTGGTCAGGTGCTCACCGATGTCTCTTGGCGCTGTACTGCGCTTCTTGTCATCCAGCGGCCATTCGAATGACTCGCGTCCACTGAGAACTGCCCATCGAGCCTCCGGGGGCAAGTAAAAGCGCAGCAGCGAGTGGTCGGACTCAGCAATCTCCAGGGCGGTAGCGCGGTCGCCGTACTCCTCGGCGAGACGCTCAATTTCGTCGTCAAAGACGTCGGACAGCCGCTTCAGGAAGAGCAATGGCAGCAGGTAATCCTTGAACTTGGCCGCATCCTTCTCGCCCCGGATGGAGCAGGCGGCATCCCAAAGCATCTGCTCCATAGGCTTGGTCGTGGGTGCTGCCGCCCGCCCAGCGCGACGCCGGGTCACCTGAGCAGCCGCTTCAGCAGCCGGGGGGCTTTCGGCACCTTCACCCTCGACCCCAGCCTCGCGAGCCAGCGCGAGGATGGTCTCCTGCGCAGCACGCTGGGGCTTATTACCGCCCCCTTCCCATCGATTGACCGTGGCAAAGGAGACGCCCAGGCGCTCGGCAAGCTGCTCCTGGGTCAGGTTGAGGGCCGCGCGTGTAGCGCGGAGGATGGCCGGAAAGTTGTTTTGTCTTGTCATGTTTGATATGTTTGCTATATTTTGATTGGCTGTCAAGAGCGGCTCTGTCGGCGGGTGAAAGTTGTTGTCTGCGCTTGGGTGGAGGGAGCGAACATGTCTTCGAACCGATGGGGTGCGGCGGGCATTCCGCACAAGGGGTGGGCTTGCGTCGATGTTATCGACTTGCGTGCCGACGGAGAATCAGCCGACGAAACGGACTACGCCACTTGCCAGATGTGTGGCAATGAGAAAATTCGGTACGTCCACGTGATGGAACATCCGAATTTGAGCGAGCGCTTCGATGTGGGGTGTGTCTGCGCCGAGAAAATGAGTGATGACTACGAGGGGCCTAGGCGGCGCGAGGCTACATTGCGTAATCGAGCGACCCGGCGGCAGCGGTGGCTTCAACGTAAGTGGCGGGTCTCTGCGAAAGGAAATAGCTTCTTGAACGTCGGCGGGCACAATCTCGGTGTGCACATGAACAAGTTCAAGCGGTGGGGGTATCGAATTGGCAGTCGCTTCGGCGCCAAGACCTATGCGACCAAGGATGAGGCAAAGCTCGCTCTGTTCGACGATTTTTGGGCGACGACGCAGGACGATGCGGGGCTGTGGGCTGGCGAATGATCCGCGGGCCAGATAGGCAGCAGAGGCGGATTGGCTTACGTGAAAAAGACCCGACCGGAGAGGTCGGGTCTTTTTCTGTCTGGTGGGCCCCCCGAGAGTCGAACTCGGCACCAACGGATTCCGGTTTGTGTGGCTTTCGCCACTCCCTGGACTATGCCTTCACCATGGCTTTCGCTGTAGGTGGGCGCCGTCTAGTCTCTACACCTTCAACGATGCTCGCGCACCGAAGCTTGGCTCGGCGTTGCCGTATGCGTTGCCGCACTTAGGTTTCGCCGAATTTGACGCCATCCCGTACGCAGTTTCCACACGTACGGCACAAATTTTATGAGTCCGCTGCTCTAACCAGGCATGAGCTAGAGGCCCGAAACTTCGATCGTCGCACGCTCGATGCTGCCAAGGTTCGGCGATGTAAAACGGGACCAGAAATGGACCAGAGGCCGCTTTCTGGTGCCGATTCCGGAGGCCGGAATCGGTGCTAACTACTTGAACTACAAGACCTTCATGCGCCTGCCTGTAGATGCTGTCAGAGGATTATGAGTCCGCCGGCAATCCCGCTGATGCCGGCAATGCGTCCGCTCCCGAGTATCAGTGTCGCGGCCGCCAATCCGATGAGCGCACCGCCGGCCAGCGACAGCCACGGCGTGAAATGGAGCGTGTCGATGTTCATGGCGTCAGTCCTTCGGGCAATACAACGCGTAGAGCGTTTCGAGTAGAGCGAGTACACGCGGGTCGGCTACGGAATAGAAAATGCGCTTGCCGTCGCGTCGTGTGGTGACCAATCCTTCCTGCCGCAACACGCTGAGTTGCTGCGACAGCGTCGGCTGATGGATGCCGAGCAGGTCCTCTAGCTCGCTCACCGAACATTCGCCCTGGCTGAGTTGGCAGAGCAGCAGTAAGCGGTCGTCGTTGCCCAGCGCGCGCAACGCGGCCACGGCTTCGGTTGCTGCCAGTCGCATGCGGGCGATGTCGGGCTTGTGTGCCGCCACGGGGAATCCTCTTCTTTCAATATCGAAAATAATATTATATCTTAAAGTATATTGAAACAACGTCAGCAACGGCGCAGAGGTGAACCATGAGCGATACGACGACCAGCTACAAGACTCTCACACGAACCATCAGCGGCAATCTTGGCGCCTTGAGGCGTGATCTGCCGACAGTCATGAAAGCGTTTGGCGACCTCGCCCGTGAGGCGAGCGCAGAGGGCGCGCTGGACGTGAAAACCAAGGAGCTGATCGCGCTCGCTCTGGGCGTGGCGGCGCGTTGCGATGGGTGCATCGGCTTTCACACCCAGGCGCTGGTGCGACTGGGTGTGACGCGCGAAGAGTTCGAAGAAGTGCTCGGGATGGCGGTGTACATGGGCGGCGGCCCTTCGTTGATGTACTCGGCCAATGCCATGGCCGCGTACGACGAAATGGCCACGGCCACCGCGTAACGCTTGTCCATGACCTTGCTGCAAGGTCATGGAAGGGTTTCAAGACAGGTCAGAAGCCTTCCAGCACCAGTTTGCCTACGACGTGGCCTTCTTCCAGCGCCTTATGCGCGCGCTTGAGGTTGGCCGCGTTGATCTTGCCCATGCGTTCGCCAAGCGTGGTGCGAATACGACCGTCGTCGATCAGCTTTGCCACGCGTTCGAGCAGGCGGTGTTGTTCGATCATGTCCGGCGTGCCGAACATGGCGCGGGTGAACATGAATTCCCACGCTAGCGCGGCGCTTTTCGATTTGAGCAGTTCCACAGGCAACGGCCGCGCGTTCTCGACGATGGTGGCGATGGTGCCTTGCGGGCGAATCAGTTCGGCCATGGCGGGGAAGTGCCCGTCCGTGTCGTTGAAGCACGCGATGTAGTCGAAGTGCTGGATGCCCAGCGCGCGCGCTTGCGCAATGACGTCGCCCCGATGGTCGATGACTTCATCCGCGCCAAGATCGCGGCACCATTTGATGGATGCCTCGCGTGATGCGGTAGCCACTACGCGCAGCTTGGCGAGTTGTTTCGCCAATTGGATGGCGATGGAGCCGACACCGCCGGCACCGCCGACGATGAGCAGCGTCTTGCCAGCGTCGCCGCCTTCGGCGTCGATATGCAGTCGATCGAACAAGGTTTCCCATGCTGTGATGGTGGTCAGCGGCAGCGCCGCGGCCTCGCCAGCATCCACCGAGGCGGGGCGGTGGCCCACGATGCGTTCGTCCACGATCTGGTATTCGGCATTGGTGCCGGGGCGAGTGATGCTGCCCGCGTAGTAAACGGCGTCCCCTGCCTTGAACAGGGTCACTTCTGCGCCCACGGCTTCGACCACGCCGGCGGCGTCCCAGCCCAGCACGCGGGCGGGCTCTTCGCGCTTGTCTTTGGGCGCGCGCACCTTGGTGTCCACGGGATTCACTGCAACGGCCTCGATGCGCACCAGCAAATCACGCGCACCAGGCACTGGCTTGGGCAGCTCGACGTCGATGAGCGACTCCGGGTGGTCGATGGGCAGGTACTGATGCAGGCCGACGGCTTTCATGGTGCTTCTCCCTTGTCTTCGTAAATCGGTAAGCGAAGTCTAGGTGTCACGTGGCTGTCTGATTAGCCGGTAAAATGCGGAAATATTGTTCGCCCGGATGGATAATCCATGCTGGACCTTGAGCACATGGCGATTTTTGCGCAGGTCGCCGACAGCGGCAGCTTTACGGCGGCGGCGCGCCTGCTTGGTCTGCCCAAATCGACTGTCAGTCAGCGCATTGCGCAACTGGAAGCCTCATTGGGCGTGCGCCTGATCGTACGTACCACGCGGCGCCTCAGCCTTACGCACGCAGGACAGATCTATCACGCGCATTGCCGCAAGGTGGTCGAAGCGGCGGAGGCGGCCAACGCCAGCATGTCGCAATTGCGTGAGGCGCCCACGGGCACGCTGCGCATCACGGTGCCCGAAGCCTCTGGCGTACGGTTGTTTCCCGCGCTGCTGGCAGTGTTCCGCGACCGCCATCCGGGTGTGCAGCTCGATTGCGTGGTGACGGATGCACACCTTGATCTGGTGGCGGAACGCATCGACGTAGCCTTCCGCACGGGTGTGCTGGCTGATTCGAGTTTCGTGTCGCGGCGACTGGCGACAATCCGCCGTGTGCTGGTCGCGTCACCTTCCTACCTGGACGTGCACGGTGAACCGGCTTCGGCGGCAGATCTGCTGCGGCACGCGGGGCTCATTCACCACCCGCTGCCACGCTGGCCGCTGCGTGTGGATGAACAGGTCGTGTCGGTAGAACCCACGCCGACCTATGTCAGCAACAGCTTGCTGCAACTGGGCGAATTGGCGGTCGCGGGGGCCGGCGTTGCGCTCTTGCCTTATTTCATGTGCCGCCAGCAGGTGGCGGTCGGCGCGCTGCGCGTGCTACTGCCGTCCGCGCCGCCCACGACCAACGATTACTGGATGATCAGCGCGGGCCGCGCGCATCAGCCGGCTGCTGTAACTGCCTTCATGCGCTTCATCGATGAGTATGGGCTGTCGGCCATGTTGAGTGGCGAGGCGAGCCTGCAGGCGTGAGCAGCCGGGCGTCGTCTGATTTGGCGCGAACTCGCATTTCTATCATTTCTGTCGATGTCATCGGGCGCCGTCACGCCACCGCAACCGACCGTCGTCTTGCCGTTGAACAGGTTGCGCCCCTCGCGGACGATTCGCCGCCACCCGTGTGTGGTTGCAGGTGATACATGTGCTTGCAAACGCTAGCGCCTTCTTACATCGTTTGTAAGGAATATGACTATCAGGGCGCAGCGGATGTGAAGTTGCTGCCCAGTCATACAGAAACAAGAGGAGAACTATATGAAACTGAAACGCCTCATCCTGGCTGCCGCGATGTGCGGCACCGCAGCCACAGCAATGGCCGACGTGGGCGTCTCTGTCACGGTAGGCCAGCCGGGCTTTTATGGCCGCATCGACATTGGCGATGCCTATCCCCAACCTATCCTGGTCAGTCCGCAACCGGTCATCATCCAGCCCGTGCCTGTCGGCGTGGTTCGCCAGCCCGTGTATATGCACGTGCCCCCGGGGCATGCCAAGAACTGGCGTAAGTACTGTGGCCGCTACAACGCCTGCGGCCAGCCGGTCTACTTCGTGCAGGACAACTGGTACCAGAATCAATATGTTCCGCGTTACCAGGAGCGTCATGGCCCCGGAAACGGTAATGGCCATGGCAACAACGGAAACAACGGCAATGGCCATGGCAACGGAAATAACGGCAACGGTCATGGCAATGGCAAGGGGCACGGCAAGCACTGATCCGATGGGCCATGTGCCCACCACGTGATTGCTGTTCGATCTGCCAAATAAAAACGGCGCCTTCTTGCGAGGCGCCGTTTTTTTGTTTCAGCAGCAGGGCTGCTTTACACGTCCAGATGCTCGTAGAGCGCGGTGGACAGGTAGCGCTCGCCAAACGACGGGATGATCACGACGGTCGTCTTGCCACGATTCTCCGGCCGCTTGGCAACCTGAAGCGCCGCCCACACCGCAGCGCCGGACGAAATGCCGACCAGCAGGCCTTCTTCGGTAGCCATGCGGCGCGCCATATCGAACGTGTCGGCGTTACTTACCTTGATGACTTCGTCGTAGGCGTGCGTGTTGAGCACTGCGGGCACGAAACCGGCGCCGATGCCCTGGATCGGGTGCGGGCCGCGTGCTCCACCCGACAGCACCGGGCTGGCTTCTGGCTCGACGGCGAAAATCTGCACGCCGGGCTTGCGCGCCTTGAGCACTTCGCCCACGCCGGTGACCGTCCCGCCCGTACCGACGCCTGCCACGAACAGATCGACCAGGCCGTCGGTGTCGCGCCAGATTTCTTCAGCCGTCGTGTCGCGGTGAATGGCCGGGTTGGCGGGGTTTTCGAACTGCTGCGGAATGAAGTAGCGCGGGTCGGCCGCGGCCATTTCGGTGGCACGCTTGACTGCGCCCGGCATGCCTTCCGGCCCCGGCGTCAGGATCAGATCGGCGCCATAGGCCTTGAGCAGCAAGCGGCGTTCGCGGCTCATGGTCTCGGGCATGATGAACGCGCACTTGTAGCCGCGCGCGGCGCAGACCATTGCCAGCCCAATACCGGTGTTGCCGGAGGTCGGCTCGAGGATGATGGTGTCGGGCCCGATCTTGCCTGCCTTTTCGGCCGCTTCGATCATGGCGATGGCGATGCGGTCCTTCACACTGTGCGCGGGATTGAAAAACTCCAGCTTGGCCAGCACGGTTCCTTCGATGCCGGCCGTGACACGATTGAGCTTAACCAGCGGCGTATTGCCAATCAGATCGGTGACGTTATTGGCGATGCGCATAGGTGTTCTCCTTGTCGATTCAGATGGGGACGTATCGTTTGCGGTGGTGCGCCGCATCAGGCGCGGTGCAGCAGAATTTCGATCACAAAGCGCGTGCCTGCATAGGCCAGCAGCAGGCACACAAAGCCTGCCAGCGTCCAGCGCTGGGCCGTGCGCCCGCGCCAGCCGCGCACGCGGCGGCCAATGAGCAGGGCGCCAAAGACCAGCCACGAGGCGATGGTGAATACGGTCTTGTGGCTGAAGGTCAGCGGCTTGCCGAAAACCTGCTCCGAGAAGAACACGCCCGACACGACCGTCAAGGTCAGCAGCACGAACGCCACGCCGATCAGTCGGAAGAGCAGATTTTCCAGCGTCAGCAGCGGTGGCAGTCCGGCGAGCCCGCGCCCGAGCCGGGCGTGGTGCAGTTGGCGTTCGGCCAGCGCCATCATCAGCGCATGCAGCGCAGCCAGCGTGAACAGGCCGTAGGCCAGCATCGCCACCACGAAGTGGGCACGGAAGGTCCATGACTCCAGGATGTCGGTGTAGTGATGGCCCGGCAGCACCGCAGGGAGGAAAGTGCATAGCGCTGCGATGGGCATGACCAGCGCCAGCAGGCCTTCGAGCCGGGCATAGAAGCTCTCGACGAAATACACCAGCACGGTCACCCACATGGTCAGCGACAGCGCGGCGGCAAAGCCGAAAGTCAGCCCGCCGGCACCGAACAATGTCTGGTAGAGAATGCCGCCGTGAATGGCCAGCGCCGCACACAGCAGCACGCGGGCCCATGGGCGGACGTGGCCGCTTTCGGCAGACGGGACGACCCGCCGGTAGGTCAGGCCCAGACCGGCGTAAATCGCGGCCGGGATCAGATGCAGTAAAATGTTCAGCATTCGCTAAGTGTACAGCGCCAAACGGTTGAGCTTTTTTCGCAACCCGAGACTGTACAACGCCCGTGGTCTCGCCGTCTCAGCCCGTTTGCAGGCATGGCGCGATTTGCCCGGCTGGCCCCTGCAACCTGCTTCGCGCCCTGGCGCGGTGCCTCGAAACCGATATCCATGCTCGACAACCTGACCAACCGCCTTGCCAAAGTCGTTAAGACGCTCCGCGGCCAGGCCCGCCTGACCGAAGAGAACATCACTGAGATGATGCGCGAAGTGCGCATGGCGCTGCTCGAAGCCGACGTCGCGCTGCCGGTGGTGAAAGAGTTCATCAACAGCGTCAAGGAAAAAGCCGTCGGCCAGGAAGTGATCGGCTCTCTCTCGCCGGGGCAGGCGCTCGTCGGCGTGGTGCACGATGAGCTGGCCCGCATCATGGGTGGCACGCAGGCTGGGCTGTCGTTCAACACGCAGCCGCCAGCGATCATCCTGATGGCCGGCCTGCAGGGCGCAGGCAAGACGACCACTGTCGGCAAGCTCGCCAAGTTCCTGCGCGAGAAGCAAAAGAAAAAAGTGCTGACTGTTTCCTGCGACGTGTACCGCCCTGCGGCCATCACGCAGTTGCAGACCGTCACCCAACAGGCTGGCGCGGAGTTCTTCCGGTCCACGACGGACCAGAAGCCGGTCGATATCGCCAACGCGGCGGTCGATTACGCCAAGCGCCATTATTTCGACGTGCTGCTGGTCAACACGGCCGGCCGCCTGACCATCGACGAACAAATGATGGACGAGATCAAGCGCCTGCACTCGGCGCTGGACCCCATCGAAACGCTGTTCGTCGTCAACGCCATGCTCGGTCAGGACGCCGTCAACACCGCCCGGGCTTTCAGTGAGGCACTGCCGCTGACCGGCGTTGTGCTGACCAAGCTCGATGGTGACTCGCGTGGTGGTGCGGCGCTGTCGGTGCGCCACGTCACCGGCAAGCCGATCAAGTTCACCGGTGTGGGTGAAAAGCTCACCGGTCTCGATGAATTCCACCCCGACCGCATGGCCTCGCGCATCCTTGGGATGGGCGACATCATGGGCCTGGTCGAAGACGCGCGGCTGGCGGTCGATGAAGAAAAGGCGCGCGAGATCACCCAGAAGCTCAAGACGGGCAAGGGTTTCGATCTCGACGACTTCAAGGATCAGATTTCGCAGATGCGCAAGATGGGCGGCATGTCCGCGCTCATGGACAAGATGCCTGCACAGATTGCCCAGGCTGCGGCGCAGATGCCGGCCGGCATGGAAGACAAGTCCACGCGCCGCATCGAAGGCATCATCAATTCGATGACGCCTGAAGAGCGCAAGAAGCCCGAACTCATCAAGGCCAGCCGCAAGCGCCGCATCGCCACGGGGGCGGGCGTATCGGTGCAAGAGGTGAACCGCCTGCTCAATCAGTTCGAGCAGATGCAGAAGATGATGAAGCAGTTCAGCAAGGGCGGCCTCGGCAAGCTCATGCGCGGCATGAAAGGCATGAAGGGAATGCTGCCGGGGATGCGCTGATCGACAGCGTTCCCCAATGCGCCTCGTAGCTGGCGCGTGTGGCCGATCCACAGTTCAAAAAAAGAGGGGCGACGCGTGTGCGTCGCCCCTCGTCGTCTGTGCAGTCAAAATGCCTATGCTGACGCCGTGTGCAGCATGGCATCCAGCTTTGCCACCCAGCGCGCCTTGTCTGCCGGCGACGCGAAAGTCGATTCCAGGCTGTTGCGCGCTAGTGAGTACCAAGTGGCCACATCCCAGTTGAAGGCGGCTTGTACCGCGCGGATGTTGTCGCCGAGATAGCCGCCGAAATAGGCCGGGTCGTCGCAATTGAGCGTGACGTTGGCACCCGCCGCCAGCAATTGCGGCAGGGTGTGCAATTCCATTTTGTGGAACACGCACAGGCGCACGTTCGACAGCGGGCAGACGGTCAGCGGAATACGCTCGCGCGCCACGCGTTCGAGTACGGTGGCGTCTTCCACGGAACGCACGCCGTGGTCGATCCGGTCTGCCTTGAGCAGGTCGAGCGCTTCGGTGATGTAGGCGGGCGGGCCTTCTTCACCGGCGTGGGCGACCACGTATTTGCCCAGGTCGCGGCAGCGGGCGAAGACGCGTTCGAACTTCGACGGCGGGTGCCCTTTTTCGGACGAATCGAGACCGAAACCGACGATACGGTCCAGGTACGGTTCAGCCTGTTTGAGTGTGTCGAAGGCGGCTTCTTCCGGCAGATGGCGGAGGAAGCACAGGATCAGCGCCGAGCTGATGCCAAAGCGGCGTTCGGCTTCTTGCGCGCCCGCCCACAAACCGTCGATGACAGTTTTGATGTCGATGCCGCGCTCGGTGTGCGTCTGCGGGTCGAAGAAGACTTCTGCGCGGACGATGCCGTCGGCATGCGCGCGCTGCAGGTACGCGAACATCAGGTCGTGAAAGTCGCGCTCGGTGATCAGCACCTGCGCGCAGGCGTAGTACAGGTCGAGAAAAGACTGCAGGTCTTCGAAGTCATACGCCGCGCGCAGTTCGGCCGCATTGGCGTAGGGCAGGGCGACGTTGTTGCGCTGGGCCAGTTCAAAGGCCAGTTCGGGTTCGAGGCTGCCCTCGATGTGCATGTGAAGTTCGGCCTTCGGGCAGGCCAGTGCGAAGGAAAGTGCGTCCATGGGTTCGCTCGTCAGAGGGGCGGAACAGGTGAGGCGGCAATGATGAAACGACGAGGCCGGCAGCGCAACGCTTGCCGGCCTCGAACGGGTGCCGCTATGTGCTGGAGCAGCTTACTTCGGAATGCTGCCTTCCACGCCTGCCACGTAGAAGTTGAACTTCTTCAGGTCGCCATCGGCCATGGTCTTGCCAGCGGGCACGAATTCCTTGCCCGTCTGATCCTTGAGCGGGCCCGAGAACGGGTGCAGCTTGCCGGCCTTGATGGCGTCGCGGCGTTCTTCGGCGAGCTTCTTCACATCGGCCGGCACCGAGGGGCCGAAGGCTTCGATGTTGACCGCGTTGTCCTTCACGCCAGCCCAGGTGTCGCCGCTCTTCCACTTGCCGGCGATGACGTCCTCGGCAACCTTGTCGTACACCACGCTCCAGTTCAGCACCGAGGCCGCCAGGTGCGCCTTGCCGCCGAACTTGCTCATGTCGGAGTCCCAACCGAAGGCATAGACGCCTTTTTCCTGCGCGGCTTGCACGACGGCGGGCGAGTCAGTGTTCTGCATCAGCACGTCGGCGCCTTGCGCGATGAGCGCCAGCGCGGCTTCGCGTTCCTTGCCCGGATCGAACCAGGAGTTCACCCAGATCACGCGCGTAGTGGCGTTGGGGTTGACGCTGCGCGCGCCGATGGTGAAGGCGTTGATGTTGCGGATCACCTCGGGGATGGGAATCGAGCCCACCACGCCGAGCTTGCCGTTCTTGGTCATCTTGCCGGCGACCACGCCCAGCATGTAGGCGCCTTCATAGGTGCGCACGTCGTAAACGCCCAGGTTCTTGGACGTCTTGTAGCCGGTGGCGTGCATGAACACCGTGTTGGGGAAGGCGCGGGCGACCTTTTCCATCTGGTTCATGTAACCGAAGGACGTGCCGATGACGACCTTGTAGCCCTTTTGCGCCAGATCGCGGAACACGCGCTCAGAGTCGGCCGTCTCGGGCACGTTCTCGACATAGGTCGTGACGACCTTGCCGGCCATGTCGGACTCGACCTTCTTGCGCGCCACGTCGTGGGAATACGTCCAACCGTGATCGCCCGTTGGGCCGATGTAAACGAAGCCCATCTTGAGCGGGTCAGCGGCGTGGGCCGGAGCGGTGAGGGCGGCCGTCAGTCCCAGCGCGAGCGCGGCGCCGGCTGCGAAGACTTTGAGTCGGGACATCGAGTGTTCTCCTTGGAGGGCAGGTTCGCGCCGGCGGCATGCCGGTGCACGGTTGGCGAGACTGTATCAATCGCGTCGCATATTACCCATCCTTGCGCCCTTATGACTCATATATCCCACACGCGCGAGGTCGGCACGGATTTGGGGTGATTCATGCACCAGTCCGGGGCATGGGGTGGGCTGAACATGGGTTGCAGCGTGCCCACGCACGACATTGCACGAAAGCGAAAATGCAAAGCGTATTTTTGTGGTTCGGTGCGCCGGGCCCGATTGGTAGATTGCGGCATCCGCTCTGACCTGATGCCGCTCTCATGACGCAAGAAGAACTGCTGGCGCACGCCGCCCGCCTGAACCTGCCCGCCGATGCACTCAAGGTGTATCTCGACGCTGGGCAGGGCATCCTCGCCGAAGGCGTGGAGCGGCGCATGTACGCCATGGTCAAGACGGTTGGTTCGGCGTGCAACCTCGATTGCACCTATTGCTACTACCTGAGCAAAGAGCAACTGCTTCACCAGAAGAGCCGCCGCATGGCCGACGACGTGCTGGCTCGTTATATCGAAAACTACATCGCCAGCCAGGACGGCGATGAGGTGGTGTTCAGTTGGCATGGCGGCGAGCCAACGCTGCTCGGCGTGGCGTACTTCGAACGAGTCGTCGAACTGCAGCGCCAGTTTGCGCGCCCCGGCCTGCGCATCGAAAACGATCTGCAAACCAATGGCACTTTGCTTGACGACGCGTGGTGCGCATTCTTCAAGCGCAATCACTTTGAGATCGGCTTGAGTATCGATGGCCCGCGCGACGTACACGAGGCCTTTCGTCCCGACAAACAAGGGGCATCGACTTTCGATGCCGTAGTGGCCGGGGCACGACTGCTCAAGCAACACGGCGTGCCGTTCAATACGCTCACTGTCATCAACCGACAGAACGCGCGCCGCCCGATCGATGTGTATCGATTCCTGCGTGACGAACTGGGCTCCACGCGCATGCAGTTCATTCCCTGCGTGCAGCCGCGCGACTTCAAGGACACCGCCACAGGGCGCTGGTCACAGTCGACGCTGCCACTGGTTGGTAGCCCGCGAGCGCGGCCGGATCACCCGATGTCGGTGGTCACCGAGTGGTCGGTCGATCCGGAGGATTGGGGGTGTTTTCTCTCGCGCGTGTTCGACGAGTGGTCGAACGCGAGACCAGGGGCGCGTGCAGGTCAATCTGTTCCAGACCGCGATCGCACAAACGCTCGGGCAGCCGTCGATGCTGTGCACCAACAGTCCCGTGTGCGGCAAGAATGTTGCCGTGGAGCACGACGGTACGGTCTACGCATGCGACCACTACGTCTACCCCGAACATGAGCTCGGCAACATCCACGACAAATCGATGGCCGAGATGGTCTTCTCTCTCCAGCAACTTGAATTCGGGCTGGAAAAAAAGAACTCGCTGCCAAGCGAATGCAAGAGCTGCCGTCACCTCAATCTGTGTTGGGGCGAGTGTCCGCGCACGCGTCTGCTCCGGACGCGCGAAGGCGAGGGCAATCTGAGCTATCTGTGCGCCGGGTGGAAGCGATTCTACGATCACGCCACGCCCACCATTCGCCAGATCGCCAAGCAACACGTGGCGCGACGCGCGCAACCCGTGCACTTCGCCCCGCTTGCGGTGCGCAAGGCGCAACACGCCTGATCGCAAATCACTGGTGCTGATTCATATATTTATACGTCATATGTAGCGCAGAAACTCTTGGTTGGGGGCGCGGAACCCGAGTCGTAACTTGTGGTCCTTTCCGTGACCAATGAGGGTGTGATGAACGCCGCATTACCCGCAGTACCTTCCCGCTATCGAAAAGCACTCATCAGCGTGGCCGTTGCTTCGTTGTCGATGCTGTCGGCATGCGGTGACGATTCGAATGACGACGGCGTTGCCGCCGCCGCAGGTGCGAGCAGCAGCAATAGCAGCGTGAGCAGCAGCGCCAGCAGCTCTTCTTCCAGCATCAGCAGTAGCGCTGGCAGCAGCGCAAGTTCCAGCAGCACCAGCAGTGTGGCCCAGCGCAAGCCGAACATTCTGTTCATCATGGCCGACGACCTGGGCTATTCGGATATCGCCGCCTTCGGTGGCGAAATCCACACGCCCAACCTCGACGCCCTGGTGCAGAGCGGTCGACTGCTCACTAACCACCATACGGGCAGCGTGTGCGCGATCACGCGTTCGATGCTCATTTCCGGCACCGACCACCACTTGGTCGGCGAAGGCACCATGGGGGCGCCGAGCGACGCCGAACGCAAGGGGCAACCGGGCTACGAGGGCTATCTGAACGATCGCGCACTGTCGGTCGCGCAGTTGCTCAAGGATGCCGGTTACCACACCTACATGGCCGGCAAGTGGCATCTGGGCAATGCACTGGCGGGCACGATCACGACTGGCCTTGGCTCGGCCAGCCCAGGGCAGACGCCGGACCAATGGGGCTTCGAGCGTAGCTTTGCATTGCTGGGTGGCGCGGCGAGCAACCACTTTGCACACGAGACCGCCAACTCGAAGAACTACACCGAAGACGGCAAGTACGTGCAGCCGGGCCTGTCAGGGCAACCCGGCGCGGCCGACAGCGCAGAGGGTCAGTTCTATTCGACTGATTTCTATACGCAACGCCTGATCAAATACATCGACAGCAACAAGGCCGACGGCAAGCCGTTCTTCGCCTATGCCGCCTACACGTCGCCCCACTGGCCGCTACAAGTGCCTGAGCCCTGGCTGTCGAAATACAAGGGACGCTATGACGTGGGTTACGAAGTGATCCGTGCCGAACGTCTGGCTCGCCAGAAGGCGCTGGGCATCATCCCGACGGACTTCAAGGAAAACCCCGGCGCGCCTAATTTGCTGACGCGCTCGGCCGCCACAACGCCGGCCGTTGCGGGCAGCCCCAAGTACATCAACGCGCTGAACGGACCGGCGCAGGGTTACACCGACTACGGTCTGGGGCCGGTCAACAAGAAGTGGGACAGCCTGACGCCGGAAGAGCGCAAGGCACAGGCGCGTTACATGGAGATCTACGCCGGCATGGTCGAGAACCTCGACTACAACATCGGCCTGCTGATCCAGCACCTGAAGGACATCGGCGAGTACGACAACACCTTCATCATGTTCCACTCGGACAACGGCGCTGAAGGTTGGCCGATCGACTCTGGTGCCGACCCGCTGACGACCGACACGGCCAATGCGCAAGCGGCAGCGTTCGCCAAGCTGGGTACCGACAATGGCCTGGCCTCTGCGCAACGTCTGCAATATGGCCTGCGTTGGGCAGAGGTGAGCGCAACGCCGTTCAAGCTGCACAAGGGCTTCATGGGCGAAGGCGGTACCGGCGTGCCGGCGATCGTTCACCTGCCCGGGCAGACGGCCCAACAGCCGGCCTACCGCAACTTCACCCATGTCACCGACAACACCGCGACCTTCCTTGCGCTGGCAGGTGTGACGCCGCCGACGACGCCTGCCGTGCCTTTGCTCGACTCCAACGGTGTCAACAAGAACAAGGGCAAGGTGGTGTATGACGGCCGCAATGTGTGGCCCGTGACAGGGGCGTCGCTGCTGCCAGTGCTGCGTGGCGAGGCGACGACGGTTGCGCACAACGCCATCACGCTCGGGGAAGAAAGCTACGGCCGCGCCAAGGTGTACAGCGCCGACGGCAAGTGGAAGGCGTTGTGGACCGAGCCGCCGTGGGGCCCGCTGGATGGGCACTGGCAGTTGTTCAACGTCGCCACCGATCGTGGTGAGACGCAGGACGTCTCCGGCCAGAACACGGACGTGCTCGCGCAATTGCTGGTGCAGTGGAAGGCCTACATGAGCAGTGTCGGCGGTATTGAGCCGGTGCAGCCGCGAGGCTACTACTAAGCACCCGATGCTGGCGCCCCTGCCTCGCTGGCGGGGCGCCGTTTCATGTGGAGCAATCCAACGCAGGGAGGGCATGTGGAGCCTCTCTGCGTTCCTGTCTTTCTGAAGTGATGAAGCAATGATCCCGTCTTTTTTCTCGCGCCTTGTCGTAGCGTTGGTGCTGTCACTGCCCCTGATTGGCTCAGCGAAGGTCATCCGTGTCGGGGTGCCGACGGGGCCGCATGCCGAAATCATGAACGTTGCCGCCGAAGTTGCCGCGCGCAACGGGCTGACATTAAAGGTGGTTGCCCTGCGTCCTGCCGAGCTTGAATCAGCATTGGCCTCCGGCCGCGTCGACGCCATGACGGGGCGAGACCTGATCGAACTGGATGCCGCCAATCGCAAGCATGGCTATCGGTTCGTGAATGCAGGCTATACCGTCACGTTTCCGATGGGCTTCTATTCGACCCGCCTGCAGCGGCTCAACGACTTGCGTAATGGCGACGTCATCACCATTCCGAGCGATCGGCGCAATGCGGCGCGCGCACTGATCCTGTTGCAGAACTATGGCTTGCTGGAGATTGATGACGCCGCCGGCTTGAATGCCACGCCGCACGATATTGTGTCGAATCGCCGTGGCTTTCGTATTCGGCAGGCGGATGAGCCGCGCCTGATGCGTACGCGTTCGCAGTCGGCGTTTGTCGTTGCCAATACGGACACCGCGGCCCGTGCGAAGCTTGAGCCTGCGCGTGACGGCATCGGCATGGAAGACGCTCGCGTACCGTATGCGCAGGTACTGGCCGTGCGCCAGGCCGACGCGGACGCCGATTGGCTCAAGCAATTGGTCGTGGCGTATCGCTCGACCGAGGTCAAGCAGTTCATCCTTCATCGCTACAACGATTCCGTGCGGCGACCGTGGTAAGCGAGCAGGGCATTTCGTTCGGTTGCACGGCGTGCGGCAAATGCTGCAACAGCCCGCCGCAGATGACGCTGGCGGAGTTGTTCCACCATGAACGGCGTTTCATCGGAAGCCTGAGCGTGCGCCGTGTGCCGGTATTGCGCGCGGGCGACCGCATCGCAACCGGACACGGTGAGTATCACGTGCTCGATGACGACGACGCATTGGCGTCGCAAGCTCACGCCGATGCACAACTGTGGCAAGCCGACGCATCGCGACACGTGGCGCTGCACGCACATGCACTGAGTTATCCGTCGGCGCGCTGTCCAGCGCTTGAGCCCGGCGGGCTGTGCGCGATTCATGCCGATCGCAAGCCGGCCATGTGCCACGCCGTGCCGCTTGATCCGTTGGTGCCCGAGCGTCTGCAAGGCGTGGTGCTGCTGCGTCGCGCGCGTGGCGAGCACTACATCGGTGCGGACTGCATCCGCCCCGGCAAGCACGCTGGACTGACGCCCCTGTTCGATGGGCGACAGATCGTCGATGAAGGCTACGCAGCCGCGTTCCGACGGTGGGAGAGCGACGCGATCATTGAACGTCGAGTGTGGGCCGATGCGGCGTTCGCGCAGTTGCGAATGGAACTCGCCGGCCGTGTGCCAGATGCCGGAACGCTGACGCTATCGCTCGTGCCTGCCTTGCTGGTGCTGGCGGACGTGTCACCCGGCTGCCGCGAGCGATGCGTGCGCTATGTCGAGAGCCAGATTGCGCTCATGGCACGCGAGGTCGACGCCGCATTGAATCGACGGCTGGCGCAGGACAAGCCCGTGACAGCAGAGCTACGCGCGAACGAGCGAGCCTATCGTGCGCTGATCGCGCATCTTGCCGCCCGCCCATTCGCGATTCATGGAGAGCGCTACACCGAAATGGTCGAGGCGTATCTGGCGGTTGCGTAGAGCCGGATGGCGATCGCATGAAAAAAGGCCACCCTTGGGTGGCCTTTGTTTGCGCTCATATTGCGTCGGACTTATGCGCCGAAGCGATTTGCGCCTTGCTTGGTTTCTTGCGCCCAGAAGACGATCAACACGATGAACCCTACCAGCGGCACCAGCGAGATGAGCAACCACCAGCCGCTGCGGTCGGTGTCATGCAGGCGACGGATGCCCAGACCGATACCCGGCAGCAGCACAGCGAGCGAATAGATCGACCCCAGGATCTGATGACCGATGATGCCGTCGACGATGCCAAGGACGATACCGACGATGAAGTTGACGAGCGCGAACTGCCAGAACTCGGCACGGCTGGCGCGTCCCTGGAAGCTCACGTACTTGTTCTTGAGAACGTCCAGATAGTTCGACTTCAGCGAATCGATGGTGATTGCCATGTTTTCTCCCCTTGCAATGAATTACCCGACCAGCCGGCGCTGATTCGGGGCGAATGTTCGTCGGGCAACAGGTCGCGGTGACTGCGTTGGATCAATGCAATCAGTTGCTCTGATCAGCAGCTCCAAAGACTAGGGGGTAAATCGGATTATGCCAATGTGGCATTCGGACATTTCTTGCGAAGAAAAGAAAAAAGCCCAGAAAACCGGGCTTTTGTTTGTAAGTGACGTCGCCGCGCAATCAGTGCTTGTACTGCCCGCCGTTGATGTCCAGCACCTGACCGGTGATGTAACCGCTGGCCAGGTGCGAGGCGAAGAACAAGAATGCCGGCGCCATTTCTTCGGCGGTGCCGAAGCGCCCCATCGGGATGCCGTTGGAGATACGGTCGCGCACGTCTTGCGTCTTGTCTGCATGGAAGGCGGTGTCGACGGTACCCGGCGACACAATGTTGAACCGCACGCCGTCCTTGGTGTGGAAGTCGACCCAGTTCTTGTGCACGTTGTGCAGGAAAGCCTTGGCTGCGCCATACAGACCTGCGCCGGGGCCGCCGCCGGTGTGGCCGGCGATCGATCCGGTACTGATCACCGCGCTGGTCTGGCCGGATGCCTTGGCTGCAGCCGCCAGATGGGGCAGCGCGAACTTGGTGGTCATTACGACCGAACGGATGTTGGCGTCCATGACAGCGTCGTAGAACGTGTCGTCGATCTCAGGGAGCGGCTTGCGGCCGACCAGGCCGCCAGCATTGTTGATGAGCACGTCGATGCCACCGAACTTGGCCACGAATTCATCGACCAGTTGCTGGCAGGCTTCGGAGGTGGCCAGGTCCGCCGCGAAGAAAGCGGCATCGCCGCCGTCGGCGCGCATGCTGGCGATGGTCTCATCGATGTTGGCGGGTGCCTTGCGGCCGTGCAGGCCGACCTTGGCGCCTGCGCGGGCGAAGAGGCGGGCGGTGGCAAGGCCAATGCCCTGCGACGAACCGGTGATCAGAACGCGCTTGTCTTTGAGGTCTGGGAACATGGATATGTCTCTCGTTATCGGTGTGTAAAAACGGCAGGGGCCTGAGGTGACGGCGATGGATGTCATCGGGTCATGTCAGACAAACTGCTAAGATAGCAGACGTCACTGCATCGTTGCATCCATGTCCCGCTCTGCCCCCCGCCTGAACATGGTCGGCATTACCTGGCCGATCTTTGTCGAGAACCTCTTCATGGCCCTCATCGGGCTGCTTGGCCTGTGGATGGCCAGCCGCCTTTCCGATGGTGCCGTCGCCACCTACGGCGTTGCCAACCAGATCGTGGGTGCGCTGCAGATCGTCTTCCGCGTGGCCAGCATCGGAACCAGCGTGGTCGTCACCCAGCATCACGGCGCTGGCGACCGCATCGGGGCGGGCCGGGTGGCGTTGGCGGGGTTGTCGGCGGCGGTGTGGGTCGGCATCGTGACCGCGTTGCTGGTCGGCCTTGGCGCGACGCAGATCCTGACCGCACTGCATCTGCCGGGCGAACTGTTCGTACTCGGCGTGCCTTATCTTGGATTGCTCGCCTTCGCGTTGGCGGTCGATTCGGTGGCGATGACGATGATCGCCGTGCTGCGTGCCTACACGTACACGCGAGTGTCGATGCGCATCGTCTTGCTGATGAACATCGTCCAGGTGCTGATGGGCTTTCCGCTCATGTTCGGCGTCGGCGGCTGGGACGGCTTCGGGCTGACCGGCCTTGCCATCGCGATGATCGCCTCGCGCCTCATCGCGCTCGCGTTGCTCTGGCAAGGATGGCGCAACAAGCTGGGCGTGCGCCCCGGTATCGTCGATTGCTTCCGGCCAGATGGCCGTTCGCTCAAGAGCATTCTGCACATTGGTCTGCCGGGGGCGGGCGAGAAGGTCGCTTACCGTGTGAGTTTCATCATGACGGTGGCGATGGTCGGCAGCATGGGCGCGGCGGCGCTCGCCACGCACACCTACGTGTGGCAATCAGTGCAGCTCGTTACGCTGTTCGTCAATTCCGTCGGTTTCGGCACCGAGATCGTCATTGGTCATCTGGTGGGCGCAGGGCGCTTCAAGGAGGCCAACCGGCTCATGCTTCGCGCGGTCGCGTGGGGATTCTGCGTGATGTTCCTGTGCGCGCTGGCGAGTTTCTTCATCACGCCCGCTGCGGTGGCGCATGTGTCGCGAGACCCGCAGATCATCGCGCTGGTCGGCACCATTGTGTGGATCGAACTGGTGCTTGAACCGGGGCGCAGCCTCAACACCATCATCACCAGCGGGCTGCGCGCGTCGGGCGATGCGCGCTTTCCGGTCAAGATCAGCGCTGTGTCGGTGTTCGTCTTCGGCGCCGGGCTCGGGTGGTTGCTTGGCGTGCATTTCGGGCTCGGCCTGCCGGGCATATGGCTTGGCTACATGGCCGATGAATGGGCGCGCGGTCTATGCATGGCGGCGCGTTGGTACTGGCTGGGATGGGCGCCGTATGCACGGGGCACGCGCCGCCGCATCCTCAGCCATCGCGCGCGGGCCTGAGAAAAAAAGAAAGGTGGCGAGGCTGTCGCCGCGCCACCCAAAGAGTTCCGGGCGTGGATTGCCCGGACCCGATCATCAGAAATTGACCGTTGCGCTCAGCGCCAGCGTGCGCGGGTCGCCTGCCTTGACGTAGTCGGCGTACTGGAAGGCCCAGTAGCGCTTGTTGGTGACGTTATTGAGCGTCACGCGGAAGGTGGTGGCGTAGCGCGCAATCAATGTGTCATAGCTTGCGCCAAGGTTGAACAGCGCGTAGCCGCCCACCTTTACGTCATTGGCCGGACGAAGCATGGTGCTGCCGGTGTATTTAGCGTCGGCGCGCAGCTTGAGGCCCGGTACATAGGGCACGCGATAGGCCACTTGCGCAGTGGCGGTGAACTTCGGCGCGCCGGCCACGCGGTTGCCGTTGAATGCGGTGCCCTTCTGATACTCCGTGTCGAGCCACATAAGGTTGCCGCCGACTGTCCAGTTGCGTGCCACGTTGGCCGACGCGCCCAGTTCCAGCCCCTGGAATAGCGACTTGCCATCCTGCACCAGTTCGTTGTTGGCGTTGGTGTATTCGGCACCGCGCTCGACGCGGAACAAGGCGGTTGTCGCGGCCCAGGTGTTGCGATCGATCTTCAGGCCCACTTCGTACTGTTTGCTCTCCAGCGGGTCGAGTTGCGCACCACGGTTCGCGAAGCTGGTGCCGACCGTGCTGCCTTGTTCGAGCGCTTCGACGTAGCTGGCATACAGACGCGCACTGGGCGCGACGTCATACATCACCGCCAGCGTCGGCGTCACAGCGTTCTTGTTGTAGTCACCGGTGCGGCCACCGTTGACGCCGAACAGGTCCTGCGTGTAGTCGGTGTAGCGCAGACCGCCGAGCACCGACCAGCGCTCGGCGAACTTGACGGTGTCGCTGGCAAACAGCGACTTCTGCGTGATCGTGACTGCGCGGTAGAGGTCGAGTCCGCCGTCGCTGTAGTAGCTGTTGGTGTTCTGCTCGTAGATCGAGCCACTGCCGATGAGCTGGTAGAAACTGTTGCTGGCGTAATCGTTGCGCTGCTTCTGCCATGCTCCGCCCAGTACGACCTGATGTACCAGCGGGCCTGTGGTGAAGCGGCCCTCGGCCGTGGCCTGGGCCTGGTCGAAGTTATACCGCTCAGCGTAATCGGAGTGAAAGTCCTGGTAGTTGCCTTCGCCGTCGATGAGCGCCAGCACCGATTCGTTGCGACGCGTCTGCGTACTGCTGTGGCTGACATTGGCGCGCAGCGTCCAATTGGGCGTCAGCAGGTACGTCAAACCGGTCGCGTAGTAGTTGAACTCGTTGTCGAGAAAGACTCCGCCGCCCACCAGTGTGGAATCGTCGTTGCGGACGGGCGACGGCAGCCTGTTCCCCATTCTGCCGGTATAGATGGTCGGCTCGCCGCCGCTGACCTTGCGCTTCTGGTAGATCGACTGAAAGTCCCACGTCAGCTTGTTGGTGAGGCGCGCATCCAGCGCCAGCGACGCAGCATTGCTGTTGACGTTGCCGTCGTTGGTCAGGCCGCCTTCCGCGTGCGAAACGTTCAGTCGGTAGCCGATGCGTCCGTCGGGGCCGGCGCGGCCGCCAAGGTCTGCGTGTTCGCGGATGATGCTGTCCGACTGATAGCCCACGTTGACACTGCGGACGGGTTCATCGGTCGGCTTCTTGGTGACGTAATTCACCACGCCGCCGGGCGAACCAAATCCGTACATGAAGCCGGACGCTCCTTTGAGCAGTTCCACCGAATCGAACAGCTCATAGGGGAGGGTGGTTGCGTAGGCGAGGAACGGACGGCCATCGATGCGGAACGAGTTCTGCCAATCGAGCTGCATGCCACGCACGGTCAGGTAGCTGGCCCATGCGGTATTGGCGCCGCTGGTGTCGGTGACCGACGCGTCTGTGGCAAACAGATCGCCCAGCCTATTGACCTGGCGTTCGTCCAGATCAGTGCGGGTCACGACGGTCGTGGAAAACGGGGTTTCAAGCTGCGAACGGTCGCCCAGAGCCCCGCTGCTGACAGGCTTCTTCAAGTGTTCGATGGTCTCGTCGGGCGCCGTGCCGGTGACCGTGATGGTGGGCAACTGTTGAACGGCGCCAGGCGCTTCTTGCGCCATGGCGTGGCCCGAAAGGACCAGTCCGACGGCAACGCTGAGGGTAGTGCGATTGAACCGCGCGGCAGTGCGCGCGCGGTCTTGGAGCTTGAAAGATGCAGGCATCGTGGTGATACGTGTTCGGGTTGGTGGGGGAATTGGATCTGTCTGGAACGCTGGGGTCTGCCTGCTGCATCGAGCTGGGCGCATGCGCACCTTGCATCCGTGCCCCGTTTGTCCGTGGCGGATAGATATTAAATGCGAATTATTGTTATTTGCAATAATGTTTTGATGAATGTCATGCAAAGGCCGGTCAGCGCCAACGTGTTGCCGCATCGGTCTGAAAGACAAAAAAAGGGGCCCGAAGGCCCCTTGGTGGGTGAGTCGTCCGCTTACGCGGCGATCAATTGCTTCTGCAGCGTTGCCGGCGCAGGGGCGTAGTGATCGAACTGCATCGTGAATTGCGCACGCCCCGAGGTGAGGGCCCGCAATTGCCCGATATAGCCGAACATTTCCTGCAGCGGCACCTGCGCGTCGATGACCGCTGCGTTGCCGCGTGCCTGCTGCGCACGGATGGTGCCGCGCCGCCGGTTCAGGTCGCCGATGACATCGCCGACGTGGTCGGTCGGTGTCGTGACTTCCACGCCCATCACCGGTTCGAGCACGACTGGCGCCGCTTGCCGCATGGCATTGCGGAATGCCGTGGCCGCAGCGATCTCAAAAGCCATCGCGGACGAATCGCGCTCATGGTGGCTACCATCGAGCAGCGTGACCTTTACGTCCACCACTGGGTGACCGGAAATCACGCCTATGCGCACGGCATTGTTCACGCCCGCTTCAACTGCCGGGATGAACTCGCGCGGCACAGCGCCGCCAACGACACGGCTTTCAAACTGCACGCCAGCGCCGCGCTCCAGCGGCTCGACTAACAATTCGACCTCGGCGTACTGCCCGGGGCCGCCGCTTTGCTTGCGGTGCAGATGGCGCACCGTCGCACTGCGCGTGACCGTTTCACGGTATGCCACCTGCGGCTTGCCGGTGACAACTTCCACGCCGTGGCGCGCGCGCAGATCTTCGAGTTTCACCTCGAGCTGCAGTTCGCCCATGCCGGACAGGATCGTCTGGCCCGACTCCGCGTCGTAGCGCATGCGCAGGCTCGGGTCTTCGCGCAGCAGCGCTTGAAGTCCGTGCGCAAGGTGTTGCTGGTCGGCCTGCGTCTTCGGCTCGATGGCGATGTCGATCACGGGATCGGGCGCTGCGATCTGCTCCAGCACGATGCGATGTGCCGGATCGCACAAGGTATCTCCCGTGGCCGCGTCCTTGACGCCAACGATTGCCGCAATGCCGCCGGCTTCCACCGCGTCGATCTCGCGTCGCTTGTCGGCGTGGATCTCGTACAACCGCGAAACACGTTCGCGCTTGTCCGTGGTCGCGTTGAGTACCGTGTCGCCCACGCGCAAAGTGCCGCGATAGACCCGCACGAACGACAACTGGCCGTGCTCGTCGGCGATCAGCTTGAACACCAATGCAGCCAGTGGCGCGCCTGCATCGTCGCCAATGTCGGACGCCACGTCGTCTGGCGACGGCAAGTCGTCGACAACAGCGTCGAGCAGCGGCTCGATGCCACGATTCTTGAACGCCGAGCCGGCCAGCACGGGCACGAAAGCGCCAGCAATGGTCCCGCGTCGCAGGCAGGCCTGCAGCATTTCGAGGCTCGGCTCGCGACCATCGAGATACTCAGCCAGCGCCGCGTCGTCCTGCTCGACGATAAGTTCCACCAATGCCGCGCGCGTAGCTTCCATGCGCTCAATCAGTTCGGCCGGTACGGGGGCGATTTCCACCGGGCGATCCGCTTTGTCCGACGGCCATAGCAATGCCTGTCGTCGCAGCACGTTGACCACGCCACGGAATTCACCTTCAGCGCCGATCGGTACGTGCAGCACGGCCGGTGTCGCGCCCAGACGCTCACGGATCATCTCGACCACGCGTGCGAAGTCCGCGCCCGTGCGGTCGAGCTTGTTGATGAACGCAATGCGCGGCACGCGGTACTTGTCCGCCAGACGCCAGTTGGTTTCGGTCTGGGGTTCCACACCGGCCACGCCGTCGAATACCACCACCGCGCCGTCGAGCACGCGAAGCGAACGGTTCACTTCGATGTTGAAGTCGATGTGGCCGGGCGTGTCGATCAGGTTGATCTTGTGGTCGCGCCAGAAAACCGTTGTGGCAGCACTGTTGATAGTGATGCCGCGCTTCACTTCCTGCGGATCGAAGTCCATCGTCGCGCGCCCGTCATGGACTTCGCCCATGCGGTGATTCTCGCCCGTGTAGAACAGGATGCGCTCGGACGTCGTGGTCTTGCCGGCGTCGACGTGCGCAATGATGCCGATGTTGCGAACCTTGTCGCGGGGATGGTTTTGGGATGTGTTTTTCATGATGCCCTCATTGTTGTCTCGTAACGGGAACCACCCGCGCACGAGGCGAGGGCAGCTCTAGTGGTGCAATCGAGCCGGTGCGGGGCGAGCGCGACAACGCGTGGATGAATACGACGCGCGCGCACGCGTCCCGCTCCGGCGGGTGGTAATTGCGGCGATCTGCTTGTCGTAGCGGTACATCGGTTCTCTCCTGGCGCCGACATCGGTCGGCATGACAAAAAACAAAAAACCCCGGGGGCTCGCGCCAACCGGGGTTCCTGTCTTGTCTGCCGGAAGGCTGCACGGGTATGCGCCTTCCTGCCTGTTCGGTAGAAAGGCTAGTCCATCGATTCGAAAATGGCGTGCGCACCGTGCGGCAGAAAACCTGCCGGGGCGGCAATGCGAACGTCACGGAGTTGCAGGGTCATAGTCTTCATATCGACACGTATGTCGTGGCGGGTGCCAAATATTCAAGTGGTCTGCGTCTGACTTTAGGCCACGGATCGGCCATGCGCCACGAAAAAACATGTGTCGAATTGTGACGCGGCATCTGAACGGATGCCCGTTCAGCCGTCTCCTTGCGGCAGGTACTTGGCTGGATCGATCGGCTCGCCCTTGTAGCGCAACTCGAAGTGCAGCTTCACGCGATCGGCATCAGTGTTGCCAACGGTCGCGATGCGCTGGCCCTGGCGGATGGTCTCGCCTTCTTTCACCAGCAGCGCCTTGTTGTGGGCATAGACGGTGATGTAGTCGGCATCGTGCTTGATGATGAGCAGATTGCCATAGCCGCGCAGGCCAGTGCCGGCGTAGGTGACGCGGCCGCCGGCCGCTGCCTTCACGTCGCTGCCTTCCGGTGCGGCAATGTCGATGCCTTTGCGCGAGGCGCCGTCGAAGTTCGCGATGACCTTGCCGGAAGCGGGCCAGATCAGCGCTAGCCGTGTCGTAGGCGCCGGCGTGGGCTTGGGCGCCGGTTTTGCCTGCGTTGCGCGCGACGAAGATGAATTTGCCCTGGCGGTAGACGAACTCGCCTTCGACGAAGCGCTTGCGCTGCCTGCAGGGGGAACCACGCGCACCAGTTGGCCGACTTCGATGCTGGAGGTGTCCTTGATATCGTTCCAGCGGGCCAGTTCAGCCACCGAACGTTTGTTGTCGGTGGCAATGCGATAGAGCGTGTCACCGCTCTGCACGCGGTAGAAGCCGTCCGGTGCGGGCGGATAGTCGGGTGTCGTACTGCATGCAGCGATGGTGCCTGCACAGAGCAGGGCGGCCAGCGCGCGGACGAAGTGAGAAGTCATTGGTCGCATCACCGCGGGATTGTAACCGGCCATGCCGGTCCGAACCCTTGCCACAGACAAGAGGCGAGCAATGTCAAACCACCCGGCGACGGAAGTCGCGCAACCGGAAGCCCAGCGCAAATAGCACGGCGAAGTACGTCGCCGCACCGGCCACCACCACCATCGACAAGCGTGCCACGCGCGTGAGCGTCGCACCCTGCAGCCAACTGGCTTCGGTGCCCATGACGAACCACAGCACGGCGCCCATGGCGAGCAGCGCCACGATCAACCTGCCAAAGAAGGCGCCCCAACCGGCGTGCGGCACATAGGCGCCGCGTGCGCGCAGTCCGCGATAGAGCAGGGCCGCGTTGAGTGAGGCCGCCAGCCCGATCGACAACGCAAGGCCTGCGTGGCGCAACGGCCCGATGAGCACGAACAGCACGTTCATGATCTGCGTGGCCGTCAGCGTGACCAGCGCAATCTTCAGTGGCGTGCGGATGTCCTGCCGAGAATAAAAAGCCGGTGCCAGGATCTTCACCAGAATCAGCCCCGACAGGCCGACTGCATAGGCGGCCAGCGCCATGCGTGTCTGCAGGACATCCTGCGCGTGGAAGGCGCCGTGCTGGAAAAGCGTGGCCACCAGCGGTACGCCGATCACGGCCATCGCCACCGCAGCGGGCAGGGTCAGCAGGAGCGCCAGGCGCAAGCCCCAGTCGAGCATGGCGGAGAACTCATCATGCTGCTGGCTGGCGTTGAGTTTGGACAGGCTCGGCAACAGGATCGTGCCGAGCGCCACGCCGAGAATGCCCGTGGGGAATTCCATCAGTCGATCAGCGTAATTGAGCCATGACACGCTGCCGTTGGGCAGGTAAGAAGCGAAGCTGGTGTTGATCAGCAGGCTGATCTGGGCGACCGACACGCCCAGCGTGGCTGGCGCCATCAGCTTGAGGATGCGGAGCACGCCGGGGTCGCGCAGGTTGATCGAAAAGCGCGGCAACATGCCGATGCGTGCCAGCGACGGCAACTGGAAAATCAACTGCAGCACCCCGCCGATGAATGCTGCCCAGGCTAGTGCGCGGACCGGTTCATCGAAATAGGGCGCGGCAAACAGCGCCATGACGATAAAGCTCACGTTGAGCAATGTCGGCGTGAAGGCCGGCACCGAAAAGCGGCTCCAGGTATTGAGCACGCCCGCAGCCAGCGCCGTGAGCGCCTGGAAGAAGATATACGGGAACGTGATGCGCGTGAGTTCCACCGTCAATGCGAACTTGCCCGGTGTCTGCGCAAAACCACCCGCGGTCAGGTAGATCACCAGCGGTGCAGCGATCATGCCGATGACGGTGACGATGAACACCACGATGCCAAGCAGCGTGGTGACGTGATCGACCAAGGCGCGAGTCTCGTCGTGCGGGCGCTTGTTTTTATATTCGGACAGGATCGGCACGAACGCCTGCGAGAAAGCCCCTTCGGCGAACAGCCGCCGCAACAGGTTGGGCAGGCGGAATGCAACGTTGAACGCATCGGTGTACGTGCCTGCGCCAAAGAGGCTGGCGATCAGCATTTCGCGCACGAGGCCCAGGATGCGGGACAAGAAGGTCAGGCCGCTGATGGTGGCCAGTGCTTTGAGCAGATTCACGTAGAATGCACGGCGCCGTCGCGGCGCTGCGTAGATATGGCAGGGATGGGGCAGCATGATAGCCACGACGGCCCGTGCCGTGTGAAAAAGCCCACCCTCCGCGGGGCTTGCAATCGCCTGCTGTTGCCATTAAACTACGCGGCTTTCGTTTTAACTGAACCGGAATCGTCATATGGCCAACTCGGCACAAGCCCGTAAGCGCGCGCGTCAAGCGTTGGCTGCGCGCGACCACAACGCCAGCCTGCGTTCCCGCCTGCGTACCGCGGTCAAGGCCGTTCGCAAGGCTATCGAGGCAGGTGACAAGGCTGCAGCACAGCAAGTCTTCCAACAATCCGTGAGCGTGATCGACAGCATCGCTGACAAGAAGATCATCCACAAGAACAAGGCCGCTCGTCACAAGAGCCGCCTGTCCGCCGCCATCAAGGCGCTGGGCGTGGAAGCTGCCTAAGTCTGTGTAGCACCAGCGGTCGCGCCAAGGCGCGTCGCGTATAAAAAAGCGTAGCCAACTGGCTGCGCTTTTTTTTCGTCTATCGATAGTGCCCAGTGCGGCACGCTCGATGCTGTACTCGTGCTGTCGTGTGCGACGATGCTCGTACGTTGTTGCTGCAATGGCAGGACAGAATCAGGCGCATTTGCAGCGCAATCCGAGTTGCTGAATCGCGGGTAACGTTCAGCACCTGTCGCCATTGCGCGCGTCACCGAAGTTGGTATGAGGTGCGCGCACCGTCCAAAAACCCGTTAACGACTTTTCTTAAGGCCGTCGGCAATTTCATATCGCCGACAGTTAGAAGCCTGCCTATAACAAATGCATCCGCGTCCATTGCGGCGCGTGGAACATCCGCAGTGCAGTTGTCATTTCTTTTGAACCCAAGGAGTGAAGCTTGCGCGACGAACCCGATCCAGCCGGCCTCCCGGCCACGCCAGACACGGTCAGCTCTGAAGAATCTCCGCCTAGCCCACGCAGGCGCTTCCTGCTGACATCCATCGCCACGCTGCCAGCCGCTGCGGTACTCGGCGCATGCGAAAGCAAGACACCCGCAACACCTTCAGCAGGCTCGTCCGCGCCGGCTGCAGCGAGCGCTGCGGTCGAAGCATTCCAGCCAAAATTTTTCAACGAAACCGAGTGGGCGTTCATCCGTGCGGCGGTGGACATCCTGATCCCCAAGGACGCTGAAGGTCCGGGTGCGCTGGAGCTCGGTGTTGCCAATTTCATCGACAACCAGATGGAAGGCGCGTGGGGGCATGCGGCGACGTGGTACATGCAAGGGCCATTCAAGGCCGACGCGTCGTCGCTCTTCGGCTATCAGAAGCCCATGCCGCCACGCGAACTCTACCGCGCGTCCATTGCGGCCATCGATGCCTATTGTAAGCAGGAGTTCAGCGGCAAGCGCTTCGTCGAAATCGAGCGTGCGCAGCAGGAGCAACTGCTGCTCGACCTGGATGCCGGCAAGATTCCGCTGCGCGACGTTTCGGCGCAGGAGTTCATGGGCTTCCTGGTGCAAAACACCAAGGAGGGCTATCTCTCCGACCCCATCCACGGCGGCAATCGCAATCGTGCCGCGTGGGACATGATCGGCTTTCCCGGCGCTCGCGCCGACTACCTCGATTGGGTCAGTCAGCCCGGCAAGAAGTATCCGTTTGCTGCCGTCAACATCGCCGGCAAGCAGACCTGAACACCACCCTCATCCGCTCGGCGACCCCGCCGCACGGGCTGCCCAGCACGCTTGAATGACATCGTCCTGCCATGCGCCACGGCTGTGGCGCGTGAGTTCGCGAGGAGCATCGTCACCGTGGCAACGATCAAGAAACCGAAGGTGGACGCCGTACTGGTCGGCATGGGCTGGACCGGTTCGATCATGGGCATGGAGCTGACCGACGCCGGATTGTCGGTGGTCGGCCTGGAGCGCGGTGCGAACCGCGACACCTATCCCGACTTTGCGTATCCACGCATCGCCGACGAACTGACCTACGCGCTGCGCTACAAGCTGATGCAGGACCTGTCGCGCGAGACGGTTACCATGCGCCATAGCCTCGACGAAGAGGCGCTGCCCTATCGGCAACTCGGATCGTTTCTGCTCGGTAACGGCGTAGGTGGCGCAGGTGTGCATTGGAACGGCTGCACGTATCGCGCAACGCGTGCCGATCTGCAGATTCGCAGCGTGTACGAGGCACGCTACGGCAAGCGCTTCATCCCCGAGGACATGAGCATCCAGGATTGGGGGGTGACGCCGGAAGAGCTGGAGCCCTTCTACGACCGCTTTGAATACGTTGCCGGCGTGTCGGGGCGCGCCGGCAAGATCGATGGCAAGGTTGTCGATGGTGGCAACCCGTTCGAAGAGTCCCGCAAGCGCGACTACCCGCTGCCGCCGCTCACCGACAACATGCCGGCGCTCATGTTCCGCAAGGCGGCGCTGGAGGCGGGGCGGCATCCGTTCCCGATCCCTGCGGCCAACGCCTCACGCGCGTACACCAACCCGTACGGTATGGACCTTGGGCCGTGTAATTTCTGCGGATTCTGTGAGCGCTTTGGTTGCTACATGTACGCCAAGGGCTCGCCGCAGGCGTGCATCCTGCCCGCCTTGGTGAAGCGCCCCAACTTTGAATTGCGCGATCGTTCGCACGTGCTGCGCGTGAATCTATCGCCCGACAAAAAGCGCGCCACCAGCGTGACCTACATGGATGCACAGGGTAACGAGGTCGAACAACCTGCCGACATCATCGTGCTGTGCGCCTACCAGATGCATAACGTGCGCTTGCTGTTGCTATCGGGCATCGGCACGCCGTATGACCCCAAGACCGGCACGGGCACCATCGGCAAGAACTACGCGTACCAGAAGAACAGTTCGGTGGCGGTGTTCTTCGACCCCGACACCTATACCAACACCTTCATTGGCGCGGGCTCGGGCGGGCAGGTTTACGACGACTTCAACGGCGACAATTTCGATCACGGCCCACACGGTTTCGTCGGCGGCGCCTACACGAGCTGCATGGTCACGGGCGGTCGGCCGATCGGGCAATCGGTGTTGCCGGACGATACGCCCAAGTGGGGCTCGGGCTGGAAGAAGGCGCTCAAGGACAACTACCTGCATGCCTTCACGATCGGCACTGAAGGCTCGGTCATGTCATACCGCGATGTGTTCCTCGATCTCGATTCGACCTATCGCGACGCTTATGGATTGCCGCTGCTGCGCATGACCTTCGACTGGAAGGAGAACGAGGTCCGCATGACGCAGTTCGTGACCGCTCAGGCCGCTGAAGTCGCCAAGTTGATGAAGCCCAAGGCGCTGTCGGCCCATGCGAGCAAATCGGGCGAACATTACGACCTGCGTCCCTACCAGACCACGCACACCACGGGCGGGGCGATCATGGGCGAACGGCCGGATACCAGCGCGTTGAACAAGTACCTGCAATCGTGGGACGTTCCCAACGTGTTCGTCATGGGGGCGTCGGCCTTTCCGCAGAACTTCGCCTACAACCCGACCGGCACGGTCGGCGCTTTGGCGTACTGGTCCGCGCGCGCCATCCGCGAGCAGTACCTCAAGAACCCTGGCCCGCTCGTCGCGGTGTAGGAGGCGGACATGGGACTCAACCGCAAGACTCTTTCGCTGGCTGCCGTCGTCGTTGCCGTGTGTGCCGCCGCGGCCGTGGTGGCGCAGACGGGGCAGACCAACAGCGATCGCACGCCGAGCAGCGCCACCTTGCCGCCCGGCCATCCGGGCGCTGCATCGCTGGCCATGCCGCCCTTGCCGGCCAGTGCCGATCCTGCCGTCATCAAGGGGGCGTACCTGGCGCGCGCGGGCGACTGTGTCGCCTGCCATACAGCGCCAGGCGGCAAGCCGTTCGCGGGCGGGTTGGCGATGAATACGCCGTTCGGCACGATTTATTCGACCAACATCACGCCGGACCGCAACGAAGGTATCGGCGGCTATACCTACGAGCAATTCGCACGCGCCGTACGCGAAGGTGTTTCTGGCAAAGGCCACCGCCTGTATCCGGCGATGCCGTATCCGTCGTTCGCTCGCATCAGCGACGACGACATGCAGGCGATGTACGCGTACTTCAAACAGGGCGTGCCGGCGGTGGCTCAGCCGAATAGCCCCAACGACCTGCCGTGGCCGTTCTCGATGCGCTGGCTGATGATGGGCTGGAACCTGCTCTTCTATCACGGCGGCACATACGAACCCGATCTGTCGCGTTCGCCGCAGTGGAACCGTGGCGGCTATCTGGTGGAAGGGCTTGGCCACTGCGGCGCATGTCATTCGCCGCACGGTGTGTTCGGGCAAGAGAAGGCACGCACCTTTGCCGATGCCGACTATCTGGCCGGCTTTACGCTCGACAACTGGCATGCACCGAGTTTGCGCGGTGAATCTGGGCAGGGCCTGGGGCAGTGGACGGCGCAGGATATCTCGACCTACCTGCGCACCGGTCGCGCACCACATAGCGCCGCGTTCGGCGCCATGACCGATGTGATCGCCAATAGCACGCAGTACCTCACCGAAGAGGACGCACTGGCGATTGCCGCTTATCTCAAGAGTTTTTCGCCTGCCAAGGCGTCTGCGCCGCCAGTCGTTGCCAGCGCCTCCAGCGGCAACGCACTGCGCGAAGGGCGCATCGAATCGGCTGGCGCACAACTCTATTTGAACAACTGCAATGCGTGTCATCGTTCGGACGGCACGGGGGCCATGCGTGCATTCCCGCCGTTGGCCGGAAATTCGGCGTTGCTGGCGTCGGACCCGACTTCGGTGATCCGCATCGTGCTGCGAGGCTCGCGCATGCCTTCCACGGCGTTGGCGCCGGCTCCATTGGCCATGCCGGATTTCGCCTGGCGTCTGTCCGACAAGGAGGTCGCCGATGTGCTGACCTATGTGCGCGCACAATGGGGCAACGGTGCGCCAGCGGTTACGCCAGCAGACGTCGAGAAGGTCCGCAAATCGACTGCCGAGAATAGCTAGCGCCGGGAACGAAAATTGCGCAGCTCGGGCGTGGGGTCGCCGGGCCGGTGATGGCACCGGCGGCGAGCCCCGGACCCTGCCCATGTACCGACCCACGCCCGGCGCGTACGCCCCCACCCAAATGCCCGAAGCGGATTCCGTCCGCGCGCAATCGGCGCCCCGACGCATCCGTATTCACGCCTTGCCACCTGCGGCCACGCTGTCTCTGATCGCGCTGACGGTCATGGCCGGGTTGTTCTTCATGCATTGGGCGCGGCCTTTCCTTGTGCCCGTCACTTTCGGTGTTGTGTTGGCGCTGGTGTGCAATCCCATCGTGCGGCGGCTGTGCAGATACGGTGTACCGCGTGCAATCGGCGCAACGCTGGTGCTGGCAGTGCTGTGGGGTGGTGGCGCCTTGCTCAGCTACGCGTTGCAGGACAATGTCATCCGGCTTGTGCAGCAGATGCCAGAGATGGCCGAAAGGGCCGCCAACCGCATCGAAGGTATGCGGGTAGGCAACTTCTCGGCGCTGCGCAGCGCGCAGCGGGCCGCCAACCGACTCGAACGCGCAGCCACTTCGGTGACGGGCGACGCGGCGCCGCGCTCGCAACTGAGCGTGCGGGCAGAGTCTTCGGCCACTAGCTTGCGTAACTTCCTGCTCACCGGGTCTGCCAGTGCGTTGGTGCTCTTTGCGCAACTCGTCGTGGTGAGTTTTCTGGCGTTCTTTCTGCTGTCGTCCGGCGAGATCATGAAGCGACGGCTATTGCGTGTCATCGGTCGAACCATCAGCCACAAGAAGACCATCATCCGCATGATCGACGCAATGGGCGCACGCATCCAGAGCACGCTGCTCGTGCTGTGCGTTACCAATATCCTGCAGGGGGTGGTGACGGGGTTTGCCTTCCACGCGCTTGGAATGCCCAACGCCATGATGTGGGCCGTGGCGGTGGCCGCCGCTCACTTCATCCCTTACTTCGGCGCCGGCATTGTCGCCATCGCTGCACTACTGGCGGGGTTGGTTCAGTTCGACGCACTCGGTGCGGCGCTGGCGCCGGCACTCGTTTCGCTGGCAATCTCCGCCGTTGTCGGCAATCTCATCACGGTATGGCTGCAGAGCTTCACTGCGCGGATCGATACGACCAGCATCTTCCTCGGCATGTTGCTGTGGGGCTGGCTGTGGGGGCCGGCGGGATTGGTGCTTGGTGCGCCACTGATGGCGATCTTTAAGGCCGTGTGCGAACACGTGCGCCCACTCCGCTGGCTGGCGCAGTTGATGGAAGCGGAGTCCCACGAACACAGATACAGCCGCCAGCGGCGACGCCAAAGCGCTGCACATGCCAAGGCGCCTCGCCGCGCAACTGTGGCGGCAGCGCCACCTGTGTCACCGCCAACTGCTCGGAGCGAGCGCACCACATCTGTGGATACGGGCATGCGATCAGCATGATTCCCAGCGGTTGAATACGCTGGTTGTCCTCCGTTCTGCCGCGCAGAGTAAAAAATACAGTTGCCTCATTTGGGGTGAAAAAACTTCAAACCCACGCAACGTCATGATTCGTATGGGATTGTTGGCCCAGCAGCGAACTGGCACGCGCTTCGCTGTACGCAGGGTGAGCCCCTGTCAGCCGTAGACCGGGTTTATCGCAGCACTGTGTCGCCGCAGCACGACGAAAAGGAGATACCTATGTCGCTCGGAACCATTTTGCTGATTCTGCTGATCCTGCTGTTGGTCGGCGCTTTCCCCGCATGGCCATACAGCACCGCGTGGGGATATGGCCCCAGCGGCCTGCTCGGCGTCGTACTGGTGGTCGTGGTTGCCCTGCTGCTGATGGGACGCTTGTGACCGGATGCCTGGCCCGCGAAGCGCCTGCCGCTTTGCCGACCGGGCATCGACTTCTCGAAGGAGCGGCGTGACCACGCCGGAACAACAAAAATGAAAACTCATTTGTCGTCCCCGCAAGTTGTTAACGCGACACGTGATTCGCTGCCGCGCGATACACAACTCCCCGTTCCGGGGATCGGCAAGGGCAAGACCGATTCGTCGCATCCATTCGTCCGTGTGCCGTTATTGTTCGCGACGGGCGAGCGGTTTACGCCTCGGGCCCGCATCGCCGCACAAGACGCGTGGTGTGGGTCGGACGAAGCAGAGCACACCTTTGTTGTCGACGATGATGATGAGGACATCCTTGTCGGCGCAATGAACGGCATGCTCGACGATGACGAGGTCATCGACCTGCCGCTCCATGGTCAGCACGTTGCGCTCTTGGCTGCGGATGGCGTTGAAGTCGATGACGTTTCGACACTCAAAGAAGGGCTTGAAGCCGCTGGCGCGCGGGTGTCGATCATCGCGCCATCCGCTGGCGTGCTGGCTGGGATCGGAGGCGTGCCGCTGGTGGTGAACTATGCGCTGGCCGACGTGAGTTCCGACATGTTCGATGCGATCTGCGTGCCAGGTGGCGAAGAGAGCATCCAGGTGCTGGAACGCTCGTCGATGGCGCTGGCGATGCTGGTCGAAGCGTACCGCCAGCGCAAGACCGTGGCGCTGCTCGGCGAGTCCGCTCCGCTGCTTGAGTTCATTGTGTTCTGTGCGTCATCGACCCTGCCGGATGACAGTGCGGAAATGGGCGTGATTGTTGCGTCGAGCGCAGACGACGACGGCGTGTTGCGTGCGCTGATCGGCGCCATGTATCAGCACTGGCATTGGTCGCGTCGAGTGGAGTACGTGTTTGCGTGACATGCGCGGCCGCATCGATCGTGGAAAAAAAGAAAGCGTGCCCAGGGCACGCTTTCTTTTTGTGTTGCCAGCGTCGGTGCTCCTGTGGGGCGCCGACTTGTGTCATGTCAGCTACTGGCTGACGAAGACGACATATCCATCGAAGCCGGCGCCGACATGTCCGCGCCGGGTGCTGACATGTCGGCGGGCGGTGCGGGCGGCGGTGCGGCGGGTGCTTCCGGGGCGGACGTGGCCGCGCCGGAATCGGTCGGCGCAGTGCCGGTATCGCTGCTCTTGCTGCAAGCGGCCATGCTGATGCAGGCGACCAGCGCAAAGGCGGGGAGAAGCAGTTGGCGAGTTCGCATGGAAAGACCTCCAGTCGGTTTTTGGATGAGGCTGCTCGAAAACAGATGCTTCGTGGTGAGTCCAGCACAATGCGTGCCTGATAAGTGTGGATCACGGGATGCACTGGCGCGACCCAAAATCGTGGGCAAAGTACGTCTCTTGCCCTGCCAGAGGGGTGGAGTGATCCGTGCTCATTTGTGGAGTCCCCGTGGCACAACCGCAGCATCCGTACGTGGTGACCGGGGACTCGTCCGACTCCGCGCGCGATTCGCCCAAATTGCTGCACGAGTGCCACCAGGACGTCGACAATCCTCAACCGCCGAAACCGGAAATTCGCAACGCGCAAGACGACATTGAAAGCGGCAGGAAGGACTCCGATCTTCGCGGCATGCGTGGTTTGGACAAACCCCAGCCATGAAGGGTGCAAGCGGCAGGGGCAATGTGGAATCCGCCTTCCTGCTGCGTCCTCAGTCCGTTGCGCTCAGGAGCATCACGGCGAATCGCGCGTCGGGGTCGGTCCATACGTTTTCGGTCATCCAGCCAGATGCACGCGCCACGGGCGCCAGTTCCGTCAGCCGGTACTTGTACGAGTTTTCGGTGTGCAGGGTTTCGCCTTCGGCGAAACGGAATTCTCGCCCCATGACACGCACGCGTTGATCGAGCATCGAGACGAGATGCATCTCGATGCGCGGTCGCCGGTCGTCATAGCGCACCATGTGCCGGAAGCGGTGCAGATCGAAGGTGCCGCCCAGCTCACGATTGATGCGCGCCAGCAGGTTCAGGTTGAAGCGCGCCGTGATGCCCTGGGCGTCGTCATAGGCGGGCAGCAATACGGCGGGGTCGCGCGTGATGTCGACACCCAGCACCAGCAACGAATGCCGCCCCAGCGTCGCGCGGATGCTGGCAAGGCACTCTTCCGCCTCATGCGGGCGCAGATTGCCGATGGTCGAGCCGGGGAAAAAACCAAGGCGTCGCCCGGTGAATTCGTGCAGCACCAGCGGCAACGTCAGCGGCTGTCGAAAGTCGCCCACCGTTGGGTAGAACTGCATCGTCGGGAACCGCGCCGCCAATGGCGGTATCGCGCTGGCGAGTGAATCGTCGGCGATATCGATCGGCACGTAGGCCTGCGGAGACGTCAGCGCGTGCAGCAAGAGAGGCGTCTTCCGGCTCGAACCGCTGCCGATTTCCACCACCACCGCATGCGGGCCGACGGCAGCCGCTATGTCGCCCACGCAGCGACGCAGGATGCCGGTCTCTGTGCGCGTGGGGTAGTACTCGGGCAGGTCGGTGATGGCTTCGAACAACTCGCAACCCGTGGCGTCATACAGCCATGTTGGCGGAATGCTCTTCTCTGGCAGCGACAGACCTTCCAGAACGTCGCGTGCGAAGCATTCGGCAAGGTGCATGGGCGTGCCGCTAGCCAGCGGAGGCGTTGCCTGGCTGGGCGGCGAAGTGTGTGCGAAGGTCATGGACGGTCCTCTGCCAATCGAACGCCGCTGAACTGCCAGCGCGCATGCGGGGGGAAGAAGTTGCGGTAGGTGGGCCGCACATGTCCGCGAGGCGTGGCGCATGAGCCTCCGCGCAACACAAACTGACCGCACATGAACTTGCCGTTGTATTCGCCGACCGCGCCTGACGCCACTGCAAAGCGCGGGTAAGGGGCGAAAGCGCTGGCGGTCCATTCCCATACGCCGCCGAACAGGTTTTGCAGTGGTGCCTGGGTTGCGCTGGCGCGGGGCGTCCAGTAGCCGTCATCGGCGAACTGCCCCGCGTTTGCGTCACCCGCCTGCCTGGTCGCGGCGCACTCCCATTCGAATTCTGTCGGCAGGCGCTTGCCGGCCCAGCGCGCAAAGGCGTCGGCTTCAAAATAACTGATGTGGGAGACGGGTGCGGCCGGGTCGGGCGGGCGTTCACCGTGCAGCGTCATGGTCTGCCACGCACCATCGATCTCACGCCAGTACAGCGGCGCCTGCCAACCTTCGGCCTGGACGCGGGCCCAGCCATCGGAGAGCCACAACGTCGGCGTGCGGTAGCCGCCATCGCTGATGAAGGCGGCCCATTCGCCGTTGCTGACCGGGCGCGAGGCCAGCGCAAAGGGCTGCAACAGCACTTCGTGCAGCGGGCCTTCGCAATCGAACGCGAAACCGTCGCCTGTGTGCCCGACGCGAATCTGTCCGCCTTCGAAGGCATGCATGTGCGTTGCACGCGTGGGCGTGACGGCAAGGGGCGGGGCATCGCGCAACGCGGGCCGCAGGGGATTCTGCGCGAGCAGGTGCAGCAGGTCGGTGAGGATCAACTCCTGGTGCTGCTCTTCATGGGCGATCCCCAGGCGCACCAGTTCGATGATGTCCGCAGCCAGTTGCGTCTGCGCCAGTCGACCGAGTGCCGCGTCAACGTGCTGGCGATAAGCGTGGATGTCCGCCAGCGCTGGCCGTGTGAGCATGCCGCGACGTGGTCGTGGATGACGCGCGCCCACCTGTTCGTAGTACGAATTGAATAAATAGCGATAGCGCGGGTCGAACACTTCATAGCCGGCGACCTGAGGCTGGAGGATGAACTCTTCGAAGAACCAACTGGTATGCGCCAGGTGCCACTTGGCCGGGCTGGCGTCATCCATCGACTGAACGGTCATGTCTGCGTCGGACAACCCTTCGCACAGCGCCAGCGTGCGCTGCCGGCAGGCGGCCAGCGCAGCGAAGGCGGAGACGCCGTGGCCGATGCGTTCTGTCATGGCTGCGACCGGGGACATGAACAGCGGGAACAGAACTCGCAACGCGGGCGCATTGGACCTCCGATGCAGGGCGGAAGACTTTCAGGTTTAGGACCTGAGTGCTCCCTTTGCAAGACGTATGCCGTGAAGGCCGCTCCACCCGTGTTGTCCGCCATGGGGCGCGAGTCGGTTGATATGGGCCGCGCCCGCAGCGCAATGTGGCCGAGTGGGCGTGTAATTTGTGCAATGACCGCCGACGCCCCGCAAGAGCCGGGGCCGTTACAATCGTGGCATGGGCTACGCGGCGCCGTACGGGCTGCCGCCATCAGCCAGCCAGATAAAGGCGCCACGAGCGCCAGGAGACAATTGGATGTTGAGTTTTGAAGAAGCGGGGGCGCGCCTGCAGGGCGCAGCAACCCCAACGCCATTGGAGCGTGTGCCGATCTATGCCGCCACCGGCCGTGTGCTCGCGCACGACCTTGAAGCCGACATGGATGTGCCCCCGGCCGACAATTCGGCCATGGACGGCTACGCCGTCCGCGCGGCGGATGTACCCGCTGCCGGCATTCGTTTGCCGGTGAGCCAACGTGTTCCGGCGGGCAGCGTGCCATCGGCCCTGCGCCCCGGCACCGCAGCGCGCATCTTTACCGGCGCACCGATCCCGCCCGGCGCCGATACGGTGGTCATGCAGGAGCGCTGCCGCACCGAAGGCAACGACGTCATCTTTGAAGAGGGCGTTCGTGTGGGCGTCAACGTGCGCCGCGCTGGCAGCGACATCGCTCGTGGCGACGTCGTGTTGCCTGCCGGTCGCAAATTGTCGGCGGCGGATGTCGGTCTTGCCGCATCGCTCGGGCAGCCGTCGCTGATCGTGCATGCACGCCTGCGCGTGGCGGTGTTTTTCACGGGCGATGAACTGACAGAGCCGGGCGAGCCGCTCAAGCCGGGCGCTATCTACAACTCCAATCGCTACATGCTGCGCGGCTTGCTTGAGAGCATGGGCTGCCTCGTCGAAGACTTCGGCATCGTGCGCGACAACGTTGATGCCACGCGCGAGGCGCTGCGTACGGCGTCCCGCAGCACGGACGTGGTCATCACCTGCGGTGGTGTGTCGGTGGGCGAAGAAGACCACGTCAAGGCCGCCGTCGAAGCCGAAGGGCGGCTGGAGAGCTGGAAGGTCGCCATCAAGCCGGGCAAACCCTTTGCCTTTGGCAGTGTCGGTCAGGCGGTATTCATCGGGCTACCCGGCAATCCGGTATCGAGTTTCGTCACATTTTTCACGCTGGTGCGCCCGTATCTGCGCCGCCGGCAGGGCGTGATCGAAGCCCCGCACATACCGTTGACCCTGCGTGCGGATTTTGAATGGAAGCGCGCCGACACCCGCCTTGAGTTCCTGCGGGTGCGTCGCAACGCACACGGCGGGCTGGATCTCTATCCGAGCCAGGGCAGCGGCGTGCTGACTTCCTGCGCCTGGGCTGACGGCTTTGTCAGCAACGCGCCGGGTTCAACCATCGCGCGCGGCGACATGGTCACTTATCTGCCGTTCGAGGAGTAAATCTGTGAACGTCACCGTGTTGTTTTTCGCCAGCCTGCGCGAAGCGCTCGGCGTGGAGCGCGAACGCATTGCGCTCGAAGCCGGCGCGACTGTCGATAGCCTGCGTGCGCAACTCGTCGCGCGTGGCGAGCGCTGGCAGCCGCTGTCGCGTGGGTCTGTCCGCGCGGCGGTGAATCAGTCGCTCGTCGGCGGGGCTGTCTCGCTCGCCGACGGTGATGAAGTGGCCTTCTTTCCCCCTGTTACCGGAGGCTGACATGAGCGTGAGCGTGCAGAAAGGCGACTTCGATGTCGGCGCTGAAATCGGTGCGCTCACCGACGTGGCCGGCGCCGGTGCGGTGGCGAGTTTTGTGGGCGTGGTGCGAGGTGGGGAAGGGGCTGCGGCCATCCAGGCGATGACGCTGGAGCACTACCCGGGAATGACCGAAAAGTCCCTCGCCGACATTGTCGAGCAGGCGCAGGGCCGCTGGCCCTTGTTGGGGGTGCGGGTGATTCATCGCGTCGGCCGCCTGTTGCCGGGCGATCGCATCGTGCTCGTAGCGGTTGCCTCGCGCCACAGGGGCGCCGCGTTCGAGGCCTGTGAGTTCGTCATGGACTACCTCAAGACCCGGGCGCCGTTCTGGAAGAAAGAAGAAACCGCACAGGGCGCGAAGTGGGTTGATGCGCGCGAGAGCGACGACGCAGCCGCTGCGCGTTGGGATATCGCGGAGTGAGTTTTCTTGGTCGGGATGGTGCCGTCCGGGTGCGACGGCATACCCGACCGTACCGCGCTTAGCTCGCGGAGCGTCGCACGATGACGTCCTGCGTCAGGGCAGGCAGGTCATCCAGCGTATCGATGCTTCTGTCATGACGAGCGGTGACTCGCCGTACCAGCGCCTCGACAGCGATCTCCCCGTGGTGCGATTTGTCCTGCCGCACGGTCGTCAGCGGTGGGAAGAAGCATGAGCTTTCCAGGATGTTGTCCACGCCAATGATGGCAATGTGCTCAGGGATGTCGAGCTTGCGCTCGTGCGCCGCGAGCAATGCGCCGAGCGCCATGCGGTCGTTGGCGACAAAGATGGCGTCGATGTCGGGTGATCGATCGAGCAGTTCGTTGAACGCTGACTGACCAGATTCCGGCATCCAGTTGCCGGCGGCGATGCGCGAGTCCGGCGCAGGCAAGCCGGCGCGTTGCAGCGCACTGCGCCAGCCACGCACACGTTCGCGTGCCACCCACCAGTCTTGCGGGCCGGAAATGTGCGCGATGTGTTTGTGTCCTGACTCGATCAGGTGATGCGTGGCAAGCCGGCCGCATTCAAAGTTGTCGAAGCCGATGCTTGTAATGCCATGCCGTGGCTGGAACGACAGGAACACCATCGGCACCGTCACGCGCGCCAGCACGCCTTCGCTCAACCACTCGCTATTGCGCACGGTATCGGGGATCGCCCACAGGATGCCCTCGATGCGCTGGTCCATGAGCGACAGCAGCGTTTCTTCGACGTGTTCGACCGTCAGATCCGACAGCGTCTTCAGTTGCAGCGAATAGCCGCGCGCAGCCGCTGCACGCGCCATGCCCTGGTGCAAGTCGGTGCTGATGAAGCCGAGGTTGAAGCCGATGACACCCAGCGTATGCGTGCGGCCGCTGGTAAAGCGGCGTGCCAGCAGGTTGGGGCGATAGCCCAGCCGGGTGATGGCTTCGAGCACGCGTTCGCGGGTCTTTTCCGAAACGTTGCGGTTGTCGTTGACCACCCGAGACACGGTCTGCATCGACACGCCTGCCGCTTGAGCGACTTCGCCGATGGTGACGCGAGAAGATGGGTCGTCAGACAAACGAGGTCTGCTTTGCCGCGCCAATGTGATTCCTTTCCCCTTTGAGGCACGGTTTTCCGTGCTTTCTGTTCATTACGAACCTCATGATGCCACGGATGCGTCCTATTCCCGATTGCCTGCCCGGATTGGCAACGGTTGACACCTGAACTGATAACGCTAACAATCCGACTTAAGTCGAATTGATAACGTTATCAAAACAAGGAGGGGACGATGGAAACGACCGTGATGCAGGAGTCTTTCAGCGAGTTCGCCATCGGGCCGTTCCCGTACGATCCCAAGCACTCAGCCATTGGTGAGTATCACTACTACCCGACGCAAGGCTTCAAGGGGCGTTGGTATGACCCTGTGGTGTGGTGGGGCTGGCTCGGCCCGACGTGGATCGTTACCGAAGACGGCGGGCGCAAGCTCATGGAGCAGACACGGCCTCAGATGGCCATCACCGACCACTGGCCGCTGTTGGTCACCGGGCAGACCAACTGGCGCGATTACACGCTGAATGTCTCTGTGCGACCGATGTCGACCGCTGCACCAGTTGGGGTCGCTTTCCGCTATACCCACGCACGCCATCATTATTTCTTTGGCTTCGACGCCCAGCGCGCGATCATCGCCAGGCGCGACCAGGAAGACTTCATCGAACTGGCGTCAGTCGAGTTCCCCTACGACACCGACACGCATTACCGTCTTAGCGTGGAGTGCGCGGGCGATTTGATCCGCGCCAGCATCGACGGCGTACCGCTGCTCGAAGTGCGCGACACCCGCTATGCGGCGGGCAAGGTTGGCCTGACCGCGCGCATGCCGGCGCAGTACTCCGATGTGTCGATCACCATGACGCCGGCCCAGCATGCCGAGTGGATCGAGCGTGATGCCATCGACACGCTGATGGTTGCGGGCATGCGCGCGCAGTACCCTCAGCCGCGTCTGTGGAAGACCATCGACCTCAAGAATTTCGGTAGCGCGAGACAAGTCCGCTTTGGTCACCTGACGGGTACGGACGAGTTGTTCGTCGTCTTCGCTCAGCATCAGAAGCGCGGCTACAAAGACGCCTACGCGCACATCAGTTGCCTGACGGCCATGGACCTCGACGGCAAAGTGCTGTGGCAGATCGGCGAGCCTTCCACCGAGCCCGACCACGTGTTGCTGTCGGCCGATCTGCCGGTACAACTGTGCGACATCGACGGCGACGGCGTGGATGAGGTCATCATGTCGCGCGACTTCAAGCTGATGATTCTCGACGGTCGCACGGGCGAAGTTCGCAAGAGCGTGCCCACACCCAAGTCGGAGCAGCCCGACAATACGCTCCATAGCCTGCCGTACAAGAAGTACGCCTTTGACCGAGTGAACGTCGACGCCATCCGCATGGCCGACCTGCGCGGCGTGGGGCGCCCGACCGATATCCTGATCAAGGATCGCTATAGCCGCGTGTGGGCCTATGACAGCGAGCTGAATCCGCTGTGGTTCTTCCATGAAGGCATTACGGGGCACTTCCCCTACACCGTCGACATCGACGGCGACGGCAAGGAAGAAATGTTCGTCGGCTACCACATGGTCGATGACGACGGTCGATTGATGTGGACGCTGCCAGTGCCCACCGACCACACCGACGAAATCCTCATCGGCCGCTGGAACCCGGACGTAGCGGAACCGCAAATTGCCATTGCCTCGGGCGACGAAGGTTTCATGATCGCCAACCTGCAGGGCGAGATCGTCAAGAAGCACATGCTCGGACACGTGCAGCGTGTCAGCGTCGGCAACTACCGGCCGGACCTCAAGGGGCTGGAACTGTGCGTGGTCACGTACTGGGGCTACCAGGGCATCGTCTATGTGTTCGACTGCAAGGGCGAACTGCTCCATGAGTTCGAACCGACCAGCAACGGCAACCTGCTTACGCCCGTGAACTGGACCGGCGATGGGCGCGATCTCATTTTGCTCAACGGCAATGTCACCCATGGCGGATTGATGGATGGCGAGGGCAGGGTGGTGGTGCGCTTCCCCGATGACGGGCACCCCGATCTGTGCGCCGAGGTGATCGATCTGACCGGCGACGGCCGCGACGAGATCGTGCTGTGGGACGCGCAGCGCATGTACATCTACACGCAAGACCGTGCGGCCGACGCGGACCCCGTCTACAAGCCGCTCAAGTATCCGCTGTGCAACGCATCGAATTACCGCGGCGAGTTCCACTACCCGCCGCAGGGTATCTGACCCCACGACGTCAAACGAATAATAGAACCGCACAGCGGCGATCCACATATTCAGGAGGAGGTGTCATGTCATTCATGTTCAAATCCATAGCCCAACGTCGCACGCTCGTGGCGCTTGGCGTCGCGCTGGTGCCGATGCTGGCCAGTGCGTACCAAGAGGCGCCGGAGTTGGCCGCACTCGTCAAGGAAGGCAAGCTCGAACCGGTCGACAAGCGCTTGCCCGCGCAACCGCAGGTCATCAAACCGCTCACGCGGGTGGGCACTTATGGTGGCAAGCTGCGCACCGCCATGCGCGCGGACGGCGACTACAACGCCATCCTGCGTATGGTCGGCAACCAGGGCCTGACGCGCTGGACGATGGACTTCAACAACGTCGAGCCCAATCTTGCCGAAAGCTGGACGCTGTCGCCCGACGGCACGACGTACACCTTTAAGCTGCGTCCCGGCACGAAGTGGTCGGACGGCACGCCTTTCACCGCGGATGACGTTCTGTTTTCGATGAACGATCTCATCGGCAACAAGGAATTCCTCGCCGCGCCTTTGTCGACCTACGTCGTCAAGGACAAGTACGTCGAGACCACCAAGGTCGACGACTACACAGTGCGCTTCAAGTTTGCGGGGCCGTACCTGAGCTTTACCGAAGCGCTGGCGCTGCCGACCAACCAGCACCCGACCTTCTATCAAAAGAAGTACTGCTCGCAGTTCCACCCCAAGTACAACCCGAAGATTGCCGACGAGCTGGCCAAGAACGGCATCAAGGATTGGGGCACGCTCATGCGCGCCAAGTGCGGCGACATCGAACTGGCCTCGCGCTGGAGCAACCCGGAGCGCCCGACGCTTGACCCGTGGGTGGTCAAAGAGCCGTACACCGGTACGGCCACGCGCGTGGTGCTGGAACGCAACCCGTACTTCTGGCAGGTCGATCCGGCGGGCAACCAACTGCCGTACATCGACACCATGCAGTTGCAGATCAACTCGGCGGTGGAAGGCATTCTGCTGTCGTCGATCAACGGCGAACTCGACTTCCAGCACCGCCACATCTATTTGATCCAGAACCGTCCGATCCTGATCAAGAACGCAGAGAAGGGTGGCTACAAAGTGCTTGGCCTGCCGCCGCTGTCGGCCAACTCAGTGGGCATGTTCTTCAACTACACAACGAAGAACGAAGACCTGCGCAAGCTCATTCGCAACCACGACTTCCGTCAGGCGCTGTCACTGGCGACCGACCGCGAAGAGATCAACAAGATCGTCTACCTCGGCCAGGGTACGCCGTGGCAGATCGGGCCGATCAAAGAGTCGAAGTGGTACAACGAGCAGCTCGGCACGCAGTACACCAAGTACGACATCAAGCAGGCCAACGCGCTGCTCGACAAGCTGGGCCTGACCAAGCGCGACGGCAATGGCTATCGCCTGTACCCGGACGGCAAGCGCGTGTCGCTCAACGTGATCATCGCCGTGCAGCTCGCGCAGCAAGTGCAAGCGCTGGAAATCGTGCGCAAGCAATGGGCCAAGGCCGGTGTCGAACTGGTGATCCTCGCGTCCGACCGCTCGCTGTTCTACAACCGCGCCAACGCCAACGACTACGACATCAGCGCTGACCAGCTCGCCGGCGGTCTGGACATTACGCTCAACCCGCGTGGCATCGTCGCCGTGCATCCGCAGGAGTCGCGCCAGAGCCTGCTGTGGGTGAAGTGGTATCTGTCCGGCGGCAAGCAGGGCGAAGAGCCTACCGCCAGCATGAAGAAGCGGCTCGACCTCTACACGCAATGGCAGACGGCATCGTCGCAGGCTGAAGCGGATCGCCTGTTCAAGGCCATCCTGCAAGAGGCCGCCAATGAGTTTGAAGTGATGGGTCTGGTGCGTCCGCCGAAGGACCCCGCCATCCGCAAGAACAACCTCACCAACGTGTTCGAGAACATGCCTGCGGGCTGGTCGTACCCCACGCCGGGGCCGTCGCTGCCGCAGCAATGGTTCTATGCCAAGTGAGTTGTCCCTGAGTAGTCTCCTGATGCAGTAGTAACAACATCTTGTCCCTTCAAGGCCCGGTCATCCCACATGCCGGGCCTCTTTTTTTTGACGCTCGTGCCGGCGTCTATGTCTGGCTCAAGAGGCGTCTTGCACGCTCGGTGAAGCCGTTATGAATATGGCTCTGAACGACGCGGCATGCCTTTTCCACGTTCTCTTCCAGGAGCGCTTCGTACATCTGCGCATGTTCGCCTATCGAGTTGTGCACGTACTCCTGCGAAAAGGTCAGCCGATTGCGCATCGCCAACACCTTCGTGGTGATCGTGCTATGCATGTCGGACAGGTAAGGATTGCGGGCATGCTCCACGAAGATGCGATGGAAGCGGTGGTCGAGTTTGCGGTAGGCGGTCAGGTCGAGCTTCTGCCGAAGACTCTCGCAGGCATTCAGGTTCCTTTCCAGATCCGATAGCAGGGCGGTGCGGTCGGCATGCATGGCGGCCCGGATGGCGCCCTGTTCAAGCATGATCCGCACCATTGCAATGTCGGTGATTTCCTTCTCGGTCAACGAGAAGACAAAACTGCCGCAGCGCGGCTTGATTTCGATGAGCCGTTCGCCCGCGCTCAGACGCAACAGCGCCTCGCGGATCGGTGTCTTGCTCAGGCTGAATATCTCGGACAGCTTGGATTCCGAAATCTGCTCGCCGAGTTCCAGATCGCCATTCAGGATCATCTGGCGAATGTTCTCTTCAACGATCTCTGTCAGCGACCTGGGAATGTCGATCGCTCGTGATTGATGTCGCATGAAGACGGCCCTCATCGATGACTGGTCGCGGTAAAGGCAATTGATGCCTCGGCGTCGGACGCACGATGTTGCCCTTGAACCCGCAGCCTTCTGTTTGCGTCACCTCAAAAGCCAAGGCTCGGCGGCCAGCGCCCGCGCAGTACCGAATGTCCCACGCGGCTCCCCTGTTCTGCTCGTCTGGTCGGTGATGTATCAGACATCACCGGACCGTCAGGATCGTCCGCCTGGCAACGCGTTCCCGACGGGGGCGATCCGATGGCGTGGCTGATATTCCAGATGCCAGATTTCGACGATTGACGCTCAGCAGCCGTCTCCCTAACTTGCCGCCAAAGAGCAGTGCAGCGAATCGATGACGTCGTCATTGATCGGAGGCCTGGAGGAGCAAACACATGAGCATCGCGGAATCGCCGCATTTTGGCGAAAACGTCATCAGGGTCGTGAAGCGGAAGATCATCCCCTTCGCATTCATCCTGTATCTGTTCAACTACATGGACCGCGTCAATGTGGGGTTCGCCGCCCTGCAGATGAATGAGGCGCTGAACATCTCGAAGACCGATTTCGGCACCATTGCGTCGGCGTTCTTCATCTCGTACCTGTTGTTCCAGATACCGGCCAACATGATGTTGCAGCGCCTCGGCGCGCGGCGCTGGATCGGCTCGATCATCATCGCCTGGGGCCTGGTGACCTGCCTGATGTTCTTCGCGCAGAGCGTGGACCACGTCATCGGTGCGCGCTTCTTGTTGGGTGTGTTCGAGGCGGGTTTCTTCCCCGGCATGATCTATTACCTGGCGTGCTGGTTCCCCGCCAAGGAGCGTGCGCGCGTCACCTCTCTGTTCATGCTCGCCATCGCGGTGTCCACGGTGATCGCAGCACCGATGTCTGGCTGGATCGTGCAGCACGTCAACACACCCAACTACGAAGGTTGGCGCTGGCTCTTCGCGATCGAAGGAATTCCCACCGTACTGCTTGGCGTGGCGACGTTCTTCGTCTTGGCGGATACGCCAAAGGACGCTCGCTGGCTGACGCCACAGCAAAGCGAATGGCTCACCGCCGAACTGGCGCGCGAAAACGCCGGCAAAACCGGCACACAAGAGGTCGGCCTGGGCACAGTGCTGGGCAACGCCACCTTGTGGAAGCTAGCGCTGGTCTACATGTTCATCCAGGCCGCTTCGCAGGCTTCCAACTATTGGTTGCCCGGCCAGGTGAAGCAGTTTGCCGAAGGACTGACCGACACACAGGTCGGGCTCATCATGGCGCTGCCATTTGTCTGTGCCATGTTCGCCATGCCCCTGTGGGGCGCTCATTCAGACAAGACAGGTGAGCGCAAATGGCACGCCGGCCTGCCCATGTTGCTGACGGGCGTGGCCTTCGTGGTCATCGCCAGCATGCCGTCGATGGGCATGCGCATGTTCGGCATGGTCCTCTTCGGTCTGGGCATTCTCAGTTTCTACGGCCCGTATTGGGCTATCCCGCCGTCGTTGCTGTCGCCCGCAGGGCTAGCGGTGAGCATTGCCTTCATCAACTCGTGTTCCAGCCTGGGCGGTTTTCTCGCCAACAAGGGGCTGGGATACGTCGCGCAATCCTACGGTTCGAACGGCGTCTTCATGGTCGAAGCCGTGTTGTGCGTCATCTCGTTCCTGATTCTGCTCACGATGCGCATTCCGCGTGTCCACGGCACCGCGGCCAAGTAAGGGCCGATCAACGATTCAAAATGATCCGCGTCGCGCGGAGTGTTCAAGCAAGGAGGAGTCACATGAAAATCACGAGCGTCGAAATCTTTGATTGCGAAGTCAATCGCAGAGACGCGCGTATGGCGCGTTTCAACCCGGTGATCATCCGCATCAATACCGACGAAGGTGTGAGCGGTCTGGGCGAAGTGGGCCTGGCCTATGGTGCCGGAGCCAAGGCGGGCGTCGGCATGGTGCGTGACCTGGCACCGCGCATCATCGGCAAGGACCCGATGAAGATCGAAGCGATCTGGGAGAACCTGTTCCGCGCCACCTTCTGGGGCATGGGCGGCGGCAACGTTTTCTACGCCGGCATGAGCGCCATCGACATCGCACTGTGGGACATCAAGGGCAAAGTGCTCAATGCGCCCATCTATCAATTGCTTGGCGGCAAGACCAACGACAGGCTGCGCTCCTATGCCAGCCAACTGCAATTCGGCTGGAGCGATACCCACCAGATGCTCACCCGCCCTGAGCAGTACGCAGAGGCCGCGAAAAAGGCGATCACCGAGGGCTACACGGCGATCAAGGTTGACCCGCTGCAGGTCGACTACAACGGTGGCCCGCCGCTGGATTGGGAAATCAACCAGAACTACTTCGGCCTGCTGTACGCCAGCCAATTGCGCATGGGGGAAGAACGCATCGCCGCCATGCGCGAAGCCGTCGGCCCGGATGTTGACATCATTGTTGAAATCCATTCGTTGCTTGGCACCAACGCCGCGATCCAGTTCGCCCGCGCCATTGAAAAACACAACATCTTCTTCTACGAAGAGCCAGTGCATCCGCTGAATACCGACAACATGGCGTTGGTGGCGCGCAGCATCAACATTCCAGTGGCGACGGGTGAGCGTTCATACACGCGTTGGGGCTATCGCGACCTATTCGAAAAACAGGCCGTAGCAGTCGTTCAGCCAGACCTGTGCCTGTGTGGCGGTCTGACGGAAGGGAAGAAAATCTGCGATTACGCCAACATCTATGACGCCACTGTGCAGGCGCATATCTGCGGCGGGCCCGTGTCGACGGCGGCGGCACTCCACCTGGAAGCCGCGATCCCGAACTTCATCATCCACGAGCATCACACTCATGGGCTCAAGCATTGCATTCGTGAGCTATGCACCAATGACTACCAGCCGGTGAATGGTTACTACACCATCCCCGATCTGCCGGGTTTGGGACAAGAGCTGAACGAGGAGATCACCAAGGACTATCTCGCCTACACCATCAAGTAAGCCGCACGTAGTCCGGCCCGGCCATCTCGCGATGCCGGGCCTCTTTTTTGTGGACGGATCAGGTCGCGGTCTCTTGTCGAGCGGCGTGCATGCGCGTGCCATGCGCTGGCAGACCGTATCGATCAGAAAGTACAGCGTGAAAGGGGCGCGCACGCTGGCCAGCAATGAGGCGACACAGTCGAGGGCGTCGCGCACGGCGGCAAGCTCGTCGATAGTGTCGGTGAAGGACGAGGGAAGGGCGGATGGAATGGGTTTGGGTGCGGGCATGGAGGATCCTCGTGTGTAGGTGGATCCCGGCCTGTTCCGTTCTTGGCGGGGCGGACGGGAGCTAAGAACCGCACACGACGGCGGACTTCTTCCCTTTGCAGGTTTTGTATCCGTTGCAGTCCCGCCCATTGAAACAATGAGCATGAAAAAGCCGCCCCGGCGTTATGTCAGCGGAGGCGGTTCTTCTCTTGAATCCGTGTGCGTCGGTTCGTCTGCGGATGTTCTTAGCACTCGCAGAGCGAACCGCAGACGCTTGGATGATTATTCCATTTGCGTAACCGCAAGCGGTGCCGACGATCAGTTGTTGGCGATCTGAGCCCGTGCGCGGGCATACGATGCGGGTACGTTGTTTTTGACGGCAACAGCCTTGCCCGCAATCACTTCAAGCCACTGATCGGTATCGAGCACGGCGGCGAAATTCGATTGGTAGATGACTGCTAACGTGCGATGGATGGTCTCTGCGCTGACCGAACCGGCCTCATTGGCGTACGGCACGGCGCCTGTCGCGTCGTAGAGGAATTCCACGGCCAGGCCTGAGTGCATGGCCTGCTTGATGGTCGAGTCCACGCAATTCTGGGTCATGTAACCGACGACGGTGAGCGTGTCGATGTCGTGACGCGCAAGCCAGTCGCCGAGGTCGGTGCCGACGTAAGCGCTAGGCCAGTTCTTTTCGACGTAGTGATCGTGCGGGCGGGCTGCGATGGAGGCTTCCAGCTCCCAGCCGGACGTGCCCTTGCGAAAGATGGGCGCGGCCGGTGGCGCGGTGTGCTGCACGACGATCACCGGGATGCCCGCCGCGCGTGCGGCGTCCATCGTGCGACCGATGTTGGCGAGCGACAGGGCGGGGTCCGGGTATTCAATCTGCAGGCCTCCGGTGAAGTACTCGTTCTGGACGTCGATGACGATCAGGGCGCGGCGTGGGGTAGTCATGGCGGTTCTCCTTGTGGGCCGGCGGCGCCAGCATGGAATGCATCTTCACCCTGTTGCGATCACCATTCGAGTGGCCCGAATGACATGTTGCGATAGAATCGGGCCAATTCTTGTCGCCGAGGCTTGTTCATGCCTTCTGTCGCCATCATCGCTTTTGACGGCATCAGCCCGTTCCATCTTTCAGTGCCTTGCGCCGTGTTGGCCAGCAGTGCACTGGACGGGTATTTCGAGCTGCTCATCTGCGCGGAGTCGCCCGGTGCGCTGACGACGAGCGCCGGCTTCGGCCTGCATGTGCAACACGGGCTGGAGGCGCTAACGCAGGCGGACGTGGTGGTCGTGCCTTCGTGGTGCAGTCCGCAGGCCGAGGCTTCTGCCGATCTGTTGGCTGCGTTGCGCGCCGCCCATGAGCGTGGCGCAAAGATCATCGGGTTGTGCGTTGGCTCGTTTGTCGTGGCACAGGCGGGATTGCTCGATACCCGCCGTGCCAGCACGCATTGGCGGGCGGCGGAGGTGTTCGCACAACGCTTTCCTCAGGTCACGCTCGACGCCGATGTGCTCTACGTGGACGAAGGCGATGTGATGACCTCGGCCGGTACAGCTGCCGGTATCGATTGTTGCCTGCACTTCGTGCGCACGCTGCTCGGTGCGGAAGCGGCTGCCCGCGTGGCGCGCCATCTGGTGGTGCCGCCGCATCGACAGGGCGGGCAGGCGCAGTACATCGAACAACCGATCGCCGACAGCGCGCGGGACGATCGGCTTGCCGACACGCTCAACTGGGCGCGCAAGCATATCGACCAGGCGCACACCATCGACTCGCTGGCTGCACGAGCGCTGATGAGCCGCCGAACCTTTACGCGGCGCTTTCACGCCAGCACGGGTACGACGGTTAATCGCTGGATCAGCGAACAGCGCCTTGGCGCGGCCCAACGGTTGCTGGAAACCAGCGATCTGCCTGTCGACCAGATCGCCGCACGCACCGGGTTTGGCTCTGCGGTGTCGTTGCGGCAGCACTTTGCGCGGACGCTCAAGACATCGCCTCAAGCCTATCGGCGCACATTCAACGGACGTGACGAGGCGACGACGGCGTTCGCGGTGAGAGGGGACGCGTGAGATCGTCCGCGATGCCGGGTTTGCCCCAGGCATCGCGGACTTGAGGGTGGCGAATCGGGAAATCCGCCGTCGAGCTCGCTACCTAAATGGTTGATCGCCGCGCGAGAGGCGGCCTTGATCATTGTGCGAGCGGGTGCGCGGTACGAAACCGCGTGTACACGTGCAACACGTGTTCTGCTTTGGCGAACTCGCCACAGCGCATGGCGTCGCCGAGCAAGTCCTCCAGGCAATGGTCGAACGCAGAAATGCCCTCCTTGGTTTGCACCAGGCCGCACGCCATGGTCGCGGCTACGTGGGGTGATAAATGTTCGTGTTCGGCAAACAGCGCTACATCCTCCTCAGTCAGGTCGCAGTAATCCAGGCAGTCGCGCATCGAAAGCATCGTCGTACTCTCCTACAGGGTGGGGCTGGTAGTACGGCTACCTCATCTAACCGTATATGACACATCTGGTAACGCAAGTAAGGTCTACCAATGCAGGCCACGGTGCGCCATTGCCTTGATCAATGGCACCGAGAACGTGCGTGGCTGTCAGGGCTACCTCACGGGAGCGCCGTTTTTTGAGACAATCGCGGGGTTTCGCCGCCGCGGCGGCCCCCGGACCACCACTTTCATGCTCGACATTCAACTTCTTCGCTCGCAAACCGAACTCGTCGCCAAGCGCCTGGCCGAGCGCAAGGTCGCCTTTGACACGGCAGCCTTCAGCGCCATGGAAGACGAACGCAAGACGCTCCAGACCCGCACGCAAGATCTGCAAGCCAAGCGCAATGCGCTGTCCAAGCAGATCGGCATGCTCAAGGGCAAGGGTGAAGACGCCTCCGCCGTGATGGCCGAGGTCGCTGGCGTCGGCGACGAACTCAAGCAGAACGAAGAACGCCTGGCCGCTTTGCAGGACAAGCTGAACGACTTCCTGCTGCGTATCCCCAATCTGCCGCATGAATCCGTGCCGGTCGGCAACGACGAAACCGGCAATGTCGAAGTGCGCCGCTGGGGTACGCCCGCAAGCTACGACTTTGAGGTGAAGGACCACGTCGACCTCGGCGCCGTGCTCGGTCTGGACTTTGACGCTGCCGCCAAGCTTTCCGGCGCGCGTTTTGCCGTCATGCGCGGCGGCATGGCCCGCTTGCATCGCGCCATCGCACAACTGATGCTCGACACGCAGACCGGCGAGCACGGCTATACCGAGTGCTATACGCCCTACATCGTCAATGCCGACGTGCTCTACGGCACGGGCCAACTGCCCAAGTTCGCTGATGACATGTTCCGTGTCGAGCGCGCGGGCGAGGGCGCCCAGACGCAGTACCTGATCTCCACGTCCGAAATCTCACTGACCAACATGGTCCGCGACAGTGTGCTGCGTGCCGACGAACTACCCATCCGCATGACCGCCCACACGCCGTGCTTCCGCTCGGAAGCGGGCTCGTATGGCCGCGACACGCGCGGCATGATCCGCCAGCATCAATTCGACAAGGTCGAGATGGTGCAGATCACGCATCCCGAGAAGTCGTACGAAGCGCTTGAACAGATGGTCGGTCACGCCGAAGCCGTCCTGCAGAAACTCAAGCTGCCGTACCGCGTGGTGTCTTTGTGCACCGGCGACATGGGTTTCTCTGCCGCCAAGACCTACGACCTGGAAGTGTGGCTGCCGGCGCAGAACACCTATCGCGAGATTTCGTCCGTCTCCAACTGCGAGGCCTTCCAGGCCCGCCGCATGCAGGCGCGCTTCAAGAACGAACAGGGCAAGAACGAACTCGTCCACACGCTCAACGGTTCTGGCCTCGCAGTCGGCCGCACGTTGGTCGCGGTGCTCGAGAACTATCAACAGGCTGACGGCTCGGTCATCGTTCCGGACGCGCTGCGCCCGTACATGGGTGGCCTGGAAGTGCTCAAGCCCGCAGCCTGAGCGGAAAAACGCCAGACGCACAAAAGCGCTGGCGTTCCACAAAAAGCCTCGCTATAATGCGCGGCTCGCGGAGAGGTGGCAGAGTGGTCGAATGTACCTGACTCGAAATCAGGCGTAGGTGCGAGCCTACCGTGGGTTCGAATCCCACCCTCTCCGCCACTCATACCCGAAAAACCCACATGGCTACAGGCCCTGTGGGTTTTTTGTTTCTGGCGCTCCCACGCACCACATCGCGTCGCTGCAATGTGCGCAGTCTGCGCCTGCGGTGTCTGCGCAAAAAACCAATCTTCTACGACGACATTCAAACAGGCCACGATGCGGCCTGGCCTTGGCAACCAGGATTGAAATCAGGCGCAGTCAATTACAAGGTCGGGCCAAGGCGAGGCCATCGGCTGACTGGCGTGTGTCGCATGCCGAAGCGTTGCGTCAGCCCAGCACGTGCCGAAGCAGGCCCGTTGCAGTGATACCGAAAAGCACGGTGGGCAGGATGGACCATCGCGTGGCTGCGAACAGCGTGACGGCCAGGGCGACCAGATCGGCAGGCCGGTCTGAGACAAACGCCGGCGCAATCACTGATATCAGCACGCAGCCCGGCACGTTCTGCATGACCCGATGCAGACGTGGGCTGAGCGTCCGGTTTCGCAGTGCCACGTATCCCACTACGCGTGTCATGTACGTGGTCGCCGCCATCAGCGCGATGGTGAGCAGCGTGGTCGGATCAAGCATGGTCGCTCTCCATGAACAATGCGGCCAGCAATCCAGAAAGCGCCCCGGCAGCGACATACCACGCGCCGGGAGCGACCTTGCTGACCGCCGCCGCGACGATCAGGCTGACCAGCCAGGGGCGGCTGGTGCGCATGCCCTGCCACATGCCTCTCAGCAGGACCAGGAAGACGGCGGTAAATGCCATGTCGAAACCGTACTGCTCGACGTCTCCCAGCACCGGCCCAACCATCGCGCCCACGGCAGTGAAGACGACCCAGGTCAGATACAGCCCGGCCGAAACGCCCAGATAAAACGGCATGCTGATTCCGCTCGCGCCTCGACGCTTGGCATCCGCGAGTGCCATCGCCCAGCTCTCGTCGCACATGAAGAACAACGCGGGGATGGCGTAACGCCGCGGCACATGGCGCAGTAGCGGGGCAAACGCCGCGCCCATCAAAATGTGACGGCAGTTCACCAACACCGACATGGCCACGATCAGCGCAATGTGCGGCGGCGAGGTCCACAGGCGCAATGCTGTGAACTCGGACCCGCCACCGAAATTCAGTCCCGTCATCAAGGGCACTTCGACTACGTGGAACCCTTTCTGCACGGCCTGTGCGCCCAGCACCAGGGCAAAGGGCACAAAGCCGAGCATTACCGGCATGGCGGCGCGTAGCCCGCGCCAGAATCCGGTGGAGCGCTCTGCCAGCATGGGCAATGCGAGCGCGGGGTTTTGCAAGCTATTCATCGTGATCTCCTGTTGAAGGTATTTTCTGCCAGAGGTCGAAGAATTTGGTTGCGTAGTTGCTCGATAAATCGGATAAGTTGGCACGTAATATCCATGTGACGACAAAGACTGGAGGTTTGTGCCAATGAAGCTGGATGCCATCGATCGGCGCATATTGCGGGCCCTGCAACGGGATGGCCGATTGCAGAATGTTGATCTGGCCAGAGAGGTGGGTTTGTCGCCTTCACCCTGTTTGCGACGGGTGCGTCTGCTGGAAGAGGCCGGGGTGATCGAGCGTTATGTCGCCGTGCTCAACGCCAGCAAGGTTGACAAAGGGCTGTCTGTGTTTGTGCGTGTCTGGCTAAAGGGACAGGATGCCGACACGGTGGAGCGGTTCACGGAAGCCGTGCGGCTGCTGCCGGAAGTCGTGGAGTGTCACCTGATGGCGGGGGATTGCGATTTCGTCTTGCGCGTCGTCGCAGCGGATCTGGAGGAATACCGGCAACTTCAGGTCAATCATCTGACCCGTTTGCCGGGGGTGCAAAGTGTGAAGACCGAAATCCCCATGCAGAAGATAAAGCTCACCTCCGAATTGCCGGTTTGATGTGCGAGGAGCGTCCTCCACGACCTCCTCGTAGCGCGTGCAAACAAAACACGGGCCACCGCCGGGCCATTCGCGATCTCCACGGGGCGCGGCCGTGACCCCGTGCTAGGCCTGCGTGTAGGCAGTTTTGACGGTGGTGTAGAACTCTGCCGCGTAGCGCCCTTGTTCGCGCGGGCCGTAGCTGGAACCTTTGCGTCCGCCGAAAGGCACGTGGTAATCGACCCCTGCGGTGGGCAGGTTCACCATCACCATGCCGGCCTGTGAATGCCGTTTGAAGTGTGTGGCGTACTTCAGTGACGTGGTGGCGATGCCGGCCGCCAGACCGAAAGGTGTGTCGTTGGCCAGCGCCAGCGCATGTTCATAATCGCGGGCCTGCAGGACGCTGACCACGGGGCCGAAGACTTCCTCGCGGTTGATGCGCATCTCGGGCGTGGTGTCGGTGATCAGCGCAGGGCGCATGTAAAAGCCGGGTTGGCCATCCGGGTTGTGCGGAATCGCTTCGCCGCCACTGATCAATCGTCCGCCCTCGGTACGGGCAATGCCGACGTATTCGAGGTTCTGCGCCAGTTGCCGGCCATCGACAACGGGGCCGATGTCGCAACCCGGCCTGCGCGCATCATCCACACGCAGCGTCTTCATCTTGTCAGCCATCGCCGCCACGAAGCGGTCGTGGATGCCTGCGGTGACGATCAGGCGTGAGGACGCCGTGCAGCGCTGGCCGGTCGAGAAGAAACCGCTGTTGATGGCGCAGCCGACAGCAACGTCGATGTCGGCATCGTCGAGCACGACCATTGGGTTCTTGCCGCCCATTTCGAGCTGAAACTTCGCCATGCGGGCCACGCAAGCGGCTGCAACCTTCTTGCCCGTGACGACCGAGCCGGTGAAGGTCACCCCGGTTACGCGCACGTCATCCAGCAGCGTGGCGCCGACTTCGGAACCACGCCCCATCACAAGGTTGAACACGCCCGCCGGCAGACCGCTGCGGGACAGGATTTCGGCCAGCGCCCAAGCCGACCCCGGCACCAGCTCTGCAGGCTTGAAGACCACGCAGTTTCCGTACGCCAATGCGGGCGCAATCTTCCAGGCCGGGATCGCGATCGGGAAGTTCCACGGCGTGATGATGCCGACGACGCCCAACGCTTCGCGCGTGATCTCAACGCCTACGCCGGGCCGTACCGAAGGCAGCAATTCGCCGGCAGTGCGCAGGGCTTCGCCCGCGAAAAACTTGAAGATATTGCCGGCGCGGACGACTTCACCGATCGCTTCGGGCAGGGTCTTGCCTTCTTCACGTGCCAGCAGGTCACCCAGCTCCGTGCGTCGCGCCAGGATTTCGGCACCCACCGCATCCAGGATGTCAAAGCGCTGCTGAGGCGTGGTCAGGCTCCATGCCGGGAATGCAGCCGTGGCCGCGGCAATCGCCTGTTGGGTCTGCGCCGCATTGGCCTGCGCGTACTCGCCCACGACATCGCGGGTGTCGGACGGATTGGTGTTGAGGGAGATCGCGTGGCCTGCCAGCCAGTTGCCGTCGATGTAATTCTTGAACATGAAATCTGCCTTGTGATGTGTCGAATGACGCTTCGGGCCGGGCGCCGTGTGTGCTCGCGATCTCTGCTTTGTAGTGACCTGCGTAACGCCTGCCACGCGGAACCCTCCCGACTTCCACTTTGCAGAGGAGACCGGGCGGGTTCAGAGCGGTCGCGCCCCGTGCGTCTCAGCGGGCGGCGACCGGCACGTATTGCGGCGTGGAGTCTTCCCAGATGCTGTCGGTAATCTGACGCTTGTTGCTGCCGTCGGCATCCATGACAAACAACTGGCCGTAGGGCTGGAAGGTGTTGTCGTAGTAACTGGCCTCGTCTCGGTAACCGGCGATGGCACTGTTCCACAGAATCTGCTTGCCGTCATGGGTCCACACAGCGTGGCCGTCGCTGGCCTCTGTCGTGGTCAAGCGTTGCAGATCGGTGCCATCCGGGCGAACGGTGTAGATGTCGAAGTTCGACCACTTGCTGCCGGCGATCCGCTCGCCGCGCGTGAACATGATGCGGCTGCCATCGGGTGACCACAGGGGCAGATTGTCATACCCGTCGGTGAGAACGCGGATCTTGCGGGTCTCTAGATTGAGTACGGCGATGCCGCCGAGCGACGCGCTGTTCGGGTCTAGATTGGCAATACGGAACACAACCTCCTTGCCATCGGCCGAATAGCTGGGAAAGCCGGCATTGAAGATGGAGTCGTCGGTCAGCGCTTCGAGTCCCGTACCATCGCGGCGCACGCGCATGAGCTTGGCGCGACCCTTGCCACGTTCGGTGAACCAACTACCTACTCCGAATACCACCCATTCGCCATCCGGCGACCACGACGGATAAAAGGCTCCGGCAAGCCCGCGTTTGAACAACGAGGGGTCCAGACCGCTCTGCTTGGTCACGTCGAAAATGCGCTTACGGTCACTGCCATTGGCGCGCATGATGTCCACCGAGCCGTCGTCACCCTTGGCGGTCAGCACCATCATGCCGTCCTTGGCGAAGGCCGGCCATACGTCGGAGTAGCGGTACTCGCGTGTCTTATCCCAGCTGAATATCGCCTGATCCTGCTTCCAGCCACGCCAGGTGAACTTCTCGTAGATCACCTGCTTGCCGTCGGCTGACCACGTGGGCGTGCGCAGTCCTTCGATCTTCACCACCGGTTTGCCAGCGACGGTGGAATGCAGACCTTCGCCCGCCCCGCCTTTTCCGCGATAGACGATCTCGTCCTGGCTCACGTACTGCGGGTTCATCTTGAAACCGGGGCCGCTGGTGTGGACCTGACGCTCACCCGTGGCTACGTCCACCGACACGATCTGCGAATCGATCTTTGGCAGCAGATCGGGGCGCAGCACCCAGTAGGTGTACCTCGGCCAGCGTTTCGTAGAACACGATGCGCTTGCCATCCGGCGACCACTTAGGCGAGCCCAGGCAGTAGTCGGGGCGGCTCGCCACTTTGCGAAAGCCCGTGCCGTCGGCGCGCACGATGTAGATGCTGAGCTCTTGCGTATGCTCCCAGCCAGCGCCGTCGTGGTGGCCTTTCCACGACGTGTTCCGGTCCGACGAGAAGGCCAGCCACTGGCCGTCCGGCGACCACGATGGCCGATAGAAACCATTGGGCAGGTTCGCCTGACCCTGGATATCCTTGGCGCCCGTCACGTTGCGCAATGCACGGGTCTTGAGGTCCAGTACCCAGATGTTCGCCTTGAAGCCGTCGCGCGTGCTGACAAAGGCGATCTTGCTGCCATCGGGCGAAAAGACAGCGGCATCTTCCACCGCTGGCGAATCGGTCAGGCGTTCCACCTGCGTGCCATCGACGCGGGCACGGTAGAGGTTGGAGTTACCCAGACCGTCGCGTTCGGACGTAAAGGCGACCCACTGACCGTCGGCCGAGAAGGACGCGTTGCAGTCCAGCGTGCCGCTGTCGATCACCTTGCGCTCGTTGCTGCCGTCGGCGTTGGCGATGAAGATCTGCGAAGCCGAGGGGCCGATGCGATTGAGCAGCAAGGCGCCCTCGGCCGCGTTTGCGGGCGTGACGGCCAGTGCACGCAAGAACAGGCAGGTCAGCGCGCACATCAGCGATGAGACGCTGCCGAGAGAATTCCTGCGATCCATGACTCTTGTCTCCTGAAATTCGTCAGTTTTTTGGGACTGCGTTGGGCGCTGCTTCAATTCACAAAAGAAACGCTCGCTGGTGTTGGCGCATCCAGGGCTTGACCGGTGTCGGCCAGACGCCCCGATTCGGGATCGATGCTGAACAGATTCACGCGGTTGCTGCGGTAGTTCGCCACCAACAGCCACTTGCCCGAGGCGTGCATTTCGAAAGCCCACGGCGCGTCGCCACCGCTGGGCAGACGCTGGTTCAACGTCAGCTCGCCCGTCTCGTCGTTCACGCGATAGACGACGAGCGTGTTCTCGCCACGGTCACCCACATAGACGAATCGACCGTCATGGCTCAGTGCGATTTCCGACGCGCTCTTCGCGCCCTTGAAGTCGGGCGTAGAGATGGACTGAGACTGCACCGGGCTCAGGCGTGCCGTGGCCGCGTCCCACTTCAATGTCATGATCTCTGCGCTCAGTTCATTGACCACGTACACGAAGCGCCCGTCTGCGTCGAAGACGGCACGACGAGGGCCACTGCCGGGCGGCGTGGCAAACGCGTGGGGCGAGGCCGCGTCGTCCGGTGACAGCCGGTGGCTGGCGCGGTCGAAGCTATAGATGAAAACGCGATCGGCTCCCAGATCGGGTACCAGCGCGTAATGACCAGTGGGGTCGAGTGCGATGCCATGGGCATGCGGGCTTGTCTGGCGGCGATGCGGGCCAGAGCCCGTGGCTTTGATCGTGGAGACCAGGGTGCCCAGGCTGCCATCTGCATTGAGCGCGATGCTCGATGCCGAGCCACCGCCGAAATTGGCGGCGAACAGGGTGGCCGAACTTTGATCGAGCGCGACATAGGTCGTGCCTGCGCCGCCTGCAGCACGTTCGCCGACCTTGGTCAGCCCGCCGGACTCACGGTCGAGGGAGAAAGCCGCGACGCTGCCTTCCTGACCTGTGCCATCGGTGGCCGCATAGACCAGCGGCAACTGCGGATGGGGCGCGAGCCATTTTGGTTTGGGCACGTCGGCCACCGGGCCCAGCGACGTCATCTTGCCGGCACAGGCATCGAAACGCAGCGCATGGATCTGGTTGCCGTCCGAGCCCACCAGCGCGAGTCCGGCTGGCGTGCACGCTGACGCCGAAGCGGTCTGGCTGCCTGTCGATGCGCAGCCGCCAAGCAAGGTGCTCAAGGCCAACATGGCGGGAAGCCCGGCCCAGGCCCGCAAGATCTTTGCCATCTCTGTCTCCTGTTTTATCCAAGGCTGTCATTGGCCTTGTCTGGGCAGGAGAATAGGAGGCGCCCCGGCTGGCACCACTACACAAAAGACAGATTCGCCAGCACTTTTTTCGCCTGCCGTTGCAGCAGGCGAAGGCAATGGAGGAGGGGAGCGAGCGGTGCTGCGAGCGGCCTGCGGTTACTTCGTCTGGACGTTCTGGTCGCGCGTCGTCGTGCGGAACTGGCTGGGCGACTGGCCGACCTCTTTGCGGAAGAAGCGAGTGAAATACGCAGCGTCGACAAAGCCCAGATCGTAGGCAATCTGCTCGATCGACATGCTGCCGAAGATGAGGTTGCGTTTTGCTTCGGTGATGATGCGCGCGTGGATCAGTTTATTGGGGCCGCTCCCCGTCGCGGCAAGACAGGCTGCCCGCAGTTGCGCCTTGGATACCGCCATCATCGACGCGTACTCCTGCAAGTGCAGGTTCTCGCGGTAGTGGTGATGAATCAGTTCGCGGAAGCGATCGGTCAGGCGGATCGCGTTGCGCGTGGCACCCTCTTTGTCGATCTGGTCCAGACGCGTGCCGCGAACCAGCGTCAGCAGCATTGAGGTCAGCAGCGCTTCGGTCCCCGCCACGTGGCCGATCATCCTGGAGCGCACCTCTTGCTGCAGGCGCCGGATCAGCGCATAGAAATCGCCTGCCGCCTCGTCGTTGAAGTCGAGCGGGATAACCCGTGGCCCGGACCACAACTGGATGAACTCGGGCAGCTTCGCGTTGATCTGCGCCAGATAGGTCTCGTCGATCGTGACCACCCATCGGTCGACATCGATTTCGTATTCCAGACCGTGCACACATTCATGTGGCAACAACAGGGCACATGGCGCCTCGAAGGGCACGCTGTTCCCCTCCAGGTTCATCGTGCCGCGGCCATTGTGAACAAAGATGACCTGCCCGTACGACGGGTGGGCGTGCGGAGCGGTGCGGCGCCGACCGCCCTCGGTAACGTGCCCGACATTCACCAGCCACGGGTCCTGACTTGTCCCGGGCGGCTCCACGTACAGGCGGACTTTCGGAACCGGACTCGGTGCAGGTGCCGGCTTTGCGTAAGAGTTGTGCTGATGCCGGTGCATTGGACGGGGCGCGAGCCGTAAATTGCTGAAGGCTGACATATATGACCGGCCCATTCTCGCTGGCAAGAGGGGTTTCCCCGATGCGTCGGCGCCATGCGGGCCGGGCGTAACCCGGCGTCGCCGCCCGTCCGTTATTCAACGCCTCAACCCAGACTTCCGGTCACGTCATCGAACAGCTCATCCACGGTCAGGCGATGTGGAATGATCTTCTGGTCCAGCGCCCAGTCGATTGCGAGCTGGATACCCTTGCGGTTGGCTTCCAGGCCCATCGGAGGGAACGCTGCCGGCACTCCCTCGGCCTGCGCACGGCTCTCGGCCAGCATGCGATAGATCTCGCGGACGATCTCCGGGCGCTGCCGCGAAAGGTCACGGTGGACGACGAACATGTGGTTGATCGGCACCACGCCTTCGCGCTCGAACCAGGCCTTGGCCGCGTTGTGCGCGTCGGGCACCAGCGTGCGCACGCGCGGGTCCTTGGGCATGTCTTCGCCGAGCAGGGCGGCGGCGAGTTCGCCGTTGAGCATCATGTCGGGAATCGATGAGCCGGATGGCAGGCGCTGGCAGTTGGCGGGGTCACGATATTCGGCGAGGTGACCCTCGCCCAGCGTCATCCAGGTCACCTTGTCGAGATCCACGCCGTATTCGTGGTGCAGGATGCCGCGAATCCACAGCGCGGTGGTCTGCGTATAGGTGCGCACGCCGACCTTCTTGCCTTCGATGTCCTTCGGCTTGAGATCACCGAAGTCAATGTTGAAGCCGGCGCAGTGGTGCTGGAAGCGGCCCAGGATGGGCGCCGGCAGCAACACGTAGGGCTTGCCGTAGGTTCTGGCCTGAAGGAAGGTAACGATCGCCAGTTCGCCTGCGTCGAACCGGTTCTCGCGCACCATGGCCTTGAAGCCGTTGTGGGCCGGCGTCGGGCCGCAGTAATCGAGCCTGACGGCGTCGGAGCTGACGCGGCCATCTTTCATGGCGCGGGTGACGGCGTAATCGGCGAGATTGGTGCGCAAGGTCGGCACGTGTGCGGTGAGGTCCATGTTGTGTCTGTCTCTTTGTGGGTTGTCAGAGCCTGACTTCAATCAGGCGCGGGCCGGGTTCGCGGGTGGAGTCGACCATGGCCTTGTAGAAACGCTCGGCGCTATCCACCGCGACGGCGGGCACGCCCATGCTGCGGGCCATGGCGAGCCAGTCGATGCGCGGCTTGTCGATGTCGATCATCGATAGCGCACGCTCGCCGGGGGTGCCGGCGCCCATGTTCGTGTACTCGGCCTTGAGGATCGCGTAGCTGTTGTTGGCGAAGATGATCGTGGTGACGTTCAGGTTCTCGCGCGCCTGCGTCCATAGCGACTGGATCGTGTACATCGCGCTGCCGTCGCCGACCATGCAGAACACGCGCCGGTCCGGGCAGGCCAGTGCTGCGCCAGTGGCGACCGGTGTTGCATAACCGATCGAGCCGCCCATGTTGTTGATGAGATCGTGTGGGCGCGCGCCGGTGGTCAGCCCCATGGATTCGCGGCCGGTGGTCAGCGACTCATCCACCAGGATGCAGTGCTCGGGCAGGGCGGCGGCCAGCGCATGGGCGATGGTGGTCGGGTTCAGCGCGCCGGTGGGCATCGGCGTATCGATACGGGGCTGCAGCAGCGGCGAAATGCTCTTGGCATCGAGCATGTCGAGCAACATGTCGAAGGCCAGTTCGCTGTCTTCGTCGGCCTCGACCAACGGATGCACCAGGGTGCCTTCGGCCTTCAGCAGGCTGGGCTTGTCCGGGTAGGCGAAAAAGGCCACCGGCTCGCGCGTCTCCACCGTGACGAGGTGCTTGAATCCCTTGAGAAAGGCTTGGGCCTGTGGCACGGCGTAGGGGATGCGTTCGATCGGCACCCGTCCGGCGCCGCGTTCGATGCGTGCGGTAAAGAACTGCGAGCCCAGGCGCGCATCGGTGGCTGCTGCCACCTGCCCGGCGCGTTCCAGCGCTTTGCCACGGGTGGCCTTGTTGGCGAGGATGATCAGGGTCGGCTCGCCCGACCTCAACACCTGGGCCACGTGCTCGACGCGGGCGACATCGGGCGCCTTGCGTCGCGGTGCGACGGGGGGCGGCAGCACCGATGCGCTGGCTTCCTGCCAAGAGGTGTCGCCCGGCAGGATCAGCGTTGCGATCTGGCCGGGATGCTCAGACGCCTTGGCTGCCGCGAGCGCCGTGTCCCATGCGATCGTGCTGGCCGATTCGGCGCGCCGCACCCAATGGCTCAGCGGCCGCGCCAGACCTTCGATGTCCGAGGTGAGCGGCGGGTCGTACTTGAGGTGCGAGGCCGAATGCTCGCCGATGATGTTGACCATCCCCGACGAGGCGCGCTTGGCGTTGTGGATGTTGGCCAGCCCATTGGCCAGGCCGGGGCCCAGGTGCAGCAGCGTCGAGGCCGGCGTGTCCTTCATGCGGTACCAACCGTCCGCCGCGCCCGTCGCGACGCCCTCGAACAGGCACAGCACGCTGCGCATGCCGGGGTTGTCGCCCAGCGCCGCCAGAAAGTGCATCTCCGACGTGCCAGGGTTGGCGAAGCAGATGTCGACGCCTTGCCCGACGAGTGTCGCGACGAGACTTTCAGCGCCGTTCATGTCGGCACTCCCGGACGGCGCTGCGAACGACGTAAGCATGCGAACGTCATGTCAGTAGCTCGTCGCCGTTTCGCGGGCCAGACCGACGACGCCGTAGCTGCGTTGTGGAGCGGCCAACAGCATGCGGTAGCCCTCGTCGAGCAGGCGGCGGTGGTTCTTGGCCGTGACGTGCGGATTGCCGATGACGACCTTGTGCTTGTGGCAGGTCTCGACAATACGACGCATCGCGTCGACCACTTCCGGGTGTTCGTACTGGCGCGGAAAGCCCAGCTCCTGACTGAGGTCGCCTTCGCCGATCAGAATGAAGCCGATGCCCGGCACGTTGGCGAGGATGTCATCGAGGTTCTCGATCGCTTGCGTGCTCTCGCACATCAGGCCGACGAGGATTTCGCCGCGCGGCGCCAGCGGCCATACGTCGGCACGCTCGTAGTATTCGGCCATGCTGAGTCCCCAGTAGCGCGACGCCGTGGCCGGGCCATCGCCGCGCACGCCCTTGGGTTCGTAGAGCGGCGCGTGCTTGGGGCGCGCGTAGCGGCAGGAGGCGACGGCGTTGTAGGCCTGTTCGACGGTGGCGATGTGCGGCCAGATCACGCCATACACGCCACGGTCCAGCACCTGCTTGGCGAAGCTCTGGTTCATCTCGACACCGTTGGCAGGAATGCGGGCCAGCGGCGTCACCTTGGGCGCGACCGAACCGGACTCGGCGATCTGCTTGCGGTTGAGCATGTACTGCAGCGAATCACCCAGCGCGGCGACGTCGTACGGGTTGTGCTCCATCTCGTAGACGATGCCGTCATAGGGCGAGTCGGCCATCTCGATGGCAGTCTGCCTGTCGAGCTTGGCGAACGCGGCGAATGCAGGCCTGCCTTCTTCAAAGGCGCGGATGATGTTATTGAGGCGCGTAGTGGTCATTGTGGTGTGTCTCTGTTGTCTGGGCGGTGCACGAAAACGGGTGCGGCGATGTCATGCGGGTCGGGTCGGCCCGCGTTTCATTTGGCGGGGTCCCAATACATGAACCCCATGCCTTCGCCGGTGCCGGCCGCTGTGCGCCAGCACGGCACGTAATCGACCACGGTCATCTGCGCACCGGTATGTTGCAGGGCGGCCATGACGGTGGAATAGATCTTGATTTCCGACGTGCCGGACTGGTACCAGCCGTCGGGTACCTCGGCGAGCCCTTCGTAGTCGTAGTTGGCCAGCTTCTCCAGAATGCTGCGGTCGAACTCTTCGTCGTTGACGAAGTGCGACAACCCGCCGGAAGCGATCACCGCTACGCGGATGTCTTCCGGCCACGCCAGGATGGCGTCGCGCAGTACCTTGCCGAACTCGATGCAGCGTGTCATCGATGGCTGGGTCGGCGGGTAGAACAGATTCATCAGCACCGGCACGTGCGGCGGCGGATCGTCGTTCATGATCTGGTGGTAGACGAAGCTGTAGGCATGCGGCACCACCGGATAGTCGGCCTTTTGCTTGAGCTGCTGCTCCATCCACACGTTCTCCGGCCACTCGAACAGGTCGGTCAGATCAAAGCCCTTGGCCTGGAAGGTCTCGACCAGATAGGTCGCCAGCGCCGGATGGCATTTGTGGACGACGTGGTGGTCGGGCGCATAGACCGGGCGCTGCGGCGGACCGTTGTGCACCTCTTCGCCGGTGTAGATGGCAATCGACGGCGAGAACTGGGTGAATATCTCTTTCTGGTCCTTGCCCAGAATGATGGCGACATCCACCTTGGCGCGTTTGTATGCTTTCGCCATTTCGTCGAGTGCGGCACGGCAACGCTTGGCCCGCACGGTGCGCTCTTCGAGCGTCAGGTACTTTTCGAAGGCTGCGCCGCGGTGCGCTTCCAGTTCCGGGTAGGTCCAGGTGCGATTGCGATACCACAGCGCCGGGTTGTTGCGGTCCCGGTCGCCGTTCTTCAACCAGTCCTCGGGTGCCTGGCCCAGCATGCCGCTGTGGGGGACGGCCATTCCGAATACGATCTTTGCCATTGCGGTTGAGCAGACTCAGTGATTGATGGGGGACGTTCAGACGTCGGCCTTGACCTTGGGGGACCATTTGGGCTGCAGCAGCACGATCGTGTTCGTCGCGCCGATGATCAGGAACACCACGATCACCTTCATCGGGAGGTCATAGCTGCCGCTGATCTCAAGCAACCAGCCCGACAGGCTTGCCGATATGCCACCGGCAAGGCTGGTGGCCAGTTGCTGGACGCCGGTAGCCAGCCCGATTGCGGGCTTGGGGATCAGGGTGAGCTTGCACAGGGCAAGGTTGTTGGCGGTGGCCAGTCCAAGCAGGGCGAGCGACAGCACGTTCCAGAACAGCGCTTGCTCCAGAGTGCTGGCCGAGGCGCCGATCAGCACCGTGGTGCCGCCAATGAAGCCTGCGACCACGAATGCCTTGCGTACGAATACGGCGTTGGCGCCGCGCTCGATGATGCGGTCTGCGATCCAGCCGGCCAGCGTCGCGGCGATGGCGATGCCGGCAAAACTGAAGGCGGTGTAGAGGCCGGACTTTTGCAGTGACAGGCCGCGCTGTTCGACCAGATAGGCCGGCATCCACGTCATGCAATAGAACGTGAAATAGCCGTAGCAGAAGTTGTTGATCATCGCGCCCCAGATGACCGGGCTCTTGAGCAGACTGCCCAGCGTCACCGATGAGGCCTGCTTTTTGGTGCGGGCCAATTGCTCCTTGCCGGGCCGGTCGTCACGCGTCATCGTGACCCAGGGAATCAGCCACAACAGACCGAGCAGGCCTGTGGTCAGGAACATCAGCTTCCATGAGTAGTTGACGATCAGCCAGGCGGCGAGCGGGGCGCCGATGGCGGGGCCGAACTTGCCACCCGCCGACAGAATGCCGGCAGCCAGCCCCTTGTTGTTTTCACTCATGTTGGTGCCGATCCAGCGATAGCTGGCCGGGATCACGATGGCCTCTGCGGCACCGACGAGCAGCCGCATGAAGATCAGTCCGACCAGCCCTGTGACCATGCCGGTCATGGCCGTCGCCACGCACCAGATCGCAAAGCAGATGGTGTAGGGCCGCTTTACGCCGTAGCGGTTGACCAGCCATCCCATTGGCAACTGCATCAGGCCGTAAGACCAGAAGAAGGCCGCGTTGAGCCATCCGCGATCAACGTTGGTCAGGTCGAACGCTTTGACGAAACCCTTGTCGGCCAGCGCCGAGGACAGGCTGGTGCGGTCGATGAAGGAAATCAGCAGGCCAAGCATGAGGAGCGTCATGACGCCCCATACGTAGGCACGCGTGCTGGTGTTCGCAGCGGTGTTCGTACTCACGCTCACCGATTGCTGCAGTGTGGTGCTGGTTGTCTCCATGATTCCCTCTCTATTTTGAGTGGTGTTTTACGCTCTTCTGTAAGGGATGCCAGGCGCCCATTTGGCGCGCCCGGCAAACTCAGATCAGTGCGGGGTACAGCTTTTGCGCCGTCTTGCCGAAGATCCAGGCGCGCGCCTCGTCGTCCAGGCAGGCCAGCCCGGACTGAGCGGTGGCGAGGATTTCCGCCAGCGTGCCCGGAGAGGTCGGAAAGTTCGAACCCCAGGCCATGCGGTTCGCACCGAAGGCCTCGGCCACGCGCGGGAAGAAAGTCTCCGCACTGGCCTGGTCCTTTTTCACGTCGCCGAATATGCGCGGCGTGAGCTTCATGTAGAGGTTGGGCAGATCGGCCAGCTCGAACAGGCTCGCTGCATTCCTGTAGGGTGGGCCGTCGAGTACGTCGGGGCGGCCGAGGTGGTCGAGGATGATGTTCACGCGCGGGAATTTCTCGGCCAGCATGCGTACCTGCGGCAGCCCGACGGGGCCGGTCTGGATGCACATCGGCAGGCGCAACTCAGCGAGCATCTCCCACGCCTTGAAGGACTTCGGGTTGTCGAGTTCGCTCGGATCGAAATCCTTGGTTGACCCGCCGGTGAATATGCGCAGGCCGGCCAGGCCCTTGTCCGCCCAGCCCTTGATGACGGTGGGCACATCGTCGGCCAGCATGTTGACCGAACCAACCGCGACAAGGCGGTCCTTGTACTGGTTACAGCCATCGACAACGTAGCTGTTGTCGAATCCGTAGGTCGTTGAAGAATGCACGACGGCGGCCTTCGCCACGCCGGCTGCGTCCATCGCGGCGATCAGCGCTTCGACCGTGCTCGGACGCTCCTGCGACCAGTCCGAGCGCTTGCCGAACAGCGGCGCGGGCGGGTAGCGCTTCTCGTCGTCCGAGATGATGTGCGGGTGAATGTCGATGATGTTCATCACAGCCCCTTTGCCTTCAGGTGCTTGTCCAGACGCGGATAGACGCGGCGCGCATTGCCTTCGAAGATGGCGTGGCGGTCGGCGTTGCTGAGTGCCGTGCACGCATCGAGATAGCGCTTGGTGTCGTCGAAGTAGTGATCCGTGTTCGGATCGCGCCCGCGCACAGCGCCGATCATCTCGGAGCCGAACAGCACGTTGCCGGTGGGCACGACCTTGGTCAGCAGCTCCACGCCGGGGTGGTGATAGACGCAGGTGTCGAAGAAGATGTTGTCGAGCAAGCCTTCCAGCGGCCGCTTGGCAATTTCCAGCGACATGCCGCGGTAGCGCCCCCAGTGGTAGGGCACCGCGCCGCCGCCGTGCGGGATGACCAGCCGCAGGGTGGGGAAGTCCTTGAACAGATCGCTTTGCAGGATCTGCATGAACACGGACGTGTCGGCGTTGAGGTAATGCGCGCCCGTGCCGTGGTGGCACGGATTGCATGAGGCGGCAACGTGGATCATCGCCGGTACGTCGAGGTCGCACAGCGCTTCGAAGAGCGGATACCACTCGCGGTCGGTCACCGGCGTGCCGGTCCAATAGCCGCCGGACGGGTCCGGGTTCAGGTTGCAGCCGACAAAGCCCATCTCCTCGACACAGCGGCGCAATTCGGGAATGGAATTCTTCGGTGGCGCCTTTGGCGATTGCGGCAGCATGCATACCGGCACGAAGTTGTCCGGGTAGATGTCGCACACGCGGCGCACGAGGTCGTTCGAGATTTCGGCCCATTCCAGACTGGTGCGCTCGTTGCCGAGGTGGTGGCTCATGAGGCCGGCGATCGGCGAGAACAGCGTGAGGTCGCCGCCGCGTTCCTTTTGCAGACGCAACTGTCCGTTGCCGACGCCTTCGCGGATATCGTCGTCACTGACATGAGCGCCGGCGCGGGCAGGCGCGCTGCCCGGATGCTCGGCAGCGTCGATCTGCTTCTGTCGCCATTCACGGAATGAAGCGGGGACGGTCGTAAAGTGACCGTGGCAATCGATGATCATGTTGTGTTCTTTCCGTTGGAATCAGGCGCGGGGATCGACGAACAATTCAGCCATCGACATGCGGCGCGGTGTCAGCCCCTGCTTGAAGGCCGTGGCTTCCAGCGCCTCGATGGTCTTGCGGTTTTCTTCGACGCCGTAGGGCAGGGGGTCGTGGCCGACGATCTTGCGCAGCTCGAGGTACTTTTGGTCGGTGGCGCTGGTGGCGTCACCCGAATCGAGTTTGGCGAGGTAGTCCTGCTTGGCCTTGTCGAAGGCCGCGTACAGGGACTTCGCGACCCACGGGTGCTCGGCCAGCACAGAGTCTTTGACGACGATGGTGCCGTGCATGGGGTAGATGCCGGTGCGCGCGTAGTACTCGGCCTCTTGCGCGGAGGCGTCGGGCACCAGGTCCGGGTAGTTGGCTTCCACTTCCTGCCAGCCGCCGGTGGGATTGCCGGTGCGGCCAATGCCGGCCGCACCGTCGAAGCCGGCCACCAGTTCGCCATCGGCCATCATGTCGGCCAGCGGGCGCGTGGCGTGGATCACATTGGGCGGCAACTTCAGTTGGGTGACGTGTTCCTCGTCATCCACCACCCAGGTCACCTTGTCATTGTCCAGGCCGAATTCATCGATCAGCACCTGGCGGGTCCACACGCCGGTGGTCACCGAATAGGCGCGCACGCCCACCTTCTTGCCTTCCAGATCCTTCGGCGTCTTGATGCCGGCATCGGGGCGGACCAGCAGCCCGCCATGGTGGAAGCGGCGCACCACGAAAATCGGCAGCGCTACGAAGGGCGCGCCATAGGCGCGGGCGATGATGTAAGTGGTGGGGGCGATTTCGCAGACGTCGAATTCCACGTCGCGCACCATGCGACGGAAAGCGCCGATCTGCGGTTTGACGGTGATGATCTCCGCGTCAACGCCTTCGATGGGAATGGAGCCATTGCGAATGGCGGAGGTATGAGGGTGTTCAGCGATAGCGATCTTGAGGCGGACTTTTCCGGCCATCGTATGTCTCCTGGGGTCTTGTATGCCTGCCGCGGGAGCGCGCTCCCACGACAGGCGTCATGCACTGACGACGACCGCAGGTTACGAAATGGCTGGACCGATGCCCCTAACTAAAAATGAGATTCGCTGGCACTTTTGTCAGGTGGGCTGCAGCGCTCTGCGCCGTGGGTTTGCACCGTGGAGCGGGCCTCGCCGCAGCGCCGCAATCGCCCTGGCGCGCCGCTCGGCCGTGACGGGGCGAATACCCTGAGCAGGGAGCTGCGCCAGGCGGCCGCGATGAGTGGCGGGGCAGGGGGGCAAAAAAAGCCAGGCGCTGAAGGCCTGGCTTTTGGGTTTCATATCGGAGGCGCCGGCTGCATCAACGCGGGATATGTTCAATGCGGATTTCTACCCGACGGTTGGGTTGCAAGCAGGAGATCGTCGCAGCGGTCTTCGTCCCCGGACAGTTGACCACCGGCTCGGCACTCCCGGCTCCGCTTGTGTACATTGGCACGGCCACGCCTTGGTCCTGCAGGTAGGCCTTCACGGTATCGGCACGCTGCCGAGACAGTCTTGCGTTATAGGCGGCATCGCCAAGGCGGTCGGTGTGACCGACGATGGAGAGCGCCTTCACGCTCGGGACTTGTGCGATGGTGCGGGCCAGTTCGTCGAGCTGGGCCTTGCCTGCAGGCAGCATGTCTTCGCGACCACCGCGATCGAAGCGGAACAACGCATCGGCGCTGATATCGATGACCGGTGCTGGCTGTGCCTTGGGGGGCGCTACCGGAGGCACTGGCTCGTGGCATTGCGCCAGTTCGCCTTGTGCCATTTGCATCGCCTCTGCCACGGCGTTGACTTTCTCTTCTGCCGCATCGTAGTCACGAGCCCATGCGTCGTGCCCGGCCCACATCAGCGAGACTTCCTGGCAGGCGACGCGTTTCTGCGCCGGTGGGCAATGCGGCATGCGCTTGTCGGCATGCATGGCGCCAATCTTCGCCCATAGATCCGGGCGCACTGTCACACTGGTGCGCAATGGGTTGTTGCCCATCCAGCGCTTGCCCTGTGCGATGCCGGTCGTCAGACGGTCGGCCTCGCCCATGGCTTCCTCCACGAATCCCCAGCCATTGTGCTGCGCCTGCTCGCTGCGGCCGGCGTCGATCCAGCATTGCGCTTTGGCGCCGTCGTAACCCTCTGCCGCCGCACCCTGCGCTTTGAGTTGTTGCTGGAGTCGATCGAGGCCTGCGCTTCTGTCATACATGTAGCGTCCGTACTGCGCCATCCACACGTCTTGCGAGTCGGTTGGCGCTGTTTGTGGCGCCTCGCCCGCACGGTAGCGCATGGACTGGCGTGGCAGCGCACCTGAGTCGATGCTCTGAGCCGTCAGCGCGCCGGCTTCGCGCGCAGCAGGGTTCTGAATGTCCAGTCTGTCGCGCGCCGAATGGCTGGCGCAACCCGCCGCCACGGCCGACGCGACGGCCAATGTCATGAGTCGGTACTTCATTTGCGTAATCCTCCAAATCGGGCATCGCCATCGTCGTCGGTGACGATGCCCTGACCACCTGTCGGGTGTTCCTGCGCGCTGCGCGCCGCATCAATCGCCGAGAACGAAGGCCACACCGGCACGAATGATGGTGTCATTGCCGCCGGTGGCGGTGGATACGCCCGCATTGAAGTTGATCGTGCCCTTGGTATTCCACCGCGAGACACCCACGCCAATGGCCGATTGGCCGCGGTAGGCGGCAACGCCAGCATTGACCGTGGTGCGGCCTGGCAGGTACGGCGTCACGATCTGTAGCGCGGCGGCAGCGGCGATGCCACGGCGAGTGCTCTTGTCGAGATCGTCGATCTTGCCGTTGAGGTCGCCGAACTGCTGGTTGACGTTGGCGACCGCAGCCTTCACTTGCCCCACGTTGGCGGCATCCGTGTCGGCTGTACCGGCTGCCACGTTGGTGATCTGGCGTTCCGCACCTTGAGCACCCACGGACACTGAATCAGCGCGATCGGCCACCGAGTTGCTGCCCAACGCCACGCTGTTGTCGGCCGTTGCCTGAGCATTGCCGCCAATGGCGACCGACTCGTTGCCGGTTGCCTGTGCACCGGCCTGAGTGGAGTTCACTCGGACGTACTTCGTGCCGTTGTTGTAGATGTTGGTGACCTGATCCTGGACACCACGCAACTGGCTGACATTGACCGCGTCGTTGTCGGCCACGCCTGCTCGCACACCCGTCATCGTGCGATCACCCTGCGTACCGGAGACGTTGATGACCGAGCCGTCGGTGGCACCGCCTACAGTGATGGCGCGCGTGGCGCCGTCCTGCTTGACGAGGCTGTTGCCCAGCTCGTTACGGATGTCGGAGATGTCGCCCTCGACGTTGCTCACGCGGTTCTCGATGTGGGTCACCAACTGGTTCGTGGCATACAACTGCGCGCCGTTTACCGCGTCCGTGCTGGTGGCCGACAGTTCGCCCTGCGCAACGTTGGTGATCGTGGTGCCACCGGTCAAGCCGCCGTCGGTTGACGTGGTCCCGCCAAGCGTGACCTTGCCGGTGTTGACGGAGCCGTCGGGGTTCAGGTCGTACTTGACCGCGCGCTCATCGAGTCCGCCCGTTCCGCTGATCTTGGCGTTGACTGCCGCGAGCTGCGCGACGTTAACCGCGTCGTCCGATGCCGACCCCGCCGCCACGCCTGTGATCTGGCGATTGCCGATACTGACCTCGCCCGCCGATGTCTGCGCGGTGCTCAGTGCATAAGCCGTGTAGCCAACTTGCGCGCCGCGCGCAGTCACCGAGAAAGCGCCCAGCGCCACACTGTTATCCATGCTCGCCACCGCGCCAGGCCCCATTGCGACGGCGTGGGTGCCCGTGGCTTGTGCGTCGTCGCTGCCATCTTCGGCCCCGTTGGCCTTGAAGTAGCGGAGGGTCTGTCCGAAGTGGTTCTCGACATTGCCGAAGAGAGTGGTGGACAGCGTGCTTGTCGCGTCGGTGAGTTGCCCCACGTTGACAGCGTCATGGGCGTCGACACCATCGGCGACGTTATGGATCGACACCATCGTTGTGCCATTGCCCAGCGAAACACTGGTGTGCGTGGCGTCGTCATACATCACTGCATCTGCCAGCGTCGTGTCGATCCGGGTGATGTCGCCTTCGACCGCCGACACACGGCCATCGATGTTGGTGACTTGCGTCGCAAGCGTTGCCACCTTGCCGTCAGTGACCTTCAACTGGGCGACGTTCACTGCATCGGTATTGGCGATGCCGGGCGCCACGCCAGTGATGGTGCGATTGCCGATGTTCAGTTCGCCCTTGGACGTCGATGTGCCGACGTTGTAAGCGGCATAGTTGGTTTGCGCGCCGACCGTAGTCGTGGAGTCCTTGCCCAGCGCGATGGAGTCGGCGTGCGCTGCCGTGGCGCCGCGGCCGATGGCGACGGCGCTGTTGGCGGTGGCTTGCGCCGACGTGCCCATGGCCAGCGAGTGGTCTTCGGCCGCGTTGGCATACGAGCCGACCGCAACGGCATTTGACTTGCCGGTCGTAGCACTGATGCCCACCGCGAGGGCTTCGGTGCCATTGGCCGATGCGCCAAGCCCGAATGCCATGCTCCGGGTGCCCTTGGCCACTGAGTTCTTGCCCACGGCCACTGACGTATCGCCTGCTGCCGATGCGCCGTTTCCGATGGCGATTGCCTCGGCCCCTTTGGCGAGCGTGGCATCGTCGCCGATGGCCAGAGAGAGCGACTTTGTCCATTGGTTGCTCAGCACCAGCTTGCCGGAGTTGACGTAGAGTTCGCCGCCCAGCGTGAGGGAGTCTGTCCCGGGTGAGCCGTTCTGAGCGTTGGGCGCCGCCGTCGCACCGTAGAAAAGCACGCGATTGGTCTGGGTGGCCTTGTCCGTGGCATTGCAGTACTGCTGCTGCCCGGAGTAGTTGCTGCTATTGATACCCAGCCAGCCCTTGCCGTCACCACCGCCGTTTCCGCTGGCCGCATCGTAGGCGGCGATACATCCGCCGTCGTTCGACACGTCGTTGATGTAGATGCCCGCGTGCCCGTTGAGGCTCCCCGGTGAATCGATCGCCATGGCTGCGCCAGCGGAGAAGACTGCCGATGCGGCGACCAATGCCCGTGTGCCCCCTTTGCGGTGCGCGGTGGCGATTTCGCTGACGACAGACCATGTGCTCGTCACGGCGTTCCAGATAACCCGATATGCCTTGTTCATGATTCCACTCCTTCGATGACGCGAAATCCGTGGATTCGAATCTCGCTTCGTTCCGAAATGGCAAATCCGGTGGATATGCCTAAATCGGCGCTGATGGAGCGAATATGGCTGTCGAAAAATGGTGAAGAAATACAGAAAATCAGATTTTCTTATCGTCCAATTCGTAGGATTTATCCGGCAGAGTTCGATATCTGGCGTGGCGATTGATAAGTGGCAACAAGAGGCTGTTTTGTTTATGTTTTACGTTTGCGTTTGTTTTCAGATTTATCCGTATGGCATCTACAGAAAGAAACGAAACGGGCGCAAATCCGGGGCACATGAGGGGCCAAACCTGCCCCTTCATCGCCACATTCCACGGCGGATGGCGAGCCCGCTGGGCGCCAATGCCGCCCACCTGATGAGCGCCGGTCAACGCGAGGGGTGTATCGTCCGGACTTCGGGCGGTCTGCCCAGCGAATTGAAAAGGAAGAACACGTGACCAGAATCGCGGTGCTGCTTGCGAATGGCTTTGAGGACGCGGAGGCGTTCATCGTTATCGATGTGCTGCGCCGACTGAAACTGACGGTCGAAACACTCGCCTGCCACGATGAGCGGGAGATCGTGAGCTACTTCAACCAGCCCGTCCGCGCGGACGCCTTGCTCAGTGAGCGCGCACGCGATCTGTACGACGCCATCGTGCTGCCGGGTGGCCCGCAGGGCGCACGTAACCTTGGCAAGAGCGCGCAGGTCGTCGACTTTGTGAAGGCGCACTTGGCCGCAGGGAGGCTCGTGTGTCCGCTGTGTTCCGCTGGCGCCCACGTGCTGGCCGCCAACGGACTGCTGGCCGGGCGCCGCTACACCTGCTCCGGTGAGAACTACAAGCTGTACGAGGATGGCGCTTACGTGAGCGAACCCATCGTCGAGGACCGCAACGTCCTGAGCGGAATGGGGTTGGGATTCGCCTTTCATTTTGCGCTGACGATCGGCGCCAGGTTTGTATCGCCCGATGTGGTGCAAGAGCAGGCGCGGCACATCTACATCGATGACTGGGCGCCCGATCAGGTCAGCGTCTGAGTTGGCTGACGCGAGCGGCCGGTCGAGTCGTCAAGTCAGAAGATTGGCGACGAAGCGGGCCGCGAAGGCACCACAGACCGACGAGCGATGCCATGGCAAGCCCGGCGCCAGCGAGGAACGTGGCTTGCGGGCCGAGCTGATCCCACAGTGCGCCGGCGATGATGCTGGCGGCAAGCAGCGCGATGCCCGTGATCAGATTGAACATGCCGAACGCGGTGCCCCGCAATTCTGCCGGGGCCGTTTCGGCAATCAAGGCTGTCAGCAGCCCTTGAGTAAAGCCCATGTGCAGACCCCACAGCGCGACACCGATGCAGACGCCTGCGATCCCGCTCGTGCTCGCCAGGACGATATCGGCAAGCACGAGCAAGACCAGCCCGGCGGCGAGGATGGTCAGGCGATCGGCGCGGTCGGAGAGAATGCCGATGGGGTATGCGGACAGCGAGTAGAACAAGGCTCATGATGACCAGTACCACCGGGACCCAGGTCATGGGCAGGCCGACCGTCTGCGCTCGCAGAATGAGGAAGGCCTCGCTGAAGCGCGCGAGCGTGAACACCGTCGCCACCGCCACGACGCGCCAATAGGCGCGGTCCAGTCGGCGTAGTTCGTCCGGATGCAGGGGCATGCGGACCTTGCGTAGCGTGGCCGCGCGCCTGGGCTCGGCCACCGCAACCACGATCACGATGACCGACAGGATGGCCGGGATGACGGCGATCCAGAACACGAACTGAAAGTTATCCGCCGTCAGCCACATAAGGCCGATGGCGAGGAGCGGGCCGGCAAAAGCGCCGACCGTGTCGAGCGACTGACGCAGACCGAAACTTGCGCCACGCAGGTGGGGCGGCGTGATGTCAGCAACCAGCGCGTCGCGTGGCGCGCCACGAATGCCTTTGCCAATGCGGTCGATGAAGCGCGCCGCGAACAGCCACTCAATGGAAGTGGCCAGCGGGAACACGGGTTTGGTCAGGGCAGCGAGGCCATAGCCGATACCGGCCAGCAATTTGCGCCGACCCAGCCAGTCGCTGAGCGCGCCGGAAAATATCTTCGTCACGGAGGCGGTTGCCTCGGCAATCCCCTCAAGCACGCCGATCGTCAGCGCGGAAGCCCCGAGCACGGTCAGCATGTAGGCCGGCAGCAGCGCGTGGATCATTTCTGACGACAGGTCCATCAGCAGGCTGACGCAGCCGAGCGCCCAAACGCCCTTCGGGATTCCGTGGAACGGATATGGGGAATGTGCTGGCACCGCGACGTCGGCTTGCGATCCTGCGCGGGCTTTCATTGCGGGTGCCTCTGTTCGTGAATGCGGTATCAAGGTTGCCGCTGCATTGTAACGGGCACCGTACGCCGATGGCGCTCGGAGCCATTCGTGCGTTCGGGCCGGCTACGATGAGCGAGCCTTGGCAAACACCGTCGTGAGCGCCACGCCGGCAAGTACAGCGACTGCCGACACGGCCGCGCGGAGGGATACGTGTTCTCCCAGTAACAGCACACCAAGCAAAGCGCTCAACACAGGGACCGAGAGCTGAACGGTGCCGGCGCTGATGGCTGTCATCCTCACCCGGACCCAATACCAGAGGACGTATCCGAGTGCCGACGTGACAGCACCCGAAATCGATGCGTACACCAAGCCTCGTACGTCAACGTGAATCTGCGCGCGTTCGACGAGCAGCAGAACCAGTGAAAGCGGCACTGCCCAGATAAAGCTGCGGGCCGTGCCGACGGTAGGCGAATCGCCCGCGCGCCCGAGCAATGAGTACGCTCCCCACGCAAGGCCGGCTGTCACCATGAGCACCGTGGAGGAGAGCGGCGGTGCCGCACTGGAAGGCGCCAGGAATACGACCAGTCCCGCCAGGGCCAGCGCGAGGCCGAAGAGACTGGTCTTTTCGCCGCGCGCATAGCCGTAGGTGATCATCAGCAATTGTGCGGAGGCAAACAGCACCAACGCTCCCGTCCCGACACCCATGCTGCGGTACGCGAACGAGAAGGCTGCGGCATAGATGAACAGCAGCGTCGCCGATAGCCATCCTGCAGCCAGCGTTCGAACACGCTCGCGGCGTACCGCCACAATCAGCGTGAGCATCAACGCGCCGGTGGCAAGGCGCGTCGTGGCGAATGAGGCGGGATCGATGGTCGTTGTCTGCAGGGCCAGGCGCGTGAGCAAAGAGTTAGCGGCAAACGCCAGCATGGTCAGCCCCGTCATGCTCGCCACCACCACGACGGCCCATGGCGCTCTGTCGGTGTGCTTTGCGGCGGGTGTGTCCATGTCACTCCTCTCGTTGGCGTTGGCGCAATTCTGTGTTCAACGAAGCCGTCGTCGCGAGCACGGCGGATGTCACGCCTTTCCCCAGTCTTGGATTCCTGAACGCCCCCTCGCAAGCGAACTACCCGAGAGGACGCGTCCATCCGCTCAGGTGTTTGAATGGCGATGACGCTCAATCGCCAGCGGGCGGGAGGGCTCGGAAGACACTGCCGTGCGCCGCGCACTCCGACGCAAAGGCGCAGATCGCCGTCACGAAAAATTCAACATGCTGTCATGGACCGCGGTGGTCGGCGTTCGACAATTGGGCCTTCATGTGAAGCGATTCGCGCGGCAATGTTTGAACCAGATTTCGTCCCCGTACGTACCCAGACAGGGCAGGTCTTGCTGGATGATCAGGACGCCAGGGTCGCGGGCCGGCGGCGCCAGGTCATGCGCTTGATCGATGGCCGGCGGCGGCTGGCGCAGATCGCAATCATGATGCCGGGGCGCGATCTGGCAAATGAACTCAACGAACTGGTGAGCCTGGGCCTCGTGCACTCGCCAGCGGGGCCGCCGCAGGAACACGCCCGCGCAGAGGCCCTTCCGGCGCGGTGGGCTGATGCACTGGCGTTCATGAAGGCAACCGCGACGGCATCCATGGGTGTGATGGCGCGCGCGGTGATCGCATCGCTCGAACAGGTCCACGATGCGGGTTCTGCACGTAGCGCGATTGCCCGGTGGCACATGGCTTTGCGCGAGTCCCGCACGGGCCGGCAAGATGCCGACGCCCTTCTGCAGACCGTCACCAACATGCTTGGTATCCACTGACCGGATTGGGCGGGTTGCGGTCGGGCGTCGTGCCGAAAAACAAAAAAAAGGGCAGGGCGGTGTCAGCCGCCCTGCCCGGTAGAACGTCCGGATATCAATCAGTCCAGCAGGTCTGAGTAATCGCCCTTGGCGTAGCCGTCCAGCGCGACCCACGGCATCTGGCGGGGGGCCGATACGCGCGTGACGGTCATGCGTTGGTGCGACAGGCCATGACCGTCGGACTGCTCGATGCGCCGCGCATATTGCCCGGCGATGTCCCAGTCGACCAGAGTCGTGCGCTCGCCCTGCTTGAGGCGATAGCGCTGCACGCCTTCGCGCGGCGCACCGAGGGTTTCCATGCGAGCCAGCGCGGCCGGGTCGATCAGCCAATAGGCGGACGCCCATGAGCCGCCGTAGCCGACGTTGCCGTAGTGAGCGAGGTTGACGTCGATCACGCGTTTTTGCTCTTGCAGCGCGATCTGCACCTGTACCTTGCCCGTCGCAGCGTCGCGACGGATATGCAGCGGCGCACCCTGGGCATCGTCATGCGCATGTCCTGCGTGCGGGCCCGGTGCATCGTGGTGTCCGTGGGCCTCGGCCTCGCGCAGCGCCTTGGGCAGATCGCGCTCAACCCAGACGTGCCCGGCGCGGCGGTACATGATGTCGGCGTAGGCGCTGTCGCGTTGCACGCCATCATGGCCGATGACGCGGCTCTCGTAGGCAATGCGTACGCTCAGATCCGGCGGTGTGTCGGTGACCACCGGGGCGGCGGCGCGCGCCGCCCCCATCACCACCAGACCCGCCAGCGCAATGCCCAGTGGGCGGACGAAGAAGAGGGCGTTACGCATTACAGGCCTGCCGCTTCCTTGACCTTGAAGAACACCTTGGTGTTGTCCATGGTGCCCTTGAAGATCTTGGCGCCCGCGCCACCGGCGAACAGCATGACGTCGCCGCCGCCGTGCGTTTCGGAACCGGGCGTGCCCAGGTTGATGCCCACTTCCTGCAGGAAGTTGTCGTCGGTGGTGTCGACCGCCGTCAGGTCTTCGCGCGCGGCACCACGAGCCGGTGCGATCCACGGCTTGTTGCTGTCTTCCGAATTGACCTGGCTGGCGGCCGTGCTGTTGGGGCGTCCGCCGTTGCCAAACACCAGCGTGGTGTAGGGCTTGCCGTCCGAGGCCAGCGCGAGATTGCCGGTCTGGTAATCGACGACCTTGCCCAGGATCGGGCTGCCGATCTTGCCGTAGCCGTTGAAGGCGATGGCGTGATCATGGTCGGCGGTGACGACGATCAGCGTGTTCTTCAGACCCGGATCGACTTTTTCCATGTATGCCAGCGCGGTATCGATGGCCTTGTCCATGGCCAGGGTATCTTCCAGCGCGCGCTTGGCATTGCTGCCGTGCAGAGCGTGGTCGATGCGACCGCCTTCGACCATCAGGAAGAAGCCGTTGGTGTTGCGGCTCAGCACGCCGAGGGCCTTTTCCGTCATTTCGGACAGGCTCGGCTGGTCGAGCTTCTGGTTCACGCGATCCAGTTCGTAAGCCATTTCGCTGGGCGAGAAGAGGCCCAGCAGCTTGGTCGTCTTGCTGGCATCAATAGCCTTCAACTGCGTGCCGCTCGACACGTAGCTGTAGCCCTTGGCTTGCATGGCTGTCACCAGATTCACTTCATCGGTGCGCTTGCTGCCGCTGGAGGACTTCGGCAGGTAGTTGCGCGTGCCGCCGCCCATCAGAACGTCGATACCGTCGCCGAGCGCAGCGTTGTAGTTGGCGTGCCCCGGCACCGATTGTTCGGCGATGGTGTTGTAGGCATTGCGGTTGCAGATGTGCGCGTAGGTCGCCGCTGGCGTGGCGTGGCCGACGCGGGTGGTCGACACGGCGCCGACTGCACGACCCTTGGCCTTGGACAGTTCGAGCAGCGTGGAGACGGCCTTGCCGTTGCCCGTCTTGCAGGTGGTGTCCTCGCCGCTGATGTACTGCGAACCATCCGACGCGTAAGCAAGGGTTTCGGTTGACATCGAGATCACCTCGTTGTTCGACTTCACGCCCGTCATGTAGGCCGACATCGACGGTGCGCTGTCAGTCGTCTGGCCGTCGTTGGAATAGGTCTTGACGCGGGCAGCATATTTCAGCGACTGCATCGTCAGCGTGGCGCGCTCGGCGCTGGTCAGCGAGCCGGGTTGCGCGGCCAGTTGCTTTTCGCCCTTGTAGATGCGAGCGGCGGTCACCGTCACCGGGCCCATGCCGTCGCCGAGGAAGAAGATCACGTTCTTGGCTTCGGCGGCTGCCTGAGCGGCGCCCGTCCAGCCACCCAGCGCGCAGGAGAGCGCCAGGGTCATCGAAGTGATGCGCAGGGATTTGGTCATCATGAGAAGCATCCTGTTGTCGGTTCGTTTGCGTCAGTAGGGCCGGGCATCACAGGCCAATGGCCTTCTTCATCAGGCCGTAGACGTCGGTGTTGGTGATGACACCGCTGAAGTTGTCTGCGCCCAGGCCTTGCGCGCCAAGGAAGACATCCGCGCCACCGTGGGTTTCGCTCGCCAGCGGCACGACCGACTCCTGCAGGAATTCGACGTTCTCCAGTTCGGCACTGGTGATCGGCCCGCGCGTGGCGAGGCGACGCGGGCCATTGCCGAAGCCCAGGATCGTGTAGGGGTTGCCGTTGACGTCGGTCGAGGGTTGGCCGTTCACGTAGTTCTTCACCAGGCCGAGCACGCCGGGCTTGCCGGCTTCGGTCTTGCCGGTGCGCTGCGCGTAGCCGTTCATCTGCAGCGTGTGGTCATGGTCGGCGGTGACGACGATCAGCGTGTTCTTGAGCCCCGGATCGATAGCCGCCATCTTGGTGAGCGCAGCCTTGATCGCGTCGTCGAAGGCCACGGTGTCTTGCAGCGCGCGGCGCGCATTGGTGGCGTGCAGGGCGTGGTCGATACGCCCGCCTTCGACCATCAGGAAGAAGCCCTTCTTGCGGGCAGCCAGCGCGTCGATGGCCTTGTTGGTCATCTCTGCCAGGCTCGGTTCCTTGCTGGTATCGCGGTCCAGCTCGTAGGCCATGTGGCTCTTGGTGAACAGGCCGGCGATCTTCGTGCTGCCATCGACAGGCAGCGCATTGAACTCGGACTTGTTGGATGCGTAGCCGTACTTGGCCGCCTTCAGCTCGTTGATGAGGTTGCGCTTGTCGTTGCGCGTGCCGCCATCTTCCTTGGGCACGAAGTAGCTGCTGCCGCCACCCAGGATGACATCCACGCCATCACCCAGCTTGGCGTTGTAGCCTGCGCCGCCCGGCACGATTGCGGCGGCGATGGTGTTTTCAGCGTCGCGGTGGCAGACGTGCGAATAGGTCGCGGCCGGCGTGGCGTGCGTGATGCGCGCCGTGCTGACCACGCCGGTGCCGTAGCCCGCAGCCTTCATCTGTTCCAGGATCGTTTCGACCGCCGCGCCGTTGGTGCTCGGGCAGGTGCTGTCGTAGTTCGTGTGGTACGGCTTGCCGGAGGCGTCGGTCGCCTTGGTCTCCGGCGTCATGGAGATGACTTCGTTATTCATCTTCACGCCGGTCATGTAGGCCGCCATCGAGGGCGCGCTGTCGGTCACCTGTCCGTCATTGGAGTAGGTATGGACGAACGCGGTCTCGGGCAGCGTGTCCATGGTCAGCTCACCATCCTCGCCCACGGCATAGATGCGCGTGGCCGTCATGGTGGTGATGCCCATGCCGTCGCCGAGGAAGAAGATCACGTTCTTGTTGGCGGCGGTGCTCGACGATGCAGACGACGTCGTTGAGCTGGACGACGATGCGGACGAAGAAGACGTTCCGGTGTCGCCGTCGTTGTTGTGATTGTCGCTGCCGCATGCTGAGAGCATGGCCAGCGCGGCGACCACTGCGAGACTGGTTGCTTTGAGTTTCATCGAATTCCCTCGGGGTAGAGGCGGGCGCCCCCCGGCGCGCGCAGATTGAGAAGAGAACGGCGCGACTTTAAGCGTCTGAGGTGACGTATTGGTTACAAACAAATGGCGGGGAATGCACGAAGGTGTGCAATTGACTCAGGGCAATGCCTCCGAGGGCTGCGATGTCGGCGTAATTTCCGCGGCCGGCGCGCGCCCAGACAGTTGTCATGAGCGGCATGGCAAAGATGTGCGCAAGGTGGCGGAGGTGGCTTGTTGCCCGAACAGGGCCACGTGGGACTGAGCCGGTCGGAGCGGTCGCCAACCTGGCGGTTTATTCGCGGAGCGCCGGCATTGATACCGGGCCAAAAAATAAGGGCGCCGGCAGCTTGCCGCTGCCGACGCCCTTGGTCGTTATTTCAAAAACGCTTGCTTACTTGCCCGCCATGATCGCTTGCACGTCCAGGCTGCCGTCGGCCTTGCGGCTTGCATGCGTCGGCGTTTTGATGCTCAGCGACGCGCTGCGCAGCAGGCTCGACGTCGTCGGCTGGCCGTTCTTGATGAACGAGTTGCTGCCATCGACCACGCCGACGACGGCATCGTCGTACTTGCCGGTGTAGTCGGTGCGCAACGAACGATTGCCAGTGAAGTGGCCCTGGGTCTCCGGCCCGCCGTAGGGGCTGGGGCGGAAGATGTAGTTGAAGCGGACGTTGTCATACGACAGGTTGTTGGACACCACCAGCGCGCCGGGGTTGAAGTTGTCCGTGAAGCCATCCAGGTTGTTCTGGAAAGCAAAGCTGCCGCGAATGGCATGCGTCACGGGCTGGCCTTCACCACCGAGCTTGAAGCCGTTGTTGCCGTTGCCGTAGGCGATGCTGTCCTCGATCGTGACAACGCCGTTGGCACCGTCTTCGATCTTGTTGAACAGGTCCCAGCCATCGTCGGCGTTGCCATACGACAGACAGCCCCGGAACACGTTGCCGTCGCCCACGCCGAGCTTGGCCGCGAAGCCGTCGGCATTGATGGCGGATGCATCCTTGTTGGCGTACGAGGTGCTGTTCAGGATCAGGTTGTTGGCCGGCCACAGTGCCTTGCCGACGCCGGATGCCGAGATCTGGAAGCCGGTATCGACGTGGTGGTGCGTGACGACGCGTTCGACGACGTTGTTGCTGCCCGACATGCGGAACTGTGCGCCAGCGACTTCAATGCCCTTGATGTGCCAGTAGCTGGCATTCATGGTGAAGGCGCCTGTGAAGATCACGCTGCCTTCCGAATCGGCCACGAGCACTTTGCGTGCATCCTTGGTGCCGCTGAGTTCAACGCCCATGGTCGTGGCGCCGTAGCTGCCCGACAGCAGGTGCACCGTGCCGCCGGGTGCGACGACCTGCATCGCAGTGGCGAGGTTCAGCGGCGAGGACTGCGCGCCGGTATTGCTCGACGTTCCGGTGGGCGACACGTACAGATTGGTCGCATCGGCCACGCTTGCCTTCGTCACAGTCGTCGTCAGGGTCTTGTCGCCCACGCCGTTCGCGCCGGTGAAGGCGAGTTCGAACGTGCTCGACGCCGCACTGATGGTCGTCGGAATCGCCAGGATTTCGCCGGCCTTGAGTGCTGCCGTCGCGATGGCGGTGCCGTCCTGCTTAACGGTTACCGAACCGTCATAGTTGCCACGCGCTTGCAGCGTGTAGCTGTTGGCCACCGTCTTGGCGGGCGAGGCGAATTCAAAGCGGACTGTCTCTGCCGCCGCCACGTACTTCGGCGCATTTACGGTCTGCGCATCGGCCAGCGTCAGCTTGATGTTCTTGACGGTGATGCGCGCGTTGCGCGAAGCATAGAAGCCGACGTACATGTTGGCGTCGTCGATCGTCTGGACGATGTTTGCGTTGGCGTTGGCGACCGTCATGCTCTGGTCGTTGCTGCCGTCAGCACCTGCGTAACCGACCGCGAAGCCGTCGTTGGTGCGTTGCAGCCGCATCTTGAAGGTCGTGGGCGCTTGCAATCCGGCGGAGGCCGGCACGAAGTTGGCCTTCGGGATGATTGCGCCGGTGTTCCCCCAGCGGTAGTTCACGCCGTCGCGGTAGATCGTCTGCAGCAGTACCTTGCCCAGGTTGTTCTTGCCGTTCTGCATGATGGCGTTGGCAACGATGTTGGACGCGGCGGGGAATTCTTCGTAGCCGACCACCAGCGGGTCTTGCCGCGGTGTGCCGATGACGTCGCGCACCATCAGGCCGGCGCTCTCCTGGCCGTTGGTGGACGCGAGCACGCCGTCGACCAGGATTTCAGGACCGAATTGCTCGACGGTCACGTCGCCTTCAAGGATGAAATTCTTGTTTGTCGGCAAGCGCGTGTAATAGAACGTCAGGCCGTCGTGCGTATTGGCGATCTTGCCGCCACGGCTTTCGATGGTCACGGTGTCGGCGATGGAGCCGGCGTCGGTCAGACCCATGGGCGTCGCGCTGCCATTGCGCCACACGTAGTTCACGCCGACCTTCTCCGGCAGGATCGTCGAGGAGAAGTTCACATCCACCGACTGGCCAAAAGCGATCGCACACCAGGTCTTGCCGTCGATGGCGCCAGCCTGCTCGCACGGGCTGGTCGCGGCCACGCTGGACGAAGAACTGGACGTGCTGGAAGAGGTTGATGAGCTGGATGCGCTTGACGTACTCGATGAACTGGACGTGCTGGAGACGGACGACGAACTGCTGGACGCGCCGGACGACGAATCGTCTCCGTCGTCGTTGCCGCAGGCGGGCAATACGCAAACCAGTGTGCCGGCAAGCAACACCGGGGTGAATCGTTTCAACATTGACAACTCCTCCTTGGAAATACCCCTTTGCCGCATGTGCGCCAACCTCCGGCGCATGGATATAAGAATTTGGGCAAATGGATCGGAGTGATCCTAGCACGGGAATTGTTACCGCTATCAATTGGTGTATGAGCTATCGCAACCAGCATGCGGATGGCGCGCAGTGATTGCGCCAAGTTATTTGACGTAAGCGTGTAACCGGTAACAGGCGATATGGCCTCATGTCGACGCAAACACCTAAGGTAAGCGTTTACTTTTCCGTGGCCGATATGCAATGATCCTTCGCACAGCAAAAGTCCAAATTTGCTGACAACAACAAGATCCAGCGCATTCAGGTTCATGACCCGTGGCGCCAGGCATCCACTCGATACGGAGGAGTCAATATGTGGTTTTCGAATAGCCGCGCGGAGTCCGCTCGCGCGCGTCAGTCTGGTCTGGTGCTGGCTTTGCTGGCGGCTGCGGTGTTGAGCGCCTGTGGCAGTGATGACGATTCGCCGGCCAGCTCCGGCACGTCGTCGTCAACGTCCTCGTCCGTCAGTTCGAGTTCCAGTTCCAGGTCTAGCTCTTCATCGAGCGTTTCCAGCAGCACGTCGTCGAGTGCGTCGAGCAGCGTCAGCTCCAGTGCCTCCAGCAGCGCGGACGTCAGCAGCTCGAGTTCGTCGTCCTCCGCTGCGTCATTCGCGAGCGCCGATCTGGATAGCAACGGCTGGTTCTGGTTCAACTCCGATACGTCGGCACTCAAGTACCTCATCGGTGCCACGCTGTCGTCCGGCACCAAGTACAACCTGGACGCGGCGCAAGCGGCCACGGGGTCGCAGTTCATCATGGTGTCGAATGGTTCGGGCGGGGTGGGGACGGGCTACGGCACCTACGATTCGACCGGCCAGGCCACGAGCAGCGGCGTGGTCTATTCAACGCACACGGGCTCGATCTCGTTGGTCAAGGCGACCAACCTTGGTTCCCTGGATGGCGGCGCAGCAATCTTCAAGCTGCCCAGCGTGAGCGGCTTCCAGTTTGTCGTCGCGGGCACGGGTTCGATGTGCTACTCGGTTGACGTGTTGACCGACAACGGCACCACCTGGACCAACAAGTACGGGGTGACGGCGACGGGCACCTGCGGCACGGGCAACGCGGTGCATGCAAAGGGCGACTGGACGGATGACGTTTCCAGCAGCGTCGGCACGATCAGCTCTTCGGTGTGGGTCCGCATTTTGAACAAGGCCAGCGGTTCGCTTCAGGTGCACGGCGTGAAGATCACTCCGTAACCTGAATACGGGTGGCCCGCGCCCAGTAGGCGAACCACCGTCATACAGTAAAAAAGCCCTGGTTCATCCGGGGCTTTTTTGTTCACACCGTCGAGCGCCGCTCATTCAGGAGGCCCTTGGCTCCCCAAATGGCGAATATGCGGTCTTCATCGGAGTGGCCCAAGAGTTCAGCATCAAGGAACTGGCCCGGCAGTTCGGTTTGAGCGTCGCGACGATTGCGGCATACAAGAGTCGGATGATGCGCAAGCTGCATCTTGCGAATTCGCTCGACCTGATTGCGCTGGCGGTGTCGCTGGGTATCGTGAAAGAAACCGTCGTGTAGGCCGTGGAGTTGGCCGTCTATGCGATGAAGCGGTCCGATCGCAGTTCCTTTTTCACCAAGGGCTGCGGGCGAAAAAAAACCTGCCACCGAAGTGGCAGGTTTTTGTGCTTGAAGCGCGCCTGACTTAGTTCTGATAGGAGCACTTGTTCGGGTTGCCGACAGGATCGCTGCCGAAGGCGGCGACGGTACAGGCGATGCTGCTGCCCACGCCGACGTACTTGGTCACCCAGCTACCCTTGCGGCCGAAGGCGACCCAGCCGGTGCCCTTGGTCACCGAGCAGGTGCCGCCGAGGTCGGCGCACTTGGAGAAGCCATCCGGGTAATCGCCCGTGCCGGTCAGCACCGGAGCGCCGCCCGTGCTGCTGCTGGACGACGACGAGCTGCTCGACGAGGACGAGCTCGAAGCGGCCGAACTGGACGACGAGCTGCTCGAAGAAGACACCGAGCTGGACGACGAAGAGGACGACGAGGACGACGAGCTGCTACCGCAGGCGCTCGAGACCAGTTGTGCGCCGTTCTTGCCGACGCCGGCGTAGGAGGCCAGCTTGTCCTTCACGCACTGAGCGGTCACCGGCTCATACGTGTAGGTCAGCGTCTTCGGGAACACTGCCGTGGTCGTCCAGGCTGCGGCGTTCTTGTCGCCGCTGGCCGGGGTGCTCCAGGTGATGTTGTACGTGGAGAAGTCCGACGGGCTCGTGATGTTGTTGTTGCGCAGGTCCCACCAACCGCAGTTGCTGCCGTCATAGAAGCAGACGATCGGGTCGATGGCGTTCTGGAAGTAGTTGCGCTCGATCAGCGCATAGCCAGCCTGGCGCACGTTGATGCCCGAGCTGGTGATGCCGTCATACAGGTTGTTGTAGACGTGGATCCAGCCACCGCGTTGCAGCGGCAGGCGGGCGTTCACGTTCTTATAGTAGTTGTGGTGGTAGGTGATTTCGCGGCCACCGGCGATGTCGCTGCTCGACGAACCATCCAGGCCGACCTTCTTGCTGTCGTGGATGTAGTTGTACGAAACAGTGATGTTGTGCGCTTCCTTCTTGATGTCCAGCGCGGCTTCGAAGGTCAGGTCGCCGTCGGGCGAGCCATTGCACTCGTTGTTCACTGCGAACAGTTCGTTGTGGTCGATCCACACGTTCGACGCGCCGTCGATGCGGATCATGTCGGCGTCATTGCTGGCACCGCCGAGCGCACCGATCTTCATGTTGCGCACTACGACGTTGCTGGAGCCGCCGTTGATCACGATGCCCCAGTTGGCCGACGAACCCGACGCGCCTTCAATGGTCACGCCAGCGGTGTAGTTCTTGATCTCGATGTGACGGTAGGTGTCGCTCCAGTGAGGCGCCGGGCAGTTGTGGTTGGCGTCGATCGTCGAGTCCTTGACGATCTGCGCGATCAACGTGTCTTCGTTGCCCGTGTACTTGATGTAGAGCGGGTAAGCGCCCGTCGCCACCTTGGTGCCCGCGTCGTTGTAGCGGGCGGCGTCGATGATGGCCTGGATCTGTTCAAAGGTGGACGCGGTGAAAGTGCGAGCCGTGCTCACGCTGCCGTCGGCGGTCGAGAAACCGCCGGTTTGCGCTGCCATCGCCGATTGGGCGAGGACTAGCGCCAGCCCTGCCAGAACAGGGTTGAGATTGAATTTCATGCTGTCTCCTGATTGCTGTGGAACTCAAGCCTGGCCTCTGTGTGCCAGGGCGCCTGTCGAGCAGGGAACCGGTAACAATTCTTCGCCAGCGCTGCGCAACGGGCGGCAGTCTGCGTGCCCCATTTGCATATTGCAAGATGCGTAGCAGCAAGTTTCGGTGAGCAAAATCGGGGCAATCATGTATTTGTCACAATGCATGAAGAGCATGCCAAAAGCGTTATCTGGCTTTGGGCGTAAGGGTTTTTCCTGCGGTGCGGAAAGGCGTAGTCCATTCAAACGCCAAGCGCCGGAGTCATGCGCACGACGGCATATTCGGCAGAGTGTGTACGCATACATGCGTGAATGATGACAACGGTGTATTTGTCGGAATGCTGGATTGCAGCATGGTGGGCGGCAGTGCGGTTGCGCAGCCAAGACGGCGCTTCGACGATGAGTCCCCAGGCAGGCAAGTCGTCAGAACCAAAAATCAAATGTGAAATATGTCACTGCGATGACCGTTTGTCGGTGACGACCGGCGGTCGGTGACGTCGTCATTCAGACAACTCGTGCCGTCGCATGCGGTCTCAGGCGTTCGGAACCCACCACGCGCTGTAGAACTGCGGGTTGGTGTCATGAATGGTCTGCATGATCTGGCGCTCTTCATCGTCGCCGTCAGCCGGCGCGCGCGCGAAGAGCAGCAGGTACAGCCCGAACAGGATCACGTGGTCGGGGCTTTTTGATGCCGCCAGCAGGCGTAGGCGAATCTGCATCTCGGTCAGCAGCAAAGGGATGCGGTCCGTACGTATCTGCGTCTTCGGCCGCGAGAAATACATGTCATAGACGGCGGGCGTGTCGCTGAACCGTTTGAAGATTCTGTCGGCCGTCTCTTCGATTACCTTGATCCGCTCCGGTTCGATGACCTCGCCGGCAGCCTGTTTCAGCCCGACGAGTTGATAGGCCTCTCGAAGTGCCAGCACGTCCCGTTCGAGCGCATGGACCGACTTCTTCAGATCGACGTCGGCCTGCACGGCGATCTTTCTGCGCTCCTGCTTGGCGTAGATCACCAGCGTCAGGACGGCGATCGACGGCGAAACAAGCGGGATCAGCAGATCCTTGCTGAGTTGGTACAGGCTCATCGTATGGCTCCTTTGTGCTTGCGCCGGCCGCGATCCGGGTCACTTGCCTTCGGCATGCGGCCCACCGTTTACGTGATAGTCCGGCCGGGTCCGTCGTGGCAGTTCTTCGCCCATCAGTCGCGCGGGCGTAGTCATGGATGCGCCTGCGCGGGCCAATTCAGCCGTGGATTTACCTGTGTTGCACCAATGTGATGCGGACGTGGCAGGGAGCGTTCATTGGGAAGGCAACGGACGAAACAGCATTCGCAGCGCACAAGCCCACGCGCGCACGGCTAGAATCGACAGCACTTCACAACCGCATGGTGCGCCATGGTTTCGGAACACTGGGATCGTTCTGAACTGCTCAGCTTGCTGTCGTCGTCCGCTACGCTGGCGGGGCTGTGCATTACGGTTGTCGCGCTGATGAACACGTTCGACAAAGACAAGAGCGCGGCAACCGTCGCAGACGACATGCTGGCGGCCTGCGCGGTGGGTTTTCTGCTGTGCACTTATGCAATTTTCTGGGCGCTGCGTGCCCGTAGCCGACACACGGCCATCGTGCTTACCAAGGTAGTGGATGGCGTGTTTCTGGTTTCGCTAAGCGTGATGACGCTGGCGGCGTTCGTGATGGCCTATACGCTTTGGTAGCCGGACAACGAAAGCAAAAAGGCCCACGGAGGGTTTCCTCGTGGGCCTTTTTTGTTTGCAGCGAATCGCGCGGCCTATTGTTTGGGCAAACGCACCGGCAGGTCGGCGATGTTGACAGGCAGGCCCGTGCGCAGCGACTGGTTGCCGGCAATGCCCGTCAGGATCGACATGGCACCGTCGTGGTAGCTCGCAGCGCGGCGCAGCGGGTCATCCGCCGCCTGGCCGAAGATCTCTTCGAGCATGACGTTGTCGCCGCCGCCGTGACCGCCTTCACCCTTGGCGATTTCCATGCGGTAGGGCGCATCGAACATCGGATAGACCGTCACTTCGCACCACTTGAGCGCGCCTTCCTGCGACTTGTCGCCACCCGAGTTTACGTACGACTTTTCGATGACCTTCATCTCGATGCGGCCGCGCGTGCCGTTGAGCGCAACGTTGAAGCCTTCCCACGGCAGGTACGCGTTGAGCGAGTACGTCATCACCGCCTTGTTGCGGTAGCGCACGATGAGCCCGAGCGTGTCTTCGATGTTGATGCCGTCGCTGAACACGCTCTGGTCGCGGATGTAGCCGTCTTCGTGCTCGGCGTCGAGGTACAGCGCCTTGAGCTGCGGGTTGGATTCCATGTCCAGCGCAAACGGGTCGCCCTTGGCGTTTTCATAGCCGTGGGTGCGCGGATAGAGCTTGGTTTCGCCGCGAGCCTCGGCGTTGTCGCGGCCGTAAAACTGCAGGCCGCCCTGTGCATAGACGACTTCCGGCGCGCTGGCGAGCCAGAAGTTCACCAGGTCGAAGTGGTGCGTGGACTCGTGCACCAGCAGACCGCCGCTGTTGCGTTTGTCGCGGTGCCAGCGGCGGAAGTAATCCGCGCCGTGCTGCGTGTTGAGCAGCCATTCAAAGTGCACCGACAGCACGTTGCCGATGACGCCGTCGCGCACCAGTTCGCGCAGCTTGGAGTGGTGCGGCGCGTAGCGGTAGTTGAAGGCCACCCGCAGGTTGCGGCCGGTGCGCTCGACGGCGTCGATGATCGCCTGACACTTTTCGGTGTCGATGGTCATCGGCTTCTCGGTCACTACGTCGCAGCCCAGTTCCATGGCGCGGATGATGTAGTGATGGTGCGTGCGGTCGATGGAGCAGACGATCACAACGTCCGGGCGGGCGTCGCGGACCATGTCGTCGAAGCGATCCGCTTTCCAGGTCGGCACGGGCGCGTGACCGTGCTTTTCGAGCAGGCCGTTGGCGAAGTTCATGCGTGTCTGGTTGGTGTCGCACAAAGCGACCATGCGCGCGGATTCGCGGTAGTCGCGCGCGATCGATTCGATGAACATGCCGGAACGGCCGCCCGTTCCGACCAGGGCATAGGTCTTCATTCGGTTTCCTTTCTTGAGGCCTGCCTGCAATCTTGCTGGCAAGCCGCGATCAGGGTTCATGCGCTGCGTCACCCTGCTGGCGGCCTCTCGCGACAGATCGTAAACAGGCCCTTATTGTGCGGCGGCAGCGCCCCGCAGGGCGCCGCCAGGGGAGGTGTTACTTGGCGTAGTACCACTGCTGCGGCAAGCCGAGCGCGGGCGATGCGTACGTCCAGCCAAAGGCCATATTCTCCTTCACGTTCATCAGCTTTGCGTTACGCAGGCTGGTGATCGCCGCCGGGCGGACGGTGCCGATGACTTCGAATTCGTCTGCGGCGATCTGCAGAATCTGGCGGAACAGTTCATCGGCCTGCGTCTGCGTGCGTGCGCTGCGCCATTGTGTGTAGAGGTCCATGCGCTTCTTCATGCTGGCGTTGGGCTCGATGCCTTGCTTGCCGCCGGAGTTGTACCACTTGGCCCATTCCAGGCTCATGCGCGATTCAAGCGGGTGGATGGCGATGTAGGCGCGGGCGTTCTGCGTGGCATCCAGGCCGCCGGGGAAGATCTCGGCGCTGATGTCGTAGTCATTGCTGACCGCGCGGTTGAATACCAGCGAACGTTCCGAACCCTTGATGACCAGTTCAACGCCGATCTTCTGCCAGTGACGGCGGATCAGCTCAAGCGTCTGCACCGTTACCTGCCGGTCGATCATGACGATCACATCCAGCGACACGCGCCCGCCGTCCGGGTACAGGCGGTAGCCTGCGTCGTCGCGCGTGGTCAGCCCCATCTTGTCGAGAATGGCGTTGGCCTGCGCCACATCGGCCTTGGTGTATTGGCTGCCGAGCTGTGCGTTGTACCACTTCGATTCTTTGAACGGCCCGCTCTGCCACGGTTGCGTCTGCCCAAGGAAGGCGACCTTGTTGATCTCCTCACGATCGATGCCCAACGACAGCGCCTTGCGGAAGTCATGCTGGACCATCAGCTTGCGCAACTTGTCGTTCTTGGTGGTCTGGTTCATCCACAGGCCGACCGCGTTGGAGTTCGAGCTGGCCTGGCTGAAGACCTTGTAGCCGGCTTTCTCCTGGTTCTTGAGCAGGATCGGGCGGAAGGCCACGTCGCCCAGCAAGCGGCCCTCAAAATCGAACTGGCCGTTGCTGGCGGCGAGCACGATGGTCTGGAGGTCGGAGATCACCGTAAAGCGGATGCCGTCGATGTACGGCAGTTGCTTGCCTGACGGATCGACCTGCCAGTAGTACGGGTTGCGTTCCATGACGACGCGCGTGACGTTGCCACCGTACGGTTCCTTGATGATCCACGGATCGAGCGTCGGGCGGCCGACGGTGCTCCAGCGCGCGGGCAGCTCCACGTCACCGCATTTGGCACGCATCAGCGAAGGCCAGTCCTTGACGTTGGCGGCGGCGAACTGTTCACTCACCTTCGGGTTGTACTTGGGGTGGTATTGCTGGCAGTACTGCTTGGAGTACAGCACCGGGTGCTGGCCAAGCGGCGTGGCGAGCACTTCGGGGAAGGACAGGTTGGGCGCGTCGAACTTGAACTTGACGGTGTAGTCGTCGACCTTGGTGACTTCCGGCAGCTTGCCGTTCACAAGGTAAGCGTCCGGCGCCTGCGAGTAGAACTCTTTGTTGGCGACCAGATCGTTCATCGCAAACAGCACGTCATCGGCGGTGAAGGGTTCGCCGTTCGACCAACGCATGCCTTTGCGCAGGCGGAAGGTGTATTCCGTGCCGCTCGGATTGACCGCCAGGCTTTCGGCCACGTACGGTTCGACGCCATTGACGTCCATCTTCCAGTGCATCAGGCCTTGCGGGCCGATCGTGCGCAGAATGCCGTTCTGGTCGGCATTGGCGCGCAGCACCGTACGCAGCGTGCCGCCGTAATTGCCCGCAGTGCCAAGCGGTTTGATCACCAGCGGCTGCGAGGGCAGGCGCTTGTCTACTGGCGGCAGGTCTTTCATCGCATCCAGCATGGGCGCCTGGGTGTAGGCATGCGCGCCGACACTGATCACGGCACCGATTGATAACGCTAACAATTTGTGTTGAAAGGCCACTGCTATGTCTCCTTGCCAGCCTGTGGGAATCAATGGAATGGACCGGTCATGACCGGTTTCTTGAAATTGTTAGCATTAACATATCAGATTTCCGACAGAAAATGAACGCACTATCTTATCGGACGAATCATTTTTGTCGGACTTCAGATGAATGTTGCGCAGACGCCATCAATTGACCAGCGGCGAGGCGGCGCCATCCAGTTCGACGCCGCGTACGTCATTGCGCCCGGCAACGATGCGCACGTACTGCTGCAAGGCCTGCGCAAGCGTCTGCCGCTGCAGATCCTGCGCGACGCGATCGCGCACCGCTTCGAGCGGCAACTGCTGTCCGGCTTCTCGTCGATCGATGCGCACGATGTGAAAGCCGTAGCGCGTGCGCACGATGCTCGGCCACACGCCGACCGAACCATCGCTGAAAAGCGCGCTTTCGAATTCCGGCACCGTGTCGCCACGCTGCAACTGCCCGAGGCTGCCGCCCAGGTCGGCCGACGGGCAATTGGAGTTCTCGCGCGCCAACTGTTCAAAGCGTGTCGGATTGGCCTGTACCTGATGCAGCAGGCTTTCGGCTCGGGCGAGCAGGGCGCTGACGGGTGTGCCCGCCGTCATCTGCAACAGGATGTGCGAGGCGAAAACCAGTTCGCCATTGCTGTAGCGCTTGTGGTGCGCGTCGTAATAGCGCGCGATTTCGGGCGCCTCGGGCGAGGGCACATCGACATGTTTTTCGAGCAGGGCTTCGAGTGCTTCGGCCGTGGCTTCGTCGCTTGCCGAAGGTTCCAGCAGGCCTTCGGCGACGGCTTCCTGGCGGAGCAGCTCCTGCACGGCGGCGGCGCGCAGCTCGCCGGGTGTGCTCGCTTCGACGGTTACGCCATTGACGGTCGCTTGCAGTGCGGGGGACTCGGTCATGGCGTCACCGACTCAGGCTGCGTTGGCGCGAACGCATGATCTGGTAAGGGCGGAACAGGTACACCACCGATGCCAGCCCGCTCCAGATGTGCACCAGCCGTGTAAAGGGGAAGATCGCAAAGATCGTCAGCCCCAGGAGGATATGCAGTTTGTATATCCACGGTGTGCCGACAAGCAACTGCGCATTGTCACCACGGAAGAAGACGATGCCCTGCACGTATTGCACCAGCACTTCGAAGCTGTAGCCCTCGGGTTTGCTGGCCGACACAAACACCGTGAACATGCCCATCGCCAGTTGCACCCACAGGATGATGAGCACGGCGATGTCCGAGAAGCGCGAGTTCGAACGGATGCGCGCGTCGGTGAGTCGACGCCAGCACAGGATCGTCAGCCCGATCAATGCGACGGCGCCAGCGATGCCGCCACCGTACATCGCCATGTGCTCGTGGGCGGCCGGGCTCATGACCGCCAGCACGAGTTGTTCGGGCGTCAGAAAGCCGACGAGGTGGCCGAAGAACACCACCAGTATGCCTAGGTGGAACAGTGTCGAGCCCAGTCTCAGGCTGCCTTTTCGCAGGATCTGCGACGAATCGCTCTCCCACGTGTACTGCTCGCGTTCAAAGCGCACCAGGCTGCCGACGAAGAACACCACCAGCGCCAGGTAGGGATAGAAACCGAATGCGAATTGGTAGAGCCAGTCAGCCATGCTTGCTCTCCTTGGCCCCGCGTGCCCGTTCGCCGCGCGGCATGAATGTGATGGGGGTGCCCTCTGCGCCGGATTCGGCGTTGCGGTTGAAGGCCGGTTGCTCCTGCCACTCGCGGTCGATGTCTTCCTCGTCCGGTTCTGGTGCACGCGTCCAGTCGAGCCCCTTCTGCCGCCCCATATGCAACACGCACTCAAACACCGCTGCGTAGTCGGGCCGGCGCGCCATGACGGCCTCGCCCAGCGGTCGGATCAGGTGCGCGCAATCCGCGATGAAGTCGCGCGCAGTGGCATGGTTGACGCAGCCGCAGAATTCGAGCAGCGCCGGCAGGTAATCGGGTAATTCGCCTTCGCGTAGCAAGAATCCGGCAGTCTCGTACGTCTGCAGCAGATCGATCATCGCTGCGCCGCGATCGCGCGATTCTCCGTGCAGATGCTCGAACAGATGCAGCGAGGTGCGTCGGCCGCGATCGAAGAGTTCGACGTAGGCTTCCTGCAGGTCGATCAGATCGTTTTGCGTAAGGTGCCGCAGCAAGGGGGCCAGGCGCGACCTGTCGTCATCGCTCAGCGTGCGGCAGTCGTGCAGCACGTCGCCGATCTCGCTGGAGGCGGCTTGCAGATCGGCCTGCGGATAGCTGAGGAGTGCCGCCAGCGCGCGAAGGGGGAGGGCGTGGTCGGTGCCCGCGAAGTGGGTTTTAGTAGTCAACGGTCTTCTCCGGTGCCGAGCCTGCGATGGTCTTGAGCGGAAAGACCTTCTTCGTCCCCATCTTGCCGCCGAAGATGCTGGCGTTGGTGGTGCCGTCCGAACATCCATTGCCGAACGAAAAACCGCATTCGCCGCGCAACTGGTAGGCGTTTTCGGCGTACTCGCGGTGCGTGGTCGGAATGACGAAGCGGTCCTCGTAGTTGGCGATCGCCAGGTATCGATGCATGTCCTCGACTTCAAGGACGCTCATGCCGACCTGTTCGAGCAGTGCGAGGTTGTCGCTGCGTTCGAGCTGGCGCTGACGGAAGAACGCGCGCATGGCGAGCATGCGTTCGAGTGCCGAAACCACCGGGGCTTCTTTGCCGGCCGTGAGCAGGTTGGCCAGGTAACGCACGGGAATGCGCAGGCTCGACACATCCGGAATGTCACCATTGGCGTTGATCTCGCCGGCATTCGCCCGCGACTGGATGGGCGACAGCGGCGGCACGTACCACACCATCGGCAGCGTGCGGTATTCCGGATGCAGCGGGAAGGCGATCTTCCATTCCACCGCCATCTTGTAGGCGGGGGAGACGCGCGCGGCGTCGAGCCAGTTCTGCGGCACCCCGTCGCGCAATGCCTGTTCAATCACGTTCGGGTCGTTCGGGTCGAGGAATATGCCCAACTGCGCTTCGTAGAGCGACTGCGGATCAGTGACGGCGGCCGCCTCTTCAATGCGGTCGGCGTCGTACAGCAGCACGCCCAGGTAGCGGATGCGGCCTACGCAGGTTTCGGAACACACCGTGGGCTGACCGGCCTCGATGCGCGGGTAGCAGAAGATGCACTTTTCGGCCTTGCCGGACGACCAGTTGTAATAGATCTTCTTGTACGGACAACCCGACACGCACATGCGCCAGCCACGGCACTTGTCCTGGTCGATGAGCACGATGCCGTCTTCCTCGCGCTTGTAGATCGAACCCGAAGGGCAGGACGCTACGCAGGCCGGATTCAGGCAGTGCTCGCACAGGCGTGGCAGGTACATCATGAAAGTGTTTTCAAACTCGCCGTAGATCTCTTTCTGCACGGCTTCAAAGTTGTAGTCCTGGCTGCGCTTGGCGAATTCGCCGCCGAGGATTTCTTCCCAGTTCGGGCCCCATTCGATCTTCTGCATGCGCTCGCCGGTGATCACCGAAATCGGGCGCGCCACCGGCTGCGTGGTCATCTCCGGCGCGGTCTGCAGGTATTCGTAATCGAAGGTGAACGGTTCGTAGTAGTCGTCGATCTGCGGCAGGTTGGGGTTGCCGAACAGGTTGAACAGAATCTGCAGGCGACTGCCTTGCTTGAGCCGCAGCTTGCCGTTGGCGCGCACCTCCCAACCGCCGCGCCAGTGTTCCTGGTTCTCCCAGTCCTTGGGGTAGCCCACGCCGGGCTTGGTTTCGACATTGTTGAACCAGGCGTATTCCACACCGAGCCGGCTGGTCCAGACGTTCTTGCAGGTGACTGAACAGGTATGGCAACCGATGCACTTGTCCAGGTTCAGCACCATGGCGATCTGTGCGCGGATCTTCATGATTCGCTCCCGGTGGTTTGCGGCAGTGCGTCGAGGTGGTCTTGCGGCGAGTCCTTCCAGTTCACCTGATTCATCTTGCGCACGATGACGAATTCATCGCGGTTGGAGCCGACGGTCCCGTAGTAATTGAAGCCGTATGCCAACTGCGCGTAGCCGCCGATCATGTGGGTCGGCTTGAGCACGGCACGCGTGACCGAGTTGTGGATGCCGCCGCGATGCTGGGTGACCTCCGACACCGGCACATTCACGATCTTCTCCTGCGCGTGGTACATCATGCACATGCCCTCCTTTACGCGCTGACTGACCACGGCGCGTGCAGCAATCGCACCATTGACGTTGAAGAGCTCAATCCAGTCGTTGTTGACGATCCCCACCTTCCTGGCGTCGACTTCCGATAGCCACACAATGGGTCCGCCGCGCGACAGCGTGAGCATGATCAGGTTGTCGGTGTAGGTGGAGTGGATGCCCCATTTCTGGTGTGGCGTGATGAAGTTGAGCGCGATCTCCGGGTTGCCGTTGGGCGTGCGGCCCACCAGCGGCGCCACGGTGCGCGTGTCGATGGGCGGGCGATAGCTCACCAGCCCTTCACCGTAGTCGAGCATCCAGCGGTGGTCCTGGTAGAACTGTTGCCGACCGGTGAGCGTGCGCCACGGAATCAGCTCATGCACGTTGGTGTAGCCCGCCGTGTAGCTGACGTGTTCGCTCTCGATGCCTGACCACGTGGGCGAGCTGATGATCTTGCGCGGCTGCGCCACGATGTCGCGGAAGCGAATCTTTTCGTCCTCGCGCACGTCGGCCAGATGCGCGTGCTGGCGGCCAGTGAACTGCTCCAGCGCCTGCCATGCCTTGACCGCCACTTCGCCATTGGTTTCGGGCGCCAGTTGCATGATGGTTTCTGCCGCGTCGATGTCGGTATCGATGCGCGGTAGCCCCTTGGTAGGGCCATCTTCGGTCACAACGCGGTTGAGGCGGCCCAGCGCGTCGACCTCATGTTCGGTGTTCCAGGTGATGCCCTTGCCGCCATTGCCGAGCTTCTTCATCAGCGGCCCCAAGGCGGTAAAGCGCTTGTACACGTTGGGGTAGTCGCGTTCGACCACCACTATGTTGGGCGCCGTCTTGCCGGGGATGAGATCGCATTCGCCGTGTCGCCAATCCTGCACCTCGAAAGGCTGCGAGAGTTCGGCGGGAGAGTCGTGCATGAGCGGCACCAGCACCACGTCTTTTTCCACGCCGAGGTGGCCGGGCACAAGCTCAGAGAACTTCTTGGCGAAGCCTTTGTAGATATCCCAATCGCTGCGGCTCTGCCAGATCGGGTCCACCGCTGCCGAGAGCGGGTGGATGAACGGGTGCATGTCGCTGGTGTTGAGATCGTTCTTCTCGTACCACGTGGCCGTGGGCAGCACGATGTCTGAATACAGACAGGTCGTGCTCATGCGGAAGTCGAGCGTGGTGATGAGATCGAGCTTCCCTTCTGGCGCGGTGTCGTGCCAGACGACCTCCTCGGGCTTCACGCCGCCGGTCTCGCCGATGTCGCCTTGCTGGATGCCATGCTGCGCGCCGACGAAATGCTTGAGGAAGTACTCATGCCCCTTGCCCGACGAGCCGAACAGGTTCGAGCGCCACACGAACAGGTTGCGCGGAAAATTCTCCGGCGAGTCCGGGTCTTCGCAGGCCATGCGCGTGGTGCCGGCTTTCAACTGCTGCACCAGCCAGTCCTTTGGCTCGATACCGGCGACGGTCGCCTTTGCGGCAATCGACAGCGGGTTGATGTTGATCTGCGGAGAGGAGGGCAGCCAGCCCATGCGTTCAGCGCGCACGTTGCAGTCGATCAGCGTCTTGCCGTGGCGTGAAGCATCGGCCAGCGGCGAGAGGATTTCCGACGGCACGAGTGACTCGTAACGCCATTGATCGGTGTGGGCGTAGAAGTACGACGTGCTGTTCATGTGGCGCGGCGGGCGCGCCCAGTCGAGTGCGAATGCCAGTGCTGTCCAGCCTGTCTGCGGGCGCAGCTTTTCTTGCCCCACGTAATGCGCCCAACCACCACCGCTCTTGCCGATGCAGCCGCACAGCATCAGCATGTTGATGGCCGCGCGGTAGTTCATGTCCTGGTGGAACCAGTGGTTCATGGCCGCGCCGATGATGACCATGCTGCGGCCTTCGGTTTTCTCTGCGCTCAGCGCGAACTGACGGGCGACCTCGATCACCTTGTCAGGCGGCACGCCGGTGATAGATTCCTGCCACTTCGGGGTGTAGGCGATATCGTCGTCATAGCTCTTGGCCGCCTGTCCGCCGAGCCCACGGTCGATGCCGTAGTTGGCGCACATCAGGTCGAACACGGTCGTGACCAGCGTGTCGCCCATGCGTTTGACCGGCACGCTGCGTATCAACAGTTCGCCGCCCTGATCGTTGTGCGCAAAGTGTTCGTGCGCCTGCGCGCCGAAATACGGAAAGGCCACGGCCGCGACATCGTCGCGATGATTGGCGAGCGTGAGCGCGAGCCGTACGTCCGCACCCGTGCCATCTTTTTCTTCGAGGTTCCACTTGCCCAGGTCACCTTCGACCTTCTGGCCCCAGCGATAGCCGATGGCGCCTTGCGGGGCGACGAACTGCCCCGTGCGCTCGTCGAGCGCCACGGTTTTCCACTCGGGGTTGTTGGCTTGACCGAGCCTGTCCGCGAAGTCGGACGCGCGCACAAATCGGTCGGCAGCCCAATGTTCGCCGCGTTTTTCCAGGCGGACGAGCATCGGCAGGTCGGTCAGGCGGCGGCAGTAATCGTCAAAGTAGGGGACCGTGCGCTTGACGTGGAATTCGTTCAGGATCACGTGCCCCATCGCCATGCCGAGCGCGGCATCGGTGCCTTGCTTGGGGTGCAGCCAGATGTCGGAGAGCTTGGCGACCTCGGAGTAGTCCGGCGTGACGGCGACGATCTTGGTGCCGTTGTAGCGCGCCTCGACAAAGAAGTGAGCGTCGGGCGTGCGCGTCTGCGGCACGTTCGAGCCCCACGCGATGATGAAGGCCGAGTTGTACCAATCGGCCGATTCGGGCACGTCGGTCTGTTCGCCCCAGGTCTGCGGGCTCGAAGGCGGCAGGTCGCAGTACCAGTCATAGAACGACATCAGCGTGCCACCGATGAGGCTCAGGTAACGGCCGCCAGCGGCGTAGCTGACCATGCTCATCGCCGGAATCGGCGAGAAACCCACCACCCGGTCCGGGCCGTACTTCTTGATGGTGTAGATGTTGGCGGCGGCGACGATCTCGTTGGCTTCGTCCCACGTGCTGCGGATGAAGCCGCCGCGACCACGGATTTCTTTGTAGCGCTTGGCCTTGACCGGGTCTTCGACGATCGACTTCCACGCCTCGACCGGCGCCATCGTCTTGCGCGCCTCGCGCCACAGCCGCACCAGTCGCCCCCGGATCATCGGGTACTTGATGCGGTTGGCGCTGTACAGGTACCAGCTATACGAAGCGCCGCGCGAACAACCACGCGGTTCGTGGTTGGGCATGTCGGGCCGCGTGCGCGGATAGTCGGTCTGCTGGGTCTCCCACGTGACGATGCCGCCCTTCACGTAGATCTTCCACGAGCACGAGCCGGTGCAATTTACGCCGTGCGTGGAGCGCACGATCTTGTCGTGCTGCCAGCGCAGGCGATAGGCGTCTTCCCAGGTGCGGTCCTCTGCGCGGGTTTCACCGTGGCCGTCGGAGTAGGGCTCGCGGGTGCGCGAGAAATATGTCAGGCGATCGAGAAAATGGCTCATTGCAACCCCTCTGCAATTGGCTGATGGCGGCGCCGTGGTAGCGCCGGACATACGCGATCAACAGGGCATCGGTGCGCTGCGTCGCGCGTAGCGCCACCACGTGAGCAATACGCAAGTGACATAGAAGGCCACGAACAGATACAGCGCGGTTTCGGCCGATCCGGTGGTCTGCATGGAATAACCAAAGCTCTGCGGGATGAAGTACCCGCCGTACGCGCCGATGGCGCTGATAAAGCCGCCGGCGGCAGAGGATTCGAGCGCGCCGTCGAGTTCTGCCTGCTTGAGCGCGGCCTCTCCCTTGCCCTGAGCCTCCAGGCGCGCAAGCTTGGGGAAGATCACCGGGATCATCTTGTACGTCGACCCGTTGCCGATGCCCGATAGCAGGAACAGCAACTGGAACATCAGGAAGAAGCCCCAGAAGCTCCCGCCGACCGGGCTCCCGTCCGGGCCGGTGTGCGGCAGAAAGTGCAATACGCCGAGAATGGCGAGCGCCATCAGCACGAATACCCACAGCGTCACCCGCGCGCCGCCATGCAGTTTGTCCGAGATGGTGCCGCCCACCGGGCGGATCACGGCGCCGATGAGCGGCCCGATGAATGCCAGGTGCGTGACGTCTACGCCGGGGAACTGCGTTTTCGACAGCAGCGCGAAGCCGGCCGAAAAGCCGATGAAGCTGCCGAAGGTGCCCAGGTACAGCCAGCACATGAGCCAGTTGTCGAGCCGCTTGAAGATGACCATCTGGTCTGCCACCGAAGCCTTGGCGCTGGCCAGATCGTTCATGCCGAACCACGCCGCGATGGTGGCCGCAATGATGAACGGCACCCAGATGAAGCCAGCGTTCTGCAGCCACATCTGATGCGTGACGCCGTCCTGCACGTATGTCTGCGGTGCGCCGCCCAAGGTGCCGAAGATGCCGACGGTGATCACGAACGGCACGAGGAACTGCATGACCGATACGCCGAGATTGCCTAAGCCGGCGTTCATGCCGTTCGCCCAGCCCTTGCGGTGCTTGGGGAAGAACCACGCGATGTTGGCCATCGAGCTGGAAAAATTGCCGCCGCCAAAACCGCATAGCAACGCAATGATCAGCATGACGGGGAAGGGCGTGGTCGGGTCCTGCAGCGCAAAGCCGAGCCAGATCGACGGAACGAGCAGGCTGGCCGTGGACAGCGTGGTCCATTTGCGGCCGCCGATCAGCGAGGGCATGAAACTATAGAAAATGCGAAGCGTCGCACCGGAGAGGTTCGGCAACGCCGTCAGCATGAAGAGCTGGTTCTTGGTGTACTCAAAGCCGACCTGCGGCATCTTGAGCACCACCACGCTCCACACCACCCACGTGGAGAAAGCCAGCAGCAGGCAGGGAATCGAAATCCACAGATTGCGGTTGGCGATGCGGCTGCCCTCGCGCTCCCAGAAGTCACTGTCATTGGGGTTCCAGCTGGTGATCCAGTTGCCCGCCACGTGAAGCCTCCTGTCGGTGCCGTACGCTACGTTCAGCGCTCAATGCACAAATGCCCGCGAGTTGCGTCTCCTCTGAATACAGGCGCCGCCACCCGGAACGGCCCCGTCGCACGCGTGAGAATTTGTGAAATGAACTCTAGTCAGGATAGACGCTGGATATGACAGTACAAGCCAGAGAGTGCCGGAAATATGCCAGATGGTTGTCGTCCCGCGAACGTACTGGAAGCCGTGCAGATTGCTGCTATGCAGTATTACGGGCCCGTTTCCGACAGATGTCGTGGCGGGGCGATGGCGGCGTGGAGAAAAGCCAGCGCCCGTAGTACCATAGCCGCCTTGATCGAAGTCAAGCAGCTAGCGAAGTCCGGCCGCGTCCGGTCGCGTCAGCCAGAGAGCGGCCATGCCTGCCCTCTGTTCATATCCGGCCTCGGTGCAGCGCACCGTTGCGCGTCCATATGCTGTTCCACCAGCGTCGGGTGCTGGCGGAAGCGAAACAGATCGGCTTCAACGGCGTGGCGACTGAATGTCGCCATTTTTTCGCTCGACACGCGATCGTCAACAAGGTGCGGCGCAGCAGTCAGCGACTTGTCGATCAAAATTCAAACGCTCGTTTGGACGAGCGGGTGCAGCCGAAAGCCCTGCTGGCGCGGCAGGGTTAAACGGTAGGCGGAATCGTTGCCAAGATAAGGCATACTGTCTGGCTTTGGTGCGCGACTTTAGCGCACGCGGCGACAGGGCCGACCCCCGGTCCGTTGTCGTGAAACGGAAACAAAACGAGAGGCTAATAGCGAGATGAAATGTCTTGATGACTTCCGATTGCAGTTCGGCACGCGCAAGTTGGTGCCGATTGTCATCGGTGGCATGGGTGTCGATATTTCCACGGCGGAGCTGGCGCTGGTCGCCGCACGCCTGGGCGGCATCGGCCACATCTCCGACGCTATGGTGCCGACCGTGACCGACCGTCGCCACAAGACCCGTTTTGTCTCCGAGAAGACCAAGCTCTACAAGTACAACGTCAACAACCTCGACAAGTCCGACGTCAAGTTCGACCTCGGCCAGCTCGCGGAGGCTACGCGCCTGCACGTGGGCAAGACCATGGAAGCCAAGCGGGGCGAAGGCATGATCTTCGTGAACTGCATGGAAAAGCTCACCATGGGTGGCCCCAAGGAAACCCTCAGCGTGCGTCTGAACGCCGCGCTCGACGCGGGCATCGACGGCATTACCTTGTCGGCCGGCCTGCACTTGGGCTCGTTCCACCTGATCGCAGGGCACCCGCGTTTCCGTGACGCCAAGCTCGGCATCATCGTCTCGTCGGCGCGCGCGCTGCAGCTCTTCCTGCGCAAGAACGCCAAGCTCGACCGTCTGCCTGACTATGTGATCGTCGAAGGTCCGCTGGCTGGTGGTCACCTTGGCTTTGGCCCCGACGACTGGCAGAAGTACGACCTCGCCACGCTGGTCGGCGAAGTCTGCCAGTTCATGCGCGACAACCATCTGGATATTCCTGTCATCGCGGCAGGCGGCGTGTTCACCGGCGGCGACGCGGTGCACATGATGGAGCAGGGCGCAGCGGGTGTTCAGGTGGCTACGCGCTTTACCGTCACCAACGAATGCGGCCTGCCCGACAAGATCAAGCAAGAGTATTTCCGCGCGCAGGAAGCCGACATCGAGGTGAACACCATTTCGCCGACCGGCTACCCGATGCGCATGCTCAAGGGCAGCCCGGCGATCGGCGCCGGCATCCGCCCCAACTGCGAAGCGTATGGCTATCTGCTGGACGGCGAAGGCAATTGCGCCTACATCGAGGCTTACAACGACGCCATCACCAAGGCGACCAATCCCAAGGTCATCTCGGTCATGAGCAAGACCTGCCTGTGCACGCACATGCGCAACTTCGACTGCTGGACTTGCGGGCACTACACCTACCGCCTGAAAGACACCACCCGCCAGCAGGCCGACGGCAGCTACCAACTGCTGACGGCCGAGCACGTCTTCCGCGACTACCAGTTCAGCACGGGCAACACCATCGCGTTGCCTGACGCGATCTAAACGTCATCGGCCTGCGCGATGATCGTCGCGCAGGTCCGCCAGTCCGGCGTCATTCTCTAGCCCGGCAACAATAACCCCAATTCATCCGCCGCCGTCCGCAACACGGGCAGCACGCGCTTTTGCATGTCCGGCACGGAAATGCGCGAGCTGTGCGTGCCGAGGTTCAGCGCTGCGACGACCTTGTGTTGCGGATTGAAGATCGGTACGGCAATCGAGCGCAGACCGACTTCGAGTTCCTGATCGATCAGCGCATAGCCTTCGGTGCCCACTTGCCGCAGCACCGCACGCAGTGCGTCGGCATCGGCCACGGTGTAGGCGGTGCGCTTGATGAGTTGCGCACGGCCGAGGAAGGCGTCGAGCTGGGCGGGCGAGAGCGCAGCGAGCAGCACGCGGCCCATGGACGTGCAGTACGCCGGGAGGCGGCTACCGACGGACAGATCCACCGACATGATGCGGCTGGTGGTCTTGGAGCGCGCGACGTAGAAGATCTCTTCGCCTTCAAGCGTGGCGACCGAGCACGACTCATGCAGTTGCGCGCTGACCCGTTCGAGGACCGGCGAGGCCAGCGTGGCCAGCGGCGATGAGCTGAGGTAGGCGTGGCCCAGTGAAAGCGTCTTGGGTGTCAGCACGAAGTGGCGTTCGTCGTCGCTGGTGGCAAAACCCAATTGCTGGAGCGTGTAAACGCAGCGCCGCACGGCCGCGCGCGAAAGCCCTGTGCGCAATGCCAGTTGCGCCACCGAAAGCCCGCGCTTTTGCTGCCCGAATGCCGAGATGACCAACAGCCCGCGCGCCAGCGACATCATGAAGTTCGGGTCGCCCGCGAACGTATTGAGCGCGGCGGCTCGGCTGGCGATTTCCGGCGTTGCGGCGGACGCGCTCCCTGTTTCTGTCTCTTCCATCGAACTCTCCGTTACAGACGTGCCGCAGCCTTGCGCAGTACGCCGGGGTTCATGACATTCTGGTCGAATATCGCACCCATTAGCGATTATCGGTATTGCTGGGTGCGTTCGCGGAAGATTACAGTGCTTTCACTCACCGCACAAACGTGCGTTTATCGCACAACACAAAAGGTGAGGTGTGCGCCCTGACAGAGAGGGCGCTGGCAAGAATCCAACCGGAATCCGTCCGGACGGATTCGACACCGACCATGCGAATGCATGGAGGAGACAGCAGCGTCATGATCGATAAGACCCGTGCGTCCGCCGCCGAGGCGGTCGCCGATATCCACGACGGCGCCACCGTGATGATCGGTGGTTTCGGCACGGCGGGGCAGCCGGCCGAGCTGATCGATGCGCTCATCGAACAGGGCGCGCGCGACCTCACCATCGTCAACAACAATGCCGGCAACGGCGAGACCGGGTTGGCGGCATTGCTCGCGACACGCCGCGTGCGCAAGATCGTATGTTCCTTCCCACGCCAGAGCGATTCTCAGGTGTTCGATGCGCTGTATCGCGCTGGCGACATCGAACTCGAACTCGTGCCGCAGGGCAACCTGGCTTTGCGCATTCAGTCTGCCGGCGCTGGCTTTGGGGCGGTGTTCACGCCGACCGGCTTTGGCACGCTGCTGGCTGAAGGCAAAGAGACGCGCGAGATCGACGGTCGCCAGTATGTGCTGGAATATCCGATCCGCGCCGACTTCGCGCTCATCAAGGCGCACCGCGCCGATCGCTGGGGCAACCTCGTCTATCGCAAGACGGCGCGCAACTTCGGGCCGATCATGGCGACCGCCGCGCGCTGCACCATCGCACAGGTATCCGAGATCGTGCCGCTGGGCGAACTCGACCCGGAGGCCGTGGTGACGCCCGGCATCTTCGTCAAACGCGTGGTCGCGCTGCCGCAGAAGGGAGCCCTTCAATGAACCGTCTTACCCGCGACCAGATGGCGGCGCGCGTGGCGCGCGACATTCCCGAAGGTGCCTACGTGAACCTTGGCATCGGGTTGCCGACACGCGTGGCGAATTTCCTGCCGCGCGAGCGCGAGATCTTCTTGCACAGCGAAAACGGTCTGCTCGGCATGGGGCCCGCACCGGCGCCCGACGAAGTCGACCCCGAACTCATCAATGCCGGCAAAGAGCCTGTGACGCTGCTGCCCGGCGGGTGCTTCTTCCACCACGGCGACTCGTTTGCCATGATGCGCGGCGGTCATCTGGACGTCTGCGTGCTGGGGGCCTTCCAGGTATCGAGCAAGGGCGATCTGGCCAACTGGCATACCGGTGCTGCGGACGCGATTCCCGCCGTGGGCGGCGCGATGGATCTGGCCATCGGCGCCAAGCAGGTGTTTGTGATGATGGAATACCTGACCAAGAGCGGCGAATGCAAACTCGTCGAACACTGCACTTATCCGCTCACTGGCATTCATTGCGTTGACCGCATCTATACCGATCTGGCCGTCGTTGACATCACGCCGGATGGCCCGATCGTGCGGGAGATGGTCGATGGTCTTGATTTCGACGCCCTGCAGGCCATGACTCCCGTGCGCTTGCGCATGCTCGAAGAGGTCGTCTGACATGATCGACGCCTATATCTGCGACGCCATCCGCACCCCCTTCGGCCGCTATGGCGGCGCGCTGTCGAGCGTGCGCCCCGACGACCTTGGCGCGGTACCGCTGCGCGCGCTCATGACACGCAACCCCGGCGTTCAACTGGGGCGCGGTCGACGACCTCATCTACGGCTGCGCCAATCAGGCCGGCGAAGACAACCGCAATGTCGGCCGCATGTCGTTGTTGCTCGCCGGCCTGCCCAAGGAGGTGCCCGGCACCACCGTCAATCGCCTCTGCGGTTCGAGCCTCGACGCCGTCGCCATGGCCGCCCGCGCCATCAAGGCAGGCGAGGGGCATCTTCTGATCGCAGGCGGCGTGGAGAGCATGTCGCGCGCGCCGTACGTCATGGGCAAGGCCGACGCGGCGTGGTCGCGCAACATGAAGATCGAAGACACCACCATCGGCTGGCGCTTCGTCAATCCACAGATGAAGCGCGACTATGGCGTCGATTCGATGCCCGAGACGGCCGAGAATGTCGCCACCGAATTCAACGTGAGCCGCGCCGACCAGGACGCCTTCGCATTGCGTAGCCAGCAGCGTGCGGCGGCCGCGCAGGAATCCGGCAGGCTCGCACGCGAGATCACGCCGGTCGATGTCGTCGGTCGCAAGGGCGATGTGACGCAGGTCTCGCACGATGAGCACATCCGCGCCGACACCACGCTCGACGCACTGACCCGTTTGAAGAGTGTGGTGCGTGATGGCGGCACGGTCACGGCGGGCAATGCCTCGGGTGTGAATGATGGTGCTGCCGCAATCCTGTTGGCGTCGGCGGAGGGCGTGCGCCGTCACGGCTTGAAGCCGCGCGCACGCGTCGTGGCCGCTGCCGCTGCGGGTGTCGCCCCGCGCATCATGGGGTTCGCGCCGGCACCGGCCATGCGCAAGGTACTGGCGCTGGCGGGGCTGACCATCGGGCAGATGGACGTGATCGAGTTGAACGAGGCGTTTGCCGCACAAGTGCTGGCTGTCACGCGCGATCACGGCCTGGCGGACGACGCTGCCCACGTGAATCCGAATGGCGGCGCGATTGCCATCGGGCACCCGCTTGGCGCGTCAGGTGCGCGGCTCATTACCGCCGCCGTCAATCAGTTGGAGCATCAGCAGGGACGATACGCGCTATGCACAATGTGCATTGGCGTCGGACAGGGGATTGCCGTCATTATTGAACGAACACCCGCCTGACGGCGGGCAAGTGCCGCGCAACGCCCGCAGAGGCAGCGGCCCGAACAGAGAGAGGAGACACACGCTCATGATCATCACGCCGACCGGCTATCGTCGCCCCATGGCGGGCACCCAGCCGGATTATCTCCACGCGCCGTACGGCTCGTCCGTCAAGCGGTCGCCGCGCCAGCCACTCATCATGCTGCCGCATTCCTTGTCCGAAGTGACCGGCCCGGTCTTCGGCTACGGCGACGTGCAGGAGGGGGACAACGATCTGACCGCAGGCCACGCCGACCAGCCGCAGGGCGAACGCATCATTGTCACGGGACGTGTGCTCGACGAGAACGGCCGCCCCGTGCCACATACGTTGGTCGAACTGTGGCAAGCCAACGCGGCGGGGCGCTACCGTCACGCCGTGGATAACCACGATGCGCCGCTGGACCCGAATTTCACCGGCAACGGGCGCACGATCACAGACGCCAACGGTCGCTATCGCTTCGTCACCATCAAGCCCGGTGCGTACCCGTGGCGCAACCACTACAACGCGTGGCGCCCGCAGCATATTCACTTTTCGGTCTTCGGCCCGGCATTCGCCACGCGTTTGGTCACGCAGATGTATTTTCCGGGCGACCCGCTGCTGCCGTATGACCCGATCTTCAACTGCGTAGCCGACGCCAAGGCTGCCCAGCGCTTGATCGCGCGCTTCGACTGGGAACACACGATCCCCGAGATCGCGCTGGGCTACAGTTTTGACATCATCCTGCGCGGCCCCGAAGCCACGCCGATGGAGAATCGCAAATGAGCCTGAGCACCACGAGTTCGCAAACCGTCGGCCCGTACTATCGCATCGGGCTGGACTGGCTGATCAAGACCGACCTCGCGCCGGAGGGTGTGGCGGGGGAGCGTGTCGTGATCGAAGGGCGCCTGACGGATGCCGACGGCAAGGGCATTCCCGATGCCGTGCTGGAAATCTGGCAGGCCAATTCGCGGGGGCGTTATCCCAGCCCCAGCGACACGCGCGAAGAGATCGAACTGGAATCCGCCTTCCGTGGCTGGGGCCGCGTGCCGACCGACGACAACGGCGTGTTCCGCTTTACCACCATCAAGCCGGGCAGCGTGCCGGGCTACAACGGTGAGCCGCAGGCGCCGCATCTGAACGTGACGCTGCTGATGCGTGGCATCCTGCGGCATCTATATACGCGCATGTACTTTCCCGATGACGCCACGACGCATGACCCGGTGCTGGCGCTGGTGCCGCAGGAACGCCGAGCCACGCTCATCGCACGCCAGACCAGTCCTGGCAAGTTGCACTGGGACGTCGTCGTGCAAGGGCAGGGCGAGACGGTGTTCTTCGATTGCTGAACAGCGAATGCCCACTGTATGGAGCCGCTGAAGATGGCCGCTGACCCGAACGATTGCGAATCCGCTGGCAGCGCCATCCTCGCGGCCATGTTCGGTTCGCGCGAGATGGACGTCATCTTCAGCGACGCCGGCTGGATCGGACGCATGCTGCGTTTTGAGGCAGCCTTGGCGCGCGCTGAGGCGGCCGAGGGCGTGATCCCGGCCACGGCGGTTGCAGCCATCGAGGCGCAATGCGCAACGTTGCCGGACATTGCAACACTCGCATCTGCTGCCGCGCTGGCCGGCAATCCGGCCATCCCGCTCGTGAAGGACCTTACTCGCAGAGTGGCTGCCGTCGATGAACCCGCCAGCCGCTACGTGCATTGGGGCGCGACCAGCCAGGACGTGATGGATACCGCGCAGGTGCTGCAATTGCGCGACGCGCTGTCGGTGCACGATGCGCAACTGTCCACGCTGTGCGCCGCGTGTGTGGCACTGGCGCAAGCTCATCGCAATACGCCGATGATCGGGCGCACATGGTTGCAACAGGCCTTGCCCACGACCTTTGGCGTCAAGGCTGCTGGCTGGTTGTCTGCGTTGGCACGTCATCGCCAGCGCTTGCTGCACGTGCGCCGCGATGCACTGGTGCTGCAATTTGGCGGCGCAGCCGGCACGTTGGCGTCGCTCGGCGACCGGGGCGTGGCGGTGGCGCGCGCGTTGGGGCGCGAACTTGATCTGCCGGTGCCGGACATGCCGTGGCATGCGCACCGCGACCGCATTGTTGAAGTCGGCGCGGTGGCCGGCCTTATCATTGGCTCGCTGGGAAAGATCGCGCGTGACGTGTCGCTGATGATGCAGACCGAAGTGGGCGAAGCCTTCGAGCCTGCCGCGCCGGGTAAGGGCGGCTCTTCAACCATGCCGCACAAGCGCAATCCGGTCGGCTGCGCCGTGGCACTGCAGGCTGCCACGCGTGCGCCGATGCTGGTTGCCGCGCTCTACGCCGGCATGGTCCAGGAACATGAGCGCGGACTCGGTGGCTGGCACGCCGAATGGACGACGCTCCCCGAACTGATGCGCGTGGCGTCAGGGGCGGCTGCGCACATGGCCGAGGTGTTGCAGGGGCTTGAAGTCGACACTGATCGCATGCGCACCAACCTCGATCTCTCCTGTGGCACGGTCATGGCTGAGGCCGTAACCATGGCGCTGGGCGATGCGCTCGGTCGGCAAGCCGCGCACGAACTTATCGAACACGCGAGCCGCCAGGCGCTGGCCGAAGGTCGCCCGCTGCGAGAGGTGCTTGCCGGCATCGACGCAATTCGCAAGCACTTGTCTCCGCAACGGCTGGACGAACTTTGCGACCCGAGCCGTTACCTTGGCGTCGCAGGGGCTTTCGTCGATGAAGCACTGGCGCTGGCGCGTGAAGTGGAACAACAGATCAAGGAGTGACGAGTGATAACCGAGGTGGCGACTGACCACGCCGTTGTCAATGCGAACGGCATCAATATCCGATTTCAGCTCGAAGGGCCGGTAAACGCGCCGGTTGTCGTGCTGTCCGCTTCGTTGGGTACCGACCTCTCGATGTGGGCGTCGCAAGCCGAAACACTGGCCAGACACTATCGCGTGCTGCGCTATGACACACGCGGACACGGCGGCAGCGATGTGCCGCTCGGCCCGTATTCGCTCGACCAGTTGGGTGCTGACGTGGTGGGGCTGCTCGATGCGCTGAGTATTCCTCGCGCGCATTTCTGCGGCATTTCGATGGGCGGGCTTATCGGCCAATGGCTGGGCATTCATGCGCCGCATCGCTTATTGAGCCTGACCGTCGCCAACACCGCCGCTCGCATCGGCACGCGCGAAGGCTGGCTCGATCGCGCCGCGCTCGTGCGCCGCGCCGGTATGGTGCCAGTGGTTGAAGCCACGCCCGCACGGTGGTTTACGCCGGGATTCGTCGAGTACCAGCCGGCTGCTGTTGCGCGCGCACTCGCGATGCTGGGCGCCTGCCAGCCCGAAGGCTATGCCTCGTGTTGCGAAGCGCTGGCCGACGCCGATCTGCGCGACACCATCACGCACATCCGTGTGCCGACACTGGTCATCGCTGGTCTGTACGACCCCGTGACGACGCCCGCCGATGCCGACTTCATCGCCAGCCGCGTCGGCAACGCACGCCGCGCCGACCTGGCCGCCTCTCACCTGTCCAGCATCGAAGCCGCGCACAGCTTCAACGATGCGCTACTCGGCTCGCTGATGATGCGCGATTCGGCGAAGACGTTGGCTTAGGGGAGTGGGAACGTGTCGTGCATGGGGTCGCTTTTTTGTGACTTCTTTGCCGATAACAAAGAAGTTACTCGCCCGCCGGGGCGAACTCCCGGCCAACGACCGCTCGCAGTTGCGAGAGAGCATGAACAAGAAACGAACAGGTTCTGAGGTACAGGCATGGACGAAAAAGACCGCTTCGACCAAGGCATGAAAACCCGCCGCGCTGTGCTCGGCGATGCCCACGTCGACCGTACCGTGGCCCGCCGCACTGACTTCAATGGCGAATTCCAGGACTTCCTCACGCGCTACGCGTGGGGCGACATCTGGACTCGTCCCGGATTGCCGCGCCACACACGCAGCCTGATCACCGTCGCCATGCTCATCGCATTGAACCGGCAGGACGAATTGCGCATGCATCTGCGTGCCTCGTTCAACAACGGCGTGACGCGTGACGAATTGAAGGAACTGATCATGCACTCGGCACTGTATTGCGGCCTGCCGGCGGCGAACTCGGCGATGCATCTGGCAGAGGAAGTGTTCGCGGCGATGGATGGAAAGGAAGGCTGAGCACCCGGAACACCGCTACACCGCTCGGGCAGCCAGCGGAACCAGGCAGCCAGAACCCTGATGGAGGAGAGACATGAAAAACACAATGACAAAGACATTGGGCGCCATCGCCGCGGCGGTGACGACCCTGCTTGCGACGCACGCCGCGTGGGCCGACACCATCAAGGTGGGTCTGGTGGGCGAGTTCTCTGGTCCTTTCGCTGACTACGGCAAGGAGATGATGGCCGGCATCAAGGCCTACCAGAAGATTCACGGCGATACCGTCGGCGGCCACAAGATCGAGATCGTCACCAAGGACACCACCGGCCCGTCGCCCGAGATCGCCAAGCGCGTTGCGCAGGAGTTGATCGTGCAGGACAAGGTGCAGTTTCTCGCCGGCTTCGGGCTGACTCCGAACGCGATGGCCGTGGCACCCATTGCCACGCAATCGAAGACGCCGATGGTGGTGATGAATGCGGCGACCGCCGCGATCACCACGGCTTCGCCATACATTGTGCGGTTCTCGTTCACGCTGCCGCAGATGACGGTGCCGATGGCGACCTGGGCGTCGAAGAACGGCATCAAGTCGGTCTATACGGTCGCCTCGGACTACGGCCCCGGCATCGATGCGGAAGAAGCCTTCATCAAGGCCTTCAAGGCCAACGGGGGCAGCATCGTCGGTTCGGTGCGCGTGCCGCTCAAGAGCCCGGAGTTCGCACCTTTCGTGCAACGCGTGAAGGATGCCAAGCCGCAGGCGGTGTTCGTCTTCCTGCCAGCGGGCGAGCAGGGCATTGCCTTTATGAAGAGCTTTAACGAACGCGGGCTGGCGCAGGCCGGCATCAAGGTGATCGCGCCGGGGGACCTCACCGACGACAACGTGCTCGAAGCAATGGGCGAGCCGATCGTTGGCGTGATCACCACGCACAATTACTCCGTGGCGCATGACTCGCCGGAGAACAAGGCTTTCCTGAAGGCCTTTGCGGATGCCAACGGCACCAGCATGCGGCCGAACTTCATGGCGGTGGCGGCCTACGACGGCATGGCCGCGATCTATGAAACCGTGAGCAAGCTCAACGGCAAGATCGAAGGCGAAAAGGCCATGGACGTGCTGAAGAACTTCAAGACGGTGAGCCCGCGCGGCCCGGTTGCGATCGACCCGGCCACGCGCGAGATCGTGGAGACGGTATACGTGCGCCGCGTCGAACGCCGCGACGGCAAGCTCTACAACGTGGAGTTCGATTCCTTCCCGAACGTGAAGGATCCCACCAAAGAGTAAGTCCGCTCCGGGCCGGCATCTGCGTGTCGGCCCGCACGATGCAGCAGCATGGAGTTCTTCGCATGATCACCAGTTTTCTCGGTGTGCTGTTCGATGGCGTGGCCTACGGCAGCCTGTTGTTTCTCGTCAGCATCGGCCTGTCCGTCACGATGGGCCTGATGAACTTTATCAACCTCGCGCACGGCGCGTTCGCCATGTTGGGCGGGTACGTCACCGTGATGTTGATGACGCGCCTGGGCGTGCCGTTCCTTGTGACTTTGCCGGCCGCGTTCTTCGCTTCTGCTGTGGTCGGTATCGTGCTTGAGCGAGCGCTGTATCGCCGCTTGCACGGTGCAAGCCCGCTCGATCAGGTGCTCTTCTCGATCGGCCTGACTTTCATGGCGGTGGCGGTGGCGACCTATATCTGGGGGTCGGGCCAGCAACCGGTGCGTCTGCCTGCTTTCCTGACCGGGCAGGTGCATGTATTGGGGCTCGATCTTGGTGCGTACCGCTTGTTCCTCATCGCGTTGGTGGTGGTGATCACGCTTGCTTTGGGCTACATGGTGGAGCGTACCCGCTTCGGTGCGCAGATCCGGGCGGCGGTCGACAACAAGGAAGCTGCCGCCGGCCTGGGCATCAACGTGGGCCGCGTGTTCGGCGTGACCTTTGCGCTCGGTTCCGGGCTTGCCGGCTTGGGCGGCGCTTTGGGCATCGATGTGCTCGGGCTCGATCCGACCTTCCCCATCAAGTACATGGTGTACTTCCTGCTGGTGGTGTCGGTGGGCGGCGCCGGTTCGATGAGGGGCGCGCTGGTGGCCGCCATCGTTCTCGGCGTTTTCGATGTGGCCGGCAAGTATTACGTGCCGGAGACGGGCGCTTTCATCATCTACGCGCTGATGGTGGTGCTGCTCCTTCTATTCCCGCGCGGACTCTACGGGAGACGCGCATGACGACCGCACAACTGGCAGCCATGTTCCTGCCCCGACAACACGAATCTTCGCTCCACAACGGTCTTGCCGACGGACGCTGGCGGGCGACCGAATGGGTGTTCTGGCTGGTGCTGCTCGCCGCGTATTTTGTGTTCCCCGAGCGCCTGGTGCTGGGGAGCCAGATTCTCATCACCGCGTTGTTCGCACTGTCGCTGGACCTCATCCTTGGCTATGCCGGCATCGCGTCGCTGGGCCACGCGGCGTATTTCGGCATCGGCGCTTACGCGGCAGGACTACTGGCCAAGCATGGCTTTGGCGAGCCGCTGACCGGGTTGGCGGTGGCCGCGGCAGTGGCGGCGGTGGCGGGATACCTGGTGAGCTTTCTCATCGTGCGCGGCACCGACCTGACACGTCTGATGGTGACCATGGCTATCGGCATGGTGTGCTACGAAGCCGCCAACAAGGCGCATTCCATTACTGGTGGCGTGGACGGGCTCACCGGCGTGGTGATGAAGCCGGTCTTCGGCCTGTTCGAGTTTGGCTTCGACGGCAAGGTGGCCTACCTCTACAGCCTCGTCGTGGCCTTCGTATTGTTCTGGGCCGTGCGACGCGTGATCCACTCGCCATTCGGTTTGTCGCTACGCGGCATCCGCGAAGGCGGGGCACGCATGCCGGCCATCGGGGCGCCGGTCAAGAAGCGCCTTGTCGCGGTATTTACGCTGTCGGCCGCGCTGGCGGGTGTCGCCGGCGCACTGATGGCGCAGACCACGCAGTTCGTGGCGCTGGACAGCTTGTCGTTTTCGCGGTCGGCTGAGTTGCTCATCATTCTGGTGCTGGGCGGAGCGGGGCGCTTGTACGGCGGCTTCGTCGGCGCGCTGGTGTTCATGGTGATGCAAAGCTGGCTGTCGGATATGAACCCGGTCTACTGGCAGTTCTGGATCGGCTTGCTGCTGGTGGTGATCGTGCTCTTTGCGCGCGGCGGCATTCTGGGTGGCATCGAGGTGTTGCGCGAGAAGGTTCGCTCCCGGCATCAGGAGGGCGCGCAATGACGCCGCAGTATGTTCTGCGCACCGAAAGCCTGTGCCGACAGTTCGGCACCTTCAAGGCCAATAGTGATGTATCGATCGCCTTGCCGCACGGTGCGCGCCATGCACTGATCGGGCCTAACGGCGCGGGCAAGACCACGCTCATCAACATGCTTACCGGCGCACTGCCGCCGAGTGCGGGGCAGGTGTTTCTGCGCGAAGAGAACATCACGGCATTGCCGCAGCATGTGCGCGTCAAGCGAGGACTCACGCGTACCTTCCAGATCAACACGCTGTTCTGGGGGCTGACGGTGCTCGAATCTGTCCTGCTGGCGATCTGCGAGCGCAAGGGCGTGGCGACCGCATGGTGGCGGCCGCTGTCGCAGCGTACCGAGGAGATCGAAGAGGCTATGACCCTACTGCGTCAGTTGCATCTGGAACGCGATGCGCAGCGCATTACGCGCAGCTTGCCATATGGCCGCCAGCGGCTCGTCGAGATCGCCCTGGCGTTGGCGACGAAACCTTCAGTGCTGTTGCTGGACGAACCCGCGGCGGGCATTCCGGCGGGCGAGAGCAGGGAGATCTTTGAAGTGCTGGCGGCGTTGCCGAGCGACGTTTCGATCCTCTTCATCGAGCATGACATGGACATTGTGTTTCGTTTCGCCCAGCGCATCACCGTGCTGGTAGGCGGCAAAGTGCTGACCGATGGCTCCCCGGCCGACATCGCCGCCGATCCACGCGTGAAGGAGGTTTATCTCGGAGAGGCCGAACATGTCTGAGAAGCTGCTGGCGCTGGACAATGTGCGCGCCGGTTACGGCGACGCGGTGGTGCTCGAAGGTATATCGCTGGCCCTCGAAGAAGGCGACAGCCTGGCTCTGCTTGGCCGCAATGGCATGGGCAAGACCACGCTGATCACGACGCTGATGGGGCTCACGCGCCTGCATGGTGGTTCTGTGCGCTGGCGTGGCGACGAAATCGGGCGAGCCCCCATTTTCCGCCGCGCACGCATGGGGCTGGGTTGGGTGCCACAGGAGCGCCACATGTTCCCGTCGCTCACCGTCGAAGAGCATCTGACTTCCGTCGCGCGCCCTGGGCGATGGGACCTGAAAGCGGCGTACGAACTCTTCCCGCGATTACAGGAGCGCCGTGCCAACATGGGCAACCAACTCTCCGGCGGCGAGCAGCAGATGGTCGCCATCGCCCGCGCGTTGATGATCAACCCGAGTCTTCTGCTGCTGGACGAGCCGATGGAGGGCCTGGCGCCCGTGATCGTGCAGGAGCTCATGGCGGCGGTGCGCAGGATGATCTCGGAAGGCGGCATGGCGGTCATCGTGGTCGAACAACACGCCCGCCTGGCGCTGTCGCTCACGCGGCAAGCCATCGTGCTGGAACGCGGCCGCATCGTGCATCGCGGCAGCAGTCAGGCCTTGCTGGACGAACCGGAACAGGTGCAGCGCTACCTTTCGGTGCACTGAAGCCGACACCATTGCCTTTGCTCAAAACGTAGCTACAATTTGAATGTTGCACGGCGTCCGGCCACTACACTCGCCGGATGATTTCATATGACGATGTCAAGCGCGTCGCGAACCTGAAGAAACATGGTTTCGACTTCGTCGGGGCAGAGGTGATTTTTGAGGGATGGACATTAACTCGTGAAGATCGACGAGGGATATATGGCGAACAACGCTTGCAGACGCTAGGCGCGTGGCATGGTGTTGTTGTAGTGGTTGTTCATACGCCACGCGACGAAGTCGATCACATCATTTCCATCAGAAAGGCCGAGCGGCATGAAGAACGTATCTACTGGCAATACTGCACCGGCTGATCAGACGGATTGGCAACGCGTGCGCTCAACGGGGAGGGAGAATGTCCCGCCTGACGCCGACAACCCACAAACAACGGAGAACGATTGGGAGGATGCCATCGTCCGCAAGGCGGGGGTCGAAGTCGGACGCGTTCGCCGCGGCCCCCAGAAGTCCCCGACCAAGGTTCTGGTGTCGATTCGCTATTCGCCGGATGTCCTTGATCGTTTCCGCGCCAGCGGCGACGGATGGCAGGCTCGCATGGACGCAGCCCTGCGTGACTGGCTGGAACACCATAAGCCTGAGGACATCGCGCGCTGAATCACACCGCCCAATCGGGGCCATAGGCAAGCGCAAGCGTGCTCTACGCTAGAATGGAGCACTTTTTTCTTCTGCCAGGCCCCGAGAGCTTCACATGAACGCCCTGACCAAGCTGCATATCGACGACGTCCGTATCCGCGAAATCAAGGAACTGGCGCCGCCCGCGCATGTGCTGCGCGAATTTCCGGTCACCGAGCGTTCGGCACAGACGACGTTTGAGGCACGCACGGCGATCCACCGCATTCTGTTCGGTGCCGATGACCGTCTGATGGTGATCGTAGGACCGTGTTCGATCCACGATACCGATGCCGCGCTTGAATATGCCCGCCGCCTCAAGGCGCAGGCCGACCGCCTGAAGGACGACCTGCTGGTGGTGATGCGCGTCTATTTCGAGAAGCCGCGCACCACGGTGGGGTGGAAGGGGCTTATCAATGACCCATTCCTGGACAACAGCTTCAAGATCAACGAAGGCCTGCGCATCGCGCGCAAGCTGCTGTCGGAGATCAACGAGATCGGGCTGCCGGCGGCGACCGAGTTCCTCGACATGATTACGCCGCAGTACTTCGCGGACTTCATCTCGTGGGGTGCGATCGGCGCGCGCACGACCGAAAGCCAGGTGCACCGCGAGCTGGCTTCGGGCCTGTCGTGCCCGGTGGGCTTCAAGAACGGCACCGATGGCAATCTGTGCATCGCCATCGACGCGATCAAGGCTGCACAGGCGCCGCACCACTTTCTGTCGGTCACCAAGGCGGGCCATTCGGCGATCGTGTCGACATCTGGCAACGAGGACTGCCACGTGATCCTGCGTGGCGGCAAGGAACCCAACTACGACGCGGCCAATGTCAACAAGGCTTGCACGGAACTTGCAGCAGCAGGGGTGCCGGCCAAGCTGATGGTGGACTTCTCGCATGCCAACAGCCGCAAGAAGTACGAATTGCAAATCGACGTGGCGCGCGACGTTGCCGAGCAGCTTGCCAACGGCGACGACCGCATCATGGGCATCATGTGCGAATCGCACCTGAATGCAGGTCGCCAGGACCTTGTGCCGGGCGCTAAGCTGGAATACGGCAAGAGCATCACCGACGGCTGCATCGGTTGGGAAGACACCGTCGGCGTGCTCGATGTGCTGGCCGAGGCCGTGCGTCAGCGCCGGCTCAAGCTGGCAACGCGCGAATAATCGCAGGGCGCGTGTTCGCGTAAGGCTGCGCGGGCCGTTCGGTCCGCCAGCGCTGGAACGTGCAGGGGATTTTGCGCCTGCGTGGATAGTGTTCATGGTGCGGCCGAGATTGCGGCGGCAACCGATGTTGCGCTAACCTCGCGGGCGATGCTGCCGTATGTGATGATTCATTTTGTAACAATGCGGCATCTATGATGTCCTTCACCGCCGCGGTTTGGCTCGTCGCGGCGATGCAAGCTCACACATTCTTCAACCGGATGGAGGCTTGTATGTTTCAACTCGCATCGGCACTGCCTTCCAGCGTTCTGGAGCGTAAGGTCGAATCGTTCATCGAATCGTGGCGTGGTCTGGAAGGGCTGCCGCTGGCGGTGGAGTTGTGGAACGGCAAGCGTTTCGAACTCAACTCCGATCCGGCGGTCACCCTGCGTGTCAATTCGGCCAGGCTGCTGACCCAACTGCAGCACCCCAATCTCGACGGTCTCGGCGAAGCCTATGCCGAAGGCCTCATCGACGTGCAGGGGCATATCCGCGAGGTGTTCAACGTGGTGGCTCGACTCGTCGAGCACTTTGGCGAGGCCAGCCGTCCGAAGGTGGCCGAGCACAAGCACACCAAGAGGGTTGACGCCGAGTCGATCGAATACCACTACGACGTCTCCAACGATTTCTACCGCGCCTGGCTCGATGAGCAGATGGTGTATTCGTGCGCATACTTCCGCAGTCCGTACGACACGCTGGAACAGGCGCAGATCCAGAAGCTCGACCACATCCTGACCAAGATTCAGGTCAAGCCGGGCGAGCGTCTGCTCGATATCGGCTGCGGATGGGGCGCATTGGTGCTGCGCGCGGCACAGAAATACGGCGCCCATTGCGTGGGCGTGACGTTGTCGCATCGGCAGTTCGAACTGGCCACCCAGCGAGTGAAGGACGCCGGGCTCGAAGGGCAGGTGGAAATCCGCCTGCAGGACTACCGCGACGTGAAGGGCTCGTTCGACAAGATCACCAGCGTGGGTATGTTCGAACACGTCGGCCTGAAGAACCTGCGCGGCTATTTCACGCACATTCATGACTTGCTGCGCGATGGCGGCGTCGTGCTCAACCATGGCATCACGTCGAGCGACCCCGAGTCGGGAGAGACCCCGTTTGGCGGCGGCCGCTTCATCGACCGCTACGTGTTCCCCAATGGCGAGCTGCCGCACATCAGCCTCGCGCTTAAAGAACTGGCGGCGGGCGGTCTGGAAGCCACCGACGTCGAGAATCTTCGCCTGCATTACGCGCAGACGCTCGATCACTGGACGGATCGTTTCGAGGCCAACGACGCCAAGCTGCTGGAGATGGTCGGCGACAAGCGCTTCCGCATCTGGCGCGCGTATCTGGCCGGCTGCGCCTACGGCTTCCGCCACAACTGGATGGCGTTGCACCAGATCGTGGCCGTCAAGCTCGGCAAACCGGAAGACAGCCCTCTACCGATGACGCGCGACTATATGTACGTGCGCTGACGCGGTATCCGCGCTTTCAAACAAAAACGGCTGGCGTGTGCCAGCCGTTGTCGTGTTCTACGGATGTGCGCGTTACGCCTCGATCGGCGCGCTCATTGGCGGGGCTTCGGACAGAACGTCCTCGATCACTTCCATGAAGATCCGCTTGATCGGATCATCCAGTGACGTCCACGCCAGCCCGACGCTGGAATAGTAGTCGGGCAGATCGAGCGGCCGCAGGGCCAGCCCCGGCATGGTCGCCACGGCCGTCAGCGAAGGCAGTATGCCGATCCCCATGCCGGCCGCGACCAGCGCAATCATGGTGGTGAATTCCCCTAACTCCTTGGTGACACGCAGCGTCAGCCCTTGCCGCTGGAAGGCCATCAGCAGGCCGTCATATAAACCGGGTGCAAAACGACGGGCCAACACAAAGACGCCGTACTCGGACAGGTCTTGCAGCGAGATGGCCGCGCGACCGCTCAACGCGTGGTCTGCCGGCAAGGCGACGAGGAAGGGTTCGCGGATCAACTCGCGTGTCTGGATGCCGCGGGCGTCCAGCGGAAGACGCACGAACCCGAAGTCGATGCGGCCGTCACGCAATGCGGTGACCTGATCGGGTGAGGGCATGTCCTTGGTGATGAGTTCGATATCCGGGTAGCGGACATGCATTCGTCGGATGAGCCGTGGAAGAAAATGCGGCACGACCGACGAGACCTCTCCGAGCCGCAAGCTGCCGATCTCGCCGTTGTGAGCATTGCGTACGCGTTGCACGGCACGGTGCGCCTGGTCCAGCGTGGCGCGCGCCTCCGGCAGAAAAATGCTACCGGCATGACTGAGCGAAACCCGGTGCCGGTCCCGCTCGAACAACACCACGCCCAGTTCTTCTTCCAGTGACTTGATCTGCATGCTCAGCGCTGGCTGAACGATGTGCAGACGCTCTGCTGCGCGCCCGAAATGGAGCTCTTCCGCAAGGGCGACGAATGCACGCAAGTGCTTCAGTTCCATGACTCGAATTCCTGTCTGCAACGACAGAAGTCTGGCCGCTCCTTTTTTTGATGACAAGCTCTGGAGATGATCTTTGTCAGAGGTTGTGCGTTACCAGACTCATGCGTAACACCATGAAAGAACGGGTGAATATTCAAAGCTGCGCACTTATTGCGGGGCGTGATCACGGAATCACGAAATACGATTTCCGTGTGTTTTTCGTTGATGGTCTAGTGCACCTCATGTTGTGCGCGCGCTTTCTCGGTTCGCACCGGGTGGTCGCGATAACGCACATGTCATGAGATTTCTGTCTTCCATCCATCAAGCGAATACAAATGAAAATCACCGCGGTTGAATCCTTGCGTGTCGAGGAGTTTTCGAATGTGTTGTGGGTGCGCGTTCATACCGATGCCGGCATCGTGGGGCTGGGCGAAACCTTCTACGGCGCGGGAGCGGTAGCGGCGCATCTGCATGACACCTTGGCGCAGCGCCTGCTCGGCAAGGACCCGTTGGCCATCGAAGCGCTCAACCGCGAGATGGTCAACCTGCCGCTGGCCCAGTCGTCTACCGGAGCGGAGTACCGCGCGGCGTCGGCGGTGGACCTGGCGTTGTGGGACATCTTCGGCAAGTCTTGCGGGTTGCCGGTGCATCAGATGCTCGGCGGCCGTTGTCACGACAAGCTGCGCGTGTACAACACCTGCGCCGGCTACAAATATGTGCGCAGCCAGAACATCAAACCGGTCGGCACCTGGAATCTTGGCGGGGGCGCAGGGCCTTACGAGGACCTGGACGCATTCCTGAACCGCGCCGATGCGCTGGCGGAAAGTCTGCTCGCGCAGGGCATCACCGCCATGAAGATATGGCCCTTCGACGCGGCCGCCATCGAAAACGACGGCCGTTACATCTCTGCTGCGCAACTCAAGCGCGCGCTTGAGCCGTTCGAGAAAATCCGCAAGTCCGTCGGCGATCGCATGGACATCATGGTCGAGTTCCATTGCCTGTGGAACCTTCCCACCGCCAAACAGATCGCCCGCGAACTGGAACCGTACAAACCCGTCTGGTTCGAAGACCCGATCCGCATGAACTCTCCGCTCGCGCTGGCCGAGTATGCCGATGCGACTTCTGTCTGGGTGTGTGCGAGCGAGACGCTGGGGTCGCGCTACGCCTACAAGGAGTTTCTCGACCGTGGCGCCGTCGATGTCGTCATGACCGATCTGGTTTGGACGGGCGGCTTGACCGAGGGCCGCAAGATCGCCGCCATGGCCGACGCGCAGCACCTGCCTTTTGCGCCGCACGACTGTACCGGGCCGGTCGCCTTCGCGGCCGCTGTACACGCCGCATTCAGTCAGCCCAATACCCTGATCCAGGAGTCGGTGCGGGCCTTCTACACCGGTTGGTACAAGGAGTTGGTCACCGACATTCCCCGCATCGAAAACGGCTACGTGTTTCCCATGGAAGCGCCAGGGCTGGGGCTGGAGTTGTTGCCGTCCGTCTTCGAGCGTCCTGACGTGACGCGCCGTATCAGCGAATTGAGTTAATCAGAGGAGTGTCTCAATGATGTTCTCGAATTCTCCCGCGCTGTTCGACCTGACCGGCCGCACGGCGCTCATCACGGGCGCGGCGCGTGGGCTTGGCTATTGCTACGCAGAGGGCTTGGCGCAGGCCGGCGCGTCGATCGTGCTCAACGACGTACGCGAAGGACTCCTGGCCGAATCTGTCGCCAAGCTGGCTTCCGGTGGCCATCGCGTGCGCGGCGCGGCCTTCGATGTGACCAGCGAGGAAGCCGTCGCCAATGCCTTCGCCACGCTAGATGCCGATGGCATCGAAGTCAACATCGTCATCAACAACGCAGGCATTCAGTTCCGCAAGCCGATGGTGGAGCTGGCGCTCGCCGATTGGCAGCGCGTCATCGATACCAACCTGACCAGTGCATTTGTCGTGGCGCGCGAAGCGGCACGCCGCATGATTACGCGTGGACGCGGGGGCAAGATCATCAATATCGGATCGCTCACCAGCGAGGGCGCCCGTGCGACCGTGGCGCCGTACACGGCTGCGAAAGGCGGCATCAAGATGCTGACCCGGGCCATGTCTGCGGAGTGGGCGCGCTTCAACATCCAGTCCAACGCTATCGGGCCTGGCTACATCCTTACCGACATGAACACTGCCTTGATCGAAGACGAGCAATTCGATGCCTGGGTCAAGAGCAGCAACCCGTCCGGGCGCTGGGGGCGGCCGGAGGAGTTGACCGGCGTGGCGGTGTTCCTGTCGTCGGCCGCATCGGACTACATCAACGGCCAGATCGTGTACGTGGACGGTGGGTGGTTGGCCGTGCTTTGAAATGAATCATTCCTTCGTTCACACCGTGATGCGACATGCGCGGTGCGGGGCGGAGTCACACCGAGGAGACAGCATGAAAACCACAACGACATTCACAACAACGTCCATCGTCGCCGCGTTCATTGGCGCCGCGACGCTGGCAACGCCGGCGACCGCACAAGCGCAGACGGCGATCCGGCTCGGACACAGTTTTACCGAGCAGCATCCACGCGGACAGGCGATGCTGAAATTCGCAGCGGAAGTCGAAAAGGCAACCGGCGGGGCGGTCAAGATCAGCGTGTTCCCCAACGCTTCGTTGGGGTCCGAGGAACGCATGCTGCAGGCTACCCAGAGTGGTGTGCAGCAGTTCTACATGGGCGCGCTGGCGCCCTTTTCGGTGCGTAAGAAAGAGCTGCAGATATTTGATTTTCCGTTCCTGTTCAATGACGACGGCGAAGTGGCTTCGGTCATGGATGGCCCCATCGGCCAGAAGATGCTCGCCAACCTGAGCGACACCGGCATCGAAGGCCTGAGCTGGGCTGGCGGTGCGTTTCGCAACGTCGCCAACACCAAGCGGCCGATCAAGACGTTCGCGGATTTCAAGGGGCTGAAGATCCGCGTCATGCAGAGTCCCGTTGCCATCGACAGCTTCAAGGCAATGGGGATGAATGCCACACCGATGGCCTATTCAGAGGTCTACACGGCGCTGGAGATTGGCGCGCTCGACGGGCTGGAGCATCCGCCGGTGGATATGTACCAGAACAAGATCTACGAGATCGTCAAGAACCTCGCGATCACCCATCACGTCTATACGCCGGTCGCGCTTGTGGTGAACAAAAGGTGGTTTGCAGGGCTGCCCGCCGCGCAGCAGGAAGGTATCCGCAAGGCCGCGATCGTGGCACGCGACTTCCAACGCGCCGAAGAAATGCGCCAAGAGAAAGAGGCCGTCAACATGCTCGCCGCCAAGGGGATGGCCGTCACGCATCTGCCGCCGGCAGAGCTGGCAAAGATGCGTCAGGCGGTCCAACCCGTCGTCAACAAATACTCGGCCTCCATCGGTACCGACTTCGTCAAGAGCTTCTACGCGGCCATCGAGAAGGCACGCAAGGGAGCCAACTGAACAGGGCCACCACCGCAGGAGACACCATGCGCAGAGGTGTGCGCGGGCGGACTCCTGCGCTGAGTCGGGGGAGGAGAAAATGGGAAATCTGTTCGACGTTCTTTCGCGGGTCTCCATGCGCGTGCTCGAATTTGTCATGATCATCATGATGGTCGGCATGTTGTTGCTGGTGGGGCTCAATGTCTTCTTGCGCATTGGATTCAACAGCGGCATCGACTTCGCCGATGAGATCCCGCGCTTCATGTTTGTCTGGCTGACGTTCTGTGGTGCGGTCGTGGCCATGAAGCAACGTACCCACATCAACGTCAACATGTTCGTCGAGATGGCGCCGCGCACGGTCCGGGTGATCTTCTATGTCGTCACCCAGTCGCTCGTGCTGGTGTGCGGTGGCTATTTGTTTTATGGCACGGGCATGTTGCATGAGGTCATTACCGACAATGCGTCTCCGGTGCTCCAGATCAGTACGTTGTGGGTGTTTGGCGTCACGTACGTGGCCGGGGCGGGGCTGTTGCTCATTGCGGCGTCGAACCTGATCCGCCTGATGCTGGGGCGCGTCGATGACGACGAACTCGCGGGGCATCCTGCGCGGGACGGAGAGTCGTTGAGCGCGGGCGGGAATGCCGAGGTGTCGTCATGACGTTGGTCATCTACATCGTGGTGTTGCTGTCCCTGGTCGTCATAGGAACCCCCATTTCGTTTGCCTTGCTGGGATGCGCGCTGGCGCTCATGTTCTACCTTGGCATGAACGATCCGCAGATCGTCGTGCAAAGCATGTGGGACGGGGCCAACAGCTTTCCGCTGCTGGCGGTGCCATTCTTCATGCTCGCTGGCGAATTCATGAATGCAGGGGGCATGACACGCCGCATCATCCGCCTGGCCATGGCGTGGGTCGGACACATTCCGGGAGGGCTCGGCTACGTTGCCGTCATTGCCGCCGTCATCATGGCCTCGCTGTCGGGATCGGCCGCCGCCGACACTGCCGCGCTGGCCGCAGTCCTGTTGCCGATGATGCGTTCGGCCGGCTATGACATGCCGCGTTCCGGCGGGCTGATTGCGTCCGGCGGCATCATCGCGCCGGTCATCCCGCCTTCGATCGCCATGATTCTGCTGGGCGTGACCGGGCAGGTGTCGATCGCAAAGCTGTTCCTCGCCGGCATCGTGCCCGGCATTCTGATGGGCATTGCCATCATGGGAACGTGGTATGTCGTTGCGCGCCGCGACAAGTTGGCGGTTGAACCGCGCATGTCATGGCGTGTGCGGTTCGCTGAAACGCGCAAGGCGTTCTGGGCGTTGCTGTTGCCCGTGGTGATCATCGGTGGGTTGAAGACCGGATTTTTTACGCCGACAGAGGCCGCGATCATCGCAGCGTGGTATTCGCTGTTCGTGGGGATATTCATCTACCGTGAAATCCGCCTCGCCAATCTGTATGGATTGATCCTGGCAGCCGCCAAGACAACCGCCGTCGTCATGCTGCTGGTTGCCGCGGCATCGGTATCGGCGTGGCTGGTCACGGCCGTCGAACATTCCGCAGCAACTCGGCGAGCTTCTGCAGCCGTTCGTCCACAACAAGACATTGCTGATCGCGATCCTGATGGTGCTTGGATTGTTGATGGGCTGCGTGCTTGATCTGACGCCCAACATTCTCATCATGACGCCGGTGCTGATTCCCATCGTGGTGCAGGCAGGCATCGATCCGGTGTACTTCGGCGTGCTGTACGTGATGAACCAGAGCATCGGGCTGATCACCCCTCCCGTGGGTTCAGTGCTCAACGTCATCAGCTCCATCGGAAAGATGCCCATGAATCGCGTGGTGGGCGGTGTGTGGCCTTTCCTTGTGGCAGAGGTCTGTGTGCTGGTGCTGCTGGTTCTTTTCCCGTCGCTGGTGCTGGTCCCGCTGCAGTGGATGATGCGATAGACGCGTGCGCGTCTCCAATGAAAAAGCGGCTGGCACACGTGCCAGCCGTTTTTGTCTGCGCCTGCCGGGTCAGGGCTGCGTGGGCGCGAAGATGTCTTCGCCTGTATCGGGCGATTTGTCGCGCTTGTCTTCGGGCGGCGCAAAGCGGAACGCATCGCGGTCGCGCGTGTTGGTGATCGAGTACAGCCGTTGCGAACGGCCCAACATCGCGCCACCATCGCGCAGTAGCGGCTGCCACACGAAGGTGCCCGATACCGTGCTCGAACGCGGCAACATCGCATCGAACGGAATCGTCAGATAGATGCCCTTGTCGAAACTGCCTTCGCCGAACTGCTCTGCCGACACGTTGGTCTTGGTGGCCCATACCCCCATGACCACGCCATTGTCGAAGCGACGGCTGATGTTGACGGTCACGCCGCGATCGCCCGCGAGGTACTGACCCGCAGCCACCCGCGCGAAGATGCCATTCCAGCCGGTGTTCCAGTACAACGTCACGTGTCCGGTGTTGACGGTGTAGTCGAGCAGGCCGAAGCCCTGGTCGTAGTCGCGCTGGCGCACGCGGTTCACATCGACACCCACCGCCCAGTTGCTGGCGACGGGGCGATACAGCCATTCCGCACCGACGCCGGCAAACATCGATTCGAGCAGGCCGCCATACACGCTGACAAAGTTATTGCGCGTGGGCTGTTCGACATGCGTGAGCTGCAGGTTGGTCAGCGTCAGTCGCGAGCTGGTGACGTATTCGCGCACATGGGTGCGTACGCGCGGCAGTTCGGAGTAACCCTGGAACTTGAATTTGTCATAGTTATCCAGGATGCGCAGGTTGGCTTCGCCACCCAGCAGTGTTTGCGGTGTGATGCGGTATTCCGCCCAGCCGCGCACGCCGATCTGGTAGAGCATGAACGCATCCGGCCCGCCGAACGACTGGTAGAAGCTCGGCTGCAGGCCGCCCCGCAGGCGGTCGCGCTCGCTCTTCCAACTGGTGTCGAGCGACGACGGGGCGATGATTGGGGCGTCGGCTGGTGCCGGGCTTGGCGCAGTCGCGGGGGCCTGTACGCGGGGCGCGGCGTCGGCGGTCGGTGCGACCGAGGACGGAACGGTGTCGTCCGAACGTAGACGGTCCACGGCCGTGCCATAGGCGAGCCCGCGATTGCCGCGAATGGCGGGCGCTTCTGCGGTGGTCTTGCGCGCCACCCAGTCGGCACGGTTGACGATCTGGCTGTCGAGCGCCATGCCGTGCCGCACGAAATCGACCGAGAAAGTCCCCACGCCGGCCGGCGCGTACAGATTCAACGCGGCCACTGCGCGGTCGATGCGCTCTTGTCGGTAGGCCGAGTTGGCGTCGTCCACCTTCAGGTGCAGCGTGTCGCCCTGAATGTCGATGCCTTCGACATACCAACCGGTCTGCCGGCTGATCTCGTCCGCGGCCGTTCGCCAGTCGGGCATCGTCTGGCGCGGTTGCGCCGGCATCGCAGGGTAGGGCGGGTCGAACACCTTTGGGCTGATCGAGCGTGACAGGTCGGTGTGCAGGGTGATGCCGAGCATGGCTGTGGTGCCGCGCTCGAAACCCGCAGTCAGGTTGACGGCGTTCGACAGTTGGTAGGTGGCGCCGAAATTGAACGGAATGCGTTGGCGCTGCGCGCCGAAAGGCTCCGATTGGTAGTCGTTGCCGTCGTATTCGAGCTTGAGTACCAGCGGGTCGATGGGCGTGTGCCATTGCACCCCGCCAAACAGGCTCGTGCGGCCACGGAAGTAGTTCGAGGTGTTGGTCTCGCCGGTCGTGGTCGAGCGCGTGCGTGTGTCAAAGCGATTGCTGATGAAGCTCAGCGGATTGGGCAGGTTCTGCCGCGCACCGACATACCCCCAGCCGAGCCCCAGGCTCCAGTCGAAGTTGCCGAAGCGCTTGCTCGCCACCACGTATTCGCCCGAGAACAGGCCCGTGCCGCCCAAGTCGCGGATGCCGACGACGATCTCGGGCAAGCGCTCCGATTCCTTCCAGATGCGTGCGCGGACGTCGATGCTCTTGTCCTTGTACGACTGGTCGCTGATGGTGAAGGTCGGGTCGTAGGGTACATCCTTCACGTCGGTGTAGCGGAAGGCGCCGGAGAGCCAATCGAGCGGCTGCAACACGACCGACACGCGGGTGTACGGCGACACCTTGCTGATGTGCACGCGGATATCGCCCGCCGGTGCCATGCGCGCGGTGGGTGTCTGCAACAGACCGATTTCGCCCCAATCGTTCGAAGTGATCGGCAGGGCGCGCAGCACCTGTGGTGCGCGCTGAGTGATCACCAGTGGGTTGGGAACCTGGAATCCAGCGCCATCGTCGGCCGCCCCTTGCGTGCCGAGGAAGCGCACCATGTCGGCGGAGAAGGCTTCGTCCAGCCCGCTGTCGGCGCGCGGTGCCCAGATCCACGCGCCCGGTGCGGGGGGCGTCTGCGATTCTGCGTTCCAATTGCCGATACCGAAGCGCTGCTGGCGTCCGTCTGGCTGCGCGATCCATACCACCGAACGACGCGCGGCGTCTTCGGGCGTCATGCAGGCGCGCAGGTATTCGCCAGCCGATTCGCCCGGCACGTGTGGCACCTGGCATGCGTCGCCAGAGTCGAGCACGACCGTGACGGTCGTCGGGCGCACCGGCAGGCGCACTTGCTGACCACTGCGCAAGACGGGGTCTTGCGCCGGTATGCCTTCGAGCCAGCGCGGCTCGCCGATGGCAACCGTGCTACGCCCGGTGACGGGGCGCGCTTCCAGCCACTTTGCCAGTGCAGCGTGCGTGGGGTCGGCTTTGAGCGTGTCGAGCAGGCGCGCTTTGATGATCGTCTGGCGCGAGACTTCTTCCGGCACTTGCCACAGCACGCCGGGCAGATAGGCGTGGCCTGCGGCGTATTGCGGCTGGCGCATCAGCCACGCGCTCAGCCGCTCGCCCGGGATCACGGCCGTGGCGTCAGTGTTCTGTGCGGCAGCGACGTTGCAATATCCGGCGAAGAAAAGCGTGCCGGCCGCACTTGCCAGGAGTTGTACGAGTCGTTTCTGGGGGCAGGGAGGTCTTGTTGCGGGGTGCATCGGCTGCTACGTCGGCGCCACAGCGGCGCCTTCTCAAAATTGGGGTTGAGGCGCGGATCAACTCGCGTTCTTGTTGGCGGGCAATCGCTGAAGCGTCAGGCACACGGTCGCAGACAAGCACTGTTCCAGATAAACGACGGCTTCGTTGCCCGTGCGACTGAGGTTGACGCCATAGACCACCGCTTGCATCTTGTTGGCATCGTCTGCGCCAGTCGTCACGCCCGTCTCGCGGAACCATGCGAGTTGCTCGGATGCAACGCCAACGAGCGGCGTCTTTGTCTCCGGGCGGGCTATCGGCGTGATCGTGATCGCGTCTTTCAGGCCGTAGTGATAGCCGGGCATCACGTCTCGGGTGCGGTTGTAGAACCACAGACGGTCGGGCGCGGCGGCAATGCTCTGCCAGCTTGGCAATGTGCCGGTCGTGGTACTGCGCCAGTCGGCCACTTCGACGCCGCTCGTCGCGACGATGCGTCCGTCGCGGATGCGGACCAGCTCACCTGAGGCGCTGTACCAGTTTTCGGTCGTGCTGGCGGCTTGGCCGTCCCGACCCGGCGTCGAGTCGATCGACCCGAGCGCCAGTACCAGTGGGGCACCGTTGATGACGATCTTCAGGTATCGAAACTGCGGGTTCAACCGCGATACGTCGATGTTGTCCTTGTCCCGATTCCACATTCCGCGGACAGAGTCCATCCAGGCCGACGAGACCGAGGTGCATCCAGATAGCATCAAGGTGGTGGCGCACAGCAAAAGGGCGACGCACCCAGTGCGTCGCCCTTTTTTGTGGCCGGCAAACAGCGGCCGACGAATCATCTCGTGGCGGTCGAGGTGTTCGTGTTCGTCGGGGTGCTGGTATTGTCATTGTTGCTGGAAACCGCGACGGCAACGCCGATAGCTGCTGCAACGGCAGCGCCAATTGCAGCAACGGTCCCTACCGTCAAGCCAGCGACGCCAGCGGCGGCGCCTGCTGCGCCAGCACTCGCTGCGCCAGCACCAGCACCAGCACCAGCAGCACCCGTACTACCTGTGCCAGCACCTGCACCCGTACCCGCTGCCTGCGCTTGGGCCAGCAGCGGCATGGTTACCATCGGCACGCTCACGAGCGCGACTGCGAGAATTTTCTTCAAGGACATTGGAACGACTCCGAGACTGGAAGGGGAAAACACCTACGGCGTAAGGATAATAGCATTGTTACTAAATTTTCAGCATCGACCGTTTGTCGTCTCATAAATGGCGATTTTGGTGATATTGGCCGCTTCTGCCACATTGCCGGCATGCACCCAACCCGACCAAGGGCGGCGCCGATAAAGCCCGGCCCTCCGATTCAATCGTCATTCCATTTTTCGATCCGACCCCGGCATGCAAAATAACGGCCCGAGTCATTCGTTTCTGAAGGTTTTTCGATGCACCTGATTGCCCTGAGTGCGCTGTGCAGCGTGCTCGTGTCGGTACTCCTGAAGGTTTCCCGGCGTTTCAATATCGACGTAGCGCAGGCTGTTACGTGGAATTACCTTGCGGCGGCGTCCCTGTGCGCGCTGCTTATGCGCCCGGACCTGTCCAGCTTGGCGCAGGCGGGTACGCCGTGGCCGTCGTTGTTATTGCTGGCGGTGGTGCTGCCGAGTCTTTTCCTGATGTTGGCGCTGAGCGTGCGCACCGCCGGCATTGTTCGGACGGACATCGCCCAGCGCTTGTCGCTGCTGCTCTCACTGATTGCCGCGTTCACGTGGTTTGGCGAGCCAACGCAACCGATGAAGCTCGCGGGGCTTGCCCTGGGGCTGGTGGCGGTAGTGGGTATCCTCGCGCGCCCCCGCTCCGGGGGCCGAGAAAACGCTTCTGGAGCGGGATGGTCGTCGCTATTGATAGTGTGGGTAGGGTTTGCGGCCGTGGATGTCATGCTCAAGCACATTGCGGCGGCTGGCACACCATTCGCGGCCTCCCTTCAGGTGACTTTCGCGCTGGCTTTCGTCGGAATGCTCGCGTGGCAAGCGATACGGGCGTTGCGCGGCGTGGCAAGACTGCGTCTGCGCAACCTGCTGGCGGGCCTGCTGCTGGGCCTCATCAACTTCGGCAACATCATTTTCTACGTCCAAGCGCACCGCGCGTTGCCGGGGCAGCCGGCAGTGGTTTTCGCCAGCATGAACATTGGCGTCGTCGTGCTGGGCACGCTGGTCGGCGTGGCCGGTTTCGGTGAACGGCTGGCTTGGTTCAACAAATTGGCGATCATGCTCGCGGTGGCGTCCATCGCCGTCATTGCATTGGCGCCCAAGGCATAAAAAAAGCCGGACGACGCGTTGGCATCGTCCGGCTTTTTGCTTTTCGCGGATACGGATCAGGCTGCGTAGTCGTCCATCGGCACGCAGGCGCAGAACAGGTTACGGTCGCCGTACACGTCGTCGATGCGATTCACGCTTGGCCAGAACTTGTTTTCCGCCACGTAAGGCAGCGGGAAGGCAGCTTCCTCGCGCGAATAGGGGCGGTCCCATTCGCCGATGATGTCGGCTTGCGTATGTGGCGCGTTCTTCAGCGGGTTGGCTTCGGCCGGCAGTACGCCTTGCTCAATGCGGCGGATCTCTTCGCGGATTTGCGTCATCGCGGCGACGAAGCGATCGAGTTCCGCCTTGGATTCCGATTCGGTCGGCTCGACCATGATCGTGCCCGGCACCGGGAAGCTCATTGTCGGGGCGTGGAACCCGTAATCCATCAAGCGCTTGGCGATGTTGACTTCGGTGATGCCGGTGGCCGCCTTGATCGGGCGGATATCCAGAATGCACTCGTGCGCCACGCGACCCTGGCTACCGGTGTAGAGCACGGGGTACTCAGCCGACAGGCGTGCGGCGATGTAGTTGGCGTTGAGGATCGCCACTTCGGTCGCGCGCTTGAGCCCCGTGCCACCCATCATCGTGATGTACATCCACGAGATCGGCAGGATGCTGGCCGAGCCGAACGGCGCAGCGGACACCGCACCCTGGCCCTTGTTGGGGCGATCGCTGCCGCCCGTGGGGGCGACCGCGTGGTCGGCCATGAACGGCGCCAAGTGCGCGGCCAGACCGATCGGGCCCATGCCGGGGCCGCCGCCGCCGTGCGGAATGCAGAAGGTCTTGTGCAGGTTCATGTGGCTGACGTCGGCACCGATGGTGGCCGGCGAGGTGAGCCCCACTTGCGCATTGAGGTTCGCGCCATCCATGTACACCTGGCCGCCGTTGGCGTGGATGATTTCGCAGATTTCCTTGATCGATTCTTCGAACACGCCGTGCGTCGATGGGTAGGTGATCATCAGCGCGGCCAGCTTGTCGCGGTGCTGCTCGGCACGGGCCTTGAGGTCGGCCACGTTGACGTTGCCGTTGTCATCGCAGGCCACCACGACCACATCCATGCCGCACATCTGCGCGGTGGCGGGGTTGGTGCCGTGTGCGGACTTGGGGATCAGGCACACATTGCGATGCGATTCACCGCGCGAGGCGTGGTAGCGCGCGATGGCGACGAGACCGGCGTATTCGCCCTGCGCGCCGGAATTTGGCTGCATGCAGATGGCGTCGAAGCCGGTGACTGCGCGCAGGTATGCCGCCAGGCCGTCGATCATTTCGGTGTAGCCGACGGCGAGTTTGCGCGGCACGAACGGGTGCACGTTGGCGAACTCGGGCCATGTCACGGGGATCATCTCGGCCGTGGCGTTGAGCTTCATCGTGCACGAGCCCAGCGAGATCATCGAATGGTCGAGCGCGAGGTCGCGGTTCTGCAGCTTTTTCAGGTAGCGCAGCATTTCGTGCTCGGTGTGGTGCGTGTTGAACACCGGATGCGTGAGCACTGCGCTGGTGCGTGCGAGTGCGGCGGGAATGGCGCCCGCTGCGACGCGCGCATCGAGCGCATCGATGTCGGCTTCGACGTAGCCGTGGCGCACCGTCGGCACGGCTTGACGGTCGCGCTCGAAATAACCGGCGAAGATGTCGAGCAGGCGGATGACATCTTGCCGGGTCGTCGTCTCGTCCAGCGACACGCCCAGGACTCCCTCGGAGACATGGCGCAGCAGATAGCCGGCGGTGAACGCGGCTTCGAGGATCGATTCGGTTGACGCGCCGGTCTTTACGTGCAGCGTGTCGAAGTAGTTGTTGCTCGTCAGTTGCAGGCCGGCATCTGTCAGCCCTGCGGCGAGGATCGCCGCCAACCGGTGGATGCGCGTGGCGATGGTCTTGAGGCCTTGCGGGCCGTGATACACGGCATACATGCCGGCCATATTGGCGAGCAGAACCTGCGAGGTGCAGATGTTGGAGTTGGCCTTCTCGCGGCGAATATGTTGTTCGCGCGTTTGCAGCGCCATGCGCAGCGCGGTCTTGCCGCGCACGTCCTTCGACACGCCGATGATGCGGCCGGGCATGGCGCGCACGTTGGCCTCGCGCGTGGCGAAGAACGCAGCGTGCGGGCCGCCGAAGCCCATCGGCACGCCAAAGCGCTGTGCCGAACCGAAAGCGATTTCTGCCCCCATCTCGCCCGGCGACTTCAACAGCATCAGCGCCATCAGGTCGGTGGCTACGGCCACTACCGCGCCGCGCGCCTTGAAGTCAGCGATGACCGCCGACGGATCGACGACTTCACCACGCTCGTTCGGGTATTGCAGCAGCGCGCCGAACACGTCATGTACGTGCGCTTCGGACAGCTCGGCCACCACCAGTTCGAAGCCGAAGTAAGTTGCGCGAGTGCGCACCACGTCCAGCGTCTGCGGGAACACGGCGGCATCGACAAAGAACTTGTTCGACTTGGACTTCGACACGCGACGTGCCATGGTCATGGCTTCGGCCGCGGCAGTGGCTTCGTCCAGCAGCGAGGCGTTGGCCAGCTCCAGGCCGGTCAGGTCGCACACCATCTGCTGATAGTTGAGCAGCGCTTCGAGCCGGCCCTGGGCGATCTCGGCCTGGTACGGCGTGTACGCGGTGTACCAGCCGGGGTTCTCCATGACGTTGCGCAGAATGACGTTGGGCGTGTGCGTACCGTAGTAACCCATGCCGATGAACGACTTTTTGTGGCCGTTCTTCTGCGCAATGGTCTTCAGGCGCGCCAGCGCTTCCACCTCGGTCGTCGGCTCTCCAATGGCCAGCGGTGCCTTCAGGCGGATGGCCGCCGGCACGGTCTGGTCGATCAGGGCATCCAGCGTCGGTACGCCGAGCGTGGCCAGCATGGCGGCTTGTTCTTCGGCGTCGGGGCCGATGTGGCGGGCGATGAATTCGTCGCGTTGTTCAAGCGCGGCCAGCGGCGCGGTGGAGATGTTCGTCATGGCTGTCAGTTCTTCAAAAATGGGGGCGTCGCGAAGTCGACGCGTTTGCCGTTTGCCGGTCTTGTGGTGCCTGTTCGGGACAGGCGTTTCGGTCTGGCGCCGGGAGCGCCGTGGTCAGCGTGTTGTGCGGCGGCGCTGCCAGGCACGCTTGAGCCGCACCAGAATGCCCGCGAAGAGCAAAGCCAGCAGCAGGGCCACCAGCACCTTGCCGCGCATGAGCAGCAGCACGGTCAGTGCCATGCCGGCCGCTACGACCGCGCCTTCGGCGAGAATCTGCAGCGGCTCTTTCGGCTCGGGCTTGTTCGCGGGCACGGCGGAAATCAGCCCACCGCTGCTTCGTATGCCTTGGCGTCCATCAGTGCGCCGACGTCGGCAGCATTGGCCGGCTTGATCTTGAAGAGCCAGGCGGCGTAGGCGTCAGCGTTGATCGATTCGGGCGCGCCGACGGCGTCCTCGTTGCTGGCGATGATCTCGCCTGCGACCGGGGCGTAGATGTCGGATGCCGCCTTGACCGATTCCACCGTGGCGCATTCTTCCTTGGCTGCGACGGTGCGGCCGGCTTCCGGCAGTTCGAGGAAGACGATGTCGCCGAGGAGTTCCTGCGCGTGGTCGGTGATGCCGACCGTCAGCGTGCCGTCGGCTTCGACGCGGACCCATTCGTGGGATTCGGTGTACTTCAGATTTTCGGGCGTATTCATCAGTGTCGTCTCCGGGTTGGCGGCCGTTGGCGGCGCGCCGGTTCATACGTGCATTACAAAAATCGAAGTAGCGCGGTTTAGGGCGCTACCGGGTATTCGTTGCGCATTGTCGGCGTCGCAGAGTGCCGCCCTTTTTTCCTAGTGCCACTGGCCATCAAGCCTCGTCCTGACTGCTTGATTGCGTTGGCCGGGAGTCCGCCCCGGCGGGCGAGTGCCCCTTTTGTCATCGACAAAGAAGTCACCAAAAAACGCACTCTGATCCTTCGGTGGTGTTCAAAGACTGTTTTTTACTTCGCCCTAAACCAACACTTTGCCGTTGCGCACGAACGGCGTTTTTACCACGCGGGCCTTGAGGCGCTTGCCGCGCACGTCAACTTCGACCATATCGCCGACGTTCGCGCCCTGCGGCACGCGGGCAAGTGCGATGGACGCGTTCATGCTCGGCGCGAAGCTGCCGCTGGTGGTCTCGCCTTCGCCTTGCGCGGTGAAAACTTTCATATGGCTACGCAAGACACCGCGATCTTCGAGCAGCAGCCCGACCAGCGCGCGTTGTGCAGGGTGTTCTTCGAGTGCGGCGCGGCCGATGAAGTCACGGCCGACGGTGAGGTCGACCGTCCATGCCAGGCCGGATTCGAGCGGACCGACGTTTTCGTCCATGTCCTGGCCGTAGAGGTTCATGCCGGCTTCGAGCCGCAGCGTGTCGCGCGCGCCCAAACCTGCCGGTGCAACGCCCGCCGCGGCGAGTGCCTGCCACGTTGCCACGGCCTTGGTCACGGGCACCATGAGTTCAAAACCCTCTTCACCGGTATAGCCGGTGCGGCAGATGGTGATGTCGTTCCACTGGGCAGCCTGGAAATACTTGAGCGATTCGGACGCCGCCTGCGAGCCGGGCAGGGCGGCCCACACCTTGGCGCGAGCGTTGGGGCCTTGCACGGCAATCATGGCCAGGTCGCGGCGCGATTCGATGGTTACATTGCCGCCGCCAGGCAGCTCGGATGCCTGCTTGCGCATCCAGGCCAGATCCTTGTCGGCAGTGCCGGCGTTGACCACGATGCGGTAGAAATCGGGAGCGAAGAAGTAGACGATCAGGTCGTCGAGCACCCCGCCGTCAGTGGCGAGCAGGCACGAATACAGCGCCTTGCCCGGTTCCTTGAGTTTCTCGATGTTATTGGCCAGCAGGCGGCGCAGGTAGTCGCGTGCGCCCGCGCCGGTGACGTCCACGGCCAGCATGTGCGAGACGTCGAACATGCCAGCGTCGCGGCGCACGATGTGATGTTCTTCGAGCTGCGAGCCGTAGTGGATGGGCATGTCCCAGCCGGCGAAATCGACGATCTTCGCGTTGGCATCAACGTGAGTCTGGTAGAGCGGGGTCTGTTTGGCCAAGGCCGTGTTCTCCAAATCGACAAATGAAAAAGGGGCCGGGCGCACCGCTTGCGCCCGGCCCCCCATCTGTCCCTTGTACCTGAGAGATTACGGAACCGTATCGACGGCGCCTGCCCCTTCGGTGGATGCGGCCTCGCGCATCGCTCTCCAGATTATGTTCAGTGTCGATTCGGTCCTTTTGCCTGAGCGGTTCCCGGGGGGTTACGCCTTCGGCGGCTGCGGGCTAGGCCCAGCGGCGCTCTCCCGAATGACCGGCGGACTGTACCGGAATCGGCCGTCCGCCGGCAAGTCAAATTCACGTGGGTGTCGAGGCTGTTTCGTCGTCCGGCGCGCGGCGTGTCGGGCGGCGTGGCAGTTCGATGCGCGTCAGCGCGTGCCAGTCGGTACGGCGGGTGGCGATCATGACGGCGGCCAACACCACGAATACGAGCGTGGAGCCCAGCAACAGTGCGTTCTGTTCGCTCTGGAGGATGCCGTATAGCGCGCCGTAGAGCAGGGCCAGCAGGGCGCCGAAGCCGGCGCCGCGCCAGGCGCTCTTCAATACGGCGGCGATGTAGTAGCCGATCAGGCCCACACAGGCCACGGTCGCGGCAAGGTAGGCCGCGGCAAAACCGATGTGTTCGGACAGCGCAAGAAGCAGGAGGAAAAAGATCAACTGCGCCGCACCCACCAACAGGTACTGAATGGCGTGTACGCGCATCTGCTTCATCAGCTCGTAGATCATGAAGATGCCCAGCGTGAGCATGATGAACATGAAAGCGTACTTGGTCGCCCGGTCGGCCAGCGAATAGATGTCGACCGGCTCGACGAGCTGCACCGAGAACGTGTCGGCCGCGTTAAGGGTGCTGCGCTCGCCGTTGGCGCGCTGCGCAGCGTTGAGCCACACGCGGCCTGCACTGGTCGCCAGCGAACTGGTCTGCCACAGTGCATCGAATCCGGTCTGCCGGATATTGCGTTCGACCGGAAGAAAGTCGCCCAGGAAAGACGGGTGCGCCCACGGTGAACTGATCGCCATGCGGTTCTGCTGCGCCAGCGGCACGAGACTGAAGCGTCCGGTGCCGCCGATGACCAGCGTGGCATCGAAATCCAGCGTGCCATTCTTGAGTGCTTCGTCGGGGATGGTCGTCTCAAGACTGGCCGCTTCGCCCAGACCGCTGCCGGGTTTGACGGACAGATCCTTGCCGGCGACGGCGATCTTCACGTCGCGCAGGCCGCGCGTGTCGGAAAGCGTGAGCATCAACTGCGGGCGTGCCATGGCAACGATCTGCGAATCGCTGCGGGTGCGTGGCAAGTCGTTGGCAGAAGGCACGCGCACGCTGCCTTTGATGTGTCCGTCGAACTGGTAGGCCATGATGCGAAACAGGCCGATGCGACGCTGGTCCGGCATGAGTGAGCCCGTGACGTCGAGCGATTCGGGCAGCACGATGTAATCGCGCGTTTGCTCCCGCGTTACCTGGCGGCGCGAATGCTTGCCGCCCGCGTCGGTGACATCTTCCGTGGCGAGGTAGCGCTCGGTGTAGGTCTGGACCAGCACCAGCCCGGCGACGCGCTGGTCGCGCGGCAGGCTGGCGGTGACAGCGTCGAGCGCCTCTTCGCGGTACGACAGGCGCTCGCCGATGGTACTGCGGACGGACATCACACCGACGCTCAGTGCGACGATGAGCATGACCAGTACAAACATCTTGCCGAATAAGGTCTTCATGGACTTTCCCCCTTCGTGTTGTTCGAGTGGGGCCCATGATGCGAGCGCCATATGAGGCGACGATGCGTCGGGCGTGAAGCGTTTGTGAAGGCCGTGTGAAGTGTTTGGTGACGGTCAAATCGGCCAGTAATGCTTGCGCGCTACGGGTCCGCCCGAAGCGTGCGCACCAGCATGAGCTGCGACTTCAGATCCTTGAAACCCAATGCCCGATAGAACGCGTGGGCGGTTTCGCGGATCACGTTCGAGCGCACGTGCAAAGCTGCCACGCCCATCCCGCGCGACCACGTTGTCGCCGCTTCGACCAACGCCACACCGACCCCGGCGCGTCGCGCGGCCTGGCCGACGACAAGGCCTCCGATTTCTGCGAAGTCCGGGGTTTCAAGCAAATGCATGATGAGAACGTGAATCCAGCCCAGTACTTCGCCGTCGCGCACGGCAACGAATGCGGCGTGTTCTGGATTGCTGTTGGCATAGGCGATGCGCTCGCCAATGGCGGCGACGCTATCCGGATAGCCCAGTTCGGCGGAAAGCCGGGTGACAGCTTCAGCGTCGCCGGCCTGCATGCGGCGGATTTGGATAGACGCGTGCATGGTGTCCCCCTTGCTATCAGCTGCCTTGGGCGGGCACGCGCAAGACGGCTTCGACGCCACCTTGCGGATGGTTGGCGACATCGATACTGCCACCGTGCAACGTGGCGATCTGGCGCGCAATCGACAACCCCAGTCCGCTGCTGCGGGCACCCGTGCCCGGTCGCGCGAGCGAGTAAAAGCGTTCGAACAGGCGAGGCAGCGCGTAGTCCGGAATGACATCGCCCTGATTGTGGACACGCACGACGATGTCGCCGCTTTCTCGCGTTGCGCTCAGCCGGACCGTGCTGTTGGCGTGTGCGAAGTCGACCGCGTTGTCGAGCAGGCTACCGATGGCAAGCTCAAGCAGCGCCGCATCGCCGTCGATCATCAATGGGGACTGCCCCGGATCGATGCGGATGACGACGTTGCGCTGCGCGGCGATCAATTCGCGTGCGGCGCGGGCCTTGTCGACAACCTGCGCCAGGTCGAATCGCTCGCGTGTGTCGAGCTGGTCGAGGGACTCGAGCCGCGACAGGCGCAGCAATCGATCGATCAGCGATTGCATGCGCCGCGTTTGCATCTGCACGGTCTGCGCAAAGTGGCGGCGATCGTCGGCGGGCAGGTCGTCGGCCAGCAGCTCCGCCGCGCCGGCGACGGCAGCCAGCGGGCTCTTCAGTTCGTGCGTCAGCGCCTGGACGTAGCCCTCGACGTATTGTTTGCCGTCGAGCCGGGCGCGCATGTCTGCCATGGCGCGGGCGAGTTCTTCGAGTTCGCGCGCGCTCGAGTGCGGCGCGTCTACGTGTTCGCCAGCCGCCACCGCGCGTGCGTAATGCTGTAGCCGTCGGATCGACAACTGCAGCCGCACGGTCATGTACAGGCCGACCGCGAGCGAGGCGAGGATCAGCGCCACGCCGTAGCGGAAGATGGTGTTCTCGGCTCGGCTGATGATCGGGTCGATCCGCGCGACGGGCTTCGATACGGTGAGCGAGCCGATGATGTGCGGCCCGTCCATGATCGGCGCTGCCACGTGAAAGACGGTGCTCGTTTCTTTGCTCGGTTCTTCGCGCGTGGTGCGCGCACCGTAGAACGCCTTCGAGCGTGCGCCGCACGTCGTTCCATTGCGAATAATCCATGCCGACAGCGCGGCGTTCGGAATCGAACACCACCGTGCCCTTGGCGTCGGTGACGTAAACACGAAAGTCGAGCGAAGTCTTGCGGAAGTGCCAGATGCGCGCGTCGATGCTGCGCGTCGCGTAGCGATCCACGCTGCGCGCGAAGTTGCCTTCGCCGATGGTGCCGGACTTGAGCTCGTCGGCAGCCAGCGCGGCAAGGATGTTGGCGGTGTCAACCATCGTCTCTTCAATGGTCTCGCGCACGCTGGGTTTTACCTCGGTGATGACGATGTTCAGGATGAACAGCCCCGTCAGCCCAACGACGAGAAAGTAGCCGATGAAAATGCGCAGCGACAGATTCACGATGCGCGCGGCGCCTGCAGCGAATACCCCATGCCGCGATGCGTCTGGATCGGGTCGTCGTCGGGCGCGACGCTGCGCAGCTTGGCGCGCAGGGTCTTGATGTGCGTATCGACCGTGCGGTCCGAGCCGTCATGCACACCGTCCCACACCGCTTCGAGCAATTGCTCGCGCGAGAACACCCGCGACGGGTGACGGATCAGCCAGGTCAGCAACAGATATTCATAGCGTGTAAGAGATAGCAGCGTGCCGTGGTAGTGGATGCTGGCTGCGGGTGCGTCGTGCCGCCAGACCGATGACTCGCACGCGGCGGCGGGCGCAGGCGCTGCGCGGCGGAGGATGGCACGTACGCGGCCGGCGACTTCGCGTGGCGAGAACGGTTTGACGACATAGTCATCTGCGCCCACTTCAAAACCCAGTACGCGATCGATCTCGTCGGCGTGGGCGGTGAGGAACATCACCGGGATGGGATTCGATGCGCGAATGCGGCGGACCAGTTCAAAACCGCTGATATCCGGCAGGCCGACATCGATGATCGCCAACGCGAGGTCTCCGTCGGCGAGCCGTGTCAATGCGGCTTGTCCGGTGGCGACATGTGCCGTGGCGTAGCCTTCGGCGCGCAAGGCGTAGGCCAATGTTTCGGCGATGGGCGCTTCGTCTTCGACGATGAGGATGCTTGGCATGGCGGGCATTATTGCACCGGGCACGGTACGGTGTGGGCCTCTGCTATGATCGATTGATGCACTGCACGAAAGCGCCCCGCACTCCATGAAAACCCCGTTGAACGCCGATCTCCACTGCCATTCCACTTTTTCCGACGGTCTGATGAGCCCGACGGCGGTGGTCGAGCGCGCAGCAAACAACGGTGTTGAATTGCTCGCTCTGACCGACCACGACGAACTGGCTGGCCTGCCGGAAGCGCGGGAGGCTGCGCGCAAGGCTGGAATGGGGTTTGTGAACGGGGTGGAGATTTCGATCTCGTGGCTCGATCAAAGCGTGCACATCGTGGGGTTGGGCATTGACCCAGCGGTCACAACGCTCGTTGCGGGGCTCGCTGCGGTGCGCGAGGGGCGCGACACGCGCGCACGGCGCATTGGCGACGAATTGGCGCGCATCGGTATCGAAGGCGCTTACGAAGGTGCGGCGTCGTACGCCGAAAACCCCTCGCTCATCGGCCGGGCGCATTTTGCGCGTTACCTCGTTTCGATCGGCGCTGCACGCGACACGCAGCAGGTGTTCGACAACTATCTCGTGCGCGGCAAGCCCGGCTTCGTCGATCACGAGTGGGCCACGCTGGATCAGGCGGTGGAGTGGATCCACAGCGCAGGCGGGCTGGCCGTGGTGGCGCACCCTGGGCGCTATCGGTTCTCGAAAGCCGAGATGACAGGATTGTTCGAGCGCTTTGCCGCGCTTGGCGGCGACGGCGTCGAAGTCGTCACCAGCTCGCATACGCGCGCGCAGGTGCTCGAATATGCGCGCATTGCGCGGCGATATGGCTTCCTCGCTTCGCGTGCGTCGGATTTTCATGGCCCGGGCGAGAGCCAGTTCGACCTGGGGCGGTGTCCGCCGTTGCCGCCGGACCTCAGTCCGGTGTGGGAGCGGCTCTCAGCTTCCTAGAAGCTGATTTCACCGCAGACCGGTTCTTAGGCGCCCCGCGCCATGCAGGTCTGATAACGCCCGTCCACACGCTTGGCGAACCACGCCGTGGTGAGTTTGCGCGTGATCTTGGGGCTCACCAGTTCAATATTGGGCAGCACGGCGCGAGGCAGCGTGCGTCCGTTCGCCTCAGCCAGCGTGAATACCTTGCGATAGAGCTGTGTCTGCCCGAAGCCGATGGTCTTTTCAGTCAGCAGGTCGCGGCGGATCGCGTCCCGACTCATGCCCAGTTTGCCTTCAATGGCGAAGAGCGCCTGTTCGACGTCGCTCGGCGTCTTGCTTGGTGCGCCATTCACGTAGGCGAGCAGATCGCCATCCAGCGCGACTTTCTTGCCGGACACGCGTACGAGCGCCGATTGGAATGCCGCATTGCGACTGGCATAGCGGCCAGCGTTGTAATCGGCGAAGCGGTACAGCATGTCGCTGTATTGCATCGGATATTGCAGCAGGATGGCGACGCCAAAGTACACGCCGCCGCGCCGTGTGAAGACGGCGTCGCGGATAGTGCTCTTGAGCGGGTAAGGGTAGGGTGTGGTGCGCGCGTGCGCTTCGGCGAACGCCACGCTGACCTGCATCGGCCCGCCCGTATGGATCGGGTTGCTCATACTCAACGGCACGCCCAGTCGTGCGGCGTCGGCCGACAGATCTTCGAAGATGCTGTTCATCTCGCGCTCGGTGCGCAGGGTGTCGATGCGTTCCTTGTAGCTGCGCCCGTCGGGAGACGTCTTCAGTAGCGCGGTTTTCACCGCAATCAGCGGAACGTGCTTTTCCCAGGCTTTCTCGCCGATCTTCTTCCATGCGATGTCGGGCAGGCCCGGTACGGTCGGGTCACCCTGCCAGGTGGACTCTTGTTCGATGATCGAGTTGGCTGCGCAGAAGTACTCTGCGGTGTACGGAATGCGCAGATGCGTAAACGCGCTCAGGATGTCGTCCGCCCAACCATTGCGGTCTGAGACGCGCGGCGGCATGAGCTGAAGCAACAAGGTGCGGGCCTGTGCCTCAGTGAACGGCGCGCGTGCGGAGGGCGTCGGCGTGCTGGCTTCAGGCAGAGCAGGGGCGGCGGGGACTGCCACCGGTGCGATGGGTGGAAGCGGCGCCGTCGTTACCGTCGCAGGTGGCGCCACGGGGGTTTCAGTCACCACCGGCATGGATTGCGTAGCCGGCATCGCCGGTGCGACTGGCCGGGCAGCGTCCACCGGCGCGCGTTGCGGCGTTGCGCAAGCCGCCAGCAGGGCGCCGCCGCACAGCGCAGCGAGGATCGATCGGTTAGGCACGGGCAACAAGGCGGACAAAAGTCGGCAGCTTAGAGGATTTTTCTGTCTCGACGATTGATGCGACTGTGAGCGAATGTGAGTGCGCCTCAGCCTTCCGACGGACGTCGGCGCAGGCTGCCAGCCAGATCCGCCCGCGTAAGCCATGCCAGCACGAAGCTCGTCAGCAGTGCCGGCAGGGCCGAGCCCCATTGAGGCGTCCAGACCGCCGCCGCGTGATAGATGCCGATGCCGAGCAACCAGATCGCCACCGCGCTACCGTTGATGCGTTGCGCACCGACGCGTCCGACGATGTCATCGGACCCTGCCAGTCGCGCAATGATCACGCCGTAGAGCGGTACGAATACCGAACTGAGGGTGAGCAGGAACGGCTCAAGGCTGTGCATCGGCAAAAGCAGCGCCAGCACGGTACATAGTGCGGCCAGGGCCATGCCCCACTGGCGCACGCTCCAGCGAGGCAACAGGCTATGTGCCGCCACCGAGCCGGAATACACATCGCCATACGCGTTGTCAACTTCGTCGATCAGGATCAGGCCCAGCGCCACCAGGCCGCCCTGTGCCAGCAACAGCGCGCCAAGCAGGTCGGCGCTCGGATTGGTAAGCGCCACCAGCATGCCGAGCGTGTAGCACCAGATGTTGGCGATGCCGTAGCCCAGCCAGGTGCCGCCAAATGCACCGGCGCTTGTGCGGCCATGACGTGCGAAATCGGCCACCAGCGGTAGCCACGAAACCGGCATGGCGATCACCAGATCGAGCGCTGACAAAACCCCCATGCTGCCGTCGCCCTGGCGATGCCAGATTTCCATCCAGCCGACGTCGCTCGCACGGCGCAGAAACTGCCAGCTCAGCCAGAGGAGGGATGCGATGACCAACGGCAAACCATAGCGACCGATGAACTTGCGCACTAGCCGCACCATCGAGCCCGATAGCAGCGCAATCAGCAGGCCGCCCCACAGCACCGTCGCCACCAACGGCCATACGTCGGAGACGAAACCGCCTGTGCGGCGAGCGATCGACACGGAGCCGTCGCGCATCACCACCAGCTCGAACGTCGTCCAGCCGATGAGCTGCACCACGTTGAGCAACACGGGCAGGCGCGCGAAGTGGCTACCAAAGGTCGCATGCATCAAACCGGCGCTCGACAGGCCGCTCTCGCAACCAAGGCGTGCGGTCCACGCCAACAGGCCGGCGCCCAGCAAGGAGCCTCCAAGAATTGCAGCCAGCGCGCCTTGCGTGCCCAGCCCCGGCACCAGATAGGCCCCGACCTGGATCACCAGCAGGCCGACGCCAAGACTCAGCCACAGCGCGGCGTGGTCTCGCCAGGCAAAGGTGCGTTCATGCGCGGGCAAGGGGGAGAGCGCCGTGTTCGCGGCGCGGGAGCTGTCAGTCATGAGTGGAAGTCTTTCGTGCCTGTCGTTGCGACAGGCGCAAGATGGGCGCGGGGCGGATTATGGCAAAAGGCGCCGCACAGTGGGGCGGCTGGGTTCAGCCCCGCGCCAAGCGCTTGATCAGCCGAGCGCCGTATCGAGCGTCATCATCAGCACAAAGCCCACCATCAGGCCGCCGGTCGCGAAGGCTTCGTGCCCCTTGCGATGCGACTCGGGAATCATCTCATGGCTGATGACGAACAGCATGGCGCCAGCAGCAAAGGCGAGGCCCCATGGCAGCAGTTGCACGGACAGTGTGATGACCGATGCGCCGAGCACGGCCGCGATCGGCTCGACCAGCCCGGACAACGCGCCGAGTGTCACAGCAAAGGCGCGCGAGTAGCCGGCCGACAGCAAGGCGACCGCAACCACCAGGCCTTCGGGCACGTCCTGAATCGCTATGCCGGTCGCCAGCGCCGAGGCGCGCAGAGCGTCTGTGCCACCATAGGCTGCGCCGATAGCCAGTCCTTCCGGCACGTTGTGGAGCGCGATGGCAATCACAAACAGCCAGGCGCGGCGCAGGCGGAGCGCCATGTGGCCTTCCATGCCTTTGATGAAGTGCTCGTGCGGCACGAAACGGTCGATCAAGTAGATGAGCAGCCCGCCCAGCAGAATGCCGCCGCCAACGATGCCGGCAGCCTGCCATGGGCCAGCGCCTTGTGCGGTGGCTGCAGCGACGCCCGGCACGATCAGCGAAAACGAGCATGCCGCCAGCATGACGCCCGCGCCGAAGCCGAGCAGCGTGTCCTGCACGCGGTCGGAGAGCTGGCGCGAGATCATCACGGGGATGGTTCCTAGTGCCGTCGCGCCGGCCGCGATGCTGCCGCCCAGGAACGCGTCGAACACGCGCTGGTCGCGCTGGATGAAGTGCTCCCAGATCTCACGGCAGATCAGCAGGGTGCCAAGAATGAAGATGATCCAGCCCAGCGCATGGCGCAGGCTGAACGTGGATGTGCCGCGCGGCAGCGCGGTATCGGAGGTGCGTGGCGTCGGTGCTTTCATGGCGTCGGCCCGTATGGCGATGACGAAGGTCGATGGATCAATGCAGCAAGCGCGAGGCCCGCGGGCACTGCGCGCAGCGCGAAGACAATGTGCGTACTACCTCTGGATGACGGCAGCATTCGCGCGAGAAGCGTTGCAGTTCAGCCAGCGTGCGCGGCGTGTGGCGCTTGGCTGCTTCGCGCAGGGCCTCGGGCAGGTGCGGGTCGGTGATCGCCTGTTGCAGGCAACGGTGCGCCGAACACAGATGGCCGGCGGCTTCGTCGATGTGACTCATGTGCCGCAGCAGGTCGGCCATGTTGTGATGGGCGATGACCAGCGCAGCCACCGCCTCATCGGCGTCAGGCCAATGTGCAAACAGGCGGCGCGCGACAGCAAGCGCGCGGCGGTAATGCAGCAGCGCCTCGAGAAAGTCGCGCGCTTCGAAGTCGCGATTGCCGAGCACGATCTCGCGCTTCCATTGTTCCATCCGAACCTCCTGCAACGATCGGTTGATCGCGTGATGTTCAAATGAGAATAATTATCATTAACAAAATCGCCGAACGCAAGCATCAGATGGGCATGTAACGCTTGCTGACACTGAAGCGGCCCCATGCGGCGCGCCTTTGCTAACCTTGCATCCTTTCGTTGCTCCGCACCCGCATGCCCATGTTTCGCCTGATTGCTGTCTGCCTCGCTCTGGTCGTTGCCACCTTCAGTCTGCCGGCCAGCGCCGACGGATTTCTGACCCGTCTTCTCAATAAACCGGTGCCAGGCGGTGTTGTGGTCCTGCCGCTGGGCGATGGCGCCGAAGCGCCGCGCGTGTTCTTTCAGGATAAGCCGGTCATGGTGATTCGCGAGGACGCCAGTCGCTGGATCGCCATCGTGGGCGTGCCGCTCACTGCAAAGGGGGCGCAGCAGCTGCAAGTGCAGGAAGCCGCTGGCACACGCCAGGTGAGTTTCGACATTGGCGCCAAGCGCTATCCGGAACAGCACATCCGGCTCAAAAATGACCGCATGGTCAATCCTCTGCCCGAGGACAACGCTCGCATCGAACGCGAAATGGCGGCGCAATCGCGTGCGTACCGTACATTTACGCCGGGCACGCCGAGCAACGTGATGCTCGACAAGCCGGTCAATGGCCCGTTGTCCAGCGCCTTCGGTCTGCGCCGCTTCTTCAATGGTGAAGAGCGCGCGCCACATTCGGGACTGGACTTTGCCGTGCCGGCCGGCACGCCGGTCAAGGCGCCTGCTGCGGGCCGCGTGATCCTGACCGGAAACCTGTTCTTCAATGGCAACACGGTATTCATCGACCACGGCCAGGGGCTGATCAGCATGGTGTGCCACCTGTCGCGCATCGACGTGAAGGAAGGCGACGAGGTCGCACGCGGCGCCGTCGTGGGCGCAGTGGGTTCGACGGGCCGCGCCACCGGGCCGCACATGCACTGGAACGTCAGCCTGAACGACGTCCGGGTGGATCCTGCGATTTTCATCGGCGCATTCAAACCCTGAGCGCGGAGGCGGCATGGACCGCATCAATGACATCCGCGTCTTTCTGGACGCCGCCACGCTGGGCAGCTTTTCGGCCGCCGGGCGGCGGCATGGACTGTCGCCCGCAGCAGCCAGCGCATGTATCCAGCGCATTGAAGCCGCGCTTGGCGCCCGGCTGTTCGAACGCAGTACGCGCCGACTGCGCCTGACACATGCGGGGCTGATCTATCGCGACTACTGCCAGCAGGCTCTGGATCTGATGGAGGAGGGGGCGCAGGCGGTTCAGGCAGGCCAGCAGCAGGTGGCTGGCGCGGTGCGCATCTCAGCGCCGTCCGACCTGGGGCGCAACCTGTTGTTGCGCATGCTGACGGATTTCCGTGCGGAGAATCCCGGCGTGCGATTTTCGCTGCATCTGTCCGACAGCACTGCCCATCTGATCGACGACGATATCGACATCGCCATCCGTTTTGGTCGTCTGCCGGACAGCGCCATGGTGGCGCGGCCTTTGGCGGAGAACTGCCGCATTGTCTGCGCTGCGCCAGAACTCGTGGCGCGCCTCGGCTGCCCAGAGCATCCGGACGATCTGACCGCGTTGCCATGTCTTGTGCTGACGACGGCCAACGGTCCGATGCACGAATGGCGGTACCGCGAACATGGACTGGCGCGTAGCGTGCGGCTGTCGCGTTACCAGCAGAGCAATGACGGCGAGATCATCCGCAAATGGGCACTGTTCGGCGAGGGTTTCGCGTACAAGTCGCAACTGGACGTGGCGGATGACCTGCGCGAAGGGCGGTTGGTGACGGTGCTCGACGCGTTCTTTGTCGAACCGGCGCCGCTGTCCGTGCTCTACCACTCCAACCGCTTCTTGCCGCCGCGTGTGCGGCTGCTCATCGAGTACCTTCAGGCACGGTTCACTGCACTGACCGCTACCGCCACCACGCTGGACGCGTAGTCCGTGTAGCCCTCTGCGCCGCCGCCGAACAGCGTGCTGCCGTCGGGAGTCGTCAAGGGCCAGCCGTGACGCAGGCGCGCGGGCAGATCGGGATTGGCGACAAAGGGGCGGCCAAACGCTACGAGATCGGCATAGCCGTTTTGAAGCACCCATTGCGCGCGTGTCGCATCATATTTGCCGGCCACGATGATCGGCCCCGCAAAACGGGCGCGGATGTCGCGGCGGAAGGCTTCGGTGAACTCAGGCGCGTCGTCCCAGTCCGCTTCAACCAGATGCAGGTAGGCGACGCCAAGCTCTTGCAGGAAGGATGCCGCCTCAAGAATCGTCGGCAGGATGTCGGGGCAACCCATGCCGCGCGCGGTGAGGAATGGCGCTAACCGGATGGCGGCTCGTTCGGCAGCGACTTCGTCGACGATGGCCGTCATGACTTCTCGCAAAAACCTCAACCGATTCTCGCGTGAGCCCCCGTAGGCATCGGTGCGTACGTTGGAGGTAGTGCGCAGGAACTGGTCGACCAGATAGCCATTGGCGCCATGCACTTCAACGCCGTCGAAGCCAGCGGCAATCGCGTTGCGCGCCGCGCGGCGATAGTCGCCGACGATGCCGGCGATCTCATCCACCGTTAGCGCACGCGGCGTCGGGCAGTCGACCATGCGACCCGCCCCGAGGGCGTCGTCCCATTTCCAGATCTGGCCGTCGAACGGCACCGCTGACGGTGCCACGGGGAGTTCGCCACCGTGGAAGTCCGCATGCGACATGCGTCCCACGTGCCACAGTTGCAGAAAGATGTGTCCGCCCGACGCGTGCACGGCGTCGGTGACCTGCCGCCACCCGACGATCTGGTCGTCGCTATATATGCCGGGCGTGAACGAATATCCCTTGCCTTGTGGCGATATCTGCGCGGCCTCGCTCACGATCAACGCGGCGGAGGACCGCTGTGCGTAGTAGCGTGCGTTGAGTGTGTTGGGCACGTCGCCTGGTTGAGTGCTTCGCGCACGCGTCATCGGCGCCATCACGACACGGTGATGCAGCGCGAGCGAGCCAACGCGTGTCGGTGTAAACAGGATGGATTGCGAGGTCATGCCGGATTCCATTGTTAGTGAGGTGTGCATGTCAGAGCAGGGCGCCGCCTTCGACATCGATGACAGCGCCGGTCATGAACCCGTTGCTCATGACTGCGAGGTAGGCCTGAGCCAGATCTTCGGCGTGCCCGACACGGCCGACGGGAAGGCTGGCGCCGATCCGTGCCATGGTGGCTGCGCGAGCGTCGCTCGCCGCGCCCCACAGGTCCGTGTCCACCACGCCGGGGCTAATCAGGTTGACCCGCAGGGGCGCCAGTTCTTTGGCGAGTTGCCGACCGGCCGCTTCAATCGCGCCATTGAGCGTCCCCTTGAGCAGTCCGCCTGCCGAAGCCTTGCGCGCCAGCACGCCAGACGTCAGCGTGATCGACGCTGTCCTTGCAAGGTGGGGCAGGGCAGCCTGGATGGCGAATAGCGCGCCGAACAGCTTCACGTCGAAAGCCAACTGCAGTTCTTCGGCGTCCAGTTTGTCGAGCGTCGGAGAGCCGACGCGAGCGCCGGCCGTGACGACGAGGTGATCGATCGTGGCGACCGAATCAAGTGCCCGGGCCATGGCCACATGGTCGGTAATGTCGGCCGCAACAGCGGCGACGCCCTCGATTGGTTGCGCCGAGCGGCCGACAATGGTGACGTGACAGCCCGCTTGTCGGGCCGCGACGGCCACGGCCGCTCCAATGCCCGAGGTTCCGCCGATCACGACGACGTGTTGATTGTGCAGAGGGTGTTGCATGACGCTCTCCTTCGGAGGGGTGATGGAGAGCGATTGTGATTGCCTGTTTGTGGGTTGAGAATGTGGCGGAGAACGTAATCAGTTTATTGCTGGATTTGAAAATGATCGCCTGATGGCCAGTTGCGCTAGAGGTGCGCTACCGGAGTTGGACTTGACTTTGCAGTGCCGCAAAATAAAATAGCAACGATTCTCATTTGCAGATTTCCGATGAACACGCTCGCAGCCAGCAGTGCCAAGCCCGATGCATCGACGCGCGCACCGGCCTCCTACTACGGAGATTCGGACAAGCTCGGCCGTGGCGTTGCCATTGCGGTGGTGGTCGCGATCCACGTCGCCTTGGCGTGGGGACTGCTGCAACTGAAGATCGTGCGTGACACGCTGCAAGAGGCCGCGCCGCTGTTCGTGAGCTTCATTGATGAAGCCAAGCCGGTGGCGCCTGAGCCGCCGCGTCCGCCCGAGCAGCCCAAGCCGCGCATCGTGCCCAAGAAACAGCCTGCGCCGGTGCTGGCCGCGCCGTCTCCGACGCCGCCCAAGCCCAGTGATTACACCGTGGCCCCGCAGCCGACCGAGCCAGTGAGGGACGCTATCGTGGTGCCGGATGCACCGCCTTCGCCGCCCGCTCCTCCCGCCGCTGCGGTGCAGCCTGTGGCGCAGCCCAAGACAGTGTCGGAATCGGCTGTGCGCTACCTGCAACGTCCGGCCCCCGAATACCCGAAAGCGTCTCTCAAGCTGCGCGAAGAAGGTAAGGTCATCATCCGTGTGCTCGTTGACGTCAATGGCAAGCCGCAGCAAGCCATCGTCGCCGAGTCTTCTGGTTACTCACGCCTGGATGAGGCGGCGGTCACCGCCGTTCGCAAGGCGCTGTTCGAGCCCTATTCCGAAAACGGCAGAGCACTTGCCGTGTGGGTTCGCGTCCCCATCACTTTCAATTTGTAGGATTCACACGTCATGAACGAAGCAAGCGCCATGGGTTTTGGCCATTTCATCGCGCAGAGCGATATCGTCGGCAAGAGCCTGCTCGGCATCCTGGTGATCATGTCCATCGCCTCTTGGGTTCTGATCGTGATGAAGGGGATCTCATTCTGGTCGCGCAAGCGTCGCAGTGCTGAGTTTCTGAACTTCTTCTGGAACGCGTCGTCGCTCGACGCGGTGGAGGCCGAAATCTCCACCCACGGCGCACAGTGCCCGTTCTCGCACCTGGCCTCGCACGCCATCCACGCCCACAAGCACCATGCCCGCTTTGGCGCGGCCAAGCTTGAAGAGGCCGGCAGCGCGCAGGACTTTCTGACCCGCACCATCAAGAAGGTGCTTGACGAAGAAACCGCCCGTTTCGAAAACGGCCTGACGATCCTCGCGACCGTCGGCGCCACGGCCCCGTTCGTGGGGCTGTTCGGCACGGTGTGGGGCGTGTATCACGCGCTGATCGCCATCGGCATGAGCGGCGCCGGCACGCTGGACAAGGTTGCCGGCCCGGTGGGCGAGGCGCTGATCATGACCGGTATCGGTCTGGCCGTCGCGATTCCTGCGGTGATGGGCTACAACTGGCTCACGCGCAGCAACCGCGTGCTGCTGGCCAAGCTCGACTCATTCGCTTACGACCTCTTCACCTTCCTGTCGCTGGGTCAGCCCATGGCCCGTGCCGACAACGTGCAGCCGATGACGCCGCGCGCCGTTTCGGCATAACGGAGTAGAGCCATGGCTTTCGGAAGCTTCGATAGCAAGAACGCCAGTGCCCCGATGGCGGAGATCAACATGGTCCCGCTCATCGACGTGATGCTGGTGTTGCTCGTGATTTTTATCGTGACCGCACCGTTGATGACCAACGCCGTGAAGATCGATCTGCCCAAGGTCACGTCCCAACCCAACGACCTCAAGCCCCAGAAGATCGAGTTCGCCATCGACAAGGCGGGCACCATGTTCTGGGACGGCGAGATCGTCGATCGCGCCACAGCGCAGCAGCGCTTCGCGAGTGAAGGTCATCGCGAGCCGCAGCCGGAAATCCACATTCGCGCGGACCAGGACGTTGCCTACAAATTTGTTGCCGAGGTGATGGCCGACGCTTCCAAGGCCGGATTGTCGAAAATCGGTTTTGTGAGCCAGCCGGACGACAACTGATCGTCAGCGCGGAAGGCCGACAGGCCTGGAAGAAAAAAAAGCCGGACGTCATGTCCGGCTTTTTTGTTTGGCGGTGGCGTTTTCTTTAGAGATGCCCGCGTCGCTTCTGTCAGGCTGCGCGGCCCCCTCTGGCGATTTCGACCAGCTCGGCAATGCTGTTGATGCCGAACTTGCGCATGATCTGCATTTTGTACGTGCTCACCGTCTTGGGGCTCACATTGAGCGCATTGGCAATGTCCTTGTTGCGGCTGCCCGACAGGATTGCATTCATCACTTGGCGCTCGCGGCCGGAAAGACATTGAATGGGGTCTGTCCGCTCGAATGCCGACGTCGGGACCTCCGGGAAGCACTGGTATCCGGATTTGACGACGAAGAGTGCGTTGAGGATTTCTCCCGGCGGACTCGTCTTGCAGATGTAGCCGCTGCACCCGGCGGTACGCAGGTAGCCGGCATGTCGCCGCGCGTCTGCGGCAGTGAATATCAGCACGCGCGGGTGCCAGGGCATGTCGAGGACGGCTTCTACCAGACGGTCTCCGTCGGGCAGTACGAAAGAGTCCACTACTATGATGTCCGGCTGATGCGTCTTGACCAGCTTGATGCCGCTGTCGGAGTCAGTGCCTTGTCCCATCACCTTGAACTGCCCGGACTCATCGATGATCTGACCTAATGCCAAACGCATGAGCGGATGCCTGTCAATGATGACCACGGTGCTTGGTCGTGCGAGATCCGTTTCGCCTCTTCTACCGTTGTTATTGACGGCCGAATTGAACCCATGAATGGAAGGTGTATGCATTTTTCTGCGCGCCGGAGTTGTTCAATGCGTGCAGTCTGGCATGTCACATGTCCTAGTCGTCTGAGATCATTCTCAAATTTTGGATCAAGTTAAATCCGATTTGATTCAATGAAACAACGATGTGTATGGGTGGGAAAAATCGCATTTCACGCCGTGATTCTGTAGCGGATGAAAATGCTAAATGAATTGATCGGATGGGGCTGCGGCGAGGACTGTCGAGGCAGAATTCGGCACCGCGTGGACGCGAACGCCGACGTCATCAAACCGCTGGCTGCGCAACAGGAGCGCAGCCAGCAGCACCATTCACGCGTAGTGCAAGACCAACAGAAATATGCTCTGGCGTGAAGCGATGTCGTTCCGTTTGACGGGACGTGTCAAAGGGCGAAATCGGACGCGACGCGTTGGAAGTTGAAGGTGTTGCCGGAAACGACGTCGCGGATGGCCCAGTGGTCGGCGTCGATGCCGTGGAACTCTGAAACATCGGCATTGTGGCCGAAGGCCTTGGGGTCAATGGTTCTGCCGTTGAAGGTCTGGGTCCATGACGAGAACATCCCGTTGGCGCAGCTCCAGCGTCCCTTCATGTGATTGATTGCGTTGGGCAGTTTGACACTTAGCTCGAAGTCGCCGCCGGGTTTCTGTTCCAGCAGGAAGCGGCCACCCGTAATCGTATCGGTGCCGTACCAGCGGCCGACGACAGAGCCGGAACAGTCGGAGGCGGTGGTTTGCTGCGCGAGTGCGGGCAGGCTAGTGATGAGCGCGGCGCTGATGACGGCGGTCGAGGCCAGAAGGCGGGGGGTGTTCATGTGAAAGTCCTTGTCTTGTTGCCGGGGCGACGGACAGGTACGTATGAGTCTACGTGCTGCAGCCAGGCGGCGGCCGAGTCTGTCGTCGGAATGTGGCTTGAGTCTGTCACGCGCCGACCAGGGGCTATATAAGACAAGTCCTAAAGGATGGGCTGTTGCTGTGTCGTTGTGTGACCGAAGGACTTTTGCTTGAGGCTTACGAGGGACTGCGCACCGGCATGATGCCAGCGCGCAGTGTTGCTGAGTCTGGCCAGATCAGCCGGCCATGATGACGTGGCCGTTTTCGGCGCGCAGGACTTGCGCGAGCACGGCAACAGGAACATTCATGTCTTCGAGAATGCGGCGCCCGTTCTTGAAGCATTTTTCCATGATGAAGCCGGCAGCGACGACTTCGGCATTCGCTTCGCGGACCATTTCGACCAGCGCCTGCGCGGTGCGGCCGTTAGAGAGGATGTCGTCGATGAGAAGTACGCGGGCGCCTTCCCACAGGTACTTCTTGCCGATGACCAGGCGCGTTTCTCCGCCCTTGGTGGGCGACGGAACAATGCGCGAGTACGCCGGCGGCTCGATCATGGGAGCGTATTTCTTGGCGTACACGAGCGGCAGGTTCAGTGCCAGCGAAACGACCAGCCCCGGCGCAATGCCGCTGGCTTCCGCAGTGAGAATGACGTCCGTCTTGTAGCCGCCGAGGCGGCGACCCAATTCGTCGCCCATTGCACGCATGAAACGCGGCTCGATGCGGTGGTTGAGGAAGTGGTCGATCTTGATGATTGCGTCGTCCACTACGGTTGCTTCGCGATGGATGCGCTCGGCCAGCTCCGGGAACGGAGCGCTCAGCTCGGCGGGGGAAAGATTCATGACTGCAAAGCCCCAGAGGGGCGCTGTTGCGATGGCGGAATTTATCACATCAGCCCTAGGCCGGCCCATGCGAGCGATAGTTGAAAACTGTTACGCCGCAGGGCGGTTCGGACGTGTTTAACGCGCGTTAACTCCGAGCCGTGAAGCGCTCGCCCGACTCACTGGTCGGTGAGGCGCTCCCGGCGAGTCAGGGCAGGGAAGAGACGCATCCAACTGCCAACGATGACTAGCGTGCCCACCCCGCCAAGCACGACGGAGCCGACTGCGCCAAACCAGCCGGCGGTCATGCCGGATTCGAACTCGCCAAGCTGGTTGGAGGCTCCGATGAAGATCGAGTTGACCGCATTGACGCGACCACGGATCTCGTTAGGCGTCTGCAATTGCACGAGCGACTGCCGGATGACCACGCTGACCATATCGAACATGCCGCTGACGAGCAGGGCGGCGAACGACAGCCAGAACGATGTGGACAATCCAAAGACGATAGTGGCTACGCCATAGGCTGCAACGGCACCGAACATGACCTTGCCGACGCGGCGCTCGATAGGCCACGCCGATAGATACACCGACATGAGCAGCGCTCCGACGGCTGGTGCCGAGCGCAGCAGGCCCATGCCCCAGGCGTCAACGTGCAGGATGTCTTTGGCGAAGATCGGCAACAGCGCAGTGGCGCCGCCGAGCAGGACGGCGAACAGGTCGAGCGATACCGCGCCGAGCACTTCCTTGCGGTTCCAGATGAACGTCAGGCCGGCCAACAGCGTTTGCATGCTGACGCGCTCCCGCGGGGCTGGTGCGTGGTCGAAGCGGACCATCAGGATGAGCACCGCGGCGACGATGAAGAGCAGGCCGCAAATGCCGTACACCGCGTGCGCGCCAGCTACGTAGAACGAAGCCGCCGATGGCGGGGCCGATGATGGTGGCTGTCTGTGCGCCCGCCGAACTCAACGCCAGCGCGCGCGGCAGCAGGGTGCCCGGTACGAGCAGCGGCGCGATGGCTTGCTGCGTAGGCATCTGAAAGGCTTTGATGACGCCAAGGAAAATCGAGGCGATGAGGATCGCTTCACGCGAAACCCATCCGGAGAGCGTGCCCCAGACCAGCACGGCCGTAACGACCATTTGCAAGCCAAGACAGATCGCCATGATGCGGCGGCGGTCGTAGCGGTCGGCAACGTGCCCGACCACCAGTATCAGTGCCAGGGATGGCGCGAACTGACACAGGCCAACAAGGCCCAGGTCGTAGGCGTTGCCGGTGAGTTCGTACATTTGCCAGCCCACCGCAACCATCATCATCTGGCTCGCCATCGTAGTGGCGACGCGATTGGCGACGAAATACAGGAAAGACGGAAAAGCAAAGAGCGGATTGGCCATGGCGGCGGCATTATGCCATTTTTATTTCAGTTGTCAGACAACCAATTTGCGCGTGGCGTCTATGATTGATATCACCTATCGCAATCTTTTGATTTAGCAAATGGGAATCGTTCTTATTTGTGTGTAGAGTTGGACCCAACACATAAGGAGGACTGCCATGCACACCCATCAACACACGCACAAACATTGGATTCGCAAGGGGTTCGGGCTTGGCTTGGTCGTGCTTGGCTACATCATCCTTCTGGGGTGATTGCGCTGGCGCCGAGAGCGCCTGATACCTAAGAAGTGGATTGCCCCGACGGGGCGGCAAAAGACGGGACTCGATCGAGCCCCGTTTTTATTTTTGGCAACACCTGTGGCCTTTGATCGCGCTACCACGGATCGAGGCCAGGCACCTCCGCCAATGGTCTCTTTCAGATGGGGCCGTAGAGGCCGTCGTCCGGATTGTCTGTGGCGAACGCGTAATAGCCTGCATCGAGAAGGTCATCGTCGACGCCGCGGCGCTCCGGCATGTACTCAATGGTGACCAGGGTATCCATCTGGGCTTCGTCGTCGCGGCCGTCGGGATTAATGAAAGCCAGCAATTCATGGAGTTGGCGGGCGGTCAGGGTGATGCTCATGGTCGGTCCCTTTCGACGTTGAAATCTGGCTGGCGGCATTCGCCGCACACTGCTGCTGAGTATGCACTGAGCCGCTCGATCATGGCTGATGATGCGGCAAAGCGGCGGATCAGGGGCAGCCCTAGCGATACATACGTCGGGTTGCCCGAATTGCCTGACGTTTATGCTTTACGTAGCGACCGTCAGCCATCAAACTTGATGTCCCGGCGACCCGTCGGGAAGTTGGCTCCCGCGCAGCAGGCGGGGGACTCTCTTGAACAAGTTTTGAAAGGATGTATTCGTGACTGCCGCCGTTGAACGTTCCGACTTCGACCGCTACATGGTTCCCTGCTTTGCACCGCTGGCGCCCGTGCCCGTGCGAGGCGAGGGCTCGCGAGTTTGGGACCAGGACGGCCGCGATTACATCGACTTTGGCGCCGGCGTGGCGGTGACTTCCCTCGGGCATGCGCATCCGGCGCTGATCAAGGCGCTGCGCGACCAGTCCGAGAAGCTGTGGCACGTGTCGAACTACTTCACCAATGAGCCGGCGCTGCGCTTGGCCAAGAAGCTGGTCGACAGCACTTTTGCCGAGCGCGTCTTCTACTGCAATTCGGGCGCCGAGGCGAACGAAGCCGCACTCAAGCTTGCACGCAAGCGCGCCATCGACAAGTACGGCCAGGACAAGATCGAAATCGTGGCTTTCAACGGTGCCTTTCACGGCCGCACGTTCTTCACCGTGTCGGTGGGTGGTCAGCCGAAGTACTCCAGCGGATTTGGCCCCAATCCGGCAGGTATCGTGCACGTCGATTTCAATGACATCGAGGCGGTGCGCCGTGTCATCGGTCCGAAGACCTGTGCTGTGATCATTGAGCCGGTGATCGGCGAGAGCGGCGTGGTGCCGGCGCAGCCCGAATTTCTGAGCGCGCTGCGCAAGCTCACGCGCGAGCATGACGCGGTATTGATCTTCGATGAGATCCAATCCGGCAACGGCCGTACAGGTTCGCTTTTTGCGTACATGAACACCGATGTCGTGCCTGACATCCTGACGACGGCCAAGGGGCTCGGCGGCGGCTTCCCGATCGGTGCCATGCTCACCACGGCCGAGATTGCTGCCAGCCTCACGCCCGGCAGTCACGGCACGACGTTCGGCGGCAATCCCTTGGCCTGCGCCGTTGGCGAGGCGGTAATGGACGTCATTACCCGCCCTGAAGTGCTGGCTGGTGTGCGCAGCAAGGCCGACCATGCGGCCGGACGCTTGCGCGCCATGGGCGAGCGCTTTGGTTGTTTCGCAGAAGTACGTTCGTCGGGGCTGTGGTTTGGTTGTGAGCTGACCGGCGCTTTTGCCAATCGCGCAGGCGCTTTTGTTGGGGCGGCGGCGAAGGAAGGCGTTTTGCTCCTTCAGGCAGGCCCTAATGTCGTCCGCATCGCAACCTCGCTGATCATTACCGACGAGGAACTGAACGAAGGGCTCGATCGCTTCGAGCGCGCCTGCCAGACGTTGGCGGCCGCGCTTTGATCGTGCCGGAGCGGGCGCCGAGGTGCCCGCTCCTTGACATGTGGTTCGCTCGGCGGACCACCAAGGCGGCTGCACACCAGACGGACTTCGCGTCCGCAAAACTGTAAAGAGACTGCGTGAGCTCACTGCCTGCAACGCCTCCTGCCACCAGAGACGCGGTCCCCAGCGATGCGGGCCTCGTGACTTTGCACGCCCATTTGTCGGCGCTCGCGACGGCTGTCGGCATGCCCGATTTCTTTGCTGCTGCGGGCGATGCGCAATCCCTCTGCGCGCGCGCGGCTGAACTCATCGCCTATCAGATTCGCCAACAGGAGCGCCTGTCGCTCGTCCTCGACAACGCGGGCGACGCACTGTGGGACTGGGACCTGCAATCGGGCGAGTTTTATCTTTCGGACGCATGGAAGCGCGCCATGGGCTATGCGCCGCACACGTTCGGCAACGATCGTGCGACCTGGGAGGCCCAGATTCACCCGGACGACCTGCCAGGGGTGCGCGAGGCGTTGGCGGCCCACTATTCGGGTGCTGCATCTGTCTTCGATGTTGAATATCGTTTGCGCGATGCCGAGGGGGAGTGGCGCTGGATTGGTTCGCACGGCCGCGTGGTGGCGCGCGCTGCCGATGGCAAGCCGCAGCGCGTGGTCGGCACGCATCGCAACATTACTGAGCGCAAGGGGTGGGAACTCCAACTGCTGCGCGCCAAAGACGCGGCCGAATCGGCCAGTCGGGCGAAAAGCGACTTCCTGGCCAACATGAGCCACGAAATCCGCACGCCAATGAACGGCATCATCGGCATGACGGAACTGGCGCTCGACACGCAACTCGACGCCGAGCAGCGCGGCTATTTGCAGACGGTGAAGTCTTCTGCCGAATCACTGCTGTCGATCATTAACGATGTGCTGGATTTTTCGAAGATCGAAGCGGGCAGGCTCGATCTTGAGGACATCGAATTCTCGCTGCCGGCCGTCATCAGCGACACCTTCAAGGGCTTGGCGCTGCGTGCGCACCAGAAGAACCTGGAGCTGGTGTTTGGCATTGAGCCGGGCACGCCACACGTGCTGCGCGGCGACCCGAATCGCCTGCGACAGGTGCTGATGAACCTTGTCGGCAACGCAATCAAATTCACCGAGCAAGGCGAAATCGAAGTGGTGGCGCGCGCAATCAGCCGTGAGGGTGGCGGCGTGGTGCTCCAGTGCGACGTGCGCGACACCGGCATCGGGATTTCGACCGACAAGCTCGATGAGGTCTTCGGTGCGTTTTCGCAAGCCGACACGTCAACCACGCGTCGCTATGGTGGCACTGGCCTGGGGTTGGCGATCTGCCGACGGCTGGTGGAGTTGATGGGCGGACGTGTGTGGGTGGAGAGTCGGCTCAACGAGGGCAGTACCTTCCACTTCACTGCGCGCGTCGGACTGGTGCGCGAAGAGGTCGCCAGCGAGCCGCTGGACCCGCGTTTGCGCGGCATGCGTGCGCTGCTGGTGGAGGATAGTTGCGCCGCCGCCCGCGTCATGGCTGAAGCCATGCGCCGCTGGGGCATTGAGGTGACGATGGCGGGGTCGGGCGATGAAGCCGCCAGCGCATTGCGCCAGGCGCATAAGGCGGGCGACGCGTTCGACCTGATGCTGGTCGACGGCAAGATGCCGGAGCCCGGTGGCTTCGGGCTACCGTCGCGTTTTCATGGCGACGGCGCGCCGTGCGATCGCATCGTCATGATGCTGACCACCGATTCCCAGCGGAATGACGCGGCGCGCTGCCGACAGTTGGGCGTGCGTTCGCATCTGGTCAAGCCGGCTTCTTCGGCTGATCTGCTGGATGCCATCCGGCTTGCGATTTCGCCGGTCATTGAAGAAAACGAAGTCGATCTGGGTGAATTCAAGATCGACGAGTCACTGGCCGAGCACAGCGTGTCTCGCCGTGGCAAGGAAGTGCTGCTGGTGGAAGACAATCCGGTCAACCAGACCGTGGCAACCAAGATACTGGAGCGCAACGGCTATTCGGTGACGGTTGCGGGTGACGGGCAAGAGGCGATCGAATGGTTCGAGAAGCGCCGCTTCGACCTGATCCTCATGGATGTCCAGATGCCTGTGCTGGGCGGGCTGGATGCGACCAAGGCGATCCGCGCACGCGAGGCGCGGCGCAGTTGGGCGATGTCCGGCCGTTGGGAGGCCACCCCGATCATCGCCATGACTGCTCACGTCATGCCTGGCGATCGCGAACGTTGTCTGGAGGCTGGCATGGACGACTATGTTTCCAAGCCGATCCAGCCAAGCGACCTGTTCGCCGCGATCGATCGTGCGGCACGGCGAATGGAGGCAACGGCGTTCGACGGAATCGAGTCGCTCAATGCCGAAGCCGGCGGTTACGGTGATGTCGCGGACCTGGCCCAGACGCGGCAGTTGCTGGAAGGCGATGAAATGGCCTTGCAGACGCTTATCGGCATCTACCTGGCCGACGTTGACAAGACCTGCCGACAACTGGAATCCGCTGCTGCGAAGCGCGATGCGCGCACGCTGGGTTCAATTGCACATTCGGTCAAGTCGTCGGTCGGCGTGTTTGGCGCCGTGCAGGCGGCCGACGCCGCGCTCAAGGTCGAGATGGCGGGGCGCCGAGACGAACTCAGCGCCGCGCTCGATGGCGTGCCGACTTTGGTGGTTGAACTCAACCGGTTGGCGGATTACCTGCGCACGCAGTTGCGCAGCACTGACTGACGCCTGAATCACGGCGGCGCCGCATTGCAACGCTGCTGCCGGTGTGCTGTGCGGGCAACCCGCACGATTCGTTGCGAGGAGCCTCGTTAGCGACCGATGTGACAGAAAAAGCTGGGCCGGCTCATGGGGCAGCGTTGCCGGGGCGGGCAATTTTGCGTATAATTTCGCAGGTTTACGAGCGGGGTGCGTTAATTGACGTACCCCGCTTTTCACGTCCGCGCGGTGAGGGCGTGTTTCCCGATAGATCAATTATTTAGCCCTAGTTCCGTTTCCCAGTCATGCGAAGGTGCGCGCAGCACCGAAGGATGTCTCGGAAACGAAATCAGAGCCCAACAAGGTTTAGGAGTTTTTACCGTGACAGACACCCCGAGCGCAGGCAACCTGCACGCCCTTCTCGCACTGGCCGACGGAACGGTCTTCTATGGTCAGGGGCTGGGTATCGTGGGCAAGACGGTGGGTGAAGTGGTGTTCAACACCTCGATCACCGGCTACCAGGAAATCCTTACCGACCCGTCTTATCGCCGCCAGATCGTGACGCTGACCCATCCGCACGTGGGCAACGTGGGCGTGAACGCCGAAGACGCCGAATCCGCCGCCATCCACGCAGCCGGTTTGATCATTCGCGACCTGCCGCTGCGCGTGTCGAACTTCCGCTCCGAGCAGGATCTCGACAGCTACATGCGCGCAGGCAACGTGGTCGGCATCGCTGGCATCGATACCCGCAAGCTGACGCGCATCCTGCGTGAAAAGGGCGCCCAGAGCGGTTGTCTGGTGACGGCTGCTGCGCGTGAAGAACTCAACGCCGACGCCGCAATCGCCGATGCTCGTGCCTTTGAAGGCTTGGCCGGCATGGATCTGGCGCAGGTCGTGACCACGCCCAAGTCCTACGAGCTGGACGCGCGGCGAATGGAAGCTCGGCACGGGCTCCACGGAGAAGACCGACGCCAAGTTCCACGTTGTGGCGTATGACTTCGGCGTCAAGTTCAACATCCTGCGCATGCTGGCCGAACGCGGCTGCAAGCTGACCGTGGTGCCGGCCAAGACGCCTGCCAAGGATGTTCTGGCCCTGAACCCGGATGGTGTGTTCCTGTCGAATGGCCCTGGCGATCCGGAGCCTTGCGACTACGCAATCGCCGCCATCCGCGAATTCCTCGACCGCAAGTTGCCCACGTTCGGCATTTGCCTGGGTCACCAACTGATGGGGCTGGCTGCTGGCGGCAAGACGCTGAAGATGAAATTCGGCCACCACGGCGCCAACCACCCAGTGAAGGACCTCGAATCGGGTCGCGTGCTGATCACCAGCCAGAACCACGGCTTTGAAGTCGATGCCGCTACGCTGCCGGCCAACATCAAGGTGACGCACGTGTCGCTGTTCGACGGTAGCCTGCAAGGGCTGGCGTGGACGGACCGCCCGGCGCTGTGCTTCCAGGGGCACCCCGAAGCGAGCCCCGGCCCGCACGATGTGGCTTACCTGTTCGATCGCTTCATCGGCATGCTGGAAGCAGCGCGCAAGTAACGCGCAGCCGAGCACACGAGTACAGCCGGCAGAGCCGGCACGAATTTTCGCGGTAACAACATTCAGACGGAGAAGTGAAGCGCGGTAGATGAAGACGTAGCAGGGCAGTGCAAGTGAGCCCGCACCTTTATCCCCCTTCCGGACCAGATGCCAAAACGTAACGACATCCAATCGATCCTCATCATCGGCGCCGGCCCGATCGTCATCGGTCAGGCTTGCGAGTTCGACTATTCCGGCGCGCAGGCGTGCAAGGCCCTGCGCGACGAAGGCTATAAGGTCATCCTGGTCAACTCGAATCCGGCCACGATCATGACCGACCCGGAAACGGCCGACGTCACCTATATCGAGCCGATCACGTGGCAGGTGGTTGAACGCATCATCGAGAAGGAACGCCCGGACGCGATCCTGCCGACGATGGGCGGCCAGACCGCGCTGAACTGCGCGCTCGATCTGTGGCGCCACGGCGTGCTGGACAAGTTCAACGTTGAACTCATCGGCGCCAAGCCCGAGGCCATCGACAAGGCGGAAGACCGCCTGAAGTTCAAGGACGCGATGACCAAAATCGGCCTGGAATCGGCTCGGTCGGCCATCGCTCACAGCATGGAAGAAGCGCTGGCCGTACAGGCCAAGGTGGGCTTCCCGGCGATCATCCGTCCGTCCTTCACGCTGGGCGGCACGGGTGGCGGTATTGCCTACAACATCGAAGAGTTCGTCGAGATCTGCACGCGCGGTCTGGACCTGTCGCCGACCAATGAACTGCTGATCGAAGAATCGCTGCTGGGTTGGAAGGAATTCGAGATGGAAGTCGTGCGCGACCGCGCCGACAACTGCATCATCGTGTGCTCGATCGAAAACCTCGACCCGATGGGCGTGCACACCGGTGACTCGATCACCATCGCGCCGGCTCAAACGCTGACCGACAAGGAATACCAGATCATGCGTAACGCATCGATCGCGGTGCTGCGTGAGATTGGCGTGGATACGGGGGGCTCGAACGTGCAGTTCGCCGTCAATCCGAAGGACGGCCGCCTGATCGTCATCGAAATGAACCCGCGCGTGTCGCGTTCGAGCGCGCTGGCATCGAAGGCGACCGGTTTCCCGATCGCCAAGGTCGCAGCCAAGCTGGCTGTGGGCTATACGCTGGACGAGCTGAAGAACGAAATCACCGGCGGCGCGACCCCGGCCTCGTTCGAGCCGACGATCGACTACATCGTCACCAAGATTCCTCGTTTTGCGTTTGAGAAATTCCCGACCGCCAACAACCGCCTGACCACGCAGATGAAATCGGTGGGTGAGGTGATGGCGATGGGTCGTACCTTCCAGGAGTCGTTCCAGAAGGCGTTGCGTGGCCTGGAAGTCGGCGTCGATGGCTTGAACCAGAAGACCACCGACCGCGAAACGCTCGAGAAGGAGCTGGGCGAACCTGGCCCCGAGCGTATCTGGTACGTGGGCGATGCCTTCGAAAACGGCTTCTCGCTGGAAGAAGTGCACAACCTGACCAAGATCGACCCGTGGTTCCTCGCGCAGATCAAGGACATCGTTGACAAGGAAATGGAACTCGACGATCGTTCGCTCGGCTCCATCGGTGGCGACGAACTGCGCGCGCTCAAGCGCAAGGGCTTCTCGGACCGCCGTCTAGCCAAGCTGCTGAAGACCGACGAATCGACCGTGCGTACCCGTCGCCACGCATTGGGCGTGCGCCCGGTGTTCAAGCGTGTCGATACCTGTGCGGCCGAATTCGCATCGAACACGGCTTACATGTACTCGACGTACGAAGAAGAGTGCGAAGCACAGCCGAGCGACAAGAAGAAGATCATGGTGCTGGGCGGTGGCCCAAACCGCATCGGCCAAGGTATCGAGTTCGACTACTGCTGCGTGCATGCCGCACTTGCGCTGCGCGAAGATGGCTATGAAACCATCATGGTCAACTGCAACCCCGAGACCGTATCGACCGACTACGACACGTCGGATCGTCTGTACTTCGAGCCGCTGACGCTGGAAGACGTGCTGGAAATCGTGGCGATCGAAAAGCCGGTCGGCGTGATCGTTCAGTTCGGCGGTCAGACGCCGCTCAAGTTGGCGCGTGACCTTGAAGCCAACGGTGTGCCCATCATCGGCACGACGCCCGACATGATCGACGCAGCCGAAGATCGTGAGCGCTTCCAGAAGCTGCTGCAGGACCTCGGTCTGCGTCAGCCGCCCAACCGCACCGCCCGTACGCCGGTTGAAGCTGTCGCCTTGGCCGCTGAAATCGGTTATCCGCTGGTCGTGCGCCCGTCGTACGTGCTGGGTGGTCGCGCGATGGAAATCGTGCATGAACAGGCCGACCTCGAACGCTACATGCGCGAGGCGGTTAAGGTCTCGAACGATTCGCCGGTGCTGCTCGACCGCTTCCTGAACGACGCGACAGAAGTTGACGTCGATGCCATCTCCGACGGCACGCAGGTAATGATCGGCGGCATCATGGAACACATCGAACAAGCAGGCGTCCACTCGGGCGACTCGGCATGTTCGCTGCCGCCGTACCGCCTGTCCGCCAAGCTGCAGGATGAACTGCGTCGCCAGACCGAAGCGATGGCACGCGGCCTGAATGTGGTCGGTCTGATGAACGTGCAGTTCGCCATTCAGGGTGAGGGCGATGACGCGGTCGTGTATGTGCTGGAAGTGAACCCGCGTGCCTCACGCACCGTGCCGTTCGTTTCCAAGGCCTGCAGCCTGCCGCTGGCGAAGATCGCTGCGCGCTGCATGGCGGGTCGTTCGCTGGTCGACCAGGGCGTGAAGGGCGAAATCGTGCCGCCGTATTACTCGGTGAAGGAAGCCGTTTTCCCGTTCAACAAGTTCCCAGGCGTGGATACCATTCTGGGGCCGGAAATGAAGTCGACCGGCGAAGTCATGGGTGTGGGCCGCAGCTTCGCCGAAGCATTCGTGAAGAGCCAGATCGCTGCGGGCACGCGTCTGCCGACTGAAGGCCGTGTGTTCATCAGCGTGCGTCCGGCAGATCGCCCTAAGGCGACCGACGTGGCACGTTCGCTGGTCGAACTGGGCTTCGAGCTGGTGGCAACGAAGGGCACCGGCGCGCACCTTCAGGAGGCCGGCATCCCTGTTTCGCTGGTCAACAAGGTGACTGAAGGACGTCCGCATATCGTGGACATGATCAAGAACAACGAGATCGCGCTGGTCATCAATACAGTCGATGAAAAGCGCCAGGCGATCCTTGATTCGCGTTCGATCCGGACCAGCGCGCTGGCCGCCAAGGTGACCATTTTCACCACGATCGAAGGCGCCCGCGCAGCCTGCTTGGGCATGCGCCACTTGGCGGGCCTGGAGACCTACTCGCTGCAATCGCTTCACGCGGAACTAAAACAAAGACACGCATCATGATGAAAGTACCCTTGACCGTGCGCGGGGCAGAGCTGCTGCGCACCGAGCTGCACCAACTCAAGACCGTTGAACGCCCGCGCGTAATCGAGGCGATTGCCGAGGCACGCTCGCACGGTGATCTCTCGGAAAACGCCGAGTACGACGCAGCCAAAGAGCGCCAGGGCTTCATTGAAGGGCGTATTGCCGAAGTCGAAGGCAAGCTGTCGGTGGCACAGATCATCGACCCGAAGTTGTTGGATGCTGATGGCCGTTGTGTTTTTGGCGCGACCGTCGATCTTGAAGACCTCGAGTCGGGTGATCGCGTTGTCTACCAGATCGTTGGTGACGACGAGGCGGACCTCAAGTCCGGCAAGATTTCGATCTCGTCGCCGATTGCTCGTGCGCTGATCGGCAAGTACGCCGGCGACGTGGCTGAAGTGCAAGCCCCGGGCGGCGTGCGCGAGTACGAAGTCATCGACGTCAAATATATCTGACAGAGTGAAGTTGGCCGGGTGGTTTGCCGGCCGCCAATATCATGACGCGTCTAGCTGACTATCTGTTTGCCATTCTCGTCGCCGTATGGGTCGGCGCGCTGTGGGCCATTGGTTTCATGGCGGCTCCGGTGCTCTTCCAGCAATTGGCTGACCGCATGCTGGCTGGAGCCATTGCCGGCAAGCTGTTCACCATCGTGGCTTGGCTGGGAGTCGGCAGTGCCACGTATGCGCTGTTGTATCTGATGGTGCGCGAAGGTGTCACCGCGCTGCGCAGCGCGGTGTTCTGGATCGTGCTGGTCATGCTGGTGCTGACCCTGGTGGGGCAGTTCGGCGTGACACCTATCATGGATGGGCTCAAGGCGCAGAGCATGTCGCGCGACATCATGGAAGGCATGCTGCGTGATCGCTTTATGATGTGGCACGGGATTTCCAGCGTGCTGTATCTGGTGGTCAGCGTGTTGGGCGTGGCACTGGTGACGCAGGCTTTTCGCCGCTAACGTTGCGGACGGCAAATGAAACGGGCTGCCGAAGCAGCCCGTTTTCGTTCCTGCATGCGTTGCGCTCAGCGCTTGGGTGCGGCCTTGCGCGGAGCGGGGCGACCGGGAGTCGTGGTGCGAGCGGCTCCTCGTGTGCCGCGCGGAGCCGGGGCGCCGGGTTTGCGGGGGGCGTAGTCCGGACGCTTGGGCGCCGCTCCCGTTGCCGGGCGGCGCGGAGTCGTTTTGGCAACGGCCTTGCCACCTGCAGCAGGACGGGCAGGCGTCTTCTTAGGGGCCGGCTTTTTCTCTTCGGGCTTGGGCCGGAAGACAACAAGAAGCTTACCGATATGCTGGACAGCGGCGCAGCTGAGTGTGTCGCAGACGGTCTTGAGGACTTCCTCGCGCAGGGCGCGATCGTCGCCGTACACACGGATCTTGATCAGCTCGTGCGCCTTGAGCGAACGCTCGATTTCCTTGAGCACGGACTCGGTCAAGCCGTTGGAGGCGACGCTGACAACCGGCTGCAGATGATGGGCCGCGGCGCGAAGGTCGCGGCGCTGCGCGGGGGATAGCTCTAGCATTTCGTATTATTTGGCAAGCAAATCAATATTTTATTCCAAATCGGGCGCCGCGACGACTTGAGTGGCGCGATAAACGCATGAAACGGACGAAAACCAGCAAAGGCTGGATGATGGAGCACGTAAACGACCCCTTCGTGCAACGCGCGAAGGCGGAGGGGCTGCGCGCACGCGCCGCCTACAAGCTGCTCGAGATCGACGACAAGGACCATATCTTGCGTCCAGGTATGGTCGTGGCCGAACTTGGTGCGGCGCCGGGGTCGTGGTCGCAAGTGGCGGTGCGCCGGATTCAGCCCGGTGGCAAGCTGGTGGCACTTGATCTGCTTCCGATGGATCCTGTCGCCGGTGTGGATTTCCTGCAGGGCGACTTCCTAGAGGATGCCGTTCTGGAGCAATTTGTGTCCTTGCTTGAAGGTCGCAAGGTGGACCTTGTATTGTCCGATATGGCCCCCAATATTTCGGGTATCGCTACGAGTGATCAAGGCCGCATGATGTATCTGGGCGAGCTGGCTCTGGATTTCGCCGCCCACTATCTGCGTCCGGGTGGCGCCATGCTGATCAAGCTCTTCCAGGGAGAAGGGTTCATGGAATATCGCAAGGCCATGCAGGGGGCTTTCCGTGCTGTCCATTCGCGCAAGCCGGCCGCTTCGCGCGATCGCAGTTCGGAGGTATACCTGCTGGGCCTGGACCACAAAGGTGGTCAGCCAGGGTAACCGCGGGGCAACCATTGGGTGGTTGCCGTTGAGTGATAGTTGTCCTTAATTGCTGCTCGGGAACGATCGAGCATAAAATCGATCACATATCGCGTCGCGCCCGCATATTTGGCGCTCAGGAGTTGCCTTGAACAATCTATTCAAGAATCTTGCGATCTGGGTGGTTATCGGCGTCGTCTTGATGACGGTATTCCAGCAGTTCAATAACCGCCAGGTGGCGGCCAACACCATGACCTATTCCGAGTTCATGGATGCCGCCAAGCAGGGGCGCATTTCAAAGGCCACCGTCGAGCCGCCGCGTACCGTCCGAGCAGTGACGCAGGATGGCCGCGGCGTGGTCGTGTATACCCCGGGTATTGCAGACCCGTGGATGGTTTCCGATCTGATGCGTGACGGCGTCCAGGTGACAGCCGCCAAGCCCGAGGAAGAGCAATCCTTCCTGATGAGCATCTTCGTGTCGTGGTTCCCGATGATCCTGCTCATCGGCGTGTGGATCTTCTTCATGCGCCAGATGCAGGGCGGTGGCCGCGGTGGTGCGTTCTCGTTCGGCAAGAGCAAGGCGCGCATGCTTGATGAGTCGGCGAACTCCATTACTTTTGCCGACGTCGCCGGTTGCGACGAGGCGAAAGAGGAGGTCTCTGAGCTGGTTGAATTCCTGCGTGATCCTTCCAAGTTCCAGAAGCTGGGCGGCCGTATTCCGCGCGGTGTGCTGATGGTCGGCTCCCCGGGTACCGGTAAGACCTTGCTCGCCAAGGCCATTGCTGGCGAAGCCAAGGTGCCGTTCTTCAGTATCTCGGGTTCAGACTTCGTAGAAATGTTCGTCGGCGTCGGCGCGGCTCGTGTGCGCGACATGTTCGAGAACGCCAAGAAGCAGGCTCCCTGCATTATCTTCATCGACGAAATCGACGCCGTTGGCCGTCAGCGTGGCGCAGGTCTGGGTGGCGGTAACGACGAGCGTGAGCAGACCCTCAACCAGTTGCTGGTGGAGATGGACGGCTTCGAAGGCACCTCGGGCGTCATCGTCATCGCCGCGACCAACCGTCCGGACGTGCTCGACCCAGCCCTGCTGCGTCCGGGCCGCTTTGACCGTCAGGTTGTGGTGCCGCTGCCGGATATCCGCGGCCGCGAACAGATTCTGCGCGTGCACATGCGCAAAGTGCCGATTGCACCGGACGTAGATGCAACGGTGCTGGCTCGCGGTACGCCGGGTTTTTCCGGTGCCGATCTGGCCAACCTGGTCAACGAAGCGGCTCTGTTCGCTGCGCGCTCCAACAAGCGCCTGGTGGATATGGATGATTTCGAAAAGGCCAAGGACAAGATCATGATGGGCGCTGAACGTCGCTCCGTGGTCATGCCCGAAGAAGAGCGCCGCAATACGGCTTATCACGAGTCCGGCCACGCAGTCGTGGCGCGCCTGCTCGACAAGACCGACCCGGTCCACAAGGTAACGATCATCCCGCGCGGTCGCGCGCTGGGCGTGACTATGCAACTGCCGACGGAAGATCGCTACAGTCAGGATCGCGAACGCCTGCTGCAGACAATTGCCGTGCTGTTTGGCGGTCGTATCGCTGAAGAGGTGTTCATGAATCAGATGACCACCGGCGCTTCGAATGACTTCCAGCGTGCAACCGATCTTGCCCGTCGCATGGTGACCCAATGGGGGATGTCGGACGCGCTTGGCACGATGGTTTATGGCGAGGAAGAAGGCGAAGTGTTCCTTGGCCGTTCGGTGACGCAACACCGTAATGTGTCCGAGGCCACCATGCAGAAGGTTGATGCGGAAATCCGCCGCATCATCGATACGCAATACGCGCTGGCCCGTCGCCTGATCGAAGAGAACCGCGACAAGATGGAAGCCATGACGGCTGCCTTGCTGGAGTGGGAGACCATCGACGCCGAGCAGATCAACGACATCATGGATGGCCGCCCGCCGCGTCCGCCGAAGCCTTCGGCCATGCCGTCGGTGTCCCGTCCTGACAATAATTCTCCGGGGGCTGCGCCCAACGCGCCTGCGCCGGCCGCCTGATCGCCGCCCGCCTAACCCCGCAACATAGGCCGACGCTTTACGTGTCGGCCTTTTTTATTCCTCAAATTCGCATGGCTCATATTCTTCGTTGCGGACGTTTTGAGATTCCGCTCGATCGTCCGCACATCATGGCGATCATCAACGTGACGCCTGATTCTTTCTCCGGCGATGGAGTCGGTCATTCGCTCGATGCGGCATTGCGCCGTGCCGAGCAGGCGCTGCGCGACGGCGCGGCGTTTCTCGACATTGGTGGTGAGTCCACCCGGCCGGGCGCAGCGCCCGTGTCCGAGCAAGAAGAGCTGGATCGCGTCATCCCTGTTGTCGAAGGGCTCGTGTCGCTCGGCGCCCCGGTTTCGGTGGACACCTTCAAACCTGCTGTCATGCGCGCTTCGATCGCGGCGGGCGCGGCACTGATTAACGACATTAATGCGCTGCGCTCCGAAGGTGCCATTGAGGCTATCGCAGGGAGTGGCGTGGGCGTGTGCCTCATGCATATGCAGGGAGAGCCGCGCAACATGCAGGTCGCCCCGCAATACGACGACGTCGTGATTGAAGTGCGCGAATTCCTGCTGCAACGTGCTGAATTGCTTCTATCTGCTGGTGTGGCGCGTGAGACCATCGTGCTCGATCCCGGGTTCGGATTTGGCAAAACGCTTGAGCACAACGCAGAGCTATTCCGTGCGCTACCTGATCTGTGCTCGCTGGAATATCCGCTGCTGGTTGGCGTATCGCGCAAGACCATGCTGGGCCAGATCACCGGACGGGCGGTGAATGAGCGCCTGCCCGCCAGTACCGCCGCCGCGCTCTTGGCGGCAGATGCGGGGGCAGCCATCATCCGCGTGCACGATGTGGCGGCGACGAGCGACACCCTGAAAGTGTGGCAGGCCTTGCGCGCCCACTGAATCGAGATTGCGCCATCGGCCGACGTGGCCGACGGCAAATAAATAGCAAACCGCCACGAGCGGTGGAGGATGTATCGAACATGAGTCGAAAATACTTCGGCACCGATGGAGTGCGCGGTCGTGTGGGCCAGTCGCCGATTACGCCCGATTTCGTCATGCGCCTTGGCTATGCCGCTGGCACGACGCTGGTGGCGCGCGAAAAACTCCGAGACGGTGATCACCCCGCCGTGTTGATCGGCAAGGACACCCGTATCTCCGGTTATATGCTTGAAGCGGCGCTCGAAGCTGGCTTTGCAGCAGCAGGTGTGGACGTGATCCTGGCTGGACCCATCCCCACGCCTGCGGTGGCTTATCTCACGCGTGCGCTGCGCCTGCAGGCTGGTGTGGTGCTGTCGGCATCGCACAATCCGTTTTTCGACAACGGCATCAAGTTCTTCTCTGCCGGTGGCGCCAAGTTGCCGGATGCGGTGGAGCGCGAGATCGAAGCGCGTATTGATGAGCCCATGGGTTGTGCGGAGTCGGCAAACCTTGGAAAGGCGCGCCGCATTGACGACGCAGCAGGGCGTTACATCGAGTTCTGCAAGAGCACGTTCCCGAACGATCTGGACTTGCGCGGCCTTCGTATCGTTGTGGATTGCGCAAACGGCGCCGCCTATCACATCGCGCCGAAGGTCTTTCACGAACTGGGCGCAGAGGTCATTGCTGTCGGCGTTGAGCCGAACGGGCGGAACATCAACGACGGTGTCGGGGCGACCCAGCCCGGCTACCTGCGCGATGCGGTACTCAAGCACGGGGCCGATCTGGGCGTCTCTCTCGACGGTGACGCCGACCGCGTGATGATGTGTGATGCGCAGGGCGAGCTCTATGACGGCGACAAGCTGCTCTATGTCATCGCGCGCGCCCAACATGCCGAGGGCCGTCTGAATGGTGTTGTCGGCACGCTCATGAGCAATCTCGGCTTCGAGCACGCCATCGCACGCCTGAATGTGCCGTTCCACCGCGCCAAAGTGGGCGATCGGTACGTTTTGGAAATGATGCTGGAAAAGGACTGCAGGCTTGGTGGCGAGAATTCGGGCCACATCATCTGTCTGGATCGCCATAGCACTGGCGACGGGATTATCTCAGCGCTACAAGTTCTGGCGGCGCTGCGACAGAATGGCCAAACGCTGGCGCAGGCATGCGCCGACCTGGTTTTCTATCCACAACGCTTGATTAACGTGAGTCTGCCTGCCGGATTTGATTGGGCGGGCGATACCTCCATCCGCGAATCCGTCGCGGCGGCGGAACGCGAACTAGGGCAGGGGGGGCGTGTTTTGTTGCGCCCCTCGGGGACCGAGCCTCTGCTGCGCGTCATGGTTGAGGGGGCCGACGGTGGGCAGGTCAATCGCCTGGCCGAGACGATTGCCAACACGGTACGCGTTGCCATCGAGTAGCGTTTGGGTGCGGGGGCTGTGGCATGAACGCGACAGCCCTGTGCCGAATGCCCTTGAGCGGTGCTTGCTTGTGTAATCGTTAGCAGCTACAATCGTCCGTCTTAAATCTTGAATGACTTCCCCTTTTCACATGGGTAGTTTCTGGTTCAATCTCGTTCTGGTTGTGCACATTCTGGTGGGTGTGGCCGTTATCGTCTTCGTGCTGCTGCAGCACGGCAAAGGCGCTGATATGGGTGCATCTTTCGGTGGTGGTTCGGCCGGTAGTCTGTTTGGTTCGTCCGGTTCTGCGAACTTCCTCAGTCGCACGACGGCGATTCTCGCTACGATTTTCTTTATTACGAGCCTGAGCCTGAGTTATCTCTCGTCCGGTGGCCCCCGTGCTCCGCGTTCGGTGATGGAAGGTATTGGTGAGCAGTCCGCTCCGGTTTCTGCGCCGGTTGCTCCCGCTCAAGATTCTAAAAATCAGGAAATTCCGAAATAGCCCTTATTTGCTTTGCGTCAATTGCGGCGCAGAGTATAATTCGCTCAGTTTTGAGCGTGCCGACGTGGTGAAATTGGTAAACACGCCATCTTGAGGGGGTGGTGGCGCAAGCCGTATGAGTTCGAGTCTCATCGTCGGCACCATGTAATACGAAGCGCCCGCAGAAATGCGGGCGTTTTTCCGAGTATTAAAGCGATTGAGTGGGGTTGTATGCTAGAGAACTACTTTCCGGTTCTGCTGTTCATCATAGTCGGGATCGTGGTTGGCATGCTTCCCATCCTGATGGGTTGGGTTATCGCTCCCAATCGTCCTGATGCAGAAAAAAACTCGCCCTACGAGTGCGGTTTCGAGGCCTTCGAAGACGCGCGGATGAAATTCGACGTCCGCTATTACCTCATCGCAATTCTATTTATCCTGTTTGATCTGGAAGTCGCGTTTCTACTGCCTTGGGCCTCGATTCTCAAGGAAATCGCCGCGACGCCTGCAATTCGTCTATTTGGTTTCTTCGAAATGCTCATTTTCCTGGGTATTTTGATTGTCGGTTATATCTACGTCTGGAGAAAAGGCGCTCTCGACTGGGAGTGAGTTGCTGAATTAGCCAATATCCTGGCGTAGGGCAGGTCCTTTTGATCGCCCTTTTGTGACTCGCGGATCATTCGTAATTGCTGGTGCAGTTGAATTTCCGCGTGTTTTAAAACGGAACGCTGGTTCCGTTTGAATTAATCGCTGAGGATTCAGCCAGTGAGTATTGAAGGCGTATTGCGCGAAGGGTTCGTTACGACGACTCTCGATTCGGTCATTAACTGGACGCGCACCGGTTCGCTGTGGCCGATGACTTTTGGTCTGGCCTGTTGTGCAGTCGAGATGATGCACGCGGGTATGTCGCGTTACGACATCGACCGGTTCGGTATCATTTTCCGTCCCAGCCCCCGTCAGTCCGACTTGATGGTGGTTGCCGGCACGCTATGCAACAAGATGGCGCCGGCTCTGCGCAAGGTCTACGACCAGATGGCTGAGCCGCGCTGGGTTATCTCGATGGGCTCGTGCGCCAACGGCGGCGGCTACTATCACTATTCCTATTCCGTGGTTCGCGGGTGCGATCGCATCGTGCCGGTGGACGTCTATGTTCCGGGCTGCCCGCCGACCGCCGAAGCGCTGCTCTACGGCATTGTGCAGTTGCAGAACAAGATCAAGAAAACCTACACCATCGCTCGCTGAGAGGTTCTTTCATGAGTCCCAAGATCGAGCGCCTGGTCGCCACCCTGCAGTCCGTGCTGGGCGAGCGCGTCCATTCGCTGATGCCTGATCGCGGCGAGCTGACGCTGGAAGTTGCCGCCACCGATTATCTCGAAGTGGCTGAGACCCTGCGCGACCACCCCGAATTGCGCTTCGAGCAGTTGATCGACCTGTGTGGCGTCAACTACTCCGCCTATGCGGGCAAGCTGCCGCGCATGGCGAGCTATGCGGCGGTGTCGCAATTGTTGTCGGTTACCCACAACTGGCGCCTGCGCCTGCGAGTGTTTGCGCCCGATGACGCTTTCCCTGTACTGGCTTCCGTCATTGGCGTTTGGCCGAGCGCTAACTGGTACGAGCGCGAGGCTTTTGACCTCGTCGGCATCATGTTCAGCGGCCATCCCGATTTGCGCCGGATCCTGACGGACTATGGCTTCATCGGTCATCCGTTCCGTAAGGATTTTCCGGTTTCGGGCTTTATGGAAATGCGCTACGACCCCGACCAGGCTCGGGTGATTTACCAGCCGGTGACGATCGCGCCGCGCGAAGTGACGCCGCGCATCGTGCGCGAAGAGAATTACGGGGACGTCGGCCATGGCTGAGATCCAGAACTACACCATTAACTTCGGCCCGCAGCACCCGGCTGCACACGGCGTGCTGCGTCTGGTGCTCGAGCTTGACGGCGAAGTCGTCGAACGCGCTGATCCGCACATTGGTCTGCTGCACCGCGCGACCGAAAAGCTCGCTGAAACGCGCACGTGGATTCAGTCCGTGCCGTACATGGACCGTCTCGACTACGTGTCGATGATGTGCAATGAGCATGCGTACTGCATGGCGATCGAACGTCTGCTCGGCATCGAGGTGCCGGAGCGTGCGCTGTACATCCGCACGATGTTCGACGAGATCACACGGGTGCTGAACCACCTGATGGGCATCGGCTCGCACGCGTTCGACATCGGCGCGATGACGATGATCCTGTACACCTTCCGCGAACGCGAAACGCTGATGGACGCCTACGAGGCCGTCTCGGGTGCTCGCATGCATGCGGCGTATTACCGTCCGGGTGGCGTCTACCGCGACCTGCCGGACCAGATGCCGCAATACAAGACGTCGCGCTTCAAGAATGAAGCAACCGTGCGCGAGTTGAACAAGTCGCGCGAAGGTTCGCTACTCGATTACCTCGATAACTTCTGCGACTACTTCCCGAAGGTCATCGACGAATATCACACGCTTCTGACTGACAACCGCATCTGGAAGCAGCGTACCGTCGGTATTGGCGTGGTGACGCCCGAACGCGCCATGGCGCTGGGTTTCACCGGCCCGATGCTACGCGGCTCTGGCATCGCTTGGGATCTGCGAAAGAAGCAGCCCTACGCGGCCTACGACAAGGTGGACTTCGACGTGCCGGTTGGCGTCAACGGCGACTGCTACGACCGTTACCTGTGCCGCATGGAAGAAATGCGCCAGTCAACGAACATCATCCGCCAGTGCGTGCAGTGGCTGCGCGCCAACCCGGGGCCGGTGATCAGTGACAACCACAAGGTGGCTCCTCCTTCGCGCGCGAAGATGAAGGAGAACATGGAAGAGCTGATCCACCACTTCAAGCTCTTCACCGAAGGCATCCATGTGCCCGAGGGCGAGGCCTATGCCGCCGTCGAGCACCCGAAGGGTGAATTCGGCGTATACGCGATTTCCGATGGCGCCAACAAGCCGTATCGCTTGAAGTTCCGCGCACCGGGCTTCGCGCACTTGTCGGCAATGGACGAGATGGCCCGCGGGCACATGATCGCCGACGTGGTGGCGATCATCGGCACCATGGATATCGTGTTCGGCGAAGTCGACCGCTGATCGACACTGGCGCAAAAGAGCAGTGGGCGGTCGTTGGCGGCCGCACCAAGACAGAAAGATAAAGTTGATTGCTATGTTGAGTCCTGACTCCCTGCAAAGTATCGACCGGGAAGTGGCCAAGTACCCGGCGGACCAGAAACAGTCCGCCGTCATGGCTGCATTGCGCATTGCCCAGCAGGAGAAAGGCTGGCTGGCGACCGAGACCATCGAATTCGTGGCGCGCTATTTGAGCATTCCGCCGATGGCCGCGATGGAAGTGGCGACCTTCTACAACATGTACGACCTCAAGCCGGTCGGTCGCCACAAGATCACTGTTTGTACCAACCTGCCGTGCGCGTTGTCCGGCGGTGTCAACGCTGCTGAATACCTCAAGAAAAAGCTCGGTATCGATTTCAACGAGACCACTGCCGACGGCATGTTCACGCTGAAGGAAGGCGAGTGCATGGGAGCGTGCGGCGATGCGCCTGTCATGCTGCATAACAACCACAAGATGTGCAGTTGGATGACCGAGGAAAAGATCGACGCGTTGATCGAATCATTGAAGGGCGATGCGCAATGACTGAGGCGACCAACCTGACGGGTTTCGGTGTGGTGCTCGACGGCATCGCCGGCGAGAAGACCTGGCGCCTGGACGAATACGTCAAGCGTGGCGGCTATGCCGCACTCAAGAAGATCTTCGCTGAAGGCATTACGCCCGACACCATCATCGCCGAGGTGAAGAAGTCCTCGCTGCGTGGTCGCGGGGGCGCGGGTTTTCCGACCGGCCTGAAGTGGAGCTTCATGCCGCGTTCGTTCCCTGGCGCCAAATACGTGTGCTGCAACTCGGACGAGGGCGAGCCTGGCACGTTCAAGGATCGCGACATCCTGCGCTACAACCCGCATGCGTTGATCGAGGGCATGATCATCGCTGGCTTTGCCATGGGTTGTGATCGCGGCTACAACTACATCCACGGCGAGATCTTCGAGGTCTACGACCGCTTTGAAGAGGCGCTTGCCGAAGCCCGCAATGCAGGCTTTCTTGGCAAGAACATCCTGGGCAGCGAGTTCAGCTTCGAACTGTTCGCGCATCACGGCTACGGCGCCTATATCTGCGGCGAAGAGACCGCGCTGCTCGAGTCGCTCGAAGGCAAGAAGGGCCAGCCGCGCTTCAAGCCGCCGTTCCCCGCGAGCTTTGGCCTGTACGGTAAGCCGACGACCATCAACAACACCGAAACCTTCGCGTCGATCCCTTACATCATCCGAGAAGGTGGCGAAGCGTTCCTGAACCTGGGCAAGCCCAACAACGGTGGCACCAAGCTGTTCTCGGTGTCGGGCCACGTCAATCGCCCCGGCAACTATGAAATCCCGCTGGGTACGCCGTTTTCGACGTTGCTCGAAATGGCAGGCGGCATGCGTGGTGGCCGCAAGCTCAAGGCGGTGATTCCGGGCGGTTCGTCTGCACCGGTATTGCCCGCCAACATCATGATGGACTGCACGATGGACTATGACGCCATCGCCAAGGCCGGTTCCATGCTGGGTTCCGGCGCGGTCATCGTGATGGATGAGACGACCTGCATGGTGAAGGCGCTCGAACGCCTGTCGTACTTCTACTTTGAAGAGTCGTGCGGTCAATGCACGCCGTGCCGCGAAGGCACGGGTTGGCTGTACCGCATGATCCACCGTATCGAGCATGGCGAAGGCCGGGCGGAAGACATGGACGTGCTGGATAACGTTGCGGAGAACATCATGGGCCGCACCATTTGCGCGCTCGGTGATGCCGCTGCCATGCCGGTACGCAGCTTCATCAAGCACTTCCGCGAAGAATTCCAATATCACATCGACAACAAGTGCTGTGTCGTGCCGCGCGACGTTCAACGCGCCGGCAGCCAGATTTTCGTCGGCCAGAATTAAGTGGACAGAGAATGCTAGAGATCGAGATCGACGGCAAAACGGTTGAAGTCCCCGACGGCAGTACCGTCATGGACGCCGCCAACAAGGCGGGCGCCTATGTGCCGCACTTTTGCTATCACAAAAAATTGTCCATCGCGGCCAACTGCCGCATGTGCCTGGTGGACGTCGAAAAAGCGCCCAAGGCCTTGCCTGCCTGCGCGACGCCTGTCACCAATGGCATGAAGGTTGCCACGCACTCCGAAAAGGCCGTCAAGGCCCAGAAGTCTGTGATGGAGTTCCTGCTGATCAATCATCCGCTGGATTGTCCGATCTGCGACCAGGGCGGTGAATGTCAGTTGCAGGATCTGGCCGTCGGTTACGGCGGTGCAGCTTCGCGCTACAAGGAAGAAAAGCGCGTTGTCTTCAACAAGAATCTCGGGTCGCTCATCTCTACCGACATGACGCGTTGCATCCATTGCACGCGATGTGTGCGCTTCGGCCAGGAAGTGGCCGGCGTGATGGAGCTGGGCATGGCCAATCGCGGCGAGCATTCCGAAATCATGGCCTTCGTCGGCCAGACGGTGGATTCAGAGCTGTCGGGCAACATGATCGACCTGTGCCCGGTCGGAGCGCTGACCTCCAAACCGTTCCGCTTTGCCGCCCGCACGTGGGAACTGGTTCGCCGCAGGTCGGTAAGCCCGCACGATTCGCTGGGTTCCAACCTCGTCGTGCAAGTCAAGCACGATGAAGTCAAGCGTGTGCTGCCGCTGGAAAACGAAGACGTCAACGAATGCTGGCTGTCCGACAAGGATCGTTTCTCGTACGAAGGCCTCTACGCCGATGACCGCCTGACCACGCCGATGCTCAAGCATGGTGGCGAATGGCACAGCGTCAACTGGCAAACCGCGCTCGACTACGTCGCCAAGAGTCTGCGCGGCGTGATTGCTGATCATGGTGCCGACAAGGTCGGTGCGCTCGTGTCGCCGCACGCTACCGTCGAAGAAATGTTCCTGGTGCAAAAGCTGGTGCGCGCACTGGGTTCGGATAACGTCAACTTCCGCCTGCGTCAGAGCGATTTTTCGCTCGACGGCAAACTGGCCGGCGCTCCGTGGCTCGGCACCTCGGTGGCCGAACTGTCGGACCTCGACGGCGGGCTGGTGATCGGCAGCTTCCTGCGCAAGGATCACCCGCTTATCGCGCAACGCCTGCGCCAAGCCAGCAAGAAGGGTGGCAAGCTCGCACGTATCCACGCTTCTGCAGACGACTTGAACATGACGTTGGCTGCCGATGCCATCGTGGCGCCGAGCGAATTCGTGCGCGTACTGGCTGAAGTGGTCAAGGCCGCTGCCAACGGCGCGGACGTTGGTGACGACGCACGCAACGCGGTGGCTGTCGCCGCTGATAGCGACGTCGCCAAGGCCGTCGTCGCAGCGCTCACCTATGGTGAGAAGCGTGCCGTGTTGCTGGGCAATTACGCCGTGCAACATCCGGACTACGCCGCTATCTATGCACTGGCACAAGAGCTGGCGCGCCTGACCGGTGCCTCATTCGGCGTTATTGGTGAGGCGGCCAACTCTGTCGGCGGCTATCTTGCCAAGGCCGTGCCTGTGAGCGGCAAGAATGCTGTGGCCATGCTGGCGGAACCGCTCAAGGCTTACATTGTGGTGGGGAACGATCCGTTCCTCGATACGGCTGACGGCGCGCAGGCCCGTGCTGCATTGGCGCAGGCTGCAACGGTGATCCATCTGGGCAGTTTCGCTGGCGATGCTCCGGAATATGCTGACGCAATGCTGCCGATCGCACCTTTCACTGAAACCTCCGGCACGTTCGTGAATGCCGAAGGGCGCGCGCAATCGTTTAATGCGGTTGCCAAGCCTGTCGGCGAAACACGCCCGGGCTGGAAGGTGCTGCGCGTGCTCGGCAACGTGCTGGGCCTCGAAGGCTTCGATTACGAATCGTCGGAAGACGTGCGCAGCGAAGCGCTACCCGCCGACATCTCGGCTGCGCTGAACAACGCGGTCAGTGGCGTAGAGATCAAGGCGACTGCTGCGGTCGGTGTGCAGCGCGTGGCCGATGTGCCGGTGTACTTCGCCGATCCGTTGGTCCGCCGCGCAGGGTCGCTGCAAAAGACCCGCGACGCCAAGGTGCCGGCGCTGCGGGCAAACGCCGCGACGCTGGCTTCGCTTGGCGTGGATGCGGGCGGTGAAGCACGCGTGCGTTCGAAGATGGGGCAGGTCCAACTGTCGGTGGTGGCCGATGAAACGGTAGCGGCCGGCTGCGTGCGCATTGCCGCCGCACACGCCTCTACCTCGGCTCTTGGTGCAATGTTTGCTGAACTCAGCGTGGAGCGCGCCTGATGGATTCGCTGCTGCAACCCGTCGCCTCGTTCCTGGGCCCGCTGTGGGTGCCCGTGTGGACCCTGGTGAAGATCATTTGCATCGTCGCTCCGCTGTTCGGCGGCGTGGCCTACATGACGCTGGCCGAACGCAAGATCATCGGCTTCATCCAGGAACGTATCGGCCCCAACCGTCTTGGTCCGTGGGGCCTGCTGCAGCCACTCGCCGATGGCGTAAAGCTGCTGTTCAAGGAAGTGATCATCCCCAGCAATTCCAGCAAGGGTCTGTTCCTGCTGGCTCCGGTGCTGGCCTTTGCACCGGCCTTGGCTGCGTGGGCGGTGGTGCCGTTCAGCGACACGCTGGTGCTCGCCAACGTCAACGCCGGCCTGCTGTACGTGATGGCCATCGCTTCAATGGGCGTGTATGGCGTGATCGTCGCTGGCTGGGCGTCCAACTCCAAGTACGCCTTCATCGGCGCCATGCGTGCTGCCGCACAGATGGTGTCGTACGAGCTTGCCATGGGTTTTGCGCTGGTGTGCGTACTGATGGTTTCTGGTTCGCTGAATCTGTCGGACATCGTCGGCGCGCAGGGCAAGGGCTACTTCGCTAACCTGGGCGCGGGCATCTTCTCGTGGAACTGGGTTCCGCTGTTCCCGATGTTCCTGGTGTATTTCATTTCCGGCCTGGCCGAAACCAACCGTGCGCCGTTCGACGTGGTGGAAGGTGAATCCGAAATCGTCGCCGGCCACATGATCGAATACTCGGGCATGGCGTTCGCGCTGTTCTTCCTGGCCGAATACGCCAACATGATCCTGATCTCGGCGCTGACCGCCACCTTCTTCCTGGGTGGTTGGCTGTCGCCGGTGGGCTTCCTGCCGGATAGCATCGTCTGGCTGTTGCTCAAGACCAGCTTCCTGCTGTTCTGTTTCCTGTGGATTCGCGCGACGTTCCCGCGTTTCCGTTACGACCAGATCATGCGCCTGGGCTGGAAGGTGTTCCTGCCGTTGTGCCTGGTATGGTTGTTGGTGATCGGCGTCTGGATCATGTCGCCGCTGTCGATTTGGAAGTAAGAGGCCGTCAATGGGCGCAGTAAACGAATTTTTCGGCAGCATTCTGCTCAAGGAGCTGGTGAAGGGCCTGGCGCTGACTGGCCGTCACCTCTTCGCCAAGAAGCTGACCATCCAGTTCCCGGAAGAGAAAACGCCGCAGTCGCCGCGTTTCCGTGGGCTGCACGCCTTGCGTCGCTATCCCAACGGCGAAGAACGCTGCATTGCGTGCAAGTTGTGCGAGGCGGTCTGCCCGGCGATGGCGATTACCATCGAGTCCGATCAGCGCGACGACGGCACGCGCCGTACCACCCGCTATGACATCGACCTGACCAAGTGCATCTTCTGCGGGTTCTGCGAAGAAGCCTGCCCGGTCGACGCAATTGTCGAGACGCGCGTGCTCGAGTACCACGGCGAAAAGCGCGGCGACCTGTACTACACCAAGCAGATGCTGCTGGCCGTCGGCCAGAAGTATGAAGAAGAAATCGCCCGCGACCGCGAGGTCGAGGCCAAGTACCGCTGACGAGGCGTTCTTATTACGGCTGAATCGGACCGACGGGTTATTTAAATGGAATTTTCACTTTTCGCCTTCTACGCCTTTGCTGTCATCGTGCTGTTTGCCGGCATCCGCGTGATCACCTCGCGCAATCCGGTGCATGCAGCGCTGTACTTGGTGCTGGCGTTCTTCACCACCGGTTGCATCTGGATGCTGATGCATGCCGAATTCCTCGCTATCGCCATCGTGCTTGTGTACGTGGGCGCAGTGATGGTGCTGTTCCTGTTCGTGGTGATGATGCTCGACATCAACCTCGACCGCGTGCGCGAAGGTTTCTGGCAATACCTGCCGGTGGGCCTCGTGGTGGGGTTGCTGATGGTCGCCGAGATGGTGGTGGTGCTCAACGGCACGTACTTCAAGCTCGATGCCGCTCCGCCTCCGGGCACGCCGGCGGCATCGTTCTCGAATACGCAGGAGCTGGCCCGCGAGCTGTTCACCAACTACGTGTATCCGTTTGAACTGGCGTCGCTGATCCTGACGCTGGCGATGGTTGCCGCTGTAGCGCTGACGCTGCGCCGCCGCGCCAACACCGCGCGCTACATGAAGCCGAGTGAGCAGATTGCCGTGAAGGCCGCAGACCGCATGCGCATCGTGAAGATGCAGACTGAAAAAGACGAATAACGGACAGGCTCGGAGAATCGATACATGCTTCCGCTCTCACACGTCCTGATCCTTGGGGCACTGCTGTTCGCCGTCAGCGTGGTGGGTATCTTCCTGAACCGGAAGAACCTCATCGTGCTGCTGATGGCCATCGAACTCATGCTGCTGTCGGTGAACATGAACTTCGTGGCCTTCTCGACCTACATGGGCGACACAGCCGGCCAATTGTTCGTGTTCTTCATCCTGACCGTGGCGGCGTCCGAGTCGGCGATCGGTCTGGCGATCCTGGTTGTGCTGTTCCGCAACTTGCGCACGATCCACGTCGATGACCTCGACAGCCTGAAGGGTTGAGATCAAAAGAATGACAATGCAAAGCCTTTACCTGACAGTGCCCCTGGCGCCGCTCGCCGGCTCCATCCTGGCGGGCCTCTTCGGCAAGACCATCGGCCGCACCGCCGCGCACTGCGTGACGATCCTCGGCGTGGCGATCGCTTTCGTCGCGTCGTTCCTGATCTTCCGCGACGTGCAAGCCGGCAACACCTTCAACGGCAGCCTCTACACCTGGGCGGTGGCAGGCGGCCTCAAGCTGGAAGTCGGCTTCCTGATCGACCAACTGACTGTGATGATGATGCTCGTGGTGACCTTCGTGTCGCTGATGGTGCACATCTACACCATCGGCTACATGTCGGAAGACCCTGGCTACCAGCGCTTCTTCAGCTACATCTCGCTGTTCACGTTCTCAATGCTCATGCTGGTCATGAGCAACAACTTCCTGCAACTGTTCTTTGGTTGGGAAGCGGTGGGCCTGGTGTCGTATCTGCTGATCGGTTTCTGGTACACCCGCCCGACGGCGATCTACGCCAACCTCAAGGCCTTCCTGGTCAACCGCGTCGGCGACTTCGGCTTCCTGCTGGGCATTGGTCTCATCGCTGCTTTCGCCGGCACACTCAACTACGGTGAAGTCTTCGCCAAGGCCTCGCAACTGGCTACGCTGACGGTACCCGGTACGGGCTGGCCGATGATGACGGCGATCTGTATCTGTTTGTTCATCGGCGCGATGGGCAAGTCGGCACAGGTGCCGCTGCATGTGTGGCTGCCCGATTCGATGGAAGGTCCGACGCCGATCTCGGCGCTGATCCACGCTGCCACCATGGTGACGGCCGGCATCTTCATGGTCACGCGCATGTCGCCGCTGTTCGAACTGTCCGAGGCCGCGCTGTCCTTCGTGATGGTGATCGGTGCGACCACCGCGCTGTTCATGGGCTTTCTCGGCATCATCCAGAACGACATCAAGCGCGTGGTGGCCTACTCAACACTCTCGCAGCTTGGCTACATGACGGTGGCGCTCGGCGCTTCCGCCTACTCGGCCGCCGTGTTCCACCTGATGACGCATGCTTTCTTCAAGGCGCTGCTGTTCCTGGGCGCTGGCTCGGTGATCATCGGCATGCACCATGACCAAGACATCCGCAACATGGGTGGCCTGTGGAAGTACATGCCCATTACGTGGTTCACGTCGTTGGTGGGTTCGCTTGCGCTGATCGGCATGCCGTTCCTGTCGGGCTTCTACTCGAAGGATTCGATCATCGAAGCCGTGCAACTGTCGCACCTGTGGGGCGCCAAGTACGCGTACTTCTGCGTCATCGCCGGTGTGTTCGTGACGGCTTTCTACTCGTTCCGCATGTACTTCCTGGTCTTCCACGGCAAGGAGCGTTTCGGTCAGGCTCACGCACATGACGGCCACGCTCATGATGCGCACGATGAGCACGAGTCGAACGACGAAGAAACACACGACGATTCGCATCACCATGGCCTGGAGCCGGGGCAGAAGCCGCACGAATCGCCCTGGGTGGTTTGGCTGCCGCTGGTGTTGCTGGCGATTCCGTCCGTGGTGATCGGCGCCTTCACGATCGAGCCGATGCTGTTCGGCGAGTGGTTCAAGGGCGTGGTGTTCGTGGCCGACGCGCACAACGTGCTGCACGAGCTGGGCGAAGAATTCCACGGCGCCGCCGCAATGGGCCTGCACGGCCTGACGACCGCACCCTTCTGGCTGGCGCTGGCAGGTGTCGTGGTGTCGTGGTTCTTCTACATCAAGCGTCCGGATATTCCCGCCGCGATCAAGAACCGCTGTGGCTTCATCTACACGATTCTCGAGAACAAGTACTACTTCGATCGCTTCAACGAAATCGTCTTCGCCGGTGGCGCACGCCTGTTGGGCCGTGGCCTGTGGCGTGCCGGCGACCAGGCGCTGATCGACGGTGTGGCGGTCAATGGTACAGCGGGGCTGGTCGGTGCGATCTCGCGCCTGTCGCGCTACATCCAGACCGGCCTGGTGTACCAGTACGCGTTCTGGATCATCATCGGGGTGGTGGTGATGCTGTGGGCATTCAAGCCCTGGGGCCTGGGACTGTAAGCAGCACTCTGTGCAACGAATAAACCAAAGAAAGACGGACTAATTCAGATGAACGGAGTGCCATACCTCAGTCTTGCAATCTGGGTGCCGATTGTCGGCGGCCTGCTGGCGCTCGCCACGGGGCGGGATCGCAGCGCGGCAGCGCGTTGGATCTCCCTGATTGCTGCCATTGCCGGTTTCCTCGTCACGCTACCGCTCTACACGCATTTCAATGCGGGAACGAGCGAGATGCAGTTCGTCGAAGCCACGCCTTGGATCCCATACTTCAACGTCAACTACGCGCTGGGCGTGGACGGCATCTCGATGCCTTTCCTGCTGCTCAACAGCTTCGTCACCGTGATCGTGGTGATCGCCGGGTGGGAAGTGATCCAGACCAAGGTGTCGCAATACCTTGCGGCCTTCCTGATCATGTCGGGCCTCATGAACGGCATCTTCTCGGCGCTCGATGGCGTGCTGTTCTACGTGTTCTTTGAAGCCTCGCTGATCCCGCTGTACCTGATCATCGGTATATGGGGCGGCCCGAACCGCGTGTATGCCGCGATCAAGTTCTTCCTCTACACGCTGCTCGGCTCGCTGCTGATGCTGCTGGCGTTCATCTACCTGTTCCAGAACTCCGGCGGCAGCTTCAGCATCCTCGACTGGCATCAGATGCGTATTCCGCAACTGGCGCAGACCTGCATCTTCTTCGCCTTCCTCGCGTCGTTCGCGGTGAAGGTGCCGATGTGGCCGGTGCACACATGGCTGCCGGACGCCCACGTCGAAGCGCCCACTGGCGGTTCGGTGGTGCTGGCCGCCATCGCGCTGAAGCTCGGTGCCTACGGTTTCCTGCGGTTCTCGCTGCCGATCGTGCCGGACGCTGCACGTGAGTTCGCGCCGTTGATGATCGGCCTGTCGCTGATCGCGGTGATCTACATCGGCTTTGTCGCGCTAGTGCAGACCGACATGAAAAAGCTGGTGGCGTACTCGTCGATCTCGCACATGGGCTTCGTGACCCTGGGCTTCTTCATGTTCAACCAGATCGGCGTCGAAGGCGCGCTGGTGCAGATGATCTCCCACGGTTTCGTGTCGGGCGCCATGTTCCTGTGTATCGGCGTGCTGTACGACCGCATGCACAGCCGCAACATCGCCGACTACGGCGGCGTGGTGAACGTCATGCCCAAGTTCGCGGCGTTCTTCATGCTGTTCGCGATGGCCAACGCGGGCCTGCCGGCCACGAGTGGCTTCGTTGGCGAATTCATGGTCATCCTGGGGGCAGTGCAGTTCAATTTCTGGACCGGCTTTGCCGCTGCGACGACGCTGATCCTGGGCGCGGCCTACACGCTGTGGATGTACAAGCGCGTGGTGTTCGGTGCCATCGGCAACTCGCACGTGGCTGAACTGCTCGACATCAACCGCCGCGAGTTCTTCTTCCTGGCGGTGCTGGCGATCTGTGTGCTGGCGATGGGTCTGTACCCGTTCCCTGTCACGGAGGTCATGCATGTCTCGGTGGGTGACCTGCTGAACCACGTTGCGCAGAGCAAGCTGCAATGAGCGCATATCCGCATCAAGACGAATAAGTACACAGGCGCAAGATGGACTTTCAGATCCCTAACTTCTACCCCGCGATTGCCGAGATTTTCCTGGCCGGCATGACGGTGCTCGTGCTGTTGCTGACCGCGCTGATGAGGCGGGGGGCGGCGAGCATGGCCTACTATCTGGCGCAGTTCGCGATCCTGGCGACCGGCTTCATCACGTTCTTCACGAGCGGGGAGGTCGGCTTCACGTTCGGCAACATGTACATCGACGATTCGGTCGGTGACCTGCTGAAGGTATTCTCGTGCTTCGGCACGTCGCTGGTGTTGCTGTACAACCGCCGCTACATGGCCGATCGCAACCTCGAGACGCCCGAGTACTACATGCTCGTCATGTTCGTACTGCTCGGCATCTGCGTGCTGATCTCCGCCGGCAGCCTGATCACGGTGTATCTGGGCCTCGAACTTCTGTCGCTCGGTTCCTATGCGCTGGTAGCGATCGATCGCGACTCGTCTCGCTCGACCGAAGCCGCGATGAAGTATTTCGTGCTGGGCGCACTGGCTTCTGGTCTGCTGCTGTACGGTATTTCGATGGTCTACGGTGCCACCGGCACGCTGTCGATCATCGACGTCGCACGCGCGCTGTTCGAAGGTCAGGCCAACCGCACTGTGTTGTTGTTCGGTCTGGTGTTCGTTGTGGCCGGCGTGTGCTTCAAGCTGGGCGTAGTGCCGTTCCACATGTGGATTCCGGACGTCTATCAAGGCGCGCCGACGTCGATCACCTTGCTGGTAGCTTCGGCCCCGAAGGTTGCGGCCTTCGCCATGGCATTCCGTCTGCTGGCGATCGGCATGTGGGATCTGGCCGATCAGTGGCAGACCATGCTGCTGTTCGTGGGTATTGCGTCGATCATCCTGGGTAACCTCGCCGCCATCGCGCAGACCAACATCAAGCGCATGCTGGCGTACTCGGGTATCTCGCACATGGGCTTCCTGCTGCTGGGCTTTGCCTGCGGCGTGGTCGATGGCGAGCGTCACTTCGTCTACAACGCCTACGGTTCGGCGATGTTCTACTCGCTGACCTACCTGATTTCCACGCTGGCCGGCTTCGGCATTCTGCTGCTGTTGTCGCGGGCCGGGTTCGAGGCCGAGAACATCGACGACCTCAAGGGCCTGAACCGTCGTTCGAGCTGGTGGGCCGCGATGATGGCGATCGTCATGTTCTCGATGGCGGGCATTCCGTTCTTCGTTGGCTTCTTCTCGAAGTTCTTCATCCTGCAATCGGTCATCTCGGCCGGGCACTGGTGGATTGCCGTCGTGGCGGTGCTGTTCTCGCTGATCGGCGCGTACTACTACCTGCGTGTGGTGAAGGTCATGTTCTTCGACGAGCCAACCGAAACCGAACCTATCGGCGGTAGCTGGGGCGTGCGCACGGTGCTGTCGCTGAACGTGCTGGGCATGGCGGCGCTTGGCCTGTTCCCGGGCTGGCTCATGCAGCTTTGCGTGATCCTGCTGCGCAACTCCATCTGATTGGCGGAGTGGAGCGATGAGCATCGAACTGGGGCGCGCGGTACTGCTCCTCCTGTTCATCGCCGCCGCCAACCTGCCGTTCTTCACGCAGCGCGTCTTCGGTCTCGTGCCCCTGCGGCGCGAGACCAAACCCTTCTTCGTTATCCTCGCCGAATGGCTGGCGCTGTTCGCGCTCATGGGCGGCATCAGCGTGCTGATCGAAACGCGTCTCTACGGCAGCATCTACGCGCAGGGCGGGCATTTCTATTTCATCGGCCTGTTCCTGTTCGCGGTCTTTGCCTTCCCCGGTTACGTATTCCGGTACCTGCTGGGCCGCGCCAACAAGGGTAGTCGCCAGACGCTCGCGCGCTGACGCGGTTTTCCGGCGCCGCCGACGACCGCACCGTCTCCGTGCGGTATCCTTGTGGCCGCCGTAGCGGCACCCAATCAAGGATATCGATGAGTTCCAACAGCGCTTACCTGCCCGAAGTCCGCGCCCAGTACGAGGCATTGCCATACCCTCCGTGCGACCCGGAAGACGATCGCAAGCGGCTGGCCCGTACTTGGCTGGACGACCTGCCGATGATCAACCACTACTGCTTTGCGGGCCGCCAGAGCTTCGGCGATGGCTTCCGTGTGCTGGTGGCGGGTGGTGGCACCGGGGACGCGACGATCTTTCTTGCCGAGCAACTGCGCAACACCAATGCACGGATCGTGCACGTCGACCTGAGCGAGGCGAGCATCGCCATCGGTCGGCGCCGTGCCGAAATTCGTGGGCTCGACAACATCGAGTGGATTCACGACTCGCTCCTGCGCTTGCCCGAATTGGGGCTTGATGCGTTCGATTACATCAACTGCAGTGGCGTACTCCATCACCTTGCCGATCCCGGCGCCGGCCTGCGCGCGTTGCGTTCGGTGCTCAAGCCCGACGGTGCGCTGGGCATCCTTGTGTACGGCAGCTACGGTCGCACGGGCGTCTATCAGATGCAGTCGCTGATGCGTCTGGTGAATGACGGCGAAGACGATGTTCAGCGAAAGATCGACACCACGCGCGACGTGCTGGCAGCACTCCCTGAGGGGAACTGGTTCATGCGCGGCGAAGATCTCTACAACGATCACGAACATGGCGACGCTGGCATCTACGACTTGCTGCTTCACTCGCAAGACCGCGCCTACACAGTCAGCGAGCTGTTCGCGTGGTTCCATGACCAGCACGGAATGCATCTGTCATTTACCGACGTGCAGCGCGGCCGCGCGCCGTATCTGCCGCATCTGGTGTTGAAACCAGGGCAGGGCGGCAAACTTGCGGAACGTCTGCGTGCGTTGCCTGCGCGGCGCCAATACGAGATCGCCGAACTGATCGGCGGTTCGATCACGCGACATTGCTTTTATGCCACGGCGGCCGAGTCGAATGTCGCGCCATATGGCGACGCGGACTACGTGCCATTCTTTTTCCACGATCGCCTCAGCGGCGGCATGTTGGCGGACATCTTCGACGCGGCGAAGAAGGGCAAACCGGTGATCCTGCAGCATGCCCCGTCGGGCACCGTGTCGCAGATCGACGCCGGCAAATACGCAAGCCGCGTACTGCGCCAGATTGACGGTAAGCACAGCTTTGGCGAGATATTCGACATCGTGCGCCGCGCGTTGCCGAGCTATGCGGACCAACCCGACGACGCGACGCTGTTTGCGGATTTCCGCAGCACGTTCGATGCGCTCAACGCCATCGACCGGCTGTTGCTGCGGCATCGCACGGCCACGCCACCCGCGACACCGGCCAACTGACATTAGCTTCTTGTGGAATGACGATATGGATTCTCTGAAGGAAGAACGCATCGACGGCGCGCGCGTGTATGAAGGCAAGCTGCTCAAGATCGATTGCGACCGCATCCGCCTGCCGGACGGGAGTGAATCGTGGCGCGAATTCGTGCGCCATCCGGGCGCGGCGATCGTGATCGCCGAAACTCGCCCAGGCGTTCTCGTCATGGAACGTCAGTTCCGCTACCCGGTGGGACGCGTATTTGTCGAACTGCCCGCAGGCAAGCTCGACGCCGACGAAGACCCGATTTTCTGTGCGCAGCGTGAGCTGCTTGAAGAAACCGGCTATTCGGCAACCGAATGGCGCCACCTCGGCACCATGCACACCTGCATCGGCTATTCGGACGAGCGCATCGAGATTTTTCTCGCGCGCGGCCTGACGCAGGGGGCTCAGCAACTGGACGAAGGGGAATTCCTCGAAGTCTTCGAGATGTCGCTGGACGAGGCCGAGCAAGCCGTGCTCGACGGCCTTATCACCGATGCCAAAACCATCACCGGGCTGTTCTGGGCCCGCAAGGTGCTGGGCTAAGAACCGCCGAAAACCGTTCTCTGGCGGCGTTTCCGGCCTGGTACTGCCTGTGGTTGGGCGCCAGGCCAGAACAATCTTTGTTCAGCTCTGTCACTGCTCCTGCGCCGAAGCTGTCCGCCGTAGCCGATGCGAAATCGCCACATTTGTTGGGTGGCTGCGTATGTCGTTGATGCGCGTCAATAAATGACTCCTGTAGAATAGGCCGCGATCTGTCGCCCCGGACTTGTGCGAGCGGACCACCGCCGCGCGAGGGAGACTCCGGCCGCAGATCACGCCACAGTGGCGTCTGCGGACATAACAACAGAACGAACAGAGAGAAGTCATGAAGACATCGGCAGTGCTGTCGGTGGTGGGTCTGGCTCTTACTCTGTCCACGGCTCATGCCGCGGACATGCGGGCGCAGATCGGCCAGAAGAAGATTTCAATGTGCATCGGCTGCCACGGCATCCCTGGATACCGTACGGCCTTTCCCGAGGTCTACTCGGTGCCCAAGCTCGGCGGGCAGCACGCGGCCTATATCGTTGCCGCACTCAAGGCCTATAAATCGGGCGAGCGCGATCATGCGGACATGCGCAGCATCGCCAATTCGCTCTCCGACCGCGACATGGAAGACATCGCGGCCTACTACGCCAAGGCCAAGTGAGGCGCGCCATGAACCGTACATTCCTCTGTGCGCTGACGGCCGCTGCCGTGTTGCTGTCCCAGTCCGCTCTTGCTGCGGGCGACCCGGTTCGCGGTAAAGCCAAATCGGCCGCCTGCGTGGCTTGCCACAACGTCGACGGCAACAGCCAGATGCCGATCTACCCGCGTCTGGCCGGCCAGAACGCCGATTACCTCGCGCACGCGCTGACGTCCTACCAGAATGGCAAGCGCAAGAACGAAGTCATGAAAGGCATGGCAGCCGCACTGAATGCGCAGGACATCCAGGATCTGGCTGCCTACTTCTCGTCGCAGAACGGCCTCATCGTCAAGCGCTGATCGGCCCCTGGTCGTGCAACGCCCGCGCCACCGGTGGCGCGGCGTGTTGGGATGCGTGCAGGGCAGGCGTACACTTGCCCGATGATGATCCGACACGCTACTCCCGCCGACATTCCGGCAATCACCGCCATCTACCGGCACTACGTTCTCAACGACACAGCAACCTTCGAAGAAGAATCGCCGACTGACGCCGAAATGCGCGCGCGTTTCGACAAGATCGTCGCAGCGGGCCTGCCTTATGTTGTCGCCGAAGACGACGGCCGTATCGAAGGCTACGCGTACCTGAACTACTTCCGCACACGCAGCGCTTATCGCTTCACGCTGGAGGACTCCATTTACCTAGACCCCGCCGCGACAGGCAAAGGGCTCGGCTCGGCATTACTGCAACGATTGCTGGACGATGGCGAACGCTGGGGCGCGCGCCAGATCGTTGCCGTGATCGGCGGCAACAATCCGGCCTCCGTGGCGCTGCATCGTCGTTTTGGCTTTGAAGATGTCGGTGTCATGAAAAGTGTTGGCCTCAAATTCGGCCAATGGCTCGATACGCCGATCCTGCAAAAGCAACTTGGCGACGGGTCGATCCCGGACTGAAGTATTCATTCGGGCCATTGCAGGATATGGTTGCACGCGAGCGGGCGTAGAATGGCGCCCCGTGTGCCGAACTATCCGCGCACAGGTCTGTCTGTTGGGCGGGTGTGGCGTCTCACGAGGATGTCACGCCCAACCCAAGGGGCAACGCCTCATTTGCCAATCCCGCTGTTCAGTGAGCTTCCATGAAAATCTTCTCGCGACTTCTCGCCCTCGCGCTGTGCCTTGCCGTACAGATGCCCGTTCACGCTGCTCCTGCCATGCCCGTCGCGCCTACGTTGGCCGCGCGTTCGTGGATGCTGTATGACGTCACCAGTGGGCAGGTACTCGCCGCAGAAAAGCCCGATGAACGCGCTGAACCTGCTTCGCTCACCAAGCTGATGACGGCCTACGTGGTCTTCGATGCGCTCAAGAACAAGACCATTACCCTTGAACAACAGGTGCCGGTGTCCGAGAAGGCATGGCGCATGGTCAAGTCGGGTTCGGCAATGTTCATCGAACCCCGTCGCCCGGTGACGGTGGATGAGCTCATCCACGGCATGATCATCCAGTCGGGCAACGATGCCAGCGTCGCACTGGCTGAGTTGGTTGGCGGCACCGAAGAGAACTTCGCGGCGATGATGAATCGCACCGCGGCGCGCCTGGGGCTTACCGGCACGCATTACAAGAACTCAACCGGCCTGACGGAAGACGGCCACTACACGACGCCGCGCGACCTGGCCAAGCTGGCCTCTGCGATCATCCGCGACTTTCCGCAGTACTTCCCGATCTACTCGCAAAAAGAGTACACGTACAACAAGATCAAGCAGCCTAACCGCAACCGCCTGCTGTGGGCCGATCCGTCCGTTGACGGCATGAAGACCGGCCACACCGACGCGGCAGGCTATTGCCTCGTGTCGACGGCGCACCGTGGCCAGCGTCGCGTGATTTCGGTCGTGATGGGCACTGTGTCCGAAAGCGTGCGCGCGCAAGAGTCGATGAAGCTGCTCAATTTTGGCTTTGCCGCTTACGACACGCCGCGTCTGTACCCAGCCAATCAACCGGTGCGCAACGTGCGCGTGTGGCAAGGCAAGGCGAATGAAGTCGCCGCCGGTTTCGCGCGTGACGTGTTCGTCGCCGTGCCGCGCGATGCGGCCAAGGACGTCAAGCAGGAGTTCGTCGTCAACCCGCAATTGGTGGCCCCCATCGCCAAGGGCGCGACCGTCGGCACGCTCAAGCTCAGCCTGGGCGGACAGGAGTTGGGGAGCTACCCGGTCGTGGCGCTGCAGGAAGTGTCGCAAGCCGGTTGGTTCGGCCGCATGTGGGACATGGTACGGATGAAGATCGGCAAATAATTCGTTGGTGGCGGAGCGCTTTGCGGTGCTTCGCCATTTTGTTTTGAAGATCGGAACAGTAGATGGCCTCGTCGCAGGGTACCGTCGATTACCTGCTATCGCAGATTGCCACTGCGGGGAAAGTCTCTGCGCGGAGGATGTTCGGCGAGTACGCCATCTACTGCGACGACAAGACAGTGGCGCTGCTCTGCGATGAGCAGCTCTTCGTCAAGAAGCTACCCGTGGTGGCCGAGTTCCTCGGCGCCAGCGAAGAAGGCCTTCCCTATCCTGGCGCCAAGCCGTGGTTCGTCATCTCGGGCGAGCGTTGGGAAGACCATGAATGGATGGCGCAGCTTGTCAGGCTGATCGCTTCCGCACTGCCCGTTCCCAAAGAAAAGACCTCGCGCAAGAAGCGCTGACCCGTCGGCGTCAGAGCGGCTTGGCCGCGACCGGATTGGATGAGCGCACGAAATTGCCGCCACCCAGATGGTGGATGGTGTGCAGATCGGCGTTCGATTCATCAAACCGCCAGCGACCTTGGCGAAATATCCGTGCATCCGCTGCGGCGGACACGACCTCCGCAAAGCAGGTGTCGTATGCGTCTTCCGTGTGCGATTCGCGGATGAGGCGACATTCCATCCACGCCACGCAGCCTTGTTCGATCAGCGGCATGCCCAGCACGGGGCCGCGAACGGCTTCGATATTGAAGCGAGCGAACTTGTCGCCGTCGCGTCCGCTGACGCCGCCAACGGCGTAAGTCAGGTCGATTCCCGCAACGCACGGAATGCACACGGCGAACGCGCCGCTGGCCGTCATCAGCTCGCGCGTCCAGGTGTGTTTGTCGATCACGATGGCAATGCGCGGTGGTGTGAACTCCACCGGCATTGACCACGCTGCCGCCATGACGTTGCGACGGTCATTGGCCGCGCTGGTGACCAATACGGTCGGGCCGTGGTTGATGAGACGGCTGGCGTGTTCGAGCGCGACGGGCTGAAAGTGAGACATGGAAAACGTGTGACGAGAATGGGCGACGATTGTACTGCTGCCGCCCGGGTGACCTTACAGCACCAACGCGTCTCCAGCCAGTGTCTTGGCCTGTTCGAGCCGCGATACGGTAGGACGCAGATCGAGGTTGATGTCGCGTTTGAGGGCGACGGCGCGTTCACGTAGGTCGGGCAGGCTTACGTGCACCTCGTCGCCTGTTGCGGCGAAGGCGATCACGTTGCCGCTGTCACACGACGGGAACGCCATCGAGCGGCCGTCGAAAGCTTGTGCGAGGCGGTCCAGCGCCGGCTTGTACTTGCGCGCGCGACCAAACAGGTTGGTTGCGAGCAGGCCGTCATCGGCCAGACGCGCGCGACATGCCTGATAGAAGGGGAGCGAATCGAGCGCGCCGACGCGAGCGTTTTCGTCGTAACCGTCGATCAGGATGTAGTCGAAAGCAGGGCGGCTGCGCTGGATGTACTCCGCGCCATCGCCGATCACGATGCGCAGGCGCGCGTCTTCTTCCGGCAACTTGAAGAACTGCCGCGCGGCAGCGACAACGCCGGGCGAGATTTCTACCACGGTGATCTTCGCGTCCGGCAGGCGCCAGTAGCAGAACTTGGTGAGCGAAGCGGCTCCCAGCCCGATGAGCAAGATGCGACGCGGCGCACGCTCACGCATCAGCAGGCCCGCCATCATTTCGCGTGTGTAGGCTAGCTCCAGATCGATGGGGCGGCGCACGCGCATGGCGCCCTGCACCCATTCCGAGCCGAAGTGCAGATAGCGCACGCCGGCTTCTTCACTGATGTCGATGGCGTACTCAGACATCCGCTCCCCTTATCGCCGCGAGGCGCCTTCCGTCGTGCGAGGCGCACGCATTTATCATTTTGTGGTGCATCTTGGTATTGTAGCTAACCTGTATTTGTGCGCCGGCTGCCCCCAGTTCTGGCGCGCGTCGTTCAATCCCCGGCGGTCTGTTTGACACCCCATCCGCCGCACGTCGCCCGAGGCCTGCATGCTGGTTCGTTCCGTCGTCACCTTTTTGTCATTGTTCTGCCTGCAAGCCGCAGTGGCGGCCGATCTCAAAGGCTGGGTGCTGGAGGACAGCCAGTATCCCACGTACCAGGGCCTGGCTGGTTTCTTCAGCGCACTCAACCAGCGATCGGGCGGCCGGTTTGCGGGCAAGATCGGCGGACGCGACGATGTGGGCAACCAGAAAAAGGTCGTGCCGATGCTGCAGAAAGGCGAGCTCGACGTGGCGGTGCTGACCGTGGCGCCCCTGGCCGATGCACTGCCGGTGCTGGAAGTGCTGCAGTTGCCGTTTCTCTTTACCGACAGCGATCACATGCTCAAGGTGCTCGACGGCAACATCGGCAAGGAGCTTGAAGCCAAGCTGGCGGCCAAGGGCTACGTCGTGCTGACGTGGTACGACGGCGGCTCGCGCTCGTTCTATTCGCGCGGCAAGCCGCTGCGCTGGATTTCGGATTTCCGCGACAAGAACATCCGCGTGGCCAATCGTGCGGTCATGAAGAGCATGGTCGGCGCACTCGACGCCAAACCCAGCACGCAGGACTTCGATGAAGTCGCCGGCCTGCTGTCCGGCGGCCAGCTCGACGCAGCCGAAAACGATCTCATCTCGTATGAGACGACCGGGCACTACAAGATTGCGCCGTACTACACCTTCAGCAACCACACGATCCTGCCGCTGGCGTTGGTGGTCTCCTCTCAGCGGTGGCAGTCCCTGTCTGACTCCGACCGCACGCTATTCCGTGCGGTGGCTCGCGACTCCGCCATTGCCGAGCACAAACTGCAAGGCCAGCGCGAAGACGCGGTCCGGGTCAAGCTCGAGAAAGAGGGCGTGAAGTTCTTCAAGCTCGACAGCGCCAACGTCATCGCGCGGATGAAGTCGACCTATGCGCCGGTGCTCAAGAGCCCGGACGCCACTGACCTTGCGGTGCAGATCATGGCCTTCCGCAAGTAGTGCGGCACTGAGGCCGGACGTCGCCTGTTGGCGCCCGAAGGCTGCTCCACCAAGCGATCCGGCTGCCAATAAGTGGCCGTGGCGGCATAAAATCAGGCCTCTTGCGTTAGCCTGGATTTCCTCATGGCCACCATCCGCGACGTCGCCAATCGCGCACAGGTATCGAACAGCACGGTCTCAAACGTCCTCAACGGGCGTACCAGCCGTATGACCAGCGACACGTTGGCGCGCGTGCAGCAGGCAATGGCCGAGCTAGGCTACAACCCGAGCTTTGCTGCGCGCTCGCTCAAGACGGGGCAGTCCGCGCTGATCGGTCTGCTGGTGCCATCGACCGCCAACCCGTGGTTTGGCGAGATCGCCGCGCGCATCGAACACGTGGCACGCGACAAGTACGACTGCCACATTCTGCTCGGCAACACCCAGCGCGACGTACAGAGCGAGGCGCGCTTCATTGGCAGCCTGCAGTCGTTCGGCGTGCGCGGGCTGATCGTCATGTCGGCGCTGGCCGATGAAAGCCATCTGCTCAATGCTGCCCGACAAGGCATGGCGGTGGTCAGCTATGACAGGCGCGCTTCCGGTAGCAATGCGTCGATCATCGATCACGTGACGGTGGATAACCACAAGGCGGGTGCGCTTGCTGCCGCGCATCTCATCGACAAGGGGCATAGGCGACTGGCATTCGTCAGTGCTTTCGGCCGCACCGTCAATCGCGTGGAGCGCATCTCGGGCTTTCTCGAAACGGCCTCTGCGCGCGATGCGGAAACCGTCGTCGTCGAAGCGGATTCGTCGCACGGCTTTGCCGATGACCAGTGGGCGGCGCTGGGGGAAGAGTTGGCGGCCAAGCTCTTGCGCGAGCATCCGGACGTGACCGGCATCGTCACCGTGAACGGCACGTTGGCCATCAGCCTGACCAGCGCGCTGCGCGAGCGGGGGTTCGATGTGCCGCGCGATTTCTCGGTTGTTGGCATCGACGACATGCCTTTGTTGACGATGGTGTCGCCAGCCATGACTTCGATCCGCATTCCCACGGGCATCATTGCCGAGTCGATGGTCGATCGTGTCATGGCGCGCTGCGCGTTGACCGACCTGCCGCCTGGCGAGACTGTTTTTGAACCGACGCTCATTGAACGTCGTTCGGTTGCCGCGCCACGCACCCGCAGGTTGCCCTGAAAACAAAACGGGGCGCAGAGCGCCCCGTTCCTTGTTGCCTTTTTCCGCGTCTGATCAGGCCGTCGCGTTTGCGCGCCGCTTCTTGAGCGCAAAACAGATGCACAGCAGGACGAGCCAGCCGGGAATCGCCAGCACCGAAGCGCGCAGCGGCGGGATCATGTACATGATCCCCAGGATCACCACCACGAAAGCCAGGCACAGGTAGTTGCCGAACGGATACCACAGCGCCTTGAAAGCGGTCGTCTCACCGTTGCGTTGCATGGCGGTGCGGAACTTGAGGTGAGCCAGCGAGATCATCGCCCAGTTGATCACCAGTGCAGCCACCACGAGCGCCATCAGCAATTCGAGCGCCTTGGCCGGGATGACGTAGTTCACCACCACGCACAGGCCTGTTACCAGCGCAGACACGCCAATGGCCAACATCGGCACGCCGCGGTCGTTGACCTTCATCAGCGCGCGCGGTGCATTGCCTTGTTCGGCCAAGCCGTAGAGCATGCGGCTATTGCAGTACACACAGCTGTTGTAGACCGACAGTGCAGCGGTCAGCACCACGAAGTTCAGGATATTGGCGGCCACATCGCTGCCTAGCAGCGAGAAGACCATCACGAACGGGCTGCCGCCGTACTCGTCGCCCGCAGCCGCATGTTGGGCCAGCGTCGCAACCAGCGTGTCCCACGGCGTGAGCGACAACAGCACTGCCAGCGCACCGATGTAGAAAATCAGAATCCGGTACAAAACCTGATTGATGGCCTTGGGAATCGTCTTGCTGGGGTTGTCGGCTTCTGCCGCAGTAATCCCAACCAGTTCAAGCCCGCCGAACGAGAACATGATGATCGGCAGCATCATTGCCAACCCGGTCCAGCCGTTGGGGAAGAATCCGCCGCGCTCCCACAGGTTGCGCACCGTGGCGTCCGGTCCGGCGCCGCCCGACAGCAGCAGGTAGCCACCCAGCACGATCATGCCGATGACGGCTACCACCTTGATGATGGCGAACCAGAATTCGGCCTCGCCGTACATCTTCACGTTGGCAAGGTTCACCAAGTTGATGATCACGAAGAACGCCGCAGCCGTCGCCCACATCGGAATCCACGGCCACCAGTACTGCACGTACTTGCCGACCGCAGTCAGCTCCGACATGCCCACCAGGATGTACAGCACCCAGTAGTTCCAGCCCGACATGAAGCCGGGCAGGTCGCCCCAGTACTTGTATGCGAAATGGCTGAACGAGCCGGCCACCGGCTCGGACACGATCATCTCGCCGAGCTGGCGCATGATCAGGAAGGCGATGAGCCCGCCGATGGCGTAGCCCAACAACATCGACGGCCCGGCGGACTTCATGACCCCGGCGGAGCCGAGGAAGAGGCCCGTGCCGATGGCGCCGCCCAGCGCGATTAGCTGGATGTGGCGGTTCTTCAAGCCGCGCTTGAGTTCGCCTTCGTGAAGCGGATGGTGATCCATCAGAAAGTTCCTGTGATCAGGGTAAAAAGCAAAGTGCTCTCGTATCTCACACGAGCCCAGCTTGGCGTTTGATCGGCGACATGTTCATGCGCATGGCAGACCGATCATCCGCTAGATGGTTGGACGCGTGCGACTCAAAGCTGGCGTCGCAGCGCATACAGGGCTTCGAGCGCCTCGCGGGGACTCATGTTGTCCGGGTCGAGGTCGGCCAACTGTACCAGTGCCGGATGGCTGACGGCGGTGGGTTCGGGCTCGGGCAGGGTGGCAAAGAGGTCGTCCTGCGGGCCAGCGGCGATCTCGCGGTTTTCCAGCGCGCGCAGACGGCGCTTGGCATCGCGTACCACTGCACCGGGAATGCCGGCCAGCGCCGCGACTTCGATACCGTATGACTGCGAAGCCGGGCCTTCTTCCACTGCGTGGAGAAAGACGATGCTATGGCCATGCTCCACTGCGCCCAGATGCACGTTTGCGCATTCCGGGTATTCCACGCCCAACCGGGTCAGCTCGAAGTAGTGCGTGGAGAACAACGAGAACGAGCGGTTTTTGTCGAGCAGATGGCGGGCGATCGAGAACGCCAGCGCCATGCCGTCGAAGGTTGACGTGCCACGCCCGATTTCGTCCATCAAGACCAGGCTGCGTTCGGTGGCGCCATTGAGGATCGCAGCCGCCTCGGTCATCTCGACCATGAAGGTGGAGCGACCGGAGGCTAGATCGTCTGACGCCCCGATGCGGGTAAAGATCGCGTCAACCGGTCCGATGACGGCTGACGTCGCCGGCACGAACGCGCCGCAGTGCGCCAGCAGCACGATCAACGCCACTTGCCGCATGTAGGTCGACTTACCGCCCATGTTGGGGCCTGTGACGAGCAGCATGCGCCGTGTGCTGGAGAGCTGCGTGTCGTTGGCGATGAAGTTGTTGACCTGGCGTTCCACCACCGGGTGACGGCCGCCACGAATATCGATGACAGCATCATCCACCAGGCGCGGCATGGCGTAGCCATGTCGTGCGGCGATCTGCGCGAACGCGTTCAACCCGTCGAGCGTGGCAATGGCACGAGCGATGCACTGCAATTGCGACACCTCTGGCAGCAAGGTGTCGATGAGATTGTCATAGAGCAGCTTTTCGCGGGCCAGTGCGCGTTCCTGCGCAGACAGCGCCTTGTCCTCGAACGTCTTGAGCTCCGGCGTCACGTAGCGCTCGGCGTTCTTCATCGTCTGGCGGCGACGATAGTCGTCCGGCACCTTGCTAGTGTGCGCGTGCGTGACCTCGATATAGAAGCCATGCACGCGGTTGAATTCCACCTTCAAGCTGGGAATGCCCGTGCGTTCGCGTTCGCGGGCTTCGAGTTCCAGCAGGAACGCGCCGCAATTGGTCTGGATGGCACGCAGCTCGTCCAGCTCGGCGTCGAAGCCGTCGGCAATCACGCCGCCATCGCGCACTTGCACGCCGGGCTCTGCAGCGACTGCGGCGTGGAGCGTGTTCAGTGTTTGCTCCGGCGTGGTCATGTCTTCTGCCAGTCGATGGATCAGCTCGGAATCGCGCACGGGCAGCGGCGCGCGCACGCCATCGAGTGCGGCAAGGCTCTCGCGCAGGCTGGCGAGTTCGCGCGGGCGCACGCTACGCAGGGCAATGCGCGTGGCGATGCGCTCGATATCGGCCACCGGGCGCAGCGCGGCCTTGATGGCATCCATCGGCCCGTCGCCGGCATCCCCTAGCAACGCGGCGACGGCACCATGGCGCTGCCGACATGCCTGCCGGTCGGCCAGCGGGTGGTGCAGGCAATGGCGCAGCCAGCGCGAGCCCATCGAGGTCTCGCAAACATCCAGCAGCGAAAGCAGAGTTGGCGCAGGCTCGCCGCGCAGGGTTTCAGAGATTTCGAGATTGCGTCGCGTGTGGGCGTCCAGCCGCAGAAAATCGCCGTCACGTTCGACCTGGATGCCCGTGACGTGATCCAACGTCTGTCGCTGTGTGGCGCGCGCATAGTCGAACAGGGCGGCGGCCGCGGCCAGCGCAGTCGGCATGCCCTCTACGCCAAAGCCGGACAGGTCGCGCACGCCAAAATGCGACGTCAACAATTGCTCGGCTGTCTTGGCGTCGAACTGCCAGTCTGCCAATCGCCGTATTGCCGGTACGCGAACCTCGAGCGCCGGCAGTTTCAGGCTTTCGGGCAGCAGTGCTTCGGCGGGGCGCAGTCGCTCGAGTTGCGCAATGAGGTTCTCGGGCGATGTTTCGGTCAGGCGGAACTGGCCGTTGGCGAGATTCAGCCATGCCAGCCCGAGCTGTCCACGGTGCACCTGCACGGCCATCAGCAGCGCTTCAGTGCGGTCGTCGAGGAGGGCTGCATCGGTCAGCGTGCCGGGCGTCACGATGCGCGCCACGGCGCGTTCGACGGGGCCCTTGGACGTGGCCGGGTCACCGATCTGCTCGCAGATCACCGCCGACTCGCCGAGCTTCACCAGCTTGGCCAAATACGGTTCCAGCGCGTGGAAAGGCACGCCGGCCATCTTGATCGGCTGCCCGCCCGACTGGCCGCGAGTGGTCAGGGTGATATCCAGCAAGCGCGACGCGCGCTCTGCATCGTCGAAGAAAAGCTCGTAGAAGTCGCCCATGCGATAGAGCAGCAACGTATCTGGATGCTGTTTTTTCAGCCCGAGGTACTGCTGCATCATCGGCGTGTGGCGGGCGATTTCTTCTTCGGTGAACATGCGAACAGTGCGGGGATGTCGTGTCTGAACAGGGCGATGGACGAAGCGATTGACGCTCGGCCGGCAGTATCTCGGCGCCGGGAGCATAAACAGCTTCGGAGGACGTGCATCTTACCAGTCTCGCGACGCGAGCCCGTACCTGCGGCCTTCGATGGCGGTTCATGATCGTGTGCCCACGGCGTACGTTCCGCCGCTGCGCGCGCACCGGTGACCGCCTAGTCGATCTGATCCTGTGAGTACAAAAGCCGCGTTGCTGCCGATGCACGCGCTGCAACGATGGTGCGGGGCAAGGGCTGTTGGGGGCTGGGCGCTCGCGGATGCGATCAGTCAGATGGACCCATCTGCGAGGCGAATTGTTGGTGTGCTGTGACGTGGCGCTTCTGCGACGCGAGACCGTTGTCGGTGCGATCGGGGCGCGGGTGATTGGGCGTGAGCCTCACCGGGCATGCGTTGCGCGCAGCCAGGTGAGGTTCGATTCGAATTCGTCCAGGGGTTTGCACGGGTTCTCCTGGTCGCTTCGACCTGATCGGAGAACCCGCGGTGATATTACTGGCGACGACGGCGAACCATGGCAAACGCAAGCAGTGCCGCCGATAGCAGCGCAGCCATTGCGGGTTCCGGTATGCGCGTGATCGTCAGCGCTTGCGTCGAGATCGTAAAGCCGAACTGCAACGTGTTCGATTGCCCCTCGATCGTCGTGAAGCCGATGCACCCATTCGCGGCACCTGCAGCAGCGCAGGCCGCATTGCTCAGGATGTTCAGCGCGCCACCGGCAATCGGGAAGATATTCACGAAGTAGGTCAGCAGACCGTCTCCATCACCCGCGTCGTACTGGAACATCTGGTTCAACAATCCCGACTGCAGCACAAAGATGTCGTTGCAGGGATTTCCAGCCGGGCTCGTTGCGGCACAGGGCGTCTGGTTGGGCGTCTCGGTAAACAGGATATTGAACGCCGCCAGCTGGCTTGGCAGAGAGGGCAGGCTCGGAACCAGCGGCGTCAGCGTGATGGTGCTGGTGAGCTGGGCGGACGTCAGCGAATTGCCCTGAATCGGCTCGTTCTTGTGTGTCAGCGAAATGTCCGTCGCAAGGAACGGAGGCGACTGCGGCGGGGTTCCGCCGCCAAGATAGGTCGACAGGGCTCCAGCGGCGGGATTGTTCCCGATGGTGAGCGAACTCTGCCCGCCGGGGCCGGTTGGCGTCCCCCAACTCAACGACGTCGCTGGCAACGACGCCGAGCCGCCTGTGAATGTGGCGGCAGTGAAGATGCTCGACACGGAATAATTCCACTGGAGCACGGCCGCGTTGGCGCCGGAAGCCAGTAAAAGTAGCGCGGCGGACGCGCCGTATTTTTTCAGATGAGAAAACCACGCATTCATGACCTCACCTCGATTCTTGATGGTTTAGGGGCAACGCTGAAGCCCGGTTCCCCAATAGCATCGGTCATGCCTGTTGGTGTTTTATATTTGTTTTCAATGGCTTGTATGAACTGGAAAAACCCTACTGTAAAGAGATGTAAGGGTGGCCGACAAAAAACGTGCCTAAACCTGCGGTTAACCCCTTTTTTTGAAATGTGGCGTGACCGGTTTTACGAATAGCTTTGATTAATACTGCCGCGTGCCTGTTCATCAGGTCGGCGAGATGGCGCACCACCGGTCTGTGTGACAGATCCGCTGCGCGAACCGGAAGAGGATTTCTGAAACCCGCCAGGGCCAGGCTTCGGACTGATTAGATGGAATAACGCCGGCAGACGCTATCGCGCCAGCCGTCGCACGCAGTTTTCCCACGACCGGTTGAAGATCGACGCGTACTCATTCATGGCTGCGTCCTGATCGACGTTGTACTCAAAGCGGGGAGGCTGTCCCCGGTTAACGTCGGCGCTCCGGATCACGGCTCGCAGATAGGCGTGGTACTGCGGATTCGCTTCTATGGCGCGGGCTGCTTCGGTCGATGTGCAGTCACAGGCTTGCGCCGGGCTGATCCTCAATTGGTTCACGGCGGCCTGTCTGTCGGCGTTCTTGTTCAGGAGCAAGTAGCAGTAGTTGTTGCCGGTTTGTTTGGTCAGATTGAACAGCTCTGCTTGCTCGTTCTGACCGACCGCATGAAGCGGCAGCAAAGACGCGGCAGCCGCCGCGGCGACGATGACGTTCCTGATTCCCATCTCACTGCATTCCTTTATTAAATCGCGTGGGTAGAGCGGGGCGCGTGCGCATTCGGTATACGGGGGTAAGCGTCTTTATTCCTTGTGGACGCTGGCGTCTTCTCGAGGCGTCACCGCGCCTTCCAGGAACATCTTCTGCACGAGAGCCGACATGCCGAGCATGGCGATCTCGCCCCGCTGGGCAGACTCGATGGCGGCGAAGAGCAAAAAGTCGTACGACTTGGTCAGCCAGCGTGCCGGCATATCGATGCGAAAGACGCCGGCTTTCTGCCCACGCAGGAAGAACGCTTCCAGCGCGTCGCTCAGAAAAGTCGTTTGAGAGCCGTGTTGCTCGAAGTTCTTCGTGCCGTCCTTCAAGTCGAGCCACAGCGAGCACGACCAGAACATGTAGAACTCCTGCCCCTGCATGACGTTTTCAGTCAGACGCTGCAACGCCTCGATGAACGGCGGCTCGGTCAGACGAGCTTCGTCCAATGCCTCGCGCATATGGCGAACCGATCGTTCCAGCAGCAAATCGATGATGCCGTCGCGGGTGGGCGAGATGCGATACAGCGTGGCCTTGCTGGTGCCAGCGGCCTGTGCCAGTTGCTGAAGGTTGGCGCGCGGATGGTGGAACATCGCGAGCGCCAGAGCGCGGGCCAGTTTGTCGTCCATATCGATCGTCATCCCCGGAATGTGGTGAGTCGTTCTTCGATTCACCTGAATCTAGTTCGCTTCAATAAGACCATTTTTGCATGAGGGAAACAGGGCAGTCCACAAGACGTAGAGTCGTTATGGAATTTTATGAATCGATATTGATTCATAAAACTCTAAGTGGCATCATTGCGATCCGCTTTGCCTCTCCCTACAGGTGGAATGTGAATCCCCCGCTGTCCCCAAAATTGAAGACCCTCTCCCTTATTGCGTTCGCATTGAGCGGCGTTGTCACGCTCGCTGGTTGCAGCGGGCGGGCCGAAGCACCTGCGGGTGCCGGTGCACAACCGGCAGAAGTTGAAGTGCTGACGATCTCGCCACAAGTGCGCCCGGTCATCAGCGATCTGCCGGGCCGGATCGCGCCCGTGCGTGTGGCAGAAGTGCGGGCGCGCGTAGCGGGCATCGTGCAAAAACGCCATTTCGTGGAAGGCGCTGCCGTCAAGGCGGGTGATCTGCTGTTCACCATCGAACCGGCGCCCTTCGAGGCGGCATTGGCCCGTGCGCAAGGGGCGCTGGCGCGTGCCGAAGCGCAGCTCAAGCAGGCTGAGTCGGTTGCCCGCCGCTACGAGCCGCTGGTCAAGGCGCGGGCGGTCAGCGAGCAGGAATACGACGACGCACAGGCCGCGCTGAATTCGGCGCAAGCCACCGTGTTGTCGGCGCAGGCTGACGTGAAAACGGCCAAACTCGACCTGGGCTACGCCACCGTGCGCGCCCCCATTTCGGGCCGCATCGGTCGTGGACTGGTGAGCGAGGGCAGCCTCGTGGGGCAGGGCGAGAGCACGCCGATGGCGCTCATCCAGCAAATGGACCCGATCTACGCCGACTTCACGCAGCCGGCCGCAGACGTGCTGCGCCTGCGTGAAGCGATTGGCGACGGTAAGTTGCAGGCCGACGCCAAGGGCCAGCCCAAGGTCAGTATCCGCGTCGAAGGCACGCGCTACACGGCTGAAGGCCGGGTGCTGTTCTCGGACGTGACGGTTGACCCCGAAACCGGGCAAGTGATGCTGCGTGGCGTGTTTCCCAATCCGCAAGGCGTGTTGCTGCCAGGCATGTATGTACGCGTGAGCACTGAAGAGGCGGTTGATCGACAGGCCATCTTTGTTCCACAGCGCGCGATCCTGCGTGGGCCCGATGGCGGCGCGAAAGTCATGACAGTGTCGGACAAGGGCGTGGCACAGGAGCGCCCGGTCCAGACCGGCGCGATGCAGGGCGCTGAATGGCAGGTGACGGGCGGACTCGCTGCCGGCGACAAAGTCATCGTGACCGGGGCCGACAAGATCGCGCCCGGTAGCCCGGTCGTTGCCCGCGCCGAGTCCGCACAACGCCCCGCTCCCTGAACTTCCTCTGGCTGCGCTACGGCGCGGCCCCTGACCAGCCGTGTGCTGATCCGACGGACATATCCATGCCGAATTTCTTCATCCAGCGACCCAACTTCGCGTGGGTCATTGCCATCTTCATTGCGCTGGCAGGGCTGCTGGCGCTGCCCTCGCTGCCGGTCGCCCAGTACCCCAGCGTTGCGCCGCCGCAGATCATGATCTCCGCGACCTATCCCGGTGCGTCGGCCGAGGTCATCAACAACAGCGTGACCAGCCTGATCGAAGAGGAACTGAACGGCGCCAAAGGCCTGCTCTACTACGAATCGCAGAGCAGCGGTTCGGGCATGGCCGAGATCACCGCAACCTTCCAGCCCGGCACCGACCCGGACCTCGCGCAGGTCAACGTGCAGAACCGCATCAAGCGGGTGGAATCTCGCCTGCCGCAGTCGGTCATGCAGCAAGGCCTGCAAGTGGAACAGGCAAGCGCCAACTTTCTGCTGATCTATGCGCTGACTTACAAGAACGGCGACAAAGACCCCGTTGGCCTGGCCGACTACGCCGCGCGCTACGTGAACAACGAAATTCGCCGCGTGCCCGGCGTGGGGCGCGTACAGATGTTTGCCGCCGAGCGCGCCATGCGCGTGTGGATCGATCCGGGCAAGCTGGTGGGCTATGGCCTGTCGGTGGCCGACGTGGACAACGCCATCGCCGCGCAGAACGCCCAGGTGCCGGGCGGCAGCATCGGCGAGCAACCCGGCCCGAAAGATCAGGAAATTGCGGCGACGGTCCTGGTGCAAGGCCAACTGGCGTCGACCGAGGCTTTCTCGCGCATCGTACTGCGTGCCAACGCGGACGGTTCCACCGTCCGACTGGGCGATGTGGCGCGCATCGAGGTGGGCAGCCAGGACTATCGCTTTTCGTCGAACCTGAACGGGCGCCCGGCCGCCGCCGTTGCGGTACAGCTCTCGCCCGGTGCCAACGCGCTACAGACCGCCGAGGGCGTCAAGGCGCGCCTCGAAGCACTCGCGGCCAACTTCCCTGACGACATCGCCTACGCGGTGCCGTATGACACATCGCGCTTTGTCGGCGTGGCCATCGAGAAGGTGCTGCACACCTTTGCCGAAGCGCTGGTCCTGGTGTTCCTCGTGATGCTGCTGTTCTTGCAGAACATCCGGTACACACTGATTCCGGCCATCGTTGTGCCAGTGTCCTTGCTGGGCACGCTCGCCATCATGTTGCCGCTGGGCTTCTCGGTGAACATGATGACCATGTTCGGCATGGTGCTGGCCATCGGCATCCTGGTTGACGACGCCATCGTGGTGGTGGAGAACGTCGAACGCATCATGGCCGAAGAAGGTCTCTCGCCACGTGAAGCCACCATTAAGGCCATGGGGCAGATCAGTGGAGCCATCGTCGGCATCACGCTGGTGTTGGCGGCGGTGTTCATGCCTTTGGCATTCATGAGCGGATCGGTTGGCGTGATCTATCGTCAGTTCTCGATGTCGCTGGCGATCTCGATCCTCTTCTCGGGCTTCTTGGCGCTGACGCTTACGCCCGCCTTGTGTGCCACCTTGATTCGCCCGATCCCCAAGGGGCATCACGACGAAAAGAAGGGCGTCTTTGGCTGGTTCAACCGTGCCTTTGCGCGCATGACAAACGGCTACTCGGCCACGACCGCGCGCTTGGTTGGCCGATCGGGGCGTCTGATGGTGGTGTACCTCGCCATCCTGGCCGGGCTGGCCTTTGCCTACCTGCGTCTGCCGTCGGCCTTCCTGCCCACCGAAGACCAGGGTTACATGATCACCGACGTGCAACTCGCCCCCGGCGCCACCTTGCCGCGCACGCTCGCGACCACCGAGAAGATGGAGCAGTACCAGGCGTCACGACCGTCGGTCGCGGACATCATGTCGGTGCAGGGCTTCAGCTTCTCCGGCACGGGGCAGAACGCGGCGCTGGCGTTCACCATGTTCAAGGACTGGTCCGAACGTGGCGCGGACGAATCGGCCATGGCCGAAGCCAATCGCGCCAACGGCGTCTATCCCGGTCTTATCAAGGACGGCACGCTGTTCTCGGTGGTGCCCCCATCGATCGAAGGCATGGGCAACTCGTCCGGATTTTCGCTGCGCTTGCAGGACCGCGCGGGGTTGGGGCGCGAAGCGCTGTTCGCGGCGGGCGAGCAGTTGATGGGCAAGGTGTACGCGTCTCCTGTGTTCGCCTACATCATGATCGAAGGGCTCAAGGACGCCCCGCAGATCGATCTGCACATCGACCGCGACAAGGCCGAAGCGCTGGGCGTGCCGTTCAGCGCCATCAATGCGTCACTGTCGACGGCTTTCGGGTCGGCGCTGATCAATGAGTTTCCCAATTACGGCCGCATGCAGCGTGTCATCGTGCAGGCCGAACCGGGCAGCCGCGCCACGCCGGAATCGCTCGGCAAGCTGTACGTACCCAATCGCACGGGCAAGCTGGTGGCGCTCGACGCCTTCGCCGAAATCCGCTGGAAGACGGGACCGGTGCAGATCGTGCGCTACAACGGGTACCCGAGCATCAAGTTCTCAGGCGACGTTGCGCCGGGGCGCAGCAGCGGTGAAGGCATGAAAGAGATCGAACGCATCATCTCTGAATTGCCCAAGGGCATCGGCTACGAATGGACCGGGCTGTCGTATCAGGAACAGGCCGCCGGCTCGCAGGCGCCGCAACTCCTGGCGCTGTCGCTGCTGGTGGTGTTCCTCGTGCTGGTCGCGCTCTACGAGAGCTGGAAGATTCCATTCTCGGTGGTACTGATCGTCCCCATCGGCGCACTCGGAGCAGTGCTGGCCGCCATGGCGACTGGGCTGCCCAACGACGTGTACTTCAAGGTCGGGCTGGTCACCATCATCGGGCTGGCGGCCAAGAATGCCATTCTCATCATTGAGTTCGCCAAGGACCTTCACGCACAGGGCAAGTCGCTCACCGAATCGGCCATGGAAGCTGCGCGCCTGCGTTTCCGCCCCATTGTGATGACCTCGCTTGCCTTCATTCTGGGCGTGGTGCCGCTGGCGATTGCCACGGGAGCCGGCGCAGAGAGCCAGCGCGCCATCGGCACCGGCGTGATCGGCGGCATGCTCAGCGCGACCGTGCTCGGTGTGCTGTTCGTTCCCGTGTTCTTCGTATGGGTGATGTCCGTCATCCGACGCCGTCGGGGTCAGACCGACGCGCTCGTGGAGTCTCGACACAATGCATAAAGCCAAGACCTGTGCGGCTGCGATGGTCGCAGCCCTTGCTCTGGGCGCCTGTTCGCTGGCGCCCGTTCATGAGCGCCCCGATGCGCCGATCCCGGCGGTCTATCCCGGCGCGGACGCGGCCGATCATCTCGACAGCACCGCGGCCATGCCGGACTGGAGCGCATTCATCCGCGAAGCGCGCCTGCGTACGTTGGTACAGGGCGCTCTGGCTTACAACCGCGATCTGCGCCAGGCACTGCTCAACGTGGAAGCGGCGCGTGCGCAGTACGGCATCCAGCGCGCCGACCAACTGCCAAATGTCAGCGCCGGTGCGTCGGCGAATCGCCAGCGCACGCCGGAAGGCCTCAGCTCAACTGGGCAGAGCAGCGTGGGGTCAACCTACCGTGCGGAACTCGGACTGGCCGCCTTCGAGGTCGACCTGTTCGGCTACACGCGCAATCTGTCGCAAGCGGCCTTGCAGGAATTCCTCGCCACCGAGCAAGCCGCGCGCAGTGTGCGCATCAGCCTCATCGCCAGCGTGAGCGAGGCCTATGTACGCTACACCGCAGCCGAGGCGCGCATCGCGCTGACACAGAAGACCCTCGACGCGCGGCAGGAATCGCTCACGCTCATCCGTATGCGGCGCGATGTGGGCGCGGCGAGCGACCTGGACGTGCAGGAGGCGGTCGGTCTGGTCGAAACGGCCACCACTGAGTTGTTTCGCACGCAGCGCGAACGCGCACAGGCATACAACGCACTGCAACTGCTTGTAGGCAAAAGTGGGCTCAACGCCACGCTGGTCGCCGCCAGTCCCGACGACGTGCTCTTCGAGGACGTGCAGGCCGGACTGCCTTCAGATCTGCTTGCGCAGCGCCCGGACATCCTCGCCGCCGAGCGCCGCATCCGGGCACGGCAGGCCGATATCGGCGCGGCGCGTGCGGCGTTCTTCCCGCGTATCACGCTGACCGGCGCCTACGGCAGTGCCAGCCCGGAGTTGTCGGATCTGTTCTCGGGTAGTGCGCGCGCCTGGCAATTCATGCCGCAAATCACGCTGCCGATCTTTACCGGCGGACGCACGCAGGCGGCGCTCGATCTGGCGCAAGTACGCCGCGACGCTTCGATCCTGGCGTACGAGCAGACGATTCAGACCGCATTTACCGAAGTGGCGGATGCATTGGCCGCACGCGCCACGTTGGTGGCGCAGATGGGCTCGCAGGAGCGCCTCATCGCTAACAGCGCGCAAACGCTCCGGCTCGCGCAGATGCGCTATCTGAGCGGCGTAGACAGCAATCTGCGTTATCTGGACGCGCAGCGGCAGGACTTCGCCAATCGACTGGCGATTCTTGAGACCTGGTCAGCGCTCCAGGACAGCCGGATCGCGCTGTATCGCGCGTTGGGCGGCGGCGCCGAGGAGCGCGCGACGCCTTGATCCGGGTTGATGGCGCAGGGCGGCCCCATCGCTTTCGAGTGTGGGTGGATAAAGCAGATGATCCACTCGCGCCCGAAAGCTCTCCACCCGCGTCGGTAGCGGCCGTGACGCACCTTCCCGCTTGCTCGTGTGCCGTGGGCGTGCGCGGACGTATGGGCAGTTTGATTATCGATCTGCCGGCCGCTACGCTGAGTTCTGCTGTACGCAGGACTCTGGGGGCGGCTTGGGGCGCTTTGCGACGACGGGCCGCCATGTTTGTCGATGCCGCCCGAATCACGACATGACCTCCCCCGCGCTCAAATCCTTCATCGACGAAGCCTGTGCGTGCAGCGAATCCCGCGCGGAGCCGGCCGACTGTGTGCTGACGCTCGCGCCGCTCATGCTCGAATTGATCGACCACGCCGGCACCTTTCTGGAGCCGCACCACTTCAGGAGCGATAGCAGCAGTTACACACGCAATCTTGTCTACAGCGCGTCGCCGGCAAGCCTGTCGCTGTATGCACTGGTGTGGCTGCCGGGACAGTGGACGCCGGTGCATGACCACGGCAGTTGGGGAGTAGTCGGGGTCGTGGAAGGGGTGCTGGAGGAACGTAGTTACGTGCGGCTGTCACCCGACCGACATTCGGACGAAGACATCGATCTGGTGCGCGGCGGCACTTTGCTGTTGGGGCGTGGATCGGTCACGAGCTTCGTTCCCAACCCGGACCACATCCACATGACCGGTGTGCCGCCCGGGCGGACCGCAGCCGTCAGTCTGCACTTGTATGGACGCACGATGAACAGCTTCAATGTATACGATGTGGCGTCGCGCACGCGGCAACGCATCGATGTGTCGCACAACGAAAGCTGAACCGATGGCTGATGCTCGCGTTGGCCGGCTGCGTAGGTGCCCATTCATGCCCGTCGGGTGATTTTTTTCACCGGGGCCTCGGGCGATGGCGGGGGATACTCGCTGTCGATCCCGGGAGCATTCCCTTTCTTAACGCGTGATCAACAACGCAGTACCTCACAGGAGAACACGATGTCTCTTCGCATCAACGACATTGCGCCCAATTTCACCGCGCAGACGACGCAGGGCGTAATCGATTTCCACGAGTGGATCGGCGATCAATGGGCGATTTTGTTCTCGCATCCGAAAGACTTCACTCCGGTGTGTACGACGGAACTGGGCTACATGGCCAAGATCGAGCCCGAGTTCACCAAACGTAACGCCAAGCTGATCGGCTTGTCGGTCGACTCGGTCGACAACCACACAAAGTGGGCCACCGACATCGAAGAAACGCAGGGCGCGGCCGTGAAGTACCCGATGATCGGCGACACCGATCTGGCCGTGGCCAAGCTCTACAACATGCTGCCAGCCGATGAGGCCGGCACGTCCGAAGGACGCACCCCGGCGACCAACGCCACCGTGCGTTCGGTCTTCATCATCGGCCCCGACAAGCGCATCAAGCTGATGCTGACCTACCCGATGACTACCGGCCGTAACTTCGACGAAATCCTGCGCGTGCTCGATTCGATGCAACTCACAGCCAAGCACCAGGTCGCCACACCGGTGAACTGGAAGCAGGGCGAGGACGTCATCATCACGTCTGCCGTCAGCAATGAACAAGCGGAGCAGCGCTTCCCCGGTTACAAGACGATCAAGCCCTACCTGCGCACCACCCCGCAGCCCAAGTAAAACCTGCGTGGCGCAAAGCGTAGCGGGGCCGCACATCGTTGCGGCCCCTTTTGTTGTGGGGAGCCCGAAGATGATCTTCCGTCAGCTTTTCGATCCAACCTCTTCGACCTACACGTACCTGCTCGGCGACAGCGGCGAGGCTCTGTTGATCGACCCCGTATTCGAGCAGGTGCCGCGCGACCTTGCGCTCGTACGCGAACTGGGACTTGCGCTGCGCGCCACGCTCGACACTCATGTCCACGCGGATCACGTTACTGGCGCGTGGCGGCTGCGCGGAAGTTGCGGAAGCCAGATATCGCTCGCCGAGGCTGCGGGTGCGGAGGGTGTCGACACGCCACTGCGGCATGGCGATCGCATCGACTTTGGTACGCGCTACCTGACGGTACGCGCAACGCCTGGCCACACCAACGGTTGCCTCACGTATGTGCTGGATGACGAGAGCATGGCGTTCACAGGTGACAGCCTGTTGATTCGAGGCTGCGGTCGCACGGACTTTCAGCAGGGCAGTCCAGAACAGTTGTTTGCCTCGGTGCGCGAACAGATCCTGACGCTCCCGGGCGAATGTCTGCTGTATCCCGCGCACGACTATCGCGGCATTACCGTCAGCAGCGTCATGGAAGAGCTGCGATTCAATCCGCGGCTCGGCGGCGATGTCGACGTCGGCGACTTCGTTGGGTATATGAACAACCTCAACCTGCCACACCCCAAGCAGATGGCCATCGCCGTCCCGGCCAACATGCGCTGTGGGCGGCCGGACGCACCACGTCCCCTTGGCCGATGCACCCGACTGGGCGCCGCTGACCCTTCGATTCAGCGGTGTTTGGGAGATCGAACCCATGGCGTTGCTCGAGCACGCGGCGGACGTGCAGATCGTCCACGTGCGCGAAGCGCCGGAATTCATCGATCGCCTCGGCCACCTGCCGGGCGCGCGCCTCGTGCCGTTGTCACAACTGACGGGACGACTCAACGAACTGGACCGCGAGCAACCGGTGGTGACCGTGTGCCGCTCCGGCGTGCGCTCGGCGCAGGCGTGCGTACTGTTGAGCAAAGCGGGCTTCGGCAAGGTTGCAAACCTCGCAGGCGGCATGCTCCGCTGGAAAACCGACGGGCTACCGGTCGCCGCCGAAAATCACTAAAGCCCCTCGTCACGGCGCCGATTGCCACCCTGCATGGATGGCGCGACGCATGGACGCTCCTACCGAAGACACCATCCCGGAAGCCTGCAGTGGTCGTCTGCATTCCAGTTGGCCGAACGACGGAAATGCAGCGCCAATCGATCGATCGCGGTGCTAGGTTAAATCTTGGCGATACAGCGGTCGTTCAGCACTTCCTCCAGCAGGCTATCGACTACACAAGGACTGAAGCGAGGATAAAGGAACAGCAAACAGGCAGACGCAGGTGCCGACTCCGATCTACTCATTTCTCGCCAGTTCAACTCTGCCCATTTCCAGCGCCTCCGAAAGGAGGGCCGCATTACGTCGCGCGGGTGGTAAGACAGCTAAGAATGCAGCCAACAGTCCATGGCGCCAGTGACCGTGAGATGCGACCGTGTGCCCCAAATGAGCCAACGCGGCCTGCGCCGCTTGCTGTGGCGAAATGGTAATGGCGACTGGTTCGGTGCCGGTTGCCATTGAGGTAGACATGACCGTAGGTTGGTACGACAGCACATCGAGTTGGTTGCGGTATTCGAAAGCAAGCGGAACGGTCAGGTGGTCGATAAATGACTTGCAAGCGCCATAGAGTTGAGTGCCGGGCCAATAGAAGCGGCCGACGATAGAGCCGACGTTCAGCAATGCAGATTGACGTCCTGTGGATGCATTGTGGCAAAGCAAAAATGGAAGCATGGTATGCGTCACTGTGGCTGTGGTATTGACGTTCACGGCCAGTAGATGGCGAAGGTTTCGCGCGGGGACATCTGCGAAACGGCGGTGAACTGTGGCCCCGACACAGTTAATCAGCATAGACAAGTCAAGTTCCTGCACTGCGCGGGCGAGACGTTCATACGTATGCGGTGATGTGTCCGACAGGTCGACGGCCACCGTGCGCACCTGAACGCCAAGCGTTTGAAGTTCGTTCTTCAAGAAATCCAGCTTTGACTGTGTGCGCGATACCAGGATCAGGTTAAAGCCAAGGCGTGCAAGCTCGTGGGCGAACGCTTTGCCTAGACCGTCGCTTGCACCGGTGATGAGTGCCCAACTCCCAGGGCCGTAGCGCTCGGCTAGGCGGGCTCCGGTGAAGCGGTGCGGCAACCAAACGTACAACCAGAGCCAATAGGCGGTTTTTGTCGTAGCCAGAACAAAGGCGATAGCACCAAGAATTTGGAATAGAAATAAAGCACTGGACGTCATTTGAGCACCTCCAGGAAACGGGTGGATGGTGCGTGTCCGGCGCCAAACTGTCATTTACAAATGTTCAGACGGCCTATGGACGTTGGCCGGCCTTCAACCTTCGCCTTATTCGGCTCAGATGCACCGGCGTGATCCCCAGGTAACCAGCCAATATGTGTAGTGGGATACGCGCCAATCGGTTCTCGTGAGTCACCAGCATCGCTTGATAGCGCGCCGCAGGCGTTTCGGATATGGCACTGGTATAGAGATTGACGTAGTCAACAAGCCGCTGTTGCGTGAGGGACAGTAAATGGGACTGCAAGACAGGGGTCGATCGAATCGCCGCAATCACGGCATCTCGGTCGATAACGCGCAAGTCGCAGGGTTCGATGGTGATTAAATCCAATCCACTTGGACAGCCACTCAACATGCTTTCGAGTGAGCAAACCATGTCGCCCTCAAAGAAAAATTGGACGCTAGTTTCAACTCCAAGAGCGTTGCACACACAAAGCCGTACGGCACCGCTCCTAATTAGGTAGATGTGTCTTGCCACATCTCCTGCGCGCAACAGCAACTCGTTGCTATCAACGTGGAGATCCTTGCCGAACTCAAGGAAATAGTCGCGCAGGACTGAATTGGACTGCATGCGAGGCAGTATGGCAGTGGTCTCGCGTATACCCAAACCACTAAGGTGGTAAGGCGCATGCGCAAGTGTCAGCGTCGGCTACCCAATGCTCGCCCGCTTCCAGCCTGAAGCGGGCGGGCAAAAAACTCTCGCTGACCGACTGCTCCTGGCCGGGGGCTGCCTCTCCCCCGTAGCACATGGAGTGTCCGCTCAGGTTACGAGCGCTAGCGGCGCATTGCAGATCGAAGCCAATAGGGCGCTAGCGCGGTGCGGAGTTTCTTTTGCTCGGAATGGCTGGGGCGAATCCACTTCGAGCAAGCTCCCCACTGACGTTGCCAATTTGATTGGCATCAATTCCGCATATTCCATCCTGCACGTGTGGATTTCGTTGGAACCCGCGCGGGGCCGTGCATTGCGCACCTTCCGAATAAGCAAGGCAGAAATCGATATTTAGTTCGCATGAGGCGGCTGGCTAGCATGGCTGGACATTGAGGTCGCCGCCCGCATCGACTGCGCGGCAGACCTCGCCTGATCACATACAAGGCAAGGATGACCACCATGAAATTCCGCTTCGCAGCGATCGCCGCACTGGCGTTGTTGGCCGCCAACATCGCCCACGCAGACCGTCTCGACGACATCAAGCGCGCAGGTGTGTTGCGCGTGGCCGCGTTCGACAGCAATCCGCCGTTCGGCTTCATCGATCCGCAATCCAAAAAGATTGAAGGGCTGGACGTCAACTATGGCAAGGCCTTCGCTGCAAAGCTGGGCGTGAAGCTGGAGATCGTTCCGACCAATCCGGCCAACCGCATTCCGCTGCTGACCGCTAACAAGGTCGATATTGTCCTGGCCAACTTTACGATCACTGAAGAGCGCGCCAAGCAGGTTAACTTCAGCATTCCGTACTTCGCCTCGGGCCAGCAGTTCATCGCCAAGAAGGGCGTGCTGACATCGCCTGACCAGCTCAACAAATTGCGCGTGGGCGTGGATAAAGGCACGACCAATGAGATCGTGCTGCGCGACAAATTCCCCGGCGCCACGCTGGTTGCTTATGACGACACGCCGTTTGCTTTCACCGCGCTGCGTAATGGCAACGTGCAGGCAATCACGCAGGACGGGCCCAAGCTGATCGGTCTGCTGGCCAACGTGCCGGACAAGGACAAGTATGAGATTCCGCCGTTCTCTGTGTCCGACGACTTGATCGGCGTGGGCATTCCGAAGGGTGAGACGCGCCTGACCGATTTCGTGAATACCACGCTGCGCGAGCTGGAAGCATCCGGCCAGGCGCAGTCGATCTACGACAAGTGGTTCGGCCCCACCACCCGCACGCCGCTCAAGCGCATCTTCAAGATCGGCGACAAGAGCTGATCGTTTCGTCATCACACAGATTCGCTTGAAGTGAGGGACGCCTCCGTGCTGCATGCACGGAGGCATGCATTCGATGATCGATGAATTGCTTGCGCCCAAGTATCTGGGCTGGTTGCTCCACGGATTCTTCACCACCATCGCCCTGGCGGTCGTCGTGTGTGCATGCGCGACCGTGCTCGGCTTTGTACTGTGCGTGCTGCGCGCGATCGAGCGCTATGGCGTATCGGTGGCAGTGCGCGCGTACCTGAGCGTCTTTCGCAATACACCACTACTGGTGCAGTTGTTCTTCTGGTATTTCGGCGTGTCCAGTCTGTTCCCCGAAGGCTGGCTGGAATGGCTGAATACCCCGCACACGTGGCGCGTTTTCGCGCTGCATGTGACGTGGCCGCCGTTTGAATATCTCGCGGGCTTTGTCGGCCTCACGCTCTACACCTCGGCCTTCGTTGCCGAAGAACTCCGCGCCGGCGTGCGCGCCGTGTCGCCGGGGCAGGTCGCGGCAGGGCTGGCACAAGGCTTCACGCCGATACAGGTATGGCGACACATCGTCATGCCGCAGGCGCTGCGCATAGCACTCGGACCGGTACTCGGGCAGTACATGAACGCGGTCAAGAACTCGTCGCTGACGATGGCGATCGGTCTGGCCGAGCTGTCGTATGCCTCGCGACAGGTCGAGACGGAAACCTTCAAAACCTTCCAGGCCTTTGGCGTGGCGACGGCGCTCTACATCGCGCTGATCGTGCTGATCGAATGGGGTGGTCAGTATCTGCGGCGCCGTGCCGCGTATCCGCACTGAGGGTCGCGCATGGATTTCTCTGTCATCACCGACAACCTGTCGTACCTGATGCTTGGCGCGTGGCCCGAAGGGCCGCTCGGGGGCGCGGCGCTGACGCTGGTGCTCAGCGTGCTGTCAGCGCTGGCTTCCAGCGTGCTTGGCCTTGGGTTTGGCGTGGCGCTGGCCGTCACGCAGGGCGCGACGCATCGGGCGCTGCTGGCGTTCCTCGGGTTCTTCCGTGCGATCCCGGTGATCATGTTGATCTTCTGGACGTATTTCCTGCTGCCCATTGCGCTGCACATCGATGCGCCCGCGCTGGGCACGGTGGTGTGTTCGCTGTCGCTGATCGGCGGCGCCTATCTTGCACATTCGGTGTGGGCCGGCATTGCCAGCTTGCCGCGCGGGCAATGGCACGCGGCACGCGCGCTGGGCATGCGCCCATGGCAGGTCATGCGCTGGGTGATCCTGCCGCAGGCGCTGCCGATCATGGCGCCGTCGTTCGTGAATCAATGGATATCGCTGATCAAGGACACCTCGCTCGCCTACGTCATCGGCGTAGGCGAGCTGTCGTTCGTGGCGGCTCAGGTCAGCAACCGCGTGATGGTTCACCCGACCGAGATCTTCCTCTTCATCGGCGCGGTGTATTACCTCGTCTGCGCATCGCTCGAACTGTGCGCGAACCGGCTTGCCGGGCGCTATGCCGTGCCGGCGCGCTGAACGCGGCCTTATCTGTTTGTGGAATAAGTTGCAGAGTTTTTATTCGTTCGCTTCCGCCGACCGCACTCATATCCTGTTGTCTAGCCAGTCGCTCCTAAAGGATGAATGAACATGACGCTCGCACTGCTCCGCACACCGCCGCTCACGGTAGCTTCGAATCCGGCACCGGACGCTGGCGGTGAGTCCAATGACGACATCCTTGTCCGCGCTCGCCAGCGGGCGGTGGAGGAGGGACTGTTGTACGCCGGTGGCGTGACGCCGACCGAAGCGTGGGTGCTGCATCGCGACGGTGTTGCCCAGATTGTTGACGTACGCACGGGCGAAGAACGCAAGTTTGTCGGCCACGTGCCCGGCGTGGCGCATGTGGCGTGGGCGACCGGCACGTCGATGACACGCAATCCGCGCTTTGTGCGCGAAGTCGAATCCAAGTTCGCCAAGGACGATGTGCTGCTCCTGCTGTGCCGCAGCGGCAAGCGTTCGGCAGCCGCCGGTGAAGCACTGGCCAAGGCCGGCTTCACGCAGGTTTTCAATGTGCTCGAAGGTTTCGAGGGCGATCACAACGAGCAACAACAGCGCGGTGCGGTCGGCGGATGGCGCCGTCACGGGTTGCCGTGGATACAGGACTGACGCGCACGCGGCACCCGATGCACGACACGGCGCAGACCGTGCGGTGACACCCGCCAACGATTGAATTCCCCGACGACACCCATCCAACTTTTGTCCACGCATAGGGGAACGACATGCCCGTTTTTGAAGACAACGCCCAATCCATCGGCCATACGCCGCTGGTCCGCCTGAACCGTATCGTGCCGGGCTCGCGAGCCACGGTGCTTGCCAAGATCGAAGGGCGCAACCCCGCGTATTCGGTCAAATGCCGCATTGGTGCGGCGCTGGTGTGGGACGCCGAAAAGCGTGGTTTGCTTGGACCGGGGAAGGAACTGGTCGAGCCCACCAGCGGCAACACAGGCATCGCGCTGGCGTTCGTTGCGGCGGCCAGGGGCATTCCGCTCACGCTGACTATGCCCGAGACGATGAGCATCGAGCGGCGCAAGCTGCTGACCGCCTATGGCGCTCGGTTGGTCCTGACCGAAGGCGCGAAGGGCATGAGCGGGGCCATTGCGAAGGCCGAAGAGATCGCCGCCTCCGACCCCGGCAAGTATGTGCTCCTCCAGCAGTTCAAGAATCCGGCCAACCCTGCCATCCACGAGAGCACGACGGGGCCGGAAATCTGGGACGACACACAGGGAGCGATCGATATTCTCGTGTCCGGCGTGGGCACGGGCGGCACGATCACCGGCGTATCGCGCTATATCAAGCACACCCGCGGCAAGGCGATCACGTCAGTGGCCGTCGAGCCCACCGCCAGCCCGGTGCTGACGCAGGCTCGTGCGGGCCAGCCGATCCAGCCCGGCCCCCACAAGATACAGGGCATCGGCGCTGGTTTTGTGCCGCAGGTACTCGACCTGTCGCTGGTCAACGCGGTGGAACAAATCGGCAACGAAGAGGCTGTCGACTACGCCCGCCGACTGGCGCGCGACGAGGGAATCATCTCCGGTATTTCCAGTGGCGCTGCCGTCGCCGCCGCCGCGCGCCTGGCCCAGCGTCCGGAAAACGAAGGCAAGACCATCGTGGTGGTGCTGCCGGATTCGGGCGAGCGTTATCTCAGCTCGATCCTGTTCGAAGGCATCTTCGACGAGAAAGGCTTGCCTGTATGAGCGCAGAAGAGCACTTCGCCGGCGCGGGCTACACCGCCGCGCAATGGGATCTCGGTGCGGTCGTGGCCGAGTTGCGTGCAGCACGTACGCGCTGGCGCGCGGCGCAACGACGGCGCGAATCCGGGGGGAGAGAGCTGCCGTCGTCCGAAGCGTTGAGCGCGATTGCGCGGTCCTTGTGCGGAGTGCTCTTCCCGATGCGGCTGGGGCCGTCCGACCTGCGGCAGGAGAGCGAGGACTTCTACGTCGGGCACACGCTCGACGCCGCGCTCAATGCGCTGCTGGCACAGGTGCGGCTCGAACTGCGCTACGCCCTGCGTGCCGGTGAGTCCGACCACGCGCTGATCGAAGCGCAGGCGGTGGGCATCGTGCGCGATTTCGCCGCCCGGTTGCCGGTGTTGCGCGGCATTCTCGATGTCGATGTGCTCGCCGCCTACCAGGGAGACCCGGCCGCGCGTTCGGTCGACGAGGTGTTGCTGTGCTACCCCGGCATCACCGCCATCATCCATTACCGGCTGGCGCACGAGCTGTATGTGCGCGGCGTACCGCTGATCGCGCGCATCGTGTCCGAGACCGCGCATTCGCTTACCGGTATCGACATCCACCCGGGCGCGCAGATCGGTGCCGGATTCTTCATCGATCACGGCACGGGCGTGGTGATCGGCGAAACCGCCGTGATCGGCGAGCGCGTGCGCATCTATCAAGCCGTCACGCTGGGTGCCAAACGTTTTCCGGCGGGGGAGGACGGCAGTCTGCAGAAGGGCCTGCCGCGCCACCCGGTCATTGAAGACGACGTTGTCATCTACGCCGGTGCCACGCTGCTCGGACGCATCATCATCGGCAAGGGCTCGACCATCGGCGGCAATGTGTGGCTAACGCACAGCGTCAACCCGGGCAGTCACGTGTCGCAGGCGGGCGTGCGCAGTGAATCGCGTGGAGATGGCGCAGGCATATGAAGCGGCTGTGCGCACAGTTCGGCTTGGTCGTACGCACGCAGCGTGAGGCGTTGGCGCTTTCGCAGGAGCAACTGGCCGAGCGCGCCGATCTCAATCGTTCGTATCTGGGCGAGATCGAACGTGGCGTGGCGATGCCTTCGCTGGCGACGGTCATCAAGCTGGCGGCAGCGTTGGGTGTCACACCCAGCTCTCTGCTTGCGCGCTACGAAGAAGGCGCGCCGCCTGCCGCGTCCATTCGCCCGTAGGGGCATGCGTCCCCATGAGTTTTTGATGGCTATAGCATGTTGAGTCGTGCGGACCGCTCGCCGAGACTCGCTTTGCTGAATTTTTGATTTTCATTTTCGCTTTTTGCATAAAGGAGTCGAACGTGGCTGAATCCGTTCCCCAGTCGGCGTTGAGTGACAACGCCGCCCGGCAGCTTGCCAACGCGACCAAGACCGCACCGGTCCTGTCAACCATTTCGCCGCGCTGGCTGGTGCATCTGCTGCAATGGTTGCCGGTCGAAGCAGGCATCTATCGCCTGAACAAGGTCAAGAACCCGCGCGATGTGCGCGTAGCGTGCGCGCAGCGCGATGAATCCGAACTGCCGCAGACGTTCGTCAACTACGACGAGCAGCCGCGCGAGTATTTTCTCAACGCTGTGTCAACCGTGCTGGATGTCCACACGCGCGTGTCGGACCTCTACAGCAGCCCGCACGACCAGATCAAGGAACAACTGCGCCTGACGATCGAGACGATCAAGGAGCGCCAGGAATCCGAACTCATCAACAACCCGGACTACGGCCTGCTTGCCAACGTTGCCGATGAGCAGCGCATTTTTCCGCTGACCGGCGCACCGACGCCGGACGATCTGGACGAGCTGCTCACCAAGGTGTGGAAGGAGCCCGCGTTCTTCCTCGCCCATCCGCTGGCGATCGCCGCTTTCGGCCGCGAGTGCACGCGCCGTGGCGTGCCGCCGCCCACGGTCAGTCTGTTCGGTTCTCAGTTCCTCACCTGGCGCGGCGTTCCGCTGATTCCGTCCGACAAGGTGCCGGTCGACGATGGCAAGACCAAGATCCTGCTGCTGCGCGTGGGCGACAAGCGCCAGGGCGTGGTGGGGCTGTTCCAGCCGGGGCTGGCGGGCGAGCAGAGCCCGGGCCTGTCGGTGCGCTTCATGGGCATCAATCGCAACGCGATCGCGTCCTACCTGATTTCGCTGTATTGCTCGCTGGCCGTTCAGAGCGACGACGCGCTGGCCGTGCTCGATGACGTGGAGATCGGCAAGTACCATGACTACCCCGACACCTACAAGTGATCTGAGCGCAGGCGGCAACGTGCCGGCGGGTCTGCCCGACGTGGCGACGCTGGCGCGGCTGGCTGGACAGTTTTTTGCTGCCTTGCCGGGCGATTCGTCGCCTGCGGGTCTGCCGTCCAACGCCGCCGCGCTGGCGCCGGCATTGCATGTCGGCGCGCAGCCGCAGGCGCCTGATCCGGTGGTGTCGCTGGGCAATCGTGCTCCCGCTCTGGTGCCGGCCACGGCCGAAGCGCCTCAGGCGGGTCTGCCGTCTGGCGGTGTCGCGCAAGGAGTGCCGCTGGACTATGCGGCGGCGTTGCCTGCCATCGATGCGCCGCAAGCGGCAACGGGGGGGCAGTCGTATTACTTCCTCGAATCCGCGCACGAGTCATTGCCGGCCCGCTCTGGGCCGCATGAAGACCGCATTGCCGCGCGCAGTTTCGGTCTGCCCGGCGAAGACAGCCTGCACGCCGGGCTGCCTGTGGCAACGCAGGCGCCCGCGACCGAGCCGGATCGCCAGCAGTGGTTCTACTTCACCGACCTCGTGACGGGCGAGAACGGGCGCAGCGCGCAGGCTGCACCGCAGGGCGCGGCGTTCGACGTGCACGCGGTGCGGCGCGACTTTCCGATCCTTCAGGAACGCGTCAACGGCAAGCCGCTGGTGTGGCTCGACAACGCGGCCACCACGCATAAGCCGCAGGCGGTGATCGACCGGCTGGCGTATTTCTATGCGCACGAGAACTCCAACATCCACCGGGCTGCGCATGAACTCGCTGCCCGCGCGACGGATGCCTACGAAGGCGCGCGCAGCACGGTGGCACGCTTCATCGGGGCGGCCTCTGCTGAAGAGATCATCTTTGTGCGCGGCGCCACGGAGGCCATCAATCTGGTGGCGCGCACCTGGGGCGTGCAGAACATCGAGGCAGGCGACGAGATCATCGTGTCGCACCTGGAGCACCACGCCAACATCGTGCCGTGGCAGCAACTGGCGGCAGAGAAGGGCGCCCGGCTGCGCGTGATTCCGGTCGATGACGACGGCCAGTTGCGGCTCGATGAGTTCCGCAAGCTGTTGTGCAGCAAGACGCGCATCGTCGCCGTCACGCAGGTATCGAATGCGCTCGGTACGGTCACGCCCATTGCCGAAGTCATTGCCATGGCGCATGCGGTTGGTGCGCGCGTACTGGTCGATGGCGCTCAGTCGGTGTCGCACATGCGAGTGAATGTGCGTGCGCTGGATGCGGACTTTTTCGTGTTCTCCGGCCACAAGATCTTTGGGCCGACCGGTATCGGCGTGGTCTATGGCAAGCGCGACATTCTCGAGCAGATGCCGCCATGGCAGGGCGGCGGCAACATGATCGCGGACGTCACCTTTGAGCGCACCGTTTACCAGCCGCCGCCCAACCGCTTTGAAGCGGGCACCGGCAATATCGCGGACGCGGTGGGGTTGGGTGCCGCGCTCGACTATGTCGATGGTATCGGGCTCGAACGCATTGCCGCGTACGAACACTCGCTGCTCGAATACGCCACGCGTGCGCTACGCAGTATCGGCGGGGTGCGCCTGATTGGCACCGCTGCTGACAAGGCGAGCGTGATTTCTTTCGTGCTGGCGGGCTACAGCACCGAGGAAGTCGGCAAGGCGCTCAATCGCGAAGGCGTGGCGGTGCGCACCGGGCATCACTGCGCACAACCGATCCTGCGCCGCTTTGGGCTGGAGACATCTGTGCGCCCATCGCTCGCGTTCTACAACACCTGCGAGGAAGTTGACCTTCTCGCCAGCGTGGTCCGCAGGCTCGCCGGGCAACGGCGCTGAAACAAGTACGGGCGGAGGGCAGCGATGCCTTCCACCCGTGGCTTGCTACCCCATCAGGGCGCGAAAGCGAAATCGATCACGCGGCGCGCCCCGTGCATGAGCATGTCGAAGTGATCGTGATCGGCCGCGACGATGGCCTCCACGTTGGGCGCCGCGCCGCTATTCCGCAAGGACTCAGCCGCCTTGCGCACGTTATCCACCACGGCTCGCGCTTTCAGGTGCGCGACACGATCCGGCGGCAATTGTGCGGTCGGATATTGTTCTTCCATCCCCGCTGTGATGACCACGCGTTCCACGCCTTTCTGTTGCGGCGTTTTCGATTTTTCCAGCGCGCGCATGATGATGGCATCGCTGAACCACAGCGAAGGACTTGCTGCCCAGTAACGCTGGAAGTGCCGCGGTGAACTCACCAGCGTGCGGACGGTGAACAGCCCGCCGTACGAAAATCCAAACAGTGTCTGGCGTGTCGGGTCGAGCTTGAAATGCGCGGCGATGACCGGCCGCAACTCGTCCACCATGAAGCGCAGGAAGGCATCCGCGCCGCCGAAGCGTGGCGACAGTCGATCGCCCGTATCCGCGTCCGGCACCGGCGTGTAGTCCAGTGCGCGGGCGTCGACATCGAACGGTTTGTCGCTCGCGTATCCCACCGCCACGATCAGCCCTGGCAACCGCTGCGCGCGCGAGCCGCCTGTGCGGGCAAATTGAGTGATCGGGTAACTCGCACCGCCGTCGAGCATCCACAGCGTTGGATAGCCCTCGGGCGGGCGCTCGCCTTCCGGCACGCCCACGAATATTCGATACGTCTGTTCCGTGTGGCGCGATTTGATGTCAAAGCTGTACGTCGAAGGCAGGGCGGCCGCCTGCCAGCCTTCTGGTGCGGCGAAAACGGCGTAGGTAAAGAGCGACATGAGTAGGGTGGCGCAGCAGTTGCGAAGAGTGCGGAGGGTGAACACGGCTGGATTCGTCACGTTGGCATCAATGGAATCGCAACATCTTACGTGACGACCGGAACACTGCACGGACTGGGCGGCACATCGTGCCAGCCGGGCCTTTGGCTTGACTGCGAAGGTGTCGGGGTATATCTTGAGCTATATCTTACGTTATAAAAGTCGGTTCGGCCGTTCTGGCCCGAACCCCTTTCTCCACCGCCATGAAACAACACCGTTATCGCATTACTGTCGAACACATCGCCGACGCCAAGGGCAATCCCATCGATGGTGCCGCACCGCTACAGTTCGAGGCCCGCAATCACGATGAACTGCTGTCGATCGTCGAACGCGTCCGCTCTCGGGGTGAGTTCGATGCAGACACCGCCGCCGCGATGGCTGTCGGGATGAAGCTGTTCGGCGAGGTGATGCTCGAGAACCGCGATCACCCGCTGTTTGCAGATTTCTTCCCGCACTTCGTCGACTTCATCAAGCAGTTGAAGAAGGGGATCGTTCCGCAAGCGTGACGAATACGGGGGGCTTTACGCCCCCATGCACGTGGGCCGTATTCAGTTGGCGGCCGTGCGGATGTCGATCACTTTCACCTTATCGAAACCAACGAACTCGCGGTCGAACTTGCCGACGATTTCGACCTTGGTTTTGTCGTCCACCGTCAGGTTGCGCGGCCAGTTCTTCTGGTTGATCTTGATGAACACCGTGCCCGTGCCATCAGAGAAGTTGTAGAGATCCTTGTAGGCCGTGCGGCTGGTGATATGACCCGTCAACATGACGGGGTCATGATTGCGGCCGGAGTCGAGCAGTTGCTTGACGGTATTGGCGGCGCCGTTGGGGCCGACGTATTGTGCCGCGACGGGCAGCGTGCCGAAGGCGAGTGCAATCACGGTGGTAGCGAGGATAGTCTTCATGATGTGTGCTTTCATTCAGGGTCAATGAGGGGTGGTCAGTGCCGGACGTTGTGTCCCGGCCAGTGATTGCATTCTGCCGATCTCTATCTGAACGAAAGCTGAATGGCGCCCGCAGCGCCCCGTCGAAGAACGCCTGCCGCACGTTCACCGTGCATTCAGGAATATGCGTGGACAATGGGTGGACGCGATGTCGTAACCTCTCTCCACGTAAAGCCATGAACGCTTCAATGAACAAACTCCTCTGCGCGTTGGCCGCCTGCCTGATGGCGGCGCCGGCCACGGCGGGCGACCGCTTCGAGCAGGACCGTGCGCGCGCCGCCGTGCAGTCGGGACAAGCGATGTCTTTTGCGCGCGTGCAGGAACGGATGACGGCCGAATGCGGTTGCCAGGTGCTAGAAGCCAAACTGCACGACGAAAAGGACCACGGCGTGCGTTACCTTGTCTATGAGATCAAGGCGCTGGCATCCAACGGACAGATCGTCAAAGTCGAGATGAATGCGCAGACCGGCGAGGTGTTGCGCATGAAACGCAAGGGCGGGCATTGAACATGCGGATTCTGATTGCCGAAGACGAACCAGTGCTGCGCGATCAATTGGTGCGCATGATCGAAGAAGCCGGATACGTCGCCGAACCGAGTGCCAGCGGCGACGACGCGCATTACCGTGGCATGTCTGAAGAATTCGACGCGGTGGTGCTCGATCTCGGTCTGCCTGTGATGGACGGGCTTAGCGTGCTGAAGAAGTGGCGCGAGGCCGGACGCAGCATGCCGGTGCTGGTACTGACCGCGCGCGGCAACTGGCACGAGAAAGTCATCGGTATCGACGCTGGCGCGGACGATTACCTCGCCAAACCGTTTCATGGCCCTGAACTCATCGCGCGCCTGCGGGCATTGATCCGCCGTAGCGCGGGGCAGGCATCCCCCGTATTGAGTTGCGGCGCGCTGAGCCTGGATACGCGCAACGGCACGGTGAGCTTTGCGGGGCAGCCCGTTGCGCTGACGAGCCACGAGTATCGTCTGCTGGAATACCTCATGCACCGACCGGGCGAAGTCGTCTCGCGCAGCGAACTTACCGAACACATCTACGCGCAGGACTTCGACCGCGACTCCAACACCATCGAGGTCTTTGTCGGACGGCTGCGCCGCAAGCTCGACCCCGCGATCATCCAGACCGTGCGCGGCATGGGGTATCGCCTTATCGCGGATGGCGCATGAGCGATCCGGCACCCTCCACCTCACCAACACGTGCGCCGCGTTCGCTCCGTGTGCGCCTGCTGTGGGGCACCGTGGTCGGCGTTGCTGTGGCGCTGGTCCTTACCGGGGCGGCACTTACTGCGCTATTCCGCGATCACGTGGTGTCGCAGTTCCAGGCAGCGCTGTCACGGCAGCTCGATCAACTGATCGTCGAACTCGAATTCGACTCGTCCGGCGAGCCAACGGTTGACCCCGCTCCCATGCTCGACCCTCGTCTGCAAAAACCTTATTCCGGGCTGTACTGGCAGATCGACGAACTACGCCCCGGCCAGCCGGCGCGCATCGGCGTGCTGCGTTCGCGTTCGCTGTGGGATGCCAACCTTGCCTTGCCTCCTGGCGACGATGGCAATGCTGCCAGCGTGACAGTCGTGGAAGGGCAGGGCCCCGCGCATGAATCGCTGCTGATTTTGCATCGTGTGGTGACTTCGGACGAATCGCCGGGCCGGCGCTTTCGGCTCATCGTGGCGGGCGACCTGCGCTTCAATCTCGAAGCCACGCAACGCTTCGGGCAGGCGTTGGCGATTGCGCTGGCGCTGTTGCTGGGGGTGTTGGTGCTGACGGCGTGGGCGCAGGTCAGCATTGGTTTGCGTCCGCTGCGTGATCTGCAGGCCGGACTCAAGTCGGTGCGCGATGGCAAACGCCAGCGACTGGCGGGTAGTTTTCCGCAAGAGATTCAGCCGCTCGTCGATGACTTCAATCATGTGCTGACGACCAACGCCGAGATCGTCGACCGCGCACGCACGCAGGCCGGCAACCTCGCGCATGCACTCAAGACACCTCTTGCAGTGCTTGAGAACGAAGCCGCGCTGGCACGCGATGGCACCGTGCCGGTCGCGCTGTTGCGCGAACAGTTGGCACAGGTGCGCCGACACGTTGACTGGCATCTAAAACGTGCACGCGTTGCCGCGGCGCGCGGCCTGCCGGGGCTGCAAACGGACGTGACCGAAACGCTGGGCGGATTGCTGCGCGTGCTGCAACGTGTGTTTGCCGACAAGACCTTGCAGGTAGATCTGCAAGGCGACACGCACGCGGCTTTCGCGGGCGAGGCTGAAGACTTGCAGGAGATGCTCGGCAATCTGCTGGAGAACGCTTTCAAGTGGGCACGTACCCGCGTGGCCATCGATGTGCGCGCCGAGGGCGCCATGCTCACGGTGCGCATCGAAGACGACGGCCCCGGCATCGACGCTTCGCAGCGTCAGGCCGTCACCCACCGTGGCGTGCGTCTGGATGAAAGCACGCCGGGCAGTGGGTTGGGGCTGGCGATCGTGCAGGACCTGGTGCAGCACTACGGTGGCGCGCTTACGCTCGACGACGCGTCGACAGGCAGCGGCTTGTGCGTCACCCTCAGCCTGCCGCGCGCTGCAACGTCATGAGTTTGCGTGGGCGTACTGCTCCGGCCAGTACAGACGCATCGGATTGTCAACCAGCAACTTGCGCTGCAATTCGGCGGTCGTCGCGATGTGGGGAATGAAGTCCACCAGCAGACCGTCGTCCGGCATGTGGTCCTTGAGGTTCGGGTGCGGCCAGTCAGTGCCCCACAGGACGCGGTCGGGGAACGTCTCGACGATGTGCCGCGCGAAGGGCACCACGTCGTGATACGCATGGCGCTCGCCATTCAATGCCGGCGGGCCGCTGCGTGAGAGGCGTTCCGGGCAAGTGACCTTCGACCACACGTTGGGGTGACGGCGCATGAATTCCATGAACAGCGCGAACTCCGGCCCGTCCACGGGCTTGCTCACGTCGGGGCGGCCCATGTGATCGACCACCACGGCAGTGGGCAGCGACGAGAAGAAGTCCCACAGTTCGGGCAGGTCGATGGCCTCGAAATACACTACGACGTGCCAGCCCAGCGGCGCAATGCGCTCGGCGATTTCCATCAGTTCTTCGCGCGGGGTGAAGTCCACCAGCCGTTTGACGAAGTTGAAGCGCACACCGCGCACGCCGGCAGCGTTGAGCGATTGAAGCTCGGCGTCGCTGATGTCGCGGCGTACCGTGGCGACACCGCGTGCGCGCCCACCGGAGTGGGTCAGTGCGTCAACCAGCGCGCGATTGTCCGCGCCGTGGCAGGTCGCCTGCACGATTACATTGCGCGAAAAACCAAGGCGATCGCGCAGGGCAAATAGCTGTTCGCGCGAGGCGTCGCACGGCGTGTACTTGCGCTCCGGTGCGTACGGAAAGATCGCACCGGGTCCGAACACGTGGCAGTGCGCGTCAACCGAGCCAGCCGGCGGAACGAAATGCGGCCGAGCGGGATCAGGGTGGTACGGTAGCCATCCGGGCGTGACGGGAAACTCCATTTCTTGTTCTCCTGTGTCTCTGGTGTGTCGCTGCGCGGGACGCATTGTGCCGCGTGCCGCACGCTGAGCGCATTGTCAACGCAGGCTCGTGCCACACCTAGCCGCCATTCGGCCTAGTAGCTATTACGAGTCGTTATGGGTTGGAGCGCGTGGGATCGCATCGATGGTTGTGGAGAGGCGGGGGCATTCGCCCTGTCAGGGCGACGTACCACCTACCGCACAACGTTGATGTAGATACCTGTTCGACAGGGACGCCCCGGCGGGCGTGCGCGCTGGCATAGGGGATGGGTGTGACCGCGAGCCATATCAAGCTGATATAGCTGCTAGTGCGCGCGCTGCATTGGAGGGCGACACGGCCTGCGGCCAGAATCCGTGTCACCACGTTGTCGTCTCTGAGCGATGACGGGACAAAACACAATTTCCTACCAAGGTGGAGACGAAGGAGAATCAGATGTATCAGAGTCAAGTGGCGAACGACGCCACCGTTGGCCAGCCGCCCCGCCGCAGGGCACGTTGGTACAAGCAGTTGTGGTTCCACGTGCTGGCAGCGATGCTGCTCGGCGTGGTGCTGGGGCACTGGTTCCCGGCTCTAGGCGAACAGATGCAGCCATTCGGCGACGCCTTCATCAAGGCCATCCGCATGCTCATTGCCCCGATCATCTTCTGTACGGTGATCCTCGGCATCGCTGGCATGGGCGACATGGCCAAGGTGGGACGCGTGGCGGTCAAGTCGATCATCTACTTCGAGGTGATGACGACCATCGCACTGATCCTCGGTCTGGTGGCGGTCAACTACATGAAGCCCGGTGTCGGCATGAACATCGACATTGCCAGCTTCGATACGAGTGCAGCCAAGAACGTGGTCAGCCAGGCGCAGCATACGGGCGGCACGGTCCAGTTCCTCATGAACATCATTCCGGGCGCGGTCTTCGGTGCACTGGCCGAAGGCAATGTGCTGCAGGTGCTGTTCATGTCGGTGATCTTCGGCTTCTCGCTCTCGGCACTGGGCGATGCCGGCAAGCCGCTGGTCCACCTGTTCGAGCTGGCATCCAAAACCTTGTTCGGGGCGGTGTCGATCGTGATGTGGGCCGCACCCATCGGCGCGTTTGGTGCCATCGCTTTCACGGTCGGCAAATATGGCGTGGGGTCTCTGGCCACGCTGGGCAAATTGCTCGGCGGCTTCTACGTGGTGTGCATCTTCTTCACCATCGTCGTACTTGGTGCGGTGTCACGCTACTGCGGGTTCAGCATCTTCAAACTGATGCGTTACTTCCGCGAGGAGCTGCTGATGTGCCTGGCGACCACCTCTTCTGAAGTCGTGCTGCCGCGTGCGCTCGACAAGCTCGAAAAGCTCGGGTGCAAGAAGAGCGTGGTGGGGCTGGTGATCCCGACGGGTTACTCGTTCAACCTGGACGGCACGTGCCTGTACCTCGCTTTCGCAGCGGTGTTCCTGGCGCAGGCGACCAACACGCCGCTCGATCTGTCGCACCAGATCGGCTTGCTGCTGGTGCTGTTGCTGACGTCGAAAGGCGCGGCCGGTGTGTCGGGCGCAGCATTCGTGGTGCTGGCGGCGACCTTGTCAACGGTGGGCACGATCCCTGTTACCAGCGTGGCGTTGATCCTCGGCGTGCATCGTTTGATGGCCGAAGGCTTGGTGCCCACCAACTTCATCGGCAACGCCGTGGCCACCATTTTCGTGTCGAAGTGGGAGAACTCCCTCGACAAGGCACAGCTTGACCGCGAACTGGACCGCAAGCCTGCAGCGGTCGCCGAGTCCTGATCCCTCTCTTCCGGCGCGCGCGGCATTCGCTGTGCGCGCCACCCAGTAGTTCTTGCGGCAACCCTCGCGCCGCGTACGTATCGTTCAGGAGTGATTCCATGAAACTGGCAAGTTATGTCGTCCAGGCAGGGCGACGCACGAGCTTCGGCATCGTTACCGCGACCGGGCTCATCGATCTGGGGCGCCACTTTGCCGGGCGCTATGGCGACATCAAGAGCGTGCTGGCCGCAGGTGCGCTGGGTGAGTTGCGCGAACTGGCGGCGCGCGCCGACGACTACAGCGCCGACGAGGTCGTGTTCCGCCCGGTGATCGAGCGCCCGGACAAAATTTTCTGCGTCGGCATGAACTACCAGGACAAGCGGGTGGAATTCAATGCCACCGATAGCGCGCCGACGCTGTTCGTACGCTTCCCTGATTCGCAGACGGGCCACGGCTGTGCGGTGCTCAAGCCGGCAATGACGCAGGAGTTCGACTACGAAGGCGAACTGGCCGTCGTGATCGGCCGTGCGGGCTCGCACATCCCGCGCGACGACGCCGACAGTTACATCGCCGGCTATAGCTGCTACATGGATGGCTCGGTGCGTGACTGGCAGCACGCATGGTTTACCGCTGGCAAGAATTGGCCGCAGACGGGGAGCTTCGGGCCGTGGCTGGTGACGCGCGATGAGATCGGCAATCCCCATCAACTGGGTATTCGAACCTATGTGAATGGCATGAAGGTGCAGGACGACAATACCTGCAACATGATCCATTCGATTCCTTCGCTGATCGAGTACATCAGTACCTTCAGCGCGCTTTCGCCGGGAGACGTGATCATTACCGGTTCGCCAGGGGGCGTTGGCAAGAAGCGCACGCCGCCGCTGTTCCTCAAGGACGGCGATACCGTATCGGTCGAGATCGATCGCATCGGCACGCTGCGCAATCCCATCGTGCAGGGCGAAGCCATCGCCGCGTGAAGGGAATGCGTGTTCTGCGACGACGGGGCCCAGGGCCCCGTTTTGCGCTTACGTGTTCTGGTGTTTGAGATGAGCGAGCAGGCGATCAGCTTCGGTTCGCCAGTCCGTGCTGCGTGCGAAGCCGGGTGTGTGGCGCGCGCCAAAGACACCGTCGTCGGCCAGCGCGGCGATCCACGCTTGTCGTTCCGCCGTGCCGGATGCACTCCATGCGTCGAGCCCGGCATCGCGCACGGTGGCGGCGGATTCGCGCATCTCTTCGCTGCGGCGATGGCCGTGCTCGATGACACGTTGGAAGAAGTAGGTGGCCTGCGCCTCCCAGTCGATGCCGGGGAAGGTCTCGCGCAGCGATGCGAGCACGGCCTCGTCCACACCGTAGTGGCGTGCGGCGGTGAGCGACTCGATGACCATCGCCTCCAGCCCTTTGATCATTACGCTGCGGCACATCTTGGTGGCGCTGACGACGCCCAGGCGATCGCTGCCTGCTTTGGCGGCGAATCCGAATGCGGTGAACGATGACAACAAGGTGTCTGCATGCGGCCCGCCCAACAGCATCGGCACGCGAATGCGGTAGGGCGGCACGCTGGTCATGACGGCGGCTTCGACGTATCGACCACCGGCTTCTTCGACACGGGCGGAGGCGAGTTGCTTGGCTGCGGGCGAGGCGGAATTGAAATCGAGGAACCACGCGTCGCGATGCAGACCCGGTGCGCACGCGCTGGCGGCATCCACTGTCTGCGCGGCGGTGACGGCGCTGATGACAAGCTCGCTCGCCTCAGCCAGCGCGGCAGCCGAAGCAAATACCTTCACTCCTTTGGTGTTGGCATGCTGGCGCAGCGGCTCGCCCGTGTCCGTTTTGTCGAGCTTGCGGTCATACATGCCGACGGCGACACCTTGTGCGCGCAGATCTTCGGCAAGGATGCGGCCGACCTCGCCGTAACCGAGCAGGCCAATCTTCCATTGGCGGGGATCGTTCATGGCGAGGCTCCGTGAAAGGTGGGCGAGGGGCGCGAGACCCCCTATGTCTGTCAGTCGATGTAGCGCAGCCCGGCTTTCTCCAGCGGCTCGCGCATCTTGTACATGTCGAGGCCGAGCACGCCAGAGGCGAGCTTCTCCCGCTTGGCGCCCTCGTTGGCTTCGCGTGCGGCAGCCGCTTCGAGCGTATGCGCAGCCATCGCCGACGGCACGCACACCACGCCATCGTCATCGGCAACGATGACGTCCCCCGGATGTACCAGCGCACTCGCGCACACGACGGGGATGTTCACCGAACCGACCGTGGCCTTGATGGTGCCCTTGGACGAGATCGCCCGACTCCACACGGGGAAGTTCATCTCGGTCAGCGTGCGAACGTCGCGCACGCCGGCATCGATGATCAGCGCGCGCGCGCCGCGTGCCTTGAATGAGGTCGCCAGCAGGTCGCCGAAGTAACCGTCGGTGCATTCTGCGGTGATTGCTGCGACCACCACGTCACCGGGGCGGATCTGTTCGGCCACGACATGCATCATCCAGTTATCGCCGGGATGCAGCAGCACCGTGACTGCTGTGCCCGAGACCTGTGCGCCGCTGTAGATCGGGCGCATGTAAGGCTTGAGCAAACCCACGCGGCCCATGGCCTCGTGGACGGTGGCCGAGCCGTACTGCGCCAATGCGTCGGCAATGGCTGCGTCGGCGCGGGTGATGTTGCGATAGACAACGCCAAGTTCGTACATGTGGGTTTCTCCTTTACTTGCCCTTGGCCTTGAGTGCGGCGTCCAGGCGTGTGAACACGCGGCGGGCGTTGCCTTCGTAGACGAGGAAGCGTTCTTCCTCGGTCAGGTTGACCGTGGCTTCGATGTAGCGCTTGGTGTCGTCGTAGTAGTGGCCTGTCTGCGGATCGATGCCGCGCACGGCGCCAATCATTTCGGACGCGAACAACACGTTGCGCACAGGAATCACCTTGGTGAGCAGATCGATGCCCGGCTGGTGGTACACGCAGGTGTCGAAGAAGATGTTGTTTAGCAGATGCTCATCGAGCAGCGGCTTTTTCAGCTCCTGCGCCAAGCCACGGAAACGCCCCCAGTGATAAGGCACCGCACCGCCGCCGTGCGGGATGAGGAACTTGAGCGTGGGGAAATCACGGAACAGATCACCCGTGAGGCATTGCATGAATGCCGTGGTGTCGGCATTCAGATAGTGCGAGCCGGTGGTGTGGAAGCACGCGTTGCAACTGGTCGATACGTGGATCATCGCCGGCACGTCGTACTCGACCATCTTCTCGAAGATGGGGTACCAGTAGCGGTCGGTCAGCGGCGGGCTCGTCCAATGGCCGCCCGACGGGTCCGGGTTGAGGTTGATGCCGACGAAGCCGTAGTCCTTGATGCAGCGCTCGAACTCGGGAATGCAGGTTTCGATGGGTACGCCCGGCGACTGCGGCAGCATGGCCGCGCCGATGAAGTGATCTGGAAAGAGCTCGCTCACGCGATAGCACAGCTCGTTGCAGATCGCCGCCCACGTGCTCGACGTGTTGAAGTCGCCGATGTGGTGCGCCATGAAACTCGCGCGCGGACTGAAGATGGTGAGGTCGCTCCCGCGCTCGCGCATCTTGGCGAGCTGGTTGGTCTCGATGGATTCGCGCAACTCGTCGTCGCTGATTTTCAGATCGCTCGCGCGGGGCGTCTTGCTCGGGTCCTTGAGGGAAGCGACCTGCAGGTCGCGCCATGCGCCCAGTGCCGCGGGCGCGGTGGTGTAGTGGCCGTGTACGTCGATGATCATGTCGAGGCGTGTCCTTTGGTGATGTGCTGCGTCGTTATCGAGCGCCGCCATGCAGGGCAGGGGCGTTCATTCCGTTTTGGGTCTTGCAGGTGGCGGTGCCGGGGCCTGTCATGAAGTTGAGCAGGGTCTGTACCGCGTTGGCGCGCGTCGACGTGGCGACGACGGCGCCGGTGAACGTAGTGACGATGCTGCATGTCGATGGCATGCCGCCGATAACGCGGATGCCCGCCACATGCATCAGTTCGCTGAGCTGCTGGAAGGCGATGTCGACGTCGCCTTGCGCGAGCAGACTGCCGACGGGCGTGCCGGCTGGCGCTTGTACCAGGCGATCGGCGATCGACTCCCGAATGCCCCAGCGATCGAAGATCTTCAACAGCGCCGTGCCGCTGGGGCCGGTGGAGTAGCCAATGCGGCCGGCATTCAGCACGGTGGTGCGCAACGCGTCTTCGCTATCGATGGCTGGCAGCGGCGTGCCTTCTCGTACAGCGATGGCAACATTCGAATCGACGATGGGCCGCTTCGTGTCGTCGCGCACGTGGCCGGAAGCGACCAGCTTGTCGATGGCATCACTGGCCAGCACCACGAAGTCGAATGGCTCATCGGCCTGGATACGACGTGCGGCGTCCACGCCGCCGACCGATTCGATGTGCACTGCAACACCCGTTGCGCGCTCGAAGTCGCTCGCCAGTGCGGCAAGCACGGCGCGCGTTGCCATCGATGAAATGCCGATGAGAGGAATGGTGCTCATGTCGTCCGTTATGCCTCCAATGTTCTGCGAGGCATTCTGCGGAGCGTGGCCCATGCAACCTAGGTTTCGTTGCGGCTAGCTGCTATTTAAATCTGGCATGGCTCATGCCAATATCCACGCATGAACCTGAATCAGCTGCAAACGTTTGTTCACGTCGCCGAGCATGGCAGCTTCAGCAAAGCCGCTCTGGTGCTGGGTGTTGCGCAGCCGGCGCTGAGCCGCCAGGTGCGCGCGCTGGAGATCGAACTGCACGAGACCCTGCTGCTCCGGCATGGGCGCGGCGTGCGCCTGACCGACGCCGGCCAGCGCCTGCTCGAGCACTGCCAGGACATCCTCCACATGGTGACGCGCGCCAAGGAGGACTTGCTCGCGCAACGCAACGAGCCGGTCGGGCAAGTCACTGTGGCGATGCCGCCAACGCTTGCTCGCCTGCATACCCTGGCGCTGATCCGCGCCTTTCAGGCTGAGATGCCCCGCGCCCGACTGGCCGTAGTGGAGGGCTTTTCGGTTCACCTCACCGAATGGCTGCTCACCGGTCGCAGCGACATGGCGCTGATGTACAGCCCTGAAGCGATCCCCGCGCTCGATATCCTGCCGCTGCGGCAGGAGCGCCTGTGCCTGATCAGCCCGGTCGGTCAGTCGCCGGGCAAACCCGTGACCCTGCAGCAACTCGCGCGCTATCCGCTGGTCATGCCGCAGCGCGGGCAGACCTTCCGCAACCTGATGGAATCCGCCGCCGCCATGGCGGGCGTGCAGCTCAATGTGGTGTGGGAGGTTTCCAGCGTGCCGGTGATCCTCGATCTGGTGGCGGCGGGAATGGGGCACGCTGCGTTGGGCGAGGAGGCGATCCGCTCCTATGACCATCCGGAGCGGCTGGCTGTCGCGCCGTTTGCCGATGCGGGGATTCTCAATACGCTGTGTCTGGTGACGCCGGCGCAGAAGCGGACGACGCCGCTGATCTTGCGGACGGCGGGGTTGTTGAGGCGGATTATCGAGGCGTCCTGAGGCTGGACGTGGGGCCTTGGGGTGAAGCTCTTTCTTGCTTGGGCTTTCGCCGCTATGCGAGCGTTGGCGCGACTGCAAATGCTCGGCGGCCGGGGGTTCGCCCGGGCGGGTGAGTGACTTCTTTGTCATCGAAATAGAAGCCCTTTCTTGCTTTCTGGTTGGTTGTTCGAACTTGGTCGCGACTGCTTAGGTACGTTGGCCGGGAGTTCGCCCCGGCGGGCGAGTAACTTTCTTGTCCCCGACAAGAAAGTCACCAAAGAAGCGGCCCCACAGCCTCGTCGGCCTACGGCCGATCCCCTGCGCTGCGCGGTCGAGAAGGCGGCTGCGGAACTCGTCGCTACGCTCCTCAGACAGTCCTCGCCGACGGCTGCGCCGCAACCTTCTCGCCCTGTGCTGCTCGGCGACGCTGAATGGGGTGCCCACACCACACACCATGGTTGTTTGGGCGAAAGGCCAAGGCCTTGTTTCTAGCTGTTCGCACTTCCGCTGGCGCTCTCGCCAATCACACGTCGTTGTTGATCGAACAGCTTCGTCAGCTCAAAGACGGCGGATGACGCTCCGCTTTTCCGCTCTACGCACTACCGCGACATCTGGAACTTCGCTGCGTGTGTTGCCTGCGCCGCTTGGTACGCGCACGACGTGTCACACGTAATGAAGAGGCCTTAGCTCCACGCATATTCCGGTGTTTGCTATGGCCGGCCCCTTTTGAGCCGCCGAGCAACGCAGGCAAGTCAGGTTGCCCGCGCAGCGGGTCGGCGAGGACTGTCTGAGGAGCGTAGCGACGAGTTCCGCAGCCGCCTGACTTGACGAGTAGCGCAGGGGACCAGCCGCAGGCTGGCGGCGATGTAGGGGTCGCTTTCTTGGTGACTTCTTTGTCGATAACAAAGAAGTTACTCGCCCGCCGGGGCGAACTCCCGGCCGTCGAGCGCTAGCAGTCGAAGCTACCGTCGATAGTCGAAAGCTCATGCAAGATGGGCCGTTCTTGCTGTGCGACGCCGCGACAGTCTGGGCGAACTCCCGACCGTCGAGCATGACCAGTCGAGACCAAACTTGCAGAGCTAAAGCCTAAGCAAGAAAGGGCCTTCGAAGAAACCGCAAGCGCGGAATCCCACCTTTTACGTTCCATGACTCAAGTAATGCGCCGCCCGATGCAAATGCGCCAAAAAGTGCCGCACGCTCGGCTTGAGCGCTGAATCCGCCCGCGCCAGCGCGCCGAGGGTCAGCCGTAGCGGCCCCTCGGCCACAGACACGATCTCCAGATGCTGCGTGGCGAACGGGTGAACGGCGATCTGCCGGGGGAGGAGGCCGACGCAGTTGCCGCTGCTCACGATCGACAGTAAGCCCAGCGTCGAATTGACCACCGCGCCGGCTGGTGGCGGGGTCATGTCGTGCGACTCGTAGAGCGTCTTGGCGTAACCCGCGTCGGGCGTGGAGCCCGTGTAGACCCAGCGCGCCTCGGCCAGATCGGCCAGCTTGCGGGCGCGGGCTAATGGGTTGCCACGGCGCACGACGATGACCATGTCGATGGGCATTAGTGTTTCGACGGCAAATTCGCCTGGCGGCAGGTGTTCGGGGAGCGGCCCCAGAGCGATGTTGACTTCGCCTTTGCGCAGGCGAGTGAGCTGCGCGATGTAGAGCTCTTCGGTGATGCGGAGCTGGATTTCCGGGAATTCGCGGCCGAAGGTGCGCAGCGTTTCGGGGATCAGCAGCATCACCGCGAGTGGCACGGCGCCGATGGCAAGCGAGCCTGACATGCGCCCGCCAAGCTGGCGGATCTGGTCGACGGCGTGTTCGAGTTCGCGGTCGGCGGCCAGGGCGCGTTCGTACAAAACCATGCCCTGTGCCGTGGCGAGGACCCCGGTGGTGGAACGCAGGAGCAGGGTGGCGGCGAGCTCGCGCTCCAGTTCGCGGATCATTTTGGTCAGCGCGGGCTGGGAGACGCCAAGTCTCTTGGCAGCCGAACGCAGGCTGCCTTCTTCGATGGCCGCGACCAAGGCTTTCAGGCTCGTGAGCTTCATGCGCCGAATGATAACGCAGAGTTATCGCGCCCCGTGTGGCGGCATCTTATAGCAGCGTTTTGTCATTTCTACACTGCGCTACATCAATACAGAGTGCCGCAACCTCGCGGACAACAACCAACGGGAGACATGCAATGACGCTTTTCCGACGCGCTGCCCTGGCGGCGACCCTCATCATGACCATGCTGCCGGCCGCGCGCGCGGCTGACGAGGTCGTGCTGAAGGTCCATCACTTCCTGCCCGCCAATTCGTACGCGCAGCAAATGTTCATCCAGCCTTGGTGCGACAAGATCGCAGCAGAGTCGAACAAGCGCATTCGCTGCCAGATCTACCCGTCCATGCAGCTTGGCGGTACGCCGCCGCAACTGGTGGACCAATTGCGCGATGGCATTGTCGATGTCATCTGGACGCTGCCCGGCTATACGCCGGGGCGGTATCCGAAGGTGGAGGCCTTCGAGCTGCCGTTCATGATGCAGAACGCCGAGAGCACTAGCCGTGCACCGTGGGACTACGTTCAGCAATATGCGTCGGACGAGTTCAAGGGCATGCACCCGATGGCATTCCACGTGCATGGCCGCGGCGTGTTCCACATGGTCGGCAAGCCAATCACCAAGATGGCGGATTTCCAGGGCATGAAGCTGCGCGCGCCGACGCGCCAGACCACCAAGCTGCTCGCCGCACTGGGCGCAACGCCGGTGGCGATGCCGGTGCCGGCAGTGAGCGATGCGCTTGCCAAGGGCGTGATCGACGGTGCGCTGGTGCCGTATGAAGTGGTGCCCTCGGTGAAGATCCAGGAACTGGTCAAGTACCACTCCGAGACCGATCCGTCCGAGCGTGCCATCTACACGTCGACCTTTGTGTTTGCGATGAACCAGCAACGCTATGACGGCCTGCCACCGGACCTGAAGAAGGTCATCGACGCCAACAGCGGCGCGGACTTCTCGGCCCATATCGGCGCGGTGTTCATCCAGGCCGACGCGGAGGGCAAGAAGCTCACTGCAGGCAACACCACCAACGTCATCCCGGCCTCGGAACTCGCCAATTGGAAGAAGGCCGCCCAGGGCGTTAGCGACGCATGGGTCAAGGAGATGGATGCCAAGGGCCTTGGCGGCAAGAAGCTGTACGACGGCGCGCGTGCGCTGATCGACAAGTACTCGTCGCGCTAGACCCGCGCACTTTTCTCTCGCACCCCATCTACGTTCTCCGCCGGCCTCGCGCCGGCGGTGCAGGAGTCGTCATGTCTGATTCTGTCGCGATGGCCGAGCCATCGCTGCCCGAGGGCGCCTACGGACGCGCTTTACGCACAGTCTGCCGCGTGTTCGCAATTGCCGGTGCGCTGGTGTTCGTGGCGATCGTGGTGATGAGCGTTGTATCGATCACCGGTCGCAAGTTGTTCGCCACGCCCGTCACGGGTGACGTCGAGATGCTGCAGATGTGCGCGGCATTCGCCTCGGCCTCGTTCTTTGCGTGGTGCCACATCGCGGGTGGCGATGTGAAAGTGGATTTCTTCACCACCAAATTGTCGCCGGGGAAGATCCACGCACTCGATGCGTTCGGTTCGTTTCTTGTCGCACTGTTCGGCGCGCTCATTGCGTGGCGCTCGGCCGCTGGCGCATGGGCGGTGCGTGAAGCCGGCGAGCGCAGCATGCTGCTCGACTGGCCGATGTGGATTCCACAAATGGCGATGGTCCCCGGTTTTGCTTTGTTGGCACTGGCCGGTGCGTATCGCTCATGGCAGCACCTGTGTGCGGCAGCGAAGGGAGGCCGCGCATGACTGGTATTCAGATCGGCGCGACGATCTTCGCGCTGTTGATGGTGCTGCTGGTGATTCGCGTGCCGATTGGTATTGCGATGTTCTTCATGGGGGCATCGGGATATTGGGCGCTGTCAGCCTTTGACACGACACGCTTGCTTGCCGCACTCAAGATGGTCGCGTACGCGCGCTTGTCGAACTATGACATCGCGGTGATCCCGCTCTTCCTGCTGATGGGGCAGTTCGCTACGCATGGCGGTCTGTCGGCGGCGCTGTTCCGGTTCGTCACGGCATTCCTCGGGCATTTGCGCGGTGGCGTTGCAATGGCTGCGGTTGGCGCATGCGCCGGGTTTGGCGCGATCTGCGGTTCGTCGCTGGCCACTGCGGCCACGATGGGGCAGGTGGCGTTGCCCGAGCTGCGTCGCTTTGGCTACGCCGGCAGTCTGTCGACCGGCGCACTGGCGGCCGGGGGTACGTTGGGCATTCTGATTCCGCCGTCGGTGCCGCTGGTGATCTACGCGATCCTCACGCAGGAGTCGATCGGCAAGTTGTTCATGGCCGCCGTGCTGCCCGGGATCATCGCCATGCTCGGCTACATGTTCGTGGTGCGGATGTTTGCGATTCTGCGTCCTGCCTCCGCGCCGGCCGGTGAAGCTGCGTCCTGGTCCGAGCGCTTGCGTGCGCTGGCTCAGGTGCTGCCGGTGCTGTTGGTGTTTCTCGTGGTGATCGTGGGGATCTACGGCGGGTGGGCCAACCCGACTGAGGCCGCCGCCATTGGTGCTGCCGCGTGCGGGATTCTCGGCGTGCTGCGCGGCATGCGCTGGAATGCGTTCCAGGCAAGCCTTGTCGGCACAGCGCAGGGCACGGCCATGATCTACCTCGTGCTGATGGGGGCCGACATGCTCAACACCGCGCTGGCGCTGTCGCAGATGCCGGTGGAGTTGGCCGCATGGGTACAGGCCAGTCATCTGTCGCCGATGCTGGTGCTGATTGCCATTCTCTGTATCTACATCGTGCTCGGCTGCGTCATGGATAGCCTGGCGATGATCTTGCTCACGATCCCGATTTTCTACCCAATTGTCATGGGTCTCGATTTCTACGGCATGAACGCAACCGACAAGAGTGTGTGGTTCGGCATTCTCGCGTTGATGGTGGTGGAGATCGGACTGGTTCATCCGCCCGTGGGCATGAATGTGTACATCATCAATCGGCTGGCGCGCGACGTGCCGCTGTCCGAGACGTTCAAGGGTGTCGTGCCGTTCCTTGCGTCGGACTTCGTGCGTATTGCGCTGCTGCTCGCTTTCCCTTCGATCGCTTTGGTTCTGGTGCGGACATTCGGTTAGGTCCGAGCCCCGTGTAGCACACCGAAGAGAGGAGACACCATGAAGATGCGGATATGGCAGGTGACTGCCGCATGCGCCATCAGCTTCGCGCTGTATGCCTGCGGCGACGACAACAATGGCAGCGACGCCACGAGCGGCGCGGGCCAGCCACCAGTATCGACCTCGCTTGCCGTGGTCCCGCCGGTGACCAGTTGCGACAGCCTGACGTCGGTCGACCTGACCGACATCGGCGGCGCCGGCAGCAGCATTATGTCGGCGACCGAGGGCACGGTGACCGTCAATGGTGCCTCCATCAAGTTCTGCACCGTGGAGGGCACGCTGGCGCCCACGGTGGGCTTCCGCGTGCGGTTGCCCGTCGATAGCTGGACGCAGCGCTCGCTCGACATCGGCTGTGGTGGGCTGTGCGGCAGCATCAGTGCGTCAGGCGATCCGGGGCAGGCGTATGGCTGTCCGCTGGTGCAGTCTGGTGGATTCGTGCTGTCGTCGACCAACATGGGGCACACCAATGCTGACGCTACGTGGACGCAGGACACCCAAAAGCGGGCCGATTTTGCGTATCGCGGCGTGCACGTGACGACGCTGGCTGCGCGCAAGCTGATCCAGGCGTACTACGGGCAGGCGCAGAAGTACGCGTACTTCGTTGGGTGCTCGGATGGCGGACGCGAAGCGCTGATGGCAGCGCAGCGCTACCCGGACGACTATGACGGCATCATCGCGGGTGCGCCGGCCTTCCTCTTCCAGATCCAGAACTCGCTGCTGCATGGCTGGGAGGCACGTTCGAATCGCGACAACGGGCTGTCTACCGGCAACGTGGTGCTGTATCCGGCCAAGGCAGCGGTGCTGCATAAGGCGGTGGTGGCAGCATGCGATGCGCTGGATGGGCAGACCGACGGGCTACTGACCGATCCGCGCCAATGCAAGTTCGACCCCGCGTCTATCCAGTGCGCGGCGGGAGCAACCGATACCAGCAATTGCCTGACGGCAGCCGAGGTCGCCACAGCCAGCAAGCTGTACAACGGCCCGCGCGACCCGTTGACCAATCGACGCATCCTGGTCGGCGGCCCGCAGTTCGGCTCTGAGTTGAACTGGGCCGGGGTGTTCATTCCGCCGAGCAACACGCCAGTGGCATCGGTGTTCAGTGACAACATCGTGAGCGGTGCGCGCTACCTGATCTTCACCGATGCGACGCCACCCACGATGGATCAGTTCGAGTTTACCGAGGCGTTCTACAGCAAGCTGCTCGCGCGTCATCCTCTCAATGACGCAACCAATCCCGACCTGTCGGCCTTCAAGGGGTCGGGGGGCAAGTTGATCCTGTGGCATGGGTGGGCCGACCAGCACATCTCGCCGATCGGCACCATCGCGTATTACGAAGCGATGCAGCGTGTCATGGGACAGACCAGCATGGACGCCTTCATGCGCATGTACCTCGCGCCCGGTGTCGCCCATTGCGGTAGCGGAGAAGGCTTGGCGAGCATGGACATGGTCACGGCCATCGTCACGTGGGTAGAGCAGGGGAAGGCGCCCGATGCCATCACCACGTATCGCACGGATGCCTCCAACAACGTCACCGCATCGCGTCCGCTGTATCCGTATCCGGCGGTGGCGAAATACAACGGCACGGGCGACGCGAATGCCGCTGCGAGCTACACCCGCGCGGCTGCGCTCTATACCGACCTCACGCCGGACTGGGCGGGCGCAAGTTGGTACGCGCCATACGGGCCGACATCGATGTAACAGCGGCCCGCATCCCTTTCATCCTTCAACGAAGCGAAGCGGCCCCGGCCCGTGAGGACCGGGCGGGGGCCGCTTTTCAGGACTCATCATGGCTACCATCATCGGCGGCATTGCCGCATCGCATACGCCCACCATCGGCTTCGCCTACGACCGCGACAAGCGGGGCGATCCGGCATGGGCGCCGGTGTTCGAGGCATTCGACCCCGTGCGTCAGTGGCTCGACGCGCAAAAGCCCGACGTGCTGCTGTTTATCTACAACGACCACATCACCTCGTTCTTTTTCGACCACTACTCCGCATTTGCATTGGGCGTGGGTGAAAAATGGGCAGTGGCCGACGAAGGCGGTGGCGCACGAGAACTGCCACCGATCAGTGGCGATCCTGCATTTGCCGCGCATCTGGGGCGCTCGCTGATGGCCGACGAGTTCGACATGTCGTTCTTCCAGGAGCGCGCGCTCGACCACGGCTGCTTCTCGCCACTGTCGATGCTATGCCCACACGGAGACGACGGCTGGCCGGTGCGCATCGTGCCGTTGCAGATTGGCGTGCTGCAGTTCCCGATCCCCACCGCGCGTCGCTGCTATCGGCTCGGGCAGTCTTTGCGGCGTGCCATCGAGAGCTACCCCAAGCCGCTGCGTGTGGTCATCGTCGCAACGGGGGGGCTATCGCATCAGGTTCACGGCGAGCGCGCCGGCTTCAACAACACCGAGTGGGACGCGCGTTTCATGGAGCTGTTCGAAAGCGATCCCGAAACGCTGGCTTCGATGACCCATGCGGAATACGCAGAGCTGGGCGGCATGGAAGGCTCGGAAGTGATCATGTGGCTGGTCATGCGCGGCGCGCTCGCCTCGCGCGTGCGCTGCCTGCACAGCGCGTATTACCTGCCGTCGATGACTGGCATCGCGACCGCCATCTACGAAAACACCGCAGCCCCGCCGCCACCGTCGGAACTTGAGCGTCGGCAGGCGCACGAGGCCGAACAACTTGCGGGGGCGGAGCAGCTTGCAGGGACGTATCCCTTTACCATTGAGCGCAGCGTGAAGGCGTATCGGTTGAATGAGTTCCTGCACGCGTTGGTGCAGCCGGAAGTGCGCGCCGCTTTTCTGGCGGATGAGGAGACGGCCTTCGAGCGGGCTGGGCTCTCCGAAACTGAGCGCGATCTTGTTCGACGTCGCGACTGGCGGGGGATGATTCACTACGGCGTCATTTTCTTCATGCTGGAGAAGCTGGGCGCGGTGATCGGTGTTTCCAATCTGCATATCTACGCGGCCATGCGTGGTCAGACGCTGGAAGATTTTCAGCGCACGCGCAATGCGCCAGGGGCGTTGTATTCGGTGGCGGGGAGGGATGCGGGGAAGCTGGATTGGAATCGAGAAGGGGGGGCGCAGAAGGCGCTTTGAGGAGCGGCCCTTTCTTGCTTTCTGGTTAATTGTTCGAGCTTGGTCGAGACTGCTTGGGTACGTTGGCCGGGAGTTCGCCCCGGCGGGCGAGTAACTTCTTTGTTATCGACAAAGAAGTCACCAAGAAAGCGACCCCACAGCGTCGTCGGCCGTTGGCCGATCCCCTGCGCTGCGCGGTCGAGAAGGCGGCTGCGGAACTCGCCCTTCGGGCTCAGACAGTCCTCGCCGACGGCTTCGCCGCAACCTTCTCGCCCTGCGCTGCTCGGCGACGCTGAATGGGGTGCCCACACCACGCAGCATGGTTGTCCAGGCGAAAGGCAAAAGGCCCCTGTTTCTGAGAGTTTGTGTTTCTGCTGGCGTTGTCACCAATCAAACGTCGTTGTCGATCGACCAGCATCGTTAGTTCAAAGACGTCGGATGGACGCTTCGCTTTTCCGCCCTGCGTGCCACCCAGCATTCAATATCTCGCTGCGTGTGCTTCGCATTGCATGCACGACGCGCAGCACACGATGAAGAGGCTTTGATTCCACGCACATCGCGGTGTTTGCTATGGCCGGCCCCTTTTGAGCCGCCGAGCAACGCAGGCAAGGCAGGTTGCCCGCGTAGCGGGTCGGCGAGGACTGTCTGAGCCCGAAGGGCGAGTTCCGCAGCCGCCTGACTTGGCGAGTAGCGCAGGGATCCCACCGAAGGTGGGCGGCGATGCAGGGGTCGTTTTCTTGGTGACTTCTTTGTCGATAACAAAGAAGTTACTCGCCCGCCGGGGCGAGCTCCCGGCCAACGCAATCGAGCAGTCGTGATCACGGTTGATAGACAAAAGCCCAAGCAAGGAAGGGCTTTTTCAATCCATCCACATAAGCTGAACAGAGGCAGACGACACTTCGCCCTTTCGCTGTACGACACTGCGTTTGCAGATATCCACGCAAAAGAGACGGAGGTGAACTCCGGCCAACGTAGTCAAGGCGGTCGAGACAACGCCTGCACAACGAAAAACCAAGCATGAGCAGGTCGTTCTTCAAAGCGCCTTCTGCGCCACCCCTTCATTCCCCGCAAAAGCATCCGTCAACGTCGCCAACTCCGGCGTCAGTTGGCTGATGAGGGCAAGTTGCCGCACCATCCGGCGCTCCGCTGGCACGGCGTCCGCTGGCACAACCTCCAGTTGCGTGCCCAGATCCGGTGCCGGTGCGGCGGCGTCGCCGATGTGCTCGCGGCGCGTGAGGCTGCCGGTGATGGCGTTCAACCGACGTTGCACGTCACTCACCGCTGTATTGATGAGCGGCGCGTAGTGCCATGTTTCGACGCGTTCGCGATGCGCGCCCAGGGCGGAGATATAGCCCAGCAGCGTGTGGCTGGCGCAGAGAAAGCGGAAGGCAAATTCAGGCGACAGTCGATGCCGGCCGGGTTCGCCGAGCATGGCCGACAGCGCGCCTGAAAGATCGGCGTCGGCGTTGTGTGCGTCGCGGCGTGCGATGCGATAGGGCAGGTCGTCGTGCTTGGCGCTGCGGTACTGGTCGAGGATGACACCCAGATAGATGCCGGATGTTTCGATGGCGCGTGCCATCACAAGATGCAGCCGACGGCTCTGCCAGTCCGGCAGGATCACCGCGACCGCTGCGCCGGCGATGATGGCGCCGAGGATCGTGTCGGCCAGTCGCGGCCAGATGAGGGCGTAGCCGCTGCCGATCTGGTTGAAGCACACCAGCACCAGGATCGTGATGCACGCGGTCGCGGCCGGATAGCGTTCGCTACGCAGGATGAAAAACGCCACGCCAGCGACAACGGCCAGCGCGAGTTGTGCGGCAGGTTGCGGGAACAGCGTGATGAATAAACCCGCTGCGACGAGGCCGACGACCGTGCCGCCGACGCGCTCGCCCAGTCGTCGCCACGTGCCGCTGTAGGTGGGCTGGCAGACGAAGACGGTGGTCAGCAGTACCCAATATCCCTGGGTCAGGTCGAAGAGATGCAGCAGTCCGTAGCCGGTGGCCAGTGCCAGCGATAGCCGCAGGCCGTGACGGAATCGCCCGGAGGCGGGCGTGAGATCGAAACGGATGCGCCGCCACATTTCGCGCAGCGTGCGCGGGTTGCTGTCGCGCAGGCTGGAGTCGGTATTGGCTTCGAGTGCGTCCGGGTTGCCGGCGTTGGCGAGCAGGCGTTCGATGGTAGTGATGTTGCGGCACAGGTCGGCCAGCGTTTCTGTCAGCGGAGCGGTGCTTTGCTCCGGGTGCGTTTGTATGTAGGTGAGCGCGGCGGCGAGTTCGTCGAGCGCGACGACGCCTGCGGTGCCGTAGTCAAAGCGCGTACCGGCCATGATCTTTTCGGCCAGTCGTGTGCAGGCCTGTGCCTGCAAACGCATCAACCGACTGGCGCGGAACAGGATGTCGCTGCGCGCGAATGCGCTGGAAAGCGTCTTGTACGGGTAGTGCGCGGAGCTGGCGCGCTCGTGCACGTCCTGTGCGAGGAAATACCATTTGAGGTGGCGCGCACCGCTGGCGGTGGGGCGATTGCCTTGCACCCAGCGGATGAGCACTTCGCGCGCGCGATTCAACTGCCGCACGAGTCGGGCGTTTTGCTCTGCCAGCGCCAGCCGTTGCGCGTTTTCGTCGCGCCCGCCGACGGGTTCGAGCAGTTCGGCCTTGAGCGCAAGGTATTGCGACAGTGCGTTGAACACATGCGATAGCGATTGCCGTGCCGCTCGCGTGGAAAACAGCGCCGCGGCGAGAATCGAGATCAGCCCGTACCAGGCGGCGCCTGCCAGCAGCAGGATCGACTGCCGCCAGAACGGCAGTATGGTTGCCAACGGGCCGGCGTCGCGCGTGGCGCCGATGGCGGTCTGGTGGTCCACGCTGAGCATGGTGTAGACCGCCAGCACCAGCGAGGCAACGGCGATGGTGCCGTAGCGTTCGCCCGCCGCGCCCAGCATCACGAATCCGAAGGTCGAGGCCGTCAGCCCGATGACAAAGATCCATGGGTAGGGGAAGAGCGCCTGTACCGAGAAGGTGACGACCGCGAAGCAGATCAGCGTCATCACCAGCGCCTGGACGCGGCCGATGACGCGATCTTCGGTCTCGGCCAGTGCCGAGGCGATCACGCCGAGAATCAGGCTGATCATCCAGTGCTCGTCGCCCAGCCAGACACTTGCCGCCACCACGCCGACCAACGCGACGGTGATCTTGATGGCATCCACGGTCTTGTCATGCGCCCAGATGCGACGCAGGGGCGAGAGCGGATTGTTCATGGGCGACGTTAGCCGGAATGGGAAACGCGCATTATCCCGTAGCCGCGCGGCGGACGGCTTGTGGTGCCATCAATTTGGCTAATGCCAATGGGAACAATCCGACAAAAGGATGCGGGGTGAGTGTGCTCACCCCGCGGGTTGCGAATTTCAGTCGTCGCGCGTGAGCAGCGTGCGGTTGACGATGAGTGCGGCCAGCGTGCAGAACGCGCCGGACAGCAGGTAGAGGCCGACATAGGCCAGACCAAAGTGCGCCGAGAGGCCCAGCGCGACCAGTGGTGCGAAGGCGGCGCCGATGAGCCAGGCCAGGTCTGCGGTGAGCGCCGAGCCGGTGTAGCGATAACGCGGCGAGAAGTTCGATGCCACGGCGCCCGACGATTGCCCATATGACAGCCCCAGCAGGACGAAGCCGACGAGGATGAACACGTCTTGTCCGACGCGGCCTGCGTCCAGCAGTGTCGGGGCAAATCCGCTGAAGATGGCGATCAGGATTGCCAGTGCCCCCAGCGTGTTGCGGCGCCCAAAGTGGTCGGCGATCTTGCCGGACAGGACGATCGCGCCGGCGGCCAGAAAGCCGCCCACGATCTGTATCAGCAGGAAGCCGGTGATCGGCTGCTTGGCAAAGATCTGGATCCAGGACAGCGGGAAGACCGTGACGATGTGGAACAGGGCGTAGCTGGCCAGCGGGGCGAAGGCGCCGATCCACAGGTTGGCGCCTTCCGCACGGGCCAGTTCCTTGACCGGCACGGGGTCCAGTTCCTGTTCCTCCAGCAGTCGCTCGTATTCATGTGTGACGACCAGGCGCAGGCGCGCGAAGAGCGCTACCACGTTGATGGCAAAGGCCACGAAGAAGGCGTAACGCCAGCCCCAGGCCAGAAAGTCTTCGATGGGTACGGCGGAATGCAGGAATGCGAAGAGCGCGGTGGCGATGATGAAGCCGACTGGAGCGCCCAATTGCCCCAGCATCGCGTACCATCCGCGCCGCGCCGGCGGGGCGTTGAGAGCCAGCAGCGACGGCAGGCCGTCCCACGAGCCGCCCAGCGCCAGCCCCTGGCTGATACGGAACAGGGTCAGCAGGGCGATCGATACCGCACCGGCTGTCTCGTAACCGGGCAGGAAGGCGATGCCCACTGTCGATGTGCCAAGCAGGAACAACGCGACCGTCAGCTTGGTGCCGCGCCCCCAGCGACGCTGGATGGCCATCGAGATGACCGTGCCAATGGGCCGCGCGATGAACGCCAGCGAGAAAATTGCGAAGGCCAGCAGCGTGCCTTCGAGCGGTGAGGCGAAAGGGAAAAACAGGGTTGGGAAGACCAGGCAGGAGGCGATCCCATAAACGAAGAAGTCGAAGTACTCCGAGGCTCTGCCGATGACCACGCCGACGGCGATTTCGCCTGGCGCGACCTCGTTGTGATCAGTGTTTGTGAGGCGCGCGTCCCGTTCGAGGATGGACGAGTTCAGTTCCGAATGTGCAAGCGTGGCCATTGGGATTTGATCCAGGTCTGTCTATAGGGTAATGACATCGTAACGCTAAGTTTACGTTTGCCATAGGACAAAACGCCCAATCGCAAAATATGATTGCAGCACGTACATTGGCGGGTGGTTGCGCACCCCCAACAGGTTGCGTGTCGGTGTCGTAAGGACCTGTTCCGCTCTTGCTGTGGTGTTGTGATCGGGCCTCGTGTGCTGCGCTTCGCCCGCTGACAAGCTCTCGCGACAGATCGGGAACAGATCCCAGGGATTCCGCTCTCGCGGCTCAAAGCCGCTTCAATGATCAATTCAGGCAAATGCTCGTTCACAAGTATCTTCGCGCGCTCGCACTGACCGTGTTCGCCGTCATGCTCGGTGGCTGCAACATGGTGGTGCTCAACCCGTCCGGTGACATCGCCGCCCAGCAGGGGCGACTGATCGTCATTTCCACGATGCTCATGCTGATCATCATCGTTCCGGTGATCGTGCTGACGCTGTTCTTTGCCTGGAAGTACCGCGAGTCGAACAAGGCCGCTACGTACAAGCCTGATTGGGACCATTCCACGCAGCTTGAGCTGGTCATCTGGTCCGCGCCGCTGCTGATCATCATCGCGCTCGGCGCGCTGACCTGGATCACCACGCACACGCTGGACCCGTATCGCCCGCTGTCGCGCATCGACGCCCAGCGCCCGATCACCGAAGAGGTCAAGCCGCTGGTGGTGGAAGTGGTCGCGCTGGACTGGAAGTGGCTGTTCCTCTACCCCGAGCAGGGTATTGCCACGGTCAATGAACTGGCCGCTCCGGTCGATCGGCCGATCCAGTTCAAGATCACCGCGTCGTCGGTGATGAACGCATTCTACGTGCCCGCCCTGGCCGGCATGATCTACGCCATGCCCAGCATGGAAACCAAGCTGCACGCCGTCATCAACAAGCCGGGCGAGTACGACGGTCTGTCTGCGAACTACAGCGGCGCGGGCTTTTCGGGCATGCGTTTCAAGTTCCACGGCCTGTCGGATGCTGACTTTGCCGCCTGGATCGAGCGCAACAAGAAAGAAGGCCAGGTGCTCACGCGCGAAGCCTATCTGCAACTGGAAAAGCCCAGCGAGCGCGAACCGGTGCGCCGCTTCGCTTCAGTGGCCGACGGCCTGTATGAGGCGATCCTGAACCGCTGCGTGGAAGCTGGCCGCATGTGCATCCATCAGATGATGGCCATCGACGAGCGGGGCGGCATGGGCCGCGTGGGCCTGTCGCCGGACGCCACCATGTTCATCACGCGCGGCGAGCAGCGCGTGCCCGTGTTGACCCTGGCCAGCAATCTGTGCACGCCGTCGAACCTGATGGGTGTGCCGCAAGCAACGCCAGCCCGTACGCAGCTCTGAGCTAAATGACCGGGCCATCCGTAGCCCGGTCGTGCTTTGTGCCCTGACAAACCTGCATTCCGAGACGCACGATGTTTAGAACTCATTTCACAGACCCCCGCGAGGTGCGTTGCCCTCGAATGCGGATGATCCGCGAGTCGTACAAGGCAGCGCAGGGTGGTGCCCTGCGCAACGCGTACGGGGAGCTTGTCCTGCATCCCGTAACAGTCCCGTCGCACTCGTGGGGGTTTGTGAAATGAGTTCTCATCCTGACCTTGCAAGGCTCATCTTCGGTCGCCTGACCTGGGAAGCCTTCCCGTATCACGAGCCGATTCTTGTCGCCACCTTCATCGGGGTGGTGCTGGGCGGTATCGCCGTTCTTGGCGCGATCACGTACTTCAAGCTGTGGGGCACGCTGTGGCGCGACTGGTTTACCAGCATCGACCATAAGAAGATCGGCATCATGTACATCGTGCTCGGTCTGGTGATGCTGCTGCGTGGCTTTGCCGATGCGCTGATGATGCGACTGCAACAGGCCGTCGCCTTCGGCGACAACCTGGGCTACCTGCCGCCGCACCACTACGACCAAGTGTTTACGGCGCATGGCGTGATCATGATTTTCTTCGTGGCCATGCCGCTGGTGACGGGCCTGATGAACTACGTCGTGCCACTGCAGATCGGGGCGCGCGATGTGGCTTTCCCCTTCCTGAACAACTTCAGCTTCTGGATGACCGCCTGCGGCGCCGGACTGGTGATGATGTCGCTGTTCGTCGGCGAGTTCGCCAAGACGGGCTGGCTGGCCTATCCGCCGCTGTCGGGCATTGCTTACAGCCCTGACGTTGGCGTCGATTACTACATATGGGCGTTGCAGATAGCGGGGGTCGGGACATTACTGTCCGGCGTGAACCTGCTGGTGACCATCGTGAAGATGCGCGCGCCCGGCATGTCGCTGATGAAGATGCCCGTGTTCACGTGGACTTCGCTGTGCACCAACGTGCTGATCGTGGCTGCCTTCCCGGTGCTGACTGCCGTGCTGGCGCTGCTGTCGATGGATCGTTACGTGGGGACGAATTTCTTCACGAACGAACTGGGCGGCAACCCGATGATGTACGTGAACCTGATCTGGATCTGGGGCCACCCCGAGGTTCTACATCCTGGTGCTGCCGGTGTTCGGCATCTTCTCGGAAGTGGTGTTGACCTTCAGCCGCAAGAAGCTCTTCGGCTACGCGTCGATGGTGTATGCCACCGTCGTGATCACCATCCTGTCGTACCTGGTGTGGCTGCACCACTTCTTCACCATGGGTTCGGGGGCGAGCGTGAACTCGTTCTTCGGCATCACGACGATGATCATCTCGATTCCGACCGGGGCGAAGATATTCAACTGGCTGTTCACCATGTATCGCGGCCGCATCAAGTTCGACGTGCCGATGCTGTGGACGGTGGGCTTCATGGTCACCTTCGTGATCGGTGGCATGACGGGCGTGCTGCTGGCAGTGCCGCCGGCCGACTTCGTGCTGCACAACAGCCTGTTCCTGATCGCGCACTTCCACAACGTGATCATTGGCGGCGTGCTGTTCGGCCTGATGGCAGGCATCAACTACTGGTTCCCCAAGGCCATCGGCTATCGACTCGATCCGTTCTGGGGCAAGTGCTCGTTCTGGTTCTGGCAGATCGGCTTCTTCTTTGCCTTCATGCCGCTGTACGTGCTGGGCCTGATGGGCGTGACGCGTCGTGTGTCGCACTTCGATGACCCGTCGTTGCAGATCTGGTTTGTCATCGCCGCTTTCGGCGCCGCCCTGATCGCCATCGGCATCGGCTGCTTCCTGGTGCAACTGGTGGTGAGTTACCTGCGTCGCGATCAACTGCGCGACGTGACCGGCGACCCGTGGCATGGCCGCACGCTGGAGTGGTCGACCTCGTCGCCGCCGCCTGCCTACAACTTTGCCTTTACGCCGCGCGTGCATGAGAGCGACGCCTGGTGGGACATGAAGCACCGTGGCTTTGAGCGCCCGACGACTGGTTTCATCCCCATTCACATGCCGAAGAACACCGCTGCCGGCGTAGTGCTGGCCGTGCTCAGCACGATCTGCGGCTTTGGCCTGATCTGGCATATCTGGTGGATGGTGATCGCGTCGTTCGCCGCGCTCATCGTTGCCACCATCGTGCATACCTTCAACTACAAGCGCGACTACTACGTGCCGGCGGAAGATGTGATCCGCACGGAAAACGCGCGTACCCAACTGTTGGCGAATCATGTCTGAAGCCGTCGCACTCCAAGCCGGTGTGGCCGGCACTGAAGCGGTTCGTTTCTACGAGACCGAAGCGCATCATCCGCAGAACGGAACCCTGCTGGGGTTCTGGATCTACCTGATGAGCGATTGCCTGATCTTCGCCTGCCTGTTCGCGGTGTATGGCGTGCTGGGCAAGAGCTACGCGGCTGGGCCTTCGGGCGCCGATTTGTTCGACCTGCCGCTGGTGGCCGTCAACACCTCGATGCTGCTGCTGTCGTCGATCACGTATGGCTTTGCCATGCTTGAGATGCAGAAGAAGCGGGTCGGCGGCACGTTGGCGTGGCTTGCCATCACGGGGTTGTTCGGCGCGGCCTTCATCGGGCTGGAACTGTATGAATTCGCGCATCTGATTCATGAAGGCGCGGGCCCGCAACGCAGCGCGTTCCTGTCGTCGTTCTTCACGCTGGTGGGTACGCACGGCCTGCACGTGACCTTCGGCATCGTGTGGCTGATCACGCTCATGGTGCAGGTCGGCAAGCACGGCCTGATCGCCGAGAACCGCCGCCGCCTGCAATGCCTGTCGCTGTTCTGGCACTTCCTGGACGTCGTGTGGATCGGCGTCTTCACCTTTGTCTATCTGATGGGGACGCTGGTATGAGCGAACACCACGCCACTCACGCACACGATCATCACGATCACGACGACGGCGCCTCGCACGGCAGTCTGTCGGACTACATCACGGGCTTCGTGCTGTCGGTCATCCTGACGGCGATTCCGTTCTGGCTGGTGATGGGCAAGGTCATCGACAAGCCGAACGTCACCGCACTGGTGATCCTGGGCTTTGCCGCCGTGCAGATCGTCGTTCACATGATCTACTTCCTGCACATGAACGCGCGTTCCGAAGGCGGGTGGAACATGCTGGCGCTGATCTTTACGCTGGTGCTGGTGGTCATCACGCTGGCCGGTTCGTTGTGGGTCATGTACCACATGAACGCCAACATGATGCCGCCGTCGATGCACGAGATGCGCAATCAGCCGTGACGGCGCAACGCCCACGCCGGGGTTGGCTGCTGGTCTGGACGATCGCAGGCGCACTGCTGTGCGCCTTGTTGATCGGCCTGGGGACATGGCAGATCGAACGCCGCGCGTGGAAGCTGGACCTGATCGAACGCGTTGACCAACGCGTGCACGCCGCCCCGCAACCCGCGCCCACAGCGGGCCAGTGGGGGAGCGTCAATACCGACAACGACGCGTATCGGCACGTGTCGGTGCGCGGCACCTTCCTGAATGACCGCGAAACGCTGGTGCAAGCCTCCACTGCGCTTGGCCCCGGCTTTTGGGTGCTCACACCGCTGCGCACCGACGACGGTCACTACATTCTCATCAATCGTGGCTACGTCCCGGACAATCGCCGCGAACCCAGTACGCGCGCGTTGACGGAACCTGTCGGCGAACAGACGATCACCGGGCTCCTGCGTCTTACTGAACCGCAGGGTGGTTTTCTGCGCAGCAACGATGCGGGCGCCAACCGCTGGTATTCACGCGATGTGGCCGCCATTGCCGCTGCACGTAGTCTGCCTGCAGAATCGGTTGCGCCGTACTTCATCGACGCGGAATCGGGTGGCAATGCCGACGCGGACCGCTGGCCGGTGGGCGGGCTGACGGTGGTGTCGTTCCATAACAGCCACCTTGTCTATGTCATCACGTGGTATACGCTCGCCCTGATGGTGGCGGGCGCCGTGGTTTACCTGTGGCGTCTCGAAGGCCGGCGCAATGCGCCGGCGCGTGCGCACGGACAGGTGGATGACGATCACTAGAACTCATTTGGTCAGGTTGGACCGGCCCCGGGAGAATCGGGGCGACGACGCCACCGGCGCCAAGAACATGCAGCAGCTCATCCAGCTGCGCTGGTTTGCGGTGCTCGGGCAGGTGCTGGCAATCGCCGTTGTCCACTTCGGTTTTGAAATCCGCCTGCCGCTCGAGCGCATGATGCTCGCGCTGGCCTTCCTGATCCTGTTCAACCTCGCCTGCCTGTGGCGCTGGCGCGGCGATCGGCCGGTGAGCGATCCGGCCATGTTCCTCGGCCTGTTGGTCGACGTGGTCGTGCTGACGGTGCAGTTGTATCTGTCGGGCGGCGCATCCAACCCGTTCATCTTTCTCTACCTGCTCCAGGTCATCATCGCCGCCGTGTTGCTCCGGCGCAGCTATAGCTGGAGCGTGGTCGTCGTGACCGTGCTGTGCTTCGTGGGGCTGACCCAGTTCCACCTGCCGATCGATCTTTCGCCCAATCCGAGCGAAGGCCTGTCGGACCCCTACGTGCAGGGCATGATGATTTGCTTTGCGCTCAATGCAGCCTTGCTGGTGATGGTGGTCACGCGCATCAACCGCAACCTGCGCGCACGCGATGCGCGTCTGGCGGATTTGCGGCAGCGCGCGGCGGAAGAGGAGCACATCGTACGCATGGGCTTGCTCGCTTCGGGGGCCGCGCATGAACTGAGCACGCCGCTGTCAACGCTGGCGGTGATCCTGGGTGACTGGCGTCGCATGCCGTTCTTCGAGTCCGACCCCGAATTGTTGCGCGAGGTGGAAGAAATGCAGGCACAGGTCCTGCGATGCAAGAGCATCGTCACCGGGATTCTGTTGTCCGCTGGCGAGGACCGTGGTGAGGCGCCTGTCGCCACCACGGTGGCGGAGTTCCTGGAAGACCTCGTGGATGAGTGGCGTGCCACGCGCTCGGCGACGGCGTTGGGTTTTGAAAACGAGTTCGGTGCGGACGTCGACATCGTGTCGGACTCGGCCTTGCGGCAGACCATCCATAACGTGCTCGACAACGCGATCGAAGCGTCGCCCATCGGTGTGACCTTGCGCGCCGCGCGCGAAGGAGACCGGTTGATCATTGAAGTGACCGACGTGGGCCACGGTTTTGATCCGGACATGCTCGAACAGCTCGGCAAGCCGTATCAGTCGAGCAAGGGGCGGCCCGGCGGCGGGCTGGGGCTGTTCCTGGTCGTGAACGTGTTGCGCAAGCTGGGTGGCACCGTGTCGGCGGGCAATCGGCCCGAGGGCGGCGCAATCGTGACGTTGAGCCTGCCGCTGGCATCGATACAATTGGAGCCCGAAGAGCTTATGGGTACTGAGGATGGACACTGAGCGATTGTTGCTGATCGTCGAGGACGACGACGCCTTCGCCCGCACGCTGGGCCGCTCGTTCGAGCGGCGCGATTACCAGGTTATCCACGCCAGTCAGGCGGAGCAGGTGACCGAGTTGCTGAGGACGCACAACCCTGCCTTTGCAGTGGTTGACCTCAAGCTGGCTGGCAACGCATCGGGGCTGGCGTGCGTGAAGCAATTGCACGCGCACGACGCACAAATGGTCATCGTGGTGCTAACTGGCTACGCCAGCATCGCGACGGCGGTCGAGGCGATCAAGCTTGGTGCGCGGCATTACCTCGTCAAACCGTCCAACACGGACGACATCGAACAGGCCTTTGGCCGCGACACAGGGGATGTCGGCGTGGCGTTGACCGAGCGGACCACGTCGATCAAGACGCTGGAGTGGGAACGTATCCACCAGACGCTGGCAGAGACCGATTTCAATATCTCCGAGACGGCCCGCCGCCTTGGCATGCATCGCCGCACGCTGGCCCGAAAACTGGACAAGCAGCGCGTCAAATAGCGCGGACAGGCGGCCGTCCGGTCGCTGCGCTCACATCAGATACCGCCAGAACCCGGCCGGGTCATGCAGGCGGGCAATCGAATACATGGTGATGAAGCAGAGCAGGGCAGCGAAGTAGGCTGCCACGCGGATCGTGGGTGTGCGCCCACGCTTGAGCGCCAGCGTGCCGAGCACGACATACACCACGAGTAGTCCGAGCTTGGCCATCAGCCATGGCACTTCGAAGGGATTCAACCGTAGTGCAGTGAGTAGCAGGATGGCCGCCGTCAGCAATGCCGTGTCGATGGCATAACTCAGATACCGTACGGGCGCCCGCATGGCGATCGACGCACCGACCAGGCGCGCCGCGCCGCGTAGAGCAAACAGCGAGCCGCTGGTGACGGCTAGCCCGATATGGGCGTTCTTGATGGTGAGGTAATGCTCGATGAGGGCCATGTCGTCTCCACGAAGGGCGTTCATCATACCTGCCACTCGACGCGCCTCACCGAGCACAAGACGCGTCGCCATTAGCCGACTATCGGTTGATGCAGATCATGCAGAAATAGTAATGATTCTTAATAATTAACGAGAATCGATATCAATGATGATCAGAAATGACGCTTTCCAATCCAACAGAATCTGGCAGCGAGGCATCGATCATGGATGCCGCACTGCGCCCGCGTGACGTACTGCCGACGGCTTTCGACACTCGACAGGCGCTCATGCCCATGTGGGGCGCCACGCCGCTGCCCCCCGACGCCTGGAACCAACGCTGGGCGGTGGCGGCGGCCCAGTCGATAAACACACCAGCGCTGGCGTATCTGCACATTCCGTTCTGCGCCAATCGCTGTGTGTTCTGCGGCTTCTACCGCAATGCCTGGCGCGAAGAGCATGGGCCGGTTTACGTGGACCGGCTGATCGCCGAACTGGAGCACGAAGCCGCTTCGCGGCCGCAAGGCGGGCGCATCGACGCGGTGTACTTCGGTGGTGGTACGCCGACGGCGCTATCGGCGCAGGATCTCTCGCGCCTGATCCGCGCGGTGCGCAGCAATCTGCCTTTGTCCGATGACTGCGAAATTACCATCGAAGGGCGTATTTCGCATTTCGACGACGCCAAGGTCGAAGCCTGCCTGGAAGCAGGCGCCAATCGTTTCTCGATCGGCATCCAGACCTTCGACAGCCCGCTGCGTCGCAGGCTTGGCCGTCAGCACGGGGGTGAAGAGGCGGCTGCGTACATGCGGCATCTCGCGCAATACGACGCGGTGGTCGTCGCCGATCTGATCTTCGGCCTGCCGGGGCAGGACGATGCGCGCTGGATGCGCGATGTCGACATCGCCTTGTCGTTGGGCCTCGACGGGCTCGATGTGTACGCCTTCAACTGCTACCCCAGCCTGCCGATCAACCGGATGATCGAAAAGGGCGCCTTGCCGGCAATGAGCGATCTGCCCACGCAGGCCCGTCACTACGCCTGGGCTGTACGCCGAATCGAAGAGACCGGCTGGACGCAATTGAGCAACAGTCATTTCGGCAGCCCCAGTGGCACCGAGCGCAATCGCTACAACAGCGCGGTGAAGTCCGGGCTGGACTGTCTTGCCTTCGGCTCCGGTGCTGGCGGCCAGCGTGGCGGATTGAGCTATCAGGTGCAGGGGGAACTCGACGCCTATCTGGCGACGCCCGTACAGGCCAAGCCATTGGGCTTTGTCGCACAGGCAAGCGCTAACAAGGCATTGTTCGGTGCGCTGCAGGGCAATCTCGAACGTGGCGAGCTGCCGCTGGCGCTGATTGCCGGCAACGTGGCCGCGCAGGGTTTTATTTCCGATTGGGCCGTGCGCGGTTTGCTCGAATGCGCTGACGGTATTGCTCGCCTGACGGTGGGCGGCCGCTTCTGGGCGCCGACCATGATCCGCGCGCTGGCGCTCACGCTCGAACCCTATCCCGATGCCGCAATCGGTCGCCCCGGTGGTGGCCGCCCCATGCACCCGCATGCCCGCCCCGGTGGTGCGCCACACGGGCATGGCGGCCATCCACCGCACGGACACCCTCATTCTCACACCCAAGCTCAAGGACATCCGCATGTCGCACAATCGTCTGACTGAAGAACAACGCCGCCAATTGCAGGAACGGATGGCGCGCAATCCCGGCGTCATCCTTGAACAGGTTGCGCAGAAGGAAAACTGTGCACTGGCCGACGTTATCGAGGCACTGCCCGCCAGCGCCTGGACGCGTGCAGGCGGTGAACACTTTATGGATGTGCTGGGCGCGGTCAGCGCGTGGGGCTCACCGGTGACGGTGATCGTGCATACGGCTGACGTGATCATGGAATTCACCGGCCCACTGCCGGCGGGCAATGTGGGGCATGGCTTTTACAACTTGTCCGGTAGCACCGGGCTGCACGGGCATCTGTCCTACCAGAACTGCGGTGCGATCTACTTTCTGGAGCGCCCGTTCATGGGCAAGGCGACGGCGAGCCTCGTCTTTGCCAATCGCGACGGGCAGGCAATGTTCAAGATCTACGCGGGGCGCGACGACGCAGGCGCACTGTTGGCCGATCAGGTGAACGCCATGCGCGAGTTGATTCGACACGCCACGACGCGCGAGGCCGCCTGATGAGCGCGGCCTGCGACGTGCTGGTTTTCGGGGGTACAGGCAAGACCGGCGCACTGCTGGTTGCCAAGGCGCGCGAACGCGGCTTGCGGGTCGTCGTCATGGCACGCCGCGACGCCCCTGGGTTGGCCGACACCTTGGTGCGGGGCGACGCGATGAGCGCCGAAGATTGCGCGCGCGCCATCGAGCTGACCCAGCCTGCCGCCGTCGTGAGCCTGTTGGGCGGGCGTAATGAAGGCGGTGAGCGGGCGGATGCCGTCGGCAACATCAACGTTATCGAAGCCGTGCGGGCATGGCGTGCGGATGCGCGGCTGCTCTTGCTGACTTCGATGGGCTGTGGCGAGCAGTACGACGCGATGCCGCCACAGGTCCAGCAGTTGTTGGGCGAAGCACTGCGCGCCAAGACTGAAGCCGAGCAACTGCTGCGCACGACTGCATTGGCGTGGACTATCGTGCGGCCAGGTGGGCTGACGAACGATGAAGGGGCGGGGCGCTACGCGATCAGCGAAGGTTTGCCGCCGTGGCCGGCGCCCTACATTCCGCGTGCCGACGTCGCACTGGCCGTGCTCGATGTATTGGCCGACCCCGCCAGCAAGGGGCGCGTTTACACAATTGTTGGCGTGGCCTGATCAAGCCCGTTCGCGCCGGGGCGGGTGAATGCCTGTCCCCGGCTGCAACAACTCCACTGCAAGCCAATCCAGAAAACACCCCACACGCGCGGACAGTGCCGTATTGCGGTAGTAGACCGCGTGGATCGCTTGTCGCGTGTCGAGCGTATCGGCCGTCAGCACTTGCACGAAGTCGCCCTGTGCGCGATCACTTTCAGTCATGAAGTCCGCCAGACAGACAATGCCCGCGCCATCCAGAGCGAGCTGGCGCAGCGTTTCTCCGCTTGATGCATGCAATTGCGCGCGAATGTGCAGGCTGTCGCCGTCGGCATGTCGCAGCGGCCATTGATTGAGCGAATCGCGCTGACTGAAGCCGAGCAGGGTATGCGCGGCAAGGTCTTCCACCCGGGCGGGTGAGCCATGTTTGGCAAGGTACTTGGGGCTTGCCAGGATGCGGCGGCCGCTGCCGCCGAGCGGTCGCGCGGTCAGCGTTGAATCACGCAGCGGGCCGATACGGATGGCGACGTCGGTGTCCTCTTCGAGCAGGTCGATGATGAGATCGTCGCTGTTCAGCTCCAGATCGACCGCGGGGAAGGCGCGCCGGAATGCCCCGATGCGCGGCACCATCACATGCAGCATGAACGGACTGGCGGCATTGACGCGCAGGCGCCCCGAAGGCGTCTGCCGGCGCCGCGCGAGAAGCTCTTCGGCCTCATCCATGGCGGCCAGGATTCGGCGTGCGTGGGCCAGCAGCAGTTCGCCTTCATCCGTCAGCGCGATGCGTCGCGTCGTGCGGCGGAGCAGGGTCGTGTCGAGCTTTTCTTCCAGCCGTGCCAGCGTGCGACTCACGCCCGACGTGGTTTGGCCGAGCTGTTCCGCAGCGGCCGTGATTGAGCCGGTATCGACGATGGTGCGGAACGCGATCAGTTCTTCCAGTGAGCTTTTCATGGCTGTATTGTTGCTGAAAAATCAAATATGTTTAGAGTTTAGTTGTCTTTTTTGGCAATAGTCGAACGCGCACACTGCGGACTCGTTTTTGAATCTGCGGAGTGCATCGCAATGCCCATCGCTCTACTTGCGCTGACCATCAGCGCTTTTGCCATCGGCACGACGGAGTTCGTCATCGTCGGGCTGATCCCTACCGTGGCCACCGACCTGTCGGTGAGCCTGCCGTCCGCTGGCCTGCTGGTCAGCCTCTACGCGCTGGGCGTGGCCGTTGGCGCGCCAGTGCTCACCGCGCTGACCGGACGCATGCCGCGCAAGGCGCTTTTGCTGTCGCTGATGGCGCTGTTTACCGTGGGCAACCTGCTCGCCTGGATGGCGCCTGGGTATGGTTCGCTGATCGTGGCGCGCATCCTGACGGGGCTGGCCCATGGCGTTTTCTTTTCGGTCGGCTCGACCATCGCGACTGGGCTGGTGCCGAAGGAGCGCGCAGCGAGTGCCATCGCCATCATGTTTACCGGCCTGACGGTGGCGCTGGTCACTGGCGTGCCGCTGGGTACCTTCATTGGTCAGCACTTTGGTTGGCGCGAGACCTTCCTTGCCGTCGCCGGTCTGGGCGTGATTGCCTTTGCAGGGAGCGCGCTGTTTGTGCCGGCATCGATTCCGCGCGGCGTGCCGGCTTCGCTTGCGAGCCAGTTGCGTGTGCTGACGCAGCCCCGCTTGTTGCTTGTATATGCCATGACGGCGGTGGGTTACGGCGGTTCCTTTACCGCCTTCACTTTCCTTGCGCCGATTCTTCAGGACGTGGCGGGCTTCAGCGCCTCGGCCGTCGGCTGGGCGATGCTGCTGTACGGCGTGTCGGTGTCGGTCGGCAATCTATGGGGCGGTCGTCTGGCCGACCGCCGTGGGCCGATTCCGGCTCTGAAGCTGATCTTCCTTTTGCTGGCGGCGGTGTTGCTGGCGCTGACTTTCACCGCAAGCAGCAAGTTGTTGGTGATCCTCACCGTGCTGGCCTGGGGGGCCGTGGCTTTCGGCAATGTGCCTGGCCTGCAGGTGCTGGTGGTGAAAGAGGCCGAAGCGTCGGTGCCGCATGCGGTTGATGTGGCGTCGGGGCTGAACATCGCGGCCTTTAACGTCGGCATTGCGGGCGGTGCATGGGGCGGCGGCCTGATCGTGCAGCACGCTGGCCTGATGAACACGCCCTGGGTGGGCGCCCTGATCGTGCTGGGCGCGTTCGGGCTGACCGTCCTGTGCGGCCGCATGCAGCGCGCAACCCCTGTGCTGTCGGAAAACCTCGCGGTAGAGGCGTGCCGCTGAGCGCATCCCTTGCCCTTCATAGTTATTCAAGAGAGAACAACATGCAGAGTCATAACAACGTCATTCCGCCCGTCGGCCTTGGTACGTTTCGCTTGCAGGGGCAAACGGTCATCGATTCCGTCCGTAGCGGCATCGAACTGGGCTATCGCCATATCGATACCGCACAGATCTACGGCAATGAGGCCGAAGTAGGGCAGGCGATTGTTGACAGCGGCATCAAGCGCGATGAACTATTCGTGACCACCAAGGTGTGGATCGACAATCTGTCGCGCGAGCGACTGATCCCGAGTCTGCGCGAGAGCCTCGACAAGCTGCGCATGGATAAGGTGGATCTGGCACTCATCCATTGGCCGTCGCCAGGCGACGCATTGCCGGTCGAGCAGTACTTGACCGCCTTGGCGGAGGCGCGCGAGGCTGGACTGACGCGCCTTATCGGTGTGTCGAACTTCACCATCGCGCAAGCGGATCGCGCCATTGATGCCATCGGCGCGAAGCAGATCGCGACACAGCAGGTGGAAATCCACCCGTTCCTGCAGAACCACAAGCTGGTCGAGCACGCGCAGCGCAAGGGAATTCACCTCACTGCCTACATGCCGCTCGCCTACGGCAAGGTGATGAGCGACGCGGTGATTGTTGATATCGCACGGCGTCACGGCGTTAGCCCGGCGCAGGTCGCTCTGGCGTGGTCGTTGCAGCAAGGGCGTGCCGTGATCCCGTCATCGACCCGGCCAGACAATCAGCGTGCCAATCTGGCGGCGGCATTGGTACGGCTGACTGAAGAAGACATGACGGCAATCGCATCGCTCGACAGAGGTGAGCGTCTGGCGAGCCCGGACTTCGCGCCGAACTGGGATTGAGTGTAACCACCCCCTCGGAAAGCACGGCTGGCATCGACGCAGATTCGGTGCCAAGCTGCCGCTTTTGCCGCCAAGGGGTAGAGATGCGCTTCATGATGTTCGAGCGGGCCGATGGTCGTCGCGGCCTGGCAGTTCACGGGGCAGGGCAGTGGCGAGGTCTTTGCGAGAGTGATGCGGACTACCCCGGCGATCTCGACAACCTTATCTCGAATGGGGCTGACCTTGCGGGCGTGGCCGAGCGGCTGTCGCTGGGCGTGCTTGTCTACGTCGCGTCAGTGCGCCATTTGCCGCCGCTCGGACAGCCCGGCAAGATTCTGTGTATCGGCTTGAACTACGTCGATCACAGCAACGAAACCGGCTTCGAACCGCCTGAGTATCCCACCGTCTTTGCACGTTTTGCATCGAGCCTCATGGGGCATGGTGTGCCGATGACCCGCCCGCGCCAGTCGCAGCAACTCGACTATGAAGGCGAACTGGTGGCTGTTCTGGGACGCGGCGGCCGCAATATTCCGGTTGAGCAGGCGCTGGATCACGTCGCGGGTTATTCGATCTTCAACGACGGTTCGGTGCGCGATTACCAGTTCAAGTCGCCGCAATGGACCATGGGCAAGAACTTCGACACCAGCGGTGCCTTTGGCCCGTGCTTCGTGTCCGCCGATGAATTGCCGCCGGGCGCGCGCGGACTGCGCCTGCAGACGCGCTTGAACGGGCGCGTCATGCAGGACGCGACGACCGCCGACATGATCTTCGATGTGCCCACGTTGGTCTCGCTCCTGAGCGAAGTCATGACGCTATCGGCGGGCGACATCATCGTGACCGGGACACCGGGAGGCGTCGGCATGGCACGCAAGCCGCCCATCTATATGCAACCGGGCGATGTGTGTGAAGTGGAGATCGAATCGATCGGCGTGCTGCGGACTCCGGTAGTGCAGGGCGAATAACGACGGAACTCGATGTGTGCCGGGGCGTCCCACGCTCGAAGGAGGGCGCTCGATGGCTATGATCGACAATCTCGTATCTCTGCCCATGAGTCGTGGGCAATTCCTCAAACTGACTGCTGCGGCCGGTGCCTGGGCGGCAACCGGCGCCCGCGCGCAGACGAGCGCATCAAGCATGCATCGACGGCCGATTCCTGCGAGCGGTGAAATGCTGCCCGTCGTTGGTTGCGGGACTTGGCAGACGTTCGACGACGACCCGAGGCGCCAGGACGAATTGGCGGAAGTGCTGCGAACCCTGTTCGCATCGGGAGGCTCGCTCATCGATAGCTCGCCCATGTACGGTGCTGCGGAAGCTGTGGCCGGGCGGCTGTTGACCCGGATCGACGGTCACAGCAAGGCGTTTGTCGCAACCAAGGTCTGGACGCGCGGACGGCAAGCCGGCATCGATCAGATGACCGAGTCCGAGCGTCTTCTGCAGCATCGGCCCATCGATCTCATGCAGATCCACAACCTTGTTCGACTGGCGCACGCAACTGGCGACCTTGCGTGACTGGAAGGCGAAAGGACGCATTCGCTACCTGGGGGTGACGCATTACACGCCGAGTGCGTATGCGGAATTGAAGTCCGTCATGCAGGCGGAAGCACTCGACTTCATACAGATCAATTACTCGATGGACGACCGGGAAGCCGAGCAGCAGATACTCCCGCTGGCGGCAGAACGCCGTGTCGCCGTCATCATCAATCGCCCATTCGGTGGAGGAGGGGTGATCCGAAGCCTTCAGGGCAGGCCTTTGCCGGGTTGGGCGGCGGACATCGGATGTACGAGCTGGGCGCAGGTGTTGCTCAAATTCGTGCTCGCTCACCCCTCTGTAACGGCCGTCATTCCGGGGACGGGACAGGTCCGGCACATGGCGGACAACGTCCGGGCAGGGTTCGGCGAGTACCCGGACAATGCACTCCGGCGACGCATGGCGGCCGAGCTATGATCCGATTGATTACAAATGTTCAGAAAAGGCTTGACGGGTCCATAGGTGGTGTCCATAATCTCGCCTCTCTGCTGCTGACGCAACGAAAGACGCGAAAGCAGCAGGTGAAGGCGGTCTTGAGCAGTTCGCAGTAGTGAATGGCTCGACAGTTTCGCAGGCGGTTTTAAAAGTTGTGCAGGGTGTTTTTGCCGCTTTCTAAATCGCCGGAACGATCGAATAAAAAAGATTGTTCAACAGGCTTGACGCAGTAAATAAGGTGTGTAGAATGCGCACCTCTCGCAGACAACGCAACGCAGCAATTCAGCGAAATCTGCGAAATAAATCAGGTGGTTAAGTCTCCTGATTCGCTCTTTAAAAAAATAGACAACCGATAGGTGTGGGTGCTTCGGTGGCTCGCTAAATTAAGTGGCACTTCGGTGTCACGAAAGCGAAGTAATTGAAGTGCCAACACTTTGAATCATAGATTCGTCAGTGAATTTAGAGTTTGGCCAAGTATTGAACTTAAGAGTTTGATTCTGGCTCAGATTGAACGCTGGCGGCATGCCTTACACATGCAAGTCGAACGGGTCTTTGGGGCTTGCTCCAAAGATTAGTGGCGAACGGGTGAGTAATGCATCGGAACGTACCCAGTCGTGGGGGATAACGTAGCGAAAGTTACGCTAATACCGCATACGTCCTAAGGGAGAAAGCGGGGGATCTTCGGACCTCGCGCGATTGGAGCGGCCGATGTCGGATTAGCTAGTTGGTAGGGTAAAAGCCTACCAAGGCGACGATCCGTAGCTGGTCTGAGAGGATGATCAGCCACACTGGGACTGAGACACGGCCCAGACTCCTACGGGAGGCAGCAGTGGGGAATTTTGGACAATGGGGGCAACCCTGATCCAGCCATGCCGCGTGAGTGAAGAAGGCCTTCGGGTTGTAAAGCTCTTTCAGACGGAAAGAAAAGGTCTCGGTGAATAATCGAGGTCGATGACGGTACCGTCAGAAGAAGCACCGGCTAACTACGTGCCAGCAGCCGCGGTAATACGTAGGGTGCGAGCGTTAATCGGAATTACTGGGCGTAAAGCGTGCGCAGGCGGTTGTGCAAGACAGGTGTGAAATCCCCGGGCTTAACCTGGGAACTGCGCTTGTGACTGCACGACTAGAGTACGGCAGAGGGGGGTGGAATTCCTGGTGTAGCAGTGAAATGCGTAGAGATCAGGAGGAACATCGATGGCGAAGGCAGCCCCCTGGGCCTGTACTGACGCTCATGCACGAAAGCGTGGGGAGCAAACAGGATTAGATACCCTGGTAGTCCACGCCCTAAACGATGTCGACTAGTTGTTCGGGAAGGTGACTTCTTGAGTAACGTAGCTAACGCGTGAAGTTGACCGCCTGGGGAGTACGGCCGCAAGGTTAAAACTCAAAGAAATTGACGGGGACCCGCACAAGCGGTGGATGATGTGGATTAATTCGATGCAACGCGAAAAACCTTACCTAGCCTTGACATGCCTGGAAGTCTGCAGAGATGCGGATGTGCCTTCGGGAACCAGGACACAGGTGCTGCATGGCTGTCGTCAGCTCGTGTCGTGAGATGTTGGGTTAAGTCCCGCAACGAGCGCAACCCTTGTCACTAGTTGCTACGCAAGGGCACTCTAGTGATACTGCCGGTGACAAACCGGAGGAAGGTGGGGATGACGTCAAGTCCTCATGGCCCTTATGGCTAGGGCTTCACACGTCATACAATGGTCGGTACAGAGGGTTGCCAACCCGCGAGGGGGAGCTAATCTCAGAAAGCCGATCGTAGTCCGGATCGTAGTCTGCAACTCGACTGCGTGAAGTCGGAATCGCTAGTAATCGCGGATCAGCATGCCGCGGTGAATACGTTCCCGGGTCTTGTACACACCGCCCGTCACACCATGGGAGTGGGTTCTACCAGAAGCAGGTAGCCTAACCGTAAGGAGGGCGCCTACCACGGTAGGGTTCATGACTGGGGTGAAGTCGTAACAAGGTAGCCGTATCGGAAGGTGCGGCTGGATCACCTCCTTTCTAGAGCAAGCGCAGCTTGCCGCAAGTACCCACAACCTATCGGTTGTTTGGCAGCAACAAGGGCGAGGAGCCCGGATGGTCGCGCAGCGCGAACGGCAATGAGTTTGTTTGTGCTGGTGATGATTCTGGAGCGGCCCTTACCGTAAAACGATAAGGGTCAGTAGCTCAGTCGGTTAGAGCACCGTCTTGATAAGGCGGGGGTCGTAGGTTCGATTCCTACCTGACCCACCAGTATCGGGGGATTAGCTCAGCTGGGAGAGCACCTGCTTTGCAAGCAGGGGGTCGTCGGTTCGATCCCGTCATCCTCCACCAATCCTTGGAAATCGAGTGTTACGCAAAGCGTCATTCGTCAGCGCAGTGAAGTGTCACTGTCTTGACGAATGAATCTTCGCAAGAAGGTTTATCGGTTGTTGCTCTTTAACAAAGTGGAAGGTAAAGACAATCATGGCAAGCATGCCAGGGCAAATATGTCCTCGTGTGTTTGACATGGGTTGTGATTGCATCGATTTGTACTGTTTGCGAACCAGCGGCAGTGCAACTCAAACGAGTGTACTTCGAGCTCTGTAGCGGTGGCTTGATGGAGTAATTCATCAGGACTCAACGTTATAGGATCAAGCGACTAAGTGCACGTGGTGGATGCCTTGGCGATCACAGGCGATGAAGGACGTGCAAGCCTGCGAAAAGCTACGGGGAGCTGGCAATGGAGCTTTGATCCGTAGATATCCGAATGGGGAAACCCCCCTCGCAAGAGGGATCCCACACTGAATCCATAGGTGTGGGAGGCGAACCGAGCGAACTGAAACATCTAAGTAGCTCGAGGAAAAGAAATCAACCGAGATTCCCATAGTAGTGGCGAGCGAATTGGGAGCAGCCTGTACGTGATAGTCGAGTCGTTAATAGAACAGTCTGGAAAGGCTGGCCATAGTGGGTGATAGCCCCGTATATGAAAACGATTCGGTGGTACTGAGCGTACGACAAGTAGGGCGGGGCACGAGAAACCCTGTCTGAACATGGGGGGACCATCCTCCAAGGCTAAATACTCGTGATCGACCGATAGTGAACCAGTACCGTGAGGGAAAGGCGAAAAGAACCCCGGGAGGGGAGTGAAATAGATCCTGAAACCGCGTGCATACAAACAGTGGGAGCCTCGTAAGGGGTGACTGCGTACCTTTTGTATAATGGGTCAGCGACTTACGTTGTGTGGCGAGCTTAACCGAATAGGGGAGGCGTAGCGAAAGCGAGTCTGATAAGGGCGAAATAGTCGCACGGCGTAGACCCGAAACCAGATGATCTATCCATGGCCAGGATGAAGGTTGGGTAACACCAGCTGGAGGTCCGAACCCACTAACGTTGAAAAGTTAGGGGATGAGCTGTGGATAGGGGTGAAAGGCTAAACAAATCTGGAAATAGCTGGTTCTCCCCGAAAACTATTTAGGTAGTGCGTCGTACGGACACTTGCGGGGGTAGAGCACTGTAATCGTTGGGGGGGTCATTGCGATCTACCCCGCGATAGCAAACTCCGAATACCGCAAAGTGATATACGGCAGACAGACGGTGGGTGCTAACGTCCATCGTCAAGAGGGAAACAACCCAGACCGCCAGTTAAGGTCCCAAATACGTGGCTAAGTGGAAAACGAAGTGGGAAGGCCCAGACAGCTAGGAGGTTGGCTTAGAAGCAGCCACCCTTTAAAGAAAGCGTAATAGCTCACTAGTCGAGTCGTCCTGCGCGGAAGATGTAACGGGGCTCAAGCCATGAACCGAAACTGCGGATGCGTACTTTGTACGCGTGGTAGGGGAGCGTTGTGTAAGCCTGCGAAGGTGGGGTGGGAACCCTGCTGGAGGTATCACAAGTGCGAATGCTGACATGAGTAGCGATAAAGAGCGTGAAAAGCGCTCTCGCCGAAAGCCCAAGGTTTCCTACGCAACGTTCATCGGCGTAGGGTTAGTCGGCCCCTAAGGCGAGGCAGAAATGCGTAGTCGATGGGAAACAGGTCAATATTCCTGTACCGATCTTTAATGCGATGGGGGGACGGAGAAGGTTAGGCCAGCCGGGTGTTGGAAGTCCCGGTTTAAGCATGTAGGCGTGCTGCGTAGGCAAATCCGCGCGGCTTAGCTGAGGTGTGATGACGAGTGAGCTTGCTCACGAAGTGGTTGATACCCTGCTTCCAGGAAAAGCCTCTAAGCTTCAGTTAAAGATTGACCGTACCGCAAACCGACACAGGTGGGCAGGAAGAAAATTCTAAGGCGCTTGAGAGAACTCGGGAGAAGGAACTCGGCAAATTGATACCGTAACTTCGGGAGAAGGTATGCCCCGGTAGCTTGTAGGAGTACATCCGAAGGGCGATGGGGCCGCAGAGAATCGGTGGCTGCGACTGTTTAATAAAAACACAGCACTCTGCAAACACGAAAGTGGACGTATAGGGTGTGACGCCTGCCCGGTGCCGGAAGGTTAAGTGATGGGGTGCAAGCTCTTGATCGAAGCCCCGGTAAACGGCGGCCGTAACTATAACGGTCCTAAGGTAGCGAAATTCCTTGTCGGGTAAGTTCCGACCTGCACGAATGGCGTAACGATGGCCACACTGTCTCCTCCCGAGACTCAGCGAAGTTGAAATGTTTGTGAAGATGCAATCTCCCCGCGGCTAGACGGAAAGACCCCATGAACCTTTACTGTAGCTTTGCATTGGACTTTGACGGGACTTGTGTAGGATAGGTGGGAGGCTTTGAAGTGGTGACGCTAGTTGCCATGGAGCCGTCCTTGAAATACCACCCTGGTGTCGTTGAGGTTCTAACCTTGGTCAGTGAATCCTGATCGGGGACCGTGCATGGTAGGCAGTTTGACTGGGGCGGTCTCCTCCCAAAAGGTAACGGAGGAGTTCGAAGGTCTCCTAGGTACGGTCGGACATCGTACTGATAGTGCAATGGCAAAAGGAGGCTTGACTGCGAGACCGACAAGTCGAGCAGGTGCGAAAGCAGGACATAGTGATCCGGTGGTTCTGTATGGAAGGGCCATCGCTCAACGGATAAAAGGTACTCTGGGGATAACAGGCTGATTCCGCCCAAGAGTTCACATCGACGGCGGAGTTTGGCACCTCGATGTCGGCTCATCACATCCTGGGGCTGTAGCCGGTCCCAAGGGTATGGCTGTTCGCCATTTAAAGTGGTACGTGAGCTGGGTTTAAAACGTCGTGAGACAGTTTGGTCCCTATCTGCCGTGGGCGTTGGAAGTTTGAGGGGGCCTGCTCCTAGTACGAGAGGACCGGAGTGGACGCACCTCTGGTGTACCGGTTGTGACGCCAGTCGCATCGCCGGGTAGCTAAGTGCGGAAGAGATAACCGCTGAAAGCATCTAAGCGGGAAACTCGCCTCAAGATGAGACTTCCCTCAGGCCTTGAGCCTGCTGAAGGGTCGTTCGAGACCAGGACGTTGATAGGTCGGGTGTGGAAGCGCAGTAATGCGTTAAGCTAACCGATACTAATTGCCCGTGAGGCTTGATCCTATAACATTGAGTGGTACCAGAAGGTGCCACCCAAAGCAGTGCGCGAATCACTCGCACCGCAATCACAACCAATACAGTTGATCTGTTCTTTACCTTCCAGTTTGGGTGCGTTGCTCCACATGCAGCAGCGCGCCGACAAGTCATAGTCTGACGACCATAGCGCTTCGGTCCCACCCCTTCCCATCCCGAACAGGACCGTGAAACGAAGTCGCGCCGATGATAGTGCGGATTGCCCGTGCGAAAGTAGGTCATCGTCAGACTACCTACACCTCAAAGCCCCGACAGCAATACGCTGATCGGGGCTTTGTTATTTAGACCTCTACCTCACAGATCTCCACTACCTCCCCTGACCGCTGACCCCCACACTCGACCATCCTCCTGGGCCGCAGGTCGTGCCTGACGGCACTTCTCGTCCCCCCAATTCCCGCCTTGCGCCGCGCTCCGATGCGCGCTCATGCACCGTCGCAGCACCCCAAATCACGTTCCAGAGCATTCCCGAACCGGATGTCGGCGCCGCGGGCGGCTGTGAAAAGAAGCCCGGCTGTGTAGCCGGGCTTAGGATTACTTCGCGGAGGTCTCCGCCAGCTGCTGTCGGCGCGTCGAGTCCCTGTGTGAAAATCCATATGGCATGCGATATTCATTCAAATATATGAAAAACCATATATTTATCTTCTCTCTCGGCGATGTTGGTGGTGGGGTTGTACGTGGTTGCACCTGTTGATCTGGCTCAATACACTCCGGCGCACGACAAAGGGTTGTGCCTCCCCTGACAGAGGAAAACATGGCAACGACAACGCTCGGAGTAAAACTCGACGATGCCACGCGCGATCGCCTCAAAGAGGCCGCTCGCCGCATCGACCGCACACCGCATTGGTTCATCAAGCACGCGATCTTCAGCTCCCTCGAACGGCTCGAATCCGGACAGGGGCTGGATGGCCTCGGCGAGTCTGCTGAGGCCAGCGACGACGTCCCCGGCGAGCCGGACGTAAGGCAGCAGGTCTTTCTGGACTTTGCCGAATCGGTGCTCCCCCAATCCGTATTGCGAGCCGCGATTACCGCAGCGTGGAGGCGGCCCGAGCCAGAGGTCATTCCAATGCTTGTTGACCTTGCGCGCAGACCGGCGGCGATGAATGAATCCATCGCCGACATGGCGCGGCAGCTCGCGACCAATCTTCGTCGGCATAAGGGCTCAGGTTTCCGGGCGGGCGTGGTGCAAGGGCTGCTGCAGGAGTTCTCGTTGTCGTCGCAGGAAGGCGTCGCCTTGATGTGTCTGGCTGAAGCGCTGTTGCGTATCCCCGACCGCCCCACGCGCGACGCACTCATCCGCGACAAGATCAGCGGCGGCAATTGGCAAATGCACATCGGGCAAAGCACGTCGCTGTTCGTCAACGCCACCACCTGGGGGTTGTTGCTCACAGGCAAGCTGGTGGCTACGCACAACGAGGCGGGGCTTACGTCTTCGCTCAATCGTATTCTTGGCAAGAGTGGCGAGCCGCTGGTGCGCAAGGGCGTTGACATGGCGATGCGCTTGATGGGGGAGCAATTCGTTACCGGCGAGACCATCGCCGAGGCCCTGGCAAATGCCGCCGGCCATGAAGCACAAGGTTTTCGCTATTCGTACGACATGCTCGGCGAGGCCGCGCTCACCGACGCGGACGCGCGCCGTTATCTCGCGGCTTACGAACAGGCGATCCATGCCATCGGCAAGGCCTCTCACTGGCGCGGCATCTACGAAGGGCCCGGGATCTCGGTCAAACTCTCCGCGTTGCACCCACGCTACTGCCGTGCACAGTACGAGCGCGTCATGGAGGAACTCTATCCCCGCCTGCTGTCGCTCACCCAACTGGCTCGGCAATACGACATCGGCCTGAATATCGACGCAGAAGAGGCTGACCGGCTGGAACTGTCACTCGATCTGCTCGATCGTCTTTGCTTTGAACCGTCCTTGGCTGGCTGGAACGGCATCGGTTTCGTTATCCAGGCTTACCAAAAGCGGTGTCCGTTCGTCATCGACTACCTCATCGATCTGGCGCGCCGCAGTGGTCACCGATTGATGGTTCGTCTCGTCAAGGGCGCCTACTGGGACAGCGAAATCAAGCTTGCCCAAGTGCAGGGCGTCGAGGGGTATCCGGTCTATACGCGCAAGGTTTACACCGATGTGTCGTACCTCGCCTGCGCACGCAAACTGCTGACGGTGCCCGAGGCAATCTATCCGCAATTCGCCACGCACAACGCGCATACGCTGGCAGCGATCTATCACATGGCGGGGCAAAACTACTACGCCGGCCAATATGAATTCCAGTGCTTGCATGGCATGGGCGAACCGCTCTACGAGCAAGTGGTGGGCCCTGTCGCCGAGGGCAAGCTCGGGCGCCCCTGTCGCATCTACGCGCCAGTCGGTACGCACGAGACGTTGTTGCCGTATCTCGTGCGGCGTCTGCTCGAAAACGGCGCCAATACGTCGTTCGTCAATCGCGTCGCGGATCACGATGTCTCGCTCGATGAACTGATCGCCGACCCTGTTGACGTCGTCGAAGCACTGGCGCGCAAAGAGGGACGCCTTGGACATCCGCACCCGTCCATTCCCTTGCCGCGTGCGCTCTACGGCGTGCAGCGGCTGAACGCTGCCAGCATCGATCTTGCCAATGAGCAACGGCTTGCGTCGCTGTCGGCGGCCTTGCTCAACAGCACTGAAGAAGACTGGCGCGCCGCGCCAATATTGGGGGGCGACATTCCCGAACAGGCCGACTGGAAGGTGATCACCAACCCGGCCGATCGCCGCGATATCGTCGGGCATGTGCGGGAGGCGACGGCCGACGAAGTTGACCTGGCTATCCAGTGCGCTGTTGACGCGTGGCCCATGTGGCAGGCCACTCCGCCTGCCGCACGCGCGACCGTACTGCGGCAGGCCGCCGACCGACTGGAAGGCCAGATGCAGCGCCTCATCGGCCTGCTGGTGCGTGAGTCCGGCAAGACCGTCGCAAACTCGGTAGCCGAAGTGCGCGAGGCCGTCGATTTTTTGCGCTTCTACGCCGCACAGATCGACGACTCCTTCGCCAATGACAGCCATCGCCCGCTTGGGCCGGTGGTGTGCATCAGCCCGTGGAATTTTCCGCTGGCGATCTTTGTCGGGCAGGTTGCGGCCGCGCTGGCTGCTGGCAATGCCGTTCTTGCCAAGCCTGCCGAACAGACGCCACTGGTCGCGGCTGAAGCCGTGCGTATTCTGCTCCAGTCGGGCGTGCCGGCCGGCGCGGTGCAATTGCTGCCTGGCATGGGCGAGGCCGTTGGTGCCAAGCTGGTCGCAGATGACCGCGTGCGCGGCGTGATGTTCACCGGGTTGACCGAGGTGGCCCGCATCCTTCATAAGAGCGTGGCGGGGCGACTCGATGGACAGGGGCGTAGCGCACCGCTGATTGCTGAAACCGGCGGGCTCAACGCGATGATCGTTGACTCGTCCGCTCAGGCCGAACAAGTCGTCAATGACGTCATGACGTCGGCGTTCGATAGCGCGGGGCAGCGTTGCTCTGCGTTGCGTCTTCTGTGCGTGCAGGACGACGTTGCCGACCACGTGCTGGACATGTTGCGGGGTGCCATGGCCGAGTACCGCCTGGGTTGCCCCGAGCGGCTGGAGGTGGATATCGGCCCGGTCATCGACGAGGACGCGCGCGACAACATCGAGCGCCACATCGAGCACATGCGTGAGCAGGGCAGGGCTGTATTCCAGGGGGCGCGTCTCGTAGAAGGCGAGCGTACGCACGGTAGTTTTGTCATGCCGACGCTGATCGAACTCGAACACGTCGGCGAACTCACGCGTGAAGTCTTCGGCCCCGTGCTGCACGTCGTGCGTTATCGCCGCGATGACCTCGACACGCTCGTCGAGCAGATCAATGCTGCGGGTTACGGCCTCACGCTCGGCGTGCACAGTCGCATCGACGAGACCATCGGCCGCATCGTTGACCATGCGCGTGTGGGCAACATGTACGTCAACCGCAACATGGTCGGCGCGGTAGTGGGCGTTCAACCATTCGGTGGCGAGGGGTTGTCCGGAACCGGGCCGAAGGCTGGCGGGCCGCTATACCTGTATCGTTTGCTGTCAGCGCGGCCGCGTCTGGCGGCAACGGAGAGCCTGCGTAACGAATCCACCCAGATAGCCGGGCGTGAGGACATGCGCGGCGCAGCCCTCCAGCAGCGCTTGATGCGTGCCTTGCCGCAATTGCGTGAGTGGGCCGCAGGCGAGGGTATGGCTTCGCTTGTTGGGGTGTGTGATGAGTTCCAAAGCCGATCGCTTGCCGGCGCCATGCGTCAGCTGCGTGGTCCTACGGGCGAGCGCAATACCTACAGCTTGATGCCGCGCGGGCGTGTGTTGTGCCTGGCAAGGGATGAAGACGATCTGCTGATCGAACTGGCCGCAGTGCTGGCAGTCGGCGCTCATGCGCTGGTGTTGTCCGATGGCCCTGGCTCGGCAGTCGCCAAGCGCCTGCCGTCATCGTTGCGGGGGAATGTCACCCTTGTCGCGGATCTCGAATCGGCTGTGCGCGAATCCGCCGTCGCGCTGTTCCATGGGGATACCGACATCTTGCGCGAGTTGTCGGTGACCCTTGCAGCAATGCCCGGAGCCATCGTGCCGATCCACGGCATGGAGCGTGGCGAGACGGACGTTCCGTTGGAGTGGCTGTTGGTCGAGCGCAGCCTGAGCGTCAACACTGCGGCGGCTGGCGGCAATGCAACGCTGATGACGATTGGGTGATCGGACTACTTGAAGCGCGCGAGGATGCGCAGGTCCTCACCCAGTTGCGTGCACTCGTCGATGACGAGATCGCGCCGCTGGGCGAGGACCGTCATTTCGGGGAGTGCTAGCAGGCCACGTGCGGCGTCGCCAAAAAAGCTCGGGGCGAGATAGAGCAGCGCGGCGTCGGCCAGACCGTCCGCGACGAGCGCGCCATTGAGCCCGGCACCGGCTTCAGTGAGCACTTCGTTGAGCCCGCGCTTGCCCAGCTCCTGCATCAGAGCGGCCAGATCGACACGGCCATCCGAGTCCGGCAGTGCGATCACTTCCGCGCCGCGCGCTTCAAATGGGGCCCAACGGTCACGGTTTTCTTGCGCCGTGACGATCATGGTTGGTGCGCCACTCAGCACGGCAGCATTGATGGGGGTCTGCAACTGACGGTTGACGATGATCTTCATCGGTTGCCGTGGCGTCTCGACAGACCTGACGTTGAGCTTCGGGTTATCGGCGAGCACCGTGCCGATGCCGGTCAGGACTGCACATGAGCGTGCGCGCCAGTGATGTCCGTCTGCGCGCGCAGCTTCGCCTGTAATCCATTGGCTTTGGCCGTTGTTGAGCGCAGTCTTGCCGTCGAGCGTGGCGGCAAGCTTGAGCCGCAGCCAGGGGCGCCCGCGCGTGACGCGCGAGATGAAGCCCTCGTTCAGGCGTGCGGCACTCTCGTTCATTACGCCGACCTCCACCTCGATGCCTGCATCACGCAGGCGCGCCAGTCCTCGACCTGCGACGAGCGGATTCGGGTCCTGCATGGCCGCGACGACGCGGCGCACGCCAGCGGCGATCAGTGCGTCGGAGCAGGGCGGCGTGCGCCCGAAGTGGGAGCAAGGCTCCAGCGTGACGTAGGCGGTGGCCCCGCGCGCGGCTTCACCCGCGGCACGCAAAGCGTGGACTTCGGCGTGCGGCTCGCCGGCACGTTCATGCCAGCCTTCGCCGACGATGTGGCCGGCGTCATCAACGATGACGCAGCCGACACGTGGGTTGGGTGTGGTCGTGTAGAGCCCGCGCTCGGCAAGTTGCAGGGCGCGCGCCATGAAGAAAGCATGCGACGACATGGAGCCTCTTCAGTGCCGCGGGCATGCGGCACGGCATCAGGTTTGAGACGATAGCCGCAAGGCGCGACTACGAAATGCGTTGTTTGGCGCGCGCTTTGGTCGAGACCTCGCGGATCACTTCCGAGAACTCCTCGGCGTCCTCAAAGTTGCGATACACCGACGCAAAGCGGATGTAGGCGATCTTGTCGAGCCGTTTGAGCTCGCGCATGACCTGCTCGCCCACTTTCTCTGACGGGATTTCGCGTTCGCCCATGGACAGCAGGCGACTTTCGATCCGCTCGATGGCGGCTTCGACGCTCTCTGCCGTGACGGGGCGCTTGCGCAGTGCCAGCTTCATGCTGGCGAAGAGCTTTTCACGGTCGTACTCGGCGCGGCTGCCGTTGCGCTTGACGATCTGCGGCATGCGCAGCTCGATGCGCTCGTACGTCGTAAAGCGCTTGTCGCATTCACCACAGCGCCGGCGACGGCGAATGATGTCGCCTTCGTCGTTCTCGCGGGTGTCAGTGACTTGAGTCGAAGGGGTGCCGCAGAACGGGCATTTCATGATCGGAGGGAAAAGTAGGCAGTAGTCTTCATTCTATCCGCCAGAAAAGAAAAACCGTTCAAAAACAGTCATGTTCTTGAACGGTTTCTGATCGCCGTGCATAAAACACACGGCGAGGGCCTTACGCTTGCCCGCCGACCTTGTCGGCGTTATTGGCTGCCTCGTCGTAGGTCGCCAATGCGATGGGCAACGACTGTGTGACGACGCTCCCCGCAGCGGGGAGCCCCAGCAGCACCGCGCTGATGATTTCCTTGCGCGACGCGCCGTGGGCTTGCGCCGATGCCACATGGAACGGCACGCCGGACGTGCGCCCCAAGGCTGCCAGCACAGCCAGATAAGCCAGTTCTTCGGTCTTTTTGTCCAACGCGCTGGCGTCATCCAGCCCCTTGACCGCCGCATGCCACGCTGCGGCGTGCTCCGGCGCTTCGGACAGGAATGTTTGGAACGCGTTGGACAAGAGGCTCATGAGATCAGCCGTAGACCGGGAATTTCTTGCACAGCGCCGAAACCTCATTGCGCACGCGTTCGATCACGGCCGCGTCGTGCGGCGCGTCGAGCACGTCGGCGATCAGGTGCGCCACACGTTCTGCTTCGATCTCGGTAAAGCCGCGCGTGGTCATTGCGGGGCTGCCCAGACGAATGCCGGAGGTCACGAAGGGCTTTTCCGGGTCGTTCGGAATGGCGTTCTTGTTGACCGTGATGTGGGCCTGGCCCAGGACGGCTTCGGCTTCCTTGCCGGTGATCTTCTTGTTGCGCAGGTCGACCAGGAACACGTGGCTTTCAGTGCGGCCGGACACGATGCGCAGGCCGCGCTGTTCGCCCAGCACGCGCGCCATGACGCGGGCGTTGGCGATGACTTGTTCTTGATAGGTGCGGAAATCCGGCGTGGCCGCTTCCTTGAAGGCCACGGCCTTGGCAGCGATCACGTGCTCCAGCGGACCGCCTTGCAGGCCCGGGAAAATGGCCGAGTTGATGGCCTTTTCGTGTTCTGCCTTCATCAGGATGATGCCGCCGCGCGGGCCGCGCAGCGTCTTGTGCGTGGTCGAGGTGACGACGTCGGCGTGCGGAACCGGGTTCGGGTAGAAACCAGCGGCGATCAGGCCAGCGTAGTGCGCCATGTCGACCCAGAAGATCGCGCCGACGTCCTTCGCCACCTTGGCGAAGCGTTCAAAGTCGATGCGCAGGGCGTAGGCCGAGGCGCCAGCGATGATGATGCGCGGCTTGTGCTCATGAGCCAGGCGCTCCATCGCGTCGTAGTCGATCTCTTCCTGCTCGTTCAGGCCGTAGGCCACGACGTTGAACCACTTGCCCGACATGTTCAGCGGCATGCCGTGGGTGAGGTGGCCGCCTTCGGCCAGGCTCATGCCCATGACGGTGTCGCCCGGCTTGGCGAAGGCCATCAGGACGGCCTGGTTGGCTTGCGAACCGGAGTTCGGTTGCACGTTGGCGGCGTCCGCGCCGAAGAGCTTCTTCAGGCGGTCGATGGCCAGTTGTTCGACGATGTTAACGTATTCACAACCGCCGTAATAACGCTTGCCCGGATAACCTTCCGCGTACTTGTTGGTCAGCTGCGAGCCTTGGGCTTCCATGACTGCCGGGCTGACGTAGTTTTCAGAAGCGATCAGTTCGATGTGGTCTTCCTGACGCTTGTTTTCCGACTGGATGGCAGACCACAGTTCCTGGTCGACTTGGGCAAGGGTTTTTTGCTTTGAAAACATGGTTTTCCTGATTGAGGGGGCGGCCAAAGGCGAATGATACCCCGTCCGCCGGACAGGCTGCGAATACGGGCAGCGGTTCGGCCCGAAATTCTATACGAATCAAGGCTGTGTCCGCCATGATGCCGCCCCGGCAAGGTGTGTCGATCGGCTTGCTGACGCCAAGAGAAAGCGGCTTGTGGCGCCTTGTGTTGCCGTCGCCGTGTCAGAGCGGCAGTTCGTCCAGGTTGCGGTCGAGATGCGCCCGCTGGTCCCAGGCGACCATCGCCCAGTTCGCACCGTCCCACGAAATCCAGTTGAGCGTGGCATTGCCCAGCGCAAAGTCGCGTGGCGCCGACAGCGGCATGCCCGTGGCGATGCGGTATGCGATGTCGAGCACGCCACCATGCGCCACGGCCAGTATCGTTTGGCCTGGGTGGCGACGCGCAATGGCGTCCAGTCCGGTGTGCACGCGCTCGGCGAATACCGCGAGGCTCTCGCCATCGGGTGGCGTGACGTTGGGCTCGCGCGCACGGACGCGCGGCTGGATTTCGGGAAAGCGTACAGCTGCCTCGTCGGGCGTCATCCCCTGCAACTGGCCGAAATTCCGCTCGCGCAGATGCTCGTCGATTTCGACCGGCACATCGATCTGGCGGCCGATGATCTGCGCCGTGACCAGTGCCCGTTGCAGGTCGGAACTGTAGATAGCGTCAAAACCCTCTTGTGTGAGGTGGGTCGCAGCGGCGTGAGCCTGGCGCAGCCCTTCGGCGTTGAGCGGAATATCGGTGAAACCTTGCAGGCGGCGAGCGACGTTCCAGTCGGTTTCGCCATGTCGGACGAGGCAGATGCGCGTGATCATGAATGCTGTCGGTATGAATGCACCAAAAAGGGGGATGTGGCTGCCCGACCGGCTACTCGGGCATGTATCTGGTTTCCCCCTATATTAGCGTGCAAGGCGCCGCAAAATAATCGCGCAACTACAAGAAAGGCCGTATGCAATCGGCAAGCGGCCAACGCCACTCAGAGAGGAGTTGCCGCATGGATGCGTTGATACGCCTATCCAGATGGATAGACGCGCTGAACGAAAAAGTGGGGCAGGCCACGATCTGGCTGATCCTCGCGGTGACATTGATCAGTGCCATCAATGCCACCGTCCGCAAAGCATTCGACATCAGTTCGAATGCCTTTCTCGAAATCCAGTGGTATCTCTTCTCTGCGGTCTTCCTGCTCGGGGCCGGCTACGCCTTGCTCAAGAACGTCCACGTACGCATCGATGTGCTGGTCTCGCGCTTTAGCCCGCGCGTGCATGCGTGGATCGACATTCTTGGCACGATGTTCTTTCTGCTGCCGATCTCTGTGATGGTCATCTGGTTGTCGTGGGGCGTGTTCATGACGGCCTATACCTCAGGCGAGACATCTCCCAGTGCCGGTGGGTTGATCCTGTGGCCGGCGCGGCTTCTGGTGCCCGTTGGCTTCACGTTGCTCGCGCTGCAAGGTGTCTCCGAACTGATCAAGCGCGTCGCTTTCCTCCAGGGGCACATCAAGTTGGACGCCGCCGATGAGGCGAGCGCCGAAGAACTCCTCGCCGAAGACATCCGCCGCATGCAGGAAGCCAAGGGAGGCGCGCGACATGATTGAATTCATCACCGCCAACATGGCGCCGATCATGTTCGTCGCCATGGTGGTCTTCCTGCTGTTGGGCTACCCCGTAGCGTTCTCGCTGGCTGCCTGCGGCGTGGTATTCGGCTTTCTCGGCATCGAACTCGGCATGTTGCCGCCGCAATTGTTCCAGGCCATGCCGGATCGCATCTGGGGCGTGATGAGCAACGACACGCTGCTGGCGATTCCATTCTTCACCTTCATGGGGTTGATACTTGAACGCAGCGGCATGGCCGAAGACTTGCTCGAAACCGTCGGGCAACTCTTTGGCCCGGTGCGCGGCGGGTTGGCCTTTGCGGTGATTTTCGTCGGTGCGATGCTGGCGGCGACCACCGGCGTGGTTGCGGCGTCGGTCATTTCGATGGGGTTGATTTCGCTGCCCATCATGTTGCGCTACGGGTACGACCGCCGGCTTGCCAGCGGCGTGATTGCGGCGTCCGGTACGTTGGCACAGATCATTCCGCCTTCGCTGGTGCTGATCGTCATGGCCGACCAGTTGGGGCGCTCGGTGGGCGACATGTACAAAGGCGCTTTCATCCCGGGCTTTGTGCTGACCGGGCTGTATGTGCTTTATGTCATCGGCATTACGTTGTTCCGTCCGCAGGCTGCACCCGCGTTGCCGCCAGAGGCACGCACCATCCGCGAACCGGACGGCAGCAGTGGGTTGCGTTCGGTTGCCGTGCTGGCGGTGCTGTCGGTCATCGTTGCGGTGGTGTTCGCCCAGCAGCGTCCTGCCGACGAGCCAACCGATGAGCTGATCGTGGTGAGCACCTGTGTCGGCGTGGCGTTCGCATTCATCGCCGCCTGCATCAGCAAATGGCTCAAGCTGCCATTCTTGTCGCAGATGGCGCAGCGCGTAACCTTCGTGCTGATTCCGCCGCTGGCGCTGATCTTTCTCGTGCTGGGGACGATCTTTCTTGGCGTGGCAACGCCGACCGAGGGCGGCGCGATGGGCGCCACCGGCGCGTTGATCATGGCGCTGGCGCGCAGGCGGTTGAGCATGAGCCTGCTGCGTCAGGCGATGGAGTTCGACCGCCAAGCTGACCACTTTCGTGGTGTTGATCCTGGTCGGTTCGCGCGTGTTCAGCCTGACCTTCTACGGCGTCAATGGTCACGTGTGGGTGGAGCACCTGCTGATCAACATGCCGGGCGGGGTGCTCGGGTTTCTGATCGTGGTGAACATCCTGGTCTTCGTGCTGGCGTTCTTCCTCGACTTCTTTGAACTGTCGTTCATCGTGGTGCCGCTGCTCGCGCCCGTGGCGGAAAAGCTCGGCATCGATCTGATCTGGTTCGGCGTATTGCTGGCGGTGAACATGCAGACCTCGTTCATGCATCCGCCATTCGGCTTTGCGCTGTTCTACCTGCGCTCGGTCGCGCCCAAGGCGGTCAAGACCACTGAGATTTACTGGGGCGCTGTGCCATTCGTGCTGATCCAGATTGTCATGGTCGGCCTGGTAATCGCCTTTCCTCAGTTGGTGCACGTCGGCCTGGGCACGCAACCGAAGGTCGATCTGGACAAGGTTCAGATCATCATTCCTCCGTCCGACGACACACAGGATGTTGACCAGCTACAGCAGGAGCTGGGCGGCCAACCTGACAACAGTTCATCCACGTCCGCAGGCGATGCGGGTCAGTCGCCCGAAGACAAAGCGACTGATGAGCTGCAACGTCAACTGATGGGTAAATGAGTGAAGCGGGCGGGGGGCAATCCCCGCCCGACGCCTCACGCCGGGGCGCGTCCCCCGGTGATACCCGCTACACCGCATCCGAACGACCATTCATCTGTCTGCGTGGTCGAGATCACGATCATCACATCTTCCGGCCTCAGGCCTGGGGCCTCGCCCAGGTAGGCCACTGCGCGCTGGTAGAACGCCTCGCGCGTGGCCGCATCGCGCGGCCGACCGGCTGTAATGTGAATCATGACGAAGTCATCGCTGCGCGGCCCGAATAGATAGTCGCGGTCGAAGATGAACTCCTCGGGCTCCAGTTGATGAATGACCTGGAAGCGATCTTTCGGTGGCACGCCAAAGGCATCGACCATGGCGCGGTGCAGGCTGTCTGCAACCGCGCGCAGGTGCGCGGGCGATTTTCCCTTGAGCATTGAAATACGTGCGTAGGGCATGGTCAGTCCTCCTTGTCGGTACGGGGAAGGGTGCGTTCAAGCTGATTGATGGCGGACGCCGCCGCCGGCCAACCCGCATAGAACGCGAGGTGCGTGATCAGCTCAACCAACTCTTCGCGGCGTACGCCGTTGTCGATCGCTTTGGCCAGATGGAACGGCAACTGTTCGAGCCGATAAAGCGACACCAACGCGGCCACGGTCACAAGACTGCGCTCTCGCGGCGGCAAGGCGGTGCGAACCCACATGTCGCCAAACAGCACGGCGTCGGTCAGCTCGGCCAGCTTGGGCGCAGCGTCGTGAAGGGTGTGGTGCATCGTGGTCATGCGTGTTCTCCGGTGGTTGACGGTCTTCACCTTACCGGCTCAATATGGTTCTGAATATCGATATGTTTTTGACTGATGGTTCACAAAATCGGGATGATCGAATGCGGACGCTGAACTTCGATCTGGACGTGCTGCGCGGCTTTGTCGCCGGCGTTGAAATGGGCAGCTTTGCCCAGGCGGCCGACCGCCTCGGGCGATCCACGTCGGCGCTGAGCGCCCAGCTCAAGAAGCTCGAAGAGCAGGCCGGCACGCCCATTGTGCGCAAGGCCGGGCGCGGGTTGGCGCTGACGCCGACGGGCGAAATCCTCTTGAGCTACGCGCGCCGTCTGCTGGCGCTGAATGACGAAGCCGCTTCAGCCGTGCGTGGTGCGGGCCTGGATGGCGTAGTGCGCCTTGGCATGCAGGAGGATTTCGGCGAAGGCCTGCTCACTGACGTACTCGGTAGCTTTGCGCGAGCCCATCCGCATGTGCGTATCGAAGCGCGCGTGGCGCGCAGCGTCGATCTGATTGCACAGGTGCAGCGCAACGAGCTCGATCTGACGCTGGCGTGGGACACCGGGCAAGTACCAGCGTATGCCGAGCCGGTCGCCAGGCTGCCCATGCGCTGGATCGGCCCTGCACAGGGCGCGGTTACCGATGACGACACACCGCTGCCGCTGGTGGCTTTCGACGCACCATGTGTGATGCGTACCGCGGCCATCGCGGCGCTCGATGAAGCTGGGCGACGGTGGCGCGCGGCGTTCACCAGTCCGAGTCTGGCTGGCGTGTGGGCAGCCGTCGGGGCAGGGCTGGGCCTGACAGTGCGCACGCCCGTTGGCTTGCCGGCGCAACTGCGAGTGATCGATAGCGGCTTGCCGCCCCTGCCGGAGATCGATGTGTTCATGCTTTGTGGGCAAGCGCATCCGACGCCGGCCGTGGCGTCGCTGGCGCAGACCGTGCGCCAGCATGTGGCCGAGGTGGCGGCGCGCGCCGCCACCGTGCGATGAAGGTCAGATCAACGGCACGATCAGCAAGGCCACCAGGTTGATGATCTTGATGAGCGGATTCACCGCCGGGCCGGCGGTGTCCTTATAGGGGTCGCCCACGGTGTCGCCAGTGACGGCTGCCTTGTGGGCCTCCGATCCCTTGCCGCCGTAATGGCCGTCCTCGATGTGTTTCTTGGCGTTGTCCCACGCGCCGCCGCCGGCTGTCATCGACAGCGCCACGAACAGGCCGGTGACGATGGTCCCCATCAGCACGCCGCCCAACGCCTGCGGACCCAATGCGAAGCCGACGATGATCGGCAGCAGCACTGGCAGCAACGACGGAATCATCATCTCGTGGATGGCTGCCCGCGTGAGCATGTTCTACGGCGCGCGAATACTCTGGCCGCGCCGTGCCTTCCATGATGCCGGGGATCTCGCGGAACTGGCGGCGCACTTCCACCACCACCGAACCCGCCGCGCGGCCGACGGCCTCCATCGCCATGGCGCCGAACAGGTAGGGCACCAGTCCGCCGATGATCAGGCCGATGATGACAAGGTGATTCGACAGGTCGAACGACAACTGCCGACCGCTGGCTGTCAGCGCATGCGTGTAGTCGGCAAACAGCACCAATGCCGCCAGCCCGGCCGAGCCGATGGCGTAGCCCTTGGTCACCGCCTTGGTGGTGTTGCCGACGGCATCCAGCGGATCGGTGACGGCGCGTACAGACTCCGGCAGCTCGGCCATTTCGGCAATGCCGCCCGCATTGTCTGTGATGGGACCGTAGGCATCGAGCGCGACGATGATGCCCGTCAGCGACAACATCGCCATCGCAGCAATCGCAATGCCGTACAGGCCTGCCAGCGCGTGTGCCACCCAGATTGCAATGCACACGCAGATCACGGGGCCGGCGGTGGCTTTCATCGAAATGCCCAGGCCCGCGATGATGTTGGTGGCATGGCCTGTTTCGGACGCCGCCGCGACCTGCCGCACCGGCGCGTAGTCGGTGCCTGTGTAGTACTCGGTGATCCACACCAGCAGGCCGGTGAGCAGAAGCCCCACCACGCTTGCCCCGAATACGCGGATCACCGCGCCGCCCTGGATGCCGAGTTCTGTGTCGAGCACGTTGTCCGGCACCAGCCAGTTGGTCACGAAGTAGAACGCGACGAGCGCGATGACGCTTGCCACGATCAGGCCACGGTAGAGCGCCGCCATGATCTTCTTGCCCGGCACGATGCGCACGAAGAACGCGCCGATGATCGACGCGATGATCGCCACGCCGCCCAACGTGAGCGGGTAGACCACGCCGACCTGAGGGTCGGACGTCAGCGTGAGTGCGCCGAGCAGCATCGTTGCGATCAGCGTCACGGCATAGGTCTCGAAGAGGTCGGCTGCCATGCCCGCGCAGTCGCCCACGTTGTCGCCCACGTTGTCCGCGATCACCGCCGGGTTGCGCGGGTCATCTTCGGGAATGCCGGCTTCTACCTTGCCGACGAGGTCGGCGCCGACGTCCGCACCTTTGGTGAAGATGCCGCCGCCCAGGCGCGCAAAGATGGAGATCAGCGACGAGCCGAACGCCAGCCCGATCAGTGGTTTGAGCACCGTTGCCACCGGGGCGTCCGCCGGTGCATTGGACGACAGCACGAAGTAATAACCGGTGACGCCCAGCAGGGCGAGTCCGGCTACCAGCATGCCGGTGATGGCGCCGCCGCGGAACGCGACGGTCAGCGCCTCATTGAGTCCCTTCTTTGCCGCTTCGGTGGTGCGCACGTTGGCGAGCACCGACACGTTCATGCCGATGTATCCGGCACCGCCGGACAACACCGCGCCGAGCGCAAAGCCCGCGGCGGTCGGCCAGTCGATGGTCATGCCGATGATGATGAGTAAAACCAGTCCGACGATGGCGATGGTGATGTACTGCCGGTTGAGGTAGGCGGCGGCACCCATCTGGATGGCCGCGGCAATCTCCCTCATGCGTGTGCTGCCGGTCGGCAGCCCGAGAATCCAACGACTGAGCAACAGCCCATAAAGAACCGCCAGCACAGAGCTGGCGAACGCTACCAAAAGCGGTGCCGACATTTCTCTCTCCTGCAGGGATTGAACAGCCAAACACTTGTGCTTCGTGGCGCTTTTTGCGCTCTGGGATGACGTTCGCATTACGTGCCGAACGCCTTCATTGCTACATGTGCTTGCTACGCTAGCATTCGCCGGGCCGCGCATCGGCTACAGACAAACCCGTACCGACGGAACCTGCGGGTCGTGGCGATGCCTCCTCAACGTCAGCGCACTCGTGGAGGCAGCCGTGGATCGTTCCGCAGATTTCGACGACACGCCCGACGCTGGCCGCCGCAAAGCGATCGGCACGCTCGGAGCGCTTGGCGTAGCGGGGTTTCTTGCGCCCGCGCTGGCCGATGCCGCCACGCCGCCTCGTGCGGTGGGATGCACGCTGATTGCGCAAGAAACCGCCGGTCCGTTCCCTCTGCTGGAGGCACTGTCCAATCGGGCAATCGTTCGCCGTGACATCACTGAAGGCCGTAGCGGCGTGCCATTGGCGCTGCAATTGAGTCTGGTAGACGTTGCGCGGGGTTGCGCGCCGATTGCGGGGGCCGCCGTGTACGTCTGGCACTGCGACCGTGAGGGTGCGTATTCGGGTTATGAAGGACGTGGGGACGCATCGGTTGCGCGACAGACGTTCTTGCGTGGCGTCCAGGTCAGTGACGCAGCGGGGCGCGTGCGTTTCGATACGATCTACCCCGGTTGGTACCCCGGTCGCGTCACGCACGTGCATGTGCAGGTGTATCTGCACGATGATCTGCGCGGGCGGGCAATGGCCACTTCGCAGTTGGCCTTTCCGGACGACGTGACGCGCGCCGTGTACGCCTCGCCTCTGTACGCGGCACACGGGCAGAACACATCGGTTCGGCGTGTCGTAGACGACTTCGCGTTTGCCGATGGCGCGGTGACGCAAATGCTGGATGTGACAGGCAGTGCTGCCGAAGGCTATCGCGCTGTGCTTGCGATGGGCGTTTCGGCGTAATCGATCACGTGGCCACGATGCGCCCGAGCAGACGCAGTGCGTCTTCGGTCTGCGCGGTGAATTGCCCGCCGCAACTGATGCGGATGAAGTGGTCGTAGCGCTCGGAATTCGAGAACATCAGCCCCGGTGAAATTCGCACGCCAGCTTTCAACGCCGTCTCGAAAATGTCGCGCGACGATTGCCTGCCCGGCAGTTGAACCCACAACAGCATGCTGCCAGCGGGCATTGCGAGACGCGTGCCGTCGGGGAAGTGCTCGGCAATCGATTCGGCCATGCGCTGCCGTCGCTCACGCAGCAACCGCCGCAAGCGGACCAGATGTCGGTCGTAGGCGGCTGAACCCATGAACTCCGCCGCCGCAATCTGGCCCAGCGCGTCGTTGGGGCGGCTTTGCGCGTACTTGAGCATACGGATACGCGCGTGCCAGCGTCCGCCGCTCACCCATCCCAAGCGCATGCCAGGCGCCAGTATCTTGTGCAGCGAGGCGCAGTGGATCACGTTGCCTTCGCGCTCCCAGTGCTTGACCGCTTTCAGCGGGCGGTCGTCGTCGGCTAGCGCGCCATAAGTATCGTCTTCGATCAGTGCGACGTCATGTTCATGGCACAGCGCAGCCAGCCGCGCCTTGGCCTCGTCGGGCATCACGCTGCCCAGCGGGTTCTGAAAGTTGGGTATCACCACCACGGCACGGATGCCGGGTTGCGTGCGCAATGCCAGTTCCAGTGCATCGACCGAGATGCCGTGCTGCGGGCTGGTGGGGATTTCGATACTGCGCAGGCCGAGGCTTTCCAGAATCTGCAACAGCCCGTAGTACGTGGGGGATTCCACTGCCACGGTGTCGCCCGGCTGCGTGACGGCACGCAGCGCGAGGTTGATCGCTTCGGTACAGCCGTGGGTGACAAGCACGTCGTCCGGCGTGAGTTGCATGCCGCTGGCCAGCGCACGACGGGCCAGCACGGTGCGGAAGGTCTTGTCGCCATGCGGCGGTACCGGGCTGACGAGGACGTCCGGGTGGTGGCGCAGCGCACGCGCTGCCGCCGTGCGTAGCGCGTCGGTCGGGTAAGCGTCAGGCGAGCCGAAGGCCACTGCCAGATTGACCTTGACCGGGTACATCTCGCACTTGGCGATGAAGTCCGAAACGCGGTCGTGGATACCCACGAACTGCGCGGGGTCGGGTGCGCGGGCCGGATCGGGTTCGACCACTGGCGCCATCGCCATGCGTCGCGGTCTGCGCACGAAATACCCCGAGCGTGGGCGGGCTTCGAGCCAGCCAGCGTCTTCCAGATGGCGGCAGGCTTGCAGTGCCGTTGACAGGCTTACCGCGTGCAATTGCGTGAGCGTACGCACCGACGGCATGCGACTGCCCGGCGTGAGCGTGCCGCCTTCGATGGCGCTGCGGTAATGGCTGGCGAGCTGGAGGTAGAGCGGGGTGTCCATGGTGTGATGATCGCGTTGGCGGGCTGACCGATACAGATACAGATTTCGTGAAAATGCACCATAACAGATCGCGCGGACGGCGTCTGATGCGCCCTGTAAATCGCAGGTCTGTGCCTGTTGTGAGCGCGGATCAATCCTTAGTCTGTAGCTGCCTGCCACGGCCTTGTGGCGGGTGACTACACAAGGAGCCGATCATGAGTTCTTCCCCTTTGCCCCAACGGGTTCGCCTGGCTGCCGGCGATCGCTGTGAGTTGTCCGTCAAGGCGGGCGCGTTGGTTGTCGCCGAGGGCGCGAGCGTCATTGTCGACGCGGGCACTCGTTGGCTGGACGGCATTGGTCTGCCGAGCCGCCAACGCATCGAGAGCGGTGCGGCATACACGTCGCACGAGGGCGGCTGGCTGTGTGTGGAGGCGGGGGCGCAAGGGGCGGATATCGTTGTGGTGCTACCGCCGTCTGGTATCGCAGCCGCGATGGCCCGACTGCAATCGTTGCGAGCCGCGCTGATCCGGGCGCTTTATGCGGCAAGAGGCCGGCATTTGCACGCAGAGTAGGAGAGCGCTGCATCAGACAGGCGATAATTGCGGCGCCGGCATCAGTCGATTCCGGTGCCCAGTGATTTGTCCGGTGAATTCCCATGCAACAGTGGTTGTTTCTGTCTGTCGCCATCCTCAGCGAGGTGATCGGCACTTCGGCGCTCAAGGCATCCGAAGGCTTTTCCAGGCTTGTTCCGTCTCTCATCGTGGTGGCGGGCTACGGCATCGCCTTCTACTTTCTGTCGCTCACCCTGCGCACCATGCCGGTCGGCGTGGCCTATGCGGTGTGGTCGGGCGTCGGGGTGGCGCTCATCTCGCTGGCCGGCTGGTGGTTGTATGGCCAGCGCCTGGATGCGGGCGCCACCTGCGGTATCGCCTTGATCGTCGCGGGGGTCGTGGTACTCAACGTCTTTTCAAAGGCCAGCGCGCACTGAAAGTGATGCGTTTCGCATGAACAATCGTCCATTCGTCGGCATTTTCGGATCGGCCGAGTGGTTTTGTCCGTTACGGTAAGACATATCTGATATACGCTCGCCCACTGCGCGAGGAAGTCCCGCGCAGCGTTGCTGGCCGGGTCCGTGTGCGGCCGGCCGTTCCCAACTGGCCCGTTCGCCATGTGCGCGAACGGTGTGGCGAAGAAAGCGTGTATGGATCAGGGCAGGGCGTGGCTGGGCCGTCTGGCAGTTGCGGCGGTGTCGTGTGTGCTGATTGTCGGTTGTGGCGGCGGCGGAGGCGGCGGCGGGAGTAGCGACACCGCAGGCATTTCGGATGCGAGCGGCGCGGCATCCAGCCGCAGTAGCACGAGCGCCAGCACGAGTAGCAGTACGTCAACTTCGACCACGGCAAGCACGTCAAGCTCCAGCCTCGGCAGTTCGAGTTCCAGCAGCGCCGGCAGCGCGCAACTGGCGCTGAGCGCCGATTGCTCGGGCATCAATTGCGGCGTCGCCTCCAGCAATACCTACGGTGGCACTGGCGTCGGCGTCTGGCACTACAGCAATACCGGCAGTTCGCAGGTCAGCCTGCCGATCACCATCAACAACGTGCCGTCGTCGGCGTCGGTTACGCTCATCTATACCAACGACAAAGCAACCTCAGTGCCTTTCCCGGCGGTGTCGCTGAGTACTAGCAAGAGCGTGGCGGCCGTGGCCGCGTCGGTGACCGACACGGCGGATTCGACGGATGCGAGCAGCGTCAATACCATCCCTTCCATCGTTCGCGATTTCGACGCTCGTTCGCGCATGCGCAGCGCGTCCGAGGCAACCAGTACCGGCCGTGCCAAGACACTGGCTGTCGCGGCGACACCCAAGTATTCGGTGGGGCAATCGCGTAGCTGGTACATCTCGCAGAGCAACGATTCGATCACCACGCGCACGGCCACCCTGCAGCGCAAGATCACGGCCACTGACGGCCGCGTGATCAATATCTGGGTCGAGGACAGTGAATACGGCAGCGGTCGCTTCACTGCCGCGCACGTCGAACAATTCGCGCAGCGCTTTGCTACGGGCAGCCAGTCGGTCTACTCGATGGTCGTGGGCTTGATCGGCGAGCCGTGGGGTTCGCATTCGTATCCCAACAGCCTGATTCCGGCGGATCAAGAACTGGACATCGTGTTCGTTAACTTCGACCGCAACAGCAAGCCGTACGGAATGATCGGCTACTTCTGGTCGAACAATAACTTCTACATCGACCCGAGCGCCTCGTACGGCCAATACAGCAACGAGTCGCTGTCGTTCTACATGGACACCGAGACGGTGTATCTGGCCACCGGCGACGCCGGTATCAAGATTCAGCTCAGCACGCTGGCGCACGAATTCACGCACATGATCAATTTCTATCAGCGTGGCGTGCTGATGTCAGCGCCTGCCAGCGGCACCTACTATGACTTTGAGACTTTCCTCGAAGAGGGCAGTGCGCTGATGACCGAGGACATCGTCGGGTTGAACATCGATTCGACGTACAACTCGTTGCGCGACTCAAGCTTCGGAAGCTGGATCTACTCCGGGCGCTACAACTGCGACTACACCAGCTGGAACAACACGCCCAACACGAGTTGCTTCAGCTACGCGGTGTCGGCGAGTTTTGGTGGTTATCTGTTGCGTCAGTACGGCATCGACTTCTATAAATCGCTGCTGCGTGACAAGTCCTCGACCGACTCGGTGGCGCTGCTCGATGGCGCCATCCGCAAGGCTGGCGGGCCCGGTTTTGCCGAAGCACTGCGCCGCTGGAGCACCATGGGGTCGTTGCTGCCGGCAACGGGAACGCCGACTGGCTACGGCATGCCGGCGCGTTCTGAATACGGCTTCACGCTGCCGGCCATCAACGGGCCGGACTACGCTGCGTACGTGACCTATCCGTCGTCGCTGCCGACCACGCTGCTGGCCTATGCGCAGTTCCCGCTGCGCCGCCAGGCCACTGCCGGCGTCTACACCGAAACCGTGCCGGTGCCGGCTGGCGTGTCGGTGACCGTGGTCGTCAAATGAGCATTGCAGCGCGCACGCGACTCGCGCTGCTGGCAGGCGCCGTGACCTTGTCCACCGCCTGCGCGCAGCCGCCCGCGCCGACCATGCCCGGCACGACGAGCATTGTCGGCACGTTGGTTCTCAAAGGGAGTGAGCCGCATGCGACGCCCGTGCTGCGCACGGACAAAGGCGAATATCTGCTGATCGGTGTCGACCAATCCACGGCAGCCCGCCTGCAGCGCCAGACTCTGCGTGTCACCGGTGTTGCGCAGCCGCTGCGCCCACCGCAAGCGCCCTCGTTCGAGGTCTACGCCATCGAGCCCGTCCTGCCGACGGGCTCGCGTTGAACGGGCGATTGGCCGTCAATCTGCTGGATACAGCGGCGGCTCTTCCATGAGCGCGATCTGTTCCTTGAGCTCAAGGATGCGATCCTGCCAGTAGCGCGTACTGCCAAACCACGGGAACGCGGCGGGGAAGGCCGGGTCGTGCCAGCGCCGGGCGATCCAGGCGGAATAGTGGATGAGCCGCAGCGTTCGCAAGGCTTCGACCAGATGCAATTCGGCGCGGTCGAATTCGCGGAACTGTTCGTAACCTCGCAGCACGACGCTCAGCTGGCGCTCCATGCTCTCGCGATCGCCCGACAGCAACATCCATAGATCCTGCACGGCCGGGCCGTTGCGCGCGTCGTCGAAGTCTACGAAATGCGGGCCATCATCGGTCCACAGCACATTGCCGACGTGGCAATCGCCGTGCAGCCGCAATCGCCGTACGGAGCCTGCGCGATCGAAGCAGTGGCGCACGCCATCGATCGCGGCATCCACCGTGCCTTGCCAGGCCGCCAGCAGTTCGGGCGCGACGCTGTCGTGGGCGAGCAGCCAGTCGCGCGATTCAACGCCAAGCGTTTCGATATCGATATTCGGCCGATGTACGAACGGTTCGCGTGCGCCAATGCTGTGGATGCGGGCCAGAAAACGCCCCAGCCACGCCAGCGTCTGTTCGTCGTCCAGTTCGGGCGCGCGTCCGCCACGGCGGGGGAACAATGCGAAGCGGAAGTCCGCATGGCGGTGCAATGTTGTCGAGCCGGATTCGAGCGCTGGCACAGCGGGGATTTCGGCGTCGGCCAGCGCCTGCACAAAGCGATGTTCTTCGAGGATCGCCTCGTCGCTCCAGCGCTCCGGACGATAGAACTTGGCGACGATGGGTGAAGCGTCCTCGATGCCGACCTGATAGACGCGGTTTTCGTAGCTGTTCAGTGCCAGCAGACGGCCATCGGCACGCAAGCCGGTGGAGTCGACGGCATCGAGCACGGCGTCGGGCGTGAGATCGTTGAAAGGTGGAGCGGTCATGTCGGCAAACCGTGGAGCGGAAAATGGCTCCATTGTGGCGAAGTTCTCAGTGTCGCGCCTCACCGTGACGATTCGATGTGCTCGCTGCATTGATCGACGTTCACGCGTGGGACATGCAATGAATACTCTGACGACGCCATTCCGCCGCGGCCACGTCGCCCCGAGAGTGTTCCAAACGAATGCTATTGGCATGGATGGTGCGGTCGGCCAATACTCGACCGGCGTTGGTATCCCGTTGGGGCAACGTGGCGGCGCGGTGGTCGTCGAGCCCCACAAAAAAAGCCCCGGCATGCGGGGCTTTTCTATTTCGGCATCGACGCGCTTAGCGGATCGGAATCACGATCGGCGGAAGGCTCACTCCGATCGTCACCGCCGGGCGGCCATATACCGGCACTGGCGCGACATACACAGGCTCTTGGTACACCACCGGCTCGCGATAGATGCGCTCGCGATACACCACCGGCGGCGGCGCGGGGCGATAGACGACCGTGCGTTCGACCACGCGCGGGCCGCCATAGTAGCGGTCGTAACGTTCGTGACGGTCATAGCGCGGGCCATGGCCATGGTCGCGGTCGTGAGCAAAAGCCGCCATTGGCAGCAGGGTGCTGGTACCGAGGATCGCGGCGGCGGCAACCTTGATGAATGTACGCATTGTTGTTCTCCTCTGGGGCTTGGTCGGCCTGCGATCAGGCTGAACTCCACGACTAGAACGTTATGCGTACGGTCTCTGGGCCGCTGTAATGCTTTGCAAGCATTTGCAAAGCGCATTGAAAATTTGTCACGCCGCTGTCGCCATCGCACGACGGGCAAATAGCGCAACGAGCGCAGCGAACACCGCAACGACGATCAAGCCGATGCCCAGTCCCCAGCCATGTGCGAGGAAGCCGATCATCGGCGGGCCGATCATGAATCCGACATAGCCCGCACCCGACACCGCCGCGATGCCTTGCGCCGCCGGCACGCCCGGCACCTTGGCGGCCGCCGAGAACAATACCGGGATGATGTTCGAGAACCCCACGCCTACCAGCGCGAAGCCTGCCAGCGCAGCCCAGGGTTGCGCGATGATCAGTGCAGCGACCATCGAAATGGCCGCGAGCCACGCCGACACGCGAAGCGTGCGCGCCGAGCCCAGCCGCGCGCGCACGTAGTCGCCGCCGAAACGGCCCGCTGCCATGGCTGCCGAAAACGCGCCGTAAGCCAGTGCTGCGACCGCCGCCGGGCTATCGAGCACACGCACCATGTACAGCGTGCTCCAGTCATACATGGCACCTTCGCCAATCAGCCCGAATGCCGCCAGCATGCCGAGCAAAAGCAACAGGCCGCGTGGCAATCGGAACGGCGTGTCGGCATGTTCGGGCGAATGCGTATGTTCCGTCGGCAACATGTAGCGGGCCGCGACCCACACGCACACAAAGCCACCGATGGCGACCAGCGCCAAGTGCACGGCGGGTGCGACGCCAGCGGCCGCCACTGCGCTACCGATCAGGGCGCCAGCCATGCCGCCCAGGCTGAAGAAGCCATGAAACGAAGACATGATCGGTCGGGCATAAGCGTCTTCAACAGCCACCGCTTCGGCGTTCATGGCGACGTCAAAGGCGCCGGTGGCCAGACCAAAGACGAACAGCGTCGCCATGGCACTGAAATAGCCGGGCATGTGTACCAGCAGCGCCAGCGGCAGGCAGATCATCAGGCCTCCGACCACGACTACCGGCCGTGCGCCGTGGCGCGCCACCCAGTTGCCGACGCGTGTCAATGCGATGATGGCGCCCAGGCTGGCAGCCAGCATCAGCCACGCGAGCTGTGCTTCGCCCAGGTCGTAGAGTTTGCGCACGGTCGGCACGTGCACGCCCCAGCTTGCAAAGAGCAAACCGCTGATAAAGAAATGCGCCTTGGTTGCGACGCGTGCGGCAATAGGGGGGCGTGTCGAGGTCTTGTTGTCGTTGTGCATGGGGACTCCGTAGGACGGCGTGCCTTGATCCGGGGGCTGTGCTCCCGAGCGCCGTGGCGTTCCATTGGGTTCCGGGGTCTTAGTCGGTCACGTCGCCATCGACGTAAAACCAGCGTCCGTCTTCGCGCACGAAGCGGCTGATTTCGTGCATGCGGTAGGCGCGTCCGTCGATCTTGTAACGGGCGATGAACTCCACCACCGACGCGTTGCCCTCGGCTTGAGGTGCGCGCACGACTTTCAGCCCGATCCATTTCACCGTGTTGTCGGGGGCGATGTCTGTCGGACGCGTACTGGCATGCCACGTGGCGGCGACGTAATCGGTCAGTCCCAAGGCATAGGCCGAATAGCGCGACCGCATGAGTGCTTCGGCGGTCGTCGCGGCCTCGCCTTGGTGTATGGGCCCGCAGCAGCGGGCATAAGTCCGGCCGCTGCCGCACGGGCAGGGCGATTGGGCCGACGGTGTGTTCTGGGTGTGAGGCATTCGCTTATTTCGTGTACAGATCGGTCAGTTGTTCGCCGAGGGTGCGATGGATGTCATGGAGCCGGTCTTCGAGCGCCTCTTTCTCAGGATCGATGCTGCGCGATTCGGCCTCGAACCATGCGAACAGCGTCGTCAGGCCTTCGTGCAGGCCGATGCGCGGCGTGAATTCGGGGATGTCCCGACGGATCTTGCTGTTGTCGAAAAGGCCCGGATACGACTTTTCGAAATGCAGGTGCGCGCACAATTTGGGCGCTGCGCGATAGAGCAGGTCCGCAGGCAGGAAGAACAGCTTGGGTTCAACGCCCAATACGCGTCCGGCTTCGAGGTAGAGATCCTGCCACGCGGTGCGCGCTTCGTTCGTGGCGTGGTAGTGCTGGCCGTAGGTGCGGCGATTGCCGACCGCGCCGGCGAATGCAATCGCCAGATCGGGCGCGAAGGTGAAGCTCCACGGGTTCTTGCCATCGCCGAACATCACCAGCGGCTTGCCGCGCCGGATGCGGTCGATGACGCCGTAATTCTGCCGCAGTACGCCAAAACCCGCCGCGCCGGGGCCGAATGTCAGCGAAGGGCGGATGAGGGTGATCGGCAGGCTTTCGTCGCGGATCAAGGCCTGTAGATAGCGTTCGATCCGGGCCTTGTTGAAGGAGTACGGAAACACTGGGTCTTCGCACAGCATTTCAGCGTCTTCCTGGACGGGAATCGTGCGGTAGGGGCGTTGGTATGCCGACGAGCTCGAACACACGATGATCTGTTCGACGCGACCGCGAAAGGTCTCCACCGTCGAGCGCGCGTCGTCTTCGGTGAAGGCGATCATGTCGATCACTACGTCGAATTTCTCTGCCTGCATGGCAGCGCGAAAGCCGTCGCGGTCTGCGCGGTCGCCATGCATGACACGCACGCCGTGCGGGGCTGGCGCGCGTTGGCCGCGGTTGAAGAGAGTGACGTCGTGCCCGCGTTCGAGCAACAGCGGCACGATGGCCCGGCTGATGACGCCAGTGCCGCCAAGGATAAGGACTTTCATTGGTTTTCCCGTGGCTGTTCGGCGCGCGCCGCGCGCGCGAAAGGGTCGATCCTACGCGCTCGTTCGCACGTGGCGCAAACCGGCGCATTGCATATCCAAACTTCGGCAATCGCGGGACCGCGCTCCATGCCTATACTTGTCGCTTTTGACCAAAGGGGGAACCGCCGTGAAATTCGAAACGCTCGCCGTCCACGCAGGCTACACGCCCGAGCCGACCACCCACGCGGTGGCGGTGCCGCTGTATCAGACCGTTGCCTACGCGTTCGACGACACGCAACACGGCGCAGACCTGTTCGATCTGAAGGTGCCGGGCAACATCTACACGCGCATCATGAACCCCACGCAGGACGTGCTGGAAAAGCGCATCGCGGCACTTGAAGGCGGCATTGCAGCGCTGGCGGTGGCTTCGGGCGCCGCGGCCATCACCTATGCCATCCAGACCATTTGCGAGGCGGGCGACAATTTCATTTCGGCGGCCACCCTGTACGGCGGCACATACAACCTGTTCGCGCACACTTTTCCGCAACTGGGCATCCAGGCGCGCTTTGCTGATTACCGCGATCCGACGGCGTTCGAAGCGCTCATCGACGACAAGACCAAGGCCATCTACTGTGAGTCGATCGGCAACCCGCTGGGCAATATCACTGACTTCGCCGCGCTGGCTGAAGTCGCTCATCGCCATGGCATTCCGCTGATCGTCAACAACACCGTGCCGACACCGTACCTGTGCCGCCCCATTGAACATGGTGCCGACATCGTGGTGCAGTCGCTCACCAAGTATCTGGGTGGCCATGGCACGTCACTGGGTGGCGCGATCATCGATTCGGGCAAGTTCCCGTGGGCCGAACACAAGGCGCGCTTCCGCCGCCTGAACGAGCCAGACGTGTCTTACCACGGCGTGGTCTACACCGAGGCGCTCGGCCCGGCTGCGTTCATCGGCCGCGCGCGCGTGGTGCCGCTGCGTAACATGGGTGCGGCCATCAGCCCGTTTAACGCGTTCCAGATCATGCAGGGCATCGAGACCGTGGCGTTGCGCATGGATCGCATCTGCGAGAACGCTGTGCGCGTGGCGCAGTTCCTCAAGGGGCACGCCAAGGTCAATTGGGTGAATTACGCCGGGCTCGAAGACCACCGTGACTTTGCGCTGGTCAAGCGCTACCTGGGCGGTCGCGCGTCGGGCATCCTGAGCTTTGGCGTAAAGGGCGGGCGCGAAGGCGGCGCACGCTTCCAGGACGCGCTCAAGCTCGTGACGCGTCTGGTCAATATCGGTGACTGCAAGTCGTTGGCGTGCCATCCGGCATCGACGACGCACCGCCAGTTGTCGCCCGAAGAGCTGGCCAAGGCTGGTGTATCGGAAGACATGGTGCGGTTGTCGATCGGCATTGAGCACATCGATGACATCCTTGCCGACATCGAACAGGCGCTTGCAGCAGCCTGAGTCAGCAAATTCGACGGCCAATCGATGGCGCCTGCGGGCGCCATTTTCATGTCAGGGGTTTACCGGCCCGGAAGGTGCGCGTTAAGGTCAACGTCGAAAGCTTGCCTCGCGGGCATTCGCAACGTGACGGCAGCCCGCATCAATCCCCTTCCAATGCGACCCCTTCAGGAGCCCGTCATGCGTCTGACAAGCCACTCGATCACCCCCGGCGCGCGCATCAATCCACGAAATGCGGCTGGCAAGCTGGACGACTCCAGCATCGTTGCCGTTTCCGACGACATCAACCCGCATCTGGCCTGGAGTGACGTGCCCGTCGGCACGCGTTCGTTCGCGGTGATCGTCCATGACCCGGACGTGCCGAGCCGTGGCGACGACGTGAACAAGACTGACCGCGAAGTGCCGCCCGACCTGCCGCGCGTGGATTTCTTCCACTGGGTGCTGGTCGATCTGCCGCTCGATCTGACTGAAATCCGCGAAGGTGAATTCAGCAATGGCCTGGTGCCGCATGGTCGCCCCGGGCCGGAAGCCCTCTACGGTGCGCGCCACGGCATCAACGACTACACCGGCTGGTTTGCGGGCGACCCGCAGATGGCGGGTGACTACTACGGTTACGATGGCCCGTTTCCGCCGTTCAACGATTCCATCGAGCACCATTACCACTTCACGGTCTATGCGCTCGATGTCGATCGCCTGCCTGTGACAGGGCGTTTTACGGGCAAGGACGTGCTGGCCGCGATCAGGCCGCACACGCTTGGGCAGGCCAGCATTGTGGGGACGTATACCCTCAACAAGCGCCTGGCTTGATTCCGTTTGTGGCGCTGCGCGTTGTCAGTGTGCGGCGTGCCTTGATGGCGGGATAGAATGCGGGCCGGTACCACGCGACCGCGTGGCAATGATCTGACGGCCCGCACGCCGCCACGCGAATGAATCATCTTTCCGCATCGCGGCCTTCGGGCGCCGCAAATATCGCCAGCTATGTGCTGATTGCACTCATCTGCATGGCGGTTCTGGTCTTCCATCTCTTGCCTGCGGTCATCGCCGGTTTGCTCGTCTACTGTGTGACGCGCAGCATCGAGCGCCGGCTGTTGCGGCAACGTCAGTTGTCGCACTGGGCGCGCATGCTTGCGATCTCGGTGGTGATTGTCGTCGTGTGCATGCTGCTCACCGCCATAGGCCTGGGCATCGCCTACCTGGTTCAGCGCAGTCATGGGTTCAGCGGACTGTTGCTGCGACTGGCTGAGATCGTCGCCGACCTGCGCAGTTTTTTGCCGCCCGACATCCAGTCGTACATCCCCGAAGGGGTTGATGAATTGCGTGCGCGGGTGGCGACCTTGTTGCGCGAGCATGGGCAACAGGTATCTACCTTTGGCTATGGCAGCGTCCGCGGGAGCATCCTGGCGCTGATCGGGCTGGTGCTGGGGGCCATGGTGTCGTGGAACGATGCGGCCAATCCAGCCAGCCAGCGGCCCTTGTCTGCGGCGATGATCGAGCGCTTTGCGCGCCTCACGCAGTCGTTCCAGACGGTGATCTTCGCGCAGGTGCGTATCTCGGCGCTCAACACCTTGCTGACCGCCATCTACCTTGTGTGCATCCTGCCGCTGTCGGGGCACCCGATGCCGTACACCAAATCGCTCGTCACATTGACCTTCATTGCCGGGCTGCTGCCGGTGGTGGGGAACCTGATTTCGAATACGTTCATCGTGCTCGTCAGCTCGACACTGTCGTTGCAGATCGCGGCGTTCTCGTTGCTGTTCCTGGTGCTCATCCACAAGCTCGAGTACTTCGTGAACGCGCGCATCATCGGGCACCGCATCGACGCCAAGGCGTGGGAGATCGTCATCGCCATGATCACCATGGAGGCGTTGTTTGGCATTGGTGGCGTGGTGGCAGCACCCGTGCTGTATGCCTACCTCAAGCGTGAGCTGGACGACGCGGGCCTGATCGGCGCCAAACGCCCCTGAAGCGCACCATGTGCCGCTGCTGGCGCATGCGCCTGAAAAGGCCTAAAACACCACCTTCGATGGGCGCGCAGAGGCGCGCCGCAATTCATATCCGGTATCGACATGCGCAAGGAAAATCGCGCCAAGGCTGCCCAGCCTGAAAGCAAATACGAAATCCGCCCCGATCAGTCGGTGGAGCTGCTTAAGGAACTTCATATCCTGACGCGCGACGGCAAGATGAACCAGGACAGCCGCCGCAAGCTCAAGCAGGTCTATCACCTTGGGCAGTTCATCGAACCGCTGCTGCGTGAGGTGCTGGCCGAGCATGCCGACCTGCGATTGGTCAACCATGGTGCAGGCAAGTCGTACCTCGGGTTCATCCTCTACGACCTGTTCCTGAAGCAACTGGGCGCGGGGCCGCACATCTACGGTATCGAGACGCGCGACGAACTGGTGGCTCGGTCACGTGAGCTGGCAGAGCGACTGGGGTTCGGCGGTATGTCGTTCCTTAATCTGTCGGTCGCCGAATCAATGCACTCGGCTGCGCTGCCCGAACGCATCGACGTGGTCACCGCGCTGCATGCCTGCGATACCGCCACCGACGACGCGATCCGTTTTGCGCTCGAACGCAAAAGCCGCTTCGTCGTGTTGGTGCCGTGCTGTCAGGCAGAGGTGGCGTCCGTGCTGCGCAAGAACAAGGCCGAACAACTGGCCGCTGGCGCATTGGCCGAGATGTGGCGCCACCCCATCCAGACCCGCGAATTCGGCAGCCACGTGACCAACGTGCTGCGCTGCCTGCAGCTCGAAGCGCATGGTTACCAGCTCAATGTGACCGAGCTGGTGGGCTGGGAACACTCCATGAAGAACGAGCTCATCATCGCGTCGCGCAAAGGGGCGCCGCAGCGTCGCGCAGCACGCAGGCTCGAAGAGTTGCTCGACATGCTCGGGCTCGATGAACTGCGCGAGCGGTTCTTTGTGCCCTCATCGGCGGCAGCGTAGCCCTGAAAAAAAGCCCCGCACAAGGCGGGGCCACTATTGCACCAAGGGATGAGACTCTGGTTAAGCGCTATGCGCGGCGCGTCTGCTGGCTGTAGACGAAATCGTCGAAGCTCTTCTCTGCGACGCGGAACCACAGGTATTCGTCGTCGCGGAACTTGCGCCACTGATCGTAGATTTTCTTGAACTTCGGATTCTTGGCGGCGGTTTCGTCGTAGAACTCGAACGCCGCCTTGTATGCGTTCTGCATGACGTCGCGCGGGAACTGGCGTAACTGCGTGCCACTGGCAACCAGTCGGCGCAGGGCGGCCACGTTTTTCACGTCGTATTTGGCCTGCATTTCGACGTGTGCCGCCGCGCAGGCCGATTCCAGGATCTGTTGGTATTCCTTGGGCAGTTCGGCCCACTTCTTGGCATTCACATAGACGGTGATCTGCGGGCCGCCTTCCCAGAAGCCGGGGTAATAGTAGTACTTGGCGACCTTGTTGAATCCGAGCTTTTCGTCGTCATACGGACCGACCCACTCGGCGGCGTCGATGGTGCCCTTTTCCAGCGCAGGGTAGATGTCACCGCCAGGAATCTGTTGCGGTACCACGCCCAATCGGGCCATCACTTGACCGGCCGCGCCCGCGATACGGAATTTGAGACCTTCCAGGTCTTTCACCGACTTGATTTCCTTGCGATACCAGCCGCCCATCTGCACACCGGTATTGCCGCAGGGGAAGTTGACGACGTTGTAGTCGCGGAAGAAGTCGCGCATGAGATCCATGCCGCCACCTTCGTACATCCACGCAGATTGTTGGCGACTGTTCAGGCCAAAGGGCAGGGCCGTGTCGAAGGCGAAGGTCACGTCCTTGCCGACGAAGTAATAGCTGCACGTGTGTCCCATCTCGACCGTGGCGTCTTTGACTGCATCGCATACGCCCGGGCCGGGGACGATTTCGCCTGCCGCGAACACCTGTATGTCGAACTTGCCGCCAGTGGCTACGCGCACGCGGTTTGCCACGGATTCAGCAGCACCGTAGATCGTGTCCAGACTCTTTGGAAAACTCGATGCCAAGCGCCACTTGATGTTCGGTAGCGACGATTGGGCAATGGCCGGTGCGGCAACTGCACCTACGGCGAGGCCAGCGCTCGCCTTCTTCATGAATGAACGGCGTTCCACGGTGTCTCCTCTCTGCTGTGTGCTGCTGTTGTAATTGCCCGTCACGCGGGCTGTCAGGATTATAGAAATCGCGCTACCAGAAACGGCCTAGGGCGAACCCGAATGGAATATTGCTTGCTGGTAACCGTATGAAAATACGCCGCTAATTCCGTAAGTTTGGCGTAAGAAATGGCAATGGCCAGCACGGCGCGGCTACGGACAAAAGAGCAGGGGACAGGCAGAAGAGGGCGCCCCGCGAATGCAGGGCGCCGAAGAGAGCGGTGCTGCTTAGCTGCCGGCGAGGGTCATCCCATCGATGACGATGGAACCCGACTGCTTGCCGCCGCGCACGATCACGTCGTTGCCGATGGCGCTGACGTTGCGGAACATCTCGCGCAGATTGCCGGCGATGGTGACCTCTTGCACGGGCTGGCGGATTTCGCCATTTTCGATCCAGTAACCGGCAGCACCGCGCGAGTAGTCGCCTGTCACATAGTTGATGCCCTGGCCGAGCAGTTCCGTCACCAGCAGACCACGGCCGATGTCGGCAGCAAGTTCGACAAGGTTGCGCTCGCCCGGCTCCAGCACCAGATTGTGGCTGCCGCCAGCGTTGCCGGTCGATTTCATCGCCAGCTTGCGGGCCGAATAAGTGCCGAGGAAGTAACCCTGCAGCACGCCGTTACGGACGATGTCGCGCGCCTTCGTGGCAACGCCTTCATCGTCGAAAGGCGTGCTGGCAAGAGCCTTGGGCACAAAGGGGTCTTCGCGCAGTTGAACGATAGGCGAGAAGATCTGTTCGCCGAGCGCGTCGAGCAGGAATGACGAGCGACGATACAGGCTGCCACCGCTGGCTGCATGCACCAAGTTGCTGATGAGTCCGCACGCCAGCGGCGCCTCGAAGATCACCGGCACGTTGCAGGTCGGCACGCGCGATGCGCCCAGACGCGACAGTGTGCGACGTGCGGCGTAGTCGCCCAGACGTGCTGCATTGGGCAGTTCGTGCGCGTCGCGCCGCGAGGCGTACCAATCGTCGCGTTGCATGGCTTCGCCTTCGCCAGCGATCACCGAGCACGACAGGGAGTGGCGCGACGTGGCGAAGCCTGCGTTAAAGCCCAGGCTGTTGGCGGCGACGAATTGCGATTCCTGGCGCGATACGGTCGCGCCTTCGGAGTTGCGAATCTCGGGACTGACGTCGAAAGCCGCAGCCTCGCAATAACGGGCAAGCTCGACCGCTTCATCCACCGAGATGTTCCACGGGTGGTACAGATTCAGCGAGGCGATTTCGGACTCATTGCCGCGCCACAGGAGGTCGGCGTCGGCCAGGCCGGCACAGGTATCGGGTGCGGTAAAGCGGGCAATCGACAGGGCGGCATCGACCGTGGCATGCAGGGCGTCGCGCGAGAAGTCGGACGAACTCGCGTGTCCGCGCTGCTGGCCTAGATAGACCGTTACGCCGATGCCTTTGTCGCGGTTGTATTCAATGGTATCGACCGCGCCGCGGCGTACGGTGACCGATTGGCCGACGCCTTCGGACACATCCGCCTCGCAGGCCGTGGCGCCACGGCTCTTGGCGTAGTCGACAATCTCCTGCGCGATGTCGCGCAGGCGCTCTTGGGGGTAGGCAAAGCCGTCGTGTCTGCTGGCCATGGATGAGGGGAGGCGCGCTCGCAAAAGCTATAATCTTACCAACTCTGGCAACTTGCACCCATTGTGCTTGCCACTGACTGCGGCCCAAGGCGCCGCCATCCGAACATAACCGGGCCCGAAGTGGCCCGCCTGATCCATGCATTCAGACGACAACGACAAAGACGCCCTTTACGACGGCCCCTCCAAATCACAACGCAAGCGCGACATGAGCGCGTTGCAGGACCTTGGCGCCGAACTGGTCGAACTACCGCTCGACCGCCTCAAGAAAATGGACATGCCGGAGTCGCTGCGCGATGCCATCCTCGAGATGCATCGCCTCACCAAACACGAAGCGCGGCGGCGCCAGTTGCAGTACATCGGCAAGATCATGCGCGGCGTCGACCCCGAACCGTTGCGTGCCGTGCTCGACGAAATCAAAGGCGTGTCCGCAGCGGCGACCGCACATCTGCATCGTCTGGAGCGCTGGCGCGAACTGCTGCTGGAAAACGAAGACACCGTGACTGAAATCGGCAATGCGTATCCGAGTGCGGATCTGCAGCGCCTGCGCCAGTTACGCCGCAACGCGCTCAAGGAGCGTGAGCAGAACAAACCGCCGCGTGCCTTCCGCGAGATATTCAAGGTGTTGCGCGAACTCGATGCGCCGGCAGCAGCCGTTGCCGATGAACAGGACAGCGACGATGAGTGATCTGCCGCGTCGCCCGACGCAGGACCAACCCTTTGTCGTCGGGCTTGTGTCGATCAGCGATCGCGCATCGAGCGGTGTCTATGATGACAAAGGCATTCCTGCGCTGCGTGAATGGCTGTCGAGCGTGCTGCGCTGCGCGTGGCGTGCGGAAGAACGCCTGATCGCCGATGAGCGCGCCGACATCGAGCGAACCCTGATCGAATTGGCCGATCAGCGTGGCTGCCATCTGGTGCTCACCACTGGTGGCACTGGGCCCGCACCGCGTGACGTAACGCCCGAGGCGACTGTCGCCGTGGGTGAGCGCGAAATGCCAGGCTTCGGCGAAGAGATGCGCCGCATTTCGCGGCATTTCGTGCCGACAGCGATCCTGTCGCGGCAGACGGCGGTGATCCGCGGCCGTACGCTGATCCTCAACCTGCCGGGCCAGCCCAAAGCCATCCGCGAAACGCTCGAAGGCCTGCGCGAGCCCGACGGCACGCTGCGCGTAGCGGGCGTGTTCGCAGCGATTCCGTATTGCATCGACCTTATCGGCGGTCCGTATGTCGAAACCGCCGACGAGGTGGTCGCGGCTTTCCGACCGAAGAGCGCCTTGCGTCCAGCCGACTGAATTCCGAACGTGGGACGACTCTGATCAAGCTTGCCCAAAAGGGAAGTCCCTTTTGTTTTCTCCCCTGCGTAGTATCCGCGGAGCCCCGTAACACGGGCTGAAACCATAACCAAGATACATTCGGGGGAAGACATGCTAAGACGTATCGTCACGTTGGTGACGTTGGGTGCCACGATTGCGTTGACCGGTTGCGCAAGTTCGCTGATGCGGCCCGTGGAAGATCCCAAGCCCATCGCCGCTCAACCTGAGAAGACGCGCGTGGTTTTCATGCGCTCGACCTTCCTGGGGTCGGCCATCAGCGCTTCGGTCTATGACGTAAAGAATGGCGAGCCGAAGTTCATCGGCATCGTCAACAACAGCACCAAGCTGGCCTATGACACGGAGCCGGGCCAGCATGTATTCATGGTGGTCTCGGAGTCGGCTGACTTCTTGCGCGCAGATCTGGCACCGGGCAAGACCTACTATTCCGTCGTCGTTCCGCGCATGGGCGCATGGAAGGCCCGCTTCTCGCTGTTCCCGGTGCGCACGGATGGTACCTCCGACTACAACACGGCCGGCAAGAGCTTTACGGAGATGCTGGCCGACACTAAGTGGGTCGGCAACAGCCCTGAATCGGAGCAGTGGTTTGTGCAGAACCAGGCCGACGTGAAGGCCAAGAACACCGAATACTGGCCGCAATGGTTGGCCAAGCCTGAAGACGAGCGCAAGCAGGCCACTCTGCTGATCTCTGACGGCAACTGATCGGTTTCTGCGCAAGCAAAAAAGGCCGCGAGAGCGGCCTTTTTTGTCTGTCCTTTCCGTGTCCGGCATTTCTTCGTGGTAAGCCGCTTCGGCGACGAATCCTAGCGTCCCCTGTGCCGCACATCCTGGATGCCTTTAGCGCCCGCCCGACAAGGCATTGCGGACGATTGTCGCGGTGCGTTCCACGGCTTCCGCCCATTGGCCAAGCGCATGCTGGCGCACGATCTGTATCGAGTCGTACCAGGGCGTCCGTGTGTCGTCAGTACCCCATAGATGCGAGCCGACGCGGTCGAGCAGAAGGACTGTCGGTGCGCCAACGGCGCCCGCCAGGTGGGCGGGGGCGCTGTCGATCGACACCACCATGTTGACGGCGCAGAACAGGCCGGCCGTCTCTTCGAAAGAGCCAGAAAGCTCGGCGCTCCAGTCGCGCACGGCGTAACCCTGCGCCTGTAGATGCGCCACGTCGCGTGCGCTGGCGGGGTTGGCTGAGTGAAAGGTAATGCCCGGCAAGGCAAGCAATGGGGTGATGTCGTTGAACGGCATCGATCGCAACGTGTCGCGACTGTGGCTAGGGCCGCCCGACCAGACGATGGCGACGTTGCGTTGATCTGGCTTGCGGCCGATCCGGTTCCGCCAGCGTGTTAGCGCGGCCTCGCTGGCATGCAGATAAGCTGTGCCGGGTAGTGTGTTGTTGCTGAGCTGGAAGACGCCGGCAGCGGTTGTGATGGGCAGATGGTAGTCCGCAGGCTCCGAAAGACTGTCGCACACAATGCCGTGTTCATGTTTCACCAACGGTCTCAGCATCTCTGCCAACGGCTGATAGGCCAGCACGAGCAGTTTTCCTCCATTGGCGTTCACGTGTCTGGCGATGCGGGGCAACAAGCGCGCGACCAGGATGCAGTCTCCGTAGCCGTGGTCCAGCCAGACGCACAAGGTCTTGCCCTGCAGTGCCTGCCCCGTCCATTGCGGAATATCGGGCACGGGTTTATCGAAGTGATAGTGGCGCTGCGAATGGTGGTGCCAAGCCAGTTGAGCGCCGAAGGAGAATTCGGGCCTGTAGTCCCATTGGATGAGGTGCCAAGCAGGGGGCCAGTTCCCCATGCGAGCCTCCGACTCGCCCAGCATGACGTTGACGTTTCGTCTATCGGGTGCCTGGGCGTATAGATGCTGTGCATATTGCAGGGCATCCTTAAAACGCAGGGTGTTATTCAGCCCATGCCAATACTCGACATATACACCAGGTCCGTCAGGGGCGATGTCTCTTGCGGCTTGAGCGAACGCCATCGCTTCAGTTACACGATGTTGCTGGCGCAGCACCTGACTCAGTTTGGTGAGTGGCCCGCCTTGGTCCGGGAGATGCGCTACATACCATCGTGCCACGTGTTCCGCTTCGGTCAGACGATCTCCACGGAGGTAGGCATCGATCAGGCTGGGCGGCAGGATGTCGTGAGCGGCCGGGTCTATTCGCCAGGCACGCTCAAGAGCATCGACGGCTTCGGCCTGTTTTTGAAGCAGTAGGTAGTACCCACGTAGAAACCAGCCGCGTGCCTGGTCTGGATGGCATGTGGTTGCCAACTGCGTCAGGAACCCAAGCAAAGGGTGCCGAGGATCGTCTGCCAACAGGGCTTCGATTAGGCGTAGGGCTGTCTGGACAGGCAGCGCGGCAAAGGACTTGAGTAGAGCGTCGAGCCTATGGCCGACTTCTTCGCCAGCCGGGAGTGTGGCAGCCCAATCCATGCAGGTGCTAAAGCGTTCAACGTTGGAATCTACAGACGATTGCGTAGAGGACATGGTTGCAAAGTGACTGTGGTTTGACGAGCCAGGGCTGGCTTCCAGAACCGGCTGCCAACTGGGTGGGATTACTTGCGAGCCCTGCCGGGACTTGCGGACTCAGTCGAGCAGGCCAATTGGCATATGTCGAATGAGTTCATGCACAAGGCTCGAATTATCTCCAGTGCTCGATGCAACGTCTGTCGGCGCTTCTCTACGTATGTCTGAGGTCTGTCTCTCGGTGTTGTCGTTTCCGACCAGAAGTGTTGCAGGGGCTTGTTTGCGCCGCTTTTGGAACGGCACCGCGCCGTGGGTTCCGTTCGGCGTAGGGGCTGCCGTGTCTTGTTGTGCGCGCCCGGAATGGGCTGATAGATCGGAGTGACGAGCGCCTCTATCTCGCGGTATGCGGAAGGCGGTCTGGCCTGAGTGGCCGGGAAAGGAGGGCGCCTTTGGCGCCCGTGCAGTCACCTCTGAAGTGCTGCGATAGATACCCTGCGTTGATACGTGTTCGCAGGGGCGGGGGCGGGCAGGGCCCGCCCCCGGGACGGTCAGGACACTGCCTTCGCGGCCTTGGCCATGCGACCCGTGCGCGAGGCGCTGTAGCCGATTGCCAGTGCGATGAACCACAGCGGGGTGATGAACAGTGCCATGCGCGTGTCGTCCTTGAGCGCCAGCAGTGCCAGCACGAAGGCGAAGAACGCCAGGCACACCCAGCACATTGCGACGCCACCCGGCATCTTGTACTTGGATGCGGCGTGCAGGGCGGGGCGATTCTTGCGGTAGGCCATGTACGACAGCAGGATGATCGACCACACGAACATGAAGCAGATCGCCGAGATGGTGGTCACCAGCGTGAAGGCTGCCATCACGTTCGGTTCAATGTAGATGAGCACCACGCCGCCCAGCAGGCAAATGCACGAGAACACCAGACCGCGTGCCGGCACGGCGCGGCGCGACAGCTTGGCAAAGCTCTGCGGTGCGTCGCCTTCTTGCGCCAGACCGTAGAGCATGCGGCTGGTGGAGAAGATGCCGCTGTTGGCCGACGATGCGGCCGAGGTCATCACCACGAAGTTGATGACGCCCGCAGCGGCCGGCAGGCCGGCAAGTATGAACAGTTCGACGAACGGGCTGCGGTCCGCGTGCACGCTGCTCCACGGGGTGACGCACATGATGGTGATGAGTGCGAGCACGTAGAACATGATGATGCGGATGGGGATCGAGTTGATCGCCTTGGGCAGGGTCTTTTCCGGGTCCTTCGTTTCGGCTGCCGCTGCACCGACGAGCTCGATGCCAACAAAGGCGAACACCGCTATCTGGAATCCAGCAAAGAAGCCCATCACCCCCTTGGGGAACATGCCGCCGTCCGCCCACAGGTGAGTGAACGATGCGCGCACGCCGGAGGGCGAGGCGAAGTGGGTGCCGACCATGTAAACGCCGATGAAGATCAGGCACACGATGGCCACGATCTTGATCATGGCGAACCAGAATTCCATTTCACCGAAGAGCTTCACGGTGGCGAGGTTCAGGCTCAACAGCAGGCCCACGCACATCAGCGCAGGTATCCATTGTGGCAAGTCGGGTAGCCAGAATTGTGCATAACCGGCGATGGCGACCACGTCGGCAATGCCGGTGACGACCCAGCAGAACCAGTAGGTCCACCCGGTGAAGAACCCCGCCCACGGTCCGAGCAGGTCGGTGGCGAAGTCGCTGAAGGATTTGTATTGCAGGTTTGACAGCAGCAGCTCGCCCATCGCGCGCATCACGAAGAACAGCATGAAGCCGATGATCATGTATACGAAGATGATCGACGGGCCGGCCAGGCTGATGGTTTTGCCGGAACCCATGAAGAGGCCGGTGCCGATGGCGCCGCCGATGGCGATGAGCTGGATGTGTCGGTTGCTGAGGTTGCGCTTGAGGTGCTCTTCCCCGTCTTGGTGTGTTTCTTGAGTCACTGTCGTCCTCGCGTGATCGTGATGTTGTGTCGCCCGCAACCTCAGGGCTGATGTCTCGCTGAATCTTGGTTTATTGCGGCGAGGGCAGAAATATTCGGGGCGGCTATCAGAATAAATACCGAGTTGTATCAAATTCCCTTCAAATTGCGAGAGGACTCGGCTTGCTTTTGCAATCTGTGACGCAGTGCAGCGAAGCCTCTATCGTAACAAAGCGGCCTTGTCCGAGGCGTGGGCACACCATGCCTCGGGAAAACCCGCTGCCAGGTGCCAGCCGGGCCCTGCTATAGAATGCGCGAGGCCCACAGGGAGAGTGACGAGCCACATGCCAACGGCAAAGAACACGACAACAGACAAGGCCGGTGCACCCAAGAAGGTCGCCACGCCGAAGAAAACCGTTGGGCGCACGCCCGCGCCATCGCGCACCAACGACCCCGAAGGCACCATGCGCGACATCATCGCGGTCGCCACGCGTGAGTTTTCGCAAAAGGGGCTGGCTGGCGCGCGCATCGACGAGATCGCTGAGCTGACCAAGACCAGCAAGCGGATGATCTATTACTACTTCGGCAGTAAGGAGAATCTCTACCTTGCCGTGCTGGAGGAGGCCTACCGGCGCATCCGCAGCATCGAAAGCGGACTCCACCTCGAAGACCTACCGCCCGTCAACGCGTTGCGCAAGCTGGTGAGCTTTACCTTCGACTACCAGCTCGCCAATCCGGACTTCATCCGTCTGGTGATGACGGAGAACATCGACAACGGGCAGTTCATTGCCCAGTCCAGAACGATCCAGCAACTGAACGTGCCGGCGATCGTGGCTGTGCACGATGTTTATGAGCGGGGGCTGGCGGCGGGCGTGTTCCGGCCCAACATCGATCCGCTCGACCTGCATTTGCTGATCAGTTCGCTGTGCTTCTTCAACGTGTCGAACCGGCACACGTTTTCGATCATTTTCAAGCGGGACATTTCGTCGCCCAAAGAGCTGGAAAAGCGCCGCGCCAGCATTGTCGAAATGGTCGTTCGTTACGTCGAGACATAGCGCTACGCTGAACGAAATCGCGTAAATCTGCGCGATCACCGAACAAAGTGGGGGTGCAAAGGGGGAAGTACGTGTATTCCATTACTTCAAAAACGAACTAGTTCGTACATTCTGCAAAAAACGACTCGGCGGCCGATTCCGGACCGCACGGGCGAATTACCCAAGGAGACAGAGAGATGGATCGCTTGATCGCGGGCTACTGCCGCCTGCTCAATGCCGTGTCCGCCATATTCCTGGCGATCATGGTGGTGTTGGTCTTCGGTAACGTGGTTCTACGTTACGCATTCAATTCCGGTATATCGACTTCGGACGAAGTCTCGCGCTGGTTGTTCGTGTGGGTCACATTCCTCGGTGCCACCGCAGCGCTGCGCGACCATGCGCACCTTGGCACCGACGTGCTCGTCGGCCGTCTGCCGCGCAAGGGCAAGAAGTTTTGCCTGTTCATCGGCCATCTGCTCATGCTGTACGTGAGCTGGCTGCTCTTCCAGGGCAGTCTTCAGCAGGCGCGCATCAACTGGGACGTGTCGGCGCCGACCACCGGCGCGTCGGTGGCGATCTTCTATGCCTCGGGCGTGGTGTTCGCCGTGAGCGCGGCGGTGATTCTGGTGCTCGATCTCATCAAGCTGCTGACCAATCGCCTGTCCGACGACCAGCTCGTCATGGTGCAGGAATCCGAAGACGTGCCGCCGCCCTCGATGCACGGTTCGGGCGACACGCCCGTCGTCTTCGCCTCGCACGGCAAAGCCTGAGGAGAGCGTCATGACGATCGCCGTTTTTCTCGGTTCCCTGCTCGGCACCATGGCGCTGGGCGTGCCCATTGCGTTCGCGCTGCTGCTGTGTGGCGTCGCGCTGATGGTGCATCTGGATATGTTCGATGCGCAGATCCTCGCGCAGAACGTCATCAACGGTGCAGACAGCTTTCCGCTGCTGGCCGTGCCGTTCTTCATCCTCGCTGGCGAAATCATGAACGTCGGCGGTCTGTCGCGCCGCATCGTCAATCTGGCGATGGCGCTGGTGGGCCATGTGCCGGGTGGGCTGGGCTACGTAGCCATCATCGCGGCGTGTTTGCTCGCGGCACTCTCCGGTTCCGCCGTGGCCGACGCTGCTGCGCTCGCCGCGCTGTTGCTGCCGATGATGACCGCGGCAGGGCACGACAAAGCGCGTTCGGCGGGTCTGGTTGCCGCCGCGGGCGTGATTGGTCCAGTCATTCCGCCGAGCATTGGCTTCATCGTGTTTGGTGTCGCCGCCAACGTGTCGATCTCGAAGCTGTTCCTCGCTGGCATCGTCCCGGGCCTGCTGATGGGTCTGTCGCTGTGGGTGACGTGGTGGCTGGTGGCGCGCAAGGAGCAGACGAAAATCCCGCCGCGCAAGACGCGCGCCGAGGTGATGCACGCACTGCGTGAATCGCTGTGGGCGCTGATGCTGCCGATCATCATCCTCGTCGGCCTGCGCATGGGCGTCTTCACGCCGACCGAAGCCGCTGTCGTAGCCGCCGTCTATGCGCTGACCGTATCGGTGCTGGTGTATCGCGAAATCAGCACGCGCCAGATCATGGAGGTGTTCGTGGTCGCCGCGCGTACCAGTGCCATCGTCATGTTTCTGGTGGCCGCCTCGCTGGTGTCTGCATGGCTCATCACGGTGGCAGACCTGCCGTCGAAGGTGATCGATCTGCTGCAGCCTTTCCTCGACAACCCGACGATGCTGATGATCGCGATCATGGTGCTGGTGATGGTCGTGGGCACGGCGATGGACATGACGCCGACGATCCTGATCCTGACGCCGGTGCTCATGCCGGTCATCAAGGCCGCCGGCATCGACCCGGTCTACTTCGGCGTGCTGTTCATCATCAACAACTCGATCGGCCTGATCACGCCACCGGTAGGCACGGTGCTCAACGTAGTGGCGGGGGTCGGCAAGGTCACGATGGATGACGTCACCAAAGGCGTGCTGCCCTTCATGATCGCCGAGTTCATCATCATGTTCGTGATGGTGCTCTTCCCCTCGATCGTCACGGTTCCGATGCGCTGGTTCTTCTAGTCACACGCATTCAACGGGGCCGCCGATCCGGTGCGCGCGGCGGCCCGCACATCATCAAAACGCGCGCATCGATTCCCACGGAGGAGGCGGCAATGAAGATCATCAAGGCAATGTGCTTCGGCATGGCGGTGGCGGGGCTGCTGCAATTGGGCGTGGCTCAGGCGCAGGTACGTGAGCACACCATCAAGTTTGCGTTCCAGAATCAGAAGGAGCACCCGCAAGGACAGGGGGCGCAGAAGTTTGCCGATCTGGTCGCGCAGAAGAGCGGCAACAAGATTGCGATCAAACTCTTCGCGGGCGGCACGCTCGGCGGCGACCTGCAGACGGTGTCTGCGCTGCAGGGAGGCACCATCGAAATGACGGTGCTCAATGCGGGATTGCTGTCGGGCGTGGTGAAGGAATTTGCTGCGCTCGATCTGCCGTTCCTCTTCAACAACCCGCAAGAAGCCGACGCCGTGATCGACGGCCCGTTCGGCAAGAAGCTGTTCGAAAAGCTGCCCGAAAAGAGCCTTATCGGGCTTAACTACTGGGACCTCGGCTTTCGCAGCGTGACCAACAACAAGCGCCCGATCACCAAGGTCGAAGACATGGACGGCATCAAACTGCGCGTGCTGCAGTCGCCGGTGTACATCGACATGTTCAATGCGTTGGGCGCAAACGCTGTGCCGATGCCGTTCCCCGAGGTCTATACCGCGCTTGAACAGCATGCGGTCGATGGCCAAGAGAACCCGGCCACGACGATCCTCGCGTCCAAGTTCTACGAAGTGCAGAAGTACTTCTCGATCACGCGCCACATCTACAACCCGCAGGCGCTGATCATCAGCAAGAAGCTGTGGGACCAACTCAACGCCGACGAACGCAAGATCATCGTCGACGCCGCCAACGAAGCCACCGCATTCCAGCGCAAGCTGTCGCGCGATTCGGATCAGGCCGCCATCGACGCGCTCAAGAAGAACGGCATGCAAGTCAATGAAGTGTCTGCCGCCGAGATGGCGCGTTTCCGCGACAAGGTGAAACCAGTCGTTGCCAAGGCAGCGCAGAACATTGGTGAAGCCACCGTCAGCGAACTGAACGCCGAGATCGCCAAGGCTCGCAAGAAGTAACTCGCCCGCAGGTCCGACCATGAGTGAAACCATGACAAATGAATCGAGCGTCGCGGCGCAGGGCACGGAAACGCCCAAGCTTCTGGTCGGCCTCATCGGCGCGGGTATTCAGAGATCGCTCACCCCGCGCCTGCATGAAGAAGAAGCTCGTTGGCACGGGCTTCGGCTGCACTATCAGCTCATCGATCTCGACGCCGGCGCGGGCGACGTCGCCCGCCTGCCGGCGCTGATCGATGCAGCGCGCTACATTGGCTTTGCCGGCCTGAACATCACCTACCCATGCAAGCAGGCGGTCATTCCCTTGCTCGATGCCTTGTCGGACGACGCCCGCAAGCTTGGCGCGGTCAATACGGTGGTGTGCCGGGGCATGCACCTGACTGGCCACAACACGGACTGGTCAGGTTTTGCCACGGCATTCAAGCGTGCGCTGCCGAATGCGCCGCTGGGCCGCGTGGTCTTGTTGGGTGCGGGCGGTGCGGGGGCGGCGGTGGCCCATGCAGCGCTACGCATGGGCGTGGCGCATCTGATCATCGTGGACCGCGATACGGCACGCGCTGAAGCGCTCGCTCAGTCATTGCAGCGTCTGTACGGCGCGCAGCGCGTGGAAGCTGACACCGACGCGGCTGACGCGCTGGATGGCGCCGATGGGCTCATCCATGCCACGCCTACCGGCATGGACAAATGTCCGGGCCTGCCGCTGCCCGCCGAGCTGATCAATCCGTCGCTATGGGTGTCGGACATCGTGTACTTCCCCATCGAAACCGAACTGCTGCGCGTGGCACGCGCACGTGGCTGCCGCACTGTCGACGGCGGCGGCATGGCGGTGTGGCAGGCGGTCGGTGCGTTCGAGTTGTTCACTGGCATCAAGCCCGATGCGGCACGCATGGAGGCGCATTTCCGCCGCATGCTGGCGCAAGGGGCGGTTGCCGCTGCGTAGGAGCATCACATGCATCGCTCAATCGCCACGGTGTCGTTGTCCGGCATGCTGCGCCAGAAGCTAGAGGCCATTGCCACAGCGCGCTTCGACGGTGTCGAAATCTTCGAAAACGATCTGCTGCAGTTCTCCGGCACGCCGTCCGACGTACGTCGTATCGCCGAAGACCTCGGGCTGTCGATCGATCTGTTCCAACCCTTCCGCGACTTTGAAGGCGTCAGCCCCGCGCAGTTGCAGCGCAACCTCGACCGTGCTGAGCGCAAGTTCGACCTCATGCATGAACTGGGCGCACCGATGGTATTGGTGTGCTCCAACGCACAGCCCGATGCCTCGGGCGACATGGATCTGATCGCAGAGCAAATGCACATGCTTGCCGAGCGGGCGGGCAAGCGCGGCCTGCGCGTCGGCTTTGAAGCGCTGGCCTGGGGCACGCATATCAACCGGTTTTCGCAGGCGTGGTCCATCGTCGAGCGCGTGGCGCACCCGCACTTCGGGCTCATCCTCGATAGTTTTCACACACTGGCGCTGCGCGACGACTACCTGCCGATCGCCAAGATCCCAGGCGAGAAGATCTTCTTCGTGCAACTGGCCGACGCGCCGTGGGTGAATACCGACGTGCTCTCGCACAGTCGTCACTACCGGTGCTTCCCGGGGCAGGGGCAGTTCGACGTTCACAAATTCACCCGCGTCGTCCTGCAATCGGGCTATGCGGGGCCGATTTCGCTGGAGATATTTAACGACGACCTGCGCGCCGCACCTGCGCGCGCCTCGGCCACCGATGCCATGCGCTCGCTGTTGTGGCTTGAAGACCGCGTGCTGCACCTGCCGCCGATTGGCGAAAGTGAGGCGGCAACGCCCACCGTGCATCGCGTGCCGCTCATTGATCTGCCGCCCGCACCTGAACTGCAGGGCTGGTCGTTCATCGAATTCGCCGCCGACCGCGCAACAGCGGAGCGACTGCGTGCATTCCTGTCGGTGATCGGCTTCCGCAAGATTGGCCGCCATCGTTCCAAGCAAGTTGAATTGTTCGGGTTGGGAGACGTGCGCGTCGTGCTCAACCTGGAAGAAGACTCTTTCGCGCGTTCGTATTTCGAGATGCACGGCACCTCGGCCTGCGCGGTGGCCTTGTCGACGAGCGACGCGGTGGCCGCACTGGCTCGTGCCGAAGCGTTGGGATGCACACGCGTGGCAGGGCGCATCGGGCCGAACGAACTGACGATTCCCGCCGTGCGCGCGCCGGACGGCAGCCTGGTGTATTTCTTCGACGTTCACAAGGGCGGCACGCATGGATTCGAGGCGGACTTCATTCTCGACATTGCGCCAGACGAGGGCGTCGCCCAAGGCGCGCGCATCGACCACATCTCGCAGGTCGTGCCGCTTGGCGGGCTCGACACGTGGGTGCTTTTCTATCGCTCGGTGCTCGGGTTGGAGGCCGTTTCCAGCGCAGTCATGAACGACCCGTTCGGCGTCATCCGCAGCCGCGCGATGGAGTCCGCCGACAAGGCCGTGCGCTATTCGCTCAACGTATCCGATCGGCATAACACCGCGGCCGGTCGCTCGGTGTCGGTATTCGGCGGTGCTGGCGTCCATCACATCGCGATTGCGGTATCGGACGTACTGCGTTGCGCGAAGACCTTGCTCGAAGCCGGCACACCGATGCTGGAAGTGCCCGACAACTACTACGACGACCTCGCCGCGCGCTACGACCTCGCCCCAGAATTGCTCGACCAGATGCGCAGTTACAACGTGCTCTACGATCGCAATGCGCAGGGCGAATTCCTGCACGTTTACACCGTGCCGTTCGACAACCGTTTCTTCTTTGAATTCATCGAACGCCGTGGCGCGTACGACCAATACGGCGCGGTCAACGCGCCGGTGCGATTGGCGGCGTTGGCGCAGTGGAGGGTGGATAACGAGGTGATGTGAAACCTCCCGTCTGCGTGCGAAGGGCCGCAATCGCGGCCCTTTTTGTGGCCGCGTGTCCGGCTGGGCCCGGCGTTGGCATCGATGTCAACTGGGTATAATGCCCCTCCAACTTTCGCACCGTCCCGCCGCGCATGTCGTCCGAGAGAATCCGCGTTGTTTGTTGGTGGGGCGTTATTGCGTCGTCTGCGCTTCTGCTCATCGTCCTGATGTTGCCGTATCTGCGCAACGGATTCTGGTTCGACGATTCGCTCAACAGCCAGACCTGGGGCGCCATGAATCGCTTCCACGAAAACGTCTGGTGGTTTTCGGGGCGCGTGGCCTACGTCTGGTTTACTGAATACGGCCGAGTATTGCTTGGATGGCCGCTGGCTTACGGGTTCTACTATCACATCCACGATGCCTTGCTGGCGCGCTGCCTTGACGTTGGGTTGCTGCTCATCCATGTCGGCGTGACGGTTGTGCTTCTCCGCAGGCTGGGGGTGGAGCGGCGCTTGGTCGCGTCCTTCCTGCTGCTTCTTTTTCCGCTCTTCCAGATACGCAACAGCGACGACCCCATCGCGGCGTACATCACCTTCTGCCATGTGCTTGGCATTATGCTGACCCTGGCGCTGCTGGGATTGCAGAGGTGGCGCGAAACCGACGCGCCCGGCTGGCTGATCGCCTCTTCGCTGTTGGCGACGCTGTCGATGCTGTGTTATGAGCTCAATGCGATCTATGTGCCGATTGCGTTGGCGGCCGTGTGGGCCTCGAAGCGCGTTTCGTTTCGCAATCTATTGGTGATCCTCGTCCCCTTTGCATGCTTCGTCGCAGCTAATCTGTTCGCCAAACAGATGGCAACCAATATCTACGACGGATCACAGTTCGGCCAGCTCTCTGCCATCCCTCTGACATATCTGAAGCAGTTCGTTGCAGCCTTTCCCGGTAGCTTCTATGCCTTGGACGGCCACAATCAACTGTCCCCGTCGGCGCTTTTCAGGCTGGCAGTTGGCAACTGGCTGGCGTGGGCGATTGCAGTCGTGTGGGCGGCATTGTTCCTCGTGACGTCGCGGACGAATGCAATGCAGCGCTGGCCCCGCGAGGCGGTTTTTGGTGCTGCGCTCTTGCTGTTCGTCCCGCCTGCACTGATTGCAATCTCGGCCAAGTACCAGGCGAATCTTTCTTGGGGCTCAGCCCACATTCCAGTCTATTACGAGTATTTCGGCCTGGCTTTCATCGGTGCTGCCTTGCTCGATCGCGCCATTCCGCCGGTAGCGCGCCGAGTCTGGATCGCCGTGGCTCTGCCGCTTGCGCTATACACGTCATTGAACTGGGTCATGAACATGCAACAGTCATTCCGTCTTGATGCCATCTACCGCGCTCCGCGCGATTCGCTTGTGGCGGCGCTGCGAAACGGCTTGATGAATGAGGTCCGGGATGGCGACATCGTCCTCATTGAGAATTTCCCGATCTTCATCAACGGAAACCTGATCTATCAGGCTGTCCAGAAGAACGTCTCCATTCCGAACGAAACCGCGATCGCGGGCTGGTTCGAGTCGCCTCCGAGAGCGGACGCGCGCAAGTTCCGCCTGACGCGCAGCGTGGGCGATGGCAATCAATGGGCGGTCGAACGCTTGACGGAGTAGGGCGTCGGTCGTTCGGCCCTCAGCGTGCTGGCGTGTCCGCCTGGTGGACAGAACAAAGGCCGCGAAAGCGGCCTTTGTCGTTGCTCGAGCAATAAGTAGCGGTCAGTCGTTGAAGAAATTGCGCACTTTGTCCATCCAGCTTTTTGCACGGGGGTTCTGGCCCGCGTTGCTTTGGCTGATGGTGTCGAACTCGCGCAGGATTTCCTTCTGACGGTCGGTCAGGTGGACCGGCGTTTCCACCACGACGTGGCACATCAGATCGCCGTGGCCGGAGCCGCGCACGTTCTTGATGCCCTTGCCTCGCAGGCGGAAGACCTTGCCGGTTTGCGTCTCGGCCGGAATCTTGATCGCCGCTGCGCCGTCGAGCGTGGGGATCTGGATTTCGCCGCCGAGTGCCGCCGTGGCGAAGCTGATCGGCATTTCGCAATGCAGGTCGTCACCATCGCGCTCGAATACCGCGTGCTTGCGCACGTGGATTTCGACGTACAGATCGCCCGGAGGCCCGCCGTTGACGCCGGCTTCTCCGTGGCCGGCATGACGCAGGCGCATGCCGTCGTCGATACCTGCGGGGATCTTCACTTCCAGCGTCTTCTGCTTCTTTACGCGACCGGCGCCGCTGCAGGTCTTGCACGGGTCGGAGATGACCGTGCCGCTGCCATGGCACTTGGGGCAGGTCTGCTGCACGGAGAAGAAGCCCTGCTGCATGCGCACCTGACCCGCGCCGCCGCAAGTGGTACAGGTCTTGGGTTGCGTGCCCGGCTTGGCGCCGGAGCCGTGGCAGGTCTCGCATTCTTCCAGGACCGGAATGCGGATGGTCTTTTCGACGCCACGTGCGGCTTCTTCGAGCGAAATCTCAAGGTTGTAGCGCAGGTCGGCGCCGCGATAGACGCGCGGACCACCGCCGCCTCCGCCACCGCCACGGCCGCCGAAGATTTCGTCGAAGATGCCACCGAAGGCGTCCGCGAACCCTTCAAAACCCTGGCCGCCCGCACCAAAGCCACCGGGGCCGCCCGCCATTGAAGGATCGACGCCGGCGTGGCCGTAACGGTCGTAGGCCGCGCGCTTTTGCTCGTCGGACAGGACTTCGTAGGCTTCTTTGACTTCCTTGAACTTCTCTTCGGCGTCCTTCGAGTCCGGATTGCGGTCCGGGTGGTACTTCATGGCCAGCTTGCGGTAGGCCTTCTTGATGTCTTCGTCCGAAGTGTCGCGATTGACACCGAGGACCTCGTAGTAATCCCGTTTTGCCATCTGTTGTTGTCCTCAGCACAAAGGCGCAAAGGGCGCGCGATGAAGCTCCGCGACCTTTGCGCCCGTGCGTTGTCTTGCCAGGTATTACTTGTTGTCTTTCACTTCCGTGAATTCAGCATCCACGACGTTGTCGTCGGCCGGCTTGGCTTCTTCAGCGGCAGCTTCCGGCGCAGCACCCGCTGCCTGTTGCTGGGCGTACATGGCTTCGCCCAGTTTCTGGCTGGCGGTTGCCAGGGCCTGTGCCTTGGCTTCGATCTCGGCCTTGTCGTTGCCCTTGATGGCTTCTTCGGCGTCTTTCAGGGCCGCTTCGATCGTGGCCTTTTCAGCGCCGTCGATCTTGTCGCCGTGTTCAGCCAGCGCCTTCTTGGTCGTGTGGATCAGCGCATCGGCCTGGTTGCGGGCGTCGATCAGTTCGTGCTGGCGCTTGTCTTCTTCGGCGTGAGAGGCCGCGTCGTTGACCATGCGTTGCACTTCATCATCCGATAGACCCGAGTTGGCCTTGATGGTGATCTTGTTTTCCTTGTTGGTGGCCTTGTCCTTGGCCGACACGTGCAGGATGCCGTTGGCGTCGATGTCGAAGGTCACTTCGATCTGCGGCGTGCCACGCGGTGCGGGCGGAATGCCTTCCAGGTTGAATTCGCCCAGCGACTTGTTGCCGGCCGCCATTTCGCGTTCGCCCTGGTAGACCTTGATCGTCACCGCCGGCTGGTTGTCGTCGGCCGTCGAGAACACTTGCGAGTGCTTGGTCGGGATCGTGGTATTGCGCTTGATCATGGGCGTCATCACGCCGCCGAGCGTCTCGATGCCCAGCGTCAGCGGGCTCACGTCCAGCAGCAGCACGTCCTTGACTTCGCCTTGCAGCACGCCACCTTGCACGGCAGCGCCCACGGCCACGGCTTCGTCCGGGTTCACGTCGCGGCGCGGTTCCTTGCCGAAGAACTCCTTGACCTTGTCCTGCACCTTCGGCATGCGGGTCTGGCCGCCGACGAGGATCACGTCGTCGATGTCCGACACCTTTAGGCCGGCGTCCTTGATGGCCTTGCGGCACGGCTCGATGGTGCGTTCGATCAGTTCTTCGACCAGCGATTCGAGCTTGGCGCGCGTCAGCTTCATGGTCAGGTGGGCGGGTACGCCGTTGGCCATGGTGATATACGGCTCGTTCACTTCGGTCTGCTGCGACGAGGACAGTTCGATCTTGGCGCGTTCGGCCGACGCCTTGATACGTTGCAGGGCGATCGCGTCCTTGGACAGATCGATGCCGTTCTGCTTCTTGAATTCTTCGACGATGTAGTCGATCAGGCGTTGGTCGAAGTCTTCACCACCCAGGAAGGTGTCGCCGTTGGTGGCCAGCACTTCGAACTGCTTGTCGCCATCGACGTCGGCGATTTCGATGATCGAGATGTCGAAGGTGCCGCCGCCGAGGTCGAACACAGCGATCTTCTGATCCTTCTTGCCACCCTTGTCCAGGCCATAGGCGAGTGCCGCGGCCGTCGGCTCATTGATGATGCGCTTGACTTCAAGACCGGCGATGCGGCCGGCGTCCTTGGTGGCCTGACGTTGGCTGTCGTTGAAGTAGGCCGGCACGGTGATGACGGCCTCGGTGACTTCTTCACCCAGGTAGTCTTCGGCGGTCTTCTTCATCTTGCGCAGCACGTCGGCAGAAATCTGCGGCGGGGCCATCTTCTTGTTGCGCACTTCCACCCATGCGTCGCCGTTGTCGGCCTTGACGATGGCGTAGGGCATCAGGTTGATGTCCTTCTGCACTTCTTTTTCTTCGAAACGGCGGCCGATCAGGCGCTTGACTGCGAAGAGGGTGTTCTTGGCGTTGGTGACCGCCTGGCGCTTGGCCGGTGCGCCGACCAGCACTTCGCCGTCTTCCATGTACGCGACGATGGAAGGCGTCGTGCGCGCGCCTTCTGCGTTTTCAATGACCTTGGGCTGGCCGCCTTCCATGATGGCCACGCAGCTATTCGTGGTGCCCAGGTCAATACCGATGATCTTGCCCATGTTCGTGTTCTCCTTTGTTGACGCCCCGTATCCCGGGTCCGTCCAGAATTTCGTGATGCCTTCTAAATGCGGCTGTGTCGCCCGACTTCAAGCCCCTTTGTGGGGCGTTTTCGCGAAAAAACGCCGAAAACCGGGCGAAAAATGCGTGCCGAGGCTACTTACTGGCCGCTCTTGGCGACCGAGACCAATGCCGGGCGCAGAATGCGGCCTTCCAGCGCGTATCCCTTCTGGAAGACTTGCAGTACGGTGTTGGCCGGCTGGTCGGATTCCACGGCGCTCATGGCCTGATGCTTATGGGGGTCGAACTTTTCACCGACCGGATTCACTTCTTCCACGCCGCTCTTTTCGAAGGCGCGGGCGAGATTGCGCAGCGTCAGCTCCACGCCGTCGCGCAGTGATTCGAGCGTGGCGTTGTTGACAGCCAGCGTTTGTTCAAGGCTGTCCTTGACCGACAGGAGCTCATTGGCGAACTTTTCGATGGCGAACTTGGCTGCCTTGGTGACGTCTTCCTGCGCACGGCGGCGCATGTTTTCCGTCTCGGCCTTGGCGCGCAGCCAAGCGTCGTAGTGTTCGGATGCCTTCAATTCCAGCTGACGCAGTTGTTCCTGCAGGCTGGGGATGATGTCGGGGCCGTTGCCGACGGTCTCAGCCGTCGCGGGCGTCGCGTCCGTAGCCGGCGAAGCGCCGTCGGTCAGTTCCTGGGGCGCGAGCGAGTCTTGTTTGTCCTGCATGAAAAAGGCTCCCTGATAAGATTCAACAGCCTTAATGGGGACGTCTCCCGCTGTTTCAAGAGTGCTGGCCGTCTTTTTTTGCTGTGCGCGCGACGGGCGGAGGCTCTTAATCCTGCAGGCTGGTTTTTGTCAGACTTATTCTGGGAATCGGTAAGATACGCGGTGCGCCAATGCGGGCGCTATTCTTCAAAACGGTAGCAGGCAGGGCAGAAGAGGGACAATGGGCTCTTCCATTCCGGAGCGCATCGGCAAATACAGAATCATCCGCGAAGTGGGCCGCGGGGCGACGGCGGTCGTCTATCTGGCAGAGAATCCGTATTACCCGCAGCCGGTCGCGGTCAAGCACGTGTCCTTCAAGGACCGGGGGCGTGACGAGGCCAAGTGGAACCGCCGCCTGCTCAAGTTGTTGAGGGCCGAAGAGGCGGTGGCCAACAAGCTGGACCACCCCAACATCATCAAGATTTTCGAGGCCGTCATCGAGCAGGAAGAGGCCTACATCGTCATGGAGTATTTCCCCGGCAAGTCGCTGGAGGAATACTGCAGCTTCGAACAGATGCTGCCGATCCATCGCACGGTGAGCATCATCTTCAAATGCTGCATGGCGCTGGATTACGCCTACCGCCAGGGCATCGTCCACCGCGACATCAAGCCGGCCAACATCCTGATCGACGACGATGACAACGTGAAGATCACGGACTTCGGCCTGGCGCTGAACGTCAATAAAAAGAGCGACCAGGACTCGACCTTCATCATGGGCGTGGGCTCGCCGGCTTACATGTCGCCCGAGCAGATCAAGAGCTATCCGCTCAACCAGAAGACCGATCTGTATTCGCTCGGTGTGGTGCTGTTCCACCTGCTCACCGGGCGCCTGCCGTTCCGTGCCAAGAACCCGGCGCAACTGGTCTACAAGATCATTAATACCGATCCGCCCTCGGCCAGCCAGCTCAACCCGCTGGTGCCCGAGCAGATGGATGTCGTGATCCGCAAGGCGTTGGAGAAGGATCTGTACTCGCGCTACAAGAATGGCGCCGAGTTCGCCAAGGATCTGTCCGCCGTCCGCTACAAGATCTACGACGAAAAAGACCTCATACCGGACAGCACGCGCTTCGGCCAGATTCGCCGCTTGCAGTTCTTCACTGAGTTCGACGACATCGAAATCTGGGAAGTGGTCCGCTTCTCGACCTGGCGAGTTGTCGAACCTTTGACGCAGATCATCCGCGAGGGTAGTACCGATCAGCGCTTCGGCATCGTGCTCGAAGGCGAACTGGAGCTGTCGATTGGCGACCGCCGGGCCGGTGTGATCAAGGCCGGCGAGTGCTTCGGCGAGTCTGCCTACCTCGACGAACAGGACCATCTTCAGCACGTGTCAGTCGTCAGCCTGACGCCGGTGCGATACCTCGAAATCCAGCCTGCAGCCTTGATCCTGGCGTCCGAAGAGTGCCTTGAGCACTTCCGCTCGCGGCTCATCACCACGGTTGCCCGGCGCCTGTCGCACTGTGAGCGGCAATTGGCCCTTCAGGGCGAGCCGGCCACGCGTGCGGTGAACGTCACGTCATCAGGCATAGAGCTGCAATTACTCGACAACTAATATTTTTGCTTCATTGCTACGCGAGCCCTAAAGTTTGTGCGGTGATCGCCGAAAACCCTGATAGGGCCGAGGGGCATCCCGGAAAAATGCTGCGTCGGCACTCGCAACCTGTCAGGCGTTGGAGGAAGACGTGAGTCGGAGCAGTGTGTATGGAATCAGCCGTGTGGATAACGAACTATCCCGCACACACGGTTGGCTGGTGACGATCCAGCGACGCGGCGTGATTCACCGCAAGCATTTTTCGGATGGCGTATTCGGTGGCAAGACTCGCGCGTTCAACGCGGCCAAGGACTTCCGCGACGAAATCATCGCCAAGTACCCGCCGTTTTCGATGCGCGAGTACTCGAACATCGTCAAGAAGAACAACCGGTCTGGCGTGGTGGGGGTGTGCCGCTACTGCGCATCGGAAACCCGCGACATGCCGGAAGACAAGCAGCGCTGGTTCTGGGTGGCCTCCTGGCCGCTGCCGGATGGTCGCCGCAAGCGCGTCAAGTTCTCGGTCAAGAAGTACGGCGAAGAAGGTGCATTCAAGCAGGCACTCAAGGCCCGCAAAGACGCACTCAAAAAGCTGGAAGGCGAGTTCGATCCGGGTGCCGTGCGCCGCAAGCCGCGCCGCTCGCGTTCGATCGACAGCCGCAAGCTGGCTGCCTGATTCGCAAGGGACCGCAAAACAAAAGCGCCGGAGGGCACGACCCTCACGGCGCTTTTTTCGTTGCGCGCTCGGTGGGCGCTGTCAGTGGGTGAACAGCGGCAGGCTGAGAAAGCCTTTGAGCACCATTGAGTTGGCCAGATCGATAAAAAATGCACCGACCACCGGCACAAGGATGAAGGCTAGATGCGCCGGCCCGAAGCGGCTGGTCACCGTCTGCATATTGGCGATGGCAGTCGGCGTTGCCCCGAGCCCGAAACCACAATGGCCGGCGGCCAGCACCACGGCTTCATAGTTGCGGCCCATGAAGCGATAGGTCACGAACACCGCCCACAGTGCCATCGCGATCGTTTGCACGATCAGCATCGCCAGGATCGGCAAGGCCAGGTCGACCAGTTGCCACAGCTTGAGCGACATGAGCGCCATGGCGAGGAAGAGCGACAGGCACGTGTTGCCGATCACCGAGAGCGCGCGCTCTTCCATGTCATAGAACGGTGTGTGCGCCACGAGGTTGCCCACCAGCACGCCGCTGAACATGACCCACACAAACGTCGGTAGCGACCACGCCGTGCCGCTGGTGAGCTTCTCAAGGGCGAAGCCGATCGACATCGCACCGGCGAGCAGAAAGAGCTTTTCCGCCAGTAGCTTGGTCGTGATCAGACGCAGCTTCTCCGGTTTTTCAAAGGCGTTGTCAGGTTCGGAGCTTTGTTCGCTCGCGACGGGACTGCGTTGTGCCGCAGGCATGCGGTTGATGAGGTAGCGTGCCACCGGCCCGCCGATCAACCCGCCCAGCACCAGACCGAACGTGGCGCAGGCCATGGCGACTTCCAGCGCGCCGGAGAGTTGGTATTGCCGCGTAAAGACATCGGCCCACGCGGTACCCGTTCCGTGTCCGCCGGACATCGTGATCGAGCCGCCCAAAAGGCCGAGCAGCGGATTGACGTCCAATGCCAGCGCCACGCCGATGCCGAGCACGTTCTGCACGATCAGAAAAACCGCCACGATCAGCAGAAAGCGCAACAGCATGCGTCCGCCCGACAACACCATCTTGATATTGGCGGCCAGCCCCACGGTGCAGAAGAACATCAGCATCAGCGGCGTTTGCAGCGAAGTGTTGAAGCCTACTTCGACGCCCACCGAACGCAGAACGGTGACGGCAAGGGCCGCTACCAGTCCGCCGACGACGGGTTCGGGAATGTTGTAGGTGCGTAGCGGCGCGACGCATGCGATCAACCCGCGGCCAAGCAGCAGGACCGCGGTCGCGACGAACAGGGACGGGAAGATATCGAGCTGTAGGGTCATGAACGGGTGAGGAATGGAGCGGCGAGCGGGACCAATGCCGCAGGTTGGAGATCAGCACAGGCGCCCGGAGCGCCCGTCTAGCGGGCCGCCATGGTAGTGGCCGCGGTTTTGTTACGCATTGATACAAATCGTCCCCCGGTGCTCTGCGAGGTTTCTTTGCATGCAGTGGGCGTGCCGTACAGGCGCGCGATGCGATACGCTCCCAGTCTTTTCCCACGCCGTACCGTCTCTGCATGAACGACGATCAGTTGCTGCGATATTCCCGCCACATTCTGTTGCCCGAAATCGACGTCGAAGGCCAGTCCGCGCTGCTTGCTGCCCGAGCACTGATCGTGGGTGCAGGGGGGCTCGGCTCTCCGGCCGCCATGTATCTGGCCAGCGCCGGGGTGGGAGAGATCGTGCTATGCGATGGCGATACGGTCGATCTGACCAACCTGCAACGTCAGATCCTGCACACAGAGGCTTCTGTCGGCCGTCCCAAGGTCGACTCGGGCCGCGACACGCTGCTGCGCCTGAACGCCGAGACGCGCGTCACCGCGTTGCCGCACCGTCTGCAGGGTGCAGAACTGGATGAGCAAGTCGCGCAGGCGACCGTGGTGCTCGATTGCTCGGACAACTTTGCAACCCGGCACGCCATCAACCGGGCATGCGTGGCGCATCGCAAGCCGCTTGTGTCGGGTGCGGCGATTCGCTTTGCGGGGCAGTTGTCGGTGTTCGATCCGCGTTCGCCGGACAATCCCTGCTACCACTGCCTGTTTCCGGAAGCTGACGACGTTGAAGAGGTGCGCTGCGCTGTGATGGGGGTTTTTGCGCCGCTGACCGGCATTATCGGCAGCATGCAGGCCGCCGAGGCCCTGAAGGTCATCGCCGGGTTTGGCCAGCCTCTCGTTGGTCGTTTGCTGCTTGTGGACGGCCTGGGGGGCGAGATGCGCACGGTGCGCTATGGGCGGGACCCGTCTTGCCCCGTGTGCGCCAAGGGGCGTTCTGCTGCAGGGCAAGAATAATTCCAAGCTATTCAAAGAATAGTTTTGGTGATTTTATTGAAAAATATTTATTCACATACTCACGAATTTATGTAAGCGACGGTAAATTCACGTTGTAAATGTTTGAATTTGGTCAGAAATTAACACTTTGCTTACATAGCAAAGTAAATAGCCGTGTAAGAATAATTGGCAGATTCATTGAATTTGTCAGCCGCCTTCGATTCGTTTGAGTCGAACGGCAAAAAAGGAGACACGGCCATGCAAGACATTCTCATCGTTTGTGGCACTCGCCCGGAAATCGTCAAGCTCGCGCCGCTCTATCACGCCTTGCGCGCTCAGCCCTGGGCGCGTGTCCAGTGGCTCCACACCGGCCAGCACGGTGACATGGCCGAACAGATTCTGGCCTGCTTCGATATTGTTCCGGATATCTCGCTGACCCGTCGTGGTTCCAGCCTGTCCGAATTCAGCCTGGGCTGCCGCGAGCAGCTCGAAGCCGTTATGACGAGCCGACAATGGTCGCTCGTCATTGTGCAAGGCGATACCGAAAGCGCATTTCTTGGCGCCCTGACCGGCTTTTATCACCGAGTGCCCGTCGCGCACGTCGAAGCGGGCCTGCGTACCTACAACCCCGATCGCCCTTTCCCCGAAGAAGGTCTGCGCCAGATGATCGGGCGCGTGGCGCGCTTTCACTTCGCTCCCACCGAACGAGCCCGGCAGGCGCTGTTGAGCGAAGCCATTCGCCCGGAACAGATCGTGCTGAGCGGCAACACGGTGGTCGACGCACAGCAATGGACCATTGCTCACCATGGCATCCGTCGCACGGTTGAAGGGCGCGGGCATTTGCTGGTGACAGCCCATCGACGCGAGAACTGGGGCAACGAAGTGGAGCAGATCTGCCACGCCATTGCTGACGTGGCCCATGCGCATCCGGAGCTGCCTGTGCTTTTCCCGGTGCACCTCAACCCGAAGATCCAGGCGCCGGTGCACGCGATCCTCGGCGGCTTGCCCAACGTGAAATTGACCGCGCCGCTCGACTACCTGCGCATGCAGCAGGCGCTGGTCGATGCGTGGCTGGTCCTTACCGATTCGGGCGGCCTGCAAGAAGAAGCGCCCACCTTCGGCGTGCCACTGCTGGTGCTGCGTGAAGAAACCGAACGCCCGGAGGCGGTCGAAGCCGGCTGCGCACGCCTTGTCGGCACGGCGCGCCAAGCCGTGGTGGACGCCGTGGAGCAGTTGTGGCGCGACGACGTTGCCTATCGCCGCATGCAACGCGCCGGTAACCCGTTTGGTGACGGTACGGCCTGCCAGGTAATCGCCCGGACGCTGCGCGAGGCGCTGTCCCACCCCATTCCGGCTTGTGCCTGAAGGAGCCGCCATGTGGTTTGTCAACGTCTTCTCAACATATCTGTACGGGCTGAAGCTGATCGCTTTGGTCGTGGCGACGGCAATGTTCGTGAGCGGGCTCGACGACCTCTTCATCGACGTGGCCTACTGGCTGCGGCGTTTGTGGCGCGCCGTTACGGTGTACCGCGAACACCAGCGCCTGTCGCACACCGCCCTGTATGAGCCGGCCGAGAAGCCGCTCGCGATCATGGTGCCGGCATGGCACGAGACCGGCGTGATCGGCAAGATGGCCGAGCTGGCCGCGACCACGTTCGATTACGAGAACTATCACATCTTCATCGGCACCTATCCGAACGACCCCGACACGCAGCGCGACGTGGACGAGGTGTGCGCGCGCTTTCCGAACGTGCACAAGGTGGTGTGCGCGCGGCCCGGCCCGACCAGCAAGGCCGACTGCCTGAACAACGTGCTCGACGCGATCTTCCAGTTCGAAGGGCGCGCCAATCTCGAATTCGCCGGATTCATCCTGCATGACGCGGAGGATGTCACCTCCGACATGGAGTTGCGCCTGTTCAACTACCTCGTCGATCGCAAGGACCTCATCCAGCTCCCCGTCTACCCGTTCGAGCGCAAGTGGTGGAACTTCACCAGCCTGCATTACCTCGACGAATTCGCCGAATTGCATGGCAAGGATGTGCTGGTGCGCGAGGCCGTCGCCGGTCAGGTGCCCAGCGCCGGTGTGGGTACGTGCTTCAGCCGCCGCGCGATCATGGCGCTGCTGGCCGAAGGTGACGGTATCGCCTTTGACGTGCAGAGTCTGACCGAGGACTACGACATCGGCTTCCGTCTCAAAGCCAAGGGGATGAGCGAGATTTTCGTGCGCTTCCCCGTGGTGCGCGGCAAAGAGGAGAACCGCCGCGTCGGGCGCAACAAGCGCGATGCGAGCGTCATCTGTGTGCGCGAGTATTTCCCCGATACTTTGCAGACGGCCGTGCGGCAGAAGTCGCGGTGGATCATCGGCATCGTGTACCAAGGGTTCAAGACGCACAAATGGACCGACAGCCTGTCGCTCAACTACTTTCTGTGGCGTGACCGCAAGGGTGCGATCAGCAACTTCGTGAGCTTCATCGCCTCGCTGATCTTCCTGCAACTGGTGGCGCTCGCCATCTATCAGGTGGTGTGGCCCGACGCGTACCAGTTCCTGTCGATCTTCGGCGACAGTGCGCTGCTGATGTGGCTGCTGTGGGTGAACTTCTTCTTGATGGCCAACCGCATGCTGCAACGGGTCATCTTCGTATCGGGCTACTACGGTTTGTTCCAGGGTCTGATGTCTCTGCCGCGTCTGTTCTGGGGCAACCTGATCAACTTCCTCGCCAATTGGCGCGCCATTCGCCAGATCCTCCAGCACGGCGACCCGCGTCGCGTGGCGTGGGACAAGACCACGCACGACTTTCCGAGCGTGGGTGGCGAGAACCGCGCACGTCGTCCGCTGGGGAGCATCCTGGTGGAGCAGGGCGCCATTTCCGAAGCACAACTTGAAAAAGCGTTCACGCATGCCTCCCGAGGTCTGCGCCTGGGGGCGTGGCTGGTGCATGAAGGCATCATTACGGCTGAGCAGTTGGCGGCGGCGGTGGCCGTGCAAAGCCATGTGACGTGGGAAGACATCGACGCTTACGCCATCGATCCGGCGCTGATCGAATCCGTGCCGGCTGCGGTCGCGCTGCACTATGCCGTGCTGCCGTTGCGCCGCGAAGCCGGTGTGCTGGTGGTCGGCAGCGAATCCGACATCGATCCGGTATCGCTCGCAGCCTTGGCGCGCAAGCTGCGCTGCGAGGTCCGCTACGTGATCGTGCCGAAGGGGCGCGTGACTGTCGGCCTGCGCCACTGGTATGCCCGCAAGCGCGAGGATGACCCGCGCCAACTCATCGACGCGGCCGTGCGCAGTGGCGCCTTGCCGGCCGAGCGCGTGCCGACGCTGTGGCAGCGCTACATGGACCGTCAGGTGCTATTCGCCGAAGTGCTCATGTCGCTGGGCCATATCGACGGCGCCGCACTCAAGGCCTTGCTGCTGCAGCACGAACGTACCGATCTGCGGCTTGGCTCCTTCCTCGTCAAAGAAGGTGTGGTGAGCGCCGAAACGCTGGATGAAGTGCTGCGCGTGCAGCAGACCTTGCAGCCGTCGATGCACAAGATATTGCGCGATGCGGGTGTGTCGCTGCCGCCTTCGGTGGTGCCGGCATGAGAATACGGCTGGCATTGATCCCTGCTGTCATTGCGGCGCTGTTCGTCGGTCAGTCGCAGGCGGCCTCGTCGTCCTCGACTGACAGGTTCGACCTTGGGGCGGATGTCACGCCCTATCGACGCTTTCTGATCTATCCGCACGTCGAAAAGGCGCAAGCCGCGCTGCATCGCGGCGACACCGCACAAGCCGTTCGCGAATTCGAACGTGCCCGCCAGCTTGCGCCGCAGAACGCCACCATTGCACTGCAATTGGCCGAAGCCTATCGCGCGAGTGGCGCGCCAGACCGAGCCCGTGCATTGCTGCAGGCACAGCACGACTTTACGCCGCAGGATGCGCGCATCAACGCTGCGCTGGCCGCTTATAGCGAACCTGAGGCCGCCCCGGCAGCCACGGCATCGGCGGCGCCTGCGCCTGCCCCTGCTGAATCGGCACCCGTCGCATCCGCACCGCTGGCACCACCGTTGCCGCAGCGCCCCGGACCCTTGGCAGAAGCCATGCGTACGCTACAGGCTGGCGACCTTGCGGGCGCCGAGCGCGCGCTGAGCGACGATACTTTTGCCAACAGCGGCGAAGGCATCCAGTTGCGCCGTGCCATCGCACAACGTGCGATCTACCTGGGCGACTGGGTGCGTGCCGATGCGCAACTGCAAGCCTTGTCCGATATGAACGAAGCAACGCGCACTGAACAATCGCAATGGCTGCGCGTGCTCCTGCAACGCGGAAAGACGGCTGACGCGATAGCGCTTCAGCAGCGCGCGGGTTTGCTTGACCCCGACCTGCAACTTGCCGTCGCTCAGACGCTGGCCGCCAAGGGCAACGTGCCTGCATTGCAGCGTTACATGGCATCCCGCAACCCAGCCTTCACGCGTGCGCAAGACGAACGCCAATGGCTCGCGCTGCTGGGGCTGACGGCATCGCTGGATCTTGCGCCGCTGCAATCCTATGCGCCGCGCTTTGCCGAGAACCGTACGATCAGCGCGAACATGCTGGTGCCGCAATTGCTGTCTGCGGGCGATGTGGCGGGGGCTGCACGCGTTCTGGCGAGCCTGCCGGACGACGCCTTGCCAGACAGCCGGTTCGAAGTGGCGCTCCGCCAGGGGCGGCTCGACGACGCGGGTCGCTATGCGGCCACCTTGCAAGCCCGTCGCCCGAATGACATGACCTTGCTCGACAGCCTGAGCTACCGACTGTTCGACAAGCATGCGGACAAGGCCGCCTTTGCGTTGCTGATGGATGCCTATCCGTTTGCCGGCGCCGACGCCGCGCAGCGCGCCGCGCTGGTCAATCGAACGTTCGCGCTGATGTCGCGGGACGCCTCGCTGGCTTCCGCCACACAACACAAAGCACTGTCGCAACCGCTCCAGCCCGATGCGCTGCGCAGCATGCAAGTGGCATTCTTTGCCGCAGCACGAGATTGCGATGCGATTTTTTCCCTGCTCGGTTCGCTGGAGGGGAAGGGCTATGGCGCTGCTGACTGGATGGCGCTGGGCCAGTGCTACCAGCAGGACAAACCGGGCTTGGCCGAATATGCGTTCGAACGAGCCCGCCAGGCGCAAGGTGACGCGGGTGCAACGCGCGCACTGGCCTACCAGGCTTTCGCCGTGCATGACTACGCGGCGGCCATGTCCGCCTGGCGCGAAGTGCCTGCCGCCGATATGGGCGCCACGGAATTCATCGCCGCAGCGACGACCGCCGTCGTCGCCGACGAACCCGCGCAGGCAACAGTCTGGCTGGATGCCTATGTCGCCGCCGGCGGCGCACAGGATGCCGCATATTGGTCGCTACGCTCGCAAGCCAACATCGCGCGTGACCCGAACGCCGCGTACCAGGACTTGCAGCGTGCCATCGCATTGCGGCCCGACGCCAGTCTGTATGCACGTATGGCCTCGCTGGATACAGCCCGGGGCAACAGACGCGGCGCGGTGACGAACCTTGAGCATGCCGTGGCGCTGGACCCGGACAACGCTGAGTTGGCCGCGTCGCTGGGCCATGCCTACGCCAGCGCAGGCCGACCTGCCGAGGCGCGAAGCCAGCTTGAGCGTGCGGCCGCAGCGTATCCGGATGATGTAGCCATCACACAGGCGCTGGTGTATGCCAACCAGCGCTTGGCCGACAACACCGCTGCGCGACGTTACGCGCGGCAAGCCATTGATGATCTCAAGCGCTATGACGTGCGCGTGGATGGGCAGAGCGACGAGATCGCCGACCGTGAATTCGGCTTCCGGCGTTTGCATGAAGATCTTGCACGGCGCTGGACATTCAGTGCCGATGCCTGGGGCGGTTCGCAGGACGCCTCTGCCGTGAACGCATCACAGCCCGGCGTGGGCTACCGCAGCTACGCCCAGTTGGCTGCAGAGTATCGCCTGGGTCGTGAGCCGATCCGCGACGGGCGTACGCTGTCGGCCTATGCGCGCGTGTTTGCGGGTGACGGCGGCAACGACACCATGCTGCCGGTGCATGCGCCGATGCTGGGTGCGGGTCTGAGCTGGAAACCGTGGCGCTCGCAGGTCATCTATTTCGCGGCGGAGCAACAGATTCCGCTGGACGACAACGAGTTCTCGCACACCGACGTCATGCTTCGCGCCAGTGCATCGCTTTTCAATGCGGGGCGTTTCAGCGATGACTGGCATCCGTCGGGCCGCGGCTGGATGGCGCAGAACCTGTATCTGGATGCAGCCCACTACGTGCGTGCCGACCGCAACGCCTTTACGGCCGACTACCGTATGAGCTGGCACCAGAAGGTGTTCCGTGGCGCGCAGACGATCGAACCCTACGCGCACGGGCAGTACAACTTCATCAACGACAATGACAATGGCTTCCAGCGCGATGTGCGCGTCGGCGTGGGCGTGCGCTGGAACTGGTGGTACGGTCAGACGCGCTACGACGCCTATCGTCATCGCACCAGCTTCGGCATTGAATTCCAGCATGCATTCCAGACCTATCAAGATGGCAAGGGCGCTGACAGCTTGTTGCTGACCTTTGGAGGACGGTGGTGATGGCTCGCACCTGGGCTCGTTTCGTTCGCCTTGCCGCCTGCCTGGTTCTGGCCCTGCCGCTGTGGGCGCAGGCGATGACCGGCGTGATCTATCAGCCGCAGCTGCGCGACATGGCGGTACCGGCCGAGCGCTGGCCTGCGATCTTCGCGGCCGTGCGAGAGCAGGGCATCGATACGCTGGTGGTGCAGTGGGGGCACTACGGCGAGGCCTTCTCCGACAAGGCGTCGTTCGCGTGGTTGGTGCTCCGGGTGCAGGAGGCGCGTGCCGCCGGCCTGAAGATCGTGGCGGGCCTGTCGGCCGACCCGGCCTTCTTTGAGCGCCAGGACCAACCCAACAACGTGTTGGGCGGATATCTGCGCCGCCTGGCCGACGAGGACCGTACGCTTGCGCAACGCTGGATCGCGACGTTGGGCAAAGACGCCATCGACGGCTGGTATCTACCGATCGAGATCGACGACAAGCGCTGGCGCGACTCCGACGCAGCCGACGTACTCGCGTTGCATCTGGCGCGTGAAGTCGGCCTCTTGCGTACGTTGGGTGAGCGGCCGGTGTACGTGACGAGTTTCTTTGTCGGCAACATGGCGCCCGACCGCTATGCCGACCTGCTGGCCAGACTCGGTGCGACTGGCGTCCGACCGTGGGTGCAGGACGGTGCCGGCGTTGGACGCCTGAGCGACGAAGAGCGCGCCCTGTACCTGGATGCCGTGGCTCGCCGCGGTGCAGCGAACGGGTCGGTCTTTGAAGTCTTCCGCTCGACGGGGGACAGCACTTCATTCCGCGCCGTGCCTTTGCCTGCCTCCGAGACGGCTGCCATCCTCGCCCGTCGCGTTGAAGGCAAGGACAACATTTTCTTCTCCTGCGGTATCTGCCCGCCGTTGGCGGCGCGCTGCCTTACTGATTCTGCCGCCCATCCGGGGTGCTATGAGGGCTGGTGATCGGCCCTCTATCTACTGCCGCGTCTGCCCGGACCGCAAAACCTTTCGGCGGAATCCGGGTCATTACGTGAAATACCCGCTGGCGCACCGCACCCGCCTCGTAGCATGATGCCTGCCGCAGGCACGTTAATCGCTTCATTTCGCTACCAGCCGGGCGCATCCGCGATGTGCCGACGGGTGCCTTTTTTTGTGTCGAAAACGGTTGTCATATGGATGACATCAAACTGTCACAGAATCTGGGGCTTCCGAGTCCCTCAGAGAAAAGCGAAGACATGATCCCCGTAGAGGTGAGGCGCGTGGCCTCTTTCGATCAGTTGATCAACCGCGAACTGTCGTTGCTGCAATTCCAGCGCCGCGTGCTGGCACAAGCGGCCGATGAACGGGTTCCGCTGCTTGAACGGCTCAAATTCCTGTGCATCGTGTCCAGCAACCTGGACGAGTTCTTTGAAATCCGCGTGGCCGGCGTCAAGGAGCAGATCAAGTCCGGCACAGTGTCTGCCGGCGGCATGGCGCCGCAAGCCCTCTACAAACTGATCAGTGCCGAAGTGCATGAGATCGTGGCCGAACAATACCGGCTGCTGAATGACGTCATCCTGCCGGCGATGGCGCGGGAGGGCATCGTCTTTCTGCGTCGCTCGTTGTGGACCGACGCCCAGCGTGAGTGGATTCGCGAGTATTTCGTGAAAGAGGTTCAGCCGGTGCTCACCCCGGTCGGGCTCGATCCGGCGCACCCCTTCCCGCGCGTGCTCAATAAGACGCTGAACTTTGCTGTGGAACTCGAAGGCCGCGACGCCTTCGGCCGTAACTCCGGTGCTGCCATCGTGCAGGCGCCGCGCGTGCTACCGCGCGTTATCCGTCTGCCCAAGGAACTGACCGGTGTGGATTACGGCTCGGTGTTCCTGTCATCGATCCTGCATGCGCACGTGGGCGACCTGTTTGGTGGCATGAACGTGCTGGGCTGCTACCAGTTTCGCGTCACCCGCAACAGCGACCTCTTCGTTGACGAAGAAGAAGTGAAGGACCTGCGCACCACGTTGCAGGGCGAACTGCAGCAGCGCAATTACGGCGGCGCGGTGCGCCTCGAAGTGGCGGACAACTGCTCGACGCAGATGAGCGACTTCCTGCTGCAGCAATTCGGACTGTCGAACGAAGCGCTGTACCGTGTGCCGGGCATCGTGAACCTCGTGCGCCTGATGCAGGTGCCCGACTGGGTCAATCGCCCCGATCTCAAATACTCGCCGTTCCAGGCTTCGGTGCCGGGCACCCTGAATGCACACAGCGACATCTTCGCGGCCATCCGCAAGCAAGACGTGTTGCTGCATCACCCGTTCCAGAGTTTCACGCCCGTGGTCGATCTGCTGCGCGCGGCGGCGGATGACCCGCAGGTGGCGGCCATCCGCATGACGGTGTATCGCACCGGCACGGATTCGGTCCTGATGGAACAGCTCGTGCGCGCCGCGCGCAAGGGCAAGGAAGTCAACGTCGTCGTCGAACTGATGGCGCGCTTCGACGAAGAAGCCAACATCAACTGGGCTGCACGGCTGGAAGAGGCGGGCGCCCATGTGGTGTACGGCGTATTCGGCTACAAGACGCATGCCAAGATGTTGCTCATCGTGCGTCGCGAAGACGACGACCGTGACCGCAGCATCTTGCGCCGCTACGTGCACCTGGGCACCGGCAACTATCATCCGCGCACGGCGCGCTTCTATACCGACTTCGGCCTGCTGACCGCCAACGAAGAGATCGGTGCCGACGTGCATGAGGTCTTCAAGCAGCTCACCGGCCTGGGCCGCGCAGAAACGCTTCGCCATCTGTGGCAGGCGCCGTTCTCATTGCAGCCCAACGTGGTCGCCGCCATCGACCAGGAAGCCGCCAACGCCCGCGCCGGCAAGCGCGCAAAGATCATCGCCAAGATGAACGCGCTGCTCGAAGGCGAGGTCATTCAGGCGCTGTACGACGCCTCGGCCGCTGGCGTCGATATCGAACTGATCGTGCGCGGCCCCTGCGCGCTGCGGCCCGGCGTGCCGGGCTTGTCCGAGAACATCCGTGTGCGCTCGATCGTCGGCCGCTTCCTGGAGCATTCACGCATCTTCTACTTCCTCGCCGACGGTGAAGAAAAGGTTTACCTGTCGAGTGCGGACTGGATGGAGCGCAACTTCTTCCGCCGCATTGAAGTGGCTTTCCCGATCCTCGATGCCAAGCTCAAGCGCCGCGTCATCAAGGAAGGCCTGCGCGCCTACCTGGGCGACAACTGCCAAGCGTGGGAACTGGACGGTGAATCCGCCAACTATCGCCGCCGCACCGCACGTGGCGCCCGCCACTGCGCGCAGGAGATCCTGATGCACGAGATTGCGGAAAAGCAGTCGGCGGGTAAGTAAGCCTTTGTGCGGACAGGAATTAAGCCTCTGCGTCGCACGGAGTACATCGAAAAGTGGCGCCGGTTCTGGACAGATGGCGAATCACTGCTATAATCCCGCTCCTGTGTCGGGGCGTAGCGCAGCCTGGTAGCGCACTTGCATGGGGTGCAAGGGGTCGCGAGTTCGAATCCCGCCGCCCCGACCAAACAAACATTAGCCGAATCAACCGTCCAGGTGATTCGGCTTTGTTCTTTCTGTTTCCCGAAAATTCGAACTTCCAATGCTCGTGCTGCCGCATGGATTCTCTGGCAGTGCCGGCATGAACTCGCGCCCTGGGTGTTCGTATCTTCATGCAGTGTTCAGCCATGCGTAGATCGATGCACGCGTGGCGTGGTGTCCCTGTATGCCGGATCGGAAGACCATCGGCGGCAAGGTTACTTCCACAGGATTCTTACGCCGATCTTTCCGTCCCACGCAGATCTGTCTGCGTCGAAGCCCTTCTGGTAGCCAACGCTCGCGTACACGAAAGTGTCGGGCGTTATTTCAGCCGTGACGCCGCTTTTGAGTTCCCACCAGGAGCCGCCCAAATCTGCCCGGAATGGAATTGTTCCGGTTGCCGACGAGAACGATGTCTCGGGGTCACCCATGTATTCGTGCCACGCGCTCAGGCGTGCCCAACCGCTGATGAGGCGCTTACCCGATCCGGGTACTTGCTCCCACGTTCGAGCCACACGCACGCCTAGACGGCTGGTCAACGATGTGACGTTGTCGAAGCTCACATCAGCCCCGATGTCCGAGCTGTTCTTGAGGTTGACGGTCTGCGTCGTGAACTGCAATTGGGGTTCGACAACCCATCCGTGGTCCAGCTTGAAAGGGTATCCGCCTTCAATCGACGCTCCCAGGCCGAAACCGTCGGTCTTCATCTCGGGTAGTCCGCGCTCCGAGTTCGCCGTCGCGTCGTAGTAAGTCAGCTGGAGCACGCCGTTGACGTACCAGTCGGTCGGGCCGAAATGCGTCCAATACCCTCCGAAGGAGTAGCCCGTGAATTGATCGGTACCCGCACGGGAGCCGTCAAAGTGGTCCACGTCTGTGTCGGCGCGACCAATGGCGCCGTAGACGCCGACGTTGTCGCCCGAGCCCTTTGATTTTTTGTGTTCGAGCAGATTGACGCCGAGTTGCAGGCCTGCGAAGGAGTAGTGATAGGTCGGCCCCGAGCCGTAGATGCCAACGGCATCGCCGTCCCGGTCTCCTCGCATGCCAATGAGCCGGGTCCAGACCCCATTGGCGTTTGCGCCGCCACCGGCGGGGACGGTAAGGTCTGCATTCCCCCGAAATAGCGCTTCCTCGCCGACGCGCTCATGCAGGGTGTCCAGCAATGTTCGGCCGTACTGCAGTGCTGTCGGCGCGAGCGCTGCGTAAAGCGAAGCCTCCTGCCGGTAGTGCGGAACAGGCGGGGTCGGGTCTGGTGGTGTAGGGTCCGGCGGGGGAAGAGGCGGGGCTGGACACGGCGGGATGGGGGCGTTGGGGGCGCCGCAGTCCAATGTAGAGCGTAGGTACCAGCTTTCTGCGCCGCTGCTATCCACGCTCGCTCTATGGAGTGTGTATTCGTAGGGGCCGGCGACGACAGGGCGGTTCAGGGTAAAAGCGCCTGGGGCCGTCGTTGCTGTGCCCTGCGCGTTGACCACCAGGATGCCGTTGGCTGTCGTCAGCGCCCCGGCTCCACCCGCGTTGGCAAAGGCCAGCGACGTTTGTCCGGTTGCATTCGCCGTCGGGCCATTGAGCACGATACGGTCTGACGGCGAACCATCGTTTCCGAGGTGTGTGTTCAGTGCCATCGAACTGCCTCCTGCACCGACGTAGTTGCCATGAATGGTGAGCGTTTTGAACGGCCCATCAACCGGCGGCGGAGAAAAGCTGATCGAGCTGGCATCCAGCGAGAGGTTTGTGAGGTTCGAATTGCCGGTGAGGTTCCACGAAGAGCCGCTTTGCATGACGACGTTGGAGGTGCTGCCGTCCGCCGTCAGCGCCGAGCCCGACAGGCGAGTGTTGGTGGCGGTAATGTTGGCGACGCTCGGATCCCCGCTCGTGAGCGTCGTGCGGGAGAAAGAGGGGGCCTGATGTGTCTCGGTCAACGTTTGCTCGTCGTCTTCGGTTGTGACCAGAACGGTCCGTCCGGTGTTTGTCAGCCACCCTCGGGTAGCCTCTGGCAGCGCACTTGTACTGCCGACATTCAACCACGCTACATCGCCTGTTACCGCGGTATCGGCGAGGCTGACTGTCGTGCTTCCGCTGGCGACCGCTATTGTCGGTCCACTCGCACTTTGGAGACTTCCTCCGACGACGCTCACCACGTTGGTAGCGCCTGTGGTGGCGCTCGAGAATAGTGCCGACGCGTCGGCGCCTTGTACGGAGGCCGTCACGTTCGAGACATCGGCCGTCGCACCGTCCAACGCGACGATGCCATTTGCGCCTACACCGGACGTCGTGATGGACAGGTTGCTCAGCGTGAGCTGACTTCCAGCACCACTGCTCCCCGCGCCATGCGCTCGTTCGCCAGTGGTTGCAATGGACCCACCGGTCGCGGTCAGAACGCCCCCATCCAGAGCAAGCGCACCAAGTGCGTCGTTTCCTCCCGTCTTGATTGGAATGCTCGTGGCGGTCGCCTCTGAGCCCGTACCCCAGGAGAGCACGCCGGCAGAAAAATCACCCGCCGTCGTCAGCGAGCCGCCCGTTACGGTTACTTGCCCAAAGCGCGGACCGCCTGTATCGATATTGCCGGCCGCTGCGCCGTAGGCATTGGCGCCTGTGGTGGAAATCGCCACATTGTCTGCTGTGACGACGGGGCGGTTGACGTCGCCCCAGGCCCATATTGCAAATGCGCCTTCGCCGGCAGTATCGATGGTGGCTGGAGCGCTTCCGGTGCCTTGAAGTGTCACCGTTGCCGGCCCTTGGCCTGCTCGTGTGAGCAACGTGCCTGCCCGGGTTCCGTAGGCGTTGGCTCCTTGGGTTGAGATGGTGGAATCAGTGAGTGTTGCCGTTCCGCCCTGCGCCCACACGCCAGCAGCGCTGTTTGCCTGGGACGTAACGTTGGTTCTGCTGGCGGTGATTCGGCCCGCGTTGGCCGTGGCACTCGCCTGATTGATGAGCAACACCGTGCCAGCGGCGCTCACGTTCGTGGTTGAGCCGGCAGGCAAACCGTCGCCCGGGTTCACGTAAATCCAGATCGTCCCGCCGGGCTGTGCGGTCAGCCCGGAACTGCCGCCTGTGATGGTGCTGCTGTAGATCTCGAATGTCGCCCCCGTCAGCACATAGCCCGCACGGGCCCCTGGCGCTGCGAGGGTGCTGTTGCGAAACACGATGGTCGCCCCGGTGGCGGCATAGAGGCCATGTCCTGATGCAGTCAGTGAAATGCCATCGGCCACTACACGGCCCGTGGCGCCAGTGGCCGAAATCGCCTGGGATGTGCCAGGTGTGGTGGAGGTAATGCTTACGCCCCTCAGATTGACCGTACCCGAGGCTGCTGAAATTGAGTTGCCACTTGATGTAAGGGTGCTGTTGTCGAGCGATACGGTGCCTCCGGTGGTCACGCTCGACGTTGCTGCCATTTGCAGGCCCGCCTGGCGAGCCGGCCGGAATGTTCGTCGTGTCGACTGTGATGGCGTTGCCCTGAATGGTGCCGGTGCCGGAGGCCACCAGAGCGTTGGCGCCGTCGGTCCTGATTCGCACGGGGCCCGGGGCCGGTCCTGCCTGCGCGTCCAGCACCAGCGTTCCGCCGGACACCACCGCCGCCCGAACCTTCTGCGCAGGGGACGTCGGTGCTGCCGACGACAGTGGTGGTGCCCGAAGTCACCGTGACGGTGGTGGTGACCGTCGGAGGGCTGGTTGACGTCCGCTTCGTGCGGCGGCCGGATTGAGCAAGAGCCCGAGTCCACCGCAACTGGAAGGTGGCTGCCCGAGTCCTCCCACATCTCGGAAGGCGCCGGCATCCTGCTGCTTGCTCAAGGTGCTCGCCCACCGCGCCTGCCTGACACAAACGCAATTGGCACTGCGCGAATTCTGCAGGGGTCGTAGCTCAATTGGATCTCCTCGCCGCGGTCGTGGCCCGGGCGGCTTCTTTCGTGCTTCTCGACAAGTCCCGGGGCGCCGTAGGGCGTATCACCCGACCCGATTGGTTTCAGAAACGCAGACCCTAGAGCTATAGGACACAATCGGCGCCAAAAGGAGAGCGCCGTCAGGCGAATGACATCTCGCGCCATCGCCTTGTGGACCGCCGATGTCTGTCATTCAAATCCCGATTTCATAGCGGTTTATGTTGATTGCTTCAGGCTTGTAATGCATGTATTGAGTTAGATTGATTTTGGGTTATGATTAAATTGTTATTTAAAAATAGATTGGATGTAGTAGTGAAAATTTAGCATATGATTTTTATTAGGATGAAAGAAGCCTAGCGCAATAAGGCCCTTCGAGCTAGTATTGAAACTATTTTTTTTATTTTCATTATTTGTTTAGCTTATTACTCGATATACGTGAAGATAATCAAAATGGCAAATCCTAATGATTCTTCAAATCTTGTAAGTTAAAGCTCAATTTTTCATT